>CP019454.1 GCA_002951815.1 Sulfobacillus thermotolerans
TTGGGCTTTCCGTCAGGGGACCACTCACGGGATGAGTCGGAGTACGAGATGAATGCTTAGGTTGTTGGCACTTCGGTTAGAAACCGCAGACGACCGGGAAAAATTGGTCGGAGTACGAGATGAATGCTTAGGTTGTTGGCACAAGTAGTATCCTTCTTGCATGGTCTCCACTAATTGTCGGAGTACGAGATGAATGCTTAGGTTGTTGGCACCAGCAGTTTTTTTTACAGGGAGCGGGCAATCCCGAGACTGGATTTCCCCATGCCACTTCCTTGCCTCTGTATTGACGAAGGTGGGATTAGCAGTAATAATTCCCCAATAGCCACTAGGTCGCATACCGACCACCATTGCCTTCTAAATGACAAATTAATCAATTTTAAGTAATACAACGTCTTATTCTGACTATCCGTATCAGCATGACCAACGACATTTAGTGCCGTAACGGCTTCCATCAAGTTATTACACGAAGCTAAGTTCCGGGGGAGGGGGCGTACGAGACAAAAGACGGTCTGGAGGTCGCCCATTGCAGAAAAGCGGTCCATCGCACCCTACCTGAGCAGATCCCAATGCCGACGAACGGATTATAGCGCGAATTGCCCGTTAACCAGCCACGTTGCAGTTTGCTGGCCGAAGCCCAAACCAAGTGTTCTGCAATGCGGTCGGCGCTTTTAAATCCGATTCCTCGGATGTCACGAGCCAGGCGGTATGGATTTTCTTGGACCGTGGCTATCGCGTCATCTCCATAAGTTTTAAAAATTCTCACCGCCTGAGCCGTCGACACACCGTGCCCATGCAAGAACACCATAATCTGGCGAATAACTTTTTGATCTGACCACGCCTGGCAAATCCTTGCTACGCGCTTTGGACCAATTCCCGGAACCTCTCGCAGCCGATCAGGCGTTTGTTCGATGACCGTGAACACTTGCGTGCCGAATGCCTCAACCAGCCTTTGTGCATACACCGCGCCAATACCTTTGACCATGCCTGAGGCTAAATATTTTTGGATCCCTAAAACGGTTTGCGGGGGAATAATTTGGAGAAGACGCGCACGAAACTGGCGTCCGTATTCGCGGTCGACCACCCAGTAACCTCTCGCCATCACGCTTTCTCCCGGCGTGACCGCCGATGCTTGTCCGGTTACAGGCACCAAGTCCTTCAGTTCTGGAATTTTGACCTGCAAGACGCAAAATCCCGTCTCGGGGCTATGATACGTCACACGTTCAATTGTGCCTTCCAGCGTATCTTCCGCAGCAACCTGCGACTCCATCGCATCCTCCTTTATCCCTTTCTCATACGGGAAGACGCTGACACCCCAACGCACCTTATTGTCCATGAAGTCGAGAGTCCGACCATTTTGAGGTTATTCTGACACGAATTATTATCGCCAACAAGCAAATAGGCTCCTATGACTTTGAGTTCATAATGGTCAGTAACACACACAGCCACCCACTCGTTCTTCCACAAGGATATGACACAAAAGGGACTGTGAGGTCATTGCTAGCAAAGCTCGTACCTTGTAATGTCCAGCCCGCCATGCTTTCGCAATGTGTTTTTCGATAGCTTCAACCGTTTTTACGCTGAAAAATTAAGAAGAAAGAATTATGGTGCGAGCCTAAAGAGGACCAAAGGCTCGTTGTGTGCCGAGGTTTTTTGAAAAATGCACCGTTACACCCGCCCACGACAATCCCTTCAGGCCATTACCACGGGGACCCCGACCGCATGAGTGTTGTTGTCAGTACGAATGTTCTTAAGGCCTCTACCCTCAAACCTTCATCCATCCGTGGATCTCGCCGTGGTCTAGGATCTCCCTGTTTCAAACCGCTATTCCATTTGGCTCCTGTTTTTTGCCCCTAGGTCTTTAGCCTTTAACACATAAGAGCTGTTTCAGTTGATAAACAGGCTCTACGAGATCATGTTGGGCAGCTATCACGGCATCAATATCTTTATACGCGGCCGGAATTTCATCAACAATAGCGGCATCTTTACGACTCTCTACCCCTGCTGTTTGAGTTTCGAGATCGGCTGTCGTAAAGCGACGCTTGGCTTCGCCTCGCGACATCTGGCGGCCTGCGCCGTGCGAGCACGAAAAGTAAGAATCAGGATTACCCTTGCCGCGCACAATGTAACTGTGGGTGCCCATACTCCCAGGAATAATTCCCCATTCGCCACTTCTCGCCGATACGGCACCTTTGCGCGTCACATAAGCTACCGATCCATCAATCGTCATTTCTTCAACATAATTGTGGTGACAATTGATGCTCTGCACGACCTCTGCGTGCTGCGGTAGAAAAGGCGCCACCGCATTCCACAACAAACTCAACATCATAGCCCGGTTCGTCCGGGCGTAATCTTGGGCCCATGCCAACGCCGTAATGTACTGTGCAAATGACTCTGATCCAGCAACCAGCCAGGCAAGGTCGCGGTCGGGTAACGTATCGCCGCGTCCTTCGGATTCTTGACGCGCCATCTGGATTGCCACTTCCGCTAATACTTTACCGACGTGGCGAGATCCCGAATGCAGCATCAGCCACACCGTTCCCTCTTGATCCATTTGCACTTCAATAAAGTGATTACCGCCGCCCAATGTGCCAATTTGTTTCCACAAGACGCCTTGTGTCTCGTATTGCACTTTCTTCGAAAATTTTTGCGAAAGTAACAAGCCATGATACCGTTCCCGTAAAGTCCGAAGACGCTGTTCAAAGGTCTGGTGGGTATCCAGAGACAAGACGTTGTCTAACACACGGTCATTTTTATGCGAAGCAAACCCGACAGGGATGGCCGCTTCAATGGCAGAACGCATCGAACCCAGAGTATCCGGCAATTGGTCAACCGTAATGTTAGTCCGGATAGCAGCCATCCCACAACCAATGTCCACGCCCACTGCAGCTGGAATAATAGCGCCTCGCGTCGGTACCACACTGCCAACGGTGGCTCCCTTTCCCCAATGCACATCGGGCATAATCGCTATAGGCCCGGCTAAAATTGGCAACTGGGCCATCGTGGCAATTTGCTGTTGGGCTTTTTCCTCGATCGGCAATCCGTCAATGGTCCACATGCGCACGTGGTTCAAGGCTTCCACCTGCCCTTTCTGGTTACTAGCCACCCGTGGTCGAAGTGCTCCTCCTTGCGTTCCGGTTTCCAGTCTACCATAGAAGATACAACACCATGGTTGGCCATTCGTAGGTTAGTGCGCTTAGAAAACCAATCACCAGAAATAAGTTGAAGGCCGAACTATGCGGCAGATGGAAGTAAGGCAGACGCATGGGTCTGGGATGTCACGTCAACGGGGAACTTCCATAGACCACAACGGGCTATCATGCGATGAGCAAACGGCAGCGGATGATTGATTCATCAAGGAGCTTTTCTATGGCCTCGCCTATCTCTCTTAGAGACTCTCTTAAGCCCGCAAATCGCCAATGTGCGACCCGGGATCGTTCTTCAACATGAGTGTTCCTATCACAAGAAGATGCCGCCCATCTAAAAGGGATAATCTTCGACCAAACGAATGCTATGTTAATTTTATTTGTCCATATCCTCGATTACAAGGTCATCAGCTTCCCGGAAAAATTTTCGCGCCTTTTGATAAAGTCCTTCGTAAAATGATATCCAATAAGCCAAAAACAATAAATAAATGAACATCGATAGAGCATGATGCACCACGATGGCCTGTGGCGTTTGGATGCCGCGGGGATGGAGCCATTGGATGTGTCCAAACTCCAATCCAAATCGCAACGCAAAGCAAGCTATGACGATACTTTCACCGATGGATGAGACGGTATAACTCACTTCAGTGGTGCGGCGGCTAAATTGAGTGGTGTGTAAACTCAACACTGCCATTCCCCATCCCGCAATCAACCCTAGAGCCACTCCTGCCCACGAATACAGTCCGTGCACTGCAGCAATAATCAATAAGGCGGCGCACACAATCGATACCTACAGCCTACCGAGCACAACAACTGGATAAAAGGGATGTCTTTGGCCGTACCATCGGGTTCGCAAGACGAGACTCATCGCCACGAGTGCCACGATCGGTATCGCCATCAACCCACGTGATAGCACATGTTATCTCCCTTCTTTACCGTACCCAATGACGTACTCCTAAACCATGGCGAATGATTCTTGAGCATGTTGATGCCATAAGCTCTCGTCGGAGCCCTGTCATGGCCATGCACCTATGCGTACAACACGGCTCGCGGGCATTTATGTGACCTTTGTTGGCCAACAACGTGAAAAAACCCATTCCACAGACGCGGACGGCGCCGGGCTTCTCTGCAATCGACATGTCTGGCGGGCTCCCAGATTATGTCGGGGTCGTGCCCTGAGGTGTCGGCTTGTGTGTCCATTCCTTTTCGATTGATTCCAGTGAGCGCCCCTTGGTTTCCGGCACGAGTTTGTAGGCAAAAATCCACGTACCCACGCCAATAATTCCGTAAATCCAGAACGTATTTCCCCGTCCCGCCCACTGAATTAGGGAGAGAAATGTGAGGGCTACCAGCAGGTTCGCCGCCCAGTTCATCACGGTAGCGAGGCTCATAGCCCGCCCTCTCACGGCAAGAGGGTAAATCTCGGAAATCAACAGCCAAAACACGGGCCCTAACCCCACAGCAAATGACGCGACATAAATCATGAGGCTCGCCGCGATCGCCCACGCCAGTATGCCGCTGATATGACGCAAGTGGAAAACCAGCCCCAGTATGCCCAGACTGACGACCATGCCTGCCGTGCCTGTCAGCAAAAGCGGACGACGCCCAACCTTGTCGATCAAACGGATAGCCACGATCGTCATGAGAACATTGACCATGCCAATTCCTACGGTAGCCAAAATCGATACGGTGGCGGAATGGACCCCCGCCATTTCGAAAATGGTGGGGGCATAATAGATAATCGTATTGATTCCTGTAATCTGCTGGAAAATCGCTAGCCCTATTCCAACGATCAGAGCCGGGCGCAACGCCGGGGTCCACAAACTCGAAGGCCCTGGCGATTTCGGTCCGAGGCTTCGGTCAATCTCAGCAATTTCCTTGCGCACGTCATCGTGCAGCCGCGCCAAAACCCTTTCAGCTTGTTTTTCTTTCCCATGCTCCAGTAGCCACCGTGGGGATTCGGGCAGTAGCACCATGCCAACAAGCAAAATGGTGGCCGGAATGGCGGCCACACCAAACATCGCCCGCCAGTCTCCATTTTTGGCGAAGAGATAGTCGATCAGATAAGAGAGGACAATACCGGAAGTTAACGCCAGCTGATTCAGCGAGACCAACGCACCACGAATTTTTGCTGGCACGATTTCCGAAATGTATAGAGGCGCAGTAAAAGACGCCACGCCGATAGCCACCCCCACCCCGATTCGGCCCGCGACCAACAATCCCACGGTAGGCGCCAACGCCGTAAAAATGGCCGCGACGGCAAAAACGATGGCGGCGGCGATGATCATCTTCCGGCGTCCAAAATGATCGGCCAGGGGACCGCCCGCCATCGCCCCAAACACGGCGCCCACCAGCACGGCTGCCACCACAAACTCTTCAGAACCAGCCGACAAATGAAAGTCTGTCTTGAGAAACAGAATAGCTCCAGAAATCGCTCCCGTATCATAGCCAAATAACAAACCCGCTACGGCTGCGACAACAGCGATGGGAAGTGCCGCCCGCATAGCCGCCCGAGAAGACAAGCTGGCACCGGTGCCTTGAGTCGGTTGACTCATTACTATTCCTCCCCATGTCTATGTTCATACGAGCTTTCGCCGACATTTTCGCGAGGACGCCGCCCTTGGCTTGGATAACGGTCAACAGGTATCACAGTAATACTTTGACGACAGGTCAATACCATTGATGTTAAACGGCGTGATTTCATGGACGCAATGGACCTCGAATACAATCATCGGGAGTGATGCCGAGCTTTACGAGCAAAATCTGATTTCTTACCCCTAAGGGAGATCCCTATGCGTACGTCTGTGCCTGCCCTACGAATAGCCTACCATGGTTTTCTCAACGAGAAGGCATCCGTTAACCGTTAAAGCCCTAGGGAGATGCTCACTCCGGCAAGGCCCTGTGACAGAGCGTAATTCATGACTCACATGAGTTCCATGACGGCGCATAAAGAAAAAAGGTCTTAGAGCGGTCCTCTCTAAGGCCTAGGACACCTTGCGCAAGAATTCTTAGTCGAGCAAATCATTAATTTTCGATCCGGGATCCTTCTTTAACATGACAATGCCCATTATTAAGAGGTATAGCCACGCGATGAGAGAAAAACCCCGACCAAACGAATACTGCGCAAATTGAAGATGGCCAACTAAAGGCGCCTTATTAATACCAAACGGCAAGGCCACCAAGCCTGAGACAAAGTACATGGTCATGTTGTACGCCGTAAAGAGAATCGGCAACAGATAGTACCGGCGCAACCCAAGTAGATACACCACTGCAATCAAGCCGTAAGTCGCCGTTTCAATATCAATCCAGTACGAGACAATAGGGGTAGAGCCAGGGCTGGCAAACAAGTGCGCGGCAACGTCCACCAGCGCGAAAAATACCATCGACAAACGCAGCCAGTCGAGTCCTGGATGTTGTGGCGAAATAATGTGGGTCGCAGGCTCTTTGGCAAGATTCTTCATGGGATTCGTCATCACAGCCACATCCTTTCTTTTGGCAAAACCATAATGATTACAAAACAACCATACTATGACGCCTACTTTGTGAAGTGGGTCACAAGGCCTGAGATCTCCAGACATCGGTCGCTAGGTCGAAGGTCTAATGGTCCCCCACTCTACGGCTGAAAGGCCATACGGTTTATGGGCATCGGACGTCTTAGAAGCACCTATATTCGTCAATGACGAGTAATGCGTTCAACTTATTAAGATAATACCAAACGGTCACACGCAAACCTACCACCAGCCGGTCTTGAATAGAGATTGCCCATGACTATGTGCATAATAAGGTATAATAGGACCATAGAATGGTGGGCTTTTCATTTTTTACAGAGTTTTCCGCCCGACACAAACGAACCCTTTGCACCCATCCTTATGCCTCGCGCCATTTGTAGAAACCCGCACCACGGCTAAGGCGTGAACACGACGCACACGGATTAGAAAAGGGGAGTGGTCTCAACGACAAGCGACAACCAGTACACAAGCGCAGAAGCTCCAGGCACCATGATGACATGGACAGCCGATCAAGAAGCGTTTCTTAACGTGCTTGAGCGCACCAACTGGCAGCGCATTGCGCTCATTGCTCCAGCTGGGACTGGTAAAACCACCGTGCTCGAAGAATTCGCCAGGCGTTTGGGACGCGCAGCTCCCGTCCTCTTTCTGGTCTCCACCCACCAAACCAAGGCGTTGGTTCAAGACCACCTGCCAGCCCCCATTGCAGTCAAAACCTTTGCAGACCTCGCCCACGAAAGTTTTCCCGGCTCCGACGAGGTGTCTTCCTGGAGCTTGCCGCAACTCCGTCAAGTGATTGCCCCACAGATTGACCAATTCGGCACCTTATATGCCGACGATGTCCAGCAATGGATTCGGGAGTACTGTCTCATGCCCGGTGATGAGCCGTGGAGTACGTGGGCTCAAACCAAAGCCCATGCCTTCGATGGCCCAACCGTCCATGAGCGCTTAACCGCGCTCATCTCCGATGGACAAGCTCTATGGGACGCCTGTGAAACTCAAGCCTTGCCGTATCTTTCCGAGATGTTGCTCAAACGCTTTGTACGTCAGCATCCCGTACATGATATCCCCTTCATTATTGTGGACGAAGCGGAAAACGAGGGCGTTATCTTTAAGCAGTGGCTGGTTATGCAAACAGCGCGTGAAATCTTAGCAGCGGACCCGACGGGTATCGAATCTAAAGACCCTACAGAGCCAAACCTTCTGCTTGACCTCCCCGTGGACCACGTCTTTACTCTGGACGCTTCCTTCCGCTTGGCGGATAGCGCGGCCGAACGCGCCACGCGTATTATGAACTGGCGCACGAATCGCCCCACGCTCAAAGGTCTAGGCGCTTGTGAAGTCAAAGTCCAAGATAGCATAGTGGGAAGGCGGCCTTTAACGCTGATTGCCCGCTATAATATGAGCCTCCTCGAGAAAATGATTGATATCAGCATGGCATATCATAGTACGTTTCTCTATTTCTATTGGGATGCCAGCGGCTTATGGCAAGACGTCAACAGCGCTTACCGGCTATGGGCCCGGGAACGTGGATTTAGTTGGACATGGCATGGCGAACGCTGGACCAACTATCATGAATGGCTGCAAAAAATGACTGTAGCCAAAAATTCGGAGGCCATGACCTTAGCCTCCCTTATTAAGAAACACGGCAGGCGCCTGCCCGTTATCATGCAGCAAGTCCAAAATCAGATTGTCGACACCATCGAACCGACGACCGTCGTTCTAACCACGGCGGAAAATGCTCGCGGGCGCGAGTGGGACATGGTACAAATTCTGGACGACTTTATTCCGCTGCCACAATTGAGCCTCGCGTACAAAACGCGGCGTCAAACGCGTCAGCATGCGTTAAGCGCTCCGCGCGCGGCCTACGAGGTACAATTGTTGTATCTTGCCATGACCCGTGCCCGCCGCACCTTATGGATTCCCTCATCGGTTGATACCTGGCTACACCCTACCTGGCAAACGTTCTTTGACAACGTCTTGAGCGCCCAGCAGCGCGCTTTGTGGAACCTTCACGAAAATTACGAGCAAACTGCCGAACAGGTTGTGCAAGGAGGCAAATGGACCGCCGATGAGCTAGCGCGTGCTTGGGCTTTGATGCAAGAACACTGGTCTCATTGGAGCGGAGGTCAGCCTTGGCCAGGTCATGAAATATGGGAGTAAATTGAAAAACCGAGCCGTCTGTGTCCTAGTCGGCTCGGTGGTTCTAAACAGAGGTTTACGCATTCAATCCCAGTTGCGCCAGTAACGTCGCCTTCGGCAACGCTCCCACCACACGCCGGGTCTCTTTACCACCATCAAATCGTAAAATGGTGGGAATGCCTTGCACATTGAACCGGCGAGCCAGCCCTGGATTCTCATCCACATTAACTTTAGCCACCTGTACCGCATCTGGGCGCTCTTCCGCTAGCGCATCAAGCACAGGACTTACGCGTAAACACGGTTGGCACCATGGCGCCCAAAAATCTACTACTAACGGCTTAGTGGCATTGGCTGTTAACGCATCGAAGCTCTGCTCAGTGGCCGTAATCACGGCATTACTCATGTAACCGACTCCACCTTTCCCCTTGCTCTCATAAACCAATTGACTGGTTTCTTTTACTATACGATGTATAGTATTTAGCCGTCAATCCTTCCAACGAACCGTGCGGATAGAGTTGTTCATCACGCCCCCATAGAAGGCCATCTTTGTTAACCGACTCTTCACAGCTTGTTAACCCGATCATCACGCCGCGATCATCATCGCTCGTTAGCTTTAAATGGAGAACACTGCCAATCATCATACTACCCACGGCAACGTCGTGGGCCTATCCATCAACTTTAAAAGGTAACGAGCCCGTATTCCCTTTGACGCTCGATGACAGGAGGATGACACCTTATAAAAAATACGGATGATACTCCGTTTAAGCCCCTTGACTAGTCGCGCTTCAAAGCGTTTCACTGGCGATCCATGTTGACCACCGGCATGGGGGTTTTTACTGATGGTTATGACCTCTCTTCCATCGGCATTGTTCTCCCCTTAGTGCTCGCATCATTCGGCATCAAACACTTGATTGGCTGGGAATCTTCTCTGTTAGTCGCATCGGCGTTGGCAGGGGCCGCCATCGGTGCCTTAATTTTTGGCGTACTGGCCAATAAAGGCCGCAAGACATTCTACGGCATCGACATGCTGTTGATGACCGTAGGCGGATTAATGCAGGCCTTCGTTCCGAATATTGGATGGCTGATCGTCGCCCGTATTATTCTTGGCATTGGGGCCGGGGCCGATTACGTTCTCTCGCCCCTCATTATGGTCGAACATTCCAATGCCAAAGACCGCGGTAAAACGGTGGCCACAGGATTTGGACTCATGTGGGGATTAGGCGCCATTTTAGCCTCACTCGTCTATATGGGGCTGATGGCGGCCGGTGTTCCGCACCCTCTTGTTTGGCGCGTTGCGTTAGGCACCGGGGCTTTGCCCTCTCTGTCCGTGATGTACCTGCGTCGGCGCGTTCCCGAAACAGCCCGCTATCTCGTCCGAATCGCGGGCGACAATGCCGCTGCCGAATCTGTCATTGCTAGCGTTGATCAATCCACCCACAACCACACCGCATGGGAAGAGTCCATGTTGCGGGACCAAAAAGGTTTTGGCTATTACTTCGCGACGCATGCCCGTGAATTCATCATCGCTTCGGTGCTGTGGTTTCTTTTTGACATCGTAGGCTATGCGGGGAACTTGTTTGGCCCCTCGCTGCTCGCTAAAGGTATTGGGCTGACCGCCGGCACGTTTGGTTTGGTCATGTTTGCCGTGTTTTCGCTGCCAGGCAAAGCCTTGGCTATTGGGCTCATCGACCGCTGGGGGCGCAAGCCTCTGCAAGTGTGGGGTTCGGTAGGCGAGGTGGTTGCTCTCATCTTATTCATTGCGCTGCACGGCCGCATTATCGCCTTTCCACTGCTCGGTTTGATGATTTATGGTGCATATACCCTCACAGGGTCCATGGGCCCTGGCTCAGTGAGCACCGCCGGAATTTTTGGCGTAGAACTTGCTCCGACGCGGGTGCGAAGTCTCGTGCAAGCCATCACCGTGGCATCTGGCCGCATCGGCGCCACGCTCACATCCTTCGTATTTCCCGTGCTATTCAAACTGTACGGACAGAACTTTGCCGTGGGCTTCTTAGCCGCTCTTACCGTCATTGCCGCATTGCTGACCGCATGGGGCATTCCCGAAACCAAACAAGCCAGTTTGGAAGACACAGCCCGCGAGTCATTAGGCGTAAACGCGTCCTTGGCCTATGCCTCCCAACACGATGCCTAAAGGAATCCTCAGGCACTTCTACGGGCTGCTCTTTAGGAGAGTAGCCCTTTCGTTTACACGCAAAACCGCTCATTCCCGTTCTGATGGACTTATCCAAGTCTGATCATCGTTTATCAATTGATCAAACGGAGCCACCTTCCTGTGTCATCATGCCACCGCTTCTTAGGGCCATTGGCCGGTCGTCCACGGGCGGGCACTCCACAGGCTGTCACCGAGCAGGTCTGCCGTCAGGCAGACACGGGTGAGGAGCTCCTCACCGAACTCTCGGCCACGGTTCGCAAATTAATCGCCGCATTGATGTCGCGGTCGTGGTGTGTGTGACATTCTGGGCACGTCCACTCCCGCATAGCGAGCGGCATTTTCGGCATTTTGTATCCACACGCGGAACACGTTTTGCTGCTCGGATACCAACGGCTCACGATGACCACCGTTTTCCCGCATTGGGCCGCTTTGTATGCGAGTTGCCGACGGAATTCCCCAAAGCCCATATCAGCAATCGCCCGGGCGAGAGGATGATTTTTGAGCATCCCGGCGACGTTCAGGTCCTCGATGGCCATGACATCGAAGCGCTGCACGAGATCGGTGGTCAGTTGGTGTAACGCATCCGCCCGGATATTCGCAATCCGCGCATGGCGTCGGGCCATGCGCCGCTGCGTCTTTCGCATATTCTGGGACAAGGGCATGGGCATCCCTTTCAGGGTGGGCTGGCCGGGCTGAAGCCCGGCGCGGACTTTGGCGACTTCCATCTGGCGACTGAATTGTTTCGATAACCGACGAAGCTGTGCCAAGGCGTCCGCATAGGCTTTCGGTCCCACGATCGCCAACGCCGACACGCCCAAATCCACGCCGACTACCGCTTGGCTTTCGCGGCGGACACTGGGGGGATCGGGAAGTTCGACGGTGACGCTCAAAAACCAGCGATCAGCGGTCCGCGACACGGTGCCTTCTACCACTCTGCCGATAAATCGCAACGGTTCGTGCATGCGCACCCAGCCTAATTTGGGCATATGCACTTTTTGCCCTTTGACCGTGAATGGGTCGTTGGTGAGCGTAAAGCTGTCGTGTCGGCCCTTTTTCTTAAACGTGGGATACTCGGCGATCCCCGCAAAGAAATTCTTGAACGCTTGACCCAAGTGCATAATCGCCATCTGGGGGGCGTTCTTGGTAACCTCCAGCATCCAGGGGAAGGCGGCGCGCTTGAGTGCATTGAGTTGACGCCGCAGAGCGGCTTCGGTCGGCTTGGGCAACGTAGGATCGGCTTTCCATGCGTCGAACTGTTGTTGCCACTGATCCAAGGCCCCATTGTACGCGAAACGGGCCGTCCCGGCGGCCTTGCGGAAATACGTCTCTTGAACGTTATTCGGGTCGAGCGCAATCTTATGGGCCAGAATCATGATGACGCCTCCTCCACGGCGTGTTTCACGCCGTCGAGCAATTTTTGGTTCTTGCGGGAGCGGCTGCCGTAGAGCCGAGCCGAAAACACGGTGATTATTTCGAGGACGTCTTGAGCCAGCTCTTCCTCAAAGGTCGTGTCCTCGCCTTGATTGAGAATCACCACCTCCACCTGCTTGGCTTCGCAGATCGCAAAGACGAGCTCCGCCCCAAAGCGCACGAGACGGTCCTTATGGGTCACAACCAGCCGACCGACCCGGTTGGCGAGGATGTCATTTAAGAGGCGCTTGAGACCCTTTTTGTGATAATTCATCCCGGATCCGAGATCCGCCACGACCTCAAAGGTCCACCCTTGACGGGCACAATAGATCTCCAGCACGTGCTTTTGCCGCTCCAGATCGTCTTTCTGGTCGTGGCTCGATACGCGGGCATAGGCGACGGTTTTGCGACGCGGGCTGCGTCGGTGAAACTGGTCAGGTCGCAACCGGGCCAAGTCGTAACGCCGATACCCACCCGCTGTGCGTTCATCGGGCAACAACGTTCCTTCGTGGTCCCATCGACGTAACGTCGATGGGGTCACACCTAAAAATTCCGCCGCTTCACGAATGCCGACAAGTTTTCTATGCATACCTAAATTATACAATAATGGGTAACCATAGGTAAACTTTTAGCAAACTGTTAAAACCCCTTTTTTTACACCCCAATTTGTCCTCAGATGTCCTCCTCGTTATTAAGATTTAATCCACAGATTTCTGGATTTTGTGGATTACTTGTGGATTGCTTAAAGATTTTCCGCCATATTTAGTGTTCAGCCGACAAATTCGACGACACTATTCACGTATTTTCACCAGATTATCCACAACTTGTGAACAAATGCACAGGCACCAGCTCAAATTATCCCCAATTCCTTGAGCGGTCCTCGTCGGCATTTTGCAGCTTTACAAGACGCTACCGTGGTCCCTCAATTTTCTTTGAAGTCCTCACATTACGGGGAAACACGCACTCCTCTTACAACTTTTATAAAACATTAACAACGCCTTCGCATGGCGATAACATTGGCCTGATACAGTGGCACTGAATTCTTCATCATCATGCGTCACTCGTTCCCTCTGCAATACGCGAAAAGAAAGATGGGAAGCCGGCTACACATCCACCCTGTGACAAAGGAGATGCAGTATTTGATGATAGAAACGGCTCGGTACCGTATTGAACGCTTCGAAGATCATGGCTGGCACATCACAGCCTTATCCGAACCTACGACGTGGCCTGTCGTATACGTCAGCACCGAACCGGATCCCAGAGCCCTGAACTTTTCTCACTTAGAGCCTTTGCCCTGGAAAGACCATGGCGTGCTGACCATTCGCCTTAGTCAAAGCATGCGCCATTACGTGCATCTGCACCATGGTGACCACATCGAGACCTTTTCCGACCGCATTGTGCCATTAGAAGGGGGAATTAATTTTCGGGATTTGGGCGGCTACCGCAATCCCCAAGGGCAAATGGTCCGGTGGGGCACCCTGTATCGTTCTGGCAAGCTAAGTGGGCTAACATCAAGGGATCAGGCCTATATCCGCCAACTTGGCATTCAAGTCGTTTGTGATTTGCGCAGCGCCCACGAATTGCAGACAGATCCCACACCCCCTGATCTAGCGCCCTCCCTCGCTCATCTGCCCCTAAAATTACGCGAGACGTCGTCCGTACCTGGTCATCTTGATCAAGAGACAGCACAAGCGCTATTAAGGGAGAGCTATGAAGCCTTCCCCACGTCCTTAGAATCTTACACCGCCTTTTTCCGCACCCTGCTGAATAACGAATCGGGTGCCGTGCTCTTTCATTGCACGGCAGGCAAAGACCGTACAGGCGTCACTGCGGCCTTGCTGTTATGGGCCTTAGATATTCCGTGGGATATTATTGTGGAAGATTTTCTGATATCCAATCAATTTAGTGCCCAACTAGCCACCTTAGTGGCAACTCAAGACAAGACAGTAGGTCCTACTCATCCGCTATGGCCCATGGCCCGCGCCTATCCCGAAAATCTCCGTGCTGCGATTCATGTGATTTTAAACGAGTATGGCAATTTAGACCGGTTCTTTACATACGGCTTAGGATTGGATAACGATTGGAAAGATGCACTGCAACACAAATATCTTGTCTCCTGAAAGAAGAGAGCCCAATGCAGGGAGATTCTTAGATTGCGCATGGGCCCATGTTACGCACGACAATACCGAAAGACCAAAGGCGCGAGCACACCTCACCCATATCGGCCCGGTCGGAGTCCGCCGCGATCATTCGGGGCTTGCGACTCCACTCGGCCCTTAGTAGGGAGAAGTGTCGTGGGGCCCTGACTCCCTTTTGTCGTCCCATAATGTTCTTGGTAGCACCCCACCGAGATAAAACCCAAACCATTGCAATAATCGGACTGAGGCTCCTTTGTTGGTACCGTCTGTCCCAGCGGTGATGAGATAACACCCCTGCCTAACCAGAGCTAGTCGACCGGGGTCTCGTGATAGCGTACCCTGCATAAGCGGGAAGGATATCGTCATTAGGTCCCTTTCCCCGAATCACTGGCGAAAGGATTGTCGCTTATACGGGCGTCCACTGCGGATTAATGCGCGCATATAATTGATGATCTTGCCACTGGCCGTTAATATACAAATACTCTCGGGCCAGGCCAATAAACACGAAGCGATTTCGCGTAATGACCCCGATAGACGCATAATTGCCCGGCATGATGGCCGCTTGAACGCGGTGCAGACCAATTCTCTCAAAAGCCATGCGAACCACGGCGTCTACGGCCCTGGTCATGATGCCCTTGCGGGTCCATTCCCCATCCATCATATAACCAATATCGGCACTGTAAAAGGCGCCTCGTACTACGTTGTTCAGGTTAACCCAACCGATAAGGTCATTGTTCTGGGAGAAAATTCCCCAAGGATAGCGCAGACCCTGAGTCTGTTCTTGACTAAATTGTGTTAAAAGAGCCTGCTGCGTCTTGACCTCAAACAGCCTCGCATCTAAGGGGGGCATAAAAGGTGTTAAAAAGGCCGCATTCTTTTGAAGAAATTGTGCGCGCCGACCCGCATCATCTGGCGTGAGCAAGCGCAGATAGACGCCATGGTCCAAATCGGCTTCTAGGTTCATCGACACACCTCTCCCTAGCGTTTGAGTGCCGATGCGATCACCGCGACAGCATCGAGCAGCACGACGGCAAAAACGCCCGCCGAATGAGCCACCCCGCCCGCAATCGCCATCAGCGGAATTGACAACACAAACAGACCCGCCACAGAACCTGACCCCTGGTTTTTGCGAAATCGCCTAAGAATGACCCGTTGGTCGTGCGGCGATAGCTGGGCAAGATAGGCGGCCACATCCTCTGGAGTCTCAGGCGACTTCTGCATGATTAAGTCAAGAATCTGGTCTGCCGTGTGCTCATCGTAATCAGGCCCCAAGGCGCGATTGGCCTGCAAAATCGCGAGAATTTCTTGTTTATTCACGTCCAAGTGTCGTCCCCCTCTCCATTTCGCGCCCCTATAGCCCATGTGATTCCATCTGAGAAGAGCATATCATGACGCGTTTGTCTGGGGGCGAGACGAAGGGTAGAGTAAGAAAAATTTGAGCACCGCACACGCCATAGGGGGCTGAAAAACCTTAACCGCGTATTTATCCGTATTTCATATTCTTCGGGTATGATAGGACTGTATGTCAAATTATGTCCTTGTCGCGCAGGCAACAAGGCAAAGGAGTCGATGAACGTGCCTTTGGGCAGTGCGGCATTGTTAGGGATTATTCAAGGGTTTGCAGAACTTTTTCCTTTTTCCAGCTTAGGCCTGTTGGTCATCTTGCCTCATATCGTTCACTTGAATGTGCCAACCCAAGGGGCCCGCTACCTACCATTTCTTGTCGCGTTGCACCTTGGCACCGCTGTTGCCTTGCTGTTACTCTTTCGCCACGAATGGATCGCCGTGGTTCGTGGATGGTTTCTCTGGCTAAAAGGCCAACACACCCCTGATGGGCGTATGGCTTGGATGTTGATTTGGGCCACCATTCCCGTAGGTTTGGTAGGACTGGCCCTCAAGCACCCCTTGGCTCATTTGTTTTCAAAGCCCCTGATGGCCGCCATATTTCTGGTCGTCAACGGCTTGCTCATGTTGCTAGGAGATGCCTGGCACAAAAAATACCGCAGGCACCCCTTGCCGATGTCTCAAATGAGCATGGGCACCGCTGTCAAAATCGGCCTCTTTCAAATCCTAGCCCTAATCCCGGGCATGTCTCGGTCGGGATCCACCATGACAGGGGCGGTGGGGCAAGGTCTATCGTTTGAAGATGCCGCCCACTTCAGCTTTTTGCTGGCTACGCCAATTATCTTCGCGGCCGCTTTGGTTGAATTGCCCAAACTGCACTCGGGTACCCACAGTCTCATGATTCCCGCGCTGTTTGGCGGCGTTATCGCCGGTATTACCGCATGGTTGTCGGCCCGCTTCCTCTTGCGGTATTTTCAAGTCCACAATCTCTTTCGCCTCGCCATCATTTCTATGGCCGTGGGTGTTATTGGCATTATTCTTGTTCATTGACATACAAAGACCTGCGAATCAACCGCCAAGAGGGGAGCGCCTGGAGCGCTCCCTTTTCTGTTTTCCCAAGATGCACAGCTTTTGAAAAACCCTTTATGGCCATGGCCTGGTTATGGGTACGTACCCATAACCATTGCGCCGTTGGGCCCACAATGAATATGATGGAAAAAGCGTAGGGGGGAGGAAGCCGATGGTTACATACGACGTCACCGATATCCATTGTCCCTCGTGGACCGAAGGCTGGGTGCTCACCACTATTCGGAACCTAGCGCAAGAATTTGACTTGGTGGTCAAAGAAGAAACCACACTGCTCTCCAAAAAAGGCTCCATTCACTGCCATTTAGGACATCTAAAACAGCCGGGCCTCTTAGAAGTTACGGTATGGCCTAGGCGCCAGAGCGTTTGGATTGACATGCACGATAATCGGCGCGCTGATTGGAATGCGGCTATTATTGAGACGGTGGCTAGCCGGCTCGCAGAAGAATTTGGCGGACGCGCCGAGAAACGACCCTCATGATACCGCATGCGTAATTGCCACCTTAAAAGATCCTGGGCCGATACGGCTATTGTTAAAAGTAGGACCTGCCACCTAATCCACAAGATATCCACGCCAACGATCCGATCTAATCTCCCATGAACTCTCCCGCCGCCTGGCTACGCCGAGGCGGGGGGTTCCGGGGTAGGCCTCTTCGCTTTCTGGTTCGCCGACCGCTGCGCAGGAGACTTTGAGTCTCCTGCGTCTTGTGCAATCTCCCCAGACGTGACTTCGCACCGTTCCGGCCCTAGGTTCCGTAAAATACCGTCCAGGTAATCGCAAGACCTTCAAGAAGGCCCAAAACGTGGCATGAAAGGGCTCCGGCAGCGACACGGAGCGGGAACCATCAGGCTGTGGGGTCACTTGGAGCGCTCGCAGGTGGCGAAAGAGTTCATGGGCCGTAGGGCGCGTCAAGACGCGCCGCGATGGCGAGGAATCGGGACGGCCCTGTCACGGAGGCGCCGTTCGAGCAGGCTATACAACAGGGCCACCATCAAGACCACGTAGCCCAAGGCCTCCAACCGTTCTGGGATCTTGAGAAACAGCGCGTGGGACACTAGGGCCGGAGCGGTCCGAGTTACGCCTGGGGAGATCGACGTAAGACGGCCGTCGTCAACGGCGAAGCCGCAGGGGATCCATGATCCATGAACCTCCGGGAGCGATCCCGGAACTCCCCGCCTCAACCCGCTAGGGTTAGGCGGCGGGATAGTTCATTACCGCGCAACGGCACACGGGTTATAGGTACCGGGCAGTCGCTGCCGCGTTGCGATGGAAACATGCCAAAGTACGGGTTTCGCCGAAACTATAAAATAACCTCGGACGAGTTGGTGGGCGTTTCCGCGAATTTATTTGACCGCACCCGTCATGTGAGAATCGATCGTGTTCGCATAGTGGCGCTGCTTTTTGCTAAATTGCCGTGACCACCGCACAACAAAGGGGGAGAGGGTCGGCGCCCAATACCACGTGACGGGCACCGGAGGAATGACTTTTTGTGGGGTATTGACCGGGAGATCCGCGCCGCACTGGCTCCATCGGGTGGTTTTGTCGGGCACGGGTGGGACGCCCGTGATCTCACTCAAGACCGTGACGAGATCGCCCGAGGGACGGCGAATACGGCCAATCCAGACCCCTGGTTTGGCCGTGCGCGTCGCATACGGGATGACCATCCAGTCTTCCAATAGCCCCGTCTCCCATTGGCGGCGATTTTTCCAGAGCACCAAGACCCCTAAGGAAAATATCACCCCCACTATCGGACCTAAGCCGATGGTCAACACAAATTGCGCGGCGTTGGCGACCGTGCCCCCCATGGCATGAGCAAACGCCTTTTGCGCGCCCAACAGCACGACGAGGAGCAAGGCAATACCAAAAAGAACAAAGATGCCCAAGAGACCCACCATAAAGCCAAAGCCGGCGGCCCCAAACACCGAATCCGTCATCCACCGCCCAATGCCCCAATGAGGTCCCGTGCCATCAAACGGCCACGGACTGCGTTCGCGCACAATACGAAAAGTCCGGTGCAAAGTCCAGATCACAGGACCCGCCAACAGGACTATGATCCCTGCCCAAACGATTGCCGACACAACAGGTTCGCTCATATTCTACCCTCCATATTTGAATCCGGATGTTGTGGGAAAACCCGTCGTAATGTCATGGAGCCAGGACGACACAGGCAACGTCCACGGAGCGGTGGCTAAGGCATAATGTCCGATGAAAATGCTGGAGGCATAACTAGCCATCGGCTGCTCGGCACCAAGTTGAGTCAGACCCTTAGCCAGGATACCATTTAATGCGCCAAAGCCAAAACTGTAAATAAAGTCACTGCCTACCGAATTCAACGAAAATACCTGCCCTTCGGTTCCTAACGCAGCAAGATTCGTGGCAAACAGGGTGCTACTAGAGGCCACAGCGTTCCCAATTTGACCCAAGTCAAATGAGAGGGAACCGACTTCACCCCCATATACGCCGCTGACACCGCCCCCGATAGTATCCACAAGGACGGTGTTGAACTTCTGTCCGGCGGACATGTGATTAGGAAGTACTAAGGTCGTGAGGAGGCCACTGGCCAGTCCAAGCCCTGCCCCAATCGCCGCCCCGACCAATCCCTCATGCCCGGTAGGGTCTACCAGTACTGTGGGAGCATTTCCAGCGTAACTATATGATGATGTCGCGAATTGGCTATCCGGCGTGAGATATTGACCTAGGGCTGGCAAGTAGTACCGAGAGCCGACGTGACCGAGCACAAGCCCATGAGTGCCTCCTAGAGTGGATTGAGAATAGCCACCATATCCATAGGCTAAGGCCGAGGTTGGGCTGCTAGAAGAAAACTCTCAAGAAGTGTGGTGAGCTTTTCGAGTGAAGCACCAGTATTCCGACATCGGAACACTGGTGCTTTTTATCAGCCCGAAAGAATAGTTTTTAAAAATCCTTATATCCTGCGTTTATATAACGTGCCAGGGTATTCAGATAACCAACCGCTTCGTAAAATCCCGCTCCTAATGGGGTGTTGTGGATGGCTTATAAGCCTTGCTTGTCGCTTTCCACCTCTGCGGTTATCGCTGTCCGAATTAGCTGCATCGGAATGAAGAGATCCAACGACTGCCCTAGCCGACAAAATCCGAGCCGTTCGTAAAAGGGGATGAGGTGGACGGTCTTGGCTTGGACTAGCACTCCAGCTAATCCGATGTCCGCCTGGAGACGTTCGGCGCGCTTCAGAGCATCAGCCACTAAAGCGGATCCGATTCCTTGACCTTGAATTGTCGTCGAGATCCCTAATCGTCCCAATAAGGCGACAGGAACTAAGGGATATTTGGGATACAATTTAATCCATTCCGTCGGCAAGTGACCTAGTTATATCGTCGCGGCTGATAGGGTATAAAATCCGCTAACCTCTAAAGGCTGTATCGTATCGATTAGCACGTACACGACCGACACGCCGCGTTTCATGTTTTGATAAGCGTACTGGTGGAACCACCGATCTAGTTCGGCATCTCCAGAGGAAAACGACGCGCGATGATGCTCTCGTCGCAATTTTTCCATGCGATACGTCGCTGGCATAGGTGACTAATCCGACTCAATCATTTCGTCGTGACGTCTCATCGCGTCACGCAGAGCTTGCGGGGAACGCGCAGTTTGATCCAGCAGCATTTCGGTAAATTGTCGGCTCACCATCTCGCTCAGTTGGATGTGCTGATGCCGCGCCAAGACGTCTTCGGCATGATGTTTGACGGCTACGAGCACAAAATCCGAAAGACTCAAACCTTCCATAGCGGCCGCTGTTTCGATCAACTGTTTATCTTCGGGCCGCAGACGAGTTTCTAAACGGGCCGTCCGATTCTTATTCATGGTAACCATAGTATACCCTCCGTAGCGCTTATTATTTTATTGTACGGCACAGTGCCGCCTTTTGGAACAGGATGAATACATTCTACTCCGTCACAAATGTCCCTAAATGGCAAAGTCACTCTGGGCATTCGTCCCATAGCAGAGTCTGACGAGGACGAAAGCAATGGCCACATGGTTTAAACGCTACTGTACAGCATTGTGGTTCACATGAACTCTCCCCCCGCCTGGCTACGCCGAGGCGGGGGTTTCGGGGTCGCCCCCAAAGCTTTCCTGGCTCATTGATCGCTGCGTCGAGGCCGTAGGCCCCAGACGGCTTACGCCGATCTCCCCATGCGTCACTTCGGACCGTTCCGGCCCTAGTTTCCGAAAAATCCGCGTGGTTTTGTGAGTTCTGGTCAGCGGATCGCCGGAAAGAAGCTTTTGGACCCCCCGCTTCGCGATCACCACGGCCGCATTGTGGTCGGCATCATCGGTGTGTCCGCAGCGTTGACAGACAAATGCCGCCTGTGAAGGCCGATTGTCCGGGGCAGTGAATGTGCAGACAGCACATTCCTGCGAACTATACGCGGATAGTACGGTGATGACCAGCTTGCCATGACGCAATGCTTTATAGGTGGTAAACGAGACGACTTGTCCCCAAGCCGACGACAAGATAGCGCGGTTGAGCCCGGCTTTGGCGGCCGCTTGATTGGGCAGAAACCGTCCTTGAGCATCCGTTTTGGCCTTGGGGCGTTTGGTCATCGTTTGGATCTTCAGAGCCTCGAACACATACAAATCATAGGCCTCATCGGCGGCCAAATGATGACTCGTTTGATGGGCATAGTCCTGTCGGACATTCGTTTCGTATTGCTGATACTTCGCCACTTTGCGATAGGCTTTCTTCTGATTTTGCGATCCTTTCTTCCTGCGAGAAGCCTGTCGTTGCCAGCGTTTGCGTTGCCGGCGGGTCTTCTTGATCCGTTTCTTCTGCACGGGCAGGAGGTCAAAGACCTGCCCATCCGAGGTGGTCAGGGGCTTGGCAACGCCCCGATCTCCACCGAGCGTCCGTGCGGTAAGTTGCTCCGCCGAAAGATGCCGTAAATCCTCAGCAATTTGTTCCGTGGTGGCGTCTCGCGTTTTCTTGGGCATCGTTACCTCGGCATCCTCGGCTGCGAAAGACAGCCACCAGTGGCCGCCTTCCACGGCGATGTGAATCGAAGACGGTACGCCATGCGACCGATGCGCCACGTAAGCAATGACCCCGACCGGAAACTTCTGCGTGCCTAGAATCAACTGATACGATGCGATCGCGCCGGTCTCATTGATGAGCGGGACGAACTGGAATAACTCATCGGTGACCCAGACAATCTGCCGTCCGCTTTTTTTCTTGATTTTTGGACGCCCTCCGAGCTTCTGAAAGAAGCGTGCATAGGCTTGTTTGAATTTGACGGCCCCATTGCTCAAGATCTGCGAGGGCACCTGTTTGAGAAAGGCGGTTTTCTCCGTGATAAAGCGGCTATACTCCTAATCGACGGGAATTTTCTCGCCCGCCGTGCCGACCATGCATTGAGCAAATCGACGAAAATAGCGATCCTCTTGGACTTTCGCGTTATAGATACCCCGTTGGCACCCGATCCACCGGGACTCGGATACAGGCGAAACCGATAGCCGTTAAGCAGGGCGAATCACCCCCAGCGAACAACCGGCCACGGAATACGCAAGATTAAGCGGCCAAATGGCCGCTGCCCGCTTGACCCCCTCCTGGCCTGCGGCCAAGGAATGGGGAATGCGCGGGCGTGTTGTTCAATCGACCCACTTCGCCCGCGTTGCCAAGTGGGTCGTCGCGGTCATCTCGTGGTCGACATACAATGCCCTCAATTGGTACAAAGCAAAAACACAAGCACCTATGTGAGGTGCCTGTGTTTTTAGGGCATCGGCATTGCCTTAAAATATTTCAGGATCCGGTTTTACTATACGTAGGGGTCTGATCCACTGGGCTGATGTCTTCGAGCGACCGACCAGAAGGTTCGGGTAACAATAATGTCAGCAGTAGGCCCACTAAGGCAAACACGAAGGTTATCGTCAACGTTCCGTTAAGGCCCAACGCTTTCACTAATAGGGGGAAGGCGAAGACCCCAATAAACGCCCCGAATTTTGCAACACCAGCCGAGAAACCATGTCCTGTGGCCCGGACACTGGTAGGATAGACTTCGGCGGACAAGACAAAGGTCGTGGTGTTCGGGCCAAATTCGGCAAAGAAATAGCTGATCCCAAAGATCAGAAGGAACGGCAGAATATCATGCGTCAAGTTGGGCACAATACCGATGACTCCAAACGCCGCACCCATGATTAAGAATCCCAACCATTGCAAGCGGCGATGGCCAATCTTGTCAATCGTCATAAAGGCTAAGATATAACCGGGTACAGCCGCCACGGCAAAGATGATAAGGGACCAGGCAATACTCGTCACATCCGTCGCATGAGGAGCCACACTTTTAATCACCAACGGAAGCGATATCGAGTTGCCGTAGTAGGCGTAGTCAAACAACGCCCAACTGCCTGCGGTGCCCAACAGCAAGCGCCAATACCGTCCTTGCGATAACATCTCCTTCAACGACAACCTACGTGTGGGTTCCTTTTCATCGACAATGCCGACTTCGGTGCCTGCGAAATTCTTGAGTCCCAAGGCGGCCTGTTTGTCCGCACCGCGCACTTGGGCTAAATACCGGGGCGATTCGGGCATCCGCCGACGCAAGAGAATGACAGCCGTAGCGGGAATAGCGCCTAAGCCCAACATTAAGCGCCATGCAATATCCGGGTTAATACCTGAACTCAAAAGGGTTAGGGCCACGATCGGTCCCGTAATCAAGCCGAGAGCCTGCATTGAGAACACCAAGCTGACTAATTTGCCGCGGTCTTTGGTGTTAGCAAATTCACTCATTAAAACGGCCGACATCGGATAGTCACCACCGATACCCAGCCCCATGATAAACCGGAAGATCAAAAGCCACAGCACATTGGGAGAAAACGCGGACAAAATAGCGCCAATGGCCATAATCGCCGCTTCTAGGCCATAAATCGATTTGCGGCCAAAGACGTCGGCTAATCGCCCAAAAATAAACGCCCCGGCAAATGCGGCAATTAGGGCGGTCGATCCCAGCAATCCAATCATGGCCGATGAGGGATGCCACTGCGCTTTAATCAGGACAAGAGCCGCACCAATAATAAAGAGGTCGTAGGCGTCTGTAAAAAATCCCATCCCAGCGGTCAGTACGGCACGCAAATGGAATAGACCTAAAGGCGCTTCATTTAATGTTTGTGTTACCGTCTTTGATGACATAAAGTCCTCCTCAAAAGAGTTTGACGATCCATTGGAGTGTGAGAACCATCTACACGTGATAAGAGCTGGAAACAAAATTCATTATGCGAGGAGGGAATTAAGACCCTAGGAAGGTTATGTGAAGAAAAGGTTAAGATCGGGTTAGTGCTTTGTGGTCTAAAACTCTTGAGGCGTATCCAAGAGTTTATTTAAAATCCGCTGCAAATCCGTTTGGTCTGCTTGAGGAAGCGTTTCGAGAACCTGGGCTAGTGCTTGCACCCGAGTTTGATGCCACTCTTGCCAAGCTGATGTTCCTAGGGCCGTCACCGTAATAGAGACACGGCGTTGATCGTTGGACGAACGTAAGCGCGTGACGTAGCCTGAGCGTTCGAGCCGCTGTGTGGTAATGCTCATGGCCGAAACACTGACACCCCAAAACGCGGCTAACGCAGAAACCGACAGCGGGCCGCATCGGCTCAGGTGCTTAAGCAACCGATATTGTTCCGAGGTAATGTCCGTCTGAATGGTTTTGGACCGCATGCGCCACCGGCGCCATAATTCCCACAGCATTTCAACCGTGCGTTCTGAATCTGCCTGGGGTGAGATTGACGTTGTCATATATTTGATAATACCATCAAACTATTAACCCATAAAAGTATTAAGTGAAAGCGAGGAAAGCCCTATGGGGATGCATTCGGGTATGGGATGGGGTGGCGGAGGACCTTTACATTCCGTTTGGGAACAAAGAAAGTCCTTACAATATTTAAAAAGTGGGGGCCGGCCAAGTAAGGAAACCGTTCAGCGTTTATGGAAGGTCCTAAAACCGCACCATAGGCTGCTGGCGTTAGCCATGACGTTGACGACCTTAGGCGTGGTTTTAGCCCTAGTTCCGCCCTTGATTATTCGTGCGATTATCGATAACGCCATTGCCCATCATCATCCCACGCTCCTGATGTGGTTAGCCGCCGCCTTGTTGCTTTTCCCTGCGGTCAAAGCACTGGTATCCGTGGCCCAAAACTATCTCAACACCGTTGTCTCCCAAAGCGTTATCCACGATTTGCGCACAGCCCTTTACGAACACGGCCAGCACTTGGGCATCGACTTCTTTACCCATACCCCCAGCGGGGAGATCCACTCCCGTTTAATTAACGATCTCAATGCCGTGCAGCAAGTCCTTAGCCGCACATTAACCGGCCTGTTTGTCAATGGCTTAACGGTACTCCTCACCTTGAGCATGATGTTTTTCCTTAATTGGCGACTCGCCCTAGTTTCTGCCATCATCCTCCCTGTCTTCGCCTTGCCTGTCGTCAGTTACGGCCAAAAAACGTATACCGCGATCACCACCGCTCAAAATCGGATCGCCGAGTTGACCGCCCACCTGGAAGAAACACTGAGTCTTTCTGGCATCGTGGTGGTGAAAAGTTTCGGGACCCGCGCGCGAGAAGCGCAGCACTTTCGTTCCCTGAGCGAAAAGGTCAAGCAAGCCCAAGTCCAGCAAAATCTCGTGGGCCAATGGCTATCATTCGTGGTGCAAGCCTTGTCCGCTGTCGGTCCAGCTCTGTTGTATGGATATGGCGGCTACTTAGTCATCGCGGGACAAACCCAATTGGGAACCATTGTGGCCTTCGCTACGTATTTAACCCAGCTCTTTAATCCAGCGTCGTCCTTAGCCGGATCCAACACTACGTTAATCGGAGGGCTTGCCTTATTTGACCGGATTTTTCAGTTTCTCGATTTACCCATTTCCGTCCCTGAGCCGCTTACCTCGGCGCCCGCACCAGGACCAACCCCGTCTTCGCCCATTCGCATTCACTTCGAACATGTCTCTTTTTCCTATCCGAAAGGCGAAGAGGTATTGCACGATATTACCTTCACCGCCCGCGGCGGACACTTGACCGCATTAGTCGGGCCCAGCGGCGCCGGCAAAACAACCTTGTTGTCCTTAGCCGCACGCTTTTATGACCCCACAGCAGGCCAGGTCCTATTAGAAAACACGCCCCTGATCCATTTTAATGAAGACACCCTGCGCCGCACAGTCGCAGTCGTCACTCAAGAGGTGTTCTTGTTCCATACCACCTTGGAACAAAACATTCGTTATGGCCAACCCACCGCATCCGAAAGCGAGCTCATGGAGGCTGTCCAAGCGGCACAGTTAGAAGATCTCGTCGCGCAGTTACCCCAAGGTCTTCAAACGGTGGTCGGAGAGCGCGGGTACCGGTTATCGGGCGGAGAAAAACAGCGCGTGGCCATTGCCCGCGCTATTTTACAAAATCCTCGCGTTCTCTTGCTAGACGAAGCCACAAGCTCTTTAGATTCCCATGCCGAACGGCTGATTCAAGACGCGCTCGCCCGCCTCTTTCACGGCCGGACGGTCATTGCTATTGCCCATCGTCTGTCAACCATTTTGGCCGCTGACCAAATTATTGTCGTGCAGAGCGGTCAAATCGTCGACCAAGGACGTCACTTAGAGCTGTTAGCCCGTAACGGGCTGTACGCCCATCTCTATCACGAACAATTCGACGCTGCGGACGTCTCCACCGTTACTGCGGCTGAGCACTCCATAAACGGCATAATTCCACCAGTAATGCTGCCCCATAACCCGTAGCGCCCGCTCCGTCTTGTCCACTAAACGCCAAGCCCGCGATATCCAAATGCGCCCACGGTGTCTCCTTGGCAAAGTGTCCAATAAAGAGACCGGCGGAAACAGTACCCGCTGGACGCCCTCCGCTATTCTTGAGATCCGCAATTGTGCTGTCATTCAGGTGCGCATACTCGGGATCATGAGGCAATTCCCAGACCGGTTCTTCCATCTGGTCGCCGGCTTGCGCGACCAACTGTCCCAACGATGCATCGTTGGTGATAAGCGCGGCGCGAATGCCGCCCAACGCCACCACGTTAGCCCCCGTTAATGTCGCGATATCGACGACCGCGGCCGCGCCGTTTTGGCGAGCAAATGTGAGTGCATCGGCTAGAACCAAGCGGCCTTCCGCATCCGTAGAAATAATCTCCACGCGCGTGTTATCCAGCATCGTCAGCACATCCCCTGGCCTGTAGGCGCCGCCACCGGGGAGATTTTCTGCCAAAGGCGCTAACGCCATCAGGTTTATGGGCAGGGCCAGATCTGCTACGACGCGTAACGCGGCCATCACCGCGGCCGATCCAGCCATGTCGCCTTTTAAGCGCCCCATGCCTTCGGCGGGTTTTAACGAAATGCCCCCGCTGTCAAAGGTAATGCCCTTGCCAACAAGCGCTAGCCAGGGCCCCTCACCATTCCCGTGGTACCGCCCTTCAAGCAGTACAGGAGGCCGGGTGCTGCCTGAGCCCACCGCCAATATGCCCCCAGCGCCCATTTCGAACAAATCCTGCTCATGATACGCATGAAACGTCACTGAGCTCGGGGCGTCTTTTTGATACTCCAGAGCTAAATCTTCTGGGGACTTTTCATTAGGCGGCATGTTGACCCAGTCCCGAGTTAATGACTGGGCTTGCGCAATGCGAACCAGGCGCAGGAGCCCTGACTCTTGATCCTCTCCGGCCAGCACCGTGACACTCTGAACTGGTGCTGCGGATTTCAGGCCCACGTAACGGTAAAACCCTTGCTCCAATCCGGTAATAACCGAGGGCAGCGACTCCCTCGCCATGCCTTTAATCCAGACACCAACGCTCTGTGCTCCCATTTTCGCCGCGTTTTGCGCAGCCTCACGGTACACTTTCTGTCGCAGTTGACGAACAGGCGCAGCATGCACGACTAGCACGAGATGAGAGTTCAGGTGCATCGTAAGAAACGAACCTTCCGGGATAGAGGGAAGGGCTTCCTCCTCCAAAACCATTTCCTTTATGTATAAAGGCCACAGCTCGTGCGGCACGATCCAAGCCTGGGGTTGAACTTCTGAGATATGCGTAGTCACGGTCCATTGCCTCATCATTCAATCACCTCATGGTGTGGGATGTCCAGGGAGGATTGCTAGGCAAAAATCCTGGGATACTTTTCATCTTACCGCATTGCTTGGCAATATAACGCATAGGCACCAGCACAATGTTTTGGGCCGTTTTCAGAATCCCAAAAAATTTATGGACAGACCAATGTGTATATTGTATATTACCATCTAATCTAAACAAACCAGAAGGAGGGTGGCTATGCACAAATCGGCTTCCTGGCGTATCACGGCTATTGGTCTTATCGGAATTCTTGCGTCTGGTTGCGGTGCGACCTCATCGGCTTCCCACTCTGCAACCCCGGCTAATGGCGGTACCGCTGTTATCGCATTAGCTCCCCAAACCTCGCCAAACTGGTTTTTTCCCGTGCGCGCGGTTGGTTATGGTTCGGATGTCAATATGCAGCTCGAAGGACTCATGTACAAACCACTCCTTGATATTACGCCGAGCGATGGGATCAATTTCGCGCATTCGTTAGTGTCATCGATTGACGTGTCCTCCAACGACACCGTCTTTACCTTGCACCTTAACCCGAAATATCGGTGGTCAAACAACACCCCTATTACCGCCCAGGATGTCGTGTTCGCCTGGAAGATCATTGATACGACCAGTTCCTCAGCGCCGAATCTTCCATGGATTCATGCCGGCAGTGGCGTGGGTGGGGTGCCTACCCTTTGGAAAAGTGTCGTCGCACTAAATCCCAAAACCGTCGTGGTCACCCTCAACACCCCTTCCAATCCGGTGTGGTTTGAACACAATGGGCTGGCTCCCATTACGCCCGTGCCAGAAGCGGTGTGGAATAAATATCCCCAAAACTTTATGCAGGAATTGGCCTATATCAAATCGGTGGCCAATTCGCCCACCGCAGCGCCCTACCATGTCGTCGACGGACCGTATCAATTTGCCAGCATGCAAGCCAACAACGACTGGGTATTTGTGCCCAATCCGCATTACGGCGGACACCCTTCCTCGTTATCCAAAGTCATCTTTCAGTATGAAACCTCCCCGCAAGCCGAATTTGAGGGATTAAAGACGGGGACAATCACATTAGGATACTTACCTTCATCGTTGTGGAGCTCCCGACAAGAGCTGACCCACGATGTCCTCAATACCGCCTATCTCTTTGGATTCGACTACTTGCAGCCGAACTTGAATCCGAATGCCCCAGGTGGACTCGGTGTCGCCTTCAACCAGCGCTACGTGCGTGAAGCGCTCGAAATGGGGATTAATCAAGAAGGCATCATTAAGGCTTTTTACCATGGTCACGGGGTTGTCGAGGACAGCCCAATCCCTGCTAAACCACCAACAAAATTCTATGACTCCGCCCTCAGCCAGCCGCTTTACCCCTATAATCCTGAGCAAGGCAAAAAGCTCTTGGAAGCCCACGGTTGGCGACTGGTCAATGGGGTGATGACTAAAGGCTCCACCCAACTCCGATTTACACTGACGTACGTCAGTGGGAGCAATACCGACGCTGACATCGTGCAGCTTATTAAGAGCACATGGGCCAAAGAAGGCATCGCTGTCACCCTCACACCACAACCCTTTGATCAGATTATTGCGCAGGCTAATCAAACCGACCCGACTAAGTGGAATATGGTGTGGTGGGGCGGAGGCTGGACTTACGAGCCCGATTTCTATCCGACAGGCGGAGGATTATTTAAGTCGGGAGCGGGTGCTAATTTTGGCGGATACTCCAGTTCCGAAATGAACCAACTCATTGCCGAAACGTATGCCCCAGGCTCTGCTGCACAATCCCAAAGCCGACTGGATGCATATCAAGCGTGGGCCGCGAAAGACTTGCCCGTCTTGTGGATGCCGTGGACTCCCGCCTTTAACGTCCATGCCGTGAATTTACATGGGACGGTCAAGACCTTCAACCCGGTCTCCGACTTGTTGTCTCCGAATTACTGGACTTTGTCCCAATAGGGAGAACGTCCTATTCATGCCCCTAATTCCTGCCAATAAGTGGCAGGAATTTTTTTGCAGACACGCTTTATGCCAGCTAAAGGCTACGCGCTGATTGGGGCTAAAGAAAGCCTCGCCTCGTGAAAGTCTGAACATTGCGTGCCCCTTGCTTCTTTGCCACGAGAGCCTAAGAATGTTATATGCTGTTCCCAATGGGGTGGAAAAGCATTGTCCAAGAACAAGATGGTACGGCCATTTCTCAAGTGGGCGGGAGGGAAGCGGCAGTTGTTGCCGGAGCTCCGGCGCTATTATCCAAAGAACTTTCACTGCTATTATGAACCGTTTGTGGGAGCCGGGGCTGTGCTCTTTGATCTTCAGCCATTACAGGCCGTTGTCAACGACATGAATAGCGAACTCATCAACACCTACCGCGTAGTGGCGAATGACGTCGAAGCCCTCATTGCTGACATGGGCAAGCATCACAACGACAAGGAGTATTACTACCAATTAAGGGGCCTCGACCGGACTGCGCAATATCGGGAGTTAACCGACGTCGAACGAGCATCCCGCATCATTTTCCTGAACAAGACATGTTTTAACGGTCTTTTTAGGGTCAATAGCCACGGGCATTTTAATGTGCCATATGGACACTATAAAAATCCGACTATTGTCGATGAGATCGCATTGCGGGCGACTAGCCAGTACCTGTCCTCAAACAGCATCTCATTAACGAATATGGATTTTGAACAGGCTCTACAAGGTGCCACAAAAGGAGATTTTGTGTATCTTGACCCGCCTTATGATCCCATTTCAGATACCGCATCTTTCACGGCATATGATCGCGGAGGGTTCGACCGCAACCAGCAGATGCGACTCAAATCGGTGTTTGATGATCTCAACCGCCGAGGCTGTCACGTGCTGCTAAGCAATTCAGCGACCGCCTTTATTAAAGACTTATATCGCGACTATCCCATGCAGATTATTGGTGCAAACCGGGCTATCAATTCCGATGCAAAGCATCGGGGCAAGATCGATGAAGTGCTCGTGATGAACTATGATACCTCAGCGAGCGTTGTTGGTTCTAGACTCTGACGCGGCCATTTGGTAAATGTATGGCCTGACCACCAATAGCCATTCATCACGAAATTTCGGACACTGGTGTTTCGTAAAAGAGAGTGCAGGGTTTTAACAGTTTGCTAAAAGTTTACCTATGGTTACTCATTATTGTATAATTTAGGTAGGCATAGAAAACTTGTCGGCATTCGTGAAGCGGCGGAATTTTTAGGTGTGACCCCATCGACGTTACGTCGATGGGACCACGAAGGAACGTTGTTGCCCGATGAACGCACAGCGGGTGGGTATCGGCGTTACGACTTGGCCCGGTTGCGACCTGACCAGTTTCACCGACGCAGCCCGCCTCGCAAAACCGTCGCCTATGCCCGCGTATCAAGCCACGACCAGAAAGACGATCTGGAGCGGCAAAAGCACGTGCTGGAGATCTATTGTGCCCGTCAAGGGTGGACCTTTGAGGTCGTGGCGGATCTCGGATCCGGGATGAATTATCACAAAAAGGGTCTCAAGCGCCTCTTAAATGACATCCTCGCCGACCGGGTCGGTCGGCTGGTTGTGACCCATAAGGACCGTCTCGTGCGCTTTGGGGCGGAGCTCGTCTTTGCGATCTGCGAAGCCAAGCAGGTGGAGGTGGTGATTCTCAATCAAGGCGAGGACACGACCTTTGAGGAAGAGCTGGCTCAAGACGTCCTCGAAATAATCACCGTGTTTTCGGCTCGGCTCTACGACAGCCGCTCCCGCAAGAACCAAAAATTGCTCGACGGCGTGAAACACGCCGTGGAGGAGGCGTCATCATGATTCTGGCCCATAAGATTGCGCTCGACCCGAATAACGTTCAAGAGACGTATTTCCGCAAGGCCGCCGGGACGGCCCGTTTCGCGTACAATTGGGCCTTGGATCAGTGGCAACAACAGTTCGACGCATGGAAAGCCGATCCTACGTTGCCCAAGCCGACCGAAGCCGCTCTGCGGCGTCAACTCAATGCACTCAAGCGCGACGCCTTCCCCTGGATGCTGGAGGTTACCAAGAACGCCCCCCAGATGGCGATTATGCACTTGGGTCAAGCGTTCAAGAATTTCTTTGCGGGGATCGCCGAGTATCCCACGTTTAAGAAAAAGGGCCGACACGACAGCTTTACGCTCACCAACGACCCATTCACGGTCAAAGGGCAAAAAGTGCATATTCCCAAATTAGGCTGGGTGCGCATGCACGAACCGTTGCGATTTATCGGCACAGTGGTAGAAGGCACCGTGTCGCGGACCGCTGATCGCTGGTTTTTGAGCGTCACCGTCGAACTTCCCGATCCCCCCAGTGTCCGCCGCGAAAGCCAAGCGGTAGTCGGCGTGGATTTGGGCGTGTCGGCGTTGGCGACGCTCTCGACCGGAGAGAAGATCGTGGGACCGAAAGCCTATGCGGACGCCTTGGCACAGCTTCGTCGGTTATCGAAACAATTCAGTCGCCAGATGGAAGTCGCCAAAGTCCGCGCCGGGCTTCAGCCCGGCCAGCCCACCCCGAAAGGGATGCCCATGCCCTTGTCCCAGAATATGCGAAAGACGCAGCGGCGCATGGCCCGACGCCATGCGCGGATTGCGAATATCCGGGCGGATGCGTTACACCAACTGACCACCGATCTTGTGCAGCGCTTCGATGTCATGGCCATCGAGGACCTGAACGTCGCCGGGATGCTCAAAAATCATCCTCTCGCCCGGGCGATTGCTGATATGGGCTTTGGGGAATTCCGTCGGCAACTCGCATACAAAGCGGCCCAATGCGGGAAAACGGTGGTCATCGTGAGCCGTTGGTATCCGAGCAGCAAAACGTGTTCCGCGTGTGGATACAAAATGCCGAAAATGCCGCTCGCTATGCGGGAGTGGACGTGCCCAGAATGTCACACACACCACGACCGCGACATCAATGCGGCGATCAATTTGCGAACCGTGGCCGAGAGTTCGGTGAGGAGCTCCTCACCCGTGTCTGCCTGACGGCAGACCTGCTCGGTGACAGCCTGTGGAGTGCCCGCCCGTGGACGACCGGCCAATGGCCCTAAGAAGCGGTGGCATGATGACACAGGAAGGTGGCTCCGGTTGATCAATTGATTAACGATGATCAGACTTGGATAAGTCCATCAGAACGGTTAGGTCTCATCAGTGAGCCAGATAGTCTCTACAAGTTTTAGCGCAGGAGTAGCCATCATGCTATAATCGAAAGACATAGTCGTGAAAGGTGGGTCGATCATGCGCATATCACCATGGGCGAATCCGACCTTTCGTATCACGCCCCCCTAAAATCCTCTCACTGAAATAGAAACCTATCTATCATAATGAGGGGATTGCTATGTCTATTAGGCAATATCCCCAGTTCTTGCGCTACTGGATTGGCGACACCGCGTCCTTATGGGCTGGCAATGCTTTTCAAGTCGCCCTCTATTGGACCTTGGCGTCTTATGCCCACGGTGCCCAAGAACTGGGTTGGCTAAGCTTTTTCTCGACAGCTCCCGTTTTAGGCGGCGGCCCTATCGTGGCTGGGTTATTTCAGCGCTTTGGCATTCGTCGTGTGATGGTTGCGGACTTTTGGATGCGCTCTGGCGTATACGCGGCTCTTGCGTTTTGGCTCACCTGGCATGGTTTCAGCCATCTTTGGTTTATTGATGGGGCAAGCACCCTATGGGGTCTGACCTTTATTGCCAATACTAGTGGTGGGCCTAGCTTATGGCCACGCCTATTACCTGAAACAAACCTGCCGCTCGCCATGAAGTTAGAGCAAACAGGATGGAATATCTCAGCGGTGGGCGGCTCACTTACGGGTGGGTTGCTAGCTATGGTGCTCCCACTAAAGACGCTGGCCTTGATTGTTAGTGGGATCTTTTTTCTGGCGGGTCTGAATCTTGCGGTACTCTTTCTCCCTCCCCAAGGTGCTCCCCAAGCCATTCACGAAGCGCATGCCTCCTTTCGGCCATGGTCACTGGTGCGGTCCGATATGCGCCTTTGGGCACCACTGCACGTATTTTGGCTAAGCAATTTCGGGGCGGGCGACTTGGTGGTGGTGCAACCAATTATGGTGCACAAATGGCATGCGCCGGCATTGGCTTATGCTCTGTTGGAAAGCTTGAGTGCCCTAATGGGAACGGTGGGGACGTGGTTTTGGCCTCGTCGACGTTCCACACGTCCTCTTTTAACTAGGCTATGGCTGATGCAAACCGTGGCGGGGCTCGCTCTGGCCGGCTATTGGATCGGCATCATGCACCCGTTGTGGGCGTTTGTGGGGATCACTGTCAACGCGGCGATGGCCGGAGGAACCAGTATCTTTGTCATGCAGTTGCGATTCGGTGCGATACCCGAAGAGCACCGCGCGGTGGTCCTTACGCACATCCGGACCCTTCTTCAAGCCGCCGGACCTCTTGGTGCTTTGGCGGCCGGGCAATGGCTCGCGCATCACACCTTAGGCCCCGCGATCGGTGGGGCTGTTCTCATCTCTGTTGTTCCCAGTATGGGACTGTTAGGAGCCACGTGGTGGTGGACAATCGGTTAAGTTTTTGCTGAAGGTATCGCCCTCGTTAGGACCCTAACGAGGGCATCTGTTCGTTCCTAAGCCATCGGCTACAAAAAAGAGGCAACAACAGCGGTACAAAGAACGTAGACCTTGCCAAAACAGTGTTATCAACACCCCAATGCCTGTGTTTAGACTCCCTTATGGCTCTTTTGGGTAGGCTCGGTGTCAGCGCGAAAATAGGCAAGAAGAGTAATCGGGGCCACCGCCACAGCGGTCGCCAATATTCCTAGGCAGATACGGCTCAGATTAATTGAGGCGGGTGGCGCTAACAAGACGACATGGCCTAATAAATAGGACAGCAAACTATGATGGTAATACCGCCAAATAGTCCGGCTCATGGTCGCTAAGGATAAGAGCGCGGCACCGATAAATGTCCCAATTTGCAAGACTTTTGGCCACTTCATCCACCAATGTGCCGCGAGCCACGAAGCAGGAGCCAAAAGAAACAAAAAGTAGCGCCCTTGCAAGAAGTAGAACCCGGTTAAGACATTATACTCTCCTTGCATGAGCCACAGCATCGTAAAGCCGGCGCTGATCCAGACCATGGCCAAAGCCCAGCCCCGCTGTCCCCTTCCCGCAAGCACTCCGCCCAATAGAATCCATATCACTATGGCCCCGAGAACAAGGCGAAACCACGAAATGGAGATCCAAGGTTGCCACCATGGACAATCCATACCAAAAAACAGCTGAGTCACCATCATATCCATCTGAAAGGAACGACTCAATAGCTCATGGCGAACCACAAATCCCCACGTGCGAGGATTGCTCCCGGCACTCTGATAAGTTAAGGGGGGAACCAGGGCGTGGTAGCGGTGAAGCATCAGCGCAAACCAGGGCCAAGCCACCAAAAGGGCCGTAGCGCCGGCCAATCCAAACCATGCTCCCCGCACGCGCCACGAAGCCTGCTTGCGCCATACGCTGCTTAACACAAAGGGAAGGGAGAGGGCTAAAGCGAGGTAGGCTTCTTCCTTGGTCCAGATAACCATTCCAGCTAACAATCCCAGCGCGACAGCCCCCTTCCACGAGATAAACCGCAGGGGATTCTGCATCGCGGCCAGCGATGCGCCAAATACCGCCATACTGGCACCGTCCATGACCACGTCATTGTTCACGACACCCCCTAGCATGCCAACGGTAGGAATCGCAAGCACTGCGGTGGCTAAAAACATGAGCCGCAAAACGCTTTGACGAATTGCGGATCTTAGCACCTGATTCCATACAACGCCCAATACCGCAAGCCACAAAGCGCTGACCGCCCGTGCCATATACGCCGCGTACAACACATTGCGCAGGCCTAATAACCTAAGCCCCCATGCAATGAGGTCATAATAGAGGGGTGGATAAATCTCCACGTAATTTTGAGTGCCTATCGTTGCCGCTTGAGCGCTCGCGCTCGCGTGCGCCACCGCCCGAAAAATCTTGGCCGTTTCATAAGGTGTCCAAGAAAACCACGCGGCCGGATCCTGCAGGACCCGGGCACGCTGGGACAACGTCACCGCCATATTTTCTGCGGACGAGGGGCTATACAGCCAAGGACTTTGTCCCGCTGGAACAATGTCTTGCCGCGGCGGAAACACATGATGTTCCATGTACTGGACATAAGCAAACTGTGCCGGCTCATCAGGTCCTTGCCACAAGGGCATCAGACCCATCCATATCAGCCCCAGGCTGAGGAAAAACGCAAACACCATGAATTGTTCTCGTCCTCGTACTTTGTGCATCGCGCCTCCTCGGGCATCTGACAACACCATACCCCTTTATCCTTTGAGGCTGCGCAGCCTTTGTGGAACCGACCGCACACTCCCTGAAGTCTCCAAGTATTGCGCATCGCCATTCACGGCCCACACATCATAATGGGCGCCAGACACATTCTTCGCCGCTAAAATCCCCGTCATCATGGCATGATCCTGATTATTGTAACGATGCATGCCATTGCGGCCGGCGACGTGGACATTGGGCAGGTGTGACGCCAGAAAGTGGCGTATGGTCCTGACGTGGTGCTCATAAGCGTCGTCATAGACGGGGTAAGCCTTGGGGACACGAATCACCGTTCCGTCAAGACAGCGTGCTTGCCCTAAAAGACCGGTTGCGCGGGCTTCTTGTTCGGCTAAATTCAATAACGCCGCGTCCGTCATGGTCCACAATTTATCGCCCGCAAAGCAAAAATACTCCATGCCTATACCGGTCTTAGATGCATCAGGGACCATAGCCGGACTCCAGTTTTTGAAGTTTTGAATGCGCCCGACTTTAAGGCCGGGATCATGGATGTAAATCCATTGGTCGGGAAAAAGATGGGGCGCGTCAATAATAAGCCCTACCGTCAAAAAATCTCGGTACTGCAGCGATTCCGCCGCGTTGATGACTTCTTCTGGCGCCTTGGGGTGCAAGGCGCGCACGAAAGAGCGCAGCGGCATTGATGAAATCACGTGATGGACGGTACTGACATGATGGGGTGTTTCGATTTGCACGACGCCACGCCCCTTTTCCCAGATAATGCGAGCGACTTTGGCCCCCATGACCACATGCCCGCCTTGCTCACGAATCCGCTCAGCGACTTTTTCCCATAACATGCCAGGCCCTAAGCGCGGGTAGAAAAAAGCGTTTGTTAACGTTTTAATAACGCCGGTAGCCGATTGTCTGCCAGGCCAAAGAGCCGCCTGCACCGCACGGCCTAAATTTAGTCCTTGAATGCGTTGTACGGCCCAGTCCGCGCTTATCTCTTGGCAGGGCATTCCCCACACTTTCTCCGTGTAGGTTTTAAAGAACATTTGATACAACTGTCGACCAAAGTGGTTGATGACCCACTCTTCAAAATTCGTGACAGGTGTGATCGGTTGGATTTGCGCTCCGGCAAAACTGGCCAAACACTGCACCGTCTTGAGCATTCCCATATTGCGAAAGGCATTAGAAGCTTTCAGCGGGTAGTCATAAAATTTTCCTTGGTAGTAAATGCGGGACAACCGCTGCCGCCTTAACAGATCGTCGCCTAGCACGTCTTTCCAATAGGTTTCCATGGCCAAGTTCTTGGAAAAAAAGCGGTGGCCACCAATATCAAATCGGTAGCCCTTGTACAGAACGGTTCGAGAAATCCCCCCGACATGATGCGCATCTTGCTCGTAGACGATGACCTGATGCCCCTGTTGGACCGCTTCATAGCCTGCCGCGAGGCCCGCAGGTCCTGCTCCGATAACAACAACGTCCATGACCCTGTCCTTTCGCACTGTCTCGGACAGTATAATGACCCAGAAATTGCTGAGTTATCCACACATTGTGCACATCATCATGCATTTCGATCATTTCCGGATTTGGTCCTTGCCTTTACTCAGGCCATTATCGTAGTGGATACCGGTCTTAAGCGGCAAGCAGTTGCATAATGTCAAGTTCTCCCATCTTTTACATTCAGATGATTTGGGGACTCAAGGACACTAAACCACCCACGATCTGGTCCAAGGGCAGACAAGGACTGGCGGCAAACGATCGTTTCCACGGTGCCCGAACCCATAAATTTTTTCGCCTTAGAACTTTTTTCTATGGAATCCATATTATGGCCATTAAGGAGGGATTTGACATTGGCTAGCTTTTCTAACAACTTGCCGGTCGTGCCTTTTGGATCGCGAGTACTTCGGTTGCAGTCGCCTGCAATTGCAGGAACTGATGTGAAAGTTTTTCAACGCCTATACGATACCATGCTAGAACTTATGGATCCCCCTCAAGGCCCCATGGGCTCCCGCATTCCCATTACCGGGATCTTTGACCACAGTAGCCAACAAGCCGCGTACAATATCCAAAGTTATTTCGGAATTGCGGTCGATGGTGTTGTCGACCGGCAAACGTACCGCATTATGGGGCAGGATAATAGCGCCTATGGAGGTCCAGCGTTTGGCTCCCGTCCATTAAGCATCGGCATGAGTGGCGGAGACGTGAGGGTACTGCAAAACCGATTAAATTGCCTGCGTTACGCATCGATTAATAATCAGCCTGCCAATGGCATTTTTGGATCATCGACAAAACCCGCAGTTCTCGCGTTTCAGGGAGATAACATTGTTTATCGCCATTGGGACATATCATTCGATGGGTCAGTTGGTCCCAACACCTTTGATATCTTGTGGATTACATCTTTTACCGGCGGCCGCAATTTGGGAGAAGGGGACAACGGATTCGATACTGTGGGCCTCCAAGTCATTCTGCAAAATCTAGGCTTCTACCTTGGTCGCATTGATGGCTATTTTGGGCGAGCTACGCGTGAGGCCGTGCGCGCGTTTCAAAAAGCGTTTGGCATAACTGTGGATGGCGTTGCCGGCTCAGAAACCTTCTACGCGCTAGGACGTTCGAATCCGGTCTTTTGGTACTCGGCCGACCTTTTTCCTCGCCAGCGCATCGGCGATCTGCACACTATTCGAGAAATTTCATCGACGATAGATCCCATAAACGGTGACAAAAATCCTTATGGCGTCATATTAGCACCGAATACGTTTGATGATACCCAAACCGTGCTCAAACACGGCGATGTGCTGGTCTCAAACATTAACAACGCCAAAGGCATCATGGGTCTAGGCAGCACCTTAGAACGCATTGTACAGGGGAAACCTCACCGATTCTTCGCAGGAGCCATGGCACCTATTGCGATTGCGACATCAAATCTAGGAGCCACGTGGATCGCCGATTACGGATTTAATCCGAACGGAAGTCAGGGGATTGTCCAAGTGATTTCGGCGAATGGTCTTCTATTTTCTGGGGGCGATATTCGCCGCGATCTATTTGCCGGTCCTTGGGGAATGCAGTTTAATTTTGGTGAATTCTATGGACTTCCCGCCGCATTCTTCTCTACCAATGTCCTTTCAGGCACCATCGATCGCTTTACGGGTTTTCATCCCCCGAACTTTAATGAGGATTCCATCACCGTACAAATCGGATCCGGCTTTGCCCACATCGGCACTACTATTAACACGGTTTACGGACCGCAAGGCATGATTTGGTTACCAATGGGCGATGCTCTCTACATTGCCGATGGAGCCCATGACAGTATCTCCGTGCTCGCCCCTGTCTCCACAGGTGAAAATGATATGGGATCAGGGCTTACGATTTATCAAGGACCTCCCCTCAACAAGCCAGCGGGGTTGGGGTTCAATCCCGAAAACGGTCACCTCATTGCGGTTAATCAAGGAGACAATCGAGCCATCGAAATCAATCCCCGAACAGGACGCCTTGTGTCATCCCGGACGTTGGATAAAACGCCTGTCAACCCCGTCACAGGCGCTGGCTCTGCCTTATTTGGGATTTATGTCGCCCTTGATGAAGACGGGGAACTGGCCTTATATTTCACCAACAACAATACCAATACGGTTAATGTTCTCACCCGTTAGCCAAGTTTCAATAGGTGAGCTCTCATCTCGTCGGTTACGTTCCGTCTAGCCATAATAATAACGGGGATGTTTGAATCCAAGGCCCCGAATAAATTTGGCCGGGGGGTTATTAGCAAAGCGATGACCCCACCATAGAGTCTTAGTTTCCCAATAGTCGCTCCCTTAATCGGTATCATCCGGGTCCCACTTAGAGCCAAGCGTAACGTGTACAACCACGCCGAAATCTCAGCGCGCGAATCGTATTAGTATGAGTCTCAATACAGGACGCGTACTGGCCTTGAAAGCTAGTATATAACTATCCCAGCCCATCAGCAGCGAAGTTTTGTCCTATGAGGTTTCTTGCGCGTCAATTAGATTTCAGGCTTTTCGAGGTCCTTTTGGCGCAATTAGAGATTTTTTGGGTGCGTTTTTAGCGATTCCCAACTTGACTATGTGAACTGCTCCCGCCCGCTTCGCTTAGAGCACTCATTAATCCTATGTTACCATGGAAGCCACGAAATCCCGGGGACTAGAGCATACCAGATCCCATATCCGATAGGATTCTCTTGAGCTTCTTGAGGATCGCAGGGACATCCTCTTGTACGGTGTCCCAAACAATCTCGGGATCCACATGACCATAGTTGTGAACTACACGGTGGCGAATGCCCGTGATGGCTGCCCAAGGAGCATCGGAATACCCAGTGGTCCATAGTCGATCGAAACGCCCCGCGGCTTCCCCCAAGACAGTGAGGTTCCTCAGAACCGCATCAAATAACAATGTATCATCGACGAATTCGGCCAAGGTCCGATTTTCACAATACCGGAGGATTTTTTCGCATGCATCCACCATATCGACTAAGTATACAACCGCATTCTTTTCCGCCATTAGGCTTGGACCTCTGGTGGAAAAATCGATACCATCTGCTTTCGAACTTGGTCTCTAATCACGGGATGGATCTCCTGCAGGGTATGCATATCGACAGAGCGCCCTTCGAATATCTCCGAAAATCGGTCTTGAATGCTCAGCAGACGAACAAAACCCACGCGCTGACCGGGCGCAAATCGAACTACCAGGTCGATATCGCTCTCAAGCTCACAAGAGATGATCCGACGCCTTCAGTTCGTTTGGGCATTTCCGTTTAGCCTTATTGACAAGTGCGCCTATTCAGCAATCGTGTGGTGGTGAATTCATAAGGAAAATCAAAAGAAGCAGTATAAATCTCTGTGCAAATTCTGGCCAAATCGCTCCCCTTTGGGTTTAGCAAAAGCGCTGATCACCTCGTAATTGGACAGCACCAGAAGTTTAGGCTAGGTTTCAGGAAGCCCCGTCCGCACGAAGTCCGCACTGCGTGATTTGCGGTACACCCATTCGACCTTGCTCTTACAGCAAGGCGTTGGCACATGGGCATGGATTGCTGGCCAGTGCCCACAAGATTGACCGGGCCAACAATGCTAACAGCCAAAAAAATAAAGTCGGCCGACAATAAAAAAACGCCGCGTACACGCAATACGCTGCGCCAAATTTTGGTGCGCCCGCCGGGATTTGAACCTGGGACCTCTTGATTCGTAGTCAAGCGCTCTATCCGCTGAGCTACGGGCGCACAACATTTAAATTATATCAAACTTTTGTCGATTCTGCAAGTGGCGGAGGGAGTGGGATTCGAACCCACGCTAGGCTTGAAAGCCTACTAACGGTTTAGCAAACCGCCCTCTTCGGCCAGCTTGAGTATCCCTCCGTGCGCAAGGGCTATAATATCATAATCAGACTAGGCATGGCAAGCCTGCAGAATCTGGTTTAAAAAGTGGCGGAGGGGACAGGACTCGAACCTGCAAGCCCGAAGGCGGTGGTTTTCAAGACCACTGCGTTACCAATTACGCTACCCCTCCAAAGACAAAGAATAGTGTACCCTAAAAATGCAGGGAAGAAAAGAGGGAGGCACTGGGAAACAGCACCTCGATCTTAGAGTTGTTCCATACCGCCCATATAAGGACGCAGCACTTCAGGAATCTGAACATGGCCATTGGCCATTTGATAATTTTCTAAAATAGCCGCAATGGTGCGTCCCACGGCCAGAGCACTGCCATTGAGCGTATGAGCCAATTCCGTTTTTTTGCTGCCTTTAGGTCGGTACCGAATGCTGGCCCGCCGGGCTTGAAAATCGGTCATGGTGCTCACGGAAGATATCTCGACATACTTGCCGTAACTTGGTAGCCATACTTCAATATCATAGGTCAAAGCTTGTCCAAAGCCCATGTCCCCACCACAAAGCATCACCGTATGATAGGGGAGTCCAAGGTCCTCCAGCACACTCTCTGCATCACGCAACATTTCTTGCAAAGCTTGCTCGGACTTCTCAGGTTCTTCAATGCGCACCAATTCCACTTTGTCAAATTGGTGTTGACGGATAAGACCGCGCGTGTCGCGTCCGGCTGCTCCCGCCTCCGCCCGAAATGACGCCGTATAGGCGGTAAACTTTAAAGGCAACGGGGTGGAAATGATTTCATCCCGAAATAGATTCGTCAAGGGCACCTCGGCGGTCGGAATGAGATAATAATCATGGGGCACAACATGGAACACATCGTCCACAAATTTGGGAAATTGTCCCGTGCCGAACATAGAGGTGGCGTTAACTAAATAAGGTGTGGCCATTTCATGATACCCTCGGGCTCGTGCATGGTCCAACATAAAATTTATCAAAGCGCGACTGAGCCTGGCCCCGCCATCTGCCAATACCGTAAACCGTGCGCCACTAATTTTTCGTGCTCGCTCAAAATCTAGGATGCCCAACCGCTCACCAATATCCCAGTGCGCTTGCACCGGAAATGAAAAAGTCCGCGGTACACCAAATTTGTGGATTTCCACATTATCATCGGCCGATTCACCCTCTGGGACTTGCGGCAACGGCGTATTAGGCACTGTGAGCAAAAATTCCTGCAACTCCGCGTCAATGGGTTCAAGCGATGCTTCTAACGCTTTAATCTCGTCGCCCACCTGCCGCATTTCTAAAATAAGGTCCTGGGCATCTTCTCCGCGCTTTTTGCGTTGCGACACGGCCTCCGAGGCTTGATTGCGTTTGGCTTTCAACTGTTCGATTTGCAGTGTCACCTGACGCCGTTTTTGATCCAGTTCTTGTACGGTGTCGAGATTTACGTTCACATGTTTTTTCGCTAACAGCGCCTTCACCGTCTCCGGTTCTTGGCGTATGCGCTTAATATCGAGCATCCCCTGTCTCCTGCCTTTCACTGGATACGACCATCACTGGCGTGTCGTCCGCCTTGTCGCATATGCTGCCTTTATACAAGGAGTCGACTAATTCACTCTTTATATCACTTTGGCGCGTCTCATACTGCAGGGTTTAGACATTTTTGCTTATGAGACGCGGAATATTTTCGGAAAATGGTGGGGAAATAATCCCTTTTTCAGTAATAAATGCGGCCACCAGACTCCCCGGGGTAATATCAAAAGCGGGGTTATACACGGGAAAATTTTCGGGGGCCACTTGCGCGTTTCCCACACGGCGCACTTCGTCAGCTGCCCGAAGTTCGATAGGGATATCGGCGCCGCTTTGCGCCGCGATATCAAAAGTACTAAGGGGCGCAGCCACGTAAAAGGGAATCTGATGAAAAGCTGCCAGCACGGCTACAGTATAGGTTCCAATCTTATTTGCCGTGTCGCCATTTGTCGCAATCCGGTCAGCTCCTACAATTACGCCATCAACCATATGTTGTGCCATGACCGTGCCTGCCATGCTATCCGTAATCAGTTGAGCCGGGATATGTTCTTGATCCAGCTCCCAAGCGGTCAATCGCGCACCTTGCAACAAAGGACGGGTTTCATCGACCCAAACCTGCTGCAAACGTCCCGCTTGGTAAAGCGAGCGAATAACCCCTAGAGCTGTTCCGTAACCGCCCGTAGCCAAAGCTCCCGTGTTACAGTGCGTCAAAATCCGCACCGATCCGTCAAAGAGGGTCGTGCCCCATCTTCCAATTTCTTGGTTTAAGGTGATGTCTTGCGCGAGCAAGCTGTCGGCCCATTGCCGGCACGCTAAAACCGCATCTTGCGGCGCAAAAGACCGCATGCGCTCATAGGCAAGGTCCACCGCCCACGCTAAGTTCACCGCCGTCGGGCGAGCGCTTTTAAGTGCCGTCAGCGCATGCTGGACTTGAGACCAAAAATCATCCGCCCGAAGAGCTTGACGCGCAAAGAGCCACAGTCCATACGCTGCGGCAATCCCAATCGCAGGGGCGCCTCTTACCGCCAAAGAGCGGATGGCTTCAATGACGTCATTTCCATCGGTACAGGTCAAATAGGTTACTGTTTGCGGTAAAGCGCGTTGATCCAATAAGATGACTGCCGTCTCTGAGGCCTGAATTGCAGATATGGCCGGTGTATCCATGGCTTGCCCCTTTTCGTCTGCACGCAAATAAAAACTCCTCCCACAGTCGGGGACGAGTATAACCCGCGGTGCCACCCCAATTGACGCTCTAAGCGCCCAACTCAATGCCCAATAACGGCGAGCCCCGCCGACTCATCGCCGGAGATTCACGAGAAGTGGAATAAGACAACGGGCCTGCCGGATTACACCCAGCTCCGGCTCTCTGTAAGGCCTAAGTGCCCATATTCTTCTCGGTTTTTCACGAAAAGCCCTGTCCTACTTAACCAGTTTGATTTTGCCTTACTGCATATCGGATGTCAACTCAAGGGGAGGGCTTTTAATGCGAAGAGCACAACGCCCCCCAAAGTGAGGCCGTTGTGCTCTTGGTCTGGTTTAAACGGTTTGTGTTTTTCGTACCTTGTCGACGAAATACTGGTGGATACGCACGTCATGACTCATTTCAGGGTGAAAGGCCGAGACTAAAAGTGAACCTTGTTCAGCCATGACAACCTGTCCATCATATTCGGCCAAGGGGACCACGTCCGCTGACATCGCTAGGATTTTTGGCGCCCGTATGAAGACCGCCGGAAAGTCAGGTTGCCCTAAAAAGGGAATAGTAATCGGGGCTTCGAATGACGCCAATTGGCGGCCATACGCATTGCGTCCGGCTGTGATATCCATAAGCCCTAACCGAGCAGGAGAAGGCCCAACCACGTCTTTGGCCAATAAGATAAGGCCGGCACACGTGCCGTAGACCGGAAAGTGGTCGTTTACCACGCGTGAACGAATGGCGTCAATCAGTCCTCCTTCTTGCATCAACATTCCGATGGTCGTGCTTTCCCCGCCTGGAATAATAAGGCCATCAACGCTGTCAAAGTCTTTGACCGTGCGCACCTCGGCGGGTTCAGCACCAACCGCGATCAAATGATTTTTGTGCTCACGCACATCGCCTTGAATGGCCAGCACACCAATGCGCATTTAAATCCCCCGGTCCTGCATGCGGTCAGCAGGCGTTAAGGTTGCCATTTCCAGTCCCGGCATCCCATCGCCAATCCCTTCCGACACTTCCGCAATGATTTTAGGATCATTAAAGTGCAAGGTTGCGCGGACAATCGCACGGGCCATGGCTTCAGGATTTTGAGACTTGAAAATGCCTGACCCTACAAAGATGCCGTCAGCACCCAATTGCATCATCAATGCCGCATCGGAGGGACTGGCAATGCCTCCTGCGCTGAAGTTGACGACGGGTAGGCGTCCGAGCTCTTTGACCTTGCGCACCAAGTCAATTGGAGCCCTGAGCTCTTTCGCCAAATCCGGCAATTCTCCATCGGGCGTGGCAACCAAACGACGAATCTCGGCATTGACGGCACGGAGATGGCGCACCGCTTCGACAACGTTGCCAGTACCCGGCTCACCTTTGGTCCGCAACATCGCAGCCCCTTCGGCGATACGGCGCAGGGCTTCGCCTAAGTCGCGCGCTCCACAGACAAACGGTACTTGGAATCCCCATTTATCAATGTGGTATTGCGGATCAGCGGGGGTAAGCACTTCGCTCTCATCAATATAATCGACCTCTAGAGCCTCAAGTACTTGAGCTTCCACAAAATGGCCAATGCGCACTTTGGCCATAACCGGAATGGAAACCGCTTGCTGAATGCTTTTAACAATACGGGGGTCTGCCATGCGGGCGACTCCACCTGCCGCACGGATATCGGCAGGCACGCGTTCAAGCGCCATGACCGCGACAGCTCCAGCTTTTTCCGCAATAACGGCTTGCTCGGGAGTGGTCACATCCATAATCACGCCGCCTTTAAGCATTTCCGCGAGTCCAGCCTTCACATTAAAAGTCCCAACCTGCTTTTCGTTCATTTGTCTTGTTATCCTCCCTTACAGGTATGCGATCCCTCTTTAATGGCTGGATCGTTACTGCTAGTTTACCGACTTTCGTCGTTATCGTCACTCTCTTCATCGGCACCAACACGGGTAAAAGCGGCAACGGTTTGGCCGGGCTCAAGGCGCATAACCATCACCCCGCGGGCATCACGGCCTTGCTTGGACACATTTTCCACATTCATACGAATCAGGGTACCATCGCTGGAAATGACCATGCACTGCTCGTGACCTTCCACGGGGACAATGCCAACCAGATTACCCGTTTTGGCGGTCACACGAATCCCCCAGATACCTTGTCCATTGCGCCCGGTGACGCGGAATTGATCGGTATCTGTGCGCTTGCCAAAGCCCTTTTCTGTCAAGAGGAGCAATTCGCCCATGTCGCTGACGGTGGCCAAGGATACGACTTTGTCGCCTCCGATTAGGCGGATGCCTTTAACGCCATGCGCAGACCGACCCATGGCGCGCACTTCGGATTCAGGGAACCGAATGATTTTGCCAAAGGCCGTAGCCATCAGGACATCACTGTGGCCCGTGGTTTGCTCAACCCCGATCAGTTCGTCATCCTCATCCAAATGGATGGCGATGACACCACCGCCACGCCACGTGGAATAATCGGCTAACGCTGTGCGCTTGACCACTCCTTGCTTTGTGGCAAAGACCCAATACGTATCTTCAGGAACATCTTGTGGTAGTGTTTGCACCGCCGCGATCCGCTCATCTGTTTCCAACGCCACCAAGTTGGCCACGGAAATTCCTTTGGCTTGCCTTCCCGCCTCGGGGATTTCGTGAACCTTTACGCGATAAATACGCCCTTTGTTGGTGAAAAAGCAGAGATAGGCATGGGTTGAAGCAATAAACAAATGGTTGATGAAGTCATCTTCGCGCACGGTACTGCCCATGACGCCACGCCCACCGCGTTTTTGAGACCGGTACACAGAGGTTTGTGACCGCTTGATATAGCCGCGGTGGGTTAGCGTAATGACCATATCTTCTTCGGGAATCAGATCCTCATCACTCATGGTTTTGGCAGCTGCCCCAATTTTAGTGCGGCGTTCATCGCCATATTTTTCCTTAATCTCAAGAAGATCATCTTTAATAATTTGATAGACGAGCCGTTCGTCCGCTAAAATCTCACGCAGATGCGCAATCAGTTCTTGGATTTGGCGGTATTCTTCTTCAATTTTTTCGCGTTCGAGTTGCGTTAAGCGTTGCAAGCGCATTTCCAAGATGGCATTGGCTTGCAGCTCGCTTAAGCCAAAACGCGTCATGAGTCCCGTGCGCGCGGCATCCACGCTGGCAGCAGCGCGAATCAAGGCGATAACCTCGTCTAAGAACTGCAGAGCAATGCGCAAGCCTTCGAGAATATGGGCTCGGGCTTCGGCTTTTCGCAAGTCAAACTGTGTCCGGCGAACAATAATCTCCCGCCGGTGTTGCACAAAATAATGCAAAATTTCCTTGAGCGATAAGACCTGGGGACGGTTGTCCACCAGGGCGAGCAAAATCATGCCAAACGTTTGCTGTAAAGGTGTATATTTGTACAATTTGTTGAGAATGACCTTCGGCACGCCATCACGCTTGATTTCGATCACAATGCGAACGCCATGGCGGTCAGACTCGTCGCGTAAGTCCGCAATCCCCTCAATCTTATGTTCGTGGACCAAGTCCGCAATTTTTTCGAGAAGACGTGCTTTATTGACCTGATAGGGAATTTCGGAAATCACAATCCGGGTGCGTCCTTGTTCAGGTTCCTCCACTGCCGCAATCCCGCGCATGACAATAATGCCGCGGCCCGTTGCATAGGCTTGGTGAATCCCTTCACGGCCCATAATCATCCCGCCCGTGGGAAAATCGGGACCAGGAACCAATTTCAATAAATCTTCCAAACTGGCTTCTGGGTGATCGATGATATAGACTGCCGCATCCGCCACTTCGGATAAATTATGGGGCGGAATATTTGTAGCCATCCCCACCGCAATCCCAGCAGACCCGTTAATGAGCAAATTGGGAATGCGTGCGGGCAATACTAGGGGTTCTTGGGTTGTTTCGTCAAAGTTGGGTGTAAAATCGACTGTTTCTTTGTCAATGTCGACTAACATTTCCATCGCAATCTGCGATAAACGCACCTCTGTGTAACGCATGGCGGCAGGAGAATCTCCATCCATGGATCCAAAGTTGCCGTGTCCATCGACCAGCGGATACCGTATAGAAAAATCCTGAGCCATCCGCACCATGGCATCATACACCGCCACGTCGCCATGCGGGTGATACCGTCCTAGCACTTCTCCTACAATACGGGCCGATTTTTTGTAGGGATGATTGGGGGTATTGCTGAGCTCATTCATCGCATACAGAATCCGACGATGTACGGGCTTAAGCCCGTCGCGCACATCCGGCAATGCCCGGCTGACAATGACGCTCATGGCATAGTCAATGTACGACTTCTTCATCTCATCTTGGATATCAATGGGCAACACATGCCCGATTTCAGCCATTTATCGTTTCCTCACTTTATCCTACGGTGTCAAGATTACGCACAAGGTGGGCATTTTCTTGGATAAACTCGCGCCGTGATTCCACTTTTTCCCCCATGAGCACGCTGAAGATCCAATCCGCAGCCACAGCATCTTCCAATTCGACCTGCAACAGCGTCCGGGTTTCCGGGTTCATTGTGGTCTCCCACAATTGTTCGGCATTCATTTCCCCTAACCCTTTGTACCGCTGAATATTGATGTCTTTTCCATGCCCAAGCTCTTCTTGCAATTTAGCTAAAGCAGCATCGTCATACAAATATTTCTCGAACTTGCCTTTTTTAACCAAATACAAGGGGGGTTGAGCGATATAGACATAGCCTGCTTCAATCAGGGGTGTCATGTAGCGATAAAAAAATGTGAGCAACAGTGTGCGAATATGCGAACCGTCAACATCCGCATCAGTCATAATCACAATGCGGTGGTAGCGGGCCTTTTCGAGAACAAACTCGTCGCCAATCCCCGTGCCAATAGCGGTAATCATGGCGCGAATTTCTTCGTTGGCGAGAATTTTGTCGACACGTGCCCGTTCCACGTTGAGAATCTTTCCGCGCAAGGGCAAAATCGCTTGGTATCGTCGGTCACGGCCTTGTTTGGCCGAGCCACCGGCGGAATCTCCCTCGACTAAATACACCTCGGATTCTTTAGGATCGCGCGAAGAGCAATCTGTCAGCTTGCCGGGGAGAGCAGACGATTCCAAGACGCTTTTGCGGCGGGTGAGCTCGCGGGCTTTGCGTGCTGCTTCGCGGGCTCTAGCAGCTTGTACCGACTTTTCTAAAATACGCTTGGCAATTTGAGGATTTTCTTCAAAAAAGGTTGCCAAGCCATCGGCAACGATGCTTTCGGTAATGCCTCGAACCTCAGAATTGCCGAGTTTCGTCTTGGTTTGACCCTCAAACTGGGGTTCGGGCAGTTTGACGGAGACAATAGCGGTAATACCTTCTCGCACATCCTCCCCGGTCAAATTGGCATCCGTGTCCTTGAGCATGCCTAATTTCCTAGCATAATCGTTGCATACTCGGGTCAAAGCGGATTTGAAACCGGCTTCGTGGGTTCCTCCTTCATGGGTGCGAATCGTGTTGGCAAAGGTGAAAAGCGTTTCGTTATAGCTGTCGTTATACTGTAATGCCACATCGACCATGACACCGTCTTTCGCTCCGGAAAAAGCAATGGGAGGCGCATGGAGAACGTCGCGGCTTAAATTCAGATACTCCACAAAGGAGACGACGCCGCCTTGAAATTCAAACTGGATGGTACGGCCAGTTTCTTCCTCGTGCAACGACAAGAAGACCCCAGCATTGAGAAACGCTTGTTCGCGCATGCGGTTGGCTAAGACGTCAAAAGAGAAATGCACATCTTCAAAGATTTCGGCATCGGGACGAAAGATAACTTCGAATCCTGTCTCATTGGTTTCGTCTACCTGGGTGACGGCGTCAAGCGGTTTTCCTTTGGCGTAATGCTGCACAAAGGTGCCGCCCCCAAAGCGGCTTGTTGCCGTTAATTCCGATGAGAGGGCGTTGACAACGGATAAACCGACCCCGTGCAACCCTCCTGACACTTTATATCCGCCCCCGCCGAATTTTCCTCCGGCATGCAAGATGGTGAGCACGACTTGCAATGTGGGAATACCCGCTTTGGGATGAATGCCGGTTGGCACACCGCGGCCGTTATCGCGAACGCCCACACGGCCATCACGATAGAGTGTCACCCAAATGTGATCGCAAACTCCAGCAAGCGCTTCGTCGATTGAGTTGTCGACAATTTCGTATACCAAGTGGTGAAGACCCCGTGAGCCTGTCGAGCCAATATACATTCCCGGGCGTTTACGTACAGCCTCAAGGCCTTCTAATACTTGAATATCGCCTTCATTGTAGCTTCCCGGACGGGAGTCTTCCGTCATGAGTGGTGGTTCCTCCTTACCTGAGTCACAGGCAAAAATGCCCTATATTTCAGTATACCACATAGCTAAAGAGCCTTCGGACGCTATCTTACCGGCTCGTTTGTAGAGCGTGGCGGCCGAGATACTGGACATAACAAGGCCGGAATCTGTCAAGATCATGGTTTTTGCGTCAGCGAGGTCGCCTTGCAAGGCGCCAATGCTATTAAGGCGGTGGACCATCTGTCGTACCTCAGGGGAATGGTCCATAAGGTTTTTATTGAGGATGGCAACAATGCGGCCGGTGTCGATCATGGTGTCATGGCCGATATGCAAGTACATGGCATGGTCTCCTCCTCATGATTTTTTGGTCGTGATGAGCGCAGTTTCGCACACACTGCAATATTCATAGGGTTTTAACACGGGGCTGCCGCAGTGTGGGCATAAGTGGTAGTTGTCTTGGAGCCATTTGGCGACAGCTTCATGATAATTGTGCTTCACATGGTCTAATAATACTCCCAGGTCTTGGGTTTTGGGCCGCAGTTTTCCGAACCGGTACGTACGTTCGCCGATTAAGATGTGGGGTTGCGCGGTGCGGAAAGCCCGTAGGTTCACGCGTGTGTGGATATCGGTCACGAAGTCTGTGTGGAGTTCTTGGTTAATTTTGGTAATGAGATCGGGAATGAAATATTGTAGCTGTTGGGCCCATGACGAAGAGGTTACAGCGATGGTCAGGATCTTGGGTTTATAGCCTAAGATCCGTGTGCGATTGGCAATGGTGTCGCCTGCGACGGAGCGCCAACTGCTCTCTAGAATCCATAAAGATTTGGCGGGTTGCCACGCATAGCGTTCCACCAATCGGTCGAGTACCTCGCGTAGTTCCTCACTGTTTGTATCCATTAGGCTTGCCTCGAAAATTGGCCGTCCTCTACCGTGTAGACCTGCGGATGGAGGTGGTCAAAATTGCGTGCTTCGGTATCTGTGACAATCGTTTGGGGATGATTGGTCGCAATGAATGCGAGCAGACTAGAGCGTTTAATCGGATCGAGCTCTGATAAGACATCATCAAGTAAAACGATTGGCATAATTCCCGTCTCCTTTTCGAGGACGTGGTAGCTGGCTAGTTTGAGGCTTAAGGCGAGGGCCCGGTGTTGGCCTTGAGACGCATAAGGAGATGCGGCCACACCATTGATCTGAAATAGCAGGTCGTCGCGGTGCGGACCAACCAACGTCATTTGCCTTCGTTTCTCTTCGGTGCTGCGCTCATCCATTAAGGTTTTGTACTCCTCGAGGGTTTCAATCTTTCTCGAGCTTCCGCCCTCTTTGAGCATACATTGCATAGAGAGTCCTGTCAGTTGGGTAAAGATTTCTTGAGCCCTGGGCACTATATTTTGCACCATTTCACGCCTGCGGATCCACAGGTAAAGACCGGATTCGACGAGGACGTGGCTAAAGTCCGGTAATGTCGGCCAAAGACGTGAATCTTTTAATATGCGGTTTCTGGCTAATAAGGCGTGTTGATATTGGCGGTATAAGCGGAGGTAGCGCGTGTCTACGGTCGCTAAGGTCCAGTCGAGAAAACGGCGTCGACCGCTTGGCGACCCTTTGGAGAGTTGGACATCATCAGGGGAAAAAAGGACGACGGGCCAGATTTGCCCCGTGTGTTTTTTTCTCACGGGCTGGCGTCCGATAAAGTGAGTGATTGTCAAAGGGTCGGTGTGCTCTTTCCGAATTTTGGCGGTCAGGCTCGTAAAGGGTTGGTTCCAGCCAATGAGGTCTTGGTCTGAAGTACCCCGGAATGATGTGCCCGTTAATGTGACATACAAAGCTTCTAGGGCGTTGGTCTTGCCTTGGCCATTGTTTCCGACAATTAGAGTCAATTGCGGGGAAAAGTGTAATGTGGTGTCCGTGATGTTGCGAAACCCTTTGATGTCCAACGTGTCTAGTGTCATTTAAATCATCTGCCGCAAGGGAAGTAAGACGTGAAAGTATTGAGCGCCTTCGGCATCCATGATTTTGGCCGGAGATTGAATGCCGGAAAATTGTAAGAGTGCTTCGTCGCCCTCGAGCGCTTTAAGGGCATCTAGAATATACGTGGGATTGAATAAGATGTCCAAGGCCTGGCCATGGGTTTGCGCTTCTACAGTCTCTTGAGCTTGGCCAATATCGGCTGTTTGGGTTGAGAGATCGATCGTCCCGTCTTCTAGATGCACAGCAACTGGCGTGGAATGATCCTTGGCGGCTAAGAGGTTGACACGCTCTAAGGAACCGCGGAGATCCGCAATAGATACCCGACATTCAGCAATAAATTCCTGGGGGATGACGCGGTCATAGTCAGGAAATTGGCCTTCGAGCAGCCGCGTGGTAAAAGTGGTGCCTGGGGCGGTGAGTTCAACGAGTCCGGTTCCCAAGGTGAGGGTGACGGGATTGTTTTGGTTTAGACGCGCGCCTTCGCTGAAGAACTTGTGCGGGAGGACAACCTCTTTTTGGGGACCGCGGTAGTCAGGAATGGGAAGCCAGCTATGGGATAGACGAGTACCGTCGGTGGAGACGAAGACGAGGCGGCCGGTTCCGAGTTTTACATAGACGCCTTTAAGAATGGGGCGGCTATCTTCTCGGGATACAGCAAAGAGGAGTTGCCGGCTCAGCGTTCCGAGCGTCCCGGTCGGTAACTCAAGGCGTGCTTGGGTATCTTCGAGCATGGGAAAAGTTGGTAACAGTTCTTGGCCATAGCCGTTGATGATGGCTTTGTTGCGCCCATAGCGAATAGTGCTGCGTCCGGTATTGGGATCTGAGGTTAAGTCGAAGGTCGCGGTGGGGAGGCGTTGAATGAGTTCGGTTAACGTGGATCCCGGTAGAACGACAGAACCTGGCTCTTGAACGTCGCAGGGAATTTCTGCGGCGATGTGACTGGAAAGGTCGGTTGCTGACAGCAAAAGACGACCATTTTCGGCTTGGAGTTGGATGCCTGCGAGAACAGCCATGGTGTTTTGAGGTTGAATAACGCGACCGACTTGTTGAAGAGCGCGAGTCGTAAGGTCTTGGGCAGCGCTAAAGTGCATTAAGGTGGTCTCCTCCCGGTAGGGTTTTTTGAGATGGGTGAGCGACTTTCGTAGCCCACTTATGATTAAGATTCTTTTTTTGTCTTTTTTCCGTAGTCATAATAAGGGCTGGGGATAATCTGGATAAGTGTCCGCAGCCCTTATGTCATCAGGCGATGGGGCGCAAAATAATTCTGAATAACCTCTGGATCGACACGGGGAGAATTGGGGATGATTTTTGTGTCTGATGGTGTAGTTGTGTATTACCTGTTGTTGTTCCACAATTAACCCCCCGTTTTTTCACCATTTATCCCCAAGCTTTTCAGCGCGATTTGATCCGTTTTGAGATGGCTTCGAGAATTTGTGCGAGTTGGGCATCTTCGTGTCGTTCCCGGTCGATTTTTTCGCAAGCATGAATTACAGTGGTGTGGTCGCGTCCGCCAAATTCCTCACCGATTCTTGGGAGGCTGGCGTCCGTCAAGCTGCGTGCAATATACATGGCGACTTGCCGGGGAAATGCCACCGCGCGCGTGCGTTTTTTGGCCTTGAGATCTTCGACACGCATGTCAAAGTGTTTCGCCACTTCTTCTTGGATAAGGCGGATGGTGATCGCTTTCGGACGCGAATTGGGTATAACGTCTTTTAGCGCTTCCATCGCCAATTCTGCTGTCAAAGATTGGCGGGTGATAGATCCATAGGCCATGACACGAATGAGAGCCCCTTCGAGTTCCCGAATGTTGGTGTCGATGCGCGCAGCAATAAACTGGAGGACGCTGTCGGGCACTTGCAAATCTTCCAGTTGGGCTTTTTTGGCTAAAATTGCAATACGGGTTTCGAGATCTGGGGGCTGGATATCGGTGATTAAACCCCACTCGAATCGTGACCGTAGGCGCTCTTCAAGGGTTGGGATATCTTTAGGAGGACGGTCGCTCGATATGACGATTTGCTTATGGGCCCCGTGTAAGGCTTCAAAAGTGTGGAAAAATTCTTCTTGGGTGCGTTCTTTGCCTGCGACGAATTGAATATCGTCAATCAAGAGGACATCAATGTTCCGGTAACGTTGTCGAAACCGAACCATTTTGTCGTCGCGAATGGCGTTGATCATTTCGTTGGTAAAATTTTCTGAGGAAACGTACAGAACACGAGCTTCTCGGTTGACGGATAGAACTTGATGCCCTATCGCGTGCATTAAGTGGGTTTTGCCAAGACCCACGCCGCCATAGAGAAATAGTGGATTATAGGCTCGTGCTGGCATTTCAGCGACGGCCTGGCAAGCAGCATGGGCGAAGCGGTTAGAGACTCCAACGACAAAGGCTTCGAACACGTACTTGGGGTTAAGACGAGTATGAAATTCCGACTCTTGGGGCTCTGGCGCAGACTCCTTAGGCGCGGGCCGAACCGATTGGGGCGGAGGAATGGGTACAGGCTTTTCCTCGTCAAGTGTTTCCGGCGCTTTGGGTGTCAGCACAAGGTGTACCTCGATCGGGCGTCCAGCAGACTTGGTCAGCACGTCGCGGAGCAATCCAGCATAGCGGCTGGCAATAATTTGGCGGACGAAATCACTGGGTACGGCCAAGTCAAGTACGCCATCATCCAAAGAGAGTGGGAAGACTTGACGCACCCACGTCTCCATACTGGGTGTGGATAACTCGCTTTCCAGACGAGCCACAGTATCCGCCCACAGGCCTTCTAAACCGACCTCCAGCATGAAACAATTCCCCCTAATATACACAAGAAGTCCACAAAGTTATCCACAGTTTGTTGATAACTTTCCTATAAATAATGAATGCCTCCGAACCCGGAGGAGTTGTTTTATCATAACAAATTCGGACAGGGCTCTCAACGAACAAGGCAGGTAAAACCCGGCCTGTGGAAAAAATCCCTTTCTTGACCTGAGAATGTGAGGCGACTATAATTAAAGCCACATTTGCGCGAGAGTCGGGGGGTGACGAATTTATGAAGCGGACTTTTCAACCGAACCGTCGACACCGGGCTAAAGTTCATGGTTTTAGAAAACGCATGTCCACCAAAGCTGGCCGTATGGTCATTAAGAGGCGCCGTCAAAAGGGCCGAAAGCGTTTGGCTGGCTAGGCCATGGCAAAATTTCAGCGGCTCAAACGGCGTTCTGATTTTGGACGGGTTTTCAAGTTTGGACGCACGGTAGGCGATCGGTATATTGTCCTGTTTATTCTTGGTAACGGCCGCGGAGAAGGGCGCATCGGTTTTACCTCACAGCGGTCCGCTGGCTCCGCGGTGAAGCGAAACAGGATTCGTCGTCGTATGCGTGCTCTCTTTTCCCTTTTTGCGCCGGATATGAAAGCCTGTGGAGATATGATTGTTTTGGGTAAAAAAGCCGTGTTGTCGGAAGATTGGGACCGTCTTGTTCAATCCATGCGGCGATTATTAGTGAAGGGTGGCTGCTTGGACAAGCGGATGTGATGGAGAAAGCGGGTAACAGCTGGTGAAGACGTTGGTCATTGGGCTAATCCGTGTCTACCAAAAATATATATCTCCGATGACTCCCCCCAGTTGCCGATATATGCCAACCTGCTCGCAATACGCGGTGGAAGCCGTATCGAAGTACGGGGTGCCCAAAGGTGGTTATTTGGCGGTCAAGCGTGTATTGCGATGCCATCCCTTTCACGAGGGGGGCTACGACCCTGTCCCATAGTTCGTTAAGGAGGCTGTAAATGGCTATTTGGGGCGGATTTTTGAGCATAATTCGTGGGGCGTTTGTGTTGTTCACGGGGTGGACCCACAATTATGTGCTGGGGATTATTCTGCTCACATTGCTCGTGCGTCTGATTCTTTTGCCGCTTGGGGTGTATCAAGCCCGGTCGATGCAAAAGATGGCCAAGGTAGGGCCTAAACAACGGGAACTGCAAAAGCGGCATAAAGGTAATCCGCAGCAATTGCAAAAGGAATTGGCGTTGCTCTACAAGGAGGAAGGCGTCAATCCTGCATCGGGATGCTTGCCGTTATTATTGCAGATTCCGGTCATGTATGGGTTGTTCGACGTATTGGAGCGATTTCATTACGTGTATCACAATTATGGATTCTGGGTATGGGAGAATTTGGCGAAACCGGATCCGACTTATATTTTGCCAATCTTAGTGGCTATTAGCACGTTCTTTATGCAGAAGCAAACGATGCAAATGACACCGCAGCAGCCTGGAATGGAACAGAGTCAAAAGATGATGTTGTGGATGATGCCCATTGTTTTTGGTTACGTGGCATCCCGGTTTCCCGCAGGACTTTCTGTGTATTACGTGATTTCCAATCTCTTTCAGTTGGGACAGACGACGTGGTTGTTACGCAAGCCGCTGAAGGATGCATCAGGCGGGGGCGCGCAGGCCACGCACTGACACGAGGGAAGACCGCGCTGAAGCGCGGTTTTTGCTTATTACGGGGCAAGGAGACGACGGTGGAGTGGAAATACCCCAATGGGTTACGCCAGAAATGGCTAAGAAGCTGCAGTCATCAACGTATGAGGCGCAATTGATGCAGATGATGACAGAGCTTTTAGATGTACCAATGAACGTAACAGGCTTTCGAACGATTGCGGATTTGTGGGATCACGGGGTATTGGATGCGGTGTATTCCTTGCAGGCTGTCGACATGACAAAGGTCCGCCAAGGAGTGGATATTGGCAGTGGTGGTGGATTTCCGGGCATGGTCATGGCGATTTTATATCCGGAAGTGGAGTGGGTTCTCGTCGAATCACGAGCCAAACGGGCCGATTTTTTGGAAGACATGAGTAACAAATTGGGACTTGAGAACGTGACCGTCTTCGCCCAAAGGGCGGAAGATATGATTCAAATGGACCCCTCATGGAGGGAATCGGCAGAGTTTGTGACGGCACGCGCTGTGGGCCCTTTGGCGATAGCGTTGGAGTTAAGTGTGCCGTTTATGGCTGTGGATGGTTATGGAGTATACCCCAAAGGGTCGTCACAGGCGGCCGATGAGGTGCGTGTGGCTAAGTCGTTAGGGCGCAGGTTAGGGGCGGAATTTGTGTCCGTTTCGGAACCGTATGGTCCTCGCTTGAGTTCGCGGTTGGTTACGGTGAAAAAAGTCCATCCCACACCGGTGATGTATCCTCGAAAAGCTCGCGAGTTAGGGGACCGCGGCTAAAGTGTTTCTTTTTGGGGGAGCGGGACAAGCATGCTGCCCGGTGCCGAGATCGTTTATAATGCGGAGTAAGGCGTGTAATGGGTGATGTAGGCTTTACGGCCGGTGGTCTCCTTGTGGCCAAGCCGTTATTGAATTCAATGCAACAGGAGGCACCATTTTATGGGCCGAATCATCGCGGTGGCCAATCAGAAGGGTGGGGTCGGCAAGACAACGACGGTGATTAATCTTGCCGCCTATCTGGCTGATTCGGGCAAGCGCGTTCTTGCGGTAGATATTGATCCCCAAGGAAATACGACGACAGGTTTGGGGATTGAAAAACACACGGTCGATGCGTCCATTTATGATGTGTTGTTAGAGGGACAGCCGTTAATGGAAGCCTTGATCCCCACTGATGTAGTGGGCTTGCATTTAGTGCCAGCCACGATGGATCTCGCAGGGGCCGAGGTGGATTTATCGAAGGCAGATCACCGGGAAATGCGGCTTAAAGCCGCATTGACGATCGTCAAGGAACGCTACGATTATATTTTCATTGATTGTCCACCCTCTTTGGGTTTATTAACGGTGAATGCCTTGTGTGCAGCGGATCGCGTGATGATTCCGATTCAATGTGAGTTTTTTGCATTAGAAGGACTATCACAATTGTTATCAACCATTGAGCTGGTTAAATCTCATCTCAATCCTACGCTGGCTTTAGAAGGCATTTTGCTCACAATGTTTGATGGGCGGACCAATCTTGCTACGCAAGTGGCGGATGAAGTACGTAATCATTTTACGTCTCAAGTGTATCAATCCGTCATCCCGCGGACGGTGCGTCTAAGTGAAGCGCCAAGTCATGGGTTGCCGATTATGCGATATGACCCGAAATCGCGCGGAGCGGAAGGGTACCGCGCGCTAGCGGAGGAGGTGATGGCCCATGGCTAAGGCACGGGGATTAGGTCGGGGTTTGTCGTCTTTAATTCCTGGTAGCGCAGATGATGCGGTAAGGGAAGAGCCCCGCGACGGACAAGCGGTTTCCGCGGTGCCGCTAGACCAGGTTAGTTCCAGTCCTTTTCAGCCTCGAAAGCATTTTGGAAGCGAGGAACTTCAGGAGCTCGCGCAATCGATCCGGACGCACGGGATAATTCAGCCCATCGTGGTGCGGCCGTGGCAAGAGGGATATCAGCTGGTTGCTGGGGAAAGGCGTTATCGGGCTGCAAAATTAGCGGGATTGAGTGAAGTGCCTGCCTTGATTCGTCCCTTATCTGATCCAGATGCCATGGAAATTGCGCTAGTGGAGAATCTACAACGTCGCGATCTTAATCCGATGGAGGAATCGTGGGCGTATTTTAAACTGACACAGGAGTTGGGGTGGACGCAAGAAGCCTTGGGCGAAAGAGTGGGCAAATCCCGATCGCACATTGCTAACTATTTACGGTTATTGAATCTGGAGCGTGAGATCCAAGAGAGAGTCGCTGATGAATCCTTAAGTGTCGCGCATGCCAAGTTCTTGCTTTCGGTTGATTCCTCAAGGCGCGTCGATCTTGCTCGCCGCTGTGTTCAAGAAGGCTGGACGGTTAAGGAGCTGGAATTACAGGCTCAACGCGACAAAGTCAAGTCTGTTGAGAAACCGGCGCTTGATGTGCACTTAGCCGCGACGCAAGAACAGTTGAGCAGGCGATTTGGCACAAAAGTCCGGGTGCGAGGCGATTTGCAAAATGGAAGAATCGAGATTCCGTACCGGAGCGTTGAAGAGCTGGAACGGATTTTAGAGATTTTGGAACGCGAATCGGATGCGGACACGGGACCGTTCGTGGTGTAGTGTTCCTCGAGGAACATTGTTGTTGGATAGCACAAAGGAACAGAATTGTCAGCAGAGGAAACTCATGGAGTGTTCCTCAAGGAACATTCTGTGCGTGGAAGGAGTGTTCCTCAAGGAACAATGTCACATGTATTGGGTGCGTTAATCAATGGAGTCGGCATCGTGGTTGGGTCCTTAATCGGGCTCTTGTGGGGGAAACATCTCGCCGAAGATTTTCGTGGACAAGCGCTTAAAGTAATTGGTCTCTTTGTCGTGTTAATTGGATTAAAAATGGCGTGGCCGTTACCGGATCCTATTAACACGCTGCTGTCGATTATTTTAGGGGCATGGTTGGGGTCGGCTTTGCAGCTAGACCGCCGATTAGAACACTTTGGTGCTTGGGCTGAATCGCGCGTGGGACAATCGGGATTCGCCAAAGGCTTTGTCGCCGGGACATTAATTTTCAATATCGGAGCGATGGCGATTTTAGGTGCCTTGCAAGATGGCTTGACAGGCAAGTTCACCATTCTTGCCACTAAAGCGGTGCTAGACGGTACGACGGCGATTATTTTGACTTCGGTCGCTGGGTGGGGTGTCATGGCTGCTGGCGTGGTCACCGCGCTTTACGAAGGGGCTTTATCGTTGTTGGCAGGAGACTTGTCGACCGTTTTGAAAGGGGTTCTCCTGACAGATGTCACGGTGGTGGGTGGCCTCATGATTGCGGCGATTGGGCTGAATTTTATTCTAGACAACGGCGTGATCAAGATTGGCAACTTGCTGCCGGCGTTATTACTTCCGGTTCTTCTCTTGTGGCTAAAGAGCCATGGGCTCGAATTCTTGTGATTGGGGGATTTGTCGAATGCTATCCGGTTTGCCCTTATCTTGGGTCGCGGTAGGCAGTGCAGGCATTGCCGCGTTAGCGGTCGTCATCGCTTTGTGGGCTTTAATCTCTGCGGCTCGTCTTCGTAAACGAATCACCCGCTTAATGCGAGGGGGTGGCTCGAGTCTTGAAGAAACCATGGCCAAGACGCACGAGGCGGCCGAGTCCGCCAGGACCATGGCGGGTAGCTTTGATGCCCGGATCGAGCTATTAGAGGCAAAAACTGCTCAAACCCTCAATAAATTCGGTTTGGTGCGTTTCAATCCGTTTGAAGATACCGGTGCTGACCTGTCTTTCTCCTTGGCCTTGCTCAACGACAGCGGGGATGGTATTACATTGACGAGCCTTTGGGCGCGCAATGAAGTGCGCCTCTATGCCAAACCAATCAAAGACCGTACGAGCCGCTATGCCCTGAGTCAGGAGGAAACGCGTGCAATCGAGCTGGCGATGTCTACGCGCTTAGACACGGGCGAGGGTAGGTCCCGCGTCAACGCCTCGCGATCCTCATAACAGGGTCTGCACCAGGGACATGAAAAACGCATTTAGCCTAACCCTAAACTATGCACAAAGGCCTCGGATATGCACGAGGCCATTTTCATCACAAGATTTAAGCGGGTGTTCTGCAGCACAAAAAATTCCATAAAGCCACCGACGTTGACCGTTCCCGTCAAATGATACCGTCCCAAGGGCGGTAGCTGTTTGTTCACTCCCGCTCCTGGACGCAAGGGACCAAAACTCGCGGTGATGCTCCCGACATCGCTCAATTTACCTAATGAGGCGTCGACAGCTAACACCCGACTGCTGAGGATGGCAGGATAGGCGCGAATCATCTCTGTGAGATTGGCCGCGTGCACGGGATCATCGAGCGTCCCGAGCACCCGAATCGGATGAATGCGAGCGCCGATTAAATTACTGCCGACAAGGGGGCCTAAGGCATCACCGGTCGAGCGGTCGGTGCCAATACAAACGACGACCTCCGGCACACCCTCCTTGCGCCATAGCCATTTCATCGCCGCGCTTAATTCCGATACGGCCCCTGGTGCGTCGTATTGGACCCTTTTATCTGCATAACCGCCGTTGCGGTTGACCCCTAATTCTGCCAACACTTGTTCCCCCCATATCTGTTATGACTATTTTATCCAACTCCCATCATAGATGTACTGAAAAGGGGGAAATCCATGAAATCCTCATCGATTGCCGTGGCGATGGCTTATGTGGGAACCGTAATAGGGGCGGGTTTTGCAAGTGGCCAAGAAATTTGGCAGTTCTTTTCACGCTTTGGCTTATGGGGCGGATGGGGCATTGCTGCGGCCGCTCTTGGCTTTGCGCTTGTGGGATGGCTCGCATTAGAACGAGGACGAGCCGGCGTCCATGACTTTGGAACATTGCTTGCATCCGTTTATCCGCCGTGGGCCGCCTATATTGCAGAAGGCTTGACCACGGCCTTTTTGGTGGTGGGGGTTGTTGTGGTGGTTTCCGGTGGGGGCGCTGCGCTCGCCTTTTTTAGTCTGCCTTCTATCCTCGGAAAAGCTTTGACGCTCCTAGTGATTATCGCTGTTGCGAGTCGTGGTGGGAATGCAGTCACTATCGCTAACTCATTTATTGTGCCGTATTTAATCATGATGACGGTAGCTGTTGCCTGGCTTTACCCACACAACCTCCTGACTCACGGATCGCCAGACCATTCGTGGGCATGGGCTTTGTCAGCACTGCTTTATGTATCGTATAATTTGTTTACAGCGTTAATGGTGCTCCTAGCTCTGGGATCCCGTCTGACGTCTTTTAAATCGACGGGGATGGCCGCTGGACTCGGAGGGGCTATCCTAGGACTTTTGGCCTTTTTGGAACATGGGGTGCTTTTGCGCCTATTGGTGATTGGTGACCTGCCAATGCTGACTGCGGCTCACCAGATTCATCCGGGTCTTGGGTTTTTATTTGCAGCAAGTCTTTGGTTGGCTCTGATGACAACCGGCATTGGGGGGGCCTTTGCCCTAGGAGAACGATTTGGCCGCTCCCGTTTGTGGTGGCTGGTGTTCACGATAATTCTTACGCCTTTGAGTTTTAAAACACTAGTCAGTTTGCTGTATCCCGTGATGGGGGTGTTGGCGGTTATGTTATGGCTTCCCCTATTTGTTACACCAACAAGGAGCGAGTGAGTCTTGTGAGTAATCATCAAACCGAAAGTCCGCCGTGGGACAGCCAAGGCCAAACTTGGTTGATGCAGGGCACGCATGCGTGGGAGGGTGGCGAACGCGAGCAAGCGTTGGACATTTTCCACCGCATTATTGACGCCTATCCCGATCGCCCTGAAGGTTATAATAAAATCGGCGTGATATACGCGGAAACGGGGCAACTTGACGACGCGGAAAAATATTTTTTGTATGCGTTATCCAAAGACCGTATGCATGTCCCGGCGCTGACCAACTTGGGAAATATATACCTTGAACGGGGGCAGCTTACGGAAGCGATTCAGCACTATGCACTAGCCTTACAGGCGGATCCGGAATATCCTCCTGCCCACCGCAACTTGGGGGTCGCATATCGGCGCCAAGGACGCATTGCTGCTTCTGTGTCGCATCTGAAACGCTCGCAACGCCTTGAGGCGCGGAAGATTGACGAAAAAGCGCGCGCGGAACGGCGCTTGCAGCCGGGACCCGCTAAAAGCGGCCCCAAGAGGGAACTGTCACATTTCGGGGTCCGGTGGGCTCTGTGGATTCTCGCAGCCATCGTTGTCACCGGATGGTTGCTTACAAGGGGTAAACTATAAATGCGTCGTAAACCGCCCATGATCTTAAGGATTTTCGGTATGGTTGTGACGGTGGTGTTGCCCATCGTGGTGCTTTCGTTATGGAGCGCATGGAGTGGTCCGCTTCCACTATGGGTCAAGGATTTGGTGGCATTCGTGTTGGCTTCAGCGGCTGCTCAACTAGGTTTTTTGCTCACAAAAGCTCGCGCGACCGCTATGATCGGACAAGACGTGGCGATAGCAGGTGTTGCGGGTGTGGGATCGTGGCTGGCAGAAAAACTGGCATTGGCTCAAGGCGGGGGCGTAGCGAATACGGCTCTGATTGCTTTAATAGCGGCGTATGTCTTAGCTCTTTGGCCCCATGACCGCCGCCGCCTTTCACCAAGACACTAAGGACCTATTGGTCCTGAAGGAGGACATCGGAATGCGTTGGGTGGATATCGCAATTCTTCTCTACATCGCGGTTGGCGCGGTGAGTGGAATACGGCGTGGCCTTATTACGGTTCTATTTAGCCTAGCCGGTTATGTGATGGGGATTATTGTGGCCGCTCAGTATCAAGCTGGCCTCACTCAAACGCTTATGGCCTCGCTTCCGGTTACCACATGGGCTAGGCGGCTCTTGCCAGGGCCTGCCGCAAGTGTGCCTGGTTACACCCTGCAAGCCGACGACCTTATTCATACCTTGGTCGCGCTGTTGGTCTTTCTAGTTATCGTCGGGGCTATCGAGTTTCTCGGACGATTGCTGGGAGAGTTTTTAACCCGCATCGTTAAGACACTCAAAGTGACAGGATTTTTGAATAAAGTAGGAGGAGCCGCCGCGGGGTTGGCTGAACACGGAGTTTTGGTGGGATTAGTGATTACCCTGATGTTCGCCTTGCCCATTTTCCAGCATAGTCCCATTACCAATGACATGCGGCACGATGCGTTGGTCATGGCGCTGCGTGGGTGGTTTGGCCATCTTGCTAAATTACCAGGAGGGACATTTTTGTAATGCATTGGCCACCACACATGCTTTGGGACCTCGCTGAGTCCGCTGTCATTATTCTTGTCGCCAGCATTTTCCTTCGGGTTATGGGGCGTGTATTTAAGCATATGGAAACTGGGCGAACCGGTAAACCCAGTCAGCGTAAAACGACCATTGCCCGCTTATTGACCTCTGTTGTCCGCTACGTGACAGATTTTGTAGTCATTGTCATGGTATTGGGACGTTTTCACGTGCAAACAACCTCCCTGATTGCGGGGGCAGGAATTTTAGGCTTGGCGGTTAGCTTTGGTGCGCAAGGCTTGGTACAAGACGTGGTTACCGGAATCTTTTTGTTGTACGAAGACCAATTTGGCGTTGGCGACCATGTCACGTTTCCCGCACTGACTTTGTCTGGCACCGTCCAGGAAGTGGGGATCCGTATAACGCGTCTCACCGGGTTGTCTGGGGAAACCGTCATTGTCCCGAATCGTCTGATTCTCGAAGTTAAAAACTACAGCCGGGGTTCGCTCGGCGTATCAGTCGTGATTCCGGTGTCTGCTGATGAGAATCCCGACCGGGTCCGGCGGGCATTGGACTACGCGGTGCAAAACCTCCAAGATGTGGTGCCTGGAGCATCTTTGGTGGGTATTACCGGTTTTTCGAATGGCACGGTGGAGTGGACGATTAGTGCCTCCGCCACGCTTGCGACACAATCCGCCGCCAGCCGTGATATTCGAGAATATGTGGCACAAGCGTTTTATGATGAACACATTCATTTCGCCGGCATGGGAAAGGGACCTGTTAATTATGGCACCAGTTCAGTATCAAATTAACGATATTGTTGAACTGAAGAAACCGCATCCCTGTGGGAATAAACTGTGGATAATCACACGGACTGGAATCGATTTTGGCTTGAAATGCCAAAAATGTGGACACCGTGTCATGATTCCTCGCAAAACCTTTGAGCGCGCCGTGAAGCGTGTGGTCCCACCGGAAAAAAATACGGGGGCGTAAGCGCTACGCACTGAATACAATAAGGGGCAACGCATCAACTACCAAAAAGGAGGAGTCAGCGTGGCAACAAAGCGGGTCGTAGTGCTGATGGGAGGCCCCTCCGCAGAATACAGTGTGTCCATGGCGAGTGGCGCAATGGTGATGGAGGCCCTTAAAAGTTTTGAGGACTTGGACGTCCAAGCGGTCATCATTCATGAAGATGGCGTATGGGAAAAGACCACGGCGGTGCCGCACGGCCATATGCGCCCTGCGGCCCTTATCCGCCCCAATCCTCCCAGGCGCCACATCCTAGCGGGTCTAAGTTTATTGGAGGACGCCGATGTAGCGTTTGTTGCCCTTCATGGCAGTTTTGGGGAAGATGGGACCATGCAAGCGGTGCTGGAAACCTTGCATTTACCGTATACAGGAAGCGGGCCTCTGGCATCGGCACTGGCCATGAACAAGCGCCGCGCCAAGGAGTTGTTCCAGTGGCACAGACTGCCCCTTGCCCCTGATTTTTACATTCCCTATCTTGATCCCAATGCCATACAGCAACTTCTGCCGCAAATTGAGAGCCGTCTGGGATATCCTCTCGTGGTTAAACCGAATGATGGCGGATCCAGTGTAGGCATTCATATGGCGTCTGATCGGGATAGTCTGCGTGAGGCCCTTTATGACCTTAAGGAATACCCAAGACCTTTGTTAATTGAGAAACGGCTGTCCGGACGTGAGCTGACTTGCGCAGTTCTCGAAGAACCCGATGGGAGCGTGCGCCCGTTGCCCGTCATTGAGATTGTTCCCCACGCCGGGCAGTTTTTCGATTTCAATGCCAAGTATCAAGATCAAGGATCCGAGGAGATTTGTCCGGCTCAAATTGATGTGCGCAGTACGCGCCGAGTGCAAGATTTAGCGGTAAGGGCGCATCAGATTCTTGGCTGCCGGGGATTTTCCCGAGCGGATTTTATTTTAACGGCGGATGGCCCGTATCTGCTGGAGGTTAACACCATTCCGGGCATGACGCCCAACTCGCTTTTACCCAAGGCTGCTCAAGCGGCGGGCTTAGCCTTTCCGACCTTGATGCGGCAATTACTGGACCTTGCGCAAAACCCTCGGGCATCGTCTTGAGCGTCCCACGAAAAAAGGGGGAGATCACCAACAAATTCAACAGGTTTTCTGTAACGCATGGCGATTATGATAGAGGAGCGGACACGCTTGAGCACGCATTGCACCAGGCTGGCTATTTTGGTATAATCGCCTTTGTCTGGGTGAAAGCCCACACCACCCTGCTCCGGTGAAGAACGGAGCCCCCAGTTGCTGGGTGACCGTAGAGGAGGTGAAAAGTTTGGCTCAGTATGAGCTTATGTATATTTTAAAACCCGATTTGGGCGAAGAGCAGACACAGGCTGATATCGACCGTTTCAATGAGGTCATTACCGCCCAGAATGCAACCATTACCAAAGTGGATAAATGGGGCCGCCGTAAGTTAGCGTATGAAATTAACAAGCTAACCGAAGGTTTTTACATGCTAGTGACCTTTGAGGGTGCTGGCGACATTGCCAACGAGATAACCCGCGTGCTCAAAATTCATGACGACGTGGTCCGCTCCATTGTCGTGCGCTTGGATGAGTAGAGAGGGAGGATCTCCATGCTAAACCGCATTATTCTTATTGGCCGGCTGACCCGTGATCCGGAACTGCGCTACACTCCCCAAGGGGTGCCCGTGGCGTCTTTTTCTTTAGCAGTCGATCGGCCTTTCGCGAATCAGCAAGGCCAGCGTGAAGCGGATTTTATTGATTGTGTGGCATGGAGAAAGCTTGGCGAAACTGTTGGCAATCACCTGACCAAGGGGCGTTTGGTCGCTGTGGAAGGGCGTTTACAAATTCGCAGTTACGAAGCGCAGGATGGCACCAAGCGCAAAGTCGCTGAAGTGATTGCTGATAGTGTGCGGTTTTTGGACCGTCCTCGAGATGGCCAAGTCCCCGGTAGTCCTGCAGACGTCGGAATGACGGACGATGTGGCCTTTCCCGATGACCTTCCCTTTTAAAGCGAATCAGGAAGGAGGTATAAGCGATGCGAAAAGAACGAGGGCGTCGGCCTAAAAAGAAAGTTTGTGGATTCTGTGTGGATAAAGTGGAGCATGTCGATTATAAAGAAGCGTCACGATTGCGGCGATACGTTACCGAACGTGGCAAAATACTCCCCCGCCGGATTTCCGGAAATTGCGCCAAGCATCAACGGCAGATGACAGTAGCCATCAAGCGTGCGCGGAACATGGCGCTTTTGCCATATACCATTGAATAGCGACAAAGAGCACGCAGCGCGTGCTCTTTTTCTTCACGAGCCCTTGGCCTCGTGATAAAGGCAGGTGAAAGCGGATGCTGCAAAACTTCGAACCGTTTGGAGACACGTGGTTGCGTCCGGAACGTTTCGATAAGATTACCGTTTTTCTAAGGCGTCTGGAACTTGTGTTGGAGTTCTTTTTTTTGACCTCCTATGCAGTGACTTTGGCAGGCCTTCTCGTCAACTTCCCAGGCAGTCAGCCTCTGGTGCGATTGGCCATGCCTTTAGGCATCAGTTACGCCGTCATGCGACGAGGATGGGCTATCTCGTTCGCGGTCGCCATCTTCAGTGCGTTGGCCATCTTCTTATTCCCCAAGGCTACAACCGGGCCTGAGTTTTTTGCTTTGGCAGCTCTCCCCGTGTGGGCCGTCACCGGGTGGGCCTATAAAACCCATCAGAGAGCGGTGTGGCGCTGGATGGGTACGGTGTTGGCAATGGCTAGCAGTGATATCCTGATAGCCATGGCATTTTATCCCCACTGGCCTTCTGTTATTCTCAAATGGAGTACGGCGCCTATTGTCGCGAGCAGCGGGCAGTTGGCACTCCAACTCCCAAACGTTCCGCTCTATTGGCCCTTGTGGTTCATTCTTGAGCAAGTTCTCGAAGGTACCGCAATCTTTTTGGTCCTAGCATTTTTTGCTGATTTAGCCGCGCTCCCTCTCCCCCAAGTGCCTCGCTTTGGCACATGGGTCATGCCGAAAGGGGTCTTGGGTCTTTTAACGGTGTTGTTCTTAGCGGTGTTTTGGGGCCGTACCAGCCACCTTTTGCCTGCGGCTTTAGTGGAATCCATCATCATCTTATTGGTGAGTTACGCGGTCGTTGGGGTTAATGTGCTGTGGGGCTTGGGGCAAATCATTGGGGTACCGAAACCGATGCGTGTCGCGTTGTTGCTCTTACTCGCCGTGGGAGCATGGGTTGGAGTGGGACTTCTGACGTTAATCGGAATTTATGATAGTCTATGGGATTTAAGGCAGTACGTGAGGACATTGAGGAGGTCATCGTAATGCGTGTTATTCTCTTGCAAGATGTGCGGGGCAGCGGCAAAAAGGGCGATATTATTGAGGTCAAGGATGGGTATGCGCGCAATTATTTAATTCCCAAAGGCCTGGCAGCCGAAGCGACCAAGGCTCGCGAATTAGAAATTAAGCAGCAAAAAGCTCGGGAGACCGCCCAACATAACAAAGAGCTGGAGCAATACCGCAGTTTGGCGCAGGCTTTAAAAGGTCAGACTTTTGTCATGCGGGCCAAAGCAGGCGACCAGGGGCGGCTCTTTGGAGCCATTACCACCAGTGACGTGGCCGCTGTCTTGAACGACCGGGGATACAAGCTGGACCGAAAAAAGCTGGAGGTCGAACCGATCCGTCACTTAGGCACGTATACCGTACGATGCCACTTTTATCAAGACATCGTTGCGGATTTTCAACTGCACGTCATGGCGGAATAACGGTACCGCAAGGAGGCCGATGATGGAAGACAATATTAAAGACCAAGAACCTAAAGCGAAGAAGCGCGCCAATACCTTAGAGCGGCGAGTGGCAGCTTTGCATGATATTCTTATGCAAATCTATGGACCTGAGCGCCTCATCTTACGCGCAGGGAAATTGCAAGCGCTCAAATATCTGCGATCGGATGACATTGGGTTGCGGGCCCTAGCCCTCGCCAAGCTGGTCCGGGAAGATCCGTCATTAAACGAAGTGCCCACCCGTAAAGAAATAGGTCCCTTGCTTAACGATTTGGAAGATGAATTGGCGGACATTTTAGCGCGACGGACCTTGGAGGATGACCTCGAGAAGCGGATTGCGGAAAAAATGCAGGAGAAGCATGAAGACTACGTCCGCGACATTCGTAATCAAATTCTGAAAGAGGATGTGGGTCCGGAATCTCCAGAAACCCTGAAGAAATTTGCAGCCTTAGTCAAGTTGGATGAAGGGGGCCTCACCCAATCAGCCCTTGAGGTCATGCGCCCGAGTCGCCTTGATGAGGTCATAGGTCAAGAGGACGCGATTGACAGCCTTTTGGCTAAACTCGCTTCGCCTTATCCGCAGCATGTCCTTCTCTATGGACCGCCGGGGGTGGGCAAAACAACGGTCGCCCGGCTGGTTTTGGCTGTAGCCCGCAAGCTGCCTCAAAGTCCTTTTAGTGAAGAGGCTCCGTTTGTGGAGGCGGACGGGACGACCCTGCGTTGGGACCCGCGTGAAATTACCAATCCCCTCTTGGGGTCTGTACACGACCCCATATATCAAGGCGCGCGCCGGGATTTGGCCGAAAGCGGCATTCCCGAACCCAAAACGGGTCTGGTTACAGACAGTCATGGGGGCGTGTTATTCATCGACGAAATCGGAGAAATGGATCCGATTTTGCAAAATAAGTTGTTAAAAGTCTTAGAAGACAAACGCGTCTACTTTGACTCGCCATATTACGATCCGTTGGATCCGAACGTGCCTAAGTATGTGCATAAGCTGTTTGCCGAAGGAGCGCCTGCCGACTTCATTCTTATTGGTGCCACGACCAGAAGTCCTGAGGATATTTCGCCTGCCCTGCGTTCGCGCTGCGCGGAAATCTATTTTGAACCGCTCACGCCTAAAGACATTGCTCGCATTGTCATGCAAGCGGCCGAAAAGCTGCAAGTGCGCATCGACGACGGGGCGGTAGACTTGGTGGGCCAGTATACGCTTGAAGGGCGCAAGGCGGTGGGATTGGTGGCGGATGCGTTTTCTGTCGCGTACTTGCGGATGAACAAGCGGCCTGACGTCATTACGCCTGAGGTCATGAAGGATGTGATCAGCCGTTCGCGGCTCATCCCGGTAAAGCCACCTGTAATCAAAGAGCCGATGATAGGTCGGTCGCTCGGTCTAGCAGTTGCGGGATACCAAGGGATGGTCTTGGAAATTGAGGCCACCGTGTTCCCAACACTAAAAGAGGGAGAAGGGCGTTGGCGCTTTAATGATACTGCAGGGTCCATGGCAAAAGACTCTGTGTTTAATGCGGCGACGGTTTTACGACAATTGACGGGGCGGGACCTTACCCAATATGATGTTCATGTCAATGTGGTCGGGGGTGGCAATATTGATGGGCCCTCGGCGGGTGTCGCAATCTTTGCGGCTGTGTATAGTGCGCTTACCCAACGGCCGATCCGATCGACCGTGGCGATGACAGGGGAACTCTCCTTGACGGGAAGGGTTAAGCCTGTGGGTGGTATTCCGGAGAAGATTTTTGGGGCACGACAAATTGGCCTGACCACGGTGTTGGTGCCTGAGGACAACGCCGGCGATGTTCCGCCTGGTATTCGGGATATGCGCATTATTTTGGTCAAAACCGTGGAAGATGTGTTAACTGAGGTGCTAGTGTGAGTATAGAAGCCGTCAGGACTCCTCCGCATAGTATTGATGCGGAAGTGTCTGTACTAGGAGCCATGCTGATCCATCCTGATGCAGCGTCTAAAGCGATAGAAATCTTGCAGCCCGAAGATTTCTATCATGAGCCCCACCGTGCGATTTTCGAAGCGGCAATGAGCTTGTTTAACCAAGCCAAGCCTTTGGATGTCGTGGTGCTAGGCGATGAGTTGCGCCAGCAAGGGCAATTGGAGGCCACCGGTGGACTGGCCTATTTAATGGAACTGGCCTCGTCGGTGCCGACGGCAGCGCACGTGGAATACTACGCCCGCATTGTGAAAGAGTCGGCCATGACGAGGCGCATTATTTCTGTTTCAACCAAACTGGTGACTGACGCGTACCAAAATGAAATGCCAGCCCAGGATTTGCTGGACCGGGCCCAGAAAGAGCTGTTTTCTTTAGCTCAAACAGGACAACGTGATTACGTGAGTTTGCACCAAGTGCTGTTGGAGACCTTTACGCGGCTTGAGGTCCTTTACGCGAACAAAGGCAAGTTGGTCGGACTGCCGACGGGCTTTCACGATTTGGACCGAATGACGGCCGGCTTGCAGCGTTCAGATTTGATTATTGTTGCTGCCCGCCCCTCCATGGGCAAAACCATGCTTTGCTTGAATTTGGCGCGTTATGTGGCGCTGCATGATCACACGCCGGTTGCCTTTTTTAGCTTAGAAATGTCCCGAGAACAGCTGGCCTTGCGACTGTTGAGTGCAGAATCCGAACTTCCAGCGCAAAGACTGCGGACTGGGGAAATGGATGACAATATGTGGGCTATTGTGAGTCGCGCGTTAGGCCGGCTAGGGGAAGCGCCCATATTTATCGACGATACCCCAGGCATCACCGCTTTGGAACTGCGAGCTAAAGCGCGGCAAATGAAAGTGCAGCATAATATTGGGCTGATTATCATTGATTATATGCAGCTGATGTCAGGGCGTCGGTCAGAGAACCGCCAACAAGAAATTTCCGATATCTCGCGGTCACTCAAGGCGTTGGCTCGCGAACTCGATGTTCCTGTTATGGCGTTGTCGCAGTTGTCACGGGCGGTGGAAAGCCGCACCGATAAAAGACCGATGTTATCAGACCTGCGCGAATCAGGGGCCATCGAACAGGACGCGGATATTGTCGCCTTTTTATACCGCGATGATTATTATACGAAAGACTCAGCAACACCGGATATTACGGAGTTAATCGTGGCCAAGCAGCGCAACGGTCCTACGGGTACCGTGAATTTGCTGTTTAAAAAGGACATTGGCAAGTTCTTTAACACGACCTCTGTAGAACCATAATCCATCAATGGCTGACTGTATGATCGATTTCAGCACAGAAGGGACGAGAGAGATGTCAACAGTAGTCGTGGTAGGCACTCAATGGGGTGACGAAGGGAAAGGCAAAGTCATAGACTTCCTCGCACAGCAAGCAGATGTGGTGGTACGCCACCAAGGCGGTAACAATGCAGGACACACCGTGGTGGTGGAGGACGAAGAATACCGCCTACATTTGATTCCCTCAGGCATTTTATATCCTGATACCTTGTGCGTCATCGCCAATGGAGTTGTCGTCGACCCGCGTGTGCTTTTTGAAGAGATTGACTACTTGCATCGGCGGGGCATACCCACCGATCGCCTGCGGATCTCGTCCGAAGCGCATCTGATTATGCCATATCACACCCGCCTCGACGCTCTGGCGGAGGATCGGCTGGGTGTGAATAAACTGGGGACAACATTGCGGGGCATTGGACCGGCGTATATGGACAAGGCGGCACGCACCGGTTTGCGCGTCGTTGACCTTCTATATCCTGCACAATTTGCGACCCGTTTAAAGCGAATCTTGGATGAAAAGAATCGCATATTATCCAAGGCCTACGACGTTGAGCCCTTCGACTATGATGAGTTGTTGCAACTGTATCTGTCTTACGGAGAGCGCATGAAGCCTTATGTGGCCAACACGTCGGTGGTCATTAATGACGCCATTGATAATCACGAACGGGTGCTCTTTGAAAGCGCGCAAGGCACCATGTTAGACATCGACCACGGGACCTATCCTTTTGTGACGTCGTCCCATCCTATTGCAGGCGGGGCTTGTATTGGTGCAGGTGTCGGTCCCACCCGCATTGATCAAGTCTATGGGGTGGTTAAGGCGTATACGAGCCGGGTTGGCGATGGGCCATTTCCCACCGAGTTGCATGACAATGTGGGTGCCGACTTGCGTGAACGCGGTCATGAATATGGTACAACCACGGGGCGGCCTCGGCGTATTGGATGGCTCGATGCAGTGGTGTTGCGTCATGCTGTCCGTGTCAATGGCTTGACAGGGCTGGCCGTGACCCGTTTAGACGTCTTAGATGATATGCCCGAGGTAAAAATCGGGGTCGGCTACCGCTATCATGGTGAATTAATTCATGAATTACCCGATAGTGTTGAAGTTTTGGCCGAGGTCGAGCCCGAATATGAAACATTTCCGGGATGGAAGGGCAAAATCAGTCAAGCCCGCCGCTTAGAGGATCTGCCTAAGGAAGCGCGTGCTTTTTTGGACCGGATTACCGAGTTGGTGGGGGTGCCATTGGTGCTAGTGTCGGTAGGACGCGAACGCGCGAGCACCATTACCCTGCGCGAGTTGTTCTAAATTCGGCAGTTGCGTTTTAAGTTGAGCCGTGGTATCCTAACAAGTGATGCGGAAGTAGTTCAGTTGGTAGAACGTCGGCTTCCCAAGCCGAAGGTCGCGGGTTCGAGACCCGTCTTCCGCTCCATTTGTTATTTTCGCTCGACTTAATGTCGGCGATTTTTTGTTTTGCGCGCATTGACATCGTGCCATTCCTCTCGGTATGATGGCGATACCGTTTCTTAAAAGGGGATGCTGTTGTGTCTCATACTGACCTTGTCACGTTTTCCCACAATATGATTACGGACCATTTGGCGTTCGGGACCTCAGGAAATCTCAGTGTTCGTGAAGGCGATCTGCTATGGATTACCCCTTCAGGTGTGCCTTTTGACGAGGTCACGGTCCAAGACTTGGTTGGCATTCACGTGGACACCGGTCAGCAGATCGCAGGCAGTACGCGCCCCTCCTCAGAATTGCCGCTACACCGGGCCGTATATCAGGCGCGTGCAGACGTCCAGGCCATCGTCCATACCCATTCCGAATATGCGGCTGTGTTTGCCGCCTGTAAAGAACCTGTGTTGCCTGTCCATTATCAGCTGGCTCCTTGGGAATATGAGATTGTGTGCGCCGATTATGCGACTTATGGCACCTACGAACTGGCACAAAATGCGGTAGCTGCTTTGGGTGCGGATCACCACGTCATTTTGTTGCAAAATCATGGGCTTTTGGCCGTCGCGGGAACGTTGGCCGATGCCTATCACATAGCCCGCGACGGGGAGTGGCTAGCGAAACTGTATTACCGGGCGCGGCAATTAGGACATCCCCAGGTTCTGTCACGCGAGGAAATAGCCGCGGTGCGCGAACAATTTCTCCATTATGGCCAAACTCCTTCAGTTTAAGCAAACGGCAGGCGATGGCGCAGCCGTGCGCCAAACGCCATAGCGCCTCCCAAAGCACTATAGACCAACGCACTCCATGCAATCATCGCGTAAGGCCACCATGGCGAGAGCATATCCCAGCGGTACATTTGCGCGCCCAACACGCCATACATTTGAAAGGCGGCGGGCAAGGATGCCGACCAACTGATGTGTAACAGCAATTGGGTCACGACAGATCCCGTGGCGCCGGCAAACCCTCCCACCCATATCGCATCGGAGGCCAAGGCGCCAGGATGGCGAGCTATAACGTACAACAAGCGCATCACTAGTAATGCGGCAAATACATGAAGAATCCACACGAGAGCCGGATCAATGCCCAGCGCCCAAAATACCGTAGGTAAGGAGAGCATCAGGCCCCCTATCAGTGTCAGAATGCTAAGCGGCCGCATGGATTGGCCTCCCTCGAACGAATTCAGACACCTTAGTGTATGCCAAAGTGGTGGGCGTATGCCTGGCATGAACAAGCTAGGGCGGACATACAGTGTGGTGAGGAGGATCGCCATGCTGAGAAAAGTCACCGTGACACTTTCGTCAGTGCTCATGATTGTCGGATTGGTCGTTCTGACATGGGGATTTCGAGACTTACCCCTCGATGAACGTCCTGAATGGATGTCGTGGCAAATGGTTCTGTGGCCCATCATCGTCTTGGGCTTAGCCGATGTCACGCGATTCTTGAGATATTTTCGCCATGGATTGACCGTGCGCGCCGACCGGTTTCGGTTGGCGGTGCATGGGCTGCCCGCTTTCGTGATTGCTGTCGTTCCCGCTGGCACTTTCACAGATTGGCTGGGTCCAAGGAGTATGTGGGCGTTGCTGGATTTCCCCACAGCTAAAGTCATGGCCGCTTTGTGGCTGGCCTTTACCCTGTGGTCGGCGTGGGAGGTGCAGGCCCCATGATGCAGCGAGTGGGCCGGAAATGGGCGTGGATTCTTGTCGCCGTCGGGGCCGCGTTAGTGGCGGGATACAGTACATTGGTATGGAGTATGCGCACGGTACAGGCAACCGTCCCCACGCGTATTGTCATTAATGTGGTGCAGCATAAACTTTATCTATACAGAAATCATAAGCTCTTCCATACGTATCCCGTCGCCGTAGGCAAACCGGAAACACCGAGTCCCCGGGGAGAATTTGTGGTGACCCAAAAAGCTATTTGGGGGGATGGGTTTGGCACGCGCTGGATTCGCTTCTCGGCACCTTGGGGTATTTATGGCATTCATGGCACAAATAAGCCGTGGTCGGTGGGCACGGTGGCGTCTCACGGCTGTTTTCGGATGTACAATCACGATGTCGAACAAGTGTACGCCTTGGTGTCAATTGGCACCCCTGTGATTGTTGAGGGCATTACTCCCTATGTGAAAATCCGGCGCCCCATAAATCCCGGACAAATTGGGCAAGATGTAGTAGAATTGCAACGGCTCTTGCGCCTTGCGCGGGTCTATTCTGGACCCTTGGGCGGCGTCTATACGCCAGAGGTGAAAAAAAGTGTGGAAACCTTTCAGACGATGGTGCATTTACCGGTCACAGGGGTTGCCACGCTTGAGACGACGGCGAAATTATTAGAGTATACGCATCAAACAGGGGCTAAGCCAGGCTACCTGGTACGACCGAGTTGATAGTTGAAATTTAGAGCGAAACGGTGTATAGTAGCCAATGGAACTGCTAACGTAGCTCAGTCGGTAGAGCAACGGTTTCGTAAACCGTAGGTCGTGGGTTCGAATCCCTCCGTTAGCTCCATTGTATTTTGCGCAGCATGGAGCAAATGAAAATGGACATATTGATTGCCCCTACACGATTTCTTCCCAATGTTGGATCACAAGCCGTCGCAGACGCTTTGGAACGCGGCGTTAAACGCTGTCCTGATATTTCCCACGTAATATTACGACCAGTACCTGAAGGCGGACGCGGTACGATGGATACCGTGGTTCGTGCACTTTTTGGGCGTGTGCGCCGCAGCCACACGGTGAATGCCATGGGTCGTCCGGTCGATGCCCGCTGGGCTATGTTTCCGGACGGTACGGCTTGGGTGGATGCCGCTGAGATCTTAGGAGGCAACGAAGTCACCGATGTGAGCCGAGCTAGCTCGTGGGGATTAGGCCAATTGATTGCCGAAATCGCGCGCTGGAAGCCTTCCCGTCTCGTGATTGCACTCGGCGATGTGATGACCCATGATGGCGGTTTAGGCCTTTTAGACTTCTTTGGTGTCCATGGTTACGATGTCCACGGTCGGCCGCTTGTGAACGGAGTGCGCGCCGTGGAACTGCTGGACCATGTGGGCGGGATCGCCACCGTTCCCGACATTCCGATGATCGTACTCTATCCCCATGGGTGGCACATGACTGGCAATACCGGCACGACCTGGCAGCAGGGGTTATCCAAAGGCATCGCGCCCTTTCAATTGACAAGCCTTGAGAACCATATGCAGCACGTTTCCCAGCAGCTAGAACAGTTTTGGGGACGAGCGTTGTCTTCTCTAGAAGGTAGCGGAGAAGGAGGCGGGCTGGGTATGGCGCTAATGGGACTGGGAGCCGAAGCCCTGCCTGCAACCGAATACCTGTTAGACATTTTGCAGATGGAATCCTTCTGGCGCGATGTCGATTGGGTGCTGACGGCACAGCCCACACTCGAAGCAACGCAACCTTTTAGTCTCGCTCCTGCATTGGCCCGGCGTTTGAGGGCAACAAAGATCCCCCTAATTGCGATTACGGAGCGCGTAGGCCAACACTATGAACAATTTTACGACATAGGCCTAAGCGGTATTTACCCCTTAACAGATAAGCCGCGTAGTGCCAAAGAGACAGAGCGCAGTCGGATTCATCTGCTCGAACAGGCGGCTTTTCGTGTGGCTATGTGGATGCGCGCCCTCCCTAATCACATGTGACCGCACGCTGTTAGGGTGTAAGACGCACGTAGCGCGTCACGGAATCCGTGGTGATGCATGTGACTTGGCCGCGCAGGCGCAGATATTCCAAATGGGCCAGCGTCTCACTCAAGGCAAAACGCCATTGCGAGGGTGTCAGGGGTCGGCGAAACAGAGACTGCGCAACTTCGTAAGCGGTGTGGGGTTGGCTAATGCGGGTTAGCACCTGCTGAGCTCGCTCATGGTGATGCGCGACAATTTCATCAATCCGGTCTGACAAGGCAACAATGAGGGCTTCGTGGGCGGGTAAGGCCAGCTTAACGGGTAGGGTTTGTAAGGTTTTAAGCGAGGTCAAATAGGACGCTAGGGGATCGGGATCCGCGTCAGGCCAGAAGCTAATGTTGGGCGTGATGCGGTCAAGGACTTGATCGCCCGTAAACAGCAACTCGCGACTGGGCCAATATAAAACCAACTGATGATCGGTGTGCCCCTTTTGTTCTATCACCTGCAAGTCGCCAAGATAGGTATTGGCATGTAGGCCTTGAATAACCGCCGGCAGTTTGACGCCCTGGGCCCAAGTGCGTTCCTCATCCAGGACGTGAACATCTGTGGCGGGCAACCCATGCTGCGTAAAGAAAGAGGAAAACGACAAATGCTCGGTAAACACCTGATAGGCGGTGTCTTTTTCTTCCTCTAACATCATGACCGGGCACTCCCATAAGGCTTGGGCAAAGCTTGACAAGCCAATATGGTCGGGGTGAAAGTGAGTGATGACAATACCCCAGACCCGGCCGGGTCTTAGTCCCAGGGTTTCGGACGCACGCTGCCACACATCACGCGCTTCGGGAGTGTCCATGCCCAGATCTACCACCAACACTCCTTGGGGCAAGGTGATGACATAACTGTAGACGAACCGTAAGGGCAACGGGACCGGAATCGCCACGCGAAAAATGCCTTCTTCTGGTTCCGTAATCATAGGGGGGAGGGTGCTACCCATGCCATCATCTCCTTCACAAACATTAGTAACACCCTATATGAAAATGTTGATCTTGGCAAGTAATTGACTCCTTGTACTAAGGCGGTGGGACCTGTCATATCTTCTCGCGATAGGAGGAATTCCCATGCCGCGTTTAAGAGAGTGGAAGCCTTTTCTCATTGGATTTATAGGCGTTGTGGTGGGGGCTCTCTTGGTTTTTATGACCGTCGCTAGGGCACCCCAAACCTTGAATTGGCCGGTCACCCAGATTGTCAAAAAGGTTGATCCATCCGTAGTGATTGTGCTGAATAGTCAGCAGCAGGGACAGCAGTTAAAAGTCCGCGGGATTGGTTCGGGGGTCGTGTTAAACCGAGCGGGCGATATTGTGACCAACGACCATGTTGTAGCGGGCGCAACGCGGTTGGTTGTGGTGTTATCAAATGGTCACCGCTACCGGGCGACCCTCGTGGGTACTGACGCCCTCACCGACCTCGCCGTCATTCACATTCATGCCAAGCATTTGCAGCCTATTGCATTTGCCTCATCGAAGACCATTGAACCAGGTGAACTGGTGGTGGCGATTGGCAATGCCCTAGGGCTCTCCCACACGGTGACCACAGGGATTATTTCCGCTAAAGACCGGGTGATGTTTCATGACGGATGGGAATATCATCTCATTCAAACCGATGCGGCCATTAATCCCGGCAACAGCGGGGGGGCGTTGGTCAATGCCCGGGGTGAACTCATTGGCCTCAATTCCAGTAAGATTGCACAAGCTGGCGTGGAAGGGATTGGATTAGCGATTCCATACCTAGTGATTATTGCGGCATAAGCGTTTCGCAGTTTGCCGTTCAGCGGCGCTCCTATCGATTAGGGGCGCCGCTACTCTTAGTGCTATAACCTCATCCCTATTTGGACAACAATTTGGTAATAGTATAAATAACCTTTTAGAAATACCGAGACTTCACCTAAGACGATTGCAAAGAGTGTGGGCTAAGAAGCCCCTACTATGCATTGTCTGTTATTGTCGATTTGGGCAGAACGATTCTTGAGGCAGGTTAAAGGAAAATCGATCCCCTCGCGGAATATACACATTGAGACCATGGTCTCAACTCCGAGGGCCGCGGGTAGGGGTGTCTCGCGAAGGACCCGGAACGACCTTTTCAGGGCTACCAAGGGGATTCAGGGTGATCTCAGTTGCGACCGTTGGACTGCTAGCGCTTGTTCCAATCGAAAACACAGGTGGCACTCCCGCCCGGCAAAATGCTTACGTAGCTTCATCGCATTTAAAACTGGGATTCAGCACGTAGAGACTCGTGCGGCGAAAGGATGTGTGATATATGCAAAGAAAAAAGATTCTCTTGATTGTTACCAGTTCCCTATTCTCGCTGTCGGTATCGGGAAGTGCACTCGGGGCGTCACTTCCCGCGGGACCTTCTGCTACCCAACCTGCTGTTGTCCGTACCGGACCTGGTGGATATTCGTATCCACCGACTTCAATATTTTATGTGTATCAAAACTATCAAGGTAGTAATGGCGTTGACGTTCCCTATCGCCAAGGGCAAGCGCAATCTGGTTCGGGAGTTGGTGCGTTTGGGTTATTGCACGTCTTGGATAAGCACGGTACTGCGACCAGCATCGTGGCAAGGACGGTGGAATACGGGGAGGCCGAACCCTTTTATAATAATGTGAATTACAAAGCATGGTACTACAATCCGAATCTGCCGATTGGCGATCCGGATCGCGATGTTACTGTCGTGGTGGGAGTGAACCCATCCACTAAGGCGGGCAGCACATCTCTTCTAGACGGGCTCCCTCAAGGGATTTTAACAGCCTATGCCGTAAATTGGCCCGGGCAAGTACCAGGCTGGCTTGCTTATCCCAATATTTACAACTGTGTTTGGGGTGGCCCAGGATAATGCTGGCACGAGGAACGCCAATGATGGAGACAGGAGGGTAGACGATGGCGACGGTGTCTCATGCTGTGGTTCAATTACGTAATCGGGTCTGCCCGTTTCTGCAGCCCTCTTCGTGGGTCTTGTCCCGATCACCATATGTGTGTGAAGCCATTCAGGCAACCCCCGCGCCGATGAATGGCCTACGCGTCCAGTTTGCGCACGACATACTCCCCGCCAGTCATCGCCTCATCTTCTTCATTCCTGCCACGATGGTGACAACACATCCTGACGACGACTTCGACGACTGGGTTCAGATCATGCGCTCCGAACTGGATTCCAGTCACCATCAATCCCAATGGCTCTACGATCCCGGCACGGATGGCATGTGGGTGAATATCGCAGGCTTCCTTCACGAAAGACCCAGGCGACAGGTCCGGCCTCTTGTCGCGGGACAGGGAGGTCAGACGGTTACCTTGGCCGACCCCATTCTGGCGTCCGCCTGTGCCGAACTGCGCCAGGCCTTGACGGCAGGATGGGGCACCGCGAGGTCCCGGAACATGGAAGACTCCTCGATCCTCTTAGAGGATGTGACTGTGACGACAACGCCAAAAGAGGGTGTCGTGGTCACGTTATGGTACGCGAATATACCGGGGACGCATTGGTTGCGGATTATCGTGCCTAAAGAGATCATCATGGTTTCGGAACTTTGGGATCAATTTCCCCTGCAACTCGATGAAGATGTGCGGACGTATGGGCACCGGGACCGATGGCAGTTTGATCCCGACACCGGAGGTATGCAATTCATATGGACCTAACCCGCACGCTGCGCACCTTAATCACAGGAGCTACGCTTCTAGGACTACTAGCTGGGTGTGGGAGGTCCGCTACTTTCTCTTACCACAGTCATTATACAGTTCGGACCGAACCCGTACCTCGCTCATTTCAACATGGCCTACCCGACCCAATTTGGTTTCCCGAAAATTCCCGTCAACTTAATCCCGCGCCGACGACACGGTATCGTCCGTCGCTTGTCGGTGTGCGCGTGCCCCACGGAAACCCTACGCGAGCGATTCTAAAGACAGTCAATGCGCTGGCCCATGCCAATACTCTTGTGCAAGCTGAAGACCAAGTCGTGAGTGCTGACCGATCATGGGTACATCAAGAATGGGATCGCGGCATCTGGCGACCATCCGCACCTCAGTACCCGGCTGTACATCTTTGGGAAATCAAAAGCATGCCCGCGTCCGCTGCGCCATTTTCTTGGGTCGTTCGTGACCGATTTGGCACGCGCGTGTGGCGCGATTCTTGGGTCATTGCGGGCGGCATGCCGGGAACCACCTATGCCCATTCATTACAGCTCTATGGGCCACGGTCCATCAGTTGGGACTATTTTCTCAACGTGGATGGTCATTGGCTACTCTATCAAATTTGTAATTGACCTCCGCATATTGCAGAACATAGAAGGGAGTGCTTCCACATGTCAGACAAATCTATTCGTCCCGTGAGCGTTGAAATTGAACGGTCCTTTAATCCAGTGACCAAAGTCTGGCAACATCAGGTAGCTATCAAACTCGACGCGGGAGCGTTGGCTAACGGTGTGTTGTCGCAGATGTCGGATAGGGAGTGGAAAAATCTTTGCCTCTCCGCTGTAGAAAAGGCAATTCAGGGACCTCCACTTAGAGGTTAATATCGGTCAACTGTGAAATAGGGAATAAGCACAAAGGACTATGCCGTGAAGGTATAGTCCTTTCTTGATCTTTGATGCGAAGCGCCCAACGACTTTATGCACAGGTTATCCCCAATCTTATCCGCACGCTAACGACGCATCCACGGCTAGACCCCTAGTGATCACTTCAGTACGGACTGTTCGTGAAAGGAGAGATTTTTTAACCATGGCTACGATGACTCCGCCACCCTTCACCGTGAATATTGCGCAGTCCCTCGACACCGGGACGGAGGGATGGCACCACCAGATCTTTGTGAAGCTCTATACGGCTGCCCTAACCACTGGATTTTTTGCGGAGATTTCTGACCGGGACTGGAAGACCCTATGCGTGCTGGCGCTGCACATGGATGCCCAAGGGCAGTGTTATCCCTCTCGGGATGCGATTGCGCGGGCGCTCGGGGTCAACAAAAGTACGGCATCCGACCGGATTCGCAGTCTGTTGGCGTTCCGCTGGCAGGATCAACCGATTGTGCAGGCAACCCGGCCTCGGCGGCCCGATGGCACGTTGGGCCGCCAAGTCTATACGATTCTGCCGATTGCCCCCTTTGGGTTTGGCCCCAACCCAGCGCGCCCCGCCGCCGCAATCCCATCATCTGAATCCGAGGTATCTATCCGTCCAGCCATGTCGGGAAATGGCGACATGGCTCCCGATCACCATGTCGGGGTTTCCCAACTTGGATTGTTCCAACTTGGGGAATCCCGACCTCTACAAACAAGATCCAGGATAAACAAGAACCAGCGTAAACAAGATCCAGGATCCAGGGAAAAAGATCTCCCCCCAGATCCTTCGACTCCTTCGGAGTCTCAGGATCTGACCCCCCAAGGGGTGCCCGGCCCCATCGCGGTTCCAGCCTCTGACACAGAACGAGCCCGTAGTGTCAAAGGTCTGCGCAGTCTAACACCGGCTCCAGGGACAGACCCACGCCATAATGTTTCCCAACGGGACAACAGGGATACGAAGCCATCGTCACAGGGGTCGGGCCGGCCCCTGTCTTCGGCGGTGACCGTATTGGCCGAGCGGCTCAAACAGCGGTTGCAGGACCATGGGGTGACGATTTTTCCGAGGAATTGGCATGCCAAGGCGTCAACTGGCGCCGAGGTTCTTCTGCAATCACTGTCCGTCGCGGAGGCGGAGGAGTTGATGGATTGGGCGTTGGCGCACCCCTATTGGGGGGCTAAAACGACGTCCATGCAACGTCTCGTGGGGCTCGCCGCTGAATGGCAGCAATCCCGTGCTCGCCCCTCGCGGGCTGTACCCCTTCGGACGCCTGGTTCCACGACGGTTGAAGCACAGAATATGGCGTTGTTGCGCCGCTTGTATACGGAATCGCTACCCCAGAGGGAGGAGGCGCAGGGCCAATGACCCGGCAGGATAGTCTGGCATTATTTGCGATTTTAGCCGCCGCGTATCCCCGGGAACCGCTGACTGAAGCGCAAATCGCGCTCTACGAAGCCTACTGGGCTGACTATCCGTTTGCGGCGGTGCGCGCAGCGGTCTTGCGCCATATTGCCCAGTCTCCGTGGTTTCCGCGGGTGAGTGATTTGCTCGCCCTTATTTGTGCCGATGATGGGATCGACGTGGACAGAGCGTGGGCCGTCGTCCGACAGCAGATTCGTGCGGTCGGCGTTTACGGTCACCCGGAGTGGCCGCATCCGGCCATCGCAGCGGCGGTGGAAGCGCTGGGTTGGGATACTCTGTGTCTGTCTACGAATCCCGAAGCCGACCGCGCTCATTTCCTACGGTTTTTTGAGGTGGCGCAGCGGCGTTACCGTGCGCAACAACAGTGGGATGAGTTACCCGTCCGCTTGCGGCAGGCGCTCAGCGCGCTAGGCACCGGAGACGCAAGTACAACAGGTGCCCCCTAAGGCATGGGCCTTAGGGTACTCGCTGAGGGGGCGGCAGGATGGGGTGTGTGAGATTGGGAGGTAAAGATCATGGGACATTCAGATGATCTCGGCCGTGCTTTGGACGCGCTGTACTGGCTGCGGCGGGTCGAACGGGATGTGACGGAACTTGCCGAACGACTCGCGCGGCAAGATGCTCTTCCGCTGTCGGTCGATCAGCGTCTTGAGAATATGAGAACAAACCGTCAACGGATCATGACGGCGATGGACGGCAACTACCTACCCATGACCGCAGGCCAGCAATTTGCGGAGGCCGTACGGTACGTGGCGCAAGGGCTGGATCCTCTGGGGGTGGCCGTCGCGTTACAAGAGGTGGTGGGCCGTTCTGCGACCCTCCCCGACTGGATTCATGCTTTGGGAAGTCGGGCCTATGCGGGCGAAGGCAAACAGCCCAATCCTTTTGAGCAAGGGCAACCGAAGTTCTTCGACCGCCATCGTTAAGTGGTCTTCACGGTTCTCGCGGGGAAAGGGAGGTGACAGACTGTGCAGATTTTGTTTGTGGGCTACGATTCGTCGGATGCCCGCCTCGAAGAGGCCCGTGAGGCTGGCCATGCAGTGGACCACCATGCTGGACTGCTCGATGCTCCCGCGCAAGGGCAGTTGTGGAAAGGCTTAATGTTGGCGCCACCCGATGTCGTGTGGGTGCGATGGAGTGCTGTGAGTCCTCTCGACGTCGCGTCCCTTCGGCGCTTCCGGGTGGCCCGACCTACCGTACGCCTGGTTATCGATATTCCCGAGACCTTACAGCCTCCAGACACCACCCTAGGGGAACTGGTGGCGATGGGGATCTATGATATCGTGGGCCCGATGCAATCCTTACGGGACAGTCTTCGGAAGACCCCGACATATGCGGACGCGGCCCGTTGGCAGTGGGGGGGAGTCACCGAGTCAGACGCGGTGACTCCGACCGACAAACGACGGCCCGTTATCGAAAAGAAAATTGCGAGTACGCGGCGACCGGCTTTAATTACCGTGCGGGGTTTACTACCGGGGGCGGGAACCACGCTGTTAGCGATAGCAGTGGCGCGGTGGTTGGCGGAACATGGGTATCCGACGGCTTTGCTCGAGTATTTCGCTCCGGATCAACACAAGCCTAGTGATTTAGCCCGCATGATGGCGGATGATCGCCATCAATGGCCCTCCGTATTGCACGTATTCCCGAGTGGTCCCACGTTCGGACCCCGGCAGCCCGCCGCCCTGTTAGTGACTGTGATGGCCGCCCGTCAGGCGGCTTATATTGTGCTGGACCTGGGGGCGGGGGTGAGCGCGGACGTTCCGATGCTGGTCGATTTAGAACTGAGTGTGTGTCCACCACCGACGCGCTGGGCCCAAGTCCCGGCCCTGGCGCAATCGGATACGTTGTTACCGTTGTCGCGGGCCGAGCCCGTAATTTGGATGCCGGGGACACCGAACGAGGCGGTGAAAGCCCGCTGTCGCCATGTACTTCCTCTGCCGGACTCCAATTTCCCCGCACTATCCCCGGCGTTGGATATGGCCCTGGGAAGGCTTTTGGCACCCATTCGGCCCGACGTGGTCGTGCCGTGGTGGAAATTATGGTGGCATAAGCATCATGATCGCATCCGGCCTTGGGCGTTATCCGTCGGGGGGCTTGGCGTCTTGGGTTTGTTAGTGTATGCGGTCGCCATTCATTGGTCCCATGGACCCTGGCCCCACTGGCACTTCACGCGCTGGATTCAGATGGGGCGCCACACCGTGTAATGGCCAGCGGTCAGGCAGTGCAAGACAGATCAAAGTTCCTGAGGTTTTATCTGTAAAGTGTCTCCCAATAACGAGGGCGGGTCCTGCCCCGAAGGTGTGACCCAAAGAAATTCTAGAGGAAGAGAGGACACTATTTATGACACCGCAACGCGCTGAAACGTTCGCGCCGGCATCCCCAATAACACGGGAATGGACGGCCCAAACAACAGCCTTTACCGAGAAATTTCAGGCCATGGTGCAGCAGCTCATGCTCGGCACATGGGCTGTCTGTGAGGAGGATATCGTGGCTATCCACGAGATGGTGCGGAAGTTAGCCGCCTTAGACACAGAACGCGAAGCTCTTTGGGGAGGATTACAACAACGCGTGCAACATCTGGCCAGCTTAGTGGAATCCATTAAGGCGCCATCGGAGACCGATTCGGGGAGAGAATCGCGTTCCACACGGGGCGAGGGGAATAAACCCGAGGAGGCTAGCACGGGAGATCCCGTCTTACCGAAACTGCTGTAACGATGTTGAGAGGTTGGCGCCGCGCCCTAGACAGATCATGGGGCGGCGCAAGAAAGGAGTACACGATGCAGCCATCCGCTCAGACGATGGAAGCCGCGGTGTGTGGGGTCATTCTTGGAGAGGTGTCGGAATCTTTTCGCGCACAGCTTATGGATCAGTTGCCAGGAGCCTTACAACAGGTGGCACCGACTTGGACTCTCGACGTGTTGGACGACAACACCGATGCCTTAATGGCCTTATTGGATCAAGATCCGGGAGCGCCGCCGCCGTGGACGGCGCTCCTCGTGACGTCGGAATTGACGGGCACATGGTCATTAGCGGACACCTTAGTCGCGTTGAAACAACGCTGGCCGACGATTCGCTACAGTCTGCTGGTGCCACGCCTCACGGCGACCACTCGCGAATTGATTGCGCTCTGTGCGGCGTACCGGTGTTACAACATCGCGGTCGGGGAGGCTTTTCCTTTGTCCCGCATTGTGCAATTGATTACGGAAGATCAAGCGTGGGACAGTATTGCCCCGTATCTCGCCTCGGAGGCCCCTCCGATCATCGCCACCCCCTCATGGGTCGGCACCGAATCGTCTGGGGTTCTGCCCACCCCGACCTATACGGTCGCGGTGATTTCCGGAAAAGGCGGAGTCGGCAAAACCGGACTGATTGCCAACTTACTGATGTCAAGCGCCCCGTGGGACAGTGTGGGCATTGACTTGGATTACATCAAGCCGTCATTGCCGCTCTATTTTCATGAAGCTCAGGAGGCGCCGACCCTCGATTTGCGCAGCTTGCTGATGCAAATTGCCACCCATCACCGGGCCCCGATGCAAGCCGCGCATTTGACCGTCATCGAAGGTCTGACCTCCGATGACCGGCAAGATATCGAGCAATATGTGCGGCAGGCCGAAACCGTGAGCCCGAGCGCGCGCATTGTGCCCGGGGCGTCGCGCTTTGAAACGGTGATGCCTGTGCCCCCGACGGTCGTGATGTCGGCCATCTTGGAAGCCTGTCAGCGACACGCCCGCTTCATTTTTGTGGATACGCCCGGGGTGCCGACGGATCCGGTGTGGATTCACAGTGTGCAACACGCGGATTTTGTCGTCATTGTGACCACCCCGGAGTATGCGGTCGTGCTGGAAACCATTGATTTGGTCCGCAAGCTGGACTTATTACAAGTGCCGCGCGCGAAACGCGGGCTGGTGATTAACAAACGCAGTAAATGGGGCTTCTCGACCGAGTCGATTTGTGGCACCCAACTGCCTGGCATTCCCTTGTTGGGCACGATTCCCTATGATCCGGTGCGCTGGGAACGATCCTTGCAACAGCATCGCCCCTTAGCCCTCGATCACCCCAAGCCCTGGCACCATCTGTTCCAGGCCATTACGCAGGTCACGCCGCCCCGGTCCCGCCGCGGATGGTTTCGTCGGCACAAGGAGTCCGGATGAGGCCGGGGCCCAGCGTGTTGCGCGGCCTGATCGGGCTCATTGTGGGCCTCGGCAGTTATGTGACGGGGGCCGCGTGGACCGATCGCCCCGTCGCGTGTCCCGCTACCGGGATTATTCATTGCCAGACGGTCCTGACCGGTCCGGGTCATCGCGTCGCCGGGTTGCCCCTCGCCTTCTGGGGGGTGCTATGGGCGCTGGCGGGGCTCAAGTGGCCGGGCAGGCTCTAGCGTCTCGCCGGAGGGGGCGGGCTTTTGTGGGCCTGGGCCCATGAATGGGGGGATGGCGCGGTGTGTTTATGGTGTACCGCTTTGCAACTCAGCATTCTCTTGGCTATCGGGGTGTCATGGATGATGACACGCCGGGCCCGAAAGGAGTCTTGAACATGGCATTTTCTTGGACAACCTTAGCCCCGGCCACGCGCCGGTTGGCGTCCGTGGGGATTGGCGTCGCCGTGCTGGGGTGGATGGGGTTAGGCTTTACGGCCGGGGCGTGGCTGGCGCCGCACACCACGACGCCGGCCGCGACGCCCTCGACGCCGGGGACGACCCCGGCCGCCGCGCCGGATCCTCAGACCCCATGGACCGTGGGGCACCCGGCTCCGTGGTCCGCGGCGCTGACCACGCTGTCCGGGCAGACGACCCATTTAGCGCGGGGACCCCACGGCACGATTGTGATGGCGATGGCCTCGTGGTGTCTCTTCTGCGGGTATGAAGACCGGTGGGTCTGGCCGTCTGTGGCCCGCGAGCATCCGCAGTGGGCGATTGACATTGTGGACGTGTCCCCGCAAGGCGGCATTGCCGATCCGGGACCGCAAAATCCTCCGTTTCATGGGCATGACGGCGTGGGCGGACCCTTAAGCGTGGCCCAGATGCAAACGACGATGCAGCACTATGTGCAGACCTATGGGCTGCATGCGCCCAATATCCATGTCTACGTCGCCCCGACCGCCACCCAATCGGCGTGGGCGGTCCAAAGCTTTCCGGATATTTTTGTCATCAACGCCGCCGGGCAGATCGTGCAACAGTCCCCCGGCGCGATTACGGCGTCGGGCGTGCCAGGGCTGCTCGCGGCGGCTCAGAAGTGAGTGCAGGAGGGCCCATCATGACAGAGAATCCCCTCATTCAAACCTTTGGCGGCACGCCCTCCCGCAATCCCTTGCAACAGCGGGATCCGCTGTCCCCGCCTGGAGAGGCCCTGCACGAGCGGGGGACCGCGCTGAGTCTGCACGCGGACGGCCCCTATGCCTCCGTGTTAGCCCAAGCGAGTACGTTACTGCGGGACCGGTATACGGCCCTCATTGCCCATGTGCAGCCGCACCAGCGGCAAGCGGTCCGGCAAGCCATCGCGGACGTGGTGCTCTCCTTGCATCCGGCGCAGAATGTTGCCGTGTGGCTCACCGAAACGTTGGAAGCGCAACTGCTCGGTGCCGGGCTGATTGAACCCTTGATGCAAGATCCGCGCATCTCCGAAATCATGGTGACGGGGCCGCACGTCTTTGTCGACGACGGCGGCCGCTTGCGCCCGGCGATGACCTTACCCCACCCTGAGGACAGCATCCGCCTCGCGCAGCATCTGGCCCGGCATTGCGGGCGCGAGTATCGCGAAACGCAGCCGTTGATGGATCTGACCTGGCCGGAGAATGGCGCCCGCATCAATATTACCCATCATCATGTCGCCCAAACGGGACCGGCTATCACCATTCGCAAACACAATATGGGGGCGCTGCTCCAACTGGCTACGCTGATTGAGCGGGGCATGATTAGCGCCGAACCGGCGGACTTGATTGTCCGCGTCATGCGGCACAAAGGCAATGTGTTATTTGTAGGGCCGACGCGCTCCGGGAAAACGACCCTCATGCGGGCCTTTATTATCGAAGCCGTCGGACCCGATGAACGCCTCATTGTGCTGGAAGACACCGAAGAACTGCGCTTGCCCCATCGCCACCAAATTGCGCTGATCGGCCAAGCCCGGCTGGTGACGCCGGAGGAACGCGACCAAGGGATGGTGTCGTTGCTGGACCTGTTTCGCAATGCGCTGCGGCAAAGCCCCGACCGCATTATTATGGGCGAACTGCGGGGCCCCGAAGCCTTCGACTTTATTGAAACGGGCCTGACCGAACGCGGCGGCAGCGTGAGTTCCTTTCACATTCGCGAACCGGAATATCTCGTGACCCGGCTGTACTGGATTGCCCAAAAGTCCGGGCTGGCCATTCCGGCGGACCTCATTTTTCGCTCGACGTACCAAGCGTTAGATCTCATTGTCCAAGTCGACCGCGATGACACGGGGTTTCGCTGGGTGCGCCGGATTGTCGAACCGCAGGATGATGGCACCGTGGCCGATCTCTTTGTGGGCGATCCCCGCGATCACACGTGGCAGGCCCTCACCCCGCCCTCACCCAAACTGCGGCGGCTGTGGGAAGGAGGCTAAGGCCATGCATTCCCTCATGTTATGGGGCGTCGCGGTGCTGGGGTTGCTGTTGATGGGCTGGGGGGTGTGGCAATGGCGATCCGTGCCAGTGGCCCTCTCGTGGCAACCGCCGCCGGTCACGGTGCCTCCGGTCTTGGGCCTCAATGCCTCCTGGCTGGCGCTCACGGGATGGCCCTTAACCCCCCGGCGCTTGCAGATCGTAAATGGGGCGGCGGCGGGGCTGGCGCTGATCGGGGTCACCGTGGTCACACGTAATCCGCTGGTGGGCATCGCGGGCGGGGTGTTTGCCTTGGGCATTCCGGAAGGCATTGTGCGCTGGCAAGCCCGCCGGCGCTGGAAAATGCTCGACGAGACAGCGCTCAGTGCCTGTACGAGCCTCCGTTTTGCCCTCGAAGACCATCAGCCGGTCTTGCCCACGTGGCAACGGCTCTATGCGTATAGCACCGGAGCCTGGCGGACCTTTCTGGCCCCCTGTTTGACCGCGGAAGCGACCGGCCAGCAAGCCTTCGAAACGGTCTTTAAGCAGACGGCGCGGGCCATTCATCACGTGGAATTGCAACTGGTGGGCGATATTGTCGCGACCGAACGCACCCGCGGCAATACCGTGGATCTGTTGGCGACCATTTTACACTTGTGGAGCCAGCGTCTGGAAGCCGATGCCCGGCGTCGGGGGCAAATTCATGCCGGGGCCTGGCTGTCGCGGGTGCTGCTCTGGGGGGGCGTCGTTGGGTTTGTGCTGATCTGGACGCAATCCCCGGCCGTGGCCCACGGAGCGCAGCACGGCATCGGTTTCGTGGTTGTCGGCGCAGGCGCTTTGGTGATTGCCTTGGGCGCCTGGGTCCAGCGCCAAGCCGAACGCAAAGCCGAACAAGTCTAACGCATTCTCCGAAGGAGGTCCTGGCGTCTATGTCGATTTCGTCGCTTCCCCTGATTGTCGGTGTGGCCGGGGTGAGTCTGTGGGGCTGGGGCTGGTGGCGGTTGTGGCATCAGGCCCCGGTGCTGTCCTTTACGCCCCGCGACCGCTGGAGTACACGGCTGCGCAATGGGCTCTTAACCGCCCTGCAACAACGCTGGGCGCACCGGGTCCGTCAAGAACTCGCGGTGCTGGGCTGGACGCCCGCCACCGTGGCGATCTGGACGGTCTTCTTTGCCGCCTTTGCGGGCATTCCGGTGCTCATTGTCACCCATCATCTCCTCTGGAGCCTGCTCACAGCCGCCCTGGGCGCGTGGTTTGGCCCGCAATTCTGGATTCATCGCCATTTTGTGAGCTGGCAGCAGGAGCTTTTGCGGGATTTTGTGCCGCTGACGTTACTGCTGAGTGTCTATTTCGACCTGGGATTTTCGCCCGAAGCCGCGTTGACCGAAACCCTGCCGGCCTTAGGCGAAGTCACGGCGACACAAGTCCGCCGCCTCGTGGCGCAATGGCGGCAACAAGACGGCACCCCGGCCGAAGCGGTGCAACACTGGGCCCAGCGCTTACAGCTCTTGCCCTATCAGCAGTTGGCCGATGTGTTAGCCAATAACCTCGACCGAGGGCTCAGCGGGGCGGCCTTAAAGCCCTTGCACACCTTGGTCTCAGCGCAACAGCAACAAGGGGCGCGCGCCTTGGCCGACCGCGTCGATCAACAAATGACGGTGGTTCCCGCGTTGGCGATGCTGGGGCTGATGCTCGTCGGGCTGTATGCATTCTTTGCCCATGGCTTAGCCGGGCAAGGCGGGCTCACAGTGCTCTAAGGAGGATCCGATGATGTGGCGATATGGCACCTCGCTCTTTTGGATGGTGCGGTGGCAAGGGGTGTTCCGTGCGCTAGGCGTAGCGGCCGTCCTAGCGGCGTATGGCCTGGGGGCTCCCGGGTTGGGAGACGGGCTCTTACTGCTCGTCTTAGCCCCCTCCCTGTATTTTTTGTGGGCCCCCTTGCATTGGGCGCGGCGGCATCATCAGCGGGCCATTTGGGCGACGCCGGTGCCGCCTGGGTGGATGCAGCGGCAGCTTCCGACGCCGATGCGCTTAGGGCCGGTGGTCTGGGAAGTGCATGCCCAAGACGGGCGGCGCTGGCACGCGGACACGCCGCACGCCGCCGCCCGCCAATATCGGCACACGTATGCCGCGGAGATCATCGATCTGATTCAGACCCGGCCTGCCACGGTCGCGTTGGTCTCGTCGGGCTTTAACCGCTTAACGCCCGCGGAAGCCGACGCCATTACAGCGGCGGGCGGGCAGATCTGGGACGGTCCGTTATGGCCGCGTCTCTTACGCCGCTATCCTCCGTGGATCATGCGGGCGACTCAAAAACACATGTTTGGGGGCGTCGTGTCGACCACAGACCGCCGGGTGGCGGCCACCTGGGTGACGTGGGCCGTGCCCGCCCGCCGTATGACGACCCCGCGTGTCGCGGAAAGGAGTGTCTAATATGTTGGATCGGCTGGGGTGGCACCGCCGCGATGGGCCGGCGGGAGCTTTGAGCGCCTGACGCGACTGCGGCGATCTGCAGCGGTTGTCCATCACATTATTGATTCTCAAGGAGGTTTTTCATCCATGATCATCACACGCACACACACGTTCCGTTCTTTCCGGTCCCGCGCTCTGGCGGTCCTGATGCTTTTGATGGCGTTGCCCGTCACGTTCCGCCGGTCGTTGACCCGCCGTATGCCGGCGGCTTCGGGGCACACCCAAGAAATTATCTGGATCGTGATTGCTGTCATTGTTGGATTGATCGCTTATGCCTTCTTTGGCAACGGGGGGGGCGGATGGACCTGGTTCCACAACCAGTTGAACAGCATCACGCAATTTAGCGACTAACGGCAACAACGAGCCGGGGGACGCGCACGTCTTCCGGCTCCCATTCTATTCTCCCAGGAGGTGAAACCGATGCGACGAGGACCCGGTGGGCGCGTCCGCGTGTTAGCCGCCGCCGATACGATTGGCACGGTATTAGGCCTCGTGCTCGTCTTGATGGGGGTGACGGGCGGCATTGCGGGCTACCGGTTATGGCATGTCCAACAGACCTTGAACCGCGCGGCCAGTGCGGCCGCCACGTCCGAAGCCCAAAACGGGTGTTGGACCGCGCAAACGTCGCAAATTGTCGCGCAGGTGCTGCAAGGCGGCGGCTTGCCCATTTCTGGCGCGAATGCCGTCCAAGTGACGCACTACAGTAACCCGCAAGGGACGACGACGCCCTATGGGCAGATGGTCACGGCCCAATTGCATTGGGCCGTGCCGATTAGCGTGGTGCGCTTGCAATTGCCCACCACGGTGCCGTTAAGCAGTGCGGTGGTCCAGCCCTCGCAGTATGTGGCCTTGGGCGGGAACACCGCGCAAAGCAATGGGGCCTGTACGCCGCCAGATTTGACGGTCACGGCCCAGACGGTGGCGGCGGCTAATGACGACGCGGCGGCCGCCACCACTAATACGGCGGCCGATACGCCGACGACGACGTGTACGCCCACGACGGTGGAGGTCACCAAAACGGTGCCGCAATCGGAATCGTGTACGCCCGAGACCCATACAGAGTGCTCCCCGGTGTCTCATGAAACGTGGGTCGATTCGACCTACGAAGCGTGTGGGGATACCACCCAATATGAATACACGTGCCGCGAGGTTAATAGTTGCACACCGCAATCCGTTTGTTCCACACACTATCAAACATGGTGTGACCTTTATAATGATGGGGCCTATGGTTCATCGCCTTCTCATCCTGTCACGCATTGTGTATCTGTGCCGATTTCGACTTGCTCAACGGAAACGGTGTGTTCCACTCACAATGTGTGTGGGAGTTCCCCAGTCACTACGTATAGTTGCCATCCCGTCACCACGGGCCATTGGCAAACCGAGACGACGCAGTCGTGCCATGACGTCACGACGACACAATGCCAGACCATTGCGGCGCATACCGAACAGGTGCCGGAAACGGTGGAACAATGTTCGTAACGGAGGGGCGGCGCATCCGCCGCAACCCGGAGCACCGGGTGCCGGCCGTGGCTACGCTGCTCTTTGCGATCGAGATGTTGGTGCTGTTGCTGTTGGTGATGACGGTCTGGCTGGTCTATACCCAAATTCACGACGAAGAACATCTCATCAATGCGGCTTTGACGGCCGGATTGGAACGCGCCGCCGTGACGCCTGTCACTCAAGCCGGAGCCTACGACAATGTCGGGTGGAATGGCGCCGGCGTCACGTTGACGTCCAGCCAATTGCCCGTCGCTTTAAGCACGACGTTGCAAAGCGCCGTCCCCGGCAGTACGACGCAGGTCGAAGGCCAATCGGTACAATGGCAGTTACCCGCGGCGACGGCGGCGGCCTGGCATGTTACGGCCCCTATCACCATCTCGGCCTTACAAGCCACGTCCGGTCCGGACCAACCTGTCACCGTAGGGTCGCAGACGACAACGTATGGCTATCCCGTCATCGCGGGGGCTGTCAAGGTCCCCGTTCACGTCGTCTCGCTGGACCAGTTTCAGTGGACGGCGACGCTGACCGAATCGTTTGTGCTGCCCCTCGCGGGCCGCGAAAATCCGACGACGATTCGGCCCTTAGGCTAACAGCGTCGGGTGGGAACTGCGAATGATTCGATGCTGGGCCCGGCGGGCGAAGGTCCGCCGGGCTTCTTGGTGATCAACGAAAGGAGTGACGCGCATCATGATGCAAGGATCGGTGGCCTCCACGCCTCCGGCCAAAGTCCAGACGGGACGCCGGCCGCTCGGCCGGGTCTTAAAACTGGTGGCGAGTTTTGGCGGCGGGCTCGTGCTCTTAGGCATCGCCCATAGCTTGACCTTGCCCCCGCATCCTCATACGGTGTGGGTGGTGAAAACAGCGGTCAGTCCGGGCACGCCCATTACGCCGCAAACGGTGACGCCCCTGAAAACCTTATCGGCGTGGCCGCACGCGCTCACGACGGTGCCCACGGGCTGGGTCGCCAAAACCGCCTTAGCGCCGGGTCAGCCCCTCTTAGCCTCGGCGGTCACCCCGGCCGCTGGCTTTCGCGGCTTAAAAGCGCACGAAGCGGTCTGGACGATTCCGGTCAGCGCCGTCGGTAGTGGCATGGTTCAACCGGGGGATCGCGTGGACGTGTGGAGTGATCCGCAAAGTCAACCCACGAGTGGGAATACGGCTTCGACGGGCTTTGCCACCGAATGGGCCACGGGAGTCCGCGTGCTGGGGATCTACTCGAGTTCGGGGACGCCGGTTTCCGGCCAAACGGCGATTGGGATCGTGACGCTCGCGGTGCCGACGTCCGCCTTGCCCATTTTACTGACGATTGCCAATCCGGCGTTGGTGATGACGCCCGCGGCGACGCACTTTGCCCTGGTGGTCAATACGGCGCCCGTGTCGACCACGGCGCCAGCGCCCACGAAGGCGGCGGCGCATGCGTCGAGGCCCAAAGGATGATCACGGGCCTCTGGACGCTGGTCTTAGCCGGACTCGCGTGGGCCGATTGGCGCCAGCGCAGTGTGGCCCTGTATACGCTGGTGGGGAGTACGCTGTTGACCATTCTGGTCTTTCCGCCATGGCATTATGCCGCCGCTTGGGAAGCGGCGGCGATCACGTGGGGCCTCTGGGCGGGTTACGTGGGATTGCGCCGTCTGCGGCCACCGCATCCGGTCATTTGGGGCGGAGCAGATTACACGGTTGCCAGTCTCACGGTGCTCTGGATGCACGGCGTGTGGCTGTCGGTGTGGTGGATGACGATCGCGGCCTTTGGCGTGCAGCTTCTGGTCACCGGGCTCTTGGGGCTCTGTCACCGTCCAGTGCCCATCCCATGGCCGTGGCTGGTGGGGTTCAGCGGGGTCTGGCTGATCTGGCACGCCGTCCCCGGCGTGCATTAGTCCCCGTCGCAAGCAGGAATTTTGTATCCTGTGGGCGAATGATGAGTCCTCAGAAGCGTTGAGGCTTCGGACACTTTAAGGAGGATATTATGAACACATTGATGCATCGTATGACCAGCGGCCTGGCAGTGCTGGCATTGAGCGCCGCGAGTGTGGGAGCCAGTGTTCCCACCCAAGCGGCAAGCCTTCCGGCTTTGACCCTCTCGGCCACGGGCTCCAATACGGTCGGGGGTACGGTGACGCTGACGGCCCACCAATCCGGGCCCACGTGGTATGACTGGTGGGTGCAAGACGCCAACGGGCAATGGCAACAAGTTGCGGCGGGATTGAATCAGGCTACCTATACGATGAAAGATTTACAGCCCGGCAGTTATCTCGTTGTCGTCAAAACCTTAACCCCGGCCCAACTCGCGGCGCACGACTGGGGCGCCGCACAAGCGGCGCAACAAACGGTCAATGTGGACACGTCCGTGACGTTTACCCAAATGACCGACCCTAATCCTCCGAGTGCATATGGTACGGGCTATGCAGCGGCAGGGCATCAAGAAGTGATTACCGCCCAAGCCCACCACATCACGAACCCTGTCTATCAGTTTTGGATTGAACAAAATGGGCATTGGACCGGCAGTAACTATACGGCGAACAATACGTATACGTTTACGCCGACCACCTCGAATTTTGAAGTCGCCGTCTACGCCAAAACCGTAGCCGAACCGACGAATGCGGGAGCCGGGGTGGGCCTGACGGCTAGCGCGGCGACCACGCAACGGCTCTTTAATACGCAAGAGGCTCTTCAAGATGCCGAGACAACGGTTGTTGGAGTTTTACGCAATCCTCAAATTGAGCGCTACACCTTTACGGCGATGCCGGTTAACAATAATGGTACGTTACCGCCGTCGTTTTATGGCCCTATCCCTTCAGCCTCCGTTATTGATCCCCACATTCCGTCGACGTTGCCGGCCAACGGGAGTATTACCGGAGCTCAGGCCTTACTCGCCGCGAATCCCTCGTTGCTCAGTCAAGCGCAGGCGATTGTGGGTCCAGAAGGCTACTCAGTGACCAATCAAACCTTGATAGCGGGAATGCACTCGGCGGCGCAGGCGGTCTTAGATCGCAATAGTAACGACCCGATGACGCTGCTAAATATGGCTGTTCCCTCGTCATTGCCGGTTGGCGAAACTTTCGAAGGTCCTCAACCATCGCTGATCCAATCAGTGTTGAATCAATACGCGTCGCCTAATTACAGTATTCTCGCGGATAAGCTCTATACGTATGATGAATCAGCTACCATTCAAACGAACGCTCAAGCGTCAACCGCCACAGTGTCTAAGCCGCAAGCGCCTAACGGGGCGTACTATCAGACGCCGAATTCACCGTACTATCCCCAATGGTTGCTGACGATGACGGTACCGGTGACGGCGGACGTTGTGGTGTATGGGCAAAATGCAAATACTGCCTCGTCAGGAACGGTCGGAGAATTCCCAATTACTACCCAAGTAACCGTCTCCTTATTTGTCGATCCTTTAGCGTCAGGAGGAGTCCAGTGGGGATATAATGGAGAAACCTCTCCACAGCTTGGTACATTTACGCCATATTGGCAGGCGAACTAAGCGTCACAATTGACGACAAGCGGACCCCCCTAGCAGATGTCTAGGGGGGTCTCCGTATTAGGTATTAGTATTATAGGAGGGTTTTATGAACAAATCGACGATGCTCGTTCTCGGAAGCTTGATGGGTTTGGGTCTTGTTACAGGTGTGATCCTTACCAGCCATCACTCTAAGCCAGTGGCTCGCGGGCACACTTCAATACATCGAGACGCCATCTCGCGATTCTATAGGAAGTCTTCCTCGACTTCTCTCCTAGAAAACCTTCGGCGTGCGAATCAACACGAAACACAACAGGTTATGCAGACGATAGACCCAAGTTATCCCGCACTCCGACAGACCAAGGGGTTCATTACCCCAACCATGGCGGAAATTAGCCTCACAGGTTTTACCCCACATCCTCCTGTCGTTACGGGGACGCATGCTTTATGGAGGATGTTGCGTACCTCCTTAGCTCATCCCCCGGCGCGAATTCTCTCTCATCCCCTCCCGGCATCGGTCTGGATCGATGGATGGCAACAAGCTGAAGACGATGTGATGACCGTGTTAGGCAATGATCCGATTGCGGTCTTATCTCATGCGGGACCGGGCGCTGCGCCTGCATTTGCTCAATTAGAACGGATTGCGTATACCGGATCGGGCGATGAAATCCGCGGGCATCACTGGGCTGTGTCGATGATCGCATCGCTTTCGCCACATGTGACGTTTTATCCTCCTACTAAGCCGATTGCGGGAGAGCCTCCGACGCTCGTGCAGATGCGCGTACCTGTTACGGTCACGGAATATATGGCCATCGCCAACCCCGGAAATACACAGCGTACCGTCGCATTTACCGCATTACAAACGGGCGTGGCCCTGATGGTCTTAACTCAAGACCGTGGACGTTATCATTGGTGGGTAGATGCTCTGTCAACCACGCGTCCGCAACCGATTACATTTCCCGCTCATTAAGCCCTAGCGTATCAGCGGATACCTTGGCGTAAACTCTCCTCTTATGCCTTCTTAATCGACGGCCAAACGAATGATAAGAAGGCATTGGCGTGACCGGCAAACAGACAACGCAGGTCGAAGCCAGACTATCGACGTGATTAGATTCAATATATAGGGATTTAGAACGCTTGCGTGCGCTATCTATAGTTTCGATATTTTACGAGGAGCGTGATGACATGGCTAGGAAACACGGAACTCCGTTAGGGTCTTTACGATTGTTAACTTATGCCATAGGACTGGGTGTCATGGGTCTGGCGAGCCACGCTATTTTTAGATCTGTGCCGGTCTTCGCGTATACGTATCAGTGTGCAAATGGTAGCACGACAACAAATCCCTTCGGCTGTGAGACTTCAGATTCGTATCAATCACCTACGACAACTACGTCGACAACCCCAAATACTACGGACACTTGGACGCCTGCCTCAGGATATCAACAGAACCTCACGAGTCAAATCACCAGTACGACAGCGGGCTTCAATTCCGATGCGACTAACGAAGCGGGTGGTTATACGTATAATGGATGTGCTGCTTATGGAGAGGTCACCGCGTATAACACCACTAGTAAGCAATCCTATTGTTCGCATACGGGCTGTCCAGCAGGAGAAAAGCAAATCAATAACGACGGCGTCTGTCAAGGAACAGGGAGTGACAATGCCGGCACGTATGCGCAATGGACTTTTTCGGCGTGTGTGAATGGCCATCAGACCGAATACACACATAACGTGAACTCGGGGGCTGTGGTGGACAGTAACACCATCAGTTGTATTGCCAACACCGCGTCCAATCCTACGTCAAGCCCCTCTCATGCGTCGACGGTTCACAACACAGCGGCCGCGTGTTCGGCACCCGGCGCTTCTTCCCACAGTCAACCGGCCGGCTCTTCCTTTGCCCCTACGGGGTGCGCGGGGTCGTGTACCACCAGTGGATGCACCGGGACAGGCACCGAATCAGGCATTGAGACAGATTATACCCGCATTTGTACGACTAGCTATTCCTGCCCCGGCCCGACGGCTAACACGTCGTGTTCCACTTCGAGCTATTCGTCTAGTGCGACGCAAACGTCTTCGACCCAATGCCAAGAAAAGGAAGTCTTGTTGGATCAGTGTATGCCGCAAGAGCCCGGGAACCGCGAAGCCGAATATTGTCTGACGTTTAACGGCGGCACCACGAACTGTTCAGCCCCGTTTGGTGTGTACGATCCCACGAATTGCCCCATTCCGGTGGGCGTCGGCAGTGGGTCGTAAGGCCTGGTTGGTTCCCGGCCTGATCACCAGCTTTTCACCGTTCACAGCCTCTGTTGTTATGACAGAGGCGATTTCTATCGAGATCTTTAAGGAGGAAATCCTGGTGGATTGTTGTTAACCGCTCTTTCACCACCCTATTAGGGAATTGGCAAAACCAGACGAAGGCCACCGGGGGAGTCGGAACCATCACGCCATCCCCTCAGGTCTTAGAAATTCTCGACCACGCACTATCCGAGTACCCAGAAAAAGGAATGGTTGTCTCCCGGCCCCCTATCGTCAGTCCTAAGCGGAATGCTGATGAGATTCTTTTCCCCAGGCCGTGATAGCTTTAATCGTCGCGCCCCATCGTCCGACGGCCGCTGTCTGACGCAAACAACTCGCCCAAATGATTGCCAGTGGCCGACCTATAATGCATGGGACAGTCATTAGGCGGTACTCATTCAATTGGGTCAAGCAACAATAGATGAAAGCGTGATGTCACTAGGACACAATGTCCCTTACGCTCAAGGGGCTCCGCGAATGGATGAGCCGGTTGCGTTATCCCCTATTGACGATCACACCGTACGAAGAAACGAGGGGGCTCGGACCATGGCCCCCTATAAAGGAGGCCAATTTCATGATAAAAATTGCGATTGACGCCGGGCACGGCTATACAAAAGCACTGGCCGCCACCGGTCAACGCGTAATGTTTCCTTCTTTAATCGCTGCTGTTGCGCCTGGAATGGACTTGGTGGATTTAGGGCAGTGGGACCGGAAAAGCCAACGCGGACGGGTGTTGCTGGACAACCATGAATTTGTGTATGGAGAGGATGCCCGCCGCCTAGCGACCCCGTTGTGGAGTCGGGAAAAAGCTGCCGATCCGGATGCGGCACGTTTTATCTTGATTGCCGCTGGACTTCTCGGCGCCACCGGCCCGATCCAAATCGCTGTCGGACTGCCGCTCAGTTGGTTTGCCGCGCAACGCAAGGAATTCAAAGCCGCGCTCATGGGGTACGGTGCTCAAGTAGCATTCCCCGAACAAGGTCGAGGGAGCCAACGCATCTGGATTGATGCGGTGACGGTGTTGCCGCAAGGAGTCGCCGCCGCAGTCTCCACCTTGGGCACGGCGCTCAGTACCGTTCCGGAATCGTGGATCGTGTTGGACATTGGCTACCGCACCTCGGATTTTTGTTGGATCGACCGGACTGCGACGGGGGAACTGGATTTTGAACGGGACCGGGCAGGCACGTTAGAAATTGGCTACCACGATGTCGTGGATCAGGCCCGCCAAGAAATGGAACGCACCTACCATCTTCCCTTTCGCGAGGCCGAACTCGAATCCGCCCCGTCGGTGATTGTCCGGGGGCACATGGTGGATGTGAGTGCGTTGCGACACATGGCGACCCGTGCAGTGGCCCACCGGATGGCGCAAGAATTGCAGATCCGGTTGGGAGACGGACTAGAGCGCGTTACGGGGGTATTGCTGGTAGGGGGAGCCGCAGAACAGTTCAGCGATCGTTTTCCCTGGCCAACCCAAGTCGCGAATGACAGCCAATGGGCCAATGCCATTGGCTACTTGGCCGTGCTGTAGTCCATTAGGAGCGTCACCCCCAATGCCTTGTCCTGCAGGGCTTGCGCCGGATTTGACAGGCATATGTGACGTCACTCTACCGAAAATCGGACGGATTCAAGCCTTTTGTGACGTCACTTTCGCATCAACATCGCCTGCGACCCCTTGCGCGAGAACCGTTTGGGCGTGACGCTCACCGCAGAAAAGAGGGAAGAGCCGTGGGAAAATACACCTTGCGGATTCACGATCCCTGTCTCGATCAGATTCTTCAGGCGTTGCCCGCAGGACAGCGCAATGCCCAGATCGAGCGGGCATTACGGGCGCATTTCCTGCCCGGAGGATTGGCCGACCTGTTAGAGCGAGTAGATGCGGTGATAGCGATAGCGAACAAAGGGGTCATTGATCGCCCGACCGAACCCCAATCTCTTACCCCAACAGACCGCGCCTTTACGCCGTCTGTGACACCAGCCGTAGCCGAGGGGATGCATATGGCGTTGGGAAAAATGTTTGTAAATGACTTGGACGACTGAACCACGACTGAACCCCATCCCCCCGACCGTGTGGCCCCACGCTCTGCATAGCCTCGCGTAAGCCACACCGTCTCCCCCCTTCCCCGAAATTGAGAGCGGGGAAGGGCGTATGGAGAAGAACCACGAATCCCTACCCAAAAATTGCCAGTGCAGAATCCTAGAAGAAATACACACACAGGATAAGGGGAAACTGATATCACACCCGCGGCAGAGCCTCGGGGAAAACCCAATAAGAATGCGGGATTGTGAGTTTTTGTCGAGTCCCCACACGTGAGGTCACGCACCTATTTCCCAGCGATTTGTGGGGACTTCCCGCAGTTACACACCGCACAACCACGCCATTTATGGGCGTCCCCACTCCGGTCCCAAAGTCCCCACATCACCGAAAGGAGTGACCAATTTTGGCAGAAGATTCCAATGATCGCCATGACGGCGTCCAAATCAAAGTCTGGGTGCCCGAAGGGTTCTATGACATGCTGAAAGCTCTCGCGGCCCGTCACCAAACGTCGGTTGCCGCTGAAGCGCGGCGCTTGATGGTGGCGGGTGTGGAGCCGAGCGAGGCTCTTGATACCGTCGTCGAGGGTTTGTCCGACCTGAATCGGTTTCTTCGGCTGCACCTCGAACCGCTCGCTTTTGTGTCCGCGATGGACAGCGCCAAGTCTGCGGCTTACTGGAAACGCCGGGTCTATCTGGAGAGCCACCAGCGGGGCAGCGCGAAAGACGAGGCGAAGGCCCTGATGGAGCAGATGGAGCGCGATATGTCCGATCAGGCCACCCGGCGCATCAAGCGCGTCTTGCGTGAAATCGAAATCGACGAGATCCCTGCGGACTCGCAGGAATGGGAGGATGACAATGTCGATGAAGAATAACACGAGCTACCCTTTGCGCTTGCCAGAAGACACATGGGCTTCGGTTAAGCAGATTACGCAAGCCCGCGGCCGGGCGATTTCGGACTACATTCGGGACGCCGTGCGGCTCAAGCTCATGGTGGATGGCGTGGGCATGAACGCGGACACACTCGCGCAACTGATTCAAAATGCGAACACCTCGCTGACCGAATCGGTCAACTTTGCGGCGGTTCACGCGGCGGCCACCTTGGCCTTCTTGCGGGAATTCGCCCACACCATGTTTCAGGAACAAGGCTTACCGGAGCATTTGGCCCAGGAGAAGGCTGAGGTGCTGGCAGACAATGCTCTGGCGGAGGCGGTCAACACCTTTGAAAATCCGCAAAACCGCGTGCAGTTTGGCTGGATTGAGCGGTTCGACGACGACACGTTGGCGCTGTTGGAAGACGACGACGGCGCTGACGAATAACCATGGGCAGGGGAGAAGGGAGCCGAGCGATGCCCCAAAAACCGTTCGTCATGCGGGTCCATTTTTATCTCCCTGAGGGAACCGGTCGGCAGTCGCTCCGGTCCGGCGCGCATCACGTGGAGTACATGGGGTCCAAGGAAAAGGGCGAATTGTTGATCGACGGCTTAATGAGCGAAGAAGTCAACGACCGCTCCCTCCGCAGCGCGGCCATTCATGCCAAATATGCCGGAGAGCGCGAAGGCTCTCTCGGTTACCTCGGTTCCATGTCCTCCAACCCCAAACGCGCCCAAGAAAGTATCTTGAATGCCCAGGGCCCGGTCTGGCGGGTGATTGCGAGCGTCGGGGAGGCGGATGTCGTCGCGATGGGGGGTGCACTGCTCACGAAAGCCGGATGGGAAAAAGCCGCCGCGCCGACCGTGGAGAAAATGGTGGCGACTCTCGGGTTGGACCCGGCCAAAACCCAATGGATCGCCGCGGTGCATCGGCACCAGCACCACGAACAAAACCCGCATATCCACCTGCTCGTGTGGGAAGAAGGCCCGCCGACGCGCAAAACGGCCCAGTGGAGTCGCGATGAACTCCGGATCATTAAGCGGGATTGGGTGTCTTCCTTGTATGCCCCCGAACGCCAACAACTCGGCCAAATCAAAACAGCGGCGCGTACCCAAGCCCGTCAACAGGTCATCGACCTCATGACCTACCGGAATCGCCAACAAGGGTTTGAGCAAGAGTTCACCCAACGGTTGGCCGCCATCGGCGTCGGGTTGCCGGGCCAAGGCCGACTGGCGTATGCGTACATGCCACCCGCAACCAAAGCCCAGGTGGCCGATACCATCCGCTGGCTGTGGTCACAAGACCCCGGACTCAGAAAAGCGCATGATGACTATCTGAAAGCGGCCGAACGCATGGGTACATTTTATTGGCACCAAGACGAGTCGAAAACGCAAAATACCCCCGGACGCCAGCAAGCCCTCGAACGCATTCGCGCCCGCGCCGAGCACGACCTGATTCAGCGGTTGGCGGCACCTGTGTTGAAAGCCGCCCGACAACAGCAACAGCAGACCGACAACAGGCCTGCGTCTTCCGTGCATCTCCCCGCCGTGCTGACTCACCTCATACGCGGGGACATTGCCCAGGGGCGCGCTAGTGCCTATGCCCTGGAAGAAGTTCAGTGGCGGCGCAAGCAAGCCGAACTCGCCATCGCCCGCAACACCGGGCAACACATTGTCTTATAAGGGAGGTGAATGCGCTGAAACTCGAAACAAAACGCGCTCTGGTGAGCGCCAGCTTTCTCACGTTCCCGGTGGGTCTTTTGACCCTCGAACTGGCCGATCTCATCGCGGGCGTGGTCGAACCCATCGGAACCTTTATCCAACAAGCCAAGCGCCATCCCCCGTCTCCGACCGCCCCCCCGCCGGTGAGCCACATCCCCAAGATATGGCACTCGTGGGTTCATGCAGGTGGCTATCTGCCGTGGCGGGGTTGGCCGTCATTGATGCATCATCCCTTCTTGCTCTTGGGAGCCGTGGGCCTCACCGGCCTCGTCGGCCTCGGGATGGCGTGGAAGGCCAGCCGTGTCCAGTCGGTAGACTGGGGCGGTCCCAAAGCCGCGGGGAAAGGTCAGCATGGGACCGCCCACTGGCGGCGTGACCTCACCGATGGCCTGTATCGTTGGACCCCGCCGGAACGCGGCTCGCAAGCACCCGCGAAAACCTCCGATGGTCGAAGCCTGCCACAATATGGGTTTTATGTCGCGGCGGCTTCGCTCCAACCCAAAAAGGAAACGCTGTGGATCTCGAACCGCGACGAACACATGCTCTTGATTGGCACCACGGGCGCCGGCAAAACGCGGCGGGAATATCTTCCGGCCATTGGCATTTTGGGTTCCCAAAAGCAAACCAGTTTTGTCATCTCCGACCTCAAGGGCGAGATTTATGGCCACACGGCCCAATGGCTGAAATCGCAAGGCTATGACATCTTGCGCATCGACCTCCGTAATCCCCGCCAAGGGGGAGCCATCAGCCGATTCAATCCGGTTCAAGCGGTATCCGATGCCCTCGAACGCGGGGACGACGGCCAAGCGGCCCGCATTGCGTGGTCGACTGCCCATGCCGTCGCCTTTCAAGACGCGGCCCACAGCGATCCGTTTTGGCCGCAGGCGAGTGAGGCCGTCATTGCGGCCTTGATTTTAGGCGTGGCGCAAGGCGCGCCAGCGGGCTGGGAAGCCCGGTGGCACACCTTCCGCGAAAAATATTCGGTGGGGCACCCGGACTGGACCCATTTTCCGCACGCGGAAGAAAAACACATGGGTACGGTCTACCGGAGTCTGGTGCATTGCGGCGATAACGGCAGTTTGCTGGATGAGTGGTTTCAAGTTCTGCTCCCGGATGGGCATCCCGCGCAAGATGCGTGGGCCACCGCCGCCAAAAGTCAAGACCGCACGCGGGCCAGCATTCTCACCAGCGCCCAAGCCGCGATGCGGCTGTGGAGTGAGCCGGAAATTCGGTGGCTCACGGCCGCGCAAGGCCACCAGATCGACGACGTAGGGCGCAAGCTCACGGCAGTCTTTCTCGTTTTGGATGACCTTGATGGCACGCGGTATCCCCTGGCGACGTTGTACCTGACCCAAATGCTCCAAGCCTTGGGCCGTCTGGCCGACAGCCACGCAGGGCGATTGCCTGTGCCCATCATGTTCCTTTTGGATGAATTTGGTAATTTTCCCCCCATCGCGGACTTTGACCATGTGGTCACGATGGCGCGGTCTCGTGGGATGCGGTTCTTGATTGCCCTTCAGAGCTTTGCCCAACTGGATCATCGGTATGGCAAAGAAGTGAGTGCCATTATTCGTCAAAATTTGACGTTGTGGCAGTACCTGTTGACTAGCGACCCGGTGATGGCGAAAGAAATCTCGGATCGCTTGGGGCAGTACACCACCCAGACCCACAGTAGTCAAATGCCCAAGGTAAGCTTGTGGTCCGCCAGTTCCACGATAGGTCATAGCTCGGAAGGCCAATCGCTGACCGGACGCCCTTTATTGACCCCCGATGAGATTATGCGGTGGCCGGAAGGGTATGCACTCGTGTTGCAACAGCGCAAAAGCCCGGCCAAGCTCACGTTGCCCGACATTAGCGCCTACCGGAGCCTGTGGCCGGATATTCAAACGCGGCAAATGGACCCCGTGATGGACACGCCGACGCCGGCGGTGACGATTTGGCATCCCCCGGATCGTCCAGAGAACGCGGCCCCACGAGAGACACCACGAGAACCCGACACGACCGGGGAAGGAAAGGAGGGGAGGGGAGTGGAGGTCACCTTTGCCGATAATGCTACAGCCGACCTTTTTGTGGATCAAGCCGAACCCATTGACTGGACCGATATGCCGGAATAAGCGTCTCACAGTGTATTAGGAGGTGATATTACTTGGGGTATCCCTGGTACGCCAAAGACAATCTTTTCGCAGGGGAGCATCTTCAAGCGGGCCTGCGTGTTGACCAGCACGCTGAAACACATGGCGAACGCTGGCGCATTCACTTCATTGTGCATGGAAAGACGTATAACGTGACCGGCTTAACCGCCGACCAGCTTCAAGACGCGGTATGGGTTCGCTTGGATCGCATGAAGGTTCCGGCGGACGCTCCCGTCCGGGCCGACGTGGCGCAGTGCATTGCCAAAGCGCACGCATTGGATGGCCGGCATTTTCTGTCGCCCGCCGCCCCGTCCGAGAAACTGCCGAACCCCTATGAGGCGCGCCACAACACGAACGCCGTTGAACGCTAAATTGGGTTAACGATTATGTCCCCCGACGCCCCACGGTGTCGGGGCTTTGCTATTTATAGGAGGTGAATCATGACCAGCCAAGAAGCCCAAGCCCTTGTGGATCAAGGGATTCAGCAACTCACCGAAAACCCCGATCAATGGAAACAATGGGCGGATACGATGGCCCAGTTTCCCAAATATAGTCCCGGCAATGCGCTCCTCATCATGCAACAACGCCCGGACGCGACGCTCGTGATGGGCTACCGGGCGTGGCAAACCCTCGACCGTCACGTGATGAGAGGGGAACACGGGATCACAATTATTGCCCCCATGCTCCGCCGCGTGACCGACGAGGACGCGCCGGAGCCTTCCTCCGTGCCGTCCGCCTCCCAGCGCGTCATTGCCGGCTTCAAAGCGGCGACGGTCTTTGACATCAGCCAAACCGATGGCAAAGCGCTGGACGTGCCGCGTCCGCAGGAGCTCCGGGGTGAGGCGATGCGGGAACTCTTGAACCACGTCATCCAAAACGCCATTCCCGTGCCGGTACGGTTTGGGGCCATGCCCGGCGGCGCTTACGGGGTGTGGGAACCCGCCAAGGGGCAGATTACGATCCGCTCGGATATTGAGCCGAACCACCAGTTCAAAACCCTGCTCCACGAATGGAGTCATGCTATCGGGGTGCCCGATGCATCATCCTTCCCTGACATTCACCGTGGCACCGAAGAAGTCACCGCCGAAACTACGGCCTACGTCACGGCCAAACTCCTGGGCCTCGACACGTCGGACTACAGTACCGCCTATGTCGGGCATTGGAGCCACGGCGATCCTCAGCAGGTCATCGCCGTGACCCAAGCGGTGGGCCAACGGGTGCATCAGATTGTGCAAACGTTGGAAGCTGCCGCGTCGCATGACCCGGTGATTGCCCAGACGATTGCGCCGTGGAGCGCACAAGCGCAACGACAAGAGACGTTCACGCGGTAAGCAGACCACGGCTCTGGACCTGCGACCTCTACCAGAGCCGAACGTGTGGGAGGTCAAAAAATCCTAAGGAGGACTTGCTATGTTTGGTACATTGCATCACGTTTACATGGCGGCAGCCCCCAACATCGCGAACACCGCGGCCGGGAAGGATATTTCGTCGCTCATCACAAGCACGGGCACGTGGATTGCGGGGCTTGGGATTCCCGCCGGGGGCCTGATGGTCGCATATCACGCGATTATGCGCAATATGTCCGGGGGCGATGCTCAAACCGACGCTCACCATTTAAGCGCAATGAAAAAAGTCCTCGTCGGGACGATTATTGTGGCCGGGGCTGGCGGGATTGCCCACTTCGCCGGCGGCCTGTTTTAAGCCACAGCGACACCGCGAGGCAGGACGCCCTGTCTCGCGGGTGTCTGATGACAGGGAGACAAGGAGGAGCCGATGAATCACCTCATCTTTGGGGGCATTGATTATGTGGTGAACGAGATCGTGCAGTGGATCATTTGGGCCGTCGGCTGGATCGCCGTGGGCATTGGACATTTGGCCTTGCTCCAATCGCACTTGCCGTGGGTCCGCAACATGCGGACCGATACCGACGCGGTCGCGGTCGCACTGCTGGGCGTGTATGCGGCGTATAAAGCGTTTCATGCCTATATTGCCTGGAACGAAGGAACCGCGGACCCCGATGGGTCGGTGTTCGTCAAGAGCCTGCTGCGCACCCTGATCTATATCGCGATCAGCGGCACGTTGGCGATTGCGGTGTTTAACTGGGGCCTCGCGTTCTCGGCCTATCTCACCAGCACCACGATGCTCCATGCCGCGCAATCTTTCCATGGCGTGCTCGGCAATATTCTTGCCTTGCCGGGTGCGCTCATTGGCGCGCAATTGGCCTTTGACCTGGCGGTCTTAGGCGGAGTCGTGCTGTTGGTCATTGTGAGTGTGCAAGTCGCCATTCGGGCCGCGGAACTCGCGGTTTACGTGGTCGCCGCGCCGTTGGTGGCGTTGGGCCAGATGAACCCCGACGGCGGCACCTGGTCGAGTTGGTGGACGAATCTCGTGATTTTGAGCCTCTCGCAAGCGGTGCAGATGTTGTGTTTTGTGGGCATGGTGGAGAGTACCCAAGTCTTAACGACCCCCGCTGACACCCGGTGGCTCCAGACGTTGCTCGTTCACGCGCCGGTGGCCGCTCCGGTGGTCATGCAAGGGGATATCCTGATGGCGGCGGTAAATATTATTTTTACCGTGCTGTTGATGATCGGCTGGCTCGTCGTAGCCGTGCGCGGGCCGCATCTGCTCAAGCAATGGGCGTACCACAGTGGCGTGGGTGGGGGGATGATGTATGTTGGAACCAGCGTGGGGCGGGCCATGGGACAACAAGCCGGAGCCACAATGGGGGGGCGGATTGGAGCGTTTTTCAAACCCTAACACGCTAAAAGGGAGGAAGGATTTGCATGGCGAAAGCACCCGATATGGTGGTTGATGATAGGATGAAGCCGATTCGTGAGTACTGCACGTGCCCCGCATGCCAAGTGGTGTGGGCGCATAAGGAGTGGGGCACCTACCGCGATAATGAACGGGAGGCGAAACGCCGCTATGGTGGACGGATCACCTGCCCGGAGTGCGGAGCCATCAGTGAACCGGCCACCAAAGAAAACGCGAAGTGGTGGCGACGGATGTTTACAAATTGGCGGGTACTGGTGAAGGAGTCGGTGAAGACGCCTGACCCCTTCACCGCGCACCCACACCGGGACGAAGGACGGGATCGCTAATGGCGCGGTATCTGATTCCGAAACCCATCGCCAAAAAATATGAACTGTTCCCCGGGTCGGGTTGGGGTCTGACCGAAGCGGGGATTGTCGTCGCGGGCCTCGGCATCGCGGCCGCCGTTTTTCTCGCGTTCACGCTAATCGGCATCCCTGTGGCCGTGCGGTTGCTGGGGGCCGTCATCATCGCGGCCAGTGGCGTCGGCATTGCCTATCCGCCTCCACTGGGCGAGCCGTTTTTTCGCGTGGGCCAGCGCTGGTGGCAGTACCAGCATCACCCGCATCGGTATCTCTATGATGTCACGCAATCGGATTGGCCGGACAATCTGAACCCGCAGTAACGCTGGCACGAAAAGCCCCTCGTGATGAGGGGCTTTTTTTATTGGATGAAAGGAGGTTTTACCTGTGCCAAAAATGGGCTTTCCTAAAGCCATAAAGCAAGGCAGAAAGACGGTGGCCCCGGTGCCGACTCCGGCCCAACTGACCGCCCAATCGTGGCTACCCATTCAGGATCTGCATGACGGCTGCCTGATCCGGACTGATGGGGGCGTGGTGGCGGGGGTACAAATTGCCCCATTTTCGCTGGCCTTAAAATCCGAACGGGAACAAGAGAGCGCTATTCGCGGCTTTCAAGCGATGCTCAGTGGGCTGAGCGTCCCGTGGGAACTCGTGTCGCTGTACCGCCCGACCGACTTGGATAGCTATCTCGCGGCGCTGGATAACCGGACGGCTGACGCCTCGGGTCCGCGCCGTCACATTTTACACGAATATGCCCGGTGGGTCCGCACCACCATTCAAAGCGGGGAGAGCGTGGAACGGCGGTATTATTTGTTGTTGACCCGCACCGGGAAAGATGCCGTCGCGGAACATCAGCAAACTTTGCGGAGCCTGGTCGAAGATGCGGGCCGCATTCGCGGGTTTCGTGTCGATATTTTGACGGATGCTTTGTGGCGTGAACTCCTGTTTTTACTCTTTCACGCCGCCCAAGCATCGGTCGAAGCCGTCCCCGAGGATGGCTTTCGTCCGACACCCTTGTACCGAAGAAAGGAGAACACGCATGGCTAAACCCCCTTCTACTTCCCTGTCGATGACCAATGCCCTTGCGAATCTTTTTGCCCCCGATGCCTTGGACTTTGGCCCGCGCGATTTGTGGGCGGGCACTGAATGGCGCCGGGTGTATCAGGTGATCGCGTTTCCGCCCGACGTGGGCGACGGCTGGCTGACGCAAGCGGCGAACATCCCCGGGGTCACCATGGCGCTCCATGGCGTACCCGAAGATGCGTATCAACTCACCCAAGCGTTGAACCGCCGCATTGGGGCGATTCAAGGCCAGTTGGCCTTGGGCAAAAATGCCGCCTTGTCCGAACAACGCCTGACGCACGAACTCGAAGACGCGCTGGCACTCATGCAGCAGATTGATGCCGAACAGCAGCCCGTCTTTCAGACGGGCTTGTTCTTTGTGGTGTCCGCCCCCGATGCCGAAACGGGCGGACGCCGCGCCAAACGGCTCGAAGGCTTCTTAGCTGCGCAAGGGATGCGGGCCCGCCCCTTGCTCTTTCGCCAACACGAGGGGTTGCTGGCTGCCGCCCCCTTTGGGGTGTGGCCGGTGGCTTTACGCAGCGCACAAGAATGGCCGGCCGCGACCGTCGCGGCGAGTTGGCCCTTTGGAGGTGGGGGCATTAACCACGGTCATGGCATTCTGCTGGGGCATGACACGGATGGAGGCCTCGTGCTCTTTGACCGCTGGAATCCTCCGGCGGACGCGGGGATCACCAACAAAAACTTTACCATCATGGCGCAACCCGGGGGCGGTAAATCTCATGCCACCAAACTCATGATGCTCCGCGAGTGGGCGCTGGGGGCCAAAGTGTTTGTGCTCGACCCCGAACGGGAATATCGGCCTTTAGTCAAGGCTACGGGCGGGGTGAGCCTCAATGCGGCCGGGGGCGGCACCCGGATTAATCCCTTGCAACCGCCCACATGGGTTGATTTCGACGAGGATACCGAGACCTCAGGGAGTGGACTGGGCACCCATATCCAGCGAGTGCTGGACTTTTTCAAGACGTACCTGCCCCAAATCACCCCGATGCAACGCGCTTTACTCGAACATGCAGTGGAAGCTGTCTACCGCGCTAAAGGTGTGACGACGACAGATGACCCCCTCACCTGGCAATCGCGCACCGCCGACCAATGGCCGCACGTCGGGGACGTGTATCGCTATTGCCAAGCCCAACCCGGCGAAGACTGGGAGATTCTCACGGCGCTCTTGCGCACCGTAGGGGAAGGGGTCTTAGCGGACCTTTGGGCTGGGCCTTCCACAGTCCCGCCCACCCAAAACGCCGATTTTGTGGTGCTGGATATTCACGATCTCCAGGATGCGCCCGATAACGTCAGACGCGCCCAATACTTAAACATCCTCGGATATCTCTGGGACTTGGTGCGGGCAGACCGGAGCGAACGCAAGCTCTTGGTGGTGGACGAAGCCTGGATGCTCATTGACCCCCAAGCCCCCGAAGCCTTGCGCTTTATGAAGGCGCTCTCCAAGCGCATTCGCAAGTACGGGGGGAGTTTGATGGTGGTCACCCAAAACGTGGTGGACTTTCTCGCGGAGGCCGTCGCGGGCGATGGCGAACAAGTGCTCACCAATGCGGCGTTGACGCTGTTGCTCCGGCAGGGAGGAAAGGACTTACAGGCCCTCACGGACCTCTTTTCCCTCTCCGATGCGGAACAAGACAAGCTCACGAATGCCCGCGTCGGGGAAGGATTGTTGATTGCCGGCAACCAACGGGCGTGGGTCACCGTGGACACGGCTCCGCATGAAGCCGCGCTGATGTATGGGCGATAACGAATAGACTCTCAGCGAGAAGAAAAGGCCGTCTCCGGTGCATGGGAGGCGGCCTTTGGTATGGAAGGGAGGCTCAGAGTGTGACAGAAGACCGGAATCGGGGCGAAGACTGGCTCCGCTGGGGCGCGCAGGTCGGCACCCAGCGGGCGATCGGGGGGCTCGTGGGCGGCGGCTTGGCGGTCATCGCGCCGTTTGGGCTGATCCTCATGGCGGTTATCGCCGGGGTAACACTGCTCGCCGGGGCCGGCGATTGGCTGTCAAGCTTTTTCGGCCCGCATCCCCCGGCGATTGCCACGGACGCCAGCCGTCCCGCCGAATGGCTGACACCCATCACGCGACAGGCCGTGACGCTCGGTATCCCCAATAGTCTGGTGTTGGCCGTGATCAACCAAGCGTCGGACGGCCAAGTCTATGGCGACCGGTGGTATTGCTCCAACGGACACACGACCGGGGAAGCGTGTCACACGGCGTACCATAAAGGAATGCTCGGCATCGGTCCGCAAGGCGTGCATCATGTGGGTATTGGCTATAGCCTGATGGGTCTCAACGGCAAAGATGTCCCGATCCCCACGGGCGACCATCACAACATCGCGTGGAATCTCCACACGGGCGTGTCGCTGTTAGCGGGCATCCTGAACGGAGCGGCCTATTGGCAACCCGCGTTGACCACGTTTCATGCCCGCTTTCAAGTGCCACCACACTGGCAGGGAACCGAAAACTACGCGGCAACCATTGAAGGCGACCTCGGCAGTTATGAAACCGTGTCGGTCAATGGCGGACCGCCCCAGAAGCAAGACGTGGTGCAAGGGCTATATGATAGCGGACCGGACCTTGGCGCATGGGCCTTAGCGAATTGGAGCCATAAAACCGGGCAGTGGGACGACCCACAAAACCTACCCGAGTGGGTGTTTGTCGTCGGAGCCGCACCGACGGGGCCTTTGTGGGCGCATCCATGGGTGCCCAAAACCGTACAGGTCATCCCGCCGCCGCCACACAGCGCGGGGCCTGCGACTATTACCACCACCCGCTATTATCTTTGGGGGCACACCATGGTGTCTCCTGTGTCGGTGGTCGGCACGTTGAAGGACGGCCGCCAAGTACCCTTCGACTTATCCACCGAGAATCCCGCAATTCCCGTGTGGACAGACGGCACCGTATTTGGGGCCCAAGTCCCGTTGACGGGTCCAAACGCCCTCACCCGCATCACGGCGACGTGGCCGAATCCATTGGGACACAATACCACGACCGAGACCATTCCATGGCCGGAACAGCCGAGTGGGGCGGTATCCGCCGTGGGCCACGTGGCGGATACCGAGACCGTGGCCCAATGGTGGCCGGACATTTTGGTGGCGAGTCAGCGGACAGGCGTTCCGGCTCCATGGATTGCGGCGGAGATGGCCAACGAAAGCGGAGGTAATGCCGCTGACGCGGGCCCCAACGGCCTTGCCGGGGCCTATGGCCTGATGCAACTCATCCCGTCGACCGCACGGGCTTTACCCGGCTGGTATCCCGGAGCGCGGCAAAACGCGCAAGAAAATCTGATACTGGGAGCCGAATTGCTGGACGAGAACTACCGCCAATTCGGCTCCTGGCGGATTGCGAGTGCCGCCTACTACGGAGGCCCAGGGAGTGTCGAAAACGATGGCGTGCATGGCGCAATGCCGTGGAGGCAAGCGGGACCGCTACTGGATACCATCCCTTTTGCGTCGGCGGGCAATAATCTTACGATGGAACAATATGCCAATAATATTGCCGCGACGAGTCGGGTGATCGCGCAATCCCAGAAAGGAGCCACATCATGACGAATCTTGCCACCGGAGGGCGCACGACATGACGATGAATAAAAAGGTCGTGATCGGAATCGGCGTTGTGGTTGTGGGCGTGGGGGCCGGGGTGGTGTTAGGACCGGCCCGACCTCAGGCCCACCCGCTTGCGGGAAAGCCCGTGTCCCACCAAAAAGCGACGCCGAAAAAGATTCTGACGAAGGAAGACAAGCGGGTGTCCACTAAAAAGGCCACAATGTCGCCGCCCAAGACCCCGGTTATTCCCAGTGCCGAGCAGTCGAGCGGGACCAGTGCCCAAGCCAGTCTCGCGGCGATCACACAAAAAGAAGGCGTGGCAACGCCCAGCGGACCGATTGACGTCGTAGCAAATCTCGCCAATCCCACCCAAACGTGGGCCTTTGCGACCGAAGCGGCGCATAGCGCATCCACGGGCTATACCCTCTGGTTCGGGGAACAGGATACACCCCACGGCCCGTGGGCATGGATTCCCAGTACGTTGCCGGGCGCGTTATCCTCCAAACTGCCGCCAGCGGTCTACAGTGCGCTCCAGTGGGCTTGGGACTTGAATCAAGGCCAGCCGGGGCCGACGCTGTTCGGTACGGTGTCCTGGAATGGCATTACCGGACACGTGGGCCTACCGGAGGGCTGGACAGCGCAAGAAAGCGAGGGGCAACTCACGATCACTACGTGGGCTCCGAGCTACACGGGGACGTATGCGGGCTTTTATGGTGTGCAGTCGGCCTGGCATGCCAACACCATGGCGGCCGGGAAGAGGGGGCTTTCCATGATTGTCCCGGGCGGTGCCGAATCCCTTGACCAACTGGTATCCCATGCCAATCTTTAAAGCGGATCAACCAACGCCTGGAACCCTTACGCTAAGAGCGCTCGCAAACCCAACCCCTGCCTTTCCGGTGGGGGCTTTTTTTATGCCTATAGATAGGAGGTGATTTTATGGCAATCAATCCCCGTAATCCCGACTGGGAGCGGCAAGACGCGGTGTTACGATCCCTCAAGCTTAATGCAGTTATCCCAGCGTTGTGGCCCGAAGCGCAAGGACCGCACTCTGACGGCAGTGGGGTCATGCAGTGGCAATGGCCCGATGGGCTCAAGGTGAACGTGTTACGCGACGAGACGGGGTTTGTCGCATGGGACCATCGCGACGGTGGGGGACGTGTCAATAGTCGCGGACCATCCAAAGGCATGTATGCCGCCATGTTGGTGCAGGCGATCGAAGGCGGGCGTTTTCCCGACGCGATCCGGCGGTTGAAAGCAGCAGGAATGCTCGATGGGAGGTTTGTCGTCCAGCAACCCAAGCCGCAAACACAGGGAGAGAAAAAACGCGAGTTCGTTTGGCGCTACGACTACAGCAGGCCATTTCGCCCGGTTCGCGACTACCTCGTCGAACAACGGGGAATTCCAGAAAGCGTGGTCAAAACGGCGTGGGCGCAAAGACAAGTCGAAGTGGGTTTCGGTCCCACACAACGGCATTATATATTGTTTCCTTGTCGTGATTGGTCGATGACGGCCCCCATCGCCCAAGGGCCTGCTCCGACGGGAGCCCTCAAACGCTGGATGGAGTCCTACCCGCCCGATAATCCGGCTTACATGAAGATGGCGATGACGGGGACGGATAAAAAGGCGGGCTGGTGGCAGTTTGCTTTAGGCAACGTCCCGAAGGATATTGTGATTCTCACGGAACAACCCATTGATGCGTTATCGGTGATGGCGGCGGCTCAGATGTTAGGCCGGGACAACGATATCGCCGTGGTCGGATTCGGGGGCCAAGGGGGGGTAACGGAAAAACTCGTGGGAATGGGGGCTCATGTTGTGATTGCTACGGACCATGATGCAGCGGGCTTGGGTTACGCGAACGAAATTGAGCGGATGGTGGGGACGCGCCGGGAGGGGCAAACCATGGCCCGCTGTTTGCCTCCCCCTGAGATGGATTGGAACGAGTGGTGGCAAGCAGATCCGCAGGCCGCGTCGCACGCCTTAGGTAACACTTTACATCAAGTCCGGGGGAAACAACCCAATCCGTTTGAACGCATCCATGACTCCGCGTTAGAACGCTAATTAGCACGGCTTGACACCTATAGGACAAGTCGTGGAAAGGAGGATAGGATTCGATGTCGCGACCAGGACTCGAACATCCTTTGATACTTTCGTATCGCTTTTGTCGCCAGCGGGACCGTTTGGCCCCGCCGGCGCAAGTTGCCGTCGACAAAGTATTAATCAAATTATCTGGGGGTTCCTGTAAACTCAAAAAATTGTCGGCCTATCCCGGCCTTTATGAAATTCGGATCTCACCCAGTTTGCGTCTGATTATCGAACGCCCCTTTGCCAATGCCGGCACGATTGTCCGGAGCGTCGGCCCACACGGTCCGATTTTACGCAGACCCTAGAGGGTGTGTGGAACTCTACAGGGCTCTTAGTCCCTAATCGCAGCGGGGCGGTTTGACGACGGGAGCACCCAAAGCTCCACGAAGTCTTTTTTAACGGGCCCTAGGCTTGCTAGTCTACTCCGCACGGGGGATGGGTCACCGCCATAGGAAGGAGGATTTCTTGTTAAAGCGTCCCTTAGAAGCAAGGCGCATCGCAGTCCGGTGGGGGTGGAGCGTGGTCCTGGGCAGTGCCCTCTGTCTCTCCGGTTGTGGTATGCGCCCGGTGGTTGGCAAAGCGCATGCAAGCTCGGCAGCCAGCGCGCCAAGACGCGCGATGACCTTTATTACCGAACCGGAGGAGGGTTTTGCACCTTGGCGCGAGGCACTCGCTGCGGCCAAAACCGGCGTGGACGTGAATGCGTATTTGTTGACCGACCGTACGTACATTCATCAACTGATCCAACTTGCTGCGCGAGGGATTCCCGTCCGCGTGCTCTTAGACCGTGATCCCTATGGCGATTCTCGGGCACCCCATCAAGAATTTCGAGCCTTTGCTGGCACACGGGTCAAGGTGCGTTGGGCGCCGGCGCGTTTCTCGGGTTCTTATGCTTTTGACCATGCGAAGTATCTGGTCGTAAATCCGGGGACTCCCCAGGCGATTGCGATCCTCGGGAGTGCCAACGGCACAGCGAGTGCACTGGATGGCGATAATGTCGAAGATGACCTCGAAACCACCGAACCGGATGTAACGGAAGCGCTCGATCAGGTGTTTCAGGCGGATTGGACGAATCGGCCCGTGGGAGCGTCGCCTCGGCACGTCCTAGTGGTCTCGCCCGGGAGTCAATCGGCCCTAGCGACGCTGTTGAGGGTTTCCAGTACGCACCCTATCGCCGTGATGATGGAAGAACTGGGCACGGATTTCGTCGCTTATCACGCATTAGCCAGTGCAGGACCGCGGGCCCGGGTCTTAATTCCTTATACAGGCCATCAGACGGTCCGAGAACAGGACATCATTACCTATTTGCAGGCCGCTGGCGTCCACGTACGTGGCTTGCGCCAGCCCTACCTGCACGCGAAACTCATTGTCGGCGCAGGGCAAACTTTTATAGGATCACAAAATTTTTCTGTGACATCCATGGAATCTAATCGGGAGGTCGGCCTCATCACCACCAGTCCTGCGATTCATGCCAGTGCACTCGCGTGGTTTAATCATTGGTGGGCGCAAGCCCAACCATTAGGGCCTTCATGCAACGACAACGGTCTATGGGAAAACGAGAAGAAAGAGGGACGATTATGCGAACGATGGTCGTGACGCTCCAGGAGCTCGTGGTGGCGGCCCGTGATTATGGGATAGAGGATGTGGCGGAAGCCGAGAGTCTAGCCCAGCAAGCGTTTAATACGGGACTCGCGAGTGCGACGGTGATAATGTTTGATACCTTACGCACGTTGGTGGCGACGTCCGCGCAGCGGCGTCGAGACGAAGCCGAACGGATTCGGCAGGAGATCTTGTGAAGCCCGGGTAGGGCGGGGGGTGATGTGAGTGGCTGCCTTGTTCCCAAAACAAGGTCCCTTGGTTCTTGTGAGATATACAACGGATATTTAAGAGGAGTCCATCCAATTGAGCAACTAAAGCTTGCGAACCTCGGGAGACCGCTCGCAAGGGCGTACAACACAGTGACGTTGATGGATGACCAATATTAATGGCAGTGTGGCTGGACTAATCGTCGAGTCTCCAGTCACGCATGGCATGGAGAAGTTGAAGCAAATTAAGCATGGAGATGTACGGTTCCATGGTCATTAGGGCTTATATAGAAACCATCACGCCAATAGGACGGATAGCTTCATCACTCTGTGAAGATTAAGATACAGTAGTACTACATGCATTTCTTGGCCAATTGAACATTCAACCCTTGACGGGCACCCAGTAGTGACACCGTATTATCATCACTGGGAGCAAATAACACATTATCTTTAGAGTGACACCGGGGATTGACACATCGGTATGCTTCAATTCGCGCATTGGCAACGATCGACAAAGCACCTTCGGGTTTTAGTGGCATGTGACAGTGTGGGCAACACCACGAGCTATGCAAAAATTCTCCTTCGAACTGAGCGTTTGGCATGTCCGCAAATCGGTATACGTCTCCAGAGGTGGTCTCTACTTGCCATGCATGAATGTGGGGTACTTCATAGACCAATCCATACGTTTCTTGACCATTGACCAGAATATGTACTAGCCGCCCTCCCGGTGCATGTTGTTCCGCACGGCACTGGTCGTCTGCGGCGAACACTTCGACGACATACGGGGGCACTTTTGAATTCCCTTCAGAAGTTACTAGTCGAAGTAAGGTGTTCATAACTGACTCTCCTATCATCGTTCTTAACAATGGAATCCACTTGTTTCAATACTCTTTAATTATAGTGGCAGACGAGAATGTTTGCTTCGAAGTCTGAACCAAAAATTTGGAAAAAATAACTACTGCAAAGGTTTGACGATGCCCATTGGGGTTAGAATCCCATCAGAAATGTCATTATCATTTTAAGTAGTAATAATGCCATCTAATCAAAAATCCTTACCAGAATATTTGCATAATCGTTTCGATCTTTGAAATCTAGGCGAAATTCTTCTAAGGCTTTTCCGATTTCCCCTAGGAACAATAGTCGTCCATCTTCGCCGACTAAAGTAAGGACTTGTTGGATGAAGATGTCAACATGGATTAAATAAATATTTTGACCGCTTAGAAACTCCCTTTGGGCGCGTTCAATGACCGCGTTGTTTTCGACAATCGGTTCTGAACGAATAAGGAATAGTAACTCTTTAATGTGAGCAACACGCGTTGTAGTAATTTTATCTTCGAGAAGTTGTAGAGTTACGGTACGATCCTTTACTTCAACGGCTAAAATACTTCTTCCCTCTTTGCGGCAATCAATATCTGCCGGCCGATTGCTTGAGGCGTCGGATGCATTGACCACTTCGCTTAAAACCTGATCATAAATGCCCCATAATTGGCCTATTGTTCTGAGCAACGCCACACAAACCGCTTGAAGTCTACTACCGCCGGTTCGTGGCTTCAAAAACTCATCTACCATGCGCAATGTATGCTGCAAGCTACTACGTTGCGGAACCGAATATATAATCAGTTGTTCTTGCTGAATTCTTCTGATCTCTAACAGCACTTGTTTTAATGTTCGTTGTGAAAATTGATCATTGTCACATTCTTGTATTCGGTTGAGGACTAGACACAGTTGATCCCATCCATCCTTATCTTTTTGTGCCATACGGTGCTCTGAACTCACTTCGGGAACTCGTAAAGGGTTATTTACATATGGTTCCGGCGAGCCTCCCAATGGTGTTCCGTGTGACCTCTCAAAAGGAACAATAACTTTGTGACAGAGTGAACGTGCATCAAACCGACCAACCACATTACTTTTTTTCTGTAAGCAGATGGCATTGGCATTTGAATTGACGACCTTAGCCAAAAGTTGCGTTGGTAATACATATCGATAGCTTTTTGTATTACTTCTTAACAGCGTAGCGATTTCGGAGGCTAATGAGGGCTCTATATCGGTGCCCAATTCTGCTTGCTCAATCTGCAACCACATGGCATTGAGGGCCTTTTGAGCATCTTCGACATTAATCCTAATTTCCTTTTCCACGCACTCAACCCTTATCACTTAAAGTTCATAGTTAACCCATAGCGATTCCTGACGTTCTCCTTTAACGGAATGGCAAACGGCTGGGTCTGCATCAATCCGTTTCCAATCACCATAAAGTTCGTCCATTAAATCACACCGATATCCTGAAATCGCCACACAACCCCTGACATCGTGTAATACTTTAGCCAATACCACATGTTCCTTGTCTGTCATTTCGTATCGATATGCCTTATTGTCGCCACGGGATTCATGCGGATACGGCGGATCGCAATAGAACAAAGTATCTGGACTATCATAGGCATGAATGACATCGATAGCCGGACGGTGGTCAATTTGAACACGAATCAATCGTGCTGCAATTTCCACCAAATCCTGTGGGCTGCCTAGCCAACGCGACACAGCACCACCCATTCCACGTCTGCTGGTGTTGCGGCATGTGGCCCACCGACCAGGAGACGCGGTTTGCGCTAATCCTGTTCTCGCTTGTCGCGCACGAATATAGAATCTTCTAGCCCGTTCAAGATTTGACAGACCATCTATCGATTCTTGGATCGCTAAGACAAATTCTTCACGACTAAAGGGTGTTAGTCCAATTGCTTCAATTAACTCATCCCGTTGATCTCGGAGAACACGAAAGAAATTAACTACTTCACCATCTAAATCATTATATGTTTCTACAGGTGACGGTTTTCGATTAATCAAGGTTGCGGCTGACCCGCCAAATGGCTCACAAAAGTGATTGGTCTCAGGCAATAAGGGAAGTAGCCATGACAGATGACTATATTTACCACCATACCATCCAAACGCAATCTTCTTCTTGTTTTTATGGGTGGGACGAATCCCCGCTTCTTCGAGTACCGCATTCAAGAACATTGAAGATGTCTCTGCCATTTTCTATTCCCCTTCCATTAAAACTATAACCGATAAGACTACATATATCAAAAAATCTAAGGCCTTCCTTGGCGGCCACTAATCTTTTCACTAGTTTGGCGAATGAGCTTGGAATCGCTAAAACCCCTTGAATTCCCATTTCCAAGAACCTCTACCCCAAATCATGGTGGTAAAACCACTATTTGTAAATATAAGGCACTACAATTTAAAGTGTCAACAAATATTGGCCGTATGACCACCTTATGTTACGATGTAACTATTATTATGGGGTTAGATTTGGGGCTGTTTCCTGACATCTACTCCTGAAATCTCTAATTTTCAGCTATAGAGTTGGGTTTTGGGATGAGCGTGGATACTTTTTGGATAAAAACGCTTTTCACATTCATTCATCGATGGGACCAGTGGCTCGTCTTTGAAGACAATTATCTGCCACTGAGACTAACCAATAAGGGAAAAAAACTATGCCAAACCAGCATGCTCACAACAATCAACGGATTATCGGGATTCGGGCACGAGATGAATGGATAGTGCGCCTCGATGCAGCCGCGAGAGCTGCTGGACAGTCCCGGATGGCCTATATTCGGCAAGCGATCGAGGAACGCATGGCACGGGAACAGAGAAAAGAAATATCAGGGGAATAATTGCCTGTGTTCGCGGGAAATTAGTGCGCCGCTGGGCCCAACGGCAGGCTGGCTAACGTCATCGGTCCGCGAAATGTAGTCCTAGGCCTATAACCCCCAGAGAGGTTCCTAAACACAAAGAGACTTTTTCAGCAAAAACTATCTAGAAAAACCTCATTTACGGAGTTGAGAGCAATCCGTCCGAGAAACTCTTGTTGTTCTTCTAAGGTTAAAGGCGGACCAATGGGCCGTGGGGCCGTATCTACGGCAATATCTTCGATGTGAGGGCGGGCCTTGGACAGGGGGCGATTTGTTGATGTTAGCGTAACCCGCGAAAATACAACCAGGTCCTTAACATCATCCAGTGAATAATGTTGTCTTGGTGGAATAGGGCGATAATAGCACTTCTGTTCAAGATCGTAGACACTCATACAAACTCCTGTATGCATTTTTGTTAAGCCAGTTACGACAAACAACCATAAACCCTCCCCGTAACTATTTTAAAATATGACGAATAGTGACTTCAGGTGCCTCGCGTAGTTTTTCGGCAACTAAACTCCGATGACATGCTTCTGGGCGAGCTTCTACGCAAAACAATAATAAATTCACCTCAGGGTCAAACTGCTGCACAAACCGACGCACATCAAAAGAATCAAGACATGCAGCCTTGTATTCGTGAATAAAGTGATCGCTCAGTGCTACTCTTTTTTGTTTGGATGTGCCCTCTTTACGGTCGTCTTCCTTTTGAAGGGCGCGAATTGCTTGTGATGGTGCTAAGGTCTTATCGTATAAGTACCGTATTCCGCGTTTCGACAATTCAGTCTGCAAATAAACTTTGTTTACGAACGCATATTGATTCCCTCGCATTCCACGCCGACGTCGAATATCTATAAATACGTTAATGTGAAGTTCGGCTAGCGTCTGAAAAAATTCACGTTCTGTAAACCCATAAACACCCATCGTGAAAACGTTAATAGGGCTCACCCGACTTCACGTAGCGTTTTCTGGAGGTTAAGGATGATTCAAACCATGATAATTGTCCCTGCGTCAAACGCTGAATCACTTCCTGTTGGGTCACAAGGTCCCCATTGACATCTATATGTGCCACCGGTATGTTGAGACGGCTCAATGTTTGTCCAATTAATTTACTTCGATGACATGCTTCAGGTTTACCCTCGGCACACATCACCACCAGGGGAATATGTTTATTCCATGCCGTTTGGAGACGACCAATGCCGTATTGATAGCTATCCAACATCTCGACTTTTGCATAGTCTACTCTTCCATTCACATAACACCTATTATCTGATGGCAAGCCGCCTAGCGTATCTCCCATCCATAGGTATCGGATATGATAGCGACTTAGAAAGGAGTCTAACCGCTCCCTTGTAAAGTCCGGGTTGAACCGTGACGTAGGCTTAGTTCTTACGTCAACTAAATAGTCAATATGGTAGGGTTGTAATGCATCCATAAACTCTAAAATAGTTCTTTTGCCGTATCCTATCGTGTATATGCAATGCATGGCACCACCCCGCCTCTCATTCCTACCTAGATTCTGCTGAAAAAGTCACCCGCTTCCGATCCCCGAAAACCGCATAAAAGAAGGGATTTCCGGCCCCTTTGTCGAATTTATCCAGTGACGAAACCATCCAAATTCGAGAGGGGGAAATCCCGATAGCAGAGGTATTCGCGCTAACGGGTGCCATTTCCTGCTTCGGGATCACATGCAACGTGAGGACCAGGTGCAATTAGACTTTTTGACGGCGGCAATGCCGCCGGACGTGTGGACATTACCGGCGGAATTGGCCTCTGTTGATCGCCTCCTCGGGGATCCCCGTATTCTCGCTCCTCTCTTGAGCAAGCTCGACCCCGTCCGGGGTCGGCCCTCCGTGCCGGCCGCGCAAGTTCTACGTTTGTTTTACTTGAAGGAACGGTATCAGTTGTCGGACCGCGATCTCATCCAGGAGGTCTCCGACAGCTTTCACTGGCGGCGGTTCTGCCACTTTGGAGTGGCCGATCGGTTGCTGCACCCCACCACGTTGACCTATTGGCGCCGACGGCTGGGCTCGGAGGGCGTGGCGGCCATCAACCGGGCCGTAACGGCCCGGCTGCAGGCGGAGAAAATCATCCGCGGTCGCCGATTGCGCATGGACTCGACCGTCATCGAAGCCGATATTCATCACCCGACCGATTCCGGTCTGATTGCGGATGGCATTCGTCGGGTCACGCGCGTCGCCCGACAGTTAGGAGCCACGCTTGAAGGAGCTTCGGTCCCCATCCGCGATCGAGCGCGCGCCATCAAACACCGCATTCTCGCCATCGGCAAGGTCTTGCGGCGTCGCACCGGGGAAGCCGTCGCGGAGGTGCGACGGATTACCGAAGAACTCGCACGCATCGGCGAGGCGCAAGGCCGAGCGATCGCCCAGTTGGTTGACAGCGCCAAGCAGCAGATCACCGTCCTCGACCCGTCCCGAGCTCGTCGGGTGGCCCAGGTGGAACAAGCGCTCCAGGATCTCCAGACGGTCATTCGGCAGAGCCGCGCGGCCACGGATGGCGAACGCATTGCTGAGCGCGTCGTGAGTCTGGCCGACCCGGATGCCCGGCCCATTAAGAAAGGGAAACTCGGTCAGCCGGTTCAATTGGGCTACAAAGTCCAGATCATCGAGGCGGAAGACGGGTTCGTCACCGGCTACACCGTGAGCATGGGAAATCCACCCGATACGGATGCCCTCGGCCCAGCCCTGGACCAGCATCGCGCCCACTTTGGCCGCGATCCGGACATCGTCGCGACCGACCGGGGCTACGACAGTGCGGCAAATCAACGCGATTGTGGCCATCGCGGCATTAAAACGATCGCCATCCCGAAACGCGGTAAGAAATCGGCCACCCGCCTGGCCGAGGAACGGCGTCCCGCCTTTCGCCGGGCGCAACGCTGGCGCGCCGGCGGTGAAGGCACGATTAGCCGGTTGAAACGAAAATACGGGCTGCGCCGAAGTCGTTATCGTGAATACGAGGCTGTCTCTACCGGCATTGGCCTCGGAATTTTTACCCACAATGTGCGCCGCTGGGCCCAGCGGCACATCGCGTAGGAATCCACCCCGGATGGAAATGCCATAAAGCGGCACTTTCCTCTGTCGGGTTCGTCGACGTCGCGGTCTCCGGACTTTTTCAGCAGAATCTACCTATGCGCCAATTGGTCATGCGTTAATGTCGCTTACACAGGCTTCGAGCAGACTTCTCTGTACGCTTGTCACGACTTATCATACCATGTAACGTGTCACAAGCCACACCGATAGTCGCGTTTTGCGGGCTTATTGTTGCCATGGAATATGATGATTGCTTTCGGGGCGGTTGCGGATGATAGCTGCTGTTGTGAAGGCATCATTGACTGGTTGTGAGAGTACACCCCACTTTTCACGGAGGTTGACAGCAACTGCACACAGCGGATATGGAGTTCCGGAGTCTCCAAGAAAACATGGACACCATAACATCCGGCGGACAGCTCATCTTCCACATTTTTGGGACCTTGGCCGAGTTTGAACGCGCGCTGATTCGGGAGCGCACTCGGGCGGGGTTAACCGGCATTCAGGTTGTCAGGTAGGATCTGTGCGGGGCATATCAAGGGTGGGCAGACTTGACATGATAACGCGTCACACAGCCGGTACTTGCCCGAATGCCAGCGGGTCGGATGAGCAGAAGACTCAAGATTGCTATTGGAAGGGCTAGCATATTAGCGCCGCTCGCCATTGTTATCGATGTATTGGGTCTGGGCGTGATTTGTTTGGCGGAATTTTTGACCGCATTTATCGAAGCCATGCCGGTCGTCAATGTCTCCCTGCAAATGCGGCGACTGCAACATCAAAACCCTCAACGCCAATGGCACCCTAATAATCATTATGATATTGAAGGATCGTCTGTAGTCGTGGTTCATTGCGATATTATTGTTACGGAACGCCATTGGGCTCATAGGCTTCAACGTGCCAAATTGCCCGAGCGCCATCGGACAACAGTGTTAAGGAACATTCCCGACCTAATCGCCCATCTCGTTCGCGCTTGACCGCATCATTGATCCGGTGGTGATTGGTGTAGCATCACATAGTGTAAACCGTGTGATATCTTCTTGTTCCCCATTGCGTCTTTCGCTTTCAGCCGCGCTCACGGGTTCGTCTCCACTTATGAGCTACCCGTTCCTATTGGTGGTTATTCAATGCTTCATTCCGCAATGACTCCAACCGTTATCCGCCAAGATAGCCCAGTACCGTGCTAATGGGATCCGGCCCGTTTGGCATTTTCTATACCTCCTGTTTTAGGCACCAGTATACTGGCCCATTCTGGTAAGATAAGGGTACATGGTTACGACGTCAAAAGGGGAGAAAACAGCGGTTGAAAGTAGGGGTGCTCAGCAGGCCAGGATGGCCGATCCCATATGCCAACGCCGTCCATGTCGCTTGACAAAAACCATAAAAAAGCGCATGCTCTTGACATTATAAAATCAAGTAGGACATACTGGAGGTGATATTTTGTCAAGTAACAATTTTCCTATTCCTCTTGATTTGGTACAACCCTTAGCGGATAGTCTTCCATCAGCATATGAGCAGGTATGGCAGGAATTACACAACGCTGTTGGCAAGCCCCATTTCAATGAAAGCCTAAACACTGTAAGACGGTTGCATGTAGCGAGGGCCTTGGAGTCGGCTGTGAAGGCGCATCAGTTACCGTTTTCCATTCAGTATCATGAACTGGACTCCGGATTCAAAAGGCTCATGCTGGTGTGTCATGAGCCGGAACTGATTCTTATGGAATGTTTCATTAGTCAGCACCAACATTTTCCTTATCCCTCACGATATCGAGATGAATTACGCGCGTTATGGAACCGATCGTGGGGCAATGATTTATTCACTGAGGCGCCTCGCCGAAACCCAGCGGACCCGCTCGTGGCTTACTTGGCTTATAGGGGACGGCCTCCGTTGTTAGAATAGGTGTTCGTGGGCATTCCTCATCCAGCCCTTGAGCAGTGGGCCGATTGGCGGCCCTTGCAAATCAATCACAGAGCGCTACCAGAAACAACTTCTGATCAGCTACCTATGCAGAGTAAGGTCCAACGACCTCAGGAAGAGGAAGACCCGTTATGATACGCACTAAATCCATATCAAGCCTGACACCGTTTGTTGCTCAGCGGTTACGCGAAGCGCGTCTGGCGAGGCGCTTTACGTTGCAGGAACTTGCTGATGAACTCGGCGTTTCAAAACAGGTCATATCGCAATATGAGTTGGGGCTCACCGTTCCGTCCGATGATACTTTAGGTAAGTTGAGCAGAATTTTGAACCGACCGATGGCCTTTTTCTTTTGGCCCGTTCATGGTCAGAATGATGGGATGAGCGCCGTGTTTTTTCGTAAAGGCACGCGTGCATCGGTGAAGGAAGCCGGCCCTGTGCATAGCTATCTGTCATGGCTTAGCGAACTCGTGACCTTAGTCGAACAGTGGATTTCTCTGCCGCCGGTGTCCTTGCAGCCCATCACGCATGCGGAATATCCTTATTCCCCTGAGGATCTCGAAGCCGCGGCCCAAGCGACTCGTCGGGCCATGAAACTAGGAAACGGACCGATTGCGAATGTGACGCGCCTCCTAGAGCATCATGGTGCCGTGGTGGCTCACTGGCCGTTTACCGCTGCGCCAATTGACGCGGGAAGCCAGTGGATAAACCGGCGGCCTCTGATTCTCACAGGCCGCATCGGTGTATCGATGGTACGGCAGCGGTTAAGTGAGGCGCATGAATTGGGGCATATGGTGCTTCATGCTACGTTAGACGAACACACCGTGAAAACAGCCCACAAAATTATCGAACAGGAAGCGGATTATTTTGCGGGAGCTTTTCTCATGCCTGCCGAGACCTTCGGCCAAGAATGTCTGATTCCTTCATTATCGTTTCTTCAAGGGCTTAAACCACGTTGGAAGGTTTCCATCGCGGCAATGATTCAACGCGGAGAACAAATAGGGATATTTTCGAAGGAAGATGTCGGGCGACTGTTCAAGCAACTCAACGCGAGGAGATGGCGTCACATCGAACCGTTTGATGCGGAATGGGACGTCGAAGAACCGGTATTATTTCGTCAAGCCTTGGAGCTTCTTGATCGCGACCAAGTGGACATTTTTACAGAATTCCGCAATGAGCTACCCCTTCCGCTTGACGAGATTGTAGCCCTGACGCATGTAGAACCAGAGCACTTTGAAACGAACAGGCTCAAGCTCAAACGGAGCGGCTTGTCACGTGTTCCGGAGTAAAACTACATGGACTCGTTTATCTGATGTATAGACTCGACGGTATTCGTTACGCCATCCTCGCGAAAGGGGATCTTGTGTTGCCGAAAAACTTACCGCGGTCCACCCCACCTGAGACGTTATCGTTGTTCGATGAGGCGGCTCAGCCAGCGTTGACGGTAGTGCAGGCTCGGTTTCTGGGAGAGACCGCGGCCAGCCTGGCCGATCTATTTTCCGGGTTTGATACGCTCCAGGCGTTAACGTACTCGTCCAGCGTCCCCATGATTGCCGCCATTTTACCGTGGTTTCGCCACGTTGATATCGTGTTTGGGTACGACGAGATTGTCCCCCAAGATGTGCGCCAATTGATGGCTCTTCAACATGCGGTGACGGAGCAATTGCAAACGCTTCTAAAGGATTTGGCCCCGCGGCAGCAGGTGCTGGCCCACGCTTTGCACGAGGGGGCTATCGTGTTTCGCACCCTGACGCATCAGGTGTCGCATAAGAAAACCTATTTGCTCTCGGGAGCCGATCGTCCGCCCCGCGTCATTGTGGGATCGGCCAACTTGTCCACTCCGGGGCTCAGTGGCCGTCAATGGGAAAATTTGATTGTTTTTGATGATGATCCGTCCGCCTTCACGTACTATTCCCGGGATTGGCAGTGCGCCGTGGACGCCGCGAGCTTGGTCGCGCCACAGGTGCTATTGGGTGCCGAAACTGTGGAACTCGAGGATGTCCCGGTCCTGCGTCAGGTCATCCGGACGCAAAAGATGGTGGTAGTGACCCACACCGACAATCAGGCACCAGAAGCGGAGGCGGCACGAGCCTTCGTCGTGCGGGCCACCGAGTTGACCGAATCCTACCGCGATGTCCCACTCATGCCCGATGGGAACGGGCAGACGGTGATTGTCCCCCAGACCGTGCAAAAGATGGCGGCCATCTGGCGGGGTCAACGGGCCGCCGAGGAACCGGAATCCCGTCATGTTCCCCGGTTGGACATGACTTGGCAGGACCCGCCAACGTGCCGATTCAATGATCGCGCTTGGGATTTAGCCCCGGACGAGGAGGCGATCCGGCACGACGTGCGGTGGCTGGTGCAATATTTTGCGGGATTTGACCGGTTTATCGGTGCCGATCCCGGCGCCCTGCAACGCCAATACTATGCGCTGTTGAATTGGCTCCTGTTGGCTCCCATACTGCCTCTGTTGCGCGTACAAGCGTTGGCCCACGGGCACCATGGGTATCTCTATCCGATGGTGGCGATTGTCTATGGCAAGAGCAACGCGGGTAAAACCGATTTTCTCAAAATGTTGCACGCAAAAAATTATCTAACCTAGCGATCCCAAAAATCCGCATGGATCGACCTCAGTCCGTCATGTTGGCGACAATAATTGTCTAACCTCACACTAAATTCTCCAAGGACAACCTTCCCCGCAAGACAAATAATTATCTAAACTGGGGACGTTTAAGGCCTCTCATGTGTCACCCGTCCTTCGCCATTCAGGTATTATAAGAGCATCCGGTTCGCCTCAAGGATGTCATCACATGGGGAGGCCCAACATCATATGCATGCGCGGACTCAACACGTCACCCAAGCGATATACTGGGAAGTCGCCGCGATCCTTTGGATGATTGTCGAAGCCATCTTGTCTCTTGAAGCGGGCTATCAAGCCCATTCGCTGGCTCTGACGGGCTTCGGTGTTGGCGCTAATGCAATTTGTCATGACTTCGGCTAACACGACTGTCATGAGGTCCCTAGTATTTTGCATGTTCAGGGGCTCCCTGAGTGATACAGGACACAGCCCTATGGGCTGGGACTCCTCTTTGGCGAACGGCCTAAAAGACAAGGCCTACGCCAAACCCGGAGTGATATTTTTCCTACATGGTTCGTTCCCACATCCTCTACGTACTCCCGATTGGTCAAACCCTGGACTGCAAAAATAGTGACACCGATTATGAGCCAATCCTATGACAAAAAGAATTAGCCAAAACACCTTCGGGATGGATAGTCTGATTGAACTCGTGTCTGCCGGCATCCTGGTCTGGCGATTGCGCATCGAAGCCCGCGGCGCTGACGACCATGCCGTGGACCGCGCGGAAGCCAAGGCAGCGCGGTGGGCCGTCGGGCTCTTAGGACTGCTCTTTCGGTGGGGCCTTCTGGGCACTGATCAGGCGAAGTACCGTGCGCCCGAGTCCGCTCGGAATCGCCGTGATGATCATTTCTGGCCTCCTCATGGTCCTGTTTGCCCGCCAAAAACAGCGACTGGGGGTGGCGTTACAGAGTACGGCGTTGCAGGTGGATGCCGCAGAAAGTTGGACCTGTGCGTACATGGCTTGGGCGGGATTAGGTGGCACACTGGGTGTATGGGCCTTAGGGTGCACTTGGATGGACCCTGTGGCCGCTCTCGCCATTGCCTATTGGGTGGCCCGAGAAGCCTGGGAAGCATTCGAAGAAGTGCGGGAAACAGAGGGCCCGGAACCTCAATAGGGCGGATCTGGTCCCCATCCATCGACCATGCGGAGATCGTGCGGTGATGGCGATCCTTTCCTTATCCTCATCACACAATCCGGTGAAATGGTCATCATCCAGGGGGTGTCTGTATGCTCACCGTCTATGGCGCAACGGTCGTCACCCTCATGATGGTTTTTTACGGGTTGGAGAACCGTTCTCCGTGGTTTACGTTAGCGTTCGCCGTCTCGTGTCGGGGATCGGCCAGTTACGGGTTCATGGCCGGGGCTATGACCGCAAAACGATCACGGATCTGAGAGGGTTCCATGGCCATCACCGAGGTCAATTCCGCAAGGGTCCAAAAATGGGCTCCGTGATACACCGATGTCGGATCGGCTTGGGCCCGCGTGCGATAGTGGCGGGCCCACGGTCCCGTGCCGTGAATCAAGCCCAATATCAAGCGCCCGCCGGGTTTGATGATGCGCATCGCTTCTATCAATATAGCCTCCGGATGGGCCACAAATTCCAGGGTCACTTGCATCAGCCCGGCATCGAAGGAAGCTGACGCCCAAGGTAAGTGGGTTAGATCGCCGCGGACCCCCTCTAGGCGCCCCGATGACATCCTTTTGCTGCGGGCTTTGGCCAACATCGCTTCGGACTCGTCCACACCGACCACTGCACATCCCGCATCGGCCATCCAGAGGGCATAGGTTCCAGTTCCACAGCCCAAATCCACCACACGCTCTCCCCGGTGAGGATCCAATAACTCAGCCACCATTTGGCGCTCGACGGCCTCCACAAACGATCCCAAGGGCGTGGCACAAAAAGCGTCATAGCGGTCCGCGACGGGATCAAAGCGCGCCATGGGCTTTTACCTCCTCTTTCATGAGGCGTAGTCGGAGAGATGGCGTGTCCAGCGGCCATGATTTCACCAAGTACCCCGCGTGCCCCCACCGCCACATCCAGCGCCACCAGAGGGTCCGCACCCAGGACCTGAACCCCGGTTTCGACGGAACGTCTCCGCAAGCTCTGTGTCATGATGTTCGGTGTGAAGGAGATCCTCGACGAGCCTCTCGAACTCGGGTTTCGAGATGAGCCCCTGCGCATAGCGTTCTCGCGCCAGGTCCAACGGATTAGGGGGTGGGCCATTCGAGGAACCCCACTGATGTCCGTTCACCACGCGAGTGACCAGGGCCCAGCCCACCAAGACCATCATCACCATCCCAAATAGCGGGAAAACCCATCCCCATCCGATCATCATCGGCACAATGCCCACGTCCCTTCTGGCATGACTGATGTCGACGCCTTGCGCTGGCCACGCTCCTCCCGTCCGCGAAACTTCCAACGGCCATCGACGCACCACCTGTTTGACCCGCAGGATCAAGCCTGACAGGGTCGCGTTCGGACGTCGTTCACCACCGAAGTCGCGGGATTGGGCCGGTGGCCTTCGAAGTAGACTACCACCATTGCGCCCACCAATGACGCTCAAACGCCACCTTACCTGCATGCCAATGTCGCCCCGGTTTGTACGCGTGGATGGCGGGTGCGGGCTCGGCATAAAAATTGCCGCGCGCAAGACCGGCGATGCCCCGACCCATTTCAATGAAACACTCGCCGGCGCCATCAAATGTCGCCCCTGTTCCCCGCTCCGCGAGCCGGTTTGCAATGATGTCCGCGACCACCTCCCCCTGACGGTGGGCAAAGACGCCGGCCTTGGGCAGGGGTTTACCGAGCGCCAACGGAATGCCGGTGACGTCCCCAATGGCGAACACATTGGAAAATCGGGTTTCCAAGGTGTGGCGGTCGACCGCCACCCAACCATCGGCCGGAGCCAGACCCGAAGCCGCTACCTCGGCGGGCACCCGGTGGGGCGGCACGTAGGCTAAGAGGTCATAGGAGACGTCCGCGTCGTCGGAGAACTCGTGTCGATTCCCACGTTATTGAGCCGTTAGAGGCCCTTCTTTTCTCATGTTGTCGTGCCGCCCCGGGGCGGCAAATTTTTTTTCGGGGAATTCGACCGCCTCGCTTGTCTTTCGCGCGCCGTTGTGCTGTGGTAGTAAGCAAAGACGGTGACCACGGAAGGAGATGATAAGAAAACAGGCGTAAACGTCTTGACCAGACCCCGCCTGTTTTCTGTAGCGTATGGATACTCCACGCATGATGATTATACCATCGGCCGAGCGTGTGTTGCCGCTCTATGCGCAGTATTTAGCCGACACATTGGAGACGGTCTGGCGGCCGTGTGATCGGTGCCAGCGGCGTCGCACGTTGAATCTCGGCCACGGCCGCTGGGTGGAATGTGCCCCCGGGCAAAGCATCGTCTTGATCTTGCGCCATGTGCGTTGCCGTCGCTGTCATACGGTGGAAACCGTTTTTCCGCCGTGGCTCCTACCCAATGAATCCTTGACGGTGGAAATGATGGAAAGTATGTTGACGGCCATTGAAATCCGCGGGGAATCTTTGGAGACCGTGCCGCGGCGCATCAGGTCTCCGTGGAGCGGGTGCAAGCGCTGTGGCATCGATGGCGGGCGGTGCTGCCGGAGTGGCCCTATCAAGTGGAACAGGAGGCCGCGGTCTCGACCGCCGCCCCGTTGGTGGATACCCAAACCTGGCAGCCTCCGGCCACGGCGCGGAGCGCGAGCTGGGCGTGGCTCCAAGTCGCGTGGCAGGCCCTCGCCCTGCTCTGGGGTCTCGCGCCTCCTCCCAGTGGATGGGTATTTTGGCGCACCGTGGCGCCGGAGTGCATGCCGGCGGCCCCCATTTCCGCGCACTGTCACCTCGGGCAGCGATTACGCCAGCCAGGGGGGCGAGCGCCACCCACATTGCCCCTGATACAGTGCGGATAAATCCGATACGCTCAAGAGAGCCCCAAGAAAGGAGTGTGAAGGCTCTTGACGGATGAGGAACGGGAGGCCTGGGCGTTGTTCCGCTATCGCCTGATTAGCCCCCTCTTAGATCCGGCGGCCTCGGCGGCGGATCGCCGGGATTTTTGGCAATATCTGCACGATCATCCCCCGACCAATCCCTTTGGGCACCCGTGGGTGCCCTCGACGCGGGTTATTCGTCATTATTGTCAGCGTTACCGGGAGGGCGGCTTCGACGCATTACGCCCGGCACGCCGGGCGGATTGGGGATCCCGGCGCGCTATTCCTCCCGATTTGTGGGCGCAAGCCGTCGCCTTCAAACAGGAAGTGCCGGAACGCAGTGCCACGCAGGTGCTGGCGTTATTGACGGCTTGGTGTGCCTCGGTTGCGGGGGACCCCGCGGCGGTCGCCCGCATCAGTCCGAGCACGCTCTACCGCCACTGGCACCGCGCGGGCATTACGCGGCGTCGGCTCCATGCCGCGGCTCCCAAGCGATACCGCCGGTGGGAGGCTCCGGCTCCCGGGGCGCTCTGGCAAACGGACGTGATGAACGGACCCTACCTGCCCGATCCGACGGCCGACGATCCCGACCGCACACGCGCGACCTATTGCCTCATGCTGCTGGACGATTATTCCCGGCGCATTGTGGCGGGGCGCTTTGTCTGGCATGCCGACAGCGAGACCTTAGAACAACTGTTGGCGGAAGCGTGGCAACGCTGGGGCGTCCCCGAAAAACTCTACACCGACAACGGCGGCATTTATGTCAGCCACCGATTAGAAATCGTGCTCGCCCGGCTCGCCGTCCGCTTAACCCATACGCCGCCGTACACGCCCTCCGGGAAAGGAAAACAAGAGCGGATTTGGGGACATATCCAATCCTCATTCTTACCCGAATTGCGGGTGCAACCCGCCGAGTCCCTCGGGCAATTGAACACGTGGTTTAGTGCCTGGTGTGACGAACACTATCACCGGCGCGTGCACGGGGAGACAGGGGAAACCCCGTTGCAGCGGTGGGGAACGGGCGGAGTCCATCGGGCCCTCTCCTGGGAAGCCCTGCGCGCGGCCTTGCGCCAGCAAGTCGAACGGGTCGTGGACAAAACGGGGCAAGTGCACTGGCGGGGACAGCGGTGGATCGTCCCGGAAGGCCTGTGGCAAGTCAAAGTGCAGTTGCGCTTTACCCAGGACACGGCGGACACAGTGGAAGTGTGGTTTGAAGACACGTATTATGGCCCTGCCGTCCGCGCGGACCAGCACGATCCGGGCCACCCGGACCGACCTGTGCCCCCCGCGGCCTCCACGGCGGGACCCGGTATCAGTTATTTGGAAGTCTTAGCCGCCCAACAAGCGCAGCGCCGGGCACACGGGATTGCGTATCATCAGCTGTCTCCGGCAGGAAAGGAGCCGTCATCCTCATGATGTGGTGGGAATATTTTGGCGCGCAGCAGGCCCCGTTTGGCCGCAATTTATCGGCGGAGACGCTCTATCTCTCGCCGCCCTTAGCGGAATGCCAGGCCCGGCTGCACGCCGTGATTCGGGATCGGGGCGTGCTTGCCGTGACCGGCGAGTCGGGCGCCGGGAAGACGACGGCATTGCGCGCGACCGTCGCCGCGCTACCGCCCAGTCAGTTTCTCCCGCTCTATCTTCCGGTACAAGAAGACTGGACTCCCCGCGTGATGTACCGGGCGGTCGCGTATGAATTGGGTTTGCTGCCCAGTGGGCAGGCGCTCGAGACCGAACGGACGGTGCGGCAAACGCTCTGGGCCTTAGCGACCCAGCAAAATCGCTTGCCCCTCTTACTTTTGGATGAGGCGCATCTCTGTTCCCCGCATTTACTGCAGTCCTTGCGCCAGTTGCTGAATTTCTCCATGGACAGTACCGCGCCGCTCGTCCTGATCTTGGCCGGACATACCGAACTCCGGCGCAAGCTGTCTCTCCGCCCCTTGGAAGCGCTGCGCCAGCGGATTACGGTCGCCTATCATGTGCGCGCGTTAACCGCGGAGGAGACCATCGTGTATGTGACCCATCATCTACATCAGGTGGCGATTGACCGCCCCGTCTTTACCGACAGTGCCTTGCAAGCCGGGGTGGAATGGTCCCAGGGCCTCCCCCGCCGCATTAACACGTGGGCCACCGCCTGCTTGCTGGCGGCGTACAGTGGACAACACCCCGTGATTGATGACGAGGTCGTCGCTACAGCGCAGGCCGAATTGCAATGGGCGGGGGCGTTGTAATCACCCAGAAAAGGAGCGCAATGAGAATGAGAACCGTCAAACAAATGACGTGCTACCGCGTCCAACCTCTCCGGCAATTCCCGGGGGTCATGGTGTGGACCCCCGAGCACCAGCGGGCTGACCGGGTGCAGGATTTCCTCGAATTTGCGGTGAGCCAAGGACGCCCCCTGCGGCGCGTGCGCCGCACGGGCCGCATTCTCGCGGAGGCGGCGACCTGGATCTACTACACCCACACCGATTGGAGCGCCATGACGTTGGCCCGCTGGGGGGACTATCTCACCACAATCGTCGCGGCGGGGCCGCCCATGGATGCGGCGCGATTATTTCCCGTAGTCGATGCGCTCTATGAATTTTATGCGTTTTGGTGGTGGATCGATCCGCCATTTCTCCCGTATCAGCCCTGGCCCCAGCAGGAACGCCGTCGTCATCAATGGGTGCAGCATTGGTGGAGTTACCGCGCACATATCCAAGACTTCCCCGGGGACTTTCTCGATCCACTGCCATTTTAACGGGCGAGTAGAGGGGTCGATCACCCTTGATCGGCCCCTCTACTCTGCCCAAAGGGCGGTCAGCTAACGTGAGAAAACTGTGGACGCCGATCCTGAGACTCGACACTCCTAGCAGGACCAAGTCTTCCGTTCCGTCTCACGTCTTCGCCCACGCCATCGCGATCAGACGGGGCCCAAGGACGCAGAGAGGCTATTGATGAATCCCCACACGGACTGGGGTTCGACCGCCAGTTCGCGACCCACGAGGGGGTTCCGAAGAAACTACGATAGGGAACAAACGGTGGCTGCAAAAGGATCAGACGCGCCACCACACGATGCGGGCGCCCCCATCCCGACGCTCAGTGTAGGACTCCCGTCACCAACCCCAGTGCAATTCCTGCCCCCGCGCCACTCAGTCCTTGGAACGACCTGCCGCAACGAGGTCCTGTTGTTTCTCCCCCTTCCGTTCCTTCACGGGAAAACGCAGGGGACCTATCCCCTGCACCCCAGCGCTCGCCGCGAGGCAGGCCCAGCAAGGGATTGCTGGGCCGTGAAATAGCGTGGGGAGCATCGAGTCACCCGTCAAGGCTCAATAAACGCTTCGCGGCCTTGACGGGTTCACCCATTCGGCCACTGTGCCCATCAAATCCTGGACTACGAATACCGTCAACTGCTGGGCATTATGTGATAGCAGAAACAGTCATGATCTGACCCCCTCCCTGTCTCAATACGCCCTGTGATAAAGTTTCGCGCTGACCCGTGCGAATTCCTAGACTGTCCTTCGCCTCAGATCCCAGAACTTATTGGGTTACCAGGTGCTTTTTTCCACGCCATGCCCAGTCGTGAACGTTCTCCTGCGGAACAGGGGAACTCACAAGACGCAACGCCGTTCTCTGAGTTTGGTGAGGTTGCAATTCCCATGGACGCCATCGCGTCGAGTGCCCGGAGGACAAGCATTGCACCAGACTAACCTAGAACCGGTGAAGGGGTCCCATGACACCTACCGTGAAATCGCATAAAATAATAACGATAGCGACAGGGGTGAGCGCACGCCATGATGGCAATGATGTGGGTAGGAACCGTGATATGGTTAGGCATTTTAGTCGTCTTGGCCGTGGCGGTCTCGGTATGGTTTCATCATGTCCAAAGCTGGCGCCAGGCTCCGGATGATCCGCTAGCCATCTTGCAGTTGCGCCTTGCCCGCGGAGACATTTCCCTCGACGAATATCAAGAACTCCGTCGACACCTAGAAACGCGTTAGTCGGTCCGACCGGGGAGACGCAGGCACACCCGTGCCCCGCCCCAGGGGCTGTTCCCGATGGTGAGCGACCCGCCGTGCGCTTGGAGCAATGCCACCGCGACCGCCAACCCCAAGCCGACGCCCGACGATCGTGGATCCCGATAAAACGGTCGGGTGACCAGCGTGTGTTGTGCCACCGGAATGCCGGGCCCGCTATCGTCCACACAACATTCTACTCCCTCGGGCAAGCCACGCCACGTAATGGCAATCCGCCCCCCCTGGGGCGTATGGCGTAAAGCATTATCCACTAAATTGGTCAACACCTGGTCCATGCGATCCCGGTCCACCTCCACCTCGACGGGCTCCCCCGTCCCGACTAGGCTGATGTGCTGAAGGTCCGCCAGGGGTCCAAACTTTAACACGATCTCCTCAATTTGTACGTCCAACCGGTAAGAGGCACGATGCAATGCGGAGGGGGAAGACTTCAGGGTTTCAATGAGAAGCAAATCATTCACCAGACGGGTCAGGCGCTGCACTTCCCGGAGGAGCGTGGTCCATCGTTCCGGCGTCGCACGCAACGCACCCGTCGCCAAACCCTCCAGGTTCCCCCGTAACACCGTCAGCGGCGTTTTCAATTCGTGCGCGACACTGGCCAGAAACATCTCCCGCTCGGATTGAGCCATCGCGAGCCGGCGGGCCATTTGATTCAAGGCATAGCTTAATTGCCCCCAAGGCCCGGTATCGGGGACCGGCAGCGGCTCCCAACGCCCTTCCTCCAACTGATTAATCCAGGCGACGATATCGAGCCAATCGCGCGCTAAGAGCTGGTCTACGCGGCGCACCACCACCCATCCGATCCCGGCCAGGCTGATCCAGACCATCCCTGCCACCAGAAGATAAATCTCGGCAATAGCCCCACTCCGCCGAGATATCAACCCCGCCCAGAGCGTTCCGAGCCCCACGGTCAGCCCCAACGCGAGACCCATGCCGATGGTCAGGATCAACCAGAGACCTAGGGCCCACCGGGGCCCGGATCGTCGCGCCAACGGTATCCCACCCCTCGAATCGTGTCAATATACCGCGGTGCTTCGACGGAGTCTCCCAGTTTTTTTCGCAAGCGGGCAATCTCCATATCGACCGCGCGATCAAACACCTCGCCGACGTCGCCCCAAATCCGGTCGAGCAATTCCTCTCGGGTCCACACTCGGCCCGGGTTGGTCGCAAGATACCTCAGCAGTTCAAACTCCAAGGTGGTGAGTTCCATGAGAGCATCCCAGCGCCAGACTTGCCGTCGGGGGATGTCGATCACTAAATCCTTCGCCACGACGCGGTCACGCGAACCCTCGGGCCGATCCTGCCCCCGGCGGCGCAATGCGCCACACCGCGCGAGCACTTGACCGGGACTAAACGGCTTCACGACGTAGTCATCCGCGCCGAGCTGCAACGCCCGAATAATGTCCGCTTCCTGATCCCGCACCGTCAACATCAGAATCGGGATGGTCGTGTGCGCACGCAGGGCCCGAATGGACGCCAGACCGTCACTATCGGGCAGTTGCCAGTCCAACACAATGACCTGGGGGACATGATCCGCCAACCGCGCTAACGCCTCCGTGAGCGAACCCGCCGTCGCCACTGACCAGCCCCACGGTTCGCCATACGCGGTCAACACCTCAATAATCCCCGGATCGTCGTCGATGATGAGGAGAGAATCTTTCGCGGAATATTGGGTCGCATCCATAGGTTTCTCCACCTTGAGCCGATATCTCTTGCACTGATCTTAGTATACCATGAGATCTTCAAGGGTTCGTGGGCCGTGATCCGAAGCGCTGGAGACAGAGACAGCGCCCACCCGCATTGGGCGGACGGTGTCCGTGTGGGGCGGCGAGCCCAAATTCCATCCCCCAGAGAGAGTCCGCACGGCAGAATTGCAATAGTCACCCCGTCCCGCTCATGGCGTCCACGGGCCCAGATCAGCCATCACGGGCAACGACGCGCTATTCTATGTTTTTCGGGGTGTCCAAGACACGATTGCCCACCGATGAGACGAAGGCGTCAGGGTGCCCCCCCGAGTCCCCCAACCTTCCCGCACGAGGGTAGCCAAGTGCTCCCGCTCCGCATCGGTGTCAATTTGCAACAGGTCCGCCAACCCGTCCAGCACTTTGTGCGGATCACGCCAAAATCCGTCCCGTGGGGGATCCTCCACGACGCGCACATCAGCCACAATGCCCTCATTCCACAGCAAGGTATAGACGTCGCGAAACACCGGAGGGGTCGGCGTGGGACGATCCGGATGGAAAACCGCCCACAGATCGTCGAGTCCCGAAAACATGTGATCCACATGGATCGCCATCACACAGCGGACCGTCGCCGCCGCCTCCATGGCCTGCACGAATTGCCGGGGGTCGGGGGAAAAATGAATCACGAAGGCGGCCAATGCCACCTCGACCATCGGCACCTCCACGCCCGGCCACAATCCGGCGACCGTGTGCACCCTCGAGTCCAATTTGTTGGTGATTAAGGCCTGGTGCAACTGGTCTCGCATCAGGGCCGACGGTTCAATCGCCCAGACGTCACACCCCATGGCCGCCAGCGGAACCGTGAACCGGCCGATACCGGCCCCAATGTCCACCACGGAGCGCTGAGGGCCCAGATGCGCCATGACTTCTTGGGTGACGGGATGATCTTTCAGATCGTGGTCCGACGGGCTCCGAAGCGCGTCGGCCATGTGGTGCATCGACTTCTCGGGGATGACCACCGCTTTCCATGGATGTTGCTCGCTCATTGTCCCATTCCCTTCATCATTTCTCCGCGTTCCTCACGCTGGGCCTTGCCGTTCCGCCATCAGACAATTGCCCGAGTATTCTCAGTGAATCTCGCGAGGCGTCCTCTGAAACCCCACGGGCATCGTGTGTGAGCCAACCCCCTGTGATCGTGCGAGCGCATGGGAACCCCATCCGTTTGCGCTGGGTGGCTCCTGACAGAATTCCCTCATCACCCGCCGATCGTGACCGCGCCCAGTTCAGACTCCGCTGCTCTTCACGGCACGACCGCGAATCACGGGGAGGAGCCCTCCCGCACGTACCGTTTCACAATAAGTCAATGTCAAGGGGGACTGCCGTACGGCAGTTTCCACATCACGGGTCAACCGACACCCTCCGCCCAGGCACCGCCACACCGGTTCGATTCCCTGTTGCACCATGCCGGCCAGTCGATGGGGATTGGCGATATGCTCTAAAAAGAGATACTGCCCACCCGGTACCAGCACGCGTGTGATTTCTTCCAACCCGCGTGCCACATCTCCGACGCTACAGAGCACCAAGCTACTGATGACCGTATCAAAGGCCCCTTCGGTAAAGGGCATCGCCTCGGCCGACGCTCCGACAATGGCCCACTCCGGAAACCTACGGGACAGGGTCCGGCGCATGGTCGCATCCGGTTCCAGCAGCACCACATCCGTGGTCCCTTCTCCCAAGGCGGGCACATCCAATCCTGTGCCCGCTCCGATGATAAGCGTTCGTCCCCATGCCTGCGCATTTTGGGCGCGACGTGCGTCCCCTAATGCCCGTTCCAGAGCACGTTCCGCTCGGGGATACCCACGGCTAAACCACGGGTGATCGACGGGAGCACGGGGTAAAGCGTCATCGGGATCGTCACCTGGCATTTTATGCCACAACGAACTGGCCCGCCATACCCTGGGCCGCGTGACCGGGCACGGGGCAAATGTAGTAATAGGTCCCTGCCGTGGTGGCGGTAAATTGCGTGCTCCGATGATATTGGCCCTGGCTCGTCTCGGGTAAAATCGGCATAATAAAGGCCCCCGAGAACGCGGCAGGCCCTTGCATCATGGCCATCTCACGAAAGGGGGGGCGCGCCGTCGTGACGTCAAATCCATGCAAATAGCCCTGGTCAGCATTGACCAAATCCACCGTGATCTGGGCCCCCTGCGGTACCACCACCTTGGGGTTGATGAGCCCGTCAATTTCCCACTGCATGCCCTTGATGTGCAGTGCCGCCGGGGCCGCCAACGGCACAAGCAAGGCCTGCGTGCTGTGATACGTAATGGTGTTGGTCGTCCGGTCGATGGTGACCCCTTGTTCACTCTGCTGCACCAACTTCGCCACTTGGGCGGGGGTCCACACCGATCCCGAAGCCGCTCCCATCATCCCTCCGCCGCCGGATCCGACATAGCCCATCGCGGCGTGCGTATTGCCCAGGTATTGGTTCATCGCCGAGGCCATCATGCCGCCGAGACCCGAAGACGCTCCCGCGCCCGACCCCCCCATCATGGCGCTAAAACGTCCCAAACTTCCCGACTGCGGGACAGACCCCGGCGTCGATGTCGATAGGGCAGAGCCGTGGGTAGCAGCAAAGGCCACCCCGCCTATCGTGCCGGCTGCCAACAATCCTAGGCCCACGACAAGGCCGTTGACTCGCTTCATGATTCTCCACTCCTTTTCCCATGCTCTTCGTTTCGCTAATTCTTTAGTGTTTCGATGGATCGCGACCCATCCCAAAGGTTCACACTCGTCAACGACGCTATCGTCCCATCATCCCATCATCTCCCCACCGCTGAATCCCATACAACCCATCGCGATGCGCGCGGTCCCCATGATGCGGCCGCTTATCCTTGCGGCTACGCTTGATTTCGCCGTTAAGCGACTACTCCACCTATCGTGCCGGCTGCCAACAATCCTAGGCCCATTACAAGCCCGTTGAGCCGCTTCATCGTCCTCCACCCCTTGGTCCCGATTTTCACTCACCGACGCTTAATCGCGTAGGTGGGCGCGCAACTCCTCGTATTCATCGGGCGTAATCTCCCCACGCGCTAATCGCAATCGCAATTGCGTCAGGGGATCGACCGCCGCAGCGGGGGGCCCCGACCGGTTGGCCGGAATCAAGGCCCGAATGGCCCATACAATGACGACGATGACACCGGCCAGAATCAACAGGCCCAATAGCCCCATGATCCACATTCCCGCCAAACCACCGCCGACCCCGAATCCCATCATGATCCCTGACCTCCTTCCGTTCAGACCATTGTGGTCATCTTTAGGGTATCCACCTTTTGTGTCAGCCGTATATCCTCCGTGTCACAGAACGGTCACATTCCCTCAACTGGTGGTTTTCACTCGATGGAGCGTTGCGTGTAAGGCAGCACTCGATAATTAATTTCATTTCTCTAAAGGAAAACGCGCATGCGATGTGGAATGATCTCCCAACGAACTAATGGGAGGCGCGATTGCATTGTACACAGGAGACATCGAGCGCCAGTTGCTGGAAAAATTTCAGCGGACTTTCCCGTTTCTCGATGAGAAGTTGCGCCGCTTGATCGCGGCGAGTGAAGCCATCGCGCTGGGTTATGGCGGCATCGTGATGGTGTCCCGGGCGTCGGGACTTTCGGAGCCGACGGTGCGTAACGGGATGCTCGAGTTGGAAGATCCCCAGGCGGTCCCGCGCGACCGGATCCGCCGGCCCGGAGCGACCGTTAGAGACGTTCGAAACGGTGGTCCAATGCATCGCCCATACGCGGACCCGACGGGGGGGCCTGGGGCGCGCCGAATTGGATGAACGGGAATACGAGAAGGGCCGGAAGGTGGATGACGACACATTCGACGCCCTGAACATCGTGCGCCAGGACTTTCACGGGGAGTGGAATTATGTGGTTAAACCACAACCCAAATCCTAAAGGTTATTGTTACGCGTTGCCTAAGCAGACTGCTGACGACAATGGGCAGACCAATTTCCAAGTGCACAGCACACTCCGCAAGTCTCAACGCACGACAGGTTCCCTTGGGGAGAGCAGTCCCAGGGAACATGAGCTCCGAGGATGCTGTGGTCGTGGTCCCGGTGCCATCCAATCCTGCACCAGGCTGGATGTAGACGGTAATTACCAGGCCCTGAGGATCTCTCAGGGCGGGATTCGGGGCTACCGCAGGAGTCCTTCTCTGGCGTTAACCACCTCCGCCCTCTCTATGAACGCTCGACCGGCCTGTTCTCGCGCTTCCACTGGTCCATGCCCCCTTTCAGATGTTGCACATCGGTAAATCCCATTTTCAGCAAGTCCCAGGCCGCCGCTTGACTGCGGTGGCCCGTTTTGCAAATAAGCAACACGGGAATATTTCGATCCACTTTCTCCATTTCCCGCGCCATAGTGCCCAGTGGAGCCAGCATCGCGTCAGGAAGATGGCCGCTTTGATACTCTTCTGCCCTACGGACATCAACCACCATGGGCTGCGTCTGCTGAATGAACCCGTCAATCTGCGCGGGGTTCAAATCTTTCAATTGGCGCGGATGTCTAAATAAATTTATCAAATTCATGAATGCCCCGACCTTTCTTATGGGTTCAGAGTGGCTTCTCTCTCACTTTCCTGAGTGATCTCCCGTTTATCCTGTCACAAGAATGTGGAACAGCGCCGTAAAGAGATGGGTGGGCAAGCTGTCGAAAGTCATGGGAAGTCCTGTGATTCACCAGAATCGTGACTGCCGGGTCTTTGCACGTCCTCGCCGATGCTCCCGGATGAGTATGCGGGGGCATCCGCCACGGTGGAGAACATCGCCAGTCACCCGGGACTCCTTCCCCCTAAAGCAGATGCCTAAGCCTTTCGTATTCGTCGTGCGAAATTTCCCGCCGCTGATACCGAATGCGCAGAATGGCTAAGGGATCGTCGCGGTGGCGCACCGCCCCGGAATCTCGAAGCCACAGCCCCAAACCCACCAGTAACCCGAGGTTGATCACGATCCACAGCAGCGCACTGATCACCATCCATCTCCCCATGGTTCCCATGACGTGCCCCCTTTGACCCCTGTGACTCCGATAAACCGATAGGAAGACGGCCCTCCGCAATGGATTCGCGCCAGTTGTGCGCACCCCGGGCGACCCGTGCTCTATTCGCCTAGCGGGAAGTGGGCCAATGACCGTATGGGTGAAGCCTGGCCAGGTCACGCCGCGCTCTTTTATGACACAAGCCTTGCGCGACCATCCTCAGAATGCCACACCCATGTGTCCGGTCCATGTCAGAACGGTCACAATTCTGTCACAACCTCCGCAACGCCCCCCACAAAGAGGTCATGCCGGGCTGATTATGCCCTTTCTGTCCCCGTTATCCCAGCCCGAGGCGAAGCGTGGTGTGGCGTCGACGAGGCCATTTGTCGATATCCCCAGAACCCTAGACTACGGACATCCGCACACCCTGAAAAAATGGGCCCACCATCGTTCCTGGTGGCCATGATCGGTGCAAAATCTCAGGATCAGCCCCCTCCACACTCGGTCTACGTTCGATGAGGTTAACTTATGTCCACCCTAGTAGGGTAATAACCTGGGAGCATTCACAATCCCTGGGAATTAACGCAGACAATACCGCTATTCAGCATAAGTCCGCCAGTGCAATCCAGAACCCCCACGGTTCGATAGGTTCACACAATTCCCGGCCCTCTCGCTTTGAGGCGGGATGACTTGCCCGGATCCCTCCCCTCCACGAATCCGAGCCCTTGTGCAGCCGCATCCGATCATCGGACGGGCTGCACAAGGGCCTCGCGTATTATCAGACTCCACATCATAAAGTCACAAAGAAGAGGGGTTGATTGTCCGGCGAAGCAGTCCGTCATGCCGTGTTGCGCGGGCCCCGGCCCGAGATAAATCGTTGGTCAGACTCCCAGATCTCTCGCGTTTTCTTTCAGGGCTCGGCCGCCAATCATCAGAAAGTTTTTCCTCGACCACGGGTTTCTGATCCCGAGCCTGTCCATACTATTGAGGTGAGGGGGTCAGGTTACCCCGATAACGCCCGTAGGGCCATAAAATAGGTGGTAAACGCCGAAAGCCACCCGACCGCCATGGTATAGGACGCGCTATTATGCTGACCATTCATAAAAAACGTGAGCCCTCCATACCCGGCGACCAGCACCGAGATGAGTCCAATGACGGTGATGATCATGAAGGGAGTTTGTTTCACACGGACGACCATGATCACTATCGCGATCGCCCCGAGCGCCAAGAGCATCCCCACAATCATATGCACCATGAACACGGGATCCGAAAACCCCACCGACATCATGCGTCCCATGCCAGGCATCAAAGCCCCCGATCCTTGCACGGTGACTCGGGGAAGGGCAATAAACAAATTCGTATACATCCCCAAAAGGAATTGGATCAGTAACGCGATAATCATCATCACCGCCATCATCCGCACGGGGGATGCCAGGGGAGATTTATGTGTCACGCCAACACTCCTTTCCGAACACAACACTTCTATGATTCCCCCTTTTTGCCTCGATCTATCCTGCAGCATTCTGCGGTGTGACGGCCCGAACGCGAATCCTCGACGTGGGATGGGCGCGCACGGGCTCATGGGCCTCAACGAGACGGGTATGGCGGCATATTAGTCCCCAGGACGCTGCCTAAAAGGGGTCATGCCAACAAAACGCGCAAGAACCGTGCTAGAACTGGAGGCCAACACCCATGACAAGACCTATGATCCTGCGGGTGTCTCAATCAGTAAACCAAAAAACCTCCCACTGAGGTCTGAGGACCCCGTCTGGGCGATTGACAAGATGGGTGAGCATAAAAGGGTCAATATCCACGACCATAGCGAGGATTCTTGTCTGCACTCTCCAGTCAATGGCACAGATACCGTGGAAAATTCGCGCGTTGTGTTGGCGGCACTCCTTCAAGGAATGGGTATCTGTTCGGTTTCCAGGGCCCCGACCCAATACGCCAGGCGCAGGACGAAAACGGTAGGAACAGAGCTCGACGGGCGTGGCCGCCGCAAGCCGGGACACCCCATCACTCCGTTCGTGGCCCCCCGCCTCGAGCCACGACGCGAGGACGGCGGTTTAGCCTGTTGTCCCACGCATCCGCGAACACCGGGCCCCAACCCGTTTTATGCGATGACTCCCCACCATCACGTGCGAACGATACAAAAGCCACTCGCTACACGAAGAAATTCCCACACACCACAAAGATTGGTCACGGCAACGCAAAATAACGGGAGAAAACCAGGAGCCGAAACCCCGGACATGCAGGGCAGACACATCGTCTTGATGATCGCGCCATCCGTTGAGTGTTGAGCCGATGGACAGAAGATGAAGCCACTTTGCAACGACTTCAGCCGCCGCCAAGTGGCCCCCAGGGTTTTTACTCGACCTGGTACCCTGCTGTCTGGACCGCCCGGGTCAAATCCGCGCGGGACGCCTTGGTGGGATCAAAGGTCACCTTGGCCCAGGCCCCCTCCAAATTGACCTCCGCAGCCCGAACGCCCTCCACACTTTTCAATGCTTGGGTCACCGTCATCACACAGTGCTGGCAGGTCATGCCTTTCACGGGCAGTTCCACACGTTCCATCCTGGTTCCTCCTCCCCATCATGTTTTGTTCTCGACCACCGTCAGACGTGTTGTCCCGCCGGTTGGGAGATCTGCGCCTCGCTGGTGGGCAGGCGCATGCCACGCAGTAACAACGAGTTGGTAACCACCGACACCGAACTGAAGGCCATCGCGGCCCCCGCAATCATGGGGGATAGGAAACCCAACGCCGCCAGGGGGATCAAAATCACGTTGTAAATCATGGCCCAAAACAGATTTTGCCGAATCTTGCCGAGCGTCTTTTTACCGACGGTCAGCGCCCGCAGGATTCCCGAAATTTCGGGAGCCATCAAGGTGATGTCGGCCGCCTCAATAGCGACATCGGTCCCCGAACCGACAGCCATCCCGACATCTGCCGCGACCAATGCCGGGGCATCGTTGATCCCATCCCCGACCATGAGCACATGGTAGCCTTCGTGACGCAATTGTTCGATCACCCGCGCTTTATCCTGCGGCATCAATTCGGCAAAAATCCGATCCACGCCCAGCTTGTGACCGACGGCCTCGGCCGTCGGGGTTTGGTCTCCCGTCAGCATGGCCACCTGGATCTTGCGGCGATGCAGAGCCTGGATGAGGTCTACCGCGTCATCGCGGACAAAATCGGCCACCGCCAGCGTGCCCACCCACTGGCCGTCCCGCGCCACCCACACCACGGTCGCCCCCTCTTGTTGCCACCGGGTCCAGGTCTCCTCCGGGTCTGGCGGCAAGGACACCCCATAGGCGTGAAGGAGAGCGGCATTCCCGACCAAGACCTCGGCCCCGTTTACCGTGCCGACCACCCCTTGGCCTGCCTCGGTATACACATCCTCCGCAGGGGGTACGCGAACCCCCTGCTCGGTAGTCGCCCCCACGATGGCCCTCGCCAAAGGATGACTCGACTCCTGTTCTAAGGCCGCTGCCCACCCCAAGACCTCGGCGTCTGCGACATCTTCGGCCGCCCGCATTGCCTGCACGCGAGGACGCCCTGCCGTTAAGGTGCCGGTCTTATCCATCGCGACCAAGGTTACCCCCGACACCTTTTCCAGGGCCTCCCCACTCCGATATAAGATGCCCCGTTTGGCCCCGACGCCAGAGCCCACCATGACAGCGGTGGGAGTGGCTAATCCCAAGGCACAAGGACAGGCGACCACCAACACGGCGACCGCCGCCAAAATGGCATGGCGCCAATCGCCGGTGCCCAATCCCCACGCTCCGAGGGTAATCAGCGCAATGCCCATCACAATGGGCACAAAAACACTGGCGACGCGGTCGGCGAATCGTTGCACAGGGGCTTTCGTCGCCTGCGCCTCCTCAACGGTGCGCACAATGTGTGCCAAGGTGGTGTCGTGCCCTACCCGCGTCGCTTCGATGATGAGCGTCGTCGACCCGTTGACGGTTCCCGCCGACACGGTGCTCCCTGGGTGTTTTTCTTGGGGCATCGGCTCTCCGGTCAACATGGCTTTATCAACTGCCCCGATACCTTCCACTACCTCACCGTCCACCGGAATTCGATCCCCGGCCCGAACTTGGATCTGATCTCCCGCTTGCACGCTGTCCGTCGCCACCGTCTCCCAGTCCCCCACGGGGGTTCTGCGCCGGGCCTCGTGGGGCTGCAACGCTAATAATTCGGCAATGGCCGCGCCCGTGCGGCCTTTGGCCAGGGCCTCAAAATATTTGCCCAGGATAATCAGCGTGATAACCGTAGCCGATACGTCAAAATACAATGGCCCGCCAACGCCCCAGTCATAGACTGAAAGTCCCCAGGCGGCCAGGGTGCCCAGCGCCACTAACACATCCATATTGGCATTGCGATGACGCAGGTTCATCCAGGCCCGCCGCGTAAAGCTCATGCCGGGGCCCCATTGGACGACGGTGGCGCTCAACGCCACCACAATCGGCATCGCGAGCCATGTGGGGCCAATCCCAAGCAGCGTGTGCACCATAGCCACCCAGACGGGGAGGGTAAAGATCAGGGCCATCCCGAAATTTCTTCGGGCGCGGGCGAGTTCCGCCCGACGTGGATCAGACGAGGGGACGGCGGGCGCGACTTCCGCGTCAAAGCCTCCCTGGCGCAAGGCCGCTTGCACCGCATCCAGGCGACCCACGCCGCGCACCAAGTCCACGGTGACGGATCCCGTGGTCATGTTGGCCCGCACGTTTGCCACCCCGTCCAGAACCTCCAACATCGATTCGACCCGTTGACGGAGGGGCTCCTCATCGATCCCGGGAACCCATAGCGTCACCGTATCGTGGCGGACCGTGTAGCCCAGTTGCGTCACGGCGTGCATAAGTTCGGGCAGGGCCACTTGACCGGCGTCAAATCGGATATCCGCCCGTTCCAGCGCCAGATTCACCTGGGCCTTGGTGACACCCGGCTGTTGCTTCAACGTCTTTTCAATACTGAGGGCACACGTGGCACACGTCATTCCCCCGATTTCCAGCGTCACGCCGCCTGCGGCCGACCCCGAGGGTGCGCTCACTCCGTTTCCGTGCTCTACAGTGTCTGTGGCCATCGTCTATCCCCCTCCCGTATTCCCATCCCACTTCCCGCCACGCGGCCTAAGGCACCGCGCAAAAATAACTTGATTAACTTGAAATGCGGATCCAAGTGTTTATGGCTTTCAAATCCTCGTCCTGGTTCAGGTAATTAATGCGCGCTGCCTAACCGGGCTTTTGGGGCGTGGTATGCTTGAGATAGGGGCCGGGATCCGCCAGGAAGGCCCGGGCACAGCCTTCGCAACAGAAATAATAGGTGTGACCCTGATAGTCCCGTGCAATGGCCGTAGTCGGATCCACGGCCATCTGACACACCACATCGTGCTCCATCATAATCCTCTCCTTATCGTGTGCTTATCATGCGTTTCCCCCGTGCCCGTTACCAGGGTTTTCCCTCCGTTTTCACGAGCCTTTCGACCAGGGCGTCAAATTCATTTGGGGATATGAGGCCCTGGGCGTACCGCTCCCGCGCGATCACCAAAGGGTCTGGGCGTGAGGCGGACGCTGGAGGCACGGATTCACGGAATTCCGCGCTCACACCCGTTCCGCATCCTCTGGGGGGACCGCATCCGGGGCCAAATGCAACCGAGTGCCGATGCCGTGGGCTCTGTGACCCCATCGCCCGCCGAACGACGAGCATCGCGGCGATGCCGAATAGCGGAAAAACCCACCACCAACCGTAACCGAGTATTATGGACATGGCGTATCGCCCTCCTTTCTGGAAGCCCCATTCAATCCGGCAGAGTCCGGGGCATGGCATCCGCAAAACGCCCCCTCGACCAAGGAATGCAAGGGAGCCTCCGGCTCAATGGCATCGCCCGTGCTGAATGGCATGTACTTCAGGGCCTCCATCAGTTCGGCAATAATCTCGGACCCCAGGCCGCGATGAATAGCATCCGAAACACACGTCCGCAAATGATTTTGCAACAAAATCCGCTGGACTTGCTCCAAACTCGCTTGGACGGCCGACACCTGCTTCATGATGTTGACGCAATAGACGTCGTCGTCGACCATCCGCCGCACACTTTCCAGATGGCCGGCAGCCACTTTGAGCCGGAGCGCCGCCGATTGTTTGAATTCCGGTTCCATCGAATCTCCTCCATCCCACCCCACCCCGGGTGGGGTTAGCGTCATTCTAGATCCTCTCCTCTCCGTTGTCAAGGATCGGCCCCGACCTGCATCGCGTCCTCGCTCACACGCGTCGTCCTCGCTCGACAGACAATGTCTCGGCACCCCGCTTAGCACGAAGCCAGGGAATGAACCGAAGGGCAGGAACATCGGCAAGGGGTTTTTGACTCCACGCCGCCGTCCCCAACAGTAGCGCGAAGACGGGGGCGGTATTTGGGTCGGTGCCCACGCCCCCGAGGACGCCAAAATCCTGCCCCAGCCACCATAACACCCCGAGCCACCCCATGGTGACCGCCATCGTGCCACGGCCATAGGGTCGCCATGCCCACAAAAGCGCGAGGAGACTCATCATTCCCACGATGACGCCATTGGCCACCAGACCGTGGTGCGTGACCCAGTGGGCGGTGGCGTAAATTGGCCCTGACAGCCAGAGCGGTTGCGCATTTTGGGCAGCATTTTGGAAGAGAGTTCCGAGGGCGGGTCCCGACCAAAATCCCGCCCCCGGCCACGCCTGCACCAGAGCCGCCCAGAGCCATAGGCCTGTGGCGCCCCATCGCACCCCACGGCGCACCTGTCCGGCTAACCACATCGCATCCGGCAGGAGGAGCAATCCGGCGCTCGCCATATAGAAGAGGACCGATCCGGGATCTCCGATGACGAGGGACGCCTGGCCGGTCAGAATGCCGCCCATCCCTTCCCCTAAAATCCAGACGAATAAACCCCAAAACAGGGATGTCCACAGGGCCCAGCGCCCCCAGGAGCGCCAACGACCTGCTAACAAGGCTAGTCCTATGCCGAGTTGCACAAACACCGCGACCACGTCGGCCGTGATCGGCGCATTCGACCAGGCTTGAATCCCCCACCCCATCACACGTACCACCCAGCCTGGCTGTCCCAACAAATTGGGCGCGATCACCATTTCTAAAAAGGCGTAATTGGGCATAGCCGGCTGTAGTTGTAAGAGGCCGTCCAACACCCACAAAGCCCCCAGTGCCCGCCAGAGCCCCTCTTTTCCCCATATTTTCGGCGCCCGATCGCAGAGGTCCTCCCGCGACACGGACGGCGATTCAGATTCCGCAATGAGCCGCCAAACCCAACGGATCAGCACCACCGCCAGTCCGATGGTGATCAGCACTACGACTACGGTGAGCACGGCATGATAAAATTGTGCCACGACCTCTGGTTGAATCATGGACGCTAATGACATGGATGCCTCTCACCTCCTTACGACCGCGTATTCTTAATGGGGTTCGAGTAACGGAACGAAAAATGCAGTAGGCACTACCGCCGGGTGAGCCGCCTCAACGGCCGCAGTCGCCCTTGAGCCACCGATTCGGGCACCTGAAACGAGTATTGGCCCAACATGGTGATGTGGTGATGCCCCGAGGATCACGGAGTCAGTGCCCGCCGGACGGCGGCAATCACGCGCGTCATCGCAATGTGCATGGTATGCGGGGACACCATGGCAAACACAATCGTCCCCCGAGGATTGATGACAAAGATTGCATGGGTGTCCATGGGGAATGGTGAGGTGCCGTTGCCGGCCAGAATCTTGTCGTGTGGCAGGGAGCTACCGGAAATGGCATACGTCTTCACTCCTCGCGACTGAAACAGCGCCTGTGCCTGTTGCAACTCGACCAGTTGCTGTAGACAGGCCGATCACGTATCGGCCTCGTAGAAAAAGACCACACTAACGTACCCCACAGGCGGAAACCGTACCGGCCCCAATGATGAGAGGGCGCGAAACGCGGGAACCCGGGAGGCCATCGTCCGATCCCCCACACGGCCACCAGACTGAGTAGGCCCAAAAGAATTCCCACCAGGCTCCGAGACGGTTTCAACGGCGCCACATCCTCCCCTACGATGATTATCCCCGAGGTCGCCTAGCGGACACCCCTCGATCCCATCACGCCTCCCGCCAGTGATAGTCCCCATGCTATCGCCAGACCAGGAGCCATGCGATAAGATCGCCGTCTGTTGCCACCCTGACTACGATTATCCTGGTTAATCGTAGTCAGGCAATGTATCACGTCAATAACAATCCTGTAACCGTAGTGTCACACCGGACGTTTTGTTCGCCACCCATGCCATGATTTTTGGGGTATCCGGATTTTGGTGTGAAATTACCTTTCTCGACCTTTTGAGAAATCCCCCGATTCGCCGGAATACCGTGTGGAAATCCTGATGGGATAACATCCATTCCTCGACTGGTCATGTCCTTTGATATGACCTGACCCTGTCATGGGTGTTCCGTATAAGCAGGCATAACACGCTCCTTGACAACTCTCCTGCATCAGTCTATAGCTGATCTACCCTCGATCGCTTATGTAAGAAAACATGGAGACAGTATTGCACCTGAATCATCGACATTACACCATGTTGGAACGGGTTCCCCACATGATCCGTGCCCAGTCCGTCAGCAAGGCGGCCCACCGTCGTGGAGGACGAGACAGATGGCGAAGAAGATGATAGTGGGAGCCCCATTGCCGATCTAAAGCGGAGCCATTCCACCCGCCCTCACGGAACAAAAGAGAGGGCAGCAATGTTTTAATCTCGTCCTGATCGAGAATATTGGCCACAATGAGCGTCGAAATGGGATATTTGTCTGGTCGAGCAAATTCGAGAATAGTGGCTTCATCCCCGGATGGTAATACCACACGCACCATAGCCACTCGTCGAGGCTTCCCGTCGACCGTCCAAAACCCCTGCTCACCGAGGCTATCAAAAACATGGACGGCAACGTACCCTTGAGCGTCCTGCTTCATCCATTGGATCGCCGCCCAAAAGTCGTTAAGCCCGTCGTCGCTATCCCTCTGCAACAACTCCCCCTGTGGACTCTCCAAGGCGACGTCAACGGACTGCCTCTTGGCCCCGGAACCCACATCAGCGCCACTCACCCTGAACTCTGTCCGTTCTTTCGTCAACACACGCCAATTTCGCGTCCTACGACTCTCCACCGCCCACCGCCGGACTTGAATCCTATGAGTATCACGGATGGCCCCCATGCCATCAACCAGAATTGACCCAGAACCAGTTGCGGCAACCCGTTTGTCGAGCGCCAGATCTTTTCCGGCCGCATCCACACGGTGCCACCGGATTTTGGTCTCATTCCACTCTGGCTCAAGCTTGCTTTGGGGATGGCGCCAAAGTACCTGGTGAACCGGCAAGGGGTACAACTTGGCCTCAAGAACTTCATAGACCAATAGGGTAGCTGCCAGCATCGGTTGACCCCGAACGACCAAGTTTCGTACATCAGGGGGAGGACATGCCATGCGGCCCGAGTCTATACGTCGCTGATACGGGTATAAGGCATCCCAACATCGGCGAAGTGACGGATCCAGCAAAAGATGAGCTAACTGCAACACCGTGGCTCGCGTGAGCAGCCGAACCGGCATATCCTTACTGAACTCCATGTACAGGATGTCCCCTTTGATGTCGTAATCTCGCACGATGGTATCAAGAAACGATGGTTGCAGACATCCCAAGGCGAGAAATCGCGTGGGAGCCACCACGGACCGAACGGCTTCGAATTGGGGCACCACGACCGTCCGTGCCCCACGAGAATACACCCAACAGAACTCGGCCAAATTCATCGCCGTTCGAAGGGGATACCCCGTTCGGGGAATGACCTGGCCTGCTTCCGCGATTTGAACATCCCATTGATCCAAGTCGTCTATCGCGATTAGGCTCCCTTGCGATGCATCCCGCACCGGAACTCCGTTGCGATATAAGCGCCCGAGTTCGAGCCAAGGCAAAAAGCCCCAGGGAACCGACACTTCGTGGAGGCGTTGGGAATCATCCTGAAAGACAACCGTCGTCATCCATTGACCACTCACGGGGTCGCGCTGGGGCGAACGAATCCAATAAAGGGCGACGACTTGATTGCGGGCAAATGGCCAGGGACTCCAACGAATCCTACGAGTGGGCATAAGTGGTCCCAACCTCGGAGTCACAAAGCCGGGCGGCTTTATCTCGGATTGCCGGAAGATGTGCTAAGTCCGTTCGGATTCCGGCCGCACACAAGAGCTCCCATGTTTTTAGGGGCTGGCCTGTGTGCCAAAAGTTCACTGCCGCCATGTCCAGTCGGCGCAGGGCAAACGCAATCCGATCCTCCACCACCGCGGAAATGGCTTGCATGGTTAGGGGAAGTTTATCGCTATGACGCTCAAACCAACTGCTATAACCCAACTCCCGGAAAATGGCTTTGGCCGTCACCCGCACAATGGGGTCTTCTTGTTGCTTTAAACGGGTGACAATGGCAGGAACTTGGGCAGCGCAGTCACGGTCTCTTTGAGCCCAATCCACACGGCTTATCCGTTCAGGCCGCACTGTTGGTGCGGCAGGAGGCTGATAATCCGTGAGCCATTCCCGATCATGGCGATACAGCCACGCCCAAACCGCCGGCGCCATCTGACGCAGTGCGGTACGTCCCATGGCCGGATACTGTGCTTGCACATCAAGCCAATGTTGGCGGTAATCTTCGATCGAACCTTGCTGAGGAGTCTTGCCGGGAGAGAGAGGTCGTTGCCATCTTCCCAGCTGCAATCGAGTTGCGTGATATTTCACTGTCGCGGGATCCACGCCTAAAATCCGCGCCGCCCCGCGAAGGGACACCGTCGCGTCCTCGCTCAGCTTTTTAAGTTTTGCTTCCCAAATAGGGCCAAATTGGACGACCGTCGCGTCAAGATACGGATCTCCATCGATCGCGCAACGGTAACTAAAGCCACATGAACAGGAGAAAACGCCTACTTTCCCCTCCCTTGTCTGACGAAGCTGGCTTTGTGCCTCCGATATGAGAGGTTGCCCATAATGGACGGCTACTCGATTAAGACACGGCCAGAGTCGATTCACTTGGAGAGAAGGCCTTTTAGGTTGCAATAACGTGTCCATCGTCATCCCGAGAAAATGCGTCAACAACAGATGCTTGAAGGGATGTTGGGAACCTTTGGGATGGCGGACCATTCGTAAGACCCACGCTTGCTCACCGTCCTCGGTTAGCCCGCAACCCATCGCTCGCAGCCAATCGCGGCCATAAAACTGCTCAAATTGTTGCACAAATTCCCGTGCCCGAATCCGACCGTTCGTGTTCGCCAGATCCCGGTTCTGCAACTGTTCCATGTAGCGCTGTCTTAACGCATCCAACCCTACCGCCACGCGAGATTGCGAAAGCAAACCCCAACTTTGGTGGGCGACAAAGGTATTCAGATCGGGTTGGGCATTGGCGCCAGGGTATAACGCAGGTTCCTTATATGCCGTCGCCTCCAAGATATCAAAGCCCTGACGTCGCCCCGAACTATGAATGGCCACCTGACTCGGGTAGATCGACGTCCCGGAATGATGGGGGCACACGGTCAAACCAGGGAGTTGGTGCACCCGATGCCAATAGGCCTCTCCATAGGCCGTGCGGTCTGCTTCCACGCATTGTGGACAGTACTGTAACACTTGCGGCGTCTTGACGGTTGATGCCATGATGCCGGCACGTCCGGAAATCCCCGATCCCGACCCACGTCTCATGGCAAGGCGGACCTCTTCCAGTTGGCTTGCCGCAAGAAATGGAGAAAAATAGGGGAGCAAGGTGTGACGATCGATGATTTCGTCGGATGAGTACCGATGGCCTGCCGGCAAATGGCTTATTAAGGCGTCCACGTGCCCAGGCAAATCCACAACCGCCACTACCGTGTTGCTTCCGAACAAGTCTTCCAGTGTCGTTTTTTGATTGCCCCACATCATCCGTTCCTGATATCTGGCACACACGCTATAAAGCAATTCATCCGGATACGGATCGGGAAAGACTGTAATCATGCCATCCTCCGCTTAACTAACAAACGCCTCCATTGATTGGATCCATCCTGCATTTTTCAACGCGCCGTAGGCCGACCTCCCCGCTTTGAGACCTGTTTGCACGACCGATTTTAGGACCAAACTCTCAGGAGCACCCTCTTGCTTCTGAGAGGGACGTTTTTTCACCGCTTCCGGCGTCTGCGCGCTCGGTGAATCCTCGGAGCCTGGCGTTGATTGCATGAGAGCTCGTGCCTTCTCCAACGCATGGTGCCTGTCATCAAGGAGAGAAGTGGCTTCATCCGACTGGATGAATTCTACCGCCTGTCGGGCCACTATCTTAGGTACTCCTGCCTCGATCAACCACCCGACTAAGGCGGACTCGCCCGTAACCGATGAACTCTGGTCAGCCGGTTTTCTCAGGGAATCAAGCCGTCCCATGGTCGTCACGGACCGCTCGGCCTCTGCAAGATACCGTTCGACATCCAACGGCACCACATCGTCGACGCCTTGCAACAAGCGGATATTGCCCGTTCGAAGCGCTTCTAAAATGGGGGACGCTAGCCGCAAGCTGTCTTTGGCCACCGATCGAATCAGAGCTGGGGTGATGGTGTCATCATTTCGGGTAATCGCCCGTGCTTGCGCCAGCATGTACAACTTCACCGCAAAATCGGTGATTCCCTGGCTGGCATCATACAATGCATCTCGCAAGGCTGGCGTCAAGGGAACGAGCCGTCGCGTATATTGAAATCGCCAGAGGGATTCGACGAAGAATTGCCACACCTCATCATTGGCCATGCGATCCCAGATAAAGTCGCCCTGACCGGTCCCTCGACGCGTTTGCCGAAATTCGCCACTTAAGAGCGCTTGGGCCTTGTAGGTGCCCACCAGAACTACGGGAAGGCCGATGGTGTTGACCAGTTGGACAAAGAAATTCAACATCTTGCGGGAACCACCACTTTTGGCCTCGCTGAGATGCTGGATCTCATCAATCACCAGCACGCCCAGACCGTGCAAGGCCGCCACTCGGGCCATGCGCGGCAATAATTCATCCACCGTGTGCCGACCCGAGGCATAGCGCTCATAATAGCGGGAGCCCAACAAATCATCGATTGCCTGAAAGAAATTTAAGCAGAGTCCCTTAATGGAGCCGTCAAAGGGGCAGTCCAACTTCAGCCAGACCACCTGCATCACGGTCAGCGGCCGCCCCGCATATTCGTGGTGGCCAATGATTTGAGGGTAGAGCGACAGAACGCGCTCGACCGACGTGGTTTTCCCCACTCCGCTCATGCCCAAGATGGTAAATCCCGTAGCGGTCGACCGCGTTGCTGACGAGAGACTGCCCGCGTTTCCGATACGGTCGGCGTTTTCATGCAAATGGGCCACAAATCGGGGATCGCGGGGATTGCGCGCCAAATAGCCAATGCGAATCATCCGCGAAAAGCGTTGTTCCAGTTCCAAATGCACCGGCAAGGGTTCAAAAAATTGCAAAGTGTTTTGAATGAGATGAAGCCGATAGTGGGCTGGCATGTCCCGATCCTGCAAAGAATAGAGCGGGGCATAGGTTAATTGTTGACCCACCTCTTCCTCCGACCAGATGGGGGGCAAGGCCTCAATGAAAGGATTTCCTTGGTACGTCGCAATCGGCGGGGTCTGATAGTCCGCGTCGATGCGACGCCCTTGGCCCACTAAAATCCTCAGCTCGTCGCTCATTTTGGCTCCTCCCCATGCTTTTTTAGCCTCCGAAGCAGGGTAATCCGATCCGGCGGGGGCACATAGACCTCCTCATCCGATAGTTGGGCGGAGCTAGGACTCTTGGCTTCCTCTTGGCCGAGACGCCATCCTTGGGTGCTGCGGTCTTCATCGCGCTCAATCTGACGATTGGCACGAATGGACTTCACCCGAGCGCGTTTACTGCTGCCATCCCGTGTGTTTTCAGCGTCGGCCTGGGCTTGTTGGACCACTTTGGCCATTTCAGCATGCAATTCGGCTTGTGCTTGGCGTTCTCGAGTCTCGCGATGGACTGTGCGTTCTGCCTGCGCTTGCTTCCATGCCTCGTAATCCCACCACGTATACCCGCGAAACTGTTGATTGCGATCCAATAAGGTGCCCGGTTCAATGCCCGTTCCATTGTCATCGCGCAAGTAGATGACGTCCATTACCCGGGGATCGAATGCAATAGCTACACGAAATGTCCCGCGAGCTCGAGCCCGCTCATACCACTGTTCGCGAATGGCGCGCTCCGTAGTATAGAGAACTCCCCGAAACTGGATACCCCGCGGCGTTACCGAAGCTTCCGCTCCCGGTAGTAAGTTTAACCGCAGGACATCATGAGGCACCGACCGTAGATGGCCGGAACGATGGGTAATCCCCCACTGCCATAGATCCCACGGATACGGCTCCACGTGGTCCGCCATCATGTCCTCGGTCATGGGATAGGAATCCAATCGTTGATACAGGTTATGATCGCGTACCGAAAAGACCAAGAGATGGGTAAATTCGTCCAATGTTAGCACCGCATCGAGGCGATAATCCGGTTCGCCCCGTTCCCGGTCCTTCACCACTGCTCCAGGCAACTGACCAACGAGGTTGAGATTCATCAACCGAAAGTTCTGCTCGATAATCGCTTTCAAGTCCCCACGGTAGGGCGGCGTGTTAGCCACGCGAATCGCCAACGCATTGACCAACTGGTCGGCATTATAGCCCTCTAGTTCGCCCCGGTCGGCCAAAATGGCATCCGGTAGGTGTTGCGCCGACCACCACGAAACATCCTCAATGCCAAATCGGCCGCAAAATCCCGATTTATCACTCGCCGCGTTTTCCAATGCCAACATCGCGCCCAACCAACTCGGTCCTTCCAGGCTGACGGACAAGCCGACAATCATGCGACTAAAAACGTCTTCTACCATATACACCACGGGTCGACCGATCACGCGGTTACGGTCCCATCGGCTGACTAAATAAACGTCAGCAATTGTGGCATCGATCTGATACAGAGAGCCGGGACCTTGGGCCATCTTGGTAGAATCCCCCGTGATAGGCCGTCGGCTTAACGCGTATCGCCGTTCACCCAGACGCCGCTTTTGAGAATCTTCCCATTCCCGTTCCTTTTCGTACCAATAACGGAATTGGCCGAAGCTCGGAAGGTCACTAACCGGCGGGAGGATAGGCACCAAAATATCGCCCCGTTTGTCATACCCCTGATGGAATAGATGTTCCAACATGAGCTGATACGCCTCTTTCAGTGTGTGGGCCTTCCGTGTTTCATAAAACAGGCGGATCCCGCGGCGAAATTTTTCCCGGATTCCCTCATCCACATTGATTCCGAATTCGTCTGCGACCGTATTTGTCCGTCGGGGCGGTCGGCCGCGCTTGCGTTCGCTTACCCCCTTGGTCTTACCTCGGCCGCCACGACGTTCATATTCGGGCAACAAGGCATTTTTCGTTTGACCACCACGCCAATAACGCCGAAGATATCCATAAATCGTTGTCTTCGTGACCCCAGCACGCGCCGAAATGTCGGCAATCAACGGTCCTCGCGTCTCCGGGCGATAAATGGCCTCGTCCGCCATTTCCACCAACGGCTGAATAATCTGCCACGCTTGATCCCGTTGAACACGTTGGGATTCCGTTACCAGGTCATCCGGACGCATTCCCTTTAAAAACGGGTCTTCCGCCAAAACCCGAGCTATGCCTTGACTGACCGCACTCTCCAAGTCTTTGAGGCGACGCCAGACAGGCAGCGCTTTGGGATCCCGGACATTGAAAAGGTATACATCGGTATAAGAAAGATCCATCCACAGTAGCCGCTCCGTCAGGGGATCGCCGTTTTCCCCAAGCCATTCAATGAGCTGGTTGACTGCCCAATTCATGAGACACCCACCTCCGAGGAGAGCTCGCCCGGACGTTGCAAGACAAGCGGTTGGCTCAAATTAAACGGTGCCATCCAATTTGTTCGCCACGCACGCGTCGCCAACAAATGGCGGGCAACGGACAAACTCGTTCCCGGATCCAATCCCAGCCGATCATCGACAGCCCGTACAACATCCGATAACGGTTGAACCTTCAGCAAGGCCTGTTCCAAAACCACGCGGATACGTTGGATATCGGACGACGCCAGCGGTGAGAGAACATCGGAAAATCGATACGGCTGGAGCCACTCCAAATTATCAGCCAAGCTCCTGGGAATATCCTGTTCCGTGACAATATGCCACGGCACCTGGCGCTTTGCCCAATATTGGCGTTCCAATTCGAGTTTTTCTAACACTCGTGGGCGAGAGAGTTGATTGGATGGCTTGATACTGAGGACTTGTTCTCCTGTTCCCTCTCCCTGTTTGACGGTAATGAGAAAGTCGGATGTGAGCACTGTAGGAATTTGGGTTTTGGGATCGCGAGGATGTTTAATCCCCAGAGATTCCGCTAAAGCTAGGGTTTCATCGAGCGGCAAAAGCGGAAACTGTTCGCGAATATCCGTAATCCGCTCCGACCAATCCAGAATCAAAAAACACCGATGTTCAAGTTGACTTAACAGATGATGGACGCGGCCAGTCTTTACACCCTTCACCCGGCTAGCTAATCCTTGGGACGGGACATCTTGCACCAAAAGCCACGGCTTATAATCCACCCCACGTCCGGTGCCCCGTCCTTCTTTGGTTCGCCGTTCAATGGTGTTAGGAGTGCTTTCTCGTTTACGTTTGGCCAATGTCGCCCTCCTTATAATTAAAAAACAAAGAGGTACAGTTAGAACAAGCGTTTTCCCTTGTTCCAACTGTACCATGTTCTTCCAACACAGTCTAGGTAATTTTTATCGAGTCTAGCTAATTTTTTACTCTCAACACAAAACCGTGTCTCGGCTCATGTTTGGCATGGATGTGCTGGTGCCCGCCCTCGAGTTTTCAAAATCCAAATACCGAGGATGGGCGGCGCAAGCGCACGCGTTTCCGCTGATCGTGGATGATATTCAAAACCGCCGGTTTCACGACCATGCCATCGAATTGATCAAGAGTAGCGATTATTTTCGCACCTTCCCGGCCCCCTGTATGGTTTTTAGCGCGAACACGGATATCGAGGGCCTTCCCAGCGAGGTGACCAAACGGGCCTATGTGGTGCCGATTACCGCGAGCATTCCCGTGGCCGCCGCCGCGAAGGACCGGTTTACCGCGCAGGTGCAACAGCACGTGGGGACGGCTTTATACCGGGCCTACTGTGCCCGGGTTTTGCCGGCGGTGCGACGGCTGGCCAACGCCTGGGACAATCCCGAACCACCCGATCCGTACCAGGTGGCTTCCACGGTATTGTACGACCTCGTCGGCCACGCCCTGGACGGCAACCCGCCTTCCTGGTGTCACACAGTGACGCTGGACACCTATCTGACCTCGCACGATGTGAAAATTCGGGACACATTGCACCGTTTGTGGAAGACCCGACCGGACCTCTTCGTCATCCGACGGCCCGACAACCATGTCGTTTTGACAGCCAGCAATCCGTCCGAAATTAAAACCTGGAAAACCAACATCCCCGATTACTTAATCGTGCAACAGGCCGGATTGTCTCTGATTTTACACCTACGCGAAACGGAAGCGTTTTTGGGTCTGCGGTTGAACCGGCCGTTCCTTTCCCGGTGGTGGCACCCCAAATAAGAAGGGGCCGTAAGCTCGATGACCCTCCGTTTCTGCCAAACGGTTTCCTTCACTGCTCGGTTGAGGAGGTTGACTAAACTTCATCGGCATTACGCAGGGCCAGGATTTGGGAGAGAGGGGGTTTCAAGCGGAAACTCCCCGAGTCGCTAAAGCTATTGGTAGCGTAACTGGTCTCGAACATATTGAGCGTCTTCCAGACCGTATATTCCCAGGTCTATCAACTCGGCAATGGTCCTCATGTCATATTCACGAGACCGCTGTGCCGTGTCCACCCAATCTTTTCATCTCTCGGCCATCTCCCACTGGCTCGTGGCCTTTCGTGTGGGCAATAATGGTCATCTTGTCCGAACGGGGCCGAAATCCTAGGGTGAGGTCCTCGTGGATCGTCAGGAATATGGCCCTCAAGGGTCAACTCTACGTTTTTCATAAGATCCCTCCATGGTTCAGAATCTTACATTGCAGCATGAAAGCGCGTGACCGGACGGTACAACGGGGAGACTCATCAGGGAATGGACAATGATTCGATAGGGACAAGAGTAATGAACGATGTGTACGCGCTATGGTAGGAAGTATCATGGCAAATATCACAATGGTTACCACAAATCGAAGCGGAGATAACCCCATGAAACCATATGGTGTGTTGTCACAGGGTGGGTAGCGCCAGAAGAAGTCACTGCGTGGGGGGAGCCCGACAATGCGAGCACGGGATGGGGGGCCTATCGGCGTAACCCAGAGACAGGAGTTATTGAAACCGAATGGTGGCATTGGCAAGACACCGAGGGGGCAATGCGGCTTGCAGCAGAACAGAGGACAGGGTCCTCTCCGTCCGACACAACAGAAACGTCATGACGTCTCATGGAGACCTACAGCAGAACGGATTTGGGGAAAAGACCGGGGCGATGTGGATACCCCCCATGCTTGTCTATGAGGGGCTACGTAGCTTTCTGAGGATGATCTTCGCGCTTCTGCGTCCCGGACCCCGACAATTCAGGGGAATAAGCAGCGAAGGCGCATACCCTTTTATCCAAATCAACAGGGGGCTCGGCATGTTATCGGCTTTCGGGAGTTCCATGCGCGTTGTTGATGGAGAACGGTTACCGTACCATGCCAAGCCCCCGGGGTGAATAACGAACGCCGGGGGCTTGGCATGAACTATTTTCCAGGTTTGTAAAGAAACGACCACCATCCGACGTTGACACCGACCCGTATGACGGCAGAAATGCAAAGCAATCCCATCACGATGCCGAAAAGCGTTTCAATGAGATTGTTAGTCCGCCAGCGCATGAGATACGTCACGCTAAAATACGCGGCACCGCAACCAATGACCGCCCAAATAACTGTCGGCGACCAAGCAATGGATTTCATGATGTTCTCCTTCCTGCATTAGGGGACATTGGCATAAATGCCGACGGGAATAGGATTAGTGTACACGAAGTTGATATGGACACCAAAATTGCCTCCCTGATTGTTGGTGTTATTAATGATATTCGCATAAGCGCCGATAACGAGTCCACTCAAGCCTATAAGCCATGACCCTTCCCACGTAAACAATGAGGCAATGCCAGTTCCTGTCGCAATGGCCGTCATATTATTGACAAGATTCTTCGTCGCGGAGTTATTCGCCATCTGGGAAGTCCCCCACCAGAAATATTCTGTATACCAATAGGGAGTTCTTGCGATGAACCAATCATAGTCCATACCATAGGTGCCAAATGAGCGAATCATTATGCCATTGGATAGAGGCTGGCGTGCGATGGATAAGCCAGTGCTCCCAAGCACTGGCTGCAATTGCCCCGCATTAATCTGTTGGTCATAATGCGTAATTGCCTGCTGGGCCCATGCGATTTCAGGACCTGTTAACCCGGATTGTTGCCAGCCTAACGGGGACACGGATACGGTCCCGTTCGGAGCTTGGGTGAGTTCATTATCCACTACCGCGATTGTCTGTTGCAACTGCGTTAAGGTCAGAGGAAATGAGGTCGGCGGATTGGCGACTCCGGGTCCTACCACGGGCATCCCCGCCGTACTTGCAGGCATTCCGTGAGTGAGGGGCTGGAGAACGCGAACAGGTCCGGCAACAGGCGTAGAAACGGAGTTCGGCACCCAGTAGGCAAACGTAGGCCCACTGAGCGCCAAAATGGGTAATATTGTAGCGAATCCTATACGTGTTCTCTTATTCATGTTATTCCTCCTGAACTCGGTATGATGTTGTTGTTGGATTATTGTTCCAGCAACTAGAGTCAATGCTAACACATCGCACGGTGGGTTGAAGGGGTCTTGCCTTCTGCCAAGAGGCCACCCATTGGACTTTTTATCTGACACTATACGATAGGAATCGACACGCAGGTCGATGCAAAAGACGACCTTGCGATGATTATGTTGGGCAGGTTGTAAAACGGTACCTAGCAGAAGAGAAAGGAAACCCATTTTGCGGGAATAAGAGACCATGACAGGAATGGGCCTCGCATCGTTATCGATCCTAATTGGGCAGAGCGCGTTAGGATGTGACGGCAATCCGGTTTCGATGGGATTCGTCGAACCAGGGTACTACGCATGTGGCCCTAAAGCGGGCCTCTTCTTGATGCGTTAGCTTTTAAGGCCCGAAAATACTGGAAATACTCTTCGAAGACCCGATCTCCATTCAAGCGCGCTGACCACGGGGGAACGTCGACGATGTATCCGTAGTTTCCTAATGCACTGATCAGGGCATTATAGCCAACGCCATACCGCTTGGTTAAACGAGTGACAAGGCCTTCCTCGTGTTCGCGAACAGCCCAGGCTTTAAGGCTCAAAGGATGTCCTACCCATTCACCTAATACCTGTCTCACATCATTGCGCGGTAATAATACAGCTTCGGCGTAGGCATTGCATTCCCATTCTTTATGGCCTACCCAAAGACATCGATGGCCCAGTTCATGGCCAATAGTAAATCGTCGCTCCCAAGGCTGATGGGATATGTCTATATAAATACGAGAACCATTACTGCACCCATGAAAGTTATTAACGTCAGTAACAATTATCGAGACTACCTCGTAATGCAAGGCTTCAGCAATCGCAATCATCGGTCGAGGAACGCTGTGTAACGTGCGCGGAACATCGGCCATCATGGCGTCAGCTGTATCGTGTACTTCTCGACGTATGTTGAGCAAATCGTTCATGTATCCGTCAGGAATCGCTACCACGCGCCTTCTCAATGAGATCAATATAATCCATGATTTTCTGAATTTCTTTCTCAGATAACCCGCGCTGGCGAAACGACAAGACCATATTATCGGCACCAATTGAGGGGTGCCCATCCAGGTCCTGCAATAAATCACCGATTGTCACTCCGAGCACTTCAGCAATTTGTTGAAGTCGTGGGATGGGGACGCCGGCCATACCTGATTCAAGACGAACAATCTGTTGGTGACCTACACCTACGTTTTGCGCCAGATGGTCGACCGAGAGCCCGCTTATCCGGCGATACCGTCGAACACGCCCGCCGATGAGTTTCCAAACATGGCGATCCAATTCGCTTGTCTCAGGGGATTCTTGCGCATAGTTCGGTGCTGAGTCAGCGACGACTGGCGGAGTCCGCGCTAATAACGCATCAACAGATACCCCATAATAATCGGCCAACAAGGCCAATTTATCGGGTGGGGGCATTCGTTCTCCCCGTTCGTACATGCCTAACAGGGATGTACCGATATTCAGTTCTCGGGCCACTTGCTCGAGTGTCTTTCCCGTATTGGATCGCAGAGTGCGCAAGATCTGGCCGATGCGCTTCATATCAATACCCATAACAACCCTCAGTGGAATACTTATTGTTTTGTATTATAAGTATTCCACTCGCTAACGAAATACTAACCGCACTATTTGCGTTATTAACTATGAGTGCTATACTATAAGTGCTTAACTTTAAGTGGTATTAACAAGTCGTAGGCACGGGAGACTTATTCATGCGCCGAGTGTGGGATGTTTTGCTGATTGGTCAGTCCGCACAGCCAATCCAACGAGCAGTCCAGGACTTCAGCCAGGGCGATGAGCGTTGGGACGGAGGGCCATGCTTTGCCGTGTTCAATGGCGTGCAGACTTTGCGGACGGATGCCTATTTGCACCGCCAACTGACGCGAAGACCAGCCCTTTTCCTGACAACGCTGACGCACCCGTTCACCCAAAATATTTTTCGTGGATTCCATAAGTTCCCCTTGCCATCAGTTATCAACTTATATTATTCTTAATGTATCAGTTATTAACTGATACCGAGGTGATTTCAGTGACGATGATGCGTGAACGCCGATTGGCCCAAGGCTGGTCTCAACAGGAATTGGGCCGTCGTGTGGGATGCACCAAACAACACATCTCCGATTTGGAAAAGGGCAAAGTCTTGCCCTCTCTGCGCCTGCTACACCGCTTAGCGGTTGCTCTCCATGTGACGGATACCGATTTGCTTAGCGACAGTATAGCAGACGTTTGCGCGGCATCCGTCGGGAAGGGGCGGCCATGATGCCCCACGTTTCGACGCGGTTAGCCTGTGGTAGGAGGACCCTTGGAGGGCGGTTCGCTTGTCAGACCCAACAGGTAGTCCGTCGACACCTCCAAGACTTCGGCCAACGCAATCAAGGTCGGCACGGAGGGCCATCGCCGACCACGCTCAAAATATCCGATCAGCACATCGCTCACACCGATCTGGTTCGCCAGGGCTTGTTTTGTCCACTGTTTGGTCAGCCGCGCGGACGTGAGGCGCTGTCCTAGCACAGTTTTTCGATCCATGGTAAACCTCTTGTCTAACCTTTAGTTAGGATTTATAATATCGATAAGCTAACTTTCAGTTAGGTTATCGGACGTAAGGAGCGGTGCCTATGCGACAAGTCTACATGCGCGACCTCAAACGTTGGCGGGAACACCGCGGTTTGAGTCAGGCTGACCTTGGCCGCTTAGCGGGCTGCTCGGATGCCTTTATTTCGATGCTCGAAAACGGCAAAAAGGCTGGGTCCCTCGATACCCTTGAACGCCTTGCTGCCGCCTTGCATGTCTCCACTGATCAACTGCTTGGTATGGATCATTAGTTCAGTATAGCAGAACCCATCTCCGGGCGGGAGGTGGTCGACTTCCCGGGCATCACTCTGCCTACTTTACCCTTAATGGAGGTGCCTGATGCACCATTTAACATGGAGTAGTTCCGATGCCGCCGTGGCCCAAGCCTTGTTGACCCTTTCTCCCACCAAAGGGGTGATTGTCGGCCCCGGATGGGTGGACATTGCCACCGAGGGCGAGATCGGTCGACAAAAGCGGCGTCAGCGGATCGAAGAATTGATGCCGGGCATTTTTGTTGCGGTCCATGGAGATACCAGCGCTGTCCGCGCGATGATTGCCCTGCTGGCTGCCGTTGATGCGGCGCGGTTCGCTGCCGCCGCCCGCGCGTTTCGTGCACGCAATCCCGCTCCAGCCATTGGGCATTGGGTGCCGCGCCGCGCGAAACGCATGCGGACGGTCGCCCACGGCTGGGGCCGAAGCGGCCCTGTGGGGTGTGCGCGCGTCAGGGGGCTCGACGAGGTGGTAGACCGCGCGTGGAGGGAGTCCCAGCACCAATCCTGATGAGGAGATGATAGGATGGCGACATTACCAGATGGCAGTTCACACGATACGATTCTCAAAGCCGTAGATTTCGCTCTTAAGCCCTTTGTGGGAACAACCGTCACCTTATCCGGTTGGAAAACGAGCCCGGCCGGCGGTGTGTTAAGCGCTATTTATGCGGGGGGCCTGATGATCCAGGGGCCTGCGTATCGTGTGTGGATTAACACCACCGATTTGTGGATGGGCCTCGTGCGGCTGGCCGGGGATGCCGGGGCGGCGCTTGACGCGGCGTTTGCGCTGGTCCGTCAGGGCGAAGCGCCGTGGGAGGCCGTTTGTGGGTAAGGCCTTTCTATCCCTCGCTGCCGTTACGTGGGGGGCGCGGCGGCTGTGTCCCCGGCGTAACGAATGATGATTTCGTCTTTCACCAGCTCGATGCGGTGAATATACTGCTTCAGCAATTCCCGCCGTTCGTGCAGGGTGGCGGCGTGCTGAAAGGCTGTAGGCGCTGCCGCTAATTCGGCGGCAAGACGTTGCGCTTCCTCGGTGGAGGTCACCGGGGACTCTGTGGTTGTGAGTTCTGCTAAACGCGCAGTGATCCGGGCTTCTTCGTGATCAATCCGCGCCAGCGCTTCTTTATATTGGGGAATGGTAAACGCTCCTTGGAGTAAGGCATCTTCGGCACGCGTTCGCATGGTTTGGATATCGTCCAGACGGCGCGTGAGGCGTTGGTGTTCTCGGCGGGTGTCGCGTTGGTTATGCTCTTGGGCGATTTTCCATTCCGCCCAGGCTTGCACCTCAGCCGCGGTCGGATGGGCCATGCGCGTGAGCCAATCCTCGACCACCGCCGTTTCAACGGCGTCCACGGCGACGGTATTCGGTTGGCACAGGCCTTGCATGTGGTACGCCCGGCAGGTATAGCGGGGCTTGCGCCCGCGCCCGCCTTTGATGACCGTCATCGGCTTGCCGCAATAGCCACAATAGACCAATCCACTGAGGAGATAGGGCGAATCCGCTTGACGCCCGCTATGTTGTCCCCGCGCTTGGAGAATGCGTTGGGCGGCTTCCCATGTTGCGCGATCCACAAGGGCCGGATGGGCGTCGGGTACGATCAGTGGCTCGTCTCGATGCCGCTTATGGGTGACGCCGGTGCGTTCTTTGAAAAATTCTAAGGCGCCGTGTTGGAGATCCCCCGCATTGGCGGGACGCCGCAGCAACCGCAAGATTTCCGGCGCTCCCCATTGACTGGTGCCCGTTTGGGTGGGGATCTCTTGTTGATTCAAACGTTTAGCAATTTCCCGCCCGCCAATGCCTTCGTGGACGTACCACGCATAAATTTGACGCACGACCGGAGCTTGGTCAGGGTGGGGTTCTAGTTTGTCCCCAGCAAAGCGAAAGCCATACGGGGGCCGCCCTCCATGATGTTTACCTTGGCGGGCCCGTTCTTCCAAACCGCCTTTAACTTTCCGTGCCAATTGCTTGCGAAAATAGTGGGCAAAGACCGACAGAATCATCATCTTCAGTTCGCCATCCGGCGTGGTCAAGTCGAGATCATCGGCCACGCCTGCGAATCGACAGCCGACCCGTTGTAAGTCTTCGAGGAAGAGTAACGTCGAGACCATATCGCGGGCTAAGCGGTCGAGTTCGTTGACGACGACGACGCGAATGTGTTCGCGCTCGACCCGCTGTAAAATCTCTTGGAGCTCGCGGTAATTGGAACCGCCCGATTGGACGTATTCCACGACATCAATGAGATCCCAATTGCGTTGCACGCAATAGTCTGTAATGCGTTGCCGTTGATGGGGAATGGAAAATCGGTCGCCCGTGGCTTGCTCTTGGGTCGAGACACGGGCGACGCCCAGTGCGCGCATACTATAGTCCCTCCTGGCACAGACCGTGACCTAATTCACGTCCATGGTTCATATGGTACAGGGAAAGGAGTGTGATGGGGATGAAAGTCACCGCCATCGGCACACTGACCCCGGCGCAACAAAAACAATTAGCGTATGATATGTTAGAATTCTTGTATCAAGCGCATCGCCAGGCAGACAAGAATCGCGTACCTACGCCGGAGCCGGGGTTACATGATCCTGCTGCCCCATGTCACAGTCCTCGCTCATGATATGCGTAGTGTGCCAGAATTAGCCACGGATGTCACGCGGAGGAGGAGCTCAAGAATTGGGGAAGAGGGAGGCTTTGCTCATATTGGACGTCAATCTAAGCCCCGTCATCGCAAAGGGGGAATCTACAGCCATCAGGCACACGGCCCGTCAATGTGGCCCAAGTGCGCCAACTTAGTCCTTTCCGTTATCCCAGAGGCAAGACGCGGCTCATACCGGACATCAAACGGTGGTTGACGCGCTTCGACGCCCCAGCATTGTTTGTGGAGCCCTTCGCAGGCGATTGAATATATAACGGGCTGATATGTACCTCTAAACTAAAAAGTGACGAAGATCTGCGACTCACCATATACCCACCGCCTCTTTTGCAGGATTTCTCGAATAATAGGATTTCCTTCAGCTACTGCTTGTTACAGCTCTTCTGGGGCTCGCACCAAAATATCCGATGCGATGATTCGTGGTCCTAGAGCTATTTGATATTTGATAGCCCGTTGGCGAGAAAGACATACATTCTGTTCAATGATCAAGAAATCGAAGTCGCTCTGTCGTTCGCAGCGTGCTGTGCTTCCGAACCAAAGAGTACGATGGCTACCGGATGGCCAGCTCCCATCAGCATTCCGCGACTGGAGGCTAAGTTTTCTGGATGCCGATCGACCTCTCGACCTCTGGAAGGGAACAAGTGTAGCACTGGGCAGTAACATTTGTGGTTCTTGTCCTCACCCTAGCATGGGGCAGCCAATTGTAGGATAGCGAAGGATCGGTTACACTACAGAATAAAGAGTTGAGCTCGATTGGTTGCGCATAAGGGGGATATGAAATGGGAGGCGCGAGTCAAGAGCGTGCCATTCGGTATTTCACCCTTCTTTCGATACTCGGCAACACGCGTCAGGCGCGAGAAATGATGGATCGTGGTGAAGAGTATCGTAACTTTGTTCTTGGGGGTACGGTTAGTAATTTGTTAACCAAGACGGTAGGGTTGAACACGCTACGATCAACCCTATCCAAAGTCACATCGGCATTTAAAAAATTGAAGCATTATTATATTGTCGAACAGGGTTCAGCTGAGTATCCTGTGCTATTAACACAGATCCATAATCCCCCACGGTTCTTATTCTTAAAAGGTGACGTCAGTTTGTTAAAGCAACCGATTGTTTCCATAGTAGGAACCCGAAATGCGAGCGATCTTGGACGTTGGCGGGCGGGCAAGCTTGCAGCCCTTTTGAGCCGCCGGGGGATTGTTGTCGCGTCGGGCTTAGCCAAAGGAATCGATGCTGCTGCGCATCACGGTACACTTCTGGCGCAGGGACGGACGATTGCGGTTTTAGGCACGCCACTCAATCAGGCGTATCCCAAAGAAAATGCTGAATTACAAGACCAGATAGCAATTGAAGGCTTATTAGTTTCACAGTTTGCCCCTTCGATGGCTGTTAAGCGTTATAATTTTCCTCAGCGTAATGCGACGATGAGTGGAATTAGTGTTGCTACTGTGGTGATTGAGGCGGGAGAGACGAGTGGCGCTCTAATCCAAGCGGATTATGCCATCAAGCAAGGTCGTATTGTTTTTATACCACAAAGTGCTGTCGATAATGACAATTTGCAGTGGCCCAAGAAGTTCTTAGCGCGATCTCCAAATGCCTTTAAATTCAGGACGATAGAAGAGGTCGACAACGTGCTGGCAACCACATTAAAGACTTTTGGGCGGTCCGTGTCATCAGTGCGTGTCACGCAGGTTAGCGAGTAACGACAATGGTTTGGCACCCGACTGGTCTATTTATCCATATATCGAATCCCGCTCAAATTTCTAATCGGGTGTTGTCGCAATGTTGTCCGTCAGTCGAGTGGATTGGGGACTTTGATGACCATGCACAACAATATCGATGGGGGTCTGTACCGACTAGTCACATCTCATTAAACCCAGAGCACCCCTTTCCCCTTGCCCGCGCCATTAACGATTTCTTGGAACAAAACCAGTACGCGCCTGGTCAGGCGCTTCTGATTACGGACCAAGAAAAGGATCTTATCGATGCCGTGTGGTGCCATGTGCGTGTGGTGTTTGTCGGTAGTTCTATTACCGGGGAAACTTTCCCTGATGCATGGTGCCCAAACGTGGCTGCATTAACAACATGGCCGCAACATCAGTTTGTAGGCGAGTTGAGGTCTGAGGATTGGCATTCCAAGGGCGGTTTATTAATACGCGAGCTTCGCCCTGCGAACTATTCTGCGAATGCTATCTTATGGGGAACTGGTCGATATTTTGCCAAGAACGACCCACGCTCAGATATTCATTTATTAACCAAACGACTTTTATTGCTGAAGAGTTGGCGACAGGGAGTGATAGACCCTGCGCTCATCCATATCATGAGAGACAGCCTCGCAATCATTGAACACAATTCACCACCCTTCACAATGATTACGGCAATTCCTCCTAAGCCTCGTTCACCAGATCGTTTGGGAACACTGTTGCGTCAAGCTTTTCCGGAGGACACGCGGGTCCATACATCTTTGATTCATATAACGAGACCGATGGAAAAACAATCACAACTAGGACGCACGGCACGAAAAGATAATGTGGCCGATGCCTACCGCCTCTCTGCCTCATCGTTGGGGGGTCAACGCATTTTGGTTGTGGATGACATTGTAACTACGGGGGCTACGCTATCTGTAGTGGCGATGCAATTGGAACAATGCGGCGCGGATGTGACTTGTTTGGCATTAGCGGTCGATCAACATTCTGACTCTGAGAGCACGCGGCGATTGCCGTGCCCATCTAATTCTTGTGATGGGCATATGGTCATCAAACTCAATAGAGCCTCTTTTCGTCCCTTTTGGGGGTGTACAAATTATGCCCGGGGGTGCAATAAAACATTAGACTACAGGTCCGGCATAAATGGCTATCTACAGTTATTTCCTAGTAGTGCGATTATCAAGGACTGGGATCTACCTTTTTGAGGTTAGGGGGCGCATACTTTTGTACATGGAAGGATACATAGGAACCGCTGAAGAGAATGGGACCAATCCTGCATAATGATCTTTTGCGAAGACCCTCCGCGTCCGCAGGGGGGATTCTAGCAAGACCAGAAATGTCCCATGGCCCTACCTCTAGGTAGGGTATGGGATTTGCGATTCCTAGTGACACGGTGAAAGAGATTTCGCAACAGTTAATTTTATATGGGCATGTGAAACGGCCGTGGTTAGGAGCTACCGTGGAGTCATCAGGTCCGCGGTCATTTGGATTGCTGGTGGTGGGGGTGGTTCCGTCAGGTCCTGCTGCGCGAGCTGGTATTCAGCCAGGCGACTTTATTGTGGCCGCCGACGGAATTCCTGTTCACCAAAAAGAAGATATTGTGAGGGTTTTTCAGAATGTGGGAGTCGGTCGGGCCGTGCGTCTTGACATTATGCGGGGAACTCAACGTTTGCAAAAAGTCGTTACACTACAGGAACTGCCGATGAAGCCGCGCCAAGCGGGGTAGATATAGGAGGCTCTCTCGCATTCTCGTTATGCGGGAGAGCTCGACGACGCGTTATCGACAAGACGTTCTTTACCGTTGTGCTAATGAAAACCGTAAGCTATGGTGGCGGCAAGCATCTTTACTAATCGTGAAAGCGGATAGCTATTCGGCAAAGGCGGGGATTCTAAGGGGCACGGCCTTGGCAGGATGCTAGGTGCATCCATAAGGTGGCTTACATAGATGGCGCAATCTTTGGGCCTTGCTCTGTGGCTACAGAGGTTAAAGCTATAGAGGGAGACTGTGGAACATAAGGAGCGAGCGCGTGTAAGAAAAACTCCCACGCATGCCAGTTCCTGCGTGAGAGCTTTCCTTATCCACGAGGAGGAAATGCCCAGTGCCAGAACCAGGGCCATCCCATTGTGGCGAAGAGTGTTGTCGCGACGGCCAAAACCGAAATCCATAAAATGTGGCGCGTGACAGGCCATTGCCGATCGGGATGACCGCCCCAAATAAGCGAGAGCAGAAGCGCGCTACCCAAGGTCGTAAGGGCTAGGACGAAAATATGGGGAAGGGATAAGGAGCGGCTGCCCACGGCTGACCGAATCAAGACGATAGAGGATCCCCCGCCAAATGTCGCTGCGAGTGCTGATAATAAAGCGTGGCCAGCCGTTTGCCGATTTTCAGCGGGATTGTCTTCATGCACTAGAAACCCCTCATTTCTGTCAGAGTTCTCTATGTGATATGTATGTGCAATATGGGCCAATAGTACAAGCTACGAAGCCTCTTTCTGGCCCTCGAGCCGCAAAACCTGTAAACTGAAAAGGCAAAGGAAACAGGGGATGGGAAAGGAGAGGGCGATGGCACGGGGCTGGCGCATGCTTACGGTAGGACGCCCCAAAGACAAGCGGGTTACCCAGTTGATAGATGACTACCGTCAACGGCTCACCCCGTGGATGCCAGTGCAGTGGGACAGCGTCACAGAAATCGGTTATCGTTCGGGCCAGGAGCTTGAAACCCAAGAACGCGAAGGAAGACTTCTGCTGGACAAAATCTTGCCGAGTGACTGGGTCATCATTTTGGATATCATGGGACAATCTTTGAATTCCGTCGACCTGAGTGCCAAAATGGCGCACTATTATGACCAAAGTCTCCCTGTGGTGTTTGTGGTAGGGGGGAGTTTGGGATTGTCGGCCCGCATTAAGGACCGTGCCAACTGGCGCTGGTCGCTATCTCCGTTAACCTTGCCGCATGCGCTGGCGCAACTTCTCGTCATGGAACAAATTTACCGGGCCTTTAGCATCATACATCACCATCCCTACCATAAATAGCGAGAACCTCCAAAGACACAGAACGAAAGGCGGAATGATGGCGTGGCAAAGCTCTTTGAACCATTTCGTGTAAAAGATCTGACGGTAAAAAATCGCATTATGATGTCGCCGATGTGCCAATACTCTGTGTGGGAGCACGATGGCCGACCTAATGATTGGCACTATGTTCATTACATATCGCGGGCCGTGGGTGGTGCCGGACTGGTGATGATGGAAATGACGGATGTCGAGCCGGATGGCCGCATTACGGTTCGTGATTTGGGGCTGTGGTCCGATGATCAAATTGACGCGTATGCTCGTGTCATTGAGGGGATTCATGCGTACGGGGCCAAAGCTGGCATTCAAATTGCCCATGCGGGCCGCAAGGCTGAATCGCCGGAACTAAGTCCCGTGGGACCGTCGCCCATTGCGTTTTCCGACCGGTACCGCACACCCAAAGAGCTTAGTCGCGACGACATCAAGCGGCTTGTTGCGGCGTTTGCACAAGCGGCGCGTAGGGCTGTCAAGGCAGGAGCGGATACGGTGGAAATCCACGGTGCACATGGATATTTAGTCCATCAATTCATGTCTCCGCTCTCAAATCAACGCGATGATGAATACGGAGATTATGCACGCTTCGGGACCGAGGTTACCCAGGCTGTGAAGAGTGAATTGCCGGCGGGCATGCCACTTATCATGCGGGTATCGGCGACAGAATATCATCCGCAAGGCTACGACATTGACCAACTCGAATCGATGGCCCGCCAATACCGAGACCATGGCGTGGATGTTTTTGATGTGTCCTCCGGCGGTAATGCCCCTGTTGTTCCTGCGTTCTTTCCCGGCTACCAAGTGCCCTACGCAGAGCGTCTACGCAAGGCCTTAGGCGTTCCTGTGATCGCCGTGGGAATGCTGGAGGCGCCAGCGTTGGCCGAATCCGTGTTGCAACAAGAACAGGCCGATATGATCGCGATTGCTCGCGGGATGCTGCGTGATCCCTATTGGGCCAACACCGCCGCGGCAGCCTTGGGGGAAGGGATCCAAGTGCCCAAAGCTTACGACCGTGCGTTTGGGCCGGATTTCGTCAGCAAGACGCGTGGGAATCCCTCATGACGGTTGCCGACATGCAAGCCCGGGTCGATGCGTGGATCAGCCAATTTGAGGAGGGGTATTTCTCTCCTCAAGGCATGATCTTGCGGCTGACCGAAGAACTGGGTGAGTTAGCCCGTGAAGTCAATCATCAATTTGGCGAAAAACCTAAAAAACCTAGTGAGCCAGAAGGCTCGTTAGCGATGGAGCTAGGCGACCTGTTGTTTGTGGTGGTTTCATTTGCTAATGCCTTAGGACTGGATTTAAATGACGTCTTTAACGCGGTCATGGCCAAGTATGAAGAGCGGGATAAGGGGCGTTGGACACCGAAAGCTTCACAATAAGACGCTTGGGGTTTGGAGAAGAGCAAGGAGGCGCTTATGGATTTATCAGCGATTCTTCCCATTCCAGATTTGATGGCCGCCAAGAATTTGATCGTGTTTTCACCGCATCCGGACGATAATGAAGTCGGCGCCGGTGGCACGATTGCCAAACTGATCGACCAAGGCTGCCAAGTGACGTATGTTATTGCGACCTCTGGTCAAGCGGGTAGTGAAGATGGACAGATGTCGCCCGATGAACTAGCTGCCATCCGCAAAAAGGAACAGCAAGCGGCTTTGGAGATTTTAGGGGGCGGACGCCTCATCTTTTTGGACTATCCGGATACGCAACTAAAAAAATATGAAGAGGCGCTAGGCCAAGACATCATTCGTGTGATTCGGGACATACGACCTGATTTCGTGATGGCGCCCGATCCTTGGCTGCCTTACGAAGCCCATCCGGATCACCGTACATTGGGGCATCAGGTGTCTACGGGGGTCATTATGGCCCCTTTTGCATTAGCCCAACCGGATTTAGGTACGCCCGTCCCTTCTCCCGCCATCGCCTATTATGGCAGTGCATGGCCGAATACGGTGATCGATGTCACCGAGACGTTTGACCGCAAAATCCAAGCGCTTTCGGCGCATCAAAGTCAGTTTAGCCCACCGCTCGGGCCCCAGCTGATGATGTATCTGACCTTAATGGCCCAAGAGACGGGTAGACCCAAAGGAGTAGAGCGAGCAGAGCCTTTTAAGGTATTGACGCCGCATCATCTGCACTTTAATGCCTTTACCTGGCAGTCTTAAAAGTTGCAGGGAATATTCCGCAAAATCTCGATGCTTGCCAGTCACAGGGCAAAGCGGTAGGCTACAGATAGTCTGAATGAAGAAAAGGGAAAGCAAGACGTTCTTTTCCTCGTGGTGGGGAGAGGCGATGTGCTCCCCAATTTGCCAGCATCTTCTGACAGACGAGAGGGTTCGTCCAATCCGGTCAGAGCTCTGCCGCTGATAAGAGCTTTTGGACAGGGCGAGGATACACCCAGCGACACAAGGAGGATCAACGACGATGGCACCAAATCACTACGATCTCATAGTGCTGGGCGGTGGAACGGGGGGGTATGTCGCGGCCATTCGTGCAGCACAGCTGGGACTCCACACGGCTTTAGTGGATAAAAGCAAGGTGGGGGGAACATGCTTGCACCAAGGCTGTATTCCCACAAAAGCGTTACTGAATACCGCTGAACTGCTCCACACCATCCAACATTTGCCTGACTATGGGCTTACGGGTCAGAATATGGGACTCGATTATCCGAAGGCCTTGGCGCGCAAGGATAAAGTGGTAGACCAACTGTACCGCGGCGTGCAATTCTTGCTCAAGAAGAACAAGGTGACGGTCTATGAGGGATTTGGCCAGTTGGCCGATGCTAGCCACTTAACCGTTACGGCAGCGGATGGCACAGTCACAACGCTCGAAGCGACCGATATTCTGATTGCGACTGGATCTGTGCCGCGCGAAATTCCGGGTATGGCCTTTGATGGTGCCCGGATTATCAGTTCCGACGACGTTCTCAAACGCCCCACAGTGCCATCCTCTATCGTCATTTTAGGGGGCGGAGCGATTGGGGTCGAGTTTGCCTCAATGTACAATGACTTTGGGGCCCAAGTGACATTGGTGGAAATGTTGCCGCACATTTTACCCCAAGATGACGATGAAATTGCGGGCCAATTGACCAAAATGCTGACTCGCCGCGGTGTGAAAATCTACGCCGGATCCAAATTCGATACCGATAGTCTGAAAGTCAATGATGATGGTATTCAGGCCGAGGTGGTGTTGCCCGATGCCAGTCGGGTCGCCGTGGCCGGGGAAGCTTTGCTGGTCGCTGTAGGCCGGAAAGCTGTTATTGATGGGCTGGGCCTCGACAAAGCCGGAGTGGAGACGGCACGCGGGTTTATTACGGTCGATGACCACTACCGCACCAATGTGCCGCATATCTACGCCATTGGCGATGTGATTGGCGGCTATTTGCTGGCTCACGTGGCAGCCGCTGAAGGGATGATCGCGGTAGAAACCATGGCCAATGCGGACCCGGAGCTCTTGGATCCCCACCGTGTCCCTCGCATTACGTATTCTCGGCCAGAAGTAGCGTCCGTAGGCCTGACGCAAAAAGAAGCTGAAGCCCAGGGTTATACGGTCAAAGTGGGGACATTTCCGTTTCGGGCGAATGGCAAATCCCTTATTTTGGGGGATGCTGATGGCATGGTAAAATTAATCGCTGATAAGCAAACGGATGCGTTACTTGGGGCTCATATTGTGGGTCCACATGCGTCCGACCTCATCAACGAATTGGCTTTGGCCAAATTCCTTGAAGCGACGTCATGGGAAGTGGCGGAGAGCATTCATGCGCATCCGACAGTGTCCGAGGTTCTGCATGAAGCCGCGCTTGCTGTGGACGGTCGCGCCATTCATATGTGAGCCAAAAAGCCGGTACGCCGGAAGGGGGAACGGAATATGGCGCAGAGAGAACCAGTCTCTGGGCTACCAGTCGATCGAGAAAAATTAAAGACCATGTATTATTACATGGTATTAAGTAGAAGACTTGACGAGCGCATGTGGATTCTTAACCGTCAAGGGAAAGCGCCGTTTGTCATCTCCTGTCAAGGGCAGGAAGGCGCACAAGCCGGGGTGGTTATGGCCTTGGATTCTCAGGTCGACTGGATTGCGCCTTATTACCGCGACCTGGCTGTCGTATTGGCATTTGGTATGACGCCACGGGAAGTGATGCTGGGGTTTTTGGGCAAGGCGGATGACCCGAGCTCTGGCGGCCGGCAAATGCCTGCGCATTATGGACATCGTGCACGGCGGATTTTTACGGGATCGTCGCCGGTGGCCACGCAGGTGACACAGGCGGCGGGGCTGGCATGGGCGTTCAAGCTGCGTCATGAGGCCGCAGTGGCGGTGGCCTTTTTAGGAGAAGGTTCCACCAACCAAGGGGAGTTTCACGAGGCCTTAAACTTTGCGGCGGTGCAGCGCGTGCCGCTCATTGTAGTGGTCGAGAACAATGGCTACGCTATTTCGGTGCCGCAGAACCATCAAATGGCGATTCATAATGTTGCAGACCGGGCTGCGGGGTACGGAATTGTGGGCGTTGTCGTACAGGGCTCTGACCCGCTTGCGGTGTATGAGGCGGCGCATGCGGCGCGAGAAAGAGCCTTGGCTGGCGGGGGACCCACGTTGATTGAGGCCAAAACGTATCGCTATACCGCACACTCGAGCGATGATGATGACCGCAGTTATCGTAGTCGGGAGGAATTGTTGCGGGAAAAGGCGGATGATCCGGTTGTGGTCTTCCGAGAATCTCTCATGCGCCTAAACGTATGGGACGAGCGGCAAGAGGAACGGTTGCAACAAGAAGTGCGGGCGGTGGTCGATGATGCGACAGAGTATGCATTAAACGCGGCGATGCCAGACCCCTCGACCTTAATGGACCACGTGTATGAGAAGGATTGATGAAAGGAGTGGGGACATTGGCATCTTTAAATATGACCCCGGAGTTGCTCAAGGAGATGTATTACACCATGGCTCTATCGCGGGCCTTGGATGACCGGATGTGGATTCTGAACCGGCAAGGGCGAGCACCTGTGGTGTATTCTGCTAACGGCCATGAGGCTGTCCAGGTGGGAGCTGCGATGGCTTTGAACCGGGGCGAAGATTGGATTGTGCCTTATTACCGGGATTTAGCGATGGTATTGGCTTATGGCATGACCCCACGTGAGGTGATGTTACACCTTTTAGGACGTGCGGACGACCCGAACTCGGGCGGCCGTCAGATGCCAGCACATTGGGGCCTTAAGCGACGGCACATTTTAACGACTGGGTCTGTGGTGGCAACCCAGGATGTGCACGCAGCAGGTCTGGCGTTGGCATCGAAGGTGCTGAAAGATGGCCGGGTCTCTATGGCCTCTTTTGGGGAAGGGTCCACGAGTCAAGGAGAATTTCATGAGGCGCTGAATTTTGCTGCGGTGCATAAGCTCCCTGTCATTTTTCTCAACGAGAACAACGGATATGCTATTTCCGTTCCTGCACGCAAGCAAATGGCCATTATGGACGTTGCCGCGCGGGCCCAAGGCTATGGGATGCCGGGCGTCATTGTGGACGGCAATGACCCGGTTAAGGTCTACGAAGTGACGCGAGAGGCGGCAGACAGAGCACGCCGCGGAGAAGGGCCGACCTTAATCGAAGCGAAAACCTACCGATTTGTGCCGCATTCCAGCGACGATGACGACCGGGCTTACCGGAGTCGTGAGGAAGTCGCGGAGTGGAAAAAGCGGGACCCGGTGATTACGTTTGAAAAGCGTCTCCTCGACGAGAAGGTCATGACGGAAGAAGAATTAAAGGCATTCCAGCAGCGGATCAAGGATGAAGTGAACGACGCCACAGAGTATGCAGAAAAAGCGCCGTTGCCTGATCCCGCGACGCTTTGGCAGCATGTCTACGCTGATTAAATCCATCCCATTTCCCTTGAATGCTCAAACGAGCAATCACCACAAAGGAGGGCAGTCCCGGCCAAAGGGAAACGGGGAGTATCGCAGCCGGGGATCCGTATGGCGGTAATGAGTTATTTGGAAGCAATACGTGAAACATTGCGGCAAGAAATGCGCCACGATGAGCGCATCATCATTTATGGGGAAGATGTTGGCGTACGGGGTGGGGTGTTCCGGGTTACGGAAGGCTTGCAAAAAGAATTTGGCGAGGACCGGGTGATTGATTCGCCGTTGGCGGAAGCGGCCATTGTTGGAACAGCCATAGGGGCTGCGGTGAATGGCTTGCGTCCTGTGCCAGAGATTCAGTTTGCGGACTTTATTTTTCCGGCCATTAACCAGATTGTGCAAGAAGCGGCTCGTATTCGTTACCGGTCCAATGGGGCCTTTGGGGTCCCGCTGGTCATTCGGGCGCCTTTTGGGGGCGGTGTCCATGGGGCGTTGTACCATTCCCAGAGTGTCGAGGCGTTTTTTGCCCACGTTCCCGGATTAAAAGTGGTGATTCCGAGTACGCCCTATGACGCCAAAGGATTGTTGGCAGCAGCTATCCAAGACGAAGATCCAGTACTGTATTTTGAACACAAGGCGGCCTATCGCTCGATTAAAGGGGAAGTGCCTGATGAGCGTTATCTCATCCCCATTGGCAAAGCCGACCTCAAACGAACCGGTAAGGATGTCTCCATCATTACGTATGGGTTGATGGTCAACTATGCGTTGAAAGCGGCCGAAACCTTGGAAAAAGAGGGGATTTCGGTAGAAATTCTTGATTTACGCAGCATTCGGCCCTTGGACGTGGAGATGATCTTAGAGACCGCCAAGCGGACCGGGAAAGTGCTCATTGTGCATGAAGATAACTTGACGGGAGGTATTGGTGGCGAAGTGAGCGCTTTAATCGCGGAGCATGCGCTGTTCCACTTAGACGCACCAATTATGCGTCTAGCTGGACCGGACGTCCCCGCGATGCCTTACAGTCCACCCCTGGAACATGCGTTTATGGTTACCAGCGACAAAATCACTGAGGCCGCCCGCAAGCTCGCCAAGTTCTAAATGCAGGTCGGATGGCAAGGAGGAGAATTATGGCAGAAGTTGTGCTTATGCCCCAATTAGGGGAGTCCGTTACAGAAGGCACGATTGGTCAATGGCTCAAGAAGGTCGGTGATACGGTCGAAAAATATGAGTCTCTGCTTGAAGTGACGACAGATAAGGTGAACGCCGAGGTGCCCGCGCCCATAGGGGGCACGGTCAGCAAGATATTGGCGGAAGAAGGGCAAACCGTTGCGGTCGGCACCCCAATTTGTGAGATTACAGCGTCAGGCGAGTCGTCTGCAGATACGGCCCCAGCAGCAGCACCCGCTGCCGCAAAATCCGCTTCGGCCCCGGCTGCAGCGCCGTCCGAAATGGCTCAACAGCCCGTGCCTGAGACGGCGGGGAGCAAGGATTTGCGCGGGCGCTATTCCCCTGCGGTTCGCCGCTTGGCAGAAGAAAATCACATTAATCCCGACGCCGTTACAGGGACCGGAGCACAAGGGCGCGTCACACGAGATGATATCTTGCGGGCTGCCGCTGCCAAACCTCTAGAAACGGCACAACCCGTCTCTACCGAACCGGTCACACGGCCAGCTCCCGTACCCCCAGGCCCACCGTCCGCGCCTGTCAGTGCTCCTGCAGCGGCCGCTGCGGTGATCGATGCCGATGATGAAGTGGTGCCGCTGTCTTCGGTGCGCAAGGTTATTGCCGACCGTATGATGCGTTCCAAAGCGACCGTGCCGCATGCATGGCTCATGATGGAAGTGGACGTCACTTCGCTGGTGGCCTTACGGGAGAGCCTCAAAGAGGAATTTAAGGCCCGCGAAGGGGTGTCACTGACCTACATGCCGTTTATGTTGCGAGCGGTGGTGCAGGCGTTGAAAGCGGTTCCGGAAATGAATGCGCAGTGGAACGGAGATAGTATTGTTCTAAAGAAACACGTGAACATCGGAATGGCGACGGCGACCGATCGCGGCCTCATTGTGCCGGTCATCAAGGATGCGGATCAGAAGAACATCGTAGGGCTGGCCAAGGCCTCTCAAGATCTGGTGAAACGGGCCCGGAGCGGTCGCCTGACGATGGATGATTTGACGGGAGGTACGTTTACCGTCGACAATACCGGGGCTATTGGCACTGTGCTGACATACCCCATTATCAATGCCCCCGAAGTAGGCATTGTGACCATGGAAGCCATTGTTAAGCGCCCCGTCGTGATCCAGGATATGGTGGCCATCCGATCTATGATGAATGTCTGCATTTCCTTCGATCACCGGGTGGTGGACGGAGCGGAGGCAGGGAAATTTATTCAGGTGATCAAGCAAAACCTGGAATCGATTGGGCCTTCCACTTCGCTGTACTAATACTTTAGGGGATCACGAGAAGAGGGAAAGGAGTGCGAAGATGGAGTCATTGCCAATCATACACACCGACCGCAAAGCCCCATCACAACCTTTGCCACCATGGCTGAAGGTGCGCTTGACGCAAGGAAAAAACTATGTGGACCTCAAGAATTTGATGCGGTCTCAGACCCTGCATACCGTGTGTGAAGAGGCCTTATGTCCCAATATTTATGAGTGCTGGGAAAGCCGTACGGCCACGTTCTTAATCTTGGGGGACATTTGTACGCGCAATTGCGGATTCTGCGCGGTAACGACAGGGCGTCCTACGGGACTGGATTGGGAAGAGCCTCTGCGTGTGGCGCAAAGTGTCGAGGACATGGGCCTTAAGCATGTGGTGATTACATCCGTGACGCGAGACGATGTGCCTGATGGGGGATCCGCAATTTTTGCCGAGACCATTCGGGCGATTCGCCGCCGTGTGCCGACTTGTACCATCGAGGTGCTGACACCGGATTTCTTAGGGAATTGGGACGCGCTGATTACCGTGGCCGATGCTCATCCTGAAATCTTCAATCACAATACCGAAACGGTTCCTCGTTTGTATCGCCATGTACGCCCTAAGGCGAAATACGAACGGAGCATGGAGTTTCTGCGCCGTGTCAAGCTTCATGACCCATCCATTGTCACGAAATCGGGCATTATGGTGGGCCTTGGGGAAACACGAGAGGAAATTCATCAGGTGTTCGAAGACTTACGTGCCAATTTGGTGGATGTGTTGACGGTAGGGCAATACTTGCGTCCTGATGCCAAACATCTCCCCGTCGAACGGTATTACCCGCCGGAGGAGTTTGCGGAAATCAAAGAGGAAGCTTTGGCTCTGGGCTTCAGCCATGTGGAATCAGGTCCTTTAGTGCGGAGCTCGTATCACGCAGCGTCGCAAGTCCCTGAGGTGCGCTAAAATGTCACAGGCTGCCTATGTCGTCGATTTAGGAACGATGGCCTATCTTCCGGCGTGGGATTTGCAAAAGCAAGTGGGACAACGTGTCGGACTAGGGGCTTTGCCCGATATTGTGTTGTTGGTCGAACACCCACCCGTTTATACGTTGGGGCGGGCGGCACGCGGATCGCATGAAAATTTGGTCTGGGATGCGGCACAGCGCGCCCAAGAAGGCATTGAGTTTGTGGAAGTCGACCGGGGCGGAGACGTGACTTATCATGGCCCCGGCCAATTAGTCGGATATCCCATCTTTGACTTGAATCGCCACGGCCGCGATTTGCATCGTTATTTGCGCGATCTTGAGGAAGTCTTGATCCGCACACTGCAGGACTTTGGCATTGAAGCGGGCCGCATGCCGCCTCACACGGGTGTTTGGGTCGGTCATGACAAAGTGGCGGCGATTGGGGTCAAGGCGAGCAAATGGATTACCCAACACGGTTTTGCCTTAAACGTCGATCCGAATTTAGAGCATTTTACCGGGATTATTCCGTGTGGGATTCACGATAAAGGGGTGACCTCGATGCGCCGGTTGTTAGGGACATCGATCACCCTCGAACAAGTCAAGCCGGTAGTCATTCGCCATTTAGCCGAAGTGTTTGACGTGGCACTGACGCCTGTTTCGCTGCAAAGCTTGGATGTCCACGCGAACACTGTGTGAAAATCGTTAAACACATGCTACGGCAAGCCTTTTCCTGATGAAGGAAGGGCTTGCCCGCGTTTTAGGGGCAAATGGACACGGGTAATTGCTGCGGGTGGCCCTAGGCGCTTTTTCGCACGGATGGTACAGTGAGGAAGGATGAGATAGTCATCCTAATGGGAAAGTGGGGAAGCCACAATGATGCATGAGACCGAACGCTACCCGGATTGGGCTCGCAGCATGAAGCATGCGCAAGAAGATATTGGCTTGTTAATGGCGCATTTGATGGAATGGAAGGCAATTTTCGATCAGGAACTGCCGACTGATACGGCAGCGGGCGCTTTAGACCGGGCCGTAACCGCGTTAGAGCTGGCGACATCCGAAATGATGGTGGTGCTGTCCGCGTTGGACGGAGACGATATGCCGTATCAAGAGACGGAAGGGGATGCATTCTCCTCCATGCGCCGCAACGCTCCCGATTTATACGACGACCCGACGGAAGAGGAGTTAGACGAGGATTAACCTTTGGGCGAGATGGAGACGGTCATTGGGAATCGAACCCAACCAATCCCTTCGGGATTGCCGATCGGTTTGCAGCCGATGGGGAACCCAGTTCCATGACCGTCAAATTTGTTTGGACGGGCTATGACGGTACAAGGTAACGGCGCAAGTCCCGTGTCTGAAATCCCACGACAATATGTTCGGTGCCGTCTTGACTACGAATGATGGTCGTCGGGGTGGCGTCCGAGCCCAGCGCTATGACTTCATCAATCCATGCGGGATTTTTTCGGATATCGCGTTCCTCAAATGCGATTTGATGATGAAGAAGCCAAGCCTTCTCTTGTTGACAGGAATGGCATCCTGGTTGTGTATAGACAATCACTTCCATACCCGCGCCTCCCTTCGTGCGGGTATTATTATACCCATTTGCTAGACCATAATCTAGGATTGGGAATGACAAGATAAAAGCTTCATACCCAATGGGGTATGTATTCAACCGCGCCTACGAAAAAATGGTTCTAAAGGATTAGGGGGTAAGGGGCTTTGGTATCATTGACGCGCTTCCCATTTATGGATATAAGTAAATAAGAATGAGGTGTTAAAGATGTATGAACCCTTAGCAGAAGTCTACCGTGCCCTCGGGGACGGATATCGGTTGCGGATTTTGGCGATGTTGAAGGTGCGCGAAACCTGTGTGTGCGAAATGGTGGCGTTGTTGCCCATTACGCAATCAGCGGTGTCGCAGCATCTGAGAAAGCTGAAACAAGCGGGATTGGTGCAGGAAAGACGGCAAAAATACTGGATATACTATCGCCTTAATGAGGCGATGGCCGCTCCCGTCGCGAGTCTGGTGCGGGCCTTACCGGAAGAACCGAGCGATGTGCAGTGGCTAACGACGCATGCCGTGGGATGGCCTTGTAGTGTCGCAGAAAATGGGGCTCGCAAGACGAACGATGCCGCGGACGAGGAGGGAGAAGCTGTGTCAGGGCACCATGGGCACAGCGAACGCGATGCAGGATTATACCGTTGATGTGGCAAGAACGTCAGACGGAATAGCGGATGCGTCGGTGCGGTCGTTTCATTTAACCTTAGGAGCGCGCCGCGGTGCGTTGTCTTTGGGATTCAATCCCGTGGAAACGTTGCTTTCTGCACTAGGGTCTTGCTTGATGACGTCATTGGCGATGGTGTCGGAGTTGTCACGGGTGCCCATTACCACGATGCATATGCATCTTCGTGGAACACGTCAAGATAAGCCACCGGTTTTGGTGGCCGTGGAATATCATCTGACGGTGGTCACGGATTTGGGGCGCGAACGGGTCGATCGGTTGATAGAGTTGGCCCACAAAAACAGCACGGTTTTTCAAACATTGTCGGGAGCAGTGCCGATATCCGGGACGTGGGATTACGACTCCTCTGGTTCCTAAGCGATTTTAGATGCAGGAAGAAGGAATTAGTCTGTTGTGCCTAATTGTTGGACCCAACGCCGGGACAAGATAGGGACGAATGACCCTAGGGAATCGAGAATGTCTTGCGTAAGCTTAAGCTGTGGTCAGTCTCAAGAAGCTTACGAGGCTGTAGACGCAACGGAGGGAGTGAGGACGATGTACAACTACAACAGCTACAGTGTGTCAGACGGCATTGATGGCAAGCTGATGGGAAAGACCTTAGCCTATTTGGTGTTGCTGTTAGGGATATTAATGATTGGCAGCGTGATCGGGGTGGGACTCGGTTCGGTCGGGCTGTGGGTGGGCTTCATCCTCGCCATTTTATCGACGATTATGGTCTCGCGCCGGGTCGGCAACAGCGGGCAGGCTTTGATGTGGGGCATTTTGGCGGCCATCGGTATGGGAATGATGATTTCGACCGTCTTGTGGTATGCCATTCTTTATCAAGGGCCGCTCCTCTTTACGACCGTCATTGCTTTGCTGCTGGCGGTGTTGGTTGCCGCCGCGGTCGTCGCATGGATTCCGTGGGATTTTAGCAAAATGGGGCCCTTGCTGTTTGTCGGTTTGATTGTCTTGCTGGTGGTCGGCCTGTTGTCGATGGTGATTCCGAGTATGGGCGGCGTGATGATGTCCCAGGCTTACAACATTATTGGTGTCGTGATATTTACCGGGTATTTGATGGTGGACTTTGGCATCATGCGCTACCGGTCACGGGCCTTTCCCGAGGACGGCATGGCCATCATGCTTGCGGTCTCACTGCTCGTCGACATTGTCAACTTGTTCCTCTTCTTGCTGCGATTGGGGCGGCGCTGAGCCGTCCCTCTTTTTTTATCGCATCCCCTGATTCTTCCCCATATTTACTGCACTCACATCATGCAATTGCTGGAGCACGACCGGGTTTGTGTTCGCTTAGCGGCGAGCTAGCTTTGCTATTGGCTACGGGCCGATGAATTCCATTGGCCCGACGGAGAGGATGATAAATCATGCAAACATTGATGTTCGATGTCGTGACCATAGGAGGAGGACCGGGCGCCACCCCGGGGGCTCAGTTGCTGGCTCAAAAAGGGCAGAAGGTGGCCATTGTGGAAAAGGGAGCGGGACTCGGCGGCACGTGTTTATTTGAGGGCTGCATTCCGTCCAAGATCTTCTTAGAATCTGCCGCGCGGATCCGTGCGATTGGAGTGGATGTAGCCTTTGGCGTGCAAGGAGCCCATTTTGACTCGATTAATTTAGACCGCATCCGGGCACGCAAGCAGGAGATTTTGGCAAAGCGGGCGGGTGGTGCTCAAGTCGCGTGTGACAAGCTTGGAATAACCGTGATCCAAGGCGTTGCCGACCTTCTTGATCCGCACCATGTGACTGTTCAGACGGCGAATCACGAGACGATTCTTCTTGAGGCCAAGACGCTGGTCATTGCACCCGGGTCCGTCTCTCGTCCCTTGGAGGTGCCCGGCGCAGATAATGAGGGGCTGTGGACCAGTCAAGAGGCGTTAGAGCTTGCCGAAATTCCCAAGTCTCTCTGCATTATCGGCGGGGGATACATTGGCATGGAACTGGCGACCTTGTATCACGCACTCGGAAGTCAGGTGCACATTTTAGAGGCCGGTCCTCGCATTTTGCTTACCGAAGATCCTGGCATCGCGGATCATCTCGTGCAGACATGGCAGAAAACGGGGGTATCCATCCCCATTGAAACGGGCATTACGCTCGACGCCATTGAAAGTACCGGGAAAGCTTTGGGCCATCAGCGCGTGCATTACCGCGCTGCGAACGGTGAAGTCCGCATACTCGAGGCGGACCGCGTCTTGATAGCGGTAGGGCGGGCCCCGGCCACGTCTCATCTCCATTGGGATCGGGTAGGCATTACCCTAGGGGCCCGAAAGGAAGTTCCGGTCAATGAGTTCTATCAAACCGTCGTTCCCAGCATTTATGCTCCGGGGGACGTCAATGGGGAGGTGATGCTGGCGCATGCCGCAACGCGTCAATCCCTCATTGCCGCGCAGCATATCTTGGGCCGAACGACGGTTCCCAACGCGCTGGTAGTGCCCCATGTGGTCTTTACGGACCCGGAAATTGCCGCCGTTGGTGCCGATAGCCGTGACTTAGCTGCGCATCCGCAATGGGCCATGACATCTTGGCCGTATCGTCAAGACGCCCGGGCGTTGATTATGGGGGACGCGGAAGGTTTTGCGCAGATGATTTGGGATCAAAAGACGCATGCGTTGTTAGGGTTGCAAGTGATTGGGGCGGAGGCGGGTGAATTAATTGAGGAAGCCACCTATATTATCACCCACCACGGCACCTTAGAATCTCTGGTTGAGTCGATTCATCCCCACCCGACACTCAATGAAGTGGTGAGTGAATTGGCGGCTCATGCCCTTGATGAGGCGGAAAGACCCGAGGAGTAATCAAAGACCTCACAGGAAAATCATACTAGACTAGGAGGAAGTTCCGATGAATATAGATCATTTGACCGCCATTACCGACGAAGAGCTGAAAAATGCTCAGTATTTTCATGGGCACAAATGCCCCGCCATGCCGCAAGGATTGCGAGCCGGCCATTTAGCGATGGATATCCTTGGTGTTTCGCGCGCGCAAGGTGGAGGAGAATTGCAAGCCATTGTGGAAATCGGCGATCATCATTTTTCGGGCTGTTTTGCCGATGGCGTTCAATTTGCGACGGGCTGCACGTTTGGGAAAGGCAACATCACCAAACAGCCTTTAGGAAAATTTGCCCTGACGCTCATTGATACGGCGACTAAGCGCGCCGTCCGAGTCACGGCAAAATATGAACGGATGAAAGTCTGTCTTGACATGCCCTTTTTCACCCTCAGAAAGTCTGGTGTGCCGCCATTTAAGCTGGATCCCGAGGTGGTCGAGCCGCTCATTGACGATGTTGTCCACCGGGACTGGAAAGAGATGTTTGATGTCAAGCTCTTTGACGAGTATCCCGTCGAGAAACATGAAGAAACCTTCGAGGCCGTCGAGTGCGCGCATTGCAAGGAAATGGTTGTGACCCGTTACACCAAAGAACTCGAAGGCCAACGGTATTGTCTTGTCTGCTTTGATGCTCAGGCGTTTCGAGCTAAGGACTGATGAAGAATGATTGCGCTGGTTGCGGTTCTCATATTTTTGGTGTCAACGGTCTTTGCGATGTTGGGAATGGGCGGCGGGATGCTACATGTGCCGATATTGCTGTGGTTTGGCTATCCCTTAAAGACCGTCGCCCAACCCGTAGGGATTCTTCTCAACGGCATCACCACATTGGTCGCGCTCGTGGTTTATGCCCGCAACCGATTGGTGGACTGGAAAGGGAGCTGGGGGATGGCGGCAGCTGCTTTGCTAGCAGCGCCGTTAGGAAGCATTGTGGCCCGTATGGTGGCGGATCGCTTGTTAATCATTCTGCTGGTCCTCATGATTTTCTTTGCTGCCATCAGAACCTTAATGACCGCTCACAAAGCCGAACCCGAGAAGTTTGCCCCGAGCCGGATGCGCCAAGTGTTAGGCACCATCGTCGTGGCGTTCGCGGCTTTTCTGGGGGCGATGCTGGGACTTGGGGGCGGCACCCTTATCAGTCCCATGCTCATGTGGATGGGGTATCCGACGAAGAAAGCCGTGGCGACATCGGCATTCGTCGTCACTGTATCTAGCGCCTCGGGGTTTGCTGGACGCGTGGGTCATATGGCAGCGTCGTGGGAGCTGATCTTGGTCCTGTCGTTGGCTGTGATGCTGGCGGCATGGTTAGGAAGCTGGGTAATGGCCACGCGTGCTAAGCCTAAGTGGGTCAAGTACGGTTATAGTCTATTGTTAGTGGGAGTGGGAATTAAGCTATTAATCCCGATTCTCTAGGTGCATCCTGGGTAGAAGAAGGAGCATGGGAGAAGGCAGTCAGGATCTCGACCCTGGCTGTCTTCTAGCGTTTGGGTCGATGGACCTAGAAATCTCATCCCTGGGTGGCCATAAAGGAGTTATGGCGATGGATATGCCACGCTCATCATCTCGGATGCTGCAATGGGGTCTGGCTGCTTATTGGTTTTCCTTAAATATGGAAGGAGCCGCGCTCCTTACCATTTTAATTCCGATGACTTTACTTAAAGTCTCTCCAGAGGGACATGTCAGTCAGTTATCGCGTATCGTGTCCTTGGCCGCGCTATTCACCATGATTGTGCCCCCTGTTGCAGGAGTCTATTCGGACCGTCAAAAACGCCAGGGAAAACGCCGCATGCCGCTGATGTGGTGGGGGACGGCGCTGAATATTACGGGCTTGTTAATCATCCCGTGGGTGTCGCGAGCCTCTATTCTAACAGGAATCGTGTTGGTTACCGTTGTGGGGCAAGCGGCATCGCAGACAGCGTACCAGGCGATGATGCCAGAAATCTTGCCCTCAAGCAGGTGGGGAAAAGCATCGGGTTACATGGGGCTCGCAAGTTTGCTGGGAACAATCACCGGCCTTGGGACCGCGGGCTTTGCACCTAGTGGAATTCGGTATCCTTTATTAGCGGGAATTATGGCGGTTGGCATGCTCGTGACCACCTTTGGTGTGCGAGAACAAGCTGGAGCGCCAGAAGAAGGTGTTCCCCATGTGACGGTGGCAAATCATAAAAAGTTTATCCGTGTTTTTTGGGCGCGTTTCCTGGTCATGTTGGGACAAACCTTTCTCATGACCTTTATTTTGTACTTTTTCTCGGAAGTCTTGCATGTATCACAACCGGCAGCCCATACGGCCTTTGTGGCGGCCGAAGCGCTCCTGGGTGCAGCGTTGTCCACGGTGATCATCGGCTGGCTGTCAGACCGTATGAGCCGGCGCGTGGTGGTCTTCCTGGCGGGATTACCGATGGCGGCTGCATCATTGGGATTTGCGTTGGACCCGACTATCCAAGCCATGACGCTTTGGGCGCTACTTTATGGGACGGGATATGGCGCTTTTTTATCCGTAGACTGGGCTCTTGGTTTGGAGTCGATTCCGGATTTGGCCAATGTGGCCCGCGATTTAGGGGTATGGGGCATCGCCTCGAATTTACCCACCGTGATTGCTCCCGCTATAGGGGGATGGATTTTGGTGCATGCCCTGAACCCTCGGCAAGGCTACACGACGCTTTTCGTCACGGCGGCCGTCATGTTTTTACTGGGATCTCTGGCCGTCCTCACTTTGGGTAAACCTTCGGCTAAAAAACCCTGGTCCCCATTATTGGCATGGCTCGTCTATATCATCGTCACGCCCTATGTACGGATCCGCTACCGGGTTCACGTAACAGGCAAGGTACCAGCTCACCCCCAGGCCCTTCTCGTGGTCGGAAACCATGGCCAAGATATCGAGGGGCTTGTAGTCCCCTTGCTGTTGTTTCGGACCCAGCCGTGGGGTTCACGGGTGATTTCAGCAGGGTCACAACGTTTGTTTGAACCAGGGTTTTTTACCACCCGTTTACCAGCGCGCTGGGGATACTGGTTCAGTGCTTTCAATGTAGGTCCTATATTGTGGCGCTTGGGAGTGCGGCCCATAGAAAACCAACCGCTGTTCCGCCCCATTACGAGTTGGGCGTATCATATATTTCAAACGCAGGGCAATCTTCTGGCCAGCGCGGTATTCACCGAAAAGGCGCTTACGAGTTTTGCCGTAGCGAGGACAAATAAGGAGCCGATGCGGTTACGCGACCTTTGGCAAGCGCGCTATGCACGGCTAAGCACTTGTCCCGTCAGTGTCACCGCGCTGCAAGAGCCCTATCGGCAGCAAATGCGACAGCAACTAGCGGCGCGTATTCGGCAACAAATCGCGGAACTATTAAATGACGTGCGCGATGGCGATATATTGTATTTGACACCGGAAGGCCGCTATACACAAGATGGACGGGTGGGCCGCTTCCGTTTGCTTTGGACTTTAGCTCAACAACGGATAGAGGAGGTTGTAGGCATTGCCACGGCGTATGACGTGTTGCGTCCGGGTCCTTTGCACGTCTGGATGAGGTGGACCGAGAGGATGAAAGCCTCTTGGGCGCAAACCATTTTGCGGGCAAGGCGGCCGATTACGGCGAGTCATGTGGTGGCGGTAGCGGTTAAAGGCATGGCCGATGAATCGTCTGTCATGGCTCGGGCGAAGGCGTTGATAGCTGAAATTCCTGCGAACGCTCAGGTCGCAAGCGATTTGGCGACACGGCCAGATGAGGTGTTGACCCGGGCATTGCACTTTCTTTGGCCCCGGCATCAGCTCGGTGTGGTATCAGACCCGCGCTTACCAGGGGTACCGGATCTTTTGCAGTATTACCGTAATCAATGGGATGAAACGCTAGCAGCGTTAACCCAGATAAGCTTAGAGGAAGATCAAGATCAACCCAAGCCAGAATAGCGGATATACGACAAAAAGCTGGGAGCGCGTACGCTCCCGAGGTGGAATCCGAGCCCTCAACCAATTCCATGGCACGGCCGCAATCCGTTTCCGTGCGTCCCACAGTCATTATACCAAATATTGGTAGTTAATCAAGTGGTTTGTTATTTGCTATCGTATGCACTTTTGTCATATCCTATGCCGAGACGGTCTAAAAAGTGCCAGAGTAATGATTTCGCGGCCGATGGCCCTATTCTCAGGCAAGTCTACAACGCCAGTCGGCAACCATGGCGCTTTGGCACCGTCTGATTATTGACAGAACCGGGTCTAAAAGATAAAATGAATTGTTGTTGTGCAGGGCATATCTGCGCCCGTAGCTCAGGGGATAGAGCAGAGGTTTCCTAAACCTTGTGTCGGTGGTTCGAGTCCTCCCGGGCGCACCAAAATTGGGGATTTTTCTACGATAGCGTATGAACCTTTTATGGAGCTAGCCCTAAAGGAAGCCGAGCGCGCCGCGCAATCCGGGGAAGTGCCGGTTGGGGCCGTCTTAATTCTTGACGATGGGACTGTCATTGCACAAGACCATAATCGCCGTGAAAGTGACCACGATCCGACTGCCCATGCAGAAATGCTTGTGATTCGAGCGGCATCCCAAAAACTGGGGCGATGGCGTCTGACTGGGACGACGTTGCTTGTGACGCTTGAGCCTTGTATAATGTGTGCGGGTGCTATTATATTAAGTCGGATAGATCGATTGGTTTTCGCTACACGGGATCCCAAAGCTGGCGCTGTGTTGAGCCTGTATCAAGCGCTATCGGATGACCGTCTCAATCATCGCGTGGCGATTCATGAAGGTCTCTACCAACAACAGGCACAAACGCTGTTGCGGGACTTTTTTCGGGCCCGGAGAATAAAGGACAAGTGAATAGTGCGGAGAGGTGTCTGAGTTGGTCGAAGGAGCCCGACTCGAAATCGGGTAGGCGGCTAAAACCCGTCTCGTGGGTTCGAATCCCACCCTCTCCGCCACGATATTGATCTGGAGGGGTGGCCGAGCGGTTTAAGGCGCACGCCTGGAAAGCGTGTTGGTGGGCTAATCCTGCCTCGAGGGTTCGAATCCCTCCTCCTCCGCCATTTGCATCATGTATTCGCCGTAGAGAGGCCATGGAGCAGCATCGATTGGGTCCCGCGCGGACAACACCTGTGAACCCCGTCAGGCCCGGAAGGGAGCAGCGGTAAGCGGGAACGTTGTGGTGCCGCGGATCACCTGATCGGTGCTGCCCTATGGCTTTTCTTCTATTCCTCAGGAGGGATGACTGTGGCCCACCAAGCACTATACCGCGTCTACCGGCCTCGTGACTTCCACGAGGTGATGGGGCAACGACGGGTGGTGGATACCTTACGCGAAGCGGTTCGGCAGAATCGTCTCACGCATGCTTATTTGTTTGCGGGTCCTCGTGGGACGGGTAAGACCAGTGTGGCCCGCATTATGGCAAAGGCGTTAAACTGCCAATCGCCTCATGCTTCTGGGGAACCCTGCTTAGGATGCTCTGCCTGCAAAGCGGTGGAGCAAGGTCAGCATTTGGATGTTATAGAAATTGACGCGGCGTCCAACCGCGGCATTGACGAAATGCGGGATATTAAAGAGCGCATTGGGCAAGCACCGGTAATGGGGCGTTATAAGATTTACATTATCGATGAAGTGCACATGTTGACCACAGAGGCTTTTAATGCCCTATTAAAGACGTTGGAGGAGCCGCCTGAGCACGTCATCTTTATTCTTGCGACCACAGAGGCTCAAAAGCTGCCGGTAACCGTCTTGTCGCGTTGCCAGCGCTACGAGTTTCAAAGACTTTCTGTGGGCGTGATTGAAGAGCGCCTGCGTCAGGTTGCAGAGCAAGAAGGGTTTGTAGCCGAGCCCGACGCGATTGAGCTCATCGCCGAGTATGCCGACGGGGCTTTGCGTGACGCGCTTAGTTTGCTAGACCAAGCCTTGGCGGTCGGACAAGGAACTCTGAGCCGAACGGTTGTAGCGGACTTGGTGGGTACGGTGGATCCTGCCCTTATGCTGCGGTTGATGACAGGATTGAGCCAGTCTGAGACCTTGGCTGAGGTGATGGTGACGTTGGATACGGTGTATCATTTAGGGCGCGATTACCGCAGTGTCCTGCGTGACCTTGCTAAGCAGATTCGGGATGTGATTATATGGCGACAAGCCGGGCATGATCTTTTTCCGCAATATCGGCAGCAGTGGCTTGCCGAAGTGGATCAGGCTCTTCCCACTCATATTGCTCCAGCTCAGTGGTTCCATGCGTTAGAAATATTAGCGGAAGCCGATACGCGTTTGCGCGGGGGATTTCCGGCGCAATTGTCTGTAGAATTGGCACTGCTCAAGATTCGTGAGGAGTGGGGACTCGGACCTCCTCCACCTGTCGTGGAGGCGGTTCACGCTCAAAAGCCCCCGACCAAGACCCCTTTGTCTCCTAGGGCCGAGCCCGCGAACACGGGTTCCATCGCACCAGAGCCCGTACCCGTTCAAGGGGGTGGAGGTACTGGCAACCGAGTACCATTGCTCTTAGAGACGATTCGTCAAGAACGGCTGTCAACCCATGCACTCTTGAATGATGCCAAGGTCATTGAGCGCGATGCACAGAACTTGGACATCATCTTTTCTTTTCCGGCTCACCGTGATTTAATGATGACCACGCAGAATAAAGCTTTGCTGGATCAGGTGATACAGCGGATATATGGGCCTGGAATGCGGTATCATTTAACCACAGCTGACAACGCCGCCGAGACCGGCGCACCGCCGTCTCAATCGGTTGCTCCCCCGCTTGAGGACAGCATCCGTGAGTGGTTGGGGCCTGACGTGCCTATTCGTACGGTGAGCGACTAATTCGAGGAGGGTTATTATGGGATTTAACCCCAACAACATGCAAAAAATGATGAAGCAAGTCCAAAAGATGCAGGCGGATATGGCTCGGGTTCAAGAAGAATTGCAGACGGAAACGGTCGAAGTGGAAATTGGCGGCGTAATCAAAGCCGTGTTTAATGGACATGGGGAGATTCAGTCGATTACCATTAGCCCAGAAGCTGTTGATCCCAATGATGTGGAAATGCTCCAAGACATGATTTTGGCTGCTGTTCGTCAGGGTCACGCTAAATCACAAGAATTGGCGAGCACTCGCCTGAATGACGTCACCAAGGGCATGAATATCCCTAATATTCCCGGGCTCATGTAACCATGATTTATCCGGAACCTATTCAGGATCTTGTGAGCCAATTAGCCAAATTGCCGGGAGTTGGTCCGAAAACAGCCCAGCGTTTGGCTTTTTTCTTGCTGAATATGCCCCAAGGTGAAGCGGAATTGCTAGCGAATGCCATTGTCAATGCGCGCAGCAAAATTCGGTATTGTTCTGTGTGCTTTAACTTTACTGACCGCGATCCGTGCGCCATTTGTCGCAATCCATCCCGGGATGTTCGTACGATTATGGTCGTGGAACAACCCAAAGACGTTGTCGCGATGGAAAAAACCCGGGAGTTTAAAGGGCGTTATCATGTCCTACACGGGGCCATTTCGCCCATGGAAGGCATTGGACCGGAAGACTTGCGGGTAAAGGAATTGCTCGCGCGCATTCAACAAACTCCGCCACAAGAAATTGTGTTAGCGACCAGCTCGAGTTTGGAGGGGGAAGCGACGGCCTTGTATTTGGGGCGCTTGTTGAAACCATTAGGTATGAAAGTTACGCGGATCGCCAGGGGCCTGCCTATGGGCGGCGACCTCGATTACACCGACGAGGTTACGTTGCTGAAAGCCTTAGAAGGTCGCCAAGAAATATAGCACGTCTTGTGCAGTTTGGCATATGATGGCAAAAAGCCTAGGTGGTGCTGGGATGAAACGTCAAAGACCCGATCCATTCCACCATCCCGGGTGGGATGAGGATGACTTTTCATGGCTTTCGCGGCAATGGTTGCTAGGCGCTTGGCGCCCTGGCCATCAAGAGCCTCAAGAATTCTCGGCTAAGCGGCTGAGTGAAGGGCGGCACCATTGTTGGCGCATGCCCCCAGGGTATTAAATGGCATGGCCTGTTCATAGACTATGAACAGGGGGGAAAATTATGGATCCGCGGATCGTCATCGCCTTATTGTTTGGGGCCCTTATGGTCTATATCGTCGTCACATCGCTCGCCCAACCGGTTGGATGGGCCAAGCCCGTCCTGATTCGTGCCTTTGGGGGGCTGGTCTTGCTCAAAGTTTATGATCTGGCAGCTGTCCATTTGGGATGGCTGCCTATTGGGTTCAATCTGGTGAGTGCGGTTGTGGCGGGGATCTTGGGCGTGCCAGGATTTGCGGCCCTCATCGCCATTCGGTACGGCATATCCGGTATGTAGCAGCGTCATGGTTTGCGTTTTCTTCACGGCCGTCCAGGACGTCTTGGCACGGTCTTTAGGGCTCCGGCGACCGGCTTTTGGGCGGGTTCCTTGACCCTGCGGCAGACGCTGGGCTACACTGCATAAGAAAAGATGACGAAATGCGTGTAGGAACACGGCTTTCTTCGCAGGAGGGGAACATATGGTTAGGGTACGATATGCGCCGAGTCCAACCGGCACCTTGCACATTGGGGGGGCCAGAACGGCGCTATTTAATTATTTATTTGCGCGCCATCATCATGGGCGCTTTATTTTGCGTGTCGAGGATACCGACCAGGCACGACTTGTGGAAGGCTCAGAAGAGAGCATGATGCGGGGACTGAAAAGTTTGGGCTTGGTTTGGGATGAAGGGCCCGATGTGGGCGGAGACTATGGACCTTATCACCAGTCCGAGCGCTTGGCGCGCCACAAGGCGGCGTTACAGCAACTTCTCGATGCCGGCCAGGCTTATCGTTGTTATTGCACCCCGGAAGAATTAGCCGAAGAGCGAGCACGGCAAGAAGCCCTCAAACAGCCGCCACGCTATAGCGGCAAGTGCCGCATGCGTCCGCAAGATGATCCCATTCATACGTCGGGAAAGCCGTTTGTGGTGCGGATGAAAGTCCCGGAAGAGGGGACGACCGTGGTGCAAGATTTGATTCGGGGACCGGTGACCTTTGAAAATCGGATTTTAGGAGATTTCGTCCTTGCGAAATCCGATGGCACACCCGTCTACAATTTTGCGGTGGTACTCGACGATTATGATATGGCCATCACCCACGTGATTCGGGGCGAGGAGCATCTCTCCAACACGCCCAAACAAATCTTAGTCTATCAGGCGCTAAACTTGGACCTTCCTGCCTTCGCGCATGTTCCCATGATTTTAGCTCCCGATCATACAAAATTGTCCAAACGGCATGGCGCGACTTCTGTTGAGGAGTACCGGCAGCAGGGTATTCTACCTGAAGCATTGACGAACTATCTCTTGCTCTTGGGATGGTCTGCTCCAGACGATACCGAAATCATGACCCTTGAGCAAGCGGCGCAGTGGTTTGACTTGGACCGAGTACAACATACGGCTGCAATTTATGACATTAAGAAGCTAGAGTGGATGAACAGCCAATACCTCCGGTTGCTGCCGGTGGACCGGATAAAAGAGGCGGTGACGCCCTTCCTGGCGGCAGAAGGTATTGTCCCGGAATCAGGGCCGGACCTGGATACCGTTATCGCCTTGGTGCGCGAACGGGCCCGGACGTTGGTGGAGTTGGCGCAAGGGATGGCTTATTTTTATGTGCGGCCCCAAACATTCGAGGCCAAAGGTGTTCAAAAGCATTTTGACGCCACCACCCCCGAGCGGTTGCGAGCGCTAGCGGAAGTCTTAAGCCAACTGTCGACATGGGACCATGACAGCCTGATGGCGGCGTATGATGCGGAAGCGGCTCGTTTAGAGGTCAAACGGGCGGCGTTGATTCACCCTTCCCGATTGGCGGTGACAGGCCGCACGGTGGGTCCGGGCTTATTTGAACTGCTGGAGGTCTTAGGGCAAAAAGAGACCGTGGACCGTCTCTTGGAGACGGCCACGGCCATTGAGAATGGGCATATTACGCCAACACCTTGACCTTGGCAGGACCGGGGGTCACGTACCCAATGCGGTAAACCGCAATCTTGGCTTGCTCGAACGCGGCCTCTAAGGAGGCGGCGTTCTCTTTTTTGACCGTAAACAGCAAACCACCTGAGGTAACCGCGTCAGCTAGCAACGTCAACAACTGGAGATCTATCGCCGGATCCGCATCAAGATGCGGGCTCACGTACTCTAGATTGCGACGGCTGCCCGACGGAAACCGCCCGAGTTGCGCGAGTTCCTTGGCGCCTGGTAACGTGGGAACACGCGAGGCCTCAAGGACGATGCTAACGCCTGCACCTTGGGCCATTTCCCAACTATGCCCTAGTAGACCAAATCCCGTAACGTCCGTACAAGCGGTGGGATCTCCCACTTGTTTAATGGCATCGCGTGCGGCGCGGTTCAAGGTTGTCATCATGGTGACCACGCTGTTCGTCCATTCGGGACGCGCTTCTCCATCTTTGACAGCTTTGATGACCACGCCACTCCCAATCGGTTTGGACAGATACAACAAGTCGCCGACTTGCGCCGTGCTGTTGCGCCATATGTGATCGGGGTGGACAAGGCCTGTGACGGCATATCCCATTTTCGGCTCGTTGTCATCGATGGAGTGTCCACCAAGTAAATGGCAGGACGCTTCATCTAAAATCGACTGACCGCCTTGCAGCATGGCTCCGACTTCTTCGGGTGACAACACGCCTTCTGGCACCGCTAGAAGATTCAATGCGGTCACGGGAATGCCTCCCATGGCATACACGTCAGATAATGAGTTGGCGGCCGCGACTTTGCCAAATAGTTCAGGATCGTCGACAACAGGTGTCAAAAAGTCCACGGTTTGCACAAGGGCTTGATCTGGCGTGAGGCGGTAAACGCCCGCGTCATCGTGGGTTTCGTTGCCCACTAAGACATCAGAATCCGCATGAAGGCGGGGTGGCACAAAGCTTAGTGCCTTCGTTAGGTCCTCCGGACCTAACTTGCACCCTCATCCCGATTTGCTGGTCATCTGTGTTAAGCGCGGGTGCATATCCTCACCTCCTGGATCCTCCAGAAAGCCTGGCGGAAAATTTTCCATGATGATTCTGGAGACAACGAGGCCTCCAGTATTCTGTATCATAGCACAGTCATAAGGGCAAAGAGTTTGAGCGATGGATTAAACCCCCCGGCTGTTATCCGGAGGGTTTGACTTCAATGGCGCTGGCTCAAGGGCTATTGTTTTCCATACCAGATGGAACGGATGACGGTCCACAAGTGCGGATCCTCATCGCCGAGGCGCCAAATGGCGACCCCACCGAGATGATCGTGTTTGGCCAGTTCCAGCTTAAAGGCATCACTATAGCCGTTTTCAAACCACACCGTGTGGGTCGTGCCATTCGCAGCTTGGTACTGAAACGTGGCTTCATCATACGTCGAATTCCACGTGATGGGCACCCCGTAGTGGGCAGCCAGGTTCACCGCTTGCTCGTCATGGACCTCTACGGTATTGCCGTCTGAAGACCAGTTATAGCCATAAGCTGCAAGTCCTAAAACAATCTTGGAAGCTGGGATGCGGGCTAAAGCGTAGTTGACTACATTAGTGACCCATCCGATAGGAGCGACAGGCCCTGGCGCTGAGCCGATGTCATGATAGTCATACGTCATGAGGACCACTTTGGTGGCGTATTGCCCCAAAAATTGATAATCATAGGCGCGTCCGTAGGGATCCGTGGAGGTGCGGGGAATAACGGCCACCGTGACCTCTTTCCCTAAGGGGCTAAGAGATTGACTGAGCGACTGGATAAAGGCATTGAGTCCAGAACGGTCTTGGGCACTTAAACCTTCAAAGTCAATGTTGTAGCCTTGGTAATCGTCTTGAACTGCCAATTGCGTCAGCTCGGCGACTACCGCACTGCGTGTGCTGGCGTTCGTCAGGATCGCGTCATTACCGCCAGCATTGGTGACTAACGGGAGAACCGTAATGTGATGAGCTTGGGCATACGCACGCACCGTAGCGCGCTGATAGCCCATACGCCCGATCAAGCCATCGGCATGGACCGTGTACCACAACGGCGCAATCGTGTTGATGCTACCGAGGTTCTCTGACAAGCTGGTTTGCGATGCGGTAGACTGCGGCGTATATTGCGTGTAATATCCTAGCACCATCTTATGAGCGGAAGGGGCTAAAGGCGGATTCCCTGATGAGGGGGAGGGGGCCGCGGAAGATGACGGCGCATAGCCCATGGCGACCATTAAGGCGTGCACCGTTTGGGGACCGACTACTTCATCGACTGCAATACCCGCGTGCGCTTGAAAGGCAAGCACGGCACGTCCTGTTTGTTGATTGAAGACCCCATCGGCAGGACCGGGATTGTATCCTAATTGGGATAAATCGCCTTGCAAGGTGGTCACAGCAGGACCGTAGTCCCCCAGCGAAAGCATGTGCTGTCCGAGTGAGCCCTTGATGGGCATATACAGTTGAGTAAGGTCGTCCTCCAAGGTCTTTTCTGTGATGGGGCCCGCAATGCCGTCGACGGCAATATGATTGCGCGCTTGAAAGGCACGCACAGTCCGTGCCGTCGCCGCGGTGTAATGCCCTGTTACGGGGGTGTGATAGCCGAGGTCGTTGAGTTGCTGTTGTACAACGGCGACGGTGTCGCCGGTACGGCCTATGGTGAGATCGGGAAATTCTGCGGCCCAAGCGGGTCCGACGGCAAGGAGCGCGAGGCTGCAACTTAGAGCCGCTCCCGCCGTCACCATCCAACGTTTGTGCATATTTTCGCTCCTGTTCTGCGTCTTCGGAGTTAGCTGACGGGTTAGAGGACAGGTCCTCTTGACTCCCGGCGGAATCATTCACCCCAAAAAGCATCGGGTTCTCCGTACTCCTAAGAAGCACCTTTTAGGAGATTCGACGGAATTAACACGTAAATACGCGTCACATGTTACGTTACGGGACAGCGCTTATACTGTCAGCTCGAAAAATGCTGGATAGTCCCGGGATAAACAGCGTTAGCTGGTAACAGCAGGAGTCTTTGGCGAAATTGACATATTCTAAGGCTAATGGGAATTTTCGACAGATATGAGGATATTGGGGCGAAAAGAGAGGAAAAATAGGGACACGATACATAAAGGCGTATCATGCCCATGAAATCTGTGGTAAAAAGCCACACGATAAGCCTATACTACCTAAGGATATGAATAGGAGGGGTTTTGTGGCTGGGAGCCTGCGTTTAAAAACGGGACCGCACCGAGTGCTTGAAGGGGCTCCGTGGGTATATCGTGGAGAGATGTATCATGCCGATTTAACGCCAGGAACGGTGGTCGAATTAACCGAGGTCAATGGACGGTTTGTTGGCAAAGGGTTTTTCAATCCGGCATCGCTAATTGCCTTTCGTCTGCTCACGCGTGATGTGCATGACGTGATTGATGGGGCATGGTTTCGCCGCCGGGTGCGTGACGCGGCGCAGATGCGACAGGATTTACTTGGGCATAAAGATGCTTACCGCGTTGTCAATTCCGAAGCCGACCAATTGCCAGGGTTGATTGTGGACAAATATGGGCCGATGCTGGTGGTGGAAATTTTAAGTTTGGGATTGGTGCCCTTTACCGCGGATATTGTCGAAGAGCTTGTCGCGATTTTTCAGCCCCAAGGAATTTACGAGCGGGGGGACGTTCCCGTGCGCACGAAAGAAGGATTGCCGCGCACGAACCGCATGTTGTTTGGAACCATGGTGTCCCCTGTCCATATCATAGAAAATGATGTGGTCATGCTAGTGGATCTGGCAGACGGCCAGAAAACAGGCCATTTTCTTGACCAATATCCCAATCGTCGGCGTACCGGGGAATTGGCTGCGGGCCGGAGAGTCTTTGATGCGTTTTGCCACACGGGGGGCTTTGGTCTTACAGCCGCCAAACACGGCGCACAATCTGTCATTGGGATTGATATCGATGAGAACGCGGTGGCGCGCGCTCAAGAGAACGCAGCGGCGAATGGGTTGAACCAGGTGGAATTTCTCACCGCCAATGCGTTTGACTGGCTGAGGAAAGAAAGTGAAAAAGGACCCCAATACGATTTGGGGATCTTGGATCCGCCGGCGTTTACGAAGTCCAAAGATACAGTGGCTGGGGCGATTCGGGGCTACAAAGAGATTAATTTACGGGGCATCAAATTGCTGAAACCAGGGGGGATCCTGGTGACCTCCAGCTGCTCTTACCATATGTCCGAAGCGCAGTTTATTGAAGTCGTACGGGACGCGGCGAAAGACGCCAAACGCGTGGTCAAGATCTTGGAAATACGTGGCCAAGGACTCGATCATCCGATGTTGCCGGGATTGCCAGAATCGCGATATCTCAAGTGCTTGGTTTGTTACGTGAGCTAATTGTCAATAGTCTGGGTTTTGTTAATCCAACCTTAACAAGGAATTAAACCACTCATAATGTGCGAATGGCATGATAAAGCTAAGGAAAATACCGTTGGCGCCGATAAGGCGGCAGGAGGAGCTTTATCATGTCATCTGAGTCTACTGATTTCCAGTCCGCAATGGATCACGCTAAATTAAAAGGCTTGCATTGGAAAATTTGGTTTTTGTCCGCCATGGGAGTGTTCCTTGACGGATTTGACCTCTTTATTATTGGAGTGGCTTTGCCACTGATTTCTCACCAAATGCATATGTCCAAGACCGGTCTGGGACTCGTAGGCGCTGCGGCTCCCCTAGGGGCTATGATTGGGGCCTTCACGTTAGGCCGATATACTGACAAGTTGGGTCGAAAGGCGATGTACTTTTTTGACCTTCTTTTTTTTGTCGTGTTCACAGGACTTTCCGCACTCTCTTGGAGTACGATATCTCTTCTCGTTTTCCGCTTTCTTTTGGGTATAGGCATTGGCGCAGACTATCCCATCAGCTCCACATACGTATCAGAACTCATGCCCAAAAAGATTCGCGGCCGCATGCTTTCTTCCGCCTTTAGTTTTCAAGCGTTGGGCGCGTTGTTTGGTGCGGCGGTTGGTCTTGCCATCTTAATGTTGGACCCCGCTCCTAATGCGTGGCGGTTTATGCTGGCCATTGGTGTCGTTCCGGCCATCATCGTGCTCGTCTTGCGGACCACGGTGCCCGAAAGCCCCCGGTGGCAAATGGAGCACGGTGACGCGGAAAAGGCTCGGACCTCCGCTGAAGCTTTGACAGGGCAAGCGATTGCCGTCGAACCGGTGCGCAAAAGCACATTGCAGTACAAGGACTTATTTAGCGCGGCCTACCTCAAACGCACCATTTTGGTAACGGTGCCATGGTTCTTGATGGATATTGGACTCTATGGCATTGGCATTTTCACGCCGACGATTTTGTCCGTCATGGCCTTCGCGGGGCATGGTAACTTCATTCATAAAGACATTTTGTCAACCCAAGGCGCGATTTTCTTGGACGTCTTTTTAGTCGTGGGTTTTGCCTTAAGCATTACTCTTATTGAGCGGCTTGGGCGCATCCGGCTCCAAATGATAGGGTTCGCGGGGATGGCCGTGGCGATGGCGTTGCTCGCGGTTGTCGGTGTGCCCAAAGGGGCCCAAGGAGACTCCACGTTGTTAATTTTCTTTGGATTTGCCTTGTTTAACCTCGCGGTGAATATGGGCCCCAACGCCACCACCTGGATTTTGCCAACCGAGGTCTTCCCCACCAGCCTGCGCGCATCGGGTCATGGTCTCGCGGCCGCATCCGGAAAATTTGGCGCAGCCGTGGGTATTTTCTTGTTGCCGGTCTTAGAGCAAGCGTGGGGGTTAGGGGTCACGTTAGGGATGATTGCGTTGGCTTCCTTTATTGGATTGCTGATTACCTGGCTTTTTGGGTATGAGACAGCTGGCCAATCTTTGGAAGAGGCCGGGGGCAATGGGAATGAAAAAGGGCCGCGAACGAAGCAAGTGACGGCCTAAGGAAAAAGCCTTCCGGCACAAGCCGGAAGGCTTTTTTATGGAGACGATGTTAGTGGCTGCACGAATTGGCGGCGCCGGGATCATCCTTAGTACGGAAGGAGTGACCACATCCGCAGGAAGAAGCCGCATTGGGGTTATTGATGGAAAAGCCACCGCCCATCATTGAGTTCACATAATCGACTTCGATTCCCTCCAGATAAGGAGCACTTAAGGGATCGATCACCACTTTGACCCCATTAAACTCAAAGACGTTGTCATCCTCTTGGGCAGCGTCCAGGGCCATGCCATAGCTGAAGCCACTGCACCCACCCTTACTGACATAAATGCGCAGGGCTAGGTCCGCATGATCCTTTGAGGCCATAAATTCCTTGACCTTATCGGTGGCAGTTTCACTCAGTGTAATCATTACGACATTCACCTCCGGGAGAAGTATTATAAAGCATCGGGTTATAGCTATCCTATCATAGATCCATCGTGCGTATCACACTATTTTTTACTGCTTTTGGACTCCTGTTCAAGAATGCCAAAAACATTAAGTAGTTCAGAAAGGCCAAAAATAAGAGCGTCGCGCGACTTCTGATCTAAACGTTCGGCAAATCGGCTAAATTGAGCCTGTCGGCGTTCAAAGACGAGTTCAGCCAGTTGTTTTCCATAGGAAGAGAGGCGTACTCGCACCACGCGTCGATCTTGATCATCGCGCTCGCGTCTGACCAGGTTCATGTTGATCAGGCGATCGACCAGTCGTGTCGCCGCGCTTTCTGTAAGTCCTAACTGTTCAGCCAGTTCACCCATGGGCAAATTGGGCACGCCATATAAGGCAAACAAGGCGTTCATTTGGGACGGCGTAACCTCGAGGCCAATCAACTCACGACTAGCTTCGGCTTCGAGATAACGCATTATACGCGGGAAAAGTCGTTGAATTTCATTAATGAACGATTGTAATTGGTCATCCATCTGGGGCCCTCCTTGCGTCTGTTGTTTCATCATATCAAATCTTCGGCTTTTCGCTAATAAATTTGTCGTTGACAACTATTGCATTAGGGCGATATACTGGCCCTGCAAAACGTCACAGTCTAAAGGAATGGGGCGCCATGATCCCGATATTACGGACGCATCAACGAGTCTTTCTGCGATTCCGAGGGGGAGGTGGCGTTTTTTCTTATGATCAGGAGGGGTGCGGATGTATGTCAAGAAGGTCGCGGTTATTGGCGCGGGGACCATGGGCGCCGATATTGCTTATACGCTGGCTTTGACGAATATTCCTGTGGTTCTGCGGGATGTGGATGATTCGGCGCTTAAGAGGGCCCAGGAACACATTCAAGGACTTTTTGCCCAACGGGTCGCGAAAGGACGTCTCACGGCTCCAGATGCCGACCAACGCTTCACCCGGATCGTGTTTAGTGGGGATCCTGCAGCTTTGCAAGATGTGTCCGTGGCGATTGAAGCCGTGCCAGAAAAAATGGCTTTGAAACAGAAAGTTTTTCAGGAACTCGACCGCTTGCTTCCGCCACTGGCCATTTTAGCGACAAACACCTCGGCCCTTAGTGTGACAGAGATGGCTCGCGTAACGTCCCGTCCCGAACGCGTGGCCGGCATGCACTTTTTCTATCCTGCGCACATGATGAAGCTGGTCGAGATTATTGCTGGATCGGATACAGAGCCTGATGTTCTCAAGACCCTCAGTCGACTTAGTGAAGAAATTCGGAAAATTCCGGTGGTCGTGAAGGAGTGCCCAGGCTTTGTGGTGAACCGCGTGTTGACAGCCTCCATGGCCGAGGTGATGCGGTTTAAGGCCGAATATGGCTATAGCGCGCAAGAGATTGATGACGTTATTGTGAGACATCAGATTGCTCCCTTGGGACCTTTTACGTTGGCGGATGCTTTAGGTCTGGATATTGCCTGGGATGTCGCACAAACGCTGCAAGCAGCTTATGGAGACCGTTTCGATCCGGGTCCCGAGTTGCCGCAACTGGTAGCGGAAGGGCATCTTGGGGTGAAAACGGGCCAAGGCTTTTATACCCACAACAGGTCATGAAAGGATGGGGAAAAAATGGAGGTAGAACGCGAACAAGAATTAATAGATCGGTTTACGCTGGCCACGTATTTAGAAGCAGCTAGACTGTATGAAGAAGGCATTGCCACTGCTCAAGCGATTGACATTGCGATGCGGGCCGGTGCAGGGCTTCCTCAAGGGCCGTTGGCGTGGGCGGATAGTATCGGCTTGGATGTTATTTATGAGAAGCTCACGCGCCTGCAACACGAATTGGGCGATCGGTTTGCGCCTCCAAAATCTCTGACGGAGCGGATCGGGCGGGGCCAACTGGGTGTCAAAACGCACGCAGGTTATTTCAATTATTAACGGACAATGGGAGGTGAATACAACATGGCACTAATTACCGTCGAACAGAGGGACCGTGTCGCTGTCTTGCGCCTGAGTCATCCTCCTGTGAATGCCTTAAGCTTTTCCTTGTTGCAAGAACTCGATCGTGCGCTCACCGAGGCGATTGAGAATCATACCGTACGAGCGTTGGTTATTACGGGAGATGGTATGTTTTTTGCTGCGGGTGCCGATATTCCGAGCTTTTTGCAGATGGGAGCAGGCGTTAAGGATTTTTTGGCCTATGGCGTGGCCTTGTTTAATCGCATCGAACAGTGTCCCAAGCCTACTATTGCGGCCATCGGCGGCCCTGCCTTAGGCGGTGGCAATGAATTAGCGATGGCCACCGATATGCGCATTGCGTCCGACGCGGCACGTTTTGGTCAGCCCGAAGTAAATTTAGGGATCATACCGGGCTGGGGTGGGACGGTTCGTATGCCCAAATTAATCGGTCGGTCTCAAGCGGCGCGCTTATTACTCACCGGCGAAGCCATTGATGCCCAGGAGGCCTTGCGTATTGGTTTAATTCATGAGGTGGTGCCTGCCCATCTTTTATTGGACTATGCCGTGAATCAAGCAGACCGCTTAGCAGCTTTGCCGCCTTTAGCCCTGCAAGCCATTAAGAAACTTCTGGTCGATCCGGGTCTTGGACAAGCGGCGGAAACCGACGCGATGTCGGATCTCATGGCGTCATCGGATGCAGCGGAGGGTATTATGGCCTTTCTCCAAAAGCGACGCCCAGAGTTTCGAGGGCAGTAGCGATGAGCGTCTATGACGAAAAACCTTGGTTGAAGCATTATGGGAATGTGCCACCAGAGATTGCGCAACCCCTTCGACCCTTAACCGATGTCATTGAACGCTGGAAAGACTGTGACGATAGAACGGCCGTGGTATTGGAAGACAGGACTATAAGCTATCCCGTTTTGTGGTCCATGGTAAACCGCGTGGCGGAAGGATTGCGGCGGTTGGGCGTTCAAAAAGGTGACCGCGTGGCCATTATCTTACCGAACAGCTTGGCCTTCTTACAAGCCTATTTCGGGATTTTGCGTTTGGGTGCGGTGGTTGTCGCGCTTAATCCGTTGTATACTTCATCAGAGCTGGCCGCGTTATTAATGGATGCTGCCCCACGCGCCCTGATTGTCCCGCCACAAGCCGTCGATCGGTTGCCTTCAGGCCTTCCCTGGCCCGTATGCATCGCCGATATGAACAATGACCAAGCGGTGGAAGAAAAGGCGTGCGCAGCATATCCGCAAGCTTCCTCCTTTAGTGCATGGTTGTCGTTGCCGGAATTGGCTACTCCCCCGGACATTGAGCCTGAGCATGATTTAGCGCTCCTGCAGTATACAGGCGGCACGACGGGGTTGCCCAAAGGCGCGATGCTGTCCCATGGGAATCTATGGGCCAATGCCGAACAGTCGCGCCTATGGATGCAAGACATTGTGTCTGCCGATCACCAAGACACCATCTTGATTGCTTTGCCATTATTTCATGCGTACGGGATGACGGTCGGCATGAATTTGGGCTTGTTGATTGGAGCGCGTTTGGTCTTTATGGTCCGTTTTCATCCCGAACAGGCCGCATTCTGGATTGAACGCACGAAGCCAACCCTCTTTCCCGGAGCCCCTACGATGTATGTGGCGCTCGCGCAATATGCGGCTCAACATCATTTGGACCTCACCTCGATTAAAGGGTGTATCAGCGGCTCGGCTCCGTTGCCCGCCCAAGTACAAGAAGACTTTGAAAAACTAACCAAAGGGCGGATTGTAGAAGGGTACGGTTTGACCGAGGCGTCTCCTGTGACACATTGTCAGCCTTTATGGCCGGTCGATGTGAAATCGCCAGGCATTGGATTTCCGTATCCGTCTACAGCTGTGCGGATTGTCAATGCGTCCGGTGAAGATGTTCCTGTTGGCGAAAAAGGTGAATTGTTGGTGAAAGGGCCTCAAGTCATGCAAGGATACTGGAATCGACCGGAAGAGAGCCAAATGGCGTTGAAAGAGGGATGGCTTTATACGGGAGACGTGGCGACGATGGATGAAGACGGATATTTCCATATTGCTGACCGTAAAAAGGACCTCATTATTTGTTCCGGGTTTAACGTGTACCCGCGGGAAGTGGAAGAAGTGCTCTACCAGTATCCGGGGATCGAAGAAGCCTGCGTCATTGGGGTACCTGATCCCTACCGAGGAGAGACCGTTAAAGCCGTTATCGTGCCGCGCACGGGCGTCGCGTTGGACGCCCGTGCGCTCGATGCGTTTTGTCAAGAGAGGTTGGTTTCATACAAACGTCCGCGGATTTATGAGATGGTGGACCACTTGCCGAAATCAGCGATCGGCAAAATTCTACGCCGAGAGCTAAGCCGCACGGCGGCGCAGAATGACCAAAAAATAGGCGGCAAAGAAAAGACCTAGTGTAGGAATTCCGTAGCTAGCCGCAACAATCCGCACATGCACAAACGCAAGCCACAAGAGGCCGGCCGATCCGAGCCACGGACTGACCGGCCCGCTATTGCGCCCGCCAATGGAAATCAGCACGGCGGCTAACAGAAGAAATCCTATCCACCACCAAAGGCCATGGCCCAAGGACAACAAGGAAAAAGTGACGGCTAAAATCAGAAGCCGCAAAAGGCCCCGGCTGTGAAAGCGCCAAGGAGGAGTGGTAGTTCTGGGCACGGCAGAAAGTTTGGGACGCATTATGCAAAAAACCTCCAAAACCGGTTTGTTGAAGCTCATCGCAAGCTCGAATGTGTTTGCCGCGCCCGTAATCAAAGCGGGCTTGGAAGCGAAGCTTGTCTAGCTCATAGTATCATTGCCGTGCGTTTTTGACTAAAAATTAGAGCGATTTGGGGTGGGAATTCGCACGCAGGCGACCTGTCACGTGCTTTGTGTCTTTGGGTAGACTAAAAAACAAAAGACGCCTTGATGAGGAGGACAACGAAATTCCTGGGCCTCGAGAATATTACCTTTTAAATTGGTAGATGGTATAATACGGGGGAATTTAGTGTGCACACGGGGGTATGGCTATGCAGGTCACTGATGCAGCGTATGAAGTATTAAAAGAACACGGGCAGCCGATGGAAGTGCAGGACTTGCTCGATGAGACGTTGCGCAAACTGGGCCAAGACCGGGAAGCCCGTCAAGTGGCAAGAATTTACACAGAAATTAATCTTGATGTCCGCTTTCAATATCGTGGCAACTCGATGTGGGGATTAAAGGAATGGTTGCCTAAATCGGTAGCAAAAGGGTCGACCGGTCGGTCGGGCGGCTACGACGACGAAGAGAACGGCGACGTGGAGGAGGACGAGGGCTAACCTTCGGACTCCTTCTCCTTTTGAGTAAAAATCAATAGGCGGACAGCAAGAATTGTTATGAGGCATGGACATTAAGGGGAGGACATTGTGGCGAAGTTTGTGTTTATAACGGGTGGGGTCGTGTCATCCTTAGGCAAAGGGATAACGGCAGCGTCTTTGGGGCGTATTTTAAAAAGTCGGGGCGTGAAAGTCACGGCTTTAAAGTTGGATCCGTATATTAATGTGGATCCTGGTACAATGAGCCCTTTACAACATGGCGAGGTTTTTGTTACGCAAGATGGCGCGGAAACAGACTTAGACCTAGGTCATTATGAACGTTTTATGGATGTGAACTTGGGACAAGCCAACAACGTGACCACAGGCCGTATTTATTGGTCCACTCTGACCAAGGAGCGACGCGGCGATTTTCTGGGAGGCACCATTCAGGTCATCCCGCACATTACCAATGAAATCAAAGAGCGAATTCACCGCGTCGCCGAGGCATCAGGAGCCGACGTCATTATTGTGGAAATTGGCGGCACTGTGGGCGATATTGAGAGCTTGCCGTTTTTGGAAGCGATCCGCCAAATGCGGTCAGATATTGGCCGCGACGCCGTCATGTACATTCATGTCACATTGGTGCCCTATCTCAATGCGGCGGGCGAAGCGAAAACCAAGCCAACGCAGCACTCGGTTAAGGAATTGCGTTCTATTGGCATTCAGCCCGATGTGATTGTCTGCCGCGTCCAGAAGCCGTTGTCGCGCGATTTGCGTGACAAAATTGCGTTGATGTGTGATGTGGATCGCAAGGCAGTTATTCAAAACGTTGATGCCGAATCGATTTATCAATTGCCTTTGATGTTAGCGGAAGAGGGCTTGGACGATATTGTGTTAGATCGGTTGCAGATGCAAGCGCCGCCTGCCGACCTTGCTGATTGGGCGCAAGTGGCCAAACGGGCAACAACGTTGCAAGGGGATGTGACGGTTGCTGTTGTCGGCAAATATGTGGCGCTGCACGATGCGTATATGAGTGTGGTCGAAGGGCTTGTGCACGGAGGGCTCGCCCATCAGGTTCGGGTTAATATTAAATGGGTCGACTCCGAAGAAGTGGAAGAGCAGGGAGCTGCGGCTTTATTGGAGGGCGTGGACGGGGTTTTGGTGCCTGGTAGCTTTGGCTACCGAGGTGTCGAGGGAAAAATTCAAGCGATTACGTGGGCGCGTGAAACAAGAACCCCATTTTTCGGGATTTGTATGGGCATGCAGGCCGCGGCCATTGAAGTGGCGCGCAATGTCTGCGGATTGGAAAATGCGAATTCTACGGAGTTTGATCCGAACACCCCGTATCCTATTATTGACTTGATGCCCGAGCAGCAAGGCGTGATGGACATGGGCGGCACCATGCGGTTAGGGAGCTATCCATGTACCTTGAAGCTAGGGACTAAGACTCAAGCCATTTATCAAGATACTTTAATTTTCGAAAGGCATCGCCACCGGTTTGAGTTAAATAACCGGTTTCGGGAGATGTTGGCAGACAGCGGACTCGTGGCGTCGGGTCTGTCGCCGGATGAGCGTTTAGTTGAAATTATGGAGTTGCAGGGACATCCTTGGTTTGTGGGGACGCAGTTTCATCCCGAATTTCAGTCTCGCCCCAATCGCCCACACCCCTTGTTCGCAGGATTTGTGGGAGCTGCGGCTAAGCGCAAGGGACTAGGCCCAGACAAGACGTTAGTGGAAGAAAATGCGGGGGCTGTGGGCCATTCCTAACGGGGGGGCTGTCTTATACCTAACGCTCTAAGAGTCTATCGCAACAGGTCCGGTGCCGGGTTCGGGTACCGGACCTCCTTATTTGCTCGCTAGTGGGGATGGTGCATCAGAACTAAACTGCGGTTGATGGGGTATAAAGCTATGGAAGAGGGCGAAGATAAGGGCAGTGACGACCGTGTATTCGGCTATCAGCGGTCAAAATTACACCTGTCAGGAGACGACGTTGCTTATGTTTACGCAATCGGCCTTTCTTCCCATTGCCATTGGATTTTTTGGACTGGGCACCAACTACTTTGTGTGGGGGGGACAAGCCCTCTTCAACCACCCACCGAACGGCCCCGAAATTGATAAAGCGGTGGCGATTTGGGGGATCTGGATGGGGGGCTTCATGCAGTTCATCACCGGGGTCTATCTCATGGTGGGTTTGAGCTGGTTTCCCGTATACACCTCAAAGGCGCCCTTATATATGGCTGCCGTAGCTTTTACCGCGTATGGCGTGCACTGGTTTGCGATCGGATGGCGCCGATATATTCGGTCGCCAGGAGGCGCTGAAGGATGGATGGCCATTGCCTATGCAGCCCTTTCCTTATTGGGAACCTTGATCTTTTTAGATGCCGGAGACGTGCCTGTGGGCATCTTGTTTATCATTCTGTTGCTCATTTACTTATCGGAAATTCCTACCCGACTCGCTGGTTGGAATCCTGGAGCACGCTTAGTGGGGTTGTGGCAATTTCTGGGCGCTATCTGGCTCATGTATTTAACGTACGGTGTGGTATTCAACACCTCTTTAGGAGGACACTGGTGGGTTTAGTGCTTGCGTATGCAAGGCGGACGAGGCTTTCCAAGAGAAGGGGCTTGGAAAGCCTCTTGGGTTTGCGTAGCGGTCATGGATACTCTTTGACAAGGTTTTTGCAGACAGAATATACTGAAGCAAAAGAGGAGAGGAGGCTCGACACATGGGATTGATTTCACGGGTGTCCACCATCTTTAAATCGAAAGTCAACAATATCTTGGATAAGGCTGAAGACCCTCGCGAGACCTTAGAATATTCCTATCAGAAGCAAGTCGAGCAGCTTCAGCAAGTTCGGCGTGGAGTGGCCGAGGTTGTGACGTCGAAAAAGCGTATCGAATTGCAGCTGAATAAGCTACAACAAATGGCCGCGCAATGGGACCAAGATGCGCGCGACGCGGTAGCTGCCGGCCGTGACGATTTGGCCCAAGAAGCCTTGACCCGCAAGCAAACAGTGGTTGCGCAAATGCAAGGACTGCAAACGCAAATTGCGGATTTGGAGAAAGAGGAGCATCGCCTGCAAGATGCCCAACAAAAGCTGTCGTTGAAAGTGGAGACGTTCCGGACGCAAAAAGAAGTTATCAAGGCGCAATACTCCGCGGCCCAAGCTCAGGTGAAAATTGGGGAAGCGTTTTCAGGGTTGGGCGAGGACATGGCGGATGTTAACATGGCGTTGCAGCGGGCGCAGGACAAAACCCAGGCCTTGCAGGCACGCGCTCAGGCCATTGACGCGTTGTCCGAGGCATCTTCGTCGACCCTACAGCTTGATGCAGCCCCATCGACAGGGGATTCCATTCGCGACGAATTGAATCGTCTCAAAGGGTCAACATCGGTGTCCGATGAGTTGGCAAAGCTGAAAGAAGAAATGGGCAAGGGAGAACCCTCATGATTGTTAGGATTTTGGCAGAAGGCCAGTATGACGTGGACGGAGCGACATTAGACGCTATTCATCGTCTGGATGATGAAGTCATGCAGGCCATCATGAACAACGATGCTGGGCGCTTTCATGCTCTCTATGGGAAGCTCGTAGCACTGGCACGAACGGGCCGCCGAATTGAACCGCATGAATTCGCGGAATCGGATATTATACTTCCAGCGGCCGATACCAGTTTAGCGGAAGCAAAGAAACTGTTCAGTGGCACAATCGACTAACATGATCTTAAAGGGGAGGATCCCAGAGCGCGTACCATCGCTCCGGGTCTTTTTCTATGGGCATAAAAGGCTTCAGGGTTTGGGCAATCCGAAATTCCCGGGCTTGGTCGCGACGATGGGAGAGTTGAGGGACAAAGGGGTAAAAGGCCGCCCGACGATAAGTGTAAATCAAGTACCATGAGGGCGTGAAGGCAAACATCGCGGCCAGAAGACTATCGCCATATCCGGCTTGCTTTAACATATCTGCGGTTAAGTGCAGCGCGTTGATGACATCTTCGGGATCTTTTCCCTCAAAGACAATCCAGCGATAGCCTTGTTGGTCGTCCACGTGATGGGCTGTGACCGGCATATCTTTGCCGCCTAAGGTGAGAATTTGTTGGACATCCTTTTCTAAGGATTCATACCCTGAATTGTCAACGGTACGTAGAATAATGGCCGCTTGGCCAGCAAACGTACTGTCAAGACGAGTCTCAAGATCTAATAAAGCGGTTGAGAGGGCAAAGAGTTGATCGGTTTTGCCCTCCGGTATTTTTGTTCGGCCGAACAGCGCATCAAAGAATCCCATATGATCCTCCTCACGTGATGGCGGCTATTTCTCCATATCTTCCTGCATTTTTTGCAGATACGCGATGCGATGTGGCAAAGACGGATGTGTGGAGAAAATTTCCATCAGGCTATCTTTGCGAATCGCGGGGAAGATAAAGAACGCGTTAAAGTTTTCCGCCTGGCGCAAGTCCCTTTGCGGCGTCCGTGCCATATTGGCATTGATGCGCTGCAAGGCACTGGCAAGATAGCCAGGATGACCGGTGAGAATGGCTGAACCGCGGTCAGCTGCATATTCCCGGTACCTGGACAAGGTCCGAATGAGGACGTAACTAATCGCCCAGACAAGAACAGATACCAACCACACCACCATAATCGCCTGCCCTCCGCGGCGGCCGCGATCTTCTTCGGCCATAAAACCGAAGAAAAAGAATTGTTGAACGATGAAGGCGGCAATCATTGCAAAAAAGCTGGCAATGGTAATCACCGCGACGTCATGATTCTTAATATGGGTCAACTCATGGGCTAATACCGCTTCTAATTCTTGTTCCGGAAGCTGATCCAACAAGCCTTGGGTTACGGTGATCGTCGCCTTTTTAGGACTGTGTCCTGTAGTAAAGGCATTCGGCATGCGAGTCGGCATCACGGCAATTTTGGGTACAGGGATATCCGCGAGTTGTGCGAGACGCTCGACCATAGCATACAGCTTGGGTGCTTGCTGGGGCGTAACAATCCGTGACCCTGTCGTTAATAGCACCAGGCTGTCTGAAAAGAAATATTGACTAAAGGCTAATGCCATAATGATTAAAATCAGTAACGGCAATGCCACGCCTGCGTCCCATAACACCACAATAAACGCCAAATACAACGCCGCTAACAACATCATGGTAATGAACATCCGAAACGATAAACCAAAATCGTGGCCATACCAGGCCGCAGTTTTTTTTGCCATCGACGGTATGCTCCTTTCCTCTTATAGTATAGTCTACGTCCTAAAGGTCTTGCACTCAAGCTTAAGAGACGATTGTTATGAGAATCAGTCTCATTTTACTGCGGCAAAGGCTTGTCTAGTGTGGTGCGATGAGCTAAAACGTATGCGAGAAATTGTGCTGGGTAGACTCCTGTGGCAAAAAACGGCTCGACAAAGTTCTTGCAAAATCTCATCACGGAGAGTAAAATGGTTTTTGCTGCTGGGGGATGATGTAGCGGTAGCATAGGTGACTCTGGATCACCTCGCCTAGGTTCGAATCCTGGTCCCCCAGCCAATTATGGCCCCATAGTCTAGAGGCCTAGGACGCCGGACCCTCATTCCGGAAACAGCGGTTCGAATCCGCTTGGGGCTACCATTTAGTAACCGCTGTGAAGCGGTTATTTTTTTATGCTCATCGTCCGACGGCCTCCATAATTCTCGCGCGGACTAAGACTGTTGCCAACAAGAATTTGGCAAGAAAAATCCAAGGCTGGGTTTGAACGAACGACCCGATCCTTGGATTTTAGTGGTGTTAAGGTTGAACGGTGGTGAGCATATGCCATTTGATGCCGCTGACGTCCTCTACGGTTACGGTGACCTGAGTGCCCGGGGGAATAGGGCGATTGATAGCGAGTCGTATCGTGCCCTTGGCGGAAAGCGGCACGATGAGTCCGTGCGGGCCTGGGGCGATTTTTTCAAAATGATAGACGTTGTGAATAGATTCTTTTGAGATCTTGTGCAGTTGTTGACCATTCCATATCTCATAGACCTTTCCGGCGCTAGATGTGAGGGCCACCATGGAGGTAAATTCCCCATAGACGCCAGAACCTCCGGTATTATACACTTCTAGATCAAGCATGTGCGGTGTGACGTGGGTGCCGGTTAACACTAAATCAGGTTTTTTGCTGTAGTTGACTAACTTTCCCCACAGACCATGGTGAAAGACTTGATAGGTGAATAGGGTGATGACCACCCCGACAATCAACATGCCAAGGGCTTGCCGTTTTTGGTTTTTCGTTTCAACGGCTTCGTGTTTGATCGCCATCATTTTTCACTCCTTATGCGAGGTACACTGCAGTTTTAAGCTAATCTGATGCGCCAAGGGCCAATGTGAACATAACCATCCCAGTTTCTGAGCAGCCACCGATCCAAACTCCAAGGGCCAGCTCCGGAGAACATAAAAACCATCGCAGCAATCCCTTCCACGGTACCGATTTGCCATTCGTCCACACATGTGGTTCCTTGCCAGCCGTCCCCCCACAAAATCCCAAAACTTAACAGGACTGCTCCAAGAGCGGAAAGACGGGTCAGAGTTCCGGTGATTAAAAATAATCCAACCAAGAATTCGATCCACGTGAAGATAATTAAGAATCCAAAGGCTGTGTGCGGGTGAAGAATTAACGTGTTCATTAGATGATTCAGAGGCCAAATGGCATGTGGGACCATGGTGGAGAATTTTCCGCCAATGTTGTGTTTGGAGGCATATTCGAGCTTGCTCGGGGCATTAAACCAGCGCCGGAACGCAGCGGAAATGAACATCCAGCCTAGGACGAAACGGGTTGCAATTAAATAGTTGTTGGGAATCCACCGCACAACATGGTCTTCTGGACGTTTTTCTCGATCATCTTGTTGTAGGGTTTCTGTGGCCATCTTGAGCATCTCCTCATTGCATCGGAATAAGAATGTTACCCTTTCGGGATTTCTTGCAACATCCCGTCTGTTATTCGCAGTATGCCCGCCTTGGGGCCTGCTGGCACAACAAGCGTAGACGTTAGAGCTTCTGATTAACCATTGGCTGTGCCTATGATTTTGTCTAAGAGGGCCAAAAGGCCAAGGTATCAGTGCCCGAATGGTAGTGTTCGGACCAAGGTCCGTCAACGTACACTGGGGATGACAAATCTGTTTGAATGGTAGAGGTGGAGAAGGACCGTGGAAGTCGAAGCGTTTGGGTATTCCAGTTCTGTTATTGTGAGGCGCCTACGCTTTATCATTCCTTTGACCTGTTTCCTTGAAGTGTTATTACACCCTGCAAATAGTGAAGGCTTTGCCGTCATCGGTTTCGTGGCAGTTATCGATGTCTTGCGTCAGGAATGGTTCTTGGCCTCAAAGGGATCATTGTCTTCAACGGCATGGCGTGACGCCGTCTATGCGCTGCTTATCTATGTTCTCTACCTGACCCAAGCCCGGTTTCCTGCTCTTGCGCTCTCCCCTGTTCCAGTAATGGAGTTAGCATTAATGGCCAATCCTTCGATGGTCAAAAAAATCCTGCCCACTGTGGCAGGATTAATTGCGATTCGCCGCATAGTGTTGGCACGCCAAGGATTATTATTCTTACATATGGTTTGGCCGCTTTGGATTTTGGCGGCAGCCCTAATGGCGCTGATAATAGCCGGGCTAGTCCGGCAGCATGATCATACCAAAGAATCTGCTAATACCCTTATCCAGCGTCATCAGCAACTATTAACGCAAGTGATTGAGCGCCTTTTCGAGGAGACCCACGTGATAATGGCTGATGCCGAGCGCGAGCGCCTCGAGGCATTGATTACCCAGCTGTGTCGCTCGGGCGGGGGGAAGCTCTCAGAAGAACTGAGCCATATCGTCGCTTGTGCTATAAAAGAACATGAGGAGGTCTTACATCTTTTCACGCCTCGTGAGAAAGAAATTCTTCAGGGAATGGCACGCGGATACTCTTACCGGCAGATTGCGGTCCATCAGCAGGTTAGTGAGGGAACGGTGCGGGCTCATGCGGCTAACATTATGCAAAAAATGGGTGTACACTCGCGTAGGGATGCTGTGCATTGGGCTCAACAGCAGCACATGCTTCCGGTACAGCCCGGCTCAGCTCCAGCCAATACGCGTCAAGAGTAAGGGCAAGCCGGTAAGGGGAGGATACGACAGTGATAACCACGTGGACAACGTGTTTGCGTTGGGCGGAATGTGATGTGGCCGGCATCATTTATCACGCTCATTTATTTGATTGGTTTTCTGAGGCGCGAATTCATTGGCTTCGAGCGCACAATATGGATTACTATAAGATCTTGAGACCGTTAGGTCTTGAGTTGTTGGTACGACACGCTGAAGCAGACTTTATTCATGCTATGCGTCCCGGAGACCGCTGTGACGTGCATGCGTCACTCACTGGGCTTACGCCCACACGCGCGACCTTTACGTATCAGGTCACGTCGCAAGGCCAGGAAACGAGTCGGGGAATCACCGAACATATTTTTGTGCTCAATGGGCATGCTGCTCGCCTGGACCGTTCTTTGCCTGAGTACTATGGTTCTTTGCAGCAGTTGTTGTCCTAAACACAACAGGAGGCAAAAATCATGGCCATTAAACCCTATCACTACGAGCTTCCACTGGATTTTAATCAACCTTCACATCGCAAAGCCATGGAATCGGCGCTGCGCGAAGTCAAAGAGCAATTTGGTCTATCCTACCCGCTGTTAATCGGCTCCGAACGCGTTGACACGGAAAAAAAGATTACCTCGACCAATCCCGCCCATCCCGACCAAGTCGTAGGATTTGTCTCCAAAGCCGAAGCGAGTCACATTGACCAAGCCATTAAGGAGGCGTGGCGTGCCTTTGACTCATGGAAGAAGGTGCCCGCCGCAGACCGAGCACGCTACCTCTATAAAGCGGCAGCAATTATGCGCCGTAAAAAATTGTTTTTGGCAGCCGTAGAGGTCTACGAAGCTGGCAAGACCTGGGCGGAAGCGGAAGGCGACGTCAACGAAGCGATTGATTTTATGGAGTATTATGGTCGGCAAATGGAGCGGTTGGGAGCGCCTGTGCCCTTGACCCCTTTAGACGATGAAGACGACCAGGCCTTTTATGTACCCATCGGCGTGGGCGCAATTATTCCCCCGTGGAACTTCCCGTTGGCGATTTTGACGGGAATGACAACGTCTGCGATCGTGGCCGGAAATTGTGTCATATTAAAGCCGGCGAGTGCGACCCCGGTGATTGCCGCGCATTTTGTCGAGATTATGCATGAAGCAGGGCTGCCATATGGCGTCTTGAACTTCGTGCCGGGCGATGGCGGCACGATTGGTGATTATATTGTGACGCACCCGCTTATTCGCTTCATCAGCTTTACGGGCTCTCGAGAAGTCGGCTTGCGCATTAACCAATTAGCGGCCCAAGTAGCTCCCGGCCAAAAGTGGATTAAGCGCGTCGTGGCGGAAATGGGGGGCAAAGACGCCATTGTTGTGGATGAAACTGCCGATCTCGACAAGGCAGCACAAGATATTGTAACATCGGCGTTTGGATTTCAAGGACAAAAGTGTTCCGCATGCTCCCGCGCCATTATTGTTGATGAAGTCCATGATGTGTTGTTGAATAAGATTGTGGAACGGACCAAAAAGCTGGTTGTCGGCGATCCCGATAATTTTAACAGTCAAATGGGTCCCGTGATTGATCCCAAAGCCTTTGAAAAGGTTCATAGTTATATTCAGTGGGGGAAAGAACACGCGCATCTCGAAACCGGTGGCGGGACCATGGACCGCGACGGCTATTTTATTCCGCCCACGATTTTCTCGGATGTGAAGCCAGGGAGCAAGCTGGAACAAGAAGAAGTGTTTGGGCCAGTGTTAGCGGTGATTCGGGCACGTAATTGGCAAGATGCGCTAGCCATTGCTAATGATACCGAGTACGGGTTGACGGGGTCGGTGTTTACTGCTAAAAGAGACCGCATAGAACAAGCCAGTGATGAATTTGAAGTAGGTAACTTGTACATTAACCGCAAATGTACGGGAGCCATTGTCGGAGCTCATCCCTTTGGAGGATTCAATATGTCAGGAACGGATTCGAAAACGGGCAGTCCTGACTACCTCCTTCTATTTATGCAAATGAAAGTGGTGGCGGAACGCTTCTAATGGTGCGGGGCAGGGAGATCACCCATCTCCCTGCTTAGGACGTTCTGGGAGCAATGCGTCCCTCGCGATACGGATCCTTGTCCCAGATAAACGCACTGCCCGTGGACCACAGGGTATGCGTGCTTGTCGCTTGCAAGAAGGCCCGGTCGTGACTCGAGATAATCACGGCGCCGGGGTAGCCAATGATCAGGCTTTCAAGAGCTAAGCGCATGCGGATATCGAGGTGGTTGGTAGGTTCATCTAAGAGGAGCAAGTCAGTTGGTTGCATCAGCACTTCGAGTAGCTTAAGGCGCGTGCGCTCTCCTCCAGACCACCCATCAATCATCGACTCCAAGAGGTCCTTGGAGAGACCAAAGTGGCTTCCCAAATAATATATTTCTTCGCGTACAAAGCCTTGGTCATAAAGATAATCCATACCGGTAACGCCTTGAGGCAGTTTTGTTACCGCATCTTGAGGCAGATATCCAATGGCCGTATCTTGCATCCAGTGAACTTCGGAACGGGGCACCGTCAGGGCTTCCAGTAGTGTCGATTTTCCCGTTCCGTTAGGCCCAATGAGGGCCACCTTGGCATGGGGAGGCAATTTAAAACTTAGGGGCTCCCACACACGATGAGGGCGTTTAAGAACTAAGGATTGAATGTGGGCTAACGGCTCATGGCCGCTGTGACCGGAGCTGTTGTGCAACAGCTGCAAATCGCGCGGGCGTGTAGAGGGCGCCGTACCAGTTCCTAGCTTTTCTAACCGCTTCATGCGGCTTTGGGCTTGTTTGGCGCGAGTACCGGACCGAAATCGAGCGATGTATTGTTCTAGGCGTAGGCGTTCCTCTTGTAACCGTTGATACTGAGCTTCTTCTGTCTTTAAGCGTTCCTCACGCAGATTGCGGTATTTCGTCCAATTTCCCGCCGTCGACCAAAAAAACCCGTCCTCCCATGACACAATACGTGTGGCGATGTGGTCTAAAAATGCCCGGTCGTGAGACACTACAACGCATGCGCCCCGAAAGCGCCGGATTTGCTCTTCCAACCACTGCAGCGTGGTCACATCCAAGTGGTTATTGGGCTCATCGAGCAGCCAAATATCCGCGCCGGACAAAATAATTTGCAACAGTGCTAGTCGATGTTGTTCTCCGCCGGAAAGATGCTGGGGAGAGTCATTGAAACGGGATTCAGCAAAGCCCAGCGCAATGAGACCCGCCCGAACGGTCGCTTCCCATTCATATCCGCCCATGTCCGAAAATTTTTCGGAGAGCCTGCCCCACTGCTCGGTTAACTCGATAAGTTGTTCAGAGGTCATATCCGGGTTGGCCATGGCTTGTTCGACGTGCTGCAGCTGTTCTTGAGTTTGCCGAAGCTGGCCGTTGGCGTCCGCTGCACAGGCCCAAATTGTCGAGCAAGAAGGCTTTTGCCACTGATTAAGTTGGGTGATATAAGGGGCGCCCATGACTTTTATGGAGCCGGAGTCGGGTTCGATGGCTCCTGACAATAAACCTAAAAAGGTGCTTTTGCCCATCCCGTTGGGTCCAACAATGCCAATTCGGTCACCAGCATTAATATTTAATGTGATGTTGTTAACTAAGGCGCGACCGCCCATTGAAAGTTGGGCCGATTGTACAGAAAGCCAAGCCATAAAATACAAAACCTCCGCGCTGACGCTTTTCTCTGTATCTTAACACAGGGCGAATGCGTCAGTCGTGATGCATTAAGTTCCGCAAGCTGGGCGAAACTAATTCCACACAGAAGAAATTGGGAGTTGCATACGCAGCAAAAGGGTGTTATTATATCAAAGCTGTCCGCGAGGACAGTGAGACCACCCGGTTTAGTGGTGGTGCCCGGTCCTTGAAAACTATATCGTCATGAACGCGTCAAGGGAAACAGAAACAGTCAGCAAGACAATGAGTCATGGAGAGTTTGATCCTGGCTCAGGACGAACGCTGGCGGCGTGCGTAATACATGCAAGTCGAGCGGACCTTCGGGTCAGCGGCGGACGGGTGAGGAACACGTGAGTGATCTATCGATGAGTGGGGGATATCGGGCCGAAAGGCGCGGCAATCCCGCATACGTTCCTACGGGAAGAAAGCTGGGCAACTGGCGCTCATCGCGGAGCTCGCGGCCCATTAGCTAGTTGGGGGGGTAACGGCCTCCCAAGGCGACGATGGGTAGCCGGCCTGAGAGGGTGAACGGCCACACTGGGACTGAGACACGGCCCAGACTCCTACGGGAGGCAGCAGTAGGGAATCTTCCACAATGGGCGCAAGCCTGATGGAGCAACGCCGCGTGAGTGAAGACGGCCTTCGGGTTGTAAAGCTCTGTCTGTCGGGACGAAGACCGGGACGGGAGTCCCGGGGAGCCGGTACCGACGAAGGAAGCCCCTGCAAACTACGTGCCAGCAGCCGCGGTAAGACGTAGGGGGCAAGCGTTGTCCGGAATTACTGGGCGTAAAGGGCGTGTAGGCGGTGCGATACGTAGCGGTTTTAAGCCTCCGGCTCACCCGGAGGAGGGCGGCTAAACGGTCGCACTGGAGGGCAGGAGAGGTGCGTGGAATTCCTGGTGGAGCGGTGAAATGCGTAGAGATCAGGAAGAACACCAGTGGCGAAGGCGGCGCACTGGCCTGACCCTGACGCTGAGGCGCGACAGCGTGGGGAGCAAACGGGATTAGATACCCCGGTAGTCCACGCCGTAAACGATGGATACTAGGTGTCGTGGGGGTCCACCCTGCGGTGCCGGAGCTAACGCACTAAGTATCCCGCCTGGGGAGTACGGCCGCAAGGTTGAAACTCAAAGGAATTGACGGGGGCCCGCACAAGCAGTGGAGCATGTGGTTTAATTCGACGCAACGCGCAGAACCTTACCAGGACTGGACAGGCACGTGAGCGCCGCGAAAGCGGCGGGCCCTTCGGGGAGCGTGCTCAGGTGCTGCATGGTTGTCGTCAGCTCGTGTCGTGAGATGTTGGGTTAAGTCCCGCAACGAGCGCAACCCTTGTCGTGTGTTGCCAGCGGTCCGGCCGGGCACTCACACGAGACTGCCGGTGACAAACCGGAGGAAGGTGGGGATGACGTCAAATCCGCATGGCCTTGATGTCCTGGGCTACACACGTGCTACAATGGTCCCGACAACGGGCCGCGACCGCGCGAGCGGGAGCGAATCCTTCAAACGGGATCTCAGTTCGGATTGCAGGCTGCAACTCGCCTGCATGAAGCCGGAATTGCTAGTAATCGCCCATCAGCATGGGGCGGTGAATTCGTTCCCGGGCCTTGTACACACCGCCCGTCACACCACGAGAGTTGGCCACACCCGAAGCCGGTCGGCCGAACCCGTGAGGGACGGTCCCGTCGACGGTGGGGCGGATGATTGGGGTGAAGTCGTAACAAGGTAGCCGTATCGGAAGGTGCGGCTGGATCACCTCCTTTCTAGGGAATGCTCCCGACGCGGCATGACGATATGGTTTTTGGGGACTGGGAGAACTCGTTGATGAGTTCATCAGTTCTATGAAGGGCCGATAGCGCAGTGGTTAGCGCACCCGCCTGATAAGCGGGAGGTCGGTGGTTCAAGTCCACCTCGGCCCACCATTTTGGACCTTGACAACTTTACAGGAGAAAGACAACACCAGCACACGGGGGATGCCTCGGGTGCGGATGGGGCGAAGAAGGTCGTGGCACGCCACGAAAGGCCTCGGGGAGCGGCGTCGCACGCATCGATCCGAGGGTCACCGAATGGGGAAACCCCTAGACCGGCAGGTCTAGACGGCGGGCCAATAGGGCCCGACCGAGTCCAAAGCGGGGAACTGAAACATCTCAGTACCTGTGTCGAGAAAGCGAAAGCGAATCCCTTAGTAGCGGCGAGCGAACGGGGACCAGTCCAAACGACGGCTCCGAGACGGCCTACCTCCGCGGAGTCGTCGGGTTGTGGACAGCGGATGCGGGCCAGTAGGGGGCCCGCGCCGGCGCGGTCGCGGGAGCATGAAGCTGTTGGAATGCAGCGCCCGAGCGGGTGAGAGCCCCGTCGTGCTGCCGCGGCCGGACCGGCCGCTGATCCCGAGTACCACGGTTCTCGTGAAAGACCGTGGGAAGCTGGGCGGCCCACCGCCCAAGACTACCGACCATCCGTCACCGATAGCGCAGAGTACCGTGAGGGAACGGTGAAAAGCCCCCCGGGAGGGGAGTGAAACAGACCCTGAAACCGTGTGCTGTCAAGCCGTCAGAGTCTCGGCAACGGGATGATGGCGTGCCTATTGAAGAATGAACCGGCGAGTGACCGGCCGCCGCGAGGTTAACGTCCGCAAGGACGGGAGCCGGAGCGCAAGCGAGTCTGAAGAGGGCGACAAGTGGCGGTCGATCGACCCGAAACCGTGTGATCTAGCCGGCGCCAGGCTGCAATCCCCTTAAGCCGGGATGAAGGGCCGCACCCGTGTCCGTTGAAAAGGGCTGGGATGAGCGGCGGCTAGGGGTGAAATGCCAATCGAACACGGAGATAGCTGGTTCTCCCCGAAATCGCTTGAGGGCGAGCCTCCCCGAACAATACCGACGGGGTAGCGCTCTGTGAATGGAAGGGGTCCGTGAAGGATTACTGCCTGTTCGCAAACGACAAAGTCGTCGGTAGGCGGGAGAGAGTCAGACGTTGGGGGATAAGCTCCAAGGTCAAAAGGGCAAGAGCCCAGATCGTCCGCTAAGGTCCCTAAATGTGCGCTGAGTGGCAAAGGTCGTCGCGTGATCGAGACAGCCAGGAGGTTGGCTTAGAAGCAGCTATCCTTGAAAGAGTGCGTAATAGCTCACTGGTCGCAGTCGCGCGGCGCCGAGAATGTCCGGGGCTAAGCGGACTACCGAAGCGGCGAATTGGCCCCCGTACGGGGGCCAGTGGTAGGGGAGCGTCCGCCGGGGGGCGAAGCGGTCGTGGAAACGGCCGTGGACCGCGGCGGAGTGCGAATGCCGGTATGAGTAGCGAAAAGGCCCGTGAGAATCGGGCCCGCCGAAAGCCGCAGGGTTCCGGAGGCAGGATCGTCCGCTCCGGGTTAGTCGGGCCTAAGGCGAGGCCGTTAAGGCGTAGTCGATGGAGACACGGTGGAGATTCCGTGACCAGTCGGACATGGCGAACGAATCAGGACGTCGCGGAGGGGGGTCAGCGCCCCGTTGGTCGAGGGCGTCCCGCCAGGGGGACGGAAACACAAGTACGGAAGTGAGCGCCGTCCGCGACCAAGAAAAGTGATTCGGGAGTGTCCGAGTGTCCGTACCCGAAACCGACACAGGTAGGTGAGGCGAGGAGCCTCAGGCGCGCGAGTGACCTCTCGTTAAGGAACTCGGCAAATTACCCCCGTAACTTCGGGAGAAGGGGGCCCGGCGGCGTCCGCCGCCGGGGGCACTACAGCGGCCCAAGCGACTGTTTACCAAAAACACAGGTCCCTGCGAAGTCGCAAGACGCCGTATAGGGGCTGACGCCTGCCCGGTGCTGGAAGGTTAAGGCGAGGTGTGCAAGCACCGACCCGAAGCCCCAGTCAACGGCGGCCGTAACTATAACGGTCCTAAGGTAGCGAAATTCCTTGTCGGGTAAGTTCCGACCCGCACGAAAGGCGTAACGACTTGGGCACTGTCTCAACGAGAGACTCGGTGAAATTGCAATCCCTGTGAAGATGCAGGGTTCTTACGACTGGACAGAAAGACCCCGTGGAGCTTTACTGTAGCCTGCCATGGGTCGAGCGCGACGTGTGTACAGGATAGGTGGGAGGCGGAGAAGCCGCCGCGTCAGCGGCGGGGGAGCCATCCTTGGGATACCACCCTCACGGCGTGCACGATCTAACCGCCGTCGTCACCCGACGCGGGACAGTGGCAGGGGGGCAGTTTGACTGGGGCGGTCGCCTCCTAAAGTGTAACGGAGGCGCCCCATGGTTCCCTCAGCACGGTTGGACAGCGTGCAGGGCGTGCAAAGGCACAAGGGAGCTTGACTGCGAGCGCGACAGTGCGAGCAGGGCCGAAAGGCGGGCTTAGTGATCCGGTGGCACCGTGTGGCAGGGCCATCGCGCAACGGATAAAAGCTACCCCGGGGATAACAGGCTGATCTTCCCCAAGAGTCCATATCGACGGGAAGGTTTGGCACCTCGATGTCGGCTCATCGCATCCTGGGGCTGAAGTCGGTCCCAAGGGTTTGGCTGTTCGCCAATTAAAGCGGTACGTGAGCTGGGTTCAGAACGTCGTGAGACAGTTCGGTCCCTCTCCGTCGTAAGCGGAGGATATTTGCGGGGCGCGACTCCTAGTACGAGAGGACCGGAGTGGACGAACCGCTGGTGTGCCCAGTTGTGTTGCCAAACGCAGCGCTGGGAAGCTATGTTCGGATCGGAGAAGCGCTGACCGCATCTAAGCGCGAAACCGGCCCCAAGATGAGATATCCAGGGGGCTCGTCAGAGCCCCGAGAGACCCCCACCAGAACAGTGGGTTGATAGGTGGTCCGTGGACACCCGGCAACGGGCGGAGCGAGGCCATACTAATCGGTCAAGTCCTTTCTCCTGTGAAGTTGTTAGGGCCCGAGATGGTCCGACCCCTTTGTCGGTGCCTCAGAGGAAGTGTGTTGACCCGTTCCCATGCCGCACACGGTCGTCCCCCACTCCCTCGCTGGTGGTACTGGATCCGCAGGGATCTGGGAGGCCCAGTCGTGCCGACAAGTTTTTTCACCCCTCGTCTGAAATAGACGAGGGGTTTTTTACGGTTCCAAAGTTGTATAGAGCCGCATAGAATACCGCTTGGGGTTTTTGCACGGTGAGGGTGCTGGCTTACGCCGAAAGAGGTGGAACGGACCCATAATTGTTACTCATAGGTTCGCTGGGCAACACGAAAAAGACCAAGAGAACAATCGCGCCGATGAGGGGAACGGCACTGATTAGAAGCCACCACCCGGATCGGCCAACGTCGTGTAACCGGCGGAATTGTAAGGCTAAACTTGGCATAAAGACGGCCAAGCCATAGAGCCACGTCATGAATGCTAAGGGATGCACCAATGCCGTGATTACGGATAGGGCGAAAATGACGAGCATATTATACAAAGTGAACATCCAGAATTCGCGGCGCGAGGCGCGGCCTGCAAAATCGAAATAATGTTGCCAGACCCGAGAATACCATGACATAGAATACTCTCCTCTAGAGGATTTAGAATCGTATTAATCATACGCGATAGTTCTGAAAATGCATGGATGTCTGGAACAAAAAATTTCAATCAAATCTTGAACGGGGATATACATCCGCCGCGTAGAGGCGGTCGCTAATCGTCCTTGTGAGTGGGCTGTCGTGGGTTTATTGCTTACCTCTTTGTACTCATTCACTGCGCATATTGGATTTCCACCTTGCATGAGAACTAGACACCAACACAGTCACCATCATGCTAGATGCCTGACATTCTTGACAAAACCCGCATAATAACGTATAAGGAAATGGGTGACCAGTCAGTCAGTGCGTGAAAGGTGCTGTTGTCATTTTGGAAATGCCTACTAAGCGATTAGAATTGCTCTATGCTGCTGCCCGTGCCTTTGCTGAACAAGGCTTTGACAGTGCCAACATTAACGAGATTGCCAGCCAGGCGGGGCTGGGCAAAGGCACCGTATATTTGTATTTTGCCAATAAAAAGGCGTTGTATTTAGGTGTGATTGAATATACGGTCACCTCTTTTAACAACCTGGCCGATCACATTATGGCTTTGCCGGTGTCAAATTGGGAGAAAATTGAACAGGTCGTTCACACGTTTCTGACCCTTGATGAGGAGTTTATCCCCTTTCTCACGCTATGGGCCCGCCATCAATTTCATCACGCGACGGAATTTCAAGAAGATATGGCCCAGATTTTTTCACGGTTACGCCAGCCTTTGTGCGAAATTGTGGCAGCTGGAGTCGAACAGGGGGAATTTCACACCGAATACCCGGAAACAATGGGGTATGTGATTTTATCGCTATTGGCGATGCTTGTCCCCGAGCTACAAGTGCCGTACGGGATGCCTACTATTCCCCGTGACCAACGCAGTACGCTGGCACTGGATGTCATTCGTAAAATCCTCGGCGTAAATTTGGAACCATGATATAGAGAAAAAATGTATCGTTATTTAAAATCGACGCACGCAGCGATGACGCGAAGTCTATGGCCTTTACAGGACCCGACCACATGTCTCCCCCATTTACGCGGAGAAAATGGCCTGTTGTGGAACACTTAAAAGTACGAGACGGTTGCGTTCTGTCAACGACTGAAGCCCCCCATGGCGTGGAAGGAGCAGATGATTTTAAATGGCTTTTAAAATTACGAACTGGGTGACTGGTCACCCAAAAAGAATTATTGTTCTATGGATAGGACTATGGTGTCTCTCCCTATTCTTCGCGGTGCGATTACCTGGGACGTTAACGACGGGCGGCTTCAATAATCCCCGCAGTCCATCGGCGCACGCTCAACGGGTGATTGCCGAGGATTTTCCGCACGCCAGTCCCAATACCGTGGTGGCGTTGGTCCGGCGCCGGACGGAAACTGTTGCGAATCCGGCGTTCCACACGGCGGTCAACCGCCTCGCCTGGTATCTCCAGCACCAGCCTGCGGTGGCAGCGGTCAGCACGTATTATACGACACACGCCACAGCCCTCGTTGGCGATCACGGGCACGCGACAATTCTCGCCATTCGATTGCGGGCGACGAGCGGTAACGCCGCCCAAAATTTGGTACCAGCTCTCAAGCGAACGATTGCACGCCATATCGGTCCCAGATTTCAATGGTGGGTCACCGGAGGGCCTGCGCTGAATGAGTCGTTAAACATCGCAACCCTCCACGGCGTTTCCCGGGCTGAGCAGATTGCGTTTCCGTTATTGCTGCTGATCTTATTGCTCGTCCTGGGGACGATCGGCGCGGCGCTGGTGCCTCTTCTTCTAGCCGGGATGGTCTTGCCGATCACAATGGCGGTGGCCTATGCTATTGCGCGCCAGAGTCCCCTCAACGTCCTCTTAACGGATGCCATCAGCATGATTGGCCTCGGCGTCATCGTGGACTATGCCGTGTTTATTATCAGTCGCTATCGCCAGGAGCGGATGCGGTATGAGACGCCCGTGGCTATCCAACGCGCCTTGACGACGTCGGGGCGGGCGGTATTTTTTTCTGGTCTGACCGTTATGGTCAGCCTCTTAGCCTTGTTGTTACCCCGGCTGATGATTCTCACCTCGATTGCAGTGGGCGGAGCGCTCGTCGTGGGCTGGGCCGTGCTCGCCTCGTGGACCTTGCTGCCCGCGTTATTAATGGTCCTGGGCCCCTTTATCGAACGCGGGCGGCTGCCGTGGTATCGTCCCAGCCCCGAGGCCGGATCGCGGGGATGGACGCGGTGGGCCACCGGCATTATGCGCCGGCCGTGGCGAATCCTCCTGCCAGGTATCGTGCTCCTGAGTCTTTTCATGGTGCCCGTCACCCAGTTACACATGCAAGTCCCCGTAGCCTCGGCACGTGCGCTGCCCGCCACATCCTCTGCGCGTCAGGGATTGGTCCAGTTGGAACGGCATTTTCCCTATCTCGACCTGTTCCCGATCGACGTCGTCGTACAAAGTCATGGCACACCGATGGCCAGTCCGCAGAATTTACGCCAGGTCGCCGACATGGTCCGGGTCCTGCAAAGGCTTTCGACCGTCGCGCGCGTGCAAGGACCGACGACGTGGCAGCCACAGTGGTCAGTGGCAGACTATGTGCGCGTCTATCGCCATTGGCCGTCCCTGCCCCCGTTAGAACAGCAACAGGCGAGTGCATGGCTCAGCCCCCGGCATCCCCAGGTGGCCCTGATTGCGGTCGACAGTACCCAGAGTGCCAATAGTCTGAGAACCCATCAATTGGTGGACCGCATCCGCCAGACCCTATCGCGTATGCCCCTTCAGGGCTTGACGGTGTTCGTGGGTGGCCAAACCGCCGTGGGATATGACTTCGACCAGGCGGTGACGCAAAGCTTCCCCTTGATGATCGTCGTCGTCCTTGGGGTGTCGGGCCTCCTTCTCGCGTGGACATTTCGGTCGCTCATCTTGCCGCTCCAGGCCTTGGTGCTCAATGGCCTGGTGACGTTGGCGAGTCTGGGTGTCCTCGTGGCCGTCTTTCAGCAAGGGCTGTGGGGCCTGCTGCCAAGCCATCATACCGTCAATTCGGTGACGCCGGTGGTGCTCTTTGGGTTAAGTATGGATTATGAAGTCTTTATCGTGAGTCGGATTCGCGAGAAACACGAGGCTGGGGCGACCACGGAACACAGTATCATCGCGGGCGTCAGTGAAACGTCGCGGTTAGTGACTGGCGCAGCGGTCATTATGATAGCGGTTTTCGTCGCGTTTGCCACGGTTCCCATCGGAGTCGTCCAGCAGCTGGGTATTGGATTGGCCACTGCCATTTTCCTGGATGCGGTCATCGTCCGGACGACGTTGGTGCCTGCCGTGATGCGGCTCCTCGGCGAGCGCAATTGGTGGGGCAGGCGATGGTGGAACCAGATGTCTGGTGACTCCCATCACAACGGAAACACTGCCCTTTGTCCGGAAAATAGGTAAGTTAAAAATATGTTGGGCTAGTTTCCTAAGGCTACGCCGGCTGTTACAGAGCGCGTTGCATGCAGTACTTGGTGTCTCATAACCATCCGGACGGATATTAATAGGGAGTTCCTAAAAACCGAGGGGAATATGCTGTTGAAATGTTCGTAAAGGCGAGAAGTATCTGCTGACGTGTGTTAAGAACTGGCCACACTGGAATCCGGCCTTATATAGAGTCGAAGAATCGGCCCTAACACCGAATAATCACTACCGATTTCAGCTGCGTGGTTTTGGTTGGGCGACATGCGGCATTGAGTATGAGGGTACTACGTGGGCACTACACTACGTCCTTAAAGCCAAAAGAAATATAGAAACGGGCGATATTCGGCTTGAAGACGTGAATGGCACAACGGTACTCTCATATCATATGGCACAATCAGGATGGGCTACGCATTTTCTTCCGATAAAACATATGGCCTGCTGGCGCGTAGAATGGTTAGCCCAATCTTGTGACGCCACACGAAAGACGTATGCGCGAGGGGCCGTTATATCTTCGGTAGCGACGACTAGCAGGGTATCATCCCCGACGGTTGTCAGGGGGAAGGACTTTGCAAGGTGGGGCGGTATGAGAGCGGTTATGACCTTGTGGTGAGACGCGATACACGGTGGTGACCGAGTCGGCCGTCTAGCCGTAGGAGGTCAATAAAGAAGGTGCCAGTGAAATGCTTTCCTCTAGGCACACGCGCTCTTCATAAGGCCTAAGTCTTAAATCTTACGATCCGTTGAGTTTCAGCGGGCTTGTTTGGAATGTTTTACCTCAAGGTATGGGTGCACGGGACGCTACGATGAGAAAATGCCGTCAATCTAGGCCTTTGAGCATAGGGTTTCATATGGTTGGACTCTGAGGAAAAAGCGACAGAAATCCACCGTTTTACTTGGTGATTTCGTTCACAGGAATAATAATCGAGGGCCATATGACCCTTTTTACGCGGGACAGAAGTTCCTAGTAGTGGGGTTGCGACTAGAAAATAATAAATTGAGATTCGGTCCACTGTGACAGGTGTTGTTCTGTCATGCTTCGCGAATCCATCTCCCATCTTGGTCCTGACACATGAGCCGTACGATTAAGGAGGCCTATGATGAAAAAAGTTGCGATTATTTCGAGTGCTGGTGATATTGAGGGTGCATACAAGACGCTGAACGTCGCCAATGCGGCGGCGGCGATGGATGCTGAAGTTAGTGTATTTTGCACCTTTGGGGGCCTACAAATGCTTATGAAAGATCCCCAATATCCGCTGAGTCCCGGTATGGAACCCTTTAAAGAACGCGCTGCCACCTTGCCTTCGATTAAAGAATTACGCGAAATGGCTATGGATATGGGCGTGAAATTCATTGCTTGCCAGATGACCATGGACTTGATGGGCATTGGTCCCGAGCAACTGATGGATGATATTGTGACGGCGGGTGCCGCAACCTTTATGGAAGACGCTCTCGACGCGGATAGCACGGTGACCTTTTAATCAGTATTCGTAGGGCAAGGGAGAAAGGAGGCAGGTACGGTGGTCGTAGCGACGCGGGAACAGCAAACCCTCCACGAAAATTGGACTAGCGATTTGCTGGAATCAGTGACCGACCGGATGGACAACCCCGAAGTGCTTGATGGCGTGGGGAAAATGCTGGAAATGCTGGGCATTATGAACGAAAGTGGCATCTTAGATATTGTCGTGACCATGATGCAATTTGCGGGATTGATGCCGGATGCCGATCCCGCTGACGTGGTGGATAAGCTGTGGAGCTATTATGAGACCCATGCGGATTGGGTTCAAAAATTACAGTCAGTGCAAGTAGACAACTTGCTGAGCTTGACCAAGTCCCTGAGCAATCAAGCGATTACAGAACCCACAAATGCGTTGCTGAAGGCGTTTGTACAAGCCGGGGCACTGCAACAGTTGGTCGATACAATGGGTCAACCCGAAGTGTTGGAGGCCTTGCCCAAGATGTTGGACATGGTAGGTCGGCTCCAAGAACATGGGCTGCTCGACACCGTCCTATTAGGATTAGAGTATTTAGATGCGTTGCCTGAAGCGGCTGATGGAATGCAGGCGGCGGACCGATTGGGGCAGTGGCTTGAGCGTTCTCAAATTGTTGATACGGCTGCCGCGACCAATTGGGCCAATCTGATTACGGTGACACAAATAGCCAGTGGTGATGCGATGGTGCAGGTGCTGCGTTTGGCGGTGCAACTCCTAGAAGAGGTACCGCAAGACACGTTCTCCCGCTTGATTGGCATTACCGGACAACTCTTGACCATGCTAAGCGACATGCATGCCTGGGATTTAGTACAGGACCTCTTAAACATGGTGCAGAAGGTCAAAGACGCCGTTGATTGGTCCGCGTTATTCCCGGGCCTGATGGGAACGGATGGTCATCTCAACTGGCCCGGTATGGTGAAAGTGATTCAAAATGTGGCTGAAGAGAACAAGCGAAAAACATCAACCTTTGGAGGTATGAAGGGGATGATGGCGCTGATGCGCGACCCCGATGTGCAAAAAGGGATGCACTTTGCTATGAGTCTCGCTGGCCAACTCTCCCATTTCGCTTTGTCCGGGGGCTAACCAAAAAGCTCACATGGATTGGTGTTGCAAGCAGAAAGAGGGCCCATGCAATTAACGGGCCCTCTTTGGGTTGTTAAGACGGATCGCTGTCTAGGGGATGAGCAAAACCTTGAGGGCTTATAGGGCCGCGCGGCGTCGGTGAATGAGCCGGAAGTGCGGTGGTAAATTGGGCTGTGGTCATAGGGAGCACCGGCGTGGGGCCGATTGTCGTCACTTGCGTATTAAGCACTGTGTCCGGTCCTACGCCGACGTCGAGGGTGGCTCCCCCATTAGCCGTGTGTGTTGATGAGAGGGCCCAGGCATGAATTTGATAATAACCTGCGTCCGGGAACGTGAGCGTTAAAGACGCTTTTCCGTGGACGAGCATGACATGGTCTTGCCACCCTAGCGGCAGTTGCGTCCCTTGCGGCGCGACTAACTGCAATGCGACGGGCTCGTTAAACGTCGGATCGGTTTGTAGCGCAACGGTTTTGGCCTCTATCGTCAGCGTCATACGTTGTCCAGGTTGAGCCGCTTGCGATTCACTAGGTTTATTGGTGATTTCTAAGGTATCGACGGGCACGTTAGGTAGACTGACCTTTGAAATCGGATGCGTCGACTGAAAAACTGAGAAGAGGTCATTCGCTTGCGCATCACGGGCCGTGAGCGGTGGCAACTGCCAAAGGTGTTCCATAAAAGCTAAAATGGACACATTGGATGTCAATGCACCGTCTAATCCGGGTTTGACCCAAGGCGAAATGATCACCATGGGCGTGCGCGTTCCATATCCATAGCGATAGTTTTGGGGAGGACTGACATGATCATAATACCCGCCGCCTTCATCATAGGTGATGAAAATGGCGGTCGATTTCCACTCAGGACTCTGCATCAAGGCCGTGACAAGTTGTCCCACCCAGGCATCACCTAACGAGATTTCGGTAGGCGGATGTTCACTATAGAGCCACGTGGGGACGACAAATGAGAAAGACGGGAGATGGTTCGATACCACGTCGTTCATAAAGGTGTTGAGGTTATGCACGTGGGCGTTCCACTCGGCCGCATTCTGATAAATCGGGGTGTACCATAACGTATTCCAATGGCGGACAAACCCTAAGCCATTTTGCGCGTCATTGCGAGATACGTAGTCGCCTTGAAAAATGCCCCAAGATTTCCCATGACTCGCGAGATCTTGGTATATGGTGGGAAAGGAAAATGTAAAATTCGGCGGGCTGTCCGAAATCCATCCACCTGCCGTACCGGCAATGGCGTATTCTCGATTGGGCTGGGTGGGTCCTGTAGCGGGTTGGAAGTTGTCTTCCGCCAAGACAAAGTGTTGGGCTAATTGCCATTCGTTAGGGATATTGGCGCGGCCAAATTCGGTAATGGCAGCTAGTCCGTTATCAGGATACACGGTGTAATAATTCATTTCGCCGTTGTGCATCATCATGATTTCCGGGGCCCGATTATGGTTAATGTCCACGGTGTCGCCGACATTGCCCGGTGCGTTCATAGGGGAAACGCCTGGCGCTTCGTAGTTTGTGTCGGGATTAGGCAGGGTAAGATTAGAGGGCAATCCGTTGGCATTGGGAAAGTGGCCAAAGAGGTTATCAAACGTGTGATTCTCCAACATAATTTCCACCACGTGGTGGATAGGAGGAGCGCTTGAAGACGGCGCGTTAACAGACGCCGCATATTGGGGTGGGGAGCTCCAAAAACTAATCAGCAACCCTGCTATACCAGTGGCCGCGGTTAAAGCCCAAACGCGGCGACGAACACGTTGCATGGACGGATCATCCTTTCTTATGGGAATACGTAGGGTAGATGAGGGGAATCCTTTGAGAGCATACGAAAAGTCTGTGATCGTGCCATGGAGGATTTATGAAAATTTCATGAATAATTGGTAATAAGTGGAACGGATATAAAAAAGCAGGCGCGGAAATAGAACGCCTGCTCTTGTGCTTCAGCCTTTCAAGGTCTCGGTTGTTCGCCGTTACGCGGTGAGACCGTGAGTTTTGAGGAGATTGATCGCCGTATTTCTGTCGATCACCCCAACATGCACAACTTGATTGTTGATAATGGTACTGGGAACACTGCGAATATATAGTTTCACCGCTAACTCGCGGCCTTCCAACGTCCCGACATCCACCTCCCGTACCGTGAATTTATACTCATCGGCGAGTTGTTTCCATTGCCGAATCGTAGCGGGACATGTACGGCACCACTGGGAGGTCGCGACAATGACTTCGGGCATAGGACTCGCCTCCTTAGCTGCACCGCATACATTGAATTTTGTCGCGAACAATCTTTTCCCGGTAAAGACGCAAAGCCTCATCGCCCGTAACCAGATGATGCAAGTCTTGCTGCGGATCATACGATAACTTTGCAATCCATGCTGCACCGTAGGGATCAATGTTCAACAGTGCAGGTTCTTGCAATAATGTGGCATTGGTCTCTACAATCGTACCGGAAACTGGGCAGACCAACGGGCCTGCCCACTTGCCACTTTCCAGCGATGCTAAAGACTTCCCTTGCTCAATCACTGCACCAACCCGTTTGGGACGAACAAAGAGAATACGTCCGGAGAGAGTTTGGGCAGGATCGGTCATGCCGACCGTGGCAATGCCATTTTCTGTCCGGACCCACACATTGTTTTCAATGTCATAGAGCAGATTCTCGGGGATATCACACCCTTGAATTTCGGCCATGATAAACCTCCTTGGTCCCCTGCTGACATCGAGCAGCTACCGAATGGCCGGTTCGGCCAAAAAGTGCCGAATCAAGTCCAAAGACCCGGATTCCATATCCCCGACGTGCAGTTCCTCGGGGCGGTGGCCAAAGGCGATGCCAATCAACTGGGTATAATACATGACAGGGAGTTTGGCAGTATCCCCTACCATGCCGACTGCACGAAACTGCAGTGCGTCAAGTCCGCCAGCGCATTTGGGGCACATGAGAGCCAAAACGTCTGCACCACTGGTCTTGGCGGTCGATAAGATGCGGCCCGTGAGTTTTCCAGAAATTCTTTCATCGGACAGAAGATTTTTCCCGCCGCAGCAGGTGGTCTCGGCCCGGTGTTCGACCACGGTGGCGCCAAGGGCGGCCATTAAGTCATGCATAAAGTGGGGATGTTCTGTGTCTTCGCCAGCAATCTGCACAGAGCTAACCATTTTGGCAGGCCTTTGATACAAGCAGCCATAGTAGGGAGCGACGCGTAACCCAGTCAACGGCACCTTAACATGTTTGGCGATCGTGTCGAGCCCGACCACGTTGACCAGGTACTCCAGTGTGTTGCGCACCGTGGGCTGCTCTTTAATGAGAGGCTCGTCAGCATCCTTCAGCATGGCCTGAATGTCTTCCAGATTCTTGCCGCCCTTTTGGACGGCGTACGCGGTCCGAGATAATTCGTGGTAGCAGACATTACACGAGACCATGACCTCGGTTTCCCCTTGATTAATGAGATGTGCCAGATTGCGCGCGGGTAAAAAGTGACTTTTGATGCCTTCCCCTTTGAGTTCTCCTGCGCCGCAACACGAGTAATCCTCCACGTCCACCAAGGTCATGCCCAAGTCTTCCGCGATGACGCGTGTGCTGACATCATATGCCCGGTCGATGGTTTTCAACGAACATCCGGGAAAGTACGCAGTTTTCATCTCATATGCCTCCTTAGTGTCTGACGGAATTCTTGGCCTATGCCCTGGCCGAATCGGTCAAGACAAAACGGCTACGGTTCCAGTGGCGTGGCCGCCCAATCAACAAGGTTTTAATGGCGCGTCCGTCCTTCAGCATTTTGACCGCTGCTTGGCGCAGGTCCGGACCAAACAATTCTTTTTGACGACCGAGTTTGCTTAAGAATTCGGCCTGCAAGCGCGGCAAGCTAAGGCGTCCATACGTTTCCAGTTGATGACGGTAAGCCTCGTGGTTAGCGCGGTAGGCAGGATCCATCTTTTCGGGAACTTGCGTGCGCAACCACTGGCCAATGGACTCAATGACTTCGGCCGTATTGACTTCCTTTGGACAGTGATTGGTGCAGATATAGCAGCCAACACACCTCCAGATCACGTCAGCATTTTTGATGAGGTCGTCTTTGCGCCCGACACGGACCCAGTAGATGAACTGACGTGGATTAAACGCCGGAATCTCTTGCGCTACCGTGCATCCCGCGGTACACATCCCGCATTGAATGCAGTTGTCGATGCTTTCTCCGATGGCACTGGCGCGCACTTCGTCCCAAGAATCTAAATCTCGTTGAGAATGTACGCGTGTTTTGAGCATGGTGTTCCAGCGCCCGGAGATGTCAATGCCGTCCATGACCAGATTTTCTTCCTCCATGATTTGGTCATCTTCGAGCAACGAACGTTCAATAATACCAGAGCCTTTGGCCACTTTAGGGTCACCTCCTTAAAGTCGTTATGACTGCATCCACGAATCCGGAGCTTCCACTTCTTGCCCCGTGGGAACGGCCTCCGGCGGGATCGGCAGACCCAGAAGATAGCTGACGACGCCGAGGACAGTCGGAATGGTCGAGAAAATAGACTTAGACGTGGTGAAATACATCTTGTAAAGATAGTCCGCGTAAATGTACGCCAGAACTAAATCGACGGAGTACACGCCCCAGCGATGCAATCCTTGGTCTTGCAACACGCTGTCTAAGCCTTTAATCCGGGCAAACAATTCGGCGTAATTCGCACCATACGCATGAAATCGGTCATGCCCGTTAAGCCCCGGTTCATTCGTGAATTCGAGAAGATAGGGCAGAGCCCCGGTTGCGGTCTTCCACGAATAGACCCACTGCGGCCCCAATGGATATCGCCTGGGCGCGTAGAAATGAAGAAATTCAATGGCGAGGTCATGAGCCTGTTCTTTAGCCACCATGGGCAAACTCATCCCCAAGGCACGGATTTGGTCATCGACATCGTCATCCATTTCCAACAAGGTCACCAAGTAGAGCTTCACCTGACTGAGAGGCATTTGAGACTGGATGGTGGGCAATGCGCGCCGCCAGCTGCGAAGGCGCCGTAAGGCGCTTTCCCATTCGGCATCCGTTGTCATCGCAACGGACAGAGGATTGGCAATATGGTGCAAGAGCCGAGACGTCTGATTTAGTTCTTGGAGAGTCTCTTCCAATGGGATATGATCCAAGTTCTCTTGCACGCCGCGCCACGTCTCTTGCATTCTCGGGCTCTGGAGGCGCTCCATAAAGTCTTCAAACTCGCTCATACGACCACCTTCGTTTTCAGATACTGCATGACGGCGAGACTCGCCACGTCCCCTTCGGCTATGGCATCCTCAATCGCTTTCGGACCACTCGCACTGCCCGCCACGAACACCCCCGGTCGACTCGTGAGACTCGCATTTTTCATGGGTTCAGCTTGTTGCACAAAGCCGTGCGGCTCGAGGTCGATATGAAACTTTTGCGACAAGGTCCGAGTTCCCTGACTAGGTTCCATACCTGCGGCTAACACGACTAAGTCAAACGGCCATTCAAAGGGACCACGCACTAAGGTGTCTTCACCTTTCAAAACCGGCTGGCCATTTTTTTGGGTGACTTCCGCAATACGGCCTTTCACGTAGACGACCCCACTTTCTTCCTGAGACCGCCAATACAGAGTGTCTTCCCAAAGCCCATAGGTCCTAACGTCCATGTAAAACATGCTGATGCGTGCTTTCGGCAATTGTTCGCGAATTTCGATCGATTGCTTGGCAGAAACCGCACAGCAAACGCGGGAACAGTACGTATTGCCAACCTGCCGGTCTCGGGATCCGACGCAATAGATAAAGGCAACGGACTGCGGGACTTCGCCATTAGAAGGACGACGAATGGGTCCTTTGGCAAACATCTCTTCGAGTTCTGCCCCCGTAATCACATCCGGGAACAAACCATAACCGTATTTGCCATCACGGGTCGGATCGAAGTGATCAAATCCGGTCGCTAAGACGACCGCCTGTGCAACCATTTGTTGCGGTTTGGGACCTTCGAGTTGGACTTGATAACCGTCACCGACTTCTTCTACCGTACCGACAGTCGTGTTGGTCAGGATTTTCACGTGCGCATTATTTTTAACCGACCCAACGAGCCGCTCGACTAATGCGGGACCGCTACTAAAGTCCGGCATCAAGACTTGGTATTGATGCTTTGCCACGGCGCCGCCGAGATAGTCATGCTGTTCGACCAAGGTCACATCAAATCCGAAATTTCCTAGGGTTGCCGCCGCTTGAAGTCCCGCCGGGCCCCCTCCGATGACGATCACTGAATGAGACATCTCGCAACCTCCTTGTTTTGGGGCTATACCGGCTGTTCGACCGGGGGAATATAAAGTTGTTCCGGTTCCTTGCCGGCGCGTAATTCTTCTAGGTATGCTTCATAGGCGGCTTTTGAAGACTGCCAGTCAATGCCCATCTTATCCAGGAGTTTTTGCCATCCAGAGGTGTGCCATTGAATTTGCACCACCTTATAGGGATCGGCGCCTGCGGCTAAGGCCGCAAATTGGACATCGGCCATGACCGGCAGATCATAGTTGTAGCCGTGGGCTTTGCCAATCCATTGGTTCTTGTCAAGCGTGGTCGTGCATCCCGTGTCTTGCGTAATCGCGACATCGGAATGCGCTTCTTCGACCATCACCTTGATTTTGCGTTCGAGCGAGAATGAGCGGGAAAATTCGCGTTCAGTCAAGATGTGGCGGAAGCCAAATCCGCAGCAATCATACCAAGTGGAATAGTCAGCGACTTGAGCCCCCAAAGCGAGTAAAATAGCGGTCGTGGGCGCTGGGCGTTCGCCACCATAGATGTTGGGGTCATAGATGACGTCTTCAGGAATCAACTTCCACACGTGGCACGCGGGATGTACCGTCGTCACGATGTTTGACACGTCGTGAATGCGCATGGCTGCGACACGGTCGCGTAAAACGTGCAGCCATTCGCTGTAATGTACGATTTCTTCAGGAATCACCAGTTCCCGGCCGACTTTATGCATAATCCGCCGCACTTCATCGCGCAAGTCTTTGTGCTCAATTAAGAGATTGCGCATCTCTTTGTAATTACCGAAGGACGTGCCACAGTGAATCAGTGGGAAATAGCCGGTTTCATAGGCGCGGTGCCAGTTCCGGACCGCTACACTGGCTAAGGCGACCAAGTTGGACGTGCCCGAACCATGGTAGTTCCATGCGGTACAACTTGTTTGGTGCGTTTCGTCCAGATACTCTAACCCCATTTTGTTCATGAACCACATGATGCTCGTCGGGTATCCGGGGATATTGCCGCATTGCCCACACGATTTGTGATGCCATAGTTTGTTTGTGGGGATGCGTTTCGTGCGTCCTAATAAGGTTTCGACGGTAATCGGCTGATTTTCTTCTGTAATGTGAATAACTTTTACCTCGCCCCGCGCCTCTAATTCGGCGAGCTCTTCACGTGGGTCGGGTTTCTGATTTTTTATAAGGGCACGCTTGTCGACAGTTTTGGTAACAAACTCCCAACCACTGGTCTTGATGTTTCTGTCAATCGAATTGGTGGCCATCTTTTTTCCTCCGTTTCTGGGATTAGCGGCTAGATTCCACCATATCCCGGAGATCCTCAACCATATCCGCCACGACTTCATAGAGATTGGGGTCGATTTCTTCAATCAGACGAAACACGCCAGTTTCTTCGTAAATGGAATACAGCTCATACGATGTCTCCGGTGAAACCCGCCATGCTGACGTCGTGACCTGCAGGGTGTAAACAGGAATCGCTTTACGCTTAATGGCCAAATCGGTCGAACTCCAAGGAATTTTTGGACCCCAGTCGGGGAAGAAGTCCGGCTGAATCATATCCGGCGTCAACTGGTTCCCGATGGACAGCACTTTGAGCAATACACGCCCATAGGGCTTCAATAGACGGTGGACGGCCTCCATGCCGCGCCATACAGCGACTTCCCGCATAATCATCACTAAGCCGCCTGGGGAATTGTGGAACGGGCAACGCATAGCACAGGTATAACACTGAGCGCACGCCCAAATGTATTCATCCATCATGGCTTTGACGGCTTCCGCGTCACCCGATAACACGGTCTGCACGACGATGCGTGGAGAATAGTCAAAGAACCGGTGGGATGGACACGACCCACTACACACACCACAGTTGAGACAGCCATGAATCACTTCCTCGTAACGCAAGTCGCTTTGAATCGCCTCTAGCAAACTTTGCGCGTCTTGCTGCCCCACATCATCGGGATCAAGCCGGAGATGGGTGACGGTGTCGTTGTCATGACTCATCAATAGTCACCTCCTCTAAGCGAACAGATGCCGCTTTGTCTAGCTGAGATACACAAGCCGATCAGCCGATAACAGCAATTCATGAAAATCGGCGGCTCCGATCCACTCCATCGGCCACATGACCGCCTCGGGATCCAGATGAACCAAAGGTAAGCTCAACCGACATCCATAGAATGTGACCGACTGCTCTTGCGCGGTGTGGATGAAATCCATCAGCCGCTTGCCACTGCCATCCAGTGCTAAGGTGTTTTCGGCAAACCCTGGCTCAAAGATTGACAGCCCGCTTTGAGTGAAAATAATGGCCGCTTCATGGTCGAGGGCCCGCGCCACGGTAGCCATGAAAAAGACCGTAAAACAGCGCTCTGGCTGTTCCCGACCACGTGTTTGGACATACACAAATCGCGCCATTTGATCTTCTCTCCTTTGCTTTTCGCATCAATCGGGCTGGTTCTTTAGAGCCAACGGCTGATTGGTGTCATCCTAGCACCGATTGAATTGCGATTAAATAATCCGTGCGCATGAATTGCGTATGCATTTTACTCCGATCATTACAAAGTACAGCGACCAAGCGTCTTTACTACTGCTTGGTCAAATCCAACACCGCTTATCCCAAGTACGACAAAAACGCCACCGGCCCGCCGCTTTTGTTTGGTGAAATGACTCACAATGTAGGAGAGATAGGGCCATGTGGTCCATATTGTGAGGGCCATTCGGTCCTACTGCGTTATGGCTTTAGAGCCAACAATGACTGTAGCGCCTCGTAGTGCCTGAACCCGTGGTCTAACGGTCAGGCGGTGCGCGGAAGGGAGAATAATCGTGGCTGAATCCGAATGTATTATTCCTGAAGATCGGTATTACTGGATTGAGAAACATGTGTGGGCGCGGCCCCTCGGAGATTTAGTGGAAGTGGGCATAACGGACCCCGCACAAGGGTTGGCAGGTAAAATGTTGGTGTGTCGCATTAAGCGCGCTGGCCGAGAGCTCAAACGGGGCGCGAGCGCTGCGACGCTGGAGAGCGGCAAGTGGGTGGGCGGCGTTTCGACCCCGTTGTCCGGTGTTATTAAAGAGGTCAACGACGTGCCTGAAAAAGATCCCGAGGCGTTGAACCGCGATCCCTACGGAGCCTGGCTCTTTCGAATGGCTCCTAGTAACTGGGCGGAAGATGCCAAGGAACTGGTAACAGGGTCTCAAGGAGTGCAGGAATATCGCGAGAAGATCGCGCAAGACGGGATTCGCTGTGGTCATTAATCGGGTGTGGTGAAAGGGGGAGGACAGGGATGGAACAGGTGGTGGATGTGCGGGGACTCTCGTGCCCGATGCCCATTATTAAAACCAAGAAGGCGATGGATCAAATTCAGCCGGGGGATGCGTTGGTAGTGTTGGCCACAGATCCTGGCGCCGTTGCAGATTTTCAGGCGTATGCGCGGCGCACGGGTCATAAGTTGTTGCAGGCGGAGCAAGTGGAAAAAGAATTTCATTTCAAGTTGGAAAAGGTCTAATAGAACGGCCATCCTAGGAGGCGGTATAGATGGAGACGAAAAAGATTCTGTACATTCAGACGTCTGGTCCGGATACGCCGGCGCGTATGGCGTCGCCTTTTTTTCTCGCCACGGCGGGGTGTTTGTTAGACCATGACGTGACGATGCTTTTTACGATGCACGGAACGCAACTTATGAAAAAAGGTGTGGCGGAACAGGTGTTTGTCAAAGAAGGGGGCCAAACCCTGCAATATTTTATCGACCAAGCGCTAGAGGCGGGCGTCAAGTTCTTAGTGTGCACGCCTAGCTTGGATTTGAATGACATGACGAAAGACGACTTAATTGATGCAGTCACTGACGTGGTGGGAGGAACTTTTGTCAATGAAGAAGCGTTAGAGGCGGATCTGGTCATTTCCTTTTAGGGTCACCACCTAGGCGCAGGAAAAAAGGGGGTCGCGTTATGCGCGTGGTCAATTTAGGGACGGTGTCCGTGCCCAGGTCTTTAGCCGTTTTTCATGCAGTGGCGCAAGAAGCAGCGCCTTCGGATGAAATGACGTTAGTGTTTGCGCGGCCTGCGGAAGCGTTTGTCTCGGTGGGATATCATCAGTTGGCCAGTCGGGAATTGAACGTGCCCTATTGTCGCTCTCATAACATTCCCATTGCGCGGCGGTTAGTCGGTGGAGGGGCGGTGCTTCTCGACCATAATCAGGTGTTTTGGCACCTGATTATGCCGGGGGCGCATGCATCGGTCAAAGATTTGTATCAGGCGTTGCTGCCCGCTCCTGTCGCTGCATACCAGCGCATGGGGATTAATGCGGCGATCCGGCCGCTGAATGACATTGTTGTGGGGTCGCGCAAAATTGGCGGGACGGGTGCCGCGACGATTGCGCACAGTCTGATTTTTGTGGGAAGTTTGATGTATGATTTTGATCGGGAGCTAATGGCGCATGTCCTCAATGTGCCTTCCGAAAAATTCCGTGATAAGACGGTGCAGGCGATGCGAGATTACATGACGACAATGACAGAGCAGTTGCCACAGGGGGTTCCGTCAGCGGAGGAAGCGATTGACATTTTAAGTCAAGAGTTTGCTAACATGCTCGATACACCTGCGCATTATGAGGACTTGCGCGAGAATGAGGAAGAAGCGGCTAAGCAGTTCGCCGTTCAGTTGTTTGATCCCGATTTTGTCTTTCAAAACGAAGGCTGGACGGTGCCTGGCACGAAAATTACCGGGGACGTTTACTTGTATGAAGGTCTTTACAAGGCGCCAACCGGATTGGTGCGAGCCATTTGGCGGGAACGGGAAGGCCTTATTGAAAGTGCGTGGCTTGGGGGAGATTTTTTGATTGAGCCTGCCCAGGCGCTGCAAGCACTGCAAGATGCTATTAACCAGGCGTCCTTGTCTGTGCAAGACCTGCCCGATTTTGTGGAGCGCTTGTTTCGTGAAGGCAAGGTGAAAGGTATTGCCGCTGATGATATCGTTCAAGCCTTTCTACACCGGGCGAACTTAGAGGAAGCGGCAATGGCTGAAGGGGGAACCCAAAGGGGGGCCTGAATATGCCGTCGGGGCTGCGTGAAAAAATTGTGCTCTATTTGACAGACCATCCCGTGGTGACCACTGAAGAATTGCGGCAGGAAATGGGGGTTTCCAGACGGCATGTGCAACGAACCCTGCACCAACTGGTGAGCGAAGGGGTGGTGCGCATGTCTTTGTTACCGGGATCGCGCCATACGGGAGAATATCGCTTGGTTCCGAAAGAGAGTACGGCCATGCAACCGGTGAATCGGTTGCTCAGTGCGATTCAAGAAGCCGGAGGGCCGGCTTTGCGGGATCGTATTTTAGAAATTTTTATTGATGATTATTACCGCGGGCGCATGGACCACACACCTGACGATGTGTCGCGTGATGAGTCCTTAATGATGAGCTGGAATAAGACCCCGAATGGCTGGTGGATTACTATGCAGCGATGCCCCTTTCCTTATTGGCGTGGAACGCAGTCCGTCTGCGATGCGGAAGCGCGGGCGTTTGCGCATCATCTTGATGCGCCGGTGATTCATTTGGCCGATGGAGAGCGAGGTGTCTGCCAGTTCTTTGTCCCTCTGCGTACGGATATGGCGACGACTGAGAAGGGGGAACGGCACGATGACTGAGGCTAAATGTGAAGAGATTCTCGTTATTGGGGATTTTCCTGATAATCATCCGGAACAAGGGTTGCGAGATCTTGCGGCGATTCGTCCCGGAGCTGACTGGGAATACATCTCGCTAGGAACACAAGGTCCAGATTTTTACCGCGATTTGTTTTTTGGCGGCTATTTGGCCACGATGCAACGGGCTCGGCAACACATTGCGCAGAAATTGGCGGACAGTCCACCAGGTCGGCGCTTTGCTATTATTGGACGGGGTCTGGGCGGGTTGGTAGCCCTTTGGGCGGCGGCAGATAACCGGACCGCGCCGATCCAATGTGTCGTGTCCATTTCCAGCACGCCCAATTTAGATTACTTGAAAGATAAACATCCCCATTATGGATGGCCCGCAGATGAGGTGAAAAAGGCACTCCTCGATTGGGATGTGAGTTATAAGGTGCCGCGCATTGGATCGCGGGCGGTGCTCTTGATCCATAGCGACAATGATAGCGAGATACGGGCCAATTGGGCTGAAGAATTTTTCTTATTGGCGACGGGCGTCAGCAAGTGGCCAGAGCGGTGGGACTATCACCGTATTCCAGGATTGCCGCATGTGTGGCCCGGCTCCCTTGGGGAACCTTGCCGAGAAGCTCTGAGTTATACCAAGCAGTGGGTCGACCAGTATTTGGATGACACGGCGGTTGTTCCGAGTCGCTAACAAGACAGGTTTTTGCCTCCGGTTCGGGCGCGGAGGCTTTTTTGATCCACGTTGTCTTAAACTTCGACGTGATAGAAGTCTGAGGCGCATATTCTTAATTGACCAAAAAATTATCAGAAGGTATAATTTTCCTTAAGATTTTCTTCCGAGCGTAAGAAGCCAATTGGTTTCCCTAGGCAGCATTACGCTGGCGACATGTGGCATTATGAAACTGTTGCTCATCCATTATCCTTGTCTATCGATTCCGCGGGCCGGTTTCGTCATTGCCGAAACCTTAATTTGTTTAGCCGCTGTGTTTGCGCAGCAGTTTCGCTGGAGTGGACTTCCTGACCTCTTGTTTAACGGCTTTATTAGCGCCGCGTGTTCGGTCGAGATGATCGAATCCAAGACGCGCCCTCCCAAGGCGTCTCCCCCGCATCCTGCACCGAAACCGTAAGGCTGTGTGTTTTATGCTAAGGGTTACTTTCTCGGTGACATTGTCCTCCTGTTTGATACAATAGGACAGAATGTCTAGCAGAAGGGAACGATGGATGGATGAAATTTCGGTGGCCGCACCGGAATCATGCGAAGGCGATTGCGGAACGCCAGGCCTATCTCCGCGCGTTGCCGCAGATGGAGCAGAGCGGTCAAGAGATCTTTTCGTGGTCTTTGGGTCCTGAGCGATTAGCTTCTTTTCAAGAGTGTCTCACGGGGGAAATGGTCTTGCCTGTAGGGGTCATCGGTCCCCTCGTAATTGATATGGGGATTTATGAACGTGATGAAGCCCATCAATTGCAGGAAATAGGGCGCCACGCCGATCGTGTTTTTGTACCGGTTGCGCATACGGAAGGCGGACTGTCTGAATCGATGCTGCGCGGCATGCGGGTTATCGATTTGGCGGGTGGTGTAAAAACATGGCTTTTACAAGATGAAATGACTCGAGACTGCGCTTTTGTTTTTTCAACCGCTGCGGAAGCTGTCCGATTGGCGCGGTGGTGTGCCCAAGAGGAATCTCACTTGAAAGCATGGATTAACAATCCTGATCATCAGGATAAAGGTGCTGTGCGGGCGGCCATTTCGCGCCATGCGCAATTGTTGCGGATTCGCACCCGGGTTGTGGGCCCTGTCTGTCATGTTCTTTATGGGTTTGACACGCAAGAAGCGTGTGGGCCGAATATGATGACGCGTAACGCCTATGCCTTAAATGAGTACATTGTCAATGCGCTTAGTTCCGAGGGGCTTGTCCCGCACCAGATTTTTTTAGAGGCCAATTTAGGCGGAGACAAAAAACCGAGTTATGAATACTTTGCGGGCGGACACGGCAAAACCGTGGTGGCGGAAGTGGTGCTTCCGGATGACGTGGTAGCGCGTCACTTGCATACCACGCCGCAAGGGCTGCAGATGCTCGAATGGGTGGGCTTGCACGGGGCGCATGCGTCCGGGATGCAGTCATTTGGATTTACGCCCGCGTCCGCTATCGCTGCAATTTTTGCTGCGACGGGTCAAGATTTGGGGATGGTGGGAACTAGTAGCATGGCTCAGGCCACCGTGTCACGGACCCCTGAAGGAACTGCTTTTAGCATTACCTTAGGGGGGATAGAGGTCGGTACGGTCGGCGGCGGCACACAGTTGCCCCATGCACAACAATACTTGCAAATGATGCAATGCCAAGGACCGGGTTCTTCTAAGCGCTTGGCCCAGATTATTGGGGCGTCCGCCTTAGCGCTCGAGATTTCCGCTGCAGCCTCCATGGCGAGTCGGGGCAGTGAAAATTTTTTTCGCACGCACTGGCAGCGCGGTGGGCTCCGGTAGGGGCCCTCGTGCTTTAAACACATTGTGCGCGTTGAAATAACGGGGTTTGGCACAAGAGCGCCAGAAAGCAGGTTGAACAGCGTGACGATTTGAGCCCGCGAAACGAGAGTGGGGTGGGATTGGCAGACGGCTCGGGAGAGGACGTACTGAAGCGGACTGACGCGGGGCCACGTCCGCTGGGGGGGAGTGCATCGTAAAGCCCAATACGGCGCGCTTTGGTTTCAATATCAGTGCGCAGACGGTCTAGAAATGCCCGACCATCCATGCCGACTTCTTCGGCATCAGCATATAGCCGTTGATACATCGATTCCATAATTCCGAGCAGCTCGTCTTTCATGCCCATAAGGGCTTGCACGCGTTCTCCAGAGACCTGCGGGATCGAACGCTTGAGATAATATTCGGCAAACGCTTGGTGGCGTGATTCATCGCGCAAGATGCGCCCCGATAGTTTGCCAAAAAGGGCTTCAGGCTGTGCTTTGGCATACAGGGTATAAAAGTTTTTGGCGAAAATGTCACTAATGAGAATGCCCCACACCCAATCTAGACGATCCCCTTTGCGCAATCGGTTATGATAGCGCAGCATTTCCGGCATCTGTCGAATTGTGAGAGGTTCCGCGCCGAGACGGCGGTAAAGGTTGGTTAATACTTCGAAATGGCGTGCTTCATCCATGAGAAAACTGCTGAGATAGAGCTGGGCGCTGGTTTCGCCTGCGTTGGCCATTTGCGGCAGGACGACGCTGGCGCCAATCATTGCGGACTGCTCGCCTAGATACACAGGGGTGAGCATGCGGGCTAACGCTAGTGATTGGGATGGAGAAAACTGAATGGGATCATTCCAGTCAACGTCGGCCGTTGACCACTGGGCTTTCACTCCTTTGTGGAAGAGGCGCACCAAAAGATCCTCGTCAAAACGTGGGAAAACTTTTATCACCAGCGACCATCCTTTCGAGAATCATGCCAGGCTTCTTGCTTCGTGACATGTGGAAGGGGAAACTTTTGCGCTGAAGCAGCGCCTTCCAAAACGTTACCAAAAGTTCTAGGCCATTGCAAACGAATGGCTTGTGCCCAGCGATTTTGCACGGATACAACAAGCCCACGGATCGTCACGCCGAACAATCCGTGGGTCTCACATGAGGCAATTTAAGAGTCTTTGGCCCACTCTTTTTGGCGCAGTTCGATGCGGCGGATCTTCCCTGAGACGGTTTTAGGAAGATCTGTCACAAATTCGATCGCGCGTGGGTACTTATAGGGGGCCGTTTGGGTTTTCACGTGTTCCTGGAGCGTGTGGGCTAGCTCTGGTGAGGGAGCAATGCCCGGCCTTAACACAACAAAGGCTTTCACGATCTCGCCGCGCACGGGGTCGGGAGAGGACACGACGGCTGCTTCCAATACCTCAGGCCGTTCAACTAACAACGATTCCACCTCAAAGGGGCCAATACGGTATCCGGAACTGATAATGACGTCATCAGAACGGCCGACAAACCAATAATAGCCGTCCTGATCAATGACGGCACGATCCCCTGTAATGTAGTAGTCTCCAACGAATCGCCTGGCCGTCCCTTCTTCGTCATTGACGTATCCCTGGAAGAGGCCGGGTGGACGTGTGGGTCGAACGCGGATGGCGATATCGCCTTCTTGACCGCGGGGCAACGGTTGTCCCGCGCTATCAATGACTGTCATCTCAAATTCTGGGGCGGGTTTGCCCATGGAGCCTGGGCGAACAAGAAGACCAGGGGTATTGGCAATGAGCAGGACAGTCTCTGTTTGGCCATAGCCATCACGGATTTCTAGGTTGGTGGCGCGGCGGAATAATTCGATGACTTCGGGATTTAGCGGCTCACCAGCGCTGACAGCGGAACGTAAAGTCGGAAAGTGCCACTGTGTGAGGTCTTCTTTCACCACCAGACGATAGACGGTTGGCGGCGCACAGACTGAGGTGATGGGATGCGCTGACAAAATTTTTAAGAAGTCTGTCGGGTTGAATTTGCCTTCCATGTTATCCACCGCAATGGCAGCGCCCACCATCCAGGGGCCAAACAACGAACTCCAAGCCGCTTTTGCCTACCCTGTGTCAGAGACGTTCCAGTGTAAATCAGATTCGTTTAATCCAAGCCAATAACGGGCCGTGATGGTGTGCGCACGCGGATAGTCTTGATTATGCAGAACCATTTTCGGGTAACCCGTGGTTCCGGAGGTAAAATAAATGAGGGTGGGATCGGAGCGAAGCGTGGGATTTCCTGAGAAGCGCTCATGGGATAAAGAATACGGATCCAATGTCGCCCATCCTGGACGAGTGTCGCCAACAATAATGCGGATATCTACGGGGGCTTGCTGCTCATCGATTTTTTCGGCGGCATCAGGCGATACGATGGCGCACCGTGCCTGCGACGTTTCAAGGCGGTACTGTAAATCTTTAGCGGTTAGTTGCGTGGTACCGGGCATCGCAACGGCTCCTAGTTTATTGAGGGCGACCATCACGGGCCAAAACGCCAGATCTTTGCCGAGAACAATAAGCACGCGGTCTTGGGGCGACACCCCTTGGTCGCGCAACCAGGCTGCGGTCTGATCGGAGATGCGAGACATATCGGAAAAGGTATAGGAGCGACTATCTTCAAAATTCAGAAAATAAAGCGCGGTATCATTGGGATGTGTGGACGCCAAATGGTCGATGACATCGCGTCCAAAGTTCCAGTAATCGGGTTGAGCCGACATCGCTGTCTCTGCCTCCTTGCATAACGAAACGCCTAAGATAGAAAATGATGGTGAGAACAAAACAACTCCAGTGCTCCTATCATATTAACGTTTTGTCCTGCACAGTGCTATGAGTTCTCGGAGAAACTGTCAGTGACTGGAAAGGACTGCAAAAGCACAAAGAAATAACCCGTTTCGCACTCAGTAGAGAGAGGTTGGGCCCATGAACATAGCGTATGTTGTGGATTTTCTTCAGGTTTCGTCTAGGGGATTGGAGTGTTCGCCGGTGGCAGATGCCTTAGCGGGCTTGCGGGCGCATGAAGCGCGGTATTTTAAAAATAAGTACAACCATGATTTTACGGTCATCCCGGCTCAGAACAGTCAGGATACCATATACTATGTGCGCCGCATTCTAAAAGAAGAACGCAACATTGAATTGGCAGCCACTCCCTTGGAGACATCGCGGTTTAAGCTGGGCAATATTTGGTGGACTTATGTCTTCTATCAAGATGGGCTTGAGGTGAACGTCATGTATTCCGTAGATAATCCTAAGAAGCGTGCGGTGGGATTTAAACTGGCCGAAACGATGCCTGTTCCCGCAGAGTTAGAGGGGACATTTCGGTTTGCTCGGCAAAAATCCAAACTTGCGGGGACGATTCGGGGTTCGTTTTTTGTCATTAAAGGCCAATACGAATGGTGACTAACCGCTGACCTCTTTGATGGCCACGAAACACATCTTATCATTGCACACGTCCTGCTAGCATAGGAAAACAAGGCCTGTCACGCCTTGATTGACATATGTCATGACAGATGATATATCCTAATCGGAGGTGTCGCAATGGCGGAGGATATTGTAGAGGCTCGTGGCATTGAGTGGGTTCCCGCTTCAGAGCGCCATGGTCGTCCATCGCAATTATTTACGTTATGGTTTTCGGCTAATTTAGGGATGCCGGCATTGCTTGTCGGCGTGTTAGGCCCGGTACTTGGCCTGAGTATCGGCCAGACTCTCTGGGCGGTCTTATTGGGCAATCTCCTGGCGTCGACCCTGCTCGCGTTGGTGGCACAAGCAGGAACGGGACAAGGCTTAGCGCAGCTTCCGCTTGTGCGGAGCGTTTTTGGGCGTCTGGGAAACTATGTGCCTTCGTTTCTGAACACCTTATCGGCGACGGGGTGGTACACCATTAATACCGCTATCGGTGGTGAAGCGGTATCTCGGCTTCTGCAGTGGCCTTTAGGATGGAGTCTGGCCTTGTTGGCCGCAGCTCAGGTGGCGTTGGGATACTTGGGCTACGGCGTCATTGTGCGGTTTGAGCGCATTATGGCCGCTGTTCAAGCGGTCTTGTTTTTGCTGATGACGGTTATCGGATGGCACTTGGTGGCGCACCTTCCGGCGGCGCACCCGGCCTCTTACGGACCTTTCTTATTAGAAGTGGCGGCGGTCGCCTCCTATTCTTTCAGCTGGGCCCCTTATGCATCCGATTATGGTCGTTATCTGCCCGAAACCACGCCGCCCCGCCATGTTTTTTGGGCAACATTTACCGGATCATTTGCGGCCACGTTATGGGTGGAACTTTTAGGTGCAGTGGCAGGCGCGATGGGATGGGGGGCTTTAAGCCCTGTTGCCATGGTCAGTCGGTGGATGGGAGCGTTAACCGTGTGGGCGCTTTTGGCGATAGCCTTTGGGACGATGACGGCGAATGCGGTCAATGTCTACACGGCGACCTTGTCCTTTTTGACCCTCGATATTCGTGTGCGCCGTACCCATGCCGCGGCAGCGTTGGGAGTTGCGGGATGGATATTGGCGTGGAGCGCGAATGCCCATTTATTAAGTGATTATGAGAACTTTTTGCTCCTTTTAAGCTACTGGGTTGCCCCGTGGATTGGCATTGTGTTGGTTGCTAAGGCTCGGGGCTATATCAGCAAAGACCAAGCTTTGGGAGCTCCTCGCTGGAGATGGCCAGCATTGTGGGCGTTTGTGGCAGGGTTGATTGCGGTTGTTCCGTTTATGTCTACGACGTTGTTTGAAGGGCCCATCGCACGGATCTTGGATAATGGGGATACCGGGTATTATGCAGGATTTCTGGTCGCGGCCGTAGTTTACGGATGGTTGAGTCGCCCGGAGTCCCGTATGGCTGCATCCCGTTCGGCTCAGGGATAACAGACGTTTTTATCGCCTCAGCCCAGGTCCTAGCCACACAGGATCTGGGCTGAGGCGCGTGTGGCTTGTCTGCGCTGAGAGCCGTCGAGGAGGCTACCGGAGGAGTGTTTTCAGGCGCGCTGATCGATAACCTGATGATGCCATCTGAATGCTTAGGCTTGTCTTACGCCCTATACGCAAGGGCCCGTGGCCGGGTGGCCGCGGGACCCTTAAACGGGCGTCGCCTGGTATGAACCCCCTGCGGCTCACAGCGAGGTGATGAGTGGTTGGCTCCTCGTCATTCCCATTAGACTTTGGGGTTGGCCGACGAGGTTTCTTGCGAAAGCACCATGACGGAAAGCGCTACGAGACCTTGGGATTCGCTATGTGCTTGGGGCATAACCCAAACACGAACCGTGGCGCCTGGGGTCAGTTTGGACCAGTCGCCTTGGGGCACGTAAATAGCGGTATGGCTCGTCAGCGCAATATTGGCCGCTTGCGGTTGGTTAGGGATTGATACGGTAATCACAGACGGACTAATTTGTCTAATTGTGCCCGTGATAGGGGGGAAGGAGACGTGGACCAATTGGGCGATAACCTGGTTGTCGGCGGTGCCTTGGCCGCGTACATAGACGCGGTACCCGGGTTTTAGATATTTCATGCCTTTGGGACCCGTTATCGGCGGTTCGCCTGGTGTGACGTATTGAGTTTTGTCTGTAAGCTGCACGTTACGGGATAAGGTGGTGAGGTTGCCGTGAGGATCTTCTAATGCTAACGACACGGAATGGTCGCTGTAACTAGTGATTTCTCCGCGCATGGCGACTTGAATCGCCGGCTGCCCTGTCACCGCTCGCGATAGCGCCGCGGTTGATCCGCTTGAGGCATAATGCACCACAACAAACGCGACAAGAAGCGCCATCAGCCAGCCAGCGGTTCTGCGGGACATCGAAAATTTTTGCTTCATGTCCATCCCTCCTGTGTTACGAGATATTCGTAAGCAGGAGTTTTTAGTCCGAGTTGCGAACAACCTCAGTAAGAAAACTTTAGGAGTATGCCAATGCCGACGCGAATTGATCATCGAGTATTAGGGTGGATGTTGGTCTTATTAGCCGCAAGTATGATTTGGGCGCATGATATGCATACGGGGCTCAGTGGGGACGTGTATTGGCAGTGGGAAGCCGGACGTTATATGTTGGCACACCACATGGTTTTGCATCGTGATGTGTTTTCCTATACGCTTTTTCATAAGCCGTGGGTGACCGAAGAATGGGGTTATGAGGTGTTGTTGGCCGCCATGGTCAAGGGTTTTGGCCCTATTGGCTTTTGGTTGCTATCGGCGGGCGTGGGCACGGCAACGGTGGTTCTTTTATCATGGTTATTACATCTTCGGGGTACGCATGGGATTAAGAATGGCTTGTTGGTGTTGATGGCAACCCCCGGACTTTTAGTATTTGTCAAAGACCGCCCGCAAACGCTGAGTTATGCGCTCTTTGTCCTCATGCTTATTATTTTAACGAAATCCCGTAAGAACCCTCATATCTTATGGGCCGCGGTTCCTTTGCTATGGTTTTGGACCAATGTGCATGGCAGTTTTCTCTTAGGGTTCTTATTGCTAGGGTTGGAGGGGCTGTGGGGACGCTTACCTGTTAATACCCAGCGCGTGATGACCCCACCGACGCAAGTGGGTGGCAAACAGTGGGCCACGGTGTTCGTTGTGGCGTTGCTGTTGTCGTTTCTCAATCCCAATGGTCCTGGCCTTTGGGCCTACTCATGGCACGTCACGTTTTCCCACCGTATTTCAGATATCATTGCGGAATGGCAATCGCCGGATTTTCACGATGTGTCCATGGTGCTTCTGATCTTAGTTCCTATGTTTGTGCTGGTGCTATGGGCATTATTTGGAGACACGCCTATGCCCTGGCCCGATTTCTTTTTGGCAGCGGGGCTCTTTTATGCCACTATGAAGTCGGTACGATTTCTTCCCTACTGGGATCTACAGTGGCCTGTGTTATTAGGAGTGATGGTGGCCCCCTGGGAATTTCGGCGCGCTTCAGGGTGGATTGGAGCGCCTTTTGTGGCCGCATTAAGTGTTGTCATCGTGTTGGCCCACCCGATTGTTTCAGCTGGAGTGGAAAGCGGGGAACCTGTGCTTGCCGCGAACTATCTGCAACACCACTCCGGACATGTCTTTAATATGTATCATTGGGGAGGATACCTCATTTATCGACACATTCCGGTCTTTATTGATGGCCGCACAGATTTTTATCTCCAAGGGCCGGAAATTACCCAATACATGGACGTGAAAAACCTGACAACTAATCCCACTAACCTGTGGACACGCTATAATATTCGCTATGTGCTGTGGGCTCCAGGCACGGCGCTGGCGACCTATTTACTGAGCCAGCCCGCCCATTGGAGGGTGGTAATCCGGACGAAAACTGCTATCTTATTCCAGCACCGGGGATTATGGCACGCATAGGGGGAAAGACTGTGTCGGCTGAGCAGCCATTGATTGCGGCGCTGCAGCGTTACAAAGATGAGAGGAAAGCGCGGTGGCACACGCCGGGTCACAAAGGGCAAGCGCCCATGGGGCTCGTCGACGGGGCATCAGATGTGACTGAGGTTGGGGAGTTGACCCCTAAATCCCACCGCCGCGATCCGTTGCATACCTCAGAGGATTTGATGGCCAAAACTTTTGGGACGCTGCGCACATGGTACTCGGTTCAAGGAGCGACGTTGCCTGTTATGGCCTCCATCTTGGCGACGTGTCGGCCAGGCGATACCGTGTTAGTGGACCGCAATGCGCACCGTAGCGTGTTGTCGGGTCTTGTGTTGGCCGGGGCTCGTCCGCTATGGCTCTATCCTGCATTGGGGCCCGGGGCCTATGTGTTGCCTGTTCCCGATAAGGTCCGGGCCCAGATGATACGCCGTCATAAGCCTAAAGCCGTTATTGTGACGAATCCGACCTACGATGGATTATCCGCCTCGCTCAAAGAATCCGTTGCCGCCTGTCAGGCGCTGCAGATTCCGTTGATTGTAGATGAAGCCCATGGGACCCATTTTTTTGGCCACAGGGGCTTTCCGTTGTCCGCCCTTTCGCAGGGTGCGGATCTCGTATGTCATGGGACGCACAAAACAGAACCCGTCTTGACCCAGACAGGGTTATTGCACCAAAATACGTCCCGGGTCAGCACTGAGCAAATACAACAGGCGTGGGACTTGTTGGCCACATCCAGTCCGTCATATCTGCTCATGGCCTCTCTCGACACCTTGCAAGGGCTGCGCCAGACCCCAGCGTATCATGCACGGTGGGAAGCGTTAGCCGATGCGGCTCATAAAGTGTGGGATGATTTGGAGAAGAAGGACGTCCTCGTCTTACAAAAATGGTGGAGCGATCAGGGGGGCATGGCGGATCCAGCCAAATTGACCCTCATAGGGACGGGAGATGCGCTGCTAAGCCATCTGCGCCAATACGGGGAACCCGAAAAGGCGGACCCGTTTGGCGTGACGTTGGTGCTGACTCCCTACGACGAGTGGCCGGTTCTGGAGCAGGCGATACGCGGGATAGGGGGTGGCATGGCTGGCAATGTATGGCCGGATCTCGCACAGTGGCCGCAAGCCGAAATGCTGCTGTCACCAGCAGAAGCGATGCGTCAACCGCGCAAGTGGGTGCCGGTGCGCGAGGCTTGCGGGCGCATAGCAGCGGCGCCCGTGACACCCTATCCGCCTGGCGTGCCGGTCATTATGCCGGGAGAGCGTATAGATTCGGCCATGATATCATGGCTTCAAAGCGCATCTGCTTGGTGTGGGCAAAAGACGGGGGACGTGGAGGGATTTGCTCCCCCGCCTGAGGGAACCTTAGCGAAAGAAGGAGAACAAGGTCTATGGGTGACCAGCGAAGTCGTGGGCAATTAATTACGTTTGAAGGCTTAGAAAAAGTGGGAAAGAGCACGCAGATTCGTCATTTATCCGTGTGGCTACGGTCACAAGGCTATAGCGTAACAGTCGTACGCGAACCTGGGGGGACGATGCTCGGCGAAACACTTCGGGGCATGCTCTTGCATACCGTACAGATACATAGCCCACATGCCGAGTTTTTGCTCTTTGCTGCCGCGCGAGCCGAACTGGTGGCCACGGTTATTGCTCCGGCGATGGCAGAAGGTCACATTGTCATTGTGGACCGGTTTGCAGATTCCTCCGTCGCATATCAAGGTTTTGGACGCGGCTTAGATGTAAAATGGATTACAATGGTCAATCAGCAAGTGATGCAAGGGATTGAACCCGATGTGACATTTTGGTTGCGAGGCCCGTCGTTTGCTCGCGGGGAAGACAACATGGAGCGTCAAGACGAACAATTTTTTGCTCGGGTTGAGCAGGGCTATTTAGCTTTGGCACAGGCAAACCCTACGCGGTGGCAGATTATTGATAGCCAGCGCCCGGTGGAGGTTGTCGGTCAAGACATTCAAAGCATACTCCACCATATGTGGAGCGAACATTGAGAGGAGGCTGGATGGAGTGAAATTGGTGATTGCCATTTTACAAGATAAGGACGCGTCCCAAGCGGTGACCGAATTGAACCGACGGGGATTTCGCGCCACGAAGCTAGCCAGTACGGGAGGATTCTTGCGGGAAGGCAACACCACCATATTAGTGGGGATTGAGGAAAAGGATGTCGAAGCGGTCATTCACATTCTGAAGCGCACGTCGGCCGCACGACAGGAAACGCTGACGCCACAGACGCCGAGCCACAGCGGTGAACCGTATATTCCTTTTCCAGTGGAAGTGACGGTGGGGGGCGCCACCATTTTTGTTGTCGACATTGACCGTTATGAAAAGTTTTAACAGCCTTTATGTAGCGTCATGGCCTGCTGTGGCCCAAGCCTGGCAGCACAAGGTGTTAGGACAGACGTTGCTTCTGATGGGAACGGACGATGACGTGCGTCGTCTAGCCGAGGCCATAGCCCGCCAGCTCCTATGTGAAGCAACGGGCGAGGTCGGGTGCACGTGTCGTTCCTGCCTTCGAAAATTGGAAGAGCACCCCGATCTCGTCCATGTGCAACCCGAAAAGATGCGCATTCGTCGCGAGCGCTTGGTGCCCGTGTTGCACAGTCTATTTCGCTTGCCGTTATGGGCCCCGCGCCAAGTGGTGTGGATTGAGCAAGCTGACAGCATGACCGAAGCGTCCCAGAACTACCTTTTAAAGAGCTTAGAAGAGCCACCGCCCTATGTGACATTTATTCTAGCCACTAACCAGCCTGCGGGATTACTGGAAACAGTTCGCAGTCGCTGTCAGATCGTGCGTGCGCCCAGGACCCCCGAACAAAACGCTTTGGACCAAAAATTCTCACCTGAAAAGCTTCTAGAACAAAATCCTTTAACCCCGACAGGTGTGATTGATTTGGCCTACTGGGCTAAAGCACGATTTCGAGAGACTGGAAACCCAGGGTATTTATCACTGTGGGATGCCGCGTTTCAAGCGTTTCACCATATGGAATCGAACGGCAATGCTGAGATTGCGCGCGAAATTTTAGCGAGTGTCTATAGCCATGTGCGATAAGCAAGAGGCAAGCTGGTGGGTTTATATCTTGCTTTGTGAAGATGGTTCTTTTTATACGGGCATTGCGCGCAATGTCGCGAAACGATTTGCTGCGCATCAGAAAGGACGAGGCGCCCGCTATACAAGGGCGCATCGACCTGTTAAAGTTTGGTGTCAATTTGGGCCCTATTCTCACACTCTCGCCTTACAAGAAGAACGACGGCTAAAAAAATTATCCCATCATGCCAAGGAGGCCTTGCAAGCGATTGGCTAATGCAGAAGAACGCAGGTGGGTGGAGCCAGGCCATGTCTATTTGGTGGGCACTCCCATTGGTAATTTGGAAGATTTTTCTCCCCGAGGACAAGCCGTATTGCGGCAGGTGGACCGTATTTTATGTGAGGACACCCGCGAAACAGAGATTTTGTGCCGCCAATTTGGCATTACTCGACCGCTCGTGTCATTTCACGCGCATAATGCACAAAAACGCTTGCCGTTGATTGCCCAATGGTTAACAGAGGGCCAAAGTTTGGCGATGGTCTCCGATCGAGGCATGCCTGCTGTCTCCGATCCGGGACAAGAATTGGTCGCGTTTTTGTACCAACACGCATGGCCTTTTACGGTAGTGCCTGGACCGTCGGCCCAAGTGGTGGCCTATGCGGCGTCCGGCTATCCGCATCCCTATGTCTTTTGGGGATTTTTGCCAAACACGGGTAAAGCGCGTGCCGAGCGCGTGGCGGAGATTGCGGCATCGGCATTTACGGGTGTGCTGTACATTGCACCGCACCATATGGAGAAGACCTTAGAAACCTTGGCCAAAGCCCTAGGCTCTCATCGACAAGTGACCGTTGGTAGAGAATTGACGAAGCGCTTTGAGGAATTTTGGCAAGGAACTCTGGGAGATTTGTTAGCACAAGAGCGCATGTGGCGCGGGGAGCTTGTCCTTGTGCTGGCACCGCCTGGGGAAGTGGCGCAGGAAACCGATTGGGAAGCATGTATGCGCGCTGTCGAAGAGCGGGTTGAGGCCGGAGAAAAAACAAAAGAGGCGATAGAATATATCGCCTCAACCCATCGCGTCTCACGCCGAGAGCTATATAATCGCATTCAAAGTATGCGGCGAAACAATTAGACCGCTTCGATGTGAAGGCTCGTGAGACAGTCGTGGCAAATGTTCTTGCCGCGGAAGGTTTCAATGTTGTCAGCGTTGCCGCAGAAAATGCAAGCGGGCTCGTACTTCCGGAGTACAATCATTTCCCCGTCGACATAGATTTCAAGCGAATCTTTGTCCTCAATGCGCAAGGTCCGCCGCAATTCGATGGGCAATACAACCCGGCCTAGCTCGTCCACCTTCCGAACAATTCCCGTTGACTTCATGCGTGTCCACTCCTTTATTCGACAATCTGTTGGAAGCATCATACCAGAAATTCCAAATTATAGTCAATGGATCTAGGCAATTTGTCGAGAAACATCCTGGAAAAAAATACAAAAGGGAAGGCCTACACCATTTTTTCTGGGTCGTCTTTTTCGAAAAAGCGCGTCCAAAACCCTCGGACAATGACAATGGCGGCAATAGCCAAAGCCGTGGACAGCATGCCATGGAGATTATGATTGAGAGCCAATTGGCGGGCCATGACGGTAGCTACGATATCCAATAACTTGGGCGGGGAGAGGTGACGGAACAAATCGCGCATCTCGACGAGCAGAACCAACGTGAAAATATCATCCAGCACTTCGCGTAAGTGCGACAGCAGAACACCGGGATGTTCCGCAATAACCGCCCAGTGGGCAAGAAATGCGATGATCCCGAATACGAGCGTCAGTAAAATGAGTAGTTCAATCACCCAGCGTAGCCAGTAGCTGACATGGCGTGTCGCCCGCAATAAGGCTTTAGGCACCATCGTCTCATTGCACTCCTTTAATTGTCTATAAGTCGGTGGCGCAGGGCCTCCTGCCCCTAATCAAAATTTTCCCCATTAACGGGATGTTTGCGGTCTTGCCGGGGAGAATTCGACATCGTGTGAATGAAGATGCTGCCAGGTCACCAACGCTAGTGCCAAGAAAATGGCCGTCATCCCCATGCCTTCAAACAACCCCGGACGTTCTCCTAGCTGAAGCCATGCCGCTAGGACGCCAATTAAGGGGCTAAAGAGCGTGGCCATACCCGCCATCCCCGGGGGGAGGCGGTCGACGGCATACGCCCAGAGCAATAAGGCAATAGCGCTGCCGGGAATCGCATTATAGAGGAGAGCTCCGATGAATAGAGGGGTCCAATGAATGCGCAAGGGTTCTAACCAAAACGCGAGCAGAATCAAAGCCAGTCCCCCCACGGCGGTTTGCCATGCCGTGACGGCGATGATGTCCGTTTGTGGCGGGGCGGCGCGTTTTTGCCAGACCGCTGAGGCGGCCCAAAAGACACCTGAGAGCAGGGCTAAGAGAGTGCCTAAGGTATGGGGCTGTGCATGCCATGGCTTGAGAATGAAGACCAATCCGACTAGTGCCAAAGTTAATGCGGGCCATTGGAGTCCGTGCACGCGTTCGCCGAGAAGCGGCCAGGCCAAAATAATCAGCCAAAGTGGCATCATGTAGACGAGCATGGCCGTCTGCCCGGCTCCACCGAATTGGAGAGCCCATAAGGCAAACCCAACAAATCCTGTCGTTTGCAGCAAGCCTAAAGGAATGACATAACGCCACGTGGGGGCTTTTAGGGGGCGCTTGGTGGCAATACCAACCCCGAACAAGACGATGACGCCGCCCAAGACTCTGAACGCCGCAAAATAGAGCGGCGGCGCATCAACAAGAGCCGATTTCATGATGACCCAGTTATATCCCCAAATAAGGGTCAAAAGTGCCAGAGCAAGGAGGGGGCGAGTTGTTGAGCGCATCGGATTCACAAGAGAAAGCTCCTATCTATTCCATATGATGAGTCGGAACCAATAATGGCATTATTTTAGCATAGCGCTGGGTCGTCTGTTCTCACGGCAACACCCGCCGTATTTGACGGTATGGGTCCTTTTCAGTATAATTCGGTTACTTGCAACGACAGGGAGCGCTTATTGTTGTATCCGCTTAAGCGAGCCGGAGAGGGTGTGAGTTCGGCCGGATTTCAATAAGTTATGGCCCTTGAGCAGGGACGTGAAGTCAGTAGCGTTCCCGGTGTCGCCGTTATCCGACAAAAAGGCCCCAGGGTAAACAAGGGTGGTACCGCGGCATGATGTCCGCCCCTTGATGGTGGGTCATTTTTTTTGGGGTGACGGAGATTTCAGATCGACGAATGGAGGCTGTTGATGACGAATAAGAATACCTGGTATATCACGACGCCCATTTACTATCCGAGCGATAATCTGCATATTGGGCATGCCTACACAACCGTGGCAGCCGATGCGTTGGCACGGTTTCACCGTCTTAAAGGGGAACCTGTGTGGTTTGTAACGGGCACAGATGAGCACGGGCAAAAGATTGCGCAAAAGGCTCAAGAGGCCCAGGTGAGTCCGAAGCAATTTGTTGACAAGATTGTTCATTTCATTCAAGACCCCTTATGGCGTTCTTTGGGTATTTCTTACAATCGTTTTATTCGGACCACTGACCCCGACCATTATCAGGTCGTGCAGCAAATTTTCTTGACGCTGCAAGAGCGGGGGGACATTTATAAGGGCGAATATGAGGGCTGGTATTGCTTGCCCGACGAAACATTTTGGACAGAATCCAAGTTGGTGGATGGAAAGTGCCCCGACTGTGGACGGCCTGTGGAGCGCGTCAAACAATCCAGTTACTTCTTCCGGATGAGCCGATACCAAGATCGCATGATTCAGCACATATTGGACCATCCCGACTTTATCCAGCCTGCTAGCCGACGTAACGAAATGTTGAGTTTTTTGGAGGCGGGATTGGAAGATTTGTCGATATCGCGCACGGGTCTCGCGTGGGGGATTCCGGTGCCCAACGACCCGGATCATGTGATTTACGTGTGGTTTGATGCACTGTCTAACTATTTGACGGCTGCCGGCTACCTCACCGATCCGGAACGGTTTAGCCAGATTTGGCCGCCAGATGTGCAAATTGTGGGAAAGGAAATTGTTCGCTTCCACACCATTATTTGGCCCATCATGCTAATGGCGTTAAATCTTCCCCTCCCGCAGCGGGTGTTTGGCCATGGCTGGCTTTTGATTGGTGATACCAAGATGTCAAAGTCTCGTGGCAATGCGGTCGATCCCATTGTGTTGAGCCAGACCTACGGCGTGGATGCCGTGCGCTATTTTCTTCTCCGGGAAGTCCCGTTTGGTGCCGACGGTAGCTATACCGAAGATGCTTTACGGCTGCGGTTTAATGTCGACTTGGCCAATGACCTAGGCAATCTTTTAAGCCGTACCACGGCAATGATTGAACGATTTTCCAATGGGGTAATTCCCCAGCCCCATGCCTTTGGCCCTGAGGACAAACGGCTTGGTCAAATCGCCGCGGAAATTTATGAGCAGGTCGACAAGGCAATGCATCAGCTCTTGATTTCGGACGCTTTAAGTCAGATTTACCGTTTGGTGCACGCCGCTAATAAGTATATTGAGGAACGGGCGCCGTGGAGTTTGGCGAAAGATCCGGCACGAAAAGAGGAGCTGGAGAATGTTTTATATAATTTGGCCGAGTCGTTGCGTGTGGTGTCAGTCCTGTTGACCCCATTCCTGATTGAGACGCCTCAGAAAATCCGTGCGCAGCTAGGGGTAGACCAGCCCGTGGAATCCTACCGGGAAGCGATTTATGGCGGATTTCAAGGGGGCGAGCGCATTCGCCGAGGGGATCCGCTGTTTCCCCGCTTGGATTTGCGCGAAGAGACCGGAGCAGAGGTTAAGCTGCCGGCTGAGGTTCCGGCGTCTGAGGAGTTCATTACGTTGGAAGACTTCCAGAAGATCCAGCTGCGCGTAGGCACTGTTCGTCAGGCAGAACCCGTAAAAGGCGCCGATCGCTTGCTGAAGTTGACCGTGTTTGATGGCGAGCGCGAACGGACCATTGTATCGGGCATTAAAGCCTATTATGAGCCCGAAGCGTTAATTGGGCAGCAAGTGGTCTTGGTGGCGAATCTCAAGCCGGTGAAATTGCGTGGGATTTTAAGTGAAGGCATGCTGTTAGCGGGATCTCAGGGTCAGCAGTTAAGCATTGTCAGTCCCGCCAGGCCGTTGCCGGAAGGAGCGCGCGTAAAGTGACGTTGACTTGTTTTGATTCGCATTGCCATTTGCAAGATGAAGCGTTTCAGGAGGACCGAGAAGAGGCGTATCACCGCGCCCGGGCCCAAAACATCGGGATGATTGTCCCGGGCTATACGATTGAGTCCTCCATTCAAGCGGTGCAATTTGCCCAAACCCACGAAGGGGTTTGGGCTTTGGTGGGCGTGCATCCGCACGATGCCGCAACGTTTACTGCTCACGACTTAAAGGAATTAGAGCGGCTCGCCTCTGAACCGAAAGTGGTGGGGATTGGGGAAATCGGTCTAGATTATCATTATATGAATAGTCCTAAAGAGACGCAGAAAGAGGTGTTTTTGGCACAAGTCGAGTTGGCGAAGCGAACAGCGCTCCCTGTTTCGGTGCATTCGCGAGAGGCAGAATCAGACACGGTGGAGATTTTGCGCCAAGTGCCAGGAATTCAAGGAGTCCTGCATTGTTTTACAGGAGATGAATCCTTTGCCGCCAATCTTTTGGCGTTAGGCTTCTACATTTCTTTTGCGGGGCCCATTTCGTTCAAAAGTGCGCATGCTCTGCGTCAAGTCGTTACACAGGTGCCGTCCGACCGACTCCTTATTGAAACCGACTCCCCGTATTTGTCGCCTGCGCCGTGGCGGGGCCAACGCAATGAGCCCTTGCGGGTGATTCGTGTGGCGGAAGTGGTAGCCGCTCAAAAAAATTTTTCGACACAGCAGGTATTTGCGCAGACCACGGCGAATATATTAAATGCTTTTCCTCTTATCGGAGGATAGTTCCAATTATTGGATATTATGGAGGTGAATGGTAGCGGAGGAACGCTGACGAAAGTTGGCCGATTCACCGAAGAGAAAAGAAGGATGATAAAGGAGGACAGCTTTTGGCTACATGGAGTTTTAAGGCGATGCGTCCTTGGTTATTTGGGGCCCTCGCGGCGACAGCCATTGGCACGGGGCTGGTGACTACGCAATATAGGCCGGTGGAGATTCAAGTCTACAGTCCGGCGGGTGCGAGGACCCTTAAACTTTGGACTTTCCGCTCGAAGGTCCGGAATATTCTGGCTCAGGCTAAAATTGCCGCGAGTGCACGCGATGTGGTGCGTGTAAAGACCTCATCGGCGGGAACTAAAACCATTGCGATTCGCGAAGCCATACCGGTTTGGGTGCGTACAGCCCATCACCATTTCAAATATTGGACCACAGATTATCACGTTGGCAGTGTTCTGTCGGCGCTTGGCATCAAACTCGGTCCATTAGACAAAGTCCGGCCCCCGTTGACCGCATCGCTTGTGGCTGGAGCGCATGTGGATGTTATCCGGCAATGGCTGGAAAATAAGACGATCACGTCAAGTTTGCCTTTTAGCGTTACATATCGTCCTGATCCCAATCTTATCAAGGGGCATCGCCAAATCTTACAGAACGGCCGCAAAGGTTTGGTGGCGACGACGGTACAATATCTTGTCCAAGATGGTACGCCGCTGCATAACAAAGTGGTGGCTAAAAAACTTATTCAGCCCCCGTCGCCTGAGGTGGTTGCGTATGGCACGGCTCAGCCCATCACCATTAACGGGCAGACCATGATGATCACAAAGCAGATGTACATGGTCAGCACGGGTTATTGGCCTAATCCCTCATGGTCTACTGGTCTCACAGCGAGTGGCACACCGGCCCATTATGGAGTGGCGGCGGTCGATCCGAGTGTCATCCCGTTAGGAACGCAGCTTTATATTCCGGGTTATGGCTATGCTGTGGCTTTGGACACGGGGTCTGCGATTATCGGCAACCGCATTGATTTATGTTTCAATGATCAAGGGCAAGCTATGGATTGGGGAGTACAGCCTTTAATGGTGGATATTCTCGGAAATTAGATGAAGAAGGTGGGCGTTGACGGCGAAGTTTATAGACCCACGCTCTCCACAAGGCCTGTATGAGGTGCTAGCGCATGTTGGGTTGCGGCCGAATAAACAACTGGGTCAGCATTTTTTGACTGACCCGACAGTGTTTGAGAAAATGGCGGCTCAAGTGGCTAGCACCCATCCTCAATGGGTGCTAGAAATTGGTCCAGGGCCCGGCGGGCTCACGGTTTCTTTATTGGAAAAAGGTTTGAACGTGGTTGCCGTGGAGTTAGATGGGGCATGGGCTAGGTGGCTGCAGGACTCCTTAGCGAAAGAATTTCCGGAACAGCTGAGCGTAATTCATGCTGATGCGGTGACTACGTCATGGCAAGGCTTAGTGCTTGCACGTCAAGGCCGGTTTAATATTTGTGGGAATTTGCCGTATTACGTGTCCTCGGCGCTCATGGCTAAGCTTTTCGAGGATGTGACGACGTGGGATACGGCCATCGTCATGTTGCAAAAAGAAGTGGCGTTAAGGCTCGTGGCTGAGCCTGGACAGCGTCAAACCTCTGCGCTCAGTGTCTTGCTGCGCTATGTGGCCCATGTTGAGGCATTAATGCCTGTCGCGCGTGCGGCCTTTTCACCCCCTCCAGATGTTGACTCATTTGTGATACAATTAACGCGAAGACCGTCGCCTATGGTGCCGTTGACCGCTTTGCAATGGGTGGTGCATTCGGCCTTTTCACATCGCCGCAAAATGATACGGCAGTCGTTAGCCATGGCGCCCGGATCGGCGTGGAATGCTCAAGGCTGGACCGAAGTGCTGCAGCATGCGGGTCTGGACGCAGCGAAACGTCCAGAAGCCCTTAGCTGGCAGGAGTGGATTGCGTTAGCCAAACTGGTTGCAACCAAGTGAGGTGGTCCTTGTGGTATTCGAGAGTCCCTCCAAGGGACGGTTGACGCTCGAGAGTATGTACGGCGAAATTTTGAGTTATATCGCTGAGGCCCCCAATGCGCGCTACAAACTGATTATTGGTTCCGATTCCCACACCCGCCATGAGACCGTTTTTGTGACGGCTGTCGTCATACACCGCATGGGCAAAGGGGGGCGGTACTTTTTTAATAAATCCCACCGTCGCGCTATTAAAAGCTTGCGTCAAAAAATTATGTACGAGACCTCTTTAAGCCTGAATGTGGCAGCTCAACTGACAGGGCTTTTGGAAAAGTCTGGTCTTCCCGATCTCGATGTGGAAATCCATATTGACGTGGGTCAGCAAGGCGACACCAAGGAATTGATTCGCGAGATTGTAGGAATGGTAACGGGCAGTGGCTACCATGCGGCCATTAAGCCCTATTCCTTTGGTGCCTCTAAAGTCGCTGACAAGTATACGAAATAGCGAAGGCGACAAAAAGTTTACGGCATAGCCAAATTTTCTCTTGACCATGGCTAGATAGAGTTGGTAGAATAGTTATCTTTACTTGACACGCGAAGAAATAAATGTTAGGATATCTTTGTTGCCCTTCATCAGTTGAGGAAGGAAGTGAGCGCGTGGCGGCAAAAAGCGTCCTCGAAGATATAAAAAAGGAACTCGACTCTCATGTGGGAGAAAAGATTCGTGTAAAGGCCAATAAAGGCCGCAAGAAGGTTGACGAAAAGGAAGGGATTTTAGAAAAAACCTACCCCCATATCTTTATCGTCAAGATCGAAGAGGAACACCTTTCCGAACGAGGTGAACGGCGCGTGTCGTATTCGTATACGGACGTGTTAACCGAAACGGTAGAGCTTATACTTCCTGAATCTCTGTCCAATTAATCAAGTTTTGGGGTCTCCGTGACGAGACCAAATTTTCGCATAGAAATTTGTTGGGCTGAACACAATAGAGAACGCCTTGAGGCGTTCTCTTTTTATGTTTTGCGATGGGGGGAGACCTTTATTGGTCCGTTACTAATTATCGGCGGAAAAGAAGACAAGAGAACGACACCAGACGTTCTCTTGACCCTGACAGATTTGGTACGAGAAGTTGAGCGACCGAAGCGCATTGGCGTCGTGACAACGGCATCCACAATGGGGGAAGACGCCTATGCGACGTACCAACACGCCTTTAGTGCATTAGGGGTCCACGATGTGGTGCCATTTCTTATCAGTTCCCGCCTTCAAGCCCACAGTCATGAGTGGTCCACGCGCCTTGAAAGGTGTGCCGCGGTTTTCTTTGTGGGAGGCGATCAGTTGCGGATTACAAGCCTTTTAGGGGGCACGGCCTTTCACCAAGCGTTACGGGGCCAGTGGGACAAGGGCTTAATTATTGCAGGCACATCAGCGGGTGCTTCCATGATGTCGTCGACCATGATTGTGGAAGGATTCGCCCAAGCCCCGCCGTCCCGTGCTGTGGTGCGTATGGCGGCGGGAATGGGGTTGTGGGATAACGTGGTGATTGATCAGCATTTTACCCAGCGCGGGCGTATCGGCCGTCTGCTTGCGGCGGTAGCTCAAAATCCTGCTGTGTTGGGCGTAGGCATTGATGAGGATACCGCTTTGTTGGTCGATCTGAATACCCAAAACATGACGGTCTACGGCTCGCAAAATGTCACGATTCTTGACGGGCGGTTTGTGGAAGAGACCAATGTGCAAGAATCAGGGCCCACGCAAGCCCTGACTCTGACTCATGTGCGGCTGCATGTGTTGGCGCAAGGGTATGGCCTTCACCTTAGTTCCCGGCAGCCATTTGCGCACCGGGCCGGACATCTGCAGGAGGAGGAACGCGGTGAAGATTGAACAACTGAGATTTTATGACGGGCCCAATCGCCATACGCTGCATAGTGCCATAGAGGCGATTGTGCAACTCGGCGGGTATGGAGAGTATCCGACGAACCATCGTCCGGATTTTACCCAACGATTGCTGCGTCTAGCACCCGGATTGCAAGACCATGTCTGTTCGAAAGGATACCCAGGCGGGTTTGTGGACCGGCTTCATGAAGGCACTTATCTGGGCCATGTGGTGGAGCATTTAGCCTTAGAGTTGCTGTTTCTTGCGGGAGAGGATGGGCATTACGGAAAGACGCGGCAAATTACTGGAACGGACCTTGTTCGTATTGTCTTTGAAAGTGGAACCCAGCCAGGCGGAGCTGAGGCTTTGAGCGCTGCGGTCCACATCATACGCGCTTTATGGGACGACAGGACTGGGGATGATGATCTGGCCATGCAAGTGACCAGTGTGGTCGAGGCCATTCGTGGCTTTCAGTTTGGACCGTCGACGCAAGCCATTATTGAGGCAGCGCGAGCGCGAGACATTCCGGTGAAGCGTCTTAATGATGCGAACTATCTGCGGTTAGGGCTCGGCGCCGCTCAACGGCGGGTGATGGCCGCGATGACGGACCAGACCTCTGTCATCGCGGCAGATGTGTGTCAAGATAAAGGGTTAACGAAGCAGTTGCTCGGTCGCCAAGGCATTCCGGTACCCGTTGGCTATGTGGTGAACTCTTGGCAACAGGCTAGGGAGGCAGCGGCCCATTTAGGGTATCCCTTGGTGGTTAAACCCAATGCTGGACAACAGGGCCGGGGCGTGACAACGGGCGTCCGTTCGGAAGAGGAACTGCATAAGGCGTTTGATTGGGCTCAGCAAGAACAGAGCCAGGTATTGATTGAAGAACAGATATCTGGGGCTCCCTACCGCGTATTGGTGGTGCACGACCGCGTGGTGGCCGCAAGTTTGCGTCGCCCGCCCATGGTCGAAGGCGACGGCATCCATACGATTTCTTTTCTGCTAGAAGAGGCCAATCGCGATCCGCGGCGGCGCGCTGAGCACTTAGGACCCTTGAGCTTTATTGGGGAAGATGAGGGGTTATGGACGGCGTTGGCGCATCAAGATCTTACATTGCAATCCATTCCTGCGGCGGGACAAGTCGTATTGCTACGTGAAACGGCGAATTTGTCTAGCGGAGGGGACGCCTGTGATGTGACAGACGAGTTAGGCGCGGAGTTCCAGGAGGATATCGTGCGAGCTGTACGGGCGATAGGGCTGGATGTGGCTGGAGTGGACGTTATAGCAGACGATATTCAAAAACCTTTAACGGCTACGGGCGGACGGGTCATTGAAATTAATGCGGCACCCGGATTAAGAATGCATCTCTATCCCTCTCAAGGGGCGCCTAGGGCCGTGGGCGAGGCGATTGTCGATGCCCTATTTAAGGGCCATGATGGACGTATTCCCGTGTGCGCTGTAACCGGCACCAACGGGAAAACCACAGTGACGCGTATGCTGGCTCATATTTGGCGGCAGACCGGAAAAATTGTGGGTGTTACGACGACGGATGGGATTATGATTGGCGATCGCCAGATTCAGTCGGGCGATTTAACTGGTCCTTGGTCAGCCGATGTCGTGTTGGGCGACAAGACGACGGAAGTGGCGATATTGGAAACGGCCCGCGGGGGCATGGCTCGGTATGGACTGGGCTTTCATGATTGCGACGTTGCCGTTGTGACGAACATTGGGGCGGATCATCTCGGTCAGGATGACATTGACACGCTAGACGATCTCACCCACTTAAAAGCTTTGATCGTGGACGTGACCAGACCCACAGGCGCTTGCGTGCTGAATGCGGATGACCTTCGGGTGGCGTCGATGGTGCATAGGACGAAGGCACGTATCGTCTGGTTTTCTTTGCGTGAGGATAATCCGATTGTCCTGGACCATTTGGCATCGGGAGGGGAAGCAGTGGTGTTGAGCCGGGGGTTTTTGGTCTACCGCCACGGCGCCCAGGCGCGGCGCATTATTGGCGGACGCGCGTTGCCAGCGAGTTGGCGAGGACGTGTGACTTTCAACGTGCAAAATGCCATGGCCGCTGCCGCTGCCGCTTTAGCCATGGGACTGGAGCCGGCATTTATTGGGCGCAGCCTCGCTTCCTTTGATGTGGGCCAGGAGCGGCAAAATCCGGGACGTTTGGAGTTGATGCAGGGGGAGATGGTGGATGTCCTATTGGATTATGCCCACAATCAACCGGCATTGGCGGCACTGGGCGATGTCGTACGTGCTTTAGGATACCCTCATGTGACGACAGTTTTGGGGCTACCAGGAGACCGCCGCAACCAAGACCTCATGCACGCGGTCCAAGAAGCGCAAAATTTCTCCGATTATCTGGTCATCCGAGAAGATGAAGATTTGAGGGGGCGTAGGCCGGGAGAGATGGCGCAATTAATGGTCGAAACGTTACAGAACGACCATATCTCCGCAAATCAATGGACGGTGGTATTGAATGAAGCGGAGGCTGTCAAGCAAGCAGTGACCATGGCTCCGTCAGGCAGCCTGGTGGTCGCCTTGTTTGAGCATTATGAAGGGGCCCGGCAAGCGGCTCTCGAGGCGTTAGGCACGAGAGCTCAGGAATCGGTCAAATCATTGGCGTGACAATCCTTGGCGCGGTCATCTTTAGCTCGTGGGCACTTTGGTGTAAGATACTCCCAGTACGCGTGAGGGAGGGGACGGCCACGCCGCGAAGTAGTTGGCGGCTTCGAGCCAATGCCAAGATTAATTTAGGACTATGGGTGGGGCCCCGTGACGCACGGGGCTATCATCCTGTGCGCACGCTGATGCAGACCATTGGACTTGCGGATACCATAGACATTGAATTGGCTGACCACTATCATCTTCAAGCGCCCAAGATTACCGGCGATCCTGAGGGTAATTTAATCACGAAAGCCTACCGGATGGGCCAACAGTATGCTCCCGGTCAGGTTCCTTCTGTGGCCGTCGTGTGCCGCAAGCATATTCCAACAGGAGCGGGGCTTGGGGGTGGGAGTGCCGATGCGGCGGCGATGCTGCGCTGGATTCACGAGGTCGCACCACAAACCCATTTGGCTGGAGAAGCCGCTCAGTTAGGTATGGATGTGCCGTTTCTTCTCGAGGGAGGTACGGCCATCGCGGAGGGATATGGCGAGCAGGTGCGGTTTTTGCCGGCGTTGCCGACCTGGGGCGTGTTGCTCGCATTCCCGAATGTCAGTATCTCAACGGCCCGCGCTTACCAAGCATTCGACGAATTGCCGGCAGCAAACGATGGAAGCGACAACGATCCGGAGCTGTGGGTTCGGGCCCTGCGCCAAGATGCGCCAGTACCGGCATTTTACAATGCCTTAGAGCGCGCGGCATGGGCTGTCGAGCCAGCAGTGCATGCGTTCAAAGAACGATTGCAGCAACTGACGGGCTTAATCTGGACGTTGTCGGGCAGTGGGTCGGCGTATTTCACCTTGCATCGGGATCTAGAGTTGTTGCAGCGTGCACATCGCACTTTGCGCAAGCATGGCATACCATGGACACAAGTGACGCAGTTTGCGCCGGCTGTGCCGGTAAAGGAGTGGACATCATGAATCAGCGTCCGGCAATTGTGCTAGCAGGACAACGCAACGATGGTCGACTGGCCAGCTTATCTGCCTTTCAATGGGAGGCAGAAATCAGGGTGGGTGGTCGCGCTCTGGTGGAATACGTCGTGGACGCTTTGCGACAATCGGGCCGCATTGCGCCGATTGTTGTGGTAGGACCCTCGTCGTTGCCACTGCACGATGTAATCTGGGCGCCTGTCCATGATGAAATGTTCGCTAATGTCATTAGCGGCTTGGATTGTGTGGGGGACGGACCGGTTTTAATCGCGACGGCAGACGTGCCGTTTTTAACGCCTGAGGCGGTCAGCGCTTTTGTCGACGCGGCGGACGACCACTACGACGTGGTCTATCCTATCATCGAAAAATCCTTAGTAGAGGCACGGTTTCCGCAAACGCAAAGGACCTATGTGCGACTAGTGGATGGCACCTTTACAGGGGGGAATATCTTCATGGTCCGTAAAGAAGCGGTATTGCGAAGCCGTACGGCTGTAACCGAATTGCTGGAACATCGCAAATCCCCCAGGCGTTTAGCGGGAGATATCGGTTTAGGAATTTTGGTGAAGTGGTTAATCGGCCGCTTAGGCATCGAAGACGCACAAAAGCGGGTGGCGCAGTTGTTAGGGATTAAGGGGCAAGCATTAATCTTTGATTATCCTGAAGTGGGTGTCGATGTTGACAAACCCCAGGACTGGGAAATGGCAGACCGCCTCTTGGGCAATGGGCAGAGCGCTCCGGCCTCAGTGCAACAGCCATAAGAGCCAAGGAGAGATTATGCGAGAGGGAGACACAACGACGGATATTAAGGCATCAGGGCGGATACAGGTCCGGTACAAACGGCTTTTAGCCCTGACGAGCTATTTGTTCACACATCCTCATACACAGTGGAGTCTTACGGAACTGAGTGCGGCTTTGCACGTAGCAAAGTCAACGCTGTCCGAGGACTTATTATTTATTAAAGGCATTTTAGAAGAGACGGGGCAAGGAACTGTGGTGACTCATGTGGGAGCGCAAGGGGGCGTCATGTTTGTGCCGGCCCTCGACCGAGTGCGGGCATCAGAAACCTTAGCGGCATGGACGGCGCGGTTAACAGAGCCAGACCGATTGACCGCCGATGGATTTCTCTATATGACCGATTTGCTTTTCGAACCCCGGATGATAGAGCCCATGGGAGAGCTGTTGGCCTTTCCATTCCGCCAGCAAAAAGTGGATGTGGTGGCGACAGTGGAAACCAAGGGCATTCCGTTGGCGATGGCGTGTGCCAAAGCCCTAGGCACGGACGTGGTGTTGATTCGGCGTGATAGCCGCTTGTCGGAGGGGTCGGCGGTCTCTATCAACTACCTGTCCGGGTCTTCGCGGCGTATTCAATCGATGTCACTGGCCAGGCGGGCTCTCGGGCGAGAGAGTCGGGTGCTGTTTGTGGACGATTTTATGAAAGCCGGGGGAACGGCACGCGCGGCAGCAGATCTCTTAGGGGAATTTGGGGCGCAGGTCGTGGGGGCGGGAGTTTTAGTCGCCACGAGGGAACCGACGCATAAACTGATTGGAAAGTTTTGGAGCCTTTTAGAATGGGATGAGACTCTGTCCACGGTCGTTCCCAGCGTATGGGCAAAGGACTTATGCGCAGAAAGAAAGGGAGACACTGATGACCGACATTGATAGTATTACCCTCGAAAGCGTCCGCCAAGCGGCCCAAGCCTTACAAGGCGTGACGGTCGTGACCCCTTTGCAGGAGTCGGTGTACATTAATGATTTGCTTGGGGCCCGGGTATTTTTCAAACTCGAAAACTTACAGCGAACGGGGTCGTTCAAGCTCCGCGGGGCGTATAACCGGTTGCGCCAATTAACCCCAGAAGAACTCAAAAGAGGCGTGATCGCCGCATCGGCCGGCAATCATGCCCAGGGTGTGGCATTGGCAGCGGGGCTGGTGGGAACGACATCGAGAATCTATATGCCCGAAGGCGCATCTCTCACCAAAATTGAGGCCACGCGAAATTATGGCGCGGAGATTTGTCTGTTTGGGGAAACCTTTGATGATGCCTATCAAGAAGCTTTGCGGGTGTCTGAGGCGACGGGGCGCATTATGGTTCCCGCCTTTAACGATCCCATGATTATTGCCGGGCAAGGCACTGTGGCGCTGGAAATGCTCGATGAACGGCCCAACTTGGACGTCTTGGTGGTGCCGGTCGGTGGTGGGGGATTAATTGGCGGTATCGCGATGGCGGCCAAGGCTCAAAACTGCCGTGTCAAAGTCATTGGGGTGCAAACAGAATCTGTGCCCGCAATGGCCCAATCGCGCAAGGCGGGGCGGCTTGTTCCTGCCAGCAATGGTCGGACGATAGCGGACGGGATTGCCGTGAAAACCCCTGGCGATTTGACCTATGCTTTGGTCGAGCGTTACGTTGACGACATTGTCACCGTGTCCGAGCAGGAGATCTCTCGTGCGATTCTCATTTTTTTGGAACGCAGTAAACTTGTCGTGGAAGGGGCTGGAGCCGTCGGCTTGGCCGCCATGCTAGCGGGCAAGATCCCCCTAGGGATGGGAACCGTGGGTGTGGTGGTGAGTGGCGGCAACATTGATGTGACGCTGCTCAACCGGATCATTGAGAAAGGCCTCGTGGAAGAAGGGCGTCAAGTCCACTTGAAAACTACCGTAGGAGATCGTCCGGGACAATTGGCGAAGGTACTACGGCGGGTGGCGGAATTGCATGCCAATGTCATTCGGGTTGAGCATGAAAGGTGGAGTCCTACGCTATCTCCCGCGGAAGTGGCCATTCAAATGGTGCTGGAGACAAGAAACCGTGAACATGTTCAGGAAATTGTCGAGAATTTGCGGATAGATGGATATAATGTGTCGATTCAGAGCTGACGGAGTGAATATATATACTAAATTTTTGAAAATATGAAGGAATTCTCTGTGTCTATGGCGAATACAGTACTTCCGGACAACCGGGCCACCCATAGGCATAAGGAGGATTCAGCGTGGAAATTACGGATGTGCGGCTCCGCCGCATGACAACTGAGGGAAAAATGAAGGCCGTCGCATCGGTAACTTTGGATGGGGAGTTTGTCATTCACGACGTCAAGGTTGTGGAGGGACTTAAGGGACTTTTTGTGGCCATGCCCAGTCGGAAAACGCCGGATGGTGAATTTCGAGACGTGGCGCATCCCATTACTCCGGCGGCCCGGGAGCGCATTCAGAAAGCTGTGCTCGATGTATTTTATGAAAGTGTGGTATAAGACAATCATAAGGCTGCCTCAGAGATCCGTACCGCGGGTGATTGAGTCGGTCTGGAGTCAAGCCAACACCCCTCGTTCTCCTAGTGCGAGGGGTGTTGGCTTTCGTGGCACTAAACGACGGCGCCGACACGTTTCGTGATGCGCACGCGGGACAGGTGATTCATCACAGCCTAAAATTTTGGTATGCTAACCAGGATGAATCACCAGAAATCGGAGGGATTGTTTTGCCACAGGCAGAATGCGTGATTTTAGCGGCAGGACGGGGAACGCGTATGCACTCGGGATTGGCCAAAGCCCTGCATGAACTAGGGGGCGTTCCGATGGTAGAGCACGTCGTGCGCGCCGTACGCCAAGCCGGATTAGGGAAACCCTGGGTGGTTGTGGGGCATCAAGCGCCACGGGTGGAAGAAGCCTTAGAGGGCCAAGCACTTTTTGTCCAGCAGCCAGAGATGCGTGGGACGGGGGATGCTGTGGCTCAGACGTTGGCGGTGCTCGACGAAGATACGCAGTACCTGGTGGTATTATTGGCGGACTGCCCGCTCGTTCCTCCCGAATTGATTCAGGATGTTTTAGCTCGGCATGAAAATAGTGGGGCGGATTGTACAATTGTCAGCATGGTAGTGCCGGATCCCAGAGGATATGGGCGCATTGTTCGCTCGTCAGGTGACCGGGTGAGCCGTATTGTCGAAGACCGAGAGGCTTCCAGTGATCCAGCCTTATATCAAATTACGGAAGTCAATACCGGTATCGGGGTATGGTCCGTCGCGGGTTTGTCCAAAATTTTGCAGGAACTGCCTTGGCATCAAGATGAACGGTATTTGACAGACGCGGTGGAAGCTCTTGTGGCTCAAGGGAAGCGGGTGGATGTTTATACAGCTCCTGATGCGGCGCGCGTGATGGGTGTCAATACGCGTCGCGATTTATCCCAAGCGGAGGCCTATCTTCGGGAACTGACGTTGAATCGCCTGTTTGACGAGGGTGTCACCATTGTTGATCCCAATTCCACGTATGTGGACATTGATGTGGAAGTAGGACAAGATACCGTTATTTATCCCATGACATTCTTACGCGGCCACACGAAAATCGGTCGGGAATGCCATATTGGGCCGATGACCTCAATTGTATCGAGCCGTTTAGGGGACGGGGTGCGCGTCGACCGCTCGGTCGTGGAGCTGAGTCAGCTTGCGAGTCGTTCCTCAGTAGGACCGTTTAGTCATTTGCGTCCAGGGACCTCTTTAGATCATAATGTGAAAATCGGGAACTTTGTCGAATTGAAAAATACCCGAGTCGGCACAGGGACCAAAGCAGGGCATCATTCCTACCTCGGCGATGCGACGATAGGTGGCGGGGTGAACATTGGGGCAGGCACCGTCATTGTGAATTATGATGGCAAGGCGAAACATCCGACCTTTATTGGCGATGGGGCGTTCGTGGGGTGCAATGCCAATTTAGTTGCGCCCGTTGAAATTGGGTCCGGGGCTTACGTCGCGGCAGGATCGACTATCACACAGAATGTGCCACCCGATAGTTTGGGAATTGCCCGTGCGCGGCAAGAAAACAAGGCGCAGTGGGCGAGCTCGCGCCGAAAATCATAAACGCGGCGAGAAGTTAATGCAGCAGGAAGGGGATCATTGTTCCAATGAGCTTTGAACGGGAAGGGGAACTGAAGATATTTACCGGCACGGCCAACCGGGTGCTGGCGGAAAAGATTGTCTCGCACCTGGGCATTTCCCTTGGCCAGGCAGACGTCGGGAGGTTTTCCAATGGGGAGATTCGCGTACGGCTCCTCGAAAATGTCCGCGGCACCGATGTGTTTATTGTGCAGCCGACATCGCAGCCCGTAAACGAAAACTTGATGGAATTGCTGCTGCTCATCGATGCGGCCCGCCGGGCATCGGCTCGACGGGTCACGGCGGTTGTGCCATTTTATGGTTACGCACGCCAAGATCGCAAGGAACAGGGACGCGAGCCGATATCCGCCAAACTCGTCGCCAACTTGATTACCGTGGCTGGCGCTAGGCGTGTGTTGACGATGGATTTGCACGCGCCACAAATTCAAGGTTTTTTTGATATCCCTGTGGACAACCTGCAAGGGGTTCGTATCCTGTCTGAAGCCATCCATGAAAAGCAATTAGATAACTTGATGATTTTCTCGCCGGATGCTGGGGGCGTGCACCGGGCTCGCAAGATGGCCAAGTATTTGGAAGCGCCGTTGGGCTTTATTGACAAAAGACGGCCGGGGCCCAATGTATCGGAAGTGGTTAACGTCATTGGCAAGGTGCGAGATAAGACCGTGGTAATTGTGGATGACATGATTGATACCGGGGGCACGATCGCGCAGGCGGCCCAAGCGATTATGGACTTAGGGGCGAGAGCCGTCTATGCCGCGTGTACGCACCCCGTTTTCTCGGGACGGGCTGCGCAAATTCTTCGGGATTCGGTGATTGAGGACTTTTTTGTGACGGACACGATTTCGTTGCAAGAACCGATGGCGCGTACGACGGTGATTAGCGTGGCCACATTATTGGCGGAGGCCATCATGCGGGTCCATGAGGATCTGTCGGTGTCCAAATTGTTCGAATGAACAAGGAGGGCATTCGCGTCATCGTGGGGTTAGGCAATCCGGGACTGGAGTATGCCAAGACGCGGCATAATGTGGGATTTATGACATTAGACCGCTTGGCTGAAAAGCACAATGCCGCATTTATGCGCAATCGCTTTGGGCTCATAGCGAAGTGGGGCAACATTTTTTTGCTCAAACCTCTAACATTTATGAACTTAAGTGGTGACGCCGTGGGGGCTCTCGCACGGTTTTACAAAATTACGGCCGCTGAGATCTTGGTGATTTCTGACGATCTTGACCTGCCGTTGGGAACGATTAGAGTGCGTGCCCGTGGTTCTAGCGGCGGCCATAACGGTCTGAAATCCATTATTCACGCGTTAGGGACGGAGAATTTTCCACGCGTCAAGATTGGGATTGGGCGCCCGACGCAAGGGATGACGGTGATAGATTGGGTACTCAGCCGATTTACAGCGGCGGACTGGACGGTGCTCCAACCCGCCTTGGAAAAGGCTAGCGACGCCGCGGAATGGGTTGTGGTGAAAGGGCCCGTGGATGCGATGAATCACTTTAACAGCCATTGATTTGGGGTGGAAAGAGACGACGACGGGAACACTAACGGTATCTTCGCAAACGAGGAGGATACGCAGGTGGTTGTATACCGTTGTCGGCGCTGTGGACGCCGTATTGGCGAATATCCGGGGGCTTGGGACGATCCGTTATTGGGACTCGTGCAATTGTCTGCGGAAGATCAAAGGGCCTTTGTTGCGCCCGTGAGTGCGGATGTGACGGAAGTCCGGATCTTGTGTGAGCATTGCCTGCCCGTTCCCTATGATGAGGGCTTATGGTATAACTAGGAACAAAGCTGACATCCCGGCGATTTTTCTAGCATTGTTAGGCATGAAAGGAATTGTCATGGCCGATTTGAGTTCGCTGCGCACGCTGTGGTCCGGGTATGCGCCAGTGCAAGAGTTAACGGATGCCTTACGTTCCGGAAAAACAGCCCACGTCTTCGGATTGTCGGGCTCTTTGCCGTCCTTTCTTGCCGCCCACGTAGTGGACGGCATATCCCGTCCCGTCTTGGTAGTGACTGTGGGGTTTGCGGAAGCGCAGACGTTCGAAGCAGAATTGGTACAGTTTTTGCCCGGTCGTCCCATTCACCTGTTGCCGCCCAGACCGCATGTGGTGGGCGAGGTTCAGGCTCAAAGCCATGAATGGACATTGCGCCGGCTTGAAGCGCTTGACCAGGCGGCGAATGATCCCCGGACCATCTTGGTGGCGCCGGTGGAAGCTGTGCGCCAATTAGTGATGCCGGTGTTGCAAAAGGCCTTGCATCTCCACGTCGGCGACGTGGTGGACCCTGAGGTGGTGATGGGTAGGTTGGTCCAGCTCGGGTATCGCCGCGAAGTGGAAGTGGGCGAAGAGGCGACGTATGCGGTGCGAGGCGGCATCATCGATGTCTATGTGCCCGGAGGCCCGGCTTACCGCATCGAATGGTTTGGAGATGAAATCGATTCCATCCGCGTTTTTGACGTGGTTTCACAGAAAACCGTGGAAATGCGGCAGCAGGCGCAAATTGGGTTGGCACGAGAAGTCTTGTTGACACCGGCCGAACGGGACCGTGGTATTGAGCGCATAGCCCATGAGGCATCCACACTTTATCACAATCTAGAATCCATGGGGCAATTGGATCTCGCCCACAAGACGAAAGAGCGCTTTGGGCATTGGTTAGCCGATCTTGCAGAAGGGCGAGTTTTCCCCGGCCTTGAGCGATACGGCGCGGCCTTTTATCCGCTTAAGGCCGTGACCGAAATTTTTACCACGCCACCATTGGTGATATATCATGATGTGCCGCGCATTACCGAAGCCCTAAGGGGACGGGATTTGGACGAGGCGCAAGAGCGCGTAAGGCGACTGGAGCGGGGAGATTTTTTGCCAGTGGAAGCGGAGTCGACCTTAACGCAGGACCAATTCTTTGCGCGGTTAAAGGGATTGGGCGAGCTCACTTTGTCACTGATGCCACATCCCCGCAAGGAAAATGGATTTCATTTAAATTTGACGGGGCGGCCGGCGCCCCGGATTCATGGGCAGATCGATTTGCTCAAAGCCGAAGTGACCCGTTTACGCAAATCTAGACTGAAAGTCGCCTTAATTTTGCGTGACGAGGCGGCCATTAAGGTTATGCAGCGGCAGCTGATGGACTTCGGGATTCCCGCCCACGAGGGGATGGGAGCGGTAGGCGAAGTAGGTTTGTTGACGGGCCAATTGGCTCATGGCTTCATCTTGTCGGAACTCGGGATTGCCGTATTAGCCGAGACCGAACTGTCAGGACGGGAACAGCCGCGTTTACGCCGCGCCCAAGAACCGAAGCAGACGGTCCGCTTGGCCGATTTGAAGCCGGGGGACTATGTCGTGCATATTACGCATGGCATTGGACGCTACCTGGGTATGGTCACGCTGGAAATTCAAAATCAGCATAAAGATTACCTGCATGTGCAGTACGCAGGGCAGGATACCCTCTATGTGCCAACGGACCAATTGGGATTAATTCAAAAATACATTGGCGTCGAAGGGCAAGATCCTAAACTGTCCAAAATGGGCGGGCAGGAATGGTCGCGGGTTAAAGACAAAGTCCGCGCCTCTGTACGGGAAATGGCCAAAGAATTAATCCGGCTGTACGCCGTAAGGGAATCGCGGCCTGGCATCAGCTTTGCGGAAGATACGCCATGGCAGAAAGATTTCGAATCGGCCTTTGGCTATGAGGAAACTGATGACCAACTCCGGTCTATCGAAGAAATAAAGCGGGACATGGAAAAAATGCGGCCCATGGACCGGCTGCTTTGTGGAGACGTCGGCTACGGGAAAACCGAGGTAGCATTGCGTGCTGCGTTTAAGGCCATCATGTCCGGTAAGCAAGTGGCATTTTTGGTGCCGACGACGTTGTTAGCGGACCAACATTTTTCCACGGCAAAAGCCCGATTTGCGGGATTCCCGGTAACGGTCGACGTGCTAAGCCGATTTCGTACGCCGAAGCAACAGAAGCAGACCCTCGCGCAGTTGGCACAAGGTCAAGTTGACCTAATTATTGGCACCCATCGTCTCTTAGGCAAGGATGTGAAATTTCGGGATTTGGGTTTGCTCATTATTGATGAAGAACATCGATTTGGTGTCGCGCACAAAGAACGCATTAAAGCTTTGCGCGAGAACATTGATGTCTTGACGTTGTCTGCCACGCCAATTCCCCGCACGTTGCACATGGCAATGGTGGGTGTGCGTGATATGAGCCTCATTGAGACCCCACCGTTGGACCGCCTGCCTGTAGAGACGGTCGTAGCAGAATTTGATGAGGCGTTGATTCAAGAAGCCATTCGCCGCGAATTGGACCGCGGGGGTCAAGTCTTTTATGTACAGAACCGCATCTTGGCGATTGACCAGACGGTGTCACGTCTGATGAAAATGTTTCCGGAAGCGGCCATTGGGGTGATTCATGGCCGGATGGACGAAACACGCATTGAAGACGTGATGGCGCGGTTTATTGAGCAAGAATACGATATTTTAGTGGCGACAAGTATTATTGAATCGGGATTAGATATTCCCAATGCCAATACCTTGATTGTTGAAGATGCCGACCGCATGGGACTGGCTCAGTTGTATCAAATTCGAGGGCGGGTGGGACGTTCGGCGCGCTTGGCCTATGCCTATTTTACCTATCGTCGGGATAAGACGTTGACGCCCCAAGCGGAAAAACGGCTGGAAGCGATTCGCGAATTTACAGAACTCGGAGCAGGGTACCAAATTGCTTTACGCGATTTAGAGATTCGGGGAGCAGGAAATCTATTAGGTTCGGAACAGCACGGATTTATTGCATCGGTTGGATTTGATTTGTATACACAGTTACTCGCCGAAGCGGTTCGCGAATTAAAGGGCGAAGAAACGCCTCAAGACGTTGACCCAGCGATCGACATAGCCGTCGATGCCTATTTACCGGATACCTATGTGAATGCGGCAAGCCTTAAAGTGTCTTTGTATAAACGGTTGGTATCTGCGCAAAGCTTAGAGGAAATCGAAGCGTTAGCGGATGAATTTGTCGATCGGTTTGGTCCAGTGCCAGCACCAGTGGCTCGCTTGCTTCAATTGGGACGAGTGCGGGTGATGGCCAAAGACATGAAAATCGTCCAAGTCAGTCACAAAAAGGACAGAATTTATCTCAAAAGCTTGCCTGATGCTCCCATCGACAATGAGGCGCTGCATCGTTTGGCGCGCGCCTACCCTGGACGTCTTGTCCCAGGGGCCGCTAAAGCTCCGGAACTCAGTGTCAGACTCCCTTTACGCCACAGTGTCGATCAAGCACTGGATGTTGCGGAAGACGTGTTGCTGACCATCCGAGGAGCAGGTGCCAATGGGAAACAAGAAAGCGGCTAAAGTCATATGGGGGCTGGCCTTGGGGGTAGCCTTAGCAGGATGTGGACCATCGCCTTCGCAGACGGTCGCGATTGTCAACGGGGAAAAAATTACGCAGGCGCAGTGGGACACGATTCTGCGAAGCAATGCGCTGATGACGGGCCAAACACCCAATTTCGATCCCAGGTGGCAAAAACCACAGCTGAGTACCTATGCTAACCAGTTGGCAATTATTCAATATAGTCAACATCACCACTGGCTGACACCGCAAGCGGCGACCACTCAAGCGTCGGCCACGATTGCACAAGCCGTCCGGGCTCATTTTGGGAACCGGGCGGCTTTATTTGCCGTGCTGCACCGGTATCAGATAGGCCCAGGGGATTTAATGAGCTATGTCAAAAGCCAAATGTGGCTCATGGCAGCCTTCCATCACGTGACCCAAAAGGTGCCAGCCCCTTCGGCAACCGCCGTGCAAGCGTTTTACGCGCATCATTTGTCTGAATTCCAAACGCCCAAGGAGGTCTTGGCGCGTGAGATTGTTTTGCCCTCGAGTAGTCAGGCGGCGTCGGTCATGTATCAGTGGACCCATGGGGCGCATTTTGCGGCGTTAGCCCAAAAATATTCCATTGACCGCGCGAACCGCATGGCGGGTGGGACAATGGGATGGGTTTGGGTCAAGGGCGATGTCACATCGCCAAGCCAAGTCTTTTTAGCGGAACATTCGCCTGGACACAGTGGTATAGTTCACACGCGTTTAGGCTACGCTATCATCGAAGTTCAAGCGGTTCAGGGCGGGACGCCGCTTCCCTTGAGTACAGCATTTAACGGGGCCAAGGAGCAGTTATGGCAAGCCTCGCGGTCCAATGTGTTTGACCAGTGGTCAGCGCCTATTATCCGTCGAGCCCACGTGACATTGCTTTGATCGGGAAGTTACTACCATCCGGCAGTTTTGGAAAAAATGCATAAACGTCTAGGCCGATCGATATACTACCCCTGAGAGGCCGCAGGCGAAAGGAGGGCCATTAGTGAAAGCTACCGGCATTGTACGCCGAATAGATGACTTGGGTCGTGTGGTGATTCCCAAGGAGATCCGCCGAACCCTAAGAATCCGAGAGGGAGACCCATTGGAAATTTTCGTCGACCGCGATGGCGAAGTCATTCTCAAAAAGTACTCCCCCATTGGAGAACTCGGCGATTTTGCAAAAGAATATGCGGATTCTCTATATGAGGCTGTGGGACATATTGCGCTGATTGCCGACCGTGATGCGATTATTGCGGTATCGGGAGCACCGAAAAAGGAGTTTTTAAATAAGCCATTAGGGGCTTTGGTTGAGAAGGCGATGGAAGAGCGTAAAACCGCATTCTATAACAAAGGTGACCACAAGCCTAAAGGCAGCCTGGTCGGGGATGAGGACGAAGATAAATTTCTAGTCGAAGTGATCGCGCCGATTATTTCCGAAGGCGACCCGATAGGCGCTGTAATTATCTGTACGCGCGAGCCCGATGTAAAAATGGGTGAGATGGAGGTCAAACTGGCGGAAACGGCGGCGGGCTTCCTGGCGAAGCAGATGGAACAATAGCCTTCATTTCCACACGTCCTGATCTTTTTCGGTAGGAAGCCCGCAGTGATCTTCGGATCATTGCGGTTTTCTTATAGTTAAATGCCATGAGGGGGGGCGGGCGCCGGATTGAGGTGCCATGTATCATAGCCTAAAGAATCTGGCCGCCCTGGCAAATCAATGGGATCAAAGTTAAAGGATACGCCGTAGACACGCCACTGCCCTTGGGTATTTTCCAACCAAAAGGTGGCGATTTCTTGACTGGTTTGACGACCGCGTGGGTAAAATTGGCGCGTCACCGTGATGCGGTAATCGACAATCGCGCGTGTCGACGACAGGGCATCGATTTGTTGGCTCTGCATCGCGATGTGGGTAAAGACTGGCTTAAGCCCGCTTAAAGTATCGCCTCGGGCGGTTTGTTGCCATAACCACGTCGTAAGGAATTGAGCTTGACTTCCGGGAACGAGGAAACGCGTTAACTGCGTTAATTGCTGCGGTACACGAGGATTCATGCCAACTTCGGCGTTTAACACGGCACGTGAGGTTTGGAGGACGGCTGCTTGGGGTGGAGCCACCAGGTCGCTATGAACGAATACGCCTAACGCCACGATGGCACAACTCCCTAAGATGAGACTAATGAGGCGAATACGATCCACGGTAAATCTGTCCCTTCGGTAGTCTTTTTCTATAGTAACCAGCCTAGCTTGTCGACACAACCAGGCCTTTAGGTGAATTCCCTTTCTGGAAATTTTGAGGCATGATAAAAAGCGTTTGATGACATTGTCCTGGAACAGGACGCCAGAAAGGCAGGCTACCAAACTTATGCAAGACACTTCACGCAGCGCCACATGGTTTGAGCGCGCAAGACACGTCATACCGGGAGGAGTGAATTCACCAGCACGGTCGTTTCGCGCGGTCGGTGGAGACCCTCCTATCGTGATGGCGCGTGGGGAAGGTGCGTATTTTTTTGACGTCGATGGACATCGGTATATTGATTATTTGGCCGGGTTTGGCCCTTTAGTGTTGGGGCATGCCCATCCTCGGGTGCTGGATGCGATTCGTCAGGCCGCGGCAGATGGGGCGATGTGGGGAACGCCCGCGCCCTTTGAGATTTTGTTGGCAGAACGGCTGGTCCATGATGTGGAAGGTCTCGATCAGGTACGCCTGACCACAACAGGCACTGAGGCGGTCATGTCGGCAATCCGTTTGGCGAGAGCCTTTACGGGCCGATCCGTAGTGGTCAAGTTTGAAGGCGCCTATCATGGGCATAGTGACGGGATGTTGGTCAAAGCCGGATCCGGCGCTTCCACCGTAGGCACGCAAGACAGCTTAGGCGTACCCGCTGGCGTGGTTCAGGACGTAATCAGCTTACCCTATAATGACGTGGAGATCTTGACCCGAACGATGGATCAGATAGGAGACCAGGTGGCGTGCATTTTAGCGGAGCCTATCGTGGGCAATATGGGCATCGTCCCGCCGCGCGAGGGGTATTTGCAAGCGATGCGAGACGCTGCCCACAAGGTGGGTGCCTTATTAATCTTCGATGAAGTGATTACCGCGTTCCGCTTTGGCTATGGCGCGGTGGGACCGGCATTGGGCGTGGTGCCTGACCTCTATGCCATGGGCAAAATAATTGGGGGGGGATTGCCAGCCGGAGCTTATGGCGGGCGTTTTGATGTGATGCAATATGTATCGCCTCTGGGAGGAATGTTTCAAGCCGGCACTTTTGCGGGGAACCCCCTATCGTCATCCGCGGGGCTGGCGACGCTCGATGTATTGCGCGAGGACCAGCCGTATGCACGGATGGAGCAATTGGCCGAAACGCTTGAACAGGGGATCCTCCAAGCCGCCCACGACTATGGGCAGACGATAACCATTAACCGTGCAGGCTCTGCCCTGACCGTATTTTTTGGGCCGCAAGCGGTTTATGATTATGACACCGCCAAACAAGCGGACGGGGGCCAATTTGCCCGTTTTCATCAGTTGATGTTAGCCCAAGGTATTTATCTGGCCCCTAGTCGCTTTGAAGCATTGTTTGTCTCTGCAGCTCATCAGCCAAGCGATATTGATGAGACCATCGAGGCCTGCCGCAAGAGTTTTGCCCAAATGGCTTAAAGTTCTTGGACCAAGCTCGGAAACGATCTTACCGGGCTTGGTCTTTTTCATTTGATCCTCCGAATATCCTGCTGTAAGGACGTCACGACGGATTAAGGTGGATGAAATGAAAAAAAACGTACTATGGCAAGGAGCCTTTTGGCTGTCCATTGGGGCTCTGGTCTCTAAAATGATTGGGGCGTTGTACCGAATTTTTTTGCCTCGGGTCTTGGGTGATTACGGGGTCGGTCTCTTTCAAATGGCGTATCCCTTATATGCCTTGATTCTCGCTGTATCAGTCAATGGTATTCCGACCGCATTGTCCAAGCAAACCGCCGAAAACCTCTCACGCAACGACTACATGGCCGCCGAAGTGTTGGCGTCATGGGCACAATTATTTTTAGGTCTTATGGGGATCTTGATGGCTTTAGCCGTAGAGCTTGCGGCGCCGTGGATTGCACGACAAGTTTTTGATGAGCCAGCGGCCACGTTATCGATTCGCGCGCTGGCGCCAGCCTTAGCCTTTGTCGCGGTGGAAGCGGGCTTTCGGGGATACTTCCAGGGATATCAAGAAATGGCCCCCACGGCCCTGTCGCAAGTGTTCGAACAAATATCGCGCGTGGCCGTGATGTTTCCCTTGGCGCTGTTATGGCTGCCTAAAGGGACCGCTTGGGCGGCTGCCGGTGCGACGCTTGGGGCTCCTGCTGGAGCGATGGTGGGCATGGTGTTTTTAATGGTGATGCGGTGGCGGCGCCGCTCTTACGCGCTGCGCTGGCCTGTGCCATGGCAAGCCTTATGGCGCTTGGTTAAAGTGGCTTTACCCATGTCTCTCTCGGGGCTTTTGTTTCCACTGATGTTTTTGGCCGATTCCTTGTTTGTCCCGCGCCAACTCATGCAAGCCGGGTTGTCGTTAAGGCAGGCCACAGCCCAATTTGGACAATTAAGTGGAGAAGCCATGCCGTTGATTAATTTAACGATGGTGGTAGGGGCCGCTTTGGCGGTCTCGTTGGTGCCCGCGATTGCAGAAGCGATGGCACGCAATGATACCGAGGCGGCTGCGGGAAGGGTTCATGTGGCGATTCGCTTAATCTGGCTTTTGGGCTTACCGATGGCGGGAGGACTCATTGTGTTGGCGCATCCCTTGACGCGGCTTCTCTATGGACATACCGGTGCGACCCGTTCGTTGCAATTGTTGGCGATAGGGAGCGCTGTGTTAGCCATTCAACAGGTGCTAGGGTCTTCCCTCCAAGCCAGTGGCCATGGGTGGATTCCTGTCAAAAACCTTTTAATCGCGGCGGTCATCAAGTTTGTGCTGACATGGCGTCTGACTGGCATCCCGGTATTAGGCATTCAAGGGGCGGCTTTTGGCACCGTGGCGGCGAGTTTTGGTGCGGCTTGGCTGAATTGGCGCGATTGGCGTCGGCTCGTTGGGGCCCGCCAAAACCCGTGGATGGGGGCTTTATGGCCATTAGTGGGGACTGTGGTGATGGCGATGGGGGTGCAAACGTGGATGCGGATGGGTTGGACGACAGGGCTCATATGGCCGGTGGCGACGGCTGTGGGCATCGGCGTTGTCATTTATTTTTTACTCATGGCCATGGTCGGAGAGTTAAATGTGCTAAAAAGCTTGCGGGAATAGCCCAAAACCCTATATTCTTTGGTATGTCAGGGATAACCTGGTATACTGAGTTATCGCTCAGGGAGAGGAGCCTGGAACTTGTCTGAATGGGCACTACGCACATCAGATAGTGTGTCTGACGGGTTTTTCATTGAAGGCCCATTCTCTGGTCCAGATATCCAGGTGTTGTTTGGTGACCGTTTTCCCGGCGATTCCTCAGCGATAGTTTTTCCTCACCAGGGCGATCCGTATCCTATTACCTGGCATGACGTACAGCACATTACCCTTCATTTGCATGACCGACTTAAATTGCCGGGCAATCCCACATCGTGTGGCCCCTTGGAACATGTGATGCAGCGGCTGCTTGATCCTCAGGGGGGATGTCTGTGGGACCAGTCACAAACCTCCCTATCCCTACTCCGCTACTTGCTCGACGAGAGTTATGAAGCTGCCGAAGCTTTGGTGGCGGGAGACCGTCAGGCGTTTTACGACGAGTTGGGCGATGTGTTATTTCAAGTAGTCTTTCATAGTGCCCTCGCTTCGCCTGAGGTGTTTGACCATGTGGTGCAAACGCAAGTGGCTAAGCTGGTGAGGCGGCATCCACATGTGTTTGCCAAGGATCCGGCGAAAAGCGTCGAGGCCATTAACGACCGGTGGGAACGTTTAAAGGCCTTAGAGCCTTCCAGACCGCATGACGCGGAGTGGACATTTCCTGGTTTGGTCTGGGCAAAGCGTCTATCCAAGCGAGGACTTAAGCCGCAAACGCGCGTATTTCAAGCGGTTTCAGAGCTTTTGAAGGTATATATTTCCAATCAAGAGGGGACACTAGAAGAAATTCTGGCCGATGCCGCATGGGCTGTGGCAGATGTGGCTCGTCAGCATCAGCAGGATGCTGAGTGGGCATTGTGGAAACGTCTGGCCTTCGCCAGTCAGGAAAGAGACAGTCACCCGGTGACGGATCAGGAAAAGCCGTGATGATTTTATGAATTTGCAGGAGGGATTAGAGTGAACAAGGCAGATTTGGTTACAGATGTAGCAGAGCGCGCAGGGATGAGTAAAAAGGACGCGGAGCGTGCCGTAAACGCCATGGTGGAATCTATTGAAGATGCGCTAACCAAGGGAGAAAAAGTGTCGTTGGTGGGATTTGGCACGTTTGAAGTGCGGGAGCGCGCAGCCCGTGTGGGACGGAACCCTCGGACAGGAGATACCTTGGAAATTGCCGGAGGTAAAGTGCCTGCATTCAAGGCAGGGAAAGCCTTAAAAGACTCGGTTGCTAAATAATTGTCTTGGTGTGCTAGCCCTGCTACGGCAGGGCTTTTTTCTTCGGGAAGGAGCAACGTGGACGCATGCGCATTGATAAATATTTAAAGGTCAGCCGGTTGGTCAAGCGCCGGACGTTGGCGAAAGAAGTCTGTGAACACGGGCATGTGATCGTCAATGGAAAAGTGGTGAAGCCGGGCCATGAGGTGAATGTCGGCGACGAGTTGGAATTGCAACTTCCCTCAGGCGTGCGCCGGGTTGTCATTGAAAAAATTGCCGAGAACGTGCCTGCAAAAGCTGCTGCGGAATTATACCGGGAGGTCTAAAGTGCCTTGTGGGGGCATAACGTCAAAATGACACCGACTATGGAAAGCGGGGGCCCCTATGGCTGAAGACAGGCATGAGAAGAACCGTGCGCACCTGGTTCAATTGGTCAATCGTGCGCAACTGACGATTGAAGGTGTGCAGCACGTGGAAAACTTTGATGACGATGCCATTATTCTTTCTACGGATATGGGCATGATGACGGTAAAGGGCCGAGGCTTGCGCATCTTACAGTTGGATCTCGAATCGGGCCACTTCGTTGCAGAAGGAGAAGTCGATGCGTTGAGTTATTCCCGTAAACGCCCAGGGAAATCCGAAAACACATGGACCCGCCTGTGGCGTTAAAGGGGGGTGTACCACGGTGAATCCAGCAGCAGTGATGGCATCTTGGCTCTTAACCGGCATGGCCCTAGGCTTGTTATCAACCGTCTATGGCGCTTTTCGCATCCAATGGCACTGGTGGAAAATCTTTGGGCACATTATGGACTGGCTGTGGTTTGTCTTGGCGGCGGTTATCATTTTAGCCGTCTATTTGTGGACGGACTGGGGTGTATTCCATGTGTGGAGCTTGCTCCTTATTGCCATAGGTTATGGCTTATGGGCATGGCTTGCTGCCCCTTGGGTCCTCAAGATCGTGTCGCCGGTGATTTTTTTTCAGGCCCGCGTGGTCTTTTATCTTACGGCGCCCGTCCGGTTTATAGGACAGCGGCTGACAGCATTAGGGCGACATTGGCGTATTAGACGGTCAAAAAAATTACCTCCCGCTAATCCACCCCAAATGTAGTGCATGGATGGCCAAGCTCCCTTATAATAGACCTGTCATTGTTTTGTAATAAATCTGTACACAGTTTGTGCACAATCTGTGGATAACTTGGGGATTTACTATGCAAATAGAAATTCGCGGTATGGAGAAGTTGTCTTTTCGTGAACGCCAAGTCGTGGCCTTGAAAGAAACGGGGGTCTCAAGCGAAGCTATCGCCAAACGGCTGGGGTTGGCGCCAGCGACGGTTGCGACTTTGTATAACCGCGCCAAAACCAAAGGCTATCAAGTGGTGCTGATTATTGCCGGCGACCCGCTCGGGGTGATGGGCGGTGATGAGGAGATGGAGGAGGATGAATTGTAATGGCCGTAGTCCCACATAAGCGGATTAGGTTTCGTTGGAAAAAATTTGTGACGATTTTTGTTTTAAGTTATTTGATGTTTTGGTCGATCAAATCGGTCCTGCATATTTGGGTGTTGAATCACGATGAACAAGTATTGCGACAGCAAATTGCTCAAACCCAAGCGAAAAACAATGTCTTGCGTGCAGACATTAGCCAAATTAAAAATCCCTCCGTCCTAAAAGGCATGATTACAGGCACAGTGCCGATTCCGAATCCGGAAATAGGCCAACAATAAAGGATTTACCAGCTCTTCATGCGTTGACACCAGAAGCTCCACACCGTATAATGAACCCATTGATCGGTGAGTTGAGAGTTATAGGAGGATAATATACGACGTATGCCGTCTGAACTTGAAGTTGGGCAGATTGTTGAAGGAACGGTCAGTGGAATTGCACCGTTTGGAGCGTTCATTGTTTTACCCACGGGAAAGACAGGGTTAGTCCACATCTCGGAAGTTGCTGATGCATACGTCAAGGATATTAAGGACTATCTGAAAGAAAATGACAAGGTTAAAGTCAAAGTTCTTTCAATGGATCCTAATGGCAAGATTGCGCTATCTATTCGCCAAGCGCAGCCTAAACCCGCTCACCGTGAATCGTCTCGCGAAAGTGGCGGGCACAGGGACCGTGAACGGCGTGCGGCTCCTCAAGTCACTTTTGAAGACAAGATGCAGCGATTTATGAAAGACAGTGAAGATCGTCTGCAAGATTTGCGCCGAAATACAGAATCTAAACGAGGTGGCCGCGGCGCAAGCCACTAGGCACCTGCCGGGATGGCGGAATAGGCAGACGCAGAGGACTTAAAATCCTCCGGCCAGGGATGGTCGTACCGGTTCAAGTCCGGTTCCCGGCACCATATCTTTTAAACCTTTTCCCGCAAGCACTTGCGGGTTTTTTGTTGGCCCAAATTTGGCTGCGGGCTGCAAAACGGTTGGACACATCCATTGTGGGGCGCTGCCCAATTCAAATCTCGATCCACGTGGCCTTGAGCCCCAGCCTTATTAACGTCATATGCACGGCTCCCTTTGACCCAATGACTGACCTACGCGCCGTAAGACCCTTAGAGACCTTAACGCCGCGAACGCCATTACTCCAACACGTTGCGGGTTTATAAGGGGTCCTGCCTAGACAGATTTTTCCTTCGAATTCCATACATTCTTGTGCCTGGCAGAAAGGGGTTGGATGTCTGTGGCGCAGCGTGATTAGTGATGTTAAGCACACGGTACTCTCGAATAATATCGTTGGCAGTTACATTTTCCGCAATCTTGTCCTACAGTGCATCTACCGGTAATTACCAAAAACTAAGCGTCAAAAAGCTATGGCATTCAATGAGATCCCACCCCTGGACGGGTGAATTTCGTTGTGAATACTCCTTCCTCCGTTGGTAGATATTTAAAAATCCTTGTCGCAGCGCAACTTGTGTGATTGAATCGTGGATTGCCAGCAAAATTGATGTCATTAAGCGGAATTTTCAGTTGCGTTGTCCTGAACGATAGGAGACCGTTTCCGCGTTTTGGATGGTTTGACAGATACATTCATAACGATGTATCGTCATGAATGTAATATTCTTTTCGGTGGGAGGGTTAGCTTTTGGAACTTGCGCAGCTTTATTATGTGGCTCGCCGATTGCGTACGTGGCTGGAAGCTCGTGTAGTTTCTCCGGAGGCATCCTATGTGTTGCCTTTGTACGAGAGGGTGGTCATGCGAGAAATCGTAGAAAACCCCGGGCAAAGTATCCAAGAGGTAGCTCGAACTTTAGGATTACCGCAAAGCATGGTATCCAAGGCCGTTAAGCATTGCAGTGAACAAGGGTGGCTCTATCGCGTTCCAGATTCTCGAGACCGGCGTCTGTCGCGTCTCGCACCATCTGCGGAATGGATCAAAACATTGGCCGCGCCTTTGGCTACATCGGAATCGGACATATGGCGCCAGTTATTTGGTTCTTCGTTATCGAAAACCGATGAGGTCGCGCTTCATCAGGCCTTTACGCGATTGTACCAACTCTTTAAGTTGCAAGAAACTGAGGCAAGGCCGCAATGATTACGTCTATCGTCAACGGCGTATTACTCATATGGCTAATCCTTGATGTTATTGCCATCATGCGCCATCGCTTACCATCCACCCAAAACCAGGACAAAGGGAGTTTTCGGGTGATTTGGATGACCGTCGCTGTGGCTTTCCTGCTCGCCGATACTATAGGATTATGGGGACGCGCATGGAATCCTCCCATTCCGACAGAGCTAAGAATAGCTGGAATCGCCCTATTAGTCATGGGCATCATTTTCCGCCACTATTCCATTCGGGTCTTAGGCCGATTTTTTACCCCACAGGTTGTCATCCAAGATCAGCACGCTTTAGTTCGTCACGGGCCATATCGCTGGCTCCGGCACCCGTCGTACACGGGAGCATGGATTGCGTTTATAGGGGTAGGCCTGTCGTCTCGCGGTGTCCTGTCATTGTTGGTGTTCACGATCATTCCCTTAACGGGGTTGTTGTACCGAATTCGAGTGGAAGAATATGCCTTTCACCGAGCATTGGGCACTGCTTATGACGACTATGCGAAGAGTACATGGCGCCTCATTCCCTTTGTCTATTAATCGCAAGTTCGGCCATTGGCCTTTTTTGATTTCCATACTGAGTTCTGGGCCGCAACCTGGACTCTTTCTCCTTGTGGAAATTCAAGGGAAAACGGCACCCGCGAAGAACAGCTACCCATGAACGAACGTGAAATGGTTCGTTGCCGGCGATGTCCTGACGATTCCAATTGACCGACCAAGGGTCAGCGTAGGATATTGATTTATGGGCATGGAATGAGAGAATTTTCTGGGCAGGTAAGACACCGCCCCTAGACCTCGAGTCATATAACGGATAGTTGTCGGGCGCGGAGCTTGGATCAAATGGCTAAATATTTCTGCGTCTTCGGCTCCGCTTGAAGCCATCGTCCGCAATTGCCAAGCTGTTTGATTTAAGCCGATAACATGGGGTTTCGGCGTAGGAGCCTCTCTTCAGCTAATTTTTTGAATTGATGGCGCCTGTCTTCTGGTCCGCAGTATTATTTTAATGATAGCTCGTCGCATCGTGCGGTGCTCGCTATAAGGCGAGCTGCATTACGCACCACAAGCGACTGGCATCAATGGCTGTGTTGGCCACAGGCACGGCGGACACTCTCATCGGCATCATAGACAGCTAGCTGGCTCCCACCTTCTCCATGGGGTTAGCATCGTCCGGTAGTATGGCGTCGCCATGAATGGATCGCCTTATTGCAGCGGTCGGTATTCCTTGCTGTACCATTGCCGGCGCTTTGGGATGGGGCCGAATGCGTTGCGTTATTTAGGGTTTTAACAGTTTGCTAAAAGTTTACCTATGGTTACCCATTATTGTATAATTTAGGTATGCATAGAAAACTTGTCGGCATTCGTGAAGCGGCGGAATTTTTAGGTGTGACCCCATCGACGTTACGTCGATGGGAACACGAAGGAAGGTTGTTGCCCGATGAACGCACAGCGGGTGGGTATCGGCGTTACGACTTGGCCCGGTTGCGACCTGACCAGTTTCACCGACGCAGCCCGCCTCGCAAAACCGTCGCCTATGCCCGCGTATCGAGCCACGACCAGAAAGACGATCTGGAGCGGCAAAAGCCAGTGCTGGAGATCTATTGTGCCCGTCAAGGGTGGACCTTTGAGGTCGTGGCGGATCTCGGATCCGGGATGAATTATCACAAAAAGGGTCTCAAGCGCCTCTTAAATGACATCCTCGCCGACCGGGTCGGTCGGCTGGTTGTGACCCATAAGGACCGTCTCGTGCGCTTTGGGGCGGAGCTCGTCTTTGCGATCTGCGAAGCCAAGCAGGTGGAGGTGGTGATTCTCAATCAAGGCGAGGACACGACCTTTGAGGAAGAGCTGGCTCAAGACGTCCTCGAAATAATCACCGTGTTTTCGGCTCGGCTCTACGGCAGCCGCTCCCGCAAGAACCAAAAATTGCTCGACGGCGTGAAACACGCCGTGGAGGAGGCGTCATCATGATTCTGGCCCATAAGATTGCGCTCGACCCGAATAACGTTCAAGAGACGTATTTCCGCAAGGCCGCCGGGACGGCCCGTTTCGCGTACAATGGGGCCTTGGATCAGTGGCAACAACAGTTCGACGCATGGAAAGCCGATCCTACGTTGCCCAAGCCGACCGAAGCCGCTCTGCGGCGTCAACTCAATGCACTCAAGCGCGACGCCTTCCCCTGGATGCTGGAGGTTACCAAGAACGCCCCCCAGATGGCGATTATGCACTTGGGTCAAGCGTTCAAGAATTTCTTTGCGGGGATCGCCGAGTATCCCACGTTTAAGAAAAAGGGCCGACACGACAGCTTTACGCTCACCAACGACCCATTCACGGTCAAAGGGCAAAAAGTGCATATGCCCAAATTAGGCTGGGTGCGCATGCACGAACCGTTGCGATTTATCGGCACAGTGGTAGAAGGCACCGTGTCGCGGACCGCTGATCGCTGGTTTTTGAGCGTCACCGTCGAACTTCCCGATCCCCCCAGTGTCCGCCGCGAACGCCAAGCGGTAGTCGGCGTGGATTTGGGCGTGTCGGCGTTGGCGACGCTCTCGACCGGAGAGAAGATCGTGGGACCGAAAGCCTATGCGGACGCCTTGGCACAGCTTCGTCGGTTATCGAAACAATTCAGTCGCCAGATGGAAGTCGCCAAAGTCCGCGCCGGGCTTCAGCCCGGGCCAGCCCACCCCGAAAGGGATGCCCATGCCCTTGTCCCAGAATATGCGAAAGACGCAGCGGCGCATGGCCCGACTCCATGCGCGGATTGCGAATATCCGGACGGATGCGTTACACCAACTGACCACCGATCTCGTGCAGCGCTTCGATGTCATGGCCATCGAGGACCTGAACGTCGCCGGGATGCTCAAAAATCATCCTCGCGCCCGGGCGATTGCTGATATGGGCTTTGGGGAATTCCGTCGGCAACTCGCATACAAAGCGGCCCAATGCGGGAAAACGGTGGTCACCGTGAGCCGTTGGTATCCGAGCAGCAAAACGTGTTCCGCGTGTGGATACAAAATGCCGAAAATGCCGCTCGCTATGCGGGAGTGGACGTGCCCAGAATGTCACACACACCACGACCGCGACATCAATGCGGCGATCAATTTGCGAACCGTGGCCGAGAGTTCGGTGAGGAGCTCCTCACCCGTGTCTGCCTGACGGCAGACCTGCTCGGTGACAGCCTGTGGAGTGCCCGCCCGTGGACGACCGGCCAATGGCCCTAAGAAGCGGTGGCATGATGACACAGGAAGGTGGCTCCGTTTGATCAATTGATAAACGATGATCAGACTTGGATAAGTCCATCAGAACGGCTTGGGGTATCGGCGGTGACCACAATTGTGCTAGCATTTGTCGCTGCCAGGGGCGAGTATGCGGAACAAGCGTCCAAAGGATTTTGAGGCGCGCCATCACCGAGCAGTTGGTGATTGGTCCGGTGCTTGGGGGAAGCGAATTTATCAGGCCAAGGCAAGATCGGTATACCGGCCGTCGGATTAATTGTGCATCGAACAACAACCCTTGGGACTCATAGAACTGCGTTTTAACCACGCAAAGCGAGGCGATTTATGACAAAGACAATGATGCGGACCCTCACGCTAAATGACTTCTATTTATTGAAGCCGGTGAAAGAAGTTGCATTATCACCGGATGGGCGCTTGGTGGCCTATATCCAGCAGCAGGTTCTTAAAGATGAAAACGATTATACAAACAATTTGTGGGTGACAGCCACGAATGGACAGGAAAGGCCCCATCAATTGAGTCGTCATCATGTGACTGACAGGATGCCCAGATGGTCTCCCGATGGCCGATATCTCGCGATTTTGTCAAAACGTTCGCCGGATCTGACTTATAAGAGGGGGTCTAGTGGGGAGGAGCAGACCAAGGACGCCGTCGACCAAATCTGGGTGTACGACATGCAGTGGGGCGGCGAGCCACGGCAATTGACCAACCGGGACCAAGGCGTGGCCTCGTTCGATTGGGCTCCCGACAGCCGCCGCATCGTATTTGCGAGCCGAGATCCCTCTGAGGAGGAGGCGGCTTATCTTAAAAGTCTCAAAGACAAGAAAGGACCCGGGCCTTGGGTGCTAGATCGTGTGCAACATAAGTACGATGGGGAAGGATACCTTGATGGGGTGCAGACCCACCTGTTTCTTCTCGAGTGCGAGACTGGCGAGGTGCGCCAGCTAACCTTTGGCCAGGCGAGTGAACTGGAGCCGCGGTGGTCGCCCGACGGGCAATGGATTCTTTTTCAATCTAATCGAACGGGTGACGCGGATAACAATCGACGCACAGATTTATGGCTGATGAATCTCCACGAGGACCAAACTTACCGACTGACGTGGGGTGATGTTGACGCCCAGCAAGGCATCTTTAGTCCCGACGGGCAGGAGGTTTGGTTCATCTCGTCCGCCGAACCGGAAAACAACTATGTGCTGCCGCGGCTATGGCGCATAGCCCTAAAGAATGCGGAACGGGTGCAGGATTTTTCACACTATATTGGACAAGGATGGAGGACGATTGGCGGAATTGTGCCCGATGTTTGGAACGGAGATCCTGTCGCCAATGCGCGTGTCTATCCCGTGCCCGTGAAACATAGTGCCATGATACAGATATCGCCGTCTTTTGATGGCACCGTGGATGGACCGCTGCGTTGGCATCGTGATGGACGGCTGTTGACGGTGGCGTCGATGGCTGGTCAAGCAAAATTGGTGGCGTTCTCCATGGATGGCACCTGGGACGTGTTGTATCCTACAGAACGTATGGGTACAGTCTATAGCTTTGATGTGCGCGCCGAAACGGTGGTGCTGCTTATGGGCTTGCCCCACACGGGACCGGAGATTTTTGTCTGGGGGCCAGACGGTCTAGGGCCGCAATTAAGTCAAGGATCCAGCCAGTGGCTGTCGCAGCGCAAATTGGGAACCTTTCAATGGATTCGCTATCCGGACCACGATGGAGCGATGATTGAGGCCTTAGTGCTGTTCCCGCCTAATTTTGACCGTCGCGAAGGCCCCGCTCCTCTATTAGTATCCATTCACGGGGGCCCGATGTCTTATGATGCGCCGGAGTTTGAATTTGACAGCCAATATTGGGCGGGGCGCGGTTTTGTGGTCCTTCAGGTCAATTACCGGGGCTCTACGTCGTATGGAGAAGCCTTTTGCCAGGCAATCCAAGGCGTATGGGGACCCAAAGAGCATGATGATGTGATGTGTGGTGTCGACTATGTGGTGGAACAAGGATGGGTTGATCCGAACCGTCTCTACTGCACCGGATTTTCCATGGGAGGCATTATGACGACATGGGCCGTTGGCCACACGAACCGATTTCGTGCGGCTGTCACCGAACATGGCTTGTTTGACTATCGCTCGGCCTTTGGTACCGACGACTGCCATTTGTGGTGGCAAGATGACATGGGCGTTCCCTGGCAAAATCCGCAACAATACTATGACTCCTCCCCGGCTAGTGCCTTGACAGCAATCAAGACACCTCTGCTGATTACCGCAGGAGAGTGGGATTGGCGTTGTCCGTTGAGCCAGGCCGAACAGCTTTATGTGGCGTTAAAGAAGCGAGGCGTACCCACGGAGCTGGTGATTTATCCTAAAGAGCATCATGAAGCTGATTCGCAGCCTGCTCGGGCCATAGACCGTTTAGCACGCATTGATCGATGGTTTGCTAGGTGGGGAGCAGGTATTGAGCAGGATCAGTGATGCGGAGGCCGACTTGGTGGGTTTTAAGCCAGCGGGCCTAAACACGGGAATCCAGGGCTGCGCTTACGGTGCCGAAGGGTTTCACAGGGTAAAGACAGCGGAATAAGGAGACCTACGGCGTAAGGTCGAAAGTACACGCCCTCAGAAACACTCTGAGGGCGCATACTGCAACGAACGTCAATGCGAAATCCACCAATGACTGGGAAAGATCACGCCCCCAATCGGGTTGTAGTCTGTCAATGTTCCGTGTAAATTCTTGGCATGCACCACCAACGCGGGAAACTCTGGCAAGTAAATCACTGCGGGTAACTGCTTAGCCGCATAGTCTTCATAGGCATACATCCGCTGAATAGCTTGTTTGGTTGTTCCGGGAGCATAGGTGGCGTCAATCAGATGATTCATGGTTCGGCTGGAATAGCTACCGGAGTTTTCGGCAGCTCCTGTCTTAAACAGCACACCCCCAGAAGGATAGCCGGAAGCGTATCCCCATCCGCCATTCCAGTTCAAGACTTGCCATTGAGAGGCGTTGCTAGGACTATAGCTGACCACCGTATTGAACTGCTGATATTCGATATGGCATACGATGCCTTCCTGAGCCCACCCTTGCTGTAGGATTTGGTCGATATGGTCGTAGCTGGTGCTGCCGGACGCGGCAAACATCGTGAACTCCAACTTGATACCATGTTTAGTCATCACGCCGTTGACTTCGTGCCACCCCGCTGCTTCTAGAATCTTTTTGCCACGCGCTGGATTATAGGCATACGGGTCATGCGCTAATGCCGGATCGACAAACATGTTCTGGGGCTTGGGCGCCAAGGTCGTGTCATCAATCACACCGTAGCCGTGATAGACGGCGTCAATGATCCCCGGCTGATTGACACCTAATTGAAGCGCCTGGCGGACAGGCAGTTCATCAAAAGCCTTTCCAACGCCGTCTGGGGCTTTGGGACTCATATTGAGTTGGATGTAGTTAAATCCTAGCGAATATAAAGGAGTCAGTACGTCATTGGTCAATTCATTGCGTACACCCAACAAAGCGGCAGGAAGATAGCCGTAGTTGACGGTGCCTTCTTTGAGTGCAGTAAATTCCGCCGATGAGGACGTTTCGTATTGAAAGATGACCTTTTTGACATAGGACTTATGGCCATCGTAATGGGGATTGGGAACATAAGCCCAATAACTATTGGTCGCTGAGGAGTGAAATTGGTAGGGACCATCCACGACTTGGTAAACCGCGTTATTGGGGGCATTAGACACGTTTTGGATGAACTGCATTTCCTTGCTCATATTATTTGGATACTTATCCCACACGGACTCAGGCACTGGGTAGATTTGACCAATTCCGTTGCGAACAAACCATTGTTGGCTGCTTGGATGCTGCAGGGTAAATTGTATGGTGTAAGGACCTGTGGCTACGACGCTTTTCCATAGGGTAGGTACACCGCCCGATCCTGACCCGGCAAAAGACCAAGCGTAATTGACATTGCTTTGGCTGCCGGCATTCATAATCTGCCATGTGAAGACCACATCTTTGGCGGTCACCGGATGCCCATTGGACCAATGCCACTTTTTGTTCAATTTCACCGTGTACACTGTGCCCTGGCGATTCCAGGTGACAGAGGATGCCAGGCAGTGACGGGGATCAAACTGGTCTTTGCTGTTAAAGTACAGCAAAGGCTCGTAGCTCATATCATCAATTTCCGAGTTAATCGTTGTGTCCGCGGTCAAGGACAATTCAGGAAAAAACCAGTTAGGTGACGTTTGCGCGGCCAGCGCAATGACGACGGTGCCGCCTGATTGCGGAGATGCGGTGGTAGGGGTCGAGTCCGACCCGGATCCGCAACCAGCGGCAACCAATGATAGAATGCTGAGAGCCCCCAGCATAGTCCATTTGCGCATAGATCCTCCTCCTTTCCTTCGGGAGCTCTTGTGAGAACTCTCTGTGGATTGTCGGTAATTCGCTAAAGCACTAAAGAATTCCTGCTAAACGGGAATTTTTGTTGCATTTTTCCGGAAATTGTCTGCTGCGTACGGAGCAACCGTCGTACTAGTGCAACGGATAACAGTGATTACGGGCTATTAATGCCGGGTTAAGCTCGGCGGTGAGTTTCTCCTGCCTCGGTTGCTGTCTGGGCAAAGACTTCTTACTTTGGGCCTGTTGTGGTTTATGGCATTGAGGAATTTCTCATATTGGTTTTGTATAAGGTTATCAACGTTGAGAAATGGGATTGGTGGTAATTTTTTATGGGCCAACAAGAATGAAGACAAACCGTTTACAATAAGTAGAGAACACAACAAGGGGGACACCACGCATGGTCAACCGTCAGACCCGTAACCGCAGTATCGTCTTGATGGCGTTGGTTACGGCCGCATTTGGAGTGGTCGGAACGCGGTTTTGGTATCTGCAAGTCAAAGAGGGCGCCCATTATCAGACGTTGGCGCAAGCTGATACGTTACGCAAGCTACCTATTCCAGCGCCTCGAGGTAATATTGTGACTGCGGACGGCAAGGTAGTCGCCACGTCTCGGCCGTCCTGGACACTGTACTACCTCGCCAACGGACAACCAATGCCGTCTGCGGAACTCAACTTGCTGAGCCAAGAGTTGGGGCAATCCCCGGCGTCTCTCAAAAAGGTCATTGCCCAACAGCTATCTCAGTTGCCAGCTTATGATCCTCTGGTCATTACCTCTGGACTGACGGCGGCGGAAATGACCAAGATCGAAGAGAATATCAATAACTTGCCGAACTTACGCATCCAGCCGATTGCGGTGCGATATTATCCCTACGGCAATCTCATGGGGAATATTATTGGCTATACGTCACGTATCAATGCGGCGGAGTATCAGCAGTTAAAAAATAAAGGGTTTTCGATGACGTCCATTGTGGGCGCGGCCGGGCTTGAACAAGAATACAATCAATATTTGCATGGGCATGCGGGAGGCGAGTACGCCGAGGTTAACCGTCAAGGTCAACTGCAAAAGCTGTTAAGCAAATCGGGACCGGTTCCTGGGGATACCCTGCATTTGACTATTAACTGGCGACTTGAGGAGACAGCGCAAAACTCCTTAGCGTTTGTCATGAAGGCGATGCAAAATTCACGCGTGCCATTTTCCCATAGTACGGGCGCAGTGCAAGGCGCGGTGATCGCTATGAACCCCAATAACGGGGACATTTTGGCGATGGCGAGTTTGCCCACGTATAACCCGAATAAGCTGATTCCGACTGATCCCAAGGAATACAGCAGCTATTATGCGAAGTTAATGTCCAGTCCGCTCGTGAAAGAGGGCATTAGCCCTTTTATCAATGAGGCCATTTCGGGATGGTTTGCTCCAGGTTCCGTCTTCAAACCGATTATGGCGATTGCAGCCTTAGGATCAGGCGTGGTGACCCCGACGACGGAAATTTTTGATCCCGGCTATTTCCCGAAAGACCATGCGTTTGGCAACTGGTATGCGCCAGGCTTTGGATGGTTAAATATCGAGCAAGCGCTAGGACTGTCAGACGACGTATTTTTCTACTATATGGGCTATGATATGGGCATTCAGACTATGGACCACTGGATGCGGACATTTTTGCTGAATAAGCCCACAGGGATTGACTTGCCGGATGAAATAACGAGCCAGATTCCGACACCGAAGCGGTTGGCGGCATCAGGACAGGGACCTTGGACGTGGGGATGGAACTTAAACACCGTCATCGGCCAGGGGATTGCCCGCTATACGCTGATTGCTTTAGCCCGAGCCGACTCGGCTATTGCCAATGGCGGGACATTGTATTGGCCGCATTTGGTCAGTGAAATTACGACTCCTACCGGGAAAGTCGTTAAGACCTTTAAACCCGTTGTGCAGGGCAAGGTGAATGTTCCCTATTCAGACTTTCATACCGTTCATGTTGGCATGGAGATGTCAGCCCAAGATCCTGATATCGCTAAAGGAGTGTCCGGAACCGGGTATGGGGCGCTTGCGGGGCTTCCCGTGCCCGTCGCTTCCAAAACCGGAACGGCGCAGGTGGTGGGCCAGTCCAACAACTATAACGCCTTTTTCCTCACGTATGGTCCCATGCCTCACCCAACCATTTTGATTTTAGTGTATATCCGGGAAGGCAACTGGGGAGCCGATTCGGGGTTTGTTGCACGCGCCATTTATGATCAGTACTTCAAGATTCAAGATCCCAAAGCCCAGCCGCTCTTCCAGAGTGTCTATGGGTTAAATTGGAAGTGGCCGTTTGGGTATCAAAAGCCCCCGGCGCCTAAATATTAATGGAGTGTCTCCGTACTGTATGATTGATAGGCCATTGTGCCTCCCTGAATGAATATGAACGCGCCCGATTTCGGTCCGGTTGTTCATCACGTGGCCTCATTTTTCTTTGCGTGCGGGGTATTGATAGAAGGATGTGATAACTGGCACTGGGCTCCCAAGAACGGGGTAGGCTTTCAGGATGGTTGCCGTACCTTCGTTCCCCAGCCATACGCGACCCACTAGTGTTGCATTGAAAGTCGTGTGCTTGAACGACACCCATGTATCACCGATTTTATAGCTTACGGGATCGTTCCAGTTCCAAAAATACTGGGAACTGGACTCTCCGCTTAATATACCGTGAGTTCGGGTAGGCTGCCCATGAGGATTATAATCTGCGATTCCAGTCAAGGCTGCCCAGGCGACGAGACCGATCAGCGCGACCTTTGATACCATGGAGGGCACTCTTTTGCTCGTGGTCTGAGACCGAGTTCTCCAGTACCGCGAACGCAACTCCTGTCGCGTCGGCAACAGCAGTGCTACGATCATAATTGCCGCGGCCCCGTAAACGATAAAGGCGTAGCGGTAAGGCATCACAATCATATCCTGCCCCCATTTCGATTACGATAGAACGCTTAGTAATGACGAGTCCGCTCAATCCTAGAATCCGTGATCCTTCCTACCTCAACTATGAGGGCCAGTTCCTGCCGCAGTTGCCGTTATATGATTGACAAGGATTTTCCTAGGCGGTCATTACCTGGGAAGGTATGTTGCCGGATACCTTCCTAAGGTAATGAATCATGAACTCTCGTCAATCTGCGATGTCTTGGAAACGCCCTAAAATGATATCGTCGCGCGGCGTGTGGGGCGTTGGGATTTACGCAGCGCGGGCTTCTTCCCAAGGTTATTCACATGTTTTGGACGGTATCGAGGATTGGTTTGTTAACATATCCTTCTCGCCTCATGATTCGGGCAACAAGGGGGTTATCTTCGTACGGAAGGAATCTGGCCACGAGTGGCTTTTTTGGGTGAGAGCATCCACAAGAACGACCGTGCTATCTTGATTAGCAATGAGCGTGCCCGATTCGCTATCCACCACGAGGTGATATAGACCAAGCGAGGACCGTCCAATGGCACTGACTCCCGTATAGATGCGCAAGGTTTGACGATAAAAGGCAGGGGCTAAGTATGTAATGGATTGGTGGGCAAGAACCATCGAGAACTGCGACGACCACCAATCAAACCCTTCGTCCATCAGCGCATCAAAAAATTCTGTACGGGCTTGCTCAAAGTATATGGCATAAGAGACTTGACTGACGTGGCGGTTAGCATCTGTTTCACAAAACCGCACGCGTATTATCGTTTCATGCACAAAACGTTTGCCGCCAATCACCAGATCATTCATCGCATGTATGGGGAAGAGTGACCCGTTCTTCCCGCTCCTCCCTTTTTAATTTGAATTATTGGCGTGAATCCCACTCCATGATTCTAGCAAATTGGGAAGGGCTTGGAGCGAGGAGATGGTGAAATCCGGGCGGAGTACGGATGGCGAAAGGGGTTCCCATCCTCCGAGATCGCCTGACCGACGGCTTAGGTGAATACTCGTAATATGGGCACGCCGTGCGCCCAGAACATCCTGAGCCACCTTATCGCCGATATGGCAATCAATGGTAGGAGCCTGGGCAAAAATTCGGGGATCCGGTTTAACCCATCCTGATTCCGCTCCAATAATGCGGGAGAAGAGAACGTCCCAACCCAGCGTCGCAATATATGGCTGTTGATGACAAGACCAGCCGTTGGTGATTAGCACGGCTAAAAGAGGCTGAGACTGGAGCCACAGCAAGAAGGGCCAAGCGTCGGGGAAAACCAGCGCTAAAATTTGGCGCCGATCAATGGGGACAGGAGGCGGCAATGTGCGTCCTAAGGCCTTTTGGGCGATACTTTCCCAATCATAGGCGGCCGATTTACGGCCTTGGCGCAGCCGACGGATACTTTCCTTCTCCATCAAGGACCACAATTCTGCGACCGATGTCTGCTCCTTGCGCGCCAACTGGTCTAGCCATGGGTGGAGATGAAGTCGCCAGTAGGGATTTTTCAGCAGCGTGCCGTCAATATCTACGCTTATCATCCGCAAGCGATGCACTGTCTGCTCCTTCCATGTGAAAAAATATGCAAAGTCATGCGATGTCAGGCTCTAACTTTGTTATTATAGACGAAAAGTTTGTAAAGGGTGACGAATGACATGCTTATTGTGCAAAAATACGGTGGCAGCTCCTTGCGCAGCGCTGAACATTTGCTCAACGTGGCGCGCAAAGTGAAACAGGCGGTGGACCAAGGGTATCAAGTGGTGGTGGTGGTATCCGCGATGGGGGACAGCACAGACGCTTTAGTCAGTTTGGCAGAACAAATGAGTGCGGTACCTTCTGCCCGTGAAATGGACCAATTGCTCTCGACAGGAGAAACGCAGTCGAGTGCGCTGATGGCGATGGCACTCGAACACATGGGGATTCCGGCTAAGTCGTTTTCTGGACGGCTAGCAGGCATCGTGACCACATATGACTACGGCAAAGCCCGCATTGAACACGTTGACCCCAAAGAGTTACGCAATGCCTTAGCGGTAGGCCTAACACCCGTGGTCGCGGGCTTTCAAGGGATTACGGAGGCGGGAGACATTTCTACGCTCGGGCGCGGGGGCTCAGATTTGACCGCCATTGCGGTGGCCAATGCGTTAGGCGCCGACCGGTGTGAAATTTATTCCGATGTAGCGGGAGTCTACACGGCGGATCCACGTATCGTACCATCCGCAACGCCCCTGGGAACGTTAAGCTATGATGAAATGTTGGAGCTCGCCAGTCAAGGCGCGCAAGTATTGCAAACGCAAGCCGTGGAATTTGCCAAGGGCCAGCAGGTGCCCATTTATGCGCGGTCGACGTTCAGTGATGACCCCGGCACTGTGATAGCGGAAGCGGACAACATGGAGAAACCGGCTGTCACCGCGGTGGCGTTAAACCGCCACATTGCGAAAATCGGTTTAATCGGCGTGCCGGATGCACCCGGCGTGGCGGCCTTGCTCTTTGGGCAATTGGCTGAGCATGGGGTGAATGTAGAACTCATCATTCAAGCTGTCTCCCATAATCAGCTCAATGACATTGCCTTTACGATTGAAGAGCAAGATGTTAGGCGTGCTGAGCCTATTGTAGAGGACTGCCTCCGTCAACTAGGAGGTCAGTCGCTTGTCATTGACACCGATGTGGCCAAGGTCTCCGCCATTGGCTCAGGAATGCTAGGACGGCCTGGAGTTGCCGCGCGTATCTTTCAAGCCCTGGCTAGCCAAGGAATTAATATTCAAATGATCGGAACATCTGAAATTAAGATTTCATGCATCATTGCCCGTGAACATGCCGAACAAGCGCTTGAGGCTATTCATACCGCTTTTGGATTAGGGGCTTCCAGTGAAATGGTAGAAGAGTAAAGAGGAGCCTAGGCTGCCCCGTAGGGGGCGCCTGGGCTCCTCTTTATTTGTGTTCGTGTTTTTGCTGCGGAAGTGCTCGGTGTCGGAAGAGAGGCGCGAGCTTGCCCGCCATAACCCCCATCATCCGCAATCCTGTTTGCACTTCTTTGTCTTGCATCACGCGCATTAACCCCAAAAAGCCGCCCAAATGCTCGCTCTCCTGGGCCGATTGGCGCGCAGCGTCCTTAATCGAAGCTTTTAAGACTTCCGCAAAGGATGTTTCTTGAGCCATATCCAATAGCGAAACGAAGAACTGGTTGAGGTTGTCTTGCGTCAACATCGTGGTCGCAAGGCCAAGCAGCGTGCCAATTTGGGTGATAATGCCTTGCTCGTGTAGACTCGCTAAAACCTCCATCGTTTCACGTAGGGCGGGCATAGCCCCATCTGGCAGGAAGGTTGCTCCTTGAGCGAGATATTCCGTCGCTACGGCACCGGCAGGCCCTGCTAAAAGCTTGTTGACGACGGTGACGAGATCTCCGAGCTGTGCCAAACCCTGCCATTGGTCCTGAGTTAGGTTGGGGATGTCTTTGGCTTGTAAGGTGGCTGTATCACTCATTATATCACCCCTTCGTCAGCATTTCGGTCAAAAAGTCGGCCACCGGAATCCCCCAGTCAGGCACTTTACCCTTGGTCCGGAAAAACATTTCTTTATACTGCAGTTTCAGCAAAAAAGGTACGTGGCCCATACGGAAGACTTCCCGGTCTCCACCGTACCAGGTGTTGGAACTGATATAAAACGCTTGATTGTGGCCCATATCGCCTATACAGTCCACGATTGGACGCATTGGTTCGTCAGCTTTACGGGCATTCATCATGCCCAGGTCCTTGGCAATTTGATGCGCGACAACGTCCGCTCCCATATGAGCGAGGATCCCCAGTTTCGGTACAGTGACCGCAGCAGCGTCGCCACAGGCAAAGACATTATGATATTTGGGGTTGCGCATGGTCATATCCGTTAAAACAAAGCCAACGTCATCGGAAATGGGCAAGTCTTTCAAAAAGGCATGGGGCACCCAGTCAGGAAAAACAATTTTCAGCTCCGCTTCGATACTGGGACCATGGGCAAACTCAATGCCGTCTTGGGTAATACGGCTAATATCATGGGTATTGTTGACATAGTGAAAGCCCATGGTTCCGGCTTTGGACAACAAGGCATGGACAATGCCTTGGCCGGCGTCCTCCGCAATCCATTCGGCCGGAGTAAAGACAGTCACTTTATCAGGCCCACCGAGATTATGAGATTCAAGCCAAGCCCCCATACTGAGCATCACTTCGACGGGCGGACCTTCACAAGCGGCTTCGGCGGTGGGCACCAAATCACGGGTTTTGGTGCCCTGGTGAAAGCGGGCGGATCCGACGGCGATGGGGCCTCCTTGATACTCATGATAGAGATAATGGCGCAGACGGTTGCCGTAGTATGTATCACTGACGGTATGACCATATTCGGCAAACCCCTCGATTTTGTCATAGGCAAGCCTGGCACCCACCGCAATGACTAAGTAGTCATAGTGGATTTTTGCTACCGTGGCCCCTAAACGCTCTACGGGGAGATATTCCACCCATTGACCATCCACGTCTAAATTTTGGACATCACCCAGAATAAAGTCCAAATGATCTTCCTTCATCGCAGGAATTAATGGCATATGCATGGAATACATCGGGTTGCGATCTTCTAAGACTTCGATCCCGATATTCGGTACAAATAACAAGTAGGATTTGCGGTCAATGACCGTAATATCAACGGAATCGCGGGCAAACTCCCGGATTTTTTGGGCTGCGCCGAGTCCGGCAAAGTTCGAACCCAGCACAACAACGTGCGGTTTTCCCAAAGATAAGCCACCTCCTATCAATACGCTACTAACCCTAATCTGTCCAAAACCGACGGGATCGAATCCTAGCAATTCATGGACTAGGCAAAGCCTGCATTATTCTTTCAGAGACTGTATTTAATGGCGTATGATGAAAGAGATCATAAGCATGCGTATTGAGAAAGAAGGAATAGATACGGCAACAGTTTATACGATCGTTTTAGTAGCCCACGTCACCTGTGCCATCACCGGGTTTTTGGGCGCTACAGGCCTTGTCGTCGCGGCATATCGTCAGCGTAAAACGGGGGAATTGCCGGCGAAGTTTTGGCAATATCAGGCGTACGTACAAATCATTACGGTGCTTTTAGGGCTCTTTGGGATGACCTTGTTTTTAATGGGGGGCCGTCCGAAAGTGATCTTTCATATTCTCTATGGCCTCATGGCGTTGTTAACGGTCCTCGTGGAGCGAGGTTTGGGTCCAGGCAGGCAATTGCGTGAAGTGCTGGCGCATGATTATGGCCACGGCAAATTTAATGAAGCGTGGTGGTTTTTTGGCTTAAACTTGTTTCTCTGGGCCATGTATGGCCGGGGCCTCACCACCGGGTTTTGGGGTTTCTAAGGAGCGAGCCGCCACGGACACCCAGGGCGGCTCGGTTTTCGGGCAGCTATTTTGGCATGGACAAGCCCCATTTTTTGAACACGGGAGTGTGCACAAACGTGTAAGCCAAGGCGGCTTTCGCTAGAGGCCATTGTCGGCCGATTTTAAATTCTTGATGTTCTTGTGACCACAACGAACGCCGCACAAATAAACCTTCACCCGTACCAAGATCTAGCACACAACTCATTTCATGGTCATAAAGCTTATGGGGTTTACCAGTTTCTAGCAAATCTTGGGTGAGGTTGTACACCGCCGTCTCGGCTTGCAGCATCGCGGTGTGGCCTTGTTTGGGCCCTTCAAAGGCCACAGCGCTACCCGCGACATAAATATCAGGATAGCGCACGCTTTGCATATCCTTACCGGTTTCTAGCCAATCGCGGGGGTTATCTCCGGCCAAGGATTTTTGGGCATCCTCTCCGCGAAAGGGAGGCGTAATAATAGTTAAAACGGAAGGCAGTTCTTCCCCATTACTTAAGATCACCCGGTCGGCTTTGACTTCCTTGATTTGAACGGGACCATGCCGCGTGATGTGACGTTCAGCAAAAACTTTGGTTAAAAATTCTGTGGCTTCTGGTCCTGCAGGGGCCCAGAGTTTGGGTAAAGGGTCAACAAAATCGATGGACCCCGCCACTTTGTGGTCTTTCATCCATTCTTCGAGCTCTAAGGCCACCTCAAAGGCGGGTCCGCCGGTTTGCACGTTTTGGGCCCATCCCACCACAGTCGGTCCGCCGTGATAGCGGGTGAGAGCGTCTTTAAGGGCCAAAGCACCGTCCGGTGTGCACACGTTATAGCCGTGTTCGCGCAAGCCCGGTACTTCGTCATAGGCGAGTTTTTCCCCTAAGGCCACGATGAGTTTGTCGTACTTGATAGGCCCTTGATCCGTCATAAGGGTTTGCGCTTCGGGGTTGATGGAGGTGATGGCGGCTTCGACAAAATGAATACGAGTCCGTTTATAGATTGTACGCAAATCAAAAGTAATATCTTTTAGCGACTTTTTGCCAAAGGCTAATAAGACTAAAGATGGGCGATAGACAAAGGTGGCATCACGGGCTACCACTGTGATGCGGTGACCGCTGTGCCGCAATAACCGTTTGAGCTTAATGGCGGCAGTGAGTCCGGCAAAGCCACTCCCTGCAATGACAACATCAGCCATGGGAACATCCTCCTTTTTGCAACCTGCTTGCAATTGCATTGATTATACTCCGTTTGTCGACCCGTACTACATAGTCCAGACGAGTGCATTTGGGCCTAGTGCTTTGGAACCAGGCAGACCGGGCACGATGCATGCCGTGAACGGTCTCATTGGACCTTCGATGACAGGCACAGTGGCCGTATTGCGTTAGTGTTGCACGGACTATGCTAAATATATACGAATGCAAGGGAGTGTTCGAGGATGGCGGAAGCATTTTCCTCATATAATCCGTCTACCACCCATATCTGGCCTGGTCTTGCCATGGTGGGTCTTTTAATTGTCGGGATGATTGCGTTGGCATGGCTGACCGTCAATGTGGAACGGTTGTGGACGGCGTGGGAGCAGTGGAGGGGACGCATGGTGCTGCATGCATTGTACTCCTCACAGGGTAAAGTGTGTATATTGAAGTTTTCAAGGATTCGGCCCATGTTGCGTCGGTATTGGCGCCATCAACAATCCCATACCGCCAAGGCCCACGCCAAAGGACCTGAGAAGGTGATCTCTCGTCCCATACGCCGGACTCATCCGGTTCGGTGATGGGATGACAAAAAAGCGCCGGTGGGGTGGGCGAAGTTTCTTTTGCTCGCTACCAGCGGGGCGTGAGGCCAAGTCTCGTCTTTGGCGGATGAGGTTTTTCGCTGGGAAATAGTCTTGGGTACACAACCTCTAGATCTTACGCAAGATGAAGATTTGCTCGCCATTCATGGTCGCCACTTTTTGCCCGGCAGTATTCGTCGGGCTATTTTCTTTGGGCATGCGTTTTAGAGGAATTGACCGGGTAACGTTGACGATGGGTTTTAGACCGTACCGCTCTGATAGTTCAATAATGATTTGGTCGGTGAGCAGTTGAACGTTTTTGACGATACGGTTGCCGACTACCCAGCATTGATAGCCTCCGGGACGCAGTACGCGGGCAATTTCACCAAGAGCTTGGTCGAGGTCTTGATAAAAGGCCAAGACTTCGCGGGCACGGCGGGGATCACGGGCTGCAATTTGGCCTAAGGCTTTTTGGAGGACTGGTGAGGGTAAGGTGTTGGCAAGCACATCGGCCGATTGCCCGCCCAATAACGAACGATCTATCTGGTGGGGAGCCGGCTGCTCATCGTTCGCATCGAGCCCTAGCCACTGCAGCGAGAGACGCGAAAACTGGCCATAGGCCACTGTTGTTCGGCTGTCCCCGTAGGGAGGAGACGTTACCATTAAGTCGAATGACGCATCGGGAAAAGCCGACAGATTCATGGCGTTGGCCGCATGCAGTCTGACAGGCGGCAATGGCTGTCGCGATGCGAGTTGACGATTGCCGATTTCATTGCGGTTGAGGACTTTGCGAAAGACCGCGAAAACATCGGGATTCCAAGCCTCTAGGCGCTTGGCATCGAGACGGTAGAGCTTGAATTCGGCATTGCGGCTGTTGGATGTCCACCGCACGGTATCCGAAAAGGCGACCCAGAAAAACGGCTGAAGAGCGGCGGGGACTACGTCGTCAATAGCGCGGCGAAGCCTCGTAAGCGCCGCGATGACGGGTTCTTTGAACCAAAAGGTTAGATGGGCGAACTGTGGCCAGTCGGCTTCTGATACGGACATGCTTGCAGCATACGCTAACACGTCAGGGATCGTCTGTGCCAACCAGCTAGGGTCATACACGGTGGTTTTCGCTTGGCTGATAAGGCGCGCTAACGGATTTAAATCGGAACCGGTCACGGCTAAGTGTTGCAATAGCCCCTCGACAAGGCTTGTGCCGCTGCCCATAAAGGGATCAAAGAGCGTCCGAATCTGGGGTTGATGCGTGCGAATTAGCTGAATCAAATGCCTGGCCACTTGGGGAATCATCATGGCCGGATAGCTGTGATATCCATGCGTCCATTCTTTTGTGTTAGCTGCTGGAAAATCCCAGTATCCTGCGGGCCGTTGTAAAAGCGTGCGGCGAATGGCGTCATCAGGCGCTGCTGATAAAGAAATAGGCACGAACATCCTCCTTTACGCTAGCTAGTGTACCATGACCCCATTTTTTGGACCAGGTGGGTTGGGGGAAAACGATACAGGCTGAAATGGCCATAACGGGTCGTCTTGCGGGACATGGTAAAATTAGAGCGATGCGGGAAAAGAGGTGGGCTCTTCATGGCAACTATTGTGGTGGTACTTGCCATTGCGGGGTTATTCGCCTCGCTGACGACAGCCACTTTGGGCGTGGGCGGCGGACTTTTAGTGATGCCCATGCTGGCCTTGTTTTTCCCTGCCCGGTTAATCATTGCGGCGACATTGCCCATGTTTTTAGCCAACGCCATCGTGACCTTTTGGATTTACCGCCATACCTTTCGGACTCGCCGGGTCTGGTGGGTGCTGCCTGGGATTATCATCGGCATTATGGGCGGGACCGGGATTGTGGCGCATTTGTCTGAGGAACTCTTGCGGATGGTAATAGGTGGCGTTGCGGTCTTTTTTTTGTTGTTTACCGTGCTTGGGGGCGTGCTGTTGAAGAAACAGGCGGCATTTCCCGTCTGGGTTGGGGTGCCCTTGAGTTTGGTGGCGGGCGTCGTGAGTACGTTGTCCAACATTGGCGGCACGTTGCTTTCGCCTTATGTTTTGTCTGAGAATGCCCCTCCCGTGTATTTTGTGGGAGGCATGAGTTTTTTGTACCTCGTGATGACGGCTCTTAAGATGGTGACTTTTAGTCTCACAGGGCTGCTGCACTGGTCAGAGATTGGCATGGCCGTTCCGTCGATTCTCACTATCATTTTAGGCGCACGCACCGGTCAATATCTTCACAAAAAGATTAATGTCCGCTACTTTCGCTGGGTCGTATTAGGGGTCGTCGCGGTTTCGAGCGTTTTGCTCTTAGTCAGTCCCTAAGATATTAGGGCATAATGGGCATCCATCCCGAAAATAGTTTGTAGCTATAGTCAAATAGTGATTTGGCTAGGGCAGAGGAAACGCCGGGATGGGCCCATTCATGCCCTTTACCATAAAGCCAATTGCTCAGGGTAAGCAGCCCTTGGCCCCGTCCCATCCACACGACATGCAAAACGTAGGGATTAAACGGCTTAGGGGTGCCATGATGGCGCAGGGCGTAAAAGTGATGAACCGCTGTTCGGGCTTGCATCATCGCAATATGTCCAAGTTTGGGCAATGCCGTACGGCTGATATCGCCCACCCCATAAATATTGGGCCACTTTTCATGGACACAAAAAGGGTCGGCCGGAAACCAGCCGTAGCCATCGTCTAACTGACTGACGCGCAAGAGTTCTGATCCATGATAGGGAGGAATCCAGATCATGACGTCGGCTTGGACTGCAAGATGACCAACCAAATGAATCGCGTCATGTTCCACGTGATGATATTGCGCCTGGGTGATGAGGTCGATGTGGCGCTGGGCTAAGAAGCGCGCTAACAATGCCTGGTTTTTAGGCCCAAAGGCTTCCCCGGGAACGGAGGCAGGGGTAATAATGGTCAGCTTCACATTTTGACGTTGATTTTGTTGCCGCAACCAAGCGTCAGTAAGGAAGCTGATTTCAAACGCGGGTGCATCTAAAGACCCTGCCAGCCTCGGCGTATCGTCCGGGGCCTGGGCTAAAGGACCCACGGCTAAGACGATGGACCGCGCACGGTGCAAGCGGTCACCCGACTGCCGTGCCAAATAATCTTCGCACACTCCGCCGCGCTCAGCGCCTAAGCCCGGGATGGTTTTCCATCCCGGATCGGTGCCCGTGGCAATAAATAGGGTGTCGTAAGACAATGGGGCACGGCTTGCCAGATGGACTTGTTGCTGGTGCGGGTCAATACGCATAATCGTGTCGCGGACAAAGTGTTGGCCGGCTTTCTCACACCGCTGCTTCATGGCAATGTGCCACTGATCAGCCAACGCAGGATGCCCTGCTGCGGCTGTGACAAGCGCGGGACGATAGGTCATGGTGGTCCATTGGTCGACGACCGTGACCTCGAGTTCGCGGGCGGGAAATAACTTGTGTAGCCAATAGGCGGTGGCCGATCCGCCAAAACGCGCGCCCAACACCACCACTTTATGCATGGCGGTGTACGCTCCGTGGGGACGTGAGTAAAGCAAATTGTTCGGTCAGACTGGTCAATAGGCGTTGATATTCCGTGGCCAGCGAGGATACTTGTTGGGAGAGGCCGGATTCACCAGGTACGTGTTGACTGGTGGGGAGTTCCAAAAGAGTTTGGGCTTCTAGGGTGCGCGCAATCAAGGCTTGGCGGCTTAAATTGTGGACATCGCCCAGCCCTAGCGCCTGTAAAATGACTTGGAGCTCTTGCGCAGTGGCTTCAAACCAGTGTGTGCCATGCAATACCGCTTGGCCGATGTCAAGGCGAGGGTGGCGATGCTTCGGCGAATCCGCAAAAACCAACGCGCTGGGGCCTTGAAAAAAGGTTGGCACCAGCCGTTCCACTTGACCGTGACTCATGGCAAATAAGATGGCGGACCCGACGTCGACCGCATCAGCGCCAAGGGCCAACAGTTTGGCGATATCCGCAGCCCCTTTGGCGCCGCCAGAGGCGATGAGACTTACCCCCTCGATGTGTCGGCTGATGAGCCAATCCCTGGCCCGTTTGACAGCGGAAGCCGTGGGAATGCCAAAATGATCAGAAATCACGGCAGGACTACCTGCGCTGCCTGCTTCAGACCCATCTATGGTAATGAAGTCTAAGGAGAGGGCGGTGAGGATAGCCAGATCCGCTTCCAAATGTTGACTGGCTGGAATTTTTACGCCAATGGGCACATCTGGGTTAATCCGGCGTAAGTAGGGGACCAACCGAAAAAAATCGCGGGGAATCCCGGAATGAAAAACGATTTGATGTTGGCCGGCCATCCGTTTGAGACGCCGGGGAAGATGATGGGTTTTGTGGACCGCAATTTCGGCTTCTGCGCCTTGCCCTAAATGAATCTCAATCGCATCGGCTAATTTAATCACCGCTCGGCTATGATTCCACGGCCCTTTAGACCATTGCAAAATCCAGCGTTGCGCATAGGCGCGTTCTTCTGGGAGAAAGGGGCCTTCACCTGATGAGGCTGCCGTCCCAATGACAGAAGAAATTTGGGCTAAAGCAAGTTTTGTGTCGGCGGCCAGACCAATGCCGTAGCCCATGGGCGCGATTAACACGGGCAACCGAAGCGTCAGAGGACGCTTGGCGCGGGGACCTATCTGGGTGGTGAGTGAAATATTGTGGGTATGCGGATGGGCGTTCGGGTGAAATGTAGCAGGGTCAAACGCCAATTGGTCTAGGAGCGAGGGACTTAAGACAAACGAGTCCATGGGGTGTTCGGCGACTTTGCCCGACTGCGCCCGCCGCATGGTCAAGATAATCTCTCGCCAGGACCAAGCCTGGAGGCTATAAAAGAGTTCCAATATACTAGTGCGTGGCGAGGATCCTAAGAGGTGTTCAACACGGCGAGCCAGCAGGCGTGTGCCGACGAGCGCCGCGGCGATGGCTATAAGAGTGGCCAAAATGACGCACAGTCCTACGATTAATACGAATCTCACCCGCATACTCCTCTCGCTTTTGTCGCTAGGGTGTGCGCCCATGGTCCGTTTTATGCCGGATTTGACAAAAATGGAGCCTTCTTCTGATTCGGCCGTTCGCTATGATAATGACCACATGCCTAAAGGATTAGCCGCGCTATCGATATCCATGCCAGGAATATCGCAGACCGAAACCTGATGAACATACTGCCAGAGATGAGCAAAGGACAAAAATTCTTGGGGACAAGGCGGCGGTGTATGCGGCGCCTTAATTCGGCCCCCTGTTACCCAATACAATACGGCCGCGTTGACTCCGACCAATTCATGAATGCGTTTGAGCTGCGACGTCGATGAATAGACGCCTGGCACATAGCCGCTGTCGGCAACGGTTTGGATCCATGTGTCGACATAAGTGAGCCAGGTTTCAAGGGGCGTGATTTGTTGGGGCTCAAGATTAAGATAAATGGCGGTATGTCGGGGCTGTGAGACCTGTTGGGCTAAGGCGGCCGCTTCTTGGCCATCATGACGTCCTTGTTCTACGGACTGGATGCCACATGAAAAACGGCGCACCGCATTGGCGCCAACGTAAATGCTGACCAACCATAATCCGGCGGCAGATAGAGCCTGTGCCTCCCTTAGAGAAAGCGCTGTGAACTGGTAGCAGGGCCCTCCTAAATAGCGTCCCACAAAGGAATAGCCATGCTGTTTTAAACAAGGGCCTACGGCACTTAAATCTACGTCATTGTCGACCCCATTAAGACAAGATGGATGAGGACGTCGACACAAAATCTGGGGGCCGTGTCCCCGCCATAATTTCTGGCGATCTGTTGGAGCTAAGGCGATGCGTTGCGTCATTGGGATTCCTCCTTGACTAATGGATTTCCAGACATCAACGACGGAGGGAAAGAAAAAAGCCAGAGGGGTGATGCCCTCTGGTTTTGGTACTGACCCGGAAGCCTATCGGCAATGTCTTTTAGGAATCGGCGCTCCCCCCTGCACGCAAGTCCTCAAGACACTCCTCTAGTCGTGTTACGCATGCATCATATGACTAGAAGAAGAGCAGCTCCTACGGTGCGAGTGGCAAGGCCGTTGCTGGGACAGCAAGAGCCACCATATCAAAAAACTGGGTTCACGCCGGCAGTGGCGGCGGCAGTGATGCGAGTGACTGTAGGAATGTCGCGACGAGTCGCTCATTGGGGAACACCTCCTTTCCGGGAAAAATCTGGTACACTCGCATGATATTCATGGGCGACAACAGTGTGACGGTTGAATAGGACCGTTTTATTGCGACAGGAGGATGCAGAAGCCCCTATTCCTCTCCTAAGTTTAGTGTTCGGAAAAGGACGAGCACCGCCGATTGTTGCGCTCCGTTGGCTTACGCTGATGTCGGGTAGCCCGCACAGGAGAGTTCTTGATGGCTCCGAAGCTTTTCGGAGGATCTAACCGAGGAGAGGTGAGCGTCATGGATCTCGAGGGGTCGTCCCACAAGGAGCGGGGTGGGACGTGCATAAGAAGATTGTTGTCGTCACCGTATTGACCCCGATGGTGACCTGCGAGCCGGGCGTTTGGGACTCTCACGCAGGCTCTCTTGGCCTTAGCCGATTGGCTTCAATGGATGTTGGCCTAAATTGTGGACACCTCGAATTGAGACAAGACCAAGCGGCGGTGACGAGTCGACTACTGACTCGGGTGTTGAAATCCGGTTACGCCAAGATGCGACTCCCGAACTGCGCATGGGAAGGATGAGGACAACGAACCGACTGCAGAACCTCTGCGGGTGGGTCAAGCCCATGCTGTGGCTTGTGCATTGGGCAACGTGGGACCAGAACCTAATCATCCCAAATCGCACGCACCGCTTTCGCACCATCGATCACCACGAGCAACCCGTCCGCGACCGTCAGGCCGCGAGTGGTGAAATTCTGCCATAACGCCGTGACCACGGTGTGATTTTCTGTGGCCCCTTCCACGAATTCCCAGACGCATTTGTGATCATCCGCATCCATCCCTAAGGCCCCAACGACCAGATGGTCGGCCACACGTCACCCATCGATCATCACCACGACCCATGGTCGACCGTCCAATCGGCGTTGCCAGAAGCGGTCCAACGCTTGCTGAGTCACTTGGATAAAACAGAAGGAATGACCAAGAGGGTCAGCCGGTGCACCTTTTGCCAAAGGCTCACATATTTTACAGCATCACCACAAATCAGCGCTTCCCCTTGGGCGCACTATCCAGTTTAGTTCTGAAATAAGGAGGCACTTCCGTGAGTTATAATTCCAGCATGCCATTCGAAGATATCTTGCCGCTGCTCCTGTTGAACAATCAACGCGACCTGTTGCCCCTATTGCTACTACTAGGGGAACGCGGGGAATCTTCCCGGTCCGAAAGCTGTTCATCGGACGATTATCCTGTGCCCTCGAGTTTTAATGCGTACTTGGCTTCATTAGTGGGGGATGTTGTGCGTGTCAGTGTGTCTAACGCTGTGGACAATGCCTTGACGCTAGTCGGTAATCTCGCTGAAGTGGGGACCGACTTCATCGTGTTGCGCGATGCGACAGCTGCGGGGGTTCCATTGGGGCTCAAAGACCGGGTGATTATCCCCATTTCGAATGTGGTCGGGATTGATCGGGTTCCGTTTCTTGAGGGCATTTTGCCCCTATTGCTGCGCTTTCGGTCGTAAAGCCTGTGGTCAGACCCGAGGTTGCGGAGACGGTGCCTCAACCCGTCATGCGGATGGGGCATCATCCGCAACCTCGGCCTCCTGGTAAGTTATCTGATGGGTTTAACGCAGAAGATATTGACGCAGAACACTGTGTAAATCGGGTCGTGCATTGGGACGGGTCAAGATGTCTGCAAAAGCTGTCGTAGGACGGGGCTCAGAGGCCTCACTAGAGGAGGCGGGCGCTTGTGCGCCAATGTCTTGATGCAGCAAGGTGTCAATCGTTTCGAACGCGGAGGCGAGCGCATCCAGGGTCCGAATCAAATGGCGGAGGTCCTCCACCAACGGCACCGCAGGATTGGGAATGGTGGGCGGCGTCTGTATCTCGTCCGTAGGCATTTCCGGCTCAGGGTCAGTAGACTCCGGTTCCGTTGGCGCTACTGGTTCCGACGGGCTGCCTTGACGGCTTTCTTCCACGGGGACAGAGGGTTCTGGCACCGTGCGCTCGCTCCAACGTCCCCGGAGCGGGGCATGGTCGGTGGAAAGATTCCCCTCTTTGGGAAACGCCATGGTGTGGGGCTTTGTGGCTTCATCCGGTCCATTGTTTGGCATCAGCACCATTCCTTTCTCGTCCTTATAGGTATGCGGACTCCTGACACTCTATGACACCCCGGCTTGGAAAAGGAGACCTACAATATGATCGCAGTATGGCGCAATGTTCCGGTGGTTGAGGCGGTAGGATACGTGGGGAGTGGTGGACACGGCGGATCCCGCCCGGTTCTATTGCGGACCCACAGTGGGGAGATTGTGCACGTCAAGCTGCAATTAAATCCGCAATCCAACCGGAGTTTAGCCGGCGACTGGATTGGTACCTTACTCGGGCAAGCCTTAGACGCGCCTTTTTTGGCGGTTCGGTTGGTGCGGATTGAGCACGATCAACTGGGGCATTTACCCTTTTTGGTGCGCTCTCGATGGCATCCGGGCTTGCAATTTGGGACCCAGTTTTTAAAGGACGCGGAACCAGTCAGGCCTAGTACCGTGGGGACTTTGCATAATCTCGACAAATTGCCCTTAGTGGCCTTGATGGAGTCATGGTTGTTCAATTTAGACTTGAAATACTCGCATATTTTGGCGCACCATCAACGCCTCGTTGTCACCGATCACGGCTTTATCTTTCCTTATGGCCCCAAATGGCTTCCCTCTGATTTGCATCGCTTTCGTCGTCAGTTTCCCGCCGTCAAGCCTTTAACGGTGCTGGCCATGGCAGCGCCTCAGCGCTTTGATTTTACCCCGGCACTTGATGCCATCATGGCGGTTACGCGTCAGGATCTCATCGACTTGGTCGATTCGGTGCCGCCTGATTGGGGCCTGTCATCTCACCGCAAGGATGCGATTGTGTCGTTTCTCCTCTTTCGGCAAAGTCGTCTCGTCCGTGTGGTGGAGTATTTGGAACCCTTGTGGAATCAAGACAAGGGGCAAGAGGCTCGTGTCGTTGAGAACATCGATTTACCAGACGAAAACACCGAACCCTATGAGAATGACAGCCCAGAAGCAGTAGTGGCAAGAGAGGACGAGGGCGATGGCGATCAAGATCGTATCCACGGGGCATGACAGGTACGTGCTGACGGAAGTCCCTATTAACCGCAGCGTAGTTGAGAAGTTGCAAACCTACCGCGAAGAAGATTGGCCCCATGTTGTGCTGTTGGCGCTGATGACTGGAATGGCTCTGGTAGGGCGCCAGGGCGCTGGTCGGTCATCAGAAATACGTGAACCGGGGCGCAATGTGGTACCGCCACAAGACATGCGCCGCTATCTTGAAGAAGGGTTCCACCAGTTGCTCTCAGGATGGGAGGAGCGGATTGTCCGTGATTTTGAGGCGCTTTTGAGTGATCTAGGAGAGCGGCGGTAAAATCTGCTGCTCCTCCACATTCGCATGCCAGATGCTTAGGCGGGCGGCGATTTCGGGTGATGTCGTCGCCAGCTAGTGACGATGAGTGTCAAAAGGATGGACAAACTAATAACGACGAAGCTGTAGCCGAGATCGATAGGGTCAAAGAAATCGACCACTAAATGGGTGGATTGTGTCGGGGTATCGATAAAGCAGGACCCCACCATCATGATGATGGCGATAATAAGAGTAGTGGGCATCGTGCTCTTGTAGGACCCTGTAATGAGACGGGAGAAATTGATGCCCATGCAAAAGAGGTTGCTGGCGAGGTAAAAGACCATACTGCCGGTCCATAGCAGCAAAATAATGAGTCCTGGCCGGCTTAAGTAAAAGGTCGAGACATTCAAGTTGCTGAGTACGTAGACGAGTGGCCACCGTAACAAGATGACCGCTTGAGGGCCTAAGGTGCCGACGGTAATGAGATAGACTAAGATCACCACCAATGTTTGAAAGGCAATGGCCCCTAAGGTGACACGGCGAATCATGACGATATTCTGGGGGCGGATAAAATGCGATAACGTGGCAGTGACTTCATTTTGTTTCCATAAAAACCACGTGGCTACAATCCCTTGGCCTACAGGACCGGTATCTTTGAGAGCATGGGGCAAAAAAGCCCACCACGCCTCTACGTGGCCTAGACCCATCCCGGCTAAAATAAAAAACGTGAAGGCAAAGACGGGAAACCAAAACTGCACATTGCGAGCAAAATTCGAAAGGGAACGCGAAGCGAACCAAGCGGCTTCGGCAATAATCAATCCCTTCATTATCCATAAAGGTGTGGCAGGATAAAATGACGCGGCCAGCATTTGGGTGAATAAGGTCAAGACGGCCGTATCCAATACGAGGCATAACACGGCATGGATCAGCAGTAAAATCCACCGCAAGGGTCCCCATGCGTATCCTAGGCGGTCGACCAAAATGCCGGGAGGTGTGAGCTGAATCCAGATTAACCCCAGTCCTGTCATGCCCAATGCCAAACAGATGCTGCCTACGACCGCCCAATCCGATTGTGATTGGGCGGCGGTCATGAGGGCTTGCGGCCAAATGTACACCGCGCCGGTGACAATGGACGACGCCACCAAGAAGAAATATTCGAGCGATCCTATCGGTTCAACCGTAGACTCGACAAAACGGCTCATCGCATTAATCCCTCCCCATAGAGGGTGACAACGACCGTTAACGTGGCATGAATGGGGAGAAACCCTGCGTGGGGATGAAACCACGCTTCGCTGCGGTCGTATCCAAAGGGATCCGTATGGGTTTTATTTGCATAGGCAATAGTGGACAGACATAAGTGCAAAAGGGTTTGTTCGGCACGGTGCGAGATGGAGCGTTCGTCTTGCAACGTCACCCGATTTTGACCCGAAATATCTTCAATGAAGCCTTTGACGTGCAAGGTCTCACGCACGTTGATAGCGCTTGCCGTCTGAAATGTGTGAAGGGACCTTGTGTCGCTGATCCGGCTGATGCTCACGGTTTGTCCATGCCACGGAACGGACAACGTTAGACGTTGCACCTTGCCAGTTAGGTAGCCGAATCCTTGGGTCTGTAGGGGTGAATACAGTACCGGTGGTCCGCCACTGGCCGGATAGACGTCGATTTGGCGCACGGTTAAGCTCTGCTGTTTCAACTCCACGATGGGTACATAAGGACTAATACCTTGCGAAACCGCACTGGACCAGAATTTCCACCCGCGCATGCCAAGTCGTATGGGGGAGCACCGAATGCAGTTAAAATACGCGGCGAGCGCAATGCGGGGCGCAACGATTTGAGGAGACACATAGTTCATATATTCGGCTAAGGGGCGACCGTCCGCGCCCATCACCCAAAAAGTTTTAGGAATGGTGCCCGCGGCATTGATGGCGTTAATTTGCGGCCACAGCTGGCGAAAAGTGAGCCGATTATTCCAGATGATTCCCTGAAGCTGTCCCAAATAAAGGGCGCGGGCTGATTTTTCTTGGGCGTGCATGACGGCATCCGCGAAATTAGGAGCCATCACAGCAATATCGTAATATTCCTCATCGGGTTTTATCGTACTCAAAGCACCAGGAGTTAAGGTGACGTTGGGGAACACGAATCGCCAATGGTATTGCCCAGGTATTTTGGAAGCGCGAATACTCAGCATCAACACAATCCCTTGGTGGTCAATGGGCTTAGAATCCCAGCAACCCGTCAATAGAAAAAGCAGTGGCGTCACGAAAATGGCGATGCGCCATTTCCTTATCAACCGGCTCACGGCCGTTCCTTTTGGGTTTGACGTAAGTGGGGAATTTCTTGGACACTGCCGTGACGGCTTAACACCGTGTTGAGCGGGCGAGCTGAGCTGGGGCGTTGCCGCAACATGTCATAGGGCGCGCGCACAAGATAGTCTTTAAAGTCTTTTATGCGAAATGGGGCGTAGGGCACAAAATAGGGCGTGCCAAATGACGTCATCTGGATCAGGGAGCCAATGAGCGTCATCGTTAGCAGCACGATCCCAAAGATGCCAAAGATGTCGGCAGTGACTAAAAGCGCCATATTGATTAAACGCCAGGATCCGGTCAAATCGTAGACAGGCCCGGTGTAAAAGCTCAGAGCGGTCAGCGTGATGATGACGATGATTTGAGGACTGACAAAACCGGCCTTAACCACAGCCGTGCCGACGACAATCGCTCCAATGATGCCAATGGTGGTGCCCATGGGTTTCGGGAGACGCAAAGAGGCTTCCCGTAGGATTTCTATAATGATGACCATTAGCACGGCTTCTGCGAAAGGCGAAAAAGGCAGCGCCGCATGGCTTCCAAGCGTTATGGCCAGCAAGGGTGCGGGGACCAAATTGGTATTCACTTGAGTCAGGGCAATGTACAGCGCGGGGAAGTAGACCCCCAAAATCCACCCTAGCAGACGAATAATGCGTACGAACGAGCTATCGTACCACACTTCTGCGTAGTCCATGGACGTGCGGTAAAAATCGGCTAGGGGAGCAGGAGCAATCAGCACAAAAGGATCGCCATCGACCAAGATCAGAATTTTTCCTTCCAAAAGGCGCCAACATGCTACATCGACACGTTCTGTTGAACGCATGGTCGGAAATATGGACCGGGGATGATCACGAATGAGACCCGAAATCATGGTGGCATTAGCCCGGCCTGAAATTTTGACTTGTTCCAACCGTGCGATTCCCGTTTCGACGAGAGCCGGATTGGTTAGGCCGTCGAGATAGGCTATAGCCACCGGGGTATGCTGGCGTTCGCCCAAAACCATTTGATGAAAGCGCAAGGATGGGTCTAAGAGGCGTTGCCGTAGTTGGTTCATCTGGGTCAAGAGCACTTCGTTGAAGGCATCTTCCGGCCCTCTCACACCAATTTCGGTCTGCGGACGCGAGATCGCCCGTTGTTTATAGGTGACGGTGTCCACGATCCAAACTTTTGGAAAACCTGGGGCAAAGATCAGCGTGTTGCCCGCGGCTAAGGCTCGGATGATGGTATCCCAAGAATCTTCAGCGTGAATATGGCCAGGAGTTAAGGTGTTTTCGCCCCACGACGCCGGATCCTCATGGGTTGTTAACAGAGGAGCCACAATATCCTGATCGACCATTTGCGTATCGGATAACCCGTCGATGCTGGCTATTAAGACTTTTTCAGGGGCACATGCGGGCACTTGCAGCCACCGCAAGAGGACATCCGGGCTGGTGCCAAACCCTGATTTGATTCGGTTGTAAGCGGCTTGGACGTTTGGGGTGTAATGCGTTAATGCTAGGGGGCCTTCACTTTGCAGAGCAAGCCAGGCTTCTAGGGTTTGCAATAAATGCTTGGCAAGGGCTTGAATATCGCGCAGAACCGCTTGATCGTCATAAGCCAACGGGATATCACCTCGGGGATATGTTGGCTAAAACGCTATGGTTTCATGCGCAGCCTCAGAGTGGATTAGATGATGCCAAGTAATGCCCGTGACACCGCGGCAATCCGTCCGGTTAGTAGGGATAAGTCATCGGAGAGTTCTAACAGTGCTGAGGTAAAGGGTAATTGCGATTCGTCGACTTGGGTGAGGATGCGCAGGCGAATCTTTCCCTCTTGTCGCAAGATCTCGGGATTTTCTTGCACTAATTGGAGTGCCTGGGCATCGTCATCATGGGCAATAGCTTGCGTTAAGCGGTCGAACTGGGTGTGCAAACGGTCAAGCAGCCTGGCGGTGTCTTCCCATAAAGAGGGAGGCCAGACAAAATTGCGACGCACCAGTTTATCGCGGGTATTAATGACTTTGATGGCGGTGTCGGATAAGTGCTCAAGATGGTTGGCCAAATAGAGCAAGCGGACTTGAGCCGATAGGTCGCGTTCGGTCAAGTAGGTCTCTTGGGCCAACTGGAAAAGATAGTGGGTAATGGCGTGGTGCAGCAGGTCTACATCAGACTCGGCTTGACGCATCGTGCGCGCGATGGTCTCTTGAGGATTCTCTAAGTAATCAGCCAGCAATGCGATGATGTGTTCATGGATAATCTGGGCCATGCGAAGAATTTCTTTAGAGGCGCGGGCTAAGGCTTCAGCGGGATCGCCTAGTGCATCGTCTTCCAGCAGGACACTGATGGGCTCGGGTTTGAGGTCGGGCCACAAACGTTCCATAAGCCGTGACAACGGCCCCAAAAAGGGTAGAAAGACGAAGGCGAGTGCCACATTGAAGAGAGAATGCGCATCGGCCAATTGACGTCCGGGGCTGTGGTCAATGACCCGCACAGCGGTTTCCAACCATGGCAGTGCCAAGAGGGCTCCTAAAGAGGCCGTAAACTTCATCAGAAAATATGCACCCGCCGTGCGTTTTGCGCTGCGGGAACCGCCAAGCCAGCCGCTATAGAGTGCGGCGGCTGTGGAACCGACGTTGGCAGCTAACACGATGATAAGACCCGTGGGCAGGCCGATAAGGCCATGAATACGAAATGTAATGGCGAGCGCAATGACGGTGGCGGAGTTTTGGATCAAGGCGGTGAAGATCATCGCGAGCAGGTATGCTAATAGTCCATTATGATCAAGCCGGGCCAAGGCGAAGCGCACAGCGGGCACGGTGGAAAGCGTATGCACAGCGGAAATCATCACCATCATGCCGTAGAAAATGAGCCCGAATCCTAATGTGAGCGAACCTAACGAGGCATTTTCCCGTCCGCGTTGAATGATGCCGATGACGACGCCCACAAAAACGAGAATGGGCGCATAGCGGATAAAGTTAAACGAGATAAGCTGAACGGTTAACGTCGTGCCGATCGCAGCGCCGAGAATAACTTCCAGGGCTTGGCGTAGTTCCAAGAGTCCGGCGCTGACAAAACTGACCACCATGACAGTAATAGCGCTCGAAGAGCCTGCTAGCATCGTGGCGCCGAGCCCAAGAACCATCGACCCCAGAGGGTTTTTAGTCATGACTAAGAGCAAAGAACGCAGCCAACTCGAGGTTAACCGTTTCAGGCTGTCACTAGTTTGAGAGAGACCAAAAGTAAAAAGCGCCATACCGCCGACAAGAGATATCCAACTGGCTGTCATCGGTTAGTCCTTCGGGTATTCGGGATTATGGTGTGGCAGCAGGCGAAAAGGACGACGATCGCCCGTTTCCACAAACACGGCCATTTCCGCGATGTTCACAGCGTGGTCAGCAATACGTTCAAGGTAGCGAGCCACTAACGATAAGTTACTGGCTTGTTCGATAGCATCGGGATTTCGGCGCATAACCTGCAACATTTCATCGTGCAACGCGCGGTACAAGTCATCCACTTGATCGTCCCGCCAAAAAACGTCCCGGGCCATGTCTTGGTCACGCAAGCGCACGGCTTCTTGCGCACGGTTGACCATGACGAGCGCTTTATGCCCCATGCGGGCAAGGTCATCCAATTTTTTGAAATAGGGTTGTATGGCTAACCGGTGAGTGACTTCCGCAATATCACAACTATAATCGGCAATGCGCTCCAAGTCGCGGACATTGCGCAGTCCTGCGGCAAGAATTCGGAGGTCTTTTTGGCGGGGCTGCTGCAAGGAAATAAGCTGCAAAGAATCTTCCTCGATTTGATTGGTTTCATCGTCAATGCTGTCGTCATGGTTTAAAACCCATGTCGCCAGCTCCTGGTCCTGATGATAGAGGGACGCGAGTGCTTGTTCCAGCATGCGGGAAACCTCTTGTCCCAAAAGATTTACCCGGTCTTTAATCGATTGCAATGACCGGTCATAGCTGTTTAAAAACACCCCGTGCCCCCCCTTCCGCTAGACAGTATCTCTTATTATATACTGTTAGCCGCCATCGTCCATGCTCTTGACGCGGATTATTGCGATGACCGAAAATGGCGAAGACAAGGGCTGAGCCATGAGGGAGAATATGTTACATTTAGTTAAGGAGCATAAGGATTGCGCAGACCGTCTATAACCGATTGCGGTAAGACGGCAGGCCAAACAGCATTAATGGCGGTGGCGCACTAAGGAGTCGCACACACTATGGCACGTTGGTTAATTATTTTGGCAGGGGGACGGGGCGAGCGATTTTGGCCGCTGTCTCGGATGATGCATCCTAAACAATTTTTGACATTGATGGGCAATCACAGCATGATTCGTAGCACTCGGGACCGCGTGCGTTCACTCATCGGACCAGAAAACACCTTGGTGGTCACGGGCCGGGATTACGTGGAAAAAGTCCAGACGAATTTGCCCGATGTTCCGTCCTCTTTCATTTTAGGAGAACCGGTTGGGCGCAATACGGCGCCATCCATTGCATGGGCGGTTCGCGAAATTTATGGAAAAGATGCGGACGCGGTTGTTTTAGTGTTGCCGTCCGATCACATGATTAAATATCAGAAACGGTTTCAAAAACTAGCCGAGATGGCGCTTAATGCCGCCGAAGTTCACGGCGGCTTTTACACGTTTGGCATCGTGCCCACCCACGCTGAAACCGGATATGGTTATATAGAACAAGGGGCAGAAGTCTCTCACGGCATATTCCGTGTCAAGCGGTTTATCGAAAAGCCACCCGTGGAGGCCGCCCAAGAGATGGTGCAATCGGGACACTTTATGTGGAATTCGGGAATGTTCGTCTTTCGGGCCCATGACTTTTTGGTTGCCGTGGAAGAACATATTCCCGAATTGAGTCAGGGAATTGAAGAATTATGGGCGCACCCGGAGCGCTTAGATACGGTGTTTCCGGCCCTGCCTCAGATTTCCGTGGACCACGGGATTATGGAGCAAGCGCAAAATGTATTTGTATTGCCCGCCGATATCGGCTGGGACGATGTGGGTACCTTTGCGGCTCTCGCCCGCCATTTGCCCCGCAATGACGAGCAAAATGCCGCGCGCGGCCATGCCATTTTTGTCGATAGCCAGAATGTCACCGCGATAAGCGAAGGTCCAGTGGTGTCCTTCATCGGGGTGAAGGATCTTTTTGTGGTGGCGACCAAAGATGCGGTCCTCATTTTATCGCCCGACCGTAGCCAGGATGTGCGGCAGGTCGTTCAGGCCCTAAAAGAGGGACAGCACGACCATTTGCTCTAAGAGGACGAGCCCGCACCCGCGGGTGCATTCTGAGACGAAAGGCAGGCTTACACCATGAACGAAACGGTTAAAAAGGCGGTCATTCCTGCGGCAGGGCTGGGCACACGGTTTTTGCCCGCCACAAAGGCTCAACCGAAAGAAATGCTATCGCTAATTGACAAACCCACCATCCAATACATTGTCGAAGAGGCGGTAGCGTCGGGGATTGACGACTTGTTGGTCGTCATTGGGCGCGATAAAGGGAGTATTGAGGACCATTTCGACAGAACCCCCGAGTTAGAGCAGTATTTAAAGAGCCGTGGGAAACAGGATTTGTTGGACGTTGTCATGAATGTCTCCAAGCTCGCGGATTTGCATTTTATTCGACAGAAAGAGCCGTTGGGTCTAGGACACGCCGTCTTATCGGCGAAACGCCACGTGGGATTAGAGCCGTTTGCGGTTCTGTTGGGGGATGATGTGATGCAAGGTCAGCCTCCTGTGCTCAAGCAATTAATCGACCACTGGGAGCCCGGTTTGTCGGTCCTAGCGGTCCAGCCTGTCACGCGGGAAGAGGCGAGCCGTTACGGTATCGTTTACGGGAATTGGGCGGCAGATGGGCGGTCCTTCCGCGTTTCTCACCTCGTCGAAAAACCGTCTTACGAGGCTGCACCAGAACATCCTTTAGCCATTATGGGTCGTTATATTCTCGATCCCGGAATATTTCCGGTCTTGGAGCAAATTGAGCCGGGCGCAGGCGGAGAGATTCAATTGACCGATGCTTTGGATGTGATGGCCCGGCAAGGGAAACTGATTGCGGTCGCGTATGAGGGGAAGCGCTTTGATGTCGGCGAAAAGCTAGGATTCATCAAAGCGACGGTAGAGGCCGCACTGGATCGCGACGACTTGCGCGATGATGTGGTCCTCTATTTGCGCTCCCTTGTGGAACAGTTGAGCACCGTTTCCAAATAAGACGGGGCTATTTTGCTCATACACCTCCTCAGTTGGATGAGGAGGTCTTTTTGTCCCGCTTGTTTGTGTCCCAATTTTGGGATTTTGAGTTCATTGTGTCGACAAACAATCGCATGGTCATGGCATTAATTTCCAGATTATGCCGTTTGCCATCTGCTATGGTTCCAAATGAACCATGAATAAGGGGGCAGACATAGTGGCTGGGACATTATCCATGAATATGCAAGGTGTGGGCGCGAGAGAACCAAGCCCTAAAGCTCAAAGTCATAAAAAGGACATTCGCAAGATTCAATTGATGATGGCGCTCGTCGGGTTGGTATTAGGACAAGCCATGATTTTCCACCGTGCCGCACCGTTCTTATGGATTGTTTTGGTCTTGGTATGGCCTAGGTGGCGTTCTGTCTTTGGGGCCGTGCTGATTGGCGGATTAATTGGCACTGTGCTAGGGATTAATTGGATATCGAGTGTGGCTTTGTTAGGACTTGCACTGGCAATTCCCATGCCGTGGCACCGAATAGGACGCGGCTGGATGCAGTGGCCTCTCGTGGGACTAGGGGCTGGCGGACTCTACTTAGCGGGCCGGGGCGTCAATTCTTTTGAAGCCATTATGGCCGGGCTCATTGGTATGGGAGCCATTTTGTTATATTGGGCTGCGCTGCGTCAGATTCATGTGTGGGACACCGGACAAGGCAATCAAGCAACCTTGGTCATGGGCCTGGCAGCGACAGGATCCTTAATTGCTGGGCTTGAAGGCTGGATGTTTGGCCCTTTTTCGCCGAGTCTCATCGTGGGGGGCTTGCTAATTTTGGGCGCCGCGGTCCTAAATGGCCCGGCCGGCGGCGCAGTGGCAGGTGCCACCTTGGGTTTTACATTGGCCGTCAGGGGTTCAGGTCCTGGCGGCGGGCTCGGGATCCTTGTCGTGGGAGGATTTCTTGCGGGAATCTTAGCGTCTCGACAATGGCGATTGGCGCCTGTGGGCTTGATTGCGGGCATTGTGCTCTACGCGGTGATGGTGCGACTGCCTCATCAAATGACCATGCTCTGGGTATCATTGGGCGTGGCAGGCGTGCTCTTTCAAGCCCTGCCGGGATCTTTTGTGACGGCGGCGCGCCTTTGGGTCCAAGTTCTGGTGACCGGTGAGCGTCCCGACCAGTTGCCGGCGAGGATGGAGCAGATTGCGGGTGTCATGAAGGAAATGGCTCATGCGTTTCAAATTGAAGAAGAAGAGACCGGGCAGGAAACGAGCCTAGTCGAGGTCGTTGTCGGCCAAGTCTGCCGAAAATGTTCTTTATATCGGTCCTGTTGGGAGGATGAATTTTATCGCTCCTATCGCGGCCTTCTGGATTTGACAAATCAGCCTACAGGAGAACTCTTGTCTGTCGCGGATTTGAGCGGCGATTTGCAAAAACGCTGTATTCGTCCAGACGCGGTGGTTCAGGCCGCGAATGTGGCATTAGGCAAGGAGCGGGAGCGCGCGCGCTATCGTCTACGGGTTAAAGAGTCGCGGGCTCTGGCTGAACGTCAACTCGGGGGGTTGGCTTCTCTTATTCAAGAGATGGCTCAGGATTTGAGCCCTGGTCACATGCCGAGGGCTGGAGTGCGTGTCGTGGAGCCCGCTCTCGATTGTGAAGTGGGGGTGGCCAAGCGTCCCAGACGTGGGGGTATCGTCACGGGAGATAGCGAGATGGTCTGTGAATTGGGTAAAGACCGCGTGGTCTTTGCGTTATCGGACGGTATGGGCGTGGGACCGCGAGCTGCGTGGGAAAGTGGTACGGCGGTTGCTCTTTTAGAACAGCTGTTGAAAGCGGGATTTAATCAAGTCCTGGCGGTGCGTGCGGTCAATACCACATTGCTTTTACGATCGGTGGAGGATCATTTTGCTACGTTAGATCTTTTGATGGTTGACCGCGTGGGAAAGGGGGCCGAGATGGTTAAGGTGGCGGCAGCCCCCACATTTCTATGCCGAAATCGCCGCGTGGAAATCATTCGTTCTCACGCGGTACCTGTAGGTATTTTGCAAGAAGTCCACGTGGAGCCTGTTTATCATACGCTGGATCCCGGCGACCTTATCGTCATGGTGACCGATGGGGTGCTTGAAGGTGCCGATGCGCATGCGGAGGAAACGTTGTCCAAATTGTTGCAAGAAATGCCTACGGCGAATCCGCAAGTCATGGCGGAAACTATTTTGAGCTATATGCTGGGCCACGATCAAGACGGGCGCGACGATGCCGCTGTGATGGTCGTCCAGATAAAGGGCCATCGCCAAGCGAGCCGGATCCCAAGCATCTCAGAACCTAGGGAATGGCAACATATCCCTCCTGTTCCTTTAAAAGCTTCACGCCGCTAGGGGTGCATTTGCACCAAATGCGATCGACTTTTATACTACAAGTCGATGAAGGCCGCTTGCGTGAGAGGACTGCGAATGATGGGTGTGTTGTCAATCGAACAAAGATTTTTGGACACCGCGCGTCGGTTATGGGCGCCAGGGGCTACGATTATCGTCGGCGTCAGCGGCGGCGCAGATTCTTTAGCGCTGCTTTTTCTCCTGGCGCGAATTAATCCGCAGTGGCCGGTGACGTTGCAACCCGTCCATGTCGATCACAATCTGCGGTCAAATTCCGCAGACGATGCCGCGTGGGTGCAACAGGTGGTGCGCGACCGTTTGGGCATGGACGTGGTAGTAGAGGCGATTCACATTGTGCGCGAACGTGGTGAATCATGGGAGATGGCTGCAAGGCGGGAACGTTACCGGATTTTGCGTTCGTACCGCCAACAGGCAGGACCGGATGCTTGGATTGCTGTGGCACATCACCAGCGCGACCAAGCCGAAACCGTGCTGATGCGTCTGATTACAGGGACAGGAATTCAAGGATTACAGGGGATGCGAGAAAAAACCCAAGATATTGTGCGTCCTCTCCTCACATTTAGCCCAGGGAGCTTGCGCGATTATTTGCAAGCGCACGATGTGTCATGGCGGGAGGATCCGACCAACCAAGACCCATATTGGCTTCGAAACCGCATTCGCTGGCAATTACTGCCGCTTTTACAGACTCGGTTCAATCCGCAAATTGAGACGACCTTAGCGCAGCTGGCTGAGCGGGCGCAGGAAGAATATCAGGTGATTGCCCAAAGCTCCGAGCAGTTTCTGATATCTTGGAATATCGATGTGCGTGCCGACCCGCTGCTCTTACCCAAAGCCTTTGGCCTGTTGCTGCCTGCTGTCCAGGCCGATGTCATGCGGCGGATTGGTCAAGTTCGGGGGCTAAGACTGAGTCAAAAACATATAAGACAGGCACGTGATGGCATAGCCCAATGGCCTAAGCGCTTTCGCGTCTGGCAAAATGCCCAGGGTGATTGGCTAATTGCCGGGGATAGTGCGGCTATCCACACGTTATGGCCATCTCATGAACTGCCGCTGCAGGGAAGTCTCATGTTGCCTGGAGGACGCTTAGTCGTCTCACAAACCTTCTATAAGGAACCCCAGGCATCGGCCACTTTCATTAATGCGGACCGATGGAGCGCGTTAAAGGTGAGGGCGTGGCGACCAGGTGACCGTATCGAGCCCTTGGGGATGGCCGGTCATCATAAGAAACTGCAAGACATTTTTGTGGATGCCAAACTTCCCTGGTCCCAACGACGGTTGTGGCCCGTCATTGTGGCGGCAGAGGATGACCGTCTGGTGTTAGCGGTAGCGGGATTGGTAACGGCGGAAGCAGCGCGATGCAAAATTGGTGGCCGGTGTCATCAGATTGAGTATTTTCAAGGGGATTTCCCGGTTAAAGAAGGAATATAATATTGTGGTATAATAACGCAACTTGGCCCATGCACGCCGCTTGCGGCGCAATCGTGCGAGAGGAGGCCGTTTCTTGACAAATCGATGGCTTAGAGGAGGACTGACCATTGTATTGGCGGTGCTCTTCATTGTTACGTTGTGGGAATTAATGAGTGGACAATCGTCTACAACGACCCAGGAATCATACAGCCGTCTTCTGTCCATGGCACATAGCGGACAGGTCAGCAGCGTGCGTGTGGATCCTCAAACCCATGTGGTTTATGCGACCACCACGACCGGCAAACAGTTTCAAACGACATACGCGACGGGTGGGACCGCGTCGTTGTCCAACACGCTGACAAATGACCATGTCACCGTGAACATTATGAAGCCTGCGACGACGTCCTTTTGGTTGAGCCTCGTAGGCAACATTTTGCCACTGCTCTTGATTGTCTTTATGTTGTACTTTTTCTTCAGTCAAACTCAAGGTGGGGGCAATCGGGTCATGCAGTTTGGGAAATCCCGAGCGAAATTGCACACCGATGACCATAACCGGGTGACCTTTGCTGATGTGGCGGGGGTAGAGGAAGAAAAGCAAGAGCTGCAGGAAGTCGTGGATTTTCTGCGGTATCCTAAAAAGTACTTGGAATTGGGAGCCCGTATTCCGAAAGGCATCTTGTTGTCGGGACCTCCAGGTACCGGCAAGACGTTATTAGCCAAAGCGGTGGCAGGAGAAGCTGGAGTGCCATTCTTTTCGGAAAGCGGCTCAGCCTTTGTGGAAATGTTTGTGGGAGTTGGCGCGTCTAGGGTGCGCGATATGTTTGACCAAGCCAAAAAGAATGCCCCGTGCATTCTCTTCATTGATGAAATTGACGCCGTGGGCCGAATGCGTGGCGCGGGCTACGGTGGCGGCCATGACGAGCGGGAGCAAACACTAAACCAGCTGTTGGTGGAGATGGACGGCTTTGGCGTCAATGAAGGCATTATTGTGGTGGCTGCGACGAACCGTCCAGATGTGCTGGATCCTGCCCTATTGCGCCCGGGCCGCTTTGATCGTCAAGTGATTATTCACCGCCCGGATGTGCGCGGCCGCGAGGCCATTTTAAAGGTGCATACGCGTGGCAAACCGTTGGCAGATGATGTCACCCTCGATGTCATCGCCAAGCGCACCCCGGGCTATACGGGAGCGGATCTTGCGAACTTGTGTAATGAAGCCGCATTATTGGCGGCACGGGGCCGGGAGCGCACAATTCACATGAGTGACTTTGAGGAAGCTGCGGAGCGCATTATGGCAGGGCCTCAAAAAAAGAGCCGGATCGTCACCGAAAAGGAAAAAAAGGCCGTGGCTTTTCACGAATCGGGTCACACCTTGGTAGGAATGTTGGTGCCCCACGGGGATCCGGTGCACAAAGTGACGATTATTCCGCGAGGCATGGCGATGGGCTACACGCTACCCTTACCCGATGAGGACCGGTATTTGGTCACGAAGTCGCAGATTCTCGATCAGGTCGCGATGGCATTGGGAGGACGGGCGGCGGAAGAGCTTGTCTTTGGGGAGATTTCCACAGGAGCGCAAAACGACCTCGAGAAGTCCACATCCATGGTTCGGCAGATGATTACCGAATATGGAATGTCGGATGAGTTGGGCCCCATGACCTATGGGGAGAAGCAAGATCAAGTGTTTTTGGGACGAGATATTGGACGCGATCGCGATTATGGAGAAGATGTAGCGTCGGCGATTGACCGCGAAGTGCAGCAAATTGTCACGGAACAGTATCAACGCGCGAAGCACATCTTAATGACGCACCGGGTGACCTTAAATCGTCTGGCCTTAACCTTGATGGAAAAGGAAACCTTATTGGCCGATGAACTCGAGTCCATTGTGAAAGGTCGCGAAGTGGCCATTTAAGTGGGTAGCCTGAAAAACTCGTGATATTTCACGGGGTTTCAGGCTATTCTTATGGTAAGACGGAAAGGAGTGGATGGATTGTCCACAGCGGAAGCAACAGCGTTTATCGGCACGATGGAGCAGGGCACGGGCTGGTTTTGTTTTCCAACCAAGCGGTTCAAAACAATTACCTTGCATGCCTTTTGGATTAATCAATTAAGCCGTCAGGAGGCCGCTTTAGGAGCGTTGTTGCCCCATGTGATGCAGCGGGGCACGACAAGCTGGCCGACCTTCCAACGCATGGAGCAAACTTTGGAATCGTTATATGGGGCATCGTTTCGAGCGGACGTGGGCAAGATGGGCGACAAACAGTTGTTGTCCTTTCATTTGGAAATTGTCAACGGCAAGTATTTGCCCGGTCATCCCGATACGCTAACACAAGGATTGGAATTTTTGTACGAGGTGCTCGAACAGCCGCTAACGGACGGGCAGAGCTTTGTTCCGGCTATCGTGGATCAAGAAAAAGACTTATTGCGCCGGCAGATTCAATCGTTGATTAATGATAAAGGACAATATGCCTTAACCCGTCTGATTGAACAAATGGCGGACGGAAGGGCTTTTGGTCTGCGGAAGTTAGGGACGATCGACGAGCTCGACCGCATCACGCCGCAAAGTCTCTTCCGCCATTATGAAGCCGTCAAGGGGCACAAACCCTTTGTCTTGTTTGCCGTAGGGGATGTGGACCCTAAAACCATTGAGCGGTTTATGGCCCGCTATCAAACGCGTCAAGCAGATATGTTGGAACCTATCGCTCCTTACACGCAACGATTTCATGACCGGACGTTGATTGAGCGTCAAAACGTTCAACAGGGCAAGGTCAATATGGGATACCATACCGGAATTACGTTAACGGATCTGCGGTATCCGGCTTTGATGATGTACGCGGGCATTTTGGGGGGATTTCCTCATTCCAAGCTGTTCTTGAATGTACGGGAAAAGGCGTCGTTGGCATACTATGCATATGCCCGCGTTGATGCTGCTTTAGGGGCGATGCTGATTGGCGCGGGGATCGAGTTTGAGGATTTTGACCCTGCGATTCAAATTATTGGTGAACAGCTCGATGCTATGGCGCAAGGCGAGATTAGCGAACAAGAATGGGAGTTTACGTTGCGTGCTTTTGAAAACGATATTTTGTCTGAAGAAGACAATCCCAGTCAGATCATTGCACGCCAACTAGAACAAATTCTCATGGGCGGCGGTCAATCGGGCACGGCGCTCATTCAAGCCTTACATAATGTGACACGGGAACAAGTCCAAGAGGTGGCAAAGGCCGTGAGCCTCGACACGATTTTCTTTTTAACCCAAGCCGAAGACGTACAGAGACAGGAGGAGGCCCAATGAGTGTTATGAATCAGACGCTCGAAAATGCGGCGATTGGCGAGAAGCGCATCCAGACCGTCTTATCGTCGGGGCTCACCGTCGTTGTGATTCCCCGCCCGGGCTTTCACAAAACCTTTGCGACTTTTGCGACCCGGTATGGGTCGATAGACAACGCATTTCATGATCCCAAGACGCACGATATTATTACAGTCCCGGACGGCATCGCCCACTTTTTGGAGCATAAAATGTTTGAGAAAGAGGGCGGGGGTGATGCGTTTGATGATTTTGCGCGGCTTGGCGCCTCCTCTAATGCCTATACGGACTACACATCTACGACCTTTCTTTTTCAAACGACGAGCCACGTGAAAGAGAACCTCACGGTTTTGTTAGATTTTGTTCAAAGTCCTTATTTTACAGAAGCCAACGTCAATAAAGAGAAGGGCATCATCGAGCAGGAGATTCGCATGTACCTGGATATGCCAGGGGATCGACTGCATTCGAATTTGATGAAGGCGCTTTATGTAAATCATCCCGTGCGTATTGACATCGCGGGCAGTGTGGAATCGATTCGCACGATTACGCCAGAGGATTTATATACGTGTTACCAGACTTTTTACCACCCCAGTAATATGATTCTTCTTGTGATTGGCGATGTCGATGCATCTGAGATTATCGACTGGGTGCGGAGCAACCAAGAGCCAAAAGGATATGCCTTTCAAGGTCCCGTGGTGGCGGTGTATCCGGAAGAGCCATCCACCGTCCATCAGAAGCATGTGGAAAAAACGATGGTGGTCTCGATGCCTTTGTTTGTGATGGGATATAAGGATGCTGAGGTCGGGCTAACTGGTAAGGCTCTCTTGCACCGGGAAATCACCTATGGCTTGATGTGGCAAATGCTCTGTGGCAAAAGTTCCGGGTTGTTTCAAGAATTGTATCGTGAGGGTCTGATTAACGACCGCTTTTATGCGCGTTATGGTGGATCTACGACCTTTGGCTTTAGCGCCTTGGGTGGAGAAACGCCGGATCCCGAAAAACTCGAAGCCAGGTTGGTTGAGGGGCTAGTGAAGGCTCCCTTAACCCAAGAGGATTTAGATCGCGCCAAACGGCGGGAAATGGGAGAGTTTATCGGATTGTTTCAAAACCCCGAAGAACTTGCCTATGCGTATAATAGTCTCTTTTTCCGTGGGATTGATATCTATGATTATATGGATACCGTCCAACACGTTACCCTGGAAGATATTCAACAAGCGCGGAGCACGCATCTACAAGAACCGCAGCGTGCCGTCTCGGTGATTCGTCCGCAAAATCCATAAATCGAGAAGAGAGGACTAAAGCCATGCCCCATGTCACATTATCGGGGGAGGGCTTAACGATAGCCCAAACCTATGCCATTGCAAAACATTACGATCCTGTGGAGTTAGACCGGGAGGCCGCCATGAACATGGCGGCCTCCCGTCGTATGGTAGTACGTTACCTGGATGAAGAGCGTACGGTCTATGGCGTCACGACCGGTTTTGGCCGATTTAGCGAGGTAGTTATTCCTGCAGATAAAAGGCATACCCTTCAAGTGAACTTGTTACGCAGTCATAGTGCGGGGGTGGGCACGCCGTTTTCTGAAACGGTCGTTCGGGGCATGATGGCGCTGCGTGCTAATGCTTTAGCCAAGGGATATTCGGGCGTGCGCCCCGTGGTCGTAGAGCAACTGGTGAACCTGTTGAATAAGAACGTCGTTCCCGTGATTCCATCCCAAGGGTCGGTGGGGGCCAGTGGGGATTTAGCGCCATTGGCCCACCTTGCGTTAGTGCTCATTGGCGAAGGCATGGCCACATATCAAGGACAGGTGCTCCCGGGTGCAAAAGCTTTGGAACGTGCTGGTCTGACACCTTTAGTGTTAGAAGCCAAAGAAGGGTTGGCCTTGATTAATGGCACTCAGGCGATGGGAGCGATGGGGGTGTTAGCTGTCCACGAAGCCACAGGATTGGCCGATTGGGCGGATGCGGCAGCGGCTTTGAGTATCGATGTGCTTAGGGGGATTCCCTTGGCATTTCATCCCGCCGTTGCCCGTGTACGTCCTCATCCTGGCCAGGCTTTGGTGCAGCAGCATCTGCGGGATTTGCTGCACGGTAGCCAATTGACGACGAGCCCTGGACAATTGCGGGTGCAAGATGCCTATTCCCTGCGAACCACACCACAAGTGCATGGGGCCGCACGCGAGGGTTTAGCCCATATTGCTGACGTAGTGACCGCGGAGTTGAATAGCGCGACAGACAATCCCCTTCTTTTTGCCGACGAGGATATGGTCATTTCGGCGGGCAATTTCCATGGGGAACCGCTGGCATTGGTCTTGGATTATTTAGGGATCGTGGCCGCAGAATGGGCCAGCATTAGTGAACGCCGCATTGAGCGCATGGTCAATCCCACGTTGTCCGGACTCCCAGCATTTCTTACCACCCATGGGGGATTGCATTCCGGACTGATGTTAGCTCAGTACACAGCGGCGAGTCTGGTCTCAGAGAATAAGGTGTGGGCTCATCCGTCGAGTGTGGATTCCATCCCAACGTCAGCAAACCAAGAGGATCATGTCTCCATGGGGACGACCTCAGCGCGCAAATCGTTAACGATTGTGGGGAACTTGCGCTATGTGCTGGCGATTGAGCTGTTGGCGGGTGCGCAGGCAGCGGATTTAATTGGACCGACCTTGCTGGCGCCTGCGACCCGCAAGGTCTATGAATGGGTGCGCACGATGGTGCCGACGCTTGAGGATGACCGTTCTCCAGCGGCCGATATCGAAGTTGTTGCCGCTGCGATGCTGAGTGAACCAGGACAGCAAGTGTTGAATGAACTAGGCTTGGGGCGTGGCATCATTGTCTCATGATGCTGGCCCGCTTCCCGCCCCTAGGTGGGAAGCGGGCGCAGCAAGTCCTTTCGCCATGCCCACGAGAGAGCGGCGGAGACGGGATCAGAGCAAGGGACAGGGGTAATGTAGTCTGCCACCTGATGGCAGGCTTCGAGCCCTTCGCCGACCGCGACACTTACGCCGGCCCATTGCAGCATAGGAAGGTCGTTCATGCCGTCGCCAATGGCGAGCACTTCATGTGGCTTGATGTGGTATAGGTGCGCTAAATGTTGGAGGCCTTCCGCCTTGGTCACACGCGGCGCACAGATATTGACCTCTTGGTAACCGATATGGCTAAAGACTGTCAATTCATAATCGGGGCCTTGATAGCCAAAATCATCAATAAATTGTGTGACCTTGCGGTTACCTAGCATTAAAATTTCCAAAGGCTCAGTTTCTATGGCGGTGTCCTCCGTGATTACTTGGTCTTCGGGTTTTTGCCATACGTCATAGTCGGGAGGAAATTGCGTGAATAGGACAGGGTTGGCATATCCCAAATAGCAGCGCAGGTGCGCGTGGTGTCGAAATCCCCAGCGCATCATTTCTTGCGTTCTCGTGATCGGGACGCCGTGTCGGTAGAGATCAGGCTGGGGCAGCGCGGGGTTGAAGACATACGCTCCATTATGCGCGACAATGGGACCTGAGATACCAAGCTCGCGCTGAACACGTACCGCGGTGCGCCAGCTTCGGCCTGTCGCGACGACGACGTGCAGCCCTTGGAGCCAGAGTTGATGCAGTTCGTGCGCGGCTTGCGGGCGCACGTGTGCTGCCTCATCGAGCAAGGTGCCATCCAAGTCACATGCAATCATCCGAATCATGAACATGCGCCTCTTTTCTATCCCGACATTGCGCAGGGATTCTGTCTCATACCGCGTATATATAAAGAAAGCTTGACACCTTAGGAGGGGGAAGCCCGTGGTAAGACTTGTCCTAGGCTCTGCGTCCGATTTACTGGAACGGTTGACCGACCAAGCCCGCCAACAGACGCAGCCGTGGGGTCTTGTCGTGCCCAATCAGACACTCGCGGCGTTCTTGTCTGACCAACTGCGCCAACCTGAAGAGAGTCACCTCCCTGAAATCATCAGTTTGTGGGACTTGGCGCGATCGTTATTGCCTCAGGGTGTCCATGTTGCACCGATCGGGATGGAAAAAGCGCTCGCCTTTTTGTTAGCGCGTGATTTTGCCCAGAGTTTGCCCCTTGATGTCCCGGGTATCTATCTTAGCATTGTCCGTCATGCTTTAGAACTACGCCGTCGCCATATTTCTCTGCCCGCCTCAGGTGGGATTGACTGGCCCCGAATTACACAGTGGTTAGAAGGGGTTATACCCACCCGGGTTTACGATGAACTGAGGGTATATCAATATGCGCAGACCGTGAAAAGTGTTCGCCCTTGGCAATCTTTAGTCCTGTACGGCTATGTGGAAGCTCATGCTGCGCAATGGCAATTTATCAAGGCCCTAGCTGCACGCTATCCGCTTACGGTCTATACACCATGGCTGCACCATTATAGCAATCAACTTGCCGAGCCATGGGTCAATGCGTGGCGAGAGGAAGGCGCGGTGATTGAGGAAATCCCCGCGCACAGGTCTTCTGCACGGGAGTTGGGGGTACGGGTGAGAAAGGGGACGCCGTTGTTGGAGAAGGTGGCCGGCCATTTGCAAGCCCAAGGCGCAGAGGATCATCTGCTCATTGTGACAGGCCAAGAGCCTGAACCTTTGTTGCAATTTGCCAAGCGCCGCGGGGTGGTTGTAGCGGAGGACGTTGGGCCGTATCGGCTTGCTCGTAATGTCTGGCAGGCGTTTTGGCGCATTGTCCGCCATACCCACGATGATGCGGACCACAGGAATTGGCTGGAAGTGATGGCAGTGCGCGGAACCGGGGCCCAAGAAGCCGCCCGGTTTGCACAACGGTGGTCGGAGGACATTCACCGAGCCTCTTCGTGGACAGAGGTGGTCGCGTTGGTGCAACAAGCCGCCGCATTTCATGGACTCGAGGCTCTGACACGGTCGCTTAAAGGAGCAGATGATTGGGCTTTGTTCGATCACTGGCCATGGCGGCCCAATGCGGATTTACTGGATGAGATGTGGGCTTTGTTGCCCTTTCAGCCAGCCTTTCAACGCGCGCAAGAGGGGCTCAGGTGGGCACACGGCTTAAATGCCCGGCTCTTGACGGCGTCTGTGATAACGGTGGTGGCCGCCGAGGAGGGGACATTTCCCCGCGCACCTAGCCCCGATCCCTTATGGCCGGCGCATTTGGCGCAAGACTTTGGGTTGCCGGCATCTACCCATGGTCGTGATCAAGACCTGCATCTCATGCATTTGCTCCAAGAATCAGGGGCTCGTGAACTGTGGTGGTTTGGCTATGAGGACGGCAATGCCCTATGGCCTATAGGCATTAATCCAGAACCCGTCTCGATCAACCCCAAAGACCTAAAGTCAGTTAGGCCAGAAGACGATGGGCGGTCGGCTTTATGGTACCGCAGCCACTATGACAGCAAAGCATTTGACGACTATACAGGGCGGATCGGCACAGACGTTGCGCAAGAATTGGTGTCTTTGAAAGCCTCTCCCTCGGCTCTCGAGGCATTTGGTACCTGTCCCTTGGCATTTTTTTATGGACGTGTTTTACAAATTCCTGCAGATTCCCCCGAAGATGGTTTGGCGGTGCCTGCGGCCTTACGCGGCCAATGGGTCCATGCGGTTTTAGAGAAAATGGTGACCTACGGACAAGAGCTGACGCTGGATGTGTTGTACGCGTGGGTCAATGAGGTGTCTGCCATGGATATGGGGCCTGGATCCCCGGTGGGGCCCGTGCTAGAGAATGCGCGAGACGACATTGTCCGCGAATTGTGGCAAGTATGGCCCTTGGTACGGCCATCTAAACCGTTTCTGACAGAGTATCCAGTTGAGTTTACGGTGCAGGCCGGAGATGTGTTATGGCAATTGTCTGGGCGTATTGACCGCATTGATGGGTGGAAAACGCAAGAACTTCTCATTACAGACTATAAAACGGGGACCTTATCTGATCCCAATCATGTGCGTCCAGACAACTTGCAGATGCCCTTGTACCGCCAAGCCTTGGCGCAGAGTGTGCCGGGGGCTACGGTGAGCGCGCGTCTATTCGGCGTGTCTTTGCACAATCAATTCCAAGAAAAAGTCTTAGACGTGGCGAAAATGCCGCGCGGGCGGGTCGAAAATATTTTGGCAGCCATGGCGCAGCGCATGGTGGCGGGCGACTTTTTGCCTCTGCCGCAATTAACGGCGGATCCGTGCCGGTTATGTCCGTACACGGGATTGTGCCCAGGCGACATTAAGGCAGAGGCGCGCCGCAAACATGAGACAGAGGGCGCATATTGGACATTATGGGAGGATCAACAAGGGTGAGCCAAGCACAGCGTCCGCGCGTCGTGGATCAAGAAACCCGCGACCGCATTATCACGGATTTTCGCCATAATATTGTGGTTGAAGCGGGAGCGGGAACGGGCAAGACAACGCTCATGGTGGCGCGCACCGTTTACGCCGTGGTTCACCAACGGATGTCTTTGGACCGAATCGCCTTGATCACTTTTATGGAAAAAGCTGCTGATGAAATTCGCTCCCGGTTGGCGATGCGCCTTGAGGACGTCATCCGCGAGGGGGATCCTCTCGAGGCGGCATTAGCCCAAAGGGCCTTGGAGCAATTGCCTGGGGCCGCGATTACCACGATTCATGGATTTGCGATGCGGACTTTGCAGCGCATGGGGCCTCGTGCCGCGGTGCCGCTCAATTTTCGGGTCATGGATCCGTATGAGCAAGATGAGTTGTTTGATCAGGCTTTTCGCGCCTGGTTAGCGTCGGATGGGACAGCAGCGGAATGCACGCGTACGATCTTAGGCTTGGGCTTGCCCTTTGAACGGTTTCATACCATGGCGAAAATGCTTAGCCAAGAGCCGGACATTCCTAGCTATTCAGCCACCAAGCCCGGATTGGATTGGGTCGATGAGCTATTGGCAACGGGCGAAAAATGGATGCAGCGGGCTCAGGATCTGGCGGCGGAGGATGATCAAGGACGTCTGCAAATCTATGACATTGTGCGGTTTATGCGTTCGCTGAAAACCCTGGACCGTGCCGCATGGTATAAGGCCTTGGCCAGTTGGCAAGTGGGGGCACCGAAGGGAAACCGCAAGAAGTGGGCCGAGGCCTCAGCGCTGGCGGAACAAAAGGAGTGGGTGGCAGACCTGAAAGAGTCCCTGGCAGCGTTTCGGCAGCACCTCGCTGACTACCTCCTCGCCGAATTTTTATCGCTTATGACGCAAGGGTTCTTGCCATTTTGGAAAGATTTTCGCTGGCAGCGAGGGCAACTCACGTTTGATGATTTGTTGTGGGAAGCTCGCCACGTTTTGCGGAGGGGGCGTGGCGAAGAGCGAGACTACGACATGATTATGGTGGATGAGTTTCAGGATACGGATGCGGTGCAGGCAGAAATTATCATCCGGACCTTGAATCCATCATGGCAAGGCGATTGGACAAAGGCGCCGGTGCCTGCAGGTTCTTTGTTTGTGGTGGGGGATCCCAAGCAGTCCATTTACCGGTTCCGTGGTGCCAGCGTGGAAACCTATCAAATGGTACGTGCTCAGTTGCAGCAGCAAGGGGCCTTGCTGCTTGATATTGTGCAAAATTTTCGGTCGCGTCCTGAAATCATTGAACCGGTCAATACCCTCTTTACGGAAAATTGGCCACAGCAACTAGACCCCGCCCGTCCCTATGTCGCTCCATATACACCCCTTGTCCCGTACATGCCAGCTGATGAAGCCCCGCGGTTTATCGTTCAAGGGGGACCTACCGACGGTTCAGCCTATGACGAACGACTTTTTCAAGCCCGCCTCATTGCTGAATGGCTAAAGCAGTGGGTGGTCAGCGAAAAGCTGGCGATTTTAGATCCGCAAAATGGGGCTACGCGCATGGCTACTTTAGGCGATGTGGCGTTGTTGATTCCCAACCGGACGGGCATGAGCATTTATCAAGACGTCTTGACACAAGTGGGGTTAGCGGTGGCACCCGAAGGCGGCATTCGGTTTTTTGAACGGGATGAAGTGCGCGGATTTCAGCAGTTTCTCTCGGCATTGCGCAAGCCGCAGGCTGTCTTGCCCATTGTCGCATGGCTGAGTTCTCCATGGGTGGGCATTTCGCATAGAGAGTTGGCCCAGCATCGCCGTTTAGGCGGAACATTTGCTTATCTGGAGGCCAATGCCCAAGGCCATCCGGCGGTTCTTCGGGCCTTAGCGCAATTGCGGAATTGGCACCAACAGTGGTGGGCATGGCGGGCTGAAGATTTTTTTTGGGCCCTTTATGATTGGAGTGGACTACCTGCGGCCCTCAGCGCGCGTCAAGACGCGGGGGCTTTGGCTAATCTTGAAAAACTTGCGGATTTGAGCCGTGACTTAGGGGATCTTTGGGGTATTGATAAGTTGTGCCAATGGTTGGAACGTAAGGTTCAGCTGCGCGATAAAGAAGAGGAAGGGCCGTTGCCCACGGAGAATGATGCGGTTCATATTTTCACGGTGCACCGAGCGAAAGGCTTAGAGTGGCCGATTGTCATCGTGGCCAATTGGCACTCACGTCCTCGGGCAACGCATCCGGGTTTGCGTTTGTCCCAAGGGCGGATTGCCTTAGCCAGTAAGGATCTTCTCAGCCGCGATTGGGAAGCATTAGAGCAAGAAGAACGCGTGCGCCAAGACGCGGAACGCGAACGCTTGTATTATGTAGCGTTGACCCGGGCGCGCGATTATTTAGTGGTGATTGATACCTATGCGCCTGATAAATCCAATGCGTGGAATCTCTATCCCCGCTGGGGCGCTTCCAAGCATTAGCCATTCTCGACCCGGTCCTTGCCCAGTCGTTTGGCTTGATATAGAGCCGCATCGGCGCGGTGAATGGCCGTTTCCGGGGTATCTTCACGCTCTAGTGCGGTGAGGCCCAAGCTAATGGTGACGGCGGTACCAATATGAAAGTCGTGCTGGCGTGTTGCGGTGCGAAGACGTTCGGCTAACTGATAGGCTGCGTCCAAAGACGTGTCGGGAATAATAATGGTAAATTCCTCTCCACCATAGCGCGCAAAGATGTCACTGCTGCGTAAGTTGCTGCGGATGATCCGGACAACTTCGCGAAGCACGCGGTCGCCCGTATGATGGCCGAGAGCATCATTGAGTTGTTTGAAGTTGTCTAAGTCAAACATGATCAGCACGGGACGTCTGCGGCCTAAGGCGTGCTCGTGTAAGATGGCTTGCAAGGCCCGGTCAAACATCCGGCGGTTGTAAATCCCGGTGAGGCTATCCACTTCCGATAAGGTACGATAGCGTTCTTTTTCCTGCCACAGTTGATGTTCTTGCAGAACAGTTTCTGTCACATCGGAAGCGACCGCTAAGATGACCCACTGGTGGTTGTGCCACAAAGTGCGAGACGCTATCCGGGCCCAGATGGGTCGCTCGGTCCGCCCTTTGATTTGAATGGGGGGATATTCTTCGGTAAACGATTCGCCCGCTAGCCGTCTTTGAATGTTGATCTGCATGCGGTGACGCAGATCATCGCTTACGGCGAGAACATCCCATAAGTGCATGTGTGTGAACTCTTCGGGCGTATATCCACACCACGTCACCGTAGCGGGATTCACATAAAGAAATTTTTCGCGAGCAATGACGACGGGAGTAGGGATGGCATCTAGCACTTGATAAAAGGTGGCCGCTTCCTGGTCCATTTGCTCTTTTAAGGCCATAGTTTCGGTAATATCGATATAGTTGGCGAGGCGTACCATGCGTCCTTGATAAAACACCGAAGTGGCATAGGCTTGCAGCCAAATAGGCTGTTGATCTTTGCGCACGGCTTTAATGAGGGTGGCTGTGACATGGTTGGGATCTTGCAGTCCTAGGGCAATGGACGCCTGAATCTGGGATTTATAGGGTTCTTGCAAGACGTCCCAAACATAGAGCGACTGCAATTCTTGGGCCGAATAGCCCAACATTTTTTGCAAAGCCGCATTGGCATAAAGAAATCGGTCCGTATGCAAGTCCACGCCCACAAGCATCCGGTCGGTTAGCAGATTGAAGAACTCGTCCCACTGGTGCGCTTGGGCGGGTAGGTCCCCGGGTCGCGCTGGATGTCTTCGGTAACGCGTTTGTTCTTCTCCTCTTTCCAGCAACAAACAGCCAAAGCGTCTCAAAGTACCGCGGTGAGCTTTGGCCTTTCTCCTAGTGTAACGATGTTGCAGCAAAAAAACAAAGGATTTTGGGTGATGTCTTTTTTGCCACGAGGACATGTCTTTTGGGATGCACGCATAACGTGAAGGAGGAGGGGAGGCGGGTGGCAAACAGGCGGCGACAGGCAGCAATTGCGGTGGCGGTGTTGGGCCTGGCTATGGGAGTCGTAGCAAAAGGGATGCACCGGGTGCAGTTTTGGAAAATGAGTGATCAGGCGCGGATCGTGTGGCAGGCGCCTTTTGGAACCGGAGAAACGCATTTGGGCGTGGCACGAGGCCTTGACGGTCAGCAATATGGTCCTCTGGCCTTTGCCTATGCGCACAAGAATTTTTGGATTGCTGATTCTTACCGCAATCGGATTATCGAATCCACTGACCCTTGGAAAACTGTGAGCGTGCCCGGGACTATCATTGACGAGTTGGTTTTTGTCCGCCGCGCGTTATATTTTGTGGATAACCAGCAGCTGGCCGTCTACCGGCTCGCTGACCAGCATATCACCAAAGTGATTCAACTGCAGGCGCCTAAAGGGCAGACTGAAGCAATTTGGCACTTGGCAGCCGATGGAGGCGACTTGCTGCTAGAAGGGGTGCGGCTTGGTCATGGAGAGTCCGTAATGTGGTTGGCTAAATATTCTGCCCAGGGGCGGCAGATTGCGATGTTAAATCTGGCCAAGAGTGCTTGGGATAGTCCTTTGCAAGTGCAGCCCACGTATCCGGTTACGGCGGTAGTCCGGTCATTTGAGCCAGGCCCTAGTGGAGGCCTTTACGTCGAAGCGGCCAGCAGTGACCGGTATCAGCGCATGGTTTGGGTGTATAGTCGACACAATCATCTGGTACGCAAAGTGCCGATTGTCTCGCCAGAACCGATTGTGCATAGTGAACTCTTGGGCGTCAACCGCTGGGGATGGATTTATATGGGTCTCAATCTCAATGTCTCGGGCCGCGCGTTAGTCGAAGTGGTTCAGCCCGGAGGAGAAAGTACGACGCTCAAGGTGCATGCCGTGCCAATTAAGAGCGTAGTATACGGGACGGTGGGCCCTACCGGGGCACTTTATTTGCTACAAAGCACGGCGAATGAATACCGCATTGCCCGCTGGGGCCTGACCCCTCAAACGCATTGGGTGTGGCACATGCCTCACTTGTGATAGGCTTTTTGCTGTCAAGCGGCCTGGCGGTGTATGATGGCGGAAGAGATTGCTCAAAGGCTTTCGACATTATACGTGAATATGAGGGATAGCATGCTGGCTATAGTAGGAGGACGAGTCGAGACCATCAGCCACGGGGCCATTGCTGGAGGCACCGTGCTGATAGATGATGATGGACAGATTGTCGCCGTCGGCACAGACGTATGGGTGCCAGAGCATGCCCAAGTCATTGATGCGCATGGACAATACGTATTGCCGGGATTTATTGATTCACATACCCATCTTGGCGTCTTCAATGACGGTGAGGGACGCGAGGGAGCCGATGGCAATGAAATGACGCATCCCGTGACTCCGGGGATTCGGGCTATTGATGGCTTTAACCCAGCGGATGTTGCGTTGCGCGATGCGATTCAAGGGGGCATCACGGCAGCGTGGGTAACGCCTGGCAGTGGCAATGTCGTTGGGGGACAAGGTGCGACGCTTAGGCTTGTCGGACACAATGTTATGGATATGATTTTGAAAGCACCTTCGGGCATGAAAAGTGCGATGGGGGAGAACCCCAAACGCGTCTACGGCACCGACAAGAAGTTTCCAATGACGCGCATGGGAGTGGCTAAAGCTCTGCGTGAGGCATTTATCGCTGCCGACAATTACCGCAAACGCTTGGAAAATGATCCTCACACGGAGCGTAACCTGGATCAAGAAGCCATGGTCCAAGTGTTGGAGAGGCACATTCCACTGCGGACTCATGCGCACCGAGCAGACGACATCTTAACCGCGTTGCGCATCGCCCAAGAATTTGGGGTACAGCAAATTATTGAACACGGCACTGAGGCCTTCAAAGTGATGGATGCATTGCTCGCGTATAACGTCCCTGTGTCGTTGGGCCCGGGTCTTGTCGCGCGCGTCAAACCCGAAGTGCGCGAACGGGGATTCGCTCAAGCAGGCATTTTAGCCCGAGCGGGGGTCAAAATTTCGTTAATCACAGACCACCCAGTGGTGCCGGTGCAATACTTGGTGGTCTCTGCGGCGCTAGCGGTGCGGGAGGGGCTAGAAGAAGTCGAGGCGCTTAGGGCCATCACCCAAAATGCCGCCGATTTTTGTCTCGTCGGTGACCGCCTAGGCTCTTTGGATCCGGGTAAAGATGGGGATGTGGTGATCTGGAGTGGCCATCCTTTTGAGTACCGCAGTGTCGTGGACAAGACCATTGTGGCGGGGCGCGTCGTGTATGATCGGCAACGAGCCCAGGAGGTGCGCCGTGGAGAGTAACACGCGCATTTTTCGCTGTGGAACCCGTCCCTTACAGCTCGGTTCAAGGACTTATGTGATGGGGATTGTCAATGTGACGCCGGACTCCTTTTCGGATGGGGGACGCTACGACGATCCGGTCCGAGCTGTGGATCAGACAGCTCAACTCATTGCCGATGGCGCCGACATCATTGATGTCGGCGCGGAATCGACTCGCCCAGGATATCAGCCCGTCGATGTCGAAACGGAATGGCGCCGATTGGAAGAGCCCTTGCGCCAAATCCGGGCCCGTTGGCCTGCCGTGCGACTCTCCGTCGATACCCAAAAGGCTGAAGTCGCGCGCCGGGCGATTGCCTTGGGAGTGGATATTATCAATGACATTCAAGGTTTTCAAGGGGATCCGGAGATGATTCGGGTGCTGGCGGATAGCAACGCCGGCTATATTATGATGTTTAACCGACCCGTTCCGTGGCCCGATGGCGTGGTGGATCTTGGCGAGATGGAGGAATTTTTTGTTCAAGGCTTGCAACGCGCTCGGGCTTATCACATCGACGACGACCGGATTTTGCTTGACCCTGGTCTAGGATTTGCGTATAGCGGTGCGGCCAGTTGGACAGTCTTGCGCCATTTACCCGCGTTGTCTGGGATGGGAGCGGGATTGTTGCTAGGTCCGAGTCGCAAGCGCTTCTTGGGCACACTCACGGGGAAGCCTCCCTTAGAGCGGGATGTGGCCACAGCCACCGTGTGTGCCATTGCAGCGATGCACCACGTCGATGTCATGCGTGTACATAATGTTGCGCTCACGCGCGATGCGGTCGCGGTGGCCGATCGGTGGCAATATCATGAGTGACTGGATTCGGTTGAAGGATTTGCAATATCAAGCGAAACATGGCGCGTTACCCCACGAGAAAAATATTCCGCAACCCTTCCAAGTCGATGTCGACATAGGGCTCGATACGCGCAGTGCGGCGTTACAGGACAAGCTATCCGAAACCATTAACTATGCTATGGTGGTCAGCCGCATCAATCACGTGATGGCAGCTCCTCCGGTCAATTTATTGGAGACCCTGGCGCAACGCATTGCTGACGAGGTACTGGCATTGCCGCGTGTGATAGCAGTGCGGGTGCGCGTTCGCAAAATGGCGCCGCCTGTTGATGGCGTGTTGGGGCACGTAGAAGTGGAGATTTGGCGTGATGCCTAAGGTGTATATCGGCTTCGGGGGCAATTTGGGCAATCCGTTAGGATGTTTTGCTCAAGGATTGGAGTGGCTGCAGGGCGCGGGGCGGGTGACGGGGTGTTCGGGGATCTACCGAACAGCTCCGCAAGGCGGACCGTCCCAACCCGATTATTTGAATGCTGTTCTGTGTCTGGATACCTTGTGGGATTGGCAGCGTTTGCTGGGCCAAATGCAGGCGGCTGAAGCGGCTTGCGGGCGCGAGCGCGGTGAGCGGTTTGGGCCCAGAACGTTAGACCTTGACATCTTGTTGTGGGGGGAAGAGCGTATTGACGAACCGCAATTACAAGTGCCGCATCCCCGTCTCGCTCAACGGCGGTTTGTGCTAGAGCCTTTGGCGGAAATCGATCCGCAGCTCACGATTCCGGGCGTGGGTCACATCCAGGGGTTGCTTGCTGCGGTGGCTAATCAACCGGTCACCCGGCTCATGAATTGGACTTGTGGGGGGAGCATCCGATGAAAAGTAAGGAGCCAAGGTGGCTTGGAGCGGATTTGACCCAGCTGGCTCGTGTGGGGTCAACAAACCAGGTCTTGCGCGAGCGGATGCGCCGCGAACACGTTCCGGAAGGGGCCGTCGTGTTAGCGCGAGAACAAACGGCTGGGCGGGGGCGTCTGGGCCGGGTATGGTGGTCTCCGCCTAATCAAGGCTTATATGTGTCGGTGCTCTTATACCCGCCCAGAACACGACAAGGGGGCATTCTTAGTCTGTTGGCCGGGGTTGCTTTGACGGATGCCGTGGAGCAGGCCACAGGGATGACACCGGGCTTAAAGTGGCCTAACGATGCCGTGATGGGCGGAAAAAAATACGCCGGCATTTTAGTGGAAGGAGGAACGGAGCCACAACCGTGGGCGATCGTGGGAATGGGAATTAATGTCCTGGGAACCGTCCCAGAAGACTTTCCCCACGCTACCACACTGAGTCAAGAACTGGGTAAGGATGTTGACATAGAGGGTCTTTGGAGACATTTGGCTAAGGCTTTAGAGCAGCGCTATGAACAATGGCTGGAGGATGGTAATGCGCCCATTATTGCGCAGTGGAAAACAGTCAGCGTGACGCTAGGCTACGCGGTGGAGGTGCGAACCCCTTCGGGGCTTATCACCGGAATTGCGGAAGACGTCTCGGACGATGGGACATTGTGGATTCGTCAGGGACCTGACCGCGTTCCGGTGATGAGCGGGGAAGTCAGTCTAAGGTTGGCCAATGGAGCCTATGCGCCTCGGACTTAATCTTTTTGCAAACGGTGGTATAAGTTGGCCATTTCGATGGCGGACAGCGCCGCTTCCGCGCCTTTATTGCCGGATTTTCCATCGGCTCGGTCCTCCGCTTGGGCCATGGTATCAGTGGTCAAGACCCCAAAAATGATAGGCATAGGGCTGTGCCGAGCGAGATCTGCAATGGCGCTGGTGGCGGCCGATGCAATGAAATCGAAATGAGGCGTTTCGCCCCGGACAATGGCTCCCAGTGTAATAATGGCGGCGTACTTTTGATTCACGAGTCGGTTGACCAGATTCGGAATTTCAAAGGCGCCGGGAACCCAAAACACATCGATATTGTCTGCAGGAACTCCGTGGCGAATGAGCGTATCAACGGCGCCTTCGAGCAAGCGATCGGTGACCCGCTGATTGAAGCGGCTCACGACAATCGCCCATGATTGGCTGGAATACGTGGTGAGAAATCCTTGATGTTCTGACACGGCAGTATGAGACCTCGCTTTTCGTATAATGATGGGAGACTGGAACCGTCAGTCCATCCAATGTCCCATTTTGACTTTTTTGGTTTCGAGATAAAAGGCATTTTCCTCGCGAGGTGGGGATTGAATAGGAACCCGCTCAACAATGCGTAAGCCATAGCCACCTAACGCGTGGTACTTTTTCGGATTGTTGGTCAGAAGGCGCATGTTCCGTACGCCTAAATCAGCTAATATCTGCGAGCCCACGCCATAGTCTCGGGAATCGGCGGGAAATCCTAAAGCTTGGTTGGCGGAGACGGTGTCGTAACCGGCTTCTTGCAAGGCATAGGCTTTGATCTTATTGGCCAGGCCGATGCCTCGGCCTTCTTGGCGCATATACAATAAGACGCCGCGCCCTTCTTGGGCGATCATGCGCAAAGCCATATCCAACTGGTCTCCGCAGTCACACCGTTTGGATCCAAACACGTCACCTGTGAGGCATTCCGAGTGGACCCGGACTAATACCGGTTCGCCATTGGCGACGTCACCCATTACGAGCGCCAAATGCGTATCTTTCGTTTCCTTTTCCGTATACGCAATAGCGGTAAAGGTTCCGTAACGGGTGGGTAGTTGGGCCCGACCTTCGCGGATAAAGAGGGTTTCTTGATGGCGTCGGTAGCGAATCAGGTCGGCGATGGTAATCAGCTTGAGCCCGTGTTCGCGCCGAAATTCTTGGAGGCGTGGCAAGCGGGCCATGGTACCATTGTCGTCCATGATTTCACAGATAACAGCGGCCGGAGTCAACCCGGCAAGACGCGCTAAATCCACACTGGCTTCGGTATGGCCGGGGCGTCTTAATACCCCACCATCTTTCGCACGGAGCGGAAACAAGTGGCCGGGGCGCACAAAATCCTCGGGTTTGCTCGAAGGATCAATAAGGGCCCGAACGGTGGCTGCCCGGTCATGGGCCGAGATGCCGGTTGTGGTTGTGTTCTTGGCATCGACGGAGATAGTAAACGCGGTGTCCATGGATTCATCGGGTGCCCCTACCATCGAGGGGATTTGTAATTCTTCGAGCCGTTCTTTGGTCATGGGAACACAAATGAGTCCGCGCCCCCATTGTGCCATGAAATTGATGGCCTCAGGCGTCACAAAGTCGGCGGCCATGACCAAATCGCCTTCGTTTTCACGATCTTCATCGTCGACAACCACGATCATCTTGCCTTGCCGAAGATCTTCTATGGCTTCAGGAATGGTATTAAATTCCCTGTGCTGTTCTTCTGTCATTGGATGCTTGACCTCTTTTCGTTGTCAACGTAGGGCGTGAGCAATTGCTGCACGTATTTTCCCAACACATCAAATTCTAAATTCACAAACTGTCCGACGCTTAAGGACCCCAAAGTGGTATGGGATTGTGTAAACGGAATCAATGTGACCTGGAATTGACCGGGCTCAGCATGCACGACCGTCAAACTGACACCATCGATCGTAATGGAGCCAAATGGCACAATCAGGCGTTGAAATTCCTGGGGATAGGCGAAGGTGACGTGATGGGCTTCGCCCTCTGACACCACGCTGACCACGGTTCCCTGGGTGTCAATGTGTCCTTGTACCCAGTGACCTCCCAGTCGGGTCGTTGGTGTAACCGATCGCTCGAGATTCACTAATGAGGGGACGGACAAGCTGCCGAGGGTCGTAATCGCGAGCGTGGTCGGAGTACATTCGACTTGAAAGTGATCGGGGGTGGTGGCTGTCACCGTCAAGCAAACGCCATTAACGGAGACCGATTCTCCAAGCGCGAGCTGATGGGCAAAAGGAGCATTAATAGTCAAGGTACGCGCATGGGCGTCTTTGCTACTGTCCGTGGCCGTTAACTGGCCTACGGCTTCAACTAATCCACTAAACATGTAGTAGCCCTCCTTCGAGGTCAACGTCACGGCCAAGAAATTGGGCGTGAATAAGAACATCTGGTCCTAAACGGCGGACGGACAGAGGCTTTAGCTGCCACGCGTCGCTCAAGGCGCTGACGCCGTGTCCTCCAACAGGGGTCGGAGCTTCGCCGCCAATGATTAGGGGTCCAATGAAGCTATACCATTCGTCCGCAAGACCCGCGGCGATGAATGCGGCATGGACTGTGGGACCTCCTTCAACTAATACGGATAAGAGATGGCGCTGGGCACATTCGTGTAAGACTTCGGCGAGATCCACGGTGCCATGTGGGTCGGCGGGGACTTCAATGACTTCACCGCCCGCAGAAAAAATCTCTCGCTGCCATGGTTCGGGGGCTTGATTCGTGGTAAACACCAACGTAGGCGCGGTAGAAGACACGGAAAAAATGCGCGCGTCAGGCGGCGTCCGACCATGGCTATCTAAGACGATACGCACCGGATCTGATCCGGGGCTTTTTCCTCGGTAAGTCAGGGCGGGTTCGTCAGCCAAGATGGTATTGACGCCTACTAAGATGGCATCATGCTGGCGGCGCAGGGTATGCGTGAAAGCCAACGCCTTAGCATGCGTAATATATTTCGAATCCCCTGTCTTCGTCGCCACTTTGCCATCAAGACTCATGGCTGCCTTTAAAGTGACAAAGGGACGTCGTTGTTGGCTCCACGTGACAAAAAATTTGTTGAGAAGCGCTGCCTCGGTTTCGCCATCGCCAACGGTCACCGTAATGCCGGCTTCTTGAAGACGTTCGATGCCACCCCCTTTAACTTCGGGGTTGGGATCTTTCATGGCGATGACCACATGCGCGATACCGGCTGAGATAATGGCGTCCGTGCACGGAGGAGTCCTCCCGGTGTGGTTACAAGGCTCGAGCGTCACGTATAACGTGCCGCCTTGGGCGCGTGATCCCGCTTGGGCTAAGGCACCCACTTCGGCATGGGGGCCGCCCGGCCGCTTGTGGTATCCTTCTCCCACCAGAATGCCGTCTTTGTCTGTCACTACGGCACCCACCATAGGGTTGGGTGAGGTGGTGTAACGCCCGCGGCGGGCCAGTCTCAAGGCACGCTCCATCATTGGACTGCTCAAGTGAACTCCCTCCATAAACAAAAAATCCCCCAATTTCGGGGGATGGCAAAATTATATAGACCATAATTAGGCCTATAACCTTCTCCCATCCAGACTATACTGTCGGCGCCGGGATTACACCGGACTCCTGCCATATGATTGGCTCGCGGGCTCCTCAACATTCGTGAGTTTACCGCCGGTCGGGAATTGAGGCCACGAAACGCCTCTCACCACGCCCCGAAGGTCTTAATAGGGCCTATTGTAGGTCTTTTGTCACAAAAGATCAACTAGGGTGGCGTTGTCAGCGGTGGGGGTCCCTGTCACAGGGCAATTGTCGGCATCTGATGCGGAGCCTTGGAACGCATAAAGGGCATGCAAGGGCCATCACCGATGTATCTTGAGGGTTTGTCCGAAAGACTAAGCGAAATGGGCCCGGTTGGACCTATTTCCCTTGCAGGGTCTCAGGGTATGGTTTAGCTACCCACTCGTGTAGGGATGGAGTGCCAACGTCATGGGCATTGCTAGCCCCAAGAAGGATAGGGCGAGGGAATCGGTTAAAAGGATGGGTGTATATGATGAACCGTGTTGTTGTCGCAATTAATGGATCCCCGGCTTGCATGCAAGCTTTGGATGTAGCAGCGAAGATGATTGCCCCGTCAGGGACGGTGTTGTGTGTTGATGTTGAGGATATTATGGCCTTTTACCGGGAGTACGCGGTCGATTCTTATGAGGGTGAAATGGCAGAAGACGCCGAGTTCTTTCGCAATGAGTGGAATAAAGAAGCGCGAAAGATAAAGGAAGACGTGTTGCACAAAGCGTCTGACTTGCACCTTGCTGCCGAATGGCACATTTTGAAATTGAAACCTGGGCAAGGCGGGCCAGCCGAAGCGTTGTATAAATTTGCCCAACGCGAGAAGGCGGAGGCGATTTTAGTGGGACAACACCGCGGATCGCATCTTATTGAAGGATTGTTGGGAAGTTTTCCTCGCTGGTTAGTCACGCATAGTGCTTTGCCCGTCGTCGTTGTGCCCCCTCCACAGTCAAAAGAGGCAAGGGCCGCTGAGGGACAAAACGCGTGATGGGAGTTAGAAAGGGGGACTAAATATGGAACATCCATCGCAGCACCATAAAGATATGTGGGATCCCATAGAGTCGGAGACCGTGCCGCCTGCCAATGACAAGCTGCCGGAAGGAGCTCACCGCACGCCTCCCAAAGGATATCCTGTTGACCGCAGCGCCTATGCGATTCCGCAGTGGTATGCGCTGCCCATCGACACCCCTGAGCATGCTCGCAACGCTGCCAGTCGATTTCCGCAAATGGATGTGTACCAGGTGTTGTCCGAGGAGGACCGCCGGATAATATGGCAACGCATTGTGCAGGCGGAGCGCCGTTTTGGTATTGAGCCCGGCCCAGACGTCCTGAGACGGGCGGGATATGAGGGCTAGAAGCATATAACAGCCGCAAGAGCACATCTTGCGGCATTTTTTAATGAAAATCTTTGCGATTAGGAACCTTGGCGGTTATGGTTCCGGCTCTTTGGAATAAGAAAAGAAAGGCGAGCAGAAGTCGCCTGGATTGGTAAAATGATCCAAGTCGCCCACAAAGTTGTACGATAATAGCGCTAAGTGGTGCTCTTCACTAGGGGCGGTCCGTCGATAAGGGGGAGCGGGAATGGATACCACAAAATTCGATGTTGTCACCATTGGCGCGGGACCAGGAGCCACTCCTGCCGCCCTTTACTTGGCACGTCACAGCAAGCGGGTCGCGGTGATAGAGCAAGGACACGCGTTGGGGGGCACGTGTCTATTGGAAGGATGTATCCCTTCGAAAATTTATTTAGAAACCGCCAAACGCATAAGAGATATACAGGAGGCGGCACGTTTTGGACTGGCTAACGCTCAATTTCAGGAACTGGCCCTGTCTGTTTTGACGGAACGGAAGCAGAAAATTTTGCGGCAACGGTCTTTAGAAATGCAACAACGTTTGACTCAGTTAGGGGTCACCGTCGTCTATGGCCGTGCTGATTTTTTAGATGCACATCACGTCGTCGTGCAAACTGGCGATGCCCGGAAAATCCTATCGGCAGACTATATTATCGCGAGCCCCGGCTCGCGGCCTAAGCCTCTACGGGTTCCTGAAGCGGATGATGCATCGTTGTGGACTAACGCCCAAGCGTTAAAGCTAGACACCATCCCATCATCCTTATGCATCGTCGGGGGAGGATATATCGGGGCAGAATTGGCCACGTTGTATCAGGCACTGGGTACCCGCGTGCATGTGTTGGAGGCAGCATCTCGCATATTGGCCTCGGAAGATCCCGCCATTGGGGCGTATTTGACGAAAAACTGGTCGAGTGCCATCAATCCCATCGAGGTCGAAACCGATGTCCGGGTTACGCGTATTGAGACGCGTCCTGATGGTCGATGGACAGTCGGATATAATCATCCATTAAGAGGCTTTCGTCGGAAAACGGTGGACCGCGTATTGGTTGCCATTGGGCGAGAACCGAATACGGGGCAGATGGCATGGGACAAGGTGGGGATTACGCTTGGGCCGCGGGGGGAAGTGCCGGTGAATCGTTATTTTCAAACGACAGTGCCTCATATTTACGCGCCGGGCGACGTGAATGGACAAATCATGCTAGCCCATGCGGCAGCGCGGCAATCCTCTATTGTGGCCCAGCATATTTTGAAAAAGCCAACCGCGGCTGCTCATGACATTGTGCCCCATGTCATCATGTCTTCACCAGAAATTGCGGCGGTCGGTGCTGATACACGGTCATTGGTGATGCACCCCACCTGGCGGGTCACGCAGTGGCAATACCAGCACAGCGTTCGTCCCTTGGTGGCCGGAGATGAGAGGGGCTTTGCCCAATTGATTTGGGACCGGGCAACGCATAAGATTATGGGATGTCAGATTATTGGTTTAGGGGCTTCAGAGCTGATTAGCGAGATGACGCAGGTCATGACCCACCAAGGAACGCTCGAATCTTTCGTCGAGGCGGTTCATCCTCATCCGACGCTGCATGAGGTGGTCACGGACCTAGCGATGAAGGCGCTGATAGAGGCCCAGAGCGAAACAGCGCAAGAGGGCGGGGCAATCAGGACAGACTAAACCCGTTCGCGCAAAGTTGCGGGTGTGTAAATTGAGTGGGGAGGAAAGGCAGCGTTGAACCTTGATGCTGCTGAGGCGCATGAAGTCTAAAAGCATTGGTCCAGCAGGGCTGTTGACAATTGCGTCGCTGGATCAATTGGCGATTACGATGTCGCAACAAGGCTTATCCATACTTAGTGTCGCGTTTAAAGAATATGCTCGCCTGGGCGTCACGCAAATGGGTATTTTGTTTTCCACTGTGGCGTTAGGAGCCGTTATTGGCATGATTCCCGCTGGCATCGCCCTGGACCGCTTCGGATCACGCCGCGTGGCATGGATGGCAGGGAGTGCCATCCTCGTCGTGATGGGGCTTTTGGCCATGTTGTTACCACGTAATTTTTGGGCTTTGGAAGCGCTATTAAGTCTGGTCGGATTTTTTCTTCCGGCGTTGTCCTTGACGGGAACGACCGCTATTACACATGTCTTTGATGGATCGTCGCGGGAGGGCGTGGCCATTGGAATCCGCCAGGCCGCAACTCCCTTAGGGGGGATTTTAGCTGCCAGTTTATTTCCATTTCTCGTAAAAACTTGGTCGCTGGCCACGGTGCTTTGGGTCATTGCTGTAAATGCCGGCGGGTGGACGCTGGCATTTGCCTGGGCGCTTGCGCCCACGAATCACTCGCCGCGAGCGGCCATGCCTGCGACGCAAGGGCTCAAAAGTCTGGTAGAGGTATTGCGGCCCTTGAAATATCCGTTGTTGATCAGTTTGCTATTGTCGCCGGGTCAATATGCCCTACTGACGTATGCACTGTTAGATTTGCACGACCGTTGGCATGTGCACATGGGTATTGCGGGGCCTATTATAGCGCTGGCGTTGTTGGGAGGATTTCTGGCCCGGATTTATATGGGTAAGATGATGGACAAAGGGGCACATAGTATTCCGTGGCTGATTGCGTTAACCAGCAGTGTGGGCGTTTTGTCATTGGTGTTATGGGCTATCATTCCGCACGGCATACCACTCGTGGTGATTATTCTTATCTTTTTTGCACTCGGCGCGGGCCTTGATGGCTGGAACGCTTTGTTGACGGCGTGGGTAGCCCAAAAAAGCTCAGCATCGCAACGCGGCATTGCGTTGGGGTTGACAGGCATGGCCGGGTTTATAGGCATTGTACTCTTCTTGCCGATTTTTGGCCTGATTATCCGTTGGTCTGACTCCTATCGTCCTGCATGGGGGCTTTTGGCGTTGATTTATCTCGTGGGCATAGGACTGCTAGCCTATGCAAAACGCGTCTCGCACAAGACGATCTGATATCCTACTTAGTAGGATGAATGCTAAGTGGGCTCGTGAGGAAGGAGGTTGTGAAGGATATCGGACATGTCGTAGCGCTGGTGCTGAATTTTTTGTGGGTGGGATTGTTGGGATTTGGCGGGGGCTTTGGCATGATTCCTTTGATGAAAAGTGCCACCTTGTCCCACCACTGGTTGAGTGTTGCCACTTTTGACAAGGCTATTGCGATGGGGCAGATTACCCCAGGCCCGGTAGCCATTAGTGCCACCTTTATCGGGGAGCGGGTGGCAGGTCCCCTCGGAGCGCTCGTGGCGACGATTGCCGTTTTTACCCCGTCTTTAGTCGTCATTGTTGTGCTCAGTCATTGGTTTACCCGTTTGAAAAAAGTGCTCGCGGTGCAAAATGTTTTGTTTGCTACATTAGCGGCTGTCACGGGGTTAATTGCAGGGGTGGCGATGACCTTGGGAGAATCCTTGATTCATGCCTGGACTGGGGCGGTATTGGCCTTAGTGGTGGCGATAGTGGCTCTGCGCTGGAAAGTGCCGTATTGGTCGATTATTCTTGGTGCGGGAGTGGTGGGCGCGATATGGTTTCGTCCTTAACTTGGAGTCATGAAGGGAGCGAATCGTGGTGAATGCGCCTGTCCGGAGGCCCCGCCCCACCTTGCTCGCTTTAATGCGGGTCTACACAAAAATCGGCATTTTAGGCTTTGGTGGGGGGTATGCCGTGCTGTCGTTTATCCGTAGCGAAGTGGTGGATGGTCACGCATGGATCGATGCCGAGCAATTTGACAATGTTGTCGAAATGAGTGCTTTTGCACCAGGACCTACCACGTCTAATGTTTTGGCCGCCATTGCCTACCGCCTGCAAGGGTGGAAAGGCTTGGTGATGGGCACCATTGCCGCCTTGTGGCCGTCTTTTCTGTTAATTATGTTGTTGGCCGTCACGACGCGTATCTTGCATAATCCCTGGTTAACGGGTGCGTTGCATGGTATTGAGGTGGCTGTCGTGGGCCTGTTAATTGACGTGGTTTGGACATTATGGAAAGATGTTCCGAAAGCCGTCGTCACCGCAATATTAGCGCTTTTGTCATTGGCCCTGACTGTTTTGGGACTCAACCCCGTTATCACGATTGGAATAGCTGCAGCCATTGGGCTACTCGATTTTTTGATAAGGCGCCAACCGCTTTCTCGGGGCAGCAAACCTACGTCTGAGATTCACCACGAATAAATTTAGAGCTGAAATGTCTAAGACCAGGTCGAGATATTGTCAAACGGCTACGCGCCCGCACCAAGCCGGGGGATGGGCTGAGTTCCGCCTGTTTGTCAAACCGACAGGATCATGGCTCAGTTTTGCGCCGCTTTCGCTTCCCGCGCCCGTCTCCGATTTTAAAATCCTGAGCGTAAGAGCATGACTGTCATGATCTCACCGGCTTTGTAGGGCCCGGTATCAGGGGGGACGATCATGAGGGCGTCAGCCCCAATCCATGAGGATTGCACCGCGGAATCTTGTTGCGCATAGGGGTGGACCCACAACTGGCCGTGTTCTGTCACCAAGCGACTGCGCACATAATGCCAGCGGTCTTGAATCTCTGTGAATGGTTCAAAGAGGGGCAATGCCAATGTAAGACGGCGCCAGTTGGCGTCTGCTAACCAGGTGCGAATCATGGGGCGCACAAACAATTCAAAGGTCACAAGGGCTGAGACGGGATTACCGGGCAGGCCAAAGAACGGGCGGCCGTGGAGCATGCCAAAGGCTAAGGGTTTACCGGGTTTCATATTGACGCGCCATAATTCGAGCTGACCTTCTTCTTCCAGTACTTGTTTGACCCAGTCAAAATCGCCGACGGATACGCCGCCCGAACTTAAAATGATATCTGCCGTTTGGGCTTCAGCCAAGCGGGAAGCAATCGCTTCTTTGGTATCACGCGCGGGAGGCAAAAGCCAAGGTTTCCCACCCGCCGCAGTTATAGCCGCGGCGAGCGCGTAGCTATTGGAATTGCGAATTTGACCGGGTCCCAGAGGCTGACCTGGCGGGACCAACTCATCGCCTGTTGACACGATAGCTACGTGGGGCTTGGGCATGACGGGAACGTGGTCCATCCCTAATGACGCGAGGATACCGATTAAGGGCGGACTCAAGACGGTGCCAGGCTCTAAAATCTTTTGGCCGGCGCGCATGTCTTGCCCGGCTTGGCGGACATTTTGCCCGGGAGATACGGGGGCCCATGCCGACATGCGGCCTGGGGCAGGCGTTGTTGTCCATTCCACTTGAATCACGGCGTCAGCCCCTGGGGGTAAGGGGGCTCCTGTCATGATCTTATAGGCTTCACCAGATTGGAGCGGCCGGGAAAGGGGGTGCCCTGCGGCAATGACGCCACGTACCTCCAAAGAGACGGGATTTTCCCGCGAAGCCTTGGCCAGGTCGGCCGCGTGCACAGCATATCCGTCCATTGAGCTGTTGGTAAACCCGGGAATATCCTCGTGACAGGCTATGGGGGCGGCCACGATGCGCCCCAATGCGTCCATTAAGGAGATGAGTTCGGGAGTCTTACGCGGGGGAACATGAGCCAAGATGCGAGATTGCGCCTCTTCCACAGACATCAGCATGCCAATTCCTGCCTTTCATCACGACCGTTCGCATTCAGATGGTTTTTATTTTAGCAAATAGCGGCAAGCTTGGGGCAAGACTTGCTCAAGAGTCTTGACCATGGGATGATGAAAAGCATCGGAGCGAATAAAGAAAGGGGAGACATCGGTGGATTCCCCGCTGCGGTTTGTCGACTATTTATTGGCAATTGATATTGGGAATACCCATATTAAAGTGGGGCTGTTTCATGATGGCGTATGGCAAGAAGAATGGCGGCTATCGACGGATGTTAGACGAACGGCCGATGAATACCGCGTGCCTTTGCGCGGGTTTTTGCGAGAAGTGCTTGTGGAGCAAGTGGATCAGGTTGTGATGGCGTCGGTGGTGCCGCTTCTTGCACCTGTTTTTCACCGCGTTGCCAGCGCTTTATCCGATGCTCCGCCACTGGAAATTACGCCGCCCGGCTATGGGTTGAAAGTGCAATACCAGCCACCGGATTCTTTGGGGGCGGACCGCTTTGTCACTGCTTTAGGGGCATGGCGAAAATATGGCACGAATTTAGTGGTTGTCGATGTGGGGACCACGGCCACAGTTGATGCGGTCTCGCGTGACGGGGTATTTTTAGGCGGCATGATTGCGCCTGGTCCCCATTTTCTCTCACAGGCATTGGCCCAAGGAACGGCACGCCTGCCACTGATTCCCCCGGCCATTCCTGACAAGCTACTTGGACAAAATACCCAAGAAGCGATTGCTGTGGGAGTTGGGCATGGTTTTATTGGGATGGTGAGCGAACTCATCGCCAGGACCTGGCAGGTGCTAGGGGATGAGGCCCCCATCATTTTAACGGGAGGGTGGGCTCAGCGCATTCAGCCGCATTTGCGGTTTCCTGTGCACCTAGAACCGACTTTGACGCTTGATGGACTGCGCTATGCAGCAGAATATCATTTCGGCAGAGGATAACCGGGGCACAATTAGGGAACGTGGGCATAGGATAGTTCCGGATGGAGGGAGATGCCCATGCCCACAGCAGGGTTAAAAGACAGAGCCGTGGTACGTGAGGGGTTTTTAAGGCTGGTATCGTCTCGTAATGCGGTGGCTGGCATTTGGCACGGCTTGCTACCCTTAGAACAGGTGGCGTGGCCCCAATGGTCGCGGGAGGCCTTTGAGCGGGAGCGCCAAGAGTGGCTGATGCTCTCGGAATCAACGGTAGGTCACCAAGACCGTGACGTGCATCACTGGGGGCGGTACGCGCGAATGGCAGCTAGTCGCTTGCAAGCGGGAGGATGGCAGTCGCCCCAAGCCCCATTGCGCCATGCCAGGACGCAGCTGCTGGCTGTCATGCTTTTAGATCCCAAGAATCAAGAAGGCGTCTTGGAACGGACTGTCAAAGAATTGGCGTCATGGCTTGATCGATTGCCTACTGAACGGGGAGTCGACCCTCTGGAAAGAGCGCAACTGGTCAGTCAGGCTGACGCCTTGGGGATGGTTGTCGCCAAGGCTGTGGAAACATGCCAAGACAGCCAACTGACGGTGTCGCCGATTCGTGAGGCGGTTGGGCGATATATGGACCGGGTGCCGATACAAGACTTCGGAGCCGATCCGATTCCCTGGCGCGCAACGGCCCATGTCAATACCTGGAAGTGGCATCAAAGACGGGAGCAGTTTGTCATGCCTGCTTTAGCTCCTATACCCAAGGTGTCCGTAGACCAATGGATTAGGGATTTAGATAGTTGTTGCCGAGGCGATGGGAAAGAGGCGCCATGGCATGTCGAGCGGGTAGCGCATTTAGGAACCCAAAGCTGGGTGAGACTTTTTCCCAAGCCTACCGTGTATGGCGGTGCGCAGAGTTATGGTCCATTGCTTCTCAGCCGTCTTCTATGCTGGTGGGCAGATAGGGCTTCGGCGGACCCATTGACGTGGCTCTTAAGTGATCCGCCAGCTCTTGAAGCCGGTCTCTACGGGTTGGCAGGTATCGTGGGATCTGACACAACATTGCCTGTCGTGTCTTTAGCAGCCCAACATTACCGCGTCCTGTGCGACGTCTTAGCGGTGGCCGACGCGTGGTTATGGTTGGAAGGAGCCGATCCGGATCAAGTGGCTACGTGGCTTGGACAATGGTTTAAACCGGCCGACGCGTGGCGCTGGGCGCTTAGTTTGACTAGCGATGTGAGCCGCAAGGTCGCCGCTGCTGAGCTGGATGAGGAACATGGCGGGCAGGTGGCCTCTTCGGGATGGGAGTGGGACGGATGGGACGACGGGCCGATAAGGTGGGTCGCGCCTTAAACAAAAGCATAGAGGCCTGGTTGGCGAAATAAAGGAGGGGGGCGGATGTCGCCTCAACAATTATTGGACAAGCTTACAGGTTATGTTGTCGGAAAACGCCAGCCTGCGCTCTGGACCGTCTCTGCTTTGGTCGCTGGCGGCCATATTCTGATTGAGGATGTGCCTGGCGTCGCCAAGACCCGATTGGCACGCACGCTGGCACGCCTGTTAGATTTATCCTATGCACGGATTCAAGCGACACCTGATGTATTGCCCTCAGACATTACGGGCGCTATGATTTATGATCCCAGTAACCAGACGATGACGTTTCGTCAGGGACCCATTTTTCACCAAGTCGTCTTGGTAGATGAAATCAACCGAGCTACGCCGCGGGCTCAATCGGCCTTGCTCGAAGCGATGGAAGATAGGGAAGTTAGCGCGGATTCGGAAACCTACTCTTTGCCGCAGCCCTTTTTCGTTATGGCCACAGCGAACCCCGTCGAGATGGCAGGGACCTTTCCCCTGCCTGAAGCCCAAAAAGATCGGTTCTGGCTGTCGTTTGGATTGGGCTATCCGACGGCGGATGAAGAATTTGAGATTCTCACCCGATTTTCCAGAAACGATACGAGCGATGTGCCAAGCCCTTTGGCTTCCGCTGCCGACCTCTTGCGCTGGCAAGACGCGTCGCAGCAAGTGCATATATCGGATGACATCGTGCGCTACGTAGTGGATATTGTGCAGGCGACGCGTGAGCATCCCCGCATTTCTTTGGGGGCTTCGCCCCGGGCCGCTGTTCAATGGATACGAATTTTACGGGCGTACGCATGGGTGCAAGGAAGAAATTATGTGATCCCCGATGACGTGCAGGTATCGCTGCCGGTGGTATTAGGGCATCGCTTAATCGTGGCAGGAGGCATACGTGGAGGGACTTGGGGCGAACGCCAACAGGCCGTGCGTGACGTGTTGAACGAGATTGTGGCTCAGATTGCGGTGCCAGTGGAATGATGCGAGGGACTGAACAGCCGGTTTGGTTGTTGGAAGCCCTTGCGGCCTTGCTGGTGCTGGCCGGAATCATTGCGGGACGCGCGCTGTGGATAATCATAGGCTTCTTCGTGGCCGCTGTCATCCTCTTATCGCAGAAGTGGGCACGCCGTACCTACGCGGCTCTGATCATTGACAGCATACCGCAGCAAATCACCTTGGAAATTGGCCAAGAATGGCTCTACAGCGTGTCTATCAGCAATCCTTTAGCCATAGCTGCTGGATGGATTCGCGTGCGACAAGAAATTCCCCAGGGTTTGGTGCAGGATGACGGCAGCCATCACGTGGGCGCCGAATTTGTGTTAGGGGAATATCAAAAAGCGCGTGTGGTCTGGCCCCTAAAAGGCGTGGCGCGAGGTCGCTGGATATTGGGGGACACGACACTGGTGCAAAGCGATTTGTGGGGGTGGCGGGAAACGGTTCAAAAGCGCTTTCTCCCGACCGTGGTCACGGTGTGGCCACGGCGCTTTGACATCGATCTGCCATTGTGGCAGGCGGTGCGAGAGTTGGGAGAAACCAAGGGATGGCTCTGGGACGAACCAGATCCATCATACTACCGGGGGATTCGGCCTTACCGGTACGGGGAACCCTTGCGTGATGTGCATCCGTTTGCTTCGGCACGAGCCGGCACCCTGATGGTGAAGGAGGTCGAGCGGGTTCGTGCTCTATCGGTCGATATCATTTGCCATCCTTATACCGCCGACGTGCCTTGGCATGGGATTGACATGCAAGCGGTTGAAACGTGTTTGAGCCTGGCGGCCAGTGCCGTGCAGACCGCGTTCGATCAAGGCCTAGCGTGTGGATTGACCATATCCTGTGCGCTGCCAGGATTAGGTCATGGCGTCTCTTTAGAGCCTACCATGGCGATGGCCGCGCGCGCAGAATATTTCACGAATTTAGCATGGGCCGTTGCGACCCCTGCGGTATCTACCAATGTTCAGGGATTATTAGAGAACTTGTTGCGGCAAGAACGGCCTGCGGGTCTTTTGTTGGTGGTATCGCCCAAGTGGGACGAGGCCGTCGACCTGTTATTGCAACGATTGTCAAGCCAAGGACATGTGATCGGCTGGCTGAGTGCGGGGTCTAGTGTGCAGCTACCCACCGTGGTTGATGTGCACTGGGCGTGGACTGAAGGAGGCGTGGTGCATGAGACGCGTACTAGCAGCGGGCGTTGACTTGTCATGGATGCTTTTAGGCGTGGAAATGGTCTCTCACAACCTATGGATGGTCGGTATCGCGGGATTATTTTACTTGGCCGTGGGAATTCCCGGGCGTGCTCGTATGCGCACGGCAGGGGTAGCGGGTCTTGCGCTTAGCGCTGTGGTGCTAGGGCACTGGGTGGGCGTTTTGGTGGTGGGGGGGATTTTAGGGATTCAGCGGGTAAGATATCTGGGGCGTTATGTTGTGGCGTTGGTGGCATGGACGATTTTAGCCTGGCAATACCGTCTCGTAGGCCAAATAGGGCTATTGCTGGTCGCTGGGGGTGGGCTATTAGTCTTGCTGCCTTGGCCTCAATCGACGTGGCAAACGGCTCTGCGTATTGTCGGTGGGGCGTGGGCCTTGGCAATGCTAGGAGCGGGCATGTTATGGGTTATCCCTTGGACTGTTTTGGTGGCCAATACGTTGGGATGGGTGGGGGCAGGCGCTGCAGGTCTTCTATTGTGGCTTGTGCCCCATCTTCATCGCAAAGAGACCGCAACGCGTCATATCACTCACCCTTTCACCCGACCTTGGCTAACCCATGCAACCCGCGCCGATATGTCGGGGGTTGTGGTAATGATCGCTCTGCTTTTACTCATGGGGATAGTGCTCTTAGCATGGCGACTGCGATTGAAAAGCCATCCGGTATCTTCCGTTTCTAAGACATCAGATATGGTGGTGATAGAGTCATTACCCAAAGGTCCACCAATACCTAGACCGGCGCGGTTAACGCCCGTGCGGCACGTGGTATCCCGAGGATTGCGACAAGCGGCACAGCACCACCAAGGCAAACGCCAGGGAGAAACCCTGCGTCAATGGTTGACCGCGAAAGGGTTTGGAGAATGGGGAAGAACGATAGCGGAGATTTATGAACAGGTGCGCTATGGCATGGAGGATGATACGAAAACGCGCGCCAATGAGGTGCAGCGGCTTTGGCGGAAAGTCACGAGGCCTAGGTAATCCTAACTGGTTATTGAGAAACTCAAAAATGTCTAGAGCGCAACGCATTAAGTAGACAATACAACCGAGATATCTAGCCCGGGAGAAGCATATAAAAATCCAATAGGGTTGCAAATAATTTGACATGGTTCCGATAAAATAAAAAACTATTTTGAACTAATAGTCTGCGTATTCATATATCGTGGTAAAATAAAAATCGCAATCCAAGCACTTACCCTACTTTGGGAGGCACTGTGATGGCCGAGGAAACAATAAATCTTATGGTTCTTTCTGGTGAGTACAGCCGGTTGCACGCGGCTGCCATGCTTAGTGTGGTGGCAAGCAGTTATGGGAAGCCCGTCAACGTGTTTGTCTCGATGGAGGCATTGCCCGCTTTTCATAAAGATCCCAATATCGCTGGGTCCGCGCTGGTTAAAGGGCCAGTTGCCCAAAAAATTGCAGCATCTGGTGGACAAGACTTTATAGAATTATTTCAACAAGCAAAAGACTTTGGCGAGGTTAAGCTATATGCCTGTGGACTGGTGATGGATTTATATCATTGGACGCTAGGTGAGATGCATCCCGTTTTTGATGAGGTGATGGGGGTGGCGGGCTTTTTGGCTAAAGCCGAAGGGCAGCCGACATTGACGTTTTAACGATGTGGCCTATGTATGGGGATACTCGCCGTTTTAATGGTTGATCCCGAGAGATCTCTTTAGAGAAAGGCAGGTTGAGCAGATCGTGGATGATATTAAAGTGATTGATGCGCGCGGATCGTTCTGCCCAGGGCCGCTTATGGAATTGATTAAGGGCATTCGTCAGGAAGCTGTTGGTACCGTGTTTGAGATCTGGTCGTCGGATGCAGGCAGCGCGAAAGATATTCCCGAATGGGTGGCGCGTGCAGGTCATGAAGTTGTGCAAAATCGCGAAGAAGACGGCATTTATAAGGTGCAAGTCAAAAAAGTCCGATAAAAGGTTTCATATTATCTATTGCAAAAGGGAGGACGTCGGAAGATGCAGCGAATCGTGATTCTTGGAGGCGGAGTCGGCGGCACCATTGTCGCCAATCAAGTCGCACGGCAAATGGGCACCGAGCTTCGTACAGGGGCATTAGACATTACGGTTATTTCAGAATCCGCACAGCATGTTTACCAACCGATGTTTTTATACATTGCCTTTGACCAAGTGGTGCCCGCCGAAGCTCAAAAACCCGAACGTGACATCTTAGATCGGCATGTGCATTTGAAAGTGGGCAATGCGGAACGAATAGACCGTGAAGCCCAAGCTGTGATTATGCAAGATGGCGAGAAAATCTCCTACGATTATCTTGTGATTGCAACAGGCAGCCGGCCGGCCCCGGAAACGATTCCCGGATTGACCGAAGGAGGGCATATTTTTTACACCGAAGAGGGGGCCCTTAAATTACGCGAAGCGTTGCACAATTTTCAAGGGGGCCGCATTGTGGTGACTGTTGGTGTACCACACAAATGCCCGGTAGCCCCACTTGAATTCACATTTATGGTGCAGGAATGGATGAAAGCGCGTGGTTTAGGTGACAAAACGGAATTGGTTTATACGTATCCCATTGGCCGCATCCATTCCCTTGAACCCGTTGCAAACTGGGCCACACCCGTGTTTGCGGAGCGGGGCATCGAATCTCATATCTATTTCAATCCGGAAAATGTGGATCCCGCGAAGCGCACAATCACCAGCTTAGAAGGAGAAACGCTGAATTATGACCTTCTTGTTGCGATCCCACCCCATCGCGGTCAGGACATTATTAGCCGCTCGGAATTGGGCGATGCGGGCAATTGGATTCCAACCGACCGCTACTCATTGCGGATGGAAGGTGCGGACAATATCTTTGTGTTGGGAGATGCCACTAATCTTCCCATTAGTAAAGCAGGTTCCACGGCGCATTTTGAGGCAGACGTCGTGGCGGCCAATCTCGTCAATTTGCTACGGGGTGGCTTAGGTTCCGTTCGCTATGACGGCAAAGTCTTTTGTTTCATTGAAACTGGCTTGAAGAATGCGACCTACATTCAGTTTGACTATGCGCATCCGCCCAAACCCCAAGAACCGACCGAGATGATTCATATGTTCAAGCTCGCCTATAACCGCATGTATTGGCTCACCCCAGCAGGTGTTCTATAAGGTGCCGGGCAGAGAATACAGAAAGGACGTAAGCGTATGGCTGCCATTGAAGTTTCGGAAGAAACCCTAGGAGAATGGAAAGCGCTGCTCACGGCGTTTCGTGACAGTGCGACGCCGCAGATGGCGGAGCGGATTGGAACGATGTTGAGTACGGTTGGAGAATTGGCGGCCAAGGCGCAAGATCCGGCTGCTGGCCGCACGGTGGATACAATCTTAGAGCATGAAGCCGTCATTCAGTCGACATTGGTGCAGTTGGCGCGCTGGCATCAAGATGGCACGTGGGACGCGTTGGTGGAGCTTGCTTCGCTGGCCGCAGCTTTTAAAGCGTCGGCGACGCCGCCTATGGCGGAGCGGGTTGGCTCTTTACTGTCCAATATGGGAGAACTCACGGCACTGGCTGCGAGTGACGAGGCGAAAAAGGCGGCCCAGGAGCTGATCGAGCGGGCGCCGTCGCTTACGCAAGCGGCTCTTCAGCTAGATGTGTGGCAGCATGACGGCACATGGGATGCAATTAAGGAGTTTACGGCATTGCTGACGGCTGTGAAAAGTTCTGCCAGTCCTGCGATGGCTGAGCGCGTTGCCTCGTTATTGTCGTCGCTGGGCTCTTTGGCCGCCAGGGCATCAGAACCTGAAACCGTCTCAGCGCTCAATTTTGTGCTGGATAATCAAAATGCCATGATGAGTTTGTTTCAACAGATGGTGTCATGGCAACATGATGGCACATGGGCCGCTATTGTGGACTTTTCCTCTTTAATCAGTGCTGTGCGTGACTCGGCCACAACGCAAATGGTGGAGCGTGTGTCCGGCATCGTCGTGGAAGCGTCGCGAGCGCTTGACGGAGCTATCCGTTCAGGATTGTTAGACTTAGGACTCAAAATTATGGATGCTGCCGCCAGTGCCGTAGAGGAAGCCAAGGCGGATCCGCAGAAAATGACGGCAATGGGACTGTTGCGTGCACTTAAAGACCCTGATGTCCAAGTGGGCGTGAAGATGATTATTAACGTACTGAAAAAAGTGCCGCACATCATGGAAGGGGTCAGCTAACCGCATACCTTTTTAAAGAAGTGGGGAGCGGCCAAACATGCCCTTCCGGACGCCTGTTTTGTAAGTGAGTTCCTCGTCAGTCTGCTACGAATGGTTTTTTGCCCACTCGTGGCGCTGATTGGAGAGGGACTCATTTTGTCATGGCCGATTATTGTCTGGCGCGTTTCTTTCATTGGAGCAGTTTTGATATTCGCGAACCGATTCGCTGAGCTTTTGGAGGTAATAGGCGAGGCGCGCACGCTCACCTTCGGGCCAGTCGTCCAAGATGTCCTTATAGACTTCCAGACGGGCGCTTTTCATCAATTTAAATTGATCTCGACCATATTGCGTGGCCTGAACGCGGTGTACCCGGGAATTATGAGGTTCTGGGACGCGTTCTAAGAGGCCTTTGGCCTCCATGGCGGAGACTTGGCGACTCATGGTCGACAAATCGACTTTGAGCTCGCCCGCCAAATCTTGCACAGCAGGCGGATCAGGGTGACTTAGTACTTCGTGCAAAATTAAGTAAGCGGAACGGTCCAATGCTGCGATGCGCGGGTCACGGGGATGCGCTGCGGTCACAAGCCGGACCAAAGCGGCTACGGCATATTCCACCTGCGCTACGCTATCGTCATGAATACGGCATTGCCCCTTTACGGATCTTAACGACATCCATCCTAGCCATGAACGTTAACTTGTATGATACAACAACGATATTGTATCATACAAGTTAACGCATAAGGAGGAATTTCAATGAAACATTATCCGTCTGCCGTGTGGGCGACGGCGTTTGCGACATTTGTGGCGTTTATGGGCATTGGGGTGGTCGATCCGATTTTGCCGTTGATTGGACGGGCTATGGGAGCAACCCCGTCTCAGGTGGAATGGCTGTTTACGAGCTACATTGCGGTCATGGCGTTGACCATGCTGATTTCTGGCGTGTTAGGTACCCGCTTGGGGGGTAAACGCACGATGATGCTGGGATTGGGAATGGTTGTTGTCTTTGCCACCTGTTCAGGGTTGTCCCCGTCTATCCCGATTTTAGCGATATTTCGCGGGGGCTGGGGCCTTGGCAATGCCTTCTTCACATCCACAGCCTTGTCCATTATTGTAGGATTGTCGACGGGCGGCATGGGGCCGGCAATTACCTTATATGAAGCCGCCTTAGGACTGGGAATTGCGTCGGGTCCCTTACTGGGTGGAGCGCTCGGCAGCCTCAATTGGCGGGATCCCTTTTTCGGGACGGCGTCGTTGATGGCTATTGCCTTTTTGGCGACGTGGACTTTGGTTAAAGAGCCGCCAGCAAAAGAGGTGCCAAGGACTGCGCGGGATATTTTTCGGGCGTTGGGTGACCGCGCGATTTTAACGAATGCATTGATTGGGTTGAGCTATAGCTATGCCTTCTTTACTATTTTAGCCTATTCACCGCTCACGTTAGGCCGGCTAAAAGCGATTACCTTGGGATATACCTACTTTTTCTGGGGAATATTGGTGGCATTTTCATCCGTGGTGGTGGTGAACTGGCTACTACGCCGCATGAAGCCGGTGACGATATTATCCTTAAATTTGCCGTTTATTGTGATTCTCTTTGTATTAGCAGGAATTCTGCCTGGTTATGCACTGTTGTACATTGTGGTGATTACAGGGTTTTTTTGCGGCATCGCCAACGCGTTGTTTACGACGCTGGCCATGGAGATATCCCCTTACTCAAGGTCCATTTCTTCGGGAGCCTATAATTTTCTGCGGTGGGCTGGAGCGGCAGTGGCTCCGATCTTGTCCGGATTAATCGGACAGCATTTCGGGATGACGGTACCGTTTTTTGTATCGGCTGGCATTTTATGCATCGGAATCATTGCCTTATTAAGCCAGGGCCACGTCCTGACTACAGCGCTTGAGCGCCATAGCACAATGGGGGAAGTGGCGAGTCAAGGATAGGGTTGGTGGGTTAAAAGCGGTGTGCTTTTTTCTTAATAGGGGATTGCTTATTCATGAGCAATCCCCTAGTGTTCGTTAAAAGGGAGAAGTTGCTTGCACCAAGCAGAGAAAAAAGGTTGAAACCTAGGGTAAGTGTTTTATGGGTCTCGGGCGTGCAGCGTTGACCTTTGGTTTCGCCACGCCATATCTTTGGAGCGAGCTGGGAATGCTACAGGAAAATAGGAGGCGATATGATGGACAAGTCGTTGGTCGCCTGGGTGATGAGTCCCGTCGTGATGGCAGGACTTCTGATAGGTGTGCCCCCAGCCCATGCCCAATGGGTCGCGGAAAACAGCCGTGGCGTTGTTACGGTTCCTAATTACCCCGGCAGTGTCAAAACGTCAGCACATTTAGGGAATTCTCCCTTTGGATTTCCTACTGCCGGCGGTGTCCAGGAATTTATGTCCACGGCCTACCGAGTGCCGACGTCTACCGCAACGGCGGAAAGATGGTTTACCCGCGCTTTGGAGCAACGAGGCTACCGGGTGTTAAGCAAGGCGGAAAGTAGCGATGGAAACGTATCGGATACCATTCAAGCGATAGAGTTTGGCCAGGGTATCCAAAACAATCAGGAAATTGCCTTGAACTTTCGCCCAGTAGGGCCTCATGCGTGTTTCATGGCCTATGAAACCCTATCCTATACGCCGCCAACTCGCCCGGCATCGACCAAAATTCTTAACCCGCAAGAGATTGCGGACATTCGGGTCGTCTATCATCCGTGGCGCTACGGCGCTTCCGCGCAGCATTTTGTTCTGCGTCAACGGAAAAAAATTAACCAAATCGTTCGCATTTTGAATGCATTGCCTCCAAGCAGTCCTTTTATGGAAGGGTGTGCGGATGATTTTGGACAAGGAGCCACGCTGACAATTGATTTTATTCACCAGCCAGCGTGGGTGATTCAAGACAATGCGGCCTGTGAGACGGTTTCGGTTCCCGGTGCGCCTCCGCTAACCGATACGGCGGGGCGGCTTTATCATGCTCTAGGCGTCGATGCTGCCGAAGTGTTCCACAAAACGTGATGCGCGGATCTTACGGGGACGCGGGACTTTTGACCTCGTATTGGGCCATGATGGTCGGAAATAAAATGACGTAACCGAGCTGCAGCCCAGCCGCAATTATGAAGGGCCAGACTAAGGATCCCATGTTGATGAACCAGCCTCCCACGGCTGGACCCACAGCGGCGGGAAGGCTCCAGGAGACGGCGTTTAAACTGCTGGCAAAGCCACGACGCTTATCGCGGACAAGCGAAAGGCTAAAGGCTTGCCGAGCGCCGACCGAGCCGCGATTGACAATTGAACGGACCACATAGAGTACGGCCGCTATCGTAAAACTTGGCATAAAAGGAATCCCAATCAGGAGTACTACCCCAAGCAGGCGCGGAATCACGATAGAACGAATAAGACCGATCGATTCGGATACCCGGCCGATGATGAGGGATGAGATGCCCGTAAGAAAAAATGTCAGTCCATAGACGGGCCCAATTTCGGCGGGGCCTACCCCGAATTTGACATTAAACCAGTATGGTAACAAAGGGGCGACGAGTCCGATGCCGAGGGCGTTGATCGTATTGACAATGGCAAGCAGTGTGAGCGCCCTGTTTTCGCGGCGATGAATGGCGTGTTCCTCGGGAACCCCGTCGGTCTTTGATGCAGACTCGGAAGGATGAGCATTATGCCGTGGGGATTCATGAATGCTGTAAATTTGGGCTAAGTTGATAAGGGCCATCAGCAAGTTCAGCAAGAATAGCGGCAAATAGGCCTGTGCGCCCCGTGCTCCCGGAATCATATGCGGCAATACTGCAGCCAACAGGGATCCAATTCCCATGCCCCAAAACTGTAGACCCGCATTAAAGCTGAACACAGAACCTCGGCGCGGTCCGGGAATGGATTGGGCGAGCCATGCCTGTTCTGCCGGAGCGAAAGGACCGGATGATCCGTTGGCGCCGCGCCCAAACCCAAAAATTGCTGCGGTCACGACAATAATCCAGGCTGCGGGGTGGATAATGATGGCGGCCATGCCGACGGTCAGACCGATTTCATAGATGAGTAAGAAAAGACGGCGGCCGATGCGGTCGCTGACAATGCCCACCAAGAGGCTCAGAACCGCGCCAGATAGGCCACCCGCCATCAAGAGCAATCCCACGTCGACCGCACTCCAACCTCTTGCTTTGAGATAGAGGGTAAAGTCGACAGCGAGGGCACCTTGGGCGATACTCCGAAGAAAACGGGCCGCAATGAGGCGTTGGGCAACCGTGCCTAGAGAGTGCCAGCCTTTGCGTGTATAAGGAGAGGGAGCGCTGCTCACGATAGGGTCATCTTCTTTCCATAGGACATAGTCGGATCGGTAATCTTTTTGAGTAGAGTGAGAAGGTTTTCTTGCTCCTCCGGGCTTAAAGGTTTGAGCAAGCTTTGGACTCTCGTCAAGAAAGCCGCCTCTGCGATGTGCAGCACCTGCCGCCCGGTTTCGGTGAGGGTGACACAGACCGTTCGTTGGTCGCCTACAGGACTGTGACGTGCGACAATGCCTTCAGCTTGAAGTTTGTCAATCATTTGCGTTACACCTGGCGACGAGATGTTGAGACGCTCGGCTAATTCGGAAATCGTGAGAGAGGAGTGCGTCAACTTTAATAGCAACCGCAACTTAGGGCGAGATAAAGTGCCGTATTGTCCGCCCAAAGCATCTTGCAGAGCGATGAGTGCCATGAGCATTTGGCGAGATTGTGGGTCCATTGCACAAACCTCCTGAATATGAGGCGAGCACACTCATTTTAGTAACTTACTTAATTATAACAAGAAATCCACGGTCCTATGCAACAAAGACCCGCTGGCAGAATTTCTGGAAAAAATTCCCGAGGACGTTGTGAGAGAGAAGTTTCCCGCCTAAAATAATTGAGGAGAGAAATGGCTCCACAAGTGTTATGGGAGACTATAGGCAAGAGGCTCTGTAGCGATGCTAGCTTGCGGCCCGGAATAAGGGTCAAATGATTATGGTATAATAGCGTGGCAAATTTTAAGAAGGTGATCGTTGTTGTTCATCACCAAACGGGAAGGAGGCTACGGTTTTCCGCGATGAAAATTGGACCCATGACGATTGATCCACCTGTGATGCTTGCTCCGATGGCAGGCGTGTCTAACCGGGCGTTTCGTGCGATTGCCCGAAAACAGGGTGCAACGTTATGCATTACAGAGATGGTGAATGCGAACGCCTTATTGCATAAGAGTGCTAAGAGTTACTGGTTGATGGAAATTGATCCGCAAGAAACTCCTGTGGGGATTCAAATAGCAGGGTCAGACCCTGAGATGATGGCAGAGGCAGCACGCGAGGCGGCCGCACAAGGATGTGACCTTATTGACATCAATATGGGCTGTCCCGTGCCCAAGGTTGTCAAGAACGGTGATGGGTCTGCGTTGCTAAACGATATTCCGGGAGCCGTAGCCGTGGTGCAAGCGGTGGTGAATGCGGTCGATATTCCTGTTACCGTGAAGATGCGTGCCGGATGGGACCATCATTCGATTACCGCCCCGCAACTGGCTGAGGCTTTTGAGCGCGTGGGAGCGGCGGCATTAACCATTCATGCGCGTACCCGAGATGACCAATACGTACGGCCAGCGAACTGGGACTTTATTCGTCAAGTGAAAGAACGCGTGTCTATACCCGTTATTGGCAATGGAGATATCAAAACGCCCGAAGATGCTGTGCGGATGATGGAACAGACCCATGCGGATGGGGTCATGGTGGAACGCGCCTCATTTGGTGATCCGTGGATCTTTCGCCGGATTACGGAGTTTGTTCGTACAGGTCAGCATCTCTCCCCCCCATCAGCTGAAGAACGCGCAGCAATGGCGCGTTTACACACGCAAAGGATGGTTGAAGTGAAGGGTGAGGTGGTGGGGATTCGCGAGATGCGCAAGCAATTAGCATGGTATTTGCGGGGCACAACGGGATCCGCGGCTTTTCGCAGTCGGTCGACGTCGATCGAGACGTTGGAAGATGCCGAGCGACTCATTGCGGAGTGGTTGAATCATGCACGCAATGAGGATTTGACGTGGATTTAATCCGCATCGGAGACAAAGTGGTCAGTTTGTCCCGCATTACCGATATGGCCGAGCAAATTCTTTTGGCCCGCTCTCAAGGTCTGTCTCAACAAGATGTGGCCCGAAAGTTTCACGTGGATCGATCTTTTGTCTCGCGTCTAGAGACGGTTGGTGAGCTTCGTAAAGGACGCTCGATAGCCGTGATTGGCTTTCCTGTGCAGAATACGGAGGAAATTCGTAAGACGTGCCAGGATCTTGGCGTAGAACTGTGTTGGGTGATGACTAACCAAGAGCGTTGGGAGTACGCGCAGTCAAAAAATGGCATAGAATTGATTAATGAGATCATGGACCTTGCCAGCCGATTTCGTCAGTTTGATGCCATTATCTTATTAGCCTCCAACGCGCGGGTGCGCCTAATGGCGGCATTGCTAGACAGCCGTGCTGTAATCCCGGTAGTGTTAGGGGAAACGCCTCTCAGCGCTGATGTGGTGGTGGATATTGACTCGTTGCGAAAAACTATTCTGGCTGTGTCTGAAGGCGGGCTATCTTTGAACGATTCGCCAAAATAGTGATACGGATTATTGCATGGCGGCGCCAAATGTATATAATGGGTCCACATAGCATACGAGAGCAAATTTTTCCGTAACATTCATCAGTCAGCGTTAACTAAAGAAAGCGGGGTATCATTTTGAGCGACAAGGAGTTGCTAGTGTCCGAAGAGGGCCTCAAAAAGCTCGAGACAGAACTGGAAAATCTTAAGACGGTCAAACGCCATGAGGTTTCAGAACGTATTAAGACGGCTAGGGAATTTGGGGATATATCCGAGAACTCCGAGTATGAGGACGCGAAAAATGAGCAGGCTTTTGTAGAAGGCCGAATTCAGACCCTTGAAAAAATGCTCCGTCAAGCTAAGGTTGTAGACAATCACAATGTCGACCCCAATGCCGTTCACATTGGGTCGGTGGTGACTGTCAAAGATTTGGAAGAAGATTTTGAAGAAGAGTACACACTAGTGGGAGCTGCTGAGGCCGATCCCAACAAAAATCATATTTCAAACGAATCTCCCGTTGGTAAAGCGTTGATGGGAGCGAGAGTCGGACAAATTGTGGAAGTGTCTGCGCCGGTTGGCAAAATTCGGATGCAGATTGTGAAGATTTCATAACTTTTGGAGGGCTGATTTTGGCAGAGGAAAGTTTTGATCCCCGCGCGGTGCGGCTTGGAAAATTGCAGGCGTTGCGAGCGCGGGGCGTCAATCCGTATCAGCCGACCCGCTTCGATGTGACAGCGCATAGCGCTGATTTACATGCAAACTACGAGGAGTGGGAAGGTCGGACCGTGCGGGTCGCAGGTCGTGTGATGGCGATTCGTACCCATGGTCGGGCCATGTTTTTGGATTTGGCGGATGAAGAAGGCAAAATTCAGTGCCACATTCGGGAAGACATTGTGGGACCCGAGTTGTTCGGGCTCACCGAGTATCTAGATCTCGGTGACATCCTAGGAGTAGAGGGCACTGTCTTTAAGACGCGCCGTGGAGAAATTTCCATTGAGGTGCAAACGTTTGAATATCTGAGCAAAAGTTTGCTAGATTTACCCGATAAGCGGCATGGGTTGACGAATATCGATTTACGCTATCGGCAACGCTATCTCGACTTGTTAGTCAATCCGGAAGTGCGGAGAGTTTTTGATATCCGCAGTCGAACCATTACGTTTATCCGCCAATTTCTCGCTGAACGCCATTTTACCGAAGTTGAAACTCCGGTCCTCCTGCCCTTGGCAGGAGGTACTGAAGCTCGGCCCTTCGCGACCCACCACAATGCGCTCGACATGACGCTTTATCTGCGCATTGCGCTTGAGCTGCATCTCAAGCGCTTGATTGTAGGGGGCTTTGACCGGGTTTACGAGATTGGCCGCGTCTTTCGCAACGAAGGGGTATCGACTAAACATAATCCGGAATTTACGATGTTGGAGTTGTACCAGGCGTATACAGATTATGAGGGCATCATGCGCTTAGTCGAAGACTTGTTGGCCGCGTTGGTCCGCCACTTGCAAGGAAGCTCGGAACTGACCTACCAGGGACAAGTCCTACACTTTGCTCCGCCTTTTGCTCGGGTAGATATGGTAGAACGGCTATGGGAAAAAACCGGTGTGCGTTGGGAAGACATTCATTCGACTGCCGATGCTCATGCGTTGGCGCGCAAATTGGGGATTGCGGTCGATCCCCAATTTGACCGCGCACAAGTTATGGACAAGATTGTTGGGTCAGTTGTGGAGCCGGATTTGGTACAACCCACCTTTCTGTGGCATCATCCCGTGGATATTTCGCCCTTAGCGAAACGCGATCCGCACCATCCACACCTCACGGAGCGCTTTGAATTGTTTGTGGCAGGGCGTGAATTGGCCAATGCCTTTTCTGAACTCAATGACCCATTAGACCAGCGCGAACGGTTTTTAGCCCAGCAAGAACAGCGGCGTCAGGGTAACGATGAAGTGCCTCCCCTTGATGAAGACTTTCTTAACGCCCTAGAGCATGGAATGCCACCGACGGGGGGGTTGGGAATTGGTATTGACCGCCTGATAATGTTGTTGACTGATAGTCCGTCTATCAAGGATGTCATTCTTTTCCCGACGATGCGACCCTTAGGAAGTGTAGACGAGCTCTAGGAATAAGAAGAAAAAGGCGATACACTAGCTGTGTGCAATATTGTGCACAGCTTTTTTCTATGGGAGGCTTTGAGAAATTTAATGAAACACGTGGTCAGTGTCAGCCTTGGTAGTGCGCGCCGTGATCATCAGACGACCGCAGTCATATTAGACCAGGCTGTGGAGATTGTGCGGCAGGGTACAGATGGCGATATGGAACGTGCACGGCAATGGATTGCATCGTTGGACGGGAAGGTCGATGTGATCGGTTTAGGTGGCATTGACCGGTATCTTGTTGTTAAAAGTCAGCGATATGAAATTCGAGATGCTCAAAAGCTTGCCCAAGCCGCGCGCCATACGCCGGTTGTGGATGGTAGTGGGCTCAAAGCGGTGTGGGAACCCCATGTGATTCAGCAATTGGTGGAAATGGGTCTTATCAGCCCGCATCAAAAAGTTCTTTTAGTCTCCGCAATGGATCGATTTGGAATGGCTGAGGCCTTCTATACCATGGGCTTTCCAACAATCGCGGGCGATTTGATTTTTGCCAGTCATATTGATTATCCTATTCAATCCCTAGGAGAGCTCGAAGAGTTTGCCCGAAAGCTTTTGCCAGATCTCATCAAAATGCCTTTCTCGATGTTGTATCCTACGGGTTCTGAACAAGACCATACCGTGTCCAACAATGCTTATGGAAAATATTTTAATGAAGCCGACATTATCGCTGGAGATTTTCACTTCATTCGCCGCTACTTGCCCGATCAGTTACAGGGTAAGGTAATCGTAACGAATACCACGACGAGAGACGATCGCTTGTTGTTGGAGGAACGCCATTTACAGACCTTGGTGACCACGACGCCGTTCTTAGACGGGCGTAGTTTTGGTACGAACGTGATGGAAGCGGCGCTGGTGGCGATATCGGGTGTGCGACCGGAAGACAACGGCTGGGCGGATGTTGTGATGAATGCGGGACTGCAGTGGCATGTGAGCCGATTTGAAGGTGCAAAGGGAAATGCGTCCCACTAGAGAATAACGTGAAGAAAGAGGCTAACAGATATGCTCAAGACCCTAGAACATTTTGCTGCGCAATGCAATGCTAATTCCCGTCTGCGTCAGATGAATCGCGATTGGACTCGGCGGATTGCCATTGTAGCGACGGACCGCGCGCAATCTTTTTGGCTGACCAGTCAAGAGGGCGTGATTACGGCAGGCGAGGGACCTGCTGTAGAACCTGATTTGCAGATTCAAGCCCCTTATGACATCATCCAAGCTATTTTTTCAGGTGCAATGAGTCCGACGGAGCCTTATAATGCGGGGGACCTTTTGGTGAAAGGGAGCCAAGATGATTTGATGCGGCTGGATATTATTACGCTGTTGATTTGGGGGGAATAAGATGGCCTCGAGGCATGTGTTGCCGCTTCGCACGGCCGTTTCAACGAGTGCTGGTTTAGCTTCTGCCGCTATCAATTTTTTGGCCTGTGTAGAAGTGGCCGAATACGCTGGTGGGGCTTCGGCATGGATTGCCTTGCTCGTGGCAGGAGGCCTCATTATTTTTTCTGCTAGCAATTTTGCAGAACTCAGCGGTCTTTATCCATCGGCGGCCGCTATTCGGGTCTGGACACGCAAGGGCCTAAACGACAGGCTATCGTTAATTATCTCTTTGGTCTATGCCGCCACGGTGGTTTTTGTGATTGCGGCGGATGCTTTTGTATTGGCCCAAGCATTTCATGCCGCCGTGCCGATAATACCAGGTTGGCTATGGATTGTTTTGTTGTTAGGGGCGATTGCAGGAGCCAATCTGCGTGGTATTAGGGTATCAGGTAAAATCCAAGATATTAACGGTGCCGTGCTCTTGATGACTCTGGTTGTGATTTCACTAATTATTTTAGGAAAGACTCCTTGGCCTCATGGCCAACCGCTATTTCATGTCGGTCCTGGAATTTTTCAAGCGGTGGCGTTAGGGGTATTTATTTATGTAGGCTTCGAATGGGTGACGCCATTGGCAGAAGAATTTGATGATGCCAGAGCGATTTCGCGCGGCATGTACATGGCGTTGGGGTTGATTGCAGTGGCTTTTGGCCTTTTTACCGTAGCGATTAGCGTGATTTTTCCGGATATCCGCGCTTTGCATGCTACACTCATCCCGCAATTGATTGTCGGAGAGAAAGCCTTGGGGCGCTGGGGATTTTGGTGGATGGTGATCATTACCATGACGACCGCCATGACGACCTTCAATGGGGGACTCTTTACCGCCTCGCGATTTGTTTACGCGTTGGCGCGCGAGAAGACCCTGCCACGGGGTTTGTCTCATCTGAATAAATATTGGGTGCCGTCTTATGCGCTCTTGCTTCTAGCTGGGTTATCCTTAGCGCTGGCATTAGGAGTCATGGCGACGGGATGGTATACCGTTTTGATCAACGCCGGAGCGGGCGTCGAAGGATTGGTGTACGCCTTATCGGCGTGGCTGGTATTTTCCCTCCGTAGGCGGGAAGCGCAGCGACCCCGGCCTTTTCGGGCGCTGGGTTATCCGTGGGCCGCGCTTATTGTCGGCGCCGTATTTTTGCTGTTAGGAGTGGGAGCGTTGCTCACCACGACCGGGGGCATACCCACGGCGCTCTTATTCGTTATGGGGTTGACAGCCATCGTGACCGGCTATGTTTGGTATTATGTTCCACGTCTTAAAAAGGCTCCTCGGCGGAACCCGGTGATGAGTTCGGAGCCCGAAGAAACCACAAGGTAAAAGCAGCTCCGTGGGCCGTAGAGTGTACAGTAATTGAGCCTCGTTGGGATTTCATTAGCGCCTCTGCAATACTCAACCCGAGTCCAGTTCCGGGCTTGCCATGCCCATTAGTCCCGCGAAAAAAGCGCGTAAAAATATGGGGAATATCTTCTGGTGGGATTCCTGGCCCATGGTCTTGGATGGTGATTCCTAAGAATGGTCCTTGGGGAATGATGTCGATATCAATGGCCCCCCCAGGCGGACTATACTTGACGGCATTTTCGAGTACGGCCCATAACGCCCGCCGTACGAACGGTTCGTGGCCCAAGATGCGGTGGGTATGAACGGCGTGAAGGGTAATGTGCAGGTCTGGGTTAAGAGCTCGCGCATCTTCCACCGCATCTTCTAACAGAGGCCGCATAGAGTAGGGAGCCAGCTCGACCGGTCCGTCATTGCGCACGTGTTCCAACGTGAGAAGATCTCCCACTAGCGTAATCATTTCCGAGACGGCCCGGTCAATAGCGGCAATCGTTTCTTCTTCCATAGCGCGATCGATCGTATCCCAATCGCGGAGGATGTCTAAATTGCCGCGAATGACTTCAAGAGGAGTACGCAATTGATGGGCTGCGTCAGCCAGCAATGTTCGGTCCCTTTGCCACCTGGATTCCAGCGTTTGCACTAATTGAGAGAGGAGTCCAGCCAGTCGGCTGAATTCATCATCGGTGCGCGACGGGTTTTCCACCGGCAAAAATTGATTCGTAGCCAACATGCGTTCGACGGAATGCGTCATACGCTTAACCGGCTCAAGGACTCGGTGTGTCGTCCAACGACCAAGCAGGACGCCACCCGCTGCTGCCGCTACCCCTGTTATGCCCATGACTAAGACTAAATCGCCTAACAGATCAATGTCTGGGCGCAGGGGCCAGTCTACAACGTACTGCAGGCCTTCCCGCTGGTGGACTAAGCGCGAGGAGAGCGGATGGGGGACGATGGCATTGGTTAGGGGGCCAAAGGGATATGGGGTCGTATTAGGTGAGCGAAATAAGACGCGATGGTCTTTCAATATCCAAACATGCGGATCGACTTTGCGGGTATATTCATGCAAAAGAACCTGCAGTGTAGTGCCATGCGCTTCAGAAATGCCCGAATAAACGCTCGAGGCGTCACTGACAGCAGCATCATACAAATGAATACTGACGGCAAAAAGGGTAATCAGGGCAAAGGCAACAACTAAACTAACGATAGCCCCACCCGTTTGAATGGTGAAACGTGTGCGCAAACTTTTAGGATAGGTAACCAGGTGCTTTCGAGAAACCTGGGTGCGCCCGGCTCCGCCGCCTTTTGGCGGAACAAAGTTGTTGTCCATAATGCCACCTGTCATTGTTCAAGAAGTGATAAGACGCGCACCTAGATTACGGGGCCGCATCGCTTTGATGGCCCGCTTGCCCTTCATCTCCGCTGGTTGTGGAGTCTACGCTGGAGACGCTTCGAATTTTAACACATAACCGACGCCGCGAATTGTGACCAGGTTGAGTTCTTCGGTGGGAAGGCCTACTTTTTGCCGCAGATATCCGACATAGACATCGACAATATTTGAAGCCCCCGAGTAACCCCATCCCCATACGCGGTCGAGAATCATATCGCGCGTTAGGGTAATCCCGACATTTTGCATAAAGTATTGCAACAAATCGAATTCGCGACGGGTCAGATCAATCGTGCTGTTCATTAAGCGAACTTCATGGCGCATGGGATAGAGCTCTAGGGGTCCTACTTTAATCATATCATCTTGATGAAATACGTTGGCAGGACGCCGTGTTAAGGCTCGCATTCGTGCAAGCAGCTCAGCCGTTGCAAAGGGCTTGACCAGATAATCATCGGCCCCAGCATCAAGCCCGCGCACGCGGTCAATGACGGCATCGCGTGCCGTCAAAATGAGAATGGGCGTATCTGAGACTTGGCGTAGCGATTGGCACACTTTCAACCCGTCGATGTCAGGCAGCATCAAGTCCAATATCACGACATCGTAGCTACCGCCAACGGCTTCTGACAATCCATCACGACCTTTGGCGCACCATTGCACATCCCAACCGGCATGTCGGAGTTCTAATGTTATCAATCGAGCAACACGATCATCATCTTCGATGAGTAAGGTATGCACGCGCTCCCCATCCTTTCACGATTATTATACTGAAAAGCCCGTCTAAATAGGCAGTGGCCCGCATAGAATGCATTGAGATGAAGGAGGGGCGTGAATGTGGTCGCCAATATCAGGCCGAAGGCATCCAAGGACCGTCATTATGGGAATTATCGCCTTGATTGCCGTGATTGGAGCCTTGCTCTATCTTCAAAATGTTCCTGTCGTGGCCAGTTGGGACCGGGCTCTTTTGCGCCCGGCGGAGGTTTCCGTGTCCTTGCGTCATCGTGCTAATGCCAAAGCGCGTCAGGCGTCGCCGACTGATGGATTGCCCCCAGGAATGGTGTTGGGATATTTTTATGACCCGGGCAATCAAGGGAATGCGGCAGCCATGCTTCAACATTATTTGCCTTTTTTAAGCGGGATTATTCCTTTTTGGTACACGATTGAAGCCAACGGGACCATTACGGGGCAAACGAATCCAGCGGTATTGAAAATTGCCCGCGAACATAACCTATGGACGTTTGCTCTCGTCGAAAATATGGCAGGCCAATCGGTTTTCGGACCGTTATTAAATAGCGCGCAGGCGAGCAATCGTGCTATAGAAAATATGTTAACCCTAGTAGAAGATAACGGTTTTGATGGGGTGAATCTTGACTGGGAAGGCATTGCCCCTGGAGAACAAAATGCTTTTACGTCTTTTGTTCAACGGTTAGCGCAGGTCTTTCATCAACACGGATATTATGTCACCTTGTCTTTGCCAGCAGAGACAAGCTATCAACCGCAGAATTCATGGACAGGTGCGTATAATTACGCGGCGTTAGCGAAAAGTGCAGACTTATTGATGATTATGGCTTACGACGAGCATTATGCAGGTGGCGCTCCCGGTCCGATTGCCTCACCCTCTTGGGTTCAATCAGTTTTGAATTACACTATTTCTGTTGTGCCGCCTCGCAAAGTGATTCTTGGGATCCCGGGTTACGGCTATGATTGGGGTGGTTCTGGCGCTGTTGCGTTAAGTTATGGTCAGGCACAAGGCTTAGAGGAGCAATATACCCATCAATCAGGGCAAAACCACTTTGTTTATGTTCAAGATGGGCAAACCCATTCGGTATGGTTTGAAGACACTCAAAGTCTCTTATCGAAGATAAATTTGGTATCAGGATATGAGTTGCGGGGCATTGCGTTGTGGCGACTAGGCATTGAGGACCCAAAAATTTGGGATTTCTTGCAGTAAACCTTCCGTCCCAACGGTTTTAAAAAGGTTTAAAAAAAGGGCTTGCATTGGCGCGAGTCCGGTGTTATTATATCAAAGCTGTCCGCGAGGACAGTGAGCCCCCCGCTTTAGCGGGCGGCGTCGGTCCTTGAAAACTATATCGTCATGAACGCGTCAAGGGAAACAGAAACAGTCAGCAAGACAATGAGTCATGGAGAGTTTGATCCTGGCTCAGGACGAACGCTGGCGGCGTGCGTAATACATGCAAGTCGAGCGGACCTTCGGGTCAGCGGCGGACGGGTGAGGAACACGTGAGTGATCTATCGATGAGTGGGGGATATCGGGCCGAAAGGCGCGGCAATCCCGCATACGTTCCTATGGGAAGAAAGCTGGGCAACTGGCGCTCATCGCGGAGCTCGCGGCCCATTAGCTAGTTGGGGGGGTAACGGCCTCCCAAGGCGACGATGGGTAGCCGGCCTGAGAGGGTGAACGGCCACACTGGGACTGAGACACGGCCCAGACTCCTACGGGAGGCAGCAGTAGGGAATCTTCCACAATGGGCGCAAGCCTGATGGAGCAACGCCGCGTGAGTGAAGACGGCCTTCGGGTTGTAAAGCTCTGTCTGTCGGGACGAAGACCGGGACGGGAGTCCCGGGGAGCCGGTACCGACGAAGGAAGCCCCTGCAAACTACGTGCCAGCAGCCGCGGTAAGACGTAGGGGGCAAGCGTTGTCCGGAATTACTGGGCGTAAAGGGCGTGTAGGCGGTGCGATACGTAGCGGTTTTAAGCCTCCGGCTCACCCGGAGGAGGGCGGCTAAACGGTCGCACTGGAGGGCAGGAGAGGTGCGTGGAATTCCTGGTGGAGCGGTGAAATGCGTAGAGATCAGGAAGAACACCAGTGGCGAAGGCGGCGCACTGGCCTGACCCTGACGCTGAGGCGCGACAGCGTGGGGAGCAAACGGGATTAGATACCCCGGTAGTCCACGCCGTAAACGATGGATACTAGGTGTCGTGGGGGTCCACCCTGCGGTGCCGGAGCTAACGCACTAAGTATCCCGCCTGGGGAGTACGGCCGCAAGGTTGAAACTCAAAGGAATTGACGGGGGCCCGCACAAGCAGTGGAGCATGTGGTTTAATTCGACGCAACGCGCAGAACCTTACCAGGACTGGACAGGCACGTGAGCGCCGCGAAAGCGGCGGGCCCTTCGGGGAGCGTGCTCAGGTGCTGCATGGTTGTCGTCAGCTCGTGTCGTGAGATGTTGGGTTAAGTCCCGCAACGAGCGCAACCCTTGTCGTGTGTTGCCAGCGGTCCGGCCGGGCACTCACACGAGACTGCCGGTGACAAACCGGAGGAAGGTGGGGATGACGTCAAATCCGCATGGCCTTGATGTCCTGGGCTACACACGTGCTACAATGGTCCCGACAACGGGCCGCGACCGCGCGAGCGGGAGCGAATCCTTCAAACGGGATCTCAGTTCGGATTGCAGGCTGCAACTCGCCTGCATGAAGCCGGAATTGCTAGTAATCGCCCATCAGCATGGGGCGGTGAATTCGTTCCCGGGCCTTGTACACACCGCCCGTCACACCACGAGAGTTGGCCACACCCGAAGCCGGTCGGCCGAACCCGTGAGGGACGGTCCCGTCGACGGTGGGGCGGATGATTGGGGTGAAGTCGTAACAAGGTAGCCGTATCGGAAGGTGCGGCTGGATCACCTCCTTTCTAGGGAATGCTCCCGACGCGGCATGACGATATGGTTTCCAAGGACCGACTCGGACCTTGACAACTTTACAGGAGAAAGACAACACCAGCACACGGGGGATGCCTCGGGTGCGGATGGGGCGAAGAAGGTCGTGGCACGCCACGAAAGGCCTCGGGGAGCGGCGTCGCACGCATCGATCCGAGGGTCACCGAATGGGGAAACCCCTAGACCGGCAGGTCTAGACGGCGGGCCACTAGGGCCCGACCGAGTCCAAAGCGGGGAACTGAAACATCTCAGTACCTGTGTCGAGAAAGCGAAAGCGAATCCCTTAGTAGCGGCGAGCGAACGGGGACCAGTCCAAACGACGGCTCCGAGACGGCCTACTTCCGCGGAGTCGTCGGGTTGTGGACAGCGGATGCGGGCCAGTAGGGGGCCCGCGCCGGCGCGGTCGCGGGAGCATGAAGCTGTTGGAATGCAGCGCCCGAGCGGGTGAGAGCCCCGTCGTGCTGCCGCGGCCGGACCGGCCGCTGATCCCGAGTACCACGGTTCTCGTGAAAGACCGTGGGAAGCTGGGCGGCCCACCGCCCAAGACTACCGACCATCCGTCACCGATAGCGCAGAGTACCGTGAGGGAACGGTGAAAAGCCCCCCGGGAGGGGAGTGAAAGAGACCCTGAAACCGTGTGCTGTCAAGCCGTCAGAGTCTCGGCAACGGGATGATGGCGTGCCTATTGAAGAATGAACCGGCGAGTGACCGGCCGCCGCGAGGTTAACGTCCGCAAGGACGGGAGCCGGAGCGCAAGCGAGTCTGAAGAGGGCGACAAGTGGCGGTCGATCGACCCGAAACCGTGTGATCTAGCCGGCGCCAGGCTGCAATCCCCTTAAGCCGGGATGAAGGGCCGCACCCGTGTCCGTTGAAAAGGGCTGGGATGAGCGGCGGCTAGGGGTGAAATGCCAATCGAACACGGAGATAGCTGGTTCTCCCCGAAATCGCTTGAGGGCGAGCCTCCCCGAACAATACCGACGGGGTAGCGCTCTGTGAATGGAAGGGGTCCGTGAAGGATTACTGCCTGTTCGCAAACGACAAAGTCGTCGGTAGGCGGGAGAGAGTCAGACGTTGGGGGATAAGCTCCAAGGTCAAAAGGGCAAGAGCCCAGATCGTCCGCTAAGGTCCCTAAATGTGCGCTGAGTGGCAAAGGTCGTCGCGTGATCGAGACAGCCAGGAGGTTGGCTTAGAAGCAGCTATCCTTGAAAGAGTGCGTAATAGCTCACTGGTCGCAGTCGCGCGGCGCCGAGAATGTCCGGGGCTAAGCGGACTACCGAAGCGGCGAATTGGCCCCCGTACGGGGGCCAGTGGTAGGGGAGCGTCCGCCGGGGGGCGAAGCGGTCGTGGAAACGGCCGTGGACCGCGGCGGAGTGCGAATGCCGGTATGAGTAGCGAAAAGGCCCGTGAGAATCGGGCCCGCCGAAAGCCGCAGGGTTCCGGAGGCAGGATCGTCCGCTCCGGGTTAGTCGGGCCTAAGGCGAGGCCGTTAAGGCGTAGTCGATGGAGACACGGTGGAGATTCCGTGACCAGTCGGACATGGCGAACGAATCAGGACGTCGCGGAGGGGGGTCAGCGCCCCGTTGGTCGAGGGCGTCCCGCCAGGGGGACGGAAACACAAGTACGGAAGTGAGCGCCGTCCGCGACCAAGAAAAGTGATTCGGGAGTGTCCGAGTGTCCGTACCCGAAACCGACACAGGTAGGTGAGGCGAGGAGCCTCAGGCGCGCGAGTGACCTCTCGTTAAGGAACTCGGCAAATTACCCCCGTAACTTCGGGAGAAGGGGGCCCGGCGGCGTCCGCCGCCGGGGGCACTACAGCGGCCCAAGCGACTGTTTACCAAAAACACAGGTCCCTGCGAAGTCGCAAGACGCCGTATAGGGGCTGACGCCTGCCCGGTGCTGGAAGGTTAAGGCGAGGTGTGCAAGCACCGACCCGAAGCCCCAGTCAACGGCGGCCGTAACTATAACGGTCCTAAGGTAGCGAAATTCCTTGTCGGGTAAGTTCCGACCCGCACGAAAGGCGTAACGACTTGGGCACTGTCTCAACGAGAGACTCGGTGAAATTGCAATCCCTGTGAAGATGCAGGGTTCTTACGACTGGACAGAAAGACCCCGTGGAGCTTTACTGTAGCCTGCCATGGGTCGAGCGCGACGTGTGTACAGGATAGGTGGGAGGCGGAGAAGCCGCCGCGTCAGCGGCGGGGGAGCCATCCTTGGGATACCACCCTCACGGCGTGCACGATCTAACCGCCGTCGTCACCCGACGCGGGACAGTGGCAGGGGGGCAGTTTGACTGGGGCGGTCGCCTCCTAAAGTGTAACGGAGGCGCCCCATGGTTCCCTCAGCACGGTTGGACAGCGTGCAGGGCGTGCAAAGGCACAAGGGAGCTTGACTGCGAGCGCGACAGTGCGAGCAGGGCCGAAAGGCGGGCTTAGTGATCCGGTGGCACCGTGTGGCAGGGCCATCGCGCAACGGATAAAAGCTACCCCGGGGATAACAGGCTGATCTTCCCCAAGAGTCCATATCGACGGGAAGGTTTGGCACCTCGATGTCGGCTCATCGCATCCTGGGGCTGAAGTCGGTCCCAAGGGTTTGGCTGTTCGCCAATTAAAGCGGTACGTGAGCTGGGTTCAGAACGTCGTGAGACAGTTCGGTCCCTCTCCGTCGTAAGCGGAGGATATTTGCGGGGCGCGACTCCTAGTACGAGAGGACCGGAGTGGACGAACCGCTGGTGTGCCCAGTTGTGTTGCCAAACGCAGCGCTGGGAAGCTATGTTCGGATCGGAGAAGCGCTGACCGCATCTAAGCGCGAAACCGGCCCCAAGATGAGATATCCAGGGGGCTCGTCAGAGCCCCGAGAGACCCCCACCAGAACAGTGGGTTGATAGGTGGTCCGTGGACACCCGGCAACGGGCGGAGCGAGGCCATACTAATCGGTCAAGTCCTTTCTCCTGTGAAGTTGTTAGGGCCCGAGATGGTCCGACCCCTTTGTCGGTGCCTCAGAGGAAGTGTGTTGACCCGTTCCCATGCCGCACACGGTCGTCCCCCACTCCCTCGCTGGTGGTACTGGATCCGCAGGGATCTGGGAGGCCCAGTCGTGCCGACAAGTTTTTTCACCCCTCGTCTAAAATAGACGGGGGGTTTTTAGTGCTTTCTGAGGATCGATCGGGTTCTGGACCCCAGTCTCATTTCGCGTCAGCCGCGAATGGGTTGGAGGCCGAACATTCACCCGTGATCACACCAGGTTTCCTGCTGCCGATACCGCGAACCCGCCACGATCAGAAATATCCGGATGGTGTCAACAAAGCCGGAATTATAAGGATGACTATCGTCCTCAAACTGGCCGCCTCCTTCACCAAGGCAGAGCGGACAGTGCATGGCAACGGCCACATGAAGCTTGGGACGCCAACAACCGCGTGCCCCAGCTCTCGCAGCACTCCTTGCGCCGTCCGATCCACGCCAACGTCCACCCAGCCCCAGGATCGGTTTTCTCTTGGTGGCCCCCCCATCTCCGGCTGGGTCGTTGCCTTTCACGCGGTGTGTTGTAGAGCCCGATCAGTGGTTTGTCAGTATCACGACGATTTCCTCTCGTCCTGCCAAAAGCAAGGTGCGACCGGGCAGATTAAGGGGGCAAATGCCGTGTTGCCGAACACCAAGAACGTGACGTTACACCCAGAGGGTTTTAACAGTTTGCTAAAAGTTTACCTATGGTTACCCATTATTGTATAATTTAGGTATGCATAGAAAACTTGTCGGCATTCGTGAAGCGGCGGAATTTTTAGGTGTGACCCCATCGACGTTACGTCGATGGGACCACGAAGGAACGTTGTTGCCCGATGAACGCACAGCGGGTGGGTATCGGCGTTACGACTTGGCCCGGTTGCGACCTGACCAGTTTCACCGACGCAGCCCGCCTCGCAAAACCGTCGCCTATGCCCGCGTATCGAGCCACGACCAGAAAGACGATCTGGAGCGGCAAAAGCCAGTGCTGGAGATCTATTGTGCCCGTCAAGGGTGGACCTTTGAGGTCGTGGCGGATCTCGGATCCGGGATGAATTATCACAAAAAGGGTCTCAAGCGCCTCTTAAATGACATCCTCGCCGACCGGGTCGGTCGGCTGGTTGTGACCCATAAGGACCGTCTCGTGCGCTTTGGGGCGGAGCTCGTCTTTGCGATCTGCGAAGCCAAGCAGGTGGAGGTGGTGATTCTCAATCAAGGCGAGGACACGACCTTTGAGGAAGAGCTGGCTCAAGACGTCCTCGAAATAATCACCGTGTTTTCGGCTCGGCTCTACGGCAGCCGCTCCCGCAAGAACCAAAAATTGCTCGACGGCGTGAAACACGCCGTGGAGGAGGCGTCATCATGATTCTGGCCCATAAGATTGCGCTCGACCCGAATAACGTTCAAGAGACGTATTTCCGCAAGGCCGCCGGGACGGCCCGTTTCGCGTACAATGGGGCCTTGGATCAGTGGCAACAACAGTTCGACGCATGGAAAGCCGATCCTACGTTGCCCAAGCCGACCGAAGCCGCTCTGCGGCGTCAACTCAATGCACTCAAGCGCGACGCCTTCCCCTGGATGCTGGAGGTTACCAAGAACGCCCCCCAGATGGCGATTATGCACTTGGGTCAAGCGTTCAAGAATTTCTTTGCGGGGATCGCCGAGTATCCCACGTTTAAGAAAAAGGGCCGACACGACAGCTTTACGCTCACCAACGACCCATTCACGGTCAAAGGGCAAAAAGTGCATATTCCCAAATTAGGCTGGGTGCGCATGCACGAACCGTTGCGATTTATCGGCACAGTGGTAGCAGGCACCGTGTCGCGGACCGCTGATCGCTGGTTTTTGAGCGTCACCGTCGAACTTCCCGATCCCCCCAGTGTCCGCCGCGAACGCCAAGCGGTAGTCGGCGTGGATTTGGGCGTGTCGGCGTTGGCGACGCTCTCGACCGGAGAGAAGATCGTGGGACCGAAAGCCTATGCGGACGCCTTGGCACAGCTTCGTCGGTTATCGAAACAATTCAGTCGCCAGATGGAAGTCGCCAAAGTCCGCGCCGGGCTTCAGCCCGGCCAGCCCACCCCGAAAGGGATGCCCATGCCCTTGTCCCAGAATATGCGAAAGACGCAGCGGCGCATGGCCCGACTCCATGCGCGGATTGCGAATATCCGGGCGGATGCGTTACACCAACTGACCACCGATCTTGTGCAGCGCTTCGATGTCATGGCCATCGAGGACCTGAACGTCGCCGGGATGCTCAAAAATCATCCTCTCGCCCGGGCGATTGCTGATATGGGCTTTGGGGAATTCCGTCGGCAACTCGCATACAAAAGCGGCCCAATGCGGGAAAACGGTGGTCATCGTGAGCCGTTGGTATCCGAGCAGCAAAACGTGTTCCGCGTGTGGATACAAAATGCCGAAAATGCCGCTCGCTATGCGGGAGTGGACGTGCCCAGAATGTCACACACACCACGACCGCGACATCAATGCGGCGATCAATTTGCGAACCGTGGCCGAGAGTTCGGTGAGGGGCTCCTCACCCGTGTCTGCCTGACGGCAGACCTGCTCGGTGACAGCCTGTGGAGTGCCCGCCCGTGGACGACCGGCCAATGGCCCTAAGAAGCGGTGGCATGATGACACAGGAAGGTGGCTCCGGTTGATCAATTGATTAACGATGATCAGACTTGGATAAGTCCATCAGAACGGGAACGCAAGGAGTAATCGAAGTCGTACGCAGGCTATTAATAGGTTTGGGGCCGGCACCTGCGGCAAACCTGAATAAAGCCTGTAACCATGCTACAATAGGAGAAGCTTGGGCTCACGGCAACTTTAGTACAAAGTGTCTAGGAGCCGCCCTGAATTGTCGCCTCATGGCACTGGGTCATTGGTCTGCAACAATGGCCGAAGGGGAGTTCACTGAAAAGCCAGCTCAAGGCTGTAGTAAGAAAGGCAGGTATAATTTGTGCCCATAAAAATTCCCGATCATCTTCCGGCCAAAGAGATTTTGCACCGTGAGAATATTTTTGTCATGGGCGACCAAAAAGCAGGACATCAGGATATTCGACCCTTGCGAATCATTATCTTGAATCTTATGCCTCTTAAGGAGACGACCGAGACGCAGTTGTTGCGATTGTTGGGCAATACGCCATTACAAGTTGATGTGACTTTGCTCCGGATTAAGAATCATAATTCGAAAAACACGTCGCAAGAGCATTTGATGGCTTTTTACAATACCTTTGACGAAATTGCGGACCAGTATTTTGATGGCATGATTGTTACGGGAGCTCCTATAGAGCATCTCGCTTTTGAAGAGGTGGACTACTGGCCGGAAATACAGCGGATATTGGACTGGAAGTTAGAGCATGTGACATCCACTTTTCATATCTGTTGGGGGGCACAGGCTGCTCTTTACCATCACTATGGCATTCCTAAATATGACTTGCCGCAAAAAATGTTTGGAGTTTTTGAGCACCGCCTACGTGAACAAACACCTCTTGTCCGAGGCTTCGATGAACAATTTTTCGTGCCGCACTCGCGCCACACAGAAATTCGAGAGGAGGATGTTGTTAAGATTCCGGCTTTGAAGATTTTGGCGGATTCAGCGGATGCAGGATTATATCTTTTGGCCACTAAGGATGGGCGGCAGGTTTTTGCCACCGGTCATGCCGAATATGATAGTGACAGCTTGAGCAAGGAGTACGAACGCGACAAGGGCCGCGGATTAGACATTGCAATGCCGCGCGACTATTTTCCAGCGAACAACCCGGCCAAAACTCCGGTGCATAAATGGAGAGCTCATGCGCACCTACTGTTTAGCAACTGGTTGAACTACTATGTTTACCAGGAAACGCCCTATGAGTTGGGCAGGCCGCGCGTTTAAAGGAGAAGGAGGTTATTGCAGCTGGGTCAATGCGTGCCTTTGGGCGTCGAATTGATCTTGTGTAATCCGTCCGTTATTGCGTAGCGCACGTAGGTTTTCCAATTGGTCATGAAATACCGTATTGTAGCGGTCATCAAATTGGTCATCGGTCATCGAAAAAATTCGGATAGCCTCAATGAATGAGGCAATCATGGGAATAAATGTCCAAGAAAAGAGAACATAGAGCACGCCTTGTGCGGGTTTCCTGAGATAAAATTTCTGTAGGCCAAATGCGCCCAAAAATAGGGCTAAAAGCCCGGCGTTGACCTTGTCCCTCATAATGTGCCCTCCTTCGCAGTGGTGGATGCGCTATTTCTTAAAAAGATCTAAGTAACGGCCATATCCGGCTTCTTCGAGCTTTGTGATGGGAATAAAGCGCAGCGCTGCGGAATTAATGCAATAGCGTAGTCCGCCCTTATCCCGTGGGCCATCATCAAAAACATGTCCTAAATGGGAATCTGCTTCTGTACTGCGCACTTCAATCCGGCGCATTCCGTGACTGGTATCCAGAGTCTCATGAATCACGTCCGGGCTTAATGGTTTTGTAAAACTTGGCCATCCACAATGCGAATCGAACTTGTCGCGAGAAGAGAATAATGGGATCCCGGAGACGACATCAACGTACAGCCCTTCTTCATGGTTATCCCAATATTCATTTTGATACGGAGGTTCTGTTCCGTTTTGTTGGGTTACGAAGAATTGAAGGGGCGTAAGCTTCGGTAAAGCGTCGTCCTTCTTTGACAGTGGAATCACCTCATTGTTGCTTTTGTTTGGGATGTGCCATCTATTAATATTAACGTTGGTACCCTCACCATACACCCATTAGTTGGAGAAGAGCAATGCGGTGAGAGTAAAGTTCAGCCAACCAAAAAACTTTAAAAAAGCTATAGACAAATCCTGTGCCATGGTGTTATTATATCAAAGCTGTCCGCGAGGACAGTGAGCCCCCCGCTCCAGCGGGCGGCGTCGGTCCTTGAAAACTATATCGTCATGAACGCGTCAAGGGAAACAGAAACAGTCAGCAAGACAATGAGTCATGGAGAGTTTGATCCTGGCTCAGGACGAACGCTGGCGGCGTGCGTAATACATGCAAGTCGAGCGGACCTTCGGGTCAGCGGCGGACGGGTGAGGAACACGTGAGTGATCTATCGATGAGTGGGGGATATCGGGCCGAAAGGCGCGGCAATCCCGCATACGTTCCTACGGGAAGAAAGCTGGGCAACTGGCGCTCATCGCGGAGCTCGCGGCCCATTAGCTAGTTGGGGGGGTAACGGCCTCCCAAGGCGACGATGGGTAGCCGGCCTGAGAGGGTGAACGGCCACACTGGGACTGAGACACGGCCCAGACTCCTACGGGAGGCAGCAGTAGGGAATCTTCCACAATGGGCGCAAGCCTGATGGAGCAACGCCGCGTGAGTGAAGACGGCCTTCGGGTTGTAAAGCTCTGTCTGTCGGGACGAAGACCGGGACGGGAGTCCCGGGGAGCCGGTACCGACGAAGGAAGCCCCTGCAAACTACGTGCCAGCAGCCGCGGTAAGACGTAGGGGGCAAGCGTTGTCCGGAATTACTGGGCGTAAAGGGCGTGTAGGCGGTGCGATACGTAGCGGTTTTAAGCCTCCGGCTCACCCGGAGGAGGGCGGCTAAACGGTCGCACTGGAGGGCAGGAGAGGTGCGTGGAATTCCTGGTGGAGCGGTGAAATGCGTAGAGATCAGGAAGAACACCAGTGGCGAAGGCGGCGCACTGGCCTGACCCTGACGCTGAGGCGCGACAGCGTGGGGAGCAAACGGGATTAGATACCCCGGTAGTCCACGCCGTAAACGATGGATACTAGGTGTCGTGGGGGTCCACCCTGCGGTGCCGGAGCTAACGCACTAAGTATCCCGCCTGGGGAGTACGGCCGCAAGGTTGAAACTCAAAGGAATTGACGGGGGCCCGCACAAGCAGTGGAGCATGTGGTTTAATTCGACGCAACGCGCAGAACCTTACCAGGACTGGACAGGCACGTGAGCGCCGCGAAAGCGGCGGGCCCTTCGGGGAGCGTGCTCAGGTGCTGCATGGTTGTCGTCAGCTCGTGTCGTGAGATGTTGGGTTAAGTCCCGCAACGAGCGCAACCCTTGTCGTGTGTTGCCAGCGGTCCGGCCGGGCACTCACACGAGACTGCCGGTGACAAACCGGAGGAAGGTGGGGATGACGTCAAATCCGCATGGCCTTGATGTCCTGGGCTACACACGTGCTACAATGGTCCCGACAACGGGCCGCGACCGCGCGAGCGGGAGCGAATCCTTCAAACGGGATCTCAGTTCGGATTGCAGGCTGCAACTCGCCTGCATGAAGCCGGAATTGCTAGTAATCGCCCATCAGCATGGGGCGGTGAATTCGTTCCCGGGCCTTGTACACACCGCCCGTCACACCACGAGAGTTGGCCACACCCGAAGCCGGTCGGCCGAACCCGTGAGGGACGGTCCCGTCGACGGTGGGGCGGATGATTGGGGTGAAGTCGTAACAAGGTAGCCGTATCGGAAGGTGCGGCTGGATCACCTCCTTTCTAGGGAATGCTCCCGACGCGGCATGACGATATGGTTTCCAAGGACCGACTCGGACCTTGACAACTTTACAGGAGAAAGACAACACCAGCACACGGGGGATGCCTCGGGTGCGGATGGGGCGAAGAAGGTCGTGGCACGCCACGAAAGGCCTCGGGGAGCGGCGTCGCACGCATCGATCCGAGGGTCACCGAATGGGGAAACCCCTAGACCGGCAGGTCTAGACGGCGGGCCACTAGGGCCCGACCGAGTCCAAAGCGGGGAACTGAAACATCTCAGTACCTGTGTCGAGAAAGCGAAAGCGAATCCCTTAGTAGCGGCGAGCGAACGGGGACCAGTCCAAACGACGGCTCCGAGACGGCCTACTTCCGCGGAGTCGTCGGGTTGTGGACAGCGGATGCGGGCCAGTAGGGGGCCCGCGCCGGCGCGGTCGCGGGAGCATGAAGCTGTTGGAATGCAGCGCCCGAGCGGGTGAGAGCCCCGTCGTGCTGCCGCGGCCGGACCGGCCGCTGATCCCGAGTACCACGGTTCTCGTGAAAGACCGTGGGAAGCTGGGCGGCCCACCGCCCAAGACTACCGACCATCCGTCACCGATAGCGCAGAGTACCGTGAGGGAACGGTGAAAAGCCCCCCGGGAGGGGAGTGAAAGAGACCCTGAAACCGTGTGCTGTCAAGCCGTCAGAGTCTCGGCAACGGGATGATGGCGTGCCTATTGAAGAATGAACCGGCGAGTGACCGGCCGCCGCGAGGTTAACGTCCGCAAGGACGGGAGCCGGAGCGCAAGCGAGTCTGAAGAGGGCGACAAGTGGCGGTCGATCGACCCGAAACCGTGTGATCTAGCCGGCGCCAGGCTGCAATCCCCTTAAGCCGGGATGAAGGGCCGCACCCGTGTCCGTTGAAAAGGGCTGGGATGAGCGGCGGCTAGGGGTGAAATGCCAATCGAACACGGAGATAGCTGGTTCTCCCCGAAATCGCTTGAGGGCGAGCCTCCCCGAACAATACCGACGGGGTAGCGCTCTGTGAATGGAAGGGGTCCGTGAAGGATTACTGCCTGTTCGCAAACGACAAAGTCGTCGGTAGGCGGGAGAGAGTCAGACGTTGGGGGATAAGCTCCAAGGTCAAAAGGGCAAGAGCCCAGATCGTCCGCTAAGGTCCCTAAATGTGCGCTGAGTGGCAAAGGTCGTCGCGTGATCGAGACAGCCAGGAGGTTGGCTTAGAAGCAGCTATCCTTGAAAGAGTGCGTAATAGCTCACTGGTCGCAGTCGCGCGGCGCCGAGAATGTCCGGGGCTAAGCGGACTACCGAAGCGGCGAATTGGCCCCCGTACGGGGGCCAGTGGTAGGGGAGCGTCCGCCGGGGGGCGAAGCGGTCGTGGAAACGGCCGTGGACCGCGGCGGAGTGCGAATGCCGGTATGAGTAGCGAAAAGGCCCGTGAGAATCGGGCCCGCCGAAAGCCGCAGGGTTCCGGAGGCAGGATCGTCCGCTCCGGGTTAGTCGGGCCTAAGGCGAGGCCGTTAAGGCGTAGTCGATGGAGACACGGTGGAGATTCCGTGACCAGTCGGACATGGCGAACGAATCAGGACGTCGCGGAGGGGGGTCAGCGCCCCGTTGGTCGAGGGCGTCCCGCCAGGGGGACGGAAACACAAGTACGGAAGTGAGCGCCGTCCGCGACCAAGAAAAGTGATTCGGGAGTGTCCGAGTGTCCGTACCCGAAACCGACACAGGTAGGTGAGGCGAGGAGCCTCAGGCGCGCGAGTGACCTCTCGTTAAGGAACTCGGCAAATTACCCCCGTAACTTCGGGAGAAGGGGGCCCGGCGGCGTCCGCCGCCGGGGGCACTACAGCGGCCCAAGCGACTGTTTACCAAAAACACAGGTCCCTGCGAAGTCGCAAGACGCCGTATAGGGGCTGACGCCTGCCCGGTGCTGGAAGGTTAAGGCGAGGTGTGCAAGCACCGACCCGAAGCCCCAGTCAACGGCGGCCGTAACTATAACGGTCCTAAGGTAGCGAAATTCCTTGTCGGGTAAGTTCCGACCCGCACGAAAGGCGTAACGACTTGGGCACTGTCTCAACGAGAGACTCGGTGAAATTGCAATCCCTGTGAAGATGCAGGGTTCTTACGACTGGACAGAAAGACCCCGTGGAGCTTTACTGTAGCCTGCCATGGGTCGAGCGCGACGTGTGTACAGGATAGGTGGGAGGCGGAGAAGCCGCCGCGTCAGCGGCGGGGGAGCCATCCTTGGGATACCACCCTCACGGCGTGCACGATCTAACCGCCGTCGTCACCCGACGCGGGACAGTGGCAGGGGGGCAGTTTGACTGGGGCGGTCGCCTCCTAAAGTGTAACGGAGGCGCCCCATGGTTCCCTCAGCACGGTTGGACAGCGTGCAGGGCGTGCAAAGGCACAAGGGAGCTTGACTGCGAGCGCGACAGTGCGAGCAGGGCCGAAAGGCGGGCTTAGTGATCCGGTGGCACCGTGTGGCAGGGCCATCGCGCAACGGATAAAAGCTACCCCGGGGATAACAGGCTGATCTTCCCCAAGAGTCCATATCGACGGGAAGGTTTGGCACCTCGATGTCGGCTCATCGCATCCTGGGGCTGAAGTCGGTCCCAAGGGTTTGGCTGTTCGCCAATTAAAGCGGTACGTGAGCTGGGTTCAGAACGTCGTGAGACAGTTCGGTCCCTCTCCGTCGTAAGCGGAGGATATTTGCGGGGCGCGACTCCTAGTACGAGAGGACCGGAGTGGACGAACCGCTGGTGTGCCCAGTTGTGTTGCCAAACGCAGCGCTGGGAAGCTATGTTCGGATCGGAGAAGCGCTGACCGCATCTAAGCGCGAAACCGGCCCCAAGATGAGATATCCAGGGGGCTCGTCAGAGCCCCGAGAGACCCCCACCAGAACAGTGGGTTGATAGGTGGTCCGTGGACACCCGGCAACGGGCGGAGCGAGGCCATACTAATCGGTCAAGTCCTTTCTCCTGTGAAGTTGTTAGGGCCCGAGATGGTCCGACGCCTTTGTCGGTGCCTCAGAGGAAGTGTGTTGACCCGTTCCCATGCCGCACACGGTCGTCCCCCACTCCCTCGCTGGTGGTACTGGATCCGCAGGGATCTGGGAGGCCCAGTCGTGCCGACAAGTTTTTTAAGAGGTCCCTTTCTATAATATGAAAGGGACCTCTTTATTTATCATTTCGATCGTGGAGGGATATTGCTATAGAGGACAAAAACTCATTCGAGGAGTTTGTCCCTTAGGGATTTTTTAGGAGACACGGCATACAATACCAGAAAACTTTACCCTAGATCACAGATGACGCGGGCGCTTGTCTGCCACTTCGGATGATCATACACTGATATTCAGGGCCAATTCTATTCATGATAGATTCATGATACATGGGGACAATCATTGTAGGTAGGAAAACGGGGGAATCATTCTAATGGACCAACAGCTGCGCATAACCGAATCCGGTTGGGTAATTGGCCCTGCGGTCAGGGGGATTCGTATGGATTCCCGCATGGTGGAGCCGGGCGATATTTTTGTTGCCGTCCCGGGGGCTTCCCAGGACGGCCATCAGTTCATTGCGCAAGCCGTGGCCCGTGGAGCTGTCGCGGTCGTAGGGGAAAAACATCTGGTGGACGTAACAGTTCCCTATATTCAGGTGAAATCAAGCCGCCAGGCGGCCGCTGATCTAGCGACGCAGTTTTATGGGCATCCTTCACAGCACCTTAAAGCCGTGGCCGTGACAGGGACCAATGGAAAGACCTCCGTCGTTTACTGGCTTAGCGCTTTGCTCAATGCTGCGGGCATTCGTACCGGGCTCATTTCTAGTGTCATTAATGATGTCGTTTGCAGTCAGGAGCCAGCCGCGTTAACGACGCCCGAAAGTCCAGATCTTCAGGCATATCTTGCTAAGATTGTCGAGTGTGGTGGAGATGCGGCAGTGGTTGAAGTCTCTTCCCATGGGATTGTGCAGCAGCGGGTACGCGGCACGCAATTTCAGATTGCCATCTTAACCAATATTACTCGGGAGCACTTAGATTTTCATGGCACCATGGAACGTTATGTAGATGCTAAAGCCACGCTTTTTCGGATGCTGCCTGAAGATAGCTTGGGAGCGGTCTTGAACGCCGATGATGAGCATTTTTCAACCATTGCTGCACAAAGCAAAGCTGCCGTCACGAGCTACGGTATTGCACGTGGAGCCCTACGTGCTCGAATTGTGGAAGAGTCGCCGTGGTACACCGAAATCGAATTGCAGGGATTAGGGGTAGCATTTCAGACACGCCTGAATCATCCCGGTCGATATAACATTTACAATGTGCTAGCCGCTTCGGCCGCGGCAATTAAATTGGGAGTGTCGCAAGATATACTGGCTCAAGAAATTCCGCGTTTGCCCCAAGTGCCTGGACGTATGCAAGTCACATCCCGTGCGGGGGCTCCTATGGCTATTGTTGACTACGCCCATACCCCCGATGGCTTATACCAATCATTAGTGACAGTTAAGAAACTGACTACGGGGGCCGTGTGGTTGGTGTTTGGAGCGCGTGGGGGCCGAGACCGCGGGAAACGGCCGGAGATGGGGCGAATTGCTGCTACGTATGCCGATCATGTCGTCGTAACAGCTGACAGCCCCAATTACGAAAATGCCCAAAACATCGCGAATGCCTTAGTGGAAGGTATTCGTGCCATTGATCCTGACAAGCTGGCGATTGTGGAGTTGGACCGGTCAGAAGCGATTCGTTACGCCATTGGTCATGCCAGCCCGGCTGATGTCGTGCTCATTACGGGGCGGGGGCCTGAAACCACTCAGCATTTTGGCGATAGGGATATCCGTTTAGTTGATGCTGAAGTGGTGGAAGCAGCACTCCAAGAGCGACAGCAACAGGAGGGCAACGATGTCTCAGGAGTTAGTTAGTGTTATCGTTCCAGCCTACAATGCAGAGAAGACAATTAGCGATGCCTTGAATTCGGTATTTAACCAAACTTACCGATCTCTTGAAGTTATTGTGGTCGATGATGGTTCGACCGATGCTACACCGCAGGTAGTCCAGGAGCAATTTCCTCGTGCGATTTTTAAGCGAATAACGAATCAAGGGCCGTCGTTTGCTCGCAATCAAGGCATCGCGCTAGCGTCAGGGGAGTGGATAGCATTTCTCGATGCCGATGACATGTGGCATCCGGAGAAAATTGCCCAACAGCTGGACGTTGCCAGTACGGACATACATATTGGACTGGTGGCCACAGATTGGATAAGGGCGGCAAGTTTTGAGCCGATTCCCCCAGCGCTACCCGTGTCCGAGATTACATATGAAGAATTATTGATATTGAATCGCTTTCAAACTTCAACGGTGTTGGTCAAACGGGAAATTGTTGAGGATTTGCAGGGATTTGATAGGGCGGTTGATGGAGCGGAAGACTGGGATTTTTGGCTGCGGGTGGCGCAAGTGGCCCGCTTAGTGAAGATTGACTGGCCACTAGTCATGTATCGTGATGTGCCGACCGGCTATAGCAAAAATGTCTGGCGCGTGTATGAAACGATGTTGCCTATGTTAGAGAAACACCGAAATTCTCGGGAGATTGGACGGCGTGACTTTGCGATTATTGAAACATGGCATTATCTACGATTTGGGGTGGCCTTCGCCTTGATGAAGCAATATGACCGAGCGTATGCAGCCGTGAAACCCGCGTTGTCCCTTAAAAGGTTTTGGTATACAATGCCTGCGGCAACTCGGTATTTGGTGCCTTTTTTGTGGACAAGATATCGACGCAGACGTCCGTCTTAGCACTTTGGATGACTTTTTAAGCGAGATTTAAAAAAAGGCTTGCATTGGCGCGAGTCCGGTGTTATTATATCAAAGCTGTCCGCGAGGACAGTGAGCCCCCCGCTTTAGCGGGCGGCGTCGGTCCTTGAAAACTATATCGTCATGAACGCGTCAAGGGAAACAGAAACAGTCAGCAAGACAATGAGTCATGGAGAGTTTGATCCTGGCTCAGGACGAACGCTGGCGGCGTGCGTAATACATGCAAGTCGAGCGGACCTTCGGGTCAGCGGCGGACGGGTGAGGAACACGTGAGTGATCTATCGATGAGTGGGGGATATCGGGCCGAAAGGCGCGGCAATCCCGCATACGTTCCTACGGGAAGAAAGCTGGGCAACTGGCGCTCATCGCGGAGCTCGCGGCCCATTAGCTAGTTGGGGGGGTAACGGCCTCCCAAGGCGACGATGGGTAGCCGGCCTGAGAGGGTGAACGGCCACACTGGGACTGAGACACGGCCCAGACTCCTACGGGAGGCAGCAGTAGGGAATCTTCCACAATGGGCGCAAGCCTGATGGAGCAACGCCGCGTGAGTGAAGACGGCCTTCGGGTTGTAAAGCTCTGTCTGTCGGGACGAAGACCGGGACGGGAGTCCCGGGGAGCCGGTACCGACGAAGGAAGCCCCTGCAAACTACGTGCCAGCAGCCGCGGTAAGACGTAGGGGGCAAGCGTTGTCCGGAATTACTGGGCGTAAAGGGCGTGTAGGCGGTGCGATACGTAGCGGTTTTAAGCCTCCGGCTCACCCGGAGGAGGGCGGCTAAACGGTCGCACTGGAGGGCAGGAGAGGTGCGTGGAATTCCTGGTGGAGCGGTGAAATGCGTAGAGATCAGGAAGAACACCAGTGGCGAAGGCGGCGCACTGGCCTGACCCTGACGCTGAGGCGCGACAGCGTGGGGAGCAAACGGGATTAGATACCCCGGTAGTCCACGCCGTAAACGATGGATACTAGGTGTCGTGGGGGTCCACCCTGCGGTGCCGGAGCTAACGCACTAAGTATCCCGCCTGGGGAGTACGGCCGCAAGGTTGAAACTCAAAGGAATTGACGGGGGCCCGCACAAGCAGTGGAGCATGTGGTTTAATTCGACGCAACGCGCAGAACCTTACCAGGACTGGACAGGCACGTGAGCGCCGCGAAAGCGGCGGGCCCTTCGGGGAGCGTGCTCAGGTGCTGCATGGTTGTCGTCAGCTCGTGTCGTGAGATGTTGGGTTAAGTCCCGCAACGAGCGCAACCCTTGTCGTGTGTTGCCAGCGGTCCGGCCGGGCACTCACACGAGACTGCCGGTGACAAACCGGAGGAAGGTGGGGATGACGTCAAATCCGCATGGCCTTGATGTCCTGGGCTACACACGTGCTACAATGGTCCCGACAACGGGCCGCGACCGCGCGAGCGGGAGCGAATCCTTCAAACGGGATCTCAGTTCGGATTGCAGGCTGCAACTCGCCTGCATGAAGCCGGAATTGCTAGTAATCGCCCATCAGCATGGGGCGGTGAATTCGTTCCCGGGCCTTGTACACACCGCCCGTCACACCACGAGAGTTGGCCACACCCGAAGCCGGTCGGCCGAACCCGTGAGGGACGGTCCCGTCGACGGTGGGGCGGATGATTGGGGTGAAGTCGTAACAAGGTAGCCGTATCGGAAGGTGCGGCTGGATCACCTCCTTTCTAGGGAATGCTCCCGACGCGGCATGACGATATGGTTTCCAAGGACCGACTCGGACCTTGACAACTTTACAGGAGAAAGACAACACCAGCACACGGGGGATGCCTCGGGTGCGGATGGGGCGAAGAAGGTCGTGGCACGCCACGAAAGGCCTCGGGGAGCGGCGTCGCACGCATCGATCCGAGGGTCACCGAATGGGGAAACCCCTAGACCGGCAGGTCTAGACGGCGGGCCACTAGGGCCCGACCGAGTCCAAAGCGGGGAACTGAAACATCTCAGTACCTGTGTCGAGAAAGCGAAAGCGAATCCCTTAGTAGCGGCGAGCGAACGGGGACCAGTCCAAACGACGGCTCCGAGACGGCCTACTTCCGCGGAGTCGTCGGGTTGTGGACAGCGGATGCGGGCCAGTAGGGGGCCCGCGCCGGCGCGGTCGCGGGAGCATGAAGCTGTTGGAATGCAGCGCCCGAGCGGGTGAGAGCCCCGTCGTGCTGCCGCGGCCGGACCGGCCGCTGATCCCGAGTACCACGGTTCTCGTGAAAGACCGTGGGAAGCTGGGCGGCCCACCGCCCAAGACTACCGACCATCCGTCACCGATAGCGCAGAGTACCGTGAGGGAACGGTGAAAAGCCCCCCGGGAGGGGAGTGAAAGAGACCCTGAAACCGTGTGCTGTCAAGCCGTCAGAGTCTCGGCAACGGGATGATGGCGTGCCTATTGAAGAATGAACCGGCGAGTGACCGGCCGCCGCGAGGTTAACGTCCGCAAGGACGGGAGCCGGAGCGCAAGCGAGTCTGAAGAGGGCGACAAGTGGCGGTCGATCGACCCGAAACCGTGTGATCTAGCCGGCGCCAGGCTGCAATCCCCTTAAGCCGGGATGAAGGGCCGCACCCGTGTCCGTTGAAAAGGGCTGGGATGAGCGGCGGCTAGGGGTGAAATGCCAATCGAACACGGAGATAGCTGGTTCTCCCCGAAATCGCTTGAGGGCGAGCCTCCCCGAACAATACCGACGGGGTAGCGCTCTGTGAATGGAAGGGGTCCGTGAAGGATTACTGCCTGTTCGCAAACGACAAAGTCGTCGGTAGGCGGGAGAGAGTCAGACGTTGGGGGATAAGCTCCAAGGTCAAAAGGGCAAGAGCCCAGATCGTCCGCTAAGGTCCCTAAATGTGCGCTGAGTGGCAAAGGTCGTCGCGTGATCGAGACAGCCAGGAGGTTGGCTTAGAAGCAGCTATCCTTGAAAGAGTGCGTAATAGCTCACTGGTCGCAGTCGCGCGGCGCCGAGAATGTCCGGGGCTAAGCGGACTACCGAAGCGGCGAATTGGCCCCCGTACGGGGGCCAGTGGTAGGGGAGCGTCCGCCGGGGGGCGAAGCGGTCGTGGAAACGGCCGTGGACCGCGGCGGAGTGCGAATGCCGGTATGAGTAGCGAAAAGGCCCGTGAGAATCGGGCCCGCCGAAAGCCGCAGGGTTCCGGAGGCAGGATCGTCCGCTCCGGGTTAGTCGGGCCTAAGGCGAGGCCGTTAAGGCGTAGTCGATGGAGACACGGTGGAGATTCCGTGACCAGTCGGACATGGCGAACGAATCAGGACGTCGCGGAGGGGGGTCAGCGCCCCGTTGGTCGAGGGCGTCCCGCCAGGGGGACGGAAACACAAGTACGGAAGTGAGCGCCGTCCGCGACCAAGAAAAGTGATTCGGGAGTGTCCGAGTGTCCGTACCCGAAACCGACACAGGTAGGTGAGGCGAGGAGCCTCAGGCGCGCGAGTGACCTCTCGTTAAGGAACTCGGCAAATTACCCCCGTAACTTCGGGAGAAGGGGGCCCGGCGGCGTCCGCCGCCGGGGGCACTACAGCGGCCCAAGCGACTGTTTACCAAAAACACAGGTCCCTGCGAAGTCGCAAGACGCCGTATAGGGGCTGACGCCTGCCCGGTGCTGGAAGGTTAAGGCGAGGTGTGCAAGCACCGACCCGAAGCCCCAGTCAACGGCGGCCGTAACTATAACGGTCCTAAGGTAGCGAAATTCCTTGTCGGGTAAGTTCCGACCCGCACGAAAGGCGTAACGACTTGGGCACTGTCTCAACGAGAGACTCGGTGAAATTGCAATCCCTGTGAAGATGCAGGGTTCTTACGACTGGACAGAAAGACCCCGTGGAGCTTTACTGTAGCCTGCCATGGGTCGAGCGCGACGTGTGTACAGGATAGGTGGGAGGCGGAGAAGCCGCCGCGTCAGCGGCGGGGGAGCCATCCTTGGGATACCACCCTCACGGCGTGCACGATCTAACCGCCGTCGTCACCCGACGCGGGACAGTGGCAGGGGGGCAGTTTGACTGGGGCGGTCGCCTCCTAAAGTGTAACGGAGGCGCCCCATGGTTCCCTCAGCACGGTTGGACAGCGTGCAGGGCGTGCAAAGGCACAAGGGAGCTTGACTGCGAGCGCGACAGTGCGAGCAGGGCCGAAAGGCGGGCTTAGTGATCCGGTGGCACCGTGTGGCAGGGCCATCGCGCAACGGATAAAAGCTACCCCGGGGATAACAGGCTGATCTTCCCCAAGAGTCCATATCGACGGGAAGGTTTGGCACCTCGATGTCGGCTCATCGCATCCTGGGGCTGAAGTCGGTCCCAAGGGTTTGGCTGTTCGCCAATTAAAGCGGTACGTGAGCTGGGTTCAGAACGTCGTGAGACAGTTCGGTCCCTCTCCGTCGTAAGCGGAGGATATTTGCGGGGCGCGACTCCTAGTACGAGAGGACCGGAGTGGACGAACCGCTGGTGTGCCCAGTTGTGTTGCCAAACGCAGCGCTGGGAAGCTATGTTCGGATCGGAGAAGCGCTGACCGCATCTAAGCGCGAAACCGGCCCCAAGATGAGATATCCAGGGGGCTCGTTAGAGCCCCGAGAGACCCCCACTAGAACAGTGGGTTGATAGGTGGTCCGTGGACACCCGGCAACGGGCGGAGCGAGGCCATACTAATCGGTCAAGTCCTTTCTCCTGTGAAGTTGTTAGGGCCCGAGATGGTCCGACGCCTTTGTCGGTGCCTCAGAGGAAGTGTGTTGACCCGTTCCCATGCCGCACACGGTCGTCCCCCACTCCCTCGCTGGTGGTACTGGATCCGCAGGGATCTGGGAGGCCCAGTCGTGCCGACAAGTTTTTTACTAAATCCCTCTTTTTCAAAGAAAAGAGGGATTTTTCTTTGGGCCGACTCCGTTGGCTGTAGACGGAGGCTTTGCTCATCCCTATGTTACAATGCTATCGACAGGGAAGGGGAAAGCAACATGGCCAAAGTGAGCTTTTGGGGTGGTGTGGGAACAACAGGGTCGAGTAAAGTGATGGTCGAAGAAGACGGGTGGCGGGTTCTTTGTGATTTAGGCTGGGATCGTCCACGCTCTGATTTGTATCATCACCCTGTCGATCCCAGACCAGGCCGTGAATTAGCTGACCGTTTGAGGGCGGGCGATGCGCCGTGGATTCCGCATTTATTTCGTGAGGAGGCGGTTGTGGGAACGGGACTGGCCGGCGGCAGTGATGGGCGCACGGTTCTCTTTATTACGCATGCTCACGTCGATCACATTGGCCTCATAGGCTGGGTGGATCCCGTCGTTCCGATTTATGCGGCCAAGGAAACGATTGCGATTCGCGACGCGTTAAATGCCGTTGGGCGCGCGGCGCAAGCGGATCCGACATTTGAATTAATCTTTGCGGAAAAAGTGATGTTGGAAGGCGAACGGCCTTACATGCTTCCCATGGAAGCGGGACGGCCTCTGTCTTTTGGCCCTTTCACGGTGACGCGTTACCCCGTTGATCATGATGTCCCAGGGGCTTCAGGATACATCGTAGAAAGCCGTGGAAGGCGGGTGGCCTATACAGGGGATATTCGCTTGCATGGTCGTCATACCGATTGGGTTAAAGAATTCTGTCACCAAGCCCGTGGCGCCGAGGTCTTGGCCATTGAAGGGACCACACTGGGAGCGAAATCAGCCGAAACAGAAGACCCTGTGACAGAGGCACACGTCGACTATGTCTTTGGCCAGATTTTGCACAACACGCGCGGGTTGGCGTTGATGACTCTTAGACCCCGAAACATCGAGAGAATTGAAGCATTTGACCGCATTGCACGGTCTTATGATCGCACGATCTTATGGTCCAAGGAATTTGCGGTGTTTCTTAAGGCCTATGGCATCGATGCCCACATGGTGACTTATTCGGCTGGCCAATTGGAAAACATCAAGGCGTCACCCAATCGGTACATTCTTCAAATGTGGCCCAAAGATATTCCTTGGATGATGGATTTGTCATTAGGGCCAGACAGTGTTTTTATTCATGCCGACGGGGAGCCCCGCCTTTCGTCTCCTGCCGGCCGCTCGTTACAGCGTTGGTTGGCCCAGTACCATGTCCCTTTACGGACGATTGGTTCACGTGGACATGGCAGTCCTAAAGCCATCCATCAGATTGTGGAATGGATCAAGCCCCAGGTGGTCTATCCGATTCACACTCATGCTCCGGAGTTGTTGGAGCCTAGCCCCCCGACGATTCGGATCGTGCCCGAATATGGTCGACGCTATGACGTGTAAACAGCCCGGCAGCGGTAGGTGGCTGCCGGGCTGTTATGAGATACTTAATGCGTGAGCTCGAAGGCGTTGATGACGACGACGACCACCATGAAGAGGACATAAACCCGAAGTCCCCAAATGATAACCTTCAGAGTGGGGGACAACGGCAGGCGGCCCAGTTTCTCCACTTTCTCACGCGCGGATTCGTGATCCGCGAGCAATTCTTCGACCGATAGGTCAGGCACTTGTTGGGTGTCAAGCGTAAGGGAATTCATCGATAAGACCTCCTTAATTTGGTATTGGCAGGCGGGCGTTGGATAGTCCAGAGTGTTCAAAACAGACGGGGAAAGATAACGGAGATGGCATAAATGATGCCAGCTATCGTGACAAAGATGCCAACGGTGAGTCCCATGGCATTGAGCCACCATGTGCTCCGGTGGGGGCCCATGATTTCGCGGTCATTGGCGAGAATGAGAAGAAAACCAATGGCCGGCGGCATCGTTAGCACAGCAATGACATTGACCATGATAACGACCATTTCCAAGGGGAAGCCAGGTAACAAAACCAAAGCGCCGGCGACGGCTGCGATGCCAATGAGGATGAGATAAAACCCTTTGGCCTCGTGAAAGGACCGGTTAAGGCTGTGAGCCGTGCGGGTCACTTCGCCAAAGGCATAGGCGGAAGATGTGGAAATTACCGTAGCGGCTACCAGTCCTGCTTCCAACACGCCGAGGGCAAATAGTGCTCCTCCAATGCGACCAACATAGGGGACAAGCGCTTGGGCAAATTGTGCAGTGCCAAACTGGCTTGCATTCATGTGATGTACATAGAGGGGCGCTGTGGCTATGATGCAGCCCAGCGCCGCAATAGCCGCAAGGGCAGCTCCTAAGGTGGTATCGATGCGGCCGTGGCGTATGTCCCGTACGGTGAGGCCTTTGTCGCTGACGGCGCCTTGTTGAAAGAAGAGCATCCAGGGGGTGATGGTGGCACCGATGTCGGAAAGCAATAAAATCAGCATATTGACATTAAACCCACCGGCTAGGGGTTGCCAAGACCAAAGAGCGTGAACCACAGAACCCCAGTGAGGATGGGTCATGATAGCGACTGGAACAAAGACGAGATTGCACAGGGCCAAAGCCAAAACAAGACGTTCCCATGCCCAATAGCGACGCACGACAACCGCAATGCTAACGATAACGACGCCGCCGCCTACGGCGGCCCATGCGGGAATCCCAAAATAGCCAGCCCCAGCGACCACACCAACAAATTCTGTGACCAAGGTCAAAAAATTGGTAAATAACAGGTCAATCATGGCAAAATTTCCCCAAAATCGGCCAAAACGTCGATAAATCAAATCGGCGTGCCCCGTTTGGGAAGCCGCGCCCAAGCGGACCGTGATTTCCTGGGCGACCAACGCCATCACAAACGTGAGAACAACGAAGGGGAGAAAGAAGCCTATGCCGAATTGAGAGCCTGTGGCTGCATAAGATAGCATGCTAGGGGCATCATTTTCACCGAGCATCACCAAAAGACCGGGACCAATCAAGAGCCACAGAAGCTTGGCAGGGCGGCGAGTCAGGCGGGCGGTCTCTACCTGGCGCCGGTCGGCAGCACGGTGCAAGTGCTCTTGCGTTAATGGGGTCTTTGGGGGAGTCTGGGGGGTCATGCGTGCATCACCTCAAGTTTCTTAGTAGTAGTTTTCTTTGTTAGCCTCAGGCAATAACACACTATGGTGGGACAAAAGCAGAGGTGAAAGTGATTCCTGATTTTCTTGATCTGTGCAGTGTTGGCAAAAATTTGGGGTATGGTATTATGTGGGTGCATCCTCCATGGCTTGACAGAAGTGGTATACTACAAATGAAAAACAACAAAAGTCAAAGTCAGCAAAGAGGGGAGCGTCATGGCGAGTCTTAGCGATGAAATAGAAGAATACTTAAGACGCTTGCTATCGCAATCTGAAGCGGGTGTGATTGAGATTCAGCGTGCCGATATCGCCGAACGTTTCGACTGCGTTCCGTCCCAGATTACCTACGTGCTGATGACGCGTTTTACACCAGAGCGTGGATATTTGGTGGAAGGACGCCGTGGAGGCGGGGGCGGCATCAAGGTGTTGCAGCTCATTGAAGGCTTTGAAGATGTGATGCTTGCAGTCCAAGGCTTAGAAAGCATTGATCAAAATCGTGCGGTGAGTGTGGTGGAAAGGCTTTTCGAAAGCGGGCATATTACCGAACGGGAACGCGCTATGTTGCTTGCGGTGGTGCGTCGCGACGTCTTGGGAGTAGGATTGCCAGAACGTGACCGCTTACGGGCTAGGTTATTGCAGGCAATGCTGACAACTCTCTTGCGGCCTAAAGGGGCGACTTAACGATGGAAAATACTCATGAAGCGCGTGGTGATCGCGCGCAGCTGTGTCAGCGCTGTGAAACGCGGCCAGCCTCTGTGCATATGACGACGGTGGTTAATGGCGAAAAGTTTGACCGGTATTTGTGCGAAGAGTGCGCGCGACAAGAAGGGGCCTATCATTTTATGCTAGCACCCCAATTTACGATTCAACATGTATTAGGGGGATTAATTGGCCTAAATCCCTCGGGACAGCGGGCTGCACCTATTCCCGACAAACAATGTCCCACGTGTGGCTATTCCTATCAACAATTTGCGGAGACCGGACGGCTAGGATGTGACCGCTGCTATCAAGCTTTTGGGAACGAGTTAGAGCCGTTGGTCAAACGGTTGCATGGAAGTGTGGAGCATCACGGCAAAGTGCCGCGCCGAAGTGGGCAAGATATTTTGCATCAACGCACGCTTGAGGATTTACGCGCGAAAATGCGAGAAGCCATTGCGCAAGAAGCCTTTGAGGATGCAGCACGGTTTCGTGATCAAATTCGCACGCTTGAAGAACAGCATGTCGAGTCACAAGGGAGCCAAGACCATGGAACCGTTTAGTGCGTGGATGCAGGCCCAAGGACCCGATGCGGACATTGTCTTATCCAGTCGCATTCGGTTGGCGCGGAATCTGAAGGATACGCGCTTCCCCAATCATATGACCGCTGATGGTGCGCAGACAATGTTGGCCCGGGTGGAGCAAGCTATTTTAGGCGTGCAAGGGGGATGGGCGCTACATTTTCAAAAACTTGCGGATTTATCACCGGTTAACCGCCAGGTCTTGATGGAAAAGCACCTCATGAGCCCGGCCATGATGGAAGATCCCATTGCATTTCGAGCCGTTGCCATCGACGAGCGAGAAAGCATTAGTATTATGGTGAATGAGGAAGACCATCTCCGCTTGCAAGTGCTGTTGTCCGGCTTGCAGCTCTCAGAGGCATGGTCAGTGGCTGACCGGTTGGACGATACGCTGGAAGCTACGCTAGACTATGCGTTTGACGCCCGTCTGGGATATTTAACGGCTTGTCCAACCAATATTGGGACGGCCATGAGGGCTTCTGTTATGGTGCATCTGCCCGCCTTAGTTTTGACACGCCAGGCGTCTCAAGTCTTTACCACCTTAGCTCAAATTGGGATGGTTGTTAGGGGACTATATGGTGAGGGCTCGGATGCGGTCGGCAATATTTTTCAGATTTCCAACCAAGTGTCCCTCGGGCTGAGTGAGGAAGAATTCATTCATAATCTCGCAACGGTGACCCAGCAAATTGTCGGGCGCGAGCGCCATGCCAGGGAATATCTACAACATAACGCGGAGTTGATGCTTGCCGATCGTGTGGAGAGGGCATGGGGTCTTATGAGTCACGCCCGCATTATGACGTCAGAAGAGGCATTGCGTCTGCTTTCGGAAGTGAAACTGGGCCAAGATTTGAAGTTATTACCGGCAACGAAAAGTACGTTCGCGCAACTCACACTCGTCACGCGTCCGGGATTTTTGCAATCGCAGAGCGGCCGGGAATTAAGTGCAAGCGAACGGGATCAAATGCGGGCAACCCTGTTACGCAAACGGCTGCAAGATGAGGCCCAGTCAGCCTAAAGGAATAGGTATCAGGGGATGCTTTAGAAGGGAAGGGGAATAGCGATGTTCGGACAATTTACCGAAAAGGCGCGGCGTGTGGTGATTCATGCCCAAGATGAAGCGCGCCGTATGGGACATAATTTTGTAGGCACGGAGCATCTGCTGTTGGGATTGATTCGCGAAACGAACTCATTGCCCGCGAAAGTACTCCAGTCAATCGGGTTGGACCTGGAAACAGTAAGAGCCGAAGTGTTGAAGGCAACCGGGCGAGGACCTGCTATTGGCCCCAATGAGGAGGTCACATTTACACCCCGGGCGAAAAAAGTCGTTTTGGAATTGGCTGGGCAGGAAGCAAGAGCTCTCAATCAAAATTACATTGGGCCTGAACACTTGCTCCTCGGATTGATTCGTGAAGGTGAGGGTGTCGCGGCACAAGTATTGTTGGCAGCGGGCGCCGATTTAAACAAAGTCCGTCACCAGCTCTTGCACAATGCGGCGGGAGGACAACAAGCGGCTAGCAATGCGTCGGAGCAGGCGCCATCGGTGAATACGCCGACCTTGGACCTCTATGGACGGGACTTAACTCAGATGGCACGAGAGAACAAGTTGGATCCGGTCATTGGCCGAGACACGGAGGCTGAGCGCGTCATTCAAATTTTGAGTCGGCGCACGAAGAATAATCCGGTGTTAATTGGAGAGCCGGGTGTAGGCAAGACGGCTGTGGTTGAAGGCCTGGCAGAGCGCATTGTGGAAAACAAGGTGCCAGAAATTCTCAAGGACCGCCGTGTGGTGGCGTTGGACTTAGGGGCCATGCTGGCGGGCTCTAAATACCGTGGAGAGTTTGAAGATCGTCTAAAACGCGCCATGAACGAAATTCGTGAAGCGAAAAATGTCATTTTATTCATCGACGAGATGCACACGATTGTGGGCGCTGGCGCTGCGGAAGGAGCTATTGATGCGGCCAATATTTTAAAGCCAGCCTTGGCGCGGGGTGAGTTGCAAGCCATTGGAGCGACCACCTTGGACGAATATCGCAAATATGTTGAGCGGGATCCGGCCTTGGAACGACGGTTTCAGCCGATTATGGTGGAGGAGCCTTCCGCAGAAGAGACGCTTCAGATTTTAAAGGGCTTGCGTGATCGCTACGAGGCCCACCACCGGGTCAACATTATTGACGAAGCCCTGGAGGCGGCGGTGCGCCTCTCTGACCGTTATGTTTCGGACCGGTTTCTTCCCGACAAAGCGATCGACTTGATTGATGAAGCCGCGTCGCGGGTGCGTTTGAAGAGCTATGTCGCTCCGCCTGACTTAAAGGACCTGGCCGAAAAATTGGAAGACATTCGCAAGGAAAAAGAAGCGGCCGTCCAAGCGCAAGAATTTGAGAAAGCGGCGCAAATGCGGGACGAAGAGCAGAAGCTGCGTGAGGAGCTAGAACGTGAGACTCAGGAATGGCACGCCCGCCAAGGGAAGGAAGCCATCAATGTCACGCCCGAAGATATTGCGCACATTGTCTCGTCGTGGACAGGAATTCCCGTCGAAAAACTTAAAGGCGAGGAATCGGAACGTCTCTTGAAGCTGGAGGATGAACTACATGCCCGGGTGGTGGGGCAGCAAGAGGCCGTTGAAGCCGTAAGCCGTGCCATACGCCGGGCCCGGGCTGGGTTGAAAAATCCGCGCCGGCCGATAGGATCATTTCTCTTCTTGGGGCCCACAGGAGTTGGGAAATCTGAGCTGGCCAAGGCCTTGGCGGCGTCACTGTTTGGCGATGAAGAGGCCATGGTGACGATTGATATGTCCGAGTATATGGAACGCCATGCCGTGTCACGACTCATGGGCGCTCCGCCCGGATATGTGGGATATGAAGAAGGCGGTCAATTGACAGAAGCGGTGAGACGCCATCCGTATTCTGTGGTTTTGCTTGATGAAATTGAAAAGGCGCATCCTGAGGTTTTTAATATTCTTCTGCAAGTGTTGGAAGAAGGACGGCTGACAGAAGCTAAAGGGCGCACGGTGGACTTTCGCAATACCGTCATCATTATGACCTCAAATGTGGGAGCTGACCTGATTAAACGTCAAAACACCATTGGGTTTCGTCGGGAGTCGGATGAAGGGCATTACCGCGAGATGAAAGATCGGCTGATGGATGAAGTGAAGCACACATTTCGTCCCGAGTTTATCAATCGTGTGGATGAGATTATTGTGTTCCATGAGCTTTCTGGCGATCAACTGGCACAAATTGTGGGGATTATGCTGAAAGAGGTTGAAGACCGCCTGCAACAAAACGGCTATACGTTGGCGATTACTGATGCGGCGAAGCTCGTTATTGCTAAAGATGGCTATGATCCCGTGTTTGGTGCTCGTCCCTTGCGCCGTGCAATTCAACGGCTGGTCGAAGACCCCTTGGCAGAGGCGATTCTGGCGGCGAAGTTCCCGGAAGGGGCGCATATTTTGGTGGATGCGGAAGATGGGAAACTAACGTTTACCGAAATGACGACCAGTGACACTGTGCTTAATGACCAGCGGGGGTGAGGACAATCCGAGAACAGACGCGGTATGTGTGCCAGGTTTGTGCCACCACCAGTGTTCGCTGGATGGGCCGCTGTCCGGGGTGTGGTGGGTATAATACCATGGAGCAGGAAATCGTCCGGAAGGAGCCGACTCCGGCTCCTTCCGCTTCCGGTTCGGGAGCCACGCCGGTGCCGATTACCACGATTGAAGCGGAAAGTACTGTACGGATATCGACCGGGATTGCCGAGGTTGACAGGGTTTTGGGTGGGGGAATGGTGCCTAACGGATATTTTCTGTTGGGAGGCGATCCTGGGATAGGCAAGTCGACGCTATTGCTCCAGATCGCGGCGTTTGTTAGCAGGCAAGGACCGGTGCTCTATATTACCGCTGAAGAGTCTGCCGCCCAAACCCGAATTCGTGCACAGCGACTTGGTGCCTTACCTGACCAACTTTATGTTATGGCCGAAGGTAACATTCGCATCATTGAATCGGTTATCACCTCCCGTTCATGGCAACTCGTGGTAGTCGATTCGTTGCAGACCGTCTATGACGCGGAGATCGAAAGCGCACCGGGGAGTGTGGGTCAGGTTCGCGGCATTGCCGCTCGTTTGATGAAAGTGGCTAAAACGATGTGTCCAATTTTTTTGGTTGGGCATGTGAACAAAGAAGGGTCAATGCGGCCCGCAGCTTAGGGTAACTTAGGCTGAGGCACTGGGCTATATGCATGAAACACTGGGAGTGGCGCGCGAGAGCCCGCCGCAGCGGTCAACGTGCAGGAAACGGAGACAACTTTGGATCCTCAGAGACAATATGCCCAGCTCCTAGCGTTATGGGCTCAAGGTAATAAGGTTTTGCGTCGGCAATTCAATGGACAGGCACACACCCGTTCCTTAGAGGCTTGGCAGCTTGGACAAAGCATCGCGAGTCATGGCATAGGTGTATTGCCCATGCAATTGAATCCCGTGATCTTCTTTATCGCAGATGACCCAGATGACGTGAATGCGTGGTGTGTTCTCGTGGACGAGACGCTCAACAGCCAACGTGAGTGGTTTCGGCGACCAATCTGGCTCTCTTGGGATAATCGCTGGCAGTACAACGGGACATGGACCCTGCCTGCGGCGTTCATGGCGCGTTTGGGAAAACGTCAATGGCAAACCCTACGCCAGTATGTGGAAGGCCATGCAGATTCTGTTGTCTGGCACACCCATGGGGACGTGCAAGACGTCTTGGCGGGACTTCGACACGAACCTCGCCGGATTGGACAAGCGCCCGCCGCCTTATGGCTTCCGCTGGCTCAATTATGGCGTCACCGTGGGTCATGGAGGCAGGTTGCGTTAGATCCGACGGACCATCTGCCGTGGCTGGAGTATGATGCGAACACCGACAAATTCCTATGGCCCCGAACGAAGGATGAAGACAGTGTCCAATAAGCGCTAGCAGGGCCCCGGGTGGTAGAGCATTTAGTCGACGTCGTGCTCATGTTTGAGGGGGACCGACAAAATATCTTCCGCGTTCTGCGGGGCGTTAAAAATCGTTTTGGTTCGACCAGTGAGTTGGGACTTTTTGCGATGGAAGGGGAGGGATTGGTTGGGGTTGAGGACCCGTCCCGTATGCTTTTAGAAGAGCGACCTGTCGATCGGCCGGGATCAGTCGTTGTCGCAGCGTTTGAAGGCACGCGTCCCTTAATGGTGGAGGTTCAGGCGTTGTTGGTGCGGAGCTTTGGGACCCCTAGGCGCGTGGTCTCAGGCATGGATCCACACCGCGTGGCATTAGTCTTGGCGGTCATTGAACGGCATTTACGCTTGCGGATTTCCGAAATGGATGCGTATTTCAAAGTCACCGGCGGCGTATCCATTGATGATCCCGCGATGGATTTAGGCATTTTAGCGGCCGCAGTATCCTCATTGACCGGCCAAGCGATCGGGCCTGAGTGGGCGGTCTGTGGGGAAGTCGGGTTAACAGGTGAAATTCGACGCGTTCCCCGCTTAGAGGAACGTGTCAAAGAAGCGGGGGGGCTCGGGTTTACCCGTTTAGTGGTGCCCGGCACGGTGTCATCGGTTCAGCCCGGGATATTAACATTTGCCGCGACGCGCATAGGCGACGTGATTGCGCGGCTCGGATTAGAAAGTCCGGAGGACTGAGAACGTGAATGAGGATCCACTTTTAGAAATATTGGCTGGCGTGGCGCCAGGGACACCTTTGCGGGATGCGTTGGACAATATTCTGCGCGCCCGTACGGGGGCCTTGATTATCATTGGAGGGGAACCCGCCATCGATGAGGACTGCGATGGCGGGTTCCCCCTGGATGTGCCCTTTCAGCACCAGTTAGTGTATGAACTTGCTAAAATGGACGGGGCTATTTTGTTAGATCGTCACCTCGAGCGCATTAGGCGGGCGAATGTCGAAATGATTCCGAAAAAATATGCCCCGTCTCATGAGACGGGGATGCGCCACCGGACGGCAGAGCGGATTGCCCAAACCCGAGATGCCACGGTTATCGCTGTTTCGCAAAGGCGACAAGTGGTGACCTTGTACCGCGGCCAGATGCGCTATATGTTGCATGACCTCAGCTACATTTTAACCAAGGCTACGAATGCCTTGGCGTCCTTAGGACGTTATGACCGCTTGTTTCGTAGTGCTACACGTCGCCTGGGGGAGGCTGAACAAGAAGGCTTGGCCACGCTGGGCGAAGTTGCCGAAGTGATGCGCAGAGGCTATATTGCTTTAAAAATTCGGCGAGAAATCAAACGCTACGTGGTTGAATTGGGCCGCGATGGCCATTTGATTGATTTGCAACTGGAGGAATATCCCGATATTTACTGGGAGTGGTTATGGCTGTGGAGAGATTATCAGCGAGAGGCTAATGCGCCACCTCCTCCCTGGGAAGAAGCGGAATCTTGGAACACCACGGCTTGGGGAATCGCTCTGGGATTTGATAGTCTGGGCCAGCCCCTATCTCCACGCGGATATAGGTGGCTATATCACCTACAACTCCTGCCAGGGCCTGTCATTGACCGACTCGGTAGCCACTTTGCAAGCCGGCAGGCATTAGCTGAAGCGACGCCTGGGGAATTATCCCGCGTTGGGGGCATAGACCACGATACGGGGTATCAGCTCTGGACGGCTTTGCATAGCGGCCTTGGCAAAACCGACGCCTAGCTGTAGGAGTCGGGTGTGTTTTTGCCAAATTCTTTGCTTTTTCTCATGTGTTCGGTGCTATCATAGAGAGCACGGGGGTTTTAAATTCTGTTTATTGGACTTGTAAATTAAGGTATTTATTCCACACCTCCGGGAGACACTAGAAATTGGGATGGCAAGAATTTGCTGGGTCATCTGAACAGGACAGGAGGAGGTGGCAGATATGGGAAAGACCATGCGCCAAATTATTATGCTTCTTGGGGCCGTTCTCGGGATTGGCGGCGTATTTCAAAATCTTCACATGCTCAAGGCTCTGCCATATCTGAAGGGGTTCGGGCCGGATCGCGGTGTCATTTTTCTCGCTATAGGATTGGTAGGCGGTGGGATTTTAGCCTATGTGTTGGGACCGTGGCTGTGGGGCGGAGCATCAAAGGCCATGGAGTGGGGGGAAAGTCGGCTGCAGAAAACGCCGACACAAGACTTGTTGTCTGGTGCCGTGGGCTTAATTGTTGGACTGTTGATTGCCTTCCTTCTCACCTCGGAATTGACGGGATTTGGCTTGTTGGGCATTCTCGTGCGAATCGCTATTACCGTTGGTCTTGGCTATGTGGGTTTGCGCGTGTCGATTCGAAAAAAAGACGAACTTATGCGGCCGCAGAGCTGGTTGCCTCGGGTTAAACACCGAGCTGCCGCCGACAGTGTCAAGCCGAAGATTCTCGATACGTCGGTGATTATCGACGGTCGTATCGCAGACATTTGCCAGACGGGATTTTTGGAAGGACCTTTGGTGATTCCGGGGTTTGTTCTTGAAGAGCTTCGCCACATTGCCGACTCGGCCGATGTGCTCAAACGAAATCGCGGACGCCGGGGCTTGGACATCTTGAACCATATCCAAAAAGAGCTCAAAACCCAGGTACAAATTTACGAGCGTGATGTGGATCCCAATTTGGAAGTGGACTCGAAATTACTGAAGTTGGCCAAGATCTTAGACGGCAAAGTCATTACAAACGATTTCAATTTGAACAAAGTGGCTGCCTTGCAAGGTGTACCGGTGCTGAACATTAACGAGTTGGCGAATGCCGTGAAGCCGGTTGTATTGCCCGGGGAAGAGATGGTTGTCCATGTGATTAAAGATGGGAAGGAATCTGGGCAAGGCATTGGCTATTTGGATGATGGAACCATGATTGTAGTGGATGGCGGTCGCAAATTTATTGGACAGACTGTTGCCGTCGTGGTGACGTCCGTGTTGCAAACAGCGGCGGGCCGCATGATTTTTGCTAAACTGAAAGCGGCCTTAAATAGTGTAGAATTGAGTGAAGCCTAAGCGCAATACGGTGAGACAAGAACCCGGCGGAGGCCGGGTTCTTGTGATCTCGACACAATGACAACGGAGGATGATGGGTGAGAAGTTTTGGGTTGTTATTGGCAGCAGGTCAAAGCCTACGCATGGGCCCTTATGGGGCCAAGCTCTGGATCATGTTGCAAGGGCGACCAGCCTTCGCCTGGAGTTTGGAACATTTTGCGGTGCACGGCCGTTTTGATGGCGGAGTGGTGGTGGTCCGCCCCGAACAAGAGGCGGATGTGTTGCGGTGGTTAGAGATTTTGCAGTTGACACACTGGAAGACGGTTACGGGCGGACGTGACCGTTATTTATCGGTGCAAAAGGGGCTCGAAGCTCTACGTCCTCAGATGGATCCACTCGACGTTGTGCTGATTCATGATGCAGCGCGTATTTTAGTGCCAGAGGCCGTCATTGACCGTGTGCGACAAGCCGCGGCCGAATGGGGAGCGGCGTTGCCGGGAGTGGCCGTCACCGATACCGTCAAACGGGTAGACGAAACACAAGACGGGTGGGACGTCGCCCAAACCATCGCGCGCACGTCCTTGCGTTTAGCGCAGACCCCGCAGGGATTTCATCAGCATGTCATATGGGAGGCGCATCGGCGTTGGACGCATGGGATCCCGACGGACGATGCGGAAGTCGTGGAGGCGATGGGGCACCGCGTGGTGATGGTGGACGGCGATCCCAATAACCGGAAGTTGACGACGCCTGAGGACATTTTGTGGTTTGAATGGAGGCTAAGCCATGGGTAATTCCACCCGTATTGGCCAGGGCATTGACGTTCACCCTTTGGTCGAAGGACGCCCGTTGATTGTGGGCGGGGTGGGTATTCCTTATGACCGGGGTCTTGAGGGCGACACGGATGGCGACGTATTAACTCATGCACTTATGGATGCAATTTTAGGCGCCTTGGCCTTAGGAGACTTAGGCACCTACTTTAAAAGCGACGATCCGAGGGTGCAAGGCGCCTCATCATTGACGCTCTTGCAACAAGTGGTCGTGATGATGAAACACCATGGATATCAACTTGTCTCAGCGGATATGACGATTGTGGCCCAAAAACCTAAGATGGCTCCTTATATTCTGCCCATGCGCGAAAATCTCAGCAGAGTCTGTGAGTGTGATCTAGACCGCATGTCCGTAAAAGCCACCACGACCGACCATTTAGGTGCCCTAGGACGTGAAGAAGGCATTATGGCCTTATGCGTGGTGCTCTTGGGGATCTAGCGCTAGATAACGCGTGATGCCTTGGTTGATGGCGCGGGCCAATTGGATTTGGTAGGCCGAGTTCACCAGCCGCGATTGGTCAAGCGGGTGGGTAATAAAGCCTACTTCTACGTTAATGGCCGGAACGCCCGTTTCTTGTAATACTAGCTGGCGGATGGGACGGGGAGGAACGAGGCGTCCGGCAAGCGGCGCAAGCGATGACGCAACCTGTTGAGCTAAAGCGTAGGAACTGCGGGAGCCGGCCCGATAATAGACAATGGGCCCTAGGGCTTTGGCCGTGGGCTCGGCGTTCGTATGAATCGAGACAAAAATAGCCGCGTGCCAATGGCGGCTTAAAGCCGCGCGCCAGTGCAGGTCGCGTGTGCTATGGTAAGGAGTGGGACTCACCGCTTGGTCGGTGGTGCGCGTCAAGTAGGTCTGGATACGGTTAGATTGCAGAAACGTGGAAAGCGTCAGGGCAATGGCCAGATTAATGTTTTTTTCGTAAGGTCCTGTGGGGCCCGCGATGGCGCCGGGATCGGGGCCGCCGTGCCCCGGATCGATAACCACGACGGGAAGCGGGCCATGCACGGCTAGGGATTCATGGGGCAGTTTCCACAGCACCAAGCTGGCACAGAACAGGGCAACGAGGGCGAGTACGGGGCTCATGGCCGCAACCCGACGGATCATAGCGTATCCCTCCTGTTGAAGAATTCTATGCGTCCTCGGGCAAGCTTAGACGAGCATAACATGGAACTTCCTCTTCTCCTCCAATATCACCAAAACCGGCATAAATTGGCCGTGTGGCGGGCACGCTCTCATTAACTCAGGTGTTGTGAGGAGGTCGTGCGGTGTTAGATCCGTCAAAAATCCGCGATGTGCAACAAATCAGCGAATCGTCCGGACGGTTGCTGGCTGAGCTTGCCGCATGGAAGGAATTAACCCCCGATACCATTTCTGGCGATTTGCCGGCCATTGAGCAATATCTGAAATCCGAGTTAAATAAGAGCCCTGATGCGATTGTGCGCGTTGTGGAATGCGGATCCCAACAACGGGTTTTGATGGTGTACATCGATGGGCTGGTCGATACCGAGATGGTCGACCAAGATATTATTGCTCCCTTGCTTAAGACCACCGCACCTCCCGACCACTGGGACCAGAGCACTTTGCATGTGGGGCACATCAGTCAAGAAACCCACTGGAATAAAATTTGGCCCAAACTATTGGCGGGGAACACGGTTTTAGTGCCCGAAGGGTCCACGTATGCGTGGTTGGTCGATACGGTTCAGTATCGTCAACGAGCGATCGAACGGCCTCAGACGGAATTGGCCATCCGCGGGCCCCAAGAAGCGTTCAACGAGATTGGGCTGACCCAAATGAACCAGATTCGCCGTCGGCTTAGAGACAAACGTCTTGTGTTTCAGCAGATGCAATTAGGCACATTGGACCATCATCCTATTGTGGTGGCGGGGCTGCATGGCGTGGTAAACCCAGGCCTTTGGGAAACGGTGCTATACCGGTTGCACCGCATCCGTTTGGATGCGGTCCCCAATGCCACGCAAATCGGGAGTATGATTCGCGATCATCCCTATAGCATCTTTCCCACGGTGCGCTATACCGAGCACGTAGACTTTGTAGTATGGGCCCTCGAACAAGGCAAAGTCGCGGTGCTTGTCGATGGGGACCCTTTTGTTATTTTGTTGCCTGCCACTCTTTGGGACTTCTATCAAACGGGAATGGATTACAACTCGCCGTGGTATGATGCCTCGTTTGCACGGTTTATTCGCATGGCCGGTTTTTTCATTACGCTGTATTTTCCGGGACTCTACATTGTGTTTACCACGACGAATCAGAATCTGGTGCCCTATCAATTGTTGACCACCATCATCGGCAGCCATATTGGTTTACCGTTTCCTCCCATTCTTGAGGCCATTATTATGATTTTTGTGATTGAAATTATCCGTGAGGCCGCGCTGCGTCTTCCGAAGGCGCTGTCGACGGTACTAGGGACGATGGGGGCCATTGTGGTAGGCACAGCGATTGTGAAGGCGGGATTTGTGAGTAGTCAGATTATCGTCATTATGACGGTAACGGCCTTAAGTTTTTATTCCGTGCCTGCTTACGAATTGGTGGGATCATGGCGCCTCGTCAACTTTGCCCTGATTGCTGCGGCCCAATTTTGGGGGCTCTTTGGCATTTTATGGGTTTCGTTAGCCCTGATTATTGAGCTTGGGAGTATGGTGTCTTTTGGCGTACCATATCTGGCTCCGTGGGTTCCTGCTTATTGGCGCGATTTAAAAGACAGTGTCGTACGGCTGCCGTTGATTTTGTGGCGCCAGCGCCTTCGCGCTGTACGGCCGATTAGGCAGGCATGGCGCAGGCCGTTGCCTGGTCCTGGAGGACAGCCGCGCCTTAAAAGGCGTCAGTTGCGGGCGCGATGAGCAGCAAGCGCTGGAAATGGGCGGTTGTAATAATGGCGGTGTTGCTCGGAGTGTCTGGATGTGGAGGTGTGACAGGCATTAATCAAACCGGTGTGGTGCTCGCGGTGGGAATAGATCCGGGCATCCACGGCCAATATCAATGGACATTTATGTTTCCCAATCCGTCGATTACGCCCAGCAGCGAATCGAGCATACAACCCAATCAAGAATTCTATCTCTTGAGCACTCAAGCGAGCACACTGGCCCAAGCGGTTGAGAAAGTCAGTGCGACGACCGACCGTCATGTGTATTTAGGCGATACGCAGGTCGTGGCACTCAATGACACATTTTCGTCAGCAGCGATGAGGCGTCTCGTTCAGGTGTTGATTACCACGGGTAATTTGCCGCCTCGTGTCTGGTTGACTTTGGCCGAGCCTTCCGCGGTCAAAACCTTGCGCACATCGTCACCAGAAGAGGTGGTGCCCACATTATTTCTCAGCAGTTATTTTAGTTGTGATATTTGCCATGCGCTACACCTTGCCACCCGGTTGTGGCAAGTTTGGGATGACATGCTGGTGCCAAGCCAGACGGCCGTCATTCCCGTCACCACGGTGATGCATAAGACGATTGAGGTGAATCGGTGCGCATGGCTGACACCATCGCGGGTGATTGTGTGCTCTCCTGCGCAGACGGTTCATTGGGCCATGGTTATGGGGCTTTATCAGAATGGCGCGTTGCAAGTTCTGGACAACAAACGCTCGGCTTATGCCGAGGACGTGCGCATCTCGACGCGGCGCCGAGTCGACATTCGTGGAAGGCGTGCGGTGGCTTACTGGAAAATTTCTGTGGCAGGCCATTGGCAGTCCGTTCAGAGAAACGCGGCCAATCAGGCCCTCAATTTGGCCGCTGAACGAGAGATTTTGCATAATGTGTTGGCACTTTACCGGTGGGCGGGTCAAGAACAGGCCGACCCCTTTGGGGTTAGGAACCAATTGGTATGGCTCTCAGCTCCTCATTCATCGATGCCACCCTTGGAGGTGAGTGTCCAGTGCCACATCACATCTACCGCGCGAACCGTGTAACCTTTTCCCAATCCATGGAGCGCATGGGCTTATTTGAATTTCTCATGGTCATCCTTGCCGCCTATGCGAGTGGAGGCATTTATGTTTGGCCTCGGAGTTTATGCCAAATGGCGGGGCAAAATGGGACTATTGCGTTGCTGCTATCGGGCCTATGGGCTGTCTTGGTCTTTGGGGGAGTGGCGTATTGGGCGCTTAAAGCGCCTGGTCAAAACGCATATCAAAAACTCGAGTCAACGGTCGGCAACGTGCTGGCGGCCAGCATTGCGATAGCTACGGGGCTTATGACGGCGGCATATCTGGCATTAATTAGTGCTTTGTATATTTCCGTGTTAACGACGGTGGTCATTCCAGGACACCGAGCATGGAGTTTAGGGGTAGTATTGGTGATTTATGTGTTTTGGTTAAGCACGAGACCACCCATTTCGGTGGTGCGAATGTTTACGCTTACGATTCCAGGCCTTACAGTTTTAACGTTGATAACCGCCGTGCTAGGATTTCACAACATACAATTTCCCAATGCGCTACGCCCTCACTTCCCTATTGCTTTAAAACCGGTGGCTATGGCGAGCGTCTCTGGCACCTTCTTCTGGATTCCCATCATGCCGACGGCGACGGCGATCGGCATGATGCGTAAAGCCGTGAGGGCTCGGGCGGTAGGGGTGACGTTGTGGGGTACGGGACTACAAATAGCGTTGCTTGTCGTCCTTTATGTGCTCGCGGTTTCGACGCTTGGACCGCAAGGAGTGGCTCATTCCACATGGCCCATTGTGTTTGTGTTTGAAAACATTGACCTCTCGAATTTCTTCATTAGTGAGATTGGTTTTGGAGTGGCAATCATTTGGACGGTCAGTTTTATGGGGTTTATCGGTTGGCATATCTGGCATCAAGGCTTGCTATTGGATCATTTGCACCATGGGAAGCCCAGTCAAAGCAAAGTTGCGGTGGCCGTCGCGATTGTCATGGTGGGGGCCATGGTCTTGGAAGTGAGCTTTAATCCGGCCATTTTAGAGCATTTGCTCTTGGTAATTTTAGCTCCCATCAACTTTGTGGGGACCTCGTTATGGGTGAGTACCTTGGTGCTTATCACATGGAGGAAAGGACGGCGCCAAAGCTCCCAAGCGCGAAGTGTTTCCCGCTAGAGGGGGCCGAAGCCGGGGCGGATTAGGGCGTTTTCGGTGTGGCCGAGATGGTAATGCGCTTGGCGACTACACGTGCTTGACCGATATCGGTGCCGTAGCCAATTAGTAATTGTCCCTCGGGGCCTGCGACAATGTGGGGGATTGGAGGCCAATTAGCGGTTACGCCGACTGTATGGTGGGAGAAGGATGCAGCGCTGGCGGGGTAGGATAAGGATGGCCATGGCCATTGTTGCAGAGGCTGGCCTGGAATCCAAAGACTTAGATGACGCAGGCCGGCGATCCATAGCCCATGCTGAGTCGCCGATTGTGCGGCTAGAGGACTTAGGTGCAGGTGTGCAATCCACTGCAACGTCGTGTGGTGGAGAACTTCACCAATATTGCCATTCGCATCGAGCAGCCATAGGGGACTTGGCCCCGTTTGATGACCCATCGCGACAAAAAAATCGCCGGGCGCGGCGCTGACAACAGGTGTCCATAAATTTTGGGCGATATCAAGAGACCATAAGGCGTCAGCGGTTAACAACCACAAATAACCGGGGCGTCTAGCAAATGCAATGGCCACCGGATCCTCGGGACTGGGAAGCGTAAACGACTGCATGTGTCGTGTGGTGGTATTCATAATACGCACGAGCTGGCTGCCTTGAAATGATGTATACACGGAGGCAGTTTCATTCTGCGCATGAACGGTTGGACCGGGAATACCGTAATCGCCCGGGACAAATGCTCCGGTGCGGGTCCATCCGCCGACATAGCCCCAGTGCCGGTACCAAACGGTGTCACTGCCACTTACAACGAGATCAACCGCGCCCCAATAGGCCGACTGTGCAAGGCTTAGAGTGTGAGGATTGAGGCCCGATCCCGAGGGGAAAGCGGTCGTTGGAGGGACAGTGGTCCAGACATTGCGGTGGGTGGCGAAGTTGTACCATCCAATCGTGGTGCTGTCCCCTAGCGGGTTACTGGTCCCGTAATAAATTCGTTGGTCGGGTCCCCATAATACGGACGAAATCGCCGTGCCTTCATTGAGAAGCACTTCAGGGCCTATGGAGACCGATTGCCACGAAACATTGGCCGTTATGAGGGTTTTGGTGTGTTTGGGTGCGTTTTGAATGGGGCCTTGGGCGGGCATCGGGGAAGAAGAACCGCAACCGGTAAGAGCCGTTGCAGCTATGGCCAAGACTCCTAAAAAACGGCGAATAGGCACATCGTTCCCTCACTTTCCTAGTCTTAGTGTATCGCCTGCATAAGGGGAGGGCAAGCTATAACACGATTTGGCGGAGGGTTCCGCAAGGGATGGTGAAGCGATGAACACTTGGGCTCACGGTATAGCCATAGGGCTGCAAGTCATTGCGTTAGGTTCCGGACTCACGCCGGGCCAACGTCAGCAGATGGTTGCCTACCTCGCCACAAGTCACGGCCCTTCTGTGATTACCACGGTGTTTTTACATCCCGGAGAGGGGCGGTTTATGGGGTGTGCCTCCCTAGAAACGACTGAGAGAGACGGCGGACTATCGGTTCACGTCTACCATATTACCCAGGTTCGGGCGCCGATGTACCGAGCCGTACTGGAAACAGCAGGCATGAATAAAGGTTCTGTTGTGATTGCTGCTCCTTACGGGATTCCTGGTATCCATGTGTTGCCTGCCCTGTGGGCGGCGGCACGTTTAGCCCATGAGCCGGTGAATCCCCATGTACAACATGACGCTCAAGAGGAGCTTGCGGTGATGAGCCAGTTGACGCACCATGGGCATGATGCGGCGGGCGTGGTGCGTCTGGTTACCGTCCTGACACAACTCGCAAAGCGCACCCCGAATTTGTCCGCTCCCCAAAGAGCGGCTGAGGTTGAGCGCCTAGCACGGCAATGTCAGGTTTCGGCAACCGCAGTTCAACGTCAGCAATTGGCCGACGCTATTTGGCAGACTATACGAGACCAACAGGCGTAGGCAAGCCTCCCGTGACCTTGGATTGACGTCGGGTCCAACTTTTCCTAAAATGCAGGGAACAGTCAGGGGCTCCCATGCATCGGGGCCGGGTCAGAAAGGCGGGGTCCGATGATCTATATCTACGATACGTTAACGCGGCAGAAGCGGCCGTTCATCCCTTTGAAGCCGCCCGAAGTTTCGATTTATGTATGCGGTGTGACACCCTATGCGGAGGCGCATGTGGGCCATGCCCGACCGGCCGTGATGTGGGACGTGATCAAACGGCACTTGACGCGGCGTGGGTATTTCGTACGGCATGTCCAGAATTTCACAGATATTGATGACAAAATTGTGCGCCAAGCATTAGCAGAACATGAGGATCCTAAAGCGTTAGCCGAACGATATATGGCCCAATATACGGATGTTATGCAACGTCTGCGGGTGATTCCGCCCGATTACGCGCCGCGTGTGACCGAAAATATCCCACAAATTATCGCGTTTATCACCGAGCTGCTTAACAAACAGATGGCATATGTCTCCGGGCATGATGTGTATTTTACGGTGACAGATGATGGCACTTATGGTCAATTATCCGGCCGCAAGATTGAGGATTTGTATGCGGGGGTGCGAATGGAAGTGCACGAAGGTAAGCGTGCGCCCCAGGATTTTGCGCTATGGAAAAGTGCTGACGATACGGAACCCGGGTGGGTTAGCCCCTGGGGCTATGGACGACCTGGATGGCATATCGAGTGCTCAACCATGGCTGCGCAATATTTAGGACGGCAATTCGACCTGCATGGGGGCGGCCTTGACTTAGTGTTCCCGCATCATGAAAATGAAAGGGCCCAATCCATGGGGTATTTCGGATGTGAACCCGCTAGCTATTGGGTCCACAATGGACTGATCACCCAAGATAACGTCAAGATGTCGAAATCCCTCGGCAATGGGCTGGGGCTTCGGGAGATTTTGGAGCAGATTGACCCTGTCGTTTTGCGTACCTACCTCTTGAGCGTTCACTACCGATCGCCCTTAGACTTTCAGCTAGCCTCTGCTGAGGAGTGGGGGCGAGGCTTGCAACGGATATGGCGCCTATGGGACGAAGCAAAAAATCAGCCAGCCCCTAGTGAATGGGTGGATGAACCGTGGGCACGGCGTTTGGAAAGTTTTGAACAGCGGCTGGCCGAGTGCTTAGACGATGACTTTAATACGGCCAAAGCCTTTGCGGAAGTTTTTGAAATGGCGCATGATGTGCGATATGGCATGGCCCAAGGCCATGGGGCATTGGCACTCGCATGGGCGCGTAGGAACTTGCAGGCGGCGGACCAGATCTTGGGTCTCTTGCCGGAAACGTCCCAAGTCCTATCGTTATCGACGATGGCTGAACGGCTGCTGAGCATTCGCGAGCAGGCACGAGCGCGACGAGATTTTCAGGAGGCCGATGCTATCCGCAATTTACTGGCAAAGGCGGGATATACCATTGAAGACACACCAGAGGGACCGCGGATCTTATCTCAGCCGTCCGCGTGAGAGACAGGCGGAACTCCATCAAGAGGGCGAGGATAATATTTTAGTCGGACGTCGGCCGGTGTTGGAGGCTTTGCGTGCTGGGCGGGGGATCCAACGCCTATGGGTTCTTGACCGCGAACATGAAGGTAGTATGCGCGAGATTATTGGTCTGGGGCGTGAACGCGGCATTACAATCCAGATGGTGCCACGGGCTAAATTGGATGCGTTGGCGGGGCCTCTTAATCATCAAGGGGTTGTTGCGGCGGTCAGTGCAGTCCCCTTAAAAACATTGGATGATGTGAAAGAGATTGTGGCTGCTCAAGGTCAAAATGCTTTGGTGATTCTCTTAGATCAAATTCAAGACCCGCAAAATCTCGGGGCGATTATTCGCGTTGCTAACGCGGCGGGGGCGTGCGCCGTGATAGTTCCTCAGCATGGTAGCGCACCGCTTAGTGCTGCCGTGAGTAAAGCGGCGGCAGGGGCGACCGAATACGTGCCGGTGGCGGAAGTCCCTAATTTGGCACAAGCCGTGGAAACATTAAAAACTTGGGGCCTTTTTGTGTATGCCGCTGATCCGGAAGCCCCGATCGTGTACACGCAAGCCCAGTTTCGAGGGCCTGTGGCACTGGTTATTGGAGCCGAAGGCCCAGGGCTGCGGCCGTTGGTGAAGAAGCGCTGTGATCAGATGGTGAAATTGCCTATGCAAGGCCAGGTCGCGTCGTTAAATGCAGCCACGGCGTGCGCGGTCTTGGCGTTTGAAGTAGTGCGCCAACGTAGTGCGGAGCGCGAGACAACGGATAGAAAATAGTTACGACGCTTGACGCTAGGTCGGGGCTGATGACGGATAGACTAATTTAGCAGACGCAACAAAAAAGCAAATTATTGCATGATTCGCCGCCAGAACGCTTGACGGCGAATTTCCTGCCTGATTATAATGAGCGCAGACATTTATGTAAAGCGAATAGGCACCACGTGTATCGAATTTTCTGATAATAACAGAACGAGCGGTGGAGGCGATGATAACGTGTTGGTGCCCTCTTGTGATACGACCCACAATTATGAAGACATGACCGATGAAGATATCGTAGCTGAAGCTCGGGATGGTAGTAGTGATGCCCTGGACTATATTATCCAGAAGTACCGGAATTTTGTTCGGGCTAAAGCGCGGTCCTACTTTTTAATTGGTGCGGATCGGGAAGATATTGTGCAAGAAGGAATGATCGGCCTTTACAAGGCTATTCGTGATTTTCGAAGCGATAAATTATCCTCGTTTCGAGCGTTTGCGGAGTTATGTATTACTCGGCAAATCATCACGGCCATTAAGACCGCTACGAGACAAAAGCATGTGCCGTTAAATTCCTACGTTTCCTTGAATAAGCCATTATTTGAAGAGGATTCGGACCGCACGTTATATGATGTGGTTTCCACGGCAAAAGTGTCGGACCCTGAAGAAATGGTAATTCACCGGGAAGATGTTTGACCGGCGTTTGTCAGATGGTGGCTGCTGGCTGCCGGTATTTGCGTGTAGTGAACTTTGGGGAGCGAAACCACGGGATTTTGCGCCGTTGGCTGTGCCTGGGGTGTGGTAGGGGGGCTTTTAACAATACCCGGCATATAAAACCCCGGGGTAGGATCAATGGCCACCCATCCGTAGGGTGCGATGTACACCTGAGCCCATGAATGCGCATCGATAGCGCGTACGACGTACCCATGTTTTTTGGCACTGTAGGTGCCGGGAGCATAGCCAACGACCCAGCGTGCGGGGATTCCGAGTGTGCGGGCCATCATTATAAAAGCGCTGGAAAATTGATCACAATAGCCCTCTTTGTCGTGAAACAAGAAATGATTGACAACATTAGTGCGGCTTGGTGTGACGACAAAGGAATAGCGGTAATGGCTATCGAGGTAGGCTTTCAGTTCAGAGACTGCTTGCCAAGGTCCTAGAGCGTCGCGGGTCACTTGGTGGGCTAATTTGGCGACATTGGGTGAGAGATTGCGGGGCACCTGCAAATCCTCTTTTAGGGCAGCTTGGGAATATTCTCCGAAGAAAACACTGCCCAGCTCTTGGGTCGTAAATTGGGGAATAACACTGGTTACATGATAGGTGGCAATATTCGATGCCGTGAACTGTTCTTTGCCAGGATAGAGCAAAAGAGAGGCGGGGGATTGGAACGTTAAGGGTACCCCGGGGTAAAAGAGTGTGTGGAATTTATAGCCGTTCAAGCCTTGAAAGGTCACATTGGTGGTGGTTGTATGCACTAAGGAGTTGGTAAAAGGCAAGTTAAATAGAGGAATACCAGAATCCTCAGGGGTGATCTCAATGGCGTTTTGGGAGGCATCAGTCCATTCTTTGCCGGTAAATGTGTTATAGATTTCGGCCTGCCAGTAATAGGGATACGGGGAATGCACCAGCATGACGGGCTGATAATCAGGGATGACCGAATGCCCAATGTGATTAATACCGCTGGAAAAACCCGTCGTGGCACCCGTAGCGGACAACAGCCGCAAGTAGTGGAAGTTGGCGCCAAGCCAACTGGATGTGGGGTGGCCAGGGCGTGGCGGCAGACTCCACCCCAACCCTAACGAGAAAATAATGGCAATGATTGCGATTGCACGGCCGGCGTAAGACGTGCGCACGGGACGAAGCGCTTGGAGTGTGCCGCTTGAGAGCAGCATCAAGCCTACCGCGGCATAGATGAAGAGAGGAAATGATGCGGGCAAGCGCCAGAACACGTGGTTCACAACCATGGCGATGATGCCCAGCATGAAAAGGATGCCAATCCGAGCTGGCGTCCGGGTTTGCCGGTATACGAACCATCCCAATAAGGCACCAAGTAACAGCAAGGGCGTGGCGATATGGGCTGAAATCTGATCCCAATGGGCAAACGATAAAGCATGGAGCACACGCACGGACCGGGTGAATGTTCCGATGATGTGACGAAATCCAGGCCATGACGACCATTCGAGGACGAGTTCCGCGGTTAAGGCAATGGCCCAAGTCAGGCTTTTGAGAAGCCAACGGGACCACAAATCGCCCAAGGCAAGCCAAAACGGGGTAAGTGCGAGCACCGCGGCATCATGAAAGCCTCCACTGTGGGTATAAGGCCAAAAGAGTGCACTCATCCAAAGTCCGCGCCATAGCAGCTGTCGTGTGTTCACCCAACTCCTCCTTCGGGTCAAATTGGCTTGGGGTCCGATCGAATCGCTTGTACGTCATTCAGGGGTCTCTCAAGGTAAAATGGCAATTCTTCAAGACGGGACACGCCGTTTGGGCCGATGAATAATACGGGGGCATCTGGGGTCATCGCCGGATGTGTTCCTGAGCCTGTAATCCAAAGAGGAATGGCGTCAAGGGGAATGTAGGCCATGGAGGTCTCTTGCACCGTGGCGTCCATGGCGGGCAACGAGGCCAAATAGTTTTGCATTAACAGATAATGCGACTGTCCGGTGTTGACCGCGAATTGTTGGTCACCCTCTCCCATCCACAATAGCCCCGCGGCTTGGGAATAACGTGCCGATAAATGAAGGAGCGATGCAGCAACTTGAATGGCAAGTTCCCATTGCTCCGCATTGTCAAAGGATGACAATGTATCTAAAATGATGCGGATGCGAGGATGGGTCATCGGCTCAAATTGCTTGACTTTGAATGCGCCTGTGCGTGCCGAGGTGCGCCAATGAATTTGGGCAAGACGGTCACCTGCCACATAGTCCCGAATCCCAAATAACAGACTGGATTCTTCGGCAAAACGGCGTGGGGCTTCAGATGTTCCTTCCCACTGAGACAGTATGGCGCCAAAGCTGCGTAAGACAATCGTCTTCGGCCAAACGACGAGCGTAGCGGGCGGGAGATCAAGAATTCGGGATTTGGTCCATAATCCAAAGATATCCCCAGTAACGGCTACGGGTTGGCCTAATCGATAGACGCCGCGGCGGACGTTGGCTAATTGATACATTACGGTTGTGCGGCGATGCGGCCATAATGCCAGAACAAAATGCGGTGTAGCATTGGCTTTGAGGCTAAGAGGAAGAGGATCAGAGACACAGACCCATCCCCACGGCCACCAGGCATCGAGCGACACCACCAGAGAAACGCTTACCGTGTCACCCTCCATAACCTCAGAGGGCTCGAGGTGGCGGACCACATGAAGATGACGCAGTGGGAAAAGCAATTGGATGACGATGAGCACGGCTAAAATTCGTAAAGTATCCCATATGTGGTAAGCAAGGTAACCGCCTTGAAAGTAGGCAAAGCTCCAAGTGCTCACGGCTATGCCTATTGTGACTAGACTACGCCAGACAAGAGGTTTCATCGCTCACGCCGCTCGGGTTCAGGGATGGGCGTTTGCTTTAAGACATCACGCAAAACGTCTTGCGCTGCGGCAATTTGCTGATGGCGGTGGCCCCCTTTCAGGATAATGCGGTGTGCGGCGACGTCGAGGAGGAGGCTTTGAATGTCATCTGGGATAACAAAGTCGCGGCCGTGAAGAAACGCCCATGCCTGTGCAGCGCGTTGCAAAGAAATCGTTGCCCGAGGACTCATCCCTAAATAGACGCGTGGATGCTCCCTCGTTTGGACGGCAAGTTGGGCAATATACTGACGGAGGGAACCTGACATATGCACCGCTGTCACGGCCTCAATCAACGCGATCACCCGTTCTTGGGTTAACACAGGATGCAATTGGCTTAATGGATGGATGTGTGCCACACGCTCAAGCATAGCAGTTTCTTCCTCGACGCTAGGATAACCTAATGTGAGACGAAAGAGAAAGCGATCGAGTTGGCTTTCGGGTAATGGAAAGGTTCCCTCATATTCTATCGGGTTTTGTGTAGCAAGGACCATGAATGGGGGCGCGAGCCGGTGGGCGACGCCGTCCACGGTGACTTGGTTTTCCTCCATCACTTCAAGCAGGGCGCTTTGCGTTCGGGGAGAGGTTCGGTTAATTTCATCCGCAAGAAGGAGATTCGAAAATACGGGGCCTGGTTGAAACACAAAGGCATTCTGAGCCGGATTATAAATATTGACCCCCGTGACATCCGTTGGCAGCAAGTCGGGAGTAAATTGAATGCGAGCATATTGTAAGTCCAATGTGGCTGCTAGGGCCTTAGCTAACGTGGTTTTGCCCACGCCGGGCACGTCATCGAGCAATACGTGGCCTTGTGCCAGCACAGCACATACTAATTTTACGATAACGGTGCGTTTTCCGACGATTACGTGTTCCATATTATCAATTACACGAAAAAGTTCGGGATGTAACGGTTCGTCTGCCGGATTATTTGTGCGTTTAGGGGCTTCTCTCACCAGAACAGCTCCTTCCTCTTACCATGGTGACCACGAATAATCGCTCATATGTTAATGATACCGCAGTTGATGGAGCTACGCTTGGCATAACGTCACGAACCCGCCTTGGGTCACGCAAATTCTTGGACCCAGGGGCGGGTAAGGTAAGAAGAGAAGGACGAAGTTGAATGAAAAATTTATGTGTACGGTCATGAAACCCTCAAAGTTGTGGTATAATAGCAGAGCAATTTGTGCTGGCGTAGCTCAATTGGCAGAGCAACTGATTTGTAATCAGTAGGTTGAAGGTTCAAGTCCTTTCGCCAGCTCCACAAACCACTCCGCGATGGCCGGAGTTTTTTTGTTGTCTCCTACCAATTATGCCGAAGAAGACGTGGATTTTCTAAAATATTGTTTTAGGACGGATTCCGCCGGTTTGTCACGCGGCGTGTAGCCATTATTATGTGGCCCGCCTTGCCAATCGGGATTCGAGGGATTAGCCCACCAAAACCACATTATTCCTTTAAGCCACGGCCTACGCCAAATGCTTTCAAAAGTGGCTTCGTACAGCTGTTGCTGTAGACGTAAATTTACAGCCTTGTCCGGAAACCAGGAGCCCGGAGTAGCTGCTGCGCCATTTTCAGAAGGATAGCCGAGTTCTGTGATGAGAAAGGGTTTATTGGCGAGCCCAGAGGACAGCCGCCAATTTTCAATTTGATTGGCTATACGGTTCCAACTAGCCGCTAAAGCGGACGTCGTGGGATGGGGATCTTGGCTGAGAGGGAAATAAGCGTCCACACCGACATCTGTTAAGGCCGACCAAAATGTGACGCTTTGATAATTGGGATAATCCGCTCCATAGGTGATGGGGCCGTGATAATCATGGCGCACAATCTGAATCGCATGGAGCCAATAAGGACGATACGCGGGTACCGTATCGAGCGAATCAAATTCGTCCCCAATCGCAAACAGGTCAGCATGGTCCGCATTAGCTAGCTGAGCATAGTGAGCAATATAGACGTCAAAACTTTTAAACCACTGCGCCACATTGCGCGGATGGAACAGCGCTTGCCATCCACTGCCTTGAAGAGAATTGACGAAGGGATTTAAAAAGACACGCATGCCGTCATGATGGGCTAAGCGAATAAGTTGGGACACGCTGGCATCTGTCGGCGTTTTTTTAGCACTGGGAAAAATCGTCGTAGAGCTATTGGTATTTTGATACCAAGCGGTTTGAATGGCCAGCCACGTTACTCCGTCGTGATGAAGATGGTTCACGGCATTGCGAACAGCAGCCGAGTTAAAAACCAACGGCGTGTAACCGGCCTCTGTCATGCCTTTCATACGACTTGTCAAAGAAGGCAAGGGGGGTGGTTGGGATATGATGTCCCCGCATCCTGTATTTATAAATAGGAGCAAAGTGGCTAGAGCTATTCGGATAAGACGCATCGCAATGAGCACGCCTCCACTTAATAGAGTTGGTGGTCAGTGTGCCCATCTTAAATACAATTTATTGCGCGTTGGTGGGAAAACGAGGGCAAGCCCAAAAAGCCTTATTTCCAGTCTGGTAATGAGAGAAGTTCCAGGAGATCTTTGACCGCCCGCCCTTGCTGCGCTGGATGGCGCATGGGCAGCTCTGGATGTATTTCATAGCGATTGTTGCGGCCATCGCGAAAACGGCTAATATAACCGGCCGATTCCAGGTCTTCCAGAATTCTTTGGACCGCCCGTTCGGTAATTCCAACGATTTCAGCAATTTCGCGGGCCGTCAAGCGTTCTTTTGTGCCATTGCGGGCAATGCACAGTAAAACTTGGCTGTGATTGGTAAGAAATGTCCACTCAGACATTTCAAAGCGCCCTCCTTGCCCGAACAGTTTTCTTTATGATAAACCAATTGGAGCCGCTACGCTACCGGTAGCGTGAAGGGCTTTTGCGTATCTCTTGCTAGGGTCAAAAGATCACAAGGTCTGAGATCAGGCGAAAGAAATTCCCAGGCTAGGGTTCTTCAAAATAGGGTTGTATTTTTGACTCACTGCCGTTATAATAACTAAGCGGTCCGGTACTACACAGCGTTTCCTCGGAGATGTTGGTGCAAGTGACCATGGATGTGTTTACGGATGGGTGCCCGAGTGGCTAAAGGGGGCGGTCTGTAAAATCGCTGGCTAACGCCTACGTTGGTTCGAATCCAACCCCATCCACCACCGCGGGGTAGAGCAGTCTGGTAGCTCGTCGGGCTCATAACCCGGAGGTCGCAGGTTCAAATCCTGTCCCCGCAACCATTGCTCACGTAGCTCAGTAGGTAGAGCACGTCCTTGGTAAGGACGAGGTCACCGGTTCAAATCCGGTCGTGAGCTCCATTTATTGTCCAGTTCCTAGCAAATACACAAATACTGCGATTCCCACTGCTACGAGAATAAATCCCGTCAATAGAGAAAATTTCATGTCGGTAAGGGTTTCACCGCGCTGAATACGAATGTAGTTGCGGTGATATTGCCATGTAGCAACAGCCATGATAATGACACCGCCTGCGACTAAACCCATACCCAATGCTCCATTTTGCACAGGACGGTGAGCGGTAATTTGCAAAAAAAGATCAAACTTCGATACGACAAAGCCAAACGCCATCAACGATATGCCTGTACGCAACCACGACAAAAAGGTGCGTTCATTCGCCAAAATCTCTCGCGGATCCGGTTTGTGCGCGATGATATATTCTCCTCCCTTGATGAGCCGATCCCGCATCTGATTATGCAAGCGCCTTTTTTCCAGCAAATCGCCTTGTTGGATCGTTTAGGGTTTTCTGGCATGATGCAACTCGTGTACACGGACCCTCCGTTTTATTCCGGAAAGGTGCAGAAGGCGGATGCAGGGGCCTTTGTAGATCGGTGGCCCACCCTCACGGCTTATTTAGAATTTATCCGGACTTATATGGTCTCTATTCTACCCCTTTTAGCGCCTACGGGGTTTTTTGTCTTACATTGTGACTATCATGCGAGTCATTACATTAAAGTGATCGGCGACGAAGTCTTTGGGTATGAGAATTTTCGCAATGAAATTGTTTGGCATTATACCGGCCGCCGGACTCCGGCGGGCCTACGGGTGAACAGTAAACATGATGTGTTGTTGATTTGGGCCCGCAGTGGGGCGGCACGGATGCAGCCGTTGTCTGATCCATGGGGGCGCGAGCACTACATACGCATGAAAAAGCAGCAAGTGCACGTCGATGAAAATGGTCGCGAGTGGATCTGGGGTCATAAGGGGCGAGGGCAATCTCACGCGTATCGGATTTACATTGACGAGGCCGTTCGGCAAGGACGCTACATCGACAGTGTCTGGGATATGCCCATCATTGCCATTTCCTCCAAAGAACGGACTGGTTATCCCACACAGAAACCGGTGCAATTGTTAGACCGGGTTGTGGAGTTATTGACGACGCCAGGCCAATGGGTTGGGGATTTTATGGCGGGCTCGGGAACCACCGGCGTAGCCGCTGTGAGTCGCGGGCGTCCGGTTGTGTTGGGGGATAGCAATCCTGATGCGGTCGCCATTATTCGCCGCCGAATGGCTCAGATTACCCGTTGAGCGGTGAAGCGGTGGCTTGAAAGGTCGACCGTATTTGAGGCTCCCGCGCGTAAGCGCGGGGGTTTTTTTATGTCTTTTTACCGACGACTGCATAGAAGATGGCAGAAAAACACATACCACCACCGGACGGGTTACCCAGGTCAGTTAGAACAGATTACCAGTGATAACAACGAAAAAGGCAGGAGATGTTATGAGAGGGAAATGGTTGTGGGGGCGCGGGGCTTTGGCCGCATTAGGGTTCGCGGTCGCGGCCGCAGGACTGGGGCCCGGATACGCGCAGGCTGCTCATGGATGGTCTGTGCCTGAATCCAAAGTGATTATTCGGGCGGACAGCGCCGCTATGAATGCCGTCGGCGGTGGACGGGTGGTGGCCTTAAATGGCGCCGTGCAGGCGGGGATTCCGGTTCTGGTGGTACGCGTCGTGCGGGGCCAGCACGTCTATCGAGTGAGCGTGAATCCTCAAACCGACCAGACGATGAGCGTTGTGAAAATTCGGTAGCCATAGGTGCGAGATTACAAGACAAAGGAAGGGATGACGATGAGTCAGCCGCATGAACCAACAGGCATTATGGAACAGACCTGGAGCCGCAGGCAGCTGCTCTGGGGCGGAGCTGGATTGGCGGCCACAGCAGCCGCAGCCATCTTTGGCAAACAAGCGATTGTCAATGTGGCGCGGGATGTCTTTGGGTCCCCGGTCATGTCCGGTAAGATCAATCTCTATCAGTTTGACTATTATTTTGTACCCAATTATATGACGTGGCGGGTGGGCGACAAGCTCGAAGTGACCTTGCAAAATCAAAGCCATACTCATTGGCATGAATGGACGATAGGTCGCCATTTAAATATGGACTACTTTCAAGCCTTTGGTGAGATGGATGCGGATGCGTGGGCGATTGATTTTTGGCAAGACGTCGATGTGACATTGAGTGACCCTTATAAGATCGATAACTTTGTGCCGAATACGGCACATGTAACGTATGTCGGACCCAAAGGACCCTATCAAATTCAGTCCGGGGGAGATTTTAGCCCGACCATTCAACCCAACGGGAGTCTTAAGCTGACGTTTACTGTGCCTAATAAGCCGGGGATTTGGTATTACGGATGCTTTGTCCAAGAATTTATCCATTATCGGGATGGTATGCAAGGGATTATCAACATTCTCCCGGCCTAAGAACCGTCATTTGCTGAGTGGCGAGAAGGGAAGGTTTATATGGGAAACATCGTGGTCTTTGGCATACTCTGGGCCGGGCTTACAGCGGTTGGAGAGTGGGTGTTCCGGACACACCGGGCACATTCGTTTTATTACACCATCTCTAACCAGGGAAGTTTGGCCCTCAGTGCATTCAACTTTTTGTCCTCGTGGTTGATGCCGATATTTATCTTCATTGCGCTGGTCACGATATTTGCGCTGGTACGCTTCAGGGCTCCCAATAATGAGCCCAAGCCCAGTGAGGTCCAGGCGATGCGTAATCGCGCGTTCATTTTTACGTGGGTGGGACTGAGCTTTGCGCTCAATATTATGTTTTGGCTCCACCCCACATCAGTGGACCTTGAAGCGATGTTTACGAACTGGCGTAAAGAGAAGGCGCAACATCCTCTGATTGTGAATGTGACAGCGCGGCAGTGGGAATGGATGTTCAATTATCCCCAATACCATGTGACCCAAGCGGTTAATGCGCAAGGGCTTGATGAAATGGAGTTGCCCGTCAACCGACCGGTCGAGTTTTTCTTACGGTCGTATGACCCCTTTCACACTTATGACGTGTATGCGGGTGTCATTCATAGCTTTTGGATTCCTGCGTTTGGCATTAAGGAAGATGTGATTCCAGGCGAAACGCGCACCGAATTTCTGATTCCTGAACACGTAGCCAATTACCACACCAGTCCATTAGTCCGGGTGCAATGCGCAGAAGTCTGTGGACCGGGGCATCCCTATATGGAATCGCCGGTCTCGGTGGTTACGGCGGCGCAATTTGCCAAATGGATTAAATACGAACAAAAGTTACAGGCGGCTGCGGGCGGATCATAAATGGTGGTTGTGACAGTAATGTCTTAGGAGGTTGATTGATGGAACAGCAAATAACGCAGGCGGAGGCGCGTAATAATCCGCAGCCTAAAGTCATGCATATGGCTCCGGTCCTTCGGGGTCTGGTATGGGCCACGATAGGATTTGCGATTTTCGACTTGATGACGGTGGCCGTCGACCCGTTTAGAGGCCGCCCTTTGGTAACAGAGCCGTCTGTCGTGGTGGGATGGGTGGGCGCTCTTATCGGGTGGCTCATGGGCGTGGGAGGCTATGAAGGGGTAATCTTGCCGTTGTTCGGGTCTCCGAGTACGTGGGTGGAACCGAAGAATTGGCGCAAGTATTTTGGCCTTAGCACCAATCACAAAGTGATTGGTCTCCAATATCTTGTGACTTCGAGCTCCATCTTCTTTATAGCGGGGATGGATGCGATGGCGATTCGTTACGAGTTGATGCAGCCGTCGATGCACTTCTTCACCTATACGGGACAGTATTTGACGGCGGTCGGTGTTCACGGGTCGCTCATGATGTTTGGAGTGGGCACGGTGGTCTTGATTTCAGGGCTGGGCAACTACTTTGTGCCATTAATGATTGGCGCCAAAGAGACTGTATTCTCAAGGCTGTCTGGGATCGGCCATTGGCTTTTGCCGGCGGGAGCGTTGACACTTATCGCCAGTCCTCTCTTAGGATATTGGGATACCGGTTGGCGAGGCTACGAACCCTTGGCGAGTCAAGATCCCGGAGGCATGGTGTTTTATTACTTGGGAATCTTTGCTATGACCCTGTCGACCATTATTGCTTCGCTGAACTTGGCGGCGACGATTATCTTTCACCGCGCGCGAGGAATGACGTGGGCTCGTTTACCGCTTTTTGTATGGGGAATCTTGACCGTCTCTTTGTTGAATCTGATTTGGCAGCCGGAAATCGAAATGACCTTTGTCATGGCGCTCTTGGACAAACTGATTCCCTTTCACTTTTTTGATGCTTTAGGCAGTCCGTTGACCTATCTCAGCATGTTTTGGCTCTTCGGCCATCCTGAGGTCTATATTATCGTGCTGCCAGCCTTCGCCTTGTGGAATGAAATCATTCCGGTTATGGCACAGAAAAACCTCTTTGCCCGCGACTGGGCCATTATTGGTTTGATTTTTGTCATGATGCTGAGTGGCTTGGTATGGGCACATCACATTTTCACCAACATGCGCAACAGTGAGATGTTTCCCTTCTCGTTTTTCAGTGAGATGATTTCCATCCCCACCGGCTTTTCGTTTATGGCGGCTATTGGGACCTTATGGCGGGCGCGCCTTCGCTTTACCACGCCAACGCTATTGGTGTTGATGGCGATTTTCAACTTTGTCATTGGCGGGTTGACCGGCGTGTATTTGGCGGACCCTCCGGTAAATCTTCAGGTCCACGACACGTTCTTTGTTATTGCCCATTTTCACTATACGATTATTGGGGGCGCGATTTTCACGTGGGTCGCGGCGATGTATTACTGGCTGCCCAAGCTATCGGGTCGAATGTTTAATGACACCCTAGGAAAGTGGCTCGCCCTGTGGATCTTTATTGGATTCAACGGGACCTTTAGTCAGATGTTTTTGCTAGGGCTCGATGGCATGAACCGTTGGGTGCCCGCTTATCCACCCTATTTAAAACCCCTGAATTACTCTGTATCGCTGTTTGCCTTCTTTTTAGGAGCAGGCTTCATCGCCAACGCTATACACATTTGGTGGGCTTGGGTAAAAGGCCCCAAATCACCTGAAAATCCATGGCATGCGCGAACTCTTGAATGGTTGACCACCTCTCCTCCTCCTGATGACAACTTCGATGGAGAAGTCGAAGTCGTGCGCGGATTTTACCGCTATGACCATGATGAACCCTCGGCATACTTGGTGAAAAATCCGGAACCTGCCGAGTAGCCCAACACAAAAAGGAGCAGACTAATGGCTGTAACCTATGCAAAAGACCGAGAAATCGCCGCTTATCGGTGGGGGTTTCGTATCTTCCTCGTAAGCCAATCGGTGCCCTTCATTCTCATATTTGCCGATTGGTATATGTTTGATGGGTACTATGTGAGCCCGGTAGCTAGCAAGTGGCTCGGATCAATCGAAGCATTTTTCGGGTTGCTGTCCGGACTCATTGCGTGGCAGGCTTTACAGGCCATTCGCGCAGGCCACTTGATGGCCATGATCCAAGGATTTCGGCGGGCCGCCGTAATAGGCGGCGCGCAGTTGGTGTTGCTGGCGTACCAATGGGGAACTCGCTTTATCCCGCCCGGGACACGCTATGGCGAGGTGTACTACACCTTAAGCGGCGTGTCAGGATTTTATGAGCTCATAGGGATTTTTGTCCTTGTGGCCATTAGTTTCCGTGCCGCACGTGTGCAGTTTACCGCCCATTATCACTGGGATGCGGAAGCCGCTGAGTACTTCTGGATTTTTCAAATGGTTGCAGGATTTTTGTCGTACTTGTTCCTGTACTGGATTTAAGCTACGGGATTTTGTAATGGCCTAAAGGAGGGACATAAACAATGGGTTTTTTCCCCCACTTACCTGTGCGCATTCCGTATAGTCCTGGGATGGCGCACTGGTGGGATCCATTTTGGTGGATGTTTCAAATCATCATTATGACAGTTCTCTTGTTAGCATTTCGCAAAGTCGCATTGCGTGTCGATGAAGAGTATGATGACCCGAAGCCGAAGCCGCCTAAAGATCCGTCATCGATACGGAGAACATGATGGAGGTGGAACGGCCTGTAGTGAAAAGGCCTGCCTCGTCCTATGAGGCGGGCCTTATTCAGTCTTCATGGATACGCATAGCGGTTTTCACCATGACCAGTGGCTGTGCTCTTACCGCAGCCAATCATGCGTGGCCAGATGGGGGAACCTTGGCTGCGGCAAGCAGTGGATGGGGATTGTCGTTGTGGAGCATGGCCCTTGTGGCGTCCATGACGCGAGGACCTATCATCGCTATGGCGTTGCGTATGGTATGGGCCATGGGGATTCAAAGTATTTCGTATGTCTGGCTGAGTCATATGAGCTATCATACCGCCCATTTCAGTCTCTTGGCCTTTGATGCCATTGGGTTATGGCGGGTGGTAGAAGCACGGGCAGGTTATCTGTCGTTGAGGGCCTTTACTTGGGTGGCAGGGATCGGGAGTCTGGCGGTCGGGATGAGTTTGAGTCCTCATGGGTTTGATGTGAAGGATGCTGCGATCATGGGGTTCTTTGTGATGGGTTGGGTCTGGGCGGATATCCGTGGGGACCAATGGCTGTCCTATGTTCACGAGTCTCGACGGCAGCAGGCGACGTATCCATGGCGCGAGGAGCGGTTAAAAACGCAAACGCTGATAGGGGGGGAAGTTACAGCGCTTTTGGCTTTAGTCCCTTTTTACGTGGACCGGCTGCCAACTCTATATTTGTTGTGGGTTTTTCTCTTGGGGCTGATGTATGTATTAGGTATCGGCACAAGTGTTGCTTTTTCGCATCGGATGATCAGACCGTGGCAGCGTTTGTTGTCGTGGATCTATTTGGGGTCGGTTTTCATTTGTTTGGCCTTATACTCCGTACATTAAAAAAAGAAAAAGGCTAGGCAAGAACCCTAGCCTTTTTGCTTTGCATTATTTGCCTTTGGCAATGTGCCAAACGTACTGGGAGACATTAATAGCATCTTTCGCGCTCAAAGTTCCTGGATGATTGGCAGGCATATGAAGCGCAATGAAGGTTTTGAGACGAGCCTCATTATCAAATGTAGATACGACGCCACTCGGCGCGGCAAGCCGCGGAGCGCCTGTGGTGCCAATGCCTTGGTTGCCGTGACATGACGCGCAATCCCGAGCAAAAACAACCGAGCCTGCTTGAATTGCGGCTTGAGATGGGGGAATTTTGCTGTCGGCTACGACCTTTTTGAGTCGTGTGCGGTTGGCTTTATGATCTAAGGCGGGGTTTTGCGTGTTGTTAATATCACTGACCCCATAAGGTTGTTGACCTTTGGCACCGCGAGGCACATTGTTATTGGGGCCCGCTCCTCCGTACAAACCGCAGCCGCCAGCGAGAATAGTCATAGCGAGTGCTGCGGTACCCCAAAGTTTATACTTTTCCACCCTGTTATAGCCTCCTTAGAAAAACTCATTGCTGTGGCTTGTGACAACGAAAACTGCGATTAGAGTCCTCTCATGCCTATCGTGTCCCTAAAAATTTTGCCTATACCACCTACGGTGGCGGCATAAAGACAAGGCTGTCGACTCACACTAGAGCAGAGATCATTGGAGTGGAGGAGGCTTACCATGAACTGGAAAGGTGCCATTTCGCGTTTTGTGATCACCTTGTTGCTGCTCGAAATCTTTCGCTATACCTTAAGTTTGTTTCCCGCCATTACCCTAGGGGAGGCATTGATGATTGCCGCGTTAGTTGGTGGGATTGGCTACTTGGCGGACGAGGTTTTTGGGGGATATTTGTCGCCTCCGGGGCGTTCTTTTGTGGGATTTATTGTCACGACAACCATCGTGAGCATTTATTTTACGCATTTTGTCTACCCCATCGTTCATACTTTTGCGTATGTATTCGACTCCATTGCTATTGGGTTGATTGTGGGGGCTGCTGACGCCATTTTAGGGTGGGCCTATCAAAAAGCACATTAATACTTACCAGCCATGCACCATGGCCCCGCCCAAGGTGGCGGTGGCTAGGAGAAGGACAGAGGCGAAAAGCCAGATCGTGAGGGAGACCCAGGTGTCCTTGGCAAAGGTGAAATAAAGGTAACAGGCCAAGATCCACCAGGTTAGAGCTAAGATCATGTGTAGCCGCAAGAGGTTGGGCAACGTAGCCCATGTCAAAGGGCCAGCAGCTAAGAGTCCAGTTATAAGGGCTAAAAATCCTGCGGCAATGCTGAACAACAGCAGCAATTGAATGAGTGGTGCGGGGACTTTTTTGCTGAAAATCCGAGCGGAAGCCGCTAAAAGAAACAACACAATTGGGAAATGGATGATGGCAGGATGTAAATGCCTGAGAATATGCATTAAACCCGCCTCCTTAGCTGATGGACAACATTGCTTTACCTTATGCAATGAACTATAGACCGTAGAACAACGTGCGGCAGTCAGCCAAAGAAAGTGGGGATTGACGGGATTGTAACAGTAATTGACCGTCGACACTCTTGACAGAGACAGCCAATTGACCGATAATTAGTGAGAAAATTCACAAGGTTGCTGTGTATGCTTCAGCAACTGAGAAAAAGGAGGCTGCGATGAAACGGGCGTTAATTGCTCCATCGATTTTATCGGCAAATTTTTCTCGCCTAGGCGCTGAGGTTCAAGAAGTCCTAGCGGTAGGGGCTGACTGGATTCATATTGATGTCATGGATGGGCAGTTTGTGCCTAATATCACTATGGGCCCCATCATCGTAGAATCCTTGCGTCCTGAAACACAGGCACATCTTGATGTGCATTTAATGATTGTGCGTCCTGAACAATATATTCCCGACTTTTTAAAGGCGGGCGCAGACAGCATTTCTCTTCATTATGAGGCCACACCGCATGTGCAAAGGGCTCTGGACATGATTCGTTCGGCAGGGAAAAAGGCTGGGTTAGCTCTTACGCCCTCAACGCCCATTAATGCGGTGGATTATGTATTAAAAGATCTTGACTATGTATTAGTGATGACTGTTAATCCCGGATTTGGGGGGCAGCGTTATATTCCGGCCATGACGGCCAAGGTGGAAGCGCTCCGCAAAAAACTAGATGATGCGGGATACCCCGAAATTGCGATTGAAGTCGATGGTGGAATCAATGCCGAAACGGCACGGGAGGTCGCCCAAGCGGGTGCTGAGATCTTGGTGGTAGGCAGCGCGATTTTTGGCCAATCCGACCGGCGGGCAGCTATTCAACAAATTCAAGAACATGCGCAAGACGGATTAAACACAACGCGATAGAACAGGGAGGAGGGGGCGTGGATCTTGGGCAACTGGGCCCAAACACGCGCAATGACGATGGATTTAGTGCCACAGAGTACCGAAGTCGAAGCGTCAATGGATTTCGACACCGTCTTAGGTGAGACAAAAGTCCTTGACATTTTAGCGCAATTGGACAAGGAATTAGTTGGCCTCGTTCCCGTGAAGACCAGGATTCGTGAAATTGCTGCGCTTCTTCTCGTCGATAAGATGCGTCGCCAATTGGAATTATCATCGCAAACGCCTTCTTTACACATGTCTTTTACAGGTAACCCGGGGACAGGGAAAACCACCGTCGCCATGCGCATGGCGGAAATCCTACACCGCTTGGGATATGTGCGCAAAGGTCACATGGTCGCGGTGACCCGCGATGACCTCGTTGGACAGTATATTGGACATACTGCGCCGAAAACAAAAGAAGTCCTGAAACGGGCTATGGGCGGCGTGCTTTTTATTGACGAAGCCTATTATCTTTATCGCGAAGAGAATGAACGAGATTACGGGCAAGAAACCATTGAGATTCTTCTACAAGTGATGGAGAATCAACGAGATGATCTCGTCGTTATTCTAGCGGGATATAAAGATCGGATGGACCGATTTTTTAAATCCAATCCTGGCATGCGGTCACGGATTGCTCACCATATCGATTTTCCAGATTACTCTGCGGATGAATTGTTGCTCATAGCCGAACTGATGCTGGCTGAGCAGCATTATCGTCTCAGCCCAGATGCGCGCACCGCCTTTCGTTCGTACTTGGAAAAGCGCATGCAGATGCCGAACTTTGCGAACGCCCGCAGTATCCGCAATGCATTAGATCGAGCACGACTACGGCAGGCCAATCGGCTATTCGCAAAAGGGGGCCGCGTGCAAAAAGACGATTTGATAACCATTGAGGCAGAAGACATCCTTGCAAGTCGCGTCTTTAGCCAAGGCGTTCCCGATCAAGGATAAAGGTAATGAGCCGGTCGGGATCTCTTAGGGGATTCTCGACCGGGTTTTTATCGACTAACCCACCATAATGTGGCCATAGCCAATACATCCAAGCTCAACACCGCAAGAATCCCTGGGAGCTGGCCAAACATCCCGCCAATCGCCAGCAGAGGGATTGAAAATGCCATTGTGGCGAAGACCACAGCCACCAAGGCCCAAGGATGCGGGCGTTGTGCGATGCGGCGCGCTTGGCGGAGCCATCGGCGCTGTTGGGCAGGGGATAGTTGGGCAAATGTGGACAGACCGGCATCGATGTCGGCGCGTTGCATAGCTGTGCGGACCTGCTCAATCCATTCCTCATCATATTCTGGACCTAGGGCACGAGCGGAGTGTAAAAAGGTGCGAAGGTCGTCGGTGCTAAGCGGCATAGGACATCCTTCCTTAATGGGTATGATTTTCCTATTATTGTATGCCAACCTCTTTGGAGGTGTCATCAACATCTGTCGGTTGAAGGAACGTAGCCTGGGAATAGGCTAACGGCTCGCGGCCACTTCTTCTGTCATTGACACCTTAACCACGGTATGATAAAATCCTTGCGCATGAGTGGGAGGTAAGCGACATGCGTACAATTATTACCTTGGCGTGCTCGGATTGCAAACGACGCAATTACACGACGACCAAGAACAAGAAAAATGACCCTAATCGGCTGGAGCGCCGCAAATACTGTCGGTGGTGCCGGACCCATACTGTTCATCGTGAAACGCGATAGGTTTCCGGATTCACAGAAATGGGGAAAATGATGGAAGCAAAGGGCAAAACAACTGTATCGACAACTGATAGGTCTCGCCGCTATCTTCGGGAAGTGCGGTCAGAATTGAAAAAAGTGGTGTGGCCAACGCCTCGCCAGACTTTGTCGTATACAGGGTTTGTAGTGTCTTTTTCTTTACTTGTCGCGCTGATTATTATGGGGCTTGACGCCCTGTTTAATTTGGGGCTGGACCATTTCGTTCGCTAGTACAAGCGCCTTGGAGGCCTTACCCTGACGCCGGCTTGGCGCATTTTTTTGTGAGGGAAGGCGGCTGGTACAGTGGAGAAAAATTGGTATGTGATACACACCTATTCTGGTTACGAGAACAAAGTGAAAGCTAACCTAGAAAAGCGTGTGGAGTCCATGAACATGGGAGACAAGATCTTTCGGATCATGGTTCCCATGGAAGAAGAGCTTGAAGTGAAAGATGGCAAAAAAAAGCTCGTGAAAAAGAAAGTGTTTCCGGGCTATGTCATGGTGGAAATGATCATGACGGACGATTCATGGTACGTCGTGCGCAATACGCCGGGTGTAACCGGATTTGTGGGGTCGGGCACGCGTCCCATTCCCTTGCTTGAACACGAAGTGCATATGATCCTGGGCAGCGACCTGTCAGGAGTTCCCGAATTGCCCAAAGTGAATTTGACAGTGGGCCAGGAGATTACAGTAATTGAAGGGCCCTTTGAAGGTTTTTCTGGGCGTATCGAAGAGGTTTTCGCTGATCGCGGCAAGGTGCGCGTTACGGTGTCGATGTTCGGTCGAGAAACCCCGCTTGAAGTGGATTTTGCTCAAGTGGCTGAAATGGAGTAAGAAATGAGGGGAAATTGTGCCAAAGAAAGTAACCGCGGTCATTAAACTGCAGATCCCAGCAGGAAAGGCAACTCCCGCACCGCCGGTTGGTCCGGCCTTAGGGCAACACGGCGTGAATATCATGGCCTTCGTCAAGGATTACAACGAACGTACGCAAGGCCAAGTTGGTCTGATTATTCCCGTAGAAATTACGGTTTATGAAGATCGCTCCTTTACATTTGTGACCAAAACTCCGCCCGCGGCCGTCTTAATTAAAAAGGCGCTCGGTCTGGAAAGTGGTTCAGCAACCCCTAATACCAAAAAGGTGGGGACTTTGACCCGAGAACAGGTCAAACAAATCGCAGAGACGAAGATGCCCGACTTGAATGCGACGACGATCGAAGCGGCCATGCGGATGATTGAAGGTACAGCACGCAGTATGGGCGTGGAGATTGCTGATTAAAGCTTCGTGGGAGGCTATGCAGCCGCTGGACCACAAGGAGGGTTTAGAATGAGTGTAGGCAAACGATACGTAGAAGCCGCTGCCCGTGTGGAAAAGGGCCGTTTATATGACGTCAGTACCGCTATTCAATTGGCGAAAGAAACGGCTCACGCTAAATTTGATGAAACGGTGGAAGTCGCGATCCGCCTCGGCGTTGATCCCCGTCACTCCGATCAGGTTGTTCGGGGTGCGGTAGTACTTCCCCAAGGCATCGGCAAAACACAACGGGTAGCAGTGTTTGCAAAAGGGGACAAAGCTAAAGAGGCCGAAGAAGCCGGCGCGGATGTCGTGGGGGCCGAGGACTTAGCGGAGCGTGTCCAAGCAGGCTGGACAGACTTTGATGTGGCTGTCGCGACGCCTGATATGATGGCGTTGGTTGGGCGTCTTGGAAAAATCTTGGGCCCCAAGGGCTTGATGCCTAATCCTAAGACAGGAACCGTCACATTTGACGTGGCCAATGCGGTCAAAGAAATTAAAGCCGGAAAAATCGAGTTTCGTACGGAAAAAGCTGGGATTGTCCATGCCCCTATTGGTAAGGTCAGCTTTGCTCCTGAGCAGCTGGAAGAAAATCTTGTGGTGTTGGTGGATGCCTTGAATAAAGCGCGCCCGGCTGCAGCTAAAGGGGTTTATTTGAAGTCGATTACGATTTCCACCACGATGGGACCTGGAATTCGTGTAAATCCTCAGTCGGCACAACGCGCCGTCTAACCAAGACTGTTGTGTGTATCGCAATCAAAAGGCGTCGGCGCTGTCGGCGCCTTTTGTATTGGGTGAATCGTCGCCCGCTTCAAGACCTTGCCCTTCGGGAGCAGAACAACTTTTTTCACCGCACCTTTGTTCGTCAACTTTCGTCATAATCCTTATGCTATATTGTTTTACAATAGGGTGGCTTTCTCCCTAACTGTTTTGTTGTCGCTGGCGATCCGGTCCGTTTGGGATCGGACTTTGTCTCTCCAGTCATTGCGTCATAGTCTCAGGCGCGTTTTAGAAATGATGGCCCGACAATCACAACAGAAAGGTGGAGAAGAGATCGTGCGCGACCTCATCAAATTAGCCGTATCTCTAGCGGCTATCTTAGCCATTGTGGCCGGAGGCCGAATAGAACATTTCCACCATATCGGTCGAGGCCTTTTGATGGTATCGTTTGGTATTATTCTTCTAAGCGTGGTGACTGGGGCCACGACAATGCCGCAAGGGCCCGATCTTGGTAATTGAGATTGCATGGTGAAAATGTGGTTGCTTTTTTGTGCCATTCGTGTTAGGGTAAACTCCGAACCCAAGACAGTGGGTGCCTTAATCAGGCTTAATACCCCACTTAGGTAGGAATTTGGATATGTTTTGTCTACAGATCCTCTGCCGTTCTTGGGTGGAGGCATTTTTTTGTTTAAGGGGGTGAATGTGTGCCAACACCACAAAAAGCGCAGGTCATTGAAGAGACGCGCGAGGAATTGCAAGCCTCATCGGGGGCGGTCCTTGCGAATTACCGAGGCTTGACTGTGCAGCAGTTAGGGCAGTTGCGCGAAAGTCTTCGCAAAGGTGGGGTCTCGTTCAAGGTAATCAAAAACACCTTGATTAAGAGAGCTGCGGATGAAGTCGGTATTGAAGGACTAGAGCCGTACTTGGAAGGTCCTACAGCCGTGGCCTTTGCGCATGACGACCCTGTCGTTGCCGCGAAGCTTATGACGCAGGCGGCGCGGGAATTCCGCAAGATCGAAATTAAGGCCGGGATTTTGGGCAAACGCGCCTTGTCGGCCCAAAGTGTTCGGGAACTGGCCGATCTGCCGACGCGTGAAGTGCTCCTTGGCAAGTTGGTTGGAACTCTTAACGCGCCCATTCAACAGCTGGTTTGGGTCTTAAATGCACCCGTCACCAATTTAGTCCGAGCTCTTGACCAAGTTCGTCAACAAAAAGAACAAGCGTGACCCGTTCACGCGACTTAAGGAGGAAAATTAATGGCCAAGGTTGAAGAGATTATTGAATCCGTGAAAGAGATGAATGTGCTAGAATTATCCCAGTTAGTGAAGGCGCTGGAAGAAGAGTTTGGCGTGACGGCTGCCGCCCCGGTTGCGGTCGCCGCGGCTCCCGCGGCTGGTGGAGCAGCAGCTCCTGCGGCCGAGGAAGCTGAGCAAACCGAGTTTGACGTCATCTTGACCTCAGCGGGTGACAAGAAGGTCCAGGTTATCAAGGCTGTGCGTGAATTGACAGGCTTGTCCCTAACCGAAGCGAAGGCATTAGTGGATGGAGCGCCGAAGCCGGTGAAGGAAAAGATTTCAAAGGCGGATGCCGATGCAGCAAAGGCGAAGTTGGAAGAAGCCGGAGCAACTGCTCAGGTTAAATAGTTTGCTGAAAGTCTAGTGTAGGAGCCCTCCCTTGGGTCGGAAAAAACTTTTCCTTGACCTAGGGGTGGGCTTGTGATATTATTTTTAATTGCCATATTTTATAAGCCAATTCATACCAACCGTGTTGGCGCGTGTCTGTAGCACTCGTGCAACCTTTGGGACCTAAATCAGAACAAGGAGCTGACTGTGAATGGCTTATCCTCTCCAAGCCGAGCACCCGCAGCGGGTGTCTTTTGCGCGCATCAACGAAGTTCTTGACATGCCCAACCTCATCGAAATTCAGCAAAACTCCTATCAATGGTTTTTGCGCGAGGGCTTGCGTGAGATGTTTCGCGACATCTCCCCGATCCAGGATTTTACCGGCAACCTGATTTTAGAATTTGTGGATTACAATTTGAAGACCCCAAAATATTCAGTCGAGGAATGCAAGGCACGGGACGTGACCTATGCTGCTCCTTTGCATGTGCGTGTGCGTCTCATCAATAAGGAAACCGGTGAAGTCAAAGAGCAGGATGTCTTCATGGGCGACTTCCCCCTGATGACGGACAAGGGGACGTTTATTATTAATGGTGCGGAGCGTGTGATTGTCTCCCAGCTTGTGCGGTCCCCGGGGGTATATTTTGGCGAGCAGATCGATCCGTCCGGCAAACGGCTTTATTTTGCCACAATGATACCGAACCGAGGGGCATGGCTGGAATTTGAGTCAGATTCCAACGATGTGTTGTCGGTGCGAATTGACCGGACCCGGAAATTGCCTGCTACCATTTTATTGCGAGCTCTTGGTTTTGGAACCGATGCGCAAATTATTGAGGCGGTGGGTGACGACGAACGTATTCAGACCACCTTGTCTAAAGACGCCGCCAAAACCCAAGAAGAGGCCTTGATTGAGATATACAAGCGCCTGAGACCCGGTGAGCCGCCGACGGTGGAAAGCGCACAAAGTTTGCTGCAATCGCTGTTCTTTGATGCTAAGCGCTATGACTTAGCCAACGTGGGGCGCTACAAGTTCAACAAAAAGCTTTCATTGCGGCGGCGTATTGTTGGGACGACCGCCATGGAAACAATCGTCCACCCCGAAACCGGAGAAATTTTAGCACGCGAAGGCGACCACATTGACCGGGAACAAGCGATCCGCTTGGATGAAGCGCAGGTTAAAACTATTCGTGTCGGCCTGCCGAACGGCGAAGAAGTGATGGTCGTGTCCAACGGCCAACCGGATGTTAGTGTGAAAACCGTGACTCGAGAGGACATTGTGGCGTGTTTTAATTACCTGACCACATTGTTTGAGGGGATTGGCTCAACCGATGACATTGACCATCTGGGCAATCGTCGGTTGCGTTCTGTGGGAGAGCTCTTGCAAAACCAATTCCGTGTGGGATTAAGCCGGATGGAGCGGGTCGTTCGCGAACGGATGACGATTCAAGATATTGAATCCATCACGCCACAAGCGCTTATCAATATTCGTCCTGTGGTGGCAGCTGTCAAGGAGTTTTTCGGATCGTCACAGCTCTCGCAGTTTATGGACCAAACCAATCCTTTGGCGGAGTTGACGCATAAGAGAAGGCTATCTGCTTTGGGCCCGGGGGGATTGTCTAGAGAGCGTGCTGGGTTCGAAGTTCGGGATGTGCACCACTCTCACTACGGCCGGATGTGTCCGATTGAAACGCCTGAAGGACCAAACATTGGGTTGATCGGGTCATTATCGACATTTGCTCGCATCAATGCCTACGGCTTTATTGAAACGCCTTATCGCAAGGTGGATAAGGAACAAGGCCGCGTCACGGATGAAATTGTGTATTTGACGGCAGATGAAGAGGACGATACCGTTATTGCTCAGGCCAACGAGCCTTTGACCGAAGATGGTCATTTTGTGGCACCGCGCGTGACGGTGCGTTCTCGTCATGAAATTTTGGAAGAGACACCAGAGCGGGTCGACTACATGGACGTCTCGCCTAAACAGGTGGTCTCGATTGCAACAGCCTTGATTCCCTTTCTTGAACACGACGATGCCAACCGTGCCTTGATGGGAGCGAACATGCAGCGCCAAGCGGTGCCGTTGTTGGTGCCGGATTCTCCAGTCGTGGGCACGGGGATGGAAGCGAAAGCCGCTAGGGACTCAGGGGTTGTCAGTATTAGTGAGAAAGACGGTGTCGTCGACCGAATTCAAGCCGACCAAATTACGGTGAGAAATGATGACCACACCGTTTCCACGTATAAGCTTTTGAAGTTTACGCGGTCTAACCAGGGCACTTGTATCAATCAAAAGCCCATTGTGCGCAAAGGGCAGCGCGTGTCGGCAGGGGAGATCATTGCAGATGGTCCTTCGACGGATAAAGGCGAGTTGGCTTTGGGCCGTAACGTGGTGGTGGCCTTTATGCCATGGGAAGGATACAACTACGAAGACGCGATTCTGCTAAGCGAAAAGCTGGTAAAGAATGATGTGTTTACATCCATTCATATTGAAGAATATGAATGCGATGCCCGCGATACGAAATTGGGGCCTGAGGAGATTACGCGGGATATTCCCAACGTGGGAGAAGAAGTTCTCAAGGACTTGGACGACCGCGGGATTATTCGAATTGGGGCGGAAGTTCGGCCCGGCGACGTCTTAGTTGGCAAGGTGACGCCGAAAGGGGAAACGGAACTCACCGCTGAAGAACGCCTGCTACGGGCAATTTTCGGGGAAAAGGCACGCGAAGTGCGCGATACATCGTTACGCGTGCCGCATGGAGAATCGGGCATCGTGGTGGATGTCAAGGTATTTACTCGTGACCAAGGGGACGAACTCTCACCCGGCGTTAATCAGTTGGTGCAAGTCTACATCGCCCAAAAACGCAAAATATCGGAAGGCGACAAAATGGCTGGGCGGCACGGGAACAAAGGGGTCATTTCTCGGATTTTGCCCGAAGAAGACATGCCGTTCTTGCCCGATGGAACTCCTGTGGAAATTGTCTTGAACCCCCTAGGGGTGCCTAGCCGTATGAACATTGGGCAGGTTTTGGAAACTCACTTGGGATGGGCCGCGCGGGCTCTAGGTATGAAAGTGGCGACGCCAGTCTTTGATGGAGCGCGCGAAGAAGACTTGCAGCGTATGTTCGCAGACGCTCATTTGCCAGCCTCAGGCAAGACGCCGTTGTATGATGGCCGCACGGGTGAACGCTTTGATAACGAGGTCACCGTGGGTGTGGTTTATATGCTGAAGTTGGCCCACTTAGTCGACGACAAAATCCACGCGCGGTCTACGGGCCCTTACTCGCTGGTGACGCAGCAGCCTCTGGGCGGAAAGGCGCAATTCGGTGGACAGCGCTTTGGAGAAATGGAAGTGTGGGCCTTAGAAGCGTATGGCGCGGCCTACACACTCCAGGAGCTTCTGACAGTGAAGTCTGACGATGTCGTGGGGCGTGTCAAAACCTACGAAGCCATTGTCAAAGGCGAGAACGTGCCAGAACCTGGCGTGCCGGAATCCTTCAAAGTGCTGATTAAAGAACTGCAAAGTCTAGGATTGGACGTCAAGATTCTCAACGAGAACGACGAAGAAATCGAAATGCGAGAGTTGGATGACGAGCCTGGGGATCAGCGCACCTTTGACCTTCTGCCTGAAGCCATAGATGATGTCGAAGGGCAAGAGCTGCACCGTCTGATGGAAGATGCAGAAGGTGGGCGGCCTGAAGAGTTTGCGCCAGGGCGCGGCATGAACTTTGATGAGCAAGCCGAAAATGCCTACGCCATCTTGCGCAAAGGATCAGAGGATTCCGAGTTCGATGAGGGTCTCGACGAGGATGGCGTAGACCCGGATGATGAGGGCGATACAGACGGCGAGGATTACTAGACCGGGAGGGATCCAACTCGATGTTAGATGTAAACCACTTTGATTCGATGCGCATTGCCTTGGCATCTCCTGAGCAAATCCGGGAATGGTCTAAAGGCGAAGTGAAAAAGCCCGAAACGATTAACTACCGGACGTTGAAACCGGAACGTGAAGGGCTGTTCTGTGAGAAAATCTTTGGACCCACCAAGGACTGGGAGTGTCACTGCGGAAAATACAAGCGCGTCCGTTACAAAGGCGTAGTGTGTGACCGTTGCGGTGTAGAAGTGACACGTTCCAAGGTGCGGCGGGAACGTATGGGGCACATTGAGTTAGCGGCCCCTGTGTCCCACATTTGGTACTTTAAAGGGATTCCCTCTCGGATGGGCTTGATTCTCGATATGTCGCCGCGTGCATTGGAGAAGGTCTTATACTTCGCGGCCTACGTGGTAATCGAGCCAGGCACAACGCCGCTGATGAAAAAGCAATTGCTGGTCGAGTCAGAGTACCGGGAGTATCGGGAGAAATATGGTGCCCATTTCCGTGCGGGCATGGGAGCGGAAGCGGTCAAGGAATTGTTGGCGGAACTGGACCTCGAGGACCTGTCCCAGGAGCTGCGCGGCGAGTTAAACAGCTCATCGGGACAACGCCGTATTCGGGCGATTCGCCGTCTCGAAGTGGTGGAAGCATTCCGGCAATCCGGCAATCGGCCAGACTGGATGATTTTGGACGTTATTCCGGTCATCCCGCCAGATTTGCGCCCCATGGTGCAGCTTGATGGAGGACGGTTTGCCACCTCTGACTTGAACGACCTCTATCGCCGGGTGATCAATCGCAACAACCGGTTAAAGAGGCTGTTAGATCTCGGAGCACCGGATATTATTGTGCGCAATGAAAAGCGCATGCTCCAAGAGGCGGTCGATGCACTGATTGATAACGGCCGCCGTGGACGTCCGGTTACGGGCCCGGGTAATCGGCCCCTAAAATCTCTGTCGGATATGCTTAAGGGAAAGCAAGGACGATTCCGCCAGAATTTGCTCGGCAAACGCGTTGACTATTCAGGCCGCTCGGTTATTGTGGTGGGGCCCAAACTCAAAATGCACCAATGTGGGCTTCCCAAGGAAATGGCGCTAGAACTCTTCAAGCCGTTTGTGATGAAAAAGCTGGTGAACGAAGGCTACGCCCATAACATCAAGTCGGCGAAACGCATGGTGGAGCGTGTGCGGCCGGAAGTGTGGGATGTGCTCGAAGATGTTATTCGTGAGCATCCGGTGCTCCTAAACCGCGCTCCAACCTTGCACCGCCTTGGGATTCAAGCCTTTGAACCCGTCTTAGTTGAAGGGCGCGCCATTCAAATTCATCCCTTGGTCTGTACCGCGTATAATGCGGACTTTGATGGTGACCAGATGGCTGTGCATGTCCCCTTGTCCGCCGAGGCTCAGTCTGAAGCGCGGGTGCTCATGTTATCGACCCAAAATATTCTCAACCCGAAAGATGGGCAACCCGTGGTGACGCCGACCCAAGACATGGTGCTCGGATCGTACTACCTGACGATGGATAAGGAGAATGCTAAGGGCGAAGGCATGATCTTGGCAGACCTTTCTGAAGGGGAAATGGCCTATTCGCAAGGGCTCCTAGACTTACATGCGCGAATCACCATGCGGTATGATGGCGAAAAACGGACGTCAACCTTAGGGCGGTTCCTCTTCAACAACGCGTTACCGGAGGGGTTGCGGTTTATCGACCAAACCGTAGGCCGTAAAGCGCTAGCGACCATCGTGGCCAATTTGTTTCGTACCTATGGAAATGACGTGACGGCGGAAACCTTGGACCGAATTAAGGCACTGGGCTTTAATTTCGCGACCCGCGCGGGCGTGACCATTGCGGTCTCGGACATCGTGATACCGGATGCAAAGAAGGAAATATTGAAGGAAGCCGAAGACGAAGTCGTTCAAGTCACGCGCCAGTATCGGCGGGGACTCATTACCGCCGACGAGCGTTATGAGCGCGTCATTGGGATCTGGACCCGAGCCAAAGAGCGTGTCACCCAGGCCCTGATGGAGACTCTTGACAAGAATAACTCCGTGTATATGATGGCCACTTCTGGAGCCCGTGGTAATGTGCAACAGATTTCGCAGCTCGCCGGAATGCGGGGTCTAATGGCTGACCCTTCCGGGCGGATCATTGAGCTCCCAATCCGGGCTAATTTCCGTGAAGGCTTGACGGTGCTCGAATATTTCACGTCGACGCACGGAGCTCGAAAAGGGCTTGCGGATACGGCGTTGCGGACAGCAGACTCGGGTTACTTAACACGGCGTCTGGTCGACGTGGCCCAAGATGTGATTGTTCGGGAGATGGATTGTGGCACCACTCAGGGGACCTTGGTCTCTGAGATCAAAGATGGCGGCCAAACCATCGAGGGTCTCTACGACCGACTTGTTGGGCGGGTCGTGCCCGAAGATGTGTATCATCCCGAAACCGGTGAACTGCTGATCAAAGCCAACGAAATTATTATGGAAGACGTTGCGCAAGCGATCGTGGACGCGGGAATCAAAGAAGTTCGAGTACGCTCCGTGCAGACGTGCCAATCACGCTTTGGGGTCTGCGTGGCATGCTATGGTCGCAACCTCGCCAGAGGCGGTATTGTTGAAGTTGGTGAGGCGGTGGGAATCATCGCAGCGCAGAGCATTGGAGAGCCGGGCACTCAGCTCACGATGCGGACATTCCACATGGGTGGTGTGGCTGGAGATGACATTACCCAGGGGCTGCCGCGTGTCGAAGAACTTTTTGAGGCGCGTAAGCCTAAAGGTCAAGCCATCATCGCGGAAGCGGGCGGCGTGGTTAAGATTGGGGAGAACAAAGGCCGGCGCGAGATTACGGTCGTCAACGATGACCAAAATGACGCCCAAACGTATGTGGTGCCCTTTGGATCACGCATCCGCGTGCATGATGGAGACCGTATTGAGGCGGGTGACGAGCTGACCGAGGGCTCGGTCAATCCCCATGATTTGCTCCGGGTCCTAGGGCTTCGGGGTGTGCAAAACTACTTGCTCCAAGAGGTGCAGAGGGTTTACCGGCTGCAAGGGGTGGATATCAATGACAAGCATATTGAGGTCATGGTCCGCCAGATGATGCGCAAGGTGAAGATCGAAGAAGCCGGCGACACCGATTTGTTGCCAGGCGCTTTGGTTGACCGGTTTGATTTTGAGGACCAAAATGCGGAAGTGTTGATGCGTGGGGGAACTCCTGCGGTCGCAAAACCCGTGGTGCTGGGAATTACGAAGGCGTCCTTAGCGACCGACTCGTTCCTATCGGCCGCGTCCTTCCAAGAAACAACACGCGTGTTAACGGAAGCGTCGATTAAAGCCAAACGCGATCCGCTATTGGGTCTTAAAGAGAACGTGATTATCGGCAAGCTTATTCCAGCAGGGACAGGAATGTCTCGGTACCGCAATGTGGTGATTGAGGGCCCCGAAGGTACCGAAACCGAGCACCTCGAGAATGAGCTCATCAAGTAGCATCACCAGCCAAAAAGAGGCGTGTCAATTGACACGCCTCTTTTCCAGTGATAAAATACCCTAGTGTGTCTAAGCCTGTAACCGCCGGGAGGCCAGACCAATGGATATCGACGCGCTGCGAGACAATCGGCGCCGGGTTGTCGGTATGCGGGAGACTTTGAAGAAAATTACCCATGGAACAGCGCTTCACGTCTACATAGCTAAAGACGCTGAAGCCCGGGTCATTGAGGACATCGCGACTCAAAGCCAAAACCGCAGCATTCCGATTGACTACGTGGATTCTATGGATGAACTCGGCCGATTGTGCGGAATTGAAGTAGGTGCTGCTTGTGCGGCACTAATACCGGAGCGAGCCTGATAGCTGCCCCGGTGAAAGGGGGGTCAAGGTAGTGCCGACAATTAACCAATTGATTCGACATGGACGCAAGAAAACCACAAAGAAATCAACGGCACCCGCGTTGCGTGGGAATCCACAGAAGCGGGGCGTATGCATCAGCGTCAAGACCGTGACGCCTAAAAAACCTAACTCGGCATTGCGTAAGGTGGCACGTGTTCGTTTAACCAATGGAGAAGAAGTCACGGCTTATATCCCCGGCATTGGTCACAACCTGCAAGAACACTCGGTTGTCCTTGTGCGGGGCGGTCGTGTGCGTGACCTACCAGGGGTGCGCTACCACGTCGTGCGGGGAACGCTTGATGCTGGTGGTGTGCAAAAGCGCGCGCAGGGGCGGTCGAAATACGGCGCCAAGAAGAATCAACCTGCAGGTAAAAAGTAGGGTATCTGTGAAGTAAGAAGGAGGTAACGCATTGCCAAGGCGTGGAGCAGCGGGAGTACGGCAAATCACTCCCGACGCGGTCTATAACAGTCCGCTCGTTGCAGCACTGACGAACAAGGTCATGCTCGATGGAAAGAAGAACCTTGCAGAACGCATTGTCTACCGAGCCCTTGATATTGTGGCCGAAAAGAGCGGAAAAGATGCCATGGAAGTTTTTGACGCGGCTGTGAAAAACACGACGCCGCTTCTGGAAGTTCGGCCCCGCCGGGTCGGTGGCGCAACCTATCAGGTTCCCATCGAAGTGCGGCCGCAACGACGGCTCTCTTTATCGATTCGGTGGCTTGTACAGTATGCGCGTAACCGGCAAGAACGCACGATGGAAGAGCGTCTCGCCAATGAAATTCTTGATGCCGCGAATAACGCGGGGGGCGCTGTGAAAAGGCGCGACGAAATGCACCGTATGGCGGATGCCAACAAGGCCTTCGCGCACTACCGTTGGTAAATCGCTTCCGGGGACTGGAAAGCAGGAAGGTAAGAAGGGAGTTTCGCAGTCATGGCTCGATCGTTTCCCTTGGAACGTACCCGAAACATCGGGATTATGGCCCACATTGACGCCGGTAAGACGACAACCACCGAGCGTATTTTATTCTACACGGGCCGTACTCACAAAATTGGGGAAGTTCACGAAGGCACGGCAACAATGGACTGGATGGTCCAAGAGCAAGAGCGGGGCATCACCATCACGTCGGCCGCTACAACGGCTGCGTGGCGTAATCACCGTATCAACATTATCGACACGCCCGGCCACGTGGACTTTACAGTTGAAGTGGAGCGCTCCTTACGCGTTCTAGATGGCGCAATCGCCGTTTTTGACGCGAAGGGCGGGGTTGAACCGCAATCGGAGACGGTATGGCGGCAAGCCGATAAGTATCAAGTGCCCCGTATTGCTTATGTCAACAAAATGGACATCATTGGGGCCGATTTCCAGAATACCATTAATCAAATTCGGACCCGTTTAGGAGCCAACCCGGTAGCCATTCAATGGCCATGGGGCGCCGAAGACCAGTTTCGTGGGATTGTCGACCTTCTGAAAATGAAAGCCTACCTCTACGAAGACGAACTCGGGACCACCGGCGAATACATGGACATCCCGGAAGAATTAGAAGCGGTTTGCTTGGAGCATCGCCAAATTTTGCTCGAAGCCGCGGCCGACATGGACGATGCTTTGATGGAAAAGTATTTGGAAGGCGAAGAGTTGACCGAAGACGAGATTCGCGCAGCCTTGCGGAAGGGCACCTTAAGCAATCAATTGGTTCCGGTGCTTTGCGGATCGTCCTACCGCAACAAAGGCGTTCAGCCGTTGTTGGACGCGGTTGTGGATTACCTGCCGTCGCCGCTTGACGTGGGTTCCGTAAGAGGCCATGATCCGGCGACAGGCGAAGAGATTTATCGCGAAGTGTCCGATTCAGCGCCTTTCTCGGCATTAGCGTTCAAAATCATGACCGACCCCTTTGTAGGAAAGCTGGCCTTCTTCCGGGTATACTCGGGGACATTGTCCTCCGGTTCATACGTCTACAATGTGACCAAGGGCCGTCGTGAACGCATTGGTCGTATTTTGCAGATGCATGCCAATCACCGTGAGGAGCTCGACACCGTGTATGCCGGCGATATTGCGGCGGCTGTGGGGCTTAAGGACACAACGACAGGGGATACCTTAACGGATGAGCAAAATCCCATTTTGCTGGAAACGATGGTCTTCCCGGAGCCTGTGATTTCGGTTGCGATCGAACCTAAGACGAAAGCTGACCAAGATAAAATGGGAACAGCGTTGTCGAAGCTAGCGGAGGAAGATCCCACGTTCCGGATGTTCACGGACCCTGAAACCGGGCAAACCATTATCGCCGGCATGGGTGAACTGCATCTGGAAATTATTGTGGACCGGCTGCTTCGTGAATTCAAGGTGCAGGCGGATGTCGGTAAGCCGCAGGTTGCCTACCGTGAAACCTTGCGTAAGGCTGTCGAGGCGGAAGGAAAATTCATCCGCCAAAGTGGTGGGCGCGGACAGTACGGACACGTGTGGCTACGCGTTGAACCGCTAGAACCCGGTCAGGGCATTGAATTCGTTAACAAGATCGTGGGCGGTGTGGTTCCGCGCGAGTATATCCCGGCCGTTGAAGCTGGGGTGCGGGAGGCCACAAGCTCCGGGGTGTTAGCAGGATACCCGGTTCTAGATGTTCGTGTTACACTATTTGACGGCTCTTACCACGAAGTGGACTCCAGTGAAATGGCGTTTAAGATTGCTGGATCCATGGGATTTAAGGCCGCCGCACAAAAAGCCAATCCCGTATTGCTAGAACCCATCATGGCGGTTGAGGTTGTTGTGCCCGATGAGTATATGGGTGATGTCATAGGAGATCTCAACTCCCGGCGTGGTCGTATTGAAGGCATGGACCCCCGTCCCGGCGGCGCCCAAGCCATTCGCGGCATGGTGCCTCTAGCCGAAATGTTTGGTTACGCGACGGATATTCGGTCGCGTACGCAAGGGCGCGGCACATTTACCATGCAGTTCTCGCACTACGATGAGGCACCCCGCCATGTGACCGAACAGGTCATTAAGGCAAAACACTAGTCTTTGCCAACCCTAAACACACTGTCAATGAGGAGGATTTATCAATGGCCAAGAAGAAATATGAACGCACCAAGCCCCACGTTAATGTCGGAACGATTGGACACGTTGACCACGGTAAGACGACCCTCACCGCGGCCATCACACGGGTGTTGTCCACCAAGGGCCAAGCGCAGTACACGGCCTATGATCAGATTGACGGAGCTCCCGAAGAGCGCGAACGTGGAATCACCATTGCCACCGCGCACGTTGAGTATGAAACCGACAACCGCCACTATGCGCACGTCGATTGCCCTGGACACGCCGACTACGTTAAAAACATGATTACCGGTGCTGCGCAGATGGACGGTGCGATTTTGGTGGTGTCTGCTGCTGACGGTCCGATGCCGCAAACCCGTGAACACATTTTGCTTGCTCGTCAGGTGGGCGTGCCCAGCATTGTCGTCTTCTTGAACAAGGCCGACATGGTGGACGACCCTGAACTGATGGAGCTAGTCGAGATCGAAGTTCGTGAATTGCTCAGCAGCTACGAATTTCCTGGGGACGACATTCCGGTCGTGGCGGGCTCTGCCCTTAAGGCCTTGGAGTGCGGTTGTGGAAAGCGGGACTGCGAGTGGTGCGGTAAGATTTGGGACTTGATGGATGCGGTTGACGATTACATCCCGACCCCCGAGCGTGATGTTAACAGGCCGTTCTTGATGCCCGTTGAGGACACCATGTCCATTACCGGACGTGGTACCGTTGTGACCGGTCGTGTCGAGCGCGGCACCGTCAAAGTGGGAGAAGAAGTCGAGATTGTGGGTCTTGTTCCAACCGCCAAGAAGACGGTAGTCACAGGGGTTGAAATGTTCCGCAAGGTGTTGGACCAGGCGGTGGCCGGAGACAACATCGGTTGCTTGCTCCGTGGTGTTGACAAAGAAGAAGTCGAGCGGGGTCAGGTTCTCGCCAAGCCCGGGAGCATTCACCCCCACACCAAATACAAAGCTGAGGTCTATGTCCTTTCGAAAGAAGAAGGTGGTCGGCACACCCCGTTCTTTAACGGCTACCGTCCCCAGTTTTACTTCCGCACGACAGACGTAACAGGTGTGGTCCAACTTCCAGAAGGTGTGGAAATGGTCATGCCCGGTGACAACATTCAGATGGAAGTCGAGCTTATTGCACCAATCGCTATGGAAGACGGTCTGCGCTTTGCAATTCGTGAAGGCGGCCGCACAGTGGGCGCTGGTGTTGTAACCCAGATTTTATTATAAGCAAGGGGGACGGACAGTGGCCCAGCAGAAGATACGGATTCGGCTCAAGGCCTTTGATTACGAGGTCTTGGACCAGTCAGCGGCGAAGATTGTGGATACGGCCCGGCGCAACGGCGCCGCCGTATCCGGTCCGGTTCCGCTGCCGACCGAGAAAAAAGTGTATACCGTCTTAACCGCGCCAAACGGAGAGAAAGATATACGTGAGCAGTTTGAGCGGCGGATCCATAAACGTTTAATCGACATCATGGATCCCAGTCAAAAGACTGTCAATGCGCTCATGCGTCTGGATCTCCCAGCCGGAGTAGACATCGAGATTAAGCTTTAGGCGGGAGGATGTTATGAAAGGGATCATTGGCATAAAGCTCGGCATGACTCAAGTCTTTGATGACGAAGGTCGTGCAGTGCCTGTAACCGTCGTTTTGGCGGAACCCAACCGTGTGGTCCGCAGGCGCACCGCAGCTAAAGAAGGCTATGATGCCGTCCAGCTGGGTGTGGGTGCGATTGCGGCCCGCAAAGTGGCGCAGCCGCAGCGAAAAGACTTCGAGAAGCTCGGCATTGAGCCCGTTCGGTATCTACGGGAATTTCGCTTGCCGGGAGCCTTAGACTTGGAGCCCGGAACCCTTCACAAGGTGGAGGATGCGTTCGCAGCCGGAGATATTGTGGACGTCATCGGCACGAGTAAGGGAAAAGGGTTTGCGGGCGTTATTAAACGGTGGGGATTCCACCGCGGACCCACCACCCATGGGTCTAAGTATCATCGCCGAGTCGGGTCGTTAGGAGCACGGACTTCTGGTGGCGGAGGGCGGGTTCATCCCGGCCGTAAACTTCCGGGCCGCATGGGGCATAAGCGGGTGACGACGTTGCGTTTGCGCGTGCAGCGTGTGGATGCGGACCGTAACCTGATCTTGATCCAAGGCGCCGTACCTGGGCCGAAGGGGTCATTGGTCATGATTCGAGATTCAGTGCGAAACCAGAAAGGGGCGGTGTAAGGCATGCCGACCGTTAATGTCTATGATTTAAACGGGCAGGTTGTAGGTCAGCGCGAACTGGCTGAGGCGGTCTTCGCAGTCCCTGTGAACCATTCGTTATTGCACCAAGCCATTGTGGCCTTGCAGGCCAATCGGCGGGCGGGTTCGGCCGACACCAAGCGGCGTTCGGATGTTCGCGGGGGCGGTAAGAAGCCTTGGCGTCAAAAAGGAACAGGACGGGCCCGTGCAGGGACCACGCGGTCGCCGTTATGGCGGCACGGTGGCGTAACATTTGGACCGCACCCCCGGGATTACTCGTTAAAGTTCCCCCGAAAAATGCGGCGCGCGGCCATTCGCCAAGCCCTGAGCGCAAAGTTGGATGCTGCGGAGCTAAAGGTTGTCAACAAACTGACATTTCCGGAACGCCGGACTAAGCAAGTGGCGGAGTTGTTGCGTGCGCTAGAATTAGGCACCAACGTCTTGTTTGTGACCGCAACGCCGGATGAAAACTTTAAGGCATCAGCGCGGAACTTTAAAAACGTGCACACCGTCACGACGGACAGCTTAGATGCCTACAGTTTGTTGCGGTACCACCGCATCGTGTTGGATGAAGACGCCATTGCGCGCGTAGAGGAGGTGTTCACCAAGTGAAGACAGCCTACGATATTGTATTGCGGCCTCTCGTGACTGAGGCGGCTACGGACCGGATGGCCCAAAACAAGTACACGTTTGAGGTGGCACCATCCGCCAACAAGGTGGAAATTCGTTATGCGATTGAGGAAATTTTCAAAGTGCACGTCACGAAAGTGAACACCTTATGGCGTCCTAGTAAGGAAAAACGCCGAGGCAACGTGGTTGGGCACACGACGCGCCGTAAAAAGGCCATCGTCACGCTCGCGCCGGGTGACACGATCGACATTTTCGAGGGTGTGTAACATTAAGGAGGCAGGACCTTGGCAGTACGCAAGATGAAACCGACCTCTCCGGGCGTGCGGCACATGACGGTGGCGTCTTTTGACGAAATCACGAAAACGCGTCCTGAGAAGTCGTTAACCGAAGGCCGTCCCCGCAAGGCGGGTCGCAACAATTATGGGCGTATTACGACCCGGCACCGCGGCGGCGGTCACAAACGAGTGTATCGGAAGATTGACTTTAAGCGGACCAAAGAAAATATGCCCGCCGAAGTTATGTCGATTGAATACGATCCGTTTCGTACGGCTCGCATCGCTTTATTGAAGTACGAAGATGGAAGTCTTGCCTATATTTTGGCGCCTGTGGGTTTGAAGGTCGGAGATACCGTAGTGGCCGGTCCACACGCGGACATCAAGCCTGGCAATGCTTTACAGCTGCAAGACATTCCTGTCGGTACGATTGTGCACAATGTGGAATTGATTCCCGGCAAAGGAGCCCAGTTAGCGCGTTCCGCCGGTGTTTCAGCCCAACTGGCTGCAAAAGAAGGCAAATACGCATTGCTGCGGTTGCCATCAGGGGAGTTGCGGCGTGTTCCGGTAACGTGCCGCGCCACCATTGGACAGGTCGGCAATGTCGAACACGAGAATATCCGAATCGGAAAGGCGGGTCGGAACCGCTGGAAGGGCTGGCGCCCAACGGTTCGTGGTAGTGTTATGAACCCGGTCGACCACCCGCACGGTGGTGGTGAGGGTAAGGCACCAATCGGACACAAGCACCCGATGACTCCGTGGGGCAAAGTGGCAATGGGTAAGAAAACCCGGAAGCGTCATAAGGCATCAGACCGGCTCATTGTACGCCGGCGGAATCTAGGGAGGTAGAGTATGAGTCGTTCGACAAAGAAGGGCCCGTACGTCGATGCCAAACTGCTAAAAAAAATCGAAGCCATGAACGAAAAGAATGAGAAGCGGGTCCTGAAGACGTGGGCGCGCGCCAGTACCATTATTCCCGACATGGTGGGACACACGATTGGCATTCACGATGGGCGTAGACACGTACCGATTTACATTACAGAAGAGATGGTTGGCCACAAGCTTGGGGAATTTGCTCCGACCCGCACCTTTAAGGGACATGGAGACAAAGCCGAGCGGTCTACAGCTCTGAAATAGGGGGATGGCAATGATGGCAGACGTAGCGGAAGCTCGGGCTCATGTGCGCCATGTCCGCATCTCACCCCGCAAAGTGCGCATTGTTGTGGACTTGATACGAGGGAAAAACGTGGGCGATGCCGAAGCAATTCTGCGGCACACACCCAAGCGGGCATCGTCGGTGATTGCGAAGCTACTTAAGAGCGCAGTGGCTAACGCCCAGCACAACTTCGACATGGCCCCGGACGATCTTTACGTGCACGCAGTATGGGTAGATGGGGGACCAACGCTGAAGCGGATACACCCCAGGAGTCGGGGGCAGGCATTTTCAATCCTGAAGCGCACGAGTCATATATCGGTTGTGCTGCGACCCAGGCATAACAGCTAGGAGGAGATTATGGGGCAAAAAGTACACCCGAAAGGCTTGCGTCTCGGCATTGTTAAGGACTGGGATTCACGCTGGTTCGGGTCTAAAAAGGATACACCCCAGCTACTTGGGGAAGATTTAGCCATCCGGCGCTATGTTAAAAAGCGCCACCACGCGGCAGGCATTTCGCGCGTAGAAATTGAGCGCGGGGCAGCGAACAAGCTGAAGGTCACGGTGCACACCGGCAAGCCAGGTATGGTGATTGGTAAGGGCGGTGTGGGCGTGGAATCATTGCGCAAAGAGTTAGAGCAGCTAAGTGGCAAGAGCGTCAATCTCAATATTTTAGAGGTCAAGGCGCCCGACGCCGACGCACAATTGGTTGCGGAAAATGTGGCCAGTCAATTGGAGCGCCGTATTGCGTTCAAAAGGGCTATGAAGCAGTCGTTGACGCGCTCTATGCGTCAAAATGGCGTTAAGGGAATCAAAATTATGGTCAGCGGACGTCTCGGCGGTGCCGAAATCGCTCGGCGGGAATGGACGTGGGAAGGCTCGATTCCGCTTCACACCCTGCGTGCAGATATTGACTATGGTTTCGCTGAAGCCCATACCACCTACGGAATCATTGGGGTTAAAGTATGGATTTTCAAGGGGCAAGTCTTGCCAGCTGCCAAAAAGCGCGTCGCGCCAGTCTCAGAGGGGGTGCACTAATTGCTGCAGCCAAAACGGACCAAGTATCGCAAGATGCACCGTGGCCGCATGAAAGGGGAAGCGCATCGCGGTAACAAGGTGGTGTTCGGCGAGTATGGGCTGCAGGCTCTTGAGCCTGCATGGATTACGGACCGGCAAATTGAGGCCGCGCGTGTCGCCTTGACGCGGTATATCCGACGTGGCGGTCAGGTATGGATCACCATTTTTCCTGACAAGCCCGTGACCAAGAAGCCCGCCGAGACCCGTCAGGGTAGTGGAAAAGGAAACGTAGAGTTCTGGGTAGCGGTCGTTAAGCCCCAACGCATTATGTTCGAACTGGCCGGGGTACCGGAGGATGTGGCGCGTGAGGCCATGCGTCTTGCCGCTCACAAGTTGCCCATTAGAACGCGGTTCGTAAAACGCGAGGAGTCAGGGGAGAGTGCGCATGAAGCCTAAAGAAATTCGGGAGCTAAGCCAAGATGAATTGGCTGGGAAACTGCGGGCCCTCAAGGAAGAGCTGTTCCGGCTGCGGTTCCAACTGGCCACGGCCCAGCTTGAGAACCCGATGCGGGTGCGCCAAGTGCGCAAGGACATCGCGCGAGTTCACACGATTATGCACGAGCGTCAGGTTTCGCGCGACGCGGATTAGGAGGAGACTTGCAGATGGATGAGGGGATAGGCAAAAGGAAGGTGCGCGAGGGGACCGTGGTCAGCGACAAGATGAACAAGACCGTTGTGGTCACGGTGGAATCATTGGTGCGGCATCCCCTATATGGCCGGACCATGCGGCGCACAAAGCGTTACAAGGCACATGATGAGGAAAACCAGTGCCGCACGGGGGACAAGGTTCGTATTGTGGAAACGCGGCCGTTATCCAAAGAAAAGCGGTGGCGGGTTGTGGAAATTCTCCAGCGGGCCGAGGACCTTGACTAGGGGCCTTAAAGCTTGCAGGGAGAGGAGGATAGAGGATGATACAGCCGCAAACCCGATTGGGCGTGGCAGATAACACGGGTGCGAAGGAGATTATGTGCATCCGGGTACTTGGGGGTTCGTTTCGCCGGTACGGCAACATTGGAGATATTATCGTGGCCTCTGTCAAGGAAGCGGCACCCGGGGGCGTGGTTAAGAAGGGCGACGTCGTCAAGGCCGTGATCGTGCGGACAAAGACAGGGAAGCGACGCGCGGACGGCTCTTACATTAAGTTTGACGAGAACGCGGCAGTTATCCTGCGGGGGGACGAAAAAGAGCCCCGTGGAACCCGTATTTTCGGACCGGTCGCTCGTGAACTTCGTGAGCACGACTTTATGAAAATTATTTCCCTAGCACCTGAGGTGCTTTAAGGCACGCATTCAATTCAGGAAGGAGGGACTAGGGTGCACGTCAAAAAGGGTGACTTAGTAAAGATTTTGACCGGGAAAGACAAGGGAAAGCAAGGCAAAATCATTCGCGCCATTCCGAAAGAAGAGCGGGTGGTGGTCGAAAAGATCAACATGATGAAAAAGCACCAAAAACCGACGCAGCAGTATCCACAGGGCGGCATTATAGCCATGGAGGCGCCAATTCACGTATCCAACGTGATGATTATTTGTCCGTCGTGCAAGAAGCCAACCCGTACCGGGCACAAGTTTTTGGACAACGGGAAAAAGGTGCGCGAGTGCAAACACTGCGGCGCGGCGATTGAGTAGTAGATACGGAACAGGGGGTTGACCATGGCGGTGGAGTCAGAGCTCAAGGAGCGATACGAGAAGGAAGTCGTACCGCGCCTAATGGAGCGATTTAAGTACAACAATCCTATGAATGTGCCGAAGGTGGTCAAAGTGGTCGTCAATATGGGGGTCGGCGATTCTATTGCCAATCCAAAGTTGATGGATGCTGCTGTCCACGACCTCGCGGCGATTACTGGGCAAAAACCTCTTATTACGAAGGCTAAGAAGTCTATTGCGTCCTTTAAAGTGCGCGAAGGAATGCCGATAGGGTGCAAGGTGACGTTGCGTGGCCAACGGATGTACGATTTCATGGAGAAGCTGTTCTTCATGGCATTGCCGCGGGTGCGTGACTTCCGCGGGGTGTCGACGAAGGGGTTTGACGGCCGCGGCAGTTATACGCTGGGCGTGCGCGAGCAAATTATATTTCCTGAAGTCGAATATGACAAAACGGAAAAAGTCCGCGGGATGGACGTAACGTTGGTCACCAGTGCTAATAGCGACGAAGAGGCCAGAGAGCTTTTGGCATTATTGGGAATGCCGTTTACACCACAACGTTAGGAGGGATGACATGGCGAAGAAATCATTAATTGCCAAGGCCAAGCGTACTCCAAAGTACAAGGTGCGGGAATACCACCGTTGCCAAGTGTGCGGTCGGCCCCACGGTTACATTGGGGATTTTGGATTGTGCCGGTTATGTTTCCGGAAAATGGCCCATCAAGGCGAAATACCTGGCGTGCGTAAGGCTAGCTGGTAAGGGAAAGGAGGATCGATGTGACTGATCCGATTGCAGATATGTTAACCCGGATACGCAACGCGAACGTCGTATACCGCGAGCACGTCGACGTACCGGATTCCAAAATGAAGAGGGCCCTTGCCCACATCTTGAAACAAGAGGGCTTTATTCGCGACTATGAACTGGTGGAAGATGGTAAGCATGGGGTTATCCGTCTCCATTTGAAATATGGTCCAAACCGCGAGCGAGTGATTACCGGTCTTAAGCGTATCAGTCGCCCGGGACTGCGGGTGTATGCGGGCCATGATCAGCTTCCTCGCGTATTAGGTGGGCTTGGGATTGCGGTCTTGTCGACGTCGCGCGGCGTTATGACCGAAAAACAGGCCCGTGAGGTGCACGTAGGCGGCGAAGTACTCTGTTTCGTATGGTAAACAGGGGATTTGAAGGGGAGGGTACCGAATGTCACGCATAGGCAAAAAGGTTATTACGGTGCCCGCGGGTGTCACCGTTGAGATTGACGGGATGACAGTCAAAGTGAGTGGCCCCAAGGGTCAGCTCGAGCGAACCCTGCGGGATGAGGTACAGGTTGAAATGACGGGAAGTGAGATTCGGGTAACGCCCCGCGATGACAGTCCGACAGCTCACGCGCAATGGGGTTTGTCCCGGACTCTTATAGCCAATATGGTTGAGGGGGTATCCCAAGGGTTCCAGCGCCATCTAGAGATGGCAGGAGTGGGGTACCGTGCCTCCAAGCAGGGGCAAAATCTCGTATTGGCGGTAGGATTTTCGCATCCGGTGAATATTGAGCCGCCTGCGGGAATCGAATTTGAGGTCCCCAACCCGACGAACATTTACGTCAAGGGCTACGACAAAGAAGCCGTAGGAGCTACTGCTGCCCGGATCCGCGGAGTACGGCCACCCGAACCGTATAAGGGCAAGGGCATTCATTACCAAGGCGAAAAGATTATTCGTAAGGTCGGGAAGACCGGAAAGAAATGAGGGAATAGGCGTGTACAAACGATTCGACAGGAACGCGGCCCGCAAAAAGCGCCACTTCCGTATTCGAGGCAAGGTAGTGGGTACACCGGAGCGGCCGCGCCTTAATGTCTATCGGTCCAATCTCAACATCTATGCTCAGGTGATTGACGACACGACCGGCCATACCATCGCGGCGGCTTCCACATTGGAAAAGGTATTTGACAACATGGAGGGACGCTTAACGGTTGCCAAGGCGCGCGAGGTGGGACGGTTGGTCGGCGAGCGGGCCCGCGCAAAAGGCGTGTCAAAGGTCGTGTTTGACCGTGGGGGCTATCGGTATCATGGTCGGGTCCAAGCGTTAGCAGATGGGGCCCGTGAGGCCGGTCTAGAATTCTAAGGAAGAGGGGGGACATTATGGCACGGCCAGGAGCCCAGAATCAGGAGTCTAAGGCAGTCAGTGAGTTTAAAGAAAAAGTGGTGGCGATCAACCGTGTGGCGAAAGTGGTGAAAGGTGGACGTCGCTTCAGCTTTAGTGCCCTCGTAGTGGTCGGCGATGAAAACGGACGCGTTGGAGTGGGCTTAGGGAAGGCGACGGAAATTCCTGAAGCCATCCGCAAAGGCGTCGAAGACGCGAAAAAGTCTATGATTACGATTCCTCGCTTGGGAACCACCGTTCCCCATCAGGTCACCGGTATCTTTGGGGCGGGGCGTGTGTTAATCAAGCCCGCAGCGCCTGGTACCGGTGTGATTGCAGGGGGCCCCGTGCGTGCTGTTCTCGAGGCCGCCGGCGTGCGGGACGTGTTGACGAAATCGTTAGGCACGTCGAATCCCAACAACGTGGTCGCAGCAACTATGCAGGGCCTAGCGCAGTTGAAAAAGGCTGCGCGGGTGGCTAAGTTGCGCGGGCGTACAGTGCAAGAGGTGTTAGGGGGGGCGCACCGTGGCTAAACTGCGCATTACATTGGTCAAGAGCGCGATTGGATATGCGCAAGAACAAAAAGACACGGCCAGCCGTCTTGGGCTACGAAAAATGTGGCGAACCGTGGAATTCGACGATAACCCGTCGATTCGGGGGATGGTTCACAAAATTCGTCACTTGGTCAAGGTTGAGGAGATTCCCGGAGGAGAGGAGGACACGAAATGAGGTTGCATGAACTCACGCCCAACCCGGGTCATCGGCAAAAGAAGACGCGGCGTGGCCGAGGTTTAGGGTCCGGACTGGGTAAGACAGCGGGACGGGGGAGTAAAGGACAAAAAGCCCGTTCCGGAGGAAGCATTCGCCCTGGTTTTGAGGGAGGGCAGATGCCCTTGCAGCGGCGCTTACCTAAGCGGGGTTTTGTGAATCCTTTCCGCGTTGAGTATGAAGTGGTCAACGTGGGGGACCTCAGCCAATTCGACCCGAATACGGTCGTTACCGTTGAATTGCTTAAAAAGCACCGACTCGTGCGGCGGAATTTACCGGTCAAAATTCTTGGTGAAGGAGAGTTGGACCGCGCGTTGACCGTACAAGTCAATGCCTTTTCGAAGTCAGCAAAGGAGAAGATTGAGGCGGTTTCTGGACGGGCCGAGGTGATTTGACGTGGCCCAAAACATGGTGAACGCGTTTCGGTCGTCCCAATTGAACAAGCGCATTTTGTTCACACTTCTGATGCTGGTCGTGTTTCGAGTGGGCGCCCATATTCCAATTCCGGGCGTCCACGCCTCGGTCATTCAGAGTCTCTTTACGCATGGGGCAACGATTTTCGCGTTGTTGAACCTGTTCTCCGGCGGGGCGACCGCGACTTTGTCCATTTTTGCTTTAAGTATCATTCCCTATATTAACGCCAGCATTATCATGCAGTTGATGACGGTCGTTATCCCAACGGTGGAAGAATGGTCCAAAGAGGGCGAAGAAGGCCAAAAGAAGATGACCAAGGTAACCCGTTGGCTTGCGTTGGGATTGGGAAGTTTGCAGTCTTTGGGCATCGCGTATTATCTCTACGGGTATGCCGCCAACGGCGAATTTGCTTATATCCACCACGACATCGGATCCTTGTTGCTTACGGCCATGTTATTGCTTACGGGATCAACCATCTTGATGTGGGTTGGGGAAGAGATTACGGACAAAGGCGTAGGTAATGGGATTTCGCTGCTGGTGTTTTTTGGGATTATCTCGCGACTCCCGTACGGCGTGGAACAATTGTATAAATATATTCAGGCGGGCATCGTGAGTTGGCCTAAGATTATCATTTTCTTAATTATTGCGGTCGCTATTATCGCGGCTGTGGTGTATGTCAACGAAGGCCAACGCAAAATACCCGTGCAGTATCCGAAGCGAGTGGTAGGGCGCCGGATGTATCAAGGTCAGACGACTCATTTACCTATTCGGGTCAATCAAGCCGGGGTTATCCCTGTGATATTCGCCATTTCGCTTTTAATTTTGCCCTACACCATCGGCCAGTTCTTTAAGGGCGGCTGGGTTACGGCGCTAGAGCGGAATTTCGGGTTCACCTCGCCTATTTACATTGTCGCCGAATTTCTGCTGGTGGTGATCTTTACCTTCTTTTATACCCAGGTGGTCTTTAAGGTCGACGATGTAGCCGATAACTTAAAGAAGGGCGGCGGTTACATTCCCGGGATACGTCCAGGGCGTCCGACCGCTGAGTATTTGGCAAAGGTGAGCAGCCGCTTGACCTTAATCGGCGCGTTGTTCTTGGGGGTTATTGCGGTGCTGCCAAGCTTTGTGACGATGGGTATGGGTGTGAATGGGATGTACTTTGGTGGCACCTCGCTCCTGATTATTGTCGGGGTGGCCCTTGATACCTTGAAACAAATGCAAGCGCAGATGTTGATGAAGCAATATCAAGGGTTCATGAAATGAGGTGCGTGTCGTGAAAAATCTTGTCATGCTCGGGTCGCCAGGCGCGGGCAAAGGTACGCAAGCCGCGATTCTCAGTGATTATTATCATATTCCCCATATATCCACGGGAGATATCTTTCGCCAGAATCTTGCGGACAATACGGCTCTAGGACAACGGGCCCGGGATTTTATGAACCAGGGAGTGCTGGTGCCCGACGATGTTACCGAAGCCATGGTGGCCGATCGACTATCTCAGCCAGATACCGCCAATGGGTTTATTTTGGACGGCTTTCCGCGGAATATTGCACAAGGCCATGCTTTGGCTGCCATGTTGGCGGAGCGTCACGTACCATTGCATGGGGTGATATACATTGCTGTGGCCCATGATCTCTTGGTCAAACGCCTCGTAGGCCGGCGGGTATGCGCGGAGTGTGGGGCGGGCTATCATGTCGAGTTTGATCCCCCAAAAGTGGTGGATGTCTGTGATCGGTGCGGTGGGAAACTCATTCAACGCGCCGATGATCTCCCCGAGACGGTGGAGACGCGGCTCAAGGTCTACCAAGAGCAAACAGCGCCCCTCATCGGATTTTACCGAGAACAAGGTGTGCTCGTCGAAGTCGATGGCGCACAAAGCGTTGATGCGGTGACGCGTAGCATCGTGCACAAGCTGGAGGCGCTCCATGATTGAATTAAAGAGTCAGCGGGATAAGGAAAAGATGCGTTTGGCCGGTCAAGTCGTGGCGGAGGTGTTGCAGATCCTCAAAACCGCCGCAGTGGCTGGGGTCACCACAAGAGACTTAGATGCCATTGCGGACGAAGAGATCCGAAAGCGTGGCGCACTCCCGATTTTTAAGGGATACCATGGCTATCCGGCGAGCGTGTGTATTTCCGTCAATCACGAAGTGGTTCATGGTATTCCCGGCAGTCGCCGTCTTAAGCCGCATGACTTGGTCAGCTTGGACCTCGGAGCGATTTTAGATTCTTTTGTGGGGGATGCGGCATTGTCGACTTTTGTCGGGGAAGCGCCGGATGAGACGGCTGCCCTCCTTCTCAAGGTGACAGAAGAAGCGCTTTATGAGGGCATTAAGGCGGCTCAGCCTGGAGCGCACTTAGGTGACATCTCGCATGCCGTGCAGTCGCACGTTGAGAAGCACGGGTTCTCCGTGGTCAGAGATTATGTCGGGCATGGCATTGGTCACCAAATGCATGAGGACCCTCAAGTTCCCAACTACGGACCCGCAGGGCGTGGCATTCTCCTTAAGCCAGGACTTGCGTTGGCGATTGAACCGATGGTCAACGTGGGGAGCTATGACGTCGATGTGTTAGATGATGGTTGGACGGTTGTGACCCGTGATGGGTCGTTGTCAGCGCACTTTGAACACACGATTTTCATTAATCCTGATGGACCAGAAATTTTAACTCGAATTGACGGCAAAATTCCGGTATAATAGATCGGATGCTGTATTCATGTTTGTTTTTGGGTCGGTTGGGAAATATAGGAGAACGGGAATGTTGCGCCATCAGCGGTGAAGGGGGGAACGTGGGTGTCAAAAGAAGACGCGATTGAGGTCGAGGGAACTGTCATTGAACCGTTGCCTAACGCGATGTTTCGCGTAGAGCTTTCAAACGGGCATAAGGTGCTGGCCCATATTTCTGGGAAGATTCGGATGCACTTTATCAAGATTTTGCCTGGCGATAAGGTGACGGTGCAATTGTCGCCCTATGACCTGACGCGCGGACGAATCACGTATCGCTACAAGTGAGCCATTACGGAAGGAGTGTTCCAGATGAAGGTCAGAGCATCTGTTAAGCCTATCTGCGAAAAATGTAAGGTTATTAAGCGGCATGGCCGGGTGTTGGTCATCTGCGAAAATCCGAAACACAAGCAAGCGCAGGGATAAGTTGTAAATCCGTCAGAAGGAGGAGTATCAGGGTGGCACGAATCGCAGGCATTGATTTGCCCCGCGACAAGCGGGTAGAAGCAGCGTTGCCGTACATTTACGGAATTGGTTTGTCGGCGGCGCGCAAGATCCTGACGAGGACTCAGGTTGATGGGGACACGCGGGTCAAGGATTTGACAGAAGATGAAGTTGCGCGTATTCGGCAAATTGTCGACACGGAGTATCGTGTTGAAGGAGACTTGCGTCGTGAGGTGCAGATGAACATTAAACGCCTTATTGACATCGGCACGTATCGGGGCTTGCGTCACCGCAGGGGTTTGCCAGTACGTGGCCAGCGTACGAAAACCAACGCACGGACCCGGAAGGGACCCCGGCAGACGGTGGGCGCAAAGCGCAAGAAATAAGTGGGAAACATTATGGTAGGAGGGACACCAAGGAAATATGCCTAGCCGACGCACTCAGAAAACACGGCGCCGTGATCGGCGCCACGTTGACCGCGGTACCGCTCATATCCGCTCAACTTTTAACAACACGATCGTAACGATTACTGATACGCAGGGCAATGCACTGTCTTGGGCATCTTCCGGACAGGCCGGATTCAAGGGATCACGCAAGAGCACGCCTTTTGCAGCGCAGATGGCTGCGGAAACAGCGGCGAAAGCGGCAATGGAGTATGGGCTAAAGGAAGTCGAGGTCCTGGTAAAAGGGCCAGGTTCGGGGCGAGAAGCGGCCATTCGGTCCCTTCAAGCGGCGGGACTTGAAGTCAGCATGATCAAGGATGTTACACCGATTCCTCATAACGGATGCCGTCCACCTAAGCGGCGGCGAGTCTAACAAAGAGAAAGGAAGGAGGCGCACAAATGGCACGTTATACAGGACCTGCATGTCGGTTGTGCCGGCGTGAAGGCGTGAAATTGTATTTAAAGGGAGACAAGTGCTTTACTGATAAATGCCCCGTGACGCGGCGGGCTTATCCCCCGGGGCAGCACGGACAAGGGCGCCGTAAACTTTCTGAGTACGGGGTACAGTTGCGAGAAAAGCAAAAGGCTCGCAGGACCTATGGCATTATGGAGGGTCAGTTCTCACGCTACTTCGAGAAAGCTTCGGCGAAGACAGGGGTCACCGGTGAGCTTTTGCTTCAGCTATTAGAGCGTCGCCTGGACAATGTGGTGTACCGTATGGGATTCGCGTCTTCGCGTGCGGAGGCACGGCAGCTTGTACGGCATAACCACTTCGCGGTGAATGGTCGCCGAGTGAATATTCCTTCGTTTTCTGTCAAACCCGGTGACGTCGTCGAAGTGCGAGAAGGTAGCCGGCAGAAGCCACGCTTTAAGGCATTGCTAGAGAGTCCCGTGCGAACCATTCCGGCATGGCTTGAAGTCCAGCGTGAAGAATTAAAGGGTACGGTTGTGCGTATGCCGAACCGTGACGAAATCGATACGCCGGTTCAAGAACAGCTGATTATTGAGTACTACTCGCGTTAAGTATTAGGGATCTGGAAGGGGGGGCGCCTGCAGTTGCAGGCAGATCGTATATGACCGAGGTTGAAAAGCCTGAAATTCGGCGGGTAGACGATGGCGCCGACGCAAATTATGGTGAATTTGCGGTTGAACCGTTAAACCGTGGCTATGGCATTACGCTCGGAAACTCCTTACGCAGGATTTTGCTGTCCTCTTTACCCGGTACGGCAGTCACTTCTGTGCGTATCGAGGGAGTATTGCATGAGTTTTCGGTCGTGCCCGGAGTTCTTGAGGATACAGCGGATATTATCCTCAATCTCAAGCGGTTGGCTATCCGGCTGTGGTCTGACGAACCTCACACGTTGCACATTGACAAAGAGGGGCCGTGCGAAGTCGTGGCCGGAGATATCATCGGGGACGCGGACGTCGACATCTTAGAGCCAGACCAACACATTGCCTTTGTCGACGAAGGCCATAGCCTACGCATGGAGCTCACCATCGAACGGGGTCGCGGGTATGTGTCCGCCGACAAAAACAAGCGTCCTGACCAAGCGATTGGGGTCATTCCCGTGGACTCGATTTTTAGTCCGGTAACGAAAGTTAACTGGCGCGTCGAGGATACGCGCGTCGGCCACATTACGGACTATGATCGCCTGTTGCTCGAGGTCTGGACAGATGGTTCCCTGACTCCCGAAGAAGCTGTCTCACGCGGGGCCAAAATCCTTTCAGATCACCTTAAGCTCTTTATGGAGTTGACCGATACCGGCGCGGGAGTCGAAATTGGAGTTCAGCGGGACGAAGATTCTCGCGATAGGCTCTTGGAAATGCCTATCGAGGAACTCGATTTGTCGGTGCGTTCATTCAATTGTCTTAAACGAGCAGGCATCAACACCGTAGGCGAACTGACGAACAAAACGGATGACGATATGATGAAGGTCAGAAACCTCGGGAAGAAGTCGCTAGAAGAAGTGAAGGAAAAACTGGTGGCTTTAGGGTTAGGCTTGAAGGCCACGGAAGAGTAGCTATTGGAGGGAACGAATTATGCCAGGCATGCACCGGAAACTGGGGCGCATTGGGGGACATCGACGGGCCATGCTACGCAATTTAGTCACGTCCACCCTGCGCGAAGAGCGCATTGAAACAACTGTGACCCGGGCCAAAGAAGTGAACCGGGTTGTTGAACACATGATTACGCTGGCCAAACGTGGTGACTTAGCAGCTCGTCGTCAGGCGTTGGCGTATGTGTTGGATGAAGATGTGGTCACCAAGCTGTTTACGAGCATTGGGCCGCGCTATAGCACGCGCTCCGGCGGCTACACACGTATTATGCGGACAGGATTTCGGCGTGGGGATGCTGCGCCGATGGCCATTCTCGAATTGGTGTAATGGTCACAATAAAGATTGAACATGCGGTCGTCCAGTATGGACGCACAAACCGCCCTGCACTTGGCCCTCTGGATCTCACGATCCAGGGGGGCGAGTGTATTTTTATATCCGGCCCTAATGGAGGCGGAAAGACGACCTTCGCACGATTGCTCGCAGGCATTGTCAAGCCTTCGAGCGGTCACGTAAGTTTTGATACCCTAGACGCAGGTAACGAGTGGACGCCTACGGCGGTGGGCTGGGTGCAGCAGGAGCCTGAGCATCAAGTCGTGGCGGAACGCGTCGAGGATGACGTGGGTATAACGCCACAGTGGTACGCGCCCTCTTATCCTGAATATGTAAAGCGCGTGGAGGACGCATTGCGTTTTATGCAATTGGAGCGATTGCGCGGTCGTGCGGTAACTACCCTGTCAGGCGGCGAGCTTCATCGCACGGCGCTGGCGGCCATTATGGCTCAACAGCCTCAAGTGTGGATTATGGACGAGCCCGAGGCGATGTTAGATGGATTTGGCCGAGCCACGTTGGAGCGCTTGATAACTCATATTCGGGGTGAGGCCAAGACCGTGTTGCTGATAAGCCATGATCCGAGGTGGCTGGACATCGCTGATCGGTGTCTGTGGTTTGCCGAAGGCCAAGCGCAATGGATGGCCCACGAGACCATGGCGAGCCAAATTGGCGGATCGTGGTACCAGTTTGCGGAGCAGGTGCGGAGGCAGGCCCCCCCTCTCAGCCCACTGTTAGAGAATGCGTTAGAGCTTGGGAGGGTACTATGGCCATAATCGTCAAGGACGTGACTTTACCGTTTTCGGGCCTGCACATTGCGCAGTGGATAGCTCCTCCTCGGGGCGCCTATGCCGTTATGGGTCCCAACGGATCGGGTAAAAGCCAGTGGCTGGCATTGTTGGCCGGTCAGTTACGGGTCCGGTCAGGCACGGTTGACCTAGGGGGACACCGGGTGGGATGGGTGATGCAGCAACCAGAACATCAGCTCTCCGAGGAATCGGTGAGTCGTGAGATTCTGTGGCCGTTTTCCTCCGTAAAGCAGAACGAACCGGCCTTTCGGCAATCTCTCGACGCTGTGAAGGAGCGTTGGGGCCTCGAAGACCTGTGGGAACACTCGGTGTGGAGTTTAAGCACAGGACAAAAAAGACGTTTGGTATGCGCTGTGTATGATTTCCTAGACCCCGAGGTGTTTTTGCTTGATGAACCGACCGAGGGGTTGGATGTGACATGGAAAAGTCGAATACGAGACTGGATTATCGCGCGCAGTGAGAACCATTTAATGCTCATCGTTAGCCATGACTGGCCGTGGGTATTATCCTTCGTGTCCCAGGGCTACTGGTGTGAGGGGGTCCTTGACAATATTCCGCAAGATCTCGGCGAAATGTGGTATGCTCATTCCCTCCCTCCCTCAAGTCCCCTAGAATCCTTGTGGCGCACCCTATGCGAGCGTGGCGCCCCAGTTGGGTTGCGGGATTGGGTGGATCCCCATACAGCGGCACAACAGGTGGTGAGTCTATGGAAAACCCAGTCCAACGTACGCTAAACCCCTTAGTCCCTCTTCAAGGTCTTTTTGTCGGTATTGTTATCTTGTATGCGGCGGACCACGTGTGGGCTGTCGTCGGTGCTTTTTCTCTATTAGCGTTGACACAATGGCGCTTGGGCGTGCGCCTGGGGAGCAAGCAAGCCGTGGCCGTTTTTGCTGGGGCTGCAATATGGGCACTCTTAACCTATATTAATACGCCTGCGCCTTCGGCGGCGGCGAAAGACCACCTAGCGCTTTGGACCTTTCTGCGGTTTGCGTTGATCTTGTGGTTCAGTTTGCTCATCCTCCGTGTTATGCCATTATGGGCCATGCTTAGCCACGTGGAATGGTTGGCGAAGCGGGTGAGCGGAAAAAGAACGATGGCTGGCGAAATTTCACTCATCGGGTTGGTGGCCGTGCGCTTTTTGCCCAATCTCGTGCAATCTGCGCGCCGCTTGCGCTGGGATGCGCAGGCCCGGCGTAAACTGGCTAGGACCACACCCCATTGGCATGATGCGCTTCGCTTCCTGTCGCCACTCATTATGACAAGCATCTTGCGGAGCGAGAATGTCTCGGAAGCCCTGTGGAGCCGTGGCTGGCGTCCACAAGTGCTGCCGTGGCCAAGACCTTGGCGGCGTCTAGATTGGATCGTGACAGCGGCGCTATGGATAGCGCTGATTATCGCTTGGAAAGAGAAGATTTAACATGCTAATGAAAATGACCGTGAGCTATGATGGGACAAATTTCGCTGGGTTTCAACAACAACCTGGGCAAAGAACCGTGCAAGGCGTCCTCCAAGAGGTCTTGCAGGACTTATTGGGGCCAGGCCTGGTCATGGGCGCCAGTCGGACCGACGCGGGAGTCCATGCTCGGGGACAAGTGATCACCTGGCAGGGAAGAGTGCCCATTCCCCTGGAGCGCCTTGCCACTGTCATCAATCGTCGCTTGCCTTCCGACGTACAAGTGGGGCAATGCGAGTGGGTGCCGAATGAATTTCATCCTATCCGGTCGGCTCATGCGAAATATTACAGCTATACGATTGCCCGCGGCTCAGCGCCCTTATGGCCGGGTTTGACGCGTTACGCTTACCCTGTTGCCCAGCCGCTTTCCTGGTCGCATTTAAACGAGGCGGCCCGCTTATTGCTAGGGCACCATGATTTTTGGGCGTTCCGGTCGGAGGGATCTTCGGCGCGGACGACGATCCGGCATATTTTCCTTAGTCGTTGGTCTATGCTGGACCACGGCACTATCTGGCGCTATGATGTGGGTGCCAACGGTTTTTTGTATCACATGGTGCGCATTTTGGTTGCAGCCATGTTGTACGCGGCGGAGGTCCAAGACGTGGGACCGTTGCGAGAGGCATTAGTACATCCCCGAGCACGAAAATGGGGGGGCTTGGTGCCGGCCCAAGGTCTGGTTTTGGAACGCATTGTTTATAACGGAAAGGACAGGGCGCATGTTTAAACAAATTATCTTAGGCGTCGGCAACAACCCCCTCGTATCGAAAACCATTGGGCAATATGGCATGCAATTAGGCGCCTCGCGGTTTGTGGCGGGGGCGACCTTGGATGAGGCTATCCGTGTCGTGAAGGACCTTAATAGGCGCCATATGGCCGCAACGCTGGATCATCTGGGCGAATCCGTGACCCGACTCGACGAAGCCGCGGCTGCCCGCGATAGTTATTTACAGATGTTGGACATGATTGCTGAGACCCATGTCCAATCGCATGTCTCAGTTAAACTGACGATGATGGGGATGGCGATTTCCGAAGAGGCCGCCGCGAACAATTTGGAGGCGATTGTCGCACGAGCCCATGAGGTACAGTCGTTTGTGCGTATCGATATGGAAGATTCTCATTTTACCACACAGACATTACGCTTGTTTCAAGACGTTTGGGCGCGTTATCCAGACAATGTCGGAGTCGTGCTGCAAGCCTATCTTTATCGCACCATGGAAGATCTTAAGGCGTTGTCCGACCCGCCCAAAAATTTCCGCATTGTCAAAGGCGCCTACCAAGAACCTCCGAGTTTAGCATATCCGTCGAAGCCCGATGTCGATGACAACTATGTGGCGTTGGTCGAGGCTTCCTTACATAACGGCAACTATACCGCCGTCGCGACTCATGATGAACAAATGATTGGCAAGGTTTTGCGATACGTCGCATCCCATAATATCCCAAATGACCAATTCGAATTTCAAATGCTATACGGGGTAAAACTATCCGTGTTAGAAGATTTGGCTCAACGCGGCTATACGACGCGTGTTTATGTGCCATGGGGGCGCGATTGGTACGCTTATTATCTGCGGCGAATTGCCGAACGGCCGGCTAATTTGCTGTTTTTTGCCCGGTCACTGACAAAGCGCTAATATACGAGCGATATCAGGCCGCCGATAGGCGGCTTTTTTTCTGCACGAACTCTTGACATATAATATTGTTAGTACTAAGATTACGTCTTGTTGATAGTTAATACCACGAATAATCAAGAAGGTGAAGTGTTGTGGCCGACCGAGACCAGTATATCGAGAATCTCGACCGGATTTTTTCTCGAATCGGCCGTCGTTTGCGCCATGCGGTCGCAGAAGACACCTTGACGCTGGGGCAGTATTCCTTGTTGAAAGTGCTGTTTGACCATCAGCCGATGACGGTTGGAGACATTGCGGAAGAGCTAGGGGTGTCATTGGCCGGCGCTAGTGCCATGATTGACCGACTGGTTCATGCGAATTTAGTGAGTCGCACCCGTTCTGAATCTGATCGCCGTGTGGTGACTGTCAGTTTAACCCATGCGGGACAGCAACAAATCGCAAGCCATTATGCCCAGCGTAAAGATTTTCTTCGCCATTTGTTTATGCATATGTCCGAAGAGGATCTCAAGACCCTTCTATCGTTAATTGAACGCATGGAAGAGGGGGCAAACAGCGGAGAAGGTCGAGAGCTTCGTTGAATCGGCGACAAAGACGAAGCAAATTATTGTACGGCAAGGAGACGACTTATGGGATTACTGATTTCAGGAATCGTCGAATCGTTGGTCGCCTTAATCCTAGGAATCTTTTTATTGGTGGGAGAACCGTCGCTTAATCCCTTGTGGGGTTATGGATTAATCGTGGTCGGCGTGATTACAGGCTTGTTGACACTGGCCTTTGGTCGTCAAGGCCACCATACCGTAGAACAACAAGTAACCCCAGAAGAGACGACCGACGCTGGCGCCACAACGCCTGCGGTTGAAAAACCGCAAAGGTCCCTTCCGGCTTACCGTACGGACGAGAACACGGGACTAGTGCCTGTCACGCGTCACTTACCTCAACGAATTGATGTCCTGCGGGAGGAAGTCTCGCGTGCGCGGTGGCGCTATAAGGCGAAAGAAATTCAATCACGCGCCGCGGAGATGGCCGAACTGGTGCTCCAAGGTAGCGATGGAACTGAGAGCGTCGATGAGCGGCCGCGACAACTCCGCCGATTGCTTGAGCTCTTTATTCTATCGCAAGGATATGAGGCGTGGGCGAATGGCACTGAACCAGAATTTCACGTAGATCGCTACCGGCGCGTCCTGTCCGCTGCGGACATTCGCGAGCGGCTTGAGGATTTGCGAGCTGAAGCGGATATGTTATGGCAAGAAATTAGCCGGGGAGTTCCCCCTAAAGCACCGGAAGAGGATGCTTACCGGCAGACGATTGATATTCGCATTCGGTTAGAACGCATAACGGCGGCAGAAGAACGTCTCGAAGAAATCGAGATTCTCCGTCTAGGGTATCAAAGCCTCTTGGAATCGGAAAAAGAAGAAGGTGAGTAAAATGCCGCGATGGGTCATCGGGTTGGTGGCGATAATGGGTGTCCTCATTTTAGGAGGCATAGCCGGTTATGATGCCTATTACCAAGCGAATTACGTGAACACAAACTATGCGTACGTCACGGCCCCTTATACCTGGGTGAGTGTGACAAGCTTTGGCACCGTGAAGGGACTGCAAGTAAAAAACGGGGAGCATGTGTCACAAGGGGCGTCCCTGTTACAATTGCAAACCGCCAATGGACAAACGACAACCATCGATGCGCCCATTGGAGGAACGGTTGGCTCGATTGGGATTGCACCGGGTGCCAGTGTCCAACCCCGTGAAGATCTCATGGCCATTGTTCAGCAAGGACGCTCCACGGTGGTCGCCGACTTTCCCGAGTCGGAGGCGCATCGATTGGCCGTAGGCCAGACGGCGAATGTCACGTTAAGCGCATATCCGGGTACCACATTTACCGGGACGGTATCAAAAATTGGGTCAACCACGCTAAGCGAGTTATCCCCGTTGTTGCAGGTGGGAACGTTTTCCAAAGAACGGCAGTGGGTACCCGTCACAATCCAGGTGGATACCGGATCGAACACCTTTATTCCCGGTGAAAATGCTGCCGTACGTGTTGATGTGTAGCGGGCAATAGTAAGGAGGAGCAAGATGGCAGCACAAGAACCAGCAAATTCCCGTCACTGGGGCGTCGCCTTAGCGGTTCTTATCTTAGGCGGTTTTATGGCGATTTTGGATACTTCAATTGTCAATATCGCCATTCCCAAATTGGAAAGCGTCTTTTCCGTGGATACCGCGGAAGTGCAGTGGGTCGTAACCATTTACATGCTCACGTTGGGCGTTGTGGTGCCGCTCGCGGGCTATTTGGGTGAACGCTTTGGGTACCGGACGATTTACGTGATCTCGTTAATTGTTTTTACGATCGGGTCTGCCTTATCAGGATTGTCGTGGAGTCTTGGAGTGCTGACCGTCTTCCGTGTTTTGCAGGCTTTAGGAGGCGGGCTTATTATGCCGATTACCATGGCAATGGTCTATCGCATTGTGCCACGTGACCGGATCGGAACAGCCATGGGATTTTGGGGACTGGGAATTATCGTCGCGCCAGCTATTGGGCCTACATTAGGAGGATGGCTGGTGGAGTATATCAACTGGCGGTTAATTTTCTACATCAACGTTCCCATTGGGATTATCGGTGTGCTTTTGGCCTTGGCCTACGTGCCAAAGTTTCCTAGCCGTCATATGGGCGCATTTGACTTGATGGGCTTCATTTTATCGGCTTCAGGATTATTCGGCTTGCTTCTCGCTTTGTCCGAAGGACAGACGTGGGGATGGAGCTCAGAGCCCATTATCCTTCTCTTAGTGGGATCGGTGTTCCTTCTGATTCTCTTCAGTCTGTGGGAGCTCAGTGTGGAGCATCCGCTCTTGGATCTCCGCGTATTTAGCCGAGGCTCGTTTACGATGGCCAATCTGTTGGTTGTGGTCATTACCGTGTCCATGTATTCGGGGCTCTTCTATGTCCCGTTGTTTTTGCAGACCGTAGTGGGCTATGGGGCCTTGGAGACGGGCCTGATGATGATGCCGGCCGCTTTAGCCTCAGCTATCATGATGCCGATTTCAGGACGATTGTATGACAAAATCGGTGCGCGCCCCATCGTGGTGATAGGCCTGGTGATTTTAGCGTATACCACTTATCTCTTACATCGGTTGTCAACCACTACGCCTGTCGATGACGTGGTCTTCTGGCTCACTTTGCGTGGATTTGGCATGGGGATGGCCATGATGCCAGCCACAACGGCGGGCATGTCCTCTTTGCCGACGGAAATGGTGGGCTCGGGGTCAGCGATTAATAACGTGATGCAACGCGTGGCGGGTTCTTTTGGTCTGGCGTTTATGACAGCCATCTTGCAGTCGCAATCCACTATGCATGCGGCGAACATTGCGGCCTCGTATACTCCCACCTCACGGCCTTCGGTGCAATTAATGCAGCAGATGGCGGGGTATTTAGGGCATCAAGGTCTAACAGCTGGGCAATCGCTGGCGGTAACCACGACGACCCTATATGACCTCATTCAACAACAGGCCTTCGTAATGGGCATTGATGACATTTTCGTTCTCGGGGCGGCCATCACGTTGTTTGGAGCGTTTCTTGGTCTATTTTTGAAAACCTATCATCACAAAAAAGGTGCGCCACAGATGATGGCCGATTAAACCCAAGGCGTTAGCATTTGCACGCCGACAACTTATCCCCTATGGGGATCAATGTGAGGAGAGAAGAATCCGTGAAACAGAGTCGAGTTATTCTTATTAACGTATTGATTATTGTGGCGCTGATCTTGATTGGCGGAGTTGTGGCCTACTACTGGACCCAAAGCTATGACTATGTGTCGACCCAAGATGCGTCGATTTCAGCCCCTACGATTCCCGTCGCTGCACAAGCCAACGGCACGATTCAGGATTTATCGGTGGCCGTGGGGCAACGCGTTTCGCAAGGTCAAACGATAGCGGAAGAAACGGTGACCACCGCGCCTGCGGCGACGGCTAAAGGAAGCAAGACGGCTGCGGCGACCAGTGGTACCTCGATTGTGAACATTGTGGCCCCGGTTTCGGGTTACGTGGCGACGGTTTCCGTGGCCAATGGCCAGACAGTTGCCGCGGGAACCCCATTGGTGACGCTTGTGCAGCTATCGAAAGTGACGGTGATTGCGAATATCCCTGAAACCAAAATTCGCAATGTGTCTGTGGGTCAAAGTGCTACAATTTACGTAGACGCGCATCCCGGTGTGTCGTTTACCGGCACCGTAGAAGCGATTCAGCCGACGACCCAGTCATTCTTTTCATTAATACCGACCGCTGCGACGTCGGGAACCTATACCAAGGTGACGCAACGCGTGCCGGTGGAGTTGTCCATTGATGCTGCAGGGTATTCGTTACTGCCGGGGGAAGATGCTGAAGTGCGGATTACGATTCACTAAGAGGCAGGGGTCGGAACGATGCAAGTGCTGGTAACCGGCGGGACAGGATATCTTGGGCAGGCGGTAAGCGAGGCGCTGATCCGGCGCCGCCATACGGTCACGGTGGTGGCGCGGCACTGCCCCCCAACGGATAGCAGGGTACAGTGCCGCGCCATCGATATGCGAACGGCTTCATTCACCGAGCTTTTTCGCGGGACCGACGTGATTGTCCATTTAGTGGGGATTATTCAAGAACATCCAGCGGCGGGTATCACGTTCCAGGTGATGCACGAACAGGTGACCCAGCACGTGGTGGATGCGGCCCTGTCTGCGGGAGTACCTCGGTTGGTGCATATGTCGGCCCTAGGCACCCGAGAAGGGGCTATCAGCCAATATCATCAAACGAAGTGGAACGCCGAGCAATATGTTCGTAAGGCTCCTTTGGCATGGACCATTTTGCGACCTTCCCTCTTATTTGGGGGAGGGTCGCCATTTTTTGCGACACTGGCCGCTCAAGCACGCCTGCCGTTGGTACCTGTTCCTGGATCAGGGCAGACACTATTTCAACCCATAGCGAGGGCAGACGTCGCAGAAGTCATTGTACAGATGGTGGAAAAAGATGTGGCGGTGCACGAGACATGGGAGATGGGGGGACCTGACCGTTATACGATGGATGCGCTTTATCGCCACGTGGCACACGTTAACGGACGTAAGAACCCTCCCCTTGTCCACATCCCATTACCCCTTCTCATGCTGATGGCAGAGGTGGGTCAACGCATACCGAAGTTTCCGGTCAGTACCGATCAATTGCGTATGTTGAACGAGGCGAACATAACCCAAGACGAACGTTGGCGACAACTGGTGCCGGTCGCACAAACTTTGGGCAATGATCTCTAGACCTTATGACTTTTCTCGAGCATGGGCCCGGCGGCTGACCCAATGCCAGACAAAGGCGGCAATCGCAGCCAGAAGGGCCACGTAAATAATCGTGCCAAGATGCCAAAAGAAGAAGCCAATGACCCATAAGGCTAATAAGGCGAGACCAATCCAGAAGAGCATCATGATCGATCCTTTCTCTAGGAACTTGAACATAGTATGCCTAATAGCCTATCTTGTTATGCGGCGGCGCTGGAGCTGGTGGAAATCTCCAGCGCCTGGGGTCGGTTTATCCTGTCCTTTGATGATCTAAGAGATGGTCTAATTTAAGGTGTCCGTAATAATCAAGCCAAGACCTAAAGGGTTGTTGGCATGAGGGGCACGTGCGAAACACCCGCATGGGAAAGAGTTTATGGGCCATGCGCTCCTCTTGGGGGGTGACAAGGGCTCCGTTTACTCCAATCCTCAGTAAGGCTAAGGCTTGCTGATAGAGCAATGCGCGGTGGGATGCACTGTCGCTGATTTCGATTTCCCAATAAATGGTGTTGTCGGCTGATATTTGATAAGTAGGATAGTCGCCAGGGATGGATGTCGGGACCCATTCGACCAAGAGGTGTTGATGCACCATTTCGGCAAGGCTGGGACTGGTCAACGACGCATCCACGAGAGTATTGACGAGCCTTCTTAAGGCATCAGTGGCCAGGAGTTTTTTCACCGTGTATCACGCCTCCCTTCGGGCAGCGGAAGAACACATCAAGACAATGCGGCGTGCCGCTCCTTTAATATATGAAAAGATAATGCCCCGCAGACACTTGCGGCGTATCCTCGTCGTGCCTGCGGGGATATTGGGGCCTCATTTCAGGGATGATGTTGCAAGGCAGAGCTGTTTTAGGTTCGTTCGACCGGTTGAGCTCGTGTTTCACGCAAGAAAAGGACGGCGACAATGGGAACAAGTAAAAACACAGCGAATAGGCCGAAGATTCCTGCCATGCCGATGGCGCTAAGCACGACGCCGATTAATAAAGGGCCAATCACGCCGCCAATATGACCCACACCGGAGGCAAAACCTTGGCCGGTTGAGCGATTCCATGATGCATACTGTTCAGGAGTAAAGGTGTATAACATGGAGAACAACCCATTCAAGAGAAAGGAGAGGGTGGCGCCAGCGGCCAATATCCCGGAATCTGTATGGGAAATGGAAAAGAGATAAGAAGCGATGCCTGAGAGGAAGAAAAAGAAAATAATTGATGACTTACGCCCTAACCGGCTATCTTGCACAAATGAGGCGCCAATTCCGCCCAATAAGGCGGCGATATTCATCAGGAAGGCATATTCTAACGATTTCACTACCGTAAAACCATGTTTCACTAACAGTTCAGGCAACCACACGAGAAATCCATAATACACCAGCTCAATAAAAAACCATACGATCCACAGGGCTGCCGTGATACGGGCGTAAGGAGTGGACCACAACAATGTATAAAGATTGTTCGAAGGATGCTCTGTGGTCTTAAAGGAAGCGGAAGAAACCGGATGTCCTATTGGGGGATCCAGGTCCGAAGTCTCATTGATGGGAGCAAGCTGACGGATGACCGCTTCGGCTTCCTCTAACTGATGGTGATTCGCCAGCCACTGTGGGGATTCGGGGAGATTGCGGCGTATAACCCACACATACGCTGCGGGTAATCCGGCAATCACCAAGGCGAGACGCCATCCCCAAGGGCCTGCTGGAATGACGACCAGATTGACGACGGAGGCGATTATAGCTCCCACCGTGAACATAGCATCTGATAACCCTAACAGCCTGCCACGAACGCGGGCCGGAATTATTTCCGCGAGATAGGGGGTAACAATTGCGCTTTCCCCTCCCACCCCAATGCCGACCAAAAATCGTAGAATGCCAAATATGATTCCGTTCCAGCTCAGGGCAGATAATAGGGTCAAGAGCGTAAACACTAAAAGAGTGTAGGAAATGACGAACTTACGACCAAATTTGTCGCCTAACCAACCAGCTATCGCCACGCCCACCACATAGCCTGCTAACGCTGTACTCCCAATGACTCCTGCATATGTGTTATTCAGGTGAAAAGCTTTGATGAGCGCAATCAAAATGCCCCCAGCAATCGTGAGGTCAAGCCCTTCAAACAAAAAGCCCGCGGCTGCTGTAATCCAAATGCGGTAGTGCTGACGGCCTAAAGGCATGTGGTTGATTCCCTCTGCTAATGTACGATTGAAGGCCATTTGTATTACTCCTTTCCACGAGCGTTGATAGGAAATACGAGTTGTTAGAAACATTATGTAGTATATTACATACTATATGCTAATAGTAATGGAAAAAGTAGAGCAGCACCGAGTTTGTGCGTCAGCCCGAAAATGGAGTGGAGAATAACAAGGAGAATTCTTGATAACATCTAATAAATAGACATAAATCGACAAAAAGAATTCGTCCTCCAAGTAGGTACAAGATATCAAATTTTTAGCATTGACCTTTCGGACCGGGTGTACTCTAACAAAGAGCCAATTTTTCACGGGGAAGGGTAAAACACGAGGTTAATCTTATTGTACCGTGTCAGAAAATTTTACTACCCGTTGAGACTAAGCCTTCATGGACTAGACGCCTTTCGACGAGAAATGGCAGGATTCGTGGAAAATCGATAAAAATATGTCTTATTGATACAACGATGGAATGTGTCTATGGTATGGTCAATTTGAGGGAAATGATGGCAAATGCATAAAGTCTCCATTAAGAAAGGCACACGTGGGAGCCCGAAACGGTCGAGGTATAGTGCGGGTTGTTTTGGTGGTCGCTTATGAATGTGGGCCTGGCCCAGCGAACGAAAGCTGCGACAGGCGATGCTATGGCCGTACTCGAGCAAGTGACAGCGTCCACGAATCAAACGCATAAGGCGTTAGGTCAAGCACGCGACGGCATCGCAGATACGACGCAGCGAGAGAACCAGGCGTTTCGCGATCTGCAAACGCTGGCGAGCACTCTCTCGGAATTGTTGCCTGCTGTACAGGCCAGCATGATTGCCGTAGGAGAGCAGCACGGAGCATTAGATGCCTTAACGGTAAATCTCGCGACATTGCAAACGGCGTTTCACTCGACAATCGATGCGTTTACAGATGCCGGTCATTATCTAGCGCATGCGGTGGAGGCGGCTAGGGCCCAGCGTCAACAACGGCTGTCTGAGTCGACACTGTCCATACCCGTCAGGCTCTATTTAAGCGTTGCGGACCATCAATTGTGGCGCTACCAAATTTATCGCGCCTTTGCGGATAAGGTACCGGTGGACGTGGAGAAAGCCAGCGACTTCCATGCGTGCCGTTTAGGAATGACCCTCGACCAATTGGCCGCGGAAGTCGGAAACGACTCGGCGTACCGCACGATTACCGAGCAGCATCAGGCCTTTCACGCCATGGCGGCACATTTAGCGCAGCAAGCCAATACTCACGCCGAGCGCGATCACGGTCTCTTTCGTAAATGGCTTACCCATGGCCAAGACTTAGGAGCAAAATTGGAAGCCTGGGCCAAACAATGGGAAGAGCAGGATTTGTTGAAAGCCAACGCATAAATAACCGAATAACCCGGTGAAGGGAGTATCTTTTTATGTGGTCCAAGTTATCGATTAGTCTCAAATTGGCTTTAACGATGATTGTCATCTTGGGTGTCTTAGCCATCTCAGATGGGGTAGCCGTGTGGCGAACGCATACGGCGCATGGGCAAGTGACCAATATTGTACAAAAGCAAACCCCTTTCTTAGTGACAACTAGCAATTTAGAAGCTCTCTTCAATCATTATGATGGTGTGATGAATTCCTACGTGTTAGCCGTGAATATGAAAAATTGGTCATTAGCCGCCAAAAAGTGGACGAAAGCGCAAAAGATTGGAACGCAACTTGTGGCAGATATTCATCATCTTGCTGCTTTAGGGACTGATCCGAAAGGCGTGACGGCATTCGCAAAAGCATGGAAGAATTACGATGCTTATGCGATGATGACCCACCAAGCGGGACTAAACCACCGCATTGCCCAAGCGGTGTATGAACAGACGGTGGCGAATTCGCCGGCGACGCAGGCAGCGACCCAAGCCTTAAACGCCTTAAGCCTCAGTGCAAGTCAGAGGGTGCACACGCAATCCATGGATGTCGAGGGGAACTTGGCAGCCATGACGGACATGGTGTTGACGGCGTGGGCGATCACCGTGTTGATTGCGTTAGGAGCTCTGTGGATGCAGTGGCGCGGCATTGCGAAACCTCTTCAACAATTAGCGCGGGTGGCGGATGGCCTTTCCCAAGGAGATATCAGCCAGACCATTCCGCAAGCGCCGCAGGACGAAACTGGCGCTTTAGCTGCCTCTTTTCGGCGCCTTGTCGCCTATTTTCAAGATCTGAGTCATGCTGCAGAAGCCATGGGACAAGGCGATTTGACCAGCGCACCGCCAACCGCAGGCCCGCGTGATACCTTGGGCCAGGCCTTGGTGACCATGCATCAGCGCCTTCGAGAGCTCTTACAGGCCGCCCAAAACTCTGGTCATCATGTGCGCCAACAAGCCCAAGCCGTTCGCACATTAGCCGATCAGGCAGCCGGTGCCACCGAACAAATTGCGGCCGCTGTGCACCAAGCAGCTCAAGCGTCGGGAGAGTCTGCGGATGGGTTACAACATATTGCTGCGGCCATGCAGCAGTTGAAAGCCGCAGGGGAGCAGGTGGCGGACGGTACCGACAGGCAGGCACAGGCAGTGGCGGCGGGACAGCGGACATTGTCAGCCATGCAAGACGATCAGCATCAGATGGCGGGCGCGGTCGACCATATGGGCACGTTGACCACCGAATCTCAAGTGGCCGTTCAGAAAAGTCGTGAGGAGATGGTCCAGACGTTGGAATCCATGGACCGCATTGCTGATGTCACGCAAACGGCGGCGACGGCCATTTTACGATTAGGAGACCGTTCCAAAGAGATCGGCACAATCGTTCGTGCCATTTCTGACATTGCTGACCAAACCAACTTGTTAGCGCTCAACGCAGCGATTGAAGCCGCTCGCGCTGGTGATGCAGGTCGTGGTTTTGCTGTGGTGGCTGATGAGGTGCGGCGTCTTGCGGAGCAATCCGCTCAAGAAACACAAAATATTCGAGAGTTAATCCAATCGATTCAAGAGGATGTTGGCCTATCTGTCGATGCCATTAACCGGGGCCGCGAAGCCGTGCAGGAAGGCCAAAGCGTGGCAACCCGCACGCGCGAAGCGCTTAATGCCATGGAACATGCGGTGGGTGGTGTTGCGGACGATATCCAAGGGGTGATTGCTACGGTACAGCAGGTCGAGAGTGGCAGTCTTACCGTGGGGCAACGGATGCAAGAAATTGCGCAGGCGGCTCAAAATAATGCGGCGGCGGCCACCGAAATGGCTGCCTCGACGGCCGATGCCGCAGAAACTGTACAAGGACTGGCGGCCATCGCTGGAGAAACAGCGCAAGGTATGGAAAGCATGGCTCAGACGTCACAAGACGTGCAAGCGTCGGCAACCCAGCTTCAACGTAGTGCGCAAGACCTGGCAGAGATTGCGGAACAGTTAGGAGCGTTAGTCGACAGCTATCACTTATAAAAGTCGGCCCTTTTAATCGGGGTGTTCATGACGCTAATAGAGGAGGGAAGAGCGTGGCAAATTACTCGGTCATACCGCCAGGTCTTCATGTGTCGATTGTTGCGGGCCCGCATCATTGGGAAGGCGTGATTCGGGCGCGGTTGCCTGATCATCTCTATGTCGAAATGATCTCAGACGAGAAATTGCCGAGCGATCTCAATGAAGCCGTACTCCAGTGGCACAAACCGCCCTTGGTATGGACTCTCCCCGTTCGCCTTCACTCTCTTCCCTCTGAAGAGCGTCTTGTTTCCGCCGAGATAGCAGGTGCCCCCAAACCCATAGAAAATAGGCAGACGCGGCGCTTTGCCTGGCAATGGCCGGTGGATGTGCAATGGAGCAAATGGCCCGTGCGCCATCTTCGGGGGATCACTGAAGACGTTTCATTGGGCGGGTGTCGTTGCCGATTGCCATCGCCATTAGACGAGAATCGCGAGTACACGCTGGTGCTGTCGGGGCCGCAGAAAGTTTGGCGATGCCGAGTGGGAATTTTTCGTCAACGTTACGATGAGCACGAACTATGGGGAGTGACGGTGTTTGTGTGGAAACCCGGCGATGATACAGAAGAATGGTTAAAATGGCTGACGACACAAGGATAACGGTAAGTGATATCCGCGGCACACGGGGGGAATGATGAGTGCGGGTCAAAAAACTTTATGTTGCGCAAAAGTACCTATCATGGAAAGACTTTGTAGTACCAGCGGTAGCGGGGCGTTGGGACGGATCCGGCACGTTGAACGAGCCATGGATTTTGGAACCGGGTGATGATGTATGGGGCTGGTTAGATGTTTTTACCGAACAGCCTTTTGGTCCATGGGCGGTATCTCTTGAGTTTTGCTATACCTTGCATAACCATCATATTCAAACCGAGATAACTGTTAGAGCAGAACCCTATGGGGACCGAGTTTTGCGGTCTTCTTAACACTCACGAATCTGTTTGATGGGCGGATATTTGGCTCATGACTTCTTGAATGCGAACCAGGCTTTGTTTCCAGTTGGTTTCGATGGCGTTTTTGGCCGCCTCGACATTGCGGGAGCGCAGAGCTTCCAGTATGGCGTCATGTTCGGACAAGGATTCTTTTGATGACCACATTTCTTTGTAATAGGCTATTTCAACACGGGTCAGAGGCATTTTCAACTCGGATAAGACGGCGGTAAGTTCGGGATTGTGCGCTTGGTCAATGAAAACGCGGTGAAACTGATCGTCGGCCTGAGCTGCGGCGGCGGCGTCGTGGGCGTGAATGGCTTGGATAAGTTGTTGGTTGTACCGCTCCATTTGTGCGAAATCATCGGCAGTCCATTCGTCTAAACGCGTGGCGGATACCGCATACGTTTCTAATGTCCAGATCAAAGGATAGCGGCGGATGACACCCGCAATATCCAAAGGGGCCACTTGGGTCCATCGATTGGCTTTGGTGACGACCAGTCCTTCTGCTTCCAACCGCAATAGCGATTCGCGCACGGGTGTGCGGCTCACGCCAAAGTCGCGAGCCAGCTCTTGATCTCGTAAAAAGGTGCCAGGGGCTAAGCGTCCTTCAATAATCCACTGGCGTAGGCGTTGATATACCGAGTCATTCACGAAGCGGCGGCCGATGGGTTGTTCCTGGTCGGTACTCAAAGGGAACACCTCCTACAATAATACTATACGGTATATTACATATCTTGAATGGTCAAGAAGGCCCAGACCGATCCGGTTCACGTTAATTCATACCGTCAAGCCTTTGTGCTCCGTTTAGATTTTCTCTCAGCACGTCTCCCTTATCCGGTCTAGTGGGTTGGCGACTGTGCCAACGCAGCCGCCGCCATTGTTGTGAGACCCTGACATGAGAATAGGTCACTTATGGGGGCAAAAGATGTCAGGCAAGGCTAGTACGCTAGTGCTGCCAATGGTTGCCTACGGAGAATTATTTCTCTATTAACAAAAGGTGCAATATGCGTAGGGTTACTTTTTGGGTCAAGGTTTTGTGAACCGTCCCTAGCCTTAAAAACCGAGCACTCCTCCGGGGCGGATTTCAGTTGGAGCGTTGTGAGCCCAAACGGGTTGTCCTGCAATGAAGACCATTTCGATTCCAGAAGGATATTGACGAGGCTTGGCAAAGGTGGCTTTGTTAGTATATTTCTTGGGATCTAGCAAGACGAGATCAGCCCGCAGTCCCTTGAGGATGCGGCCCCGATCTTTGAGATGGAGTCGGTCGGCCGCGCGCGATGTTAGCCTGGCGACAGCGTCTTCAGGGGAAATCAGATGATCGCGCAAGGCATATTGGCCCAGCACCTTTGCGGCTGTTCCATAAAGTCGAGGATGCGGGTGTGCACCAAAAATCCCGTCAGTACCTACTAGGGCCAAGGGGTGTCGGAAAATAGCCTTGACCACCTCATCAGTCGCATAGTGGTCAATCATTGCAACATCTAAAGCGCTTTCTTCCAATAAATCCAATACGGCATCTAGTGGATCTTGATTGCGCTTTAACCCGAGTTCCCTAAGAGAATGACCTAGGATTATGGCGTGGCTCGAAGGAGCGTCGGCAATGGTGATGTGACTGGGGCCACAGGCGCGGTAGAGGTTTTCCCAGCCAGGTATTCCTTCGACGATGTCATGGCGAATGCGGCTGCGCATATGGGGATCGCGCAGACGGGTCAGTATAGATGCGACACCTCCATCAAGCGCCCAAGGAGGCAAAATGGCTGTTAATAAGGTACTGCCTGCTCCATAAGGATATTGGTCAAATGTCAGATCAATATCTCGGCTCGCTTTATCTAAAAGTGTCAAGAGAGCATCCAGCAGATTGGAGGATCCCACCAATTTTAAATGGGAAAGGTGAAGAGATGCGCCACTCAAACGAGCAACATCAATCATCTCTGTAAGAGCGGACAGTATGCCTTCGCCTTCATTGCGGATATGGGGCATTAGTGGCACGGCATGGCGCGCAGCAACGCGGGCTAGGGCAATGAGTTCTTCGGTCTGTGCATATACCCCGGGCAAGTAAATAAGGCCAAAGGAGAGCATTCTCGCGCCCGCCTCGATTTCGCGTTCGACCTCGTCTGCCATCGCCTGGAGTTCACGAGGTGTTGGTTCGCGGTTGGTATTCCCCATGACGTATTCGCGGACAGCATTATGGCCGACTGAGGGAACCAACGTGGTGGTCGGATGTGTTGCGTCTAGTGTCTCAAGAAATTGAGGTAGCGTCTCCCATGTCCACGAATCCGGCCCAGGCCCTTCCAGTGGACGTAGATAACGGTGGCGAGCTTCCCGTTGTGATGGCTTTACGGGCGCCGGCGCTAGTCCATCTGGGTGGATTACTTCGGTGGTAAAGCCCTGCGCAATTTTGGGCTCAAGCAGGGGGTGCGTAAAACTCCGCAAAGCCGAATGAGCGTGCATATCTATAAATCCTGGGCAAATCCATAACCCATGCGCATCGACCATAGAAGAGGCTAAGTTTGCGGACAAGTTGGGGGCAACAGCTGCAATAATGGTGCCTTGCACAGCAATATCCGCTGGGTAGCCTGGCCCATCGCCAGGTATTACCCATCCCCCTTTAATGACCATGTCGTACATGAGCCACGCCTCCTACCGTTCTGTGACATGCGTCTTTAGGGCAGGTCTTCTGCAATTTCCCCATAAGTGTCCGGGCGTCGATCACGGTAAAATTGCCAATGCATGCGGGCTTGACGAATTTGGGATAGGTCTATGTCCGCGGTGACCAACGCGTCTTGATTGCGAGGCCCTTGGCTAAGAATTCGGCCTTCAGGGTCGACAAAGTAGCTTTCCCCAAAAAACTCTCCAATGTTCCATGGAGCTTCGATACCAACCCGGTTCAACGCGCCTACAAAATAGCCGTTGGCAATGGCATGAGCGGGCTGCTCAATATGCCAGAGATGATCGGAATGTCCTGCTGTTGTCGCCGAAGGGTTAAAGACGATTTCGGCTCCGTGCAATCCTAACAGGCGTGCTCCTTCTGGAAAGTGACGGTCATAGCAAATATACACGCCAATTTTGCCGTATTGGGTTTGAAAAACCGGATAACCGAGATTGCCAGGCCGGAAATAAAATTTTTCCCAAAATCCGTAGGCACCAGGTTGGCTCCCATGAACTTGAGGGATATGGACCTTGCGAAACTTACCGAGATACGATCCATCGGCATCAATAACCGCAGCGGTATTGTAATAAACTCCAGGCATGGCTTCTTCATAAAGGGGCACGATAAGCACCATGCTGTATTGCTTGGCCAGTTGGCGCATCAATGTCACAGTAGGGCCGTCAGGTACGGGCTCTGCTGCCGCATACCACCTTTTGTCCTGTTCAGCGGCGAAATAGGGAGCAGAAAAGAGCTCTTGAAGACACAAGATGTTAACGGCTTTAGCATGAGCTTGTCCAATCCATTCCACGTGTTTTTGAATCGCGGCGGCCTTGTGGGCGGCCACGTCGTATTCTCCGGAGAGTTCATGGTGCAACTGCAAGAGCCCGGCGCGTATGGTCATTCCCGTCATCCTTCCACTTTCTTGATTTTGTTTAGTATGTAGTATATTATATGAACCCGTCAATGATTATTCAAGTAACCCCAAAGGAGTTAGGCCTATGCCTATGACCGTGGAATGGATACGCAATGTGCATGAGAGGCGCCAAGATGTACCGCTATTGTCTGATTTGACGATGCACGTGGCAGAGCAAACGGTATCCTATCATCGCGGCTGGCCGGAATATCACAAGACGCCGACACGGTTATTGCCGCAGTTGGCGTCCTATGCAGGAGTGGAGGCCATTGCTGTGAAGGACGAATCGACCCGTTTCGGGGTCCAATCGTTCAAGATACTGGGAAGCACGTGGGCCATTGCCCAGGCGTTAGCCGAGCGGTGGCAGCTAAATCCGCAGGACCTGCATGTCGATGTTCTGAAGGACAGGGCAAAGACGAAGCCCGCTATGGTATTGGCCGCAACCAGTGATGGCAATCATGGATTGGGCGTGGCATGGACGGCGAAAGCGTTGGGACAACAGGCCGTTATTTATCTTCCTAAAGGGACGCACGAAAGCCGGGTCCGGCGGATTGCAGAAGTTGGCGCACAGGTCTACGTCACTGAAAGGAATTATGACGATACCGTTCGTGACGTTGCGCAAAAGGCTAAAACGAATGGATGGCTATTGGTGCAAGACACCGCGTGGCCGGGATATGAAGATATTCCTAAGTGGGTAATCCAGGGATATCTGACCATGGCGCATGAAGCGGCTGAACAATGGGATGGCCACGGATTACAGCCGCCGACGCACATTATTTTGCAAGCGGGGGTCGGGTCATTAGCCGCAGCCGTAACGGGCTATTATGCGAATCGATATGGCCGTGCACAGTGTCCGACCATTGTCATTGCAGAGCCTCTCACTGCGCCAGCGTTATTCAATTCAGCAGCGCACCCCAATGCCCAGGCTGCCAAAGTGGAGGGGTTAATGGAAACGGTCATGGCGGGCTTGGCGTGCGGAGAGCCTAACCCTCTAGCATGGCCCTTGCTACGTTCGTGGACATCATTTTTTGTGCGCTGCTCGGATAGCGTTGCGGCACGGGGCACGCGTATTTTATCTAACCCTCTTGGCACTGATCCGCGTATTATGGCCGGAGAGTCGGGCAGTATGCCCCTAGGTCTGGCCGTAACACTTTTGGATCAGTTGCCATATCAAGAGGCTCGCAAGGCCCTAGGCTTAGGACCTCAGTCGCGCATCTTGGTTTTTAATACGGAAGGGGTTCCGGATTTTCAAGGATTCTTGGACATTGTCTGGGATGGCGCCTACCCCAGCTTGCCGAAAAGTTAACGGCGTCACCCGCTTGGGGCGCTGTCTTCGTCAATTCTCCCGTCGTGATTGACAGCACCGTGATTGTCTGCTTGACACAAGACTACTAAGCCCGTAAAATACTAATGTTCGGTTGTCGGCAGTGTCGCCGGCACACAGAGGTAGGAGGTAAACTCATGTCCACTTATATGGCCCGGTCCCAGGATGTCGATCGCAAATGGTACGTGATTGATGCCGCCGGATTGCCGCTGGGTCGTGTTGCCACTGCTGCGGCAACGATTCTGCGCGGAAAACACAAACCCACATATACACCGCACGTTGACACCGGAGACTACGTCATTATTGTCAATGCGGCTGATGTTTTATTGACAGGTCGGAAACTGGATCAAAAAATTTATTTTCACCATTCCGGGTATCTTGGCGGACTCAAACGGACCGTCTACCGCCAGTTAATGCAAAAGAAACCCGCTTTCGCTATGGAAAAGGCTGTGCGTGGAATGTTACCGCATAATCGTCTGGGACGCGCGATGTACAGGAAGTTGAAAGTATATCCGCATGCGGAACATCCCCATAGTGCACAGCAGCCACAAGTATGGGAGGTAAAAATTTAATGGCCGTTGCGCAATTCTGGGGAACAGGGCGCCGCAAGAATGCCGTAGCTCGCGTCCGCTTGGTGCCGGGTACGGGCAGGATTTTCATTAACGGGCGGTCTATGGAAGACTATTTTCCATTGTTAACGCTGCAAAAGGCCATTATGGCTCCGCTCAATTCGGTGGATCTATCGGGTCGTTTTGATGTATTAGTACGTGTAGAAGGTGGCGGAGTTTCCGGACAGGCCGGTGCGGTGCGTCATGGTATCGCGCGTGCTTTGCTTCGGGTGGACACCAACTTGCGTGTGCCCCTAAAGCAACGGGGATTTCTTACACGGGATGCACGAATGAAAGAGCGCCGGAAATATGGATTAAAGAAGGCGCGTAAAGCCCCGCAATTCTCCAAACGCTAAAAGCCCTTTTGGGCTTTTTTTGTTGGCATTACGCGTTGTAAAGTCATGGTCAGCTTCCCATTTCACACAAAACTGTTGCAAACAAAAAACAAGGCCCACCTGTTTGAAACAGAAGGGCCTTGTTTATTAGCTAATGCCGACGCCGGCCATCTCGGGAGCTGAAATGACGGGAAGGCGTGGAGTAAATTTACGCGGTTCGGTCGTTTCATCGTTAGCCTCACTCAAATGCTCCCACAGTCGAGACAAAGCGCCTGGATCTCCTAAACGGGATTGGACAATGTAGTACTCGCATTCGAGGTCCCGGTGACGTTCGTTAGGAGCCATGGCGAGAGCGCGGCTAAGATAGTCTTTGGCCAGCGCATAATCTTCGGCAGCCACGGCACGCCGTGCTAAGACGCGAAGGGCATAAATTTTGGTATCTTGCCATGGCCAGCCATCAGGCGCATGCAGAATGCGGGTCGTATAGCGTTCGACCAAGGGCTCCGAATCGGTTGTGCGAAGAAGCGCCTCTAATATGACCGCTTGCCCTTCTTGAAAGTGAACGCGGTCAAAAACGGTCAAGGAGGATTCTAGCAATTCCCGGGCTTTGTCTAGCCTCCCTAAGTCCGTTAAGACTTGCGCAATGTCCGCTTGCAGGGCAGCGCGTTCTTCATTGCCGCGGATGTCGGGCAACAAGCCTAAGGCTTCATCGATAGCGCTGGTGGCTTCCGCCTGATGGCCCAAGCGCCATTCAGCGGCCGCTATACGGGTTAATAGTTCTGCCCGCCGCGGAGCGCTAATTAACTTTTGGGGTTCGTCAAGCGCCATACGGTACAGCTCTAAAGACGAAACCCATTGCCTTTGACTATAGCAAAAATCTCCGTAATGCTGCGCCGCTTCGGCCCGAATGTTAGGACCTTCTCGGCTGGTAAGGCGTCCCGCATACTCCAGAGCCTGCTGAAATGAATTCATGGCTTTATGAAACGAACCGTGACGCGCAGCTGCCATTCCTAAAGTGTTGGCAATTTCAATCGCTTGGACAGGGTGGTCATCGGGATGAATGAGCAACAAACTTTCTTCCAAGTGCGCTAGCGCGGCGTCCAAATTGCCTTGAGACATTTCTAATTTGCCCATCGTAGCCTTAATGCGCGCGAGAATGTCTTCGCGTCCCGTTCGCTCGGCAAGCGTTAAGGCTTCTTGCAGGCCTAACATGCCATCTTCTAGGCGTCCGCTGTTCCACAGCGCTTGGGCTGCTTTCAACAGCACTTCAATGGTGCGCATATCATCGCCGTTCTCCAAAAAGAATCCCAACGGCTTGCCTAGGCGACCGGCCATGATATCCAAGGCTTTGTGGGATGGATGGATACGGCCTAACTCGACTTGGCTTACATAACTCTTGGTCAGCTCGTCGCCTGCGAGCTGTTCTTGGGTTAATCCCAGCTTCTTTCTCAGGTCGCGAATCTTAGTACCCACCATAATTCATCCCTCCTAGCTGATAATGTACCACAAGTAAAAGAAATAAACATCGTGAGGACGCTACAAATCTTTAAAAAAATTCGCTTAGGTCAAATAAGAAAATGTATAGGGTAATTTTTTATATCGCGGTTATTTAACTAAACTGCCGCGAGGAAGAGTTAATGAATATAGCCTAAGAGAACTAGGAAATAAATACATGACAAATTATGTCGTGTATATTATGACCGCGTTCATACTCTGAGGCCATCTCGCTCACACTATGGGTACGACCGTGATGACAATCGCTAGGGTAAGTGGGCATATGGACCATCTTATGAACAATTGAACAAAGGGGCGACGATGTGAAGATAAATGGCACATTACAGCAATTGCTGAAGCGCTGGTTGGGTGCGGGGATTGTGGTGGGAGCGTGTTTGTTGTTATCAGGAGCGGGCACGGCTCCGAGTGGTGGAATTGCGGGGGCACTTTTGCGGGGGCGTACGATTATCATAGACCCAGGGCATGGGGGTTATGACCCTGGGGCCAAGGGGCGTGTAGCGCAAGAGGATCAGGTGAACTTGGCAATGTCTTTAGCATTAAAGCAGTGGTTTGAGGAGGCGGGGGCTCGGGTGCTGCTGACGTGGGATCGTCCGGGCGCCATTCCTAGTCACCGCAAATATCGGGTGCAGCAGCGTACGACGTGGATTAATCAAACGGGGGGCAACGTTCTCATTGATATCCATTGCAACTCGGCGGACCCTGGCTCCCATGGGCCGCAAACCTTTTACTGGGACGGGAAAGGCTCCTATCATCTAGCCCATGATGTGCAAGAAGAGTTGCAATATTTTACGAAAACGCGACGCAAGGTCACGCGCATTGACCAGTATGTGCTACGGCAAGCGCAAATGCCGGCCATTAATGTGGAAGTCGGCTTTATCACCAATCGAAAAGAGGAACAGCTGTTAATCAACCCGGCCTATCAACGGAAATTGACATGGTACATTTTTCTAGGAACCGAGCGGTGGTTCCTCAAAGGGCGTTGGCCGGAAAAACTTTTGCAAGCACCGCCTCCGACGCATTTACTCATCCGGGATTGAGGTTGCCTCAGGTATAATGGGAGAAGATGCACGGTAAGGGAGGATTTCTGGTGGGACCAAAAACCGTACGGATTATTGGTGTGCCTTTGGATTACGGTGCGGACAGGCGTGGGGTCGATATGGGCCCCAGTGCCATCCGCTACGCAGGACTGCATGAAAAACTGCGTCAAGCCGGGCATCAAGTCGTGGATTTAGGCAATTTACCGGTGCCGGTTCCCGAAAGCCGAGAAGTGGCGCAGACCAACCTTAAATATCTGGACGAAATTGTGAAAGTCAGCCGGGTGTTGGCCCGTGCCGTCGAGAAGGCGGTGGAAGAGGATGCCTACCCTTTAGTGCTCGGCGGAGATCACAGTATTGCCATTGGGACCATTGGCGGTTTAGTGCGTCATTTCCAAAATCTTGGCGTGCTGTGGTTTGATGCGCACGGGGACTACAATACAGATCAGACGTCCCCTTCGGGTAATATTCACGGCATGCCGGTAGCAACGGCCGTTGGGTTGGGGCATCCGGCGCTGCAGGCCTCCTTTCATGGTCGCTTCGTGAATCCCGCCAAAATTGTCTATGTGGGCGTCAGAACTCTAGACCCCGAAGAAGCTCAAGCGTTGCGTCAATCGGGCACGACAGTATTTTCCATGCATGAAATTGACCGTTACGGCATGCGCGACGTAATGGCCAAGGCTATGGATATTGTGACAGACGGCACCGATGGCGTGCATTTAAGCTTCGATATTGACGCGGTAGACCCCTTATACGCCCCGGGCTCTGGGACGCCCTTTTCTGGGGGTCTCACCGAACGAGAGGCTCATTTGGCACTCGAACTGCTGGCGGAAAGTGACATTCTCTCCTCTATGGAAATGGTCGAGGTCAATCCCATTTTGGACGAACATAACCGAACAGGCCAATTAGCAGCCAATCTTATTGCGTCAGCGCTTGGCCACCGCATTATTTAATAAGGGGAGGAGAATCAGCCATGGCATGGGATACCGATATTATTACATACCGTCGCGATTTGCATAAAATTCCGGAGCTTGGCTTTCAAGAACGGCAAACCCAGGCGTATTTGGTACAAGCCCTAAAAAACATGGGACTCACGCCGGTTGAAGTAGCCGAGACCGGAGTCATGGCGGATATTCTAGGCAGCCAACCGGGCAAGATGATTGCTGTGCGCGCGGATATTGATGGGTTGCCTCTGCGGGAAGAAACGGGTCTTGATTTTAGTTCCGAACACCCGGGGGTGATGCATGCGTGTGGACATGATGGGCATATGGCCATCGTCTTAGGGCTGGCAGAGCGCTTAACGGCGGACCGAAATTTTCCAGGGACTGTGCGTGTATTTTTCCAACCCTCCGAAGAGAAGCCCCCGGGGGGAGCGCCAGCCATGATTGCGGGCGGCTGTTTGGAGGGCGTGGATGAGGTGCTGGGACTGCATTTGTGGTCCAATGATCCCGTAGGCACTGTTGGAATCCGTAGTGGCCCTTTAATGGCGAATGCTGATGAATTTACCATTCGTGTCAAGGGCAAAGGCGGGCACGGTTCCGAGCCGGCTCATACGAAAGATGCCGTGCTGATTGCATCGCAAATTGTCGTGAATTTGCAAACCATTGTGTCCAGGCGCCTTAACGCTTTTGATATTGCCGTGGTATCTTGCGGGATGATTCAATCGGGGGTCACGTTCAATATTATTGCGGAGACGGCTGAAATTAAAGGAACGGTGCGGACGTTGTCGCACACCGTGCAGAATACCGTGATGCATGAAATTGAGCATATTGCCAAGACTACGGCGGCGTTGTATGACGCGGATGCCGAACTGTCGTATGTATTTGGCTACCCCGCTGTTATTAATCACGAATCTAGTGTGAAGCGATTGGAAGAGGCATGGAAGGGAATGGTCGACATCATCCATCCCGACCCCGCTATGGGTGGGGAAGATTTTGCTTACTACCTGCAAGAAAAACCTGGCGCCTTTTTCTTCGTGGGATGTCGCCCCGAGGACGATAATCAAGTGTATCCGCATCATTCTCCTCATTTTATGGTGAATGAGAAAGCGTTGCCTCTTGGGGTCGAGTTGCTTTACCGTGGCGTCATGAGCTTTCTTAACCCGTAAATAGTCATTGTCATTGATTTGAGCGGAACCTTTTGGGTTCCGCTCTTTTTTATGGACATGCGCAAAGAATTTCCCAAAGGGTTGAATAAATATCCTAATCATTGTATAGTAATGCGGTAGGGGGCGGTAAAATTGGTAGAGCGGGTATCGGCCAAAGAAATGCGTGTGCAAGGACGTTCGGTGATTTCTCTCAAAGAATGGACACCAGCGGAAATCAAGCAAGTACTGATGACGGCGCAATGGATGAAAGCCAATCCAAAGGTCGCAGAAATTCAATATGCCTTAAGGGGCAAGTCGGTCGCGATGATCTTTGAGTTGCCATCCACGCGAACGCGGGTATCATTTCAGGTTGCCATCCAGTCGCTTGGTGCGGCTCCCGTGATTTTGGACTGGGAGAACAGCCAGTTGGGACGCGGGGAGCCCATTGAAGACACGGCGCGCGTCTTGTCCCGGTATGTGGATGCCTTGGTTGTTCGGGCGAAGAGTCATGAGATGGTGCAACAATTGCAAAAATGGGCGACTGTTCCGGTGTTTAATGCCTTAACGGATGCGGCGCATCCTTTTCAGGTGTTAGCCGATGCATTGACCATTTGGGAGAACACGGGCTACTTGGCCGGCGCGAAGCTGACCTATGTAGGGGACGGCAATAACATGGCCAATTCGTATCTAGTGATTGGGGCGAAGTTGGGGATGCACGTGAGTGTGGCCTGTCCTGCTGGTTGGATGCCCAAAGAGGACGTGGTCGCCTATGCCCAGCAGGAAGCGGAGGTTACGGGGGGGTCGATTCACATTACGTCGGATCCTGAGCAAGCCGTTTTTGGAGCCGATGCTGTGGCCACGGATGTCTTTGTATCCATGGGAGATGAGGACAGCGAGCAAAAGCGAGAGGCTTTAAAACCCTACCAGGTCAATGCCCGGCTGATGGCAATGGCCAAATCAAATGCAATCTTTTTGCACTGCTTACCAGCACATCGAGGGGAAGAAGTGACGGCTGATGTGTTGGAAGGCCCCCAGTCAGTCGTTTTTGATGAAGCCGAAAATCGTTTGCACGTTCAAAAGAGTGTTTTGTACCATACCTTGGCGGAGTTTTAGGGCAAGGACCTAAAGCCTTTTCTAACACCAAAGCCGTGGATCTCTAACACAGAGGTCCATGGCTTCTTTTATGGGATGGGCTAAAGAAGTCATGCCGTATACCGAACAGACGATTTGACTCTCTGGCGTGAAGAAGCGCAACATGGTGCGGCTAAGAGGGGGCGAGCTGGAGAAAACGGTCGTAGTCCGTTTTCATGCAATAACGGGGTATGACGGTACTGATGTCTTGTAAAGACGCCTCTCTATTCCGTATATCGCCTCAAAGTTTCGTGCAAATCAACACGGTTATGATCAGGGCAATGGGAATCGATTGCAAAAATTTCTCAACCCTAAAGAAGGACTTTCTGGTTCGGACGTCTAAAATACTGGGTTTATGGAGAGATAACGGAACCATTGCGTCCCGAAGGCGTGATGTCGTGCTTTTGAGCCTACGAAGGATATCGTGGGCCGCGACAAGGGGCGCATCTTTCTCATGTGGGGATACCCTAAGCTATAGGGAACGTTAGACCGCCAGCGACTGTCTTCTATCGTGATGTCTCGGCTAAGGATGCGACAGGCCTATGAATAAGTGCTATTTGCTAATCACGACGGGCTCACAGCCGAGGCGGTCGTGCTTTAGGGAAATCCGATTAGAACATGTAGGAGAGAGGATTAAAATGCCGAGTATTGTCTGGTGGGATGACGACGACAATGCGCTTCTAGCAACCATTGACTGGGACGAGATCGCCGCCTTTATCGCTCAGACACTTGCTGATAACGGAGTCGGTAGTGAGCAGGTGCAATGGATCGTCAACCAGGTCCCACAATTTCGCTACCCGCCGGGGAGCCCGGAGGATCAACACCGCATGCGCCAAGCGGTGCAGCTATTCATTGAGCACCATCAGTCCGTAGAGCTTTATATTGAGGCCTATCCCCGGTTAGCCCAGGTCCTTCGGCGTCATCTCCCAGTTTCCGTTGGGCCTGTCGCCCTTAACCGCCTGATAGCTGACCTCGTACTGTTGGCGGAAGCTTATCTTCCCCGGATTGAGTATGAGCGCTCGCGGATGATCCAAGCCTACCGCACCGTTGTGACAATGAACGGCGAAATAGGGAAGGCCCAGGACCCCATTCATCTCTATCACATGTTATGTGAGGTGGCTGTTCGTGTGGGCGGAATGCGGTTGGCCTGGGTGGGGATGGCAGATGCCCGTTCGGGTTTTATGCGAGTGGTTGCGCAGGCCGGTGATATTCGCTATCTCGAGGAACTCCGTCGACCCGAGCAGGACGATTTGCTCGATCTTCCCCTGGACCGCCTGGGGGTGCCAGCACTAGAAGCCTTGCACCAAGGCCAGCCACAGTTTATCAACCGTTTGGGCCCCGACTTGCCGCGAATTATCCGCCGACGCTTGCAGCAATATCATTTAGGTTCTGGAGCGGCTCTGCCGATTCGGGTGCGGGGGCGTGTGGAAGCCGTTTTCGCGGTCTACCATCAAGAGCAGGACTATTTTGATGCGCCCATGCGTGGCCTCTTAAAAGAACTCATTGTGTCCGCCGAAGAAGGCTTGGACCGATTGTGGGCCCAGCAAGCGGAACTCGCCGCGCACAGGGAACAAGCACAACTGGCACAGCATCTCCGGGATGTGAGCGCGTTAAATAGCGTGTTGGCGGAAACTAACCAAATCCTCCCGACGCTAGACAGTTCGTTTCAAGTCTATGAGACGGTCTGCCGCATCCTCGTCGAGCGCGGCAAGATGGCTTTGGCATGGGTTGGTGTCCCTAGTCGGGACGGTTTTGTCCGGGTGGTGGCGGCCGTCGGTGAAACGCACTATTTATCGGCAATGCGGCGGCCGGGTCACCCCAAGCAGGTGGCGATTTCCTGGCAGCCGGGGCGACCAGAAAGTTTAGGGCCAACCGGACACGCATTAATGACCGGTCAGCCCCAGTTTGTTGACGTGGTTGATCATCCGCCCAAGGGCATCGACATGGGGCCCTGGCGGGATTGGCTAAATCGGTTTAGCTTACGTTCCAGCGCCGCCTTGCCGATTCGTCACGGATCCCAGGTGGCGGCCGTTCTCACCGTTTATCATCGTCAGATGGTAGGATTTAACCCGGAACTACAAACCCTCTTAAAAGAACTTGTTGTCGATATCGAAGAGGGGATTCGGCGTATTGGATTGCAACGCTCCGAACGTGTGGCCCGACAACGACTGTCTCGTACGGTCACGACCCTTTTGGAACTGCAAAACCTCTACCGGTCGTTGTTGCGGCAAGGCGATACGATCTTACAAGCCAAGACGGCGGACGAGATTTTGACTTCCAGTTGCGAACGATTGGTTGAAGGCGGTTTGTTTCTCGTCGCTTGGGTGGGGCAACCGGTAGAGAATGCGCCGCCTTTGCGTTGGCGTTTCTTAGCAATAGCGGGACCTGGTCAAGACGCCAATCAAAAATTTACTCCCTTTTTTGATCACAGTCCCGTCCCCCCGCCGGAGGCTGCGTGGCAGAGCCAGCAACCCGTGTCCCATCCGGATTTGGCGAGTGACCCCGTGATGCCAGATACGCTTCGTCAATTCTTTGAGGAGATTGGGGGCCGCGCCGCAGCATCCATTCCCTTGCGCCGCGGTGGGCAACGCTATGCGGTTCTTACCGTGATCAGCGCCAAGCCGCACGCGATGACCGACAAAATCATGGAGCTGTTGTCGCATATCGGCGATTTGATGAGTCACGGACTAGATGCCTTAGATGCGAGGCACAGGCTCGAACAATCACAACAACAAGCATGGGATTTAGCACACCATGACCCCTTAACGGGCTTACCGAACCGGCTCTGGTTAGCAGACTATTTGCCCCAAGCGCTAAAGCGGGCCGAAGCTGAAGGACGCCAACTGGCAGTCGGTATGATCGATTTGGATGATTTTAAGACGGTCAACGATACGTGGGGCCACGACCACGGCGATCGCGTGTTGCAAATCGTCGCCCAAAGCCTTTCCCGGCGTTTAGCCGGGCACGGGCATTTGGTGCGCCTCGGCGGGGATGAATGGCTCATGGTGTTGGAGCCGGATCACACGCTGACGATAGAGGCCTTGTTAAAAGGCATGAGTCATGAATTGAACGCGCCGATACCGGTGAGCGCTGATGTCAGGGTGAAAGTGGGCGCCAGTGCCGGCATTGCCTATTTTCCTGACGACGCACGGGAAGCGGAAACTTTGATTCGGTTAGCTGACATCGCTTTGTACCAGTCCAAAGCCCAAAAAGGCCAGCGTTCCCAGTGGGTCGTCCGTTATCAACCTCTTACCCGGCAACTACCCGAGAACCAGCCTGGTGTACCGTTTCAGTTTACGCTGGATCAAGTGGTTGTGGTCTATCAGCCGATTGTGGATCTGGCCACGGGCGCCGTGCAAGAGGTGGAGGCATTGGCGCGCCTGCAAATGGGAGAGCGGATGTTGGGACCCGCGGAATTTTTGACGCGCTTAAGTTCCGACGAACAATATCAATTAAGCCTTACGGTGTTGGAGCAGGCCTTAAGCCAATGGCAAAGGTGGTACCGGCACGATCACTTGGACCTCATGATCGGGGTCAATTTTGCTGCGAGCGACTTTCTCCGGACCGGATTTGTGGAAGCGATTGCTTCGCGTCTTGAGGCGTCTGGTGTTCCGCCCCAGCGCTTGGTGCTGGAAATTTTGGAAGAAGATGAGTTTCTTTCTCTGCCGCGTGCCAAGGGACAACTGGCCTCCCTTAAGCACCTCGGGGTGCAAATTGCTTTGGACGATATGGGGCGTGCTTATGCCAGCCTCTTTCGGTTAGCAGAATTACCGATCGATATCATCAAAATCGACCAAGGATTTATGCGGGACTTGGAACGTCATCCGCATAATATCCGGTTGGTGGCCGCGCTTATGCAAATCGCGGATTTCATGCGGCTCAAGCTCGTCATCGAGGGCGTCGAGACGGTTCCGGTGCGTGATGCGATTCGGTTGATGGCACGACAACAAGTTCCGGCGGTGCAAGGCTACGTCTTTTCACGGCCGGTTCCTCCTGATGAGATTGTCGCCGTGGGCCACTTAGGTTACCAGATTCCGCCGGTCCCAACGATAGGCCCTGACCAGTGGTTTTTGGCTTATGCTCGCCGTGTTGTCTTCCAAGAGGCCTTTAGCGGGATGGTTTATTATGCCCCGGGGTTATTGGATATCGACAAAGTGAGCGATCTACACGCCTGTCATCTCAATCCTTCGTTTATCCACGATCCCAGGCTCACTCCCGTGTACGAGGAACTGCATCGCGAGATGGCTCGCTGGGCCTCCCACGCAGGGAACGTCGCCGTGATGCAACACGTCTCACAATTGGAAGTGGAGCTTTTATCGCGGCTGGAATCGCTCATCTTAACGCGTGGTGCGACCCTTGACGGGCTCCCAACCGCTTAAGCCATAGAGGTTGGAAGCAGCTTTGCAATGATTCGTCATAAGTTGTGAATCTTTCTGTTAAGACGCGAAGACGAAATGGCGATTGCCATGATAGACTATTCTCAAGGGATTGAGAACGGAGGGGTGCGCGTGGTACGACTATCATCCGTATACCGGAAGCTGGAAGAGGGGTCGAAGCGGCTGACGCCTCAACGCGAACTGGTCATCCGCATCTTCTCTGAGCACCCGGGGGAGCATCTCTCGGCGGAAGAAGTGCATCAGCTCGTTAAAAAGAAATTTCAGGACATCGGTTTGGCGACGGTCTACCGGTCTTTGGAATTATTAACCCACCTCGAAATTTTGACGCGGATTAATTTTGATGATGGGCGGGCGCGGTATGAATTTAACCAAGAAGAAACTCACCGCCATCACCACCTCGTTTGTGTGCGCTGTGGACGTGTCGAGGAATATGGGGAAGATTTGCTGGATACGCTGGAAACGCGGATATTTAAAGAACGTGGCTTTACCGTGCTTGATCATGAACTAAAATTCTATGGCATTTGCCATGCTTGCGCGGCCAAACGCGGAACCGATAAGGGGGAGAAGATATGACGACGCAGCTCTATTGTTATAGACGGTGAAGCACCTGTGCTAAAGCGCGAGCGTGGCTTGGCGCACACCGTATTGCCTTTTCCGAACGGGACTTGATTGAGCAGCCTCTGAACGTTGAAGAACTGAGGGAGTTGGCTCAGAGGGTGGGGGGCATTGCAGCCATTGTATCCAAAAGGAGCCCTGCGTATAAAGGGTACGTCCAGCAGATTCAAGATGAGGCCGATTGGCTGGAAGCCATGGCTAAAGAGCCGCGGTTGATTCGTCGCCCTATTTGGTTCGTGAATGGTCACCACCGGATTGGATTTGATGTGGATGCTTGGGAGAGCGCCATAGAGGGACATCAAAATCCGTGATAGGATCCCCAATAGGCATTTTGCGGATACCCACGCTGTTCCCAATAGCCTAACTGGTCGTGGGGAGAAAACGCGATCCGCACCAGCCACTTTAAGGACTTGTACCCATACATGCCGGGGACGAGCAAGCGCAGCGGATATCCTTGCGAGGCCGCCAATGGCTGACCATCCATGGCGTAGACCAATAGGGGTTGATATTGGTGAATTTGTTCCGCGCTTAAAGACTCTGTGTAGACGCCGTCGCCGGAAAAGAATAGGACCCACGGCGTGTGCTCGGGTTGCCATCCTACAGATTCGAGGAAATGCAAGAGGTCAATGCCCTCCACCTGCACACCATTCACGGCCCACCCGGTCACACATTCGAAGTTGAGACGCCTTGAGGTGGGAGGCATGTGCTGCAATTCATCTAGACGATACGTGCGCTTCACGGGGCTATCGACCCAAAGCCGCCACGTCTGTGGTGTGAATTGAGGGTAGCCATCAATGACGGTGTAAGGCACAAAGCCGGGTAAGGCTCCTTGCGTGCGCCCTTGCTGAAAGATCCGCCCGCTCAACATCATGAGTAAATTGGGTAAGGCGATGACAAAAGGGGCGGTGGCAACTGTGGCTAAGATCCAGTGCAGAGCGCGCCGTCTTGATGAGGGGGTAGCGCGTGACAAGGGTGTCGGCCGATGGGTCAGCAGGTGCGTAAGCACCCAGATGACCAATCCCGCGGCGCTCGCTCCATGCACCACCGTGGCGATTGACCGTGTCCACGAGGGTCCTATAAACAGGGCCACGCCACTGACGCAGAGCAGCACTAAGAAAAAGAGGGCCCAGCGGGTAAAGGCCGGTTGTGTTCTGCCCACCGGGGCTGGCCAGGGATAGAAGCGCGCGGACCATCCCAACAAGGCGAGGGCATAAATAATGCCTCCCCACTCGTGAATCGTTTGGATCGCCGGAAACCAAGGTCCGAGCGCGCGCCGCCAACTCGACAGAAAGAGACCAAATCCTGTGGCGACAAATAGTCCGACCCAAAGCGCGTGACGCCAATGGCGCTGGGAAAAGGATGTAGGGGGCCTTTTCGGTATCATGGCAGGTAATGCCCGAGAAAATGGTCAAACAGCAGCCGGGTGAGGCGTGGTAACAGGCGCATGGCTTCATTGTCGACATGAAAACGCAAGTCTTCACACTCTGCGCTAAAGATCGCGACGGTATAGTCCCCCCATTTGGACGTGACGATGCCCACATCATTGCGAATACCTTCGAGGGATCCGCTTTTGCTGCCGATTTGCACCAGGGCCGGCGTGTCATTCTCCTCGTTTAGCAGATGATAAGGCAGTTCGCGGGTCATGATCGTATTGTATTGCTGGCGTGTGAGAATGTCCCACATAATACCGGAGGCCCAGGGGCTAATAAGTGTGCGGTGATAGAGGCTTTTGAGCAGCACACCAATTTCCTCGGCCGGAGCTAGACCAATAGGTCCAGGTTGTGCGAAATCAATGCGCTTATATAAATGGATATGAGGCGTTCCCAAGCGGTGCATCACCGCATTGACCGTCTCCAATCCGATCTGCCGTAGCACCATGTTGGTGGCGACATTGTCACTGACTGTAATCATCAAGGTCAGGGCGTCGTGGAGTGACAGGGCGAATCCCGGGGTGAGATTTTGCACTACCCCGGAACCTTCGACATAATCGTCACGAGTGTACACCAGTGGGGTGGCTAAATCGAGATGACCGGCTTCCACTTGGTCCATCGCAGCAATCATAATAGGCAATTTAATGACCGATGCGGTCTCCATTAGGCGGGTTGGCTCATGGGCGACGACTTCATGGGTCTGCAAATGTTCTGCATAAAGTGTGAACCTGCCAGAAAAGTGCTGGGACCATTGTGCAATGGCCTGATGTATATTCGAGATAGACATGATGGCTTTGTTTCCCTCCTGGCCAAGTTTTTAAATAATTCCCGAACAATCCATGGTCTAAGAATTCGGATCCGACGCTATATTTTCGCGAGCTAGCCACGTCAAATGCAAGGAGCCTAGTCCTGGAATTTTTCTGCCTTCTAACACGGTGCCGGCAGGAACTGGAGGACTACCATGCGGGATGACGACCAAGACATCCGCCGCTTCATACGTGGTAATCCGGTCGGATTGCTGGGGGAGGTTGGTATCAAAATACCAACCGTCTGGTTGCCTTATCAGTTTCGCGCGTAGAAAGCGGGTTTCCCGTGTTTTTTTTGGAAAATCTTGCAGTAATCGTCCGGACATTCGTTCTATTGGCAGTTGCGCATGCAACAGCGCGACCAAAAAGGGTAGAGCAATATTGTACCAAGACATTAACGCGGCGCCTGGATTGCCTGACAAAGCGAGGATCGTCGTTCCCTGATACCGTGCTGCGGCAATAGATTTGCCAGGGTGCATGTCAGTACGCCAAAAAAGCAATTGGGCGCGTTGTTGTAAGAAATGAATAATGTGATCTTTGTCCCCCACCGACACCCCGCCGGTTGTGAGTACCAGATCATAAGCCGCGAGATCGGGGCGATTAAAGAACTCATGGACCGCGTCTAGGGTGTCGGGAAGGTGCTGGACTGTCACATCGGCGCCTAACTCGTGCAGTAAGCTATAGAATAATGAGGCGTTCACATTATAAATTTGTCCAGGTCCCAGGGCATTGCCTGGATCTATGAGTTCGTCACCTGAGGTGACGAGTAGTACGCGAAGTCGGCGGTAGACTGCGATGTGGGCATAGCCTCCGAGGGCTAAGACTCCGATCTGCAAAGAGCCTAATCGCTGTCCGGGCCGCATTAAGACTGTGCCTTGAGGGAATTCCGATCCTTGCAGCGTGACATTGCGTCCAGGCTGAACCCGTTGTGCGACATGTACTACCCCTGCTTGCTGCTCGACGGCCTCTTGTTCGATGACCGCATCGAGTCCTTCGGGTAGTGGGGCCCCGGTCATAATGCGTACAGCATCGCCTGCTTGCAGGGGCTTCGTCAAAACCTCCCCGGCCGACACGTAACCAGCGATGCGGAAAGTGCCTGGGGTATCTAGCGCTTTGAGGGCATAGCCGTCCATGGCTGAGCGTGCAAACGGGGGCGCGGCGCTTTGGGCCGTGATGGTCATGGCCAGGGTACGCCCGCTCGACTGGGTGAGTGGCACCCACTCGGTCTCTTGTAGGGGCGGGGTGTGGTGAATGAGGAGGGCTATAGCCTCCTCGACGGAGATATATCTCATAGCGGTTCCTTTCCTAGTGGGCGCTCGCTAGACCTGGGTGGCAGAACAGGAATGTTATCCACCGAAAAACTGAGCGCCATGTGATGTTCAATGATCCAAGCCGCGGCTTGTGAGGCTAGGGCCAGTGTTAAAGGCAAGGGGGCTTTAAACCAGAGATCGACCTCTGACGGTGGGGTGGGTCCGATAACGGCGCGCACGTTGTCAAGTTCCTGTACTAAGAGCTCTGACCCGACAACAATTTTCGGCGTCGCGACCGATTTTGCTCCTTCCCAAAGAATCCATGGATACCACCGGTCTACTTGCCTCCAATCGATGGGAAGTGGAAAAGGACTCCGCCAGGTGGCTTGATAGGGCTGCATGAGCACGGTGTGGGCACCTGCATGGGCGAATCGGTCGGTGTCTGAGCCCACGCGGTCAGGGCGAGGTCGGTGATGAGAAAATTTCACAACCAGAACAGGCCCAGGGAGTTGCTGGCAGAGAGCTTCAATGAGGCGGGTTTTACCCGTATTGGAATATCCCGCGATCTGCATCACAGCCATTTAGGGCACGCTCCCTTCGGGGAGACTAGTCGACTGCCAATGTGCCCAGTCTTCGGGAGTGTTGATATTGACGATCCAGGTTGGCTCGGGCACAAGAACCCAAAGAATGCGCTGCGATGCCAAAAACTCTTGAACTTTATGGCCACCGTGCGATAGAAACTGCTGGAGGGCGGGCAGTAGATGAACGGACCAATATCCGGCCAGCGGTTGCCGGTCCTGACGCCAGTACGGAAAGATGCCGTCGGCCTCCCTCAAGTGCGAGAAGAGATGAGCAAATAATCGGGGGCTGGCAAAAGGCAAATCGGTGGCGAGGACGGCGAGAAAATCTGCAGATGATACCGTGAGGGCTTGCGCGATACCGCCTAAGGGACCAGGATGCGGCGTATTATCAACCACATCGTAAAAAGTCCGGGGTTGATAGCCGAACGGACGCGAGATCCAAATGGTTTGAGCGCCGGATTGTTGTAGGGTATGGCGGGCATATTCGGCCCACGTGACACCGCTGGGGTGCAACAACTCCGCTTTATCGCGGCCCATTCGTTGAGATTGTCCCCCGGCTAGCACTAAGCCGTCTACGCAGATGGTCATGGCGCCAAGCCCCTTTGCCTTTTACGGATATTATATCGGTATTTGTGGGGAACTAAAATGCTAGAGCTTTAACCGTTAAGACCGCATGCGTTCCGTGCTTAACGCGATAGCAATGCCGCATGTAATCAGGAGAATACTGAGCCACATGGCAAAGGTGGGCAGCTGGTGTAACACGAGCCACGCTAAGAGAGCAGCCCCGGGGATTTCCCCGACCATCGCTAATGAGACATGGGAGGCGGGCACAAACCGGAGCATCCAATTAAATAGCGTATGGCCGCCCAAAGTAGGAATCACCGCCATCAGCCCATAGAGCAGCAGAAGATGCCAAGACATAGGGCCGAAATTGCCTTGGCGGCCCCAGAGCCCAAGTGCGAGTATGAAAGAGGCTGCAGTGTAAGTGCCCCACGAATAAGTCGTCGCCGAGAGGGTACGACGGGCATAAGCGCCCGTTAGGATGTAGGCGCCTGCAAATAAGGACCCCGCCAACGCATCGGCAATCCCTAGCCAGGACACATGAGGGCCTGCCCCCAGCGCCAATGTGGCGAGCCCGGCAGCTAAGAGCCCCAGGCCCCATTGGGTACCACGAGGCAAGGGATGATGTCCTTGAAGGCGGCGAAACAAGGCGACCAGGAGAGGATGGGTGGAAACCAGGGCGGTGGAGAGAGCTACCGGAAGCAAGGACAATGAGTGAATCCAGAAAATGAAATGAGCGGCTAAAAAAATGCCAGACAGGGCCATCATAGGCCACGCTTGGCGCGTAACAGAGAGCGCAGGGCGTTTGAGCACCGGAAGTAAAAGGAGGCTGGTTAAGAAAAGGCGCCAAAAAGCAATGGCGGATGCAGGAGCATGGGCTAAACGAATCAGAACAGCCGCGCTCGACACAGATAACACCCCAACGGCCAATGCCCCGTAGAGCTGAATGGCAGCTGGGGTGTTAGAAGACGGCGAACCGTCAGACTTTGGCATAGGACTGGGTCAGCATGTCGCGGAATGCACTGAGCGAGTCTGCCCGATCGGGATCTTGCGTGCTGTAGATCTGAATGAGGTTGGTGAGCATGCGGACCAACATGAACCTGGTTGGCGTCGGACTCAAATAGGCTGGATGGAATCCAAATCCATTGGTCATGAGAAACTGCACACATTCTCCGCGATTGAGCAGCTGTCCTTTCTCGAAGGCATCAATGAACAGACTGTCATTATATTGCAACAGAAAATGCCCTGGCATGCTGATGCCCACCACAGGAATGCGCAAGCGGCGCGCAATGAGAAGGTAGACAAGAGACAGACTGATAGGAATGCCCAACCGACGATCTAACACCTGATTGAGGTAGCTATTATCCGCGTCGTAATAATTGTCGCGGTTGCCGGTAAATCCTAGTTCTTCAAAGAAATAGTGATTTAACGCCTCAATTAGTTCGCGCCCTTTGAGCCCTTGCTCTTCCATCCGCTCCTTAAAGGTTTGAGCCATACTATCGAGCATGTCCCGGTAGTGTTGGCGATTGATGGTGGGGTATCCGGATTCCGCAATGAGAAACGCGCCTTCTTCTAAATCGATCCAAGCGGAGGGCATGGCCGCGAAATGACGAAAACGTTCCCCTAATTCGTCGAGGCGCAGGCGTTCCAGAATACTGTATACGCGTGTGCGCACATGAGGATCGAGGGACGTACGAGCATCTTCGAGAAATGGCTGAGCCTCCTGGCGAGATTCAATCAGTCTCTGCCGTGCGATTTGAGCCGTTTTGATATCGTCATCTCCCAGGAGATGAATCAATGCTTTGATTTCTCTCTCTGTCAATGTTTTCATGGCCGCCGCTCCTTTCTTCTCTACTTCAATGCGGCCGAGATACCGTGGGTTGCTCCAGTTTATGGAACACATACCGGTGACGAGTGTCCGGTATGTTCAGCCGTTATCATAGTATTCGCGGTGTCGGCCAATTTTCCTGCCTATTCTGAAATACTTTGATCGAAGTCGGCTTCACTCTTATTATACAGGGCCTGACAAGAGTCGGAACCGGGTTAATTCCAAATACCCGCATGGTTTCTCCATGTTTCCATTAGTAAAGGTTAGCACGTCAGGATAATCTTCCCACTTAGTATACCCAGCTTTTAGGCGGTCAAAGGAGCTCGTGGGCAAAAACCTGTTATGACATAACGGGCTGTGCTATGCTACTAAGGAAAGTAATTCCACTGAGTGACGGAACCATTTACGGGGCATGTTTTTAATAGCGTGTTCGCCGAAAAAGGAGGCAAAGCGGGTGGTAGCCGATCAACAAAAGATTTTGACCTATATTGGCCGGATAGCCTATAACAGCCCGGTCATTCAAACGGTCGTCGGGTACTTGATGGCCGATCCCGCACGTGTGGTATTTGTGAGGCAATGGCCCGAAGATCAAACGCTAGCGATGACGATGTCGATTCATCGCCGCATTGAACTGGCGGGTCCGTTATGGCAAGGGTATGTGCGCGGTGTGCCCGTTCCAGATCCGTTGACGTGGATTCAGGCAGCAACTCCGTTTCGGTCCGCGGCGATTGCATTGCGGCTGTCAACGGATGACGTGTGGTTGATGGAAGCGGTTCAGCCTTTAATTCAGTCGGAAGAGGCGGCCGAATACCGCGCGCAGTTAGAGGAGCGGATGCAAACCGTGCGGCAAGAGTTGGATCGGGCGTTGGACTTGTATAATGAATTGCGCCATATTATGGAAGTCGACCGGGAGCGTCAACCCCAGCTGGAAAAGTTTTTAACGCTGGCGCAAACTCAAATGCAAACCATGGGACAAGAACTCAAGGTGCTTAAGGACAACTTGGATAAGGCCTAGCGATTCTCAAGAGGAGATGGTCGATACGAACAACGACGAACAAATTCGGCTCCTCAATGCAGATATTCGGGGAGAACATGATGCCATTGTCCACTATTTGACGCATGCTTGGACGGTTGCTGAAGTCTATGGGCCGCGTATCGAATCCATCGCTCGCGATGAAATGCGCCACTTAAAATGGCTCGCGCATACGGTCGTGTCTCTGCAAGGCGTCCCGGATTTGACGCCGCGCCATGCGGAGCCCGTCGCGGTGCTCAAAGAGGCGTTAGTGATAGACATTGCGGCCGAAAACGAGGCCATTGCGCAATACGCGGATCATCGCGAACGTATTGATGATCCGCGTATTCAGGCCCTGTTGTCCCGCATAATTGTGGACGAAAAGGACCACCGGCGCCAATTTCAGGAGATGGCGGAGCAAACCGAGGGGACTGCACCTGATTTTGAGGCGGGGCCAAACGTCGCAGTCGCCGAGGTGGCGCAGCATCTGCAAACGCTGTTGGGCTTTGAATACCAACAAATTTTGAACTACCTTTTCCAGTATTTTGTCGCAGTGCATGGCCCATCTCTTGGCATGAACGATGAAGACCGGGCTGTGGAGGAAATGAAACATTTGGGATGGATCGCCGAAGCCTTAACGCCTATGGGCCAATATCCTGACTGGCGTAAAGCTTCAGGGCATCGTGTATCCCCCGACTCACCGCAGAAACCGGTCTATCAACATGTTTTAGCGTGGGCAGAACAAGAAAGCCCAGACTTCGCGCCCTTAATGCGGCGCATTTTGGCACATCAGGAATATCAATGGCACAACGCTGATGCTAGTGGGTGGACCGTAGGCCCCTTAAAAGACGCCGGAAAGAAGGCATAATCATGGAGTTTTTGCAACGTGACCAAGCACCGCTAAATGAGCGTGAGTGGGCTTTGCTGGATGAGGCCGTACGGCGCGTTATCGCTCAGCAAGTCACCGGCCGTCGCTTTTTGTCACTGTTTGGACCGGTCGGATCAGGGGTTCAAGTGATTCCCGTCGACCGCACACCGCCTAGTGGTCAAGGCCAGGTGGATATGGTAGGTGAAACCAATGATGCGGTTCGTCTAGCCCACCGCCTTTATCAAAAGATTCCCCTGCTGCACAGGGATTTTTTCGTGTTTTGGCGAGACATTGAGTCGGCGCGGGCTCAGGGAATCCCCATCGACTGGTCCATGGCAGAGGCGGCGGCCTCATTAGTTGCGCAAGCAGAGGATCGTTTGATTTTAGAGGGCGACGCTAGCAATCAGATTGAGGGGCTTCTGACCGTTTCTGGCCGGCAGGTATTGACGCCTGGTGAAGAGCAGCCGAATAGTGGGTTTCATGATGTGGTGCGAGCGATCAACGTCTTAAGTGCCGCGGGTTTTTACCCCCCTTATACCGTTGTCGTTGGCCCAGAACTGTTTGCAACATGGCACCGGCTGTATGGCAATACGGGTGTGTTGGAAATCGAACAAATTCGGAAACTGGCCGAGCAAGGCGTTTATGTTTCGCCCTTGATGCCAACCCATACGGTATTGGTCTTGGCAGCGGGAGCAGAAAATATGGACTTGGCGGTCGGCATCGATGCGGTCGTTGGGTATGTGGAATCCACGTCGATGAATCACCGGTTGCGTGTGCTGGAAACCTTGACGCTGCGCATCAAACGCCCTGCGGCGATTTGCCACATTGCGCCCGCTAATGCCTAAAGAGGAGATTTTCAGAAGCTTGCCGTGGGGTGGCTTCCATGGGAAGATGTAATGAGAGGCGGTAGAGTCTATCGGCATAATCCTAAGGCCGGGAAATGATTAGGGTGAGAACAGATGGCAAAAGACTCTGAGACAAATGACTTTGTACAGTGGCGACATGCTCCAGCATCTCAGTGGAAGTTTTGTCCGCTCTGCGGGCAGCCACTCTCTGCTCATGAATGGGACGGTAAAGAACGCCGTTATTGCCAACATTGTGGATTCGTATATTGGGAACGGGCATTGCCCGCAGCAGCGGTATTGGTGTACGAGCCACGCCAACAGCAGATTGTCCTCGTGACGCGCCGCTACCCGCCGGCTGTGGGCGGGCTGACGTTACCGGGAGGCGGGGTAGAATTCGGCGAAAGCGTAGCACAGGCGGCCATCCGCGAAGTCAAAGAGGAAACAGGACTTGATGTTGTGCTCGATCGCCAGTTTGGGACGTGGTCGACTCCAACCAATGAAACGATTATCAGCTTCTTCTTGGGGCATCCTGTAGGAGGAAGCTTGCGTGCGGGCACTGATGCCGCCGATGCTCAATATTTCTCATTGGCTCAAGCCCCCTCATTGGTCTTTAGTCTTCATGACCGAGTCCTACAACTCTTCCGTACCGAAATGCGCATGGCGTTCCATTTGCCGACGGATGGGCAAGGGTCCTGAAACGACAGGCAGTTGAACCGCCAAGGCCTCTAAAATTTCATGCATTAAAACGAGATGCTGGTAAATGCGAGAAGGACTGGCATGATGGTGATAGTCGTCGGCCATGCAGCCGATGGCGTCTTGCAAACGCTGCATCAGACTATCGACGTGCCAGGGATCGGGGCCGCTATTCATGAACACCGCTCCTCTCCATGATGATGGGGTGGTGAAACTCTTGACTGTACACCAATATGGAGAGGGGAATAAGAATGTGAGCCAGTGGACAGGCGACTGGCTCACAGGCTATTCATCAGGCACAAATTCCGTCGTTGTTAGGAGGCATGGGAGGAAGACTGGGAACGTTTGCGGTCTTTCCATAGGGAGTAGCCCAAGGCGAGACCGGATACCCACCAAGGACGTGATTTCTTCGGACGCGTTAGCTCTTTGGCGCCGCGCCGTGACTGAAGAAATCCGGCAATGCCTGCGGCTAAGAGTCCAACCCGGTATGCTGAGGAACGCACTTCTTGGACCGTTTGACCAATCCGTGTGGTCGATTCTTTAGCAACATGGAGAATGTCAGCCAGCTGGTCCTTGATGCCGGCGATTTCTTGCCCAATGCTTTTTTCCAAACGAATCACACGCAATGCGATAACCAGGAGCGCGATGCCGGACCCCACAACCAAAAGCGTCAGAACGGCAAAACAAATTGCAATAACCGTCAGCGCGCCAGCAATGCTCATGCACCTTGGTCCTCGTGAGAGTCGGTGTCCGCAAGATCCGCATCATCCAGCGGAATTTCTGTTACGGCTTTCTTAAAAAGGGTTTGGCTTTTTTGCGTTAATGAATCACGAATGTCTCGCACACTGTTTTGAAGTTGACCTAAAGAATCTTGAGTCTTTTGCTTAATGGTGCCGCGTGTATCTTCTCCGGCGCTTGGAGCTAGCAATATCCCTGCCACCACTCCAATTGCTGCGCCGATAATCAACCCACTTAGCCGATCCCATGATCGATCATTCATCCTATCGCCCCCTGGTTTTTCTTTATATTGTGACACATTTTGGGACGAGGCGAAAGAGCTGGCGATTGATGAGTTTGCCAAAGGAAACGACAGGATCATACGGCTATGGTATACTATGTGGGTTTCAAAGTCACAGTGCGGTTTAACTTGGACAATATGGTGGGATTTGGCGTGCGAATCAAGCACTTGGGGACGGCAGCCGAATGAAAATTGCAATCGTGACCGAAACTTGGTGGCCATCAACAGATGGTGTGGTAACACGTGTGACCGCGACGGTGCGCGAACTTCGGCGGATGGGTCATGAGATTTTAATCGTGGCACCGGAAGGCGGAGAAGCCGAATTTGAAGGCATTCCGGTGAAGCCTGTGCCGACCTTTTCGGTTGGGTTTGTCTATGGTGGCAAGCCATGGGGATGGCCTACGCCTCGGGTTACACGCTATTTGCGGGAATTTAGTCCGGATATTGTCCATGTTGTCAATCCCTTCGTCCTGGGCATTGCAGGCGTATGGGCGGCTCGCCAATTAAAGTGTCCGCTTGTTGCGTCGTATCATACCAATATTGCTCAATACGCTGATTTTTATCATTTGGGATTCACCAAACCCGCTGTGTGGGGATTATTGCGGCTGCTACACAATCAAGCCGTTTATAATTTAGCGACATCGGCGGCCATTCAGAATGAGATCACGTCGCATGGCATTGAACGTGTCCGGGTATGGCGGCGCGGCGTTGATTTGAATGTTTTTCATCCCCGGCAACGGGACAAGTCGATGCGGGCGCGCTTAAGCTCGGGAAACCCCGATCAAATTATTGCGTTATATGTGGGCCGGATTGCCAAGGAAAAAGGGTTGGCACGCCTCTTATCGCTTTTTCAGCGCAATCCGTCGGTTCATCTGGCTTTAGTGGGGGATGGACCGGCCGTCGAGTATTTCCAGGAACGGTTCGAGAAGACGCCAACGACCTTTGTGGGTAAGTTGCTTGGGCAAGAATTAGCAGCAGCTTATGCATCCGCCGATTTTTTTGTCTTTCCCAGCACCACCGAGACGCTAGGTCTCGTCTTATTGGAGGCGATGGCATCGGGTCTGCCCATCGTGGCGGCGGAATCCGCGCCTTCTCATGAATTGATCGACCATTCAGGCGCTGGCCGATTATTTCCCAGCGATCAGCCTTATTTACTAGGCGAAATGGTGCATGGACTCATTCATGACCAGCCGGGATTAGCGGTGTTGTCCACTAAAGCGCGGCAAGAAGCGGAGAAATGGGGATGGCAGGAACCGACGAAAGAACTCGTGCAGCTGTACGAACAAGCGATCAGAGAGTTTCGGGCCGGCAGATGACGCGGCTCTACCAATTTATCCAATTCGTTTCCGTGGGATTTGGCAATGCGGTCATTGATTTGTTATTTTTTAATGGCCTCTACTGGCTATTTCCGACGCGAAACGTGGATCAGCTGGTGGTGTATAACACCATTGCTGTCATTGCCGCGATTCTTAATAGTTATATTTGGAATAGCCGTTGGACCTTCCGCCATCAAGTGCGGTCCAAGGGCAAAGATGCGGTGCGTCAGCGCGTTTTGTTTGTGATTCAGTCGGTCATCAATATTGTGGTGAACGACTTAATTTTATGGGTAATCGCGCCGTTAGTGCTCGAAGTGCACATCATTCCTCATGTCATGGCCAATAATATTGCCAAATTGGCGGCGATGTTCTTAGCATCTTTGACCAGTTTCATCATGATGAAACTGTTTGTTTTTGTCTAATCGCCCGACAGCATTAAGATTTTCTTCCAATTTCTTTTCCGTGATTTTGCCAACACCTCAATTTTTTTGCCCTTTTTCTCCCGTTTTCATGCGCATTCATCATAGGGTTTCTATTCCTGAGTCCAAATGATGGAATCATATTGGAATCGTGGGAAGCTTGTCCCTTTACGTCCCATGGCTGGCGCAGCCTGGTGTCATCTCCTCTCAGCAGCAAAGAGTGTATCTGACAGGCTTGTTAATGTTCATTACACTGGCGCTAGCCAAATTGTTGGAAACAACAACCGGGGGACCCAATTGTGGGGGTGAATCCAGAATACGACTGGAAGGGCCACTCTCCGCGCCCTAACCCGTCAGCTAACTCCGGAGGCAATATTTCTAAGGGGAGAATGACTGCATGCGATTTGCATTATGGCAAGGAATGACCGTTGCGGGCGTCACATTGGCAGCTGGGATGATGGCTTCACAAGGTGCCATGGCGGCCTCCGTATCGGCGACCACCGCGGCGTTGGCCCAAGAGCATCCGGCAATGAACCAAGTGTTGCAACAAGGAGATGTTTCTCATTGGGTGGCCACGCTGCAAGCCGATCTGTACCTTTTAGGGTACCACAGTGTGGGTTCTGATGACGGAATTTTTGGCCCCAAGACGCTTGCCGCGTTGAAGGCTTTTCAGACGGCGAATGGATTTCAACCGACCGGTGTGACCAGTGCGCCCGTATGGCAAGACATTTTAGCGGGATTCCAATTGGTGCCCCGTTATCAAGGACCCACAACCTTTACGGTCACGCCTCCAGCCATTTCCGAACAAGCCCATCCGGCAATGTATCAACGGCTGAGCATGGGAAGTCAAGGGCATTGGGTGGCCACCTTGCAAGCCGATTTGAAGTTGCTTGGCTATTCCCAAGTGGGGCCGACTGACGGAATATTTGGTCCTAAGACACAACAGGCACTCGAAGATTTCCAGACCAGCCAGAACCTGGCGCCTTCAGGCGTCACCACCTTTCAGACCTGGCGGCAGATTCTTACCGGATTGGGTATCTTTGGGCCAAACACTATCATAAAGCAAACCTCACAGACTCCAAGCAGCGCCAACACGACGACTGCACCTAGCAGCGCTTCGCAAACCTCTTCAGTTGACGCGGGGTATGCGCGGACGGGTCCGGTGTCGCCCAATGCCCAGTCGATTGATGGGCGCCCCATTATTGCCGTGTATCAGGTACGGGCAACGGCTTATGGCCCGAGTCTGCAAGACAATTATCCCTATGGGCCGGTTGACGCGTTTGGACAGCCGCTCGAACCCGGGATGATTGCCGTGGATCCCTCGCTGATTCCTCTCAAGTCATATCTCTATGTGACGGGGTATACAGATCCCAATTTGCCCCAAGGGGGATTTTTAGGACGGGCGATGGACACAGGTGGTGCCATTGTGGGACACCGCATCGATATTTACATGGATGCTAACGCCCAGACGGTTTCTAATTTTGGCATTGAGCCTGTGACCGTTTATGTGTTAGGTCAATAAGCGTATTAAGCGGAGAATCTCCCCAGGGCGCCATGCGCTCTGGGGTTTTTTTCTTTGGGACAGGGTTTTGCGTCCCTAGTAGGAAGGATTTTCCGTGCGTCCTCGCGAATTACTATAGAGAGGTGAAGCAGAGATGAGAATTCACTCATTTAACGAGTTCTGGCCATTTTATTTGCAAGAACACCAAAAGCCAGCCACCCGCTTATTCCATTTTATTGGGACTGGGGGAGCTATTGTGTTGCTGCTGCTTGCGCTGTTGACGTTAAATGCTTGGTACCTTGTTCTTAGCGTGGGGGTGGGGTATGCTTTGGCTTGGTACAGCCATTTCTTTATTGAGAAAAATCGCCCCGCAACATGGCGTTATCCGGTGTATTCTCTTCAAGCGGATGTGTTGCTGTTTTGGCTCATGCTGACAAGGGGATTTGTTTTTGAAGATGTCTCGTTGCCGCGAAACCCGTTAAAGGGCCGGCGGCAGGTCTAGGCCTTCTGGCATACCCCGATCCTCTTTTCTATATAGATGGGAAAAGAGGAGGCGAGCCCTGTGAGACGACGTATGGTCCGTCGTACCCTGATGTTTGTTGGGTTTTTGAGTCTAGGGTCTGTGTTGGCTGGCTGTGGAAGTCCCACCAGCATGGGCAATATGCCAGGCCCTGTTCGGCGTGTGATTAACATCCCAACGCTGTCGGGTAGTAATATTGCTGTCAATATGCTTAAGGTGACAGGCAATCAATCCTATATCGGTACGGGGAGAATTCCGGGTTACTATAGCTACGGCCCGGCGTATGATGATGGTTCTAACACCTACTATGTGACGTTTGAAGTCCCCGTCAACATGCAAGGCATTGAGAAACAATTAAGTTATTTGCCCCGTCCGATTGCTTCGACCACCATTGTTGATGATGTGTACATCAATATTCCGCAATTGCCGGGGCTTGCGTATGATCGTCTGTATTATGATCCAAGTACGCGATTAGCCCCCTTTTCTTTTAAGCTGTTGCCGTCCGGAGCCGTGCTCGATGAATCGTGGGATGCCGTCTTAGTCAATAGTTGAGATGCATAGGCCACCGATAATTTGTCGCTCAAAAATGGACAACTCGTAGGTCATGTTTGGTGTACCCGATTCCCATCATCACATGTTTTCGATTTTACTGCGTACTACGAAGAATTTTGTTGGCCGGGTGCTAGGGATCCGATGAGGCGATGAGGTCGGCTAGACGACTGACACCTGCGTCCAAATCGGCCTCCGATGAGGCCAAAGAGACGCGGACGTAAGAGGCTGTTTGCGACCCAAAAGCTTGGCCAGGGGCTACCGCAATGTGTTCGTTTTGCAGGAGATCCAAGGCGAATGACCGGGAATCTTGCCCAAGACGCGCGATATCGACCAGAAGATAGAAGGCGCCTTGCGGAGTGGTGACAGGAATATGTCGGCTGTGCAATATGTCGAGACAATGGTCACGGCGGGCACGGTACCGGGCTAAACGCTCCACAATTCCTGCTTGATCATATCGCAAGGCTGCAAGACCTGCGTATTGCAAAGGTTCGGAGACCGATGACCAGAGTCCCATGGCAATGCGGCCTAACGATTCTGTAGCGGATTTAGGGGCTGCCAGGTATCCCAGTCGCCATCCCGTCATGGCGTACGTTTTGGAGAACGAGTAGATGGAGATGGTACGGTCTGGGGCTAACGTGGCGGGAGACAAGGCGGAGCCTTCATACACAATTTGATCGTAGACTTCGTCTGAAATAATCCACAAGTCGTGCTGCTCGGCAAAAGCCACTAATGCCTTGAGATGGTTCGCATCCGGTAAGCTTCCGGCGGGATTGCCGGGAAAATTTAGGACAATGGCGCGCGTCTTGGGGGTGACACATTGCGTCAATGTGTCGAGATCCGGCCAAAAGTCCGGGGCGCGCAGGGGATAGGGATGCGCGTTGAGATGAAGGGCTTGCACACCGCCCAGGTAATCGGGCCATCCCGGATTGGGCACCAAAAGGTCGTCGCCGGGCTGTAAAATGCCCATGAATGCAACAAATAGGGCGGGACTGCCGCCTGGGGTGACCAGAATTTCGTCGGGGGTGCGTGCGACGTGATTGACGCGCCAGATTTTTTCTGCCAGCGCCTCGCGCAAAGGTAAGATGCCTTGCGAGGCGGTGTAGCGATTATAGCCATCGCGGGCGGCCTGGCAATATGCGTCGATGACACAAGGCGCCGGAGGGAAGTTGGGTTCTCCGGTTTCCAATCGAATGACGTCAGGCATCTGAAGAGCGAGGTCGAGAATTTCTCGGATGCCAGAGGTTGGCAAGTTTACGCTTTGAGCCCAGTGCACAGCAAAATGATCTCCTTTCGCGAATGGCTTTGCCATTGCTTCTCTAGTGTAAGGGTTTGTGCCGTGCCAACCAAGAGCATTGTGCACAAAGGCGGATGCAAAGAAATTCGGATTGTGTCAGAATGCGGACAGGAATGTGGATGAATGATGGCGAATCTTATGGTATGGATGATAAAGGAATTGCGCCAGAACTTTACCATAAGATGATGCAGAGCTTGCATGAGGTGTTCCATCTCAACGAATTTCGGCCCAAGCAACAAGAAATCATTACGCGCGTGCTTTTGAAGCAACATCAATTGGCGATTATGCCGACGGGAGCAGGAAAGTCCTTATGCTATCAGCTTCCGGCCACGATTTTGCCAGGGGTCACCGTGGTGATTTCACCCCTGCTGGCTTTGATGAAAGATCAAGTGGACCGTTTACAGTCGCTCGGTATCGCGGCCTATCAGTTAAGTCATTGGGATGCGGTGGCGGAACAACGGCGCGTGTTGCAGCGTTGGGAACAACGCGAGCTGAAAATCGTATTTATGGCTCCCGAACGCTTACAGCATCCAGAGATTGCTGCGAGACTGCCCGTGCTGTCTTGTGATTTGCTGGTGGTCGATGAAGCACACTCGATTTCGGAGTGGGGGCATGACTTCCGACCTGATTACCGGCGCATTCGCCAGTTTCATGAACGTATGGGCCAGCCGCCAATTTTAGCTCTCACAGCGACCGCCACGTCCGCCGTGGAGGATGACATTTTGCGGCAACTGGGACTTGACCGCGCGTCATGCCATGTGACGCGCCTGCCTATTGACCGGCCCAATATCCATCTGAGCGTGCAGGTTGTGTCGAATCGCAACGAGCAGCGTGACCAAGTGCTCGCGCGTATTCAGAAAGAACCTGGGGCCATCATTATTTACGCGGACACTAGGCGTCAAGCGGAGGAGTGGGCGGTATGGCTCGAGTCCATGCTGTCAGAACCCGTTGCCGTCTATCATGCGGGGCTGCCACACACCGTGCGTTTGACCGTGCAAGAGGCGTTTTCAGCGCGGCGCTTGCGTCTTGTGGTAGCGACGACCGCATTTGGGATGGGTATTGATCGATCGGATGTTAAAGGCGTGATTAATGTCGGTATGCCCGAGTCGGTCGATGCCTATAGCCAGCAATGGGGCCGCGCCGGCCGCGATGAAAACGCGGCATGGTCCTTTATGGTGGTGACTCCCTCGGCTATGCACCGTAGGCGCCATATGATTGAACGGGACAGGCCAAGGCGTGAGGATGTGGTGCAGTTGGTGCAGCGATTACAGCAACTGCCGATCCACAGACCCTTTTGGTGGAGTCTGAACACAGAGTTCGAGCCGGAATGGGTTGAAAATCATTTAGCCGCGCTCGAAGAAATGGGACAGATTCAGGTGTTATCGAAACGGGCGACGGACGTGCAATTACGGGTCCATGGGCCGTTGCCCGATTGGACCATTGCCGCGTTATTCGACCGTATGCAAAGACAATATCGGCACCGCATGGAGCGCTTTGAATCCATGCGCGCCTACGTCCAGACGAAGACATGCCGCCGGCAGATGCTTGGGGCCTATTTCGAGCAAGACCTGGTCAAACGCCCTGAATCCTGTTGCGATTGCTGTGATGTGCAAAAGGTGCCAGACGCCTCTGGTGAGGTGGCAGATTCTGGTCTCGAAGATCGCCTGAGGCAATGGCGTAGGGAGAGGGCCCGAAGGGATCAAGTGGCGCCTTATATTATTTTTAGCGATAGGGTGCTTCACCAGTTGTGCCTAAGGCGCCCGCGCGATTTAGCCTCTTTGGCGCAGTGCCCAGGCATGGGCCCTGTACGCATCGGTCGGTATGGGGAGGAGCTGGTGTCCCTCTTAAGCACGGGGGAAGCCGATGCGGTGAGCCCGCCAGGAATGAAATCGGCAAAGGAAGAAGCGTGGATTTTATTTGGGGAAGGGATGCCGCTGGCGGACATTGCCCGCCGCGTGCATCGCCAACCCTCGACCGTCACGGGCTATTTGGAGGAGTGGATTGCCGCGTCTCAAAGTTCCTCATGGCAATGGTATTGCGGCAGTATCTTGCCCCAGTCCGCCCAACGTGCGATTGTTAGGGCTTGCGAGGAGATGCCAGGCGCCACCTTGCGCCAGCTTTATGAGGCCTTTCATGGCGAGTATTCGTTTGATGCTTTGCGCATCGGGCGCGCCATTTATCAGAAATTAAGGGGCGCGGCCTACGCGAGCCGCTAGCCAGATGCCAATACTGATACTGCCGCCAGTGGCCAGCAGCTGACAAGCCGGCTTATTTAAATGGCGCCTAACCTTGCGATCTGATAGGTAGAAGCCTAATAGGCCTCGCGCCACATAGCGGTGGAATGCGGCATCGGGAAGGGATTGGGCTTGCTGCATCACGCGGTGGTAAATCCTTTGAATCCGGGCCGTCGCTTGTTCTGTGGAGGCGTAATACGTCACAAAGTTCAAGTCGCCTCCTTGCAAATCTTCTTCCTGATCGATGAGATAGTCTAAGAGAATATGGAGGGCGCCTATCCACGGAAAATATAAGTTGAAAACGCGTTGGACTGCGTCGGCATCCGGGTGGGGATTAAGGGCCACGCCTAGCAATGCAAACAATCCTAAAGTCGAACCGGTGGCGGCGGCAAATTCCCACCAAAATAAACCATCTTGGGGATTGGCTTCCTGGTGATACCACGCGGTGAGATTTTGCACGCGGGTCGGTTGGGGGCCGTGCTTATAGACTTGGAGGTCGATATAGAGTTCGACTAAGCGGCGCATGGGTTTGGCAATGGCCTCATAGCCAGGAAAATACTGCAGAGCGCTCTGCGCACTTTGGACCAGCGATGCCATATAGCCCCCATCTTCGCCTTGAGGATGCTGCCGGTAATAATCCTGGACAGGGGCTAAAGGGGTTACGGCATCTAGCAAGGCTTGGTGCAGCCAGCGCAAATTCTCGGGATCCTGGGATGGTCCGCGGTCGGTTACCGTATCGAGATAGTCGCAAAGCGTTTGATACGGCACGAGGAATTGCAATAAATACCCGCCAGGATCCCGAGAAGGTCCGCCAAACACGCCCCCGCCTTCGCAATGAAACTGCTTTTCTTGCAGCGAGCTCAGCGCTTGCTGACGCAGGGTCGGGTCAGGAATATGCGCGGCCGTTTCTTTTAACTGCGTTATGGCTTGGACCACGCGGGGACGAACGGACCGGAAGTACTCTTGGCCCCAGCGCCACGATCTGACAAAATCAACGGACTTAACGCTCATGATCTTCTGGTCCTTTCTCGAGGGCGATTGTGCCCGGTATCGCCCGAACTGACAAGCTGGCACTCTTCTATGCCTATGCCACATCATGCCGGGCCTATACCTTTTTTGGAACATAAGAAAGCCCCCTGAGGGGCTCCTCCAGAAGAGGTCACGCGTTCTGGAGGAAGTTTCCTCATTGTACCATGTCTTGGATAAGAACTCGGGACTTACGCTTGTCGTTTGGGCAATGACGGAGGCGCTAGTACAGGTTTTCTCGAGAAATCTGGCATGTGTGGCGGATTTTGAGCCAATAAATCAAGCGCCTCTTGGACGGCCCGGTGCAATTGCGCATCATGGTGCTGGGCATAGTCCCACGGCGTATTTTCAATGGGGATCGTCGGCTCTGTTCCATAATTTTCTACCCCCCATCCCGCGTCACGGAACCAAAAGGAAAACTCGGGCTGGGTGGTTATGCTCCCATCAACCAGACGGTGCCGGGCCCATATGCCAATCACCCCACCCCAGGTGCGTTGACCCACCAAAGGCCCTATCCCCATCAACTTGAAGGCATGCGAGAAAATATCACCATCCGAGCCGGCATACTCATTGGTCAGCGCGACAATGGGCCCCATAATACTGTCGCCAGGATAGGGCTCAGGTTGTCCGTGACGGGGGACGTCATAGCCAAGGCGTTGGCGCCGCAAATTTTCCAAAATGAGCTGGGACACGTGGCCGCCGCCATTAAAGCGCACGTCTACAATGAGCCCGTCTCGCTCCGATTCGGCTAAATAGGCACGATAAAATTCCGAGAAGCCGCGGGGGCCCATGTCAGGAATGTGCACATACCCAAGGCGCCCTTGGGACAGCTGGCGCACCGTATCGCGGTTGCGATTGACCCATTCCCGGTACCGCGCCGGCATTTCTTGGGACAAAGGCACCACGGTTGCGGAAAACTTTTCTTGGGTCGATCCTTTGATGAGTTCGAGAGCCACTTCTTGACCCGCTTGATTGACCAAATGGGCTAATGGCGGTAGATCCGGAGCTAGCGGTTTGTGATCCACTGTCAGCAGAATATCGCCTTCCTCAATGCGTGTGCCGGGAGCCGCAAGAGGAGAGGTTTCTCCCACTTGGGCGCTGTCGCCACGCACAATATGCACAATCTTATAGCCGCCCGTGTGCGTATCCCATTCCCAATCAGCCGCTAACAAGCCGACGTGATTATGAGGTTCAGCCCGGTAGTCGCCTCCCATCTCATAGGCGTGCGACGTGCCGAGTTCGCCTTGCATTTCCCAGACGACATCGGAGAACTCGGAGCGCGTCGCCACGCGAGGCAGCAAGCGCTGGTAGCGCAAGAACATGCCTTCCCAATCGAGGCCGGACATCGCCTGGGCCCAGAAATTGTCTCGCATAAGCCGCCAAGCTTCGCGCAACATTTGATTCCACTCCGCTGGGCGATTGACCGATACGACAATGCGTTGCCAATCCACATATCCGTTGGCCCGCCCCGGCTTTTTAGGCGTCTTGTCATCCGTTTTCTCACCGCTTTTCACGATGCGCAGGTGTTTGTTGGAGCGAATAGCCATCGTGGTCCGGTCCGCGCTGAGTGTAAAGCTGTTGACGTGGCTGGCCAACGTTTCTTCTTTGAGATCCTTCAGCGAAAACTGCTGCAAGGTGGCACGCGCGCCCTCCTCATCGAAAAATGAGGACTGCAAACTCCCGTGGGGGACACTCATGGTCCAATACACGGCATTCGCATCGCAGGCTAATTGGTGGTAAATCCCTTCACGGACCGGAAACGGCACGACCCGGCTGGCGATGTCCTCAAAGTCAATGATGGTTGTTGGCGTCTCCTTGTCGGAGGAATCGGCTGCAGACGCCCCGTTTTCTTGCAAGGGATGCGGATCCAGTTGGAAAGGGGAGCGCCTGTCTTTTTGAAGAGGGATCGCGTAAGGCATCATGCCGCTAGGAAACCCTAAGTCGAACCGTAAGTTGTCATAGACCGGATTGAAGACCCGGTGAGAGAGAAAGTACAAATAGCGGCCGCTGGGGTCAAAGACAGGATTTTGATCAACCAGGACAGGCTGTGTGACCGTGTGCGTTTCATGACTGGGGATGTGATGAATTTTAATCGCACTGGTTTTGGAGGTGCTATGTAAGGCGTAAGCTAACCACTGACTGTCTTTAGAGAAGTCTATGCCGCGGACAGGGCCATAGGCTGAGGCATCGATTTGCAGGACGCTGAATGTGCCGAGGTCGACCAACCAAAGTTCATGGCGTTCATTGCTGAATGCCGCGAATGCCCCGTTTGCTGATACGGTGAGCGCGGTGATTTCGCCATGGTGGCCGGGCAGACGCGTGGTGGCACCTGTCTTTACGTCAATCAGCTCGAGGCCTTCTTCGCCGCCATCGTCTGACACGGTAAGAATACGGTCTTGTCCCGGGATAAATCGGCTCAGGCGATAGCGGACTCCTTGCGTCACCCCAAGTGGTGTACAAGGACCTTCCCAATTTCCCATGTAATAGAGTTTGCCACGGGTGGTGATGAGCACGTGGTCGCCTTGCTCAGAAAGTTGATACTCGGTCCAATAGTCGGCCGCGGGGACATAATGGGTTTCGGCTTGGGTGCGCTGACTGTAATAGGCAATGGGAACCAGGGACTCTTGGTTTTGGGCCGGGTCCAGGACATAGAGATCGGCCCCCGCGTGATAGACAATAACGCGACCATCTGTTGAGGCATTGCGCACATAATACGTCTCATGATCCGTATGCCGACGCAAATCGCCTCCGTCAGCGGTTGTGGAGTAAATGTTGGCATAGCCTTCGTGGTCAGAAATGAAGTAGAGCCGCGATCCAATCCACATAGGACTGGCGAGGTTGCCGTTAATGCCGTCTAGGCGCTCGAAATGTGCCGTATCAGGTCGTCCAATCCAAATTTGCCCGCGCGTGCCCCCGCGGTAGCGTTTCCAGCGAGCGGGGTCGGCGGTATTACGCCCTAGGGCGACCAGCTGATTCGGGCCAAAGGCAATGTTGTTGGCGGGACCTAAATTCAAGGGCTTGGGTTCACCGCCGGATAAGGGCACGCGGTATAACATAAATAGTGACCGGAAAGGTTGTCCCGCATTCGATGAGATAATCACATCCCCTTCGCTAGAGAAAGCGACGGGCTGGGTATTGGCGGCTAAATAGGTCAGACGGGTAATGGGACCGCCTTGAGCCGGCATTATGTAAATTTCATTGTCACCCTCTTCGCGGCCCACAAACGCGACGGTGTTCCCGTCGGGGGACAACAACGGACGGCTGGCAGTGCCCCATCCGGCTGTTAAACGGCGAGCTGTTCCGCCAGTGAGAGGAACCCGCCATAAATCGTCTTCAGATACGAAAATGATGTGCCCTTGGGCAGTAGTGGGATAGCGGTAATATCCAGGCTGCTCTATCACGGTGACCCTCCTGTCATTGAATGTGCTTGCAAGGTCTTAGATCGGCAATAGTATGGAGAAAACACGGCGACTCCATGTTTTGTCATGCGGGTGACATCAGCCACTGCCATAAGGTGCGCAGTACGATATCTAAGACCGCCGTCTGGTCTTCTAAGCTCATAGAAGGGGTTTTAGGATGCCTTAAGGCCTGCGACGGCAATAAGGGCAAGTGAAGAAATCCGGCCGGGAGGGCTTGGGCTGTATGACGTGCCCAATACAGCGCTTGATTGCACATAAACGTGCCGGCTGAGAGTGAGAGTTCTAAAGGATATCCCTGAGCGTGCACGGCCTCTTGCAACTGTCGGAGCGGAAGCGTGCTGAAATAGGCATCGGGGCCGTCTGCGACAATGCGATGGTCATGGTAGACTTCCTGACGGTTATCAGCAATGCGGCTATCCAGCAAATTGATGGCCACGCGTTCTAACGTTGGGACGGCGCGTCCTTGAGCTTGCCCCAGACACAAGATAGCATGGGGACTGGTTTCTTGAATGAAAGCGGGCAATTGGCGTTCGACATCTTGCTTGCTGGTGGCTAATTCACGGCGGATGACATAATCGCGAGAGGGCAAATGTAACGCGACTTCACGCGACACATTGACCGGATCATCGCCGAACGGATCGAAATAAGTTAACAAAATCATGAAAGCTTCGCCACCTCTTCATGCAATTAGGGAGGGTGCCGCTATGCACAAAAACACGGCAGGTCGACCAGATGCCCTGCCGTGTTGGTATAATCGCGCAGACTTCATCGTCCCAAACCCTTTTCTAGTATATGGAAGTCTTGGAATTCGAGCAACTCATGCACTGTGAGGCACCTGCAGCGGTTGGTCGGCAGCAATTAAATCTAAAGGAATCCATGGCTCGAGATCTTCAACATACGAACAAATCGGGTAATTGTCGCAAATCTTATAAATATCGCCCGAAACCGGGTTCGTCAGGGTGCGCACCGGGTGGCGACGGCACTTGGGACAAATCATAATGGTCAACATGGATCATGCCTCCTTTACCTTCTGCAATCGCGTAATCGCTTAGCTTTATTAAAAGGAGCAGATGTTTCCAATGTGTTACAGGAAGCTTAAGATCCGCTGCTTTTTATTGCCAGCCAAGAAGGGCTATCCACGGCGAGAAGGTGGGGCGCTTGGTTTGGACAAGTGCGGACACCACATACCATGATGGGTATGGACGGTATATAATATGGCGTGAAGCCATAATGAGCATTAGATTAAGATACCAAGGACATCCTACGGGAAGTAAGGGCGGTGACCGCGATATGGATTCTACGAAGCGCCCTGTTATCGGAAAATACTGGGATCGAGATGACTTAATTCGGCGCATGCGACGAATTGAGGGTCAAGCCCGGGGCGTTCAGGCGATGCTGGACCGTGATGAGGATTGCAAAGCAATTTTGACGCAGCTGGCGGCTATCTCGGGGGCGCTGAGCCAAGTGGCTCGAGTCGTCAGCGCCTGTGGTGTGGTGGATGGTATTGAGCAGGCCGCAGGTCCCCTCGATCCAGAACAAATTCGTGCAATTTTGTCCGAACTCAATGCTAAAGGACGCCTATAACGGAACGATAGGGCATTGCTAGAAATGATGGTGTGACAGGGAGGACGCGTGGCAGGGCGAACACGGCTGGCAAAGGCCGCCTTGGTGGTATTGTTGGCATGGGCGGGAATGCAGTGGAATACGGGGACAACGCTTGTCACGGTATCTGGTCCGGCGAATGGCGTGTTGCCGGTGCCATTTACCCCGTTTGGACCCTATTCGACACGGGCCAATCATGGGTATGAGGGTGCCAATGTGATGAGCCCCGTGGTTCCGTCTTCATATACCGCCTACTTCTCACCCCAGACCATCGGCATTCAATTTATTGGGGATGCACCTAACCATTTATCTGCAGACCATTTAAGCTTGTTGGTGACATCGCCGCATGGATCTATCAAAACCGGTCCCCTATTTTATCAAAGCACGGGATTTGTCGGCGTGCACCTTTTGGCGGCATTAAAACCCGGGCATTACCGGGTGGTCTTTAAAAGTCCTGGTTTTCAAACGGCCCAAAGTGTCTGGGGATTGACCATTCACCCGTTGCCAAAGGCCCAGCTAGCACAGGAACGTCAGGCTTTAGTAACAGCGCAAGTGCCCCAATATCTAGCCGCGCTTAATGCGGTGCGTACGTCCTTAGGGGAATCGCCGGTGGCGTGGAATAACGCATTAGCATGGGCTGCAGCGTCTCACGCATTGTATGTCAAAGACAATGGTTATGATGCGCCTTCCTTCCACTTAGAAACGACTGGACACGAAAATTTTACGGGGATTAATCCGTGGGATCGCGATATGGCTTTTGGGTGGCAAAGCCCATTAGATGGCGAGGTGGGCATTGAATGGACGACGTCTTTGCCGCCTGTGGCGGTCATACAAAATCTCGTAGATACGGTCTATCATCGTCTATCTTTACTCTCTCCGAATGTGGTGGCCGTAGGTGCCGGACAGACCACGGGCAGTACAGGCGCTGTGGTGATGGATTTAGGGTATGGCTACCGGGCCCATTTGCCCTTAGCGATTGTTTATCCGGCGTCGGGACAAAGCGGGGTGCCTACCGGGTGGACGGATATGGAAAGTCCTAATCCGGTACCCAATGGCTTTAGCCAAGAATTTGGATATCCTATTACGGTGGATTTTCCGACCGTTCAACAGCTCCGCCAGATCCGTGCGCAACTGTTTGCGAACGGGAAAACGGTCCCTATCTATCTGGACGCGCCGGGCGTTGATGATATGGCGGACAATCAATTAGGTATGGTGCCCCGCACACGCCTTGAGCCAGGGACGACTTATACGGTAAAGATTTCGGGACAAGCGTTATTTAATAACGAGGTACGCCTACCCGTGGCGCTGCATTGGCAATTTACGACGGGGGGGACGGATGCGTCCGTGGCGGTGGATCCCGTCCATGCCGGAGATCTCTTAGTGTCGGTAGCGCAGGCGGGCAGCGGGCGTCCCGTGCCCAACGATCCCGTCCGCCTTTATCAAGTAGAGGCGGGCAATCGTCTGACATTAGCCGCCCAAGCTGTCACCCATAGAAATGGCATTGCTGTGTGTCATTTAGCAAAACCCGCGACCCGCCACCTGTTTGAAGCGGTCTCTGGTGGGGAGACAAGTATGCAATTTTGGTGGTGAGAGTCCATGTTGTATGATCCCCAAAAGAAAACAGCGATGGTGACGGTGCGGGGTCGACCGGTTCGTTTAGCTTGGTCGGAGTGGCCGGGGACTGGCCAATCCCAAAGCTGGATTTTTTTGCATGGCATGGGGTCATCGCGCTGGGCCTATGCTGATTTGCTGCAGCAAGCGCCTGTGGCTGGTCACTATTACGCGCTCGATCTGCCGGGATTTGGCGATTCAAGTTTACCGCCATTTCGGCAGACGCTGAACGATTTTCAAGAGGCGTTGGGACGGTTTATTGCCCATCTGGGAGAACCTAAGCCTATACTTGTCGGACACTCATTTGGGGGGATGGTGGCCGGAGTCTTTGCCGCTGCCCATCCGCGCCGGGTGAAGGGGGTGATTTTAGTGTCTAGCGCGGGTTATTTTCCTCCTCTTAACGCTTTAAGCCCGACGCGCTGGCGCTGGATTAACCAAATCGGCTTGTGGGTGACGAGCATGGACTTTTTTGGAAACCGGATGCTGCGCGCGTTAGGCCTCGATCCGCATCAGGTGTCTCCCATTTCGCGCCGGCGCATGCGGTACGGATGGCGCCGTGCGCGGGAAATGGCGCGCATGGGTCAGTTTTATGACGCTCCCGATTTTGTCGCACGCCTTGTGGCTGCGGATATACCGATAGCGGCCATTCATGGCGACCGCGACATTTTATTTCCCCTGAGCGATGTTAAGCGGCTTGTGCAGGGCGCTTTTCCCATTTTCGTGGCCCAGGGAGCGGGGCACTTGCCTTATGACTATGATTTAATGACCTTTGTCCGCCTGCTCAAGCAAGCGGGGGACGTGGTGAGCATACAAAAGCCGTGAGGTACTGTCCCACGGCTTTTGTATGCTGTTTACTTTACGTATTGTTCGAGCCAGTCGGTAAAGCTATTGAGACGAAACACCCGGTGCCAAGGTTTGCCGTTGCGACTCATGCCATGAAATTCACCGGGGTAGCGGATGAATTTCGTTGGGGCTTTATTCAAGTATTTCACGGCGCTATATAAGATTTCCCCTTGCTCGATGGGGCAGCGCAAGTCTCCTTCTTGATGTTCGATGAGTAAGGGAGTTGTAATGTTTTCGACATAGGTAATGGGGCTTTGTTCGCGGTACCAGGCATCATCAGGCTGCCATGGTGCGACGTTGTCGGCTCTGCGCATCCAGTGCCATCCGCCATCTCCGGTTCCCACCATGGCACGCCAGTCGACGACAGAACGCATGGTAATGGCGGCTTTAAAGCGCTGGGTATGGCCTATAATCCAGTTGGTCATATAACCCCCATAAGAGCCCCCCGCGACGCCGAGACGTTCGGGGTCGATCCATGGATTAGCGGCCAAAGCCGTATCAAGCCCCGCCATGATGTCATCATAATCTTTGTGACCCCATTCTTTTTGGATGGCCAGACAAAAGTCGCGGCCATACCCTTGAGATCCTCGGGGATTGGTATAAATGACACCGTAGCCATGAGCAGCGAGCCACTGAAACTCAAGGAAGAAGCTATCGGCATACATCATCATAGGTCCCCCATGAATCTCTAACACGGCGGGATAGGTGTGATTTTCTTCGGCGCCGATGGGCTTCATCACCCAGCCGTCGATTTCCGGCCCGCCTGCGGCATGATAATGGAAGCGGGCGGGAGCAGATAGTTGCACGGTTTGCAACAATTCGCGGTTCGGGTCGGCGACGGGCGTCAGCTCATCGTTTTCAATGTCTAGCCATTCGAGTTGGCTGGGGTTGGTCGGGACACTTTTGGCGAGGAGCACGGATGAGCCATCGGCCGAGAGGTCATAGCTGTAATAGACATGAGGTCCTTGAGTCAATAAATCGACGGTATCGTTTTCTAGGTCGATTTCGGCCAGTTGTACCGTGCCGTGATTACTTGTTAGGCTCAGCAGGGAACGGCCATTATGACGAAAATGCAGAGGATTGCTCCCGGTGCCGATCATATCGGATAAGGATTCGTCCGCAAATGGGCGATCCCATGAAGGGGCGACGCGCTGTACGTGCTCGGGGGCGTCGAAGGTTGTGACATATAACGACGGGTTGTCGTAACCTAAGTCCTCTGTGCGGTCGGCCACAAAGAAGACGCGGTGGCCATCGGGATGGATGACGGCTTGACGGGCCGACAAACCGGCAGGGCTGATGCGAATAGGCGCCTTTGGGCTATGCAATGGGTTGGCCAAGGCATAGACATGTTCTTCAAATGACTCCCGGTCATAGTCGTCACCGTAGCGCGACGTGAATACCAGCCATTGTCCATCAGGCGAGATGGCGAGTGCATCATGCCGGTACGGTCCGTGGGTCAGTTGTACCGCGTCTTTGGCGTCTAATGTCATGCGCACAATATGAGGACGCCGGGGGCCGTAATAGCCGATGCCGTCCATTTTATGGGCGAGTTCCGTGATGACCTTGACGTCCTGATTGAATTTATGGTATTCATCGTCGCTTGGTGCCTGCGACTCGTCTTGAATGCCGTCTTCGTCCAGTTGCGCAATGGCATACAAGGTGCGAGAATCCGGGCCCCAAATAAAAGAATCAATTCCTCCGGCGATCCGGCTTTGTTGGCGCGCCTCCCCCCCTTGCGTGGACATCACCCAAATTTGTTTGTGGCCACTGCGTTTGGATAGGAATGCCAGCCATTGGCCGTCGGGGGAAAAACGGGGATGGGTGTCTTCGGGCCCTTGGGTAAAGGGGGTCGGGGCTTTCGCCCGGCCACACTTTCATAATGCGGGTATGATAGGTGTTGTCTTTGCGGTTGGCCTGACTTTCCACGTATACGGCTAAGTTTTTGCCAGGACATAGGCGCACATCTCCTGCCAATTTAAAGGCAAATAGGTCATCAGCATTGAGCCTACGCATCGCATGAGCCTCCTTTGTGGTTTCGTACCCAGTCTATGTACCAATCTGAGGACAAAGGTGGCAAAGAACCAAAGAAATGGTCAGCGCCTTGCTATAATGTCCTGGAACCGTTATTCGCGAAAACAGGTGAAAAGTCCTGCACGGTGCGTTGAGGAAAGGGCGGTTATCGAAAGGTCATGTCCCAAGCGCTTTGGAAACCTGCCGCTGTCTGTGTGTGCCTGGTGTGGGAGCACGAATGGCAGGTGTTGGTGATAAGGCGGGCTGATGCCTTGAGCGAACATCCCGGACAATGTGGCTTGCCCGGGGGCCGTCCGGATCCCCAAGACCGGTCGTTGTGGGAGACCGCGCGCCGAGAAACCTTCGAAGAAGTGGGCGTATGGTTAACCGATGCCCAATGTCAGGGCGCTTTGGAGCCTGTTGTGGTACGCGGCAGTGGGTATGAGATTGTGCCATGGATTGCCCTATGCGAGTCGCGCCCCGAGTGCGTGTTAAACGCGGCCGAAGTGGCCAGTGCACACTGGATTTCGCAAACTCATCTGGCGGCAAGCCGGCGTCAAACGGAGAGCGGGTGGGTGTATAAATGCCCAGATGGAACGATTTGGGGGGCGACGGCTCGCATCCTGCATCAATTGGAATTATGGGAAGGCTGGATACGTTCATGAAAGATCGAGAGTCCCCGGAGATCCGCGTCCTTCATACCTTGCATGAATTTGCAGCCGTCAAACGCATTGAAGACGCCGTTTGGCAAGAGGGTGAAGGCACTCCAGCGGCTTTGCTCAAAGTCTTTGCGGATCATGGCGGCCTCATTTTAGGGGCATTTGTCAAAGAAGAGATGGTGGGCATGGCCGTCGCGATGCCAGCGCGCATGGGAGATCATTGGTATTTGCATTCCCACATGATGGCCATTATGCCAGGCTACCGCAGTTTGGGCTTGGGATCGCATTTGAAGCAGGAACAAGTCCGGTGGGCCAAAACTTATGGCTATGAATTCGTAGGATGGACGTTTGATCCTCTCCAGGTCCGCAATGCGATCTTTAATTTACGCGTGCTTAAGGCCCACGTGTTGGACTTTGCTCCGAATTATTACGGCACGATGGGTGATACCCTCAACGGGAATTTTCCCAGCCACCGGTTTTTTGCGGTGTCTGAAGATCTTGAGGGCATTTCGCAGAAGCCCCAAGGATTGTTGCCGATACCTCAAGACATCACGGCGCTTAGACGCGAACATCCTGCCCAAGCCCAAAAATGGGCTGACCGCTATGCACGGTTTTTTGCCAGCCCAACACGTCGGCGCATTGTGGGCTTGGTGCGTTCGCCCTTAGGACAGTGGTGTTATGCGTGGACAGAGGCAAGGCCGTTAGACCAATCGTGAAAAACGACTCAGGGAGGGATAGGCAATGCGTCTCGAACAAGTGGTTTTGCAATTTGTGTCGCTGCCATTGAAATCACCATTTGAGACCTCATTTGGTCTTGAACGCGACAAACGCACGTGGCTCGTGACCGTCCGCGGGGAAGGCATTGAAGGCTACGCGGAATCGGTCGCCTCAGATGCACCGCTTTACAGCGAAGAAACCAGTGCCAGCGTCTATTATGCTATTCGCGACCACATTGTGCCCAGACTGACCGGCGATATTCCACACCCGGAGGCGGTGTGGGAAAAGCTTTCTGGGCTAAGGGGCAACCGCATGGCCAAAGCAGCCGTTGAAATGGCTATTTGGGATTGGTTTGCCCGGGCTCAAGGCGTGCCGCTGTTTCAGCTTTTGGGGGGACAAGAGGCGGTCCACCGCATTCCGGTGGGGGTGTCGATTGGGATTCAACCGTCGACCAACGAGCTAGTCAAAGTGGCTCGGGATTATTGGTCTCAAGGATATCGGCGCTTAAAAATTAAAATTCGTCCGGGTTGGGACTTAGAACCGCTCACAGCGGTTCGTGACGCGTTAGGGCCAGAGGTGCCAATGATGGCAGATGCTAATTCCGCATACACGTTGGACGATATTTCGACCTTGCAAGCCCTAGATCCGCTCCATTTGATGATGATCGAACAACCCTTAGGGTATGATGATTATGTGGACCATGCCGTCCTAGCTCGCCACATCGCCACCCCTATTTGTTTAGATGAAGCGGTGCATTCCCCCGCTGATGCGCGCAAGGCCTTTGAGATGGGCTCGTGTCAAATTATCAATCTTAAAGTCGGACGGGTCGGAGGATACCAGCAAGCTTTGGGCATCAACCGCTTTGCTCTTGAGCACCAGCTTCCGCTGTGGTGCGGAGGGATGTTGGAAACGGGAGTGGGACGCGCGCATAACCTGCACTTAACGACGTTAGCTGGGTTTACGCTGCCAGGAGACACCTCCGCGAGCGATCGCTATTTTGACGAAGACATTATTTCCACCCCGTTTGTGTTGAACCCAGACGGAACCTTAACCGTTCCCACGGGGCCGGGTATTGGGGTGGACGTGAATGCGAAACGGTTGCAGAGCGTCTGTACGTATGAGGAAGTCTTGGCTGTTGCTCAGGGCCCAAAGGGGGGATTTCCTGAACATGACTTGGGACGATGAACGATTAAAACAGCTGATCAAGGATTTGGTGTTGATCGAATCGCCCTCGTTTGATGCGGTGGGCGTGGAGCGCGTCGAACAGCGGCTGGTGGATGCACTCGGTGCAGTAGGAGCACAGTGCACGTTTCATCCGACGCCGCGTGGACCGATTTTGGAAGTGCGCAGGGGACAAGGGGGGGCCCTGCTGTTAGGTCACGCGGACACGGTTTGGCCCGCAGGGACCTTGAAGACCATGCCATTTATAGATTCAGGTGGTGGTTTGGCAGGACCTGGGGTCTTGGATATGAAGGCTGGCTTAGCTTATACCGCAGCGGCGGTATCCCAACTGCCCGCGGATGTGCCATTCGATTGGCTCGTCACGCCCGATGAGGAAGTGGGCAGTGAAGTCAGCCGAAGTCTCATTGAAGACCGTGCCAAAATGGCCTCGTTAGTGTTGGTCGCGGAGCCTGGAGCGGAAGCGGGTGCTTTGAAAATTGGCCGAGCGGGTGTGGGGAGCTTCCTGTTAGAAATTGTCGGGATTGCCAGCCATGCCGGACTCGATCCGCGCCAAGGCGCCAGCGCTATCCGCGAATTAGCGCAGCAAATCTTGTGGCTCGGCAGTCTCGAAAACCAAGTACTAGGCACGACGGTTAATGTTGGGGTCGTCGAAGGCGGCACACGTTCGAATGTGATTGCGGGCCATGCGAAAGCGCAAATCGATATCCGCGTGCGCACTGTGAAGGAAATGGAACGGATGCAGGAAACTTTGAATCATCCGCCACACTTCGATACACGCACATCGATCCGCTATGTGGGCGGATTTAGTCGCCCTCCCATGGATTTGCGCCCCGAGGCGGCTTGGTGGTTTGATTGGGCCGCGAGCGTGTGGCATGAGATGACGGGTCAGGTTTTGGCGGGCGTCAATGTTGGAGGGGCCAGCGATGGCAATTTCACGGCCACTTTGGCACCCACGTTGGACGGCTTGGGCGCGGTAGGACAAGGGGCGCATGCCCTGCACGAGCGCATGGAATGGGATTATACCATGCCGCGCATCCATTTGCTCCAAGCGTTAATCACCCACGCTGCCCTCAAGGAGGAGAGGCCGTGAAGGTCTATGCACTGGTGGGTCCGAGTGGAACCGGGAAAAGCCACCGGGCCTCGATGGTCGCCTTGGAGAAGAATGCCGAGGCCATTATCGATGATGGGCTCTTGATTTCAGAAGGACGCATTGTGGCAGGATACTCTGCCAAACGGGAAGCGACCATGGTCGCCGCTGTTAAACGGGCGATATTGGCCGATCCCGAGCATGCCCGGCTCATCAAAGAGGCGATTGCCCGGTTGCATTTGTCATCGCTTTTGATCTTAGGGACGTCCGCCCACATGATTCAGCGGATTTTGAAGGCGTTGGACATGGAAGGCGTTCCGGTGCATTGGATTTTAATCGAATCGGTGACGACCTCTGAGGAACGGGCCTTAGCCCAACGAATTCGCCGCGAAGAGGGTAAGCATGTTATCCCCGCACCCACGATGGAAGTGCGCAAGTCATTTTCGGGATATCTCATTGATCCCTTGCGTTTTATTTTCCGCCGCAAAGGTCGGGCCGTGATGGTCGAGAAATCCATCGTGCGGCCAACGTATTCCGGCCTGGGCCGCTTTTACATTTCGGATACCGTGGTCACCGCCTTGGTGATGCATGTGGCGCGGCAGTGCCCAGGCCTTTACCGCGTTCGCCGGGTGAGTGTGCAAACCGTTCCCGCGGGTCTTAGTATCGCCTTGGATGTAAGCCTTTCGATGTCTGGCAATTTATTCGCCATCTTAAAAGACGTGCAACTGCATGTGAAGCAGGAAATTGAGATGATGACCGCGCTGAACGTTCTCGTGCTCGACGTCGTCGCGCGGCGCGTTGTGCCGACAACAATCGTCCAGTCCCCGAAGCAGCTGGCATAAGGTGCATGGGGTGACGCAAATATCTGGAGAAAGGCAGGACACTATGCCGCAGCGAGTGCTGGTGGTCGATGATGAATCCGCGATTGTGGAGCTCGTGGCCTACAATTTGGGCCGTGAGGGCTTTGACGTGTTGACAGAGAGTGACGGTGAGCGCGGGCTAAAACGCGCTTTGGCGGAGAAGCCGGATTTGATTGTGTTGGATGTCATGTTGCCGGGATTGTCCGGGATGGACGTGTGTCGGTCCATTCGCAAGGAAACGGATATTCCGGTGATTATGCTCACCGCCCGCAAAGATGAATTAGACCGAGTTTTGGGATTAGAACTCGGGGCAGATGACTACGTCACAAAACCTTTTTCGCCGCGCGAGCTTGTTGCCCGAGTCAAAGCCATCTTGCGCCGTGCGAAGAGGCCGCGTGATAAGGAAACCGAAGAGAGCGGCGACATCGAGCGTAACGGCTTGCGCTTGGAGTTGGATAAGAGGGAGGCCCTTTTGGACAACAAGCCGCTTCATCTGACCTTTACCGAATTTGAATTGTTGGCTATCTTAGCGCGCAATCCGGGGCGGGCCTTTACCCGCGATGATCTCTTGGTGCGGGTCTGGGGCCAAGATTTTTTTGGTGATGCGCGGACGGTGGATGTGCACATTCGCCACTTGCGCGAAAAATTGCAAGAAGATCCGCAAGCCCCCCGCTTTATTGAGACGGTGCGCGGCGTTGGATACCGGTTTAAGGAATTGTCTAATGCCCCGAGTTAAGGGAGGGTAAGGCGGCAGTGGAGCGACAAGACCTGAGAGGCACGGGGCTTTGGCGAAGTGTCCGGGTGAGGGAATGAAGAAGTGTAAACGCTGTTTTTTATTGCCGCTGGGGATTTTAGGGCTGGCGACGCTAGCGGGGATTGTCATGCCGACGGCACATGGCCCCGTGGAAGCACTGATCTTATATATTGCTGCGTGGCTATGGGCCTTGCGCTTTGCAGATTGGTTGCGCCAGCGAGACCGGTTGTTGGATGAGACGGTGGTGCAGTTAACGGAGACGGTGGACCGGTGGGCATCAGGCGATCTACAAGCGCGTGTGTATTTAGATCAAGCCGACCCGCTAGACTCTTTGGCCCACGGAATGAACCGCGTCGCTGAGGTGCTAGCGGAGCGGACCGAGGATTTGCAGCAAGACAAGGAGCGGCTCGAAGCCATCCTGAGTAGTATGGCCAATGGCATTATCATTTTAGGGCACGGGCTCACAATTACCTTGATTAATCAAGCGGCGTATGAACTCTTTGGAATTCCCCCGGGCAACGTGATTGGTCGCCATCTCTTGGAAGTGGTCCGGGATATGGCGCTCGATGACGCCGTCGCCAAGGTCACTCAAGAAGGCGGGACGGAAACGGTGTTATGGAGCCCACCGGATAATGATAGTCTTGTGGTGGAAGTGACAGCCGGGGCGCTCAACCAACCGATTGGCGGGTTGGGGGCGGTATTGGTCGCACGCAATGTGTCCGCCCAAAAGCAAGTGGAGCGTATGCGCCAGGATTTCGTGGCGAACGTCAGTCATGAGCTGCAAACGCCTCTGACCGTAATTCGCGGTTTTACAGAGACGCTTTTGGATAATCCGGATGACCCGTCTGCCAGACGGTTTTTGGAACTCATTCATGAAGAAGCAGGACGCATGAGCCGCCTGGTCGATGACTTGCTGACGCTGTCACGGATGGAGCATCATTCGATGCCGATGACCAGACAGCCTGTCGATATTCCTGTCTTAGTGGAGTCCATGGCGGTCAAGTTGGCGCCCCGCATTGAAGCGGCCGAGTTGACACTGGATAACCGCGTGCCGCAGCACATGCCACTAGTGTCAGGCGATCCCGATTTGCTGGCCGAAGTCTTAATGAATTTGGTGGCCAATGCCGTGCAGTATACACCTGCGGGAGGACTCATCACAGTCAGTATGGCGCTGGACGTGGGGAGTCATATGGTGGGGATCTCCGTAAAAGATACGGGGATTGGAATTCCTGCGCAGGATTTGCCGAGAATTTTCGAGCGCTTCTACCGCGTCGATCGGGCGCGTTCGCGGGCCTCGGGCGGGACCGGCTTAGGGTTGGCCATTGTTAAACATATCATGGAACTGCATGGGGGCCGCATAGAAGTAAAGAGTACGGTCGGAGCCGGAACTGAATTTATTGTGTGGTTAATGGAGTATGAGAGCGAGCAGGGTGGATGATGATATCGCGCAGACAATTTCTGATAGCGGTGGGAGCGGCCAGTATGGCCGCTTTGGGCGGACGATTCAGCGCCATGGCCCAAAGGCGGCAACGCTACGTGAGCATCATGGGTGCCACGTCTTGTATTCCCTTTGTGAAGGCGTACCTGCCCCAGTGGGAACATGACCATCCGGGCATGACGGTTGCTGTCACGGGGGGTGGCTCCTACGCGGGCTTGCGCGCTCTAGGATTAGGCCAAGCAGATATTGCGATGGCAGACCTTGCACCACCTCCCGGCTTTCTGGTGGTACCTGTTCAGCGCTACCCTCTGGGCCGCTTGCCGATTGTGTTGGTTGCGGGGCCCCAGGTAGGAATTAGGGGCTTATCGTGGAATCAGGCCCGAGCGGTGTTTGCCGGAGACATTGTCAATTGGAGAGAGCTGGGGGGCGCCAATTTACCTGTAATTGCGGTGTCACGCCCGGAAAGCTCAGGCGCGCGGGATGTGATGCAGCACAGGATTTTAGGGGCCCGGCCTTTTTCACCGCATTGCATTATCCAGTTATCGAACGGGGCGGTGATGCGCACGGTCGTGGAAACGCCGGGGGCTATTGGTTATGTAGAAGCCACCGCGCCCTTAAGGGAGATTACGGTCCTGACCTTACAGGGCAACGTTTTTGATCCCACTAGGTGGCAGCAGTGGCCGCTTTATGCTGAGCCTGCTTTGTATCTGCGCGCCCAAGCACCAAAGGAGGTAAAAGATTTGGCCGCCTTTTTGCAAAGCCGCCCCGGGCGGCGACAATTTGGCTTCTATGCGGCGTCTGAACAAGGATTCGTCTATGCGCGCTGACCGGTGGGCGCAAGGAATTTTTCAAGCGGCGTTTGGCCTGTTTATCGCCGTCTGGACTGTATTTCTTGCGGTGATTGCGGTAGGCGCCTGGCATTTTGTCGTCATTAATGGCTGGATTACGCCCCTCTTGTCGACCCATTGGAGTCCCTTGGCAGGGCATTACGGTATGCTGGCCTTTATTTTAGGGAGCATCACGGTCACCGCATTGGCGCTGATTTTAGCCGCTCCGTGGGTGTTGGCACTGGCCGTCGCGGGTGGGCGCATCTTGCGCGGAACAATGCAGCAAACCTTTATTCAGCTTTTGACGGTCTTTGTGGCGGTGCCGTCTGTGATTTATGGGTGGTGGGGACTCACGATCATCGTGCCCCTAGTGCGGCGCCTGAGCGGGACTTCGGGCTTTGGGCCCCTCAGCGCAGGGGTGGTATTGGCGCTTATGATTGTGCCGACTTTCAGCATTATGGCGCTGCATGCGGTGCGTCAAGTCCCATCCGCGTTGGTGGAGGGATCTTTGGCGTTAGGTGCGACCGATGATCAGACGCTGTGGCATATGGTCTTGCCAAGTGCTTGGCCAGCGCTGGCGCAGGCTTTTTTGGTGGCAGTGGGACGAGCCTTGGGGGAGACGATTGCCGTGCAGATGGTCATTGGCGGCCAAAGCCGTTTGACGTCGTTGCTAAAGCCCAGTGCAACGTTGACGTCGCAGCTTTTGACCGATTTAGCGCTGATGCCACCGAAAACGCCCGGCCATGATGCTTTGGACTTTATGGCCATTTGGTTGGTGCTACTCATGGCCGTTTTAGTGGGACTGCAGTACCGGATGAGGAGGGGACTTAGGGGATGAATGAGCAACCATTAAATCTCAAGCGCCTTCATCCGACGCGTCACGGTCGCACGGCGCATGGACTACTTGCCGCTTTGGCCATAGTGGCATTGCTGCTGTTATTGTCGGTCCTGTTGCCTTTGGTTTGGGAGGCGCTGCCGGCGCTTACGGCGCCGTTTTTGTGGGGCAAAGGACAGGGGGCTATAGGGCCTGAAGTCCTCAACACCCTGAGCTTGGTGGGGGGCAGCGAACTGCTTTCTTTTCCCCTAGCCCTGTTGGTGGGGTTGTACCGGGTGGAGTGGGTCAAGTCCCAAGGTCCATTGCTGCGTGTTTTTGATCAATTTGCGACAACAATGCTGAGCGTGCCGAGTATTGTGATAGGCCTTGTCGTGGTGGATGTGGCGATCGCCCGGTGGCATTGGCCGGTATCGACGATGACCGGCATTGTCGCGTTGGCGTTAATGAACTGGCCCTTGTCGGTAGCCTATGTGGTGGAAGCGCTGCAGCAAATTCCCGGACGTTATCGCGAAGGATCTTGGGCTTTAGGGGCTTCGCGCTGGCAAACGGTGCGCTATTTAATCTTGCCCTTGGCCTGGCCGCAGATGGTCGAACAAGCGGGCCTAGCCACGGCCCGTCTCATGGGTGAGACGGCTGTGCTGATTTATACAGCAGGGGTCAATGCCGCTGTCCATTGGTCTTTGTGGGGGCCGGGAGAATCGTTAGCTGTGCATTTGTGGCTTTTGCGTACAGAAGGGGTGGGGCAAAATGCCCAAGCTCAAGCTGCTGCAACGGGTGTGGTGTTGCTGGCTTTCGTCGTATTGGTGCTGTGGGGGAGCAAGCGTATGGCACAATGGTTGAAAAACGCCTAACGAAAAGGGAGGGAGTCAGCACGATCTTGGATATTCGCGTGCAAGAATTAGAGGTGTGGTATGGGCCGGCTAAGGCGCTGGAAAATGTCAGCTTGCACCTTGAACAAGGAGCGGTGTTAGCGCTCATTGGCCCGTCAGGCTGCGGCAAGTCGACCTTTTTGCGGGTTTTAAACAGGATGATTGATCAGGTTCCAACGGTGCGGGTGAAAGGTTCGGTACACATTGGAGCATTTAATGTGTTGGACGATGACATTGACGTCACCGCGCTGAGGCGCACCGTCGGCATGGTGTTTCAACAACCGAATCCCTTTCCCATGACGATATTTGATAACGTGGCCTATGGCCCGCGTTTGGCGGGCGTGCGGTCTGCGACCAAGCTCCGCCAAATTGTGGAGGACAGTCTCAAAAAATCGGCATTGTGGGATGAAGTGCGCGGCAAACTGCGGCGTAGCGCGATGACGCTGTCCGGGGGACAGCAGCAGCGGCTGTGTATGGCCCGGGCGTTGGCGGTGCATCCGCATGTGCTGTTATTGGACGAGCCCACCGCGAGTCTCGACCCGGTTTCGACGGCGAAAATTGAGGAATTGATTGTGCAATTTAAAGGACGGTATACCATGGTCATCGTGACGCACAATTTGCAGCAAGCGGCGCGCGTCTCGGATCTCGTGGCATTTTTTGAACAGGGCCACCTCGTGGAAATGGGGCCCACGCACGATATTTTTACCGCCCCGCAAGAACGCCGGACGGAAGAGTTTTTGACAGGGCGTTTTGAATAAGCTTGGGGGTATGGGAGGCAGGGCGTATGATCAGGCAGTCATTCCATCAAGAATTAATGCAATTGGAACAAGAATTGATTCGTATGGGCGCCTTAGTGGAAGATCAGTTGCGCCGGGCGGTGCGGTCTTTAACGGAGCGCAATTTAGTGTTGGCCAGACAAGTCATTGCTGAGGATGACCGGGTGGATGCCATGGAAATGGATATTGAGCGCCGTTGCCTTACGCTTTTGGCGCTGCAGCAGCCCTTAGCCAGCGATCTGCGGGTCGTGTCCACGGCCCTTAAAATCATCACCGACTTGGAGCGGATGGCAGACCATGCCTCAGATATCGCCAAGGTAACTGTGCGGCTCAATCAAGAGCCGTTAATCAAACCGCTCGTGGACATTCCAGAAATGGCGCGATTGGCAAGTTCTATGGTGCGCTTAGCGCTTAATGCCTATATTCACCGCAGTATTGAAGAAGCCATGACGATGATTCGATTAGATGATGATGTCGACCATCTCTATGCCAGTGTATTTCGCGAGCTCTTGGAGATCATGCGGACGCGGCCGGATACGGTGGCCCAAGGCACGTATCTGCTGTTTGTGGCGAATTACATCGAACGCGTGGCCGACCACGCGACGAATCTTGGCGAATGGGTGATTTATATGGTCACTGGCCAGCGAAAAGAGTTGAATGACTGACCGTTCACCCCTGTCAGTCCACAAAATTGGCAAAACTCTATTCATTTCGCGTCCGAATAGGTGCAGTTCGCGGCTCTTTTCGTTACAATATTCACGAGCGTCGGTTTATCACAATACTTGGGAGGGTATACCATGATAAGAGTGGGCATCAATGGATTTGGGAGCATTGGTCGGAGGTTTTTCCGAATTGCGCAAAAACAGGATGTATTTGAGATTGTCGCGATAAATGATTTAACCGATGCGGCAACGATTGCCCATCTGCTGAAATATGATTCCAACTATGGCATTTTTAATGCGGATGTGCGGGCTGAAGGATCAGATCTGGTGGTCAACGGCCGCGCTATTAAAGTCTTTGCGCAACGCGATCCGGCGTCGATTCCTTGGCGTGATGAGGGAGTTGATATTGTCATTGAATCGACCGGGTTGTTCACCGATGCCAACAAAGCTCGGGCCCACATCGAGGGTGGCGGCGCCAAGAAGGTCATTATTTCCGCACCGGCGTCCCATGAAGACGCAACCATTGTGTTGGGCGTCAACGAGAAGACGTATGACCCCGCCCGTCATCAAATTATCTCCAATGCTTCGTGCACGACCAATTGCCTAGCACCCGTCGCCAAAGTGCTGGATGAAACGTTTGGCATTGAGAACGGACTCATGACCACCGTGCATTCTTATACGAACGACCAGCGGCTTCTCGATTTGCCCCACAGCGATTTAAGACGGGCACGAGCAGCCGCTATGAATATTATTCCCAGCAGCACGGGAGCGGCGAGAGCTTTGCATTTGGTCTTACCGCAGTTGAAAGGTAAACTCAACGGCATGTCCTTGCGAGTCCCAACGCCTGTAGTGTCGATTGTCGACTTGACGGTCAACACCACCAAACCTCTATCCAAAGAGGCGGTCAATGAGGCGTTTAAGGAAGCGGCGGCGAGCGAGTTGCGCGGCATTTTGGAGTATTGCGACGCGCCTTTAGTCTCCTCTGACTTCAAGGGCAATCCGCACTCCAGTATTTTCGACAGTCGGGAAACCATGACAATGGGCGATCACATGGTCAAGGTTTTGGCGTGGTACGACAATGAATGGGGTTACGCGAACCGGCTTGCAGACTTGTGCCAAATGGTTGCAGAAAAGGGCGTGTCCGCATGACGACGCCTTTTCGCCGAATTACCGATATTGGACCCGTTTATGGAAAGCGTGTGTTAGTGCGCGTCGACTTTAATGTGCCCATTGATGCGGCAACCGGCGAAATTACGGACGACAGCCGGATTCAAGGATCGCTTCCCACGTTGGATGCGTTAGTGGAACAAGGGGCTCGGGTGATTGCCGTAAGCCATAGAGGCCGACCCAAAGGTCCCTCCGCCAAAGACAGTTTGGCGCCTGTCGTAGCCTATTTGCAAAAGCTGCGGACGTACCCCGTGAAGCTTACGGGTGAGGCGCGAAGTGATGAAGCTGTCCAAGCCGTAGAAGCCCTGCAGCCGGGAGAATTACTCGTGCTCGAGAACTTGCGGTTTGACCCAGGCGAAACAGCCAATGATCCGGAACTGGCAAGGCGCTTGGCCTCCTTTGCCGACCTTTATGTCAACGATGCTTTTGGTACGTCGCACCGGCAGCATGCCTCCATTGTAGGGGTGCCGAAATATCTTCCCGCATATGCGGGGGAGTTGATGGCCGAGGAACTCGATCATCTGGACCGCGTGTTGGCCCATCCCACGCGTCCTTATTGGGCGATTATTGGCGGGGCTAAAGTGTCAGACAAAGTCAAATTGCTGAGCCGTCTCTTGGAGCTGGTGGACGGCATTATTATCGGCGGCGGAATGGCGAACACGTTTTTGGCGGCACAAGGATACTCCATGGGGGCGTCATTGGTGGAAGAGGGCGTCATTCCCGAAGCGACACGGCTGTTGGAACAAGCTCAGGCTAAGGGCGTGACGGTGGTGCTGCCCAAAGACGTCTTGGTTGCCAAGGAGTTCCGTGCGGATACGCCCTACCGGGCCGCGCTGGTGACGGATATTCACGCGGATGAGATGGCGCTAGACATTGGACCAAGAACCGTCGAAACCATTATCGCGGCGCTTCAGCCAGCTCAAACCGTGTTGTGGAATGGGCCTATGGGGGTTTTTGAATTTGAAGCCTTTGCACAGGGCACGATTCAGGTGGCCCAGGCCTTAGCTGCCCTAAATGTCTCCGTGGTTGTCGGAGGCGGTGATTCCGTAGCGGCTGTTAGCAAGGCGGGCGTCAAAGACAAGATGACTCACATTTCGACAGGCGGAGGCGCAACTTTGCGCTACTTAGAAGGGGAGGAACTGCCTGGCATTCAGGCCCTGCGCCAGCCTGCAGAGGCATGAGAGAAAGGGGGGGACATCTACGCGGGAACAGTTTCTCATCGCGAACTGGAAAATGCATAAAACCGTCGAAGAAGGACGGGCGTTTGGCCGCCACTTGATTCGGCGTCTCTCTGAAGCGGGGGACCAACCTCCGACTTTGGTGGTTTGCCCGACGTTGCCGGGACTTTGGCCGTTGGCCCGCGAGTTTGCGGGTACACCGGTAGGGGTCGGGGCCCAGAACTTGGACTTAGGACGCGAAGGCGCTTTGACGGGGGCTGTGTCAGGCTATCTTCTGCGCGAAGCGGGCGCCCAGTTTGTCATCATCGGCCATTCCGAACGGCGGCAAGTGTTCCACGAAACGGATGATGTGATTGGCCAGAAGGTGGCGCAAGCATATCAATCGCGTCTACGGCCCATTCTCTGTGTTGGGGAGTCCGCTCAAGAATATCGTCAAGGCAGTACGTTGTCTGTGGTGGAGCGGCAATTGCAGGCTCTAGCGCCGTACGTGGATGACAAGATGATGCAAACCTTGATCGTGGCCTATGAACCCGTTTGGGCGATTGGGACGGGCGAAGTTCCCGAGCCCGGGCAAGCTAACCATGTGGCCGCCGCTATTCGTGAGGTGTTGGACCGTATGGCGCCAGGGTCAGGGGAAAACGTGCCCATATTGTATGGGGGCAGTGTCAACGCAAAAAATATTCGACCGTTTATGGGCGAGAAGGATATTGACGGAGCTCTAGTCGGCGGGGCATCATTGCAAGTGGAAGAGTTTCTGGCAATGGCCCGGAACAGCTGCTGACGCGAGAAAGAAGGGTCGATTTTGTGGGGCGTTTTCACAAACGACTGGGTAATCGACAAGAACGGGCGGCGACAATGGGCCGCCCGTTCCCTTTTTGTCTTCTAAGAGCGGAGTCTTGTGATGTATTGGGGGACGTCCAGAAACTTTTCTTCAACGAACCGGCCCGTATTTTTTGTTGAAAGGTGCTAATCGTGATATGGTTGAACGGACGAATCGACACGGACCGTGTTGCGAAGAGTAGCTCCGTCCCGCTTTCGGGAGTGGTGTTGAGGGCAGGTGGGCATTCTAACGTGTTGAGAGGCGGGCAGCCGCTGCATTCCCAAGACGTGGCTGCACTGTTGATGGTCGTGAAAATGCAGGCAAAGGGGTCGGAGTCACGATGATGGATGATGCCATCCGTAGTATTCATGCAATGGAAATTTTGGATTCGCGCGGCAATCCTACGCTGGCGGTCCAGCTGGAGTTAGCGGACGGGTCGGCCGTGGTGTCGCGGGTCCCATCAGGAGCGTCGACGGGCGCGCACGAAGCGGTTGAGCTACGGGACCATGACAAGGCGCGTTATGGTGGCAAGGGCGTATTAAAGGCCATTGACCATGTGAATACCATTATTGCTCCCGCGTTGAAAGGGATGTCGGCCACTGACCAAGTCGCGATCGACCAGCGCATGATTGAAATGGACGGCGATCCGCAAAAGGCGCGTTTAGGGGCCAATGCGATTCTTTCTGTGTCCTTAGCGGTGGCCGCGGCGGGAGCCCACAGTCGGCGCCAGCCCTTGTACCGCTACCTTGGTGGACTCAATGCGGCATTATTGCCGGTGCCGCTGCTCAATGTGTTGAATGGTGGCGCTCATGCCGATAACAATGTGGATATTCAGGAGTTTATGTTGGTTCCGGTTGGTGCCTCGACATTCCGTGAAGCGATGCAAATGGCCCAAGAAACCTATCAAGCCTTGAAATCTTTGCTCCAAGCCAAGGGATTGCGGACGGCGGTGGGGGATGAAGGGGGATTTGCACCCGACTTGGAATCCAACCGGGAGGCGCTTGATCTCCTCGTGGAAGCCATGGAGAAAGCCCATGTGAAACCAGGCGAGGATATGGTGTTGGCCTTAGATGTTGCGGCCACGGAATTGAAAAAAGATGATGGCTATCAATTTGAAGGCCAATTGCTCACGGGGATGCAGCTCATTGATTACTATCAGCTTTTGGTGCGGGATTACCCGATTATTTCCATAGAAGATGGTTTGTCGGAGGACGATTGGGACCACTGGCAGCTTCTGACGGACCGTTTAGGCGACCGGATCCAATTGGTGGGGGACGATTTATTTGTGACCAATCCCGAGCGCATTGCCCGCGGGATTGATGAGGCGAGTGCCAATGCCGTCTTAATTAAGCCCAATCAGATTGGCACGGTGACCGAAACGCTCGAGGCTATTCGTCTTGCACGCAGTGCCGGGTGGAATGCGGTGGTGTCGCACCGATCAGGAGAGACCGAAGATACGATGATTGCGGATTTGGCGGTTGGCGTGAATGGTGGACAAATCAAAACCGGGGCGCCGGCACGGGGTGAACGCATTGCCAAATACAATCGTTTGTTGACGATTGAGCAGTCCGATTCAGCGTTGACCTATGCGGGATGGGAGGCTTTTCGGCGATGAATCTCGAGCTGGCTCAAGTTGGTGACGGTGTGTTCGCGACCAATCGTGCCGCCATGCAGGCGGAAGTCGCGGATGTCATCGTGTTTGACATGGATGGGGTGTTGATTAACGTCCATGGCAGTTACCCCGTCGTGATTTGTCAAACCGTCACCGCCTATTTGCACGAGCAAGGCTTTGTGGGCGATGAGCTGGCCGTCACGCCTGATGAAACTGCCTATTTTAAAGCAGCAGGCGGCTTTAACAGCGATTGGGCACTGTCTCAAGGTCTGGTGCTCGTGTTCTTGGTCAAGGCGGTTATGGCTGGGAGCCGGGAAATCGCAGGGTTGCGTCACGTGGATCCGAGCTTTTTGAGTCTGTCCCGGGCCGTGGCACAACAAGGCGGGGGGCTTGAGGGATTGAGCCGCGCCTTGCAAGGGCTGGTCGATGAAAAGGACTTTGAGGACATCTTGCAGCGTTGGGACCGCAAGCGGATTTCGCAATTGGCGATGGAGTATTATGCCGGGGATGAAATGCTTGAGGTCTTTGGCGTACCGAACGAAACGGTGAAGGGCCAAGGGCTTATGCACCAAGAGCATGCCCTGATTTCTCGCGAGGAATTGTTGCGGGCGCCTTTTAGATACGGACTTTATACGGGGCGGAATTTTGGCGAGGCCCAGATGGCGATGCGCGCGTCCGGACTTGAAGGCATTTGGACACCAGAAGCCATGATGACGGAGGATAGGGGAGTTCACAAACCCGATCCGCAAGGCTTGGTCAATATTGCGCGTGCGCTGTCGCCGCGGTTGATGATTTATGTGGGGGACAATCTAGATGACTGGCAGGCGGCTTCGCGCTACGAGGCGGAGCGTTCTTTAGATGATCCGCCGTGCTTATTTTGCGGCATGCTGAATGGATCGCCCGGTCCCATGGCGTACGGACTTTTTCAAGAGCGCGGCGTGGATTTGATGGCACATAGCGTGAGCCAATTGTTGACATGGCTGACACGGCGCCGCCAGCGCACGGCTTAACAAGAAAATTCCTGCCCCGGGCTATGGCCCGGGATTTTTTGCTTTCGCTGCCAAAATGCCCCTGGAACATTCCTTTCGGCGGTTTTGTATCATGCAGTATCGCCGAAGGAGGGCTAAAAATTATGCAGGCAGAAGAGCACTTAGATAATTTGAAGATGACGCGGTTTCACTACCGCCTCATCACGGTGGCGGGTTTAGGCACATTATTTGATTCCATGGATGTCGGCATCATTTCGTTTGTATTGGCCGCATTGATTGGTGCATGGCGGCTTAACAGTCTGATGATCGGCGTGGTGGGATCGATAAGTTTGGTGGGCATGGCGATTGGGGCGGCGTTGGCCGGAACAGTGGCGGACCGTCTGGGTCGACGCAAGATTTTTATGTTGACCCTAGCGATCTACAGTTTAGCGACGGGCTTGTCGGCTGCGTCGGTCGCGTTATGGATGCTGATTGTGTTTCGTTTCATTGTCGGATTGGGCTTAGGCGGGGAGTTGCCGGTCACTAGCACTATGGTAACGGAGTTTTTGCCTAGAAAGGACCGAGGCCGCGGCATTGTGCTGCTCGAAAGCTTCTGGGCTGTGGGCTGGTTGGTGGCGGCACTGGTGGCGTATTTGTTGATTCCGCAATACGGATGGCGCAGCGGGTTCTTGGTGGGCATGTTGCCCGCGTTGTATATTTTGTATTTGCGCCGCAATATCCCGGAAAGTCCCCGGTACTTGCTGCGTACGGGCCATGTGAAAGAGGCTGCGGAAGTGATGAGTGTGGCAGCAGGGCATGAAGTGGCGGCGACCACGTTGAGCGCGCCTAGCCGTGTCACCAAAACGCGGGTATCCGACTTGTTTCGAGGCGGGCAAAGCCCGAAAACGATCATGCTTTGGATCTTGTGGACGGCCATGAACTTTGCGTATTACGGGATGTTTTTGTGGTTGCCCTCGGTGTTGGTGACACATGGATATTCCCTCGTCAATTCGTTGAAATACACGTTGATTGTGACCATCGTGCAATTGCCCGGATATTTTTCCGCCGGTCTTTTAGTGGACCGTATTGGCCGCAAGCCCGTTCTGGTGGTATATATTCTGCTTTCGGCCGTTTCCGCCTATCTCTTTGGGCATGGCCACGGCACCGCGCAAGTCTTGTTATTTGGATCCATGCTCTCGTTCTTCAATCTCGGGGCATGGGGTGTCACGTATGCTTATACCGTGGAGCAATACCCAACGATGATACGGGGAACGGGGTCCGGATGGGCTATGGGGATTGGCCGTATTGGCGGTATCGTCGGACCCTTTGTAGTAGGACTGTTACTGGCCATGAAATTTGGTCTGCCAGCTGTCTTTGGTCTGTTTACCGTTGCTTTGATCGTCGCTGCCTTAGCTGTCTTGATTTTAGGGAAAGAAACGAGGGGAGTCGCGCTTGAAGAATAGCGCGGGGGAATCTCACGCCTAATGCCTTTAATACGGGCATTAGGCTTTTTTATGCTATAATGGACTGACTTGTAAGACGGCTTAGCTCAAATCAACCTTGCAAAAGAACGGGGTCGAATACTGGTGATTGTCACATTGGTCGTGCTCGAAATTGTATTGTCCGTGGGCGTGATTGCGGCCATTATCTTGCAAACAGGATATAGCGCTGGCATTTCGGGAGCATTTGGCGGAGGTGGCGGCGGACCTGCGGGATATGGCGGCAAGAAGCAAGGGGTCGACCAGCTGCTAGAAAAAGTTTCATTGTACTTGGCCATTGCGCTGGGGATTGTGACACTGCTTTTAGCCCACTTTTGGCGCTGATCTCAGGGCTGCAACAGGCATATCATGAGCCTCTTGCGGCCTTCTCCTTTTCGTGAAAAGCCGGATCACGCTGGGGATCGGGAGATCTTGGGAGGGGAAAGCCTGGTTTTGAGGCTTTCCCCTGTTGTGGAATAGGGAAATGGCGGTGTGAGTCTTAGGCGTTATGGAAAAAAGCCCTATGGGCAAAATCCTTAATGAGACCAGAAGAGAGAAACGGACAAACACGGGAGACAGGAGGTGGACGATTGGGGAAAAAGAACAAGGCGGCGGGAGTACGAAAGATGCCAGGCAAAGAGTCGGCATATCATGACCGATTAAAAAGGTTGCCAGAACGAATTTTTGCGTTGTTGGCCGACCGGCCGCCCTTGCCTGAGGATCAGTTGTTAAAAAAATTGAATATTGCAAGGAGTCCTGGTAAAGGTCTTTTCAAGTTATATGGGCAATATCGCCGCGAGGGGTGGTTAGTGCGTGATGATGAGGGCCGTATGACCATTCGCACGCGCCACGGCCACTTGCGTATCAATCCGCGCGGCTTTGGTTTTGTCATGAATACCGAATTTCCGGGCGACGATGTGTTTGTTCCCGAACGCTGGTTTTTTGGTGCCCGCCATGATGATGACGTGTTGATTTGGTACCATGACACGCCCAATGGGTTAGAAGGCCGTGTCATGAACGTGTTGTCGCGGGCCACTAACGAAGTGACGGGACGGCTTGAGCGCAATCGCCTAGGATGGCGGGTGATCCCGGATGATGCCCGCAAGCCCGTGGTGGACGTCACGCTACCGAACGGCCATAAGGCGCGGCCGGGCGATATGGTGCAGGCGACGATTACCGAGTGGCCTTTAGATCCCAGACGACCGGTCAGGGGCGAGGTTACGCGCACACTGGGCAGTCCATTGCAGCCCGGGGTGGATGTGTCGGTGGTGGCATTAGAGCATCATTTACCGCTCGAATTTCCCCGTCCGGTGCTAGAGGAGGCTAATCGTCTGCCAGATAGCGTGCAAGAATCGGATTGGGTAGGACGGCTAGACCTGACCGATGAGCTGATTGTCACGATAGACGGGGCGGACTCTAAAGATCTGGATGACGCGATTTCAGTGCGGGCTTTAGACGACGGGGGTTTTGAAGTGGGGGTCCATATCGCCGACGTCAGTTATTACGTAAAAGAAGGATCCCCGCTGGATTTGGAAGCCATGCAGCGGGGAACCAGTGTTTATTTGGTGGACCGGGTCATTCCGATGTTGCCCGAACGCCTGTCCAACGGCATCGCCAGTCTTAATCCTGGGGTGCTGCGCTTGTGCGTCTCTGCAATTATTCGCCTAGACCGGATGGGGCGGCGGGTGCATGCGGAATTTCACCGCTCCGTTATTCGCTCGCGCCACCGGCTAACGTATGAAGGCGTCAACGCGATTTTGGCAGGAAAGCAAGACGATGTCGAACATCTGCGTCCCTTTTTAGAGACAGCCGTCCATGTGCGCCATCTGTTGCGGGAATTGCGGCAAGCGCGGGGCGCTGTTGATTTTGATTTGCCAGAATCCAAAGTGGTGCTCGATGTGAATGGATTTCCTGTGGATATCGTGCCTAGGGAGCGAGGGCTGGCTGAAACATTGATCGAGGAATTTATGCTGTTGGCCAATGAGACGGTCGCGCATACGCTCTTGGAGTACAAATTGCCGGGGCTATTTCGGATTCATGAAGAGCCAGGGGACCGCATGGAGCAATTTCGGGAAATGATCGGCGCTTTAGGCTACCGCTTACCAGAAAAAGTGACGCCCAAGCATTTGCAAGACCTTATCGCGCGCGTCAAAGGCAAGCCAGAGGAGCGGGTGGTCAATAGTGCTTTGTTGAGAACGATGAAGCAAGCTCGCTATCAGCCCGAAAACACGGGCCACTTCGGCTTGGCCACCGACGAATACACGCACTTCACCTCGCCGATTCGCCGCTATCCCGACTTATGGGTCCACCGCATTCTCACAGGATGGATGGAGAAGCGAGCGACGGGAGACACCTTGGCGCGTTGGAAGGCGAAAGTGGCGGAAATTGGGGAAATCGCATCCCAGCGAGAACGGGCCGCGATGGAGGCGGAACGCGATTCGGTCGCCTTAAAAGAGGCCCAATATATGGCGGACAAGCTCGGGGAACGGTATGATGCGGTGATTTCGGGCGTGACTAATTTTGGCGTGTTTGTGGAACTGCCCAATTTGATTGAGGGACTAGTGCGGATGGAAGATCTTCCGCCGGACTACTGGGTACATGACCCGGTCCACTATCGCCTGAAAGGCCAGCGAACAGGGCGTGAATATCAACTTGGGCAGCCGGTGACCGCCGAAGTGGTGCGAGTGGATATTCCCATGAAGCGGATTGACTTTCGTTTGGTTCAAGAAGGTGAAGCACGGATGCCAGCAAAACGCCGCCAAAAAGTTTAGCCCTTTTGGTATTGAAGACCGGCGGAAGACGAGAAGGCTTTGGACGACCGCTGTGAAAAATGGCGCAGTTTTCTCATAAAAAATTCATGCGTTTCTTATCATCCATGAAACCTTTTGCCCTGTCCGGCGTTATTGCTGGTAGAGGTGAAAAATATGCGGCTATGGCGAAACTGGTACATCGGCAATCCGAAACGCGCTATGACTCCGTTTCAAGCCCATATTGCGCTGGCGTTTAACAAGACCCGTATTGTGTGGAGCACGTTCGGTTCGGCCCCGTTATGGATTGAGGGACGGCTGTTCTGGCAGCAAGAAGAGGTGACATGGACTCGTTTGCAAGAGGGCTCGCATATTTGGTGGTGTGGCCAAAATGGGCAAACGGTGGTGATTGTGGGCCGTGGGCCGCGTCCGGCTTTGGTGCTGAATCAAGATGCGTGGACGGGTATTGTGCCTGCGGGCCGCGGTTCGACTATGGGCATATTACCCTCTGACACTTTATGCACCGTGAAATTCACGGCTCCTAATCTTGTACATCATCAACAAGTGGCGCGCTGACTCCCAGCCGATCGAATTGAAATCCTGGCGAAATGATCATATAATTGAACAGCACATCGCCGGGGAGGACGACACACATGGCCAGAAGCGAGAAGCCGATTGCGGAAAATCGCAAGGCGCGTCATGATTATTTCATTGACGAAGTCGTCGAGGCCGGTTTAGTGTTGGTGGGTACGGAAGTCAAATCGCTGCGGGCTGGGCGTGTGAATTTGCGCGATAGCTTTGCTCGGTTTGATAAAGGGGAGCTGTACCTGTTCAATTGTCATATTGCTCCTTATGAATATGGCAATCGCTACAATCATGATCCGTACCGCAGCCGTAAATTGCTGGTGCACCGGAAGCAGTTGCGGGAACTGGCCGCGCGGGTGAAGCAAGAGGGCATGACGCTGGTGCCATTGCGGATGTATTTTGATGTTCATGGACGGGCTAAATTGGCCTTAGCGGTAGCGCGCGGTAAAAAGAGTTATGACAAGCGGCAAACCATAGCCGCCAAAGAGGCTAGCCGCCGTATCGAGCGGGCGATGAAACAGCATTTTTAGCCTGTGCGGTGTATTGTATGGGGGCGAACTAGATTCGACGGGGATGAACGGGATGTTGGAACGCGAGCCGAGGGCCTGAGCCTCGTTAAAAAGCAGGAAACCATTAAGTGCCAAGAACAACGAAGAAAACTACGCTTTAGCTGCCTAAATCCCAGCTAACGCCAAAGCCTCTGGTTCCTGCCCGGCGACTTTTGGCGTAAAAAAATGCAGGATACCTGGTATAGTGTCCGATATGCCATGGGAAACTAGGACTGGTTTGGCAACGACCGCGCTGTGGCGATCTTGTCAAATGAGATCAATTCCACGGCTACGCTCGTAGGGGTCTAACATGACGTATCTTCGGACGGGACGGGCAGTACGTCCCCGCCTCCACCAAGTTTTCTCCCGCCTTCCTGGGTGGGAGTTTTTTTTCGAAAGGAGATGGTGGCCATTCAGCGCCGCGATGGACGCAGTAATGATGCGATTCGGCCGGTCGAATTGCAAATGGGTTTTAATGAGTGGGCAGAAGGGTCGTGTTTAATTACGGCCGGACACACGCGCGTCCTGGTGACGGCGACGGTGGAGGACCGTGTACCCCCCTTTGTTCGGGGCACGGGCCAAGGCTGGATTTCCGCGGAATATGGGATGTTGCCGCGGGCGACCAATGATCGCACCTTTCGGGAAGCCACACGCGGCAAACAACAAGGGCGGACGGTGGAAATTCAGCGATTAATTGGGCGCTCATTGCGGGCCGCGGTGAATCTCAAGGCGATGGGAGAAAAGAGTATTCTTCTCGATTGTGATGTGATTCAAGCTGATGGGGGCACGCGGACTGCGGCTATTACCGCGGGTTTTATGGCGCTGACCCAGGCGCTATTGAAAATACATAAGGCGACGCCATTTACCGGGAAGCCGCTGAAAGATTGGACCGCGGCGATTAGCGTGGGACTATCGATGGGCGAAGTCTATTTAGATCTGGACTATCACGAAGATGTACAGATTGGCGTGGATATGAATGTGGTGATGACTAGTCAGCACCAGCTGATTGAAATTCAAGGCACCGCCGAGCACGGCTTATTCAGTCGCCAACAATTGGACTTGCTGTTGGATTTTGTGGAGCCCGGTATTGATGAACTGGTGGCGCTGGAACGGCAAGCGTTGCCAGAAGGAGCGTTGTTGATTGGCTAATTTTCATGAACACCCCATTATTTTGGCCAGCCACAATCGTGGCAAACTCGAAGAGTTCCGCCGCCTCTTTGCTAGTGTCGATCTCCCTTTGGTGCTGGATGACTATGGCGAAAAGGAAATCATTGAAGAAACCGGGGATAGTTACCGGGCCAATGCGCAATTAAAAGCCCAGGCGGTCGCGTCTCGTACAGGACGCTGGGCGCTGGCCGACGATTCCGGGGTCGAAGTCGACGCGTTAGGGGGATTGCCAGGCATTCATTCGGCGCGCTTTGTCAGTTCCGACAGCTGGGAAAACAACCGAGAGATTCTCTTACGTCTGCTAGAAGTGCCGTGGGCGTTACGCACGGCACGCATGCGTGCCGTCTTGTGTTTAGCATCACCCGATGGTCTCGTGTTTTTCTCAGAAGGCGTGGTCGAAGGGCGGATTCTCACCTGGCCGCGGGGTCAACAGGGTTTTGGCATGGATCCCATTTTCAGCATTGATGGCGAAACATCGTTTGCACAGTGGCCCCAGGAATATAAAGACCGGGTTTCGCACCGCGCTATGGCAGTGCAAGGTATTATTCCGGTGATTCAGCAGGTGATGGCGTTATAATGCGCTATGTGGTCATCAGTGATACGCATGGCCGGATAGCGAAATGGGCTAACCAACTTGTGAATTTATCTGACGTGGATGGCCTGATCTGTGCCGGCGATTTTTACCGCGATGGCTTATGGTTGGCACAGAAAATGGGGGTGCCCTATTACGGGGCTCAAGGCAACAATGACCATGACGTCCATGCTCCATGGGCAACGTTTTGGCAATCTCAGGGTGTGCGTTTCGGGGTCATTCATGGCCACCAATGGCCTTCTTCGCAGCGATTGGAGGCTTTACAGCGCTTGGCTCACCAGTTTACTCTACAGGTTTTAGTCTTTGGCCACAGCCACAAACGGGAGTCCTATCACACATCAGAGACGTGGATTGTGAATCCGGGTGCAGGATTTCGGCCGGTGCAGTCCCCGCCGAGTTTCGGTTGGTTGACGTATGATGCTGAAGGTTCCCTGAATTTTTTGTGGGACGTGCTTTTCTAGACGCTGAACGACGATAGAATGAAGGCAACATCGTGCGAAGACCCGGAGAATGGAGGGAGCTTGTGAATCTTTATGTCTTGCTAGCGGCATTTTTAGCATCATCTGTGGAATTCGTAGAGGCGCTCTCCATTGTGTTAGCGGCTGCGGTGTTTGGGGTGCGCCCTGCCATGCGTGGGGTGTTTTATGCAGTCTTGACGTTGGCGGCGTTGGTGCTGATCTTAGGGGAGGGCATCTTGCGCGTGGTTCCCTTGCATGTACTGCAAGGGGTTGTCGGTATTTTACTCTTGTTATTCGGTCTGAAGTGGATTCGCAAAGCGATCTTGCGTTATGCTGGCCTTAAGGCACTGCATAACGAAGCAGAAGCTTATGCCCGGCAAGTGAAAAAATTAGAGGCCAGTAGCAATGCCGCGTTCGAGGCACAAGCCACGGCCTTTAATGGCGTGTTGCTCGAGGGCTTGGAAGTGGTCGTCATTATTTTGACCATGGGATCGGGAGCTCATGCATTTGGCAGCGCGATTTTAGGCTCGGCTATTGGGCTGGTGGCGGTATTAGCGCTTGGCCTTGCACTGCGTGCGCCCTTGTCTCGGGTGCCCGAAAACACGCTGAAATTTGTCGTCGGTGTGATGTTGACCAGTTTTGGAACGTTTTGGGCCGGGGCTGCCTTAGGCGTGCATTGGCCGTTGTCGGAAGCGACGTTGTTAGTCTTGATTGCGGGATATTTAGCCATGAGTGGCTGGTATGTGAAAATGCTTAAGGCAAGGGGGCAGGCATCCGCATGAAGTGGGTGAAAAAAGTCTATGGACTCTTTGTGGAAGACCCCTTGCTGGCCGTTTTAGGATTGGGCTCGTTGCTCATTGCCTTTATCTTGTCGCATGTGGGTTTAGCCCAGTTGTCTGGCTTGGTGTTGTTTATATTTATTGCGGCATCTATTTTTATAAGCTTACGCCGGTCTTAACGGTGTCATTGACGGGCCTTTATCCCTATGGTATATTATTAAATGCTTTATGTCGGGGCGTAGCGCAGCTTGGTAGCGCACTTGCTTTGGGAGCAAGGGGTCGCAGGTTCGAATCCTGTCGCCCCGACCATTTTTATTGTCAAGGAGTACGCCACCACCCAGAGCGTCCCCGTAGCTCAGTGGATAGAGCGCGGGACTTCTAATCCCGGCGTCGCAGGTTCGAATCCTGCCGGGGACACCAAATTAGTTGAGGCACCACAAGGGTTTCCGGGTTTTCACCGTTGCCAACGCAGACGGTGATTTTTATTTTGTGTGCCTATAGTGTGCCGTTCCCAAACAGGAGGCTTTCGAGTTTACTCGTGGCCTGCTGTTGCAACGTCGGCAACACATGACTGTAGGTGTCCAGGGTGAGCGTAATGCTCGCATGTCCCAATCGTTCACTGACCACCTTGGGGTTTTCGCCTGCCACTAGGAGCAATGTGGCACACGTATGACGCAGGTCATAGAGCCGCAGGTCTTCTGGGAGTCCGGCTTTCTTGACCAACGGCTTAAAGTGTCGGATTCTGAAGTTCGAGTGATGAATCGGTTCACCGTTTTCTGCGGTAAACACCAACCCGTGGTCCTTCCACCTTTCCCCAAGACTTAGGCGTTGCTTGGCTTGTTCCACTTTCAGCGTTTTCAACGACGCGATGAGGGTTTGGGGAATCGGTATGCTGCGGCCACTGTTCTGCGTTTTCGGTTCGTCCCATCGCCAGCCACCACCTTTGGCCACCCGCACCAGCACTTTTTTTACTTGCACTCTCCCGTTTTGCCAGTCGATGTCCTCCCAGCGTAGACCAAAATATTCTTCTGGTCGCATCCCCGTGACGAGGGCGAATTGGAACAACGTAAACCAGCGAGAGGATTCTGCCGCGCTGAGAAAGCGTTTCGCTTCTTCTGGACTCAATGCATACATCTCGCGTCGTTGCTGTTTAGGCACCGAGACCTTGTCCGCTGGATTTTGACTGAGCATCTGCCGCCGGACAGCCTGCTTCAGGGCGGACGAGAGAATGGCGTGGGTGTACCGAATCGTTCGGGGAGTCAGGCCCTGTTCTTGCATCGCCGAATACAGCTTCTGTAGATCCAGTGGCTTAATCGTTGCTAATTTGCGCGGCCCCAAAGCGGGTCTCACGTATCGGTCTATCGTGGCCCTATAGTGATCATAGGTCTGGGGCCGAACCTTCGTTTTCACTGCCGATTGGTACCATTCGTCAAGGTATTCGTTAAGCGTACGCCGTTGCGGAGCCACTAAGGAACCCATGTCATGATCGCGCAACAACGAATTCAAGACCTGTTGCGCTTCTTTTTTGGTTCCATGGACCGTCTGGTTGTGATAGGTCCGTTTTCCCGTTTTCGGGTCCCGACCAATAAAGATCCGGATCAACCACGTCCGGTCCCCTCGGGAGATGATTTGTCCAGCCACATTTTTTCCTCCTGTGTGTTTTTTCGCAACGGCACACATTTGGCACACAGCCATCATGATACTGTTGTGTAGTAATGATTTCAAGAGTGAGCAGGAGATAGATAATCTCCTGCTCACTAGATGAAAAGCAAGTAGAACATCGGGATATTCCTAGAAGGACACAGGGGAAGTCGTTGCCTTACATGGCCTGACGTTGTGCTTGAATCAGTTCCCACAGCTTGTCGCGGGGGATGCGTACTTGACGGCCCAGACGCACGGCTGGGATGACGTTTTGTGCGATGAGGTCGTAAATGCGCCAGCGGGACACTCGGAGTATGTCTGCGGCTTCTTGGGCTGTTAGCAAAACAGGGTAGGTATTCATGTGATCGTCTCCTTATAGGTTTCTGAGTTGGTGGTGCGTAATGTGCGGGTATACCCATACGGAAAAAAACGGGGTGAATCCCGGAGCATCAAGCGAGAGCCATGATTTAGAGCGTAAGAAACTACGGGTCATAAATCAGGGATAACGGTGAGAAAATTTAAAAGGCTCGAATGCTCTACTAAGCATGGATTCTGCGAGATTTGATGAGTTCCGGCAGACTCTCGGATCTAATTGCCGGGGTCTATGGGGTACTCGGATTATACATGCTGGGGCTCACGATTTCACCGCCATTTCGCTTGGGGTAGTATGTGGAACCTAAAAATGCCCAAATTCTATCAATTTTAATCATCCATTGAGATGACGCCAAATCATGAAACCGTTATCTATCAAGGCATTGGAGCGTATTGGACGCTACTCAGTGCGTGATAAAGGACTCCTCCTTAAATGGGACTTAACGGAGTGATGGTGACTTTCAACGTTCCCTTCACCTTTATTACTCGGAATGGGTCACGCAATTTGTCCCCGGTTAAAAAACAAAATTTTTTTTGAAAAATAGGGTCGAGAGTGGGGCCGTTATTGGGGGGGTTATTCCGTATATAAGAGATGACATGTATTCCACGTCCATACTATTGCATGGTAAGGGGTTTAGCCTCCACTGTAGTGGAAAGTCGACGCCTCACCATTCCCCTATTATGGTTGCACTAGTGACAGGAGCGTCGGAAGAGTACCCGGATGACCTTAAGCCGTGACAACCCAATTTATACGATAGTTATACCGTTTGTGTTGATGCCTTTGAAGTTCTTACGGAGTCTTAGATCGTGAGGCGAGGTGGGGAGATTGCGAAGGAAGAGAGCGTCTGCTTAAGTAGTGGAGGGTGAATGGACGTTATTTCAGACGTAACAGATCTATTGCTGGATGAGCATTTGAGGCTCGTTGACCAATGGTTAGCCCCGCTTCGCAAAGAAAGAATGAGTGACCGCAGTCTTTTATACCGCGCGGGGGCATTAGCTGATGACTTCAACCATTGTAGGAACAACCAGGTGGTGATGACGGTATTCCTTGACTGGTTCAGCACGTCGTGAAGCTTTTGTATAGTCATATGCTACTCGTTTCAATTCCTGGAATCGACTATCCTGGTTCTCACTGGCCTACCGGCATGCGGAAAAAACCACGTTCACCCAATGGATGGCGGAGAAGCATGATTTATCATTACGGTGTTGGGAACCTGTCCGGCCTATTTGTATCAATGTGCGGTACTCCTCATCATTGACATGGCGCAAGCATTTATCAAACTGCTCCGGGATAATGGAGGCCCTATAATTTGTGACTGGGGGCTTCCCTTCCTCGTTAGGGCAAGCGGTGCAAGACTTTATAGATGCGGGCCCAACCGTTTGGTGGTTTTATGACCCGTCTCTTGTTGCGCGCGAACGATATCAAGAGCTTGAAGGAAAACCAATCATTTTGACAGGTAGTTAGCTCTAATCAATCAATTTGGTGGAAAGGTTGCTAACCGTGAGGAGATTCATAACCTCCAAATATTATGAGAAGATGAATTGTATATGGCGGGCGATGACAGTTTCCGGTGTTACGACCCGTAGGCTAGCGATATGATCATCTTTGTGAACAAGGATGGGAATATATCTTTCTGTTCCAGGTGGCCCAGAAACGGTATGTTCGTCGACATGGGATGATCGACGTAAAAGGGCTACGGTCCTTACCTTGGGGTGGTTGAGCTCGTCCGAGCAACAAACTGCGACCGTACTAGCTGCCAAACTACGCCTCGTCGAGCTATTTATTGTTCTACGAATTAACGTTAAAACTGGAGAAGGAAAAACAAGGGAATTTGTCGAATGTTAGAATAAAGTTAGGATTCCTTGATTGGAGGGCTAACGATGAGTACCGGTCATGATGCTGCAGGACAAGCATTAGGATATGTATATCAGTTTGATCGTGCGACGTATAGACTCTTCCAGTCTGCCGTGGATGTTGTAGAAATAGGATTCGAAGATATAGACGATGTGAGTGTTCATTTTGACGATGGTAAGGAAATACGGGAACAAGATAAGTCTACAGTCAATTCTGGGTCGCCACTCTCCGATAGAAGTGTTGCCTTATGGAAGACTCTCCACGTCTGGGCAGAAACAATTTTAAGTGCCCCATCTGTTATAGATAATACAGAGTTTCATCTCGTTACAACTGGATCGCTTTCAACAGAATGTATCGCACGGCGGATTGATAGAGCCACGGATGAAAAATCGGCATGCAGTGTTCGTGATGAGCTACGGAGTATGATTCCTACCTTGAGAAGTGATTTGGTTCCTTTTGGAACAACGATCAGTAAGCTAAGCGACTACCATTTATGTATGTTGATTCTAAAGGTTTCGGTGGTCGATGAGATGAGCTCTAGATTTGGAGGTAACCTTCGGGACTTGGAGGTCCTTAGGTTATTTGACTCAGGGATGCAACAAGGGATGTTTGATCAAATGAGGGGTTGGGTACAACGAAAGATCAGAAGTCTCGTCGAAAACAAGGAAAGGCCTCGAATTACACGTGACGATTTTGATAAGGAGCTGCAGGGGTTATTTAAAAGGGTGACGGGGGCTCGTTTGTCGGCCATTATTGAGCCGTTTGACATGAAGAATGTCGACATTAGTGAGTACGGGGCACACGGTTTTGTCCAACAACTTGATTGGATTAACGTGGATGAAGACGTAATTAGGGAGGCGATTCTAGACTATGTTTATGCAGAAGACACACGAATTAAATGGTCAGATACTAATGCTGTTTCAGAAACAACTCTGTTGCTTTATGAACAGGATCTAACAAAATGCTGGAAAACGGCTAGCAGAAGAGCATATAGAAATTCTCTTCCTTCCGATGAATTAAAAGGGCAGGAATGCTTGGACCTAACTTTAGAACACGACACATATATTCATAACCATATTATGCCAAAATCGTTCTCTTGTGGAAATTTCCATGCTTTGGCTCATTTCGGCGAAGGACAGGAACCAGTAATCGGTTGGCATCCTCACTTCAAAGGCCTGTCTAAAGGACGCTCTAAGCAATGAGTGAGATTCTTTTGCGTGAGTATGAAATAATGTGGAATCCAGCTCTTGGCTGTAATGCACTTTGGGCGTTTACTCAAGGGTTTATTTCGCGACCATCCCAAGGGCAGTTGCTCACAATATGGCACTTGGTCAGTGTTCTCCCGTTGGTATTTCATGATACGACTCGGAAAATAATATTAAAAAGAAGAAAATCGTCTGGATTACGTTCAATTCTCGATCGCGATCCCGCTAATTCGATTGCGCAAAACGAGAGTGTTTTTAACATTAATAATCGTATCGAGGGAATGAAAGACAGGACATTTAGGTCCTTGAACCTAGCCATTGCCTGCAATCTTATCACATTCGACGAAGGATATTTTACATCAAGTGTGCCGTTCAAGCTCCTTGGGAGGGCATCGGATGAAACAAAGGCTATCCTAAATGCATCGTACAAATTAGGGATATGGGCAGGTAATATGTCTGTTTTTGAATATCTGACGATATTAGGGGTGGATTGCCTAACATGAACTTTGCAATTTTAAAATTAATCATATGGTCTAAAGCTCCAAACAAAACTCCACGCACACTTATTTTTAAGCCTGGGGCAATTAACTATATTACTGGTTCGAGTCGCAGTGGAAAATCAGCCATTATAGAAATTATTGATTACTGTCTCGGCTCAGGAGGCTGCGCCATCCCCAAGATCGGTCCAATCAGGCGCACCTCATCGTGGTACGGATTGTTGTTCAACACAGTAGAAGGAGAAAAGTTATTTGCTCGGAAAGATCCCGGAGATAAGACTTCTACAGATGATTATTTTATAAGGGAAGAGGTAAGCGTTTCGATTCCTGACGTTCCTGAAAAAAATGCTAACCGCGACGCCGCTAAAGCGATCTTAGAGAGGTTGGCTAAGATACCTCAGTCGAATTCTGACTTTAACGATACGGGTAATGGTTACAAGACAAGGGCATCAATTTCAGATATGACAGCCTTTATGTTTCAACCGCAGAGGCTAGTTGCCAACAACGAAACCATGTTCTTCGAAGCAGATATTGAAGAACATGCCAAAAAATTAAGGGAAATATTCCCGTTGGTGTTGGGGGTGGTCGATGCCGAGGCCTTAATTAAACAGCATCGCTTACAAGAGGTTAGGCGACTAATTGAACGGAAACAGCGCCAACTTGAAGCGTTGAGAATTAATGTTGAGAATTTCTCGGGTGATGTAAGGGGCAGATATGTAGCCGCTACACAGTACGATTTGGTGCCTCCCATTAATGTGGGTAACACAAGTACTCATATTTTGCTGAAGCGATTGAAGGATATGGTGGCTTCGTGGAAGGAGGATCCAATCCAGCGGGATCAAGGTGGATATCTACCGAACGTCGAGAGACTTTCGTGGTTACGCGAAAGAGAAATCTCGCTTAATTCTGAGGTCACAACACTAAGGGTAAAACTTACACAGGTAAGAGAACTATCGATGGCAAGGGCAAAAGCGGAAATGAATATTTTAAGGAAACGGGATAGGTTGTCATCGACTTCTTGGCTTTTGGAGAGGCTGAGTACAGAGCATACATGTCCTCTCTGTGGGAACAAAACTCATGCGCCTTCAAATGAACTAGCCAAACTGATCGAATCCACTCAAAAAGTAGAGGCCCAATGGAGGAATATCGCGTTCGTTCCGCCGATGTTGGATGCGGAAGAGGTAGACCTTCAAAAGCGAATGTCTAGCAAGGAATCTGAACTTCGACAAGTTCGATTAGAACGCGAGTATGTCCAGCAAGAAACCAAAGAAATGCGGGCTACTAGAGAGCAACTCGCAATGTTTGTGGGCAGAACCGAAGAATTTATTAATCTGCACGAGTCACTCGCCGATGAAGGGATATTTATGACCGAAATAGATGCCCTGAAAGACGAAGAGGCTGAGTTGCTAAAGGCTGTTGATTTCGAGCTCATGGCTCAAAAGAAAGAAACCGCCTTGTTTAAATTCTCAAGATTTGCTGGTCACTACAGCAATATTTTGGAGCTGGAAACTGGAGATGATTTAATCCAGCTTGACACCAGTAAACTGACCATCCGAGTTATTAATGACAGGGGAGGTGTAGCATGGCTTCGCGAAATTGGCAGTGGAGCTAACTGGCTCGGTTATCATGTGACCACTTTATTGGCACTCCATGAGCTTTTTGTTAGTCAAGAAATTCCCTATGTGCCCAGCGTATTAGTTATTGACCAACCGAGTCAAACTCAGTTTCCTGATGACACCGAAAAGGATTCAGAGAACGAGGAACTTCATGAGGTCAATAAAGTCTTTAAGGCGCTATCCTCCGGTATCAAAAGAACAAACGGTATGTTGCAAGTAATTGTCAGTGAACATGCGGGTCAAAGCATTATTGATGGGATTGAAAACGGCTATCTTGTTGAAAGATGGCGCAAGGGCCGTAAGATGATACCGTGGCATTGGGATCATGAAATGGACGCGCAACTAATCGGTAAGGACGCTCAATACGCGGCCGAAGACTTATTGAAATCGCACATCGAGCCAGCTTTTCAGGACGCCGTGGAAGACCAAGTGTACGAGGTTAGTGTTGCTAGTGCGGTTTTTGAAGTAGATGGAATTTTCTTTACAGCGACGGCAAACATCTTTAATCAGGGAACTATTGATTTTGCAGGACATATTGACTTCGACTTGAATGTTCGCCTGTTGTTTCCACGAACCTTAACCTGAAGAGGCAGTCAATTAACCGGCAGCCTAATGTTAATAAAGATATCCAACTGTGCGCGACTAGTATGTTTCGGCTTGGAACTCACACCGCTCAGTGATGCGCTTCTTATTGCATAATTATGGACTAGGATGAAATTTATCGAGGGCATTCATATGCGCGATTGATAGGCGTAGGATGCCGATGACCAACCTGACGTAATACTCCCTCTGGTGATCAGATATAAGGACGACCCGGACAGGCCCTGATACGTTGACTTCGACGTTATTAAAGCTACTATGTCTGTGTTACTTTTACCCTTTTCCAGCGCGTTAGGTAAGCGTTGTGGGTGCTGCCATCCGAACCACCTTCACTGTGGTACGATCTCTCCCTAATTCCTTCCTAATCCAGTATAATTCTCAATATCATAGAATGTTGTGTCGAATGGAAGGGGTTCCGAATCTCTATGGCTTTGACGCTTCAAGAACTCGAATCGCACCTGTGGGAATCCGCCAACATCCTGCGAGGCAGTATTGACTCAGCGGACTACAAGAATTATATCTTTGGGCTATTATTTCTGAAACGGCTCAATGATGTCTTTGAGGAAGAACGTGACGCTTTACAAAATATTCCCGGTGCCGATCCCGACGAGCCCGTGGAATACCAATTCTTTGTCCCTGAACGTGCTCGATGGAGCTATTTGCGCACCATCGCGGTCAATGTCGGGGAAGCGATTAACAAAGCCTTCGAAGCCTTGGAAGAACAGAACCGACGCCTCGAAGGAGTCTTGGTTAGCATTGATTTCAACAATAAAGACCGCCTTCCGGATCAGGTCTTATTGCGCCTGTTGGCACACTTTAGTCAAATCCGCATTGGGAATCGCGATCTGCCCGAACCGGATATGCTAGGCCGTGCGTATGAATATCTCATTGCCCAGTTTGCCGATGATGCGGGGAAGAAAGGCGGCGAGTTCTACACGCCTCGTGGTGTCGTGCAATTGCTTGTAGCTCTTCTTCAACCCGAAGAAGGCATGCGCATTTGTGACCCGACCGTGGGTTCGGGAGGCATGCTGATCGAGTCGGTTCACTACATTGAGGCTCACGGTGGCAATGCCAAGAATGTGAGTCTCTACGGACAAGAAAAGAATCTCAACACGTGGAGCATATGTAAGATGAACATGCTTCTGCACGGCTTGCTCGATGCGCGGATTGACAAAGGAGACACCATCCGCGATCCCAAACTGGTGGACCATGGCGAACTGATGCTGTTCGACCGGGTCATTGCCAATCCGCCGTTTAGTCTTAAAAACTGGGGACGCGAAGCAGCGGAGCATGATCCGTATGGTCGTTTTAAATATAGCCTGCCGCCGAAGAGTTATGGGGATTTGGCCTTCGTGCAACATATGGTGGCGACTCTGAATGTCACCGGGCGTCTGGGGGTTGTGATGCCCCATGGGATCTTGTTTAGGGGGAATAGCGAGCAACATATTCGCCAAGGACTTTTAGAAGATGATTTGATTGATGCGGTGATCGGCCTCCCCCCAAATCTTTTCTATGGGACGGGCATTCCGGCCGCTATCCTGATCATTCGAAAAGCGAAACCCGAAAGCCATCGGCACTGCGTCTTGTTTATTGAGGCGTCGCGGGACTTTCAACCGGGGAAAAACCAAAATAGCTTGCGACCTGAGGACATCGCCAAGATTGTGGATGCGTATACCGCGTATGAGGACGTGGAGAAGTATGCGCGGGTGGTGTCAATCGAAGAAATCCGACAAAATGGCTATAATCTCAATATCTCTCGGTATGTGGATACCTTTGAAGAGCAGAAAGCGGTAGACATCGGCGCCGTAATCCGGGAATTACGAGAACTGGAAGCGCAGCGGGCTGAATTGGAAGCCAAAATGTATGGATATTTGAAGGAGTTGGGGTATGAATATGAGTAACCAACCAATAAGCGACAGTCTTAATGAAATATTAGATCTTGCCATTCGAACGGATTCGGACAAAATTGTGCACTGGGTTCATTTAGAGTTGGGAGGATATTATGAAAATAATCCCTTTGTGAAGCCAGACGACAATGTACCCGATTATAGAACAATACGAATAGTTTATCAATTAGAGAATGGGAGGCAAGTCTTTATATCTGACGACAAGCTTGGGTTCGTTAATAATTATCCACTTCGTTTTAGTGTGCGGGAAATGGAAGAAATGGCCCAATCTCACACCGATTCCTTTATAATTCCTGACCCGCCTCTGGTGAAACTTATTCAGCAGTACATGGGTGTGAATGTTGTATCTTTGGTTTTTCAAAAGGTGAGCATGATGTCGGTGTTGGATACTATTCGAATGATGGCATTATCGTATAAGACTCAGTTGGCTAGTACTCTTGGACAGCCGGCACATGATCTTCTTAGCTCGTTGAATTTTCTCCACCCTAAAGTTCATGAATGTGCCGACGAGCTTATCGCCTCGAAACATTATCGAAATGCGGTGCTGGATGTTTATATTGCGCTCATAGAAGAAGTTAAAAAGCGATCCGGAGTTACAACCGCTGACGGTAAAGGTCTTATGCAGCATGTATTCTCTGCTAATAGACCAATTCTGCGTATTTCAACTGATCCCGATGAACAAGAAGGATTCATGCATTTGTTTGAAGGTGCTATACAGGCTATTCGCAATCCGAAAGCACATTCCATTAGCATTGATACCACTTTCGAAGAGGCACTACAATGGTTAGCATTTGCATCCTCGCTATTTCGCAGATTGGATCAGGCTGTACTTCAGCAGAAAAACGGTACTCAATCATGAAGACTAGTGACAAAACGCTGCACGAATGGGCCTTAGTGTCGTTAGGACAAGTATCTGACATTATTATGGGACAGTCGCCGCCCTCTAATAATGTCATCGATCAGCAAATAGGCCTGCCTTTTTATCAAGGCAAAACAGATTTTGGTGATGTTCACCCGATACCAACCGTGTATTGTCTTAAACCATTGAAGATAGCAGAACCTGAGGATATTCTTATAACGGTTAGAGCTCCTGTCGGGGCCGTGAATACTAACCATACCCGAGCAGTTATAGGGCGAGGGATAGCCTCCATTCGGCCACACCGTGACCGACTTCTGTCTAATTTTTTGTTTTATGTCATGCAATCTCCGAAAATCTCGTCTTATTGGAAACAAATTAAACAAGGAAGCACCTTCGATGCTATAAATAAGGACTCTCTTGAGTCTCTTAAAATCCCCCTCCCCCCGCTCCCCGTACAACGGCGCATTGCGGAGATTTTGGGGAGTGTGGATAGTATTATTTTGGTCCGGAAGACTTTGGTCGAGAAGTTAAGGCTTCTTATGAACAACATAATGCAGGACCAGTTTTCTCGACTAGCAGGAAACAGGACGACTATAGGGGATATCGCAGAAGTGCAAACGGGACCATTTGGTTCGTTACTAAAATCATCATCGTTTGCCGCCGAAGGGGTCCCAGTCCTCAATATCGGCAATGTGAAGCAGGGATTCCTTGATACGACATCTTTATCCTTCGTTAATGACGGCACTGCAACTGCACTTAAGAATTACCGCTTAAGACAAGGTGACCTGTTATTTTCGCGCATGGCTACAGTAGGACGTACTTGTATCGTGCCTGAAGATGCAGAAGGCTGGTTGATGTCGTATCATCTAATACGTTTACGAATTCGTGACGAGAATATATTACCCCAATATGTGATGTATTCTCTCATTGGCTCGCCCAAAATCCAACATCAAGTTGCCATTCAAGCGTCTGGAGGCACCCGGTCTGGTGTCAATACAAGTATTCTTGAGGGGTTAGTTATCGATGTTCCTAGTCTCGATTCCCAAAAAAAATTGGTGAATTCTCTTGACGTAATTCAAAAACGCATAGCACATGGAGATGTACTTATTAAACAATATGAAACACTGCGGGATAGTTTGTTAAATAAGTTACTTTCTCACCAATCACGCGAGGTATTAACGATATGACCCAATGGTCTGAATCCCACCTCTCTGAATCCCCCGCCCTGCGCCGTCTGATCGCACTCGGTTGGACGCATGTCCCCGGCTCCACCATCGACCAAGAGCGAGACTCCTTGGCACATGCCATCTTGCCCCAACGTCTCTTAAACGCCGTCAAACGGCTCAATCCATGGATATCCCCGGCCAATACGGTTCAAGTAATGCGTCGGGTCACGCAAGTACAAGCTGCCAGCCTCTTGGAAGCCAATGCGCAAGTGCATCAAGATTTGACCACGTACTTTAGTCTGGAACAGGATCTCGGTCAAGGGCGGCGACACCAGACGGTGCAGATCATTGATTGGGATGACCCTTCAAATAATGATTTTGTTGTGGTCGACCAGTTTTGGGTGCATGGCACTGAAAAGATTCGGGCCGATCTCGTGCTCTTCGTCAATGGGCTTCCGTTGGTCGTCATTGAAGCCAAAAATCCTGCCTTAGTCTCTCATCCCCTCGAAGAGGCTACGGATCAATTGGAACGCTATCAACGGGTGGCGCCCCAACTCTTCTGGACGAATCAACTCTGTGTGGCGATTTGGGGCCAAGGCGCACGGCTGGCTCCGATTCAAGCTCCCGCACGGCATTGGGCGGAATGGAAAGATCCTTATCCATGGGCCATAGAGGACTTGGGTGCAGATGCGTTGCCACAAGATACGTTGCTGGCCGGAGCGTTGACTCCCGCACATCTGTTGGACCTGTCGCGCAACTTCATCGTCTTTGAACCCGATGGGCATACGATCATAAAAAAAGTCGCCCGATATCAACAATGGCGAGCTGTCACCAAAGCCATGGATCGCATTGTGCATGCGCCAAATAATGCAGAACGGGGTGGAGTGGTGTGGCATACCCAAGGGTCGGGGAAGTCGTTGACCATGGTGTATATGGCGTTGAAACTGCGGCGCACCCCCGGTTTGCAAAACCCCACAATTTTGGTGGTCACGGATCGGCGGGACTTAGACCGGCAGATCGCGGGAACCTTTCAACGGTGCGGATTCCCGAACCCCGTGCGCGTAGAGAGCATCCAGCAGTTACGCGATCAGTTGCTGAATGGCGGGCAGGGTCAGACGCTCATGACCACCATTCAAAAGTTCCAAGTCCCGAAAACTTCGCCTACGGCCAAGCACCCAGTCCTGAGCGAAGACAGTAATCTCTTTGTGATGGTTGATGAGGCTCACCGAACTCAATATCACGGATTGGCGCATAACATGCGGGTCGCGTTGCCGCATGCCTTCTTCCTTGGCTTTACCGGGACACCCATTGATAAAAAGGATCGGAGTACGCCCCAGACGTTTGGCTCTTACATTGATACCTACACCATTAAGCAGTCGGTCGAGGATGGCGCGACCGTGCCGATCTTCTATGAGTCCCGGCTGCCGGAGGTGCAGGTGGAAGGGCACTCGCTTGATACCTTATTTGACCGCGTGTTTCGGGATTACCGCGAGGAAGAACGGGAAGCGATTAAGAAACGTTACGCCAATCTGAACAGCATTATTCGAAGTCCGCAACGGATTGAGCAGGTTTGTTTGGATTTGATTCAGCATTATGAAACCCATATCCAGCCTAATGGGTTTAAGGCCCAAATTGTGGCGATTGATCGCGAGACGGCGGTACTTTATCACGAAACCCTTCGACGCCTCAATGGCCCCCAAAGTGCCGTCATTATTTCCGTGACCAACGATGACAATGACCGAATGAAGCAGTATAAACTGACGGCGGACCAAGAAGCGAGGCTCATTGATCGCTTTAAACAGCCGTTGGATGTAGATCCCTTAGCTATGCTCATTGTCTGCGATAAGCTCATCACGGGATTTGATGCGCCCGTGGAACAAGTGCTGTACTTAGATGATGGACTGCGCGAACATACCTTGCTTCAAGCCATTGCCCGCGTGAATCGGCCCGCTCCCGGTAAAACCTATGGGCTCGTGGTGGATTATTACGGCATTGGCGGCTTGTTAGATGAGGCTCTAGGTATTTTTGACACGCAGGATGTCCAAGATATCCTGCATCCCTTAACTGATGATCTGCCTGCCTTGGAACAAGCGCATAGGACCGTGATGAGGATTTTTGATGGGATTGACCCGAATGATTTGGATGCGTTGGTGCGCTATTTAGAACCGGAAGATCGGCGGATTCATTTTGATAACGCTTTTTTGCAATTTGCCAAGCACTTAGACCGGGTGATGCCCGATCCAGTGGCGGCACCTTATCTCGATGACATGCGCTGGCTCGGAAAAATTCGCATGGGGGCCAAGAATCGGTATCGGGAAGAGACCTTAGATCTCTCTGGTGTCGGCGCGAAGGTTCGCCAGCTCATTGATGATCATATTCGGTCTTCGGGAGTAACTAGCCTTTTAGCTCCGATATCCATTCTGGACCCCGCCTTTCATCAAAAAATCATGGAGGGACTTCCTGATCCGGAAGCCCGTGCGCATGAAATGGAACATGCCTTGCGCCATGAGATTCGTGTCCGTCAGAAAGAAAACCCGGTCGCATGGACGTCCCTGCGGCAACGGTTGGATGAGCTAATTCAGCAATACCGTCAACTGCGGATTACATTGGCAGAACTCTTGCAACAAATGGCCACCATGCGGACCGAGGCACAGGAAATTGTTCAAGGCAGTCAAGTCGATGGTCTATCCCCTACCGTGTCGGCGTTTCGGAGCCTGTTGGTGGAGGCATTAGATGCTTCTGGAGAACGGACGGATACCATGACTGCATTGGCTGAATCGATTGTAGAAGGACTCCAAGGGCTGCGAGTGATTGATTGGCAAGTCAAAGAGGATGTGCAGCGGGAAATGCAGCGGTTTATTCGGAGGCAATTGCGGGTGGCCGGGGTTACGGAGTCTAGCGTATTAGCCCAGTTGACGGGGAAGTTGATGGAGTTGGTGAGAGTGAGATTAACATGACATTACTCGTCCAATGGATTTCCGCCCATGGTGTAACAATTTTGTCAGCAGTGTTTACTGGGGTTGCAGCAAGCTTGTTATCGCCGTGGATGAGATATCTCGTCGAAACAAAAATAGAAAAAAGGCATCGAAGACAACAAATTATGGAAGAGGAGTTGAAAGCCCTCTACGAACCTCTCGTGAAAATTATGGAAAGATATCTTGATCCGTATTCCGAAGATTATGGCGGAATGGATGAGGTTCTTAAATTGACCTACAAATCTCGTCGATATGCTTCTCGTGATTTAATTACATTGGTCACTTCTGCAACTGCTCAGCACAACCTCAGGGGTGGATATGAATATGACGAAGACGGGCAACTAGCACGATTCGTATATCACCGTTTTGAGTACCTTCGCAAACACTGTGGTTATAGCCGAGACATGAAAAATATAAGCATTTCTAAAACCCTGCGAAGTCTTAAATTCTATTATCAGCTAATCACTCTTAAAATCTATCTATGGAAACACCAAACCGAGACCATCACCACCCCAATTCCGCCCCGTGATCCCGAAGCCACTGTTTCCGCGCCTCAAAGTCCGGGAGAATCACCCGTACTGCATCCCAAAACGTCTGGCGATGATGCGGATAGCGGCGATGCGTCAACTCATGGACCATGACGTAATCAATGACAGAGAGTGGGGCTTGAATAAGACGCCAGTTTAAGGCAATTAACCCGTCCTCACGACAGAAACCCCAACGCGATTTGTACTCCGCGATCTTGAGCCGTGTGGGATGGATTCCCACAGTCGGCGCATAGTGGTTGATGCGCTCGGGGAACAGGGTTTCAGCCTGTTGGGTGTACCACTGGATGAGAAGTTCACGTACGAGGATCGGTTGTTGCGCCAGCGGCAGCGACGGAATGGTAACACGCAACGTTCGTCCCTCCACAATGGCGCTGGGCTCAATCGTGTTATTCTGCTGTACTTTTAGCCGTAAAGGGTGTCCACGAAGCAAGAAGCCTTCTCCACTGACAAATTCCTTGGAATTGGTGATGTACGGCGTTGGCGATGCTGTCAAATGCTTTAACAGCCACCGAGCCTTGCGGTTCAAAAGAGGCTCCAGTTGTTGAACATCAAATTGTGAAGGCACTAAAACAGTCACCTGTCTAGAGGCATCAATCTGGATAGCGGGATGTTGGCGACGAGGCCGTTCTTCAATAGTATAAGGGATGGTCGTGGTTCCAATCGTAATCGTTGGCATGGCATCTCGCTCCTTCCCTTCGCATTGTAGCGGAATGGGCGCAATCGTAAAGGGGCAATGGGAAATGGAAGAGGGAACCATCGAGGATTTTTAGATTTTTGACTAGGATGCTCAGGCCTTCTTAGAATACTAGCATCATCCCGGCGGATTCAACAGCAGATTCAGAAACTCCTGGCTGTGGGAGAGAACGGCGAGGGTTGGTCGGGACCGAATTGGGTTCCAAACGGGTGGTACTGTAATGAATTTGATAGTTATAAAGGAGAACGGCGTACTATGAAAGCATCTGAAACAAACCTCTTGAAGTTCCTGCAGGGTCCAAGACAATTCTTAGTTCCTATTTATCAACGGAAATACAGTTGGACAATCCAACAATGTCACCAGCTATGGAATGACATCATTCGGGCTGCGTCACGTGATGAAATCAAAGGGCATTTTCTTGGCTCCATCGTTTACATAGAGCGTGGACTGTACCACATTTCGACAGTCCCTCAGTTACTTGTCATTGATGGACAGCAACGCTTGACAACACTGTCCCTATTGTTGCTTGCGCTGGGTGAAGCCATCGAAAAGAGTGGTCAGTCGTGCATGATGACGAAGAGGAAGATGCTGAATCACTATCTAGTGAACAATGATGAAGAGAGTGAATGGTATAACAAACTGGTGCTTACGCGCAGTGATAAGGACACCCTCATCAGCTTGATTGCAGGCAAGAAACTTCCCGATGAATCATCCAAAAGGATATATGAAAACTATAAGTATTTTGTAGACGCGATCAAAAACAGTAACATCAGCCTGGACGATTTATACCAAGGCATCTCGAAACTGATTGTCGTCGATATATCGCTGGATCGCGACCATGATAATCCTCAACTGATTTTTGAAAGCCTGAATTCCACGGGTCTTGACCTGTCTCAGGCAGACCTTATCCGTAATTTCGTTTTGATGGGAGTGGAACCGAAAGAACAAACCGAGCTATACAACGAGTATTGGTATCCTATGGAAAAGAGTTTCGGCAATCTGAGCGATTCTGTTCTTTTTGACCGATTCATGCGCGACTACCTCACTGTAAGGACTGGACGCATCCCCAATATCCAGCAAGTATATGCAAGTTTTAAGGAATACGTGTATCAGAACAGTCCGCTGAGTGTGAAGCAGATCGTCGAAGACCTCTATCGTTTCTCAAAGTATTTTGTCAAGCTGGCATTTCAAACTGAGAAGGACAAGGACATTAATCTAGCACTGCAAGATATCAACACTTTAAAGGTGGATGTATCTTATCCGTTCTTACTGGAAGTGTACGATGACTACGAGAGCCATCGGCTTTCAAAATCGGACTTTATTGCGATTTTGAGACTGGTCGAAACCTATGTGTTCCGTAGAGGGATTTGTGGAGTACCCACTAACTCGCTGAATAAGACGTTCGCGAACTTAAGCAAGGAAATCGCCAAGGACAACTATTTGGAAAGCGTATGTGTGGCGTTCTTGCTTAAGGATACGTATAGACGCCTTCCCTCTGATGAGGAGTTCGCAAGGGAATTAGTGGTGAAAGATATCTACAACTTCAGAAATCGCAACTACCTGCTTCGGAAGCTCGAAAATTTTAACCGAAAAGAGATTGTGGACATCGAAGCATATACCATCGAACACATCATGCCGCAAAATAACGACTTATCGAACGAGTGGCGAAAAGATCTGGGGGAAAGTTGGGAGGAAGTTCACAAGACCTACTTGCACACCCTTGGGAACCTGACCCTCACCAGATACAACTCCGAGTTGAGTGACCGACCTTTTAAGGCAAAGCGGGACATGGAAGGGGGCTTTGCCGACAGCCCTTTATGGCTCAATAAGGGGCTTAGGAACTTGGACTGTTGGAATAAGGCGACTATCGTAGAGCGTGCTCGGTCACTGGCGGATCGGGCATTGCAGGTATGGGAGTATCCCCAACTGTCAGAGGACGTATTATCAAAGTACAGGAATAAGGGGACTGAAGGCGAGACAGTGACTTACTCGCTTGCAGACTATCCGAACTTGCAAGGGGATATACTGACTCTATTCGAAGAACTGAGCAAGCGGATCTGTAATCTGGACAGCTCCGTACGAATGGAGGTCAAAAAGCTTTATATTGCCTTTAAGACGACTACGAACTTCGTCGATATTGTTCCGCAAAAGAGCAAATTGAGATTGTTCTTGAACATGCCATTTGATGAGATGCACGACCCAAAAGGACTTTGCAGGAATGTGGGGAATGTCGGACGGTGGGGCAATGGAGAAGTGGAGGTAAATACGTCATCCACCGATGAAATCGACGACGTGATGTTCCTCATCAATCAATCATTTGAGAAACATAGGGATGAGGAGTAGATGAAGTAAGCGGTGTAAGTTCCCCCAGAGGATACATCACGATGCTGTGTCAATGTTTCAAGTCACCCCGCGAGTATTTATAGTGATTTTGAGCGGCTTGGGGTATTCAGGTTACATAGGTTGGAGTCCTTGTGACGATATATCTTCGAAAGGTTCGGTAACCATGAAAGTGTGACATGAAATTCTTGTTGTACTAGGTATTTTTCATACAACAAGACACTCATGTCACACCTGATGGGCTCAGCAATCGAATAACCTGTCGCCGGCTGATTCCCACTTGTCTTGCGATGGTGGATTTATTATATCCCAAAGCCGAAAGTGTCTGCACTTCCGACCGATGGGCAGAGGCTGCGGCTTCTCGTGATGGCTTACCATGCTTGGCACGTGCGTGTTTCTTTCGTTCGCGGTCCCGTCTTCGACGTTCCTCAGGACCGATGATGGTGGTCATCTGCCGTTGTTCTTCTGCCGTAATATCTAGCCGATCAATGAGTGTTTCATTTTTTAGGCGATATAGTGGGGCAAACTCGTGGCCCTTCCATTCCACCGTTTCTCCGGCTTTGTGTTTTTGGACCGTTTGGATGACAGCCTGTAACCGATTGGCCAGTTCTTCTTCGTCCCAATCACTCAAAGACTGCACGAGTTCCTTCATCGCCGATGCAATATCGTCCTCTCCCAAATGGCTCAGGGCTACACCCAGCAGAAAGAAATAACGGTCTCGCTCTCCGTGAGGGAGATATTCGCCATATCGCGTCACAATCAAGTGGAGAATGTCCTTCGCCACGGCTTGATACCGTGTCTCCACGGTAAAGTTACGGAGCCAATCCGGTTTACGCCGTCGTGTTGAAGGGGTTTTCCTGTTGGACGTAGCTTGTGGTGTCTTGTGGGACTCGTGCCGACCTAGGATGGCGTATTCGAGACTTTCGAAGTCCCAGCGAGTCTGCCAATAATAGTTGGCGGCATGGGGAAGGGCCGCAGTCCATGAAGCTTCCCAATGCGCCGCAATCTGTTCTAAGACGGCGGGCCTGTGACCCGTCTTGCTATTGGTGGCACCAACGAGGCGGACACATCGGGCGACATCCACCGCACTGGGATCAGCACCTAAGGAACTTAGGGTCTTCCGTAGGTGTTTGATGACGTTTTGCCACCGTGGCAGCATGGTGGGTAGAATGGGATCAATACGCCAAAGGAGCCACATCCCGTTCCCCGATGTTTGGGCAAACGTCGGGAGGGGAATCTGGGCATGGGTGAGCACCTTCACGGCTTCTGCTAGTACGGCCTCGGGGCTTGCCTGTTGCCACTGGGGCTTGGTGTGATAGTCTAAATCGACCCATATCGCATTAAGTTCCCGAAGATTTTTGGATTGACGAGGCCCGTTAAAACGGTTGAGTGTGATTACCATATCAAGATGGTTCGAATACTGTGTCAAAACCTGCGGAATTGCGGAGACGGCCTGGGTATCCCAAGCCTTCGAATTGTTGCCGTTTTCCATCATACCAAAGGTTACGTAGCCAGAATACTCCCCGTGGAGCCATAGCGCATAATCCACGGGCTGTTGAATGTGGGACATGGAGGGAAGATTGACCATGTTGACGCCATCCTTTCCTTGGAGAATTGTCGTGTTCGGAAAATAAAAAGAGCCATCGCATGAGACGGCTCTCATTTCCTGCGTTAAGGGGTGAAACTAATGGGTCTAATGGTTAGGCGGTCCCTGAGTTCTCGCAAGTCCAGCTTGGAGCAGTTGGACAAACGCCTGATTTTGCGAGGCTCTATGGTCATCGGCAAACTGCTTTACGGCGGCCACGATGGGGACGGGGATTCGTAAGGTCACGTTATTCACGGCTTCGCGCATTCGATGATATCCTCCTTTTTCATAGAAATCGCGCCATAAGCGTGTAGAAGCCCCGATAGTGTCCAATAGGGGTTGATGGCCTCGCTGTATACGGACATGCGTGGGGAGGGGCTTCTAGACCCGTTCTAGACAACAGATTCGGGTTAACAAGGGTTAGCCCCCGATTAGAAGGTCCTTAAAGAATACCCGGACACCATCTGATGAGGGGCGATGACGCTTCCAGTGCGTTAACATGGCCGCACCTGAGAGTACTGATATATGATCCTATACTATTATCCGCGAAATCAGGTAAAAAGCAGGATCATTCAAAGCGACTCACCATGAAAATTTTAGTGGGTAGTATAAAAGGTGTCCCTGCCCCCATGCTAAAAATTATCCGTGTACTTGGCGTTTGACCGCAAATCCACAATGTGTCCCGACTTTTTAAAGCCCCTTAGCAGGACCGTTTGACGGCCAAATGCCGTGAAGGGGGCCTCACAATTCATCGGGCGACATCTGTTTGAGATGGCCAACGGCGTAAGATTCGCGTCACATTTTTGTGTGCCAAATGTGTGCCAACTCAGCCAAACCGGGCCAAATTCGGCCAATCATGGGGTCAAAGCCAATGTCTCGAAAGCCTTAGAGAATCACACTCTGACCCACTCTGCCTCACTTACTCCAACACATCCATCCAGCGCCTTTTGAGACTTCTAATCCCGGCGTCGCAGGTTCGAATCCTGCCGGGGACACCATCACAAAGCCGCATCCCACAAGGGATTGCGGGTTTTTTATTTTGCGTAGTGCAGCTAAAAATGGCTTGCGGGCCGCAGGAAAACCACGTGACGTTTCGGGCCGCAATACAGCGTAACCAGACGGAACAAAAGCCGCCCCGGAGTGTGCCGGAGCGTCTCGCCGCGCATGGACTGAAATTGGCTATCTTTTTTCAGCCCAATTTGGACAATTTACCGAAATATCGCTATTGGATATTGCTTTATCTTGTGAAACATTGTACCATCCAATAGAGGGAACAATCAGACATTATCCTGAGTCTAAACACTGCAGTGATCAAGCCGTTCCCTCCACTTGCATTGGTGACTTCTTTCTATTTATTTAGCTACTGGATAAATTTTAGGCGGGAGAAGATCAAAGATGCCGGTAAGCGGTGCTTTGGACCGAATCAGACAGAATTTAGATCGGTTGCCTCCTGGAGAGGTTCGGATCGCTCAGTGGATTCTCGATCACTCCGCCAAGTTGCCTACGATGACTGTGCGGGAACTCGCTGCTCACAGTCAGGGTTCCCAAGCGGCCGTGATGCGATTGTGTGATTCACTGCAATTCGGTAGTTTTATGAATTTGAAAATGAGCATTGTCGCAGACCTTAGTCAAAATCCTGTTGAAGAGCCGTTTATGGAAATCGATCCTGAGAGCGACTTTCATGCGGTGATGCTAGGGTTAGAAAGTAGCCTTGTTCGCTCTGTGCAAAATACCCTCCGCGGTGTTCATGAAGATATATTGCGGAATGTGACCCAATACATTGTGAACAGTCATCGCATAGTATTGTTTGGCTCAGGGGCGTCGTCCGTCGCGGCAGAAGATCTTACTCAAAAACTTCAACGACTTGGTTTGACAGCATGGCATACTGTTGATTTTCACTCGAGTGCGACCCTCTTGTCCTTATTTGGACCCGATGATGTCCTATTAATAATCAGTTATTCGGGACATACGACAGACGGTGTCGAGCTTGCCCGGATGGTGCATGATCATCAGGGTATTGTTGTTGCAATTAGCGCGTACGGGTATTCGCCCTTGAGTGAACAAGCCGATATCATTCTGCCGGTGGTAGCGCAAGAAGCGCGGGCTCGGGTGGGTGCTACCGCGTCACTGGTTGCCTCGTTAGCTGTAGTCAATGCGTTGTTGTTATACATCGTCAATGCATATCCCCAGACAGTCGTAGGACCGTTACAGTTAACTCGAAAAGGTGTGGAAGCACACCAAATAGAGTGAAATTCTAAGTGGTAAACGCAGATATCGAAAAGGAGGCTCCTATCTATGCAATATCGACGACTTGCCTTACTTGCCGCGGTAGCAAGCATGAGTTTGTCCCTTGCTGCTTGTGGTTCTACAACCTCCGGTGCGCCCTCTAATAATACAGCGGGACCAAATACACCGGTAGTTGGGGGAACGTTAACCATTGGAATGAAGGGTGATGCGTTAACTCTGGATCCAATGCTGACAACCGACGAATATTCTAAGCCGGTAGAATCGTTATTATATAATAGCTTGGTTAAGCTTGGGCCGGACCAGCAAGTGGAGCCGGACTTGGCGTCGCACTGGACTGTGTCGTCCAATGGTTTGGTATACACGTTTGACTTGCGTAAAAACGTGGCGTTTCAGACAGGTGGGGATATGACGGCGGCTGACGTCGTTTATAGTTTTAACCGAATTATGTCGCCCAAGCTTGCTTCTCCATGGGCTTCATTCTTTCAGTCGGTTAAGAATGTTGTAGCCCTGAATGATAATACTGTTCGGGTGACATTAAATCAGCCGGACGCGGCCTTCCTCCCTGTGGTTGCCAGTTTTCTAGTTATTATGAACCCGACCTTCGTCAATGCGCACGACGGCAATCTGCAACGCGTCGAGGACGGTACGGGTCCTTATATCTTGAAGAAGTGGATACCGAACGAGTCCATTACACTCGTAAGAAATCCACATTACTTTATCCATGGGAAACCATATTTTAAAGAAATAGTCTTTCAGATTATCCCGTCGACAAACGCGCGCATTGCTGCGTTACAAAGTGGACAGATTCAATTCGCAGAGTTTCTCGATCCTGACCACTTTGCTCAGTTAGATAATATGGCTGCATCGCATAAGATCGTGGCAGAAAAATATTTGAGTTCTGAATACCATATGTTTGGGTTTAATACTACTTGGGGCCCTTTTAAACATCAAAAAGTTCGTCTGGCCTTTAGTTACGCCATAAATCGATCCCAGATTCTCGAGAGCGCAGGATTTGGACAAGGCACCGTGACAGGTATCTTGACCCCGGCATTGAGTCGGTGGGCTATCCCGACTTCAGAATATCCCTCCTATACCCAAAATATCGAAAAAGCCAAGAAGTTGCTGGCGGAAGCAGGCTACCCACACGGGTTCACTTTTACTATTATGGCGCCGCCGTCTTTTCCGATTGATGAGTCTTCGGCTGTTATCATCTCCGATCAATTAAAAGCAATAGGCGTAACCGCCAAAGTCGTTCCTACTGAGTGGGGCACGTATGTCAATAATTGGGTCAAGCATGATTTTGAAAGCTTCACGGGTGAAAATGGGGATTGGACTGACCCGGATTTGGCAATGTATGCTGCCCTACACACCGGCGGATCAACCAACGCATTTCAGTTTAGTAACTCTCAAGTCAATACGTTGTTACAAGAAGGCCAGGCTACTCAAAATTTTTCTCAGCGCCACCAAATTTATGATCAGCTCCAAAAACTGGTTGTCGAACAGTCACCCATGTTGTACACGTTCGCGGGGTATGACCTCTTTGGCATAAGCCCGTCTGTGAAGGGATATGTTCATGTTCCGGGTAATGCATTTCAAACACTAGCGTCCGCCTGGTATGCCAAACCTTAACGGTCAATTCGTTGGGTTAATCACTGAATTTGTTCGGACTCCTAGAGGAGGGAGATAAGTTATCATGCGTCAATACATCGTACGACGAATGCTAATGACCGTGCCTACATTGCTAGGAGTCACTATCGTGGCGTTTTTGATGATTCATCTCATTCCCGGGAATATTGTGCAGGTGATGCTCGGAACCCGTACGGATGTCACGCCGCACCAAGTGCAACAATTATATCAGCTTTACGGGTTGAACCAGCCGTTGTATGTTCAATACTGGCGTTGGTTAATGCAATTGCTTCAAGGAAATTTAGGATTTTCATTGCGAACGGGATTGCCGATATCTTCTCTCATTAGTCAATCGTTTGGCGTAACTGCGGAGCTTGCGGTTGGGGCATTAATATTAGCGGTGGCGGTGGCGGTACCTCTCGGCACGATTGCAGCACTGTACAAGAAGACCATCTGGGATTATCTTGCAAGAGGATTCGCCATGTTTGGTCTTGTCATACCGAACTTCTGGCTAGGTGCAATGCTGGTAATGCTCACGTCGATATATTTACCTGTCTTATCGGTCTTTAATTATGTGCCGTTCTTGACGAATCCTCTATTAAATATTAGGGACATGATTGTGCCCATCTTTGCCTTAGCATTATCACTAACGGCAATCATTACCCGAATGACGCGGGCAGCCGTATTAGAGACTATGCAGTTTGATCATGTGCGAACGGCACGGGCAAAGGGATTAAGGCAGTTTACTGTGAATATGAAGCATGTACTGCGCAATAGTTTAATTCCCATTACCACGATTGTGGGATTACAGTTTGGCTACCTCTTGGGTGGAGCCATAATTATCGAAAATGTCTTTTCGTTACCGGGAATGGGGCGTTTAATTGTTGATGCGATCAATCAACGGGACTATCCTGTGGTGCAATCGTCAGTCCTGTTCGTGTCGGCTATCTTTGTGTTAATCAACCTGGTGGTGGATATCTCCTATGGCTTTATTAACCCGCAAATTCGATACCAATAATAAGACTGAGCGGCAAATGTCCGTGCATAAAAGGCGTTTCGATGCCAGCTTGTGGTTCGGGGGAAGTTTGGTTGCTTTCCTCCTATTGTTGGGAATTGCTGGACCATTGGTGTTTCGCAACCCAGATGAGATGAGTACCTTTTATTTAGCGCCGCCTGGTGCTCATGGTTTTCTTCTCGGCACGGACCAGTTCGGACGATCTGAACTCACACGTATTATTTGGGGAATAAGAACTTCGTTGGAAATTAGTTTTATATCGATTGGGATTGCGTGCATATTGGGAGTTTCTATTGGATTATTTGCTGCAAAAAGCAAGGCCTTTGACATGGGAATTATGAGAATTATGGATGTGCTTTTGGCATTTCCGGCAATGTTGTTGGCGATTGGTATCATGGCCATGGTTGGACCTGGTATAACTGGCGTAATTGAGGCCATTACCATCGTATATCTTCCGATATTTGCCCGGGTGAGTCGCGCCCCAGCTATAGAACAAATGACTCGGGAATATATAGAAGCAGAACATTCACTCGGGGCGTCCACTATTCGCATATTGTTTCGGCATGTGTTAACCAATATCTGGCCAGTGATTATTATTCAGTTGTCTCTGGCTATTTCTGATGCGATTTTAATTGAAGCAGCTTTGAGTTATCTCGGCTTAGGTGTGGTTCCGCCCGCTGCATCTCTGGGTGAATTGCTGGCCAGTGGTCAATCCTTGATGTTTACCGATCCATGGTTGGTTGTGTTCCCTGGCATTGCCATTGCTCTGGCCGTATTAGGATTTAATGTGTTGGGTGACGCGATAAGAGACCGTGGAGCCGTACGTGGACAATAACAGTCTTGGAGGAATGCGTGTGTCATATTTGTTGAATATGCAAAATTTATCCACCGAAATCAGTAGCCCGGATGTGCACATTCTTGATTCACTGTCGTCGCTGGACTTATTGATGCTTTTAAATCAACAAGACCAAACGGTAGCCATTCAGGTATCTAAGATTCTACCGAGTGTTGCGTGCGCTGTGGAAAAAATCAGCCAAAACATGGCTGCTGGCGGACGTCTGATATATGTGGGCGCGGGAACCAGCGGCCGACTTGGTGTTTTAGATGCTGCGGAATGCCCTCCTACATTCGGAGTAGATTACCAGACGGTCATCGCTGTTATAGCGGGCGGAGACAAGGCGATTCGACAGGCCGTTGAAAAAGCGGAAGATGATATGGATCAAGGTGCTCGCGAACTAGAATTATTAGGCATTGGGCCGTTGGATTCAGTAATCGGAATATCCGCCAGCGGGCGAACTCCCTATGTCCTCGGAGCTCTGCAATACGCCGCATTCCAGAAAGCTCTAACGGTTTCTGTAAGTAATAATGTGAACAGTGAAATTGGTCGGGCAAGTACTGTTGTTATCGAGGTGGAGACTGGTCCAGAAGTGTTAGCGGGCTCAACTCGACTTAAAGCTGGCACCGCCCAGAAAATGGTTCTGAATATGATCAGTACGGCGGTAATGGTTCGATTGGGGAAAACCTACAAAAATTTTATGATTGACATGCGCCCTACTAACGAAAAGTTGATCGAACGTGCCAAGCACATGATAGCCGCAGTATGCCAATGTTCTCAAGAACATGCATCGGATGTTTTTGAGAAAGCGCATAGCAATGTGAAGGTGGCCATTGTCATGGAGAAACGGGGCTGTGATTATGAGACGGCCTTAGATTTGTTAGGCAAATCTAAAGGAAATATAGACGAAGCACTGATTTTGGAATAGAAAGGACGTGTTAGCCGTTTCAAAATTTGCCATTGGCCTCATGACAGGCACATCAATCGATGGAATAGACGCAGCCCTGATTGAGGTGGTTGAACGTTCAAGATTATCTTTTCCGGAGATAAAGGTTGCCAATACGCTGTCAGTGCCATTTAATTCATCCCAAAGAAATCAAATATTAGACGTGTGTTCTCCTGATGCCTCTGTGTTTGCGATGGGACGAGTGCATGTTCAGCTTGGACAATGGCTGGGGGATGCCGTGAATCAGCTCATTGGAGCCGCTGGGATTCCTCGTGAGTCAATCGCTGTGATCGGGATGCATGGTCAGACCGTCGCCCATTATCCTTCCAGCGAATCAGAAATTCCAGGATTTACAATCCAAATCGGCGATGCGGCAACGCTCGCAGCACGTACAGGAATTGGTGTGGTTTCCCAATTTCGCGCCATGGATATGGCATTTGGCGGTCAAGGGGCTCCCTTGGTACCCTATTTTGATTACGCAGTATTGCACTCCCACGAACAAGATCGTGTTTCATTGAACATCGGTGGTGTGGCTAACATTACGGTTTTATCCCAAGGAAACGAATTAGAAGATGTGATGGGGTTTGATACTGGACCTGGGAATATGGTATTAGATGGCATGATGGAATTGGTGACCAACGGTACCGCGAAATATGACAAAGATGGTGGCTTGGCTGGTGCCGGACGAGCGAATTCGAAATTGGTGGAAACGTGGATGACGCATCCCTTCTTTCATCGTAATCCTCCTAAAAGCACAGGACGCGAGGAGTTTGGTCGGGATTATTGCCGTTGTCTCTATCAGCAGATGAAATCAGTGTCTCTAGACCCTGCGGACATGTTGGCCACTGTGACGGACTTCGTAGCTGAGAGTATTGCTCACGGAATTCAACAAGTACAGGCTAAACCGTTCGTTCTTATCGCCGCGGGGGGAGGAATCCACAACACTACGTTGATGAACAATCTCGCTAGGAAATTGAATCTGGTCAATCGTTGGTCCAGCAGTGATGTTTTCGGTATTCCTAGTGACTTTAAAGAGGCGATTGCCTTTGCCTATTTTGCGTGGCAATTTCTTAAAGGGCGTCCAACCAATTTGCCTAAAGTTACAGGTGCATCTCAAAGGGTGTTACAGGGGATGTGGACGCCTGCACAAAAAACGGGTAATGCACTATAGGAGGAGACATTCCGATGGCTTATGTAATACCCAAAAATTCCCATGAGCTTGGAGCCATGCTAAACAGGGCGGTAACAAATCATATTATCCCTGGTGCCATTGCCATGATCGGCTGTGGGCATAAGGCTACGGAACTGTTTGTGGTAGGGCAACAGCTCCTTGAGGGAGGAGAACCTTCTCCGATGCGCGAGAATACTCTCTTCGATATGGCGTCTTTGACGAAGGTGATGGTCACATTACCTTTGGTATTATCTCTAATAGAGGATAAGCGTCTTACATTGCAAGATCGTGTGCGGGATTATTTGCCAGAATTTCAAGGAATGGATAAAGACTCGGTGACCATCTCTCAATTATTGACTCATACTGCCGGATTGATAGCGCACAGGGAATATTTTAAATATCTGACTGGTTACTCTCCTATTGTTGAGGCCGTGATGACCGAGCCATTGGAATATAAACCCGGTACTAAAATTATTTATAGTGACCTGGGCTACATATTGCTAGGAGAAATTGTCCAGCGAGTGACCAAAAAAACACTTCATAACGCTGCGGAAGAACGTGTGTTTTCACGATTGGGAATGGTAGAGAGTGGTTATAAGCCATCAGAATCCTTGCGGAATCGCATTGCAGCGACCGAAGTTATGAAGGACGGGCGCGCGAAGGTCGGGATTGTCCATGATGACAATGCGGAGGCGATGGGAGGGGAGTCTGGGCATGCCGGGTTGTTTTCAACCGTCTACGATGTCATGCACTATGTTATGGAATGGTCAGAGCCATCCGGAAAATTATTATGTCCCGCAACAATTACCTCAAGTCTCAGTTTCAGGACGAAAGGGCTAAATGGGTATAGAGCCTTAGGATGGGTTTTGAGGGGGGATGCACATGATGTCCTGGGGAATGCTTGGCCGGCCACCAGTGCGAGCCATACAGGCTATACTGGGACTTCCATTGCCTTCGATATAGAATCCCATTATTGGGTGATCCTCTTAACGAATCGCGTGCATTTGGGACGGCAAAACGACATTACGGAACTTCGGCACCAGTTTCACAAGGCTGCTATCAGTGTGTTAATGTCATGAACCAGTATATTTATAGATTATGGGAAACGAAGGATATTCCCGAAATCGCGAAATTGATGTCCTCGCTGCCGCTTTGGCAACATTATGGTGTTTCCTATCTCAGCGCGGCCGAACGTTTAAAAGCTCTGTGGTTGGAAGGCGAGCAAGGATTTGCCGTGGTAAATTCATCGGGGTTATTGGTGGGATTTGTCCTTTTCAACACTAAAACCTTTGGTAATAATGGGTATATACGGTTATTTGGTGTCAGTCCTCATAAAGCGCGCGCCGGCATCGGTCAATCTTTATTGCAGCATGTGGAGTGCGCATTACATCAACAAGGAGTCTCTAAATTGCTCTTATTGTGTACGGATTGGAATTATTCGGCCAGGTCTTTTTATGAGAAGGTGGGATTCGTAAAAATCGGTGAACTACCTAATTGGGTATTGGAAGGTACGATAGAAGTTCTTTATGCGAAGTATTTGTTGCCGATTTCGGATTGTTCTAGGGAGATTTAAAATATTAAGGGTGATGTTTTGGCGGAAAAGCAAGAACCGGAAGTTATCACATTCAAAGAGCAAGAGGAATACCGATTTGTTTCCATTAGTTAGATTCTGCTGAAAAAGTCACCCGCTTCCGATCCCCGAAAACCGCATAAAAGCAGGGATTTCCGGCCCCTTTTGTCGAATTTATCTAGTGACGAAACCATCCAAATTCGAGAGGGGGAAATCCCGACAGCAGAGGTATTCGCGCTAACGGGTGCCATTTCCTGCTTCGGGACCACATGCAACGTGAGGACCAGGTGCAATTAGACTTTTTGACGGCGGCAATGCCGCCGGACGTGTGGACATTACCGGCGGAATTGGCCTCTGTTGATCGCCTCCTCGGGGATCCCAGTATTCTCGCTCCTCTCTTGAGCAAGCTCGACCCCGTCCGGGGTCGGCCCTCCGTGCCGGCCGCGCAAGTTCTACGTTTGTTTTACTTGAAGGAACGGTATCAGTTGTCGGACCGCGATCTCATCCAGGAGGTCTCCGACAGCTTTCACTGGCGGCGGTTCTGCCACTTTGGAGTGGCCGATCGGTTGCCGCACCCCACCACGTTGACCTATTGGCCCCGACGGCTGGGCTCGGAGGGCGTGGCGGCCATCAACCGGGCCGTAACGGCCCGGCTGCAGGCGGAGAAAATCATCCGCGGTCGCCGATTGCGCATGGACTCGACCGTCATCGAAGCCGATATTCATCACCCGACCGATTCCGGTCTGATTGCGGATGGCATTCGTCGGGTCACGCGCGTCGCCCGACAGTTAGGAGCCACGCTTGAAGGAGCTTCGGTCCCCATCCGCGATCGGGCGCGCGCCATCAAACACCGCATTCTCGCCATCGGCAAGGTCTTGCGGCGTCGCACCGGGGAAGCCGTGGCGGAGGTGCGACGGATTACCGAAGAACTCGCACGCATCGGCGAGGCGCAAGGCCGTGCGATCGCCCAGTTGGTTGACAGCGCCAAGCAGCAGATCACCGTCCTCGACCAGTCCCGAGCTCGTCGGGTGGCCCAGGTGGAACAAGCGCTCCAGGATCTCCAGACGGTCATTCGGCAGAGCCGCGCGGCCACGGATGGCGAACGCATTGCTGACCGCGTCGTGAGTCTGGCCGACCCGGATGCCCGGCCCATTAATAAAGGGAAACTCGGTCAGCCGGTTCAATTTGGCTACAAAGTCCAGATCATCGAGGCGGAAGACGGGTTCGTCACCGGCTACACCGTGAGCATGGGAAATCCACCCGATACGGATGCCCTCGGCCCAGCCCTGGACCAGCATCGCGCCCACTTTGGCGCGATCCGGACATCGTCGCGACCGACCGGGGCTACGACAGTGCGGCAAATCAACGCGATTGTGGCCATCGCGGCATTAAAACGATCGCCATCCCGAAACGCGGTAAGAAATCGGCCACCCGCCTGGCCGAGGAACGGCGTCCCGCCTTTCGCCGGGCGCAACGCTGGCGCGCCGGCGGTGAAGGCACGATTAGCCGGTTGAAACGAAAATACGGGCTGCGCCGGAGTCGTTATCGTGAATACGAGGCTGTCTCTACCGGCATTGGCCTCGGAATTTTTACCCACAATGTGCGCCGCTGGGCCCAGCGGCACATCGCGTAGGAATCCACCCCGGATGGAAATGCCATAAAGTGGCGCTTTCCTCTGTCGGGTTCGTCGACATCGCGGTCTCCGGACTTTTTCAGCAGAATCTAGCTATAGGTGAGGGAGACAAAAACGCCAACGAATTTCAGGGGGAATAAGAGGATAAGAGGCATGGGCAGGAATTGGTGAACCGATTGGTGAATGTTCCTTGCAAGGTGATGGATGAAAGGATGGGGTAATCAATGGATGCTGAACTCAAAGCCTATCTGGACGCCATGCAACAGACGTTGTCGGCACAAATTGCGGAGACACGCCAGCATGCCGAGCGACTGAATCAGGACACCCGCCAAGATCTGATGGCCCACGCTGAACGGCTGAATCAAGACACGCGTGTGCTTCTCGAAGACACGCGTGTGCTTCTCGAAGACACGCGTGTGCTTCTCGAAGACCTGCGCCACGACCTTCAGGCCGTGGCCAAAGGGGTGCTGACCGTCAATGACAAGTTGGATCGGGTTACCGCCGACCACGAAGATCGGATCAGCCGCATGGAACGGAGAGTGCCGTAAGCGATGCCGAAAGGCCCCAAAGATCCCTATGCCGTGGAACCCCGGAAACTGCCTTCCAGTCGTTTGAAAGGCCGGGTTGTACGCTATGACGAGATGGGCAAACGACACGAACTGACCCAAACGTTTGACACGAAACGTGAAGCCAAGCAGTGGGCCGAAACCGAAGCCGCACGGTATCGGGAAGACCCGAACCGCAAGCCGCCGAGTGAGGTCACGTTTACCGAGTTATTTGAAAAATGGTTGAACGGGGTGGCTGCGGCCCGGACACGGGATACGACCGTGATAGCGTATCGTCGGTATGGGAAACCTGGATGTTAGTCTAAATTGTGGACACCTCGAATTGAGACACGATGATACAATCATTCTCCATGGAGGTGAATCCGATGGCCAATCAATATGATCGAGCGTTTAAAGAACAAGCGGTTCAACTCGTGTTGACCCAGCAAAAAAGTGGCGCGTGAACTGGGCATTCCCCCTAAGACCTTATATGGTTGGGTTGCCGCGTATAAGGGCGATCCGGTGGAACCCTTTGTGGGTCGTGGGCATCTGAAAGCGGAAGACCAAGCCCTGCGCGATTTGCAGCGACGCATTCGGGATCTCGAAGAGGAGAATGCGATCCTAAAAAAAGCGATGCGCATCTTCACCAACGATCGGAAGTAATCTTTCAGTTCATTCATGAACACCGCTTCACCTTCTCGATCACGAAGATGTGCCAAATCCTCGACGTTTCGCGAAGCGGGTATTATGCGTGGAGCCATCGTCCACCCAGTCCCCGGGCGCAGGCCCGGGCCCGGCGGGTCGAACGGATTCGGGCAGTGTTTACTGCGTCAGGGGAACGTTACGGCAGCCCCAAAATCACCGCCGTGTGACGGCGGGAAGGCGAGCGCATCCGTCAAAAAACGGTGGCACGGTGGATGCACGATCATCGATTGCGCTCTCGCGTGACACGGAAATATAAAGCCACCACCAATTCTCGGCATACGTGGCCGGTGCATGAGAATGTGTTGAATCAAACGTTTACCGCGGATCGCCCGCATGCCGTGTGGATGGCAGATATTCCCGACATCCCCACCGAGGAAGGATGGCTCTATTTAGCAAGCCTCGAAGACTTGTACACCCGAAAAATTGTGGGATGGGCGGTGGATCGGCGCATGATGCAAGACTTAGTTCTCCGGGCCTTAGACCGCGCGGTCACGCACAGCCGGCCGCCGGCCGGCGTGCTGCATCACTCGGATCGGGGGAGCCAATACGCCGCGACGGCTTACCAAGAGCGCCTTAAGCAATACGAGATGACGGCCAGCATGAGTCGAAAGGGCAATTGCTATGATAATGCCATGATTGAATCATGGCATAGCCTCCTGAAAAAGGAGCTCATTGACCTGACGAAATTCCGAACCCGGGCAGAAGCGGAAGTTGCGATCTTTGCCTATATCGAGATTTTTTATAATCGGCAGCGCGTCCATAGCGCCCTAGATTATCAGACTCCGACCGAGGCTGAGGCGGCATATCAAGCGTGATCGGGATAATGTCTCCATTTTGGGTGTCCATTTTATTGACATAGGTCCAGACGACGCGGTTGACCAACCAGTTGACGGCCGCATTGAAGAGCTATTATTCGCAGGTCTTGGCCGCGTTCGCCGACATCGGCCGCCCGGTGGCGTTGGCTTTTTTGGCCGCATGGCCCGACCCGGTCGAGGCGCGCAAAATCGCGCTGAGCGATCTGATGACCTGGCTGCGGCAACATCGGTACCCACGGGCCGCCCAGGAGGCACCGCGCATCTGGAGCACGGTGCAACAGCGGGCCTTGGAGGCGTCGCTGGGGAAGCGCCGGGCCCAGGTGTGGGCCGTCCGCGCGCTGGTCGCCCAACTGCAAGCCTTGCAGGCGGAGCAGCGTGCGTTGCGCGAACACCTCGAAGAGCTTTTTTTGACGAACCCGGATGCTGACCTCTGGATGAGCGTGCCCGGCGTCGCCGTAACGTTGGGCGCTCGTCTCCTGGCCGGGTTCGGTCCCGACCGGGACCGGTTTGAGCTGGCGGAGGCGGCTCAAGCGTTGGCGGGCACTAGTCCCGTGTTGTACCAAAGCGGAAAATTGAAACGGGTGCATATGCGTCGGGCTTGCGACAAGCATTTTCGGGCCACCGTGCATCAATTCGCATTCACCTCCTTGTCTCGTTGTGCGTGGGCTCGGCAGTACTACGACCAACACCGGGCCCGGGGTCACGGCCATCATGCGGCCTTACGCGCCTTGGCGAATCTCTGGATGCGCATTCTATTCCGGATGTGGAAAACCGGCCAACACTACGACGAATCCCGATTCTTGGCCAATCGGGCGCGGCACGCGTCCTAGCATCGGGCTCGAGTTGTCGGGCGATCGTCGATCGGCGATCGCTAAATTGCCCACACCCTCCATGCGCCGTTACGACCTATTTAAGTTATCCACACTATTGACATAGACCGTCTTTCGTGCCATGAAGTTTGGTATGTTTTAGCGATAGAAGCCCCCAGTTGGCGGATGGCTCGGTTATTTGGCGTACGCCATCGTTCCACCTGATTTTATAGAAGCGAACTTGTCTTTTTGCCAGTACCGATGTGAGAGCCGTGAGCTGGGAGAACTCGATAATTGTAGATTTGAGCCGCCAAAGATAAAAAGAGTAAGCTGTTGCATAACCAGTCGCAACGCAGTCCTATCGCATGGCGTTCTACTTCATCCTGGCCACGTGCCCGGAATTCGCCCATCGCCTCATCGCCAAGTGACGCTCCGCTATCCGCTACGCGATGTGGGCCCGACGATTCGACAACACTCGACGGGGGCTTTAAAAGTCGCAGCGGACCTGTATCCAGCGTTCAGCAAAAGTGCGGGAGAGCTATTTCCTATTGACAAAATGCAACCGTGCCTCGTGTCCAGCACGTCACCGCCACTTCGGCTCACTTGCCCACTCCGGGAGTACCAGGCGCAGGATTGTCCAACCTGTCCTTTACGCGACTGCTGTACCACAGCGACGTATCCCTCAGCGTGAGCCCAAAACTTCTGCGGTACAAACAGCATGTCCGGGACCAATTGGTCACCGAATCGGGGGTGGCCTTAATGAAACGCCGTGGCATCGAAGTGGAAAGTGTATTCGGACAGATTAAAGGAGATTGATCGATGATTGGGCCTGGAAAAAGGGGCAACGCTATGGTACGGTGGTCCAATGGGTAACAAGTTCTGCGCTAGGTGGCCTCGGCCAGTTTCTTCTTTGAGGACACCTTAACCCGAATTCCCGGTTATCGCGAGATTGCAAACGGCCTTAAAATCCGCCGTGCCGCACAAGCCCAAACAAGAAACCGAGCAAATCGGTTAAATCACGAGAAAGGATACGCTAGCGAAATTCCACGACGTGTGGGACAACCTCAAAGCAACCTGTATAATTGACACGAGATATGGCAACAAGCGAAGTCGCGTTACTGATGAGAGTGCAGATTGCTTGTGATGGGGGTGAGAATATGACTTGTTCAGTTGAGTCGAATAAGGAAAAGATAATTAAAAGTAAAATGCGTGTCCAAAATCATGGGGAAGTGTTTACCCCAATGAGAATTGTTAACAGAATGCTTAACTTGCCTAAAATTCGTGAAGCTTGTCAGAACGTAACTTCTACTTTCCTGGAGCCAACCGCAGGAGAAGGTGTGTTTCTGGTTGAAATTTTAAATAGGAAATTGAAGATGGTAGCAAACCATTATGGCGATGATTTAACACGTTACGAGAACTATTCATTACTTGCTTTATCAACGTTGTATGGTGTTGAATTGCTTGAAGATAATGCTCAAAAATGCGTAATGAATATGTTTAAGGTCTATTATGACGCTTATCGACAACAAGCAACTGAACATTGTGCAAAAATGAAAAATAAGGTCTTAGACAGCGCCAAAGTGATTATCGCTAACAACATTGCACTCGGCAACTTTCTGACTAAATTGACTACAAACGGTAATCCTATTACATTTAGTGAGTGGCAACCTATAAATTTACGCAAAGACACTAAGATAATCAAGATTCAACGTACTGAATACACGATCGACGATATTCTTGATGGCACAGTGAAGCAGAGCAACGCTTCAACTCATTTAGACAAAGTAGTTCAAATCACGTTGTTTAACTTGTTTGATGATGATAAAGTATCCGAGACCGCGAAGAAACGAATGAGATACGTTCCTGTTAGGATTACTGATGTCTATAAGGAAGAGATGGAGGAAATCGATGGACAGAACAATAATTAAACCATATGAAGAACTGGACTTGAGAATATATGCCTATACCTTACCTGAAGTTCCTTCTCATGAAGGTTACGTTAAAATCGGTGATACGACTAGACAAGTCAAAAAACGTATTTTAGAACAGGTTGGAACGGCAGGGCTGAAACCTAATATTCTTTTTGAAAAGGTGGCAAAGAAGTCTGATGGAACGTGGTTTCATGATAAGTCGCTTCATCACTTCCTTCAACAGAATGGGGTTCAAAAACAGGATTTTAATGGTCATGCAGACGAATGGTTCTATTTTAATGGAACACCAGAAAAGGCAGAACAGTTAACTGACAAGTACATTAATCGTGATTATGATGAAATTCAAGTTGATAACACTCATACAACCTACTTGCTGAGGACTGAACAACAAAGAGCGGTTCAGCTCACGCTGGATTATTACAATAGTGGAAAAGAACCGAGGGAATTTCTTTGGAATGCAAAACCCCGCTTTGGAAAAACACTGACTTCATACGATTTTTTAACAAAAATAAACGCTACAAACATTCTTATCGTAACCAACAGACCTGCTATAGCGAACTCATGGTTTGATGATTTTAAGAAATTCATTTCCTGGCAACAAACAGGAATGAAGTTCGTTTCTGAAACGGATTCATTGAAAGGTAGGGCATTATCTCGCGAGGATTTCCTTAATTTTATAAACATCACCCACCATAAGAATCCTTCGCAAATAACCTTCATTTCGCTCCAAGACTTGAAGGGTGCAAAATTTGCTGGCGGGAACTACCAAAAGCTTGAATGGGTTAGTGGACTAAATTGGGATTTGCTAATCATCGATGAAGCACACGAAGGCGTTGATACCGTAAAAACAGACGTAGTTTTCGATAAAATCAAACGAAACTTCACACTACATTTGTCAGGTACTCCTTTCAAAGCATTGGCAAACAATAAATTTAATGAAGACCAAATTTTCAACTGGTCGTATGTTGATGAACAAGCAGCAAAAACAGATTGGGATTACACGAAAGGCAGTAATCCGTATGAAAATCTGCCAACATTGAGCTTATTCACTTACCAAATGAGTAAAATGATTGAGGACCAAGTGTCTAAGGGATTAATATTGGATGACGGTAGTAATGTTGATTATGCTTTCGACTTGAATGAATTTTTTAGTGTTAAGGGAAATGGCAAATTTGAATATGAATCAAGCGTGAAAAGATTCCTTGATAACCTATCCTCAGGTAAGTTTCCGTTTTCGACAGAAGAACACAGAAGCGAATTAAACCATACTTTTTGGCTATTACCGCGTGTTAACTCTGCAAAGGCACTGGAAGCATTGCTAAAATCTCACCCTGTCTTCAGTGAATATAAGATTGTCTTAGCGGCCGGGGACGGAATGAGCCTTGACAGCGATCTGGTTCTTGAAGAAGAAGGACGGGACTATAAGCGGAACGAAAGGAGTTTCGATAAGGTTAAAAAGGCAATTTCTGAAAATGAAAAAACGATAACCTTATCTGTTGGGCAACTTACAACTGGTGTTACCATTCCCCAATGGTCTGCCGTGCTTATGCTCAGCAACATTAAATCTTCGGCTTTGTATTTCCAAGCGGCGTTTCGTGCCCAAAACCCTTATGAGTTTGAGCAGGGCGGGATGCTTTACAGGAAAGAAAACGCCTATATTTTCGATTTCGCTCCAGAACGAACACTGGTACTCTTTGACGAATTCGCTAATAACTTAACAAGTGGCAGGTTAAAAACAAATGAGGAACGTAAGAAGAAGATCAAAAAGTTGTTGAACTTCTTCCCGGTTATTGGGGAAGATGATGAAGGTAATATGCACGAGTTGGACGCGGTAGAAGTTTTAACTATTCCTACGCATCTTACCTCGATAGAAATAGTCAAACGTGGGTTTATGAGTAACCTTTTATTTGCAAATATCTCAGGTATTTTTGGTGGTGGAAATTCACCGTTTAAGGATATACTGAATAAGATGAAGCCTGAAAAAAATAAGCGTTTAATAGACCGTAGGGATGTTAATGTAACATCTCCAATGCTTGATGTTGCTGGAAACGTTAATGTTCCTACAGACATAGTTATCAGTCATACAAAAGACATGTTCGGAGACGCAATCTATAGGGTCATGGAAACATCCGCAATTTATAGAATACCTGAAGCTTCCGCTCTCGCTAACGGAATCCAACATACGCTAGATAAAGGTTTCGGCAAGTTTAAAGAAGCATTTAAGTTAAATAAAGCTCAAACGGATAAAATAAAAAATGAAGTAACATCAGTAATTCAAGATGTTGTTCAAAAAAACATTGAAATGTACGAAAATCAAATTCGGGAAGTAGAACGCAATTTAAAGGATGAATTTCACACAGCCCAAGAAGATCATGATGACGTTAAAGTTGGCCAACTCAAAGCTGAACTCGAACGAAAAAAGGGAGAAGTTAATCAAAGCCTCATTGTAAATCTTAATAGAGAAGTGAGTGAAACGGTTGAAATTGCGGTCGAAAAGCAAATTGTCGAAGTGGAAGAGAAGAAGAAAAAGACTACCGAAGATGATGTTCGGGATCATTTGCGTGGATTTGCTCGAACCATTCCTTCATTCCTTATGGCTTATGGCGACGATGATACGACTTTAGCCAATTTTGAAGTAAATATTGATGAATCAACTTTTGAAGAATTAACAAGCATTACAGTTGATGAATTTAAAAAACTGCGAGATGGGTTTGATTATGTAGACGAACTTGGAAATAACCATAAAGTTTCTGGTTTATTCAATGAGGTGGTGTTTGACGCTAGTATCAAAGAATTCCTCGATACGGAAAAACGATTATCAAATTATTTTGATGAAACGCTTAGCGAAGACATTTTTGATTACATTCCTCCGCAGCAAACAAACCAAATATTCACTCCCAGAGGAGTGGTGAAATTGATGTGCGATTTACTCGCCGCAAACAATATTGGAATCTTTAGCAATTATAATGTTAAGTTCATCGATTTATATACAAAAAGTGGACTTTATATTACGGAAATCGTGAAACGCTTGAATGAAGGTTTGAAGGACCAAATTACCAATCCCGAAGAACGAATTAAATGGATTCTTGAAAATCAGGTTTATGCATGTGCTCCAAGTAACATTATTTATAACATTGCCAAAAAATATATTTTTGGCGACTTTAAGGGTATTTCTACCAAACACATTGTTGAATGTGATCTAATGGAATTTGCAAAGAACGGCACTGTTAAAAAGAAATTACGAGATTTATTTGGAGATGAGAATTTGAAGTTTAATGTGATTATTGGAAACCCACCATATCAAGAAATGGATGGAGGAGCGCAAGCAAGTGCTAGCCCGATTTATCACCATTTTGTACGCTTGGCAAAGGCGCTTAATCCAGAACTAATTTCATTTATTATGCCTACTCGATGGTATGCAGGCGGGAAAGGTCTTGATGATTTCCGAGACGAAATGATAAACGATATTCATGTTCGAGAGCTTCACGACTGGTTAACCCCTGACGATATTTTTCCTAATACTAATATTCGTGGTGGAGTATGTTATTTCTTATGGGATAAAAATTATGACAATAGCCAAAATCTTACACGAGTTGTTACGCACGAAAATAATGTAGTCATTGGTGATGTGGTAAGACCAATGAAAATCGAGGGCGCTGACATATTTGTTCGTGATGGAAACGCAGTTCCTATTCTTGCTAAAGTATTTGCTGATCAAAACACAAATACAATGCTTAAGTATATTTCGCCGCTAAGACCGGTTGTGCTCTGCCCAGGTACCCATTCGCCATTAATCCACTGCTGGCTGATCTGTTCGATATCCAACGGCGTCATCCTCTCTGGAATTTTTCATATTGCGTATCTAGATTATATATTATATACATATTAAACGGGTACATAGCCATTCGGAGTCTTTGAAGAAAGTTGTCCCTGCCATTGCGTGAAGGGAAGAAGACGGCCGACTTTTGATGCGTTCTCATGTTGTGCGCCTCTACTCAATACCTGCTGGGTCTTTGCACCGAATCGCCAATCGGCTTGGAGGAATCAATTGTCGTCAACTCGCAAACTTCTTACATTGATCTGTGAGAAGGTTCTTGGCAGCTTGTGGCGTGATATGCTAAGAAAAACAACAAAATATGGTGAACTTGTTAAAAGTTGAAAGATGTGGGTATGAAGGTCTCAATAAAGGGACTGCATCCGTTTAGTCCCTAATGCCGTGTTCGGCGAAGGGGATTAGGGGCGCCGTGCCAAGACAATTGGTGAATCTCGCGACAGAGGTTGGCACCTATTGAGATAGGTTTGGGATACCACAATATCTTGTGAAGGGCGTTGATCATCGTGTTAGTCAAAAGTCGTGCAGCATTGGTCAGCGGGGTTCTATTGGTTTCGAGTGCCAGTCTGATAGTTCCTTCTACGGTAGCCGATGCCGCAACATTACCTGGTCCAATTTATAAATTAGCTAACGCACCAACGGTCTATGTTGACCATAATGGCTCGCTCCATGCGGTAGCGTCGCCCGCGATGCTCTATGCTTTAGGGTATCAGTGGAGTGATCTGACCACGGTCAAAACGTTGCCAGCACCCGTACGCAGTCCTATTACTCTATTAAAGCTTGCAGCTAGCCCGCAAGTCTATTTATACCAAAATGGGCAATTGCATTGGATTGAGAACGGTACGGTCTTTAGGGAAAATGGGTTTCAGTGGGCCAATGTGTACCTTGTACGTAAGCTGCCAGCTCCCATTGGCACGCCATTAACGGGAATTACGAAGGGCATGGGCACAGTTCCTCCTGCAGCTTCCTATTCATCGTTATCCGCATTTCCCTATATCCCGGCCGGAGGCACTAAAACCATTGCTATTGATGCTTTAGACGCGAACGGTTCGATTGATACCACCTACAATGGGGATCTCACGGTATCAAGTTCGTCGTCCAGTGTTCGGTTTGAAAATAGTGCGGGTGCTATTGTCTTAGGGCCGATATCGGTGCCGTTTACTAATGGAGTGGGCAAAGTTACGCTGAAGGCCGCGCAGGTAACGGGTCACGTAGTGCTTCAGTGGAATACCGGATCGCTTCCCCTGACAATTATGCCCAACACGACTACTCAAGTGGGGTGGAGAGCGTTTACCGCCTCTGGTACCCCCATTTCGTCGCTGAGTCCCATTACCACGAGCACCACAGTCGTTCTAGAGCCTGTCGATGCCGCGGGGGCCATTGTTCCGGGGACGTTAGCCGACAATGTCGCCTTGACCTTAAATAGCAACGCTCCAGGTTACCAAGCGTATATGGAAATGTCCGAGTGGCCGGGAATACCAACTTTACAGACCCTTTACGCATCTGCTCAAGGGACCTCCTATTCTTTTTCGGGATCAGCTTTTGGTGAACCCCTTGGAGTCAGTAACGCCTATCCGGCGACGTTTTCGGTTGCCCCAGACGCTCCCGCCAACCTCAAAGTGACAGCAGTCACCGGACCTACTTCGAGTGCGGTTCCCGATCTCTCAGCCCCTGTGTCTAACAATATTGGGCAAATTCAATTGGTCACGGGCATTCGCGCTAATGAGACCTACCAGGTGCAACTACAGCTTGAAACGAACAACAATCAACCTATTTTAGGTATTGCGCAGTTATTTGGCTCTCAAGCCTATCCGACTACCGCAAACGCTACTGAGGTACCAACCTTTAGCGTGAGCGCCAGTGGACGGTCAACGCCTTCGACGCTAACTTTTGGACACGTTGGCACCAACCATGTGTATCTCACGTATCATACCGGGTCTGCCAACAATGTGCCGGATGTGCTATCTCTTTACGGGATACAAAACGAACAGCTTTATGGGCCAGACCTTGGCTTTGTTCCCATTGTCCAATTGGTGACTAATGCATTTTAAGGTTTTTATTGGGACGAGAGGTAATGTATCTTGTGCGTGATGATAGCTTAAAGAGACTCAGAGTATAGCCCCAGATTGTTGAATCCCAGATATGCCTTGCTTTATATTGAAGAGACTATGAGGCCACCGGGTTAATAGTGCAAAGATCAATCGGGCCGGACTGATGCATGGAGCAAGCGGCTTTAAATTAGTCCGCTTGCTCTTGACCTGGAAAATAGTTTTAAGGTCCACATCTGGATTGAGAATAGGACTAGACTGCAAGCTAAAAGATTTCTGAACTAGCGTCGTGAAAGGGAGCGTTGTGCATTTTCTACAAAATCTATGCACGGGGTCATCTCTCTTTTTAATTCGGCAGAGCGTAAACAGCCGATGCTGCTGTAATTCCAATGATACTGAAAAATTTTTAGCCCTACGTGAGAACACCTTGTACCTTTGCATATTATTGGTATCTCGTAACGGTTTTGCTGCAGGTGTACTCGGCATGTGCATTACCAGCTTTGGAGTTTGCGACATCCTGCCTGATCTTAGCCATGTAGTTGCAGCAATACCGTGTCCATCAAATTGCGCTACTTTTCCTGTGATCGAAACAAGGGGCCAAGCGGTGGCATCTTCTGAATAACTTCGAAGAAGCGGACCGCAACTCCGTCACCAGGTGGAGAATTGATATTGCATGGTCGTTTTTGCGGAGAATTGGGGAAGGCGTGTTAACCGCTTAGCGTTTTCTCGGATAATGGTGTTACCAGACTAGATAGTGGGGGGATTACGATGGCTCAGCATCCTATTTACATTGGGGTGGATATTGGAACACAAGGGTTACGATGTATTGGATGGCAAAACGGTAGTATTATCGCGAGAAACTCTATACCATTGACAACACTAAATCCCCGAAGCGGATGGGCTGTTCAAGATGCATCTGAAATTTGGGATGCGTTTGTGAAAGTCGTTAAACTAACCGTAGAACAGTGTCAGCCGTATGGTGAATTGAGAGGAATTGGTTTAGATGCGACATCTAGCATTATGATGGTCGGCAGAGATGGTACACCTAAAAGTGAAGTGATGTTGTGGATGGATGTGCGGGCTGGGAAATATGCTCAAACCATTGGCGGTCTCGTAGGCCGTTCGGAATCAGCTGAATTACCATGGTCAAAGGCCCTGTGGCTCTATGACACTTACCCTCACCTTTTCAATGAATCCAATTATCTTATCGAGGTGGCCGATTGGATTAACTGGAACTTAACGGGTGAATGGACACGTTCACGTGCTAGTGCCTCACTCAAATGGCATGCGACAACAAAATCGGACCTTCCCGAGTGGGCTAATTTGTTCCCGGAAATTGTTAAGTGCCTACCGAAAACAACCGTCGGAGTCGCAGAGCGCTTAGGTGTGGTTTGTTCACGTGCTGCACAGCAGATCGGGGTCAAAGAGTCCAATGTTATTGTTGCGGGACCCATTATTGATGCTTATGCGGGGGCCATTGGTTCGGGAGCGATTCAGCCTGGTTCGATGGCACTCATATTAGGGTCGTCTACCTGTGAGTTGTTCCATGACTATTCCTTTAAGCCTACAGCGGGGTTATGGGGACCGTTTGATGATGTGTATCATGTGGGATTAGATGTACTTGAGGCGGGGCAACCATCGACAGGGTCTGTTGTACGATGGGTTGAACGGAATATGGGAGCGTCGCGTTCTTTGGATGAATTAGACAAAATGGCATGTGAAATTGAACCAGGATGCGGTGGGCTTCGAGTTTTTCCAGCCTTCCAAGGAGTACGCAGTCCATGGCCCAATGAACGTGCTCGGGGGGCGATTCACGGATTGTCGCTTGGCCATAGTGTTGCCCACGTTATCCGCGCTGTCTATGAGGGAACCAGTTCAGACATACGGCGCATAATGGACACGTTAAAAATGGGGGCAACTCGTCGAATCGTGGCGTCGGGTGGGGGGACAAATAGTCGGCTATGGTTACAAATTATTGCCGACATTTGCGGCCTACCTCTCGAGATTGCGGATAATGACTCAGTTACACGGGGGGCTGCGATGTTAGCGGCTAAGGCAGATGGTTATATTTCGCAACTTAACGATTTAAGTGTCGCATGGCCTATTATCCAGCCGTCTGAACAAATGGGCGTATATCAAGAGGTTTACCAGAAATACTTAGAGGAGTTCCCCACATTTATGCCTGCGGACCGGGTTAATATATCGGGATAAACATTTGCTCTTACCGGAGGAATTCCATTTCTCGACCAAATAAAGGCGCTATGGTGAGCTTTTAGATTATGTCCTGCGAATACTGCAAGAACTTCGATTTTCTAGCGGCGTTAGCGTAAGCATCTTTTTACATGTGGTGATTAAAAGCAATGACTCCTTTCGAAGGTATCACTGGATGAATCTTTACTATGATATCAAGGGGTAGAGTTTAAAGACTCGCGAGCATGAGGCAGCCTCCAGTGAAACTTCATGGACAATAGGCGCAGGCCGAAAATAGCGATAATCAAAGTATAGATGTGCCAATCTTTTTGGGTTTGGATCCATTGAAATCCAATGATGGCGCCCGCTAATAAAGCCCACATCGCGTAGATATCGGCACGCAAAACAAGCGGCTTGCGCTGTGCTAAAATGTCGCGAATGACCCCTCCGCCGGTGCCGGTCATGACGGCGGCAACCATCACTGTGCTCAAGGGGGCATGAATACGGGCGGCGTACAATGCGCCTTCCACGGCGAAGGTCGACAACCCAAGCGCGTCAAAGATGAGCATGGTTTTGAGCCCGTATTTTACCACAGCCGAGGGCGATAGAATGGCCAGTAATATGGCAATGAGCGCAGCGATGAAAGCGCCATTTTGGTGCCAAACCATGGCTATGGGAAGACCAACAATCAGATTTCTAATCATGCCTCCTGCGAAAGCAGTCATAAAGCCCAGCACCATGATGCCGAAAATGTCATAGTCTTCTTCAATGGCTACCAGTGCGCCGCTCATCGCAAATGCGGCACTGCCGATAATGCTTAAAATCGTTAATACCAAATGTAAACCCACCTTAAGTCGTTTGCTGTGCCATCGTCCCACCATACCAAATGCGCGGTTCCGCCTTCAGCAGCCTATTCAAAATGTTCGCGGCCTCATAGTGAAGGTGTATCTCGTGCATCAGTATAGCGGTTTGTTTCGGCGACAGGAATCCCTTCTCCTGGATATCCAAGTGCCGCATGGCGTGACGTCTGCCAACAGTCAAAAACGTTTTTGGACTCGAGTGGGAGATGAGGAAATTTCTTATCGAGAGAGAAAAAACCTCTTGCAAAAATGCAGCATATAAGCCAATAATGGGTTGTTATTTAATAGTCGCATGCGACTGAATTAACAGATAATGAGGTCATCATGCGATTTCCCGAAAACGTTTTTGGAGCAATTTCTTCGTCAAGACATTTTGGCGGAGAAATATCTAAATATATTGTCAATTAACGATGTGGGTTTGCTGCATGCAGGGTGACAGTGGAACCCAAGGGTCATCCCGAGGAGGAAAAATATGAAGCGCATCGGTAAAACAACATTAGCTGCAGGCTCTGCTGTGTTGATGATGGGAGCACTCGCTGGGTGTGGATCCAGCTCGAACGCCAGCACAACGTCCGCGGCTTCTAGCACGGCGCAGCCTTTAATCATGGCTCCTGCTCCCTATGGGTCATATACCGACAATTTTAACCCGTTCTCGACGTCCAATAACCCCGGGACGGATGGATTTATTTATGAACCGTTATTTTACTTTAGCACCGTTAGCAGTAATCAATACGGGCTGTTGGGGCAGTCGTATCAATGGAGCAACGGTGGCAAGACGCTTACCGTCGACTTGCGCACCAATGTCAAGTGGACCAATGGGACGCCTTTTACCTCAAAAGATGTCGTGTTCACGTTCAATTTGCTGAAGCAAAACCCGGCGTTAGACACGTCCGGTGTGTGGACGAAACTCCAGTCGGTCACTGCGCCCAATGCGCATACCGTCGTTTTTCAGTTCAACCAAACTGATGTGCCTTTCGGTGTCTATGTGTTAGAAACGTATATTGTGCCCGAAAGCATTTGGTCGAAAATTTCTGATCCAGCCAAATACATGAATAGCCAGCCGGTAGGTACAGGGCCTTATCTCTTAAGTTCTTTCAATGCCGAAGACTACAAATTCACGGCGAATCCCCATTACTATTTAGGAAAGCCCAAAGTGCCGGTGATTGAGGTGCCCGCGTATGATAGCAACAACTCGCTTAATGAGGCACTGGCTGCGGGACAAGTAGGATGGAGTGGACAGTTTATTCCGGATATCAAGGGCGTGTATACCTCCAAGAGCCCTAATAACCATTACTGGTTTGCCCCTTATGAAGTGGTAGGCCTGTTTCCCAATTTGAAAAACCCCTTGTTAAGCCAATTGGCGGTTCGCCAAGCAATTAATCTCGCCATCAATCGACCGGAATTGGGACAAAAAGGCGAATATGGCTACGAGAAAGCCGCCAGCCCCACGGCATTGGTGCTACCGTTTCAAAAAAGCTATTTGAACCCGAGTCTGCCTGTATCGGAAACGTACAACCCCACAAAAGCGGAACAGATCTTAGAGAAAGCCGGATTTAAGAAAAATGCGTCGGGAGTGTTTGTATCACCATCGGGCCAGCCGCTCTCCTTGACCATTCAGGTGCCAGCAGGATGGTCTGACTGGGATGCAGACTGTGCCATCATGGCCCAAGAATTAAGTGCGATTGGCATTCAAACCACCGTGACGCAAGATGCCTACGGAGAGTACGTGGCTAATTTGCAAGGCGGTAAATATGATTTGGCCATGTCTTGGACCAATCCCGGGCCAACACCGTACTACGCGTTGTATAACTCTTTAGGTTCCACCGGTGACTGGAATATTGAAGGCTGGAACAATGCCGCCACGAACAACGCCTTAAACGCTTATGCCTCAAGTACGAATCCGGCGGTGCAGAAACAAGCGATTGAGACGTTAGAAGGGATTATGGTCAATGACCTGCCATTTATTCCGGTACTGGACGGTGCGCTATGGGATGAATACAGCACAGCCAATTACACGGGATGGCCCACGCAATCTGATCCTTATGTGACGAATGCGCCGTATAGCTGGCCCGCGCCGGAAATTGTTGTCGAGCACCTAACGCCCAAATCCTAACGAAAAGATGTCTGTCGCGAGGCGGGGTCCAAGGCGTCACGCCTTGGACCGCCTTGGACACAGCGGGGATGTGGTGAGGAAAGGCGGGACAGAGAATGCGGTACGTGACTCAAAAGGTCCTCTTTTTTGTCGTGTGTTTATGGGCTGCCATGACCCTGAATTTCATTCTGCCGCGAATGATTCCAGGCAATCCAGCATTAGCCATGTTTGCGAAGTTTCAGGGCCAGTTAAATCCTCAGGCGTTGCATGCTTTGGAGCTGCAATTTGGGTTTTCGCATCAGCCCATTTTGTTGCAATATGTCAATTATCTTAAGAGCTTTTTGACCTTGCATTGGGGATTGTCGTATACGTACTATCCCACGCCGGTTGCCACCGTGATTGCACACAGTTTGCCTTGGACCATTGGTTTGGTGGGAACTGCCACGTTTATTGCGGTGGTCGTGGGAACGGTTTTAGGTATTTATATTTCGTGGCGGCGCGGAGGAGTATTAGACAATACGTTGCCAGTAGCGACAATGTTTTTGCAAGCGATGCCTTATTTCTGGACAGGAACCATCCTGTTATTTGTCTTTGCCTTTGAACTCCATTGGTTTCCTTTAGGCCATGCGTACTCTAACACGGTTACGCCGGGATTTAATGGCCCATTTATTGCGAGTGTACTGCGCCATGGGCTGTTGCCGGGGCTGACCGTCTTCTTGGGATCGTTAAGCGGGTGGGTGATTGGCATGCGCAATAACATGGTCAATACCTTAGGAGAGGATTACGTGATTTTTGCTGAAGCAAAAGGCGTCTCCACTTGGCGCGTCATGTCAAGCTATGCGGCGCGCAACGCCATATTGCCGCAAGTAACCAGTTTTGCCTTGGCTATGGGATTGATTGTCAGCGGCTCGATATTGACAGAGGTCGTTTTCTCCTATCCGGGCATTGGGTTTCAACTTACCAACGCCGTTTTGTCACAAGACTTGCCGTTGATTCAGGCGTCGTTCCTCATCATTGCCGTCTCCGTGCTGGTGGTTAATCTGATTGTCGATTTGCTGTATGCCCGGCTTGATCCACGAGTGCGCCAAGGAGGGGAGACACACTAAATGGCTCAAAATTCAGCAGTGCAGCGGCCCGGTGTGCCGCCCGTGCCTTCACCTGCGACCCGCCCGCGGAAGGTCGGGGCGATGCGCCGCGTGGTGCAAATCATGTTTTCTAATCGCAAATCGGCGGTAGGGTTTTGCCTGTTCCTGTTCTTTGTGGCACTCGCCGTGTTGGCTCCGTGGATTGCTCCGTATAGTCCCACGTCGACCCAATTTGCGCCCTCGCTGCATCCGAGTGCCCAGCACTGGTTTGGCACTACCGCGCAGGGCCAGGATATTTTTTCTCAGTTTTTGTACGGAGCCCGCTCGACGCTCGTGGTAGGAATCGGGGCTGGCATGCTGGCCACCGCTTTAAGCTTGTTAATTGGGGTGACGGCTGGTTACCGCGGCGGGATGACGGATACGATTCTCAACTTTCTGAGCAATATTTTTCTGGTGCTGCCAGGGTTAGCGTTATTGATCTTAATCGAGTCCTATGTGCACAACAGCACACCCGTGTTCAATGGATTGATTATTGGCTTGACGGGATGGGCCTGGGGTGCTCGCGTCTTCCGGTCCCAAACCATGTCATTGGCGCACCGGGATTTTGTGACCGCGGCCAAATTGACGGGGGCGTCAGATCTGCGCGTGATGGTGATGGAAATCATGCCTAATATGACGTCGATTATTGCGTCGAACATCATGTATGCGTGCTTGGCGGCGATTTTAGCCGAATCCGGGCTGGCCTTCTTAGGACTAGAAAACGTGTCATCAATTTCCTGGGGGACAATGCTGTATTGGTCTTCTCAAGGAGATGCCATTCTGACAGGCGGCTGGTGGTGGTTCATTCCGCCGGGCTTGGGAATCGCCTTGGTGGGACTCAGTTTGGTGTTGATGAATTACGCGATTGACCAACTGACTAATCCGCGCTTACGGGAACTGCCCAAGGCCAAAAAGAAGGTGATATGGTGAGCGAGCAACCCGTTTTGGTTCTGCGCGATGTGTCGATTGCCTATGATTCGCCAGCAGGTCCGGTGCAAGCGGTTTCACATGTGAACCTAGAACTGATGCCCAATACGATCGTGGGATTAATCGGAGAATCGGGCAGCGGCAAATCCACTTTGGCCACCGGAATTATGCGCCTTTTGCGAGGAGGTGCCCACCTTACCCACGGAGAAATTCTGATCAAAGGGCAAAACGTCTATGACATGGACGCCAAAACCTTGCGGAAGTTTCGCTGGGAGGCCATGTCGATGGTATTTCAAAGCGCCATGACAGTGTTGAACCCGGTCATGACCGTGGAGCAGCAAATGGTAGACGTATTCTTGGCGCATCGGCCCGGGATGTCGAAAGCGGAGGCCTTGCAAAAATCCTACGCATTGCTGGATCTGGTGCGTATTGCCCGGAAACACGGGAAAAGCTACCCGCATGAACTGTCTGGGGGTATGAAACAACGCATTGTCATTGCCATTGCCTTGGCATTGGATCCGGCATTGGTGATTATGGACGAACCGACCACCGCCTTAGATGTAGTCGTTCAGCGATCGATTTTGGAACAAATTCAAGATTTGCAGCAAGAACGGCATTTTGCTGTCCTCTTTATCAGCCATGACTTCAGCCTGGTCGCCGAATTGGCATCACGCGTCGCCATTATGTATGCCGGGCGATTTGTCGAGGTCACGGAAAGTGGCGGTTTAACCGTCTCGGATCAAGACCATCACCCTTATACCCAAGGACTGATGCGGGCTATTCCGCGCCTTACGCATGAAGATGTCGTGATCGAAGGTATCCCGGGTCATCCGCCGGATTTGGTCACGCTGCCCACGGGGTGTGCGTACCATCCCCGGTGTCCCTATGCCGTGCCGCTGTGTACGGTAGAACGCCCAGAACCGCGCGATTGGCAAGGACGTTTGATTGCATGCCACCGTTTTGATCCCCAGAAGGCAGGTGAGTTCTCTCATGTCTCTTGAGCCATTAGCGGCTGCTCCCTTAGTGACGGTCGAGCATTTGGTTGTGCGCTTTCCTCTGCGAGGGGGACGCCAATTTATCCGTCCCGTAGACGATGTCTCCTTTACCATAGGGTCAGGCGAAGTTCTGGCGTTAGTGGGGGAATCCGGAAGTGGCAAGACTACAATTGGGCGGACGCTTTTACGGATTTTAGAACCTTCTTTCGGCCGTATTAGCGTAGCTGGCACCGATGTTAGTCATATCAAAGGCCGGGAGCTCACTGCGTATCGGCGTCAAGCGCAGATGATTTTCCAAGACCCGTTTGCCTCGCTTAATCCTGTCAAAACCGTGGAGAATCACTTAGTCTTTCCGATTCGCAAACACCAAGGGGGCAATAAAGAGAGCGTCGACCAGCTGATTGATGACCTCTTGGAGCGCGTGGGCCTTACCCCGGTGAATGAGACGCGAAAGAAATTTCCGCATGAACTTTCGGGCGGTCAACGCCAACGTCTGGCCATAGCCCGAGCCTTAGCGGTTCAGCCGCAGTTCTTAGTGGCGGATGAGCCGATTTCAATGCTGGATGTCTCCATTCGCGCGGGCATCTTGCAATTGCTGGGCCAGCTCAAGCGTGATTTTCACCTCTCATTTTTATATGTGACCCACGACTTGGCCTCAGCACGCTATTTTGGGGACCGCATTATGGTCTTGTATGCGGGAAAGATTATGGAATCTGCTCCGTCTCGGGACCTGATTCGCAATCCTTTGCATCCCTATACCAAACTGTTGTTGGCCGCGACACCGGGCAGTTCCACACGCCACCGGTTGCCGGAAAAGGACAATCAACCACCAGACCTGAGTGAAGCGCGGGTAGGGTGTCCGTTTGCCCCCCGATGTTTGTCAGCGACGACCGAATGCACAAACAGCATGCCGCCTATGACGGTTGTAGCTCCGGAGCGTTCGGTGGCATGCTATCATCCCGACGCTCTTATCAGTGTCAAGCCGCTTCCGTAAAACCCGAGATAGGAAATTCTCTAATGAGGTGACATTGTGACCGACAAATACGATTTGACTTTCCCTGCAGACTTTATTTTTGGGGTGGCAACCTCCTCGTATCAAATTGAAGGAGCTGTGGCCGAAGATGGCCGGACGCCATCGCACTGGGATACCTTTTCCCATACGCCAGGTAAGGTGTTGGGACAGGAAACCGGAGATATCGCCTGTGATCATTATCATCGCTATCGCCAAGACGTTGACCTGATCGCCGACTTAGGGGTGTCCTCTTACCGGTTTTCATTGGCATGGCCGCGCATTGTGACCGAAGACAATCGCTTGAATACCCGCGGTATAGATTTTTACCACCGACTGCTTGATGCCTTGGCGGAAAGAAATGTGACACCAGCCGCCACCATTTACCATTGGGACTTGCCGCAATGGCTTGCAGACCGTGGAGGATGGGCCAATCGCGATACCGTGCGCTATTTTACCGATTATGCGCAAATGGTCTTTCAGGCGTTTGGAGACCGCATTCCCCAGTGGATTACGCATAACGAACCGTGGTGTGCGTCGTTTCTTAGCTACGGACTTGGGGAGCATGCGCCTGGGCACCGGGACTGGCGTGAAGCCGTGTTGGCAAGCCACCATATTCTCCTCTCTCACGGAGAAACGGTTAAGCTGTACCGTGCTATGGGACTTAAAGGACAAATTGGCATTACCCTCAATCTCAACGTGACAGATCCAAAGACTGACACCGATGCGGACCGGGCGGCAGCCCGCCGGGGCGATGGCTTTTCCAACCGCTGGTTTTTAGACCCCTTATTTCGTGGGGCCTATCCGGAAGATATGCTGGATATCTTCAGGCCCTATGTGCAAAATTTTCGGTTTATCCGCCCAGGGGATTTAGAAACCATTTCTACACCCATGAACTTTCTGGGGGTGAATTACTACACACGCTCCGTGGTCTTTGACGAGCCGGGGACGTCCTTGTTGCAGCTAGGCCATGTGGTACCGGCTAAGGACCGGGTCACGGAAATGGGATGGGAAGTGCATCCAGACTCCTTGTACCGACTGCTCAAACGCTTAGCGGGTGAATATACAGCCTTACCTTTATATATTACCGAAAATGGCGCAGCGTATCCGGATGCGGTAGATGCTGATGGCCAGGTGCATGATCCTCTGCGCACCGCGTACGTACAAAGCCATTTGCAAGCGGCACAGCGTTTTGTAGAGGAAGGTGGGGCATTGAAAGGCTATTATTTGTGGTCCTTAATGGATAACTTTGAATGGGCCTACGGGTACTCCAAACGCTTTGGGATCGTCTATGTCGACTTTGCTTCGCAAGAGCGCATCTTAAAGGACAGCGCCAAGTGGTACAAAGAGCTGATTGCCCGACATCGCCTGCGCCACGGGCAGGGGTAAAGGGGGGAGTAGGCAGCATGGACGGATTTTCATTAGGTGCGAATTATTGGAGCCGGCAAGGTGGGCCGTTGATGTGGACGCAGTTTAATCCACAAGTGGTGCGAGAAGAGCTCAAGGCGGCAAAAAGTATGGGCCTGACCACCTTGCGATGGTTTCTCTACTGGCCAGATTTTGAACCGAGCCCGGGCGTGGATAACGAGGCGTGTTGGGCCCATGTTGATGAATTTCTATCGTTGGTGCAAGAGGCGGGTCTTAAGACCTTTCCCACATTGCTGGTTGGCCATATGTCAGGTCAAAATTGGGATCCGCTGTGGCGCGAAGGCCGGGATTTGTGGACAGACCCTTGGATGTTAGACCACGAAGAAAGCTTTATCCGCCGTGCTGTGACAAGGTTAAGCTCCTATGATAGCGTAGCTGGCTGGGTGTTGACGAACGAGTGGCCGCTTTACGCGGGGAAGACGACGCCCGAGGTCTTTGACGGTTGGATTCGGCGCATGGTCCAAGCGGTGCGCGATCATGACGGGCAAAACCGCCCGATTACCATGGGGGATGGTTTATGGAATGCCATGGGCGTTGATAACGGGATTGCTGTGGAGTTATTGTCCCGGGCCGTGGATATTGTGGGGCCGCATGTGTATCCTGAAAACGAGGACGCGTTAGCCGTGGCCATGGCCTCTTATGTCCATTGTGCGCTTGCGCAGGGAGAAAACCCGGTGTTGCTCGAAGAGTTTGGCACCACAGACGCATTTGGCTCGGCAGATGGGCAAGCAGCTTTTTATCGTTCCCAGTTAACCGGCGCTTTGATGGCGGGCGCGGTTGGAGCATGGGCATGGTGCTTGACGGACTTTGATTTACCCCAACAATTGCCGTATGCCCACCATCCCTTTGAGTTACGGTTTGGGCTTATGACCACCACAGGCCAGCGTAAGGCCACAGGAGATGTAATGCACCAGTTTGCAGAAGTCAGTCAAGGCTTTGGCGCCGTACAGCATGACGCCACCGGGATTTTAGTGCCTGCATTGCAAACCGCGATGGTACCCTTTGCGCGCGGCCCAGAAGGCGTATTGCAAACCCGTGTTGCGCAGGCCATGCTCATGACCTTAGCGCAGCTGGGATTCAATCCCCGCGTATTGCGCGAACCTATGCCCTCTCAAACGGCGATAATAGAGACTATTCCCACCTTGCCAGAACTAGACGACTGCAGCGTTATCTTTTTAGTAGCTCCACGCATTGGCGAGCCTCTTCGCCAGCGCTTATGGGACTGGGTCGAGCGTGGAGGACACCTTTATGTGGCGTACTCCCACACCTTTTGGTTTCCGCAAATGAAAGAACAGTTGGGCGTACGTTATGAAGGACGGTACAACGTCATCGAGACACTGTCTGGACCAAAACGCTTAACATGCCATTTCGGCGACACGATTGATTTTACGCTGCCCCCGGGAATGTCGGTTCCTTTTGTGACGCTAGGTGCACAAGGGGCAGAAGTATGGGCTCACCTAGAAGACGAGCGCCCTGTGCTCTTTCGCTATCAAGTAGGCCGTGGGTCCATAGTAACTAACGCCGTGGGGTGGGAGGCATCTCCCGTTCGTCTGGAAAGCTTATTGGCGTTATACCAGAGCCTTTTGGCGGCACTGAACATTTATCCCGACATTCAAATTGTGGGTACGAGCACTCAGTTAGCACGGTCTACAACCGGACGGATCATCGCGATGAATCACGGGGAGCGGCCATCTGGTCTGCGAAGCCGCGCCGGATCGCTACGGGACCAAGAAGGGACGCCGTGTCCGCAAGGCGTGACCTTAGCCCCGCATACGTGGTGGAGTGGATTTTTGTCCTAAAGGACCAGCGCTCGACGTATTTTGCCAGGTTCGGTATATTTTGAGAAATGGCTTGACGGGTATAGGCTGGTGAAGAGAAATTGGGCGGACAGGAAAGAGGGAGCGACGAACCATGGCCACGATCAAAGATATTGCCAAGCGCGCGGGGGTTTCTGTATCGTGTGTCTCCCGCGCCATAAACGGCTATCCCGATATCAGTGCGGAAACCCGTCAAAAGGTACTCCAGATCGTGGAGGAATTACATTACTATCCTAGAGCGTCGGCCCGTCATTTGGTGACTAATCAGACGCACATGATTGGTCTTATTTTTGAAACCCATGATCAATCTGGGCTGATGCATCCCTATATTGCCAAGGTGTTAACGGCATTTTCGCAGGCGATTGGATCACAAGGTTATGACTTGCTCATGTTTAGCAACAGCCGTAAACCTTTCGACCATTGGGGCTTTGTCGAACGGGTTAAACACCGTGCGGTGGATGGGCTTTTTCTGATTGGGAAGCCGCCGGATCTCGATGCCCTCATGGAAACCGCCGTCCCCATGGTCGGGCTGGACTTCACTCTGACCGGGCCATCGGCGGCCAGTGTCATGTCGGATAACCGGCAGGGTGTGCAGCAGTTAGTTCATCTTCTCTATCAGCAAGGCTACCGCCGCTTTGGCTTTGCCCATGGCCCGCTTACCATGCTGCCGGCGATGGAGCGTCTGCAAGGTTTTTATAGTGGATTGCGGGACGTGGGATTGGTACCCCGGCCCGACTGGATATGGAATGACAATTTCACATACGCAGGCGGGCGAGCGGCTGCTGAGACGATTCTGCGCATGACAGAGCGGCCAGAAGTGGTGTTATTTTCAGCGGACTTAGCCGCGATTGGAGCCATGCAAACGTTTCAAGAGCACGGCTTGCGCATCCCTGAAGACATTAGTGTTACGGGATTCGACGATGTGGATGCGGCTACCATTGTGTACCCGGCACTCACCACGGTTAAACAGCCAATGGTAGAACTAGGACAGGCTGCCGCCCAATTGCTGTTAGAGATGCTGCGTAACGGCCAACACTCTCTTCCGCAGCATTTAACCATTCCGACCGAGATTGTATGGCGCAATAGTACAATGACTCAGTCGCTTCTTGCTCCTGATATGCCCAAGGAAGCGTGACAAGGGCAGTGGCCTTAAGGGTTGGAGAGAAGAGTCACATCGTCATCATATTCTACCCACCGCGCTGATTGCAGTTGGTTAAGAGTTTCTTGGGGAATACCAAAGTGCGTAGAGAGCTCTTGTAGGCTAACTGGCTCGGGCATGTGGCGGCGGTGTAACAGGCCATAGCGCGTGCGGTTGTAATGTCCCCACAAGCCCATGACTATACCTGCCACGATGGCAACAACGCATGTGACGACGAGAACATGCCACGTTAAAGCGGGCTCGGCAGTCACCCAAAGATACCGTTTGACATAGGTAATGCCGAGACCCCACAAAAGTAATGAGAGTAAAAATTGCGTGGCCAGGGACAACATCAAAATCCATCCGCTTACGGTTGTGAGGTATTCCAAAAGGCGCTTGCCTCGTGATTGGCGACCGTTGATAATCATCGGGACATTCCTTCTGTTATTCCGCGGTCGGGACTGGTCCACACCGCATATTTGGGGGACGATGAATGGTGGACTAGGGATCGCAGCAAAGCAAAAACGATAACGACCGCATTGATAAACCAATATAGGCTCGGATACCATACGCTCCACCAGTAGTATTTAATCACACCGTGCTCATAATGATGGTCTATCGTTAGGGCAACAGCGGCTTGAATTAAGGATAATACGGCCAAGTACGTTCCCATCCAAAAAATGGGTACATAGAAACCATGGGTAACGATCATCCTTCCCATTAAAATAAGGGTAAACACGACCCACACGACCGCCCAAACGATGCTTGTGTATTGCTCAATAATGACTGGCCATAACCGCCGTTGTTTCCAGATGAACAAGGCATGCCAATGTCGAGACAGCACTTCTAAGCCTCCTTGCGCCCACCTGACGCGTTGTTTCCACAAACCCCGCAAGGTCTCCGGGACCAGCATCCAACAAATCGCACGTGGTTCGTACCGGATATCCCAGAAACGTTGTTCCAATTTCCAGGTGACAGCAATGTCTTCGGTGATGATGTCCGAATCCCAAAGGCCGCAGTCGAGGAGTGCACGCTTACGAAATGCCACAATGACACCGGAAACAGTCATGACTTTTCCTAAAATACGCTGGGAACGTTTAATGAGGCCGATAATACTGGCGTATTCCACTAACTGGATCTTGGACAACAACGAATTGCGGTTACGCACCCGTGGTTTTCCCGTGACAGCGCCGACGCGTTCGCCTGACTGGGAGGGATCAAAGTGCGCAACAAGAAAGGTTAGCGCATCAGGATCCAATATTGCATCCGAATCGACCGTAACAAGAATTTCTCCTTGTGCTGCCAGTAGTCCTACGGTTAAGGCGTGTGCCTTACCACGGTTAGCCGGGGTACGAATAACGCGCAAGTTGCTGACATGGTCGATGAGGCGACGCAATAACTGAGGAGTGTTGTCTTGACTACCATCGTCAATAACCACAACCTCGTAGTTGGGATAGTGTAAGTTCTGCATTTTTTCAACGGTCTCTACAATAGTGTCTTGTTCGTTGAAGGTCGGTATCAGAAGGGAAACCCGAGGGGTATGGGCAATAGAAGGCAATGACGAGGATCGTTCTCGCCTCCAATAAAATATCAGTGAACCGACTATCCAAATGACACTCATGACCAAAGGATAATAAAAAATGAATTGAGCCCATATTGACATGTTATTTTCCTCCTAAAACCATTGTTCGCCATAAAGTGACGGGCCCTAGCCAAAAGTCCCATGTGGGCAGATGGGCATACCGTATCACCAGAAAACTTTTTGGGCTCTTGGGGATAATTTATGATAAGGGGCTCAATTGCCTAGTGTCAATTAGGGGTTTTTAGTGCATATGAAGAGGAATCATACGGAGTGTGCTGAATGAATTTACTCGAGAGAAATTATGGTGATCGTGTCAGGAGGGCTCACACCTCCACTATGGGGAAAACCTCCTGACGCTCTTTGTAATCTCTCTATTGGGTTCGCAAAGCCGCTTTATTGATTTTTCCTGCACTTGTGACGGGCATCTGGTGGATAAACTGAAAAACGTCCGGAACCGCGAATTTGGCCAATTGGCCCTGCTTTACCGCTTGCCTAAGAAATTCTCGCAGTATGCTCTCGGTCACTGACGGGGAGGCTTCTACAATGGCTTTGGGTCGTTCGCCCCATTGCGCGTCAGGAACCGCGATAACAGCCACCGATTTGACACCGGGGACTTCCGATAAGATCGATTCAATGGTACTTGAGGCAATCCATTCTCCTCCACTTTTAATCGCATCGCGCATTCGGTCCACGACGCTGATGCTGCCATCGGGATAGCGTATAGCTAAATCCCCTGACCGGAACCAACCATTGATATAGGTTTGCTGGGATTGTTCCGGATTATCAAGATAACCGTCTGGCAACCAGGGGCTTTGCACCCATAGTTCCCCAAGACTCTGGCCGTCTGCATTGACCAAATCACCGGTTGCCGTCCGAACTTCCATACGTACCATCGGAAAGGGCATCATATGCGTGGACAATTGCTTAATGCGGTCGTCGCCCGTTAAACCGGCAGCGGTAGAGATAGCACTCCCCAATTGGTCGGATCCTCCATAAATCATTGAAAAAGTCATGTGAAATTGCGCGGCCCTGCGCGCCAGACCCATTGCCATGGGACTTCCTCCCGTGAGGATTTTGAGGGGAAGGTCTTGCACACCAGCGCTCTGGGCCGCTTCAAGAAGCATGAACAATTGAGTGGGCACCATATTAATCCATGTCACGCCGTGGCGCTGGATTAGGCTAATTTGTTCAAGCGCATTACTGCGTTCGGGGAGGATTAAGGGGGTGCCGAGGTAGGGGGCGACAAATGGAGTGCCCCAGCCATGAATGTGGAAGAAGGGAATCAAGGGCATCATGACGTCCTGTGCGCTTAGTGTGGCACCGGTATCATGGAGTGCTAGGTGGTGCGCAATTTGTAAGGACCCCATCAGCATCTGTTGATGGCTATATCGTAGACCTTTGGGTTGGCCTGTGGTCCCTGTCGTATAAAAGATGGAGTAGATGTCTTCGGGTCGCACATGGGATGCGGCGCGCGGCATTTGGAATTTACCCTCGTCAATCAGTGACTCATATTCAAGACCACCCTCATGCACCGTGATATCAGACATCCATACCGTATGGGGTATAGATTTGGAGACAGTTGCCCCTAGTTCTCCAAATCCATCCCATATAAACAACCATTCATCTTGCGCATGTTGCATGGTAAAAAGTACATCTTGTGGGGATAGACGAAAATTGATGGGATGAATTATCGCTCCCAGCATAGACAAGGCATATTTCAATTCTAGGTAGCGGTGACTGTTGATATCCATCACCCCGACGACGCAGCCTGGGCGAACACCTAAGGATTCGAGACAATTGGCCAACCGAACGCTGCGCGTATACACTTGTGCGTAGTCAAAGGTGTGTGTTCCGCTGGTAACGGGAACCGTACTGTGCTGGTAGGCGGCATCTTCCAACAGCGCATGAACGACGACCTTATTCATCAACAACCCCTCCCCAGATGTCCTGGTCGGTATCGGCCCAAAAGGGATATTCTTGATGTTCCAAAAACTTTGTGGCATAAAGGTCTGCCAATTTGGCATAGCGCTCCCCTTGATCTTCCGCCATGTCGTAGAGCAGCGCCACCTGCGTAGCGTCTGCTATAGCGCGCAAGTCGTTCTTGGCGTGCCACTGAGCTTCGCGTCCGCTCATCGCCTGTAAGTGATGAAGACTATTATCGAGGGTTTCTTGGGCAAGATGCGCCGCGTGCGTTCCGGCGTGAGTCAAATAGGCATGGAGTTCTTCAAGAACGGCCTGGTGCGCGTGATGGCGTGTGACGGTTTCAAGAAAATCCAGGGCCTGAATGTTGCTAGGCCCCTCCCATATGGGAGTAATCAATGCTTCGCGGTGCCACCGGGAGACAGCATATTCTTCCAGGAAGCCTAAGCCACCAAACAACTCCATGCCCATGGCTGTCATGGCTGCTGCGTGTTCTGCGGTTCGGTTTTTGGCCAAGTGGGTGACAAAGCGGGCGGCATGGTAGCGGTCCGTATAAGGTGGCCGATCCGTCCATGCGGCATCGAATTTTTGCACCCCGTAAAACGCCAGAGCTAATCCGCCTGCAGACCGCACTGCAAAGTCGGTGAGATCTCGCCGTATGAGCGGATGATTTTGCAACGTTGCCCCAAAACTGTGGCGACGTGCGACGCGTTCTAGGACTTCGAAGTGCGCTTTCTTGCCCGTGGCCATTGCCACAACGGCGTTGGCTAAGCGTGAGACGGTCAAGTTTTCTAATGTGTAGTATATGCCGTGGTTCGCCTGCCCAATGAGGTAGGCCTCACTGCCATTGAGTTCGACTTCTCCAGATGGCACCGCGCGCGTTGCGCTCTTGTCTTTTAAGCGACGCACCTGAAAGTTCAAGGTGCCTTGGCGGGTCAAACGAGGCAGTAAATAGAGCCCCAAACCTTTTGGGCCAGGCTGGCTACCATCCGGACGTGCCGTGGTAATCGCATAGTCGGTTAATCCGGCACCGCTTGCGAAATATTTGTCTCCAAAAAGTCTCCAGACCTCGCCATCGAAGGTGGCACGGGTTTCATTGGCACCTAAGTCGCTGCCGCCTTGCGATTCTGTCATCCACGTGGCTCCCCATGCTGCACCCGATAGCAAGTGGGATATGATGGCGTCTTTGCCGGGAATGCTGTCGTCGCCATATTTGTGCAGCGCATAAGCGGTTTGACCGGTGATCGTCAAAATGCAGCCTATGCCGGGGTCTCCAAGCAAATAGAGAAGGGCGTAGTGAAAAGGCCAGCCTTGGTGCTGGTAAGGGGGGGAGGCAATCCATGCACTTTGCGATAAAACGCTGCGCTCACTAGGACTAAGACGCACACGGTCAATGCGGTGGCCATCGAGATCATGGGCGACTAATACTGGCGGTGCATCATGGTCAATATGGTAGCACGCTTCATAGACGTCACGGCCCGCCCATGCTCCGAACTCCTGCAGGCGTGGCCATTGTTCTTGAGAAGCTGGCCAAAAGTGACGAAGGACGGCCTGCAATTCGCGGTCGTTGTCGAAATGATTGGTGCCATAAGCATAGGAAATGCTTTCCATATTACTCTCCTCCTTTTGTGATGTGATCGAGGCGGTTTTTCATCACGGACCGGAGTTCTTTAATTTCCGTGATGATGGCTTGTAGTGCTTCCACTTGTGTCTGCAGTTCAAGAAGTTTTGCATCTCCGCGACGGATGACGTCTTTTAATTGTGTGACTTCTGTGGGATCTGCATCGTACAGATCCAGCATGTCTTGGATGTCTTTCAGTCCAAAACCCAAACGGCGTCCGCGCAAGATCAGCTGAAGGCGTACACGGTCGCGCTCATGGTATAGGCGCTTGGCCCCCTGGCGTTCGGGATTTAACAAACCCATATCTTCGTAGTGACGTAAGGTGCGTGGGGTAACGTCGCAGAGCGTGCTGAGTTCATTAATGGAATAGACCCGAGGTCTTGCAGATTTTGACCGTGGCATACAGAGCCCTCCTATTAACAAAATATACAGCAAATTTACGTGAACGTAAACACAGTTATTTTGTCCAAATTTAGACCGCGGGGTGTGTATAATGAAGGCGCAAAGGAGAGTGGAGATATGCGGTGGGGGACCGTGGTGTTGCCTAGCGGAGCGATAACGGCCGCGTTTTTGCGAGAAGACGGCGTAGTCACTGTCGAACAGATCAATAAACAATATCATACTCATTATCCATCCGATTTGGAGTCGATCATTACACAGCGGCTAAGCCTTGACGTCGTTGCAGTGGGAAAAGATGTTGCGGCCTTGCCGTTGGAAACAGTTCGGGTGGCGGCCCCTTTAGCGCATCCAGAGCGTATTGTCGGCATTGGGCTCAATTACCGCGACCATGCGCAGGACTTGGGTGAAAACGTGCCGGAAGAACCGGCGACGTTTATCAAACCGAACAATACCATTATCGGACCCGAAGAGGCTATTCGTATTCCGCCCGTATCCACACGCACGACGGCTGAAGCAGAAATCGCCTTGGTATTTGGGCAGACGTGCCGAGACGTACCTCTCGGATCTTGGCGAGATGTCATTTTCGGGGTGGTTCCGGTGTTGGATATGACAACTGAAGACATCTTGCGCAAGAATCCGCGATTTCTGACGCGTTCCAAGGGCTATGATGCCTTTTTCGCCTTCGGACCATGGATCGTCACGATCGATGAGCTAGGAGACTGGACATCTATCGTCATCGAGACGGTGGTGAACGGTGTCGTTAAGGCGCGAAGCGATTTGGCCCATATGACCTATGGATTGGACCGATTAGTGGCGTTCATTACGACGGCCGCGACCGTGGGGGCGACGGCAGTGCTGAGCACGGGAACGCCTGGGGCGGCGGTGATTCATGCGGGTGATGTAGTGGAAGCGCGCGTAACGTCCATTGGAACGCTGGTCAATCCGGTAATCGGGTCTTAGATTAAATATCATATTGAAACAAAAATATGTTATATTGTGATAGGCTGACACGGTCGGCCTATCATTTTTATGCCAGCAACAAGGAGGCGGGGTATGACAGACAAACCCAATGCGGTCGTCATTACGGGTGGCTTGGGATATGTGGGGCAGTCATTGGCGGCTGTTTTGCAAGACCAAGGTGCGAATCCTGTGTTAATCGATAACCGAGGCGTTGCAAGTCAGGTACTAGGTGTTCCGGTGATACGCGGCTCGGTGGCGGATGGGGCGATTTGGCGGCAACTCGCAGACTCATATCATATCCAAACGATCTATCATTGTGCGGGGCTGATTGTGGTTTCAGAATCGGTTCATGATCCTGCGCGCTATTTCTCTGAGAATGTTTGTGCATCGCTGGCGATGTTGAACCATGTGCGTGCCATTGGGTCTGTCCCGATTGTTTTCTCGTCTTCGGCAGCGGTTTATGGCAACCCCCAGACCACGCCGATTCCAGAAGATGCCGTAAAGGCCCCCATTAGCCCTTATGGCATGAGCAAGTGGGAATTTGAACAGATGTTGGCGGCTTTTGAAGTGGCCTACGGCCAACCTTGGGTAGCTTTGCGTTATTTCAATGTGGCCGGAGCGGTGAAGGGTGTGAGAGAACAACATGAGCCCGAAACTCATCTCTTGCCGTTGGTAAAAGCTGCTTTGCGTCAAGGCCAGCAACCACAAATATTTGGGACCGATTATCCGACACCGGATGGTACGGCGATTCGTGATTATATTCATATGGCGGATTTGGTAGATGTTCACGTGCGCGCTGCAGACTATTTAACTCATGGCGGTGCGTCTCGGGCTTTTAATGTCGGATCTGGTCGCGGCCATTCGGTTCAAGAAGTCATGGAAGGTTTTGAGCGGGTTAGTGGGCGCTCTGTCAATGCGCAGCGTCTTCCCCGTCGCGCGGGCGATCCTCCCGTCCTCGTCGCGGATATTGCACAAGCTCAAGAATATTTAGGTTTTGATCCGAAGCATTCTCAAGACATTGACGAGATGATTCGGGACATCTGGCAAGATGGGGTATAACGAAAATGGATAACAAAAACATCATTTTTAAAAGAGCTATTGGGATATAGCCAAGGCGACAAGCTAATTAGGGGGGAACCGCGTTGAACCCTCAGGAACGGCGGGAACAACTGTTAACATGGATTGCGCGCCACGGCACCGCGTCGATTCAGCAGTTGGCGCAGGTCTTGCATGTTTCCGAAATGACCGTGCGCCGAGACTTACGTATTTTACAACAAGCCCATCTGCTACAGAGCATTCCAGGCGGTGCCGAAGTCAAGAAAAGTGCCACGGAGCTGGCTTTTGACGTAAAACGGCGTCTGCATCGAGACGAGAAAGAAGCGATTGCGGCTAAAGCCTTAGAACTGATTGACTCCGACATGACGATTGCGTTTTCGGCGGGCACCACGACATGGGCTGTGGCCCACCGTATACGCGGCTTTCAACAGCTGACCTTTGTGACGAATTCCACGAATATTGCCTTGGAATTACAGCAAAATGGTTGGACACAGATTGTCTTGACCGGGGGTAATTTTCGAACGCCGTCCGATGCTTTGGTGGGACCATTTGCCGAATACACAGCGCGGCACTTGCATACCGATGTGCTCTTTTTAGGCGTTCATGGGCTGGACGTGGAGGCGGGCATGACGACACCTAATATTCAGGAGGCGGCCATTGACCGTGTTCTGATCGAGCAGGCCCAAAAAGTTGTCGTCGTCATGGATCATAGCAAATGGGGCATTAAAGCGCTGGCGCGGATCGCGCCGATCGAAATGGTTGATGCCATTATTACCACGCGCACACCCCATGTACAAGCACATATTGCGGCGTGCGAGCGTTTGGGCATTGAAGTCTTTACAGCGACTTTGCCTGATCAGGGTTCAAAGGAGGAGCCCTTATGACCATCTATCGCACCCAGGAACCCCTGTCTGATGGTCGCCACCTTATTCAGTACCAGTTGTCTCACCCACTGGAGGTAGCCAAAGAATCTGTGACGGTGGTGACCGGGAGCAATATGCTGGCGACAGAGACCGCGCGGGTTTTAACAGAGCAGGGGGAGCGCGTAATCCTAATACAAACAACCATGAACCCGGCGCCCTCCCAAGACAGGGTGTATTTCGGAACGGTGGGGTCGAGTGATGTATGGAATGCTATTGCTCATCAATATACCATTGCCCATGTGCTGCATTTGGCCGCGTTCGATGAGATCGATCCCCATAATCCTTACGCATGTTTTACGCAGATTGTGGCTGAGGGAATGGCCATGCTCCAGTGGCTGAAGACGCTGCCGCCCAAATCTTTCGTCTATGCGGCGGTTGAACCGCGGGTGTCTGACCATCTCCAAGGTTCGCAGCAAGAAACAGCGTATGCGGCCAGTGTCCATCAATTTGCATGGCAGCTGATGCTGACTTCGGACGGCCTTGGAATCCCGTTCGTGATCTTACGACTGCCTCCGGTGGTCGTGGCTCAAGGTCAGCGCTACACGGATTTATGGGGGACTGTGGTGGGCATTGTCCAAAAACGGACTGAGCGTGACCAAATCGCCTTGGGGAACGCAGTTGACGGTATTATCCGAGCCCATGCATATCTTCAGACAGGAGGCGCGTCACACGTTATGGACATTACCTTGCAGCACCGCAACTCGTGGCCCGATGACGGCGCCATCCCTGCGGAAAGTGGTGTGGTCACACCTCCGGAGGGTGACGCATGATCGAATTGCGGCAAGATCCGCTATCTGGGGATTGGGTGAGTTTAAATGCCAACCGCCAATCCCGTCCGCTCACCCAATTGCACGATGCGTGTCCGTTTTGTCCCGGGCCTCATGCAGAGGTGGGGGACCAACTGTTTGATGTGGCGGTTTTTGACAATCGCTACCCGTCGTTTCACAATCCTGGAAATGCCGAAGTGGTAGTGTACTCTCCGCGCCATCACGATGATTTAGCGTACCTACCCAAAGACCACGTGCAACTAGTGTGGAATGTCTGGGCTGAGCGTATTAAAGCCTTAGAAGAAGAGCCAGGCACCGCGTCTGTGTTTGTTTTTGAGAATCGCGGCCAGAAAGTGGGTGCGACCATTGCCCATCCCCACGGCCAAATTTATGCCTATCCGTATATTCCTCCGCGCCTCGTCAAAGAGCTGCCTCACTTTGTGGATGCGTGTCCACTTTGCGACGTCCGTGCTGAGAACCCGTTGCTCTTTAATGGTCAATATTGGCGACTCGAAGTGCCCTATGCCATGCGCATGCCATATGAGGTGCGCTTGGTGCCCCAAAGACACATGGCAAGTTTTGTTGACCTCAGCGAACAGGAGCGACAAGAAGGGGCTAGACTGATGCAAAGTCTGATTCGCGCCTATGACCGATTTTTTGGATTTCGCACGGCCTTGGTGATGGCTTTGTATCAAAGGCCGACGCCACCTGTGCCCTATCATTTTCGTTGGGAATTTTTTCCGATAGACCGAGGCGGGGGCAAGATCAAGTACTTAGCGGGATCGGAGTTGGCGATGGAAGCTTTTGTGGTGGATATGGTGCCCGAACAGGTGCAAGAGCGGCTTCAGCCATTTCTTGACCGTGAAATAGCCAAGGGGGAGACGAATGGATAACATGCAGATCACGCCCAACAGCATGGCAGAACAATTTGTTCGATTATATGGTCGAGAACCCGAATATATCTGGCGGGCGCCTGGCCGGGTGAACTTAATTGGCGATCATACGGACTATCAAGGCGGATTAGCGTTGCCCATCGCGTTGCCTTATGCCACATGGGTGGCGAGTCGGACTCGGTCGGATCAAGACATTCATGTGGCGACCGACTACCATCAAGAGCAGCTGGTTCTGCCTTATGCGAAGCGCCGCGCTCTCATGGCGAGCGCGACCACGCTATCGGGATTGACCGGCTTTTTAAGCGCGACATGGGAGATCACGCAGTGCGAAGTGGGCGCGGATTTGTGGATTGCGACAGATGTGCCGGTGGCCAGTGGGTTGTCTTCGTCGGCGGCTTTGTCACTGGCCTTGTTAGCTACGGCGTACAGCTTAAACCACCAGGATTTTGAGCCCATGGCCATTATTCGCCAAGCCCAGGAGGTTGAAAATGTCTATTTGGGCGTGTCTTCAGGAATTCTAGACCCGATGGCTATTGTACTGGCCCGGGAATATTCAGCTATTTTGGTTAATGCGGCCCGAGAAACGGGCACGCCTGTCCCCTTTGATTACGCGTCAGCGCAACAACGATTGTGGATAGTGGACACGCATACCCCGAGAACTTTGGCGGGCAGCGGGTATCAACAGCGTGTCCATGAAACTAACCAGGCGCGGAATCAACTGGGTGTGGCATTTTTGAGCGATGCTTCTTGGGAACAAGTGCAAACCTTAAAAGACCCTATTTTAAGAGCACGAAGCCGTCACGTTATTCGGGAAAATCAGCGCGTTCAAGACGTGATCGCGGCCGCGGCCGCGGGCGAGTGGCAGCGCGTCAAAGCATTATTTTGGCAGAGCCATGCGTCTTTATCCCAGGACTTTGGCGTATCCACGCCCGTGTTAGATGCGACCGTGACGTGGCTTCAGGAACGCGAAATAGGGGCGCGCGTCACGGGCGCTGGATTTGGTGGTTCGGTCATTGCCTTAGGCGAGGCCCAGCGAGAAGACGAGGTACGTGCCCTTCTCACGCACCGCTATCAAGCGTCTGGGTGGGCTCTGCCAAGCGTGATGGCGGTACCTCATCCAACGGGCGGCCTGGCCCAAGTTGGGGCGCTTTAACTCATGGCTTTGTCATCTCAACGAAACCCTTATATAATTAGACTAGGTCCCGCACCACCAAGGACTCTCGGTGGTCTGGCAAGGGATTCGTACATAGCGTTTCGTTACCACTTTCCAAGCAAGACATTGGCTGTCCCTTCACGAGCGAGGCAAACGTCCTCGAATAATATCCTGATGAATCCCAATAAAGGAGCGATTTCATGGAAAAAAGGCGGTTTGGGCGGACTAACCATCAGAGTTCCGTGATCATTTTTGGTGCTGCGAGCTTATGGTCTGTGACCCAAGACGAAGCGGATGCGGCTATCCAACTCGCGTTGGATGCGGGAATCAATCATTTTGATACGGCCGCCAGTTACGGCGTGGCCGAAGAGCGAATGCAGCCATGGATGCCAAAAATCCGCTCTTCAATTTTCCTCGCCACCAAGACCGATGGGCTGACGCGGGATGAAGCATGGCGAGAGATTGAGCAATCTTTGCGGCGCATGCAGGTGGAGTATTTAGATTTGGAACAGTTGCATGAAGTGAACTCCATGGAGAAACTAGACCAACTGTTGCGCCCAGATGGCGGTTTACAGGCCCTGATTGAAGCCAAAGAGCAAGGGTTGGTTCGCTTTATCGGTATCACCGGTCACGGACATCAAGCGCCTAGAGTGCATTGGGAAGCTTTACGACGATTTCCTTTTGACAGTGTGCTCACGCCGTATAACTTTGTCCTTTATGCTAATGCACAATATCGGCACGATTTTGATCAATTAGTGGCAGAAGTGGAACGTCAAGATGTGGGCTTTTGCACGATTAAGGCCGTCGCTAAAGGTCCCTGGCCATCGCCTGAAGCGCAGCACTACAATACGTGGTATGAGCCCTTTGACGACCAGGCACATATTCAGCAATGCATTAATTTTGTGCTTAGCCAGCCTGCCATTGCCGGACTGCCAAGTGCGGGCGATGTTCACTTGCTGCCCGGCATTATCCGCGCGGCGGAGCAGTATCAGCCTATGACGCACGCGGAGCAACAGGCGTTGATGGCGACAGCAGACCGCTATGCGTCGCCATTTGGGGAATTCTCACACCCCTAAAGAATACGGATTGTCAAGGAGGGCAGAGCTGTGGAGCAGGCTTGGGAAAAATACCAGAGGGTCAAAGATATGCTTGCACGTTTAGACCAGCTGGCCATCGCCTTTTCTGGGGGAGTGGATAGCAGTTTGCTTCTTTATGCTGCCGTGCAAGCGTTAGGACCCGAGCGGGTTTTGGCGGTGACCTCCGCGTCTGAGACGTACCCTGAACGGGAACGCTTGGCGGCCGAACAGGTCGCACGAGAAATCGGTGCGCCCCAGTTGGTGATTCATACTGAGGAATTAGCTATTCCTGGTTATGCGGAGAATCCCATTAATCGGTGTTATTTTTGTAAACAAGAGTTATTTACGCAATTGGTAGCGGTTGCGCAAGAACGCGGGATTAGGCATGTGGCGTTTGGTGCGATTGCGGATGACGAAGGCGAGTTTCGCCCTGGACTGATGGCCGCTAGGGAAAAGAATGTGTTGGCGCCCTTGCAAAAGGCCCAATTGATCAAGCGCGAAGTGCGGTTTTTGGCGCATGCGTTGGGGCTGTCCAACTGGGATAAACCGTCTCTTGCCTGTTTATCATCGCGTATTCCTTACGGACACCGGATTACACGGGAAATTCTGTCTCAAGTGGACCAAGCGGAGCTGTTCTTGTTGCAGCTCGGATTTCGTCAGGTGCGTGTGCGTCATCATGGCGATGTCGCTCGCATTGAAGTACCTCCTGAAGACCGCGTGGGCATTTTAGATTTAACCGCGCTTATCACTGAAAAGTTTCAGGCACTGGGCTACCATCATATTGCGCTGGATCTCAACGGCTACCGTAGTGGCAGTATGAATGCAGGACTGCCGCTCGTGGTAACGGGCGCGAATGGGCAGCCATAAGCAAAGACAAACAGCGTTTGCCAAGTGGAGGGGACACCAACGAATCACAAAGAATTGTTGCAAGCCGTGCAACAGGGCCAGTTGAGTGTCGAGGAAGGCTTGGACGCTCTGAAGCGGCTTAATGCGGATGACTTAGGATTTGCGCAGATTGACCATCATCGGGCTTGGCGGCAAGGATTGCCTGAAGTCGTGTATTGCGCAGGCAAAACCGTCGAACAATCGGTTGCCATTTTATTGCGGCAAGCTCAGGTCGGATCGGGACCATTGATGGGGACACGTGCACCCCGAGCGGTCTATGACCACCTCGAAGGCCGTGGCTATGATTTTGAATATGATGACGAGGCGCATTTGGTGGTTCTGCGCCGAGGTGTTCCTGAGCCGCAAGGGCAAGTGCTTGCCGTATCGGCAGGAACGGCAGATGGACCCATCTTGCGGGAAGCCGAAGTCACAGCAGAGTTAATGGGCGCGAAGGTCGAGCGGTTAATCGATGTGGGCGTTGCGGGACTGCATCGCCTGTTAGGCCATCTAGATACCCTCTATGCCGCGCGGGTGATTATTGTTGCGGCGGGAATGGACGGAGCTTTGCCAAGTGTCATCGGAGGGCTTGTGGATGTTCCGGTCATTGCGATACCGACGAGTGTGGGATATGGTGCTAATTTTGCGGGAGTGGCACCGCTCTTAACGATGTTGAACAGTTGTGCCGCTGGGATTGGGGTCGTGAATATTGACAATGGATTTGGGGCCGGCTATCTGGCTGGACTGATTAACCGTGGGGGTTGCCCATGAATGAGCTCTTGGCATATTTGGAGTGCCCAGCAGGTGTCAGTGGCAACATGTTCTTGGGTGCATGGTTGGATGCTGGCGTCGCAGAAGACCGGTGGCGGGAGATGTTGGCGTCTTTGATGCTGAAAGGCGTTAGCGTCAACCGTACGGCCGTTTACCCCAAAGGGATTCAAGCTACCTTCGTGGATGTCGTGGTCGACGAGGAGGCCCCATGGTATGAAACTCATCCGGCGCCCGAGTCCACGTTGCATCCCCACCGACATTGGGCAGAGATTGATGCCTTGCTGACACAAGCGGGGGGACTTCCGGAGATCGTAAAAACTCTGAGTCGGCGGGCATTTCGGCTGCTAGCCGAAGCTGAAGGGGCGGTGCACGGAGTACCTGCTGAAGAGGTCCACTTTCATGAAGTGGGAGCCTACGATGCGATTATCGACGTTGTGGGCGCGTTTTGTGGGTGGTATTTGGCCGGCATGCCCCGTTGCTATGTGTCTCCTATCGAAGTCGGGGGAGGGACGGTCTCTTGCGCCCACGGACGGTTGCCGGTACCGGCTCCGGCGGTAGCCCGTTTGCTGCAAGGCTTCGTAACCTACTCCTCCGGAAATTGGGGGGAGACGGTCACACCGACTGGCGCGGCGATTTTGCGTGCCCTGGTCGAACACTCGGGGAGCTTGGGAAAGCCTGTGCCTCCCATGCGGGATCAAAGAGGAGGATATGGTGCGGGTTCCCGGGAATTTCCTGTCGCCAACGTTTTTCGTATTCGTATGGGACAAGCGGTGCGCTCTCGGGATGATGCCAGCGTAGTGGAACTAAGTGCCAATATCGACGATATGTCGCCCGAGTGGATGGGGGATATCATTGACGTATTGCTTAAACAAGGGGCTCTTGATGCGTGGGTCACGCCGGTGGTGATGAAAAAAGGACGGCCGGGCTGGATTGTATCAGCACTGACGGATCTTGCCCAAGAAGAATTTGTCACCGAGGTTATGCTGCGTCAGACCACCACACTCGGGGTGCGGCGGATGGAGCGCCAGCGCACGGTGCTGGAGCGCTCGTGGGAGGTGGTCTCGACTCCCTATGGAGCGGTCCGGATGAAAATAGCCGGCCGCCATGGTCAAATTTGGAATGCCGCACCTGAATATGAAGACTGCAGAAGGCAGGCTCATGAAGCTGGGGTGCCACTGAAGGATGTCTATCAAGCGGCTTGGTCGGCCTTCCAACAGCCGAAGACGGAAGACGATTTTGACGGCGGCATAGAATGAGATAGGGGGAGGCGGAGTCTGATGCAATATCGGCCCTTGGGTACGACGGGACTTGAGGTCAGTGCGTTAAGTTTTGGGACATGGGCCATTGGAGGCTCATGGGGAAGCGTCGAAGATGAGCAAGCCCGAGAAGGGATTGCGCGAGCTATAGAACTTGGGGTCAATTTCTTTGACACGGCGGATGTTTACGGAAATGGGCGATCGGAACAATTATTAGGTGACATGACGCATCACATGGCGGATCGCATCGCGATTGCCACCAAATTTGGACGCTCTGGAGATTGGCAAGATCCTGCCAACTATCAAGAACCGGCGATTCGAGCCTTTTGTGAAGCGAGTTTACGGCGTTTGCAGCGGGACACGATTGATTTATATCAAATTCATTGTCCGCCGACATGGGTGATTGAGCGTGGGGACGTTTTTGCTATTTTGGACCAGCTTCAGCAAGAAGGCAAAATTCGCGCATACGGTGTAAGCGTCGAGACTGTAGACGAGGGACTCCTGGCGCTGCAGTACCCGGGAGTCAAAGCGTTGCAGGTGATATTCAACCTGTTTCGGCAAAAGCCGTTGGATCAATTGTTTCCCCAGGCTCAGGCGCAAAACGTTGGAATCTTAGCCCGCGTCCCACTGGCTAGTGGTCTATTGACGGGCAAGTTTCGTGTGGACCATCAATTCGCCGCGGATGATCACCGAGCCTTTAATAAAAATGGCGAGTATTTTAATGTCGGAGAAACGTTTGCAGGAATTCCCTTTGAGACCGGGGTGGCGCTTGCGCATCAGTTGCAGTGGATTGCGCAAGGGCGCGAAACGATGGCCCGAGCGGCCTTGCGCTGGGTTATTGATAGCCCAGGGGTGACTTGCGCCATTCCGGGCTTTAAATCGGCTAAACAAGTTGAAGACAATCTAGCCGCGTTAGCGGTTCCCTCGTTTACTGAAGAGGAACGGGCACAATTGCAGCAATTTTATCAAGAGGCCGTCGCGCCTACCATTCGTGGACGGTATTAGGTCCTGGAGATAGCAAACCCTATATTGGATACGGGTTGCTGCTGGGAGAAATGTACTGCTTGGCCCTTTTCTTAATATCATTTTTCAATGTCCGGAGATATGGTTTACGCCATATTTCCGGACGTTTTCGTTCTGACGGGCCAGGGCGGATATTTCAGAGCCGGATGTCTTGGAGGGAATTCCTTGCCTATCGGCTGATGGTCGAACCCTTAGATAATGCAGGGAGTTCGCAGTACATCCATACTGGCCGTAGGCTGTAGTTGTGCCAATATCCGAAGTTCATGCCCGTGTGCCGATATCCAGGGTTCTCAGTCTCTTTGCCATTCGCTTTTATAAGCCGGTCTGGTTAGGCATAGTCGGTGGGGTTTGGCCATATTGTCAATATCAAGCACATCACGATGATATGGATTCTAAACAGGCTATGGGGGCGTCTAGGGAGGATATGAGAGATGGGACACGGGACGAAGGTTGTGAAGCGACTACAGCAGAATAGCTTAACGACCGCCGATATTACCGCGGTATCTATGGCTAATACGGCACCTGCCATGAGCTTTTTCTTTTCCTTCGCCACGATTGCCGCGGCGGCTGGTATTGCGAGCCCTTTAGCGATTGTTGTGGCCGCTATTGTGATTCTTTTAAAAATCAATAGTTTGGTGGAGTTTACCCGGGTTACGCCGAGTACCGGATCATATATCTCCTATATTGGCAAAACATTTGGTCCCGTTGCGGGGGTAATGGCAGCATGGGCCTTGAGCTTTGGGTTCATTGTCGCGGTGGGCTTTGTCATTGCCGTTCTTGGCGGGTGGACGTCTCTGATTTTGCAGCAGTTTCTTCACGTGACTGTAGCATGGCAGTTCTTCTCGATTCTTTTTGTTTTAGTCGTGGGGTATTTGGTTTATCGCGGGGTCAAAATCTCCACAAAATGGGCGGCAGCCATGTTTGCATTTGAGTTGCTCCTCATTCTTGTCAGTATGGCGGCTATTATTGTGACCCATTGGCATCACTTGTCTTTCAGTAGCTTCAATCCCCATTATATCAAGAATGGATTAGCCGGCATGGGATTGGCATTTCCTCTTGCGGTGTTCCTGTTTATTGGTGTTGGCAATCCTGGCGCGATGGTCGAGGAAACTCAAAATCCCCGTCGAGCTGTCCCCGTGGCGATTTACACAGCGACCTTACTTGTTACCGTCATCTATGTGCTGATGGCGTGGACCACCTCCGTGGCTTTTCACAACAATGCCCAGGCCATCGCCAGTCAAAGCGTTCCATTCGTCGTGGCGGCTTCGAAAGCATTAGGGCCTTTCACGCTTTTGGTGTATCTTGCGGGCCTGACGAGTACCTTTGCCTCTCTTATTGGTGCGACGAATGCGCAAGCACGTATGATTTTTAGTGCAGGACGTGAAGGGCTGCTGCCGTTTGAATTAGGACGGGTCAGCCGCTATGGAACTCCGGTCTCGGCTATCATTCTATACCTGGGCGTGGCATTGACGATTACGTTAATTTGGGCCCATCACGGGTCGCCGCTGACCATCGCCGGGGTGATTGCTACGCTGGGCACAATTCCTGTGGCGCTGGTTTATCTGGTGTTGAATCTGGCGGTTCCCGTTTATTATTTGCGGGAGTGCCGTTCTCAGTTCTCATGGCTTCGTCACCTTGTTATCCCCATTGCAGGTACCCTAGCCTTAATTCTTCCTTTATGGGGTTTGATTGAGCCAGGCCAGCCCGCTCCATTTAACGAATTTCCTTGGATTGTATTGGGATTGTTGATGGTGGCCTGGGCCTATGCGCTGTGGCGCCTGCGCCACATTCCCGATTTGGCCGATCGGGTTGGGAGCATTATTGCCGATGAGTAAGAGCCCCTATTGACTAATCGTCAGACCGGACAGAGAAAAGTTTTGGTGTCCAGAGGTCCAAAGCGCAATAGCGAGATTCTCATGGTGGCGCACGTCGACCGTTAAGGTGTCATGGGACATGCCTGACATGATATCAGCGACATAACGGCCGGCTATAATCTTGCCCAAAACGACGGACTGCGTAGGTCTAGGGCTATGGACAGTGACGGCAATATGGTACAGTCCTGGAGTAAATGCGACGGCGATGGGGGCGAAAATCATGCCGCGTGTCCTTTGGGAAACCTGCAGGCTTTGCGTGTTCCAATTTAAATGGCCGAGTAGAATCTTCTGAGTCCAAATAGGAATGTCCCATGACGGTGTCCGTGGCTGCCATCCTGCGGCGAACGGTGCCTGTGGCGGGATGCGGAAATGGCGCATTCCAGAGACAATAAACAAGGGTCCTTGATGGAACGACACGTGGTAGCCTGAGTGCAGGGCGTGAGCTAAAACGTCCGCTAAATAAGGCGTGGTGGGCTGGGCGGCAACAATATCTGTGGTGACATGGTTGGAACCGGCTTCATGCCAAAGCTCGGGTAAGGTGCCTGTGGCTAGACCTAATGCGACTTGCCGGTCAACACCTAGCAAATCATAGCGATACAGCCAAGGGCCGAGTCGGTTTTGAGTCCATATCACACTGTTTCGTGACAGGTGGCGGTTGGCTTGCTGGGTGGCGGTCCATGTGCGCGGATGCGTGACCGACAGAAGGGGCAGGATGTTGACGCTTAAGAAGCTGGTTTCTAAGATCATGGTGGTGAGACTTATGCCAAAAAGGAGACGGGATCGACGGTTTTTGAATCGCTCAAGAGCTTCGATTAAGGCCAGAAAAAGCCAGCCCGCAAGTATCACTTGATATTGAGACGTGAGGTACCGTTGATTAGGGAATAACGAGAGCGCATTGAGAAAAAGCAAGGAGAGCATGGCTGGTGTGGAGGCTGCCCCCAAGAGTGACAAGCCCAGTACAGGGCCTAAAATCCAAATAAAGTAGGACTCTTCATGAGATAAATGGTGCGCAACAAGGGAAAAGTGAGTGACAATGCCAGCCAACATGCCTATGTATCCATGGCCGAGATAGGCGTATAGGTGTTTATTATGTTGCGTCATGCCGCCGTCAAAATACTGAGGAATAATCCAATCCATTTCGACGAAGAAGAATAGAAGGCTGCCGCCTAAAGTGATCAGGCCGTCGCGAATACGGTGTTGCCAGAGTATCAAGCCAAAACCGAACGCACCAATAGAGATGATGGCCACATTCTTGGATAGCGCTGCACATAGAAAAAGGATAGAGGAAAGAATTTTCGATTCGGCCTGATAGGCGACATAAGCCCAAATTAAAAACGGTAGCGCAATGAAATCGGGATGAAAGTCAAACTGACTGCCGCCAATAATGGCTGGATATAAAAGAAAAGCCATCGAGACAACTGCTGCCTGCCATTCCGACAAGCCATGGAGCCGTGCTGCTCGGTAAATTCCCCAAGCACTTATTGCGGTTGCCGTACTTTGTAAAGCAAACAAAAAGACGGCCCCCCCCAGAAAACGGAAGCCATAGGCGATGGGATAAATCCATAGAAATCCATCGATCGATACCGCGGGCGCTTGAAAGACACTCGAAAAAGCCCACCAATTGCCATGCGAGATATTCCACATTTCTTGCTCAAAGGCACCTAAATCCATGGTCGTGGCTTCCATATTATAAAATTTATGAACCGACACGATGAGTTGAAACGAGACAAACAAACACGTGACCACGATGGTCGTAACCTGCGGCCATGACCAACGCGTTTGTGTTCGGGTGCCGGGGAAAGTGTTGAATGCAGGTATCACAAAGGGCCTCCTATAGATTTTCAAATTGTATTAAGTCGGGTCATATATGCTCATGTTGCTTTCGTCAAAAGATCGTTAAATTCCTGCCTAATTTTGGCGTTTTTAGGAAATTGATGGGGATCTAGGGATGATGTTCCAATCCGGTAGCTTCCCCTATGGGCAAAGATGTTGACAATTTGGCTTGACGAAAACGCTGCAAAGAAGGTGGGATGACGTTCGTTTCCCTTCTCATACAGGTCCGGTGTGCACGGATACCGATTCATGACGATGGGCATGGACTCATCGAATCGGCGAGTGATTTAGCAAGTTCCACGAAAGGATGAACCGGAACGCCAAGAGGCTGTTATGTCTTCTCCTAAAATGCGGTCGATTTGAGAAGTTTTTGTGAAAAGGCACAGATATGAGAGACATTGAAGGGTCTGTCAGATGGTACTCTAGAGGGGTAAGGAAGAGTTTTCCTCTGTTTTTGTCTTCGTTTTTTGATTACATGTCTTGATGGTTTCTGCGTTACTGGGAAGGGCTATCATGGTGTTTCCTAACGGTATTTCGAAGCGGTTCTTCGGTAATGGGGTAGCCAAAGGGGACAACACATGACAGTAAGGGGGTCGACAACGTGGCTAAACCACAACCAAGAGATCAACGGGAAGATTATGCGTTACGCTTTGTTCCAGCGAGTTTTCGGATCTGGCACTGGTCGAGCATTTTCAGTGTCTTGATTGGTGTTTCCACCGCGATGTTCTTTTTGTCATGGGGAAGTGAATTGACCTTAGAGTACGGGACTGGGCCAACAATTTGGGGTATGGTGTTTGGCGTACTGTTTATTGGATCCGTTGGTTTCTTCTTTAGTTGGGTCGGGGCCAAAACGGGGCTCGATAGTGATCTGATTACACGGGGCAGCGGGTATGGGTTTATGGGTTCCGCCATTGCTTCGATTTTGTATAGCTTCAATTATATTATGTTCTTTGCGTTTGAAGGCTCCATTTTAGTAGGAGCTTTGCAGACGAGTATGCCTCGCGTTCCTGCTTTGCTGTGGGAAACGTTGATTGGGCTGCTCTTTATCGTATTGGCCACGAAGGGCATGCGGTTTTTAAGTTGGTTGATGTGGGTGACTCTTCCTATCTACGCAGTGGCCGTGGCATTCGTGTGGTACCATGTGGCCCATGTTCCCCATCCCGTACCATGGCTGGCTTATCGGCCTGCTAAAGCCCCATCGCTTACGGCGGGACCGATTTTGCTGCAATTAGCTGCCACGGTGTTTGCCTTGATTAGCATGGGGACGCAAGGGGCAGATTTAGGACGCTTTGTGCGTGCCAAAGATACCGCCATCGGTGCCTTCTTCAACGGGTATGTCGTGATGATTGTCACGTTCTTAGGGGTGGTATTACTTGGCTCGTATTTTGGACTAGAGCTGCATCAGACGAATCCTGGGGATTATTTTACGGCTATTTTAGGGCCGGTCGGGCTACTTATTGTGCTGATCACCCAAGTGCGCATTAATACGGTCAATGTGTACAGTGGTTCCCTTGCCTATTCGAATTTCTTTTCGCGTGTCTTTCATTTCACACCCGGCCGCCAATGGTGGGGAGTTCTTACGGCAGTCTTGGGGACCGTGTTAATGATGGGAAATATTTTTGCCCACATGCTCCAAATTCTGACTTTTGAGGGCGTCTTTATCATCGCTTGGGCGATGACAGTGGTATCCGACACTCTTTTTAACAAATGGCTATTTAAGCTAAGTCCCGCCGGGTATGAATACAAACGGGCCTTTTTGCCGCAATTCAACGTAGTAGGCGTGGGCGCGCTGGTGATTGCCCTGCTGGTCTCGGGTCCCTTAGCCTTTGGTGCGGCAGGTCCTCTTGGCGAAACATGGGCCCCTTTTGTTTCGGCGGGATTAGGATTATTGCTCCCGCCAATAATTGCCGGCGTGACTAAAGGACGCACCTACCATGTGCGCTCAACGGCGTCACTGGAATCTGGGCAGGACCAGGTGATAAATTGTATCCAATGTCATCACGCGTTCGAGGCATTAGATATGGTGGCTTGTCCCTTTCATCAAGGGCCTTTATGCTCGGTGTGCTGTGGATCAGAATCAGCGTGTGGCGATCAATGTAAAAGTGCCGAATTGCTCACACAAACGGTATCGCAAGGAACCTCTTGGTAAAATGAGTAAAGAGGACAGCTCAAGCAAAGCAACGATGAGGTGAGACATTTTGGCGACTTGGAGGATTCGCCCGGTAGGCGAATATGCGGTCCTCATCGAGTTCGGTTCTGCCATAGATGAGCAGATTAATAGGCAGGTGCACCACATCGCTCACTGGATTCGCGCACAGATGCCATTGGTTCGTGATGTGATCCCCGCCTATACGACGGTTCTTGTACTCTATTCCCCGGAAATGGGAGGGCTAGATTGGAACGGTTTGGTGGCAGAGGCTTTGGCCACAATGCCTGCGCAAGACACAAGGGGCCGGCATGTGACCTTGCCTGTGGCTTATGGGGAAGAGTTTGGGCCTGATTTGAATGACGTGGCTCAGATGCATCAGATGCAGCGGGATGCGGTAATCGCTGCACATGCCGGGAAGGATTACCGTGTGTATTGTCTAGGATTTTCTCCAGGCTTTCCCTTTTTAGGTCCTGTTCCCGAATCCATACGGGCTCCCCGCCGACCCACTCCGCGGTCGACAGTCCCAGCTGGTTCTGTTGGCATTGCCGAGCAGCAGACGGGGATTTATGCTACTGCAACGCCAGGGGGGTGGCAAATCATCGGGCGGACGCCGATTCGGCTATTTCGACCCGAATTAGATGCTCCCATTCCTTATGAACCTGGAGACGTGGTGCGGTTTTGGCCCATTGACGCCAAAATGTATCAGGTTTTGGCGAATGATCCTGCCATTCAAAACGGCCCGTGGCCCGATCAACTATGGGCGGGGGGGTGGTGAGGCAATGATCGTGGTCCGAAAACCAGGGGTCCAAGCAACCATTCAAGATTTGGGCCGCTACGGGTATCAGGCGCTAGGTTTTGCTTCGGGCGGTGCTGTTGATGCTCTGGCATATCGTTGGGCTAATGCACTAGTCGGCAACGCGCCAGAGGCCGCCGCTATTGAAATAGTTTTGCAAGGAGGAGAGTGGTCTTTTGAAGAAAGTACATGGGTTGCCGTAACCGGCGCTGTTTGTGAAGTGGTAGTGAATGACAAGGAAAGATTGCCGGCATGGAGTGCTTTTTGGGTGCAAGCGGGCAGTACGGTTCGATTGGGAAAATTCACAGGCGTGTACGCGTACTTGGCGGTACGCGGGGGATGTGCAGTCCCCACCGTGATGGGCAGCCGCAGTACGGATTTAGTCGCAGGGATCGGGGGATATGCCGGTCGTGCGTTACAGGCGGGGGACAAAATTCCGGTCGGTTCCACGGCGTTGGATGACTGGGCTTACCGGAGAATGCTTCGGCGAGCCCCGATGCTGTGTCAAGACATCTTAGCTCCTGTTCGGCTGTTGGCAGGTCCTCATGATGAGGTCATGGGCGAAAATTTGTGGACGAAGTTCTTTTCTCAAGAGTTTGTAGTCGGAGCGGACAGTAACCGCATGGGTATCCGGCTTCAGGGCACCTTTCGCCCTGACCCTCTTGCCCCCATGATATCAGAAGGCATGGCGCCAGGAGCCGTGCAGATTACGCCTGACGGCACGGCACTCGTTTTGCTGCCGGCTCGAGGGACTTTGGGCGGATATCCCGTTGTGGCCATGGTTGCCACCGTCGATTTGGGACGATTGGCCCAACTCAAGCCCGGTCGCAAGGTTCGCTTTGAGCGGGTGAGCCGCGAGACATCGCGTCAGTTGTGGGAGCAAGCGGTTTTGGCTATCCACGACCGCAATGTTCGCGAAGAAGATCGCGAGGATTAGTCGTCATCACGAAAGAGTTCTCGGAGAAAGACGTCCGGAGACTTTAGGAAGGACAGTGTTAATTGGTAGGGCGTAGAGTCCTCGTAGCGTATAGACGTGATAGGGGCAGCGTCAAAAGAGTAGATGGTTGCACCGGGAAACGCGAGGAGGATGGGTGAGTGGGTAGCGATGATGACTTGGGTCTGGCCGGTCCCGGACCATTGCTTTAACAGACGAAGAAAAGCCAATTGACCGGTAATGGAGAGGGCGGATTCCGGTTCGTCAAAAAGGTAGAGGGCAGAAGAGCGGGGTTGCAATCGGTTGCGAAATAAGGATAAAAAGGATTCCCCGTGCGACTGCTGATGGAGAGATTTGCCTCCATATGACGTAAAGACGCTGTCGTCCTCTAATTCTTCCAGATAGCTGGCGTAGCTGAAAAAACTTTCTGCCCGAAAGAAGAAGCCGTGTAACGCCTTGTGGTTCCATGTTAGACGCATAGCTTGGGACAGTTGCCCATCGGTATGGGCGGCGTGATACGCGGCATGGCGGCTGCCGCCTTCGGGGTTAAATCCGGAAGCTATGGCAAGAGACTCGAGGATTGTAGATTTGCCGCTTCCATTATCCCCAATGAAGAAGGTGACCGCTGTCGGAAAGGATAGGACGTTTAAGTGTTCGAGGACGGTCAGATTCCATGGATACGTTGATGGGCGTGGTGTGGGCCATGTCAACCGGACTTCTCGCAGGGGAAGAATGGGGATCGCCTCCTATGCAAAGGGGTTTTAACAGTTTGCTAAAAGTTTACCTATGGTTACCCATTATTGTATAATTTAGGTATGCATAGAAAACTTGTCGGCATTCGTGAAGCGGCGGAATTTTTAGGTGTGACCCCATCGACGTTACGTCGATGGGACCACGAAGGAACGTTGTTGCCCGATGAACGCACAGCGGGTGGGTATCGGCGTTACGACTTGGCCCGGTTGCGACCTGACCAGTTTCACCGACGCAGCCCGCGTCGCAAAACCGTCGCCTATGCCCGCGTATCGAGCCACGACCAGAAAGACGATCTGGAGCGGCAAAAGCACGTGCTGGAGATCTATTGTGCCCGTCAAGGGTGGACCTTTGAGGTCGTGGCGGATCTCGGATCCGGGATGAATTATCACAAAAAGGGTCTCAAGCGCCTCTTAAATGACATCCTCGCCGACCGGGTCGGTCGGCTGGTTGTGACCCATAAGGACCGTCTCGTGCGCTTTGGGGCGGAGCTCGTCTTTGCGATCTGCGAAGCCAAGCAGGTGGAGGTGGTGATTCTCAATCAAGGCGAGGACACGACCTTTGAGGAAGAGCTGGCTCAAGACGTCCTCGAAATAATCACCGTGTTTTCGGCTCGGCTCTACGGCAGCCGCTCCCGCAAGAACCAAAAATTGCTCGACGGCGTGAAACACGCCGTGGAGGAGGCGTCATCATGATTCTGGCCCATAAGATTGCGCTCGACCCGAATAACGTTCAAGAGACGTATTTCCGCAAGGCCGCCGGGACGGCCCGTTTCGCGTACAATGGGGCCTTGGATCAGTGGCAACAACAGTTCGACGCATGGAAAGCCGATCCTACGTTGCCCAAGCCGACCGAAGCCGCTCTGCGGCGTCAACTCAATGCACTCAAGCGCGCCGCCTTCCCCTGGATGCTGGAGGTTACCAAGAACGCCCCCCAGATGGCGATTATGCACTTGGGTCAAGCGTTCAAGAATTTCTTTGCGGGGATCGCCGAGTATCCCACGTTTAAGAAAAAGGGCCGACACGACAGCTTTACGCTCACCAACGACCCATTCACGGTCAAAGGGCAAAAAGTGCATATGCCCAAATTAGGCTGGGTGCGCATGCACGAACCGTTGCGATTTATCGGCACAGTGGTAGCAGGCACCGTGTCGCGGACCGCTGATCGCTGGTTTTTGAGCGTCACCGTCGAACTTCCCGATCCCCCCAGTGTCCGCCGCGAACGCCAAGCGGTAGTCGGCGTGGATTTGGGCGTGTCGGCGTTGGCGACGCTCTCGACCGGAGAGAAGATCGTGGGACCGAAAGCCTATGCGGACGCCTTGGCACAGCTTCGGCGGTTATCGAAACAATTCAGTCGCCAGATGGAAGTCGCCAAAGTCCGCGCCGGGCTTCAGCCCGGCCAGCCCACCCCGAAAGGGATGCCCATGCCCTTGTCCCAGAATATGCGAAAGACGCAGCGGCGCATGGCCCGACGCCATGCGCGGATTGCGAATATCCGGGCGGATGCGTTACACCAACTGACCACCGATCTCGTGCAGCGCTTCGATGTCATGGCCATCGAGGACCTGAACGTCGCCGGGATGCTCAAAAATCATCCTCTCGCCCGGGCGATTGCTGATATGGGCTTTGAGGAATTCCGTCGGCAACTCGCATACAAAGCGGCCCAATGCGGGAAAACGGTGGTCATCGTGAGCCGTTGGTATCCGAGCAGCAAAACGTGTTCCGCGTGTGGATACAAAATGCCGAAAATGCCGCTCGCTATGCGGGAGTGGACGTGCCCAGAATGTCACACACACCACGACCGCGACATCAATGCGGCGATCAATTTGCGAAACGTGGCCGAGAGTTCGGTGAGGGGCTCCTCACCCGTGTCTGCCTGACGGCAGACCTGCTCGGTGACAGCCTGTGGAGTGCCCGCCCGTGGACGACCGGCCAATGGCCCTAAGAAGCGGTGGCATGATGACACAGGAAGGTGGCTCCGGTTGATCAATTGATTAACGATGATCAGACTTGGATAAGTCCATCAGAACGGTAGGACGTGCTTACTCTCAGCATACCATAAGGCCTAGGATTGCCGGCGACCGGATAGTTATTCAAAGAGATAATAAAGAGGGGGCTATATGATGCGGGAAACTATTGATATCAACTGTGATATGGGCGAAAGCTTTGGCGTCTACCATTTGGGAGATGATGCCGGCATTATGCCTTTTATCACGTCGGCGAATGTGGCATGTGGATTTCACGCCGGAGATCCGCAGGTCATGCAGCGTACGGTAGCCTTAGCCAAAACCCACGGCGTCGCGGTGGGCGCGCATCCTAGTTTTCCGGATTTGGTAGGGTTTGGACGTCGAAACATGACCTTGACGTATGAGGAAGCCTATGCCGACGTGCTGTATCAAATAGGCAGCCTCTATGGCGTAGCAAAGAGCCAGGGGCTATCTCTTCAGCATGTCAAGCCACATGGCCAACTGAACAATATGGCGGTGACAGACGCTCAATTAGCGCAAGCGATTGTGGATGCCATCTGGGCATTTGACCCCTCTCTCATCGTTATCGCTTATGGGGGAGAGCTTATGCGTGCGGCGGAAGCAAGGGGTTTGCGGGTCGCGCACGAAGTATACGCGGACCGTGAATATCTGGATAACGGACAGCTGGTGCCGCGCTCTTATTCCCATGCCGTTATCCATGATGTGGAGCGAATCGTGGCGCGTGCTGTGCAGATGGTGAAAGATCAAGCTATCCCAACCGTCTCCGGTCAACATCTGCCCGTACAGGTGGACACAATTTGTGTGCACGGCGACACACCTGGGGCACGGTCCATAGCCCAGGCATTGCGGGAGGGGTTGGAAGATGCCAAGATTATGGTGCGCACATTAGCCACAACAGCCGCACTGTAAGTCCACTCAAATACCGAGTGGTACCGAGCAGGAAAACCTGCGGGGTGCCACGAATAGAGTGGTAATCGGCGGTTAGGAGGATTTGCGGTGGCGACGTATAACAAGTTGGTTCGGGATAAAATCCCTGACATCATTCAAGCAGCGGGAAAAACATGCCGCATTCGGACACTCAACGATGAAGAAATGCGACTCATGCTGCAACGCAAGCTGCACGAAGAAGTGCAAGAATATTCGAGTGCAAAGACCGATGTGGAAGCGTTAGAAGAACTGGCGGATATGCTAGAAGTCATGTGGGCCCTGGCAAAACAGCACGGAGCCACCCCTGAACAGTTGCTTACGGTTCAAAACCAGAAACATCGCTTGCGCGGGGGGTTTGAACACCGCATTTTTTTAATCGATGTCGATGACTGATGTAACGCTTTTAACCCGAAATTTAGTGAAGGTTATCCGTTCCCAGTTGAAAGAAGCCCAAGCGGTTTATTGGCTGGTTGCATTTGCCATGCAGTCTGGGGTGGAGCTACTGCTGCGCGATTTGAAAGCCGCAGAAGCGGCCGGAACCGATATCAAAATTTTAGTGGGCGACTATCTTTATGTCACGGAGCCCGAGGCTTTGGTCCAGCTGCTTGACGCACTGCCGACCGCGGAACTGCGTCTATGGAAGAGCCAAGGCCAATCTTTTCATGCTAAAGCTTATCTCTTTGAACATGCGAACGCGGCGGATACGATGATCGTGGGGTCGTCGAATTTGTCGCAATCGGCGATGACGAGTGGGATCGAATGGAATCTTTTAGCCCGCGACCGGTCAACGCAAGCTGTGGAACATTTTATGCGGTTATTCTACGCGGATCGCACCGTGCCTCTTAATGCGATAACTCTGGCACACTATGTGAAGGATTGGCATCAATTTCGTCAGCAGCATCCAGATCATCTGGCGACGTGGACTGAGCGCGAGGCATTGACCTTGATGTTCGATCCGGAAGATATGGCTCAGAGTCCTTCACCTGATGCGCAGGTAACGCCGACGCTCTTGCCAACGCCAGTGCAAGCGGAAGCACTTGCCGCATTGTCAGACACGCGGCAAGAAGGCTATTCTAAAGCCTTGGTGGTATTGCCTACGGGACTCGGCAAAACGTATCTGGCAGCATTTTTTGCCCAACAGTTTCGCCGTATTTTGTTTGTGGCCCACCGTGATGAAATTCTTCGCCAGGCATTGGCGACGTTTCAGTCCGTGATGCACCAGCGGTCATTTGCTGTCTATACAGGAAAGCACGATGATGGACGTGAGAGTATTTTTGCTTCGGTGTTTACGTTGGCAAGCGAAAAGCATCGCCGGCAATTTTCACCCACGGCCTTTGATCTCATGGTTGTTGATGAATTTCATCATGCGGCCGCCGCATCGTATCAACGGCTGCTAACGTATTTTCGCCCCCAATTTTTATTAGGGCTTACGGCGACACCTGACCGGACAGATGGACGCGATATCTTTTCGCTATGCGATGGGAATGTGGCGTTTCAGGTATCATTGCCCGATGCTATCACACGTCAATGGTTGTCGCCTTTTTGGTATGTGGGGGTTTATGATCCGATCGATTACAGCGCACTGCGGTGGCGCCGCACCCATTATGATCCGAACGATCTTCTGCGTGCCCAGTTATCGGAATCCCATGTCGCTGCGGTCTATCAAGCATGGCAGGCTTATCATCAAACGCGTACACTTGGGTTCTGTAGTTCTATCCGCCATGCCGAATTCTTGGCCGAACAGTTTGCCAAACGGGGAGTGCGCAGCACGTGGGTTTATGCTGGTTCGGGATTGGGGCAACGCCATCAAGTGATTCAGGAACTCATGCAAGGGCAGTGGGATATTGTTTTCAGTGTCGACCTCTTTAATGAAGGTGTGGATATTCCTGCGGTCGACACCATTTTACTGGTGAGGCCTACCGATTCATCGATTGTGTTTATTCAGCAGTTGGGACGAGGACTAAGGCGCGCGCCAAACAAAACGCACTGTGTCATCATCGATTTAGTCGGCAATTACCGTAATGTCGAGGCCAAACTTATGTGGTTAGGCATCAAAAACCCCGCCGCTTTAGTCACGTCAGGACTCCCGGCAATCCGGCGGCAATTGCCCCCGGATTGCCGGTTCGACTTGGACTTGCAAAGTCTTAATGTCCTTGAGCGCATGATGCGCCAGCAAACACCACGAAAGCAAGTCGTGATGGATGCCTATCGCCACTTGCAAGAAGATTTGGGACGTCCCCCTACGTACTTAGAGTTTCACCTGCAATCCGGTGTGCCAGGGACCGCTGTACATCAGGAATTTGGCACGTATATTGGGCTGAAATACTTGTTAGGTGTCTTAACGCCAGACGAAGTTCAGGCCTGGGATAAATATCAGAAATGGTTGCTCGAAGTTGAATCCACGCTGATGGTGAAAAGCTATAAGATGGTTTTGCTTAAGGCTATGTTGGCGCGCGGCCCGCTGCAGTGGGTCGCACCCGTGACCGCGCGAGATGTGGCGGCTTATTTTCACCAATATCTGACGGCCGAGCCCCACCGCATGCGCGTAGACTTTTCCGACAAAACGACGATGCCCCTTAGAACCTATCACCCGGAACGCATGGCGAATTTGATTCAGCGTATGCCAATGAAACAATGGAGTCAGAGCAGTGCGGGATGGGTGCAGCTCACCGGCGATACGCTGCAAATTCGTGTGGGGGCGGCGGATGCGCGGACACTCACGATATTAGCGAATTGGACCGAGCAAATTGCCGATTATCGTCTGCATGCTTATTTTGAACGCAAGAGTCAGGCGCTGACGTAATCATCGCTTGTGACCATGTCTTGTCCATGGTAGGATGGCATCAGCAGATAGTTAGGACTGTTTACGAAGGAGGCATGCATGACACGCCCAACCCGAGCAGACCTTAACACGTTGCGCCATCATAATCGTCAGGTCATTGTCGATATCATGAGACGCTACGGATCATTGTCGCGAGCGGAATTGGCACGCTTGACACGTTTAAGCAAGGTGACTGTATCAGAAGTCGTCGACGATTTAGTGGCCGAAGGTTATTTGCGTGCCGTGGGTTTAGGGACCGCAGACATGGGCCGAAAACCCATGCTCATGGCGTTTAAGGAGTCAGCAGGGTTTGTGCTGGGAATAGAAGTGGCACCACGTATCGTGCGGTTGATCGTGACCGACTTGATGGGAGATATCGTGGCAACCTTTGAGGAGTCTGTCGTAGCAGCGGCGGGGGACGACCTGATTAGGGCCCTATGTGCCCTCATTAGTAAGGCGCGAAACCATCTACCTCAGAGCCGTTATGGCTTGATGGCGGTAGGCATTGCCATCAGTGGCTGGGTCGACTTCGCGCAAGGCGTGGTCGTGGCTGCACCCAATATGACATGGGCACCGCTCGCTTTGCAAGAACGTCTCGCCAGCTGTGTTCACGTGCCAATTATTGTCGATAATGAGGCGAATGCGGCCTTAGCCTATGAACATGGACACGGCATCTTGCGCGATGTGGATCATGCTGTCTATTTGAGTGTGGGTTATGGCTTAGGCAGCGGGATGTTGATGAATGGTGCCGTGTATCGGGGACACAAAGGAATGGCCGGAGAAATGGGGCATATGGTCTTAGACCCTGCGGGGCCTTTGTGTACGTGTGGCAATCATGGCTGCTGGGAAATGTATAGTTCCGAAAAAGCTTTGCAGAGAATGATGAGTGGCTGCACGCCTGCACTCACCGTCAACGAAGGGGACCTGACGCACTGGGCAATACAACAGGCGCGGCAGGGGGCGCCGTGCGCGCGTCAGGCTTTACGCGCGGTAGGCCGTTCTCTTGGCCAAGGGATCATCAATATTGCAAACCTATTGAACCCCCAGACTCTGGTGGTCGGAAATGGGATGGTCGAAGCTTGGGAGTTCTTAGAACCCGAAATGATGGCAGTGCTTAGTCAGGCAGGACTTTCTGCCACAACCCAAGACCTTATCGTCACGCCGTCGCCCCATTATCAAGATGCCGCAGTCCGCGGGGCGGCGGCGCTTGCGTGTGACGCCGTTATTGCCCGGATTTAAGACTCAGGTTATGCATGGAGTGTACAAAGATCGATAGAGCACGAAGCGGCATGGTCAGACGCGAAGGGAGGAAGAAGTATGGACGCATATATTGGGCTCGATGTTGGAACACAAGGGATGAAAGGGGTGGTGGTGGATGACGCGGGGAGCGTGTTAGACACGGCGTATGCCCCCTATCCGACGCAAAGTCCCGCGCCTGGCTGGCAGGAGCAAAATCCGCAAGATTGGTTGATGGCCTATGATGAGGTGTTGCAACGCCTTATGGCAAAACATCTGCCGGTCGTATACCGGGGCATTGGGTTCACAGGGCAAATGCATACGACGGTGGCATGTAACGCCAATGGAGTCCCAGTGCGCCCTGCCATATTATGGTCTGATACGCGGGCAGCTGGGTACGGGGAAGCGCTGGAGCAGCGATATGGCCTAGATAGCCTTGTGCGCCAAACAGCGAATAAACCGCTGGCCAATTTTTCTGTGTTGCGTTTGCTTTGGATGAAAGATCATGAACCCCAACACTACCGAACCATTCAGCGGGTGGCCGTGGCTAAGGACTGGGTACGGGATCAAGTCACGGGAACTTTCATGGCGGACGTCACGGATGGGTCAGGGACGTATTTGTTTGATGTGGGGCGAAGGCAATGGAACTGGGAATGGATGCACACGTTATCGATTCCACGTCAATGGTGGGCGGATGCGGTGGAGTCACCTACCGTGGTTGGAGACTTAAGGCGCGGGCCACAAGCATTGCAGCACGTTCCGGTTGTCGCCGGAGCTGGGGATCAGGAGGCAAGTGCTGTTGGCACGGGGCTGACCAATGAAGGCGATTTAGGGGTCTCCATCGGCACTTCGGGCGTCATTTTTTGGCCGCGGTCGGGATTTTCTCTGCCTCCCCACCCGTCGATTCATGCTTTTTGCCATGCTGTCCCGGGGATGTGGCACTGGATGGCGGTCACGCAATCAGCCGCCTTATCTTTGCGCTGGTACCGTGACACCTTTGCTCCCACATTATCCTACCGTGACTTAGACCAACTCGCGGCATCAAGCGCTGCCGGTAGCCACGGGCTCTTGTTTTTTCCCTATTTGCAAGGAGAACGGGCTCCTTTAATGAATGCCCATGCGCAAGGCACGTTAATGGGATTAAGGCCGGAGCATCGGGCTTCGGATATTGTGCGGGCGATTTTGGAGGGCGTCGTGTTTAGTCTCTTCCATGCGTGGCTAATGATGAAGCCAGCGCAGAAAAAGTCATTAGAGCGCATGGTGGCGACCGGGGGCGGTGCTCAAAGCACATTATGGATGCAAATTTTGGCGGATGTCTTTCAAATACCGGTAACCGTCGTCGACGATCCGGGAGCCGCTGTTGGCGCCGCATGGCTAGCCCGGCGCGCTATTAGCGGGGATGTTAAGGAGCTGTCGCTGCGTGTGCGAAAAGTCGTTGAGCCCAGTCAAAATCAAGGGGTCTATGCCGAGCGCTTTCACGCATATCGCAGCATGGCGATGAATCTTAACGGGCTTTGGGGGAAGGAAACGGTTCAGGGTTGACTGGCAATGATGTGAAAGCTACATGTCAAGCGTTGTTCATAATCGTCAAGGACTAGGTTATCCGTCTGAAAAGGCGGGGTCGGCAGCCCTAGCTTTTGAGCCAACAAAATCATTGATGCCGTATCCTGAGTGTCTTTGGGGTCTGGAACTAAGGCGTATTGCTGGGCATAAGCAGCTGCTTCTGGCAAGTGGCCCGCCAAGATGTGCGTGAGACAGAGCTCGGCAATGGTCGATCCCCGTTGTCGGGTTTGGGTGTCGCCGTACAAGGCTAAAGCCTTCTCTAATTGCTCAATGGCCAAGGCGAATTCCCCGCATTGTCGGTGCAAGACACCCATATTGTGGTAGATGCGTGCAGTTTGTAACGGCGTGGCCTTATCGATAAGGGTTTCGAATTGTTGGATAAGGCCTTTGTCTTTTCCGTGAAGGGCCCAATAACAAATCAGTTCACCGAGATGCGTTTCGACATTAATGACAGGATCGGCGAAGGGATGGCGCTTGACTTGGCAATAGAGGGTTAGGGCGTCCTTATAGTTTTTATTTGCTAATAGAATATTGGCCTTCGTGTAGTCAACCAGGTTGGCTTCACGAGGCCGGTGAAGGGCTAAAAAAATTTCCTTTGCTTGGGCCAACAATGGCTGGCATTGACGGCCGTTGTGATGTTCCGCAAGAGAGAGTGCTAACGCATGATTATACAACGCGACGCCTTTGCGATAACTAATGGCTACATGATTCAGTGCATTGACCATTAACTGACTCCATTGCAACATTTGTTTGAAGTCCTGTTTTTTTAAAGAAATCTTCTCCATGAGATAATAGACTTTGCTATTGTAGCGTCCATTGTAAGAGCCTTGACTAAACGCCAGGGCATGTAAGGCAATGGCTTCAGCTAGTTTTACGTTATCGGCTTCTAACATCAATTCCGCAAGTCGACAAAGAGTTGGCGGTCTTCTTTCAACCTGCAAATATTCCAAATACCAAACATCATCGGGCCAAGTCAACGCAATGGCGAGCTGCCGCATGACGCTGGGGGAGGGAATACGTGTACCCGCCTCGATTGCCAAAAGATATGATTTTGAAATCCCTGCTTTACTGGCAGCATCGGTTGAGGTCAGTCCCATTTTCTGCCGACGGCGTTTGACGATTGTATTTAAACTCATTGTCTACCCTCTGGTAAGTTTCATTGTACTCGAGTACTAGTATCATTATACGTGAGGTGAGAACAATGAATAAAATTTTACGGGCCATAATAGTGATGGCCGGATTGGCTGCAGTTGTGGGAGTTCTGCCCACCCACATAGGTCTTGGAGCTACGAGCACGCAAGCTGCCGTGAGCCCATTGGGGAGTACGGGGCCTGCCCCGATTATGTTAGGAACCAGACAGGCGTAACAATAGCCGCAAGGCCTTCTATGTGAATGGAGTGTTCCCGCTCTCAAAGGGAGGCGTCATCAGGTGATACTTGGTCGCCTCCTTATTTTATAAACCTGCCGATGTAAGTGAACCGTAATGTGTGACTTCTGCTTAATGCGAGGGTTATGAACACCTTTATAAATGTCCATTCCAACAACATGGCTGCCCATGATGCGTTGACGTTCCAATGGCGGCAAGGAGGGTTTTACGATGGCATTGACTAAAGGCACAGCCATGCATTTTCCGCTTGAGAATGGCTCGGACTTAGGCAGAACGCGAAAAGTCCATACCACCTGTTTTATGTGCGCCTGCCGGTGCGGGATTGAAGTGACCGTCGAACATGAACAGATTCGCTTTATTGCCGGGATTAAAGACTCGCCCGTGAATAAGGGAGTGTGGTGCGCGAAAGGCGGCGCCGGTATCATGACCCAATATTCGCCGGCGCGGCTGATGACGCCTTTGATGCGGGCCCCGGGCAGCGAACGCGGGCAGGGGGAGTTGGTGCCGGTCGATTGGGAAACGGCGCTCCGCACGGTCGCCGGGTGGTTGCAGCAGATTCGGGACACGGATCCGGCGCAGTTGGCGTACTTTACGGGCCGGGATCAAATGCAGGCCTTCAATGGCTATTGGGCGCGGCAGTTTGGGACCCCGAACTGGGCAGCGCATGGCGGGTTTTGCTCGGTCAACATGGCGGCCGGGGGGATGTATTCGGTCGGGGGCAGCTTTTGGGAGTTCGGGTGGCCGGATTTGGACGCGGCCCGGTGGTTTATGTTGCTGGGGGTGGCGGAAGATCATCCCTCCAATCCGTTGAAGCTGGCGATTGGCCGGCTGAAAGACCGTGGGGGACGGTTTGTGGTCGTGAATCCGGTGCGGAGCGGCTATGGCGCGTTGGCGGACGAATGGGTGCCTATTCGTCCCGGGACCGATGGGGCGTTGCTCATGGCCATGATGCATGTGCTAGAACGCGAGGGGCTCTATGACCGGGAATTCTTGGCGCGGTACACGAATGCCGCGGGATTGGTGACCGTGGCACCGGGCCAGCCGGAGGATGGTCTGCTGTGGAAGGATGCCAACGGGGAGGTGCTGGTGGCCACCGGGGCGCAGACCTTTACCCCCTTTCGGCAAGCGGGTGGCCACGGCCGCTTAGAGGGCGTCTACACCCACGCCGGTCGGACCTATCGGCCGGCCTTTGCGGTGTTCCAAGAGCGGTTGACCACCTGTACGCCCGCCTGGGCAGAAGCGATTACGGGCATCCCCCGCCGGACGATCGTCCGGCTGGCCTTGGAAATGGGGACGACGGCCTTGCAGCATCCGGTGGTGGTGCCGCAGCCTTGGACCGACTTTTATGGGGTGACGCATCCGCAGACCGTGGGCCGCCCCGTGGCGTTTCATGCGATGCGGGGCTTGGCGGCGCACACCAACGGCTTTCAGACCGTGCGCGCGCTGTTTGATTTAATGATGATGTTGGGGACGATTGATCGGCCGGGCGGCTTTCGGTATAAGAGCCCCTATCCCAAAGCAGCGCCGCCTCCGTGGACTCCCCCTTCCCACCGCCGTGATTATCAGCCGGGCCAGCCGGCGCCGGGGCCGTTACTTGGGTATCCCCAGACTCCCGACGATTTATTGGTCGACGGCGATACGCCGTTGCGGATTGACGAGGCGTATTCGTGGAAATACCCGCTGGCGGCCCACGGAGTGATTCAAAACGTGATTCGCAATGCCTATGACCGGAGGCCCTATGGGATTGACACGCTGATGATCTACATGTCGAATCTGGCGTGGAATTCGAGCTGGAATACGTTGGAGACGCGGGCGATGCTGCAGGCCAAGGATGATGACGGCAACTATGTCATTCCCCATGTGGTCGTGTTCGACGCGTATGATTCGGAAACCGTGGCCTTTGCGGATATTGTTTTTCCCGATACGACGTACCTCGAACGGTGGGATGCGGCCTCGTTACAGGATCGGCCCATCTCGGAACCGGATGGACCAGCGGACTCGATCCGCCAGCCCGTCGTCGCGCCGCCGCCGGGCGTGCGGCCGGCGGCCGACACGCTGATTGAATTAGCCAACCGGCTGCAGTTGCCGGGATTTGTGGAAAACGGTCAGCGCCGCTACCAGACCTACGCCGACTTTTTGCAAGGATGGGAAACATCCCCCGGCTCGGGCGTGGGGCTCTTAGCGGGCTTTCGGGGGCCGCAGGGTACCGACCAGTATGTCGGCGCACCCAATCCCCAGCAGTTGCAGGCGTATGCGAACAATCAAGCATTTTGGTATGACGAGATTCCCTCGGAGCGCAAATATTACCGGATGGCCAACCAAGCGTATCTGGACTGGGCCCAGAGTGTGCGGTTTGTGCCGACAGCCGATCCGATTGTGCTGCAATTTTATTCCGAGCCCTTACAGACCTTTCGGCTCGCCGGGCAAGGCCTGTGGCCCGGGAAGCAGCCGACCCATCCCGCTCTCCGCGCGCGTTTGGCCACCTACTTTGATCCCTTGCCGTTTTGGTATCCGCCCTTAGAAGAGCAGGAGGCGACGGCGGCGGAGTATCCGTTACTTTTGATTACGCAGCGGCCCATGACCCACTATCATTCGTGGGGCTCGCAAAATGCGTGGCTGCGGCAACTCTTGATGGAGAATCCGCTCTTTATCAATCCGCAAGCGGCCCACGCGTTAGGACTGACGGACGGGCAATGGGTGTGGATAGAGTCGCGCCAGGGGCGGATGACGGCGAAGCTGCGTTTCTCGGATGCGGTGGAACCGGGGACCGTGTGGACGTGGAATGCGATTGCCAAGGCGCCGGGGGCGTGGGGGTTGCATCCCGACGCCCCGGAAAGCCAGCAGGCCATTTTAGTCAATCATATTGTGCCCGACACCTTGACGTCGCGTGATGGCCAGGTGACGTTTAACAATGATCCGATTACCGGGCAAGCCGGGTGGTACGACACGAAGGTCCGCGTGTACCCCTCGGAGCTGCATGAGGTGTGGCCGAAAGTGGCACCGCAGAAGCCCAGGCGGGCGGACATGGTGAACTTGCCGCACTTACGGTATACGACCCGCAAAGGGGGAGGACGTTAATGCAACTGACGATTATCACGGACTTGAACAAATGTGTGGGCTGCAAGAGTTGCCAAGTCTCCTGTAAAGAGCACAATACCTCCGGCGACTTTGGGCCTGTGCCGGATCACGACCCGTACCGGGAGGCCGAAGGCATGTGGTGGAACCGGGTCATCGGCATGGAGGCGGGGGAATACCCGCACGTCGGGGTCATGTACTTGCCCAAGGCCTGCATGCATTGTTATGACGCGCCCTGCGTCCCGGTCTGTCCGACCGGCGCCTCGTACAAGCGCGACGATAACGGGGTGGTGCTGGTCGATTACGAGGCCTGTATCGGCTGTCAGTTGTGTATGTGGGCCTGTCCCTATGGCGTGCGCGAATTTGATGAGCATGAGGGCGTGGTCAAGAAATGCACGCTGTGTATAGACCGGATCGAAGATGAGAGCTTGCCGCCCGAAGACCGGCAGCCCGCGTGCGTGCAAAGTTGTCCCACCCACGCCCGCACCTTTGGCGATTTGGAGGACCCGGATTCGGCCGTCGCGCATTTGGTGGCCGAGCGGCAAGGGTTTGTCTTGTTGCCCGAGTTGGGCGCGCGGCCGGCCATCCATTATTTGCCCCGGCGGCACGCTCCGGGGTGGGTGGACGCGGAGACGATTGAGCGGGTTTTGGGGGAGGGATCGTAATGCGTCCGACGGGGCCCTTATTGACGTTAACGTTGTTGCAGGGCGTGTCCTGGGGCGTGATGGCGGTCGTGACGGCCGCCATATTCGGGGCCTGGCCGGTGTCGATGGCCACGGTGCACGCATGGGAGTGGCTCGCGTGGGGCACGGGGGCCTTAGGGGGCAGCGCCTCGGTGTTTCACATGCACCGGTTGGCGGCGGCGCGGCATGTCTTGCGCCGCTTGCGGAGTTCGTGGCTGAGTCGCGAGGCGTTGAGCACGGGGGGCTACATGGCCGTGTTGTCGGTCGCGGTCGCCCTGCGTGTGCTGTGGCCGCAGGCGCGCGGCCTGTGGGAAGCCGCGACGCTGCTCGCGGCGGGGCTCGGCGCGGTGGCGGTGTATATCACCGCCATGCTATATGCGACGATTCCGGCGATGCGGAGTTGGCATTCGCCGCTCACGGTGGTGGTGTTCTTTGCCGCCGCCCTGTTAAGCGGCCTGGCGGGCGCGGGCGCGGTGGCGGCGTGGACCGGCGGCCCGGGGCGGGGTGGGTTGCCGGGCGTGGAAGCCGCTGCGGCGCTGGTCTTTGGGGCGTTGGTCGCGCTGCAAATCCGGGCGTTTCGCCTGGCGGCCGCGGGGGTGCTCGCGGCCACGGGGACGGGGCTCGCGGGGCGGCCCTACCGGTTGCAAGACGCGGGCGGGAGTCGGCCGCCGTACCGCACGCAGACACAAATCTGGCCGGTCCTGCCGGCCGCGGTTCGCACCAGTGGCTATGCCGCTGTCTTGGTCTTGGCCGTGGTGGGGCCGTGTCTGGCCGCCTTGCAGGGGACCGCGGGGCTGGTGTGGGGGGCGGGGAGTGCGTGGCTGGGGGTAGCGCTCAGCCGCGGGATGTTTTTTGCGGATGCGACGCATAGTTCGCGGGTGTGGTTTGCCGATCAGCCCAAAATCCCGTCGCCCGTCCGCCGTGAGCCGGGGCGGCCCTATAGACGGCGTACTTCGATAAAGTTGTGATTGGTAGGGCGCTAACTCCGAGACAGGTACGATGACGTGTTATCGCTTGAAAGCTAAGCTTGGTCGGTGCTCGGTTCATGGCAAGCGCCCACCAAGCTTAGCTTTTAAAGAGGGCAAGGCATGGGCTCCATGATATCGATATTTGCCACATACGACCTGGTGGTGCAAGCGCGTAAAATACTTTGTGGACGGTTCATCATCATGATGATATAGGTATTCTTTCTACCGTGGCACGTTTAGATATTGAACGGGCTCCACTTCAGGAGACATGACGCTGGACTAAAGAGAGAATCGCTGTCTTCTAAAGGGCATCAAACGCGTCACCCTTTTTGTTTTAGCAAGAACGGCGGGACATCCACTCACCAGTAGGCAAAATCGCCTAAGGGTGCTGCCTAATCCGTATTCGCTTTCTCATTGAGGGTAAGAGAAACCGCCATCACCCTTTTTAGTGGCTAATGGCGGTTAGTTTGCACATCACGAGATGCCGCGGGTGTGATCCCCTTGGTTTTTCCGTGTGCGATGCGTTCGGTAGTAGTCTTTCCACACCAATTTGTAGAGGCCGAGATAACGGGGCACTTGATTCCATCCCGGGATCCACGGAGTAAAGGCGAGCGCTAGCCAGAACAAGAAGCCGATGCTTAATGCAATGGCATCAGACGCCGACGAATTTGCCACAAACGGCCATTGGTAGATCCATGTGGGAATTGTCATCCACCACGCAGCGGGATAGCCTGGGATGGCTGAATGGATGATACCCCATTGAGTGCCGCCGAGTTGCAATGGCGCAGCAGCCGTTTGCAGGGGCTGCCCCTGTAGGAAAAGGAGATAGTTTTGGTTGTCAAAGCGGTTCACAACATTGGGATTGCGAATTAAAGCGCCAGACATTAATCCGCTCTTCCCCAAACGAAGCGTGGCATTCATGAGGGATGCGACGGGGCCGTAAACGCCTTTGGGCACGACAACTTGCCCATTGACGACTCGGGCGTGGTCTAAAGCTTTTGTATAATTTTGTTCCCAAAGGGTTTGAAGAGCCGGAGATGCGCTTTCGAATTGGGTGAGCGCTGGTTTAATGGAAGGGTTAAGCGTTGCGGCCATCGTCAGTGGTTTGAGGATGAAGTCTTGTGCGGCGTTGACCGGATGGATTATCCCTGTCCATTTTTGTAGGATAGACTCCACGTTGCCCGTACCATTGTTATAGGGAGGGCCGTAATTGGCGATGGAGCCTTGCCCATCGAGGGCCCGCAGGGAAACTTGCTCGAAGGTCACAGGATTTTGAGTTGCGTATTTCTGAATGGTTAACGGAGGCTTTTCTGGGACCCCAAAGAGCGCTGATAAAACGAGTACCAGAATCGTTACAATCCCTAAGGTGCCCATCAGGTGCTTCATGAAGTCTTCCGGGACATAACGGTAATCCGTTACAACGTCTTGCGTTGGTCTAGCGGCCATATCTGTCAGCTCCTTTCAGCCGTGTGAGGAGGTTGTTTGAGAGGATAGGGGGGGACGACACCCTTAATGCGTACCCGAACAATATGGCCAAATATAATGGCGCTTAACGTAAGCGGGAGTACGACCAGATGCATACCCATCATTTGGCCTGCATTGGGGAGGTTAATCCATGCGAGGCCTAGGGCGTTGAGCCCATCTTTGGCTTGTACGGCGTTCCACTGTGAATAGAAATCGCCATTGATTAAGAATCCGGTAAACGCCGTGGGAATGGCAATAAGTAGAGCCAAGGCGCCCAACACCCAAGTTTCACGCCGTCCTCCACGCCACGCTCCCGTAAAGAACACGCGCCACAAATGCAACATCATGAAGAAGAAAAAGGCTTGCACCGACCAAAAATGTACAGCTGCGGCGAAGCGGTCGGCCCCATTATAGGACCAGCTAGCAGGGCCGTTGGCGGCGAGAATAACCCCTGAGATAATCAGGGCCACAAAGCTTGACGCCGTTAATGAGCCAAGCATGTACATGAAGCCTTGGGCATATTCGGGCATTGTTTCGGGGAGCCACGTATCAATCGACATGACCTCGGTTAAGGCCTGACGAGACAGCTTGGTCCAATTGGCCATGGTAGATCCCTCCTAATTAAGTAGTGAATGAACAGATGTTAATGGTGTCGACTGGGCCACAACAGCCCAGCTAAAAACGTCAACAGAAAAATGCCCTCAACAATCCAATTTCCTGTTTGTGTGGTCATGGGATCCTCCTATCTCAATGGGGTGTATCAAGTTCTTGCCGTTGGCCTTGCCGCGGATCAAGAGAATCGTCGCGATGAAGATTGCGCGGTAGGCCACTAAGGAAATAATAAAAAATCCGATATTTCAACGCGATACAAAAGAAATTTGTCAGCGCTCTCATAGCGAACGGATTGGATGAAAGCGCTGATTCATTCATGCTGCGCAAGTAAGGCCGTTATGATGCGCGGTGAGTTCCACCGGGGAAGTGCTGCTGGTGATGTGCTAATGAAATGGGAGGTGCAGCGGGCCGGTGTGTTGTCGGGTTATGGGGATGCCTAGCCCAATAGACCCATGTGATGAGAACGCTCAATGTCCAAGCAAGATATCCTAATACCATAGTCAAAAGAACCGCTATTAGAGGGCTATGCGAAACATGACTGTTAAAGTGAAAGACTAGGCTCGTCAGACCCAAACCGACTAACAGCGAACCGATGCTTTTTTGCAACAGTTTCATCCCAACCGCCTCCTTAAGGATATTGTCGCCTTTTTGCGGAAACATGAAATCGTTCAAATGACCTAGTTCAGGGGGTTCCAATGGACCTGATTGCTGCCCGAGAAGTGGTTTTTATGCGACATAAATTAGGACGTTTTATCCCCGAAAAGGGACTGTTGCCGTAAGGCGTCGTAGTGTTGTGTTGGTGGCACGGCGAAGCGAAGCAAATGGGGTGGTTATTGCGAACTAAATGAAAGGGGCGTCCCCAACCACACAAGAATTTATGGAGCAGCAATGGAGGCGGCGGGTGGAAGAAGCCGTTCTATTTTTTTACTATGTGCGCAGCGACGAGGGCAAGGTGACCGACGACGTTGGGTCTGTTTCCCAGAAGGTTCAAGAACCCTTGGACTCGAAGCTAAGCTTAGGTGCTATTACCTGGTACGCCTATCTGTCCTGTCGGAAGAGGCCAATGTGATCTGAGAAGAGATTTTCGCAAGAAAACGTGTGAGGATAGACCATAAGATTGACAAGAGATTTAGTGTGGCAAAACGCGTGTGGCGTGCAGATCAGTGCTGGTCGTAAGAAATCCGCCTGACCGTGCAATATTGTAGTGGGTTGCTTGCTCGGCAAAAGCAGGAGAAGTGGTTGCGGCGCAATCGCTGAGTAAAATTGTGTCGTAACCCAGTGCGGCCCCATCAAGCAATGTGGCAAAGACGCATTGGTCGACATTAACACCAGCAAAAAAGAGAGTGGTGATCTGGTGGCTACGAAGAATTTGGTCTAATACCGTCCCTTGAAAGCCACTCAAACGGTATTTGTCAATTCGCCAGTCAGCAGCCTCAGGGATCAATCCTGGAACCAATTGCACAGACCAGCTATCCTTCACGAGGGCAGGGCCGAGATCTTGTGGGAGCGATCCGCCAATGCCGCCCCATTCGCTATTGCGCTGAAACGCATACAAAACACTAGGAGGAAGGTTGGCAAGATCGAGGCGGTTTCCCCAGTTGACCCACCCAATATGCATACCGATAGAGCGTGCAGCGTCTACAGCTTGCTGAATGGCTGGGATAAGGCCAGATGTTGGTGCTCTCTTGAGCTCGGCTGCGCAGAAGTAGTTCTGCATGTCAATAATTAACAGAGCTGAATGTGCGGGTGAAAAGATGAGAGAACCTTGGCTATGGAGTATCTGATGACGGGGAGGGGCAGCCCGGCTGATATCAATGGTATCACCCGAGACCTCCCACCAGTTATTGGGATGGCCAATGCGCATATCGAGCCGCCTTTCGTAAGAGAATGTGGGGTTATGGTAGCACAAAACGTGGGCGCAAGGGGCTACAGATTTGGGCACAACGCCCAAATTCTTAAGAGGGTTTGATGTGGCCAAGTCTAGGGTACCGTGTCGGCTTGCTAGGAGCAGATCCTAGACAACATGGCTGTTCTTCGAGTGCGGTTTACCGATCTTGGACCATTGGTATACGGAATACCGTTTGAGAAAATTTAATTAACTTTGCAGGAATTTTGCTGTGAATGGCGAATATCTGATGCATCAGGGAGGAGAAAAGCCTTGAGTGAAGGAGATGACAGCTCGTCAGCGTTGCGTCCCATTGTGGCGCAAGGACTAGCTGAGGAAGTGTTAGAACGTCTTAAACAAGCTATTTTGGATGGGGATTTGCGGCCAGGCCAACGGCTAATTGAGCATACTTTGGCCAACGAATTGGGCGTTTCGCGCACACCAGTGCGGGAGGCGTTAAAGCATTTAGCAGCTGAAGGCCTTGTGACGGTCGATGGTCGAAGAGGCTTGGTGGTATCTCGGCTTTCTCTAGAAGTGATTGAAGAAGCGTATATGGTTAGAGAAGTCCTGGAAGGTCTCGCGGCACGTTTGGCTAGCGAGCATCCATACGACCCTGCTGATCTCCAGAAACTCCAGAGGGCTTTGGATGCCATGGAGCAAGGAGGGCTATCACCGAAAGCCTTTGATGCCGTGCATGGGGAGTTTCACGATACAGTACGGAATATGGCGCACAACGCATATTTAGACCGCTATTTAGGCGAACTCACGGCGTTTCGGACACGCATGGTGTCCCTAGACTGGATTCCGAAGACACGCGTGACGCGATCGTTGGAAGAGCATCGATCGATTTATGAGGCCATTCGCGATGGACGATCTGACGATGCTGAGCGTTTAGCTCGGCAGCATGTTGCGAGTACACGAAAAGCCCTATTGCAACGGTTGCAAGACCATGCGGATGCGTAAGTTTCATCATTCTGAGCAAACAGTGGGAGGGAAGCGCATGAACAAGAAACAAGGATTAGGTATGGCAGCAGTATTGCTAACAGGCAGCATGCTGGCGGGTTGCGGAACATCTTCCGCGCAAAGTACGGTATCTAGCCACTCTGGAGCCCCTGTTGAGGCTTCACCCGTGCGGGGCGGAACGTTAAATGTGGGGATTGATTCCGATTTCGTGACGTTGAATCCTGCTATGTCATCGGCTTTGATTGACCGTCAAGCCTTCATCAATATTTTTGATCCCTTGCTAAAATTGTCCCCCACCATGCAAGTGGAACCCAATCTGGTAACACACTGGACCGTGACCAATGGGGGCACGACATACACCTTGTTCTTGCGCCACGGGGTCAAGTTTCAAGATGGCACCCCCTTTAATGCGCAGGCTGTCATTTACAACTGGGATTGGGAAATGAATCCAGCTAACGCATCGCCGCGACTGAGCGACTTGTCACTCGTGACACATTTGGCGGCGCCCAATCCTTATGAAATCGTCGTGACGCTTAAGGCCCCCTATTCGGCGTTTCTCTCTGTGCTGACAGGACGAACAGGAATGATTTCATCGCCAACGGCCATGAAAAAATGGGGGAGTGCGTATGGGCTTCATCCCGTCGGCACCGGGCCATTTAAGTTTGTGCAATGGATTAAGAACGATCACATGATTTTGGAACGCAATCCGCTGTATTGGAAAAAGAACCAACCCTATCTAAACAAAATTGTCTACACACCTATCACCAATCCCGTTCAGGAATATAATGCATTGGTGACGGGGCAGGTCAACGTGATTGATAGTGTGCCGTATCAAGATGTGAACAGCCTCGCGTCGAACACGTCGTTGCGGTATGCGGAAAACCCTGGGTTGGGATATGCCGATATGGAACTTAATACGCAGGCATCGCCACTAAACAATGTTCACAACCGAGAAGCCATTGACTATGCCATTAATCGTCAAGCGCTGAACCAATTATTGTACTTTGGGCACGCGGTACCTGCCTATACCCAGTTTTCTCCTGCATCGTGGGCATATGATCCCCACATTAAGGTGCCATATTCAGATGCTTTAGCGCGGCAACAATTGGCGAAAGCTGGCAATCCCAAAGGATTTTCCTTTACCTTGCTGGGAGAAAATGATCCCGCCACTGTTCAAGAGATGGAAGCGATTCAAAGCGAGTTAGCAAAAGTTGGTATCACGATGCACATAGAGCCCGTTGACTTCACGACCCTGCTGACCGATGCCATCAATGGCAATTATCAAGCTGATTTGCTCGGGTGGAGCGGCAGACCCGATCCGGACCAAAATAGCTATGCATTTGACACGACCGGCGGTAGCTTTAACGACCCGCGTTACTCCAACTCTCAAGTGGATAGCTTACTTTTGAAGGCGCGGGAAGCTGCCTCGGAAAGTGTGCGCAAGCAGTACTACGACGAGGCGGCGACTATCGTGTTACATCAAGCTCCCTATATCTTCCTTGAATACACTCCAGTGATTCAGGCGTGGTCCCCGAGCGTTCATGGATTTCAGGTTTACCCCGATGGATTGATGCGTTTTTCGAAGACATGGATTAAGTAGGCGAAGCCAATGGTAACCTTTATTGTGCGCCGTATTCTTTCGCTGCTCCCCGTCGCGTTTATCGTGCTTGTGGTGACATTTAGTTTGATTCACCTGACGCCCGGCAATCCCGCGTACACAATATTGGGGGACCAGGCCAGTCCTCAGGCGGTGCATTTGTTGGATGTGAAGATGGGACTGACGCGGCCATTGCCGCAACAGTTTGCGGCGTATATCGGGCAGGTGGCGCGTGGCAATTTAGGCGTGTCGCTTCTCGACGGACAATCCGTATTATCTCTGATTATTACCCGTCTTCCCGTGACCTTGGAGCTTGCCGTCCTTGCCGTTATTGTGTCGCTCTTGATTGCTATTCCTACGGGAATCTTCGCCGCCTATCGGCCCAACACCTGGGTGGATAACCTGTCGCGTCTTTTGGCGTTGGTCGGGGCGGCGATCCCCAATTTTTGGCTGGCATTGCTGCTGGTGTATATCTTTGCCGTGGGACTGCACTGGCTTCCCTCTTTAGGGTGGGTGCCACTGACACAAAGCGTGCCGGGTAATTTGGTTCATTTGGTGTTGCCGGTGATTGTCTTAGCGCTGCCCTTGGCTGCTGTGACATCGCGGGTGTTACGCGGTGAATTAATCGAAGTCATGCATTTGCTTTACATTCAAGTCGCTCGCGCGAAAGGCATCAGCGAATGGGCTGTCGTTATGCACCATGGTGTGCGCAATGCGTTGGTGCCCGTGGTGACTGTCGTGGGGTTGCAAGTGGGTGCCTTGCTGGGAGGAGTTGTCATTACAGAAACGATTTTTTCCTTGCCGGGGATGGGACAATTGGTCGTCAATGCGATTTTTGACCGGGATTACCCGGTACTAGACGGCTCGGTCTTGTTCATGGCATTTGTGGTATTGCTGGCCAATTTGTGTGTTGATCTTGTCTATGCGTGGCTTGACCCGCGTATTCGTTACAACTGACCACGAAGCCACTGCGAAGGGAGGTCATGAATGTGGTCGAGCAGCAGATGTCATCAGAGGTGATCGTGGTCACGGATGCTCAAGGCCATAGCCGCGCGCTGCGCCGTTTTTGGAAAAACAAACTGGGTGTCATGGGACTTATTATTGTGGTGGGATTTGTGCTGATGGCGCTGTTTGCGCCGGGGATTGCGCCCTTTTCTCCATTGGCGACGCATTTTAGCCATGCCTTTCAGCCGCCATCCGCTCGTCATTGGTTAGGAACGGATGAACTGGGTCGGGATGTTCTTTCGCGGATCATTTACGGAGCCCGCAGTTCCTTGGTTTCTGGTATTTTAATTGTGGCCATTGGCGTAGGCATTGGTGTACCTGTTGGGCTGGTCTCGGGCTATTACGGCGGGTGGATTGACGACGTGATTATGCGCGTCGTGGACGCGGCTCTCGCGTTTCCGGCATTGGTTCTCGCGTTAGCCATTGCGTGGATTTTAGGGCCGTCTCTTATTCATGCGGTATGGGCCATAGCGGCCGTCACCATCCCCCAATTTGCCCGGATTACCCGTGGGCAGGTGTTGAGTGCGCGGACACGAGAGTATGTCGAAGCGGCACGCTGTTTAGGGGCATCGCCATGGCGGATAATGCTTCACCATGTTTTGCGCAATGCCGCTACCCCTATTCTTGTGGTGGCCACTTTGAATATTGGAAGTGCGATTCTGGCGGTGGCCAGCCTATCTTTCCTAGGATTGGGGCCGCCTCCACCCGCCCCTAATTGGGGCGCGATGTTGCAAGATGGGTCGCAGTATTTAAATATGGCACCATGGATTTCATTGTTTCCGGGGCTTGCGATTTTCTTAGCTGTTTTGGGCTTTTCCACGTTAGGGGATGGATTACGGGATGTGCTGGACCCAAAGTAGGACGGTGTTTTGCCGCGTGGCGTCTGAGACAATCACAGTGACGGCAACAAGGAAGGGATTGATGGGATGAAATGGGATGCGAATGTCTATCCGAGTGCCTCACGGCGGACGGTGGTTTACGCGACACATGGAATGGTCGCTACGGCCCAACCGCTGGCGGCACAAGCAGGATTAGAAATTTTACAAGCGGGTGGTAACGCCATCGACGCCGCGATTGCGACAGCCGCATGTCTAACTGTTGTGGAGCCTACTTCCAATGGCTTAGGCGGTGACGCCTTTGCCATGGTGTGGTCAGGCGGCAGGTTGACTGGGCTTAATGCAAGTGGCCCCGCGCCTCAGGGCCTTACCAAAGACTGGATAAGAGAGCGTGGATTTCATGAAATGCCTGCAACAGGATGGGGTGCGGTGACGATACCCGGAATTCCGGCGGCATGGGCGGTGTTGTCCGAGCGATTTGGGTCGATGCCTTTGGAAGTTGTGTTGAAGCCGGCCATACGACTTGCGCGCGAGGGATTCCCGGTGTCACCAACGGTTGCGCATTTTTGGCAACGAGCGGCTGAACGGTACCGGGAAGTGCTGACCGGCCCAGAATTTTCGGCATGGTTTGAGACCTTTACAAAGCATGGTCGTGCACCAGTGCCAGGAGAGCGATGGGTCTTGCCTGACCATGCCAAGACATTACAAGAGATTGCCAATACGCATGCCGAGTCTTTTTACCGCGGCCGACTCGCCCAAGAAATGGTACGCTTCTCGCACGCCACGGGCGGCATTTTGTCATTAAAGGATTTCGGAGCATATGCTCCCGAGTGGGTTGACCCGTTGTCTGTCGCATTTCGCGACTATGAGGTATGGGAGCTGCCGCCCAATGGCCAAGGGCTTGTGGCGTTAATGGCGCTAAAAATTCTCGAAGGGCTGGATGCTCATTCAGAGGAAGAGCGGATCCACCAACAAATTGAAGCGCTAAAACTGGCTTTTGCCGATGCGCAGCGCTACTTGGCTGACCCGCAGTATATGGCGAGTCCCCCCGCCGCATTTTTGGACGCGGCCTATCTGCAAGAACGACGGAGCTTGATTGGCCCCAAGGCCGCTTTGCCGCACGCAGGATTGCCGAGACCCGGAGGTACCGTATATTTGGCCACAGCGGATAATCAAGGCAATATGGTGTCCTATATTCAAAGCAATTTTGCTGGGTTTGGATCCGGGCTGGTCGTGCCAGGAACGGGAATTGCGCTTCAGAATCGCGGGCAATTGTTTTCTCTAGAAGAGGGTCATCCCAATATATTGGAACCCGGTAAAAGGCCATATCATACCATTATTCCCGGATTTTTAACACAGAAGGGAAAGCCGATTGGCCCATTTGGCGTAATGGGTGGGTTTATGCAGCCGCAAGGACACGTTCAAGTCTTAAGCCGTGTTCTGGAGGGGGGAATGAACCCGCAAGCCGCTTTAGATGCCCCACGATTTTATTGGGAACAAGGCATGCATGTGGTCGTGGAGCACACCATGGCTCCGGAAATTGTGGCGGCTTTGCGCGAGCGCGGCCATGATGTGCAAGTTACGACGGAAGTGGCGCCGTTCGGACGGGGTCAAATCGTGTGGCAAGACGGGAGTGGCGTGCTCATTGGAGCCACGGAACCGCGTGCGGATGGCATGGTAGCCGCCTGGTAACGGTGCAGACCCACTTTGACAGTAAGAACGCACATGAAACACGTCAATCTAAACGCCCCCCACAGAGGTTTTGTGAGGGGCGATTGACTGTGCGTGGGGTCTTTTAAGCAGGTAATTCTTGCCCCTTGCGTTCGGGAACCCATCGCCAAACGAAGAGCGCAGCAACCGGATAGACGATAAATAGCAAGGTCAGCGCTGACGTGATGCTCATTTGGGTTGCAAGCAGACCGATGAGGAGCGGGCCTAATCCGCCGCCGACGCCGCGTCCTGTCCCGAAAATGAAGTTTTCCGCCGTAGACCGCGACTCGGTGGGGTAGTACTCAGATAGCAATGCACCGTATCCTCCCATCCCACCGTTGACGAAAGCGCCTAAGATAAATCCGCCCCAGAGCACGATGACCGGACTGGTGATCGAAAAGTACAAGGGAATCATGAGCGCGGTGCCAAGGAACAAGATAATGTAAGAGGGTTTGCGGCCAATTGTATCGCACAGCCATCCAAAAAAGATAATACCAACAATCATTCCGGTGGTGGTAATCAAGGTCCATTCGGTGGTGTGGCCTAACGTGTAGTGATGCACTTTTTCGAGCGTTGAGGGCATCCAGAGCATAATCGCGTAGTATCCAAAATTCTGCACGGTTGTCATAAATAGCAGGGCCAGCGTGACTTTTGTCACTTTTCCAGAGGCAAACAAATCGGTCAGCGGAAAAGCACGGCGGTGGGTGCGAGCCTTTTGGAAGTCAGCAGGTTCTTTTAGGCGAAATCGCGCCCAAGCGGCTAAGATGGCGGGCAAAACGCCAACCACCATGACTCCGCGCCAACCCCAATGCGGCAAGATGAGGAGCGTCACAAATGATGCTAACAACACGCCGAGACTGAATCCAATGGCGACATAGGAACCGGCTTGCGCCCGGATTTTGGCGGGCCATGATTCGGTGACCAGAGTCATACCAATGCCAAACTCTCCGCCAATGCCCAAGCCCACAAGAAAACGCCAGAAAAGCAACATGTGGTAATTGGGCGATAACGCGGATAGGCCTGTCGATGCTGCATATAGCAAAATGGTCCAGCTCAGGGTGCGTACGCGGCCTACATAGTCAGCAAGCAAGCCAAAAGCGTATGAACCGACCCATGTCCCCACCATGGTGGCAGTGGCAATGGCACCAGCTTGGACGGAATTGAGGGCAAAACTGGCGATCACTGCCGTGAGGGTAAAAGAAATAATCATTTGATCGAGTCCATCGGTCAAATAGCCCAGGCTTGCTGCGCCAAGATTTTGCCACTGCGTGCGCTTGGTCGAGGGGTAGCTTAAGGATTGGGACGTTTGCTCTGCCATTGTCAACCTCCTTAAAAAAATGCTGAGTTTCTGGTTGCGGGATGTGTTCACAGAAGAGTTTGTCAATCTATGCAATACGATGGCATAATGAAAGAGAATTCGTCAAGATATCTCATAACTTTTTGTTTTACTTATACAAAACTATATTTAAACTATTGACTAGACTGAAATTGAGACAGTAGTATCAAAAATGAGACAAGGAGATGGTGCTGTGGATCGGCTGGATCGGATTGTGCGCGTGATGGAACTCGTATCGCAACAAGGCCGCGAAGGAGCGAGTTTAACGCAGATTGGGTATGTATTGGAATTGCCGAAAGCCAGCTTATACCGCCTTGTCGCCGACATGGAACAGGCGGGACTGTTAACCCACAATGCTCGCATTAACCGGTATTTCCTTAGTTGGAGGGTTTTTGAATGGGCCACGGCTTATTATGCGCAGACCTCATATGTCGAAGTGCTGCAAGAAGCCGTGACTTCTTTAACGCAAGAAGTGCAGTTGTTCAGCTATGCTGCCGTTTTGCAGGGCGGGCGCTTATTCAGTGTAGCCGTGGCCACGCCGAGAAGCTTTTATCCGGTGTATGTCAAATTAGGAGCGCGGGTGCCGCTGCGAGGATCGGCCCCTGGCAAAGTATTATTAGCGCAATTTCCGCCAGAGCGGGTGACGGCCTGGTTTGAACAAGAAGACCGAGAGCTGGGCTTTTGGACGCCGACCCCCTACACACAATCCGTGACTACTTTGCAGCAAGAAATGCCGCAGATTCACCAGCAAGGGTGGGCACTCTGCCGAGATGAGCTGGAGTTGGGCAATAGTGCGATTGCGATCCCGGTGGGGACTCCGCCATGGTGGGTCAGTTTAACGATTGTAGCGCCTACCTTGGTTGTCGCCGAGCGGACGCAAGAGTTGCTAGCGGCGCTGCGCGCCGTCGGACAGCGCATCTCGAGTCCCTTGGATATGGCCCGCGTGGTGGAAAATGAGGGGATAGAGCCGTGAGTTGGGCGCGTGAAATGGCTACGGTATACTCCTGCGTCCATTTGGATGATACGGTCGCCCGCTTGGAAATAGAAAGTCCCGATGTCGCGCGTGCGATGAATCCAGGACAATTTGTGATGGTACGTCCCGAACAGTCATCACTGTTGCCACGGGCGATGGCTCCTAGTGAGTGGGATCCCGTTAAGGGCCGCGTCATCTTGTATATCCGTATTGTAGGGCCGGGAACTCAGGCGTTGTCTGCGTTACAGCATGGGGACCGGTTAATGGTGATTGGACCGTTGGGCACACCCGTACGGCCAGAGGAGGGAGCTTGGGCGTTATTGGGGCGTGGCGTGGGAATTACCCCGCTGTTGCCAGTGGCCAAAGAACTGGGCCGACGAGGACACGATGTGAGGATTTACTTATCAGCCCGGGCACAACACTTGCTGTTGGAAGCGGATGCATTTGCCGCCATAGGGCCTGTTACCTGCCATGTGGATGGTCAAGGCGCATCGTCTGTATCGTTGCAATTTATCAAGGATTTACAGGACGGATACCGTCCTCGGCGTGTGTTGGTGTGCGGATCGCGCCGCTTGACGGCGCAAGTGGCGGCATGGCAAGGAGTTTATGGCTATGAAGCGCAGGTCTTTTTGGAAGAGAAGATGGCGTGTGGGATTGGATGGTGCAAGGGATGCGCAACCGGGCCGGAATGGCACTTGTTATGCGTGGATGGTCCCACCCGACCGATTGAGGAGGGATTGCTGTGAGCCAGACGTCTGTGTCATTACGCACACAGATTGGCCAGGTTCAGCTCAAAAACCCTGTGATGCCGGCATCGGGGACGTTTGACTGCCACAATGCTCCAGCATTGCCCTTTGATGCAGCGATCCTTGGGGCTATTGTGGTCAAAAGTGTCACACTTCACCCCCAAAAAGGTAATCCTCCGCCGCGATTGGCCGAAACACCTTCCGGTTTGATTAACTCCATTGGTATTCCGAGTCCTGGCATTGACGTGTTCATTCAGCAGATCTTACCGGTTTATACCGCCTTAGGGTCACCGGTGATTGTGAGTGTGGCGGGGTACTCTGCCAACGAATATGCGGAACTGGTCGCCGCGCTCGACGGACTGAAAAGCGTTGAGGCGATTGAACTGAATTTGTCCTGTCCTAATATTCGGTATCACCGGATGCCGGCACAGGATAAGGACTTGCTGCAAGAGTGTGTTGCGATGGCCCGAGGTGCGACGGCCAAACCGCTATGGGCGAAATTGTCTCCTGATGTGCCTTCCGTGGGTGAAATGGCCCAGGCCGCGGAAGTGGCAGGGGCCGATGCTTGTACCGTAATTAATACGACGTCTGCGATGATGGTCAATATCCATACCCTGAGGCCGATGATTGGGGCCACGAGGGGAGGATTGTCAGGGCCCGCTTTGTTACCGATAGCGCTGGCCGCCGTGTGGGATGCGACACACCATGCCAACATTCCAGTGATTGGGGTGGGGGGCATCAGCACGGTTGAAGACGTCGTGGCCGTATTTGCAGCGGGAGCGAGTGCGGTTCAAATTGGGACCGCGTCATTTTATGACCCCATGGCGATGCCGCGACTCATTGGAGAACTTGACCGCTATTTAAAAGATAAGGGAATAGCCAGCATTGAAGAACTCAAGGCAAAGATTCGCCAATCGCAAACCCCAAGCGCAGAGGAGGTATAACCCGTGCAATCATCACAGTTTTGGACGTGGGCAAAGACGCTGAGCGGATTTGGACAAAACGCCGATGGGTCTTTATCCCGTCTCGCTTTTACGGTCAGTGATGTCGCGTCCAGACGTTGGCTTCAGGAATTGTGGGTGTCTATGCACGCAGACGTGCACATCGACGGAATAGGCAACGTGATTGGACGGATGGGCGATCCTCCTTATATTCTATTGTCTTCGCACACCGATAGTGTGCCTTATGGCGGACATTATGACGGCGTGTTGGGGGTTTTAGCCGCCACCTTTGTCCTGTCACAATGGGATGTCCATTGGGGTGGCCTCATGGTCGTGGATTGGTCTAGTGAAGAATCCAGTCGCTTCGGTATGAGCACACTGGGGAGTCGGTCGGCCTGTGGGGAAGCGGATACTCTAGACTGGCACCAAACCGACAAAGATGGCATATCTTTGCAAGACGCCGCCCAAAAAGCCTTTGGTTATGGCAGTGTGCCTATTTGGGCTTTGCCAGTTTCGGCGATTCGCGCAGCACTCGAACTGCATATTGAGCAAGGCACGGCATTGGCCAAAGCTCATCAACCCTTAGCTGTGGTGACCGCGATTGCGGCGCCTCAAAGGTGGGTGATTGCTTTGCGCGGTCAAGCGAATCATAGCGGGAGCACTTTGATGGCCGATCGTCATGACGCATTGGCCGCTGCGGCATGGCTCATTACCCGGATTGAGGCGGCTTCTGCCAGGTGGGAGTCAGCCGGACTGCATGCGACGGTCACGGCGGTTGAGGTAGATCCAGGGGCCAGTAATGTGATCGCGGGGGCAGTACGTCTCCTTCTGGATATCCGGGCGCAGTCTGCCGATGTGCTCAGCACCTTCAGCCAAGCGTTTGATAAAGAGTGTCAAGAAGTCCAAACGCTTCGTGGGGTCCATATTGATCGGCGTATTCTTAGCCAGGAGCAGCCAGGGCATCTTTCCCCGGAAATTATCGAAGTGCTTGCCGGTCAGCTTCGTGCCCGCTGTATGTCCCCTTATATGACGACGAGTTGGCCAAGCCATGATAGTTTGACGCTGTGCCGCCATGTGCCGACGGGAATGCTTTTTGTTCGCAATATGTCCGGCGTATCCCACCAACCCGGTGAAGCCATTGATCCCCAGGACATAGAGTGGGGATTGGCTTTGTACTATCAAACCGTGAAGGCTCTGGCTTTAGGACACAATCAATCCGAAAGGGTGCTTTCGTCCTGAAAGCGAAGAGGACGACAAGGCTCACGAAATTTCGTGAGCTTTTTTTGTTGTAAGTTTTCAGTAGAGTTAGAGACGTGATTTCCATTGGGGGATGAACGTCAGCTAAAGGTGCTTTGGAGCCATGCGATGCCCGAAGGTGCCATCGCAAGCTTACAGGACCCGATTTAGGCGAATTCTTAGTACTATGAAGTTTTTTGTAGAAGGTTACTGCCATAATACCAAGAGGTGTCACGATGTCTTATGAAGGCGATGAGATGAGGCAGCAGGGAAATCGGCCTTGGCACATTGAAGTCAACGGCATTAATCAGGTCAGCCGTGCGGAGCATTTTGCTGTTGGGCACCGGTTTGGCGGCATGGGCGGGAATTTTTATCGCGGACCAGCTGGGGCGGCGAAAGGGCATGTACCACGCAGACCTATTATATGGCGCAGCGCCTCCTTACCAAGTGCGCGTGGACGCCCTTATTATGTGGGCGCTGGGTACTGGCGCAGGGTTGTTATGTACCTCCTCACCGTTTTTTGTGGGTACTTTAGCGCGAGGGATTTTCTATGGATCGAGTCTCGAATTAATGGTGGCGTTTACGGTGACCCTGGTGGGATACCTACTCCTTGGTCTTAGAACCGGGAACCTCCACACGGTGATAGAAGGTGCAAAGGGAGAATGCGAATGAGATGGGAACAGCCCCAACGACTTGTGGTCGTCAGTAGCATTATCATGGACATTATGATGTATGTCGATGCGTGGCCTCCCCGCGGCGGTGATGTCATTGCGCGTGCAGGCCGTATTACGCCAGGGGGAGCATTCAACGTCATTGAGGCGGCCGTGCGTTTAGGACTGCCCGTAACCTATGGAGGTCTTTTGGGGGTGGGGGTTTTTGGGCAGTGGATTCGCCAGACCCTGCGGGAAAAGGGTGTGGCTATTGCGCATGAGGACGTAAACCCGCAAGACCAGGATACAGGGTTTGACGTCGCCCTTGTGGAGACAGGTGGAGAGCGGACGTTTGTTACCGCGTTAGGAGCTGAAAGTGAGTGGTCTTTGGAACATTTAGAGCACATTAATCTGGAACCGGGGGATGCCATTTACTTGTCGGGGTATGAATTCCTTTCAACCACTAAGGCCCCGGATCTGGCAAAATGGGCGCAACATGTGGCGACAAGCCATTTAGTGCTTTGGGACCCCGGACCGCTCGTTATGCAAATAGCGCCGGAGATACGTCAGGACCTATTGAATCGTAGCAATATCTGCAGTGCCAATCGAGGGGAAGCGGAATTGCTGACAGGCGCGTCTGATGCGTTTGACTCCGTCAGACGACTAAAACGGCTGATGAGTGAAGGGGCTTGGGCCATTGTCCGAGATGGATCCCAGGGCGCCTATTTATGTGGAGCAGATGATAAGGTGGTGCATATCCCGACCCGCCAAACCAAGGCGATCGATACTACCGGCGCGGGAGATGTCCATCAAGCTGCCCTCATCGCGGCATTGGCGCAGGGGCAAAGTTTGCCAGACGCCATATGGCAAGCCAACGTCGCGGCATCCTTATCAGTCGAACGGGAGGGGCCCGGCCAAGGACCCGACTACGTTCAACTCCGCCGGACGATCAAGGAGTTCTAGCGTCATTTCTGGCTGCGCATGATTGCGGTCGTTAAGGCTTTCCACGTCGAGCCGGGAGAGCTGTTGTAATACTGAACGTGGTTGTGGGCACTGAGGAGAAAATAAATATCAGGATATGCGGCACTGTCAAAGGCTGCCGTCAAGCGCCTTCCTGCTGTGCCCCAAATCCAAAGCGGGCGAGGTGCAATGCCCGCCATAAAAGGTGTCATGGCAGGGCCCTTCTGACCCATGTCGTGGTAGGCTTCGAGCTCGATGACTTGGATATGATGTTGAGCAAGCCATGTCCAGTGTTGGTTGATAAACTGTGTGCCGTAGTGGCAGCTGGCACACCATGTGGTCACAAACCATAGCAACGTGGGTTTGCCGGCCTCAGCGGTGGTCAGTAGTTCTTGTTTTCCCGTTTGTGCGTTAACAAAATTGCCATTGAGCGGTGGTAACGATGACGCTGCACTGGAAGCAGAAGATGGCGATGCCGGAGGCAATGCCGGGACGGCTCTGCGGTGCAATGCCACAAAGAGTATGCCTATTAGGAGGATCCCCACCACGGGCCACAAGAGCGCACGGTATTTCAACATGTTGAACACCCGTCTTGCAGAGCGCAGGCCCCGTGAAGCATACGGCGGGTGGCCCAATAGGCCATCAGCACGGCAAATAATAGGCTAGCCCCTTCAATGGCGGTCGCATGTATCGCAAAAAACCCTTGAATGGGGCCGCTGATACGCCAAAGGCTGGTCAAAGGAATGCCAGCAAATGCTAACAAGGAGGGGAGGATGGGAGTGCAGCACAGCAGATTGGGTAAGGCACTGACTACGACGGCTAGCATGCTGCTGGCCTGCGAATGAAAGGCGATGGTCTGCTTCATGGCCCACCATTGCACGACAACCACCCAGCTGATGACCATTCCAAAGCCTACACTGTACAGGCCCATCATGGGCGTTAAATAATGCCAATTTTGCCAACGGAGCTGTTGCGTCGAGGCTTCCGGCAAAAATAGTGAATAAAAGGCCGTAATGATGATAAATGTGATAAATCCTAAACGGCGGCTATCGCCAGCGCGCCATAAAGCCAAAACAAGAGCCTTGACAGACGACGGAGAGGCCGGCAATGAGACTGTAAAAGTTCTAGCCAAAGCAAAGCTCCTTTCCCAAAATTCTAGAGTGAATCTTCACCGGGCGGTAGAAAAAAGCCACGGTTGGGTTCATTGGCGGGGCCTACGACGACGCAAGCGGCGACGCCTTCGGCATGGTCTTGCATCATGGCCAGGCCGAGATCCAGGAGGTCATTGACCCGGGAATCGGCGATTTGGTAGTACATGAAACGACCTCGGGGCGTCGCGACGACAAAGCCACAGCTTTTCAAGCAGCTGAGATGATTAGAGAGGTGGCCTTGTCCGATACCTAAGGCAGTGACCATGTCTCCAACATTTAAAGACCCATGCTCTCGCAAAAGCGCGAGAATCCGCAGTCGAATGGGATGGCTCAGGCCCTGCCAAAAGGCGGCCATTAATTCATGTTGGCGATCATTCTGCTTGAGCAATCCTGACCTTCCTTCCTTCTCACTACATCGGTCGATACGGCTAAGCGCAGGTTATCTTTATTTCGATCGTATCATGCTTATGGACCAGTGCCAAGCATTGACCTTCAACATATTGTAATATTGAATTTATGTGATATGTTAGAGGGGAACCAGACATTTCTTGGGAACATTATTCGCATGAACTATTCGGACGTCGTGCATCGTAAAGACGACAGAGCATAAAGGAGAGATGCAAGGGTGGATGAGAATAACACGAACCGCTTCGAGATGGCGATTGAAGGCATGACGTGCACGGATTGTGAGCGCCACGTGGCGCATGCTTTGGAGGCTGTCGGTGCCACCAATGTGGAAGTCAGCTTCCGCCGGGGTCGTGCGCTATTTTGGGCCTCTGTCGAATTTTCTGCAGACAAAGCGCAAGAGGCCGTAACGCAAGCGGGATACGTGCCGCACACACCGCACCTCGTTGAGCCCCAGAGCGTAGAACGCACGATCAAGGACACTTATGATTATGATTGGGTCGTCATTGGCTCTGGCAGCGCGGCATTTGCGTCGGCCATTGAAGCCCGCTCCGCGGGGGCTAAGGTGGCGATGATTGAAAGAGGGACCTTGGGAGGAACGTGTGTCAATGTGGGCTGCGTACCGTCAAAAACGCTTCTACGTGCGAGTGAACTCCATCATCAAGCCGCGTCCAATCCATTTGGAGGGCTCAATACCAGTGCAGGGCCTGTCGATCTGTCCCAGTTGGTGGCGGAAAAGGATCAACTGGTTCAAAGCATGAGGCAGAAGAAATATGCTGATTTACTGCCACTCTACGAGATTGATTTTATTGAAGGGGAAGCCCAATTTATCGATGCTCATCGCATTGCGGTAGGAGACCGGATTATTACCGGGGCGCATTATTTGATTGCGACGGGGGCTAGGCCCCGAATTCCAGAAATCTCAGGATTGGAATCGGTCGACTACCTGACCAGCACTACGGCCTTGAATATCACGCAGCGTCCGGAACACCTTATCGTCATTGGATCCGGATACATTGCCCTTGAACTAGGACAGATGTTTCGCCGCTGGGGATCAAAAGTGACGCTGGTTCAACGCCGAACAGAGCTAATGCCGGATTATGATACAGAAGTGCGCACGGTCATCGCGGACGTTCTTAAGGCGTCGGGGATTGATGTGATTACCGGCGCCACCTATCACGATATCGTGCAACGCGGTGCCGAAAAGGTCCTCACCGTGACGGTGAATCATGAAACTCGACACATTCGGGGCGATGCGGTGCTTGTTGCGGCGGGACGTGTGCCCAATACAGAGGCGTTAAACCTTGGCGCGGCAGGTGTGAGGTTAGGCAGGTTGGGGGAGCCTGTTATTGACGACACGCTTAAGACAGACAATCCACGAATCTATGCGGCTGGTGATGTGACGATGGGGCCGCAGTTTGTTTATGTCGCTGCGTATGAGGGTAAACTAGCAGCCCAAAACGCCATGGGTATTCAGGTGTCTAAACATATAGACCTTGGTGCCGTTCCTGCGGTAACCTTTACGCAACCAGCTATTGCTTCGGTGGGCATTACGGAAGAGATGGCAACTAAGCAGGGGTTAGCGGTCAAGACTTCGGTATTGCCGCTCGACGCCGTACCAAGGGCGTTGGCTAACCGGGAAACGCTTGGAATTTTCAAAGTGGTGGCGGAATCACAAAGTGGGAAGATTCGTGGTGTGCAGGTCGTGGCCGACAATGCGGGTGATGTCATTTATGCGGCGACCATGGCCGTGAAATATGGTTTGACGATTGATGATGTGACCGAATCTCTAGCACCTTATTTGACGATGGCGGAAGGATTAAAACTGGCGGCCCTCACCTTCGGGAAAGACGTCGACACCTTATCATGCTGTGCTGGATAGACTGACATAACATTTTGTGTTGCCATTCGCTATGCCGCGTGCAGATTCTGCAGGCGGCATAGGTGCTTTTGGCGAGGGGATTTTATTGCGCGGGAAACTTAATAAAACTATATAATGTAGCTAACAATGCGACAGGGTAGACCGTGTCGATAGAAAGAATGCCTCGCATTGATGCACGGTTAGGAAGAAGGGGAGTTTGGTGCAAGACCTGGAGGATATTGTTTGTCCCATTCAACGAGCCGCGACGTTGGTGGCCGATGTGACGGTGATTATTATTTTACGGGAATTGCAGGCAGGCCCGAGACGTTTTGGGGAACTACAGGCGGTGGGAGTCAATCCGCGTTCGTTGTCGGAAAGACTGCGGCGATTGACAGCCCAAGGCATTATTGTGCGCACTCGCTACGCCGAAGCACCGCCCAGGGTTGAGTATGAACTTACCGAAAAAGGGCGTGCATTGTGGCCCGTCTTAACAGCTTTGCAGCATTTTGGGGAAACGTGGCTTCCAGCTACGCCCCGTGAAACGGGAAAAGCCAGTCAATCCAAGTAAATGCAGCTCACCGGAGGATCTTGGTGAGCTGCGGATCCAAATTTAGAGGAAATTCTGTGTCAGCCAAGCCAAAGGATAGCTCCAAATGCCCAGTCCTACAATCAGCAGCGCGAAAAGTTGGCTGGTGTTGATCCCCGGGCTTACTGTGGAGTCGTCGGTTTTAGGACTTTGGGCGAAAAACGGGTAAATCCAGCGGAAGTAGTATAAAAACGTAAATCCAGTAACCAGCAAGGCCGTCAGCCATAAAACAGGAGAATCATGCATCACCGCTTCGATACTATATAATTTTGCCGCCATGCCCAGTGTAAAGGGAAATCCTGCAAATCCTGCCAGCGCTACAATAAGCGTGGCGGCGAACCATCGTCCGCCGGTGTCTAAGACACCTACCAGATCTAAGCGTGTGGGGTTGGCTGATCCGCTAAGGGCGCTTGCGGCACCAAATACGGCGATACTAGTCAGCGCATACGATAAGAGATAGACGCTAGCGGCGCCCATATGGCGCGATGACAAGGGCAGAAGGATATATCCAACTTGTGCGATTGCGGCATAGGCTAACATGCGTTTGAGGCGGCGTTGGCGCCAAGCACCTAAAGATCCGACGATCATAGTGCCCACTGCGATAGTTTCCAAGCCTTGTGTCAAGTGAGGAAGGGCATTGAAAACACCGCTGGTAGTGAGGTGGATGAGCACGCTGCCGGCAACAATTTTGGGCAACGTGGCAATCACGGTCGTTGCGGGCCATGCGGTTCCTTCATATGTGTCTGGTGCCCACAAATGAAAAGGAAAACTACCCATTTTGAACAACAGAGCCGAGAACATCAGGGTCAGTCCCGCAATGAGCACCGAATGTCCCGTCGTGGAAGGTCCAATAGTAAGGGTTCCGTGGATGCCTCCAATCAGACCTATTCCCGCAACTTCTGCCGCAGTAAAGAGGCTGCCAAGAATAAAGTATTTGATGAGCGCCTCATCGCCGATTCGTGTCCAGCTCCAATGGCCAGCCAGACCATAGAGGCCGACGTTGACGGTTTCGATGCCCAGAAAGAGCATAAGCCAATTATTGGTAGAAACAGCAGCGACGCCGCCAGCAGTTGCCATCATGAGAAGTGTGGACGCCAAGCGATCTTGGTGGGGAGCGAGGACTCCTGTTAGACCCAAGGCAGTTCCTAACACCAATTCTTGATAAATGACAATCGCTTGGTGTGGGGCCAGCAAATGTTCATACATAGGCAGCACAGCATGTGGTTGTGAGAAGAGAACCATGAGAATCGCAAGGCCTGCAGCCAGTGTTCCCAAGCTCAAGGCTTTGGGAACTTCCAACAATTCGAAAACCATTAGGACGATGGGCACCATGCCTAGGACAATCCATGCGGTCATTTTAGTCCTCCCCAGTTCCAAATATGTGTCCACCATATGGGTGCGATGCCGATAAGAATAAGGGGAATTCCCAACCACGCGGCGGACCATACGCTGCCTGTCCTTGAAGAGACATTTGAGGTAGACCGCGTAAGATGGCCAAAATGCACACGCGCTAAGACTCGTAGCCAAGTGGCGGCCATGAAAAGCATGGCTGGGATAATAAGATAGAGAATTACGGGGTCGCGTTGTAGGGCGACCATGACCACGCCGAATTCACCAGGAAACAATGCTAATCCGGGAATGCCCATATAGGCGAAAGCTCCCACGGTAAGCCAGCTAACTAACGCCGGAGATTTTTGATAAAGTCCCGTCATGTCTTGGATTTGGCGGCTGCCGATGAGGTCATAAATGCGGCTGGTCACTAAAAACAGGAGGGGAGAGGCGAGACCATGTCCTATCATAATTAATATAGCAGCTTGATTGCCCAAAGAAGTGCCAAACGAGAGGGCTATTAAAACGTATCCCATAGAGGCTATCGAACTTTGGGCGACTGTTTGTTTGAGGTCGGTCTGGCCTAAAGCGAGTAAACTGCCAAGGAGTACGGTGAGCGCCCCCCACAGGGCTAAGAGGCTTGATGCGTGATGGATTGCTGGTGCAAGCATACTCGAAAATGACAAGAATCCAAAGGGAGCTACTTTGAGCGCCACACCTGACAAATACATGGATACCGGCGTCGAGGCTTCGCCATGCGTTCGAGGCAACCAAAGGTGAAAGGGCCATAATGGTGTTTTGATTGCCCACATGACGAGCAAGAGGCCATAGACGCTGAATTGGAGGGTGCGGGGCACTACGTGACTATCAAACGTTGTGATATGATGCACCACGAGCGTTAAGGTGGCTGCGAGTAAAAACATGCCGGCAATTGCCGAAAAGGCTAAAAAGTATAAGGCTGCAGCCCGTCTATCGGTGCCGCCTTCTTTGCGTACGAGCAAATAAAAGGGTAATACCGCTATCTCGAATCCGAGAAAATAGAGGAGCAGATTGCGGCTTAAAAACGCCAGCGACACGCCGGAATACGCCAGCGATAGCCAAAATACCGAGTCCCGTGAAGGACTTTGATTTGTACAGGCTATACTTAATAAGACGATGCCATTTAGCCACAGCAACGGTTGGCTAAACGGCGTAACGGCGAGCGCGATATTCAAACCCAAAGACGGCCACCAAGAACCGTGAAACGACTGTCCGAGGGAAAGGCCGAATATGGCCTGCAAGGTATCGCTCAAGGCCATGGCTATAAAAAGAGGTCTAGTCTTGGCTTGTGGCAGCCACGGTAACAAGATGAGAAACATCCATGGGATCAGGAAATAAAGCAGCATAAGAGTCCTCCGTTCGCTTTGGGATTAGACATGAATATTCCAAATAACGATGGCTAACAAGGCAATGCCCGACAGCAGGGCATACCGTTGGGCGCGCCCTGATCCCCCCCACCGCACCAATCGATTAGCCCATAAAATAACGGTAACAATGGTCAACGTTCCTTGAACAAGGGTGTGGTCCACCCAGACCGTCCACCCAGCAAGTTGGTTGATGCGACGCCACAGGGCGGGATAAAGCACGCCAGTCAATAAGGGAAAAGGGATGGTCCAAAAAGCACCGACTGTGGCACCTAGGCCGATGGATAACAGACTAGGCCACGTCTGCTCTATGAAGATGGGCCTGACGGACACCCATGGATGCCAAAAAAAGTTGATGAGGACCAATCCACTGATGATGTAGGAGGGAATCAACATTCCGTACGATGTGCGGTGAACTGGCGGAGCTTTTACAGGGATTAACGCCTTGACAAGTTTAGCCGTATAGGCACCGCCCAGAAAGGACAACAGAAGATCAAGCATTAGCGTATCTAATCCGTGTGAGGCGGTTTGATACAGAGCTTCTTTGGCGAGAAACCCCCCTGTTGGAGGCAACCCACTCATCCCCAAAGCTCCCATCATAAAAAGAGCGCTAAATTCAAATCGGTGAAGGCTGCCGGCCATGCGAGACAACAAGCCGGATTGGGCACGGTAGCTGGCAATGCCGCTAACAAAGAAGAGGAGTGCTTTGTAGAAGGCATGCGCGACAAGGAGGTTCCAAGCGGTGCGAGGTGATCCCATACCAATGGCGAGAATCATCATGCCCAATTGGCTGACGGTAGAGAATGCGAGCAGTTTTTTTATTTCTTGACTGCCCACGGCTCCCATGGCGGCTAGCACGGCGGTACTGCCACCAAGAATCATGAGGGTTACCAGTCCTCCGGGTGTATGGTGCAGGAGCAATGTATAGCGAATCAGCAAATAAGGACCAGCAGCAACCATCGTGGCAGCATGAATGAGAGCGCTAGCAGGTGTTGGGCCCGCCATAGCATCAACCAGCCATGAGGCATATGGTCCTTGAGCGGATTTGGCGGCAACGGCGCCAATGAGGGCCCATGCGATGAAGGCTGTGCCATGAAGATTGATGGCGGTTATGGTATTGTCATGATGAATAACGGCAAGAGCCACCGCGATTAGAAAACACACATCGCCAATGCGCGTCACCAGCATGGCTTTAGAGGCGGCATACCGGGCGGATGTTTCACCGCGAAAATAGCCAATTAATAGATAGGAGCCAACGCCCATCAATTCCCATCCGACGAACTGGGTGAACAGATTATCGCCGAACACGGTACACAGCATTGCACCCGTAAAAGCGAGCAGTACGGATTGAAAGTACCCTCGGCGTGCATCGTGTGAAAAATATCCCGCCGAATACACCTGCGCTAGCAAATTGATAAGCGTGGTCAGACATGCCATCCAATTGGCGATAGGGACACTTTGCCAGTGAAGTGAGATAGGGTATCCACCCAAGGTGAGAAAATTCCACCGGGAGTCTTGGTGGCTAGGGTATATCACGCTCTGTAAGCAGAACGCGAAGAGGGCCGCCGATATTGAGAATATGACACCGGACATTTTCTTAAAGGGAACCCATATGCCTAAAGTGCCCACGATGAGAGGAGTAAGGATCAGAAATCCGAGCAACGGTTATTCCTCCTTGTCATTTAATGCCTCAAAGGCTCTGACGTCCGTGGTGCGGTGACGATGGGCAAAACGCAATACCAAAGAGAGGCCCATGGTCGCCTCCGCTGCGGCTAGGGCGATGCTAAACACCACGACGATGGCCGTATGGGGGCCTGAAGGGTTTGTGGTCATGGCTAACAAAGCCATCCAATTGGCGGCTGTAATCAAAAGTTCCACCCCCATAAACAACAAAACAGCTTGGCGGTGACGCAGAATGATAAGAAAGCCCACCACAGCTAAGACCATTGCAGGTGCGTAGGTCATGGCAAATTGTCCTCCTGACGCCTCATGGCAATTGTTAGGGAACCGGCTAAAGCCGCCAGGAGTAAAATAGCGAGCAATTCTAATGACAAGCCTTGGTGTAAGAGGAGCTGACGCCCCAATTGGCGGCCTAAAATAGCACGGGATGTGCTGGGGTAAGAAATGGCTGCCAGAATGCCGGAGACGGGACTTAATAACCATGTGACAGCCCATAGCCGAGACTTGGGTTGAGCGCGGTTCCCATAGGGGGTTACCATGATCACGAACATCATCATAATGAGTACCCCGCCGCCGTATACTAAAATTTGGATGCCAGCCAGCATTGGACTGTGTAATTCACCGAAGATTGCGCCCGATCCGACCATCGCGCCGGTTAAGAAATACCCGGAAAGGAGCGGACGATCGGACAGTAAGACACCTAGTCCGCACGCAATGGTGAGTGCGCTGGTGGCGCCATAAAAGATCGCGAGCCAGTTCATACCATCTCCTCCTTAGGTTGAGATAGAAGACTACGTCGAAGAGAATGGCGGTTTTCAGCGGCTATTTCAAATTCGGGGCCCATCACCAAACAGTGAGGGGGGCAGGCTTCTACACAGAGGTCACAAAACATGCATAAGCTATAGTCGATGTCAAACTGCTCGAGAATAAAGCGCCGATTATCCCCTCGTACGCCGCTGATAGTGAGGCAATTGACTGGACATACTCTTTCGCAGGCACGGCATACGACACAGTCTTCTACAATGAGGCGATGAATGCCACGAAATCTGGGGGGAGTGTAGGCTCGTTGTTCTGGATAGGGGTGTGTTACGGGTCGACGGAACAGATGGATGCCCGTAACCTGTAGCCCTTTGAGGAATCCGCGACTGATCTGCTTGATGCGCATGCGGGTATGCCTCCTGTCTAGTAGGTGTTTGCGGGGGTTACAAGTTCCACGCTACAAGCCAAAGAAGATTTAATGAGGTCAATGGAATGAGAACCTTCCATCCCAATGCCATCAGTTGATCGGCTCGGATACGAGGAAGTGTGGCGCGCAACCAAATTACAACCGATACGGTCCCTAAAATCTTGAGACCAAGACTCCAAATGGGGCCGCCGCCGAGATAGACGACAGCCATGAGCCAAGCGAGGAATAATAGTTGAGCGTATTCGGAAACAACAAACAGGGCAAAGCGCACTCCGCTATATTCCACATGGTATCCGGCGACTAATTCGGACTCTGCTTCGGTCAAATCAAAAGGTGGACGATGGGCTTCGGCCATACCCGCAATAAAAAGGCTCAAGGCACCAAGCGGCTGCGTCAAAATATAAGGCAGAGGGTGCTGGTGCGATACAATCGTGGCGAGATTTAAAGAGCCTGCCGCCATCGCGGGCCCCAATAGCGCCAGCGTGAGTGGTACTTCGTAGCTCACCATTTGAGCGGTAGCCCTAAGTCCGCCTAATAATGCATACTTGCTGTGCGATCCAATGCCTGCAGCTAGAATTGCTAGCACTTCTAAGCTGAGAATGGCGCTGAGATAGAGAATGCCGATGTTCATATGGGGATCGAGTTCCGGCAAGGAGGCGAACGCCATGAAAACGGGCAGGAAGGCCATTACAGGCGCTAGTCTAAAGAGCCAGGGATGAGCGGTATGGGGCATGGTGTCCGCTTTTGACAACAATTTGATAATGTCCGCTAAAGATTGCCACAACCCCTGCGGCCCTACACGATTGGGGCCATGGCGCACTTGCAGGCGAGCTAATAGACGCCGTTCGTACCATAATAAGAAGGCCGCGACGGCTGGAATGGCCATGCCGACAACAAGGGCTACCAGCAAGGCTTTCATCGGTCAACCTCCCCTAAAACAATATCGATGCTGCCCAAAATCGCGACTGCATCAGAAACCATATGGCCGATTAGCAACTGGGAAAGAACCTGCAAGTTAAAGAGACTGGGCGGACGGATCTTCATGCGTTGGGCGTAAGCCGTACCGTTGCCCACGAGGTACACGCCTAGTTCCCCTCGCGGACCCTCTACCGCAAAATAGGTTTCTTGCTTCGGAAACTTTACCACTTTGGGGACGGATGCCATGATAGGTCCAGATTCCACCAAATCTAGAAAGATTTCCAAAAGGTCGAGGCTTACGGCCATTTCTTCGACCCGCACCTTATAGCGTGCGTACGTATCTCCGGCCAGATCAGTAATGATGCGTGGGGGTATTTCTGCATAAATGCCGTATGGTCGCTTCCACCGCAGGTCCCACGGAACGCCGCTGGCACGAAGCATGGGCCCGCTCAATCCATAATGCAGAGCATGGGTCCCATCGATGATGCCAATGTGTTCGACCCTGCGCCGGAAAATTTCATTATCATCAATCAGCGTTCGATACTCGGACAAGCGTTGTCGGAAATAGGGGATACCTGCTCTTACTTTTTTGAGCCACACATCTTCGGCATCATGATGAACGCCGCCAAATCGCATGTAGGCATAGGTGAGTCGGGCACCTGTAAGCTCCATCAGCAAATCAAGAACCATCTCGCGTTCCCGAAAGGTGTATAAAAAGGGGGACAGTGCTCCGACATCAAGAAGAAACGTTCCGAGCCATAAAAGATGGCTGGCGAAGCGATTTAACTCCATGACGATCCCGCGAAGAACTTGTGCCCGTCTGGGAGCTTGAATGCCTAAAAGAGCTTCGCCTGCCCCGATGTAAGCCATTTCATCAAACATGGCGGCTAGGTAATCCCAACGGTCGGGGTAGGGCTGGTACTGAATAGCGGTACGCCGTTCGGCGAGTTTTTCAAATCCACGATGCAAATATCCCATATACGGAGTAACGCCCACAATGGTTTCGCCTTGTAAATCGAGTACCATTCGGAACACCCCGTGGGTACTCGGGTGCTGAGGGCCGAGGTTTAACATTAGTTCTTCTTGTACAATCTCTTCTCGGTTGGGGGTCATGACGTCACCTCTCCTTCGGCGAGGGTATAGTGTTTGCGCAAAGGATGCCCGCGAAACTTATCTGGCAACAAAAGGCGGGTCAAGTGTGGGTGATGGTCATAACTGACACCAAACAGATCGTAGACCTCGCGTTCTTGAAAAATGAGGCCGGGAATCCAAGGGGTGAGTGATGGTACCGATGGCGCATTTGCATCGAGAATGACGGACAAGATGCGGTCGTCACCTTGTTCTAGATTGCGGAGAATGTAGATGAGCTCAAGATGCGTTTCATAATCGACGGCTGTATGCAGCACCGGATAGACGAAGCCTTCTTTAAGGCAATGGCGAGCTGTTTCTATGAGTTTGTCGACGGAAACAGACTGTTTAATCATACAGATCCCTCCGGCCAAAATGGATAGGAGCGTAGAGGCGCGGGGGTGCGATGTGAAGGGATAGCAGGTTTGCCGGTGATCTTCTCCTGCAGTTGGAAAATGCCCCACATTAAGGCCTCGGGACGCGGAGGGCACCCGGGAACGTAGATGTCAACGGGAACAATCTGATCAACGCCTTTAACGACGCTGTACACGTCGAAAAAGGGTCCGCCTGAGGTGGCGCATGCACCCATACTGATCACATAGCGCGGCATCGGCATCTGTTCGTAAAGACGTTTTAGAACAGGGGCCATCTTCTGGGTCACCGTACCTGAAACAATCATGACATCGGATTGCCTGGGGCTGGCGCGAAACACCATGCCGAAGCGATCGATATCGTAGTCGGAAGAACCTGTCGTCATCATTTCGATAGCACAACAGGCGAGCCCAAAAGTCATGGGCCACAATGAAGATTTTCTGGCCCATGATATCAATTCCTGAAGGACAGCAAATTGGACACCGTGTGCATTTGTTGAGCCTATATTGTCATGGTCTACTCCCACTTTAACGCCCCCTTTTTCCACGCGTATACCAAGCCAAACAGTAAGAGAGCAACAAAAATCATGGCTTGAAGGCCAAGGAGAGGAGGAATTTGGTGAAATGCGTCCGCCCATGGAAAAAGAATGGCGGTTTCGGCATCAAAGAGAACAAACACCATAGCAAACAGGTAGTAGCGCAAATATTGTGGCTGCCACGTGTCGCCTTCTGCGGCAATACCGGATTCATAGGGTGTATCCAGCGCACTGTCTGGATCGGTCTTTGGCCGTAATATTCGACCGAGCCGTTCCATTGAAAACGGGATGGTGAGACCCAAAATCAAATAGATCGCAACAATGCGCTCCATGATGCGCAACCTCCTGACCAGTAAACTCAAGCATTCTCCTGTAGTGACGGCGGTGACGGGTTCTGAAGAATGGTTATTAAGTACTACTATTGGCTGATATAATTTTCAGGTAAGTCAAACACATAGTATATTGTTAACACACAAAACGCAATATGACAAACATTCTTGAAAGATTAAATAAAATCTATACTTGACTTTTTCCGAAAATGTTTTAAAACTAATCATAACCAATTGACTAGTTCCAAGTAATGCACTTGAGTTTCGTGTGGGTCAATTGGCTCTGCCAAAAGTGTTAGAAAGTTCAGGAACTTCTCCGGCTTGAGGGTTAATCGTCATTGCTTTGAGCTCCTATGGAGGCTCATACGTCACCGTCATATATCCCGAGGGAAACCCCTGAGATCTGAGGAACGCGAGTATCGGGAGCCTATAGGCAAAAGGGCTAACTTAAGTTGGAGGTGGAATGCGTGGAGCGTTCGTCTGAGAGAAATCCCAATAAGAAATTTGACCAAGGCTTCTTAGGAGTCGGTTTGGTATTAGCGGGTCTATTGGTTTTGGGGGTCGATACTCGAACTCCAGACCTCATTACTGTTGATGTGATGACAATAGCATTATGGCTAAGTGTTGGGGCTGCGATGGTGATTAGCCGTTTCAATCAAGGGAGATGGGAATAATGGCCACGCCACAAAGAAAAGTGCCGACGACTTCGCCATATGCCCGTCCTCTTTACAAGTGGCTGGATCGCCTGGCGCCCATTGGATTGGCGCTATTTATGCTAACGGTGTTCGTGGACTATTCATGGTGGATGGTTCAATCCCCCGCCCGCATGATGAGTTGGCGAGGCCTAATCTTTTTCGCGATTTGGATACCCACGACGTTGTTTTACGTGATTATGGCCGTCAAAGACATCGTACAAAACTGGAATAGCCGATGGGAATTTGCAGGCCCCAAGAAGCGGAACCCATTAGCCGACACTATCGGCGTCCAAAAAGCGGATAGCCAACGCGAGTTTTTCCGCTCGGTGACCGGCAAGCGCTATGATTTAACTCAGCGACCGTTTTTTCGGTGGCTCTTCCACCGACGGTGGTACCAATTTGCGGCTCAGCTCCCCAATGTGATTATCTTCAATATCGTGATTATTGCTGGTTTGATTGGAGTGGTGAACCCTAACCGGAACTTTGCTACCGTCATCACATGGTACGTGTGGTTTGGCGTATTGTTTGTTTTGATGATTGGGGTAGGGCGAGCATGGTGTTTGATTTGTCCGTTTAGTGCACAAGCCGAGTGGGTGCAGCGGTTAGGGTTGTTTGGCAAGGGAAAGAAATTATTGACATTGGGTTTGAAATGGCCGCAAAAATATTCGACGTTGCTCATTTCGGTCTTCTTCTTTTTGGGCTTGACATGGGCGGAAGAGTTTTACAATATTGCGGGACCTGGCAAGCCGGCGTTTACCTCCATGTTGGTGGCCGGCATTATTATTTGGGATCTCTTTTACGCGCTGACCTTTGAACGCCGCTCATTTTGCCATTATGGCTGTCCTCTTAATGGGGTTATTGGCGTAGTGTCGGCGGTGGCGCCGTTCGAAGGCTTTCGTGCCAAGGACCGCAGCTTGTGCAAGACTTGCACGACGAAAGAATGCATGAAAGGCAGCGAGCGCAGTTATGGCTGTGGTTGGTACGAATATCCGGGTAGTATGTCGTCCAATTTTTATTGCGGGCTCACAGGTGAATGTTTTAAAGGATGTCCATACGAAAATATTGGGCTTGCGGTTCATGCTCCCTTAAAAGAGGCTTATCAACCGCGTAAGAAACGTTTTGATGTCGCCATCGCTGTCACGCTGATGATGGGGGCGCTCTTCTTTGAGGTGATCAATGCGACCCCGCAATATGCCGCATTTGATACGTGGTTGAGTCAAACCACACGCTGGGACGTGGTTGCCAAATTGCTTGATGGCCAAGTATCAGCCTATCCCAATCCGCTTGATTATATGGGGATTATTCTTCTTTGGCCATTGTTTGGCTGGGGAGTAGCGCGCTTAGGGAGCTTGCTAAGCCGCGGTCATATAGCTGCGCGTGAACTCCTTACGCGGTACGCGTATGGATGGATTCCCCTATTTGGATTAGGAATCTTAGCACGCCAATTGCCTAAGGTGTTGACCAACGGGCCGACGATTGCGCAGGTGATTTCCGATCCCTTTGGATTTGGTTGGAATATGCTCGGCACGGCCCATTTACACCTTTATGCTAGAAATTTCGCCCCCGGCTGGATCCTCTATGTGCAATTGGGGTTGGTTGTCGTAGGAGGGGCCGCTTCCATGTTTGTCACGCAAAAGATTACTCAGCTGGACTTTCACGGACGACCTGGAGCTAGGGCTATCAATTGGTTGATGCAAGGTGTCATTGTTCTGCAAATGGGGCTTCTTCTGGCTCTGTATTTCTACATTGCACTTGTGGACCCGGGTCATCCGCTGTCTCCGCCCTTCTAAAATTTCAAGCGAGGTGAACAAGATGGGAACCATTGCCGTTGTCAATCATGAACGCTGCGTAGGGTGTGAATTGTGTACTCGTGCCTGCGGTGTGACGCATGCCATTGCGCTTAATCTGGAACGCAATTGGGTTGAAGTGTCGGAAGAGTTGTGTTGGGCTTGTGGTGCATGTGAAAGAATGTGCCCATTTAGCGCCATTATGCTTCCCCCGTGGGCTTTGCCCAATAAAGCTTTGCGAGATGCAATCTACGCACAGACAAGGCGACCCAAGAAGCATGGGGTGGCGGCTATGCAGGACCTTGAAGACGAGGATGAAGAATTGGCGGGTAGTCGCCTACATTGACGATCTATATCCGTTATGAGGGGGGATAAGTGTGGCGCATGTCATTACCGACCGATGCCGTGAGGCAAAGGATCAAAGCTGTGTAGAGGTATGTCCAGTGGACTGTATTCATCCTACCGCCTTTTTAGATGGGGATGAACCGTTTCAGACGACCACCCAACTATATATTAATCCAGATACTTGCATTGATTGTGGAGCCTGTGTTCCGGTTTGCCCTGTAGAGGCGATATTCATGGCCGATGACTTACCGGTCGATCAACAAAAATTTATCGAACTAAATGCGGCGTATTACCAATAACAATAAGGAGGGCAAAGACATGGGTGTACAATTGAAGGTCACTGCGCGTGCTGAGAAAGTGTTAGGTGAAATGGGGAAAAAACCTTTGGCGGCGTATATTCGCATCAGTGCAGGAACTTCTTGTGGATGTGGCAAGACCGGGTTCAAAATGCAGTGGGATGATCATAAACGATTTGGCGATACTATCATTAAAACGGCGGGGGCTCCCTTACTAGTCGATCGTCAGACGAAAGGGTATCTTCAAGGGGGAACCATAGACTATTCTCATGACATGGTGTCAAAAGGCTTTCGGATTACTACGGCGGCTTCGACAGGAACCTCTTGCGGATGTGGGCATTCGCATTCGTAAATATCGAGATGGAGATTATTTAGAGTCTTACGAGACCCGTTAAATAAGGAAGAATAAGTACACAAAGCGACGACGATCGTTACGAAAAACTATCGATATGCTTGCGATACGGTGAGTGGCTGACGTATACGCCAATACCATTGCAGGCATATCGATAAATGGGCGTTACGCAAGATGACAAGATCTTGATGGCTTTGGTGATATGGTGCGCAAGAAGACGACTGATTTAGTGGAGTCGCTTTTTTATAGGTCAAAATGGCTTCTTGCAATTTTGTGAGAGGCATGATATTCTATACATCGTCACTACGGGGCTTGCGAATCTCACTCCCACGATTTTTGTGATCATCGATAAGCGCGGTAGTGGATATGGTGGATGTAGCTCAGTTGGTTAGAGCACCAGGTTGTGGCCCTGGGGGTCGGGGGTTCAAGTCCCCTCATTCACCCCAATAAATATTTTTATTCCCCGGTATGCCGGGATTTTTTGCGCCCGTAGCTCAGCTGGATAGAGTGTCGGACTTCGAATCCGCAGGTCGTAGGTTCAAATCCTACCGGGCGCACCAGGCGAGGGTGATGGAATGGCAGACATGCGAGACTTAGGATCTCGTGCCGCAAGGCGTAAGGGTTCAAGTCCCTTCCCTCGCACCATTGCATGCGGAAGTAGCTCAGCGGTAGAGCATCGCCTTGCCAAGGCGAGGGTCGCGGGTTCAAATCCCGTCTTCCGCTCCATTTGTCGAGGCGTTTAACGCCTCGTTTTTTTTGATGACTTGGACACTATCCCGTCACATGTTATAATCAACATATTTGTATCGGGCATTTGAGGAGGAATTAAGAAACAATGCAAGTGGCACTACAGCGGTTGCCGAAGTCGGTGGCGAAAGTTTCGGTTACGATTGACCCCAGTGATTTAAATAGTGCGATGGACAAGGCATTTCGTTCAGTTGTGGGCAAATATAATATTCCCGGGTTTCGTCGAGGGAAAGTTCCGCGTCCAATTTTTGAACGATTTGTGGGGCGGGAAGTGATTTTGCAAGAAGCGGCGCAGCAATTGGTCGAGAATCGCTATTCGCAAGCGTTATCTGAGGCGGCTGTTGAGCCTGTTGCCGAACCGCGGATTAACATTACGAAGTTGGGTGATGGGGAACCTTTCGAATTCGATATTGAAGTGGAAAGCAAACCCGTTATAGAACTTCCTGACTACACCGATTTGCTGCATGAACCGTTAACGATTGCCGAAGTGACCGAAGAGTTGATTACTGAGGAATTAGCGCAAGTTGCTAAAGGTCAAGCGCAAATGGTGCCGGCCGATGACCAGCCTGTCGCGAAAGGCGACCGTATTACCGTCACTCTCAAAGGCTTTTTAGAAGAAGAGGGGGAGAACGCGGAACCTTTCGTGGACGATGATTCCTACGTCATTGAAGTCGGCGCAGGGACCGTGGTGGAAGGCTTGGAGGATCAATTGATAGGGGTAATGGTCAATGAACCCAAAATCATCTCGTTGACCTATCCGGCCGAGCATCCTGAGGTGTCTTTAGCGGGGAAAGCGGTGCGCTTCGAGGTGACCGTGCTGGAAAACAAACGTCCAGAAGTACCACCGGTCGATGACGATTTGGCTAAGGCGGTTGGTCTGGAATCCATGCAGGAATTACGTGAACAAGTCGCGAATAACTTAAAAGCCCGATTGGAGCAGGAAGCCAAGAATCAACGTCTCCAAACAATCATGGGTAAACTAAAAGAGCGTGTTGCGGTGGAAGTGCCTGACACCATGGTTGACCGGGCTATTCATAACCAGCTACACGAATTAGAGAATACGCTGGCGCGGATTGGGGCAACAACCGAAGAATACCTGGAAAGTCGGCAAATGACACCCGAAGCGTTGCACGAGGAATTCAGGCCTACAGCAACCGAGCGTGTCAAAGAAGAGGTTTTGCTCGAAGCGGTAGCGCGGTCTCAAAATCTCGTTGTGACGGATGAAGAAGTCATACAATCCATCAAGCCGATTGCGGATATGTATCGTCAATCGCTTGATGATATGGTGCGATGGTTCCGTAGCACCGGAGAATTTGAGGCAGTCCGTTCCAACTTGCTGTTATCGAAGGCAGGAGATTACCTTGCATCTACTGTCCTCGGTGCGCCTGAAAAAGGAGAGTGAACGATGAGTTTCGACTACCTGATTCCTATGGTGGTGGAGCAAACCAACCGTGGTGAGCGATCCTATGACATTTACTCACGGCTGCTGAAAGAGCGGATTATTTTTCTCGGCAATGCCATTGATGACGACGTGGCGAATTTAGTGGTCGCGCAACTGCTCTTTTTGGAAAGTGATGACCCGGACCGTGATATTCACCTTTACGTGAATTCACCGGGGGGCTCCGTCAGCGCAGGGCTTGGTATTTATGATACCATGCAATATATTAAGCCGGATGTGTCTACGATTTGCGTGGGGATGGCGGCTAGCATGGGTGCACTGTTGCTGGCAGGTGGAGCGCCGGGCAAAAGGTTTGCACTACCTAATTCTCGCGTGATGATTCATGAACCTTGGATTAACAATCTTGGTGGGAAGACTACCGATGTGGAGATTCAAATGAAAGAATTGCTCCGCAGCCGTGAAGCCTTGGCCAAAATTTTAGCCAAACACACGGATCATTCGGTGGAACAGATTCTGGAGGAGACGCAGCGCGATTACTGGATGACAGCAACCGAAGCTCGCGACTACCGATTAATCGACGAAGTGGTAGAACCACGTGGTAAAATGGTCCCTGAAACGCCGGCCGAGGAATAACTTATGGTCAGCTTGGTGATTGTAGGGGTGTCAAAGAGGGGGGCTTCTAATGTTCAAGTTCACCGATGAAAAAGGTCAGTTAAAATGCTCGTTTTGCGGCAAATACCAGGATCAAGTCAAACGTCTTATCGCTGGACCTGGTGGAGTCTATATCTGTGACGAGTGCGTTGAGCTTTGTTCGGAGATCATCGAAGAGGAACTCAGCGACGATGTCGAATTTGAATTAAAGGACATCCCCAAGCCGCAGGAAATTCGAGCTATTCTTGACCAGTACGTGGTGGGTCAGGACCGCGCTAAGAAGACCCTGTCGGTGGCGGTATACAACCACTATAAGCGCATAAACCTTGGCAGCAAAGTCGATGACGTTGAACTCCAAAAGTCCAACATTTTGATGTTAGGCCCCACGGGATCCGGGAAAACGTTACTTGCACAGACCTTAGCCAAAATTCTCAATGTGCCGTTTGCTATTGCCGATGCGACATCATTGACTGAAGCGGGGTATGTTGGGGAGGACGTTGAAAACATTCTTCTCAAACTGATTCAAGCGGCAGACTATGACGTCGAGAAAGCGGAAAAAGGGATTGTTTATATTGATGAGGTTGACAAGATTGCGCGGAAGTCTGAGAATCCATCGATCACGCGGGATGTCTCTGGCGAAGGGGTCCAGCAGGCGTTATTGAAGATTCTCGAGGGCACCGTGGCTTCTGTCCCGCCTCAAGGTGGCCGCAAGCATCCGCACCAAGAGTTTATTCAGATTGATACGACGAACATCCTCTTTATCGTGGGAGGAGCCTTTGATGGGGTCGACAAACTAATCAAACGTCGTATTGGACGCAAGGGTCTTGGATTTAATGCGGAAATTCAGATGCCGGAACAGAACATTGGCGATGTTTTGGCGAAGATTATGCCAGAGGACTTGCTCAAGTTCGGGTTGATTCCGGAGTTTGTCGGTCGTCTGCCGATTCTGGTAACCTTGGACGCGCTCGATGAAGCGGCGCTCGTTCAAATTTTGACCGAACCCCGCAATGCGTTAGTCAAGCAATATCAGAAAATGCTCAGCCTCGATAACGTCGAGCTGGAATTTAAGGAGGAAGCGGTGCGTGCGGTGGCGCGTGAAGCCATGCGCCGTAATACCGGAGCTCGTGCATTGCGCGCGATCATTGAGGATATTATGCTCAATGTGATGTATGATATTCCGAGTCGCACCGATATTGCCAAGTGCATCATCACCCAAGATGTCGTCGAAAAGCGCGATGAACCGCTTTTGGTGACGCAGGATCGGGCGAAGCGCGCGAAAAAGCAGAAAGAAGAAACGGCATAACGAGTGTCGTCAGATAGCACAAAGTCTCCCACTTCGGTGTGGAGACTTTGTGTTTTTGCGGCTAAAACCTCTCCTCCTTGGGCATAATTACCATAGACAACGCGACCAGAGACCCCAGCAATTGGCGTTCTGATAAACCCACATTCGGGTCACACTAAGCGAGCGGATACAAAAATTCATCGCGGCGACGCGGGGAGGAGGGGTACGGTGAACCTCGCTAATATCGTGACGTTCATTCAGTTCTTCTTTGCGATTGTGATCGGATTATATTTCTGGAACTTGTTGAAATCGCAACAAGGTAACAAGGTGGCCGTAGAGAAAGAGTCCAAAAAGGAGATTGAGAAACTGCGGCGATTACGCTCCATTCATCTAAGTGAACCGCTATCAGAGCGCACGAGGCCCTCGCGGTTTGATGAGATTATCGGGCAAGAGGAAGGCATTAGGGCATTGAAGGCGGCCCTTTGTGGACCGAATCCTCAGCATATTCTGGTCTACGGCCCGCCAGGGGTGGGAAAAACGGCGGCAGCGCGGTTGGTCCTCGATGAAGCGAAAAAAACCTCGTGGACGCCCTTCCAACCCGATGCTAAATTCATTGAGCTTGATGCGACCACGGCGCGTTTTGACGAGCGCGGCATTGCCGACCCACTCATCGGCTCGGTGCATGATCCGATTTACCAAGGGGCGGGGCCTTTAGGAATGGCGGGGATCCCGCAACCTAAGGCGGGTGCGGTCACCAAGGCGCATGGTGGAATTTTATTCATCGACGAGATTGGTGAGTTGCATCCTATCCAGATGAATAAACTGCTTAAAGTGTTAGAGGACCGACGGGTCATGTTGGAATCGGCCTATTATAATTCCGAAGACAGCAACGTGCCGTCACATATACAAGACATCTTTGAGAACGGCCTGCCGGCAGATTTTCGTCTCATCGGCGCCACGACCCGGCAGCCCCATGAAATTCCGCCGGCGATTCGGTCACGGTGTGTGGAGGTCTACTTCCGTTCCCTATTGCCGGATGAAATTCAGACCATCGCCACCAACGCGATTAACAAACTGGGAATGGAACATGAGCGCGGGGCGATTGAGGTTGTCAAACACTACGCGACCAACGGCCGTGAAGCGGTGAATCTGGTTCAAATCGCAGCGGGTTTGGCTATGACAGAGGGACGCCGCGCCCTCACCCAAGCTGACGTGGAATGGGTGGTAACGTCAGGGCAATACAATCCACGCCCCGACAAAAAAGTGGGAAGCGAACCCCAAATTGGGGTGGTCAATGGATTGGCTGTATATGGACCCAATTTGGGCACCGTGTTAGATATTGAGGCCGTGGCGCAACCGGTCGAACCCGGCCAGGGACGGCTATATGTGACCGGGATTGTGGATGAAGAAGAAGTAGGCACCGCGGGACGAACTATTCGGCGGAAATCGATGGCCAAGAGTTCGGTAGAAAATGTGCTCACCGTGCTCCATAACCAACTGCAGCTCGAATCGCGGGACTTTGATCTTCATGTCAATTTTCCCGGGGGAGTCCCTTTAGACGGGCCCTCGGCCGGAATCGCCATTGCTACGGCGTTGTACTCCGCTATGACGGGCAAACCGTGCGACAGCCGTTTGGCCATGACCGGCGAATTGTCTATTCGAGGCTTGGTCAAGCCGATTGGAGGCGTTGTGGCCAAAGTCGAAGCGGCCCGGTTAGCAGGATGCAAGAGAGTGCTTATTCCGCGTGACAATTGGCAAGAAGTCTTTCAAAATGCTGGCATTGAGGTGATTCCGATTGATTCCCTCAAGCAAGCCTTAGACTTGGCAACAGTGGCAGAGGAAACGGAAAAACACGCCGCTGCCGTCCCGCAGACGGATCTCTTAACAGCCAGTCCGTCTCCTTCTGTCGGTTCGTAACGAAGGTTAAGACCTTGGAGGCGGTCCGCTTATAAGGACCGCCTTTTTTGACGACAGTGAGAAGGATTGTGCATAATGACGAAGACACAACGTCTGATGAACCTGGGAAAACCGCGGTATAAATACGACATAAAGGGTGTGTAATGGCCAGGTTTTGCGTATCATGTTTAGAAGGATAGGGAGGTGTAGACGATGGAGACACAATTACCGCTTTTGCCATTACGTGGCGTGTTAGTCTTCCCGTATATGGTGGTTCCGTTAGAAGTGGGGCGGGAACGTAGTCTAAATGCACTGGAGCAAGCCATGCTGGGGTCTCAGGAATTAGTCTTTGCTGCACAGAAGGATACGCGCTTGGACGAACCGACGAAGGACGACTTATACGAGGTTGGCATCATTGGGGAAGTCAAACAACTTTTGAAAATGCCGACCGGTGGGGCTAAAGTCGTGATTGAAGGACGATCGCGCGCCATCATACATAAGATTGAGGATGAGGGAACATATTTTCGTGCGGACGTCGAAGAAGTGGCGGAAGACACGGAAATAACGGATGAAACCGAAGCGTTGATGCACGCGGTTGTCGATTTATTTGAGCTCTACGTCAAGAATTCCAAAAAGATGCCAGGAGAAGCCTCGCTCAGCATCAATGTGGATGATCCGGGTCGTTTAGCCGATACCATTGTCAGCTCCTTAGATATTCGGACCGCCGAGAAGCAAGAAGTTCTGGAAATTTTTTCGGCGCATGAACGTCTTAACAAAGTTTCGGATATCTTATCCCGGCAAATTGAACTGTTAGAGATTGAAAAACGCATTAATGTGCGTGTGCGCAAGCAAATGGAGCGAACGCAGAAAGAATACTACCTCCGGGAACAGCTCAAAGCCATTCAAAAAGAACTGGGAGAGAATGACGACCATGTGGGGGAGGTCGAGGAATTACAACAACGTTTGGCTGCGATGGAGGGGCTGAGCGATGAAGTCCATGACAAAATTGCGCGGGAGATCGACCGCTTGACAAAGATGCCGTCGATGTCAGCGGAAGCGGTTGTCGTGCGCAATTATGTCGATTGGCTGTTGAGTTTGCCTTGGACGGTGCAAACGGATGAACGGGTGGACGTCGCTGAAGCCGAACGTATTTTAAACGAAGACCATTATGGGTTGAAAAAGGTCAAAGACCGGATTTTGGAATACTTAGCGGTGCGTCAGCTATCGCAAAGCCTGAAAGGGCCGATTCTGTGCCTCGTAGGGCCGCCTGGTGTCGGAAAAACATCACTCGCTCGCTCGATTGCTCGCGCTACGGGTCGCAATTTTGTGCGCATTTCTTTGGGGGGAGTTCGTGATGAAGCAGAAATCAGAGGACATCGCCGGACCTATGTTGGCGCCATGCCCGGCCGCATCATTCAAGGGATGAAGCAAGCAGGATCCAATAATCCTCTCTTTTTGCTCGATGAAGTCGACAAGATGGCGATGGATTTTCGTGGGGATCCTTCCGCGGCTTTGTTGGAAGTTTTAGACCCCGAACAAAACAACCGATTTTCTGATCATTATATTGAGTTGCCGTTCGACTTGTCGCATGTCATGTTTATCACGACCGCGAATGTCTTGCACACGATTCCACGCCCCTTACTTGATCGGATGGAAACGATTGTTATTCAAGGATATACGGAAGAAGAAAAGCTACACATTGCGGCGCAGTATTTGTGGCCCAAGCAGATGGAAAATCACGGACTCACGCCAGAGATGGTCGAAATGAGCCGGCAAGCGACGGCAGCAGTCATACGGCATTATACGCGGGAAGCGGGAGTCCGACAACTTGAGCGGCAACTCGGCACGATTTCGCGTAAAGTGGCACGCGAAATCGTTCAAGGGCACCGAGGAACGGTTCATATTACCGTGAGCAATCTTGCGAAGTACCTAGGCCCGCATACGGTGCATCACCGGGAGGCGGAACAGGCGGACGAAGTGGGGATTGTTACAGGTCTGGCTGTAACCGAGGCGGGAGGCGATGTGATGCCGATCGAAGTGACGACGATGCCGGGCAAAGGACGGTTGAACTTAACCGGACAGCTTGGGGACGTGATGCAAGAAAGCGCGCAAGCGGCGTATAGTTATATTCGATCCAAAGCGAGCGATTTAGGGATCGACCCGCATTTTCATGAAACGCTTGACGTGCATGTGCATGTTCCTGAAGGGGCGATTCCCAAAGATGGACCATCGGCAGGGATTGCCATGGCGACCGCGATGATCTCGGCCCTGAGTCATGTGCCTGTGAAGGCGCACATTGCGATGACCGGAGAGATTACGTTGCGAGGTCATGTACTGCCCGTTGGGGGTATTAAGGAAAAGACCTTGGCTGCCCACCGTGTAGGAATTCGAGAAATTATTCTACCCAAGGATAATGCGCCGGATCTCGAGGATTTGCCAGCGAATATTCGGCGTGGTATGCAAATTCATTTGGTCGAGCATCTCGACACGGTATTGGAACTAGCGTTATCGGAAAAGATTGTGAGGGAAAAGGTTGGCACCGAAAAGTAATCGGTTAGTCGCCTCGGCGCTGCGGGTGGACGAAATGCCGCGGGATGGCAAGATCGAATTAGCGTTTCTTGGACGCTCCAATGCGGGAAAGTCCTCATTACTCAATCGATTGGCTGGGGTGCAAGTTGCCCACGTAAGTGGCAAGCCCGGCAAGACACAACGCATTCATTTTTATTCCATGCCCAACTGGTATTTAGTAGACTTACCGGGGTATGGCTATGCGCAAGTCTCTAAGAGTCTGCGCGAAGAATTTGGACAAGCGGTTGAAGCATATTTGACCACCCGTCAACCCTTAATTGGGGGCATTCTAATCCAAGATATTCGGCGGGGCCCCCAAGAGGAAGAGTTTTCTTTACGAGACTGGGCCGCGGCGCGCAATTTATTCTTTATTGTTGTGGCGAGTAAACTGGACCGGATAAACAAAGCCGAGCAAAGAGAGCGAATTCGTGTTTTAGAGGACGCGTATGGCCAAAAAGTCTATCCGATTTCGAGTCGAACGGGCGAAGGTGTTGATGCAATCAAAGCCGCCATTATTGGCTTAGGACTGACTATTTAATCCACTCATATAAGGTGGGTTGTCCAAAGCGAATGGACGGCAACATCGGCCCTTTGATTTGATGTTGTTGATGCAGCAAGGTAATCAACAAGGAAATAAACCCTGCATGGGACACGAGCGCCATATGGGGATAATCATGCTGGTAGCGACGGAGGTGAACAATGGCTTCCGTCGCCCGTTGGCGCGATCGATCTTTTCCCTCGGGCCCTTGGTTGCGGAACCAATTGACGCGCAAATAACTCCACCATACTTCGGCAGGCCACAAGCTTTTCAAGAAAAGGCTTGATGGTTCTGGCAGTTGAATGGGGATCTCTCGGAAAATCGGGTCCACAATAATAGGCGCTGTACGACCGAAGATTTTAGCAGTCGCATGAGCCCGTGGGAGATCAGAGCACACCACTGCGTCCGGGATGGGGTACCGTTCATATAACTGTGCTAAACGAGCACTCTCTTCTGCACTGAGTGCTGCTAGGTCGTAAGATTCGAGGAACCGGTTAAACAAGTCTCGGTTCATAAAAAACGGGTTGCGGGGCAAGTCTGGTCGACCGTGCCGCATAACCCAAAACGTCTTCGCTGCGAGGGTGTCCATACTTAGAAGCTACCGAATTGGTCACCGGTCGTCAAGGGTTTGCGGCATAATCGGGCCAATTGAAGGATCCAAGCCGGTAGGGAATCGTCACATTCCGGATGCGGGTCCGTATGATAGGAATAGAGGGTTACGGACGGAATTTCCATCCCTGCCAGAAGAAACTTGTCGTGAAATACGCCACGGGCACAGGAGACGAGCTCCCGTCTGTCGAATAGAGTATGGAGATTGAGACGAGGTGAGCAGATTTTATGGTCCTGACGCCAGGCGAAGAATATCAGTTTATACGACAGTTAACACCAAGCGATTTAGAACAACTGCAACAATGGGATCACGATCCTGAAATTACGGCGTTAAATGGAAAGAAATTTCAAAAAGACCATGATAGTGAACAATTGTGGTGGGAGGATTTGCTGACAAGCCGTGTCCGTATAGGATTTGCAATTATTGCGGATTGGCGTCTGATTGGGGACGTTGAACTAGAACACATTAGTTGGCGTTCACACCATGCGGAATTAAGAATTTCGATTGGCGACAAATCCTATTGGAATAGAGGCATTGGGACTTTAGCGGTGGGGGAAGTCTTAGATATCGCCTACTACCAACTCGGGCTGCGTCGTATTTATTTGCGTGTGAACACCGACAATCACCGTGCCATCAGAGCTTATGAAAAAGCCGGTTTCAAAAAAGTCGCGAAACTTGTCGCCAATGGGCGTCTGAAAGGCAACACAGATTTGTTACTAATGGAGTGTTTGTTTGATCAATATGTGGCTTTAAAGGCTTGATCGCTGGCCGCAGTGTCGACGCCAGAATAATAGGGTGGCCATGGTATGGACCCTTCTAACCCATAGAGGGCTCGCCCACGGTTATATTCTTGAGCAGAAATGCGTGTGGTTGCCGGCCACAGATGGTGCTGCACGCCTTGCTTAATCAGCGTGTTCCATAACGCCGGGTTAGATGGGCGAAGGACTTTCACGAGCGTTGGCGCTGGCGTCGTGTGAATATACCATAATGCAATGTTTAGAGCTGCTAAGAACTGGCTAAGATGGGCGCTTCGACCCGAAATGGTGACATCTGGGATGGGACCTGTTGAAGCCCCTAACCAGTTTAACGTTACGGTATGGGGATTGATCTTTGTCAGCGTTTGGAGCTGGGCAAGCGTGACCAATACCCATGGCAAATGTCGTTGTGCCCATAAGTGTTCGATTTCCGGCCAAGGTAAGGGATGGAGGTCGGGACGGGTTTGGTTCAAGGTCATGACGGCATTAATGAGGGCCAGGTTTGTCGTCAGGGTGCTGGCATAATCGACAGGTAAGTGGCTCAGTTGACGCAAACGAAAATGCGGATCAGCCTGTGGTGCTGCTAAAAAAATATCCGGGGCGCTGGCAATACTGCCGGCCATGGGCCATCGTCCTGGGACCCAATCGACGTGAATCATGGCAGACGATGAATGAGTCCAGCGAACTTGGATATGCTGATCGCGGTAGAGATTCAAATTTTGTGCGATGGTCAGCGGCAAGCGCAGTGTGCGGGAAGGCACATTAAGGCTCACTGTGACGGTGGGCCACGCGGGCTGGGGCGGCACGGAGGTTTCCCCGCAGCCAGCCAAAGTCAAGAGGCCAAGCCCCAGGGCGGCCGAAAAGAGGCGCCGTGCGAGTTGAATCATTGGGATCCTCCCTGTTGTCCATGTTACCACCAGCGTATGCAGGACAACCTACAGTTAGACTACCGTGACCGAGAAAGGCCGTGGGGCGTTCATTGACACCCATGCTCGGTTAGATATAATGTTAGATGCCACACTTTTTGTGGAACATCAGATACAATACCGCATCAACCAAGGGGGATATTTCCAATGCAGGTCAAGCCGTTAGGAGACCGTGTTCTGGTAAAATTGGTCGAGGAACAGGAACGGACTCAGAGTGGTATATACATACCCGATACTGCCAAAGACAAGCCCCAAACCGGTTTGATCGTGGCCGTCGGCGACGGTGAGGACATTAAAGTCAAAGAAGGCCAGCGGGTCTTGTTTGCCAAATTTGCAGGAACTGAGATTAAGATTGGAAATGAGGATCACCTTATTTTGGCGACCGATGATATTCTGGCTGTGGTGGAAAACTAACAATTTCATCAGATGCTAGCTGCTGATGACGGGAAGAAGCAGGCCATTGGCGTTACAGAGAGCGAAAGGGTTTGGTGCAACGTTCGCACGTGCAGGCTTGTTAGTCGCCCCGGAGGTATCCTAGGAAGTTGCGCGCTGCAGCATTCCGGGACGGTTGTTGCCCGTTAACGCAAACGGAGGCTCTGTCATAGGCAGGGTGAATTAAGGTGGTACCGCGAAAGAGACTCTTTTCGCCCTTAGCGAAAAGGGTCTCTTTCTGTTGACACGACTTATGATGACATAATCTTCCACAACAAGGAGAGCGGCATGATGGAACTTAGTTCTCAATATTCAGCACGTGACGTCGAGCACAAATGGTATACATTTTGGCGGGAACGAGGGTATTTTAAGCCGTCCATGGATCCAAGCGCCCCGACCTTCAGTATTGTCATGCCGCCCCCCAATGTTACGGGTGTCTTGCATGTGGGGCATGCTTTGAACAATACCTGGCAAGATATTTTGATTCGATTTCACCGAATGTTAGGAGACAATACGTTGTGGCTGCCAGGCACAGATCATGCAGGGATTCACACGCAAATGAAAGTCGACGAGCTTTTGCGCTCCCAAGGCATCGATCGCCGGGAAATCGGACGAGAAGCCTTTATCGACGAGGTGTGGCGGTGGAAAGAAAAGTACGGGGGGGAAATTCTTCGTCAGGTTGAGAAACTGGGCGCTTCCGTAGATTGGAGCCGGCTTCGTTTTACCATGGATCAAGGGCTATCCAAAGCGGTTACGGAAGTGTTTGTACGGCTATACGAGGAAGGCTTGATTTACCGGGGTTATTATATTACGAACTGGTGTGTTTCGTGCCGGACCGCCTTGTCTGATATTGAGGTCGAGCATGAAGATGAGCCAGGAACGCTGACCTATCTACGCTATCCTTTGGATCAGGAGGAAGGCTTTGTTGTGGTAGCGACCACGCGGCCGGAAACCATGCTCGGTGACACGGCCGTGGCGGTGCATCCGGATGACCCACGCTGGAAACATCTCATTGGACATCACGTACGCGTGCCATTAATAGACCGTGTGATCCCCATTATTGCCGATGCCTATGTGGATCCAGAGTATGGAACGGGCGCGGTCAAAGTGACGCCGGCCCATGACCCGAACGATTTTCAAATGGGGCAGCGGCACCATTTGCCGCAAATTCAAGTCATTGGCGAAGATGGCCGCATGACCGAGGAAGCTGGTGCCTATCAAGGTCTTGATCGCCAGCAGGCACGAGCCCAAATTCTGCAAGATCTGGAGGCCTTAGGCGTTATCGAAAAGGCCGAAGCCTTGGTACATTCCGTGGGTCATTGTGAAAAATGCGGGACGGTCATTGAACCGCTGGTTTCGTTGCAGTGGTTTGTGCGCACGGCGCCTTTGGCGGAGCCTGCATTGGCGGCAGTGCGTTCTGGGGATATTCAGTTTGTGCCGCAGCGTTTTGAAAAGATTTACACAAACTGGATGGAAAATATTCGTGACTGGTGTATTTCCCGACAAATTTGGTGGGGTCACCGTATTCCAGCGTACTACTGCGATCACTGCCACGAAGTCACCGTAGCGCGAACGGCTCCAGATAGTTGTCCGGTGTGTCATGGACCCGTTCACCAAGATGAAGATGTCTTGGATACATGGTTTTCGTCAGCGTTGTGGCCGTTTTCCACCATGGGATGGCCTGAGGAAACGACCGATTTGGCCATGTTTTATCCCACGTCGGTATTATCAACGGCATACGATATTATTTTCTTTTGGGTCGCACGCATGGTCATGCAAGGTTTGCATTTTACCGGCGAACGCCCATTTGCCACGGTGTTACTGCATGGCTTGGTGCGGGACAGCCAAGGAAGGAAAATGAGTAAGTCCTTAGGCAATGGCGTGGATCCGATGGACGTCATAGAAAAATATGGAGCGGATGCGCTTAGGTTAGCCTTGGTCCTCAGTTCAGCGCCAGGGAATGATCAGCGCTATTCGGACGAGCGTGTTGAGGCAGCGAGCCGGTTTGCGAACAAAGTTTATAATGCGATTCGGTACGTGCGGATGAATCTTCCTGAAGGATTTACGCCCCAAGCTGTGACGATGGACAACGTCGAGGATTTATGGATTGTCCAAAAACTAAACCAAACCACTCAGCACATGACGGAATGGCTCAAGGACTTTGAGTTTGGCCAAGCGGCACGGGCTATCTATGATTTTCTTTGGGATGATTACTGCGACTGGTATATTGAGTTGACCAAGATTCACATGCGAGAAAATCCCGAGACCTCCTCTAACACTTTGAGTATGCTGGTATTTGTGGCCGAACAAGCTTTAAAACTGCTTCATCCTTTTATGCCATTTGTGACCGAAGAATTGTGGCAATCCTTGCCGCACCAAGGAGACAGCATCATGGTTGCCCCGTGGCCTTCGCCACAAAATCTTCCGGCGAACCGAGCCCAAGACGTCATGGATCGCGTACAAAGCCTTATCCGGACCGCACGCAATCTCCGTGCCGAAGTGAATCTTCCTCCGGGACAACGGGTTCATTTCCAAATGGTTGCGGATGATGCAGAAACTTTAGCGGACTGGCAGATGGAGGCGGCTGCGATACGAGAAATGGTCCGGGCTCAAGATATTAGCTGGCATGTCAAAGCCGAAGGGGCACCCAAACCACATCACGCGTTGACCGGGGTGTGTCAAGGGGGCAGTGTCTATCTGCCCTTAGAAGGTATCGTTGATCTTGCGGTTGAACAAGCCCGCGTGCAGAAGACCATGGAACAAACCCAGCGCGAGCTCGAACGCGTGGAAAAGCAGCTAGCCGATCAAAAGTTTCGCGAACGGGCACCCGAGCCTGTAGTGGCCAAAGCCCAGGAACAGAGGTTAGAACTGGTGGCGCGCATGGAGCGACTGAAGGAACGGTGGGAGGACTTGCAGTGAAGGAGAATTGGTGGGCAGACCTGGAACGGAATAAAATTCGTCCCGGTTTGGAACGCATCGGATCTTTGTTAGAGAAATTGGGCCATCCAGAGCGTGGGTATCCTATAGTCCACGTGGCGGGCACTAATGGCAAAGGATCAACCGCGGCATTAATTGCCGACGCGCTTACCTCCCAAGGCTACCGAGTCGGCCTCACAGTGTCGCCAGATCTTGGACACATCAATGAACGTGTCATGCTTAATCGGCAACCCATGGATCCGGCGTTGTGGGATCAATTAGGCCAAGTGATTGAGGACGCCGGGCGGAACATGCCCGACGTTCCAACATTTTTCGAAGCGGTAACAGCCATGGCCTTCTTGGCGTTTCACTATTGGCAGGTGGATATTGCGGTGGTGGAAGTGGGATTGGGAGGCCGTTTAGATGCGACCAATATCATTGACCCCCCCTGCTTGTCAGTCATTACTCCCGTCGCCTTTGATCACATGGACCGCTTGGGATACACCATTGAGGCAATTGCTGGGGAAAAGGCGGGGATTATCAAAGCAGGATCAGCCGTCGTGTTAGGTCCCCAGCCTTATCCTGCTGCCCGTGCCGTCATAATGGAAAAGGCGAGGGGGCTTCAGGTGCCCATTGTGGAGCCGCATTGGTTTCCTGTTGTAGGGCCAGACGGTATTGACGGAATCAGTCCCCATGGGCCTATCCATGTCCCCTTATTAGGGGCGTATCAAGTGCAAAATGTTGCCACAGCGTATGCGGCCATGGAAACGTTAGCGGCAAAAGGATGGGTGAAGGATTGGTCTCGCATTTTAACGCAGTGGTCTCACTTTTCATGGCCGGGGCGCTTTCAGGTCATGCAGCGAGAGCCTTTATGGGTGATTGATGGGGCGCATAATCCCCATGGGATTGGAGCACTTGTGGAGACATTAAAGTTGGCCCCCTACCGGGACATGCGCTGGACCATTGTGTTCGGGGCGTTAGCCGATAAACCGGCTGGTGAAATGTTGCAAATGCTAAAGCCATTGGCGCATCGTGTTATCGTCACTCGAATTCCCTCAGAACGCGCGGGGGATCCATTACAATGGCGGGAGATGGTGCCCAGCGCTACGTTTATTGACGATCCATGGGAGGCGGTTCAAGCGGCCCTTGCCGAGGCTAAGGCGCAAGAGGCTGTGCTAGCGACAGGATCACTAGCATTATTGGGGTATTTGGTCACGCGCTTTCAACACGAAAGTGCAACAACGAGAGGATGTTAGGTGAAATTGTCCATCGCAGGAAGTTTTTCGATGATTGCCGTGACGTCGTTGCGAATGGTATGCTGAACAAGGTCGCAGTTTGTGTCGATGAAGAAGATGGGTCCCTGTGGTGGCAGACCCCGCCAAAGGAGTTTGGTTTGTCATGAAAGGGCGAAATTCAGTAGGCGTGGCCATTTTATACGTGGTCATTGGAGGAATTGTCGGCTCGCTTTTAGGCCATTTTCTGTCGGTCCTGTGGTCTCCTCTAGGCCACGATTACTTTGATCTGGGATCGCCGACGGGCCCATGGACATTGAATCTGGGTGTGTTTGGGGTATCGTTCGGCATCTGGCTTCAACTGAATCTCGGGGGAATCATTGGCATCATTGGCGGCCTATGGTGGTACCAAAGGCGGGGATCTTAGCACATGACGGACCAATATGTTTTAGCGTCGTCATCACCCCGGCGTCGAGAGCTTATGCAGCAGATCGGCTTGTCTTTTATTGTCGACCCAGCGGATATTGACGAATCGCGTCGACGTGGCGAGTCTCCTCAGGCATTGGTACGGCGGCTGGCTGTCTCAAAAGCGTTGACCGTCGCCAAACGTTATTCTAGGAGGACGGTCATTGGTGCCGATACCATTGTGGTTCAGGGGGATGCTGTCCTAGGCAAGCCAGGAACCGAGCAACGAGCTGCAGCGATGTTAGCTCAGTTGTCCGGCAATTCTCATGACGTCTACACGGCCCTAGCCGTATGGGATGGGGCTAAAGAGCGTGGCTTGGTGCGGGTGGCTGCGGCGCGGGTGACGTTTCGGACGCTAACTCAGGACGAGATTCTCACGTACGTTCACACAGGCGAGCCTTTAGACAAGGCGGGGGCCTATGCCATTCAAGGTCGTGCTGGCGAGTGGGTCACCAGGCTGGTGGGGGACAAAGAAACCGTTATTGGATTGCCAACGGCTGCGTTGCAGACGTTGCTTCAGCATATTGCGAGGTCTGAAGGCCGATGACACGTGTGCGGGATTTACCTGTTGAAGAACGGCCGCGCGAGCGATTATTGCGGCACGGCGCGGGTGTCTTGGGGGACCGGGAATTACTAGCGGTTTTGCTGGGAACGGGCTCGTTGGGTCAAAGTGTGCTGGAGCTCAGTCAGAACTTGCTCAAAGAGGGTTGGACAGGCTTAAGCCGTCGCCGCGCTTCTGAACTGCTGCAGATTAAAGGGTTAGGGGAGGCCAAGGTGGCTCTTTTGTTAGCAGCATTGGAAGTGGGGAGTAGGCTGAGAAAAGCGGATTTGCAACACCGGATTGAGGGGCCTGACGATGTTGTGCTACTGGTAGAAGATATGATGCGACTTAGTCAAGAAGAATTTCGCGTCCTTCTCCTGACGACCAAAAACCAAGTGTTGGCGGTCGAAACCGTATTTCAAGGGGGCCTCGACAGCGTGGAGGTGTTTCCCCGTGAAGTGTTTCGACGGGCGGTGGGCCGATCGGCTGCGTCCGTGATTGTTGTGCACAACCATCCCAGCGGGGACCCTACCCCATCCCGGGCCGACTTAGGCTTGACTCGTCGGTTAGAGGAGGCGGGCGATCTGATGGGGATACCAGTCTTAGATCATATTATTGTTGGCAAAGGGCGTCATGCCAGTGTGCATCAAGGAAAAACCACGGAGCTGAACTAAGGGGGATATTTTCACCCATGAGAAGTTTTTTTGGGTCATTTTCTAAAGATATGGGCATTGATTTGGGAACGGCGAATACGGTGGTTTATGTGAAGGGTAAGGGCATTGTGCTTCAAGAACCGTCCGTCGTGGCGATTGATACGTTAACGGCCGAAATTATCGCCGTTGGCCAAGAAGCCAAACAGATGGTGGGTCGTACGCCGGGAAACATTCGCGCGGTTCGGCCCCTGAAAGATGGCGTTATTGCGGATTTTGATACCACGCAGGCTATGCTTAAGTATTTTATCAAGAAAGCGTCCAATAATTCACGGATGACGCATCCGACCGTGGTTATTGGCGTACCCTCTGGCGTAACCGGGGTTGAAGAGCGGGCAGTGAAAGATGCGGCGGTACAAGCTGGTGCCCGTGAGGCGTTAGTGGTTGAAGAACCGATGGCGGCAGCTATTGGCGCAGGGTTGCCCGTCGCAGAGCCCACCGGAAATATGATTGTGGACATTGGCGGGGGAACCTGTGAAGTAGCGATTATCTCATTAGATGGGATTGTGGCGTCGCAATCGATTCGTGTTGCTGGAGATGAGATGGACGATGCGATTGTCAATCACATCAAGCGGACCTACAACATGATGATCGGTGAACGGACAGCTGAGGAAGTGAAGATTACCATTGGCTCTGCTTATCCTCCTGACCATGAAGAAAGCATGGATGTGCGTGGGCGAGATTTAGTAACGGGATTGCCTAAAACCCTTAAGATCAACTCAACGGAAATTCAGCGCGCGCTTAGTGAAACAGTCAATACGATTGTGGATGCGATTAAAGCCACGTTAGAAAAATCACCCCCGGAATTGGCGGCGGATATCATGGACCGCGGGATTGTCATGACGGGTGGAGGATCATTGCTGAGAGATTTTGATAAGCTGGTCAGTTCGGAAACGGGCATGCCTGTTCATCAGGCGGACGAGCCGCTCTTGACGGTTGTGCGGGGAACTGGAATGGTCTTGGAAGACGCCCATCACCTTGAAGCTTTGCGTCGCCGCAATCGCCGTTAATTGGAAAGAGGAGGGACGTAAGCGTGGGCGGATTCTTGTACCGGTGGCGGCGTCTTCTGATTACCGTCTTGGTGGTCATGGTTGTCACGGTCAGTTTGAGTTTGACCGCCCGTATTCGCGGTACTGTCATTGGTCTTAGCAACATCATTAATACGGTGGTATCCCCTGCGGAATCCAGTATGGCGTTCTTAGGCAAGGAAACGGGAACAGCCATCAGCAGTGTCGGCGATCTCTTTACCTTGCAGCAGCAGAACCAAGAACTCAAGCGCAAGCTGCTGGAGTACAATTCGATGAAACTGGAACTGGCAGAGGTTTTGGCCGAAAATGGTCAGTTGCGCGGTATGGTAGGGCTCAAAAAGAATCTAGGATCGTGGCATTTACAGCCAGCGATTATTATCGCCCGCAACCCCGATAGCTGGTTTAACACCGCCGTGATTGATCAAGGAAGCCGCAGTGGGGTGCAAACGGGCATGGCGGTTATTGTGCCTCAAGGGGTTGTAGGCCGTGTGGTCGCTGTTACACCGAATACGGCCACCGTGATGTTGATTCTCGATCCGAAAAGTGGTGTGGGAGCCGTAGACGTTCGGTCTCAATCGACGGGCGTTGTTCTTGGACAGGATCCCGTAACAGGTCTTTTGGAATTTCAACTGTTCTCCCATAAACCGGATGTGTTGCCAGGCGATGTTGTGGCGACGTCAGGGCTTAGTGAGTATTACCCCAAGGGCTTGTTGGTCGGTCAAGTCTTATCAGTGTCCAAAAATCAATTCGGGTTGACGGAGACGGCGATTATCAAACCCTCTGTCGATTTCAACCGCTTACAAACGGTGATGGTTGTGGAGTCCCATCCTTCAGGAACGAGCATTCCACCGATTTTCGGGGGAGGCCAAAGCTGATGGCGCGATTCCGGGTGGGCACGTGGATCGTCTTGTATTTGTTAGCATTATTAATGCAGGTTGCGCTGTTGCCCCAAATCTTTCCGAATGGCTATGCGCCTAATGCTGTGCTGTCGGTGACCGTATTGATTGCCCTTTACGAAACTCCGCGCCGGGGCATGTGGGCGGGATTGGTTGGAGGGCTTATGCAAGATTTGTGGGCCGGGCGCCTTATTGGGCTCAATGCGCTGACCTTTGCACTGCTAGGGTATACGATTGCCCTCGTGCAACAGCGAATCGTCAGGGACCCGATTTTTGTCCCTGGTCTCTTAGCGGCGCTAAGCCAGGTGGTAGTAACACCGTTTCAGTGGCTTTTGTTATATGTGTTTGGATACCATTTTCCGTGGTTGGTATTTTCTCGTCCGCTCCCGGTCTGGATTTTATTTTCCATGTTGTTTACTCCGGCTTTAGGGGGCATATTAGGGTTTCGTACCCGTATCCACAGGCGAACTCGTTATCGATCTGTGTCGCCACCTTGGTAATCTCGACGCAATGTTTCAAAGACCGACGATCTGTTCGCAAACAGGCCGTCGGTCTTTGTCTGTATTCCTAGCAGTTTGACTGAATAACAGGATAAAAACTTTGAGACAAGGGGGGAAGAATGGCAGGATATTGGCAGCGGATAGAGAATCTGTAAAGTGCTGAGTCAAATCGAGGAGGGACACCATTGGCGCGCCGTTTACCCAAACACGTATCAGCGGAAGTCCAGGAGCCCATCGCCAGTGCTCACGCATCTGGGGACCTGATACGCGAACATCCCGTACAGGCCGCTGAAACTCCTGTCCGGGACAAGGCAGGAGAAGTCAGTGCACTGCGTGCCGGGCCGGATGTCGTCAAGATTTTTGCCGACCCGCAATTTGAACGGCGCAGTATCCGCGACTGGGAGGATGAGGCTAGGCGCCACCCGACGCTTTTGATCCGCAAGACATTACGTTCTGGCCAGAATGTGCGGTATTACGGCAATGTCGTGATTCTCGGTGATGTGAATCCTGGGGCGGAAATAAGGGCGGGCGGCGATATTATTGTCATGGGTTGGCTACGTGGCATGGCCCATGCTGGCGCGGATGGCAATGATCAGGCGATGGTGGCCGCTTTCCGCTTGAATCCGACGCAAATTCGCATTGCACATTTTATTGGCCGGTCGCCCGATGCGGAAGATGCCACGCTGCCGGCATTTCCAGAGTTTGCGGAAGTCCGTGATGGCCAGCTCATCATTGAACAGTGGCAGCACAGCATGCTGGGAAACATTAGGTAAGGGGGATCCGTAGGTTATGGGGGAAGCTATCGTCATTACATCGGGGAAAGGGGGCGTTGGTAAAACGACCACAACCGCCAATCTGGGGGCGGGGTTAGCAAAGGCGGGTCAGAAAGTCGCGCTCATCGATGCAGATATTGGTTTGAGAAATCTTGACGTGGTTATGGGGCTGGAAAACCGCATTGTTTACGATTTGGTCGATGTCGTAGAAGGATTTGCGAAATTGAAACACGCATTGATTAAGGACAAGCGGTTTGAAAATCTCTATTTATTGCCAGCGGCCCAGACACGGGACAAAACAGCGGTATCCCCCGAGCAGATGCACGAACTGGTAAGTCACATGAAAGAGGAATTTGATTATGTGCTCATCGACTCGCCAGCCGGCATTGAACAAGGATTCAAAAATGCGGTAGCAGGTGCGGATAAAGCGATAGTCGTTGCGACACCAGAAGTTTCCTCAGTTCGCGATGCGGACCGCATTATTGGTTTACTGGAAGCCCAAGAAAAGCATAAACCCTTCTTGATTATTAATCGCATCCGTGCCAGCATGGTAAAAAAAGGCGACATGATGGATATCGATGATATGATCGAGATTTTAGCGATTGAATTGCTTGGGGTTGTGCCCGATGACGAATTTATTGTGGTGTCGACCAACCGTGGGGAACCTGCCGTACTTAACCCCCAGTCGAAAGCGGGGGAAGCGTACCGCAATATTACCCGGCGTTTGCAAGGAGAAAATGTACCCATGATGAAATTGGATGATGACTCAGGGTTTTTGAACCGGCTGCGCAAGCTCATGGGGTTTAAGTCATGAGCAAAGGGGGACGCTCAATGTTTGATTTGTTCGCGCGCGTTTTCGGCAGGGAAGATGCAAGCAAGGACGTCGCCAAAGAACGCCTCAGACTGGTCTTGGTCCATGACCGTGCGAGTTTGTCGCCGCAAGCCTTGGAGAACTTGAAAAACGATTTGCTGAAAGTCATATCAGAGTACATGGATATTGATGATGAGGGATTTCGGGTGGATTTCTCTCGCCATGATGATGCCATGGCGTTGGTGGCCAATATCCCAATTCGTAACGTCAAGCGACACTCTGTCTAATCGGATACAGCAAATTGCATGTCCTCGACCTCTGCCGTCAGGTCTTATATACTAAAAGGACTATGATGGAAAGAGGTCGAGCTGTATGCGTTCCGGATCCGTTTGGAAGAATATTGACTATCTGGTCATCGCAATCGTCTTGTTGATTTCGGGCTTAAGCCTCTTTGTTATTGGCAGTGCGACTAAGCCTCTGTTGCCTGCGTCCGCCCAACTCTATTATGTCCATCGCCAAATGATATGGATTGGGTTGGGATTGGTGACGATGACCATCGTAGCATGGTATCCCTATGAGCGATTTCGGCAACTGAGTCCCTACCTCTACTGGATTGCCGTGGCATTGTTGGCATTTGTACTGATTAAAGGCCACTCTGCTTTGGGAGCCCAACGCTGGATTCAAATTGGTCCCTTTCAATTACAGCCTTCCGAATTTGCCAAAGTCGCTGTAGTGGTAGCGTTTGCTACACACTTAGACAAGAAGCCGCAGTTAAAGCGGTGGCGCGATTTAGTGTCCCCTGGCTTGCTTTTGTTGTTGCCGATGTTGCTGATTCTTAAACAGCCAGACTTAGGCACAGCCTTGGTCTTTGTGGCGATTGCGGCGGGAATGCTGCTGATGGCAGGCGCATCATGGTGGAAACTGCTAATTATCTTCCCAGGCGGACTGCTCGCGGTGATTTTGTGGATTTATATCCATTACCGTTTTCATGTGTGGATCCCGATGCACCAATATCAGTTAGACCGACTGATTATCTTTCTTAATCCTAACAAAGATCCTTTAGGAGCGGGTTTCAATGTGATTCAGTCGCGGATTGCTGTAGGAAGTGGTGGACTCTTGGGCACGGGGATATTTACCGCGCATTCGAATCAACTAAGCTTTCTACCGGAATCTTATACGGACTTTATCTTTGCGGTGATTGCTGAAGAAGTTGGATTTGTTGGCTCCATGGCGCTGCTCGCCGTGTATTTGTTGTTGTTAGCCCGTGGATTGTTTATTGCGGTGCATGCCAAGGACCGTTATGGAATGCTTTTGGCGTCCGGAGTCGTATCCATGTTTGCTTTTCACGTGATTGAAAGCGCGGGAATGGTATCGGGGATTATGCCGGTCGCGGGGGTGCCTTTACCGTTTATGAGTTATGGAGGCTCTGCGCTGCTTGCGGACTCGGTAGGGGTTGGCATCTTGCTTAATGTCTATCTTCGCCGCAGGCCGTTGTCCTATGCCAATACAGCCAATGCCAGCACCCGCGTGGTGATGGGGAAAAGTTCTTAGAGCCGGGGTGAAGAGGCCCTTTATTTGAGGGGAGAGAAAAATACCGCGATGACGGCCACGACATGGGTTGTTGTTTTGCTCGCCGTTGACGGAGCCGTGTTATTGGCCGTATTTGCGTTGTTATCACGGATTGAACAGCGGCTGACGCAACTCGAGAACAAATTCAAACGCCCCACTGGGCGTAAACGGAAAGAGGCTTCTCCGCACAAAGAAAAATAACGCGGGAAGCCTCTCGTTTATAATCTTGCGCGGTATTCTAATCCTTACAGGCCGTTTCCCAATCGGCCTGTTTTCCTCCTAAAAATCCAATCGCGGTTCCATAAATTGGGGCCATCCACCAATATCCCGTGACCGACGGAAATCCTAAAATGATGATCGTCACGATCATTAGGGAGTACCGGACCCAGCTTTTAGCTAGATAACGGGGCATCTGCCAAACCACAAAGGCTTTCTTCTGGAGGTAGGAACCGACAAATACGAAGGCTAAAGCCAGCGCTAATGCTTCCCACGGAGCCACTTTCATTAGTCTATAGCGGTGCGGAAAGCGCCGCTTCCTCCTTTCTGTGCGAAGAGATGCCGCCCATGGCCATAGCTGCTTCGACCCGTGCTTCCTCGTCAACCTAGCTTTATATTCCCATGCTCCGCCCTTTCGGGCTGGGGAAAGTTGACTGGCATCGTCTTCTGTGACCACTTGATCATAGCACCCGTGTGCGAACTTGATCAAATCCGTTTAGGCGCGGTCTGAACGGGACTAGCCTGCCATAAGATGGATGGGGGACTGTGCGAAAAGGAGAGATCGCCATGGAAGAGAGAGCCTTGATGGTGAAACGGCGTTCGACCTGGTGGGGCCGCTGGGTGATCGCGGGTCTTTTAGTCTCAGGCGTTTATGCGACTCACGTGCTGCCTCAAAGGGTCCGAGACCATGTGCTTACAGTGGAACGACAATGGGTTACGTCGACGTGGCATATACCGAAAAACGTGGGATTGCGGTTGCCAATTCCCAGCACACGACATGCCGTGAGACCTTTGACGCACCAGGTCTGGGCTCATCCGGTGTCCCAAGCGCATCTGGTTGAGTCTTTTGGATGGCATCACCAACAGTTTGACGCTCAAGTGACATTGCAAACGACTCCAGGACAAGTTGTGCAGGGATTTGCACGAGCCACCGTGATTCGCACGGCCCCTTCTTTGGAGCTCAGCGTGGGCAAGATACTTGTGGTGTTGCAAGGTGTCCAGCACATGGCGGTACATCGAGGACAAAAGGTGAGCTTGGGAACCGTATTAGGCCGGGTAGGCAGACATTTAGCCATTGCTGTTCAGATTGATGGATTGCCGGTCAATCCCTTGCTACCACAATACTTTGGAACCACGTGGGCTCGCCCCTAAGGAGGTGGGCCCCGATGTGGCGAAAAATCTCCATTAATCCCTGGTTTATCGGTCTGGTTGTTCTCTACCTGATTGGAGGCCAAGGCATTCGCATGGCCTTGGCATTTTTTGTTATTACCCTGCATGAACTAACTCACGCCATTGTTGCGGAGAGCTATGGGTGTACGGTGGAACGTATTGAACTTTGGCCATTTGGTGGTATTGCGCGCATTTCCGGTATCGCGCAGCAAGAACCGTACGTAGAAGCGATGATCGCTGTCGTAGGACCCTTGCAGAATTTTTTTCTGGCATCAGCGGCATGGGGGCTCGCACGGTGGCTTCCGGTTAGCCCATCGTGGCTGCATCTGTTTATCGAAATGAATTTAGGCTTGGGGTTTCTCAATTTACTTCCCGCCGCACCCCTGGACGGAGGCCATTTAGCCAGGTTGTATTTGGCCAGGCGAATGGGTTATGAACAGGCCGAACGGATCGTGGTCGAAGCGGGATTATGGCTTGCGCGCTTTTTGTTTGTGGTGACAATTTTCTCGTTTCTTACGCCCAAACCGCTTTTGAGTTTAGGGATCTTCGCGGTGTTCATCTATTGGGGAGCCCAGCATTCTCCTCGTCCGGCGGCTTATTTAATTGTGCGGGATTTAGCGATTAGGCCGTCTTGGCTCAAAAAAAGGCCGGTGTGGGCCTTGGATGATTTTGCTGTACACTGTGAGACTTCATTGGGAGAGGTACTCCGGGTGATGCGGCCCATGAAGTATCATCGCGTCGTCGTGTTGTCACCAGATCTCAAGAAAATGGGCATCCTATATGAGGAAGATCTCTTAAAGGGTCTTGAAGAATGGGGGCCGTCCATTGCCTTACAGGAATTACTGACGATGCGTTGATCGTGATTCCTGTCGTGGTATGATAGAAGAGAGGCGATACTATCCAGGACAGTCAAAATTTTGCCCAAAAGTTTGAGCGTATTTTTCACTGTTTCAGAAAGGGGTCCATTCATGACACGGCGCAAGCGTCGCCGTTGGGGGATTCTTCCTGCAGAATCTGCTGGAGCGGCTAATACGGAACCTGGCGCCGAATCCCCAGGGGCCGCCTCCATAGAACATGAGAGCGCCCCTCTGGTGCCGGAACCAAAATTGTTTAAGGAATTACTGGTGAATTATGAGCCACATGAAAGTCGACTGGCAATTTTAGAGGCGGGGCAACTCGTCGAATTTTATATCGAGCGGGATGATGAAGAACAGTCAGCGGGGAATATTTACAAAGGTCGCGTCGAAAATGTGCTGCCGGGTATGCGGGCGGCTTTTGTCAACCTCGGCCTTGAAAAAAACGGATTTTTGTATGTGGATGATGCCCATGCGGAAGAACGTGATCACCGCAAATCGCGTCCTATCCAAGAAGTGCTGAAGGTCGGTCAAGAAGTCGTTGTACAAGTCGTTAAAGAATCTATAGGAAATAAAGGGGCGCGCGTAACAACTAACATTAGTTTACCGGGACGTTATTTAGTCTTTACGCCCTATTCAGAGACTGTAGGGGTTTCGCGGCGCATCGACTCTGAACGCGAACGGGAACGCCTGCGGGCGATTGCCGAAAAGATCCGACCCAAAGGCATGGGACTGATTGTGCGGACGGTGGCTGAAGGGGCTTCTCAGAAGGCGTTGATTCGCGATTTAGCGTATTTGCGGCGCATGTGGGCTCGGATACGGCACAAAGCCCGCACGACCAAAGCGCCTGCTTTATTACACCGGGAGGCAAGCCTTATTGCTCGTACCATCCGGGACCATCTTGATGAGTCGGTGGATCGGTTTGTCATTGATGATGAACAAGCCTATTACCGTGCTCGGGAAATAGCAGAAACCATCTCGCCGGGGTTGAAAAACCGGATTGAACTCGATAATGGAGGGGTTCCACTATTTGAATTGCGCGGGGTGGAAGCGGAACTTGACCGGGCTGTCAAGAGGCGGGTATGGTTGAAATGTGGCGGATATTTAGTCATTGATGAAACGGAAGCATTGACGGTCATTGATGTCAATACGGGAAAGAACGTTGGTTCGACTGACTTATCCGACACCGTGCTGGCGACAAACCGGGAAGCTGCTGTGGAAATTGCCCGGCAATTGCGTCTGCGCGATATCAGTGGAATTATTGTTATTGATTTCATTGATATGGAAAATGAAGAAGACCAAGTCGAAGTGCTGAAAACCTTTCAGCGAGCTTTACGCCATGACCGCACCCGCGTCACGGTCTTAGGGCTCACGCGCCTTGGGTTGTTGGAAATGACGCGCAAGAAAGTGCGCGAGTCGTTGTTAAACCAACTGACACGCGTTTGTCCCCAATGTGACGGTCGAGGACAAGTGTTGTCGGAAGAAGTGATTGCTCGGCGCTTGCGACAGCGTATTGTGGAGCGGTTAAAGGAAAGTGGCGCGGAAGCGATATTGGTCGAAGCGAACCCTGCTATTGCGAGTCATTTAATTGGGCCGGGCGGCACCAACTTAAAAGAGTTGGAGCGCACCACAGGTCGTGCTATTTTTGTTCGAGGCTCGCATGATTGTGATGTCGATGATGTCAAGTTTCCAAAGATTGGGACGCGCCAGGAAGTGGAGAGTGCGGCGTTGCCGGTTCACGAAGGTCAGCGTCTCGAACTGGTGGTGCAAGAGCGCCATGCCAGCAATGCACGCGATGGAATTTCCCGTCTCGATGGGTATGTTGTGGATATTGAATCTGCGGGAACGCGCGTAGGAGAAACGGTTTCGGTCGAAATCCTGCGTGCGCTGCGAACATTTGCTACTGCTAAGATTCTTGATGATGAAGACAACACATTGCCGGCGGTAAAAGAACCTGCCTTACCAATGCCTCGAGCGGAGGTTTGACGGTCATTGCGATTCGTGGTAACATACATTGGATTAATGCCACGGTGATTCATGGAATAGGGGGATTTTTGTGTACGCGGTCATTGAGACAGGAGGCAAGCAGTACCGAGTGTCGCCTGGACAGGAATTGCTGATAGAGAAACTGCCGGTGGATGAAGGCAATGAATACACATTCGATCGGTTGTTAATGGTTGTTGACGATAATGGCCAACCGATTGTGGGTGAGCCTTATGTCAATGGAGCAACGGCGGTGGGGACAGTAGTGCGTCAAGAGCGTGGGGAAAAGATTCTTGTCTTTAAATATAAAGCCAAGAGCAATTATCGCCGACGCCAGGGCCATCGTCAGTATTTGACGCGTGTGCGGATTGATCGTATTGACGCCACCGTTTAATCGGCTCGATGATAAAAATTGTCGTAGAGCGTGACTCTCAAGGTTCAGTGCATCGTCTGCGGGTCACAGGGCATGCGGGCCAAGCCCCATACGGCAAGGATATTGTCTGTGCCGCAGCCTCTGCGCTCTCTGAGACGCTTATCATGGGGTTGACGCGCGTTGAGCGTACCCCCATAGAATATCGTTTGGATGATGGAGTTCTCGACCTTCACATTACTGACAAGCTTTCAGAGAGTTCGCGGTCCATATTGGAAACCTTTTGTCTGGGATTTAAGGATTTAGCCGATACCGCGCCGGATTTCGTACGGTATCGCGAAATGACCTAATTGGATTCTGAAGAGGAGGGAATAACATGCGTTTACAACTCTTTGCACACAAAAAAGGGGGCGGAAGTTCCCGTAACGGGCGGGATTCCAAGCCGAAAATGCTTGGTGTCAAGCGCCATCAAGGACAATTAGTCACGGCCGGTAGCATTATCGTTCGCCAACGGGGAACCAAATTTCATCCGGGGCTCAATGTTGGAATGGGCCGAGATTACACCTTATTCGCCAAGATTGATGGCACTGTAGCATTCGTGAACCGCGGGCACGATCGGCGTGAAATCCGGGTTCTGCCCGTTAATGAAGCGTAATGCGCTAACCAAGCGTGCCAGTCGGCTCTCTGCGGTGGTGTTGCGGTTGGCCATATTTATCGCGCTAGGAGTGGGAAGCTATTTAAGCCCTCACTTTTGGCGCGTTGTCTTTTTGCTGCTCTTTGCAGCTTACACAGCCAGCACAGTCCGGGTGGCCGACCAAGCACAAGCCGTGGAAATGATTCGCCGCTACCGGCACCGCTATGCGAATCATTTGCAAATCATCAGTGGTTGGCTCGAACTAGAAAAAGTGTCTCGGGCCGAACGCTATCTGGCGGATCATGCGATGTCTAGCGTCCAACCGGGCGTGTTTCAAGGGTTGCCCTTACGGTGGGTATACAAGATGATGGCTCTGGAAGCGTTAGCAGAAGCGTCGGGGGCTGAAATTCGGTGGGTCCAGGCGCACAAAAGCGGGGGATCCTACTGGATGTTGTGGAAGTTGAGCGCCGTATTGCGCTCGATTATCCCCTATGCACAAGGTGTCATCACCGTGACGTTCTTTCGCCGAGGGTTTCATGTGGAGACAGAAGGTATGAAGCATCTTCCACACAAACATATTAGGGGTGTGTTTTGGCGGCATCATGACAATCGTCTGGATGTGATGTGGGGTGTTAGGAAATAGGGAGGCTAGGGTGTGTTTGTTGATGAAGTCCGTATTTATGTGGAGGCAGGCAGCGGCGGGAATGGGGCAGTAGCCTTTCGTCGTGAAAAGTTTGTGCCGACGGGCGGACCCGAAGGGGGCGATGGTGGGCGCGGGGGTGATATTATCTTTGAGGTAGATCCCGGTCTCAATACCCTCATGGATTTCCGCCATCAAAAACATTATCGTGCCCAAAATGGCCAAAACGGGGCGGCAAAAAATATGTATGGCCGCGATGCCGAGGATGTCATTGTGCGCGTGCCTCCGGGGACTTTGGTGAAAAAGGAAACCGGAGAACTCATCGCCGATCTAACCGAGCCGGGCTCCCGGACGGTTATTGCTCGCGGTGGTCGGGGTGGAAAAGGCAATAGTCATTTTGCATCATCGAGGCATCGTGTGCCTCGGATCGCCGAAAAGGGGCAACCTGGCGAAGCATTCTGGGTGACGCTGGAATTGAACTTATTAGCCGATGTCGGCCTCGTTGGTTTTCCTAACGCGGGCAAATCGACGCTGATCTCCAAAATATCGGCATCGCGCCCTAAAATTGCCGATTATCCTTTTACGACATTAGTCCCTAATTTAGGGGTTGTGAGCGACTATGGGGACCCATTTGTGGTGGCTGATGTGCCGGGATTGATTGAGGGCGCCCATACCGGTTTAGGATTGGGTGACACGTTTTTACGCCATCTCAATCGGACCCGTGTGTTGGTCCACTTGGTGGACGTAAGCCCCCAAATGGATAGGAACGCAGCCAATGATTACCGCATCATCGCGCATGAATTGCAAGCCTTTTCCCCGGAACTTGCTGCCCGCCCTGTCATTATCGCTGCTAATAAAATGGATATGGAGGGCAGTGAAGAGGGCCTGCGGGAATTACAAGAGGCGGTCTCGCCCCATGTGGTTTGGCCTATTTCGGCACTTTCCGGAGCCGGGATCGACGCGTTGATGTGGGAGGTACGGCGCGTCTTAGATATAACCCCCAAGCCGGAAGTGCAAACAGTGGAACCGGCTTTGAAGCCGGTTGTACATGGCTTTTCATTGGAGTTTGACGACAAAGAGGGCGTTCGCGTGGTGGGAGACATAGAGGAACGCGCGAGTATGACCCTGTGGGGCAACCCTCACGCGGAGGAGTACTTTTTAGAATACCTGCGCCGCAGGGGACTCGAGGGGATGCTACGACGCGCTCATGTCGCAGATAACACGCCAGTGCGAATCGGCGAGGGCACATTTTACTGGCGAGAAGGGGAACTTGTTTTAGAATGAGAGGATTCCTTGGAGGAAATTTTCCGACATCCTTAAAATATGGCAGGAAAAAATTAAGTGATCGCGAATTAACTATAAATGGGTAAAGAGACGGGAGCCATTGGGCTCATGGGAGGAACATTCAACCCGATCCATTACGGACACCTGGTGACCGCTGAAGCGGCTCGGGATGCTTTTCATTTGGATCGGGTGATTTTTATCCCCTCTGGCCAACCTCCGCATAAGCCGCCAGAGGTGCTAGCCAGTGCGGAGCACCGATACTTGATGACCTTTCTCGCGATCGCGCCTAATATGCACTTCGAGCTCTCCCGGGTCGAAATCGATCGCCAGGGGCCGTCGTATACGAGCGACACTCTTGCCTATTTCCACCGGATGGACTCGACCGTCGATTGGTACTTCATCAGCGGAGCTGATGCGATATTAGAAATCGCATCGTGGCATTATCCGGAGGACATTTTTCGTTATGCGCATCTCATTGCTGCTAGTCGGCCAGGGTATTCTCTCTCCCGGATCCATGCAGTGGCGGCAGAGCTGGGGGCTGAGAAAGTCGATCGCATTCACCAATTGGAGGTGCCCGCTTTAGCCATCTCGTCGAGCCAAGTGCGTGAGCGTTTGCGATTGGGGCTTTCGATTAAGTATCTGGTTCCTGAAGCAGTGGAGCACTATATTGAAAAAAATCAGTTGTATCAACATGCTCCATAGCCATGGACGCTCGCATGTTTTCGTGCCCAAGCGTTCATAATAGCTCGTGATTTGTGGCGTCCCGGGCGTTGACTACGGGCTTACAAGCGTAATAGATCGGCTCTGCATGGTCTCGGGAGCACGTTTGTGGAATGACAGGGAGGATGCAAATAATGGCGAGAACGCTGTACATCGGCAATTTGCCGTGGTCGACGACCGAAGAAGAACTGGCTCAGGCTTTTGCTGCTCATGCTCATGTCATTAGTGCCCGCATCATTATGGACCGGGAAACGGGACGGTCGCGGGGCTTTGGCTTCGTCGAAGTGGCGGATGAAGATGTCGATCGGGCGGTTGAGGCAATGAATGGAACACAACTCAGCGGCCGTGATATTATTGTTAACGAGGCGCGTCCCCGTCAAAATCGTTATTAAAAAAGGAGACAAAGCTGGAGGGGAACCTTCAGCTTTGCTTTTGCGAAGATACATCGTGAGCAGGTGACCTATGTCGACGTATCACGACCGTTTTGCCCAACTGACTCGGCACCGCCAAGAGCATAGCTTGCGGGTGGCGGCGCTCATGGAAGATTTGGCAAGCACCGGAGGATTTTCTCAGGACCAAGCTTTTTTGGCCGGTTATGCGCATGATTTAGCCCGTGAGCTGTCCCGTGCGGCATTGCTTGAGGAAGCATTGCGATTGGGCGTGACTATTGGGCCAGCTGAGCAGCAAGAGCCTGTGCTGCTCCACGGCCCGATTGCTGCCGCGTGGCTGCAAGCCGAAGGCATTGGAACGCCCTCGGTGTGGGAGGCAATACGCTATCATACTACCGCAGCCCCTGGGCAAGATCTTTTAGGGCAGGCGTTGTTTGTAGCGGATGGTGTGGAGCCCGGGCGTCATTATCCAGCTCGTGCATCCATTGAAGAGAAGGTGCGGCGATCCATTCCGCTGGGATATCAAGCGATGTTAGAGGAAACGCTGGGCTACCTAAAAGCACGGGGTCTCACACCGCACCCTTTGATGGTCCAAGCCGTGAAGAGTTTGTCGGATTCTCCGAATTAGCCGGGAGAAGTCCCATATTGTAAGGGAGGAATGCGTTATCCCCGAATCATCACGGGAGTGGGCGGCATTGGCCGCCCACGTAGCAGAAGAGAAGAAGGGCGAACACGTCGTCGTTCTGGATATGCGTGAAGTGACCCTCGTGGCCGATTATTTTGTGATTGTATCTGGTCACACCACAATTCAAGTGGCGGCCTTAGCGGAACATATTGAAGACGCCATGAAAGCGGCAGGCGTTTCACTGTTGCATAAAGTGGGAGGAGACAAGTCCCACTGGATTCTCTTAGATTATGGTGCAGTAGTGGTTCATATCTTTACAGAAGAAGAGCGGCGTTACTACGATTTAGAACGGCTGTGGGGCGATGCCGACATCGTGACTTTTTCCTAACACCCATGGATAAGGGGCACGCGGAGCGGGAATACCTGACATGATGAACGTCAGGGGGGTTTAGGGTGCTTGTTGTCAACTATTATCAAACGCTCATCGATGTCGCGCTGTTTCTATTTTTTGTTATTGGAGCCAAGGTTATTGCGTTGTTTACCATTCGCGTGAAGAAACCCGCGGTGCCGTATGTCCGCCATCTGTTGTGGCAAGGGTATGCGGTGTGGTGGTTGGTATCGGGCATCGTGCAGATTCCGCCCTGGGTCGTGACCCATTCCCCAGCACATCTGGGGCAGGTGCTCTACCGCCACGATCCGCCACGCGTGGTTGCCTTTTATCATTTTTTTCTGGCATGGTGGACTGCTAGACCGATTACATGGAATATCTTGGTCATCTTAGTGCAAATATTGGTAGGCTTGATGTTAATCACCGAAGAAGAGGATTTGGCCGGGCGCATCACGCTAGTGGTGGCCGGCATTTGGTCTTTTTTAGTCTGGCTTATCCCCGAAGCCTTAGGCCATCTGTTAGGTGTGCCTCTCAGTGCCGTACCAGGGGCACCAGGCGCTGGATTGGTCGCCGCGGGCATTGCAGCAATCCTTCTCGTGCCTCCCAGACACTGGCATGTGGAGAAGACGCCTCGCGGGATACGACAGATCATCGCGGTCTACTGCGCTCTTGCTGCTCTGGTTCAAATGAACCCGTGGTCGGGTTTGTGGGGACCCGATATCCGAAAAATATTTGCGTATTCCCCTGTGTCCGGGGTGCAAAAAATTATTGGCATGGCTGCTCAGATCGCGCATAATATCCCGGAAGTCTATAATTTAGGGCTGTCTATATATTTTTTGATACTTGCCGTTGCGCTATGGCGCAATGGGAACCGGTGGCTGCTCATTGGGATGGCTTCCGTCTTATGGCTGTGGATTTGGCTCACAGGGCAGGGGTTGGGCCTTGTTCCCGCAATCGGAGACAATCTCAATATGGCGCCGCTCGTCTTGTGGTTAATTGCTATTACAGTGGGGCGGCCTATGGGTATGACCAAGAACCGGGGGCGTTTAGGATAGATCGTGAAATATTGAACAAAGTTGATCGCTGTGGTGTGTGGGTGGTGACGGCGTGAAATTAGCGCGTAAAGTGTTTGGCCGTCCTTTAAAAGACCGTGAAGAGGAAGCCATTCGGGTAGGGGTTATTGCGGGCCTCGCCGTGATGGCGCCCGATGCCCTCTCTTCGGTAGCATATGGCACCCAAGAAATATTAATCGAACTCGACCGGGCTGGTCTTAAGGCATTATGGTACGTATTGCCTATCTCGGTCGTAATTGCTCTATTACTTACGTTTTTAGTGATTAGCTACCGTCAAATCATTCGAGCCTATCCGGGGGGAGGCGGGGCCTACGTCATTGGCCGTGATACCTTGGGGCCTACCGCCAGTCTTTTAGCGGGAGCGGCGTTGCTTATCGATTACACCTTGACAGTGGCAGTGAGTGTGACCGCTGGCGTGGCGGCGGTCGTGGCAGCCTTTCCATCGTTGGCACCGTGGACGGTGACGCTATCAGTGCTCATTGTGGCCGTATTAGGACTCGTGAACTTGCGCGGATTACGCGAATCCGCCCAGTTGTTTGCCCTACCAACCTATCTCTTCATTGTGATGGTCCTGGTGATGGCGGCTGTGGGTCTGATGGAGCCCGTAGCGCATGCTCCAACCTGGCATAGTTACGTGACGCCTCCTTTAGGGACGGTGAGCTTATTTGTCATTCTCCGAGCCTTTAGCTCCGGATCTTCTGCGCTGACTGGGGTTGAGGCCATTTCCAATGGAGTTCCGGTGTTCCGCAATCCATCGCCCGGTCGCGCCCGAACGACGTTGTTATTGCTGGGTCTCTTCTTAGGGAGCATGTTTTTAGGGACCTCCATTATCTCTTATCGGTATCACATTGTACCGGCAGCCAATAATACGGTGCTTCAGCAATTAGCCGCCGACATTTTCGGACGCGGTTTATATTTCTATGGCCTGTCTATTGTCACCATGGCAATTTTGGCGATCGCCGCTAACACTAGTTTTGCGGGTTTTCCATTGCTGTCCAGTATTATGGCGCGGGATCAATGGATGCCACGCATGTTCTTAAGCCGAGGAGACCGGTTAGTCTATCAAAACGGCATTATTATCTTAGGCTTGACAGCCATTTTTCTCATTGTCATCTTTCAAGGCAATACCACCAACCTGATTCCGCTTTATGCCATTGGCGTCTATATGAGCTTCACGATTGCCATGCTGAGTTTAGCTGTGAAGACATGGCGCAACCGCAAGCAAATATCCCCCGTTAAAAGTTGGTTAATCATTGCCATGGGCAGTGTTGGGGCCACCTTAACCGCTATTGTGGTGCTCGTTTCTCTCGTGACCAAATTTACTGAAGGGGCTTGGATTGTGGCGGTCGTGCTGCCTTTGTTGATCGTCGGCATGCGCCGCATTCGGCGGCATTACCGTGCGGTCGCGGATGAGCTGCGCGTCACCGATTTGTCGATCAAACCGGTTCCGATGCGTGTCGTCGCCGTAGTTCCCATTAACAGCATCAATCGGCTATCGATTGACACGCTGTCGTATGCGTTGAGTTTAGCCGATGAGGTCATTGCGCTTCATGTGGTGCGCAGCATTGAGCCGGGTCAGCAATTTGCTGAGCGTTGGCAAAAGTGGGATCCGGATCCGCGCATTAAGCTTGCTGTCGTACCGACACAGTATCGATCCGTGGTGCGTCCGATTGTGCGCTATGTGGATCTCGTCGCGCATCAGAATACGAGTGAGAGAACCTTGATCATCCTACCAGAACTCGTAGTGAGCCACGTTTGGGAGCATTTTTTGCACAATCAACTTGCATTGACCCTTGAAACCTCTTTTATTTTCCGCAAGGACATTTCGGTGTTGATTATGCCCTATCGCTTGAAAAGCTAGGCGCCGCCTTTAAAAGCGGTGCCTGATCCATCGTGAAAGAGGCAGACATGGTTAGGCCCTTGTTGTTTGGCTTGGTAAACGGCCTCATCGGCTTCTTTAAATAGCTTGCGCGGCTCTTTGTGGCCCTCGGAGTCAATGGCGATCCCAAGACTAATGCCGACAGACAACGATATGTTGTTCCAATTCACCGGCTCTTGGATGTGGTGCACGATGCAATCCGTGAGCCGGTCGATAGTGGGCGGCGTCAGCGCTGCTTCAATCAAAATGACAAACTCGTCCCCACCGTAGCGGTAGACTCTATCTTCAGCGCGCAAGCAGTTTTTCAGCCGTTGCGCGATGACTTGCAAGACATAGTCGCCGGCACTGTGGCCATAGGTGTCGTTGACCTGTTTGAATTTGTCGAGATCACCGACGAATAAGGTTAGCGGTACGGGCTGTGTTTTCTGTTGAACTCCAATGTGGTCAAACGCCGACTCTAAGAGGGCACGGTTTGGGATGAGGGTGAGCGCGTCGTGAGTCGCTTGGTATGCTAGCTGCGCTTTAACGGCGCGTTCTTCCTCTTCAGCCCGCAACGACTTTAGCTTGGCTGTTAAGTTATAGGCGAGAGATTGGAGAAGTGTCACAATCTCCTGGGAAAACAAATTGGTGGTGCCATGGACAACCAACAGGCCTTGACTTTCACGGTCCTCAATGGGAAAGGCTGCGACTGCATTAATCCCATCGTGGGACAAAAAGCGCATGGCGCGCGGCCCTGGATATAGATCCTGGCCAGCGAGGTCATTGACAATGATGGCTTTTTTAAAGCGCAACACGTCGCTGACGACGGTTGGCTGCGGGAAACGCGGGTCATCTAAGGCCATTTGAAGGATATCTTGGTCAAAATAAGCGGCCACCTGCGCATCAGCAAAAACCCGCGTTTTCACACTTAATCGGTGACCTTGCGCGAAAGCAATCCAGCAGCCGAGTGCTGGCGTGTGGGCCATGACCAATTGGGCAATGGCGTCATAAAGCGCAGGGGCGGCATCGGTGTACAAGAGGCGTTCATTGGCGTGAGCCAGCGCTTGGTAAAACTGATGAAGGCGTTTAAGGGCTTGCTCGTTGAAGGCATTGGTTAAGATCTGTCCCGTCAATTCGGCTAAGCGAATACCTAACTGTACTAATTCTTCGTCGAAAATATGGGGATCTTGATGATGCACTTCTAAGACCGCGTAAGGGGTCTTGTTGCGGTAGATGACAAAGTCCGCTTTGGAGGATCTGGCGCTATTTTCGGCGCAGGCAGTTTTGTGGTATTCGTTATCCACCTGATAGCGTCCACTGTCCCATGCCAACTGCGCCGATGCCGTAGGATGGGCCGGCAATTGGCCGCTATGGTACGGGAACTTGAGGTGTCCATGCGGGTCTTGGATGCCTATGGTGACGCCGACGAAGACGCCATTCTCAGTGAGTAGGGTGCAAATTTGTTGCAAAATGGTGGCATCGTCAAGCGTTCGCAAGGCCATTTCCCCAATGGCGCCTAGGACGTGATGTAGCGTCAAAACCAGGGTGTTTTTTCGTTGTATTTCATGCTCCAGGGCGCGCAGGTCAAAACGCTCCAAGGCATCTTGCAAGGCTCGTCCAATTTGGTTGGCCAATGGCAAGATATGATGGTCAAACGCATGGGGTCTGTCGCTAATCAGACTCAGCACACCCCACACCCCATGATGACGCTCGATGGGAATGGAAATGCCAGAGGCCCAGTGATAGGTTTCGATGAAAGAGGCATAGCCGAGATGGGTCAAGGCGGTCGCCAAGTCATTCTCATAGACAGCCTCTCGGGTGCGTACCGCACGCACGGCCAAAGACTGGAAGGCAGCCTCGTTGGTGTTGGTTGGAAACGGTAAGGTGCGTAGGCTGTCTGAACCTGGTCCTTGTGTTACCAGGACGCGTATATGGTCGGGGTCGACGACGCCAATCCAGGCGGCATGAAATCCTTCAGCGCAAAGCGCTGAAACGAGAGACTGCAAACAGTCAGGTTCGGTAGTAGCGGTACTCGTGATGCGACTGACTTCGGACAGCACCGTATAGAGCTGAAGAGTAAAAGCATAGCGTTCGCGAGTGTGGTTTAGGCGACTGATAATAGACAAAATGGCCGAATCTGAGATGACAACAAGCCCGGCAAATGCGATAAGGCCGATGAGCATAGTGTGGAGCCAGTCGGTAAAAACCGCCTTTAAGGGGATGCCTTCCACCACATATAAAGGGTAATTGGCCAGTTTGGCGGCGGCCCACAAATCACGGGGCGACCCGGAAATCGTGGCTAAAGGGCCAACGCCCGTAGCGGCTGTCAGGGAAGGGGTCTGATGCAGTTTTCGGACTAACCACGGTTGCCAAGCAGAACTTTGCGTCGGCGAAAATGGCGATTGCGCTTGGACGAGACCGTTGTGGCGCACGAGTTGGACAACCAGTTGGGCGTATGAGGAAGCCGTTAAGTTCTTTATGAGCACAGGCAGAAAGGCAGACCGGGCGATAATGAGGTATTGACGAGTCCCGGGAATGCTCATGCCGGCCAACACCCAAGGCTGATGGTCTTGACGTAAATTGGGGAAAGGCCGAGATAAAAAGAAAGACCCCGTAGAAAAAGCCGATTGCCGGATGGCCCAAGAGCCTAGATGAGCACTGTTCTCAAGCGGCCACAGGACTGGTACGCCCGATTGTAGAAGGGGAACCCCGTTGGCGTTAACAATCGCTGCTGTTGCAGCATTTTCTGTGCCGAGTTCATTTTTCAAACGCGTCAGGATTTGCCGTGTAGCTGAAAGTGAGGGCGCCGTCGTTAATGCTTGTCCTGCGCGCCGCAAAAATTCCTCGTCAGCAGATAGCTTGCTGTCAAGGAGCGCGGCTGATCCCGATGCTTGAGCTTCGAGATTGCGCTCAGTCGTCGCGACGTTTGTATTCCAATAGACATGGGACAAGTACACGAACAGAACAACAGCCAGACTGTTGAGTACGAGTAATATCCAAACATAGTGTCGTGATAAACGGACCTTATAAGAGGGGGTCCTATGAAAGTGGTGAATGCCCATGGGGGCTCCTCTCGGGTCGAGTGCTAGAACGGACCTGGTGGCGGAAGCCACATGGCCAGGCAAATCCACCACTCGCCTGAGCATCCGCACGAGGGTATAGCGGCAGGACCCTTAGTATCGTGTATATCGGTACTATAGCAAAATAGCCAGGCGTTGGCCGTCTTTCAAGGAGGAATTATATTAGAAATGTTGAGCCAACGAGGCAGGACGTAATCCCGTGGTCTCTAATATTTCCACCAGATGACACAGGCGGTGGTTTAATGTTGGGACCCATGACAAAGAAGACACGGTTTGGTCGGAACCGCGTCTGGGACGAGATACGGTGCAGTGTATGCGCCATGATGAATTAAGGAATTGAGAGGACCAGCCCTAGAAATCTCTTGACGATGGGGTTATGGCAAGCCACGCGTTCAATCACCTATCAGGACCTGTCATGCGACATCAACAAGGATTGGCAATTCACCTTGCAAGATCGCTTAGTCCCGATGCTGTAACACAAAACGAAAGACGGTTTTATTGTTGCCAGTCAATCCTGATATTCGAATTATTTGCTTGAGGATATGATGAGGCTTAATATCCCATAACTTGCCAAAGCATTCATCCGCAAAGGCGCTTGTCATCACATCAATTCCCCGAAAATCTAGGTGAATGGTTTGCTGCTGCTCTACAGCGTCCACCAATAACTGTCGCAGCTTTCTTCCTTGCTCACGGCTTCCTAATAAATCAGTGGACATCCATTCTTTAACATTAAGAGAAAATACTTGACCCGAGGCCATGGCTAAAGCCATTCGTTCACCTCCCATACTTCATCGTCATCCAAGTCATCAGTATGTCCTAGAATTTTTTCCATATCCACACGTCGACTTAAATCAAAAGTACAACTAAGACTCGTTCCTGGCCAATCCACTGCAGTCGATTCATACACTGTGCCATTTTCGCTAACAACAGCTATCGCCATGCCACTAATCAAGACAAGACGATTTATAGATCCGTTATGCTCTATAATCTGTTTTACTAAGTATAACCCATTTCCTTTGCCGTCACTGCCCTTCTTTGAAGACCACCCTTGTTGCAAAGCCAATTTCAGCGCCATTTCATCGGTGCCTTGCCATTGTGGATTCCATTGCCGAATGGATCCGGTAATCCCGATCCCTGGGTCACATACAGCTATTTGAACAATATTTCGACTCGGGAACACCTGTGCAAACACTAGTCCGCCGATTTCAGCACAAGAATGAATAAGGACATTGCCGAGAAATTCATTGAGGGACCACGCTACCGCCCACTGAACTCCCGGTTCAAGCTGAGATTGAGATAAAATCATTTTGATTTCACGAATAACGAGTTCGATATGCTCTTGTTTTTGAATCCATATGGCCGATATAAAACGCCCTGTCGGATCGTGTTCTAAAAAATGGAATGAATCATCTAATCCAAATATCTGTGTAAATCGCATGCGCTGAAGATAGGTGTAAACCTTATCCTTTGGCTTTGAGATCTCCCATGAATGGTTGGCGCTAATACTCGCTAACGGAGTAATGCCTCCAGGTTCCACCCATTGTAATTGATCGAATGACACTTCGCATGGTGATTGATTTAACAGCGCTGCTAGCCATGAATCCGAATGACGTAGACCTTGAACTAAAACATCTTCTGTCAATTGAGCCGGAAGATTAATCATGGTACACCTCAATCCATTAGCACTACCCTAGAGGAATTCCTCATTATATGGTAAATTTCTTCCATTCTATCGTCTTTGCCTATTTTTTGTCGAGGTCGAGTGCGGTGGTGTGTTGGTTCTTTACACCATGAACCGCGAACAAAAATAGCCGTGCCTACTGAGTTCGCCACGTCCGTCCGCAAAGAAGAGAAATCAGACTTGCTGCAATGCGCAGCAAAAGTTGTCGAAATGGCGACTTCATGGACGGCCGAAAAACAAAAAAGGCGCAGTTCCGACGGAGCTGCGCCTTTCCCGGTGCGCCCAGCATATTTGCCATGACACACTGGGGCCAGAGCTGGTGCTATGCTACACCACTAATCCATACGATGGCGTGCGAGCAATGCTTTACCCCTTAAGTGCCCTAAGGCGTATCACGACCTGAAACCCGATGCGATTGTGTAAATCCACAGCAGAGAGAATCTTACAGGATGAAGACCTCACGGGCTTATGGATTATTTCCGTCCGGAGTAGGCATGGCTTGGGCATTGAGTTGCTGCAATGCTTCGAGAATGCCTTGCGGATCGGTGACCGGTGCAGCACAAGTTTGGCCTTGGCAGAGATACAACGCGGGCATGGGAATCTCAGGATAACCGCTTTGGGCAAATTCCTCGGTACCCACTCTCCATGTGCGTACAATACGGTTGCGGTCAAACAGGCCAAAAATAGCCTGCCGCAAGGCCGAGCCGGGCCTGTGATGTGATTCGGCCACCGTTGCAGTTAGCAAGGGGGCTTGAGCACGGTCAGCGACAATCGCCCATAGCGCCCCAAACACGCCTTGTTCTTCCGCTACGGGCGCAAACATGGCAATGAGACTGCGCCCACGTGTTGTCCACGCCTCATCATCTAAAATAGCGCCCAGGCGCAAGAAGGCTTTGGCCATCAGGGCGTTTTCATTCACCGGCTGCTGACGGTGTTGCAAACGCCCAGGAGCTGAGGGAGTGTCAGCCTGATCGTAATACGTGTTGGCATCCGATTTGAGCACGGTATCAGCGTACGCAATCAATGTGCGAGCCCGGTCAAGATATACGGTGTCTCCTGTAAACTCATAGCCATCGATGCAGGCATTAAGAAAATGGGCAACATCGGTGAGAAGACCGGGCAGTTCAGCGCTAGCATTTTCGTAGTGGTGAAGTCCTGTCTCATCGTCCCACATTCTATCCCATAGCGCTTCTAACGCCGTCAGCGCAATGGGGGAGTAGACTGTGGGATTGATAAGGGCTGCCGCCAAAAGCTGCGCCGAAATCATTTGCGCATTCCAGTTCGTATGGACGACGGGATCGACAAAGGGCGCCTTGCGCTTGTCGCGTTCCTCTTGGGGCAGGCGATAGTACTCTTCGTCAGCATCTTGGGAGCCGCCCCAAAGGCCATTCATATTTAACAAAAATTTGTTGGCCCAACTGAGCACTTGGTCTGCAATTTGACGATAGGTCTCGTCCCCAAGCACTTGATACGCATGCATGTAAAGACGCGCTAGTTGCGCATTTTCTTCGAGCATTTTTTCGAAGTGAGGAATGGTCCATTCACGTGTCGTCGAGTAGCGGAAGAATCCGCCAGCGACGGCATCAAAAAGGGCTGAACCCGCCATGGCATCGAGGGTTCGCACCGCCATGCCAGCGGCCCACCCATCGCCTGTCGCAGTAAAGAAGAGAAGGGCGAGGTCCCAGACGTCTACTTGGGGGAATTTGGGTGCGACACCTAATCCGCCATAGGCCCGATCAAATTGCTGACGGATAGCGTCCATTATTTTGGTCACAGATTCCGGGTTCGGTGCCGTCGCTTGCACATTCAAATTAATCCCCGCAGGTGCTGCCAACTGATCGCGAATTTCGTTTTTATGTTCTTGCCAGTATTGCATCACTTGGTCCAAAAGGGGGCCCATTTGTTCGGGGGCCACAAATGTGCCTCCTGTAATCACTTCCCCCGAGGGTGTGAGAAACGCGGTGGTGGGCCATCCGCCCATGTTATAGCGCTGATTAATGTCCGGTCTTTGATCATTATCAATGCGAACTGGTATAAAATCAGAATTAATGCGGGCGATAATCTGCGCATCCGAATAGGTCGTCTCGTCCATCGTGTGACACCAGTGGCACCACACGGCAGAAATTGACAGCAAAACCGGCTTGTCTTCGGATCGAGCTTTTTCAAACGTGGCAGCGGTCCATTCCTGCCAATGGATTTCGTGAGCCCGGTTGGGCCGTGGACTAAAACGGAAAGTGGGTTCGGCCATGATTTCCATCCTTTCTCGACATCAACAACTCATTGGGTATCATACCAATCTTTGCCCCGGATTGGCGAGACTATGCTTCGTAGGGAGGAGACGACATTGAATAATCGGCCCGTGCTCGTGGTAACAGGACTGACGAGCAGCATTGGTCGTGAACTAGGAACCATGTTGGTCAACGATTGGCGAATTTTCGGGATTAGCCGCAATCCGCCGCAAGTTCCGGATCCCTATGAGTGGATTGTGGCAGATTTATCGGTGGCTGGCCAAGGCGCAGACCACCTGGTGCAAAGACTGGCGCAAGACAATATTGTGCACGTCCAAGGATTTGTGCATCTGGCCGGCGTGGTCTTTAGCGATGCGGCGGTGGCGACAACCGGGTATGAATGGGATTACACCTGCGCCGTTAACCTGCGGTCGGCCTTTGAGCTGGCCGTCGTCTTGAAACCGTTTCTGACAACTACGGCCAGCGTGGTATTTGTATCGAGCGTGGATGCGGCCTTGTCGAGTGCGGCAGGGCCGGCTGCGGCCTATGGCGCGTCTAAAGCCGGCCTAAACGGGCTTGTACGGCATTTGGCTGCAGAATGGGGTCAGGACGGTATTCGGGTCAACAGTGTGATGTTGGGGGCTCTGCAAGAAGGTATGAGTGCTCAGAACCCCCAAGTGGCGTCCGAGCTTGCCCGGCGAATTGCTTTAGGGCGTCTCGGCACTGCGCGTGATGCTGCCCAAGCTATTCGTTTTTTGTTGGATTCAGAGGCGTCTTCGTATATTACCGGCATAGCCCTGCAGGTGGATGGCGGTCTTAATATTAGGTACTAAATAACAATGAGGTGGTTTAGTTGGTTCAGGTGGAAAATGTTCGGGGACATCTTTTTGTGCCCCAGTGGGAACCGTGGATCGTCAGTGGTCTGGCGATGGTGACAGGGGTAGTCGGTGGGGTTGGAGCCATTGTCTTTCGGTGGATGATCCACGTGGTGCATACGTTGCTGATAGGCGATACCCTGTCTGCTGGCCACCTCGGTTTGGTTGTGCTAGGCCCGGCCGTGGGACTTGTGTTGGTGAGTTTAATTACTCACTACGGTGCGCCCGAAGTGAAGGGGCATGGCGTACCCCAGATTCTTGAAGCCTTGGCGCTTCACGGCGGAAAAATTCGACCCCGCGTGGGACTGTTTGGTATTATTGCGCCGGCCGTGACGATTGGCAGTGGGGGTTCGGTAGGCCGTGAAGGGCCGATTGCGTTGATTGGAGCGGCGTTCGGATCCACGATGGCGCAGCTGTTAAAGTTATCGGAAAAGTACACGACCCTGCTATTGGCGGCGGGATCGGCTGCTGGTATTGGCGCGACATTTAATGCGCCGATTGCTGGGGGCTTCTTTGGCTTGGAAATCATTCTCGGCAGCTATCAAATGGGTGCGGTGGTGCCCATTTTTCTGGCATCTGTTACGGGTACCACAATATTCGACGCGATTATGGGTAGTCGGGCGGTACTTCAGACGCCTCCTTATCACGTGATTAATCATTTTGCTCTGTTGTTTATGATAGGATTGGGCTTGATTATGGCCTTGGTCGCCGTTCTCTATACGAAGGGGCTAACTTTTTCTGAAGATTTTTTTAACCACCTCCACATACCCTTTTGGTTAAAAGCGGTGGCTGGAGGATTAGCGGTCGGTATCATTGGGCTCTTTGTTCCCCAAATTTTAGGGGTAGGCTATCCGACCATGCATCTGGCGCTAACGAATCAAATATTGTGGGGTGGCTTAATTGTATTGTTTGTGACAAAGTTTGTCGCCACCCTCCTCACCATTGGAGCAGGCGGCTCCGGCGGCGTCTTTGCTCCGTCACTATTTTTGGGCGGCATGGTCGGCGGAGCGTTTGGCCACCTGCTCTATGCGATCTCGCCGCAATTGGCGCCTCACCCCTCTATTTATGCGATTGCGGGCATGGCGGCATTGTTTGCAGCCGCCGCGCAAGCCCCTTTTGTGGCGATTACCATCTTGCTGGAAATTACCGGCGATTATCATTTGACCGCGCCGGTGATGGCTTGCGCAGTCATCAGTTTTTTGACTTACACGTATTTCACGCGAGATTCGATGTACACCGTCAAATTGCATCGGCGGGGCATTAAAATTCTTCGTGGAGATGACGTTAGGCCTATGGCGGTCATCTCAGTGCAAACGGCAATGGAACCGTTGGGCGACGTTGTGATTCGCCCTAGTGCCGAAATATCCGAAGCGTGGCAAAAAATGACGCGCCTTAACCGAGCGTTTCTTCCCGTTGTGACGCGACAAAGCGGGCTTGAAGGGATTGTGACCATGCGCGATATTGTGGCGGCTATCCAGAAACAACAACCTCATCTGACGGTTCAAGATATTGTGCAGCCCTTACCCAAGCCTATTGCTAGCAATGCTTCGCTCGATGAGGCCATTCGCTACTTGTCGCTATATAACGTGGCTGTCCTACCTGTCCAAGACAGCACGACGCACAAAATTTTAGGAACGATTACCCAAGCGAGCGTACTAAAGGCCTACAATGCTTCGGCTGTGCACGCTGTGGAAACTTCGCACCAGGTGGAGGCTTTGAAGCAAGCCAACCCCGGCCTATTTGTGGAAATGGAGTTGCCGTCCTCCTCTCCCGCTGTTGGCAAATCTCTTCAAACCTTGAATCTCTCTCAAAATGCTTTGATTGTGTCAGTTTTCCGCCAACAAGGCGCCATGATCCCCCATGGATCTTTTGTTCTGCAAACAGGAGACAGGCTTTTGGTGTATGTCGCATCGTCCTTAGACCGCGAACGAATTATTGAGCAATTAAACGCCAAGGAAATCGTGTCCTATCAGGGCGCTTGATGGGTGTCTGGAGGCTCTAGGAGGCGTGCTCGAAGACGTAAGATTTCATAGTTGGCTTGGGCGAACGCCACGAGAATTTCAAACCGCCGAATTTGCGATGCGGAAAATCCTTTGGTATCGCTGCTCGTGATGACCATGAACAAAGGTGTGGGTTCACTCGCGAGGTGCAGGCGAAAGCCGACCAAACTATGGATGCCTAATTGCTCGAGCTGAGCCGGTATGTCCGGTCCGTGCATCGCCACCGGAGATGCGGACAGGAGCGTTGGAGGAATCCAATGAGGCGCAATCGGAAGACCAAAGCAAGCTAACGGATGAGGAGCCGTAGCATTTTCTGCGATCCAGCCGCCGTTGGCTCGCAGATGCGTCAGCAAGACCCCTGCGATTTGTTGCCAAAGTTCTTGAATGGTGGTCGCTTGGGGCAAGGTTTTTATGGTGGTGAGCAGCCGATTTGTCTCTTGCTGGGCTTCGCTGACTTGCTGCTGCAACAAGTTGCGGTCTAATGCCGACGCCAAGGATACAACATAGCTGTCTAGCTCTGCCAGGTGGGGGGACAGCGTTCCTGGCGTGGCTGATCCAATCACCAGCACAAGATTGTGAGATGGTAGAGGAATGGCCGAACAGCAGGCAGGGTTTTTGAGGGCGTCTGGGCTCGAGTCGTCGCTGAGAACAAGCGGTTGGCGGATGCCGGTCTTAAGGGCCTGCTCGAGAGCCTTTTGGTATAAGGGGGTACTCAGATGCTTAGTAAAGGCGGTGTGGTAATCAGGCGACGGCGTTTGGATGGCTAAGGGCACAAAATGTCCCTGGTGCTGTTCGACAATGCTTACGAAGGGATAGGGGCCAAAATCGCTGACGGTGGCCACAAGCAGTTGAACGAGGTCGTCACGGGTATCTAAGGTGTTCATGGCAGCCAAGCCGCGGGCCATGATCTCTTGGCGACGTGCGTGAGCTTCGCTGGCTAGAGTGCTTAAGGAGCGTTCAATCAGCGCCGTCGCTAAAGAGCTTAAAGCCTGCAGGCGTCTAATGCGGCCGGGGGTGAATCCTCCGATTTGGCTGTGATAGACTTTCAAAATGCCGAGGAGTTCTCCTTGCGACACCAAAGGAAATCCTGCTGTGGATTTAATCCCACTATCGAGCATTTCATTCAACCATGGGTTAAGCATGGGCTCGCTGGCAATGTTGGGGATAATGAGGGCTTGTTGATTGCGAACTATCAATCCCACAGGTCCTTGGCCATCTTGCGTGCTGGGATCCCACAGATCGGCAGCGGGCAGATCGAAGCGTTGGCCATCGGCTGTGACGCAATGCAGCTGTTGTGCTTGTAAAATACCAATCCAACCTTCATGGCCGCCCGTAACGGCGAGGGCCGCAGCCACCGCCTTAGCGAGCAAGTGATCTAAATTGGCCGTGTCGGCCAAGGCAGAAATAGCTTCAAATAGCGGTTCTCCGAGTAAACTTTGATCCTCTAAGGATTCTTCACGTTCGGCATAGCCAAGAGCCAAGGCGAACAGCGACGCGACTCCTTCCGCTAGTTGGATCACATCGGGACGAATTTGATCGGGCTCATAATATCCCAGGTGTAAAAGGCCCCAGCATCCGAGGTTGTCGCAAACAGGCACGGCGATCTGTGATTCCAAGGGGAAGTGTTGGGGGTAGGGTCCGAGTGCATGGATTGCTGCGCGCTGGAAGATCACGGGTTTACGTTTATGCAAAGCCTCCAATAGGCTAGGAGACTCGGAATTGATGAGGCGATTGTAATTCGTGACCTCTTGGGGGTTTAAAGGAAGTGTTGACTCGAAATAGTGAAGGCCTTCGCTATCGGCGTTATAGAGAGCGGCCACATCGGCCCCTGTCAGGCGCTTGGACAAAGCCAAAAGATGGGTATAGCGCCCTTCACCTTGTGCCATGCCACGAACCATGCGTCGAGCCGAACTCAGGAGGCTGTCGAGCTGATCTTGAGCGGTGGGTCTGACGCGCTGTCGGCTAGCAAAATGGTGGGCCTCCAAAGCGGTGTGAAAAGCGGGGTGGGGGCGTCCAAGTAAATACCCTTGCCCATATTCCACGCCGATTTCTTTTAGGGTATAGAGTTCGGCAAACGTTTCAATGCCTTCGGCGATAAGCGAGGTCGCGGCAGTCCGGGATGCGAACCGCGCTGTGCTTTCTAACAGGGCGAATTTTATGGAATTGCGATCCACATCACGGACTAAACTCAAGTCAATTTTTGCAAAATCAGGCTGGAGATCCACCAGACGATTCAATCCCGAATAGCCGGACCCGAGGTCATCGAGTGCAATGCGGACCCCCATTTCCCGGAACGGCTCCAAATATTCTTGGAGCTTGCGGTCACCGCCCGCGACGGTTTCGCGTTCGGAAATTTCCAGGACAATTTGCCGGGGGTCGATCACAGGATGCTGCTGGAGATGGCGCAAGAACGGCAACGGATGCTCGAGGCTATTGGGAAGAATGTTGATAAACAGGAGATGATCGGGACCAAAGCCTACCCTGGTCGCGGCCTGTAGTACAGCGCCAAAGGCTACCTCGTCAAACACTAGCAAGTGGCCGTGCTGTTCAGCCGAGGCGATAAGTGCGGAAACCTCGATTGGCTCGCCTCCGTCACTTTGGGGACGACTGAGTCCTTCAAATGCTAGGACTGCGCCAGTACGCAGAGAAACGATGGGCTGAAAGACCACCTTTATCTGGCGCCTTTGTGACCACTGGTCCCAAACCGTGTGATAGGGCGGCTCCATCTTCTGATTCAAATGTTCATCCCTCCAGACAACCTCCAAGCGCTCATTGTCCATAAGTTTCGTGCCGTCGCCTGAAACTCCTGCTTTAAATGGCCAATAATTCCCTCTAGGGTTGTATGAGGGTTTGCGTTCGCAATCCATTCGCGGTAATATTGCTCTGAGAGAATATTGCGTACGCTCTATGAGAGAAGATCCCGGAAAGGTAGACAGGGTTCCAGAGAATCGGTGGTTGGTGTGAGCCGATCCCTCCTATTTTTCTTCTCGCTTCTGGAGAGCTCGGATTCAGCCCGTTACCGCTGGTCAAAGAGAGCACAATCGTTGTGCTAAGTTGGGTGGTACCGCGGGTTAACGCTCGTCCCTTACGTGAAATAAGGGGCGTTTTTTAATTGGAGGAGACACGAGATGATGAAGACCGACGAAACTCCGGCCGAAACCGTTTACAATCCCGATCGATACAGTGTCAGGTTGGTGGAAAGCAAATGGCAGAAGGCTTGGGAAGAGGCTCGTTTGTATGAAACGCAATTTTCGGACCGGCCGAAGTTCTATTGCTTAGAGCAATTTCCATATCCATCAGGCCATTTGCACATGGGGCACGTGCGGGTTTATACATTGGGAGATGTGATTGCACGTTTTCGGCGTATGGCGGGATATAACGTTTTACACCCCATGGGATGGGATGCATTTGGGATGCCAGCTGAAAATGCAGCGATTAAGAATGGCGTACCTCCTAGGGTTTCGACCTTGGCCAATATAGCCTATATGAAACAGCAGATGCAGCAAATGGGCTTGTCTTTCGATTGGTCGCGTGAAGTGACAACGTCGGAACCGGAATATTATCGGTTTACCCAAGAACTGTTTCTGTTGTTTTTTGAACGCCACCTCGCGTATCAAAAAGCGGGTGCGGTTAATTGGTGCCCGACTTGTGAAACCGTGTTAGCGAATGAACAGGTGGAAGATGGGCTCTGTTGGCGATGCGATTCGGTTGTCGTCAAACGGGATTTAACGCAGTGGTATTTTCGCATTACCGACTACGCGGAACGTTTGTTAGCCGATTTGGAAGGGCTGGACTGGCCGCAAGAAATTAAAGTCCAGCAATTTAACTGGATTGGCAAGAGCATTGGAGCGGAAGTGGTCTTTGACGTGGCGCAGTCATCTCACACCATTGCGGTGTTCACGACACGGCCAGACACGCTATTTGGGGCGACCTACATTGTGATTGCCCCAGAACATCCGCTTGTCGAAGCATTGATCGCGGACTATGCAGAAAAAGAACAGGTTCGGACGTTCATTGCGGAAGAGCGGATTCACAGCGATATTGAGCGCACGGCGGAGAACACCGAGAAACGGGGAATTTTTACTGGAGCTTATGCTATTCATCCCTTGACAGGGGAGCAAGTGCCCATTTGGATTGCCAACTATGTCTTGGGGGATTATGGCACGGGCGCTGTCATGGGAGTGCCAGCACATGACCAGCGGGACTTCTTGTTTGCGAAAAAATACGGATTGCCGATTAAAACCGTAATCACATCGGCCGGTAGAGACACTGCGGGAGAAGAAGCGTATACAGGTCCGGGGATCTTAGTCGATTCCGGGCCATTTACGGGGCTTGATAACCAGCAGGCTAAAGAACGCATTGCAGAGGAGCTCAACGCCCGGGGCAAAGGGGGCGTGCGGGTGAGTTACCGCATGCGCGACTGGTTAATCTCGCGCCAGCGCTATTGGGGCGCTCCTATTCCAATTATCCATTGCCCGACGTGCGGAGCAGTTCCTGTGCCCAAAGAAGACTTGCCGGTCTTGCTGCCCGAAAACGTGACGTTTACCGGAAAAGGTGCCTCGCCTCTGGCAGGTGCTGAAGACTGGGTCAACACGGTCTGCCCCATCTGCCACCAGCCTGCGCGGCGAGAAACGGATACGATGGATACCTTTGTGGACTCGTCATGGTATTACTATCGGTTTACCTCGCCGCAAGCCCAGGAGCCCTTTAGACCAGAAGATGCGGCGTACTGGATGCCGGTCGATGAGTACGTTGGTGGCAAAGAGCATGCCGTCTTGCATTTGTTGTACTCGCGGTTCTTCACCAAAGTCCTCTATGACGCAGGGCTAGTTCCCGTGTCGGAGCCGTTTTCCCGCCTTTTAGCCCAAGGCATGGTCGTCTATGACGGCGCCAAAATGTCGAAATCCAAGGGCAATACCCTGAGCCCCGAGAACATCATGCAAGAGTGGGGAACCGATGCCACGCGTGTGTTTATGCTCTTTGCGGCTCCGCCAGATAAGGACTTTGAATGGTCGCATCAAGGGGTGGAGGGTGCTTACCGCTTTTTGCAGCGGGTCTATCGCTTGGTGGTGCGCTCCAGGGTCCAACAACCCGTATCGCCGGATGTGGTGCAGCAGTCGGAGGAAAAGATTAATAAGGCCGTACACCGAGCCGTTAAGAAGATTACGGAGGATGTTCGCGACCGCCGTGCATTTAATACTGCCATTAGCACGCTGATGGAATTGACCAATACCCTATATCAGGATTTAGAGATGGTGCCGACTCAGGCCCAGATCGAGGCGCTCGATGTGCTTGTGCGGTTGTTGGCACCCTTCGCTCCTCATTTGGCCGAAGAGTTGTGGGAGTCCTTAGGGCATGAATCAAGCGTGCATTGGGCAGCGTGGCCGACGTATGAGGAGCGTTGGCTAAAGGATGATGTGGTGACGATTGCGTTGCAAATCAATGGCAAAGTCCGGAGTCGGATGACGGTGCCCACCGCAGCGGATGCCGATACGCTTTCACACCTGGCGCTGGAAGACGAAAAAATTCAAGAGCTCGTGGCGGGTCACAGCCTGGTGAAGGTCATTGCCATACCGGGGAGGCTTGTCAACGTGGTGATCCGGTGAGAACGGCCCTAGCGCTCATTATCGCCGCCACTTCGGCCATCGTCGGCGCGATAGTGGTGCGCGCCAGACGACCAACAGGGCCGGTACCGATGGGGTGGGTCATGACCGTGGCGGCTTTAGGGGCTCTTGTGGCGGAAGTATCCACGATATTGTGGGTAGGGCCACCACGCGGCGTGTGGCAGCCAGCTATCGGTGGGGTGCTCATTGGGGTGATGGCCGGAATTTTTTCGGCACGTAATAAAAAGCCCCCGAAAGAATAGAAGGCCCCAGGGGCCTTCTATTTTGTTAGTTGTGGATTAGTGAGCGTTAATGCTGATCCGTTTACGCCGTCCTGTGGCCTTATACACAGTGACCCGCAAGAGGCCATAGGTATAATCAGCTTGGGCGGTTTCGGGATCGACTTCTGTAGGAAATCCAATGACTGCGTGAAATTCTTCGCCTGCACGCTTGTCATTCTCGAGCGGCGAGGCGGGGAATGTCCCCTTAACGCTGATGGATTGGTCATCCACCTCAATATTGACGTTGTCGGGGTTTACACCGGGCAACTCAAACTCGGCCATGTAGCCATTTTCAATTTGATGCAAATGGGTCCGCGGCCGCGTGTTGTCCAAGTTCCAATCATCTCGCACTTGACTCCACATCCGTGACATATTTTCACGGAAATGATCCACATCAGTGGGATCCCAACGCATAAGCATAAGCGTCACCTCCACGCATAGTATGTCCTCTGGCGTAAAATATCTTGCAGGCTTACCGTTTACATGAAATGGCAGAATTTTTATGGCTTGGTATCGCGCGATCCTAACAGAATTCGTCAAAATCTTGCCCAAACGGGCAGGAGATTTGCCAAGAACTGTCGTATAACACCAATACCATAGAGATGCCTTTTGCATCGTGATTGCTTGACGACGGGAGATGCCTCAGCGTGCCGCATACTTTTCATATTTTGCCTCATATTCATCTGACCAATGATTTTATGGTGCGCAAGGAGGTTTTGGAAAATCTACCTGTGCCCTTGATTTTTGTCTCGACCACCAAAGAAATTATCTGGAAAAATCGCTTGGCGGACTGGCTAGATCTCAGTCAAGACACACGCAAGGGATTGTTAGCGCTAATTGGAAAAAGTCGTACAGCGAAGGCGTTTGCGTCGGTAAAACTCTTCTCGGGTGTGGAGGTGCTTTTGCAGAGTCAACCCGTTCACTCCTTGACAGGGTCGGTCGAAGGCTATTTAGTGTGGGCCTCTGACAATTTATCCGGGTTGGCCGGAGACTTTTTAGAGACAGGTCTTGCCGTGGCCGAAAATGGCCACTTTATTTTAGTCAATGCAGTCGCTCGGAATGTTTTAGGTTTAGAGACAGCCAATGCGCATTGGAATGCCGTCGACTGGCTACCGCCATGGCATGTGGCGATGCGGCGGGGACACCGGACGCTGTTTGCATTGACGCGGGACGAATTTGAGATTCGGGTCCATGCCCATTACCCTTGGGTCATGTTGGAAGCGATTCCCGTACCTATCATTGATAATGACCGCATTTCGGTGCAATTTGCGTCTGCGATGATGCATGAGGTGCGTAATCCCTTGTCGGCGCTTAGCGGCTACATCGAGCTGGCTCAAATGCAGCTGCCACCGGGGCCAGTTCGCGACCATCTCGACCGCGCCATGGCGGAAGTGGACCGTTTGTCTAGGATGACGGCCGATTTTATGTCCTTGTCGCGCAGTACGGAGCTGCATAAGCAGTGGTGCCATATCGCTTCGTTAGTGGAAAAGGCATGGACGATAGCCCAAGCGGGCGAGAAACGCGAACATACCGTGGAACTGCACGTGGATCTTAATGCACAAGACCGAGTGTTTGGGGACCCGGACCGTCTTGAGCAGATTTTGATTAACGCCCTGAAAAATGCGGTCGAGGCGTTTTCTGGGCCTGGGATTATTACCGTCTCCATGCACCGCGATGTGGACGGACAGCATCTGGTCATTGCCGATAATGGACCAGGGATGCCCGATGAGGTGATGGAGACCTTGTTTGTCAAGAGGCGTACGACGAAGGCGCATGGACACGGTTTGGGGCTTTTGATTATTAAGCAGTTGGCCGAAGGCCATGGCGGGGTGGTGCAGGTCACGACCGAAAAAGGGCAGGGAACGGCGATTACCGTAACCCTCCCTTATCCTAATGACGAAGCTATTTTAGACCCGGGGTAGTCGGATCTTCGCTGCTCACGCGCAGTTTGCGTACGGTTTTCTTTCGCAGGAGTCCCATGATGATTACAAGGATTGGAATGGTGGTTAAATAAATCAGTCCAATAGGGATTAGATATTGCTGGGTGATGTAGTCGCTAATCGCAGCATTGGGGATCAGCATAGAGATAATCCACACAATGGTGGCGCCTAACAGTAGTAGGTAGCGATAAGCCCCTACCGATCTTATCGATAGCAGCGCCGCCAAATCGTGGGCCGTACACCATAGCCGTACGGCCATGAATCCGAGTACGGCGATCGTCCATAGGACAATGACCAGACTACCCCATTTATCAATAAAGAATCCCGATATTTCCACAATTCGCATCAGGTTGACCATAGGCCAACGCATTAAGGGGATATAGGCAGGGCCAAATGTGGCAATGCTCACCTCGTACATAATCGTGAGAATGCCAATCATCAGTGCAAGGCCTCCGTAGGCATAATATTCCGCCGCTTTTCTGTCTTCGTTGCGAATAAACGGATATAGCGTGATACTTACCTCGAATCCAATGAAAATGAAGTATTGGCGATAGCTTCCTTGAAGCAGAGGAATGAATTGGATATTTGTAGGAGGTAACAAGAGTGTGGTGTGTCGCATGACACTTCCGGCGACCATGAGAGTAGCGATTGATAGAATGACCATAGGGATGTATCCGGCTTGCAGCACGCGCGCAAGCGTGGCTGCACCCGACCATGCCATATACAGACTGGCGAGCATAAGAGATGCGATGATCGCCCAGGCCGGTGTACCGCTGAGAAAATCGTTGTCAAACAAGGATGTGAATTCCACCACCATGACGACGGCTAGAAGCAAGTGATATGCTATCGTCACCAATCCTAGAAGCAGCCCAACAGGTTTAGACAATAGTTGGGAGGAAAATTCCCCAAACGTCTCATTAGGCACTATGTGACTCATGGCGAAACTTAACGCCATGAGTCCGAAAGTAATTGCGCCGTCGAGCCAAAGACCCCAAATACCGTCGCGCCCAGCTGAAGTGACTAGTTCTCGGGGAAAATAAAAGACTCCCATGGCCATGTAGCCGGCCGTCACCATGGTTCCAAATTGTAGTCCCGAAATGCGTGGAAGTCTCTCGTGAGCGTTATTCATGTGGACCTCCTCGTGGTTATTTAATGTTACCCAGACGATACACATGAAGATGTACCTGCACGGTCATCACGACTTTAGGATATTCTTGGTGCCAATGTTTAAATTTTGCAAATGTACGAGGATGCTGCCATGAGAGCATCCGGCCTACTCCCCAAGGGTCTAGATCCATCCTTTGGGTGTATTTGAGCAAGCTCAGACAGCTGTTCGCCAATTGTTGCGAGGCTTCAGTGGCTATCTGCGCATTTTGGGCTGGAGTTACTATGACCTGCCCAGTGTCTGCGAGGGTACTCGTCAGATTGATGCGAAATACGGCATGGATGATGCCATGGTTGACGCTAGTGCGAAGGTTGGCGTTACCATGAATGGATCGTAAGCTGATGTGGCCGCGCGGAAGATATAAGCTGACCTTATTGGCCAAACCTTCAAGCAGCCCGAAATCCTGAGTTTCGAGAGGGGATAAAACTGTTACGAACTGAAAATGACGGTATAATGCGACTTGATCCACTGAAATTTGTTGCTTTGCGGGTTCGACAATGACGTCAGGCAAGTGGGGGTCGACGCCTGGGGTCACGGCGTCTTCCATGAACTGCCACAGCTTGACGCCCAAATTATCCGTTTGGCAATGTTTACAACTGAACAAGGCCGAATAATAGAGTGTAGGAAATTGGTCTTGGTCGGTTTTAGCTTTCATCACCAAGTCTAAAGGTTCAGTGGTAACAAAAATGAATGGAGTCATATCCATTGTACCGATGCGGGTTAAAGAGATAAGGGCGTGGCGCATGACTTGAGGCTTCAGTTGACTAGAGACTTCAACAAGCTGAATTTGTCCTAAATAAAGATCACGCGAGACTTGGGACTGACCGTCATTAAAACACTGTGCGACCGAGCGCCCTAAGCCGCTGACATCTGCTACTGGTGTCATTTTGCTGATGCCGGAGTGTGCGGCATATTTGATAAGAGCTGGCGGGGTAGGAAATTGAAAAATCATTTTTAGGGGCATGGTAGGCGTCCCGTTTTCCAACCCTAGTGTAAAGACTAGATCCCGCTCATCGACGGGACGATTATCCCAGCAACCTGCGAGACTGATTAGGAGCATGACAATAGTAAAGACCCGCATAGCGGAACGTAGAAACTTAGTCATCATCGAGCCTTTCTTTTTGCGTACTATAAAGCTGAGGACTTTTCATGGGACGTGGGATATTCTTTCCCCATTTGCGTGGGTCTAGGGTACGGAGGTACGAAGGACGTTTTGCTAGGGTAAATTCTGGGAATTTTATCCATGTGTCCTTGAGATCACGCATGCGTAAGGGGCCGAATGGTGATAAGTAAGCGACGCCAAAGTTTTCTAAAGCCGCCAAATGCGTCAAAATCAGAATGATGACTAACACGATGCCGTATAGTCCAAAAATATACGAAGCAAAGACCAAAACCCAAAACAGAATGCGCCAAGGAGTCGCCATTTCATAGACGGGCGAAGTAAAGAGACCTAGAGCTGTCAACGTGATGATGATAATCATCAGGCTATCGACAATTCCCGCTTTGACAATCGCAGTTCCCACAACAATAGCGCCTACCGTCCCTAATGTGGTAGAGAGCCCTCTAGGCAAGCGGATGGCAGCTTCACGGAGCACCTCAATAATGACCCACATGATAAGCACCTCCAATAGAGGCGGGAACGGAATGTCTTCACGAGATCCTGCAATAGTCATAATGAGTTTTAACGGCAGTAAGTTTGGGTTAACCGAGACAAAAGCTACGTAAAGAGGGGGCAACAATAATCCGACAAACAGTCCAAAGAGCCGGACAAGCCTTTCCATACTGGCCGTCCAAAAGCTGACCGTATAGTCATCAGTCGTTTGGTAAAAATCCATGAAGGTAGAAGGAACAGAAATGGAAAAGGGGGTATTGTCCACTAAAATGACCACCTTACCCTGTAATAGGTCTCGGACAGCTACGTCTACCCGTTCTGTGGAGCGAACTTGGGGAAACAATGAGAGGGGATGAGTTGATAAAATGGAACCCAGTGTGCTGGAGTACTGAACACCATCTAGCTTGGCCCCCCGCAATCGGCGTTTGATTGCCATGACTAACTCTGGGTTGGTAACGCCTTCGATATGGGCAACAATGACCATTGTCTGCGTCAGTGTGCCAATCGTAAGCTTGTCAAAATGCAGTTTGGGACTTTTAATTCGGCGACGCACCAGGTTCATCTGAGTCAGGACGACCTCGTTGAACGATTCCTGGGGACCCTTTACGGCTCGCTCCGTGCCCGGCCGCTCAATGGCCCGCGCTGGATATTTAACGGTATCTAGCACCAGGACGGATGCGGCGCCTTGAATAAAGACTAAGGTATTGCCGCCCATCATTTTCGGCAGCAGCTTAGACCATTTGTTTTCAGCTGTCGCATGGCCGACCGAAACAATGGAATCATGGACGAACTGATGAATCGCCGACCCGGACATGTTGAGCGATTCCGCATCTTCATACCGCTGCATTAAGGCAATGGTATCTTGATCGATCATCTGATTATCCGCCAACCCATCATTAAAGACCAACACGGCCGGAATCTGCTGGGTGCGTCCGAGGACAAAACGCCGAATATTGATGTCCGGGGACTGGCCGACGGTATTTTTTAAGTAATTATAGGCATCTTCTACGCTGCCATTATAAATATCCACCGATTGCGTCGCTCCATGGCTTTGCCTGACGGTGTGAACTAAGGTCTCCAGCTGCTTGCTAAAGGTTTTGGTCTCCGTAATGAGATCCTGAACCAAGCCGATATCGACTCCGGAGATTCCTTCTAGGCTCTCTTGGGCGGTCTTCATGGTCTCCATCAGCGTTTCGGCAGGAGACGGCTTACGGGGGGCTCCCCCTAGATGGTTTTTCACCACAGGTTTCTGGTTGGGGGATGTCTTAGGACCTGGGCGGGAATGGCGAGTCGAAAAGGGCCACATGGCAGAGATCCTCCTAAAGAAATTTCCTGGTGTTTTCCTGTGCTGCGCTTCTCTGGTACAATGTGGCCACTATTGAGAGCCTTTATGCAGGAAGAAGGTCAAGACGGTGGAAATCCTTGAAGGACTGGCCCTCGTTGAACATGGGAGCATGGGCCAAAGCTATTATCTGACAGGAGACTTAGAATTTTGGGCAAAGCGGTGGCTCGATAAGGCGCGCCAGTGGTTTTTGGGTGAGGCTTATGCGGAGGGCTATGTGGTGCTGGAGGGGGTGACCCAATGGACAGAAGTGGATTTGGCCCTTCGCACGAACGGGTTTTTCAGTACGCGCCGCATGGTCGTAGTCAGGGACGGGACTTGGGCGAAGCGCGATGCCCAACTGGAAGCGTATCGGCGTTCGGCCGATCCGGATGTGTTGCTAGTGATCTGGGATAAGAAACCATCGGTGCAGACAGCGAAGATATTTGGCCCGCAAGCAACGATTGAATTGAAACCCTTAGCTCCGGCGGTTTTTCGTCGCTTTGTCGCGCAAGAAGCCAAGAAGCGCCATCTACGTGTGACTTCGGATGCTATGGATTTGCTAGCAGAGATGCTAACACGCGATGCCCAACAGGTGATCTATGAACTCGATAAGATGGCGCTCTATGATCCATCGCGAACATGGGACGAAGGGGCTATTACCGCATTTGTCCCACCGTTGCCCCATGACACCCAATTATGGCGTCTGACGGACCCGCTGGTACAGCGTCAAACCGGGTTGATTATCAAGCAGGCTCAGGAGTTGTTGAAAGAGGGCAAGGCGCCTTTGTTGCTCTTTATTGTGGCAGTGCGCCAATTGATTCAACTCAACCACGTGCTGAGCGCCAAGCAAAAGGGGCAGGGGGTCGGGGAATTTGCTCGCCAAGAAGGGCTTAAGGAATTTCCGGCCAAAAAATTGTGGCAATATAGCCAGTACTGGACGCGCCAAGAGATTGAAAAGTTTTTAGAACGGGCCGCGTTTATTGACCGCGCGTTGAAATCGGGTTATGGTGACGCGGAATCGTGGCTATTAAGCTATCTGGCTTTGCTGGCACGGTGAAGAACAAGACCTTCTGGTGAGGTCTTTACACACTAAATGAAGAAAAAAACCCCGAACCGACGGGGTTTTTCCCATATTAGGCGGATGCCTGACGAACCTTATTCAATCGATGTGCCAGCCGTGATTTCTTGCGTGCGGCTGTGTTGCGATGAATCGCACCCTTTTGGGCCGCTCGGTCCAATCGGCCATAGCAGAAACGCAATGCCAACTGGGCCGCTTCTAAATCATTGCGATTTAAAGCATCCTCAAATCGACGCACCGCCGTTCGAACCATCGTCTTTCGGATCTTGTTGCGGAGCGTGCGCACCTGGGTTTGCTTAATGCGCTTTTTCGCAGACTTAATATTAGCCACGCCTATACCTCCTGACGTTTGATTATAGCATGGCCTTGACATGGGGTAAAGCGAGCATGGCAGGTCGAGCGCGAAAACTTTTTCACGCAGATTTCCCAGCAATTTTTCCAAAGCTGGTCTATTTCTCCATGATTTACCATACATATCATCATCGCAAAGGAGGGAGAGTATGCCGCGGCCATCTCGCCGGCGACGTCCGGCCATTATCTGGTTCAAATGGTCCAAACCTTCGAGAAAGCCTGGGAGAGCCGCTCGCTGGAAAAGGCGTCTGCCTTTGGCTGGCGCGCCCCCTCAAGAGACCTTTCGTCCCTTTCTTCCTAAACGGTTTCCTTGGACGAGCTTGTCTCTTTACGGGATGGTGTTGGTGATGGCGGCGTTGATTTTTATCAAAGTCCCAGCCCGCACGGGCGCGGCGGTTCCGGTCACGGGTCCTATTGGAACACCGCGCCAAACGTCATGGTTGGACCGGACGCTGCATGCATGGCAGGGCAGTTCTTCCTCATTTCTCACATGGATTGAGGACGGAATACCTTTGTCGCGCTTGTCGCAGGCTTCGCCCCGTTCCACCGTGTGGCACGTGCGTTCGGTGATTATGACGGCATTGGCAGATATTTCGGGGGTGCGCCTCACGAGTTTGACGGGCATTTTACGAATGGAAATTCCCGCGTTGGCCACCGTATCTCTTCCAAACTTACCGTCGCGGACTGCGACTGGCGTTCCCCGGCTCAAAGAGCAAGATGCTGTTGAACCCGGATTGCCGGGTGATCACCAAAGGGTGTGGGCAGAATTGGGAAAACAGCCCATCGTGGGCATTTATCAAACGCACAGTCACGAATCGTTCTGGCCGTCCTTGCCAAAAAATGCGCCCACGGCTTATTCCACCGACTGGTCTAAAACCGTGGTGCAAGTCGGTTGGTGGTTAGCACAGGATCTGCATAGTCAAGGGGTCGCGGTGGTACAGTCTCGGGTAGATAACATGTCTCAAGGGTTACTGCCCAGCTATAATGAGTCATATCACACAGCGAAGCGGTTGCTTCGCTGGTATCCTACGGTTCATATTCTTGTCGATATTCATCGTAGTGAAAAACCCTTGGCAGAAACGACGGCGAAGATCCATGGAGTGTCAACAGCACGCATTTTATTGATTGTCGGGAGCAATAAATTATTGCCGAATCCCTATTGGCATCAAAATCTTGAATTGGCCATCCATGTTGCCCATCATTTGGCGGCGATAGCGCCGGGAATTCTAGAGGGGGATGGCATCGATATGGTACCTTACCGCTACAATCAGCAGTTGGCACCTGGAGATTTACTGATTGAAGTGGGGGGGCAATACAATACCTTGGCGCAAGAACGATATGCGGTTAATGATTTGGCACGCGCGCTGGCGCTGGTGGTCCGGGACAAACAATATCCGTGATCACGAAGACAGGATTCGGCAAGGGCTAAGTGGGGGATGGTACAATAAGGGTATCTTAAGGATGGGGAAGGACGGAATTTATGCAGAAGATGCCAGTGGTATTGGACGTCGATACGGGGATTGACGACGCATTAGCGTTGTTATACGCGCTGGCCTCAGACCGCTTGGATGTTCGGGGGATTACCACGTGCTTTGGTAATGGCGATGTTGAGACCACAACGCGAAATACTTTGGCGGTTGTGAGCCTAGCCGAACGGGGAGCGCCGGTGTATCAAGGAGCTGCCCATCCCTTAGTCGGTCAGTGGGAGCCGTCGGCGGAAGCCTTTCATGGTACGGATGGGCTCGGAGGCTATGCCTTCACACCACAAGGCATCGCAGTGCAAGCCCAGAGCGCAGTCCAGTATCTCGGTGAGGTCACCCAAGAACTTAGCGGAGAGATTGTTCTCATCGCTACGGCGCGACTGACGAACATTGCGGCCGCTTTAACGGCGCATCCCGAGATGGTCAGGCGTGTGAAACGGTTGGTGATTATGGGCGGAGCGGCTTTTGTAGGGGGGAATGTCACCCCGGTGGCGGAAGCGAACATTTGGGGGGATCCGGAAGCCGCTTGGATTGTTTTTCATTCTGGCATGCCTATCACGATGGTGGGCTTGGACGTGACGATGCAAGTGCGGATTAGTGACGCGATGCTAGAGACGCTCGACCCGCGTCGTCCGTATGCTGCCATGCTGAAAGGGGCTGTCGACTTTTATTTGGGCGCCTATAATCCTGGCCGTCTTATAGGAGACCGGACAGCGCCACTGCACGACCCGTTAGCGGTGGCCGTCGCAGAAGAGCCCGACTTGTGCGACACTATTCCTTACGCGGTGGATATTGAGCGGTATGGAACGTTGACACGGGGAATGACAGTTGTAGACCGACGAGAATGGTTGCCATTGCGCCCGAACATTGACGTGGCCGTTGGGGTCGATCGCGATCGCTTCATGACAACCTTCGCGCGACGCTTGGGATTTGACGACAGGATTATCGAAGGTTAGGAGTGAGGGTTTTAACAGTTTGCTAAAAGTTTACCTATGGTTACCCATTATTGTATAATTTAGGTATGCATAGAAAACTTGTCGGCATTCGTGAAGCGGCGGAATTTTTAGGTGTGACCCCATCGACGTTACGTCGATGGGAACACGAAGGAACGTTGTTGCCCGATGAACGCACAGCGGGTGGGTATCGGCGTTACGACTTGGCCCGGTTGCGACCTGACCAGTTTCACCGACTCAGCCCGCCTCGCAAAACCGTCGCCTATGCCCGCGTATCGAGCCACGACCAGAAAGACGATCTGGAGCGGCAAAAGCACGTGCTGGAGATCTATTGTGCCCGTCAAGGGTGGACCTTTGAGGTCGTGGCGGATCTCGGATCCGGGATGAATTATCACAAAAAGGGTCTCAAGCGCCTCTTAAATGACATCCTCGCCGACCGGGTCGGTCGGCTGGTTGTGACCCATAAGGACCGTCTCGTGCGCTTTGGGGCGGAGCTCGTCTTTGCGATCTGCGAAGCCAAGCAGGTGGAGGTGGTGATTCTCAATCAAGGCGAGGACACGACCTTTGAGGAAGAGCTGGCTCAAGACGTCCTCGAAATAATCACCGTGTTTTCGGCTCGGCTCTACGGCAGCCGCTCCCGCAAGAACCAAAAATTGCTCGACGGCGTGAAACACGCCGTGGAGGAGGCGTCATCATGATTCTGGCCCATAAGATTGCGCTCGACCCGAATAACGTTCAAGAGACGTATTTCCGCAAGGCCGCCGGGACGGCCCGTTTCGCGTACAATGGGGCCTTGGATCAGTGGCAACAACAGTTCGACGCATGGAAAGCCGATCCTACGTTGCCCAAGCCGACCGAAGCCGCTCTGCGGCGTCAACTCAATGCACTCAAGCGCGCCGCCTTCCCCTGGATGCTGGAGGTTACCAAGAACGCCCCCCAGATGGCGATTATGCACTTGGGTCAAGCGTTCAAGAATTTCTTTGCGGGGATCGCCGAGTATCCCACGTTTAAGAAAAAGGGCCGACACGACAGCTTTACGCTCACCAACGACCCATTCACGGTCAAAGGGCAAAAAGTGCATATGCCCAAATTAGGCTGGGTGCGCATGCACGAACCGTTGCGATTTATCGGCACAGTGGTAGCAGGCACCGTGTCGCGGACCGCTGATCGCTGGTTTTTGAGCGTCACCGTCGAACTTCCCGATCCCCCCAGTGTCCGCCGCGAACGCCAAGCGGTAGTCGGCGTGGATTTGGGCGTGTCGGCGTTGGCGACGCTCTCGACCGGAGAGAAGATCGTGGGACCGAAAGCCTATGCGGACGCCTTGGCACAGCTTCGGCGGTTATCGAAACAATTCAGTCGCCAGATGGAAGTCGCCAAAGTCCGCGCCGGGCTTCAGCCCGGCCAGCCCACCCCGAAAGGGATGCCCATGCCCTTGTCCCAGAATATGCGAAAGACGCAGCGGCGCATGGCCCGACGCCATGCGCGGATTGCGAAATATCCGGGCGGATGCGTTACACCAAACTGACCACCGATCTCGTGCAGCGCTTCGATGTCATGGCCATCGAGGACCTGAACGTCGCCGGGATGCTCAAAAATCATCCTCTCGCCCGGGCGATGGCTGATATGGGCTTTGGGGAATTCCGTCGGCAACTCGCATACAAAGCGGCCCAATGCGGGAAAACGGTGGTCATCGTGAGCCGTTGGTATCCGAGCAGCAAAACGTGTTCCGCGTGTGGATACAAAATGCCGAAAATGCCGCTCGCTATGCGGGAGTGGACGTGCCCAGAATGTCACACACACCACGACCGCGACATCAATGCGGCGATCAATTTGCGAACCGTGGCCGAGAGTTCGGTGAGGAGCTCCTCACCCGTGTCTGCCTGACGGCAGACCTGCTCGGTGACAGCCTGTGGAGTGCCCGCCCGTGGACGACCGGCCAATGGCCCTAAGAAGCGGTGGCATGATGACACAGGAAGGTGGCTCCGGTTGATCAATTGATTAACGATGATCAGACTTGGATAAGTCCATCAGAATGGCTTTCTTAAAAAAGTGATCGGCGGTGGAAGTTTGATGGGCGTGACAGGCGGCGTTTGACCATATGGTCTTGACGCTTCACAGGATAACGGGCAACCGACCGCATAGGTTTGTCAGGCGGGTTTGTACTATTTAGCGCGTAGGCCCTTAACTAAAATGGGAGAATGCGCTCCGGATGACTATAAACGCTGAGTTCGTGGTTTCTAGCAAAGCCGACCGCCGTAATCCCCAGCGTTTCCGCTAGTTCAATGCCGAGATTGGTTGGCGCGGCATTGGAAATGATTAAGGGAATGCCCATGCGTCCTGCTTTAAGAATAACTTCGGACGACAGGCGGCCTGAAAACACGATAGCCTTGTCCGAAAGGTGAATTTGTTGGCGTAGACAATACCCATAGAGTTTATCCAGGGCATTATGACGTCCAGCATCGGTGCGAATCGTCAACAGTGTTGCGCCGTAGGCCAATCCGGCGGCGTGCAATCCTCCTGAATGCTGTTGGTGTGTCCACTGGCTAAATTCTTCAAATAATGTGGTCATCGTCTCGGCAGTAAGCGGATGCGACAAGGGCTCGACCACTAAGGGACTGATATTAGCATCCTCAATGAAATAAAACCCTGGACGTCCTCGCCCACAGCAACTGCTGAGATAGCGCGTTCCGGTTTGCGTGATACGGGTGGGGTCGAGACCCGGGACTCGCACCCAAATTTGTTGGGTACCCGGATGATGTTGGAAGACCGTGATGGCGTCAGCCCGGGAAATAAAATTTTCTGAGGCAAGAAAACCCGTCACAAGCTCTTCTAAATCGGTAGGTGTCACTACCATTGTGACAAACTCATGTCCATTGACAAAGAGAGTTAAAGCCTCTTCCCTGACGACTTCAACCTCTTCGGCCCACCATTGGCCCCCTTGGTAATGGTGGCGGCGAACGTGGGTGATAGATTCGCGCAATGATTGTGGTATTGGCATGATGATGAGACCCCTCCTCTTCGTATTGTACCCTAGCGTGAAAGGTTCTCGTATGGCAAATCCCTGCGGAGGAGGTTGTGCGGTCGATAAAAAAGAGACCGGATTATACTCCGGTCTCAATGCCCAAGCGTTTAACCCACCTTTCAGTATCGAGAGATAAATCATGTAAAAAGTCTTCAGGTTTCCAATCCAGTACCATCATCGAATCGTACAGTCGATGGCCAATGGCCTCCATGGTTCGGAAGAGATCATCGCGCAGGGCAATGAGCTGTGCCTTATGTTCGGAGTCCATGGTCGGCAGAACTTTTTCCAGATACCGCTCGGAAAATGCTTGGTGGCGAGCCTCATCTTTAAGGGTTCGGCGCGATAGCCGTCCGACCACGGTATCAGGGTAACGCTGAAATAGGCCGCCATAAAAGTGTTTGGCAAATAGATCGCTAATTAATATGCCCCAGATCCACTCTGTGGAATCTTTATGACTCAGAAGCCGGGCATGATATCGAAACATCTCGGGAATGCGGTGGCGGCTTGCCGGCTCTTCCTGAAAGATGTGGTAGAGTTTGTGTAAGTTGCGAAAATGACGTCCCTCATCTAAGCCCATACTGCTGAGGTATAAGGCTTCCTCATGATGTCCATGGCTTAGCATATCCGGCAGTACCGCACTGACCCCGTACATCGCCGTTTGCTCTCCCAAATAGACAGGCGTCAGCACCTGGGCGATAGCGTGGCGCAGGTCAGGCGTAATGCGATCTAAATCCCCCCACTCAATAGCGTCGGGGGTCCATTGGCCCAGTGTCCCTTTATCAAATAATCGTAGCAATTGATCGTCGGTCAGTTCGGGATTAACTCGTATCACCTGCGTCAGCTCCTTTTCCACACCATTATGGCTAAAATTATCATTTTTGTCGCGGGTCAAATACGCCAGTCCCGGTAGTCTCTTGGGACTATTTTAGCCATAAAACCGCCGAAACGGCAAAACTGCGTTAAGATCGAACAAGAGGAAAGGCAAGGAGGTGGGCTGATGGCCCGGTATCAGGTAAGCAGTCGGTGGTTGACAGTGCTTCGGCTGATTGACGGTTTATATTTCTTTTGGCGGGGAATTTTTAAGCTCTATACCCCGACCAGCGTATGGCTTGTTCCGCGCGTGACGGCCGCTTTGCCGACAACACCCTTGGCCCCTATTATCCGCACCTATATTTTTCCCCACGTGGCCACATTCGGCTTGACGGTTGGGATTATTGAATTGGTGTGTGGTGGTCTCTTAGTGCTAGCCCGGGGCGGACGCATTCCTCCCATTATATTGGCCGTGTTGAATGGTATCTTCTTTTTAACGTTAGGGTTTAAAGAGCCTCACGATATGGAACTCAACTTATTAATGGGCACCATGAATGTGATGTTTGCCAGTACCATTGTTGTTCACCGCAAGCACCGTGAAAAAGCGGCTTAGAATGGGCTCTTATGATGAAGAGGGACCCAAGGCAAACCTGGGTCCCTCTGTGCGGCAGGGTTAGTATTCCAAGTGTTGTTCGGGCGTAATGCGCTTGCGGAAGACCCAGTAGGTCCACGCTTGATACGCTAAGACAATAGGCACCATGGTTAACGCAACAATGGTCATGACATGCAGCGTGTACGGATTGGCCGCAGCTGACGTCACGGTCAAGTCATAGCGGGCACCTAAAGTCGACACCATGACATGAGGGAACAGTCCCAAAAAGAATGCGGCTGTACTCAGCGCAATCATAACGGATTGCCACAAAAATGCCGTGCCTTGTTTTTTGTCTACGACGAAGCGGGCGACAAGCAGACTAATCCAGCCTAAAAGACTGATGGTGAAATACCAAGGACGATGGCCTAAGGCGGGCATGCGCATTGTCCATACCATGAAGACAGCCGCTAACACTAACGCTGTGGTTAATAACGGTTTGGCAACGCGAACGGCTGCATCGCGTAACGGGCCAGCCGTTTTCAGCGCAAGGAAGGTAGCGCCTTGGGCGAGAAACAAGGTTAGACTCAACAATCCTGCCCATACGGTATACGGACGGAGAAGGCTAAAAAATCCCCCAACGTCGTTCATTTGGGCGTTAATGGGCACGCCTTCGAGAAAATTGGCAAACGCCACGCCCCATAGCAACGCAGGCAAGAAGCTGCCTACGGTCATGATAATGTCCCAACGCTTGCGCCACGCGGGGCTTTGGTCTTTGCTGCGGTACTCAATAGCAACGCCCCGGAAAATGAGGCCGACCAGCATGAGCACAAGTGCGAGATAAAATCCACTGAATAAGGTTGCATACCAGAACGGGAACGCCGCAAATAGGGCACCACCTGCGGTCACCAACCAGACTTCGTTGCCGGACCACAAGGGTCCGATGGTATTCAGCGCCATGCGCCGTTCGGTATCATTATGACTAATGAAGGAATATAGCATCCCGACGCCGTAATCAAATCCTTCAAGGATGAAATATCCGGTAAACAACACAGCAATGAGGATAAACCATATTGTCGGTAACATGATAGACTCCCTCCTGTTTGTATCCGCTGATGGCACTTACGACCCAATAAACATCATCGGAGACGTGCTCTCCACACTTTGAGCATTGTCTGTGGGGTCGATGCCGATAATCGTATACTTGCGGAACAAGTAGATTGCGGAGACGGCCATGAATCCATAGACCACGGCAAAGGTAATCAGGGATACGACAATGTCACTTTCTGACACGCTGCTGGGGGAGGAGACACCGTTGGCGGTGCGTAATAGGCCGTAGACGACCCATGGTTGTCGTCCCACCTCGGTCATAATCCATCCGGCGGTATTGGCCAGGTAGGGAAGAATGAGACTCCATTCCAGCACTTTCAAAAACCAGCGCTTGTTGGTAAAGCGTGAGTGGCGCAGCAAATAGACCGCATATGCTGCGAAGACAAGCATCAAGGTTCCAGCAAAAATCATGGTGCGGAAGGCATAATACGTCGGGGCAACGGGCGGGATATAATTACCGGGCCCATATTTTTTGACGTATTCGGCTTGCACTTGGTGAATGCCTTGAACAGAGCCACTGAGCCGTTTGTAGGCTAATATGGTCAGCATATCGGGAATTTTAATGTTGAATTCGTCCTTTTGGGCTTTGGTGTTGACCACACTAATCACGCTCCACGGGGCGTGGACGGAACTGGTATTCCACAAAGCCTCGGCCGCTGCAAGCTTCATGGGCTGTGATTTGACGAGGTGACTGGCTTGCATATCGCCTACGACAATCACCAGAACGGCCGAAATGAGACCAACAATGGAGGCCACGCGGAACGATTTTTTAAAGCTCTCAACGTGTTGGCCTCTTAAGAGATGAAAGGCACTAATGGCTAACATGAAGAACGAGGCGCTCAAGTAAGCGGCTAAAATCGTATGCGGGAATTCAACCCAAAGCTGGGGATTGGTCAATAACGCCCCAAAGCTGTCCATTTGAGCATGGCCATTGACAATTTGATAGCCCACGGGTTCTTGCATAAACGAGTTGGCGGTCAGAATCCAAAAACCTGAAATCATGGTACCTGCGGCCACTAACCAAATCGATAGTAGGTGCAACTTTTTGGATATGCGGTCCCACCCAAAATTCCAGACGCCAATAAACGTCGACTCCATAAAAAAGGCTAATAACGCTTCGACGGCCAGTGGCGCCCCAAAGATATCACCAACAAACCGTGAATAGTTCGCCCAGTCTAGACCAAATTGAAATTCTTGAAGCAGACCTGTCACCACACCGACGGCAAAGTTGATGAGGAATAAACGCCCCCAGAATTGTAGAAGGGGCCGGTAGTCTTCGTTGCCCGTTCGTACGTAAATACTTTCCAGAATGGCAATGAGAAATGCCAGGCCAATAGTGATTGGCACAAATAAAAAGTGATACACGGTCGTTACGCCAAACTGCAGGCGCGCAAACCCCAATTGGTCCATCACACACCCTCCTCGAAATAACAGCCTATGCATGGCCGGTATCCTTAGCATAAAAAGTCATGGGGGAGCAAGGAATGGACGTTTGTCGTAAAATGGCCAGACCATGAGGTCCGGGGGGTGTGGTGACAAAGAACTACATCAAAGGGTTAAGACCTCCAAAGCCCCCAAGGGGCATTGTTTCGGTAAGGGCTCGCGTCGCTTTTCATGCACCACGGAAATCGTTAAGATAATAAGGATACGGACCAAACGGTGGAGGGCTAGTGTGAAACAGTCGGATATCCGCAACTTCTCGATTATTGCTCATATAGATCACGGTAAAAGTACGTTGGCAGACCGGCTTATTGAGACCACCGGCGCGTTGACGAAAAGAGAAATGGCGCCGCAAGTTCTGGACTCCATGGATCTCGAACGGGAGCGTGGCATTACGATTAAGGCGCAGGCCGTTCGTCTGGACTATCAGAGTCAAGGACATCTCTATGAGCTGAACCTCATCGATACGCCGGGCCATGTGGACTTTACTTATGAGGTGTCGCGGGCGTTACAGGCTTGCGAGGGGGCTCTTTTAGTGATTGATGCCGCCCAAGGCGTTGAGGCTCAGACGCTGGCCAACTTATATTTGGCGTTGGAGCATGATTTAACGGTGATTCCTGTCATTAACAAAATTGATTTGCCGAATGCCGATCCGGACCGGGTCCGCGAGGAACTGATAGAAATTGGCTTAGATGGAACCGAAGCGATTTTAGTATCCGCTAAGCAAGGCATCGGCATTGCCGAAGCGCTTGATGCGATTGTTGAACGGATTGCCCCTCCCCGAGGCGACAGCCAGGGGCCGCTTAGGGCTTTGATTTTTGATTCTCGCTTTGACAGTTACAAAGGGGTGTTGGTCTATATCCGCGTGGTCGACGGCGCGTTGAAGGTGGGCGACCGGGTGCGGTTCATGGCTAATGGTGCGGAATTTGATGTGACCGAGATTGGAGTATTTCGGCCACATCCGGTGGCCGTATCGGAATTGCAAACGGGAGAGGTGGGATTTTTTGCCGCCGCCATTAAAACCGTTCAAGACACGCGCGTTGGGGATACCGTGACGTTGGCCGCCAATCCGGCAAAAGAATCATTGCCGGGCTACCGTCCTGCGCAGCCGATGGTGTTTTCGGGCCTTTATCCCGTCGATACCAATGAATACGGCCGTCTGCGTGAGGCGTTGGAAAAATTGCAGCTCAATGACGCAGCCTTGACGTTTGAGCCAGAGACCTCGGCAGCTTTGGGTTTCGGTTTTCGCGCGGGATTTTTGGGGTTACTTCATTTGGATGTCATTCAAGAGCGGCTCGAGCGTGAATACAACATTTCTTTGATTACAACTGCACCTAACGTCGTATATCAGGTCCAACTGGTGAATGGCGAGCAGATTCGTGTGGACAATCCGGCTTTAATGCCGGTCGCTGGCGACATTGTAGAGATTCAAGAACCGGTCGTAACGGCGAGCATCATTACACCAAGCGATTATATTGGGGCCGTCATGGAATTGGCCCAAGAACGGCGCGGTGTCTATAAAGATCTTTCATACATCGACAGCCAACGTGCCATGCTGACATATCAATTGCCCTTGGCGGAGATTATGTATGATTTCTTTGACCAGCTGAAAAGCCGTACCCGTGGGTATGCCTCCTTCGATTATCAGTGGAGCGGATATGTTCCAGCCGACTTGGTGCGTTTGGACATTTTAATTAATGGCGAAGTCGTCGATGCGTTCTCGATCATTGTGCATCGCGATAAGGCATATCATCGGGGACGGGCTTTAGTGGAAAAATTACGGGATTTGATTCCCCGGCAGCTTTTTGAAGTGCCGTTGCAGGCGTCTATTGGTGGGCGCGTCATTGCTCGCGAAACGGTCCGTGCGATGCGCAAGGATGTCTTGGCTAAATGCTACGGTGGGGATATTAGCCGGAAGCGCAAACTGTTGGAAAAACAAAAAGAGGGTAAAAAGCGGATGAAATCGGTGGGGAGTGTCGATATTCCCCAAGAAGCCTTTATGGCCATCTTGCGGGTGGAAGACAAGTGACGGATCCGGCCATCAACCACTGGGGCCTTTATGTGCATATTCCTTTCTGTCAATCCCGTTGCACGTATTGTGATTTTAACACCGTTACAGGGATGGGCGAACAAGATCATGCCGTATATATGAAGGCCTTGATGCGAGAGTGGGAACGCATAGAAGACGTTCCAAGTGGCCCCTTAGTCTCGATTTTCTTTGGCGGGGGCACGCCGTCTTTAGTGAGTCCTGACCACATTGGAGAGCTGTTGCACGTGGTGTTGACAAGCCCTCTTACGGTATCCTCTGACCTCGAGGTTACCATGGAGGCTAATCCTGGAACGGTGGACAAAAAGCGTCTTGAGGCCTACCGGAACGCGGGCGTGAATCGACTATCCTTAGGAGTTCAGGCGTTGCAGGATCATCATTTGAAGCGCTTGAATCGCATTCACTCGGCAAAGGATGCTCGCGATGCGGTATCTGCGGCCCGTGCCGCGGGCTTTTCCAATATCAGTCTGGACTTGATTTATGGATTGTCCCAACAGACCATGGCGGAGTGGCACGAGACTTTGGACGCCGCATGCCAATTGGAACCGGACCACATTTCCATGTACCAGCTTCAAATTGAGGAAGGGACGCCCTTGGCGACGCAACTGAAAAAGGGGCAGGTGACGTTACCACTGTCCGACACGACAGCCGACATGGCCGATTATGGTCGCGATTTTATGGAACGGGCCGGGCTTGAACGCTATGAAATTTCCAATTATGCCCGAAATGGCCGGTGGTCGCGTCATAACCGGCTCTATTGGACCATGAACCCCTACTTGGCGTTGGGGGCAGGGGCGCACGGATACTGGCACGGACGGCGTTGGTGGAACGTGCGCGGGGTTAGGCGCTATATCGAAGCATCTTTAGCCGGCGAGTCTGTTGAAGCAGGAGCGGAGCCGTTAGCACGGCCCGAAGAGATGCGAGAATACGTCTGGTTAGGGTTGCGGGAGTGCCAAGGATTTTCGCGATCGCGCTTTGTGCGCCGTTTTGGCGTCGTGCCGGAAGCACTCTTTGGGCGTACGCTGGGGCGCCTTCTTCAGCAAGGCCTCATCGAGCGTGATGGAGACCGGATTCGGTTGTCAGCGCGGGGATTTGACGTGGCCAACTACGTATTTCGAGAATTTGTCGAGGAGACGGCAAGTGCTTGACAGTGATTGTAGACGCACGCTATTTTAGCTAGTAGGATACGTTAGCACTCGTGTGGTTAGAGTGCTAATTCGGGTGGGAGGTGACAACATGGATGCGAGAAAACGCAGCATTTTGCAGGTGCTGACCGAGGACTATATTCTCTCAGCAGAACCTGTGGGCTCGAGGACACTGGCACGCAAATATAATCTGGGAATTAGTCCTGCGACGATTCGTAATGAAATGGCGGATTTGGAAGACTGGGGCTTTCTTGAACAGCCGCATACGTCAGCGGGACGTGTGCCGTCTGATAAAGGATATCGTTTTTATGTGGATGAATTGATGGCGCGGCCTGCGATTGGCCACGATTTGCTAGAACGCATTCGGGCAACCTATCAATCGCGCATTCGCGAATTGGAATGGTTTGTGCATCAGACGGCGCGGCTTGTCAGTGATATTACAGGCTATCCTTCGATTGTGCTGGCACCATCTTGGGAACTCGGCATTTTTTCAGCGCTGCGTTTTGTCCGTCTGGGCCCGGACCAGGCGCTCCTTATCATGCGTACGGAAGATGGGTTGACGCAAAACCGTACGGTCTCCATTCCATCTGAACTCAGTTTAGCGCAATTAAATGAACTGGCCCTGGAATTTTCCCGAGAATTTTCGGGCATGGCGATACGGGACTTGCAGAATTATATTCTAGACCCGTTGTCGACGAGCCTTAAGCAGCATTGGTCTTTGTGGAAGTCGGCTTTAGGTTGGCTAGCCCGCGATGGTAGCGACGAGGAACGCATGACCCTGGCGGGCCCCTTAAACATCTTAAATTACCCGGAATTTAATGACATCGAGAAGGTTCGTCGGGTTCTGGGATTTTTAGAGCAAGATAAGGCTGTCGAGCAAATGGCCCAAACTCATCCCATGACGGGCGGGGTAACCGTGCTGATCGGCACGGAGACATCGGTTGCAGACATCCAAGACTGCAGTGTTGTGACGGCCACCTACCAAATGGGAGAACGAATCGTCGGGCAGGTGATGGTGGTCGGGCCGCGGCGTATGCAGTATGCTTATGTGATGACCGTGTTAGAGGTCGTATCGGACGAATTGTCCCAAGCCTTGCGGTGGGCGTGACAGCGAAAAGCGCGTATGAGGCGACACCGGTTGGGTGTAGCATAAGGTAGAATGTGAGAAGGAGAGGATTATCGATGGCTGACGAACGTGAGATATCCCAGGAAGAGCCGGAAACCGTGGAATCTCAAGAGATGGAGCAAGAGACTGCGGATTCTCAAGAGCCTCAGGAGGATGCAACGAATTGGCAGCAAGTGGCCCAAGATCGCTACGATCAATTAGTGCGGCTTCAGGCCGATTTTGATAATTTTCGGCGGCGGATGGATCGAGAGCGAGAAGAACTAAGGGGATTTGTCACGGGTGCAATTTTGAAAGATTTTCTACCCGTTTACGATAACTTAGAGCGGGCACTCAAGTATATGCCGGAAGAAGGCGAAGCAAAAGCTTGGCGAGCAGGGTTAGAAATGACCCTAAAGGGATTTAATGAAGTGTTCACTCGGTTTGGTGTCACCCCCATTGAAACCGTTGGGTTGCCTTTTGATCCCCGGGTTCATGAGGCGGTCCAGCAGGTGGACAGTGCCGAGCCTGAGGGGACAATCGTTGAAGAGTTGCTCAAAGGGTTCCAATGGCGGGAGCAGGTCCTCCGGGCTAGTTTGGTTAAAGTATCGACAGGGCAAGGCGCTTCGGTCAGCACAGAAGAAGAAGCATTACCGGAGTAACGGGATAGCGATGTCAGGGACTGGCATTACGAGGAGGGATATCAAGTAATGGCGAAACGTGACTACTATGAAGTGTTGGGCGTGAGCCGTAATGCGAGTCCTGACGAAATAAAAAGGGCTTTTCGCAAATTAGCGGCCAAATACCATCCCGATGCCAATCCAGGAGATAGTAGCGCTGAAGAGCGTTTCAAGGAAATTAATGAAGCGTACCAGGTGTTGCAAGACCCCGAGAAGCGCGCCCGTTACGATCAGTTCGGTGCGGATGGGCCGCAAGCGGGGAATCCGTTTGGGGGCCAAGACTTCGGCTTTGGTGGCTTTGGAGACATTTTTGATATATTTTTTGGGCAGGGTGGCGGTCAAGGGCGCCGGGGAGGTCCGGAAAAAGGTCCTGACTTGCGCTATGATCTGACGTTGACTTTAGAAGAGGTGTTGGCGGGTTCTTCTAAAGACATTAAAGTGACGCGTGACGAAGTGTGTCCTCACTGTCATGGCAACCAAGCCGAGCCGGGTACCCGTTTAGAAATGTGTTCGACGTGTCATGGCAGTGGGCAGGTTGAACGCATTCGGGAAAGCTTTTTGGGCCGCATTCGTCAGGTGGAAACCTGTCCAAAATGTCACGGGTCCGGACGGATTATTCCTGTTCCATGTAAAGAATGCCATGGTCGAGGGCAAGTACGCGTCGACAAAAGTTTGAGTGTAACGGTACCCCCAGGCGTTGATGAAGGCACTCGATTGCGAGTGGCGGGTGAAGGAGGCGCCGGACAACACGGAGGCCCATCTGGCGACTTAATTGTGTTTATCCACATCAAACCGCACGAACGTTTCACACGAGACGGGGATGACTTGTGGGTGGAGCAGCCAATTACGTTCGCTCAGGCGGCCTTAGGAGCTGTAATTAAAGTGGCCACCTTGGATGGGGAGGAAACGCTGCATATTCCGGCAGGGACTCAGACGGGATCCGTGTTCAAGCTGAGTCGGCATGGGTTGCCGCGGATTGGCAGCAGCACCATTCACGGCTCATTGAATGTGCGTGTAAAGGTTGTGGTTCCCACCTCGCTGACCGCGAAAGAGCGGGAGATTCTTCACATGTGGGCGGAAATGCGAAAAGAAGAGGTTGCCCATGAGGACAAGAGTATTTTCCGCAAGGTGAAAGATGCCCTGGGCCGGTAATTCCATTCAGCCCCTCAATTATATGGCCGTGACATGCACTGTGCCTGCTGAGGCGGTTGAGGAGACGGTTCAGATCTTCTTGTCATGGACTGGAGCAGGGGTCGAGTGGGACGATGGCTCGCCAGCCCAAGCGCCCTACACGGATATTCCTTTGGCGCCTGGTGAGCCGTTTGTCCGCGCTTATTTTCCTTTGGATGCCAGCTGGCCCTCTAACCAAGCTCGCATTGCGGCCGAAGCGCGCAGCAAGGGCTGGGAGGTGTCCTACCGGGAAATTTTGACGGAAGACTGGGAAAATAGCTGGAAGCAATACTACCAGCCGATCTCCTTACCCGAAGGGTACCAGATCGTTCCCGCTTGGAGTGACGCTGTAACCGACGATTCTCGCCATCAGATTGTTTTAGATCCGGCGATGGCCTTTGGTACGGGCGATCATCCTACCACCTTAATGTGCTTAGAGCAAATAATCCGAGTCGCACCTGTGGGGCAGCGTGTTTTGGATTTGGGGGCGGGGTCGGGAATTTTAGCGATTTTAGCTGCACGCATGGGCGCTAAGCGCGTCGTGGCCGTTGAACCGGATCCCGTGGCGTTCCGTGCCCTGAAAGAGAACGTGGACCGCAACGCAGTCGCGGCGACCTTAATTTTGGGGACCTTAGCGGATGTACCACACCGCGAGGTCTTTGATCTTGCTTTGCTCAACTTAATTGCCGATATCATTATTCCCGAATGGCCGCATTTGGTTCCCTATTTGGCACAGGGGGCCCAAAGCATCTTGTCTGGTATTTTAAGCGAGCGCACTGATGAGGTGGCCCAGGTCGTAAGGCAATCCGGGTTTCAAGTCCAATCGGTGCAGCATCGTCAAGGGTGGGCGATGATGGTGGTGAGGCGATGATTCGCATCGTTGTAGAACCTTCGCAGATTCAAGGGCACGAATGCATGCTGACACCACCGCAGCAACACTATTTATTTCGGGTGATGCGCGTAAGACCAGGACAATTGGTGGAAGCGTTGGTCAGTGGAGCCCGGTTATATGAGTGTAAGGTGGAGCCAGACTCACAGACCTTGACCATTCAGAACGTGGACGAGGTGCACGTGCCTATTGCCATTACCTTAGCTCAGGCGCTGATCAAACGCGATCTTTTTGCCCAAATTGTTGAAAAGGGCACAGAAGCAGGCATTTCTCGGTTCATCCCGGTGGTGACAGAACGAAGCATTGTGCGCGACGTCTCACCTGCAAAACAGCAACGATGGCAAATTATTGCCCAGGAAGCGACGGAACAGTCTCGGCAAACACGAGTTCCCCAGATTGAACCCGTCACGTCGTTTAAAGCACTGCCTACCATGCCCGGGCATGTCAAATGCGTTTTACATCCTGAAGGGCCGAACATTCTGGAGTGGCTACTGGAGGAGCGTCCTCACGGCTCCGAGTGGATGTTGGTGGCTGGGCCCGAGGGGGGTCTTTCCGACTCCGAAGTGGCGATGTTGCAAGAGGCACAATACGTTGCGGTATCGTTAGGCCCTTTCATTTACCGGGCAGAGAACGCGGGCGTGATAGCTGCTGGGATTTTGACAGCGTGGGCGTCCTCACGGCTTTCCTCGGTTGGTGACCTTTTCTAGGATTCTTGCCCGATCTTTCGGCCATGCTATAGGCAGGAGGTCGAGATGATGGGCAAAGTTGTGGAGTTAAAGTTTTGTGATATCTGTCATAAACCAGTGGTGAAACGGGAGGCGACCTCCATGTCCACCGGCTTTTTGGAGAGCACCCTCTGCAAAGAGTGCTTATCAAAGTATGGGCACTTGTACCGTCCATGGTAAGGTAGGATTTCAGACAAAAGACATAGCAATCAGGGTTTGACACACTTTTCCCTCGACACATATAATAAAGAGAAGCGTACCCCGACCCGTTCGGGTGGAGGGGAGGGAGAACTATGTCAGAGGTAAAAGTCGGTAAAAACGAAAGCTTGGACAGCGCACTGCGGCGGTTTAAGAGACAGATCCAAAAGGCGGGCGTCCTTGCGGAAGCGCGTAAACACGAGCATTATGAGAAGCCGAGTGTCCGTCGCAAGAAGAAATCCGAAGCCGCGCGCAAAAAGCGTGCGAAATAATTATGGTTTTTAAGGGGGTTCTCCCTTGACTCTCCGAGAGCGGCTGAATGATGACTTGAAGACGGCGATGCGGGCAAAAGATAGTGTGCGTCTGTCTGTGATTCGTGCCGTAAAGGCGGGAATTTTGGCTCAAGAAACGCGCAGTGAACGCATTACCCTGGATGACGATGGCATCTTGCAGGTCATTGTGAAAGAAATTAAAGAGCGCAAAGAGGCCAACGAAGAGTTTCAGCGCGCAGGCCGCAGTGATTTAGTGGAGAAAAATGAGAAAGATATTGCTATTCTCAGTGAGTATCTGCCAACACCATTGACAGAAACGGCGCTGACTGAACTGATTGTCGCAGCGATTCAAGAGACCGGAGCCCAAGGCCCCAAAGATATGGGAAAGGTCATGAATTTGATCAATCCTAAAATTCGTGGTCGGGCCGATGGTCGGCATGTTGCGGAGTTAGTTAAAGCGCAACTACAGGTTTAAGATGCGTAAAGGCTGGGCTTTTAGACCCTTTTGGATCAGGTTGTCCAAAAGGGTCTTTTTGTTGTTTTTAACTCTCGTATTAGCAGGATGTGGTCCACTCTCCTATCCGCCCCATTTGGCGGTCGCATTTGCTAAGAATATAGGTCATAACCGTGAGGATTTGTGGGTGGGCCAATTTAGCGCGCAAGGTCATTTGCGCGGCCCGCTGTGGAATTTGGGAGCCCTGGGGTTAGTTGCCCAAGAAGAAATTATGACGGCCCATGGTGGTACCTTGTGGGTGACGACCGGCTATGCGATTTGGGCTATGACACCGGGCCGCCAACCCCATGTCGCAGTCCGTGCGCCCAAAGGGATGACGCTGTTAGCCGTTTCGTATCTTGGAGGTCACCTATGGGTTGTAGCGGAGCGACTTAACGCCTTGCATGTTCGCATTTATGAATGGAACCACGGCCTGAGGTTACGCACGAGAACGCCTTTAGCGATTACCACGTTGGTATCGGCACCGGGCGGCACTGTTGCGGTGTTAAGTGCCGACCCCAATCACGCTACGATTACTCGCATAGGTGCTCACGTTCTCCAACATTGGACGGTTGATAGTCCGCCGCAAGGAACGTTGGCCTTTGGCCAAGCTCGCGGTTATCTTCCAGTCACGTCGGGATTGCGGGGATTTGATATGGTAACCATCCCGGCGAACCGTGGTAGGATTTTTAAACGATACCCCTATCCTAGTGTATGGCGTGCGGTGATTGCCGTGATGCCCACTAATCCGCCTTATGGGTTGACGGTTAAAGGCATTGTGCCACTGAGAGCGGGACAAGCCCAGTGGAAGAATCAAAAGCCATGGCCGCATCCCTTGCAAGCGACTATGACGACGGATGGTACTGGGCCTGGATGGGCTCTGATTGTGGATGGGCCAAGTCAAGGCTTCTGGTTTAATGCACAAAAGGACCAATTTGGGCCGGCTTTCGTGGTTCAAGCCCCGGCAGGGGCCTTTGCTAGGGCTGTGACACCCTGGCCTTAAAATTAAAGGTAACCGGGGTAGACGGGCAACGACGTCATGTCCGACGAGGGTACTGGGGGCAAGAAGGCATGTTGCGGCAGAGCCGCCATAGGTAAAGCCTTATGAGGCCCAAAATCATGAAGTATAATAGGTCTTTGCAGTGCGGTGGCGATATCCACCAGTTGAGAGAGTTCCTGATCCGGAATATGAAGTAATTGTAAGCGGTCGTCGGCCGCCAACAAATATGCGGCAAGGTCCCATCCGATCGAAGGCTGGTCTAGCCATAAGGAGGCGTGCGGGTACAAAGAGGCGAGACGCAAGATGGCATGGCTGGCCGCCATGGCTCCGACTCCCGGCTTGCGGTACACGATCCAACGGCACCCAGGCATGGCGGTACAGATCGCAAGGTCGATTAAGGCAGGAGATCTGTCAGGGTTATTTGCGGGGATTTCTAACATAATGTCCATCTCAGGGTCTTCTAGTTTGCCCACTAACACACTGGCATTTGGCATGCGCCATGGTCCTTGAATGGGGGCCGCGGTATATGTCCATGAGGGACAGTCGAAGTCTTGAGGAAGCGGACTGCGGGTAAGGACGTGACCGTAGCCATTATGGCTGCGGACAAAGACAGAAATTTGGCGCAATGTGAAAGGCGTCACTGCGCTATGACTAACGTCGAGAACAGGAACCCATGATAAGGGACGAGCCATTAACCAATCTCCTTTGCGGTGATATAGACATGATTTACACCATGATGATGCAAAAGCGTAAGGGCATCCTCGGATAATAGGGTGCGGTTCATCACAATGTCCACATGTGGCCACTGCGTTCTAATGGCTTGGACTACCGCCAATAATTCGAGAAGGTGAGGAGGATCCCAATAGGCCATTGGGGAACTTGCCGTTCGCAAGGGTTTGATTTCAATCACGGACAAATCCCGAATCGCTTGCAAGGCGTGGAGATGGGATTGTATGAGCTCAGGGGTTATGCCGTGAAAGACAAGTAGCATAGCACGTGACTGCAAACCAGACTCCATGGCCAATTGTTGAATGCTCAGCCACTCGGCCGACCGCAGACGATGGGCCGCGACCGTTTCCCGCCATTCATCGACTAAGAGCTCTCCACCCCCAGGGCCTAGACTCGTAGCACCTGCCCACCGCAATTCATCGAGCATATCGCGCAAGGGGATTTTTTCCACGCGGTGAAAATGCATGAGTTCAACCGCAGAAAAGGCCTGAATCGGAGCCCGACTTTGCGAAGAGATGTGACGGACTAATTGTACAAAGTAACTCCATGGCTCCCATACGGTGAGCCCCCCACGCACTTTAATGAGATCATAAGAGGCGGCGGATACGGCTTGTTGGATGTGATCGGGGCTAATGGCGGGACTCGCTGTATGATGTCCGACCAAGGGGGCATACTGGCTGAAATCACAAAAAGCACATTGCATCCAGCATTGCCGTGTGGTCGTGATGCGAAGCACTCGGACCATATTCAGCGGTCTTGCTGGAGGCAAAAGGGGTTCCACTACGTAGCGAAGCAAAGTATCCACTATAATACATCCTGCCTTTCTAAACATGTGTAAACATGTTCACATTCCTGAGTGTGCACTCAGCACATCGTCCTGCTGAGAAGCAGGATATAGCCCTAGCCGGGCAAGGAACCAGGCTAAAATATTTCGAGCGGAATTTTTGTCGCGATCCATCACGAGCCCGCACTGGTCCGTTTCCACAACAGCATGTCCTGGCGATAGCCACACCCTGAGCAGTCTTTGGAGGTATAGCGTTCACTGATGAGAGCTATATTCGCCACGAGGACGTACGGTTCCTGCAAACTTCGCTTCTAATTCTTTCATGGCTGCTCATATCTAGGCATAGCATGAATGAGAGAAGGGACAAGGAGGACACCGTATGAAAAAGGGGCGTGCCATGACACGAATAGCCCAGATGCTGGAGATCCCCCCTGAAGTTTTAGTCAATGTTTCCCGCATCGAGGTGGTCGGGCATCTTCAATTCCGCGTCGAAAATCACCGTGGTCTCGAAAAATATGCTCCAGATCAAGTGATTCTGCGTTTGGCGGACGGCCGTCTTATTGTCCAGGGTCAGGATATGGTGATTGGCTGGATAGACCGCGGCGAAGTATTAGTTACGGGCCATGTGCGTTCGTTAGTGTTTCAGGAGGGCCGGCCGTGATTGATTTCTTGTACCGTCTAGTATTTGGTTGGATTGAAATTACCTTGACAGGTCGCAATCCGGAAGAAGCCATTAGCCGTCTCGTTTTGGCCGGGCCTAGACTATGGAATGTACGGCAAACAGACAAAGGATACACATTTACTGTAAGTCTGCAAGGCATTGTGTGGTTGCGAAAGTCCGTTCGGGGCTATCATTGCCGCGTTCGTTTTGGGCGCCGAGGGGGACTGCCATTTAAGGTGCAAGCGCTCAAGCAACGTCCTTTTCTCGGAGTAGGTGCATTGACGGCGCTATTTCTCATCGTGTTTGCGACCAGCCGTATTTGGGTGATTGACGCGCCGGGCGCTAATATCAGTCATGAGGCTCAAGAACAGCTCGTGGCCGCAGCGGAGCAAGCAGGGGTACACATTGGCATGTTGCGTTCACGCATGAATCTCAATGCCGAACGCCAAAGGATGCAAAGAAGGCTTCCCCAATATGCGTGGATTGGCTTGTCGGTGCACGGGATGTTGGTGACGATTCATGTGATTCCCTTGGTCAATCGTCCCCCGGATGCACTGCCATCCAAATTGGTTGCGGCGCGAGATGGCGTGGTGACCTCCGTGTTGGTCTTTATCGGAGATCCGGAAGTGGTAGCGGGAGAGCGCGTGCACAAAGGACAGACATTAATCAGTGGAGCGGTCAGTGCCCAGATTCCAGTGCAGCCGCCAGATGCCAAGCAGCCGATTACGGATGCCGTGAAAACGCCGGCAAAGGGCGACGTGTTTGCGGATGTGCGTTATGCCGCCACTTGGTGGCAGCCGTTTCGTTTTTGGGCCTTAAAGCCTACGGGTCGACGGTTTGAGCAAGATTTTCTAAAATTAGCGGATGGTGAGCCAATTTTGCTCAAAGGATATGGAGCGGTACCATTTCGCTATTATTGGCGCCAGAAAATTGTCCAGCCGCTGCAATGGCGAGAGGTGACCCTTCCGGTTGAAGAGGTTAAAATCGTATATAATGAGTTGCAAAGGCGTCACCAGCTGTTATCGCGCAAACAAGCATTGGCGCGTGCTGTCGCAGAGGTGACGCAGCGCTTGCAGCATGAAGCGCACGGGGGAACCCGTGTGCGGGAGCAGCGCATCGTACACTGGACCAAGCAGGGAGTTTCGGTTCATTTGATTTGGACAGTCAATCAAAATATTGCAGTGCCGCCAGCTTAACAGCGGAACGCAAAGGGGGACGCCATTGCCGCTTTCTCAGTGGGTGATAACGGATAACAATGCCGTAACGCTTTTGGTAGGACGTGGAGATGAGCATCTAAAGCATATTGAGAATGCCTTGCATGTCAAATTGACGGCTCGAGGCAACGTGATTGCCATTCAAGGACCTGACTCCGATCAAGCGTTGGCGCGAGAGGTTTTGGACTTGCTGTCGCAGTGGGCTTATGCGGGGCAGCCGATTCGCTTGGATACGGTTGATGCGGCCGTAGAAGCTGTTAAAGAAGGCACCCAAAGCCAGTTCTTGCATCTGCTTACGGAAGCTGTGTACACGACCACGCAAGGGCGCGTTGTGCGGCCTAAAACTGTGGGACAGCAAGTTTACGTGGAAGCGGTCCGGCAAAATACCTTGGTGTTCGGAATCGGACCGGCAGGCACTGGGAAAACCTATTTGGCCATGGCGATGGCTGTGCAAGCTTTAAAGGCTCATGAGGTTGAGCGCATCATTTTAACACGTCCCGCTGTGGAGGCAGGAGAAAAACTGGGTTTCTTACCGGGAGCATTGGAAGACAAAGTCGACCCGTATTTGCGGCCGCTTTATGATGCCCTCTTTGAATTCCTTGGACAAGAGGCGGTGGAACGGTATCGCGAACGGGGTCATATTGAAATTGCGCCATTGGCTTACATGCGCGGTCGCACCCTCAATTCGAGTTTTATCATATTGGATGAAGCCCAAAATACCACCTATGAGCAAATGAAAATGTTTTTGACACGACTAGGCTATGGGTCTAAGATGGTCGTCACAGGTGACGAGACTCAAGTCGATTTAGCACGCGGACAGCGTTCAGGCTTGTTTGAGGCGGAGCATATCTTGCGCGATATTCCTAACATCCGTACGATTCGTTTAGGAAAGCGGGATGTGGTAAGACACCCGTTAGTCGGGGAGATTATCGAGGCGTATCAGCGGTTTGAAGCAGAGCAAGGAGCTAACAATGAGCATGAACACGCAACGCAACGTCCATGACTGGTTTAGCAGACTCCGCTTTCAAGGCACACCCTATGGGAGTGCAGGGCAGTCTGGTAGCGGCAGGGGTCTGGTTGTTGGCCACTATCGTGTTCGCCACGACGTTGTTGGCCCAACGCATCGATGTGGCAGCGGGGGATTTGGCGCCGCGTACGGTCGTGGCGCCGTATGGGGTGGTCGATTGGGGTGCCACCCAAAAAGCTCGTGAACAGGCGGCTAAACTTGTTCCCAGTGTCTATACGACGAACAATCAAATATTGCGCAATCAAGAGGCGGCGCTCCATAAGGATTTTTCCCTAATACTCTCGCTGTCGATAGACCAGACCGCCCCGTTAGATTTGCGAGAACAAACCATTGCCCAAGCCTTGCCCATCGGATTGCCCTTAAGCGTCTGGGGTAAGGTTCTAAGCCTGTCCCCTGCAAGTTTGTCGCAGCTGCAACAAGATGCGCTCGTGATCATTTCCTCCGCAATGGGTAATGGCAATGGTGTGCGCAACAATAAAGTGGGCTTAGCCGAGGCTCAAGGCTTTGCGGCGCAATTGGCAGCGCAAGAGGAACAGCAGCCCAGCTTGCGCTTATTTTTAGCGGACTTCACAAAGAGCTTGATTGTGCCCAATACCTTTTTAAATGTGCAAGATACCGCAGCACGCAGACAAGCGGCTATGGACAAGGTACCGACCGTTAAAATTCTCAAGGGGGAAGAGGTCCTGCAAGCCGGGCAGGTCATCACGCCTGCTGATATTAAAGTTTTGCAAGAACTGGGGCTTCTTGATCAAGGATTCAATCCAGCCCCTGTGATTGGGTCAGCCTTGTTATCATTTGTTTTGGTGGCCTTAATTGCAGGCTATTTGTGGTTCTTACGGCGTCAAACCCTCCTATCGCTACCCGCTACGATTATTACGGGATTGATTTTTACCACGTCTCTCATTGGTGCGGACATCGTCAAAAACTTGCCGGCTTTAAGCTACCTGGTGGTGCCAACGGCGGCAATCATGGTTACGGCTCTTGTCGATTCAGGCTTGGGTATGGTTATGGCTGGGGTACTGGCTTTGGGAGTGGCTACGCTCACGGGCGCTGATCTCAATGTGGCACTCGTCTCTTTCTTTGGGGGATTAGCAGGGGTCTTTGGGGTGACCCGTCTCTCTCAGCGCTATGACATTATTCGTGCGGGGGTTTTAGTCGGGATTGTCAACTTACTGGCCTTAGCGGGCCTCGATATCATGCAAGGGGCCGCATTAAGCCAAGCTACGACATGGGAGACGCTCTTATGGGGATTGCTCGATGGGATTTTAGCGGCGGTCTTGGCGATGGGCTCGATTCCCTTTTTGGAAGGGCCTTTTGGCATCATTACATCGATGAAGTTGATCGAACTTAGTAACCCCAATCAGCCATTATTGCGCAAACTGTTGGTTGAGGCGCCAGGCACTTACCATCATAGCATTATGGTCGGAAACTTAGCGGAACAAGCGACGGAGGCCGTCGGTGGCAATTCGCTGTTGGCACGCGTAGGGGCGTACTATCACGATATTGGAAAATCCAAGCGGCCTTATTTCTTTGTTGACAATCAATTTGGGGCGGACAATCCCCATGACAAGCTGGCCCCTACGGTGTCGGCGTTAATCATCTCCTCTCATGTACGCGATGGCATTGAATTAGCACGTCAGTACCATCTCCCAGATGCCATCGTGCAGTTTATTCGAGAGCATCACGGCACAACGCTGATCAGTTTCTTTTATCATAAAGCGCTCGCTGCCGATACGGGAGACGGGGTTTTGGAAGAAGATTTTCGTTATGATGGACCGCGCCCGCAAAGCAAAGAGACGGCTATTGTGATGTTAGCGGATGCGTCCGAAGCGACAAGTCGTACGCTTAAACACCCTACCCCACAGACTATTGAACAAGTGGTGCGGAAAATTATCAAAGACCGGCTTGAAGATGGACAGCTCGATGAGTCCAATTTGACCTTGAAGGAACTCGACACCATTGCCCGCACTTTTACGCGGGTTTTGACGGGGATGTTTCATCAACGCATTGAGTATCCTGAAAGCGTGTTGAAGGAAATGGAAAGGAGTCGGGGACGTGGAAATATGGGTGGAAAGCCCCCCGGGATCATCAGAAAAATTGGAGGCCATAGTACGCGCGGCCGTCATCCGCACGCTTGACGTTCTTGGGGGTCTTGAAAACGCCGAGGTGAGTGTGGTGTTAACCAATGATGAAGCGGTGCATGCGTTGAATCGGGAGTATCGCGGGGTCGACCGTCCTACCGATGTGTTGTCTTTTAGCCAACGGGAAGGAGAGGATGCGAACCCTGACGATCCGGTGCTAGGGGACATCGTCATTTCGCTAGACCGAGTGGCAGCTCAGGCGGCAGACTATGGGCATAGTTTTGAGCGGGAACTGGGATTCTTAACAGTGCATGGAGTACTGCATTTGCTGGGCTGGGATCACGAACTGCCTGATGAGGAACAGCGCATGATGGCGAAAACCGAAGAAATTTTAGGGGGCATTGGGCTGTCTCGTGAAGCGCGCTGAGAGTCTTCAGGAATCATTCCGTTATGCGTTTTCGGGGCTCGCGTATGCTTTAGCCACGCAGCGCAACTTGCGGTTGCATTTTTTCACGGCAGCGGCGGTTATGGTTCTAGGGTGGCTGCTTGACCTCCCTAAGCGAGAATTTATCGTCGTCTTGGCTGCCATTATGGTCGTGATGGTGGCTGAAATGATGAATACGGCGGTTGAGGCTGTTGTGGATTTGGCCAGTCCCCGGATTCATCCGCTCGCCCAAACGGCCAAAGATGTGGCTGCGGGAGCAGTTTTGCTGGCTGCCGTGGGGGCCGCTCTCTTAGGACTCTGGGTTTTTCTCCCACGCATCACGTCTGTGGGGCATCAATTTATGCTACGATGGGACAATGAGCGGATCTTGACGGTGTTGTTTTTGATTTTGTTGGTAGCAATTCTTGGATTTGTCATATGGCTGCCACACATTTGGAAAGGGCCGTCAGCAGGCGCATCCGCGCCACACGACCAGTGAAAACTGACCGGTACAGTGAAAGGGGAAGGACAAAACCCGGTGAGAGGTATACGGTGGGGGCCCATTGTGATTTTGATTGTACTCGTGGGCCTCTCAGCATTGTACTCAATGACGGAAACCGCCATGATGTCGTTATCTCGCGGTAAAGTCCGCAATCTTGTTGAAGAAGGTCATAAACAAGGGCGCTGGCTTGAACGTTTGATCGAGCAGCCCAATCGGTTGCTCGGGACGGTATTGGTGGGAAATAATCTCGCCAATATCATGTCGGCGACGATCGCAACCGGTATTTTTATTCATTATTTTGGGAACAATGGCATTCTGATTTCCACAGTGGTTATGACCCTGTTTATTTTGTTAGTCGCAGAAATTATTCCGAAGACGTTCGCCGCGCATAACTCAGAGCGTGTTGCGTTGCGTTTTGCGGTATTTCTAGAAGTTTCTGCGCGGATTTTCTATCCGATTGTGCAAGTGCTTACGTGGTTTGGTGCCGGCATTATCCGTGTTCTGGGCGGACGGGCCGAAGGGGGCCGGTTGCTGACGGAAGAAGAAATTCGCAGCATGGTCGAGGTGGGAGAAGAAGAAGGCTTGCTCGAAGCCGATGAACGTCAAATGATTCAAGGCATTTTTGACTTAGGCGATACCGTGGCCAGGGAAGTCATGGTGCCACGCATCGATGTGAATGCGTTGCCAGATACCGCCCCCTTGCGGGAAGCGTGGGATGCAGTGATTCATTGGGGCCATTCAAGGCTCCCGGTTTTCAGACGGACGATTGATGATGTCGTCGGGGTTATTTATGCCCGCGACATTTTGGCGTATTTAAAAGAGCGCGATCCGTCGACGTCCGTGGGAGAATTGGCGCGACCCGTCTTATATGTGCCGGAAACAAAGAAAGTGGATGAGTTACTGGCGGATTTCCGGCGTCAAAGAACTCAGATTGCTGTGGTGCTGGATGAGTATGGTGGCACGGCAGGGATAGTGACCATTGAAGACTTGCTTGAGGAAATTGTGGGAGAAATTCAAGACGAATATGATCAGGAAGATCAGCCTGTTCGTTATTTGGATGATGGCGTGATTGACGTAGCCGGGATGGTACAACTAGACGAAGTCAACGAAATTTTAGAAGTCGATTTGCCCCATGAGGACTTTGACACGGTGGGAGGGCTTATTCTCCACCTTTTAGGCCGGGCCCCTGTAGAAGGCGAAGTCGTGAAATGGGACAACTTGGAATTTACGGTATCGAAGGTTGTTGGACGACGCGTGGCGCGCGTGATTATCAAGGCACATGAACACGCCCGGGTTGACAACAATGACTAGTGAAGGGCGTTAGGGGGAATCGAGAATGGCGTATTCGTTGCAGGAACTGAAGGAGCAGGCTCGGCAAGTGCGCGACCGGGCCTACGTGCCATATTCCCACTTTCCGGTGGGGGCGGCTTTGGTGGGAAAGGATGGGCAGATTTTTAGCGGCTGTAATGTGGAAAATGCGAGTTATCCTCTCGGCATGTGTGCAGAGCGAGCTTGCGTGTCGATGGCACTGGCAGCCGGCGTCCGCTCGTTTGAGGCCATTTGGATTATGGGCGAGAGAGAACGGCCGATGCCGTGCGGCGGATGTCGGCAGGTTCTTAGTGAGTTTGGTGATCTGCAGATATTTGTGGCATCAGGTGATGGCGATGATGTCAAAAGCTACTGGTTGCATGACCTATTACCCGAAAGTTTTCACTGGAGCCCGACACACCCAGGGGAATTGGCAGAATAATGAGAGGGGACGCATATGGCGTTTAAATCCGGTTACATTGCATTAATCGGTCGGCCGAACGTGGGAAAGTCGACGTTGCTTAATGCCATCTTGGGAAGAAAGGTCGCCATCACGACGGCAAAACCGCAAACGACGCGAAATCGGATCCAAGGGGTATTGCATGACCCCTCCGGTCAAATTGTCTTCGTGGATACGCCTGGCATTCATCAGCCCCGCACCAAACTCGATGAACGGATGGTGATGACGGCCGAACGGGCTCTAAAAGAAGTCGACCTGATTGCTCACGTCGTGGATATCTCGAAGCCTCCGCGCCCGGAAGATATCGCGATTGCGCAGTTGATTGCGCGTTTGCATCATGATGCAGTGCTTGTGGGCAACAAGAGTGATTTAGTCGAGCAGACCAAAGGGCGGCTTGACCCGTACCGCGCTTTAGCGCCGTATGTCGAAGAATTTGTGGTATCTGCGCAGAACGAACAAGGAATTGAGGCCATGGTTCAAGCGCTGTTAGCCATGCTTCCCGAAGGCTTGCCGTACTTTCCAGACGATACCGTGACGGACCAGACGGAAGATTTCTATATAGCGGAGGTGATTCGGGAAAAAATACTCGAAGAAACCCGCGATGAAGTCCCGCATTCGGTCGCTGTCACCATTGAGGAAAAAATTCAACGCACCCCGACGCTGATGTATATCCGGGCAGCCATTTACGTGGAGCGAGATACACAAAAGGCCATTTTAATTGGCAATCAAGGACAAATGCTGAAACGCATAGGCTTTTTGGCGCGCAAAGACTTAGAAGAATATTACGGACAAAAAGTGTATTTGGACCTTTGGGTCAAGGTGCGGGGACATTGGCGTGACCAAGAGGCGTGGCTCAAACGGTTGGGGTATGCACAACCGGAGGGGTAAATGGCGCAATATCAGGACCACATGCTGATTTTGAAATCGCGGCCGTACCGAGAATCGGATGCGCTGATCACGGCGTTTGGCCTTAAATCCGGAAAAATTGGGGCCATCGCCAAAGGCACTAGGCGGGCCAAGAATCGGTTGGCCGGTCTTTATCCATTGTCTTATACCGTCTGTGAAATTTATCATGGCCGGTCGAATCTAGATACCATTACGGGAACGGACTTGGTCGAAGGGTTCTCAGGTATGCGTCAGGACTTAAGCCGTTTAAGTTGGGGCATGTTGTTGGCTGATCTTGTGGATGAAATGTGGGAAGAGCGCGATGCCGCGCCAGCGGTGTTCCCGTGGGTCGTGGGAGGTTGGGAAGGCCTTGCGCAAGGTGCCAACGCCCTGACGATTACCTTGACAGCGTGCTGGCATTTGCTACAATTGGCCGGTTATTATCCACAGTGGGAAACGTGTGAAGTGTGTGGACGCGTGCCGGACGACGGCCCGGTGGCGCTGGATCCGGTCCATGACCGGCTCTATTGTACCCGTCATAGACCTGGAGATGATCATCTTGTCTCGGTGTTTCTTGGAACGTGGCGGACTTGGCGTAGATGGATGGAGCTAGATGTGAATCGGTTGGGGCAGTATGAAGCTAAAGGGGCTATTGGCGCTCAGATCTTTACCGTGTTTCGCCGGTACGTGCAATCCCACATCGGACGATTGCCCCGCTCTTTACAATTTTTGCAGGAAGTTGAGAATATTGGGGTGGAAGGAGAGGATCTGACGACGTGACACTGCAGGACATTGTGATGGCGTTGAAGACTTATTGGAAGGACCAGGGCTGCTTAATTGCCGAACCTTATGATATTGAGGTGGGGGCAGGAACGATGAGCCCATCCACCTTTTTTGGCGCACTCGGACCGGATCCATGGAAGGTGGCATATGTCCAGCCATCCAGACGCCCTGTCGATGCCCGTTATGGTGAGAATCCTAACCGCGTATATCAACACCATCAATTTCAAGTACTGCTCAAACCGGCGCCCGACGACGTCGTGGAACAATATTTACGCAGTTTAGAAGCGATTGGGCTCGATCGCCGGGAACATGATATCCGGTTTGTGGAAGATAACTGGGAAGCGCCCAGCCTAGGGGCTTGGGGGTTAGGCTGGGAAGTCTGGTTGGATGGGATGGAAATTAGTCAGTTTACATATTTTCAGCAGATGGGGGGCCAAGAATGTCGGCCTGTTGCGGCTGAACTGACCTATGGGCTGGAACGATTGGCAAGCTACTTAGTCGGGGCGGATGAGATTTGGACCATTGAATGGGCTCCGGGCGTGACCTACGATCAATTGTTCCGCCGGGCCGAATGGGAGCACGCCACGTATAGTTTTGAGCAGGCCTCGTCTGATGTATTGTTTCAGCTGTTTGCCCTTTATGAGAGTGAAGCCAAAAGGCTGTTGTCCTTGGACTTAATTCGGCCTGGCTATGAATATTTGCTGAAAGCGTCTCATATATTCAACACTCTCGATGCCTTGGGAGCCATTTCGGTTACCGAACGTCAAGCCTATCTAGGCCGTCTGCGCACTTTGTCGCGGCTCGCTGCGACGCGTTATCTAGATCTGCGTACTCCCAAAAAGCAGGAGGTGTTGTCATGATGCTCGAAGATGCCCTTCCGCTATGGCGTCCTTTTCTCGTGGAAGTTGGTGTGGAAGAAATTCCCAGCCAATATATCCGTGACATTACAAGCGCCTATCGGGACTTGATAATGGACGAGTTCGCTCTGATGCGGTTAAGCTCGCGAGACATTGCGGCCTATGCGACTCCTAGACGCTTGGTCGTAATGGGACAAGTCTCTTCCCGTCAAAGTCCTTTGCAAGAAACGGTGCGTGGTCCCTTAATGGCCAATGCGTATCAGAATGGAGTCCCTACTCCCGCTCTGCTAGGGTTTTGTCGCCGACTAGGAATTGGTCCTGCCGAAGTCCAGACGATGGGTGAAGGGGACAAGACATATGTATGCGCGGTGATAGAGAAACCCATTGAAGCCGCTGAAGATCTATTGCCAGGGATTATGGAGAGAGCCTTCGCGGCCATTCCCCTGGCACGCAGCATGCGCTGGGGAGATCACGACTACCGGTTCATTCGCCCGGTACGGTGGTGTAGTTTGTGGCTCGATGACCAGGCGCTTCCCCTTTCGATTACTGGTGTTGCTTCGCAGCCATACACGTATGGCAATCGTACCGATCAGCCTGGGGCTCTTGAGATTCGAGGCATTGCGAGTTACGAGCAAGCCTTGGCCCAAGGGTTTGTCGTGCTAGATCCCATGCGCCGCCAAGAAGCAATTGTGAGTGAGGCTGACGAACTCGCAGCAAGTGTCGGAGGGGTCCCTGCCTATGATGAGGGTCTGATGGAAGAAGTGGTCAATTTGGTCGAATGGCCTACCCCATTCTTAGGCGCATTTGATGCCGCATTTCTAGAGGTGCCTCAAGAAGTCTTAATGACGTCGATGAAAGTTCATCAGCGCTACTTTCCCGTGATTGATGGGGAAGGACGTCTGATGCCCTACTTTATTGGGGTGCGCAATGGTATCGGGCGGAGCTTGGAGACCGTAGTCCATGGCAATGAAAAGGTTTTGCGGGCGCGCTTGTCCGATGCGCTCTATTTTTACCGAGCCGACCGTCGCCACCGTTTGGAGGATTACGTAGAGGCGTTAGACCGTGTGGTGTTTCACGCCAAGCTAGGAACTTATGGCGACAAAATCCGGCGATTACACCATATTTTCCAAGAGACGCGAGATGAATGGCCTCTAACGACACTCGAACAGGATTTGTTCCACCGAACGCTTGATTTATATAAAACAGATTTGCTGACGCAAGTGGTTCAAGAATTTCCCGAACTTCAAGGCACGATGGGGGGCATTTACGCTGAGCAAGAAGGGTTGCCCACCCCCATTGTGCAGGCGATTCGGGATCAGTATCATCCTGGCTATCAGGGGGACATTATTCCTGAAACGACTTTGGGGCGTCTCCTCGTATTGCTGGACCGCTTAGATACGGTGCTGTTGGGATTATCCCAAGGACTTAAGCCGACAGGCTCCGAAGATCCTTTTGGGATGCGCCGTAGTGCGCTGGCCATCGGGCGCATTCTTATGGAGAGCCAAGTATGGGAAAAACCTGCACGGCATCTCTTTGACCAAGTGGGACACATTTTAGGGGTTGACGAAGGGGGCATTCAAGAGGCCTTTGAATTGACCTTTGGCCGCGTCACGCGTTTTCTCGAGAGCGATCGCCACATCGCCGCGCAATGGTCCACTCCTGTATTGCAGGCGGCTTGCCCATGGCACACTTTTTCTGACCGACTGAGTTTGCTTGAGCGTTTGCATCAGAAGCCTGACTGGGAGTTGGTTGCTCAAGCTTACAAACGTATAGACCGTGTGATAGGGGATACAAGGGCGACGGATTCAACGCCAGAGGTGACGTTGCCGGCGGAATTAGCGGTCCAAGCGGCCGTGGAACAGGTTCGTCATGCGCCCACGCCGGACGCGTGGTGGAACGCGGTTCAAACCTTGTCCGAGGCGGTGCGGGTATTTTTTGATGCAGTGTTAGTCAATGATCCCGATCCGCAGGTGCAAGCAGCGCGCAAGCAACTTTTAGCGCTGGCCCGCACGCAATATAATCGGTATTTTGATATGAGTCAGGTCTAGGAGGGCGGACATGGCCAACCAGGGTCGGATTTTTATTGTGTCCGATTCGCTTGGTGAAACGGCCGAGCGAGTCGCTCATGGCGCGGCCATTCAATTTGATCACGCTGAAATTCGCATTGAGCGCTTATCGAACGTATCCGATTTTGCGGGGATTGATGCGGTCCTAGAGCGAGCAGCTGCCCAAAGCTCTGTTGTCATTTATACTATTGTGCGGGCCGATCTCAGCAGTTATTTGCGGGACAAGGCCCAGCAGCTGGGAATTCATCATGTTGATGTCATGGGGCCCGTGTTGCAGGCTTTGCAAAATATGCTTGGTCAAACACCGCAATTGGTGCCAGGGCTCAGTCATCGCCTGGACCGAGAGTATTTTGACCGGGTCGAAGCCATCGAGTTTGCCGTAAAGTATGATGATGGCAAAGATCCGCGAGGCATTCGGGAGGCAGACATCGTGTTGCTGGGAGTGTCCAGAACCAGCAAAACGCCGGTAAGCTTATATTTAGCGAATCACCGTCTGAAAGTCGCGAATGTGCCGTTAGTACCCGAAGTGCCAGTACCGCATGAGATTTTTCAAGAAGGCCGTTTGAAGGCTGTCGGACTGGTCATCGATGCGGAATTGTTGATGAGCATTCGGCGGCAACGATTAAAATCCCTAGGACTGGGCTCGTCCGCGCAATATGCCACGATGGAGCGAATTATGGCAGAATTGGATTATGCATGGGACATCTTTACCCGTTTGAAATGTCCGGTAATTGATGTCAGTAATCACGCTGTTGAAGAAACGGCGACCAAAGTCTTGGAAATCACACAAGGAGGGCGCAGCTAGGATGTCTCGATACGTATTTCCTTTCGAGCAAGGTCGGGCAAGTCAGCGTGAGTTATTAGGGGGAAAAGGGGCCGGCCTGTCGGAAATGAGCTATATCGGTTTGCCCGTTCCTCCTGGATTTACTATTACGACCGAAGCCTGCAATTTATACCAAGAGCTGGATCACTTTCCTGAAGGCATGATGGACGAAGTTTGGACGCATTTGACCGAGTTGGAAGCGAAGCTGTCACGAAGGCTCGGGGACCCTCAAAAGCCATTGCTGGTTTCCGTGCGCTCTGGAGCTCCCATTTCGATGCCCGGGATGATGGATACGGTATTGAATTTGGGTCTCAACAGTGCGACTGTAGAAGGTCTGGCCGCTTTGACGCAAAATCGTCGGTTTGCGTTGGACAGTTATCGCCGCTTCATACAAATGTTTGGCAATGTCGTCATGCATATGGAGCATAACCGGTTCGAACATGTTCTCCAGGAAGTGAAAGATGCGGCCGGCGTCCAGCAGGATCCTGATTTGTCAGAAGCTGCGCTGGAAGACGTCATTGACCGCTACAAGACTTTGGTTCGCTCGGAAACGGGACGCGATTTTCCAGAAGATGCGAGAGAGCAATTGGAAATGGCGATTAAAGCGGTCTTCGATTCGTGGAAGAACCCTCGCGCCATTGTTTACCGGCGTCTGAACAAAATTCCCGAAACGTTGGGAACGGCCGTGAATGTTCAGTCGATGGTCTTTGGCAATATGGGTCCCACGTCGGCGACGGGGGTGCTCTTTACACGCAATCCCAACACAGGGGAACCTGGCATGTACGGTGAGTATCTTACCAATGCCCAGGGAGAAGATGTGGTGGCGGGGATTCGCACGCCCAAAATGATTCAAGAAATGGCGCAGGAAATGCCTAAAACATTCCAAGAACTCACAGATGTCTGCCGTTTGCTGGAAACTCACTACCGGGATATGCAAGATATCGAATTTACAGTAGAGCGTGAGAAACTCTATTTGTTGCAAACTCGGACGGGAAAGAGAACAGCACGCGCGGCGGTCAAAATTGCGGTTGACCTCGTAGCGGAAGGGATTATCACACGGGATGAGGCATTGCTACGGCAAGATCCGGACCAAGTGGCGCGCTTGCTGTACCGTCAAATTGACCCCGCCGCCGAGCTTGATGTCTTGGCACAAGGATTGCCAGCGTCGCCGGGAGCAGCCTCAGGCAAAGTGGTCTTCGATGCGGATGAGGCGGAGGCGCGAGGCAACCGTGGTGAAGCGGTCATCTTAGTGCGACCAGAGACTACGCCGGATGATATTCATGGGATTGTAGCGGCTCAAGGGGTTCTAACCAGTCGCGGCGGCATGACGTCGCATGCGGCGATTGTTGCTCGTGGGATGGGGAAGCCGGCCGTTACCGGTTGTGAGTCGGTACGCATTAGCCTCGAAGCGCGCGAATTTATGGTCGGTGATATCACAGTTCACGAAAATGACGTCATCACCATTGATGGCGGCACAGGACGGGTTGTGAAAGGAATTGTTCCGACTGTTGAACCCGGCTTGTCGGAGGATTTTAATACGCTGCTCGCGTGGGCTGATGAGATCAAAACGTTGGGCGTGGAAGCCAATGCCGATACCCCAGAGGATGCGCAAATTGCACGGGACTTTGGGGCTCAAGGAGTGGGACTCTGTCGTACCGAGCACATGTTCATGGGACAAGACCGATTGCCGGCAATGCAAGCTATGATTTTGGCTGAAACCTTGGCGGAACGGGAAGCCGCGTTGCAAAAGCTCTTGCCTATGCAGCAAGAAGACTTTTATGGGATTCTTAAGGCAATGGATGGGTATCCGGTGACGATTCGCCTTCTGGATCCGCCGTTGCATGAGTTTTTGCCGAACATGGCCGAGACCGAAAAAGCCCTAGCGCAAGCTCAACAAGAGGGCCGGGTAGACGACGTGGTGCGGCTTGAGGCGATTCTCCGGCGATCCCGTGTGCTCTTCGAATTCAATCCCATGCTGGGATTTCGCGGCGTCCGCCTCGGAATCGTCTATCCTGAGATCTATGCCATGCAAGCGCAGGCTATTTTTCAAGCGCAAGCGGCATTGTTGCAAGAGGGTTATCATCCCGTGGTCGAAGTCATGATTCCTTTAGTGGGAATTGACCAAGAGTTTATCCGGATGCGGGACTTGATTCAGCAGGTGAATGAAGCGACCCAACAGCGCACGGGACTAGATCTACCGTATAAGATTGGGACCATGATTGAGATACCGCGGGCAGCCTTGACAGCAGGAACTATTGCGGAGTCGGCGCAGTTCTTTTCGTTTGGTACCAACGATTTAACCCAGACGACGTTTGGCTTTAGCCGTGACGACGCCGAAAGTAAATTCTTGCCTCATTATTTGGCAGAAAAGATCTTAACCGAAAATCCCTTTATGGTTCTGGATCGCCAAGGCGTGGGTAAACTCATCGAGATGGCAGTGCATGATGGACGCCGCACCCGTCCTGACCTGAAAGTCGGAATTTGTGGAGAACACGGTGGGGATCCCTCCTCGATCGAGTTCTGCCACTTAGCGGGGTTAAATTACGTGAGTGCCTCGCCATTCCGCGTTCCCATTGCGCGGTTGGCTGCCGCTCAAGCCTTTCTTCGCCACCAGTCACACTAAGTCGAGAAAAAAGTCCAGCAAAGAGCACGGGAATTCTCAAAACCCGTGCTCTTTGTGATATAATTGCTTCTGACAATAAACCTTCACGTATCCCAGCCGAACGGCTTTGGGTATTTTTTTTCTTCTTTTCGCATTAGAAGCCAAAAAGATGCAGGAATATTTCCCTCGGTGGCGAATTTTTTCACATGGACTGGAGTGATTCCTGATGTCTGACCCCGAATACGATACTTGGGTAGCATCGGTGCGAGAAGCCGCGGACATTGTCGAGGTTATTGGTCGGCAGGTCACCTTGAAGCGGAAAGGGAAGCACTATTGGGGTTTATGCCCATTTCATCAGGAGCAAACCCCGTCGTTTAGTGTCGATGCGGAGCAGCAATTATTCTACTGCTTCGGTTGCCATGTCGGCGGAACGGTGTTTACGTTTCTCATGCAACATGGCGGCATGAGTTTTTCGGAAGCTGTGGACATGCTGGCCACGGAAAATGGAATACCCAAGCCGCATCGATCACAACGGGATCATGCTCGTAGTCAGAAAATGAGTCGCTTGCAGGCCATCATGGAGTGGAGTCAGGAATTTTTCAGGGCAAGCGCCCAATCATCCGTGCGAATTTATGATGGCTATTTGCAACAACGGCAGGTGGATGAGGCAACACGCGAGCGGTTCGCATTGGGTTATGCACCAGATTCGTGGACAGCTTTGCGGGATTTCTTAATGAAGCACGGGATTGCCGAGGAAGAAATGTTGGAAGCGGGGGTCGTGGTAGCGCGGCGCGAAGGACGAGGTGTCTATGATCGGTGGCGCCACCGTATCATTTTTCCGATATGGAATCACCGGGGTCAAATTATTGCGTTTGGGGGAAGGGCAATATTACCGGAGCAAGAGCCAAAATATTTGAACTCCCCGGAGACGCCGTTGTTTCATAAAGGACAGGTGTTATATGGTGAGCATTTAGCGCGTCCGCTGTGGCGTCAAGGCCGTCGCCCACTGTTAGTAGAAGGAAATTTTGATGTAATTGCGTGTCATCAAGCGGGCCTGGGACAGGCTGTCGCATCATTGGGGACAGCGCTTACAGAGGATCACGCACGATCGTTGTCGCGCCATGCGAAGGAAGTGGACTTGCTTTACGACCGGGACACGGCCGGAGAAGAAGCCATGCGTCGTGCTTTTCTGATCTTGTCAGCGCAAGGGTTACAGGTCAATCGCGTGCAGTTGGATGCAGGCAAAGACCCCGATGAATTTTTGCGGGAAAAAGGGGCCTTGTCTTTAGCCGAAAAGGTAGAAGAACGCATACCCTATTTTGAAGCCGTGTTTAAGGACCGTCTTAGTCGGTTGCCGAGTCTCACTGCGCGTGGTAAAGCCGAACTGGTGGATGAGCTAAAACCCTTGTGGAAGGCGTTGACGAATCCGGTGGAGCAGGCGGGATATCTGGAGATGGTTTCGAGAACACTGCGATTAGATCAAAGTATTCTAGCACAAAGTTTTGGGGTAGCGCAAGGCTTTAGGCATACATCCCCTAAAAATAGGCATAATATGGAGAGAAACGTGTCAAAAGGGGCAAGGCCATCTCTCGATGTATACTTACTGGCGTTGTTGTTGCGTCACCCTGAGCATGTCGCTCTGGTGCGTGAAGAACTGCCCGACTGGATTGAGAAGTACCATCTGAGTGACATCGTCACTCACATTGAAATGGGCCAGTCGCCTGCTGAACTCAGCAGCCTTATTGACACGATGGATCCGGGTTTACGCAGTTTATTGTTAGAAGCAATAACTTTTGATGGGCCTGACGGGGGGATAAGAGTCATCAAGGATACGATAAAGGTGATTCGGCGGCGCGAGGACTATAGACATTGGCAGTCCTTGATTGAGCGGTTGAGACAAGGTGAAAACACTGAGGCATTACGCGAAGAGATCCGAATGGTCCAAGGGCGTCTGGCACAAGGCCAAAACACGGGAATGGGAACACCATTTCCATTCGCTGGAATAATAGGAAAGGAGGGATAGCATGGCTCAGGGGAAGAAAACTGTTGGGCAAATTGATGAGGTTAAATCCCTGATACGCCGTGGTCAAGAGCGAGGCAAATTGTCTTATGGGGAAATTGTGGACACTTTGCAATCTATTGACCTTCCTCCCGACCAGATTGACAGCATCTACGAGATGTTTGGAGAGCTCGGCATCGAACTGGTGGGCGAACAACCCGTAGATGAAGAGCCCGGGCCTGATCCCGATGAGGTGGACGCTGAGGAAAGCGAAGATGTGGGGCACGAACTGACGGTACCCGACGGCGTGGCCATTGACGACCCGGTTCGGATGTACTTGAAAGAAATCGGGCGCGTTCCGTTGTTAACAGCAGATCAAGAGGTAGAACTGGCGAAACGCATTGAAGAAGGGGACGAAGAAGCTAAGCGCAAGTTGGCCGAAGCTAATCTGCGCTTGGTGGTGTCCATCGCTAAGCGCTATGTGGGCCGAGGCATGTTATTTCTCGACTTAATCCAAGAAGGCAATTTAGGACTCATTAAGGCGGTCGAGAAATTCGACTACCGAAAGGGCTACAAATTTAGTACCTATGCGACATGGTGGATCCGCCAAGCTATTACGCGTGCCATTGCTGACCAAGCGCGGACGATTCGCATTCCTGTGCACATGGTCGAAACCATTAACAAATTGATCCGCGTTCAACGCCAATTGCTTCAAGAGTTAGGGCGCGATCCGAGCCCGGAAGAAATTGCCAAAGAAATGGGCATTACCGAGGAACGCGTTCGAGAAATTCTTAAAGTGGCGCAAGAACCCGTCTCCTTGGAAACGCCTATCGGCGAAGAGGAAGATTCTCATTTGGGAGACTTTATTGAGGACGAGGACGCACCAGCCCCGGCGGAAGCGGCAGGATATCAGCTACTGAAGGAGCAGCTTGAAGAGGTGCTCGATACCCTAACAAATCGGGAAGAAAAAGTTTTGCGCTTGCGTTTTGGACTCAATGATGGGCGAGCGCGGACGCTTGAAGAAGTGGGCCAGGTTTTTGGCGTCACCCGCGAGCGGATTCGGCAAATTGAGGCGAAGGCGTTGCGCAAGTTGCGTCACCCCACCCGTAGCAAGAAATTGAAGGATTATCTGGATTAGGGCAACGCGCCAAGCATAAGTGCTCCCTTGACGACCTCGGACTCGTCAAGGGGGCATTTGCTGTCATATTCGGGAGCGTTCGGATGTACAACCCATCCCTGACCGGGGGTGTCACCATGGCGCTCGAAGGATATTGGCAAAATTCCCAAGAATTTGGGCATGATAATCCCAACATACCGTTATGACGGATGAGAATCTCTCATGAGCCATTCATGGTTTCTTGCAGCCGAAGCGGTATAGTAATCCAGACGGACCGAAAATGAGGTGGTTGCAATCTGCGGAATAGCAGGGATATGGCACCGGGAGCGACCGGTTCAGCCGGCGGATTTGAACGGAATGTTGAAGGCTATGGTTCACCGGGGACCGGATGACGAAGGACGTTTTGCGGAGCGCAATGTCGGACTGGGCATGCGGCGGCTTGCCGTGATTGACGTTTTTCATGGGCAGCAACCCTATTACTCGGAAGACGGCAAGATTGTCGCGGTGTACAATGGCGAACTCTATAACTACCAGTCATTGCAAACCCTGGTAGAAAGCCTAGGACATCGTTTGAATAGCCGTGCGGATGGGGAAGTGCTTGTTCATTTGTATGAGGAATACGGCGTTGATTTTCTTGACAAGATTTCGGGCATGTTTGCGTTGGCAATTTGGGATCGACGGACGCATCAGATGGTGCTGGCGCGAGACCGCATCGGACAAAAACCGTTATATCTTTACGAGCTGGCTGATACCGTGGCATTTGCCTCAGAACTCAAATCGTTGATGTATTTGCCAGATTTTCGGTTTGAAATTGACCCGAAAATGTTGTCAAGCTACTTGGCGCATCGATTTGTACCTGCGCCGCATACGATGTTGAAAAACGTAAGTAAGTTGCGTCCGGGCGAAGTTTTGGTGATTCACGGGGATGGACGGCGCCAGCGCTGGCGGTATTGGCAGCCGACGATTAGGCAACCTGAGTCCATGGACCAAATGGCTTATTGGGCAGATAGGCTTCATGGCTTATTGGTCGATGTGGTACGAACGCATTTGGCTTCCGATGTGCCCTTAGGCATCTTTTTATCGGGAGGGCTCGATTCGAGTATTGTAGCGGCCATTGCCGCGGGTACATTAAAAAATCCGCTTGAGGCATGGTCGGCGACCTTTCCGGCCAAGTATCCTGGTTATGATGAGTTCGGCTGGGCGCAAAAGGTGGCGTCGCATTACGCTATTCCCTTGCACCGGGTTGAGGTTGATTTGAGCATTACGCCGGATAGAGTGCGAGAGCTTGCCTATATACTCGATGAACCCATGGCAGATCCTACGGTGTTGCCTCTTGATGGGGTGGCGCGGGCCGCGGCGGAGCAAGAAACCGTGATGTTGTCCGGTGAAGGCGCTGATGAGATTTTTGCGGGATACGCAGGTTATGGAGAAGTTCAGAGTTTAGCACGGTTACGACAAATTCCGGCCTTCTTACGGGCACAGTGGATAAAACGGCAATGGCCTGGTAGCAATGCCTTTAAGCGTGCCATGGAGCCGATGGCGGAGCGCTACCGGGGTGTAGGCTACACATTTAGCCCAGAAGAACAAGCTCAGCTGTTAAGACCGGAATGGCGTGTCGCTGACCGACCGGGTGCGGTCGCCGAATATTGGGCGAGTCACTTAGCTTTACCAGACTTGCAAGCGATGCAAGGGTTTGACGTGCAGTGGTTTTTGCCAGATGATGTGTTGTTGAAGACGGACCGGATTGGCATGCATTACAATTTAGAAATTCGCGTGCCGTTTTGCGACCACGAAGTGGTGGAATTGGCGCTAAGCATGCCTCTGGCACTGCGCCGGTTTGGTCGCCAAGACAAGAGGGTTTTGCGGGAAGTGGCCAAACGGGTGTTGCCATCTGAAATTGTCAACCGCCCCAAACAAGGGTTTCCCACGCCGCTCACAGACTTACTAGCGGGGCCGCTTCACGATATTGCGTGGGATACGTTGGCGAGTCCCACGGCGCGCAGCCACGAGTGGTTTGAGGGCGCCCGTGTACGCCAGCTGCTCACGGACATGGGACCGGGACACGGAACGACCTCGCGCCAAATCTATGCATTGCTCATGTTGGAACTGTGGTCGGAGGAAATGGGAAGTCGTGCGCTTAGCCGGCGACATGTCCCTTATGTCTCGTCTTCTTCCGATGTTCCCTCGTAAACAGACGCCGGGGTCATTAAGGCCGCGCTGAGGGAGGGCGGTAAGGCGGGATGATATCCCATCGCTTCTCGTGCCTGGCGGATAATGAGTCGCACCTTTTCTTCTGCGGCATGGAGTTGGTAGATATGGTAGTCACAAAAATCGGGGTCAGATTGCATAAATGCGTGTTCGGCTAGATTGCGTTCAATGACGGCTTCCTGAAGCGCCTCCTGCCAAGTCATGCACTTTCGCCTCCTTTACCATATCCTATGCGGTAGGCATGCAATCAGACGTAGGTTGCGGAAGTTTTCGATGATGTTGTCTTAGCGGGTGGAAACAGGCCTAGCGCCACACAGGCGGCGCTAGGCCCTAGCTAGTTAAAAACCGTCAAATGGCGTGTCCTGGTTAGGCGCTTCAAACCCGTATCGATGGTAGATATCTTGGGCCGTCTGGCTGGCGATAAAGCGCAAAAACTGCTGGGCAGTGTCTGGGTGAGGAGCCTGTTTCAGTGCAGCGATATAGTAGCGGCCTACAGGATTCGCATGGCTTGGAAAAGGCGCCCAGACAATGGGGAAGCCTTGCGATGCGGCATACATTGCTTCACTAACCCATACGACCCCGACATCAAATTGGCCTTGGGCAATGGCCGGAATCGTTTCGCGGTGATGAACTGTAGTGAAAACGGTCTCTTGTCTTCGAACTTTTTCCTCGAACACCGTCTTCGCCAATTGCGGGCCGCCGTCCATTTCGAGTGCGCGCCGGGCTAAACGAGCAATCCCTTCAGTCATGGGGTTGGGCATGAGGACACGCACACTAAGGCGACCAAGGTCGCTTAGCGTGGCCAAATTCGAGGCGCCTTTGGGCATTACCAATGCCAAATGATTTTGCGCGTAGGGCACTGGGGGAAGAAGGTGGGAGGCCAGTTGCTGCATTTCTTGATGCCCTGCTGCAAAGACATCGGGGTTGACATGCAGTTGTAAAGATCCAATATCAAGACGGCCATGGGCCGTAATTTGCTTTGCTAAAATGCCTGGAGGTAATGTCTCGTAGTACAGGGTCTGCGATTTATCGGAATCCAGACGGAATGCGGCGAAAAGGTCGGCTAAGACCATAAACTGATTGCCATTGAAGAAAGCGATGAAGTCGGCGTTACCGGGATTGCCTACACAATCGTGCACGATGTCGTAGAGTGGCAAGTCCAAGCGGACCATATCGGCATGTCCCTCAAGGTTTGACATAAGAAAGACCCTCCCGCTGTTTTCGCACCAATTCTCCAACGGCTGACGGGACAATGGTCATGCCCGGCAGGAGGTCTGTCTCTTTAAGGTGGTTGGCTTTCATGGTGTTGCCGCATACCGCCACCGTAACCCCTTGCTGTTGCAAGGCCTCTAGTTGTTGGGGCCATGGCGAAGTTTCGGCGACGACAAGGTCAATGGCTGCGCCTTGAATGACAAGCTCGACGGGTGTCGACGGCATTTCCGCAAGTAAATTTTCGATATTGCGTAAAGCACTGCGTTGTTTATTGGGATCAGCCTCATTAACGTGAAAGATGACGCCTAGAGAATTTGCCACCGTTGTGCCTCCTTTTTCCCGTTTCGATTGATCAGGGATTTGACGGAAAGTTACTTCCTTATTCTTTTTATCATATCCAATTCTCGTCTTGGATAAAGACATCTACCACGTATTACGCTCCCGAAGGGTCGGGTGGAAAATATCGGAATGGTCACGGTGTGGTGGCCTGTCACGTCATGTGTGACCGGTCGGCTCGGCGGGCATTTCGGACGGGACCATTCTGCTGCCAGGATGCCATGGGGGCGGCGTGGTGGCCATCTCGGGATCCAGGGCGTGAACGCGCCGCCAATCGGGGGGCGGATAGGAATCGAAATGATTGTAGGGGGGCACGGAACCGATCCGGGGTGCCAATGCTGACAAATCCGCGCGTAGACATGAAAACCCGCCTCCTTGAAGGACAAGATAAGAGGGACAACGGGCGCGCCGGACAGAAGCAAAGGCGGGCTGACTCCGAGTGCCGCCACGCCGGCTCGATGACCGCCTCCGCCCATCAGCCGGAGATTACGAGATCTTACCTCCTCCTTCTGTTAAAGTCGAGGTGTGGGCATATCGGGCGGCGGCAGTGTGTGGTGTAAATACGTATAGACATGATGTTCGACCGTGCGGCGAATCTCTGGCCACGTCCACGGTGTTAATGAGAGAGGCTCCGGTGAATTTTGGCATCGTCAAAATAGGTCAGACTGCGCAAGAGATGAGCGCGGTTAAGGTGGGGGGCTTGTGTGGCAACGGCCTCAAGAACGTTCGAGAGAGACCATCCTGTTTGGAATAGCGCGTACAAATCAATGAAATCTTTTCGAGCACCGCGGTTCGCTATCGCGTTACATTTTAGAACGACTAATGTACGAAGGGATGCGAGAGAGATGTCTTGAAACGTCGGGCCTGAATCGAGCTGTATGCCTTGTTGCCATAAATAGGATACGTTAACGCCTTGAATGCGCGCATGAATGCTATAATGACTGCGATCGAGAATTTCCGCGTTGGGATCGAGGGCATAGATATGTTGGACAATAGAGTCTGAATTGTGCGCCTGCATGGTCATAAAATCCAGATCTTCAGACTGCCGATGTCCTAACATCAAAGCGAGTGCTGTATCCCCGCATAAGAGATAGTCGGGAGGACATAATTCCGCACCCACGCGTTCTAACAGTTTTGCGGTAGTAGGGTGTAATGTTTGGGGATACATGGATGGTGTCTCCTCTTGAAAATAGGGTTCCCAAAAGCGGCGAATATGATCGGGAAGGCCACGCTGAGCGAGCGCGTGTTGAATCGTAGCCGAGGGATAGAGGCGAAAGAGTGCAATCCATTCGTCCCATGCTCCGAATTGAAGAATCCGGGCGATAATCCACGCAGCATGGCGCTGGGGATCGAGTGTGGTGGGGTTGACATCCCAAAAGGCGGCGGACTGTTGAAGGCGAGGCCAGTCCGATGGGTTGACCGCGACGAACGGTGTGCTCATTGTGTGTTGTGACCGTCCTTTCCCACAGTGTCATGTCTAGTATATCCGAAGTGTACAGCATGAGGCGATGTTCCGGTGGGCCTCCGAGACGATCAATCCCGGTCGTGGGGGGAGACGGACGACAGGTTTTGGGAGCCGAGATCCTGGTGACTGCGCCAGAGCTGATTTGTTGGCGCGACGAAAACCATCATAATCCCTTCTGGGAAGAACTAAGGAATACGAGAAGCATCACACGGCGTTACCCACCGTGTGAGCAATAGAAAGAGTTTGCGGGCGTAATGACGAGAGCATGGCGCACAATGATTTGCACAAGCAGGATCTGGGCTTCTTCCATGCGCTTGCGTTGCTGATGTTGGGCGACATTGACCACGCCAAACGTAGCAGACAAAGTGACCGGAACTTTCATGAGATCAAAGTCTAAGGTATCGGGATTTTCGCGATATTGGGAGCAAATGGGGCTATGAAAGTAATTTAGGGAAGCAATATAGCCTTCGAACTCATTATTGTTAATAGCAGGAAAGGGTTGCAGGGCGTGACCCTGGAAAATATGGAAAACGCCTATTTACAAAATTGGACATTAACGGGCCTGTCTTGATCATTCCCTAATTTCGGAGCGGCGGCCCTCGCCCACAGCGCCCCGTTCTTTAGGTTCGCCCGTATAGTAGCCTCACCACCAGAAATTTTGTTTACGGTGGGAGAGAAAGCGCGCGATGGCTTTAAAAAAGGCGCATGATGAGTGTGTTCACCCGTACGAGAAAGCGCTAGAGAGGACGGGTGCACCATATTTTTTTAAACATCGAACCTAGGGTGATGGCACCGTCATTTGTGCGAAGTAGCAAAGAGGAGAGAGAGTCAATGGAACCGGACTTAAGTGTGATACGTCATCTGAAAAGTCGCGGCAAATTTGCGGACGCGCGTGCGCAGTTAGAACAGTGGATGGCTGCGGAACGTCACAATCCGTATTTGGAAGCCGAAATGGGAGGAGTGTTAGACGAGCTAGGCCTGATAGAGGAAGCGGTCCAATTTTATGAGCAAGCCCTGCGCCATGACCCACCCGCGGTGCTCATGCAGCATCTGGCTATTGTGTTGGGTAATGACTTGCGGCTATTAGGCCGTATTCATGAATCTCGACAAGTGCTGGAAAAGGCCAGGTCCCAAGGAGCGCCGAACGAAATTCTGGACGCTGTCTATGCGTTGACATTGTGGCGGGATGAAGACCGCAGTGCGGCTTTTCGGCTCTTGTGGCATCTTGCCATGGCGGGGCTGGACGGGGAGCGCTTTGATCTGTACCGCGGCATTTTGCGTTATGGCATCGATCATCTTAATGATGCGGGGCATTAACGGACAAGGACAGAGGGAAGGCCCGGTCGAGGACCTTCCCTGCGTTGGGATTATCCGGTATTGCGCATGCCTAAGGCAATGCCCTCCATGGTTTTCGCAATAAGCGGCAAAAGAGCCTCGTCCCCGGTTTGGCGAAATTGTGCCAACAGTTCAATCTGTAAGTAGTTCAAGGGGTCGACGTGCGGATTTCGCCATTGAATGACCTCTTGCAAACGGGGCTGATCTTCCAACAGTTCGTCGTGGCCGGTAATAGTGAGCAAGGCATCATGCAAGCGGTTATAGTCCTCTTGAATTTTTGGCCAAAACATTGCGCTCAGCGGGCGCGGCACGAGATCGTGATAGGCTATAGCGACATGCAAGTCCGACTTTACAAGGGCCAGTTCAAGATTGTGAATCGTGGTTGTCCAAAAAGGCCACGTGGCATACCATTCTTGCAGAAGGCGCGTGTAACCTTCTTCCAAAAAACTACTTAGGGCGTGACCAGCACCATACCATCCGGGTAGGAGCATGCGGTTTTGGGTCCAAGAAAATACCCAGGGGATAGCCCGCAAATCTTCCCAGCGGAACTGCTCGCGCCATGACGGACGCGAACCCCAATTAAGTGCGCTCATTTCACGAATGGGCGATACGGACAAAAAGTACTCCCAGAACGCAGGATCATCGATGAGAGCACGATAATGGCGATGGGCGCGCTTGGCTATCTCATCCATATGCTCCCGGGTACTGGAGTTGGGGTCGCTGGAGGGGAATAGAACGGCCTTCGCATGCGAAACAATCATCAGTTCAAGACTCCGGTATGCCATCTCGGGCAGTAAAAATTTTTGAGAGAGCACTTCGCCTTGTTGGGTAATGCGGAGCACACTGCGCACGCTGCCGCTTGGTTGTCCGGAAATGGCGTATGACGTCGGCCCGCCGCCGCGGCCTAAGGCTCCACCACGGCCATGAAAGTAGCCAATCTGATGGCCGTTTTCTTTTGACCATTGGGTCAAATCCAACTGGGCGCGAAAAATCGCCCATGAGGCGCTTAAACTGCCAGCATCCTTAGTGCTGTCGGAATAGCCCAGCATGACTTCTTGATAGTGTTGACGGGCAACCAAATGGTGTTGCCATAAGCTGTCGCGATTGATGCGTTCGACGAGATGACGAGCATGTTGCAAATCGTCCAAGGTCTCGACAACCGGAATAACGTCTAATGAAAGCCGGGGATCGACCACGTGCATTAAGAACAGTACGGCTAGCAGATCACTGGGGTGGTGCGCCATGCTGACGAGATAATGGGTGACACCTTCAGGACCTGACAAGTGTTGATAACGCGCTAAGAGTTCTAAGACATCCTTCAAATCTTGCGTTAAAGGACTTTGCGGAATAAAGGGGGGAGGTGTTTTCCAAGCGTCGTGAATGGCTTGAATGCGCTGTTCATCATCCCATTTTTCGTAGTCAGGTCCCAAGATTTCCACCATGGCTTGCGTATGAATGCGGCTATGTTGGCGGATATCAAGATTCGCTAAATGCAGCCCAAAGATTTCGATTTGGCGCATCAGCAAACGCAATTCCACCGGCCATTTGTCCGGATTAGGATCCCAATGCCCCGCTAGCTGCCGAACATCTTGCAAAAAATTGGAGGCGTTAGCATATCCCCCTAAACGGTGCGTGAGAGTCACTTGGAGCTTTGCGGCAATGAGACCCACCATTTGCCGAAGAGGTTCTTGGGGATATCGATGCTGCAAATCGGCAGCTTGTTCTTGGAAAATTCGGGCATGAGCTGCAATCCACCGATTCAAGAGATCGACTTGATGAATGTAGAGAGGCTCGGCACTTAATGTGCGCTCAAGCTCATCCAATGCTTGTAGATAGAGCTCGACCGCGACCTCTTGATGGCGTTGGAGGGTCTTTTGGGTGATGGCCACATCAACAAAAGGATGGCCATCCCGGTCCCCGCCAATCCAAGAATCAATAGCCCATTGAACCGGAGCGGGGGTAGGAAGCGTACGCTGTAAATCATCAAGCACTGCCGGCAGCGCATGAAAAAGGGATTTGCGGATGTAGTAGAGGCCTAATTCCACTTCGTCCATGACCGTAGGACGCGCCGTACGTTGATTGGGCGTTCGCCACAGCACTCGAATAAGCTCGGTGAGATTATGTAGTGTGCCAGCAGGCAGAGATGGTCCATCAACGTGTTCTAATAACGTGGCAATTTTCGCTAGGTGCTGTAAAATCGTCCGGCGCGTACTTTCTGTGGGATGCGATGTTAAGACGATCCGACCTTGTGCTGGCGCTGTGGGTTCGTCGCCGGGGCCGAATTGCTCAACTTGTTGCCGGAGTTCCTCGAGAGATCCGCGCAAAGGGGGATGGGGAGAACGGCGGCGGTTTTCCACTAAGTGGATACGATGCAGGTCCTCCGTCAAGTTTTGCAGACGAATTTGTTCAGTTAGCATGCGAATGATGCGATCGACTTCGTGAAGCGTAGATGATGCAGAAGCATACATGTTTCCACGCAAATGGTAGGGCACTTGCTCTTGCCGCAGACGTTCGGCGACCATATAGGCTTGCTGTCCTTTTTCTACGACGGCGCTCTGCTCTTCCTCAGATACGACACGGTGAAGAATATCCCATAAAAGTTGAACGGTTTCTTGCCAGGCATGGGACCCCGGCGAGTTGACGCTAGACATTCTAAGACACATCCTCTCGACAGGCGACTGTATAATTATTTAATAATAGCATAGGGCACAAGCGGCGGAACATAAAGAAAATCACAAGGCCAGGGCCATAAACACCCTTGGCCTTGTGACTAACCCAAATTCAGCAAGCGTAAAATCTCCATTTGCCGACTTGATTCTTCGTAGGTTCCCCGGGAAGCAATGGTGACCGTTTTGCTGCCAGGTTTTTTTATCCCACGCATAGTCATGCATAAATGTTCGGCTTCAATCACGACCATGACGCCCTCTGCATCCAATTCTTGTTCAAGGGTGTCGGCCACAATGTTGGTCATACGCTCTTGAATTTGAGGGCGTTTTGCTACGAGGTCAACTAAGCGGGCCAATTTTGATAGACCGGTTACGACGCCGTGACGTGGCAGATAGGCGACGTGGGCGGCACCAAAAAATGGCAGAAGATGATGCTCGCAGGCTGAATAGAAAGGAATATCTTTGACCAAGACGACTTCGTTATGGTCAACATGAAAGCGCGCAGACAAAGTTTCAGCGGGATCACGGTGCAGTCCCGAGAAAATTTCTTCATACATGCGCGCAACACGAGCCGGGGTTTCAAGGAGCCCCTCTCGTGTAGGGTCTTCCCCTATCGCTTCTAAAATCATCCGTACCGCCGCTTCAATTTTCTGGCGGTCGACGGAGTGAGCGGCAGTGATATTCATCTCTGGAGAGTCGGTAATGGTTACAGCGGTATCCAGGCCGACAGGCTGAGACGATTTGTTAGTATGCAAGGATTGTGACATAAACCATTCCTTCTCTCTGTTGGGCTGATTCTCCGGCGATACCATGACATCTGCCGGAATTAGTAGTGCCCAAATCCCCTCAAATACGCTAAAGGATCTTGCTATTACAAACCATCTTCTATGGTACCCCAAAACCCGTGGGTATGGCACCTAGATTGCAATGATTTTTAAATGGGACAAAGACAAGGTAGGCAGTGGGATGACCCACGAGGCGGGAGGTAAGAGCGCACCCTGGCGACGAGTGCGCGTGGGAGAAAGCGCTAAGCGATGATGTGGGCACCAAGCTGCTCCATGGCACTGCGAATGCCATCAACGGATAGCAGGCCTTCGTGCAAAGCGCGGCCAATCAGCACGCCTTGGGCTCCGGCTTGGTACATGGGAATAATGTCTTGCACATCGTCAATTTGCCCTGAGGTCCAGACCGAAAAGCCTTGGCGACGCAGGGCTTCAATGAGTCGCAGATTGTTGGGGTGCGCCATGTTTTCCGGGTGTCGTGCGGTCAATATGATGGTGGTTACCCCATGGCGACGGGCGTTATCGAGGCGCTGAGCCGCATCGGGAGCTATAAGGGCCCCATTGGCTACGAGAAAGCTCCCCCACAAACGTTGAGGCCCCACGACTCGTGCCACTCGGCGGGTCATGTGATCTTGTGCCAGGAGGGATCCGGCGACAAGATGCGTGGCACCATAAGCCATGCGTTGTTGAGCGGTCTCCACGTTGTAGATGCCGCCGCCCACGGAGATGGCAATAGGTCGTTTCGACATCGCCATTAACAAGGCCGGTACGACGCTCATCCGTCCATGAGAGGCATCAAGGTCCACAACATGGAGATGACGCGCCCCCCGAGCAGCCCACTGTAGGGCCATCGATAAGGGATTGGCATTGGCACCGGTGTAACGCACAGGATGGTCGCCTTGCCAGCGAATGACTCGTCCCGACGAAATGTGGATGACCGGCACTACGCAAAAGGAGTCCGTCATATTAAGAGTCACAGGGCACACCTCCATGAGTGTACAATACGTTGAATCACGATCTAAATATATGACACAAAAAATAATAAGGCAACTATTATTGTTAGGTTTTAATAAGATTTACAAAGTATATGTTAGGTTTTAGTTAGAGAGTCACGGCCCATCGTTTTCTGATAATTATATACTTTAGGGGCGAGTATTAATACTTGGTGATAACATTTCTCATTTATTTCTCGTATAGCCCAAAGCGTCGGAGAATTTCTTCCCGGTGCTCATCTAGACGTGGTGGGGGAAGGGTGATGCGTCCTGGGGTTTCGGAAAGTTTCAGCGGAATGCCGGTCATTTTAATAGGACCGGCGATGGGGTGAGATATGGTCTGGACCATTTCGCGCAATTGTACTTGGGGGTCATTAAAGACATCCGCGAAATGTTGAATGGGCCCGGCCGGGACGCCGGCTTCCTCCAGGATGGCGAGCCAATGACGGACGGGATGTCGTTCAAAAATTTCTTCTAAACGCTTGATAAGTAGCTCCCTATGCACAACACGCTCTGGGTTGGTGCGAAAATGGGGGTCATTTCCGAATGGGATGTCACAGGCTTTCACGAGGCGTTGCCACAAATGGTCATTGCCACAGGCGACCACAAGAAATCCGTCTTGTGCGTGCAATGCTTGATAAGGGGCAATATTGGGATGGGCTGAACCTAATGGTTCGGGTTCTTCGCCGGTGGCAAAAAAATTGCTGGCTTGATAGGTTTGCCAAGCAATCATCGATTCGTACAGTGACGTATCTATCCATTGGCCGCGGCCGGTATAGGAGCGCGCATGCAGGGCCACCATAATCCCGTACGCGGCCCACATGCCAGCCCCGATATCGGCGATTGAAAACCCTGCCTTGATGGGCGGTTGTTCGGATGATCCCGTCGTGGCCATAAATCCTGACATGGCTTGGGCAATCAGATCGTAGCCGGGCCTTTGACGCCCAGGGCCGGTGGCTCCAAAGCCAGAAATTGATGCCATAATGAGCCGCGGGTTTATTGCGGACAAAGAGGGATAGTCGAGCCCCCACTGCCTAAGCGTGCCAGGGCGATAGTTTTCGACGACAACATCGGCTTGAGCTGCCATTTGGCGAAACATCCGTTGGCCTTCGAGTGACTTGAGGTCAACCACGATACTTTTTTTATTGCGATTCACTGACAAAAAATAGGCGCTTTCACCATGGATAAAGGGTGGGCCCCACTGGCGGGTATCGTCTCCACCGGGAGGTTCGATTTTGTAGACAGTTGCGCCAAAATCCGCTAGCATCATCGTACAAAAAGGGCCAGTGAGAATTCTTGTCAAGTCGAGAACTACAAGATCAGCCAGGGCTTCGGGCATGATCGACCTCCTTATCAACAAGAAGACACTAACGGATGCGGCAACAGAATCGGCGCAGCTTATGACATTTCGGTTACTATAGAGTAAAGGGTAACTGGAGACAGGTGGTGTGGTCAAGTTAAAACGCTCAGGCAGCTGCAGCCGGAAGAACCTACGGCGCTGCTCGTTAATCCCCACGCCCGTGTGGGACACGATCGCTTTGAAGAAGTTCGGCGCGCTTTAGCGCAGGCGTTGAATTTGGTATACGCCGCCATGCCCAATACCGAAGCAGACTTCTGCGCGCAAATCACCGCGCAACGCTCTTGTGGTGTGCGGCGAATCATTATTGGGGGCGGAGACGGGACCCTGTCTTTAGCAGCCAACATGCTAGCGGAAACGCCCGTCGTGATGGGGATTTTGCCGCTTGGTACGGGGAATACCTTCGCCGCAGGTTTGAATTTGCCTAGCGCGCTCAGCAGCCTCGCTCGTGTCATGGCTACGGGATATGTTATGCCGATAGACTTAGGGGTGGCACAAACCGCCAATGGACATCGCTATTTTCTTAATACGGCGACTTTGGGGGTCAGCGAACGGCTCACACAACTGTTAACGGCAGAATCCAAAAGAAAGCTGGGGTGGATGGCGTGGCCCAAAGGTGTGCGGCGTGCTATTGCCATGACACCGATTTTTCAAGTGCGTTTGGAATTTCGCAGCCGCGTCGTTTCCTTTCGGACCCGCCAACTTATCATTGCCAATGGGCGCAATTTAGCGGGGCCAGTGTTTGCGTTGCGCGATGCGTCACACCAAGATGGCAAATTGCATGCCTTTAGCTTAGGCGGACAGGACTGGTGGTCGTTGCTAAAAGTGGGCATGGTGTTGCTGGTGGGGCGACATATAAGTGATCGGCAAGCTCATTATGAGCAGGTGCGCGAGGTACGAGTCAGCGCTGAGCCGGTGATGGCCATTGATATCGACGGTGAAGTCTGGGAGCATACCCCGTGTACTTTTACGGTGCGACACGGGGCCTTGTCGGTGATTGTCCCGCATGGATAATATCCTGTTGATCGATGAAGTGTCATACTAGGCAATGTGAAACGGTTCACAATTACTAGAGAGAATGGACCTTGCACCGACATAGGTCCAACCCACGCTAGCCCGGATAGGGTCTGAATGCCAGCCTGTATTCTATGTTATACCATGGATAGTGATTCGCAAGTGAGGAATCCAGGTGAACAATTATTGTGGTGCAAGGGTGCAAAACAGGCCCTTAGGGGAGGGACAAGAATGACGCAATTGGGGTGGGCCGAGCTGCAGTTCGGCGTGACGACCGTTTTTCATTTTTTCTTTGTTCCAGTAACGATCGGCCTGTCATTTTTGATAGCGATTATGGAAACAATTTACCTGCGAACAAAAAATTCAATTTATCGTGATCTGGCAAAGTTTTGGGGTCATCTTTTTTTGATCAACTTTGCTGTAGGCGTTGTTACCGGGTTATTGCAAGAGTTCCAGTTTGGACTGGATTGGGCGACCTTTTCCAAGTTTGTGGGTGACGTGTTCGGGGCGCCCCTCGCGGTGGAAGCTTTGGCTGCCTTCTTTTTGGAATCATCGTTTATTGGTGCCTGGGCGTTTGGCTGGGATCGTCTATCGCCTAAAGTCCATGCCCTGACGATTTGGCTAGTGGCGATTGGGACCACGTTGTCGGCTTTTTGGATTCTAACCGCCAATTCATGGATGCAAGAACCCGTCGGCTATGTCATTCGCAATGGGAACGCGGTGATGACGAGTTTCGGCGCTATTTTAACCAATCCGCAATTGTGGGTGGAATTCCCGCATACCGAATTGGCCGCCATTCTTTCAGGTTCGTTTTTCATGTTGGCCATCAGTGCCTATCAGATTCTGCGCAAGAAAAATGTCGATGCGTTTGTACGGTCCTTTAAGCTTTCCACCATCGTAGCGGCTGTGGCCAGTGTGTTGGTGATAGTGGTAGGAGACTCGCAAGCCGCGCACTTGGTGAAGGCGCAACCGATGAAATTGGCTGCGGCGGAAGCGTTATGGAATACGAGTTCGCAGCATGCGCCGTGGAGCGTTGTGGCGCTTATCGATGCTAAAGCTCACCGTGACACTTTTCAGGTGCAGATTCCCGAAATGCTGACGCTATTGGCCTACAAGCGCTTGTCTGGTTCGGTGGAAGGCATTAACCAAGTGCAAAAGCAAATGGTCCACCAATACGGGCCAGGCAATTATATTCCTCCCGTGGCGGTGACGTTCTACTCGTTTCGGACCATGATCTTTGCGGGAACGGCCATGTTGGCGCTTGCCTACTATGCGCTCTATCTCTTTAAGAAAGACCGCTTTATCCAGAAAAAGTGGTTCTTAAAAGTGTTAACGTGGTCGATTGCACTACCTTATCTAGCCAACTCGGCCGGATGGATTATGACTGAGGTAGGCCGGCAGCCATGGGTCGTTTACGGGTTGCAATTGACGGAACAAGGCGTATCACCGACGGCTTCTGTGCCAGCGCTTGATATTGAGCTATCTTTGTTGGCCTTTACGATTTTTTATGGAGCGATGGCTTATGCGGCGGTTCATCTTTGGAAAAAGGCTATCCGTCAAGGATTGGATCCCGATCCAGCAGTCGCTCAGGATGTCACGAAGGACAGCGATTTGTTCTTAAGTGAAGGCGGCAAAGTCGCCCACTAAGCCTACCTTTTACCTAAGGGAGGAATAATTCGACTATCTTCAGGGGAAGGTGACAATATGTGGTTGCAGGACTTGTGGTTTGTGTTAGTCGCCGTGCTGTTTGTCGGGTATTTTATTCTGGATGGATTTGACTACGGCGTGGGAATCTTGCATCCTTTTATTAACCGAACGGACTTGCAAAAGCGGGCCTCACTAAGCGCCATTGCGCCAGTGTGGGCGGCGAATGAAGTGTGGCTAGTTGCTGCGGGGGGAGCGTTGTTTGCTGCCTTTCCGCAGTGGTATGCGACCATGTTTAGCGGATTTTACCTCGCGTTGACATTGGTTTTGCTGGGCCTGATTGTGCGGGGCGTTGGTATTGAATATCGAAGCCAAGACCGCAGCCCCAGGTGGCGGTCTCTATGGGACTGGTTGATTTTTTCAGGATCCTTGGTGATTACCTTGATTTGGGGGATGGCGTTCGCCAACTTGATTCGAGGGGTGCCGATTAATGCGCATAAAGTCTACGTGGGCAATTTCGGGACCTTGTTCAATGGATTTGCTCTTTGGGGCGGGCTCACGTTCATTTTGCTATTTGTCTTGCACAGTGCCGGATACTTGGCGATTAAGGGAGACGCTGGCGCACGTAAAACGGGCAAGGCGCTTGAAGGCAAAATGGTATGGCCCACGGTCTTGGTAATGGGCGTGTGGTTTGTTTGGATGGACCGTTTGCCGGCGTCTAATGGGCATGTGGGAGTATGGACCATAGGCCTGCAAGTGGTATCGCTCATGGCTTTGCTGCTGGCATGGGTTGCCACTTATGTGACACGGTCTAAACTGGCTTTCTTTCTGAACAGTGCGAGTGTGGCCGCGATGACGGTGAGTTTGTTTACGGTTTTGTTTCCTCGGGTGATGGTGTCGAGTTTGAATCCTTTGTGGAATCTTACTGTTAGCAATGCATCCGCCACGACCTACACCTTGCAGATCATGTCAGTGACAGCAGTCATTTTGTTGCCCATTATTCTGGGATACCAAACCTGGATTTACTGGACGTTTCGCAAGCCAGTCAATGATAAGGAGCTGGAATACTAAATGAACCCGCGGCTGCTTAAAGAGGTGAAATCAGTACAGACCTTGCTGGGATTAGTGATCTTGCAAGGGGTGCTTAGTGGGATTCTTATTATCGCCCAGGCAAGTGTACTGGCTCTTATTGTCAGCCGCGTGTTTATTGGGCATCAGACACTGGCCTCCGTTCAGCATCTATTATGGGTGCTGCTCGCCATCATTGTGGCGCGCGCTGTTCTCACATGGCTCGGCGAGACCGGCTCTTTGGCCTTGGCGACCCGCGTACAGTCCAGTCTACGCATGCGCTTGACGCAACGCCTGCTTAATGCGGGTCCATTGTATGTGCATGCTCAGAAAACTGGAGAACTGGTTAATACATTAATTCAAGGAATCGAGGATCTTGAACCCTATCTGGCCCGCTATGTGCCCCAAATAGCAATTACCGCATTGGTGCCGACAATCATTTTGGTTGAGGCGTTCTCGCGGGATTGGATTACGGGACTGATTCTATTAATTACGGTGCCGCTTATTCCGTTCTTTATGATCTTAATCGGACGCCAAGCGGAATCGTCGACCAAGCGACAATGGGAAACCTTGAGTCGGTTGAGTGCGCACTTTTTAGATGTATTACAAGGGCTCACGACGCTTAAATTGTTAGGCCAAAGTGCCGGCCAGGCACGTGGCATTGAGCGAGCTAGTGATGAGTTTCGGCGCGCGACGATGGCCAGCTTGCGTATTGCCTTTGTGTCCGCTCTGGTGTTGGAACTGCTGGCGTCGTTAAGTATGGCCATGGTGGCCGTAGCTATTGGGTTGCGTGTCATTCCAGGACGCATGCCCTTTGAGACCGCGTTCTTCTTACTTGTGCTTGTGCCTGACTTTTATTTGCCATGGCGGATGTTGGGCACCCGGTTTCATGATGGGTTAAATGGCATGGAGGCGGCCAAGAGGATTTTTGAAATTTTAGATGCTCCAGAGCTGGCCAAGGCGGGCGGCACGATGCGGCCAGCGGCTGTTGATGCTCAACCGATTGTTCTCAATCGGGTGGGGTTTCAATATCCAGGGCGTTCGGAGCCCGCCTTGCAAGGAGTTAGTGCGGTGGTGAAGCCTGGCGAGCGTGTGGCGGTGGTGGGTCCGAGTGGTGCGGGAAAGAGTACGCTGTTGGCGTTGTTAATGGGATTTGCGGTGCCCACGAGTGGAACGATTGCGCTGGGGGACACACCGTTTACGAGCCTTGATCTCGCTTGGTGGCGTCAACATGTGATGTATTTGACCCAAAATCCTTATATCTTTGCCGGCACCGTTGCCGACAATCTGCGCATGGCCCGCTGGGACGCAACGGACGCCGAGATTCGCCGCGCGGCCGAACGGGCAGGTGCCTGGGAGTATATTGCGGCACTGCCGCAGGGATGGCAAACAGTTTTAGGTGAAGGGGGAACGGGACTCAGTGGGGGACAAAAGCAACGACTGGCTTTGGCCCGCGCGTATTTGAAAGACGCTCCGGTCATCTTTATGGATGAACCGACCGCGAACTTGGATCCAGAAACCGAAGCGGAGTTGTGGGGTCATCTCGAGGCCCTATTGACGGGACGCACTGCTGTAGTTGTTGCGCACAGACTGTCGACGGCACGCCGTATGGATGTGGTTTGGGCGATGAATCATGGCCAATTAGAACAGGTGGGAGCTCCACGAGAATTGGAGCGGGTTCCTGGGTTGTATCGTGAATTGATTCAGGCCTATGCGCCGCTGCCAGAGGAGGGGCATTATGCGTCACTACACCGCGCTGCTGAAACCTTATAGATGGTGGGTGGTTTTGGCTCTATTAATGGCTACATTGACCGTGTTGGCCAATGTGGGGCTAATGTCCACCTCTGCGTATCTTATTGCCCGTGCCGCCCAACATCCGTATACGATTTTGCTTCTTTGGGTGCCCATCGTTGGGGTGAGGTTTTTTGGTACCTCTCGAGGCGTATTTCGCTATTTAGATCGTTATGTATCGCATAATGTAACGTTTCAATTATTGAAGGAACTGCGCGTGTATGTCTACCGGAAACTTGAGCCGCTGATTCCATCTCGCTTGCAGGCATTTCACACTGGCGACCTGTTAAGCCGGGTGGTAAGCGATGTGGATACCTTGCAAAATCTCTATTTAGGTTTATATGCCCCCCCTATTGTGGCTCTGTTATCGACGATTGTGATTTTAGGATTAATGGCTTATTTCGGGGTAGCTTTGGCCCTGGTGTTAGCGGTCTTTTTGGTTCTGGCCGGCGTGGTGGTACCTGTGCTCAGCCAATGGAGTGCTGGGGGCTTGACCGCCCGCATGGTGCAAGCCCGGGGGGAATTAAGCACAGAATTGGTCGAGACGATTCATGGCAACACGGACCTTTTGGTGTTGGGGCAAGAGGCGCGGCACTTGGAGAAATTGGGGGCATTAGTGCGCGCATGGGCGCTGCGACGCATTCGGCTGCATTGGTTAGCGGGCCTTAGCGCGGGGATTATGCAGGCTCTTAACAATGGGGCCATGTGGTTGATCTTGGTGCTAGGGATTGGCATGGTCACTCGGGGGGCATTGCCTCCTGTACTCTTACCGGTCGTGGTGTTATTAACATTGGCTAGCTTTGAAGCGGTCAACGCCTTGCCACCAGCCTTTCAAATGCGGGGTCAGATTTCCGCCGCACGCACGCGAATCAATGAAATCGTTGATCAAACGCCTCCCATGTTTGCGGGACAGAAGACGTTGGAGGCAGCAGGTCTTGACGGTAAAGCGCCTGCTGTCCAGCTTCACGATGTGCGGTTTCGTTATCACTCCACCACGCCATGGGTTTTAGATAAGACCTCTTTTGATGTGTTGCCTATGCAACATGTAGCGGTGGTTGGCCCTAGTGGTGCCGGGAAGAGTACGCTGTCAGGGGTTTTGTCGCAACTGTGGCCCTATGAGGAGGGGCATATTCTCATTAATGGTGTGGAACTCTCGGATCTGCGGGTGGATGCCATGCCCCATCTCATCGGGGTCGTTGACCAAGAACCGCATCTTTTTGATACAACATTGCGGGAGAACCTATTGCTAGCGAATCCATCAGCGACCCCGACGCAGCTCCAAGAGGCTTTACGCATTGCACAGTTGGAGAGTTTGGTCAATGAATTACCGGACGGACTCGAGACGCCCGTCGGTGAACATGGGTTCAACTTCTCAGGCGGTGAGCGCAAACGCGTGGCGATTGCCCGGGTTATCTTGCAAAATGCCCCGATTCTGGTGTTTGATGAGGCCACGGAAGGTCTTGATGCGTTGACTGAACGTCGGCTGATTCAAGAACTGCGGCAATGGGCGAAAAATAAGACGGTGTTATGGATTACGCACCGTCTCGTCAACTTGGATGTGATGGATCAAGTGGTGGTGCTAGCGCAAGGCCGTGTTGTAGAACAAGGACCGGCAGAGACGTTGGGGCGCCAAAGAGGTCTCTTCCAGCGCATGCGAGAATCTGAAATTCAGACCTTTGCATGGAATGCCGATGCCGTCTAAAGACGCGGTCGCTTAATGTTGACATGCCCCAACACGGATTCTAACCCGACTTGCACCAGGTCGGGAGGCAAATGACCATGAGAGTAGAAATAATAGCTGTCAAAGCTCCATTTCATCAGGTGAGCACTGACTCCGTGGAGCGCGATGTCCGTTTGGCCTCCGTACATGGTGTCCGACAATATGAGGGTAGCTTCACTGCCGCCTTCATACATGATGCAAAAGACTTCGGGCTTATAGAGCGGAACGTCGCCCGTATTGGTCAATTCTTTGACGACTGTGGCGGCGGCGATATCGGCCTGAATAATCGCTAGGTGGCCTAGTTTAGGAATGGTTAGAGCATTAACGTCGCCCGCTGCAAAAATGTTGCGGTGGGTTAAATGGCGCATGGTATGGTCTGTCGGGACAAACCCTTTTTCATCGCCGAGTCCAGAGTATTTAATGACCGAAGGTCCTGCGTAGGGCGGAATGACAATGGTCAGCGCGCTCGGTAATGTTGTACCATCACTAAACACGACGTGATCGGCAGCGATGGCCACAATGGTTTGTCTGCGCAAAACCGTAATATTTTTCACCGTCATGCGTTCGTGTAAGATATGATGCACGGTCGTGCCGACATCTTCTAAAAAGTCTTGGCCTGGTGTGAACAAGGTGATTGAGCTCTTATCGCGCAAGCCGAGCCGTCTAAGGTCGTGGTCGAGCATGAACGTGACTTCTCCCATCGGGCCTTCGCACGCCACGTCTAAATGGGGGATTTGGACGGTATGCCCCCAATGCGTTTTAGCGGTCCCCAGTACTATAGGGCCGCCTTTAAATTTTTTTAAGGCCTCTTGTAGGCGCGGTGCTTCGGTATCGTCACACATGGAATACCCAAAGTTGCGAAAGCCTTCGATGGCTTCGTAGTCCTTAACAATTCCCATGGTCAAAAAAAGGTAATCGTAATGTAGGACCTGACCATTGGACAAGGCAACCGTTTGTTTGTGGGGATCGATATATTGAGCGGCTGCTTGAATGAACCGGGCGTTAGCGCGATCCGCAATCGGTTGCAACGGGTGACGAAACTGGGCGACGGGCTTGCCTGCCATAGCGACATCAGGCATCCCAGGTTTTTGCAAGGTTGTTGCCCGTGGGTCAACCAGAACGATGTCGGCGTGCGGGTGAAGTGCATTATGCAACCGATATAACAGCCGCAGACCGGCAAATCCTCCTCCGAGTATGACGATACGTGTTTGCGGTGTTGCAGCCATTCGTTAACTCCTTACTTGCTGAATAATAAATAATGATATGAGTGTTGCAAATTATTGTACGCTACTCATCCTCGCAACTGACTTGCAAATGTTTAAGGCTTGAGCGCTTTATGATGGTTCGGCAATGAAAAATACGTTATCGCGCCACCGCCAACCGCCCAGATCCACACGATACCAATAAGAGGCCACGTGAGAGGGGCAAGAAGTCCGAATGTGATAGCTTTAAGCAACCATGCCGCGGCTAGTAGACCCAGTTGAATCAATCCACTTGAGAATTTGCCCATGACTAACGAGCCAATGCCCGGAGCAAAGACATTAATGATGGTGCCGACGAGCGCTAAAGTTTTTCGCATTTGAACCATCCTTTCTGATGTCATCACACAGGGTGTCTAGTCTCGGTGGAATCTGGTTCTTAATACCAACACACGCGTGAATGGATGGAAAAAACGTCACAACCCGAACGGATATGGTGCCTAAGAATTAGTATAGCACAGGATAAATTGTGGAGAAAAACCGTCGTGCGGGAAGGGGGTGTTGCCGACAAGGTCGTGGAATCTTGTATAATGATGAAGAATTTTTCCGCGGCATGTGTTTTTTGAGCACGAACTTTTATAACGGGGTGTTTAAATGGAAGGAGGAGATTTGGTGTTAACATTATATGAATGTGATGTTCCTGCGTACCCTGCGCACTAAGGCAGGGCACTCCCTGCCTCATTTGTTGACAGGGGGATTAATAAATTGCGAACACAACGATTTTGGGGTGGAGTATTTTTGGCTATCGCCGCCAGCATTTGGGGTGGCATGTATGTCGTCAGCAAAGTAGTCTTGGAGGTTATTCCTCCCTTGTCACTTATGTGGATTCGCTATGTGTTGGCTGTCATCGCCCTTGTGTCATTAGGGCTCCTTCGTCGCGAATCGTGGCGTCTTCCCCGGCAATATTGGGGGCTCGTTGCGGCAATTGGTGTGATCGGCTATATCGTATCTATTTGGGCGCAATTTCTTGGCACTGCACTTTCAACCGCGCAAATGGGGTCTGTGATTACCGCCGCAACGCCAGCCTTTATGGTGGTCTTTGCCCATGTGCTATTACGGGAGCGTATCACCCGCCAAGGGCTAGGGTCCGTCCTATTGGCTATGGCAGGAGTGTGGCTCATTGTAGGCTGGAGTGCAAGAGGGCCGCACAGCATTACGGGAGGCGTTGTCCTCTTTGTGGCGGCTGTGACATGGGCGTTGATGTCGGTTTTGATTAAGAAGGTGCCTTCTAGCGTGTCACTGTTGGTCGTAACGGTCTATGCGCTTGCTATCGCGTTTTTGCTGCTGTCACCAATGGCATGGCTTCAGTTGCACCATGTGAGTGTGAGTCAACTTCAGCCTTTTAAAATTTGGGGAGGCTTATTGTATTTAGGGGTTATCTCGACGGCGGTAGCGTTCTTTTTGTGGAATGAAGGGTTGAAACGTGTCGACGCGGCGACCGGGGGGATTTATTTCTTCTTCCAACCCGTGGCGGGCAGCCTTTTGGGATGGCTATTATTGGGTGAACAGGTCTCTGCAGCTTTTTGGCTAGGCGCTGCTCTGATTGCAGGTGGCGTCATGTTCGCAATCCGTACCGCGTAAGGCTAGGAGAGGAGCAAAGGACAGTGGGTTCGTGGCTCAGTTGGCTCGGGCAATCGGGATTTTTATTGGAACATCAAGGCGTGCGCATGGTCATCGACCCTTTTTTGTCTGAAACACCCGGTGCCATGTCGCCGCATTTTGATGTGTATGATTTAGGATCAGTTCATTGGATCCTGAGTACGCATGAGCACCTTGACCATTGGGATCATGAGACCATTGCACGGTTGAAAGAGGCAAATCCCCAAGCGCGTATTGTCGCACCCGGTCATTTGCGGTCGCGAGCAGCGGATGCTGGGTTTTTGGAGGAGGAATTTGTGGTTCCTTCACTGACCCATCCTGTGCATTTGACTCCAGACGTGGCAGTGCAAGCGGTGTCTGCGGTACATGCAGTACACTCTCAAGACGGCTACGGATCTGGGGAAAAGGATCAGTTCTTGGGATACATTCTGTCTTTGGAAGGTCTCACATTATATCATAGCGGGGATACCATATTGTCTCAGGCTTTGTTGGATCGGCTCATGGATGCGCACATCGATATTGCTATGTTGCCCATTAACGGCCGGGACTTTTTTCGTGATGCGCTGGATATTGTTGGGAATCTTGGGGCGTGTGAAGCGGTGGATTTGGCTGGCCGCATTGGAGCCAGTATTCTCATTCCCATGCATTACGATGCGTTTGCAGGCAACCTAGGGGACGTCGGCCAAGCGGCGCGGTATGCCCATGAGCGCTGGCCGTACATGACGGTCGCGGTATTAGGGTATGGTCAGAAGTGGCCCATGGAAAAGCCCATAGCGTTGCCTCATCACCGGTAACTTGCAGCGGCAACGAGCTTGTCTCTCGTTGCCGCTGGCATTGGGTGCTTTTAAAGCAAGGATGTCGAGGAGGGGAGGCGCTCGATGTGTTGTTGGTACCAATGAAGAAAGAGAGGGACAACGCGTTCGGGAGAATCAGCCACTAAGCTATGTAGGGCCTTGTCCAAAAATTGCGTGTCATTAAGCCCGGCCTTTTCCAAGAGCGCTGCGGACTGGGACACATCAACAATCGGATCCTGGGCGCTAAAAAGAGCCAGACTGCGGCATGATAGAGTCTGGGGCTGGAGCAGGCGATGTTGTGCGTCCAAAAGGTTTAAAAGAAAGCTTAGGGTGTAATAGCGATTGGTTAAGGGATCGCCCTCAATCAGGTCGACGACTTGGGAGTTGTTGCTGACGCCCGTCATGGGCAACGGCTTTAAAGGTCGGGCTCGCCCAAGGACCTTACGCAAGCTCCATAGCAGACGAAAAGCTACGGGATGAAACTGGAAGTGCAACCGTAGCGCAGGGGACACTAAAAAGAGACCGTCAGGTCGGACTTGGGCTTGGGACGTCAGTAAAGCAATGAGTGCGCCTAAGCTTTCACCGCCAAGCAAAGACGGCGTCGACGCCGTGTTGGTTGCTAGAAAGGCTGACCAAATGGCGGATAAATCGTTTATATAGTCTTGAAACTGGACAACGTGGCCCCTTGCTCCGTGCGACCGTCCATGCCCTCGCAAGTCGGGCAACCACACACGAATCCCTGCTTCGGCTAAGTTGATAGCCAAGGGCAAATAATAATCTGAGTGAACCGCCGAGGCGTGCAAAAACATCAGCTGGGCATGGGCATGTGAGACGTCAACCGTTCGCACATATATACGCGGCTGCATAGGCAGATACTGAGCAAATACCGAAATTTTAGCCATGGATGTCCGATCCCGTCCCTAAATGCTGTAATCTTGGCATAAAATCTGCCATGATACGCTCCCCCTCACCGTTTCCACATATCGTTCCCCCATAGAACTTGAGAATGCATATCTGCGGGAAATTTTTCCTTGAAACCCTCCCTATTATTATGCGGGAGATGCGTCTAAATGTCTTAACGACTTTTAGACTTACAAGGTTTGTTGTAAATAGCGAAGAATGCGGCGTGCCCATATATCGAGCCACGGCGGTGCCTTGGACACATATATCAGGGCCATGGTGCGTACCGGCCATATCACGCCGGGTGTTTCCACAGAGGCCAAAGTGTTTTGGAGCATATCCGCATAGACTAACGAGCGCGGCATGACGACAACGCCTCGTCCAGCGCGAATGAGGGCTTGAGCTGATTGTAAGGAATCCACGATGATTTCATGAAGAGGATGGATGTTGAGCGTTGCCAACACCGTGCGGACGGTATACCCATGGCTAAGCGTTGGAGAAAATCCAATCCATGGCCAACTTTCGAGCGAAGACTCAAGAGTTTCGATGATATCGGGGCGTGCGATGGGGACCAATGGATCCTGATAAAGGGTCTTTAACGTCACTGTCGTCCCGAAACCATGGGTGGTGCGAATCAGGCCGGCTTTAAGCTCACCATTTTCCACACGGCGGATAATATCGTTGGAAGTTCCCGTTTGAATTTGCCATAGGAGACGATGCGACTGGTATGCATCTGGTAGAAGTTGTTCGGCCCAGCCACTAAAAATTCGGGCGATGCCGACCGCTTGGTATGAAGGTTGCGGCATGGTTAACAGCCGGTGGGCCTGACTCCAATGACTCAGACTAGATTTCAGCCATGGCAATGCCGGAATGAGAACGCTGCGTAGGCTTTGGGGATCGGTCCCCCAAGAGGGGTTCAATCAGTACCTAAAATATTGCTTTTTCTTCACTAAATCATATTTTTATGGTATAATTTAGATATGCTATTAAGTTTAGAAGAAGCAGCGAAAGTCTTAGGGGTATCCAAAAGCACCATGCGCCGTTGGGAAGCGGAAGGGCGTCTGAAACCCGAGCGAACGCCGGGCGGACATCGCCGGTATCGGTCTGAAGAGTTAACGCAAATGGCCGTGCATCCTCTGCCCAAAACAGATCGTGTGACCATCGCGTATGCTCGTGTGTCGAGTCACGACCAGAAAGCCGACTTGGAAAGGCAGGCCATGGTGTTATCCGAGTTCTGCACAAAGAACGGCTGGACTCATGAGGTGATTCGTGATCTGGGATCCGGTCTGAATTACCACAAGAAAGGATTGCGTGAGCTTTTACAGCGCATTATGCGCAATGATGTGGAACGGCTCGTCGTCACCCATAAAGATCGGCTGTTGCGATTCGGCGCGGAACTGGTCTTTGCTCTCTGTGAAGAGTTCCACACCGAAGTGGTGATCGTCAATAAATCAGAAGAGATGTGCTACGAAGAAGAACTGACGCAGGACGTGCTCGAAATCATTACGGTGTTTTCCGCGAGACTGTATGGTTCCCGGAGCCACAAGAATAAAAAATTGATTGAACGCATGAAAGAGGCGACGCAAGATGATGCGAACCAGGCGGAGGATGACCCGACAACCGAATGAACGCAAGGCCGTTTTGCTCCATGACCTCATCGACCGGTACGCCAAGCAGAAAGATGCGTACCTGGTGGCACTCGCCCAAACGAAGAACTGGTGCATTTGGCAATCGCCGCGCAAGGTCAAGCGCCGATTTGCCCGTCAGTACAGTCATCACACGTTACCGATTCACGTCGAAGATCAATGTTTTTTTGATGCCGTCACGACGATGGTGGCATGGGTGGAGAGTGCCAAAGCTCTCAATCACTGGACGAGCCAAGTCTTCGCGCACACGGAGGATGAGAATGCGCGCATCCACTACTTTAAGGCATTCAAGTCCTATGCTGAACTGGCCCAGGGGCTGTCTGGCGAATGGCACGATCCGTGGTTGTTCCACTTGATGCGCAATTCCTTGATGCACCCACCGCGGGTTCACAATCGGCATAGTGCCATGCTGGACGACAGTAGCTATCGCGTGTTCATCGAGAAAGGAAAACAATATATTAGCCTCACGAGTCTTGTCAAAGGTCAGCGTATCGTGTTACCCCTTCTGGGTAATGCAGGCATCCGTGGGACTATTCGCGTGGTGTACGCGGCCGATCACTGGGAGATTCATACGATGACCCAGGTCAAAGTCCAGAAGATGTCCCCTCGCATCAAAAATATTGCGCTAGATGCGGGCACCACGGAAGTCTATACCGATCAGAATAACCGACGCTATGGCACTGACTTTGGACGTATCCTCGCTAAGGTAGACGCGCAGGTGACGGATAAAGGCAAGAAGCGCAATCAAATTCGTGATGCCGCGAAGAATCAAGTGTTTGTCAGTGAAGAAGAACGCCAGGCACACCTCAAGAAAGTGCATCGAAACAATCTGGGCAAGAAGAAACAAAACATGCGGCGTACCACAGCCAGAGCAGCGTTTGCCACGGAAATTAACCATGCGCTCAACGATGTATTGGAACAGAGACCGCAACGGATCATTGTCGAAGATTTAAGCCACATGCGCGGCAAGGCCCAAGGTAAGACAATGTCCCGTCAAGTGTCCTTGTGGATGCGTAGCGTCCTGGCCGAACGATTAGATTTTAAAACCACGGCGAGAGGTTCTCGCCGACAAGCGGTTGCGTCAGCGTATACGAGTCAGGAGTGCTCTCATTGCGGTTTCACGGCCAAAGATAACCGCAAAGGGGATCATTTCAGGTGCGTGTTTTGTGGCACGGTCGATACCGCCGATGGCAATGCAGCGAAGGTGATTTTAAAGCGGAGCACCGATCCCGAGATCAAACTGTGGATGACTAAAGAGGCCATTAAAAAGATCTTGGACCAGCGCAACGCCCAAATCACGGGGGCAACCCCAGCGCCGGTTGTGAAGGTCGCATCGCTTGTCTAGGATGTGACTCACCGTTAACGGCCTGACTCTAGCAACGGCAGACTGTCGTGGAAAGCCGTTCAGAGAGCGAACAATAAGACGAAAACTCCCCGTGAGTAGGTTTAGGGAAGTTTTTTGTAACGGAAGATTCATTCTCTGACAAAGGCGTGACAAACGGGGGGATAGTGCCGAAGGAGAGAGGTTCAATTGGCGGCTGGCGCCAGCAAGACTATGTCCTTCTGCGAGCAAAACCAAAAGGTGCAAGTCGAACAAATCCATCTCGGGGAAACTCGCGTCCATTGTGGCATGCACATCCTTCACGGTCATCGTGTCTATCCTTCATGTGTCGAATGCCCGTCAGCCTGTATTATAGAGCAAACCCATACAGGGGGGAATTTACCATAATGAACGAGTCCAACCAAAAAATTCGAGATTTTTTAGCCAACACCACCACGATTACCAGCAAAGTGCGGCCCACGCCCGTGGTGCGGACTTGCAGGAGCTGCTTACCCAGCTGGCTATGCCTACGGGCGCCCAAATACTTGACGCAGCGTGTGGAACCGGTCATACGGCGTGAGCCGCTGCAGCTCAGGGCTATAAAGTGACAGGGCTAGACCTGACCCTGGCCATGTTAGAGGAGGGGCGGGCTGTGGCTAAGCAGCAGGGTCTTGCAGTGGAGTGGGTCGTGGGTGATGTGCATCACTTGCCGTGGCCCGAGGGGACTTTTGATGCGGTAACGTGCCGGCGAGCGGCGCACCATTTTCGTGATTTGCCGAAGTTTCTTCAAGAGTGTCTTCGCGTTCTAAGACCGGGCGGTCATCTGGGCATTTCGGACATGACGGCCCCTTCACACGCTGTAGCCGACCTTAATGCGATTGAACGTTTGCGAGATACCTCGCATTGGGCGGCGCGCTCAGCCAATGAGTGGGCCCAATTGCTAGCGGACGTGGGATTTGACCTGATATACCTGCGCGTATCCGAGGAAGTCATGAGTCCACAGCAATGGCTATCACCTGTGCTGCCCGAAAGTCAACCAGGCCATGCGGCGCTACAACGTCTTGAATCCCCTGACCTCGCGCCGGGCATTGTGGTGAAGGGACAATTTATCAAGTACCGGCTTGTGGCCGTGGCCAAAAAACCATAGGGCTATTTGCGCTAAAGCAGGGATTTGTCATGCATCCGTCGAATTACTCATGATAGGGACAGGAGGAATGGCCGTGAGTTCCTATTGGTTTTGGTACAAAGTGCAAAGAACGGTGATGTGGTTAGCGCTTTTGTCGATGTCGAGCCTAGCATTGCTAGGGCTTGTCATCGGAGGCTTTTTGTTTTGGATTCAACGGTCCCACTGGATTCCTTGTGAACAAGATGTCATATCTCCAGAGTGGCAGAGGCACTTGGCAGATTACGCGCAGGCCATGGGCGCTTCGCAAGTGAGCTGTCAGGTCTATTGGATAGACAATGAGCCGAACGCTAAACGGGAACGGCGTCGGGGCAATTACCGTGTGGGTATTTCGCAGGGGAAGCACCGTATTCAGTGGAGTTATTGGAGTTTGAATAGCGATGGATCGTTGCGCCCCGAATCACCTGGTGCGTACGCTCTGGTGCGCCATAGCTCACTCGCACACGCCTAACGAAGCCGCTTGCAGGAATACGTGGATAAGCCTATGATATCTGTCATTCGAAGGCGAAGGGAGTAAGAAATCGGTGACAGATAACCAGCATCAGTGGCGGCACGAACCGCCTTTTCGGGCAGACCAAGTGGGCAGCTTGTTGCGGACACCGCGAATTAAAGAGGCGCGGCAACAACGTGCGGCGGGCGAATTGACTGCAGAACAGTTGCGCCAAGTGGAAAACGAGGAAATTGATCGCGTGGTCGCGAAACAAAAGGCGATTGGATTGCAAGCCGTGACGGATGGAGAGTTTCGTCGTGCATGGTGGCATTATGATTTTCTGGAACAGTTAGTCGGCGTGCAAGGTTATGATGCGGACTCGGGAATTCAATTTCACAACATGGCGACCAAGTCACGAGGCATCCGCGTGGTGGACCGTGTGGATTTTGCGGGGCATCCCATGATCGAGGACTTTAAATACCTGAAGCAGATCGCAGGAGACCACGTGGCGAAGATGACGATTCCGAGCCCTAGTATGCTGCACTTTCGTGCCACCATGGCAGAAGGAGTCTATCCAGACCAAGAGACCTTTTTTAACGACTTAGGGCAAGCTTATGCGAAAGCCATTGCCGCCTTTTATGAGGCAGGCTGTCGATATCTGCAATTGGACGATACGGCATGGGCTTACTTATGCTCCACAGAGCAAACAGACCAATTGCGTGCGCGAGGGTTGCAGCCTGAGCGCTTGCAAGCGCTATATGCGCAGACGATTAATCAAGCCGTGGAACATAAGCCGGACGACATGAAAATTACGATGCATATTTGCCGCGGGAATTTCCGGTCGACATGGATAGCGTCAGGGGGATATGAGCCAGTTGCGGAAACCTTATTTCAAGGGTTAAAGATTGACGGGCTCTTTCTAGAATATGATAGTGATCGGGCCGGCGGGTTTGAGCCGCTGCGCTTCGTCCAGCGTCCCGACCTTGAAATCGTGCTAGGCCTTATCACCACCAAAGAAGGCACGCTGGAAAGTGCTGATGACATCAAACGCCGTATTGATGAGGCGGCCCGTTATGTCAATCCCGAGCAACTGTGTTTAAGCCCCCAATGTGGATTCGCGTCGACGGAGGAAGGCAATTTGCTAACCGAGGACGAGCAGTGGGATAAACTGCGGCGCGTGGTGGAAGTCGCCCACGCCGTATGGGAATAAAAACCGCTACGGGTGTACGATTGTGGCAGACGAGGGGCGAATCAGTGTCTCTCGTCTGCCCTTTCAGATCAATCAGGAAGGCGAAGAATTTTGTAGCATCGAGGCTGGAGCAGTGACTAATACGGCTTCACAACGAGCACAGAGAACATCTTTCGCCCATAATTCACTGACCACGACGACTTTCTTGCGGCCGATTTCGGCAATGCGTCCAATCACGCGTAAGGTGGGGCCTAAGGGAGTCGGCTTGAGGTAATCGACCTTCAATGAGGCGGTGACGCAGCGGGGGACAGGCGTCTCGTCTCCCAATGCATGTCCTGCCTGGCGATAGAAGGCCAGCGAAGCCGACCCTGTACTGTGGCAATCAAACAGGGATGCGATAAGTCCACCATAGACAAACCCGGGAATCGCCATATGTTCGGGGCCGGGTTGATATTCGGTCAGGGTCTCTTCTTCATTCCAGCGGGTCCGAAAATGATGGCCCGAGCTATTCATACGCCCACAACCATAACACCATGCGAAATCCTCGGGATAAAAGTCTTGAACTGCAAGAAAATCCATTGCCACCGTTTTGCCTCCTCGTCCGTCTCTTAAGCGTATTATAACGGGTTAGGGCATGGATGAGGAAAAATTTCCTTATATAGTCCGGTGCGGTCGTGACCACGATGGTATCGCCTTGAATAGTTTGCCCGGCTATACGCCCTGTAACAGGTTCAATGTAATAGGGATGATTACCCTTCCTTGCTCATTATAGGCGACCGTTTAGCATCTCAAGGTTAAGGCTCGGTGAACTGCTCCCGCCTTCGCTTCGCTTAGAGGCGAGAGCTTCTTGCTTCATCGACCACCGCCTGCTGTCGCAGGTCTTACATGATCTCTACCAGCGTGGATTCGGCCTGTTCCATGCCTACATGACGCATATCCGTTAGCTCACTGGCAAATACGTTAAATTTTGCAATGATTCTTAAATATGGTTCGCGATGGACCTTTCATTAAATAGGATATGGTGACGTCAGGTTGTTTCTTTTCATCGTCTTCATGCGTTTTCCGTATAAGGTGTTCGCGAGTGAGAGATACAGAAGGGGGGTAAATTAGATGGATGCGTCGCTGATGGAACGCGATAATATGCCGATTGACCGATCTCATGTTCGGGTCACGGTACTAACGGTAGCTGGATACTTTCTCGATGGATTTGACCTGCTGGTCATATCGGTTGCATTATTGACCATCGTGCCGGCTTTTCATCCAACGGCTGTCGCGACCGGATTAATTGGCTCGGCAACCATTGCGGGGATGTTTTTTGGTGGTCTGGGAGCAGGATTTTTGGTGGATCGCCTGGGACGTCGACGGATTTACTTGTGGGATTTAATCGTGTTCATTATTTTTACAATCGGGGCAGCGGTAGCCCAAAATATTTGGCAGCTAATCCTTTTTCGCGGGCTCCTGGGTGTCGGAATTGGGGCGGATTACGCCTTAACTCTGACAATAGTCAGTGAATTTGCGCCTATTAAAGGGCGCGGGACGTTAATGGGGGCGGGCCTATTGGCCTATTGGATCGGGGCCGTAGCCTCGATTTTTTTAGGCCTGTTATTCTTTTTAATAGCCGGCGGACTCGCGTGGCGGTTGACGCTCTTAGTTGGCGTCATTCCTGCGATTATCGTGTTAATCCTACGTCACACGGTACCAGAGAGTCCTCGGTGGAAAGCGGTTACAGAGGGCAACAAGATCGGGGCGTCCCAAATATCTTTGAAAAGCCTTATGCGCCCCCCTTTTGCACGGCGCGTGTGGTTATCCTACGCTAATTGGTTTATTAACGACATTATCTTTTACGGCATTGGGATTTACACACCGATTTTATTGTTGGGAATGGGACTAAAAACGCATATCGCATCCATAGCCGGTTCAGGAATTTTGGATGTCATGGGGATGTTCGGCGCTTTAGCCGGAATGACCTTACTGGATCGATGGGGAAGGCGCCCGTTACAGGTCTGGGGATTTCTCTTGCAAGGTGCCACCTTATTGGTGTTTGCATTTAATCCCAAACCGTCTCTCCTTCTCTTAAGTATTGCCTTTGCTGTGTTCTATATCGCCAATGCAGGAGGCACGGGACAGACCACGGGGATTTTCGTGTCTGAGTTAGTCCCTACCCGAGTGCGAGGGACAGCGATGGGACTAGGCACTGCGATTAGTCGCATCGGTGCTTTTGTTAGTGCATTTCTGCTGCCTGTCATTCTTAAGGCGGAGGGAATTGAGGTGATATTAGTTTTAACGGGGCTTTGTGCGCTAATCGGGGTGGCTCTAACCTTAGGACTTCCTGAGACCCGGTACCAATCTTTGGAGAATCTGAACGAAAATATCGCAAACGCACACTAAAACCATGGTCATAAATCTAGAGGGGCAATGCAAGGCGCCCCTCTAAAAATTATTCTAGCCGGGCCCCAATTGTTTTAATGACGCTATAACCTCCTCCGGTTTTGGCGTTCCGATGATCAGGGTATCATATGGCTCACCGAGCAATGTGACTTTGATTCCACGTGGAGTGTGATGATGAACCGCGGCAAACAGGGTACCGTCGGCCGATTTAAAGGTTCCTATAGCAAATACCCCTGGCAACCGACTGCCGGGTAATTTGAGACCGTGTACGGCGTGGATGGCATCATCTAAAACCGTTATGGATTGCACCGCACTCCACGGAATCCGAATGTCGTTATGGAAAGCCTCGGCTTTTTCAACGGCACTCAATTTGACCACTAAATTGGGCCCCTCGCGCACTAACTCTGCCATTGCTTCTCTCTCTCTCCCGTCCTTAAAGCGCACTGACTTCCGTCTCCATGATAATCCGTGCTTGTCGCTTTAGTGCCAATGATTTGTAAAATTCAGCTGGACTGGACTTTATCGCGTGACATTGGTAGGGCTTTTGGTCAAAGGGCAAGACGACTAGACGAGAAATAGGGGATGAGAAGTGAGGTAGGTATGGTGCAATCATGGGAGAACCCCATCCACTGTTTAGTGGATGGGGTTCATATGGTGGGCACGACAGGTATCGAACCTGTGACCTCTTGCGTGTGAAGCAAGCGCTCTACCACTGAGCTACGCGCCCGAAACAACGAAAGTTATTTTAGCATAGCCATGGATATGAGTCAACTGGTGGTGGGCCCAGAAGGATTCGAACCTACGACCAACCGGTTATGAGCCGGCAGCTCTACCGCTGAGCTATGGGCCCAATAAAAATGGCTCCCCGAGCAGGACTCGAACCTGCAACCACCCGGTTAACAGCCGGGTGCTCTACCAATTGAGCTATCGAGGAATGCCGACATCAAAGATAATAGCAGGCGAAAGCAGTCACGTCAAGAGATCTGAAACGATTTTTTCTCTAAACGCACAGGTTACTTTATTAGCAGGATTCGAAGGGTGGTTGTCGAATATAACCACGGAAGGTTTTAAGGGGGAAACGGTGTGGCAGGATATATTAAGGTGATCACCGGGGGAATGTTCTCTGGGAAATCGCAGGAATTAACGCGGTTGATTGAACGAGCATTAATTGCAGAGTTATCAGTTGAAATTTTTTACCCGCGTGTGGCAGAACGTGTGAGTGTTAGGGATATCCGAACCCGGCTGGACAAAAAGCGCCATGCGGTCACATTTCATGAAATCGAAACGACGCAGTTTGCGTCAATCGGATCTTGGGATTCTGCTGATGTTATCGCGGTGGATGAAGCCCAATTTTTTTCTCCCCAAATTGTGGAGGCCGTTAAACGTTGGCGCCACCACGGCAAAACGGTATATATTGCCGGCTTGGATATGGATTATCAGGAAAATCCTTTTGGCTCCATGGGGGCCTTAATGTGTTTAGCGGATGATGTCGTAAAACTACATGCGGTGTGTACGCAATGCAAACAACATCCGGCTATGATATCCTATCGTTTGACCCAAGATGCTGAACAAATTGTGGTGGGCGAATCGAATTACACGGCGCTTTGTCTGCAATGCTACGATCGGGTACAGATGGCAGAAGGAGGACTCCGATATTCCGCGGTTGGAAGCGCGCTTAGCGTTGATTAAGGAGTGGTGTAGACCGTTTAGGGTCATTGCTGATATCGGAGCCGGGTACGGCCATTTGGCAAAAGCTCTAGCTCGCGAGCACCATAGGGTCTATGCGATTGAATATCCTCGCGGGGCCTATCTAGACCTATTACAGGGTATTGAGGGATGTCTTGGCATTACGCCGCTGCAAGGAGATGGCTTAACGCCGCTGGGCGAGCGGCCCATTGATGTGGCGGTGATAGCGGGCATGGGCCCGAACTCTATTCGCCACATTATGCAGCGGCGCTATTCTTTGCCTTTTATTATTCAGCCGATGCAAGGAATTTTTCGAGTGCATCGCCAACTGGTCGAGGATGGGTGGAGCATCCAAAAAGCGCAATTGATCGATCAAGGTGGACGCCTTTATGCAACGTGGCTCGTAGGCCAGAGCGGGATAGATGGTCAAAACACAAACAAACGCCTGGTACCCGATGAATTTTGTCAAGATCCCTTCTTTCCTCGATTAGTAGAGCAGCGAATTCGGGAATTACAAAAACGCTTGACGGCCTCCGTGACTCCCCCGGGAGCTTCGTGGGATGAGGAGCTTCAGCAATTGAAAGCCTTGCAGTTGTGTTGATCCATAACAGGAAGACAATGTGGCAGAGGGAGACAAACATGGCAGACACGATGTATAACGTCTATACCGATGGAGCCTGCGCGAATAATCAGGCGCCCGGCGGTCAATTGGGAGGATGGGCATGTGTTTTTGTTGACGGTCCGTCTTACGCAGGAGCCGAACTTTCGACGACGAATAACCGGATGGAAATGACGGCCGTGATTGAAGCATTAAAACATACGCCGCCAGGGTCGACGGTGCGGATATTTAGTGATTCGGCGTATGTTATTAACGCGTTTGTACAAAACTGGTTTCAAGGCTGGGAACGGCGTGGGTGGAAAAATGCAAAGGGACAACCTGTTGAAAATCAAGATTTGTGGCGCATAATGCGGGCACTGGTCGATGAGCGCAAGGTGATGTGGACGAAAGTCAAAGGACATGCCGGTGTGATCCACAATGAAATGGCAGACCGTTTGGCCGTTCAGGCTATGGAAAAACTGCGTCAAGGACAGGTAGAGGTGGAATAATCCACTAGTTGACGAAATGCACCTATCGCAGGATAATAGATATCTGAAATGCGAGCCGATATGATGACCGCGGGTGCCAGGCCGAAAGGCGGCATCTGAGGAAAGTCCGAGCTGCATAGAGCAGGGTGCTGGATAACGTCCAGTGGGGGCGACCCTAAGGAAAGTGCCACAGAAAACAAACCGCCTAAAGCGTCGCTTTAGGTAAGGATGAAACGGTGCGGTAAGAGCGCACCAGAGGCCAGGTGACTGGTCTGCTTGGTAAACCCCACCCGCAGCAAGACCGAATAGGGGCAGGATGAAGTTGCTCGCTGAGCTGCCCGGGTAGGTCGCTTGAGGCGACAGGTAACTGTCGTCCCAGATAAATGGTCATCCACGACAGAACTCGGCTTATAAGTTGACTCGCAAAAAAACACCTACCAGCGGGTAGGTGTTTTTTGCGCCCGTAAAACCCAAAATTTCAAGGCGGGGATATAAGGTGCTTGCCGTGAGGCGACAGTCTTTAAGCTTTACATGATAATTGAGTATAATGTAAGTATAAAGACCAAAAGCCTACACACATCGTTTCTATCATGGCCAAAAAGGAGACGGTAGGCATGTCTGCGAAGATTTCGGGAGAAGCCTTGCGGATTCGCATATTTATTGGAGAAGATGCCCATTGGCACCATAAGCCGTTGTATCATGCCATTGTTGTTAAAGCCCGGGAGATGGGGATGGCAGGAGCCACTGTCACCCGGGCGCTTGAAGGCTTTGGGGCAACGTCACGCATTCACACGATTAATTTGCTCGATTTATCAGATGATTTGCCTGTGGTCGTCGAGATAGTCGATAGCAAAGAGTACATTGAACGATTTTTACCTGTCCTTGATACGATGGTGGAGGGTGGGCTGATTACGATTGATCCGGTACGCATTGTAAAATACACGCATTCGCCCAGTCCCGATCCCCATGTCGACGAGTCTAAGGACTTGGGATAATGTCATGTATAGCTCAATGGACAGGGCCTCTGGTTTTTATTCGACCCTGACGGATTGGGTGTACCGGTCTCGCTTTTCCCATATCGGGTGTTGCCGCTTGTTTAACACACCCCTAAAGAGATTAAAACGAGCATCATTGAGTGAATGCCCACATCATCGGGGGGCTAGTGATCCCCCGATGATGTGGGTGATTGGTTGAAAGCGCGTGCTGCACTGACAAGTGTCCGGATTAGTTGGTCCATGGCCGGGCGAATATCGCTAGTTGGGTGTTGAATGAGATGAATACGGCGGGTCAGTGGCAGGTCAGGAATGGGGATAAAGACGACTTCGGGGACATCGCGCGTGATCATCCAAGACATGACAGAACAGCCAACGTTGTTTTTGACGAGATCCAAAATGGCGCGAATAGAGGACAACTCGGCGTTGACGCGCAGAGCGGATACACTGAGCCCATGATGAGCTAAGGCTTGATCTAAAATGCCACGGGTGCCCGAGCCCTCCTCACGCAAAATAAGGTCGACCTCGGTTAAGTCGCTCACGGAAACTGCAGTTCGTGACGCCCACGGATGCGAACGGGGCACAATCAGACCTAATTGATCTTGCCAGAGATTCGTCACCTTTAAGTCACGGTGTCCGATGCGGCCTTCGGCAATCCCGAAATCAACTCGTCCGGTTTCGACCTGACTAATAACGTCCGCACTATTGGCCATAGACAGATGAATGTGCACGTCGGGATGATGTTGACGAAATTGGCCTAAGGGCGATGGAAGAAAAAATTCGGTTACCGTATGGCTGGCGGCCAAATGTACCCATTGTTCTCCCTCTGCGGTTTGATGCACTTCGCGGTAGGCGGTTTGCCAAAGTGCCTCAATTTGATTAGCGTAAACAAATAAGACTTCTCCTGCAGGAGTTAGCCGCATCCCGCGGTTGCCACGAATAAATAGGGGCGTACTGAATTCCAATTCCAGTTGGGCAATTTGATGGGAGGCAGCGGACACCGACAAATTCAAGAGGCGGGCAGCGCCGGTGATATGCCCTTCCCGGGCCGTGGCTAAAAAGACCAATAACCGGTTATCGATGACGAAACGCCTGCCTTTCGTGAGGGATTCCATTGAGCATGTCCTTTTCGCACAAGGGCCCACAATGAGCACTTGGAGACTGTGCTCGGCTTCTTGGCGAAGAAGGGCAAAAAATCGTGCCCGCTTCCCGCGAATAAATTCTGGGATGCGTGCGCGACATCTACGGCATAAAGCGTACATACAGTCTATGCTGATACTAAATTATTGCGGTATAACGTTCAAGCGCACAAGATCGTTCGGGCTTTACGTGGCCATCTTGTGCGCTTACGTTAGATTAATTTACGGCCCGCGTTTCGTGGAGCACCACTTTTTTAGGGGCTCCAGAAAACGTTAAGCGACCGGTGAGCACAGCACGAAACGTGCGTAGGGCAACCATGGCCCAAAATAGCGCTAGCATGACGAAGAAGAGATGAGCAAAGAAAGCGATTAACCCCACGTGCATTTGCCCATAGAGCATATCGGTTCCTCCGGTAAACACCCCCAAGGGGAAGGTCAGTCCCCACCAGCCCAGATTAAAGGGCAATCCGCGCCGCGCATGGACGACCGTGAGCAATATGCTAAGCGCCAGCCACCAAAGTCCAAAACCCCACAGGGCAAACGATCCCAGCACGGCAGCGCCATCCATGGCGTGCCCCAAGCTGCCAAACAACAAGGGTAAGGATTTTCCAAGACCAATTAATCCCATGATTCCCGTTCCTAAGGTTCCCAAAGAAATCCATGTGGAAATAGCCATTTCAGCAGGAGGCAATTTGTGTACCGCTAAGCGCAAGAACAAGAAGCCGAGCATTAGAAAGGCTAAGGGCACACTGAGAGCCCAGAGTCCAAGATTAATCACCATCATCGTCTGAGCCGTTGCGGTGTGAGCGAGATGGGGAATAATCAAACTGCCGCTCGCGGCAGCCACTTCAGCAGGAACCACGGGCATCAGCCAAATGCCTGTCATCTTATCCAAGCGGTGGTCATGGGAGATAAACATCATGAAGGGCACAACAATCCCCGAAGCCAAAGCCATCATGACATTGATCACCCACAAGGAAAATCCGATGGCGATTGCGGTATGTCCAATAAGTCTAGAACCCATATCAATAAACCCGTTAATGACTGTCGTCAGAGCCATGGGGACAGCACCAAGAAACATTGATTGAATAGGGTCGTGCAATAAGGCTATAGAACCCTTCCAATTAACAATCCACTTCAGCACCATCATGACGAGCAAAATGCCCACAATAACGACATTAACCAACCATAATCCGGTGCCGGCCTCTTTAAGCCAAAGGGGACCACCCGGATACAAATAGGCACCTAAGGCAGTGATGCCTGTGCCCATGCCGACCGTAAACCAATTCGGCGTGAAATTTTTCACAAAATTTAGCATATGATCCCCTCCTTTGATCTGGCGACATGCAAATTCCCTATGTGAAAAGAGTAACATGCGGCAGACCTGACAGCTTATGGCTTTGCATGTGGTGCTTTCACAATGTTGCAAAGCCATACACCGGAAGGGACTAAGTCGTTGGAACTATATGACTAGATGAAGAGATCTGGGGTCCACCAGAGTAATCGGCATATGCAGTCGTCTTCGCAACGGCCGCATTGGCTGCACGTATCATCGAAACATAAAGGCTTTTGGCAGTCTACACAGTGCGTAGTAGCAGGTTGACCACAAATGCACGAGGGCGTATCGATATTCATAGGGCTTGTCTCCTTTTTAGTATTTGAGACAAGCCTTTCCACTGTGTTGCAGATTTATGCGGGCGTCAGGGATTCAATTGGTGACACAATGTGGGAACATCAATATTTCCGCCGCTGATGAGGGCCACCACTTTTTGTCCCCGGATTTGGGCTGGACGTCTTAAGGCATAGGCGGTCGTAGCGGCACCGGAAGGTTCGGTTAAAAGTTTTTGTCGTGTAAGCAATAGACCCATAGCATAACGAATCTCGTCGTCATCCACAGTGACCAGGTCGTCAACGAGTCGTTCAATAATAGGATAAGTTTGCGTGCCTAATGCCAAGCTTTTCAGGCCATCGGCAATCGTGTCTGTGCTTGGGAGCGTGATGCGCGCATGTGCTTGGCGGGACTGATAGGCCTTCGGAGCACCCAAAGGTTCCACGCCGATGACGCGAATATCGGGACGCAGGCTTTTTATGGCCGTGGCAATGCCTGAAATTAGCCCTCCACCTCCGATCGGAATGAGCACGGTTTGCACATCAGGTCGTTGTTCCAATATTTCAAGACCAATCGTGCCTTGCCCAGCCATAACGAGAGGGTCATCATATGGAGGGACAAAGGTCATGCCCGTGTCCTTAGCAATTTGTTGCGCGCGCTCCAATCGTTCGTGGCTTGTGGTGCCGCAGTATTCGACCTGTGCACCGTAAGACAGGGCCGCTTCAACTTTTGCAGCAGGCGCTGTCGTAGGGACCACAATCTGGGCGGTAAGGTGCATGAAACGGGCGGCCCAAGCGACTGCTTGCCCGTGATTGCCAGAGGAACCTGTGACAACGCCGGACGCGTTTGTTTGAGCGACCGCTGACACTTTGTTTAGGGCTCCCCGAATTTTAAAGGAGCCCGTAATTTGCAGGTTTTCCGCTTTCAAATAGAGATCGCAATCGGTCAGCTGCGATAATAGGCGATTGGAAAACAACGGTGTTTGATGCACGACAGGCCGGAGCTTGGCGTATGCATCCTGAATCAGAGCGAGATCCAGGGATGTCATGGAGTAATCACCCACCACACTGGGTTATTCGATTGCGGTTGGGGAATCGTCAACTGGCTTATCGTGACCTTTTGGCGATGCACCTTGCGAGTCAGCCCTACAGTAAATGCTCGTGTATCATATTCGGCTTTGGGGATGCGGTAGTATTCCATGGTCTTAGCAATAAAGGTTTGCAAATCCTTTTGGGCTTGGGGCCAGTATTCAGTGGGAAGGTCTGCTAGGTATGTCCCGTTCCACATGCTGAGGCGCACTGTAATCTTATTCAACCACAAAACAGTTTGAGAACGTTCGCCTAAACGGGTCTCTTGGAGAAATGCCGTAAGAGGGGCCATGTCCGTGGCTTTGGGTTTCCAAAAAATCAAATCCACAAATATACTGCCGGTTCCGGTCGACAATGCGGGTTTGTTGTCATGAATGGTTTGCATCTTTTCGTCGTCCTCTCTATAAGTCATTTTAATGGTTTAGATGTTTTGGGAGCGGCTTTTTTGACGTCAACCAGTGGCTGAGTCATGACCCGGGAATTTTCTGGGACACTAGTGGTAAGCCAGACGCCGCCACCAATCACACTGCCAGCCCCTACCGTGGTCGTTCCGCCAAGAATTGTTGCGCCCGAGTAAATAACCACACGGTTGCCGATGGTGGGGTGTCTTTTTTGCCCCCGAATAATTTGGCCTTGAAGGTCCCTGGGGAAGTTTAGAGCCCCTAACGTCACACCCTGGTAGAGCGTGACCTGATCGCCGACTTCAGCGGTTTCGCCGATGACGACGCCGGTTCCGTGGTCGATGAAGAAACTCGACCCAATATGGGCGCCGGGATGGATGTCGATACCAGTCTGGCTATGGGCAATTTCCGTCATCAGCCGTGGGAGAAGCGGTACGTCTAACGTAAACAGGACATGGGCGAGTCGGTAGACCATAATCGCATAGAGTCCCGGATAGGTGGAGAGCACCTCCGAACGGTTGCGGGCGGCAGGATCCCCTTGATAAGCAGCGTCAGCATCGAGGTAGAGCAGCCGCTGCACTTCGGGCAGTTTTTGACTAAATTGCTGGGCAAGGTCAAAGGCCTCGGATAAACCTGTGCACGGATCGCCTTGGCATTCATGGGGACGAATGCGGTGGATCTGGTGGGTAAGATCCCAAATAATGCGGCCCAACAGTTCAAGACGAGCCGCCGTGCGCGATGCTTCGACCGCTTCTTCCCATGGATGCTCGAACGGGAAGAGCAAGCTCTCTAAACGGTGAATCAGGTGTTCCGTGGCATGCCGGGTGGCGGGCGGCATGGGGTTCGGGTAGTCCCCCACATCTTCAGGCCCCAATTCACGCACAATACGGGCGAGGTTCTCAATAGTGAATGCTAAACGAGACATGATGGCCTGCCTTTCTATTTCATGAATTTCAAAACATGTCATGTGGCCTTATGATTCGGCGCGTTCTCCTAAGTAATGCCATAAAGTGGCCACCGTCTCCGCTCCTTTGTAGAAATTGTCCAAGTGAAAATGTTCATTGGGGGCGTGAAAATTCTCATTGGGCAGCGCGAAGCCTAATAAGACCGTGGGAATGTGCAATACGGTGTCAAATGTGACGACAACGGGAATGGATCCGCCCATGCGGATATACGCGGCCTCTTTGTGATAGATGTCGCGAATCGCCTGCACGGCCGCTTGGGTTGCGGGATGATCGAGCGGCGTCACGCTGCCAGGAGCTCCTTCTCCACGTTCAATGCGCAGGCGGACGGTGGGAGGACATTGCTGGCGCAGATACTCCTCTACGCGGTCGAGAATGTCATCAGGGTCTTGGTGCGGAACCAAGCGGCAGGATATTTTTGCGTGCGCACTCTGGGGGATAATGGTCTTGCGGCCTTCGCCAATAAAACCAGACCACATGCCGTTAACTTCTAATGTGGGGCGCGTCCAAATACGTTCAAGCGTGGTATATCCGCTTTCCCCATAGAGTGCGGGACTTCCTGTCGAGGCCAAAAACTCTGTGGCGTCAAAAGGTAACGATCCGAAATTTTCCCGCTCGGTCGCGCTTAAAGTATCCACTGCATCATAAAAACCTGGTACGGTCACGCGTCCTTCGCTGTCGTGTAACGACGCCAAAATTTGGGCCAACACATGGGCCGGATTGGCCACGGCGCCTCCAAAAACTCCCGAGTGTAGGTCTTGACGTGGTCCTTCGATATGCACTTCTAGAGCCGCTAGCCCGCGTAACCCATAGCAGACGGCTGGGACCCCGTCCGCAAACATCGGCGTATCGGAGATTACTGCGACGTCAGCGTGCAGTTGGTCCTGATGGGAGCGGATATAATCGTCCAAGTGAATGCTCCCGATTTCCTCTTCCCCTTCAAAAAGGAATTTGAGATTAACAGGGAGCGTGCCTGTTTTCATCCAGGCTTCTGCGGCAATAAGCTGCATGTAGACTTGCCCTTTATCGTCGCTGGCGCCTCGGGCATAGAGGATGTTGTCGGTGATGGTCGGAGTAAAGGGAGGATGGGTCCATTGGTCAAGCGGGTCAACCGGTTGGACATCATAATGGCCATAGACTAAAATTGTCGGTTTGGTAGGATCTTGGTCCGTTTCGGCATAGACGATGGGATTGCCTTCGGTTTCGTCCACACGGCTTACCACCATTCCAGCTTGGTGGAGACGTTCTTTAAGCCAAATTGCGGTATCTTTGACCGCGCTTTTGTAATCTGATAAGGCTGAGATGCTAGGTAGACGGAGAAACGCTTGCAGTTCTTCAAGATATTGGGCATGGTGGTCTTTTAAATAGGATAACGCTTGGGTTGCGTGTGACATGGATATCCTCCCCGCATGTTGAGATCTTCTCTATCATAGCGAAAATTGGTGGCGTCGGCGAACGTTCTTTCATCCCTGAAGAAAACTAAGATCCTGGCTATTCGTCTTTAGGACAGGGATGCCAAAACGGTATAATAAGGAAGACTCAGGCATCTTAATAGGAAAGGTGGTTCAAGCGTGGAAGAACGAGCACATGCGGTGCGATTTAAGGATCAAGCGATGACGTTGATTGGTCCCGAACTGCTAGTGGGTGAGAAAGCGCCAGACTTTGCAGCAGTCGCCAAAGATTTGTCATCGGCTAGCTTACGTGATTTTTTGGGCAAAGTGGTGGTCATTTTATCTGTTCCGTCGCTGGATACGCCGGTATGCGATCAAGAAACCCGCCGCTTCAATGAAGAAGCGGCGCGCCTTAATGGGGCCGTGGCAATTGTGACGATTTCTATGGACTTGCCGTTTGCTCAAAATCGTTGGTGTGGAGCAACCGGGGTAGACCAAGTGACCCTGTTGAGTGATTACAAGGATCGTGAATTTGGTGTGAACTATGGGGTCTACATTAAAGAATTAGGCCTCTTATCCCGTGCCGTTTTCATCATCGACCCCCAAGGGATTGTACGGTATGTCGAATATGTGCCTGAAGTGGGCATGCATCCCGATTATGATAAAGCGTTTGCCGCCATTCAAGCGCTCATCTAACCGCTTTCATTGACCAAAGGCTGCCGCGTGGGCAGAGTGTGCCCTGCCCGCGTCGCGGCAATAGGGAGCAAGAGGTGTGAGCGAAAGGCGTTGAACATGCTCTTAAAAAGTGTCCATTAACGGATCCCGGCAAGACGCGGGCACGAACATGATGAGACAGGCGGGGGGAGCCGTATGTTGAGCGAAGAAAAAGTGTTTAAAGATCCGGTACATGGATATATTTATGTCAATGATCCGTTAATTTGGGCCTTAATCAATACCAAGGAAATGCAACGTCTGCGACGTATTCGGCAGTTGGGCACCTCGTATGTCACGTACCCCGGAGGAGAGCATTCCCGTTTCTCCCATTCGCTGGGGGTGTATGAAGTCGTGCGCCAAATCGTGCAAGCGTTTGCGCGCAACGGATATCCATGGCCGTCGGAAATGGATCGTTTGGTGATGGTCGCGGGCTTATTGCATGATATTGGCCATGCCCCCTTTTCGCATGCGTTGGAGAAGGTTATTGGATTGCGTCATGAAGTGTGGAGTGAGCGCATTATTTTGGATCCGACAACGGAAGTGCATCAAGCGCTTGAAGCGTATGATCCGGGGTTGGCAAAAGACGTTGCTGCTATTATCGATAAGTCTCACCCCAGCAAGCTCGCCGTGTCGCTGGTGAGCGGTCAGCTGGATGCCGATCGTCTCGACTATTTAATGCGGGATTCGATTTTTACCGGGGTGGACTATGGGAAGTTTGACTTGGCGCGCATCATTCGCATTATGCGACCCCATGAAGGCCGGATTGTGGTCAAGCGGTCAGGTTTGCATACGGTGGAAGCCTATTTATTGGCACGCTACTTTATGTATTGGCAAGTCTACTTTCATCCCGTCAGTCGGTCGGCAGAAGTGATTCTGAAAGCCATTTTGCGACGGGCTAAGGATTTAGTCGACCAGGGGCAAGACCCCGCGCCCACACATTTTGCGCTGAAGCAGTTGTTTCACAATCAGCTAGACATGGCCAGTTACTGTGCTCTGGATGACACCGTGTTGTTCAATGCCTTTAATGTCTGGCAATACGGACCCGATAAGATTTTGGCCGATTTGTGCCGTCGCTTTCTCGATCGCCATTTATTCAGCTATACAGATGCTCCCGGGCATGATGAAGATGCATACCAAGCGATGGTGTCAAAGGTGCGTGCGGCGGGATTCGACCCCTCCTATTACGTGGCCATCGACGAGACGGCCACGGTGTACTATGATTACTATCTTGGCGCGGATCACAACGGATCGGGTGACGGAGCTCTTTTTTTGTGGGATGAAAACCAACAGCAATTAATAGAGATGTCGCGCTTATCGGAGCCCATTCAAGCGATAGCACGGGACCGGCAAGCGCTTAGACGGTTGTATTTTCCCCCAGAAGTCTTAACACACCCAGTGCACGGATAAGTTTCGATACGGAAGAAGGAGGGAATGGCGTGGACGAGGTACAACTTCTGACCTGCCACGTGGGCACTATTATTTCAGCGGAATGGAATGCCCGTGCCAAAAAACCTGCATACCATATGGTAATCGATTTTGGACCACTGGGCCACAAACACACATCGGCGCAAATTACCCGGCGATACCGTCCGGAAGACTTAATCGGCCGACAAATTATTGCCGCCACCAATTTGCCCCCTAAGCGTGTAGCTGGTGTCGTTTCCGAAGTATTAGTGCTAGGCGCCGAACTCGAGGGGAATGACGTGATATTATTAAACCTTGATAGTCCTGTGCCCAATGGGACCCCCATTAGCTAGGACGAAAGAGCCACTGATGATCTGCATCAGGGAAAGGCGGAGAACGCATGAAAGTAGGTTTGGTCGTCCCGTCGGATACACCGCCGACGGGGGGCAATATGATTTCCGCACAGCGGCTTCAATCAGGGCTGCAAAAATTGGGAATTACGGCGGTGGTTGAGCGGTTTCGGCCGCAACTGCCTGCCTACGACGTCTACCATGCGTGGAATGCTGTACAAGTAGGGCAGGCATTGTTGCGCGAGGGTGTGGAACCGGAACGGATCGTCATTACTTGGACGGGAACCGACCTCTGGGGTGATTGGATTCGCGACAGCCAACCCATACGGCGAACATTGCAAGTGGTGAAGCAACAAGTCGTGTTTACCCCTAACGCTAGGCTTAGGTTGTTGCAAGACGCTCCGGATTGGGAAGATATCGTCCATGTGATTCCACCTTCGGTCGATGACGCTATTTTTTCACCCGAGAAGACGCCCGTTAACCCTACAGATTCGCCTCTCGTTGTCATAGCTGGCGGCGTTCGCCCGGTTAAACGTAGTGCCTGGGCTATCGACTTGGTGGACCGTGCGCGCCGTGTGTTGGGAATGGATTTGCGGCTAGCCATGTTGGGCCCAGTGCGAGATCCGGGTGAATGGGAACGTGTAGTGCAAGGAGCGGAAGGCCGCTCGTGGGTTGAATTGGTCGGGGAAGTTCCCAAAGAGGCGATGGCCGATTGGTATCGCCGGGCTTCAGTGGTTCTCAACACCAGTCAGATCGAAGGGGTCTCCAATGCGTTAATGGAGGCCATGGCGTGTGGGGCCCTGATAGTCGCCACCAATATTCACGGCAATCGATATTTGATTGATTCCCATAAAACGGGAATACTTTTTGATGATGAAGGAGATTTTATTCGAGAGATGCAGTGGATTTTTTCACATCCCGCGGAATCTAATATTTTGCGTCATAATGCCCGGATGCGTATCTTGTCTCAGCACTTGTTGATTCAAGAAGCCGAAGCGTATCACGCGTTATATGACGTGGCTATGAATTCTTGCCCGAAGGGGTGCGGGATATGAGCGTGTATGGACTCATACGGTTTGATATTGAGGATTTCATTACGCCCGAATCTGATGAAGGATTGGCTGCGGTGCTGGCTGCTATGGAAGCATTTGATATGCCGGGTAGTTATGGGCTGGTAGGGAAAAAGGTTCAGAGCTTAAAAAGCCATCACCGGGAAGATTTGCTTGCGAAATTAGGAAAACAGCCGTCGATTGGGTTTCACTCATTGAGCCATAGTGAGCATCCAACGCTCTCCGAAGACCTCGCCGATAGGCCTTACGAGGAGGGGGTCGAGCGTTTCATTGCGCGGGAAAAACCCGGTGTGCAATGGGTAACGGAGTTGGTGGGGCCTCCCGCGTATTTTACGCAACCCGGCGGGAACTGGGTGCCGCAAGCCTGTGACGCCTTGCCCCAATTGCAGATGCCTATATTCTTCAGCGATGCATGGAACAGTTATTTGGTGACCTCTCCCCAACCGATGTGGATTGAGGACATTTTGCACTTATCGCCGCCTGTGGCGACGCCTAAACCGTTTGCTATGAATCTGCCCGATAATTTGGAGGACGCTGTGGCCATGATCCACCGAGAGGCCCAAATGCGGCGTTCCGGGGATATCTTTATGGTCATGGTGCATCCCACTGAATTGATGACTACCAAATTTTGGGATGCGGTTAATTTCTCGTTTGGGGCAACGAACAGCACTTTGAGGCCTGCGCCGCTGCGTTCACGTACAGATCGGGATCAAGCGGCACGCGCTTTTTATGCCTATATTAAGGAAATTCACCAAATTTCGGGGATTGAATGGTTGGATGTGAACAGTTTGGCGAACCGCTTAGTGCCTTTGGGAGCGCCTCGGTTGCTCGACCTCACAACATTGCGGACGTCTGTGGCATCCCATGGATTGGGTCCGGTTGTGATCGCCGATGAGAGCTATAGCGCGGCTGATCTCGTTGTGGCAACAGCGCTTAGCATGACAGGGGCGCCTTTAGGAACCCGGTTACCGCGGGTACGGGCGCCACGGGACTGGAGAAGTGAAGAAAATCGCCAGTCAGCGGATGGGGAAAGAATGCCCATTGATACCGTATTATCAGGTGCGCGGCAAATTGTGAATCACGTCGAAAAGACTCATCGGCTACCGGGGACCGTAATCCTTGGAACGAGCGCGGTGACGATTCAGGACTGGATGCGGACGGCGTTGGCCCAGTTCGCCCCCCATACGACGTCAACGGTGCCCTTAACCTTTTTGAATTTCGTTAAAGAACCCAACGCATTACACTGGGATTGGCCGATCTTTCCACCAGATTTTCGACCGGTTGGGCTGTGGGAAGACACGCGTCGCCTGGCGTGGTCCTTGAAATATTCTCAATATCGAACTTAATGTGAGGAGGATTTAGCTGTGTATGCGATTCGAATTCATGAGCCGGGGGCTGCGCCAGTACTGCAGTATGAAGAGGTTGCGAGTCCAGAGCCAGGACCTGGAGAGGTCAGGGTACGCCTTCGAGCTGCTGGGGTCAACCACCGTGACATTTGGGTTCGTGAAGGCGCCTTTGGGGCGTTTCCGGAACCTCTGATCCCCGGGTCTGATGGTGCTGGAGAAATTGATGCGTTGGGGCCTGGCGCGCGTGATTACCCCGTGGGACAAAAGGTTGTGATTAATCCTGGACTCAGTTGTGGGCGTTGTATCTATTGCTTGTCCGGGCAACAAAATAGTTGCCCTCATTACCGGATATTGGATGGTACGTATGCGGAGCAAGTCGTGGTACCTGTCGTGAACGTGGTTCCGATGCCGAGTGGCTTGACATTCTTAGAGGCGGCATCGATTGGTATTCCATTTGTGACGGCGGAGGACTTTCTGATTCGCGCCCAAGCGGCGGCTGGTCAGACGATTGTCGTGTGGGGAGCCAATGGCGGCTTGGGATTGGCGACGATACAGTTGGCGCATATGCGCCGCATGCGTGTCATCGCGGTGGTTCGGCATGCCAATTACATTGATCGCTTGAAGCAATATGGTGCAACCGACGTGTTGGTATGGGACGGAGCGTCTTTATTGGCGTCGGATATTTTAACCATGACGAATTCGCGTGGCGCCGACATTGTCGTCGACTCCTTGGGACAAGCGACATTTGGGCAGTCCTTGGACATGCTGCGGCGTGGGGGCACCGTGGTGACGGTGGGCGGCACAACAGGGGGGAAAGTGACGATCGACTTAGGTCAAGTGTTTCGGCGCCGACTTACGGTCCTCGGGGCGTATATGGGATCGTCATCGATTTTACCGAGACTGCTGCCCCTGTTTGCTCGAGGCGTGCTCATCCCAATTATTGACCGCACATTTCCCTTAGAACAGGCTGCTCAGGCCCATCAGCGCATGGAAGAGCATGGGCTATTTGGGAATATCGTCTTGGATATTTAAAAATATGATGACATTAAAATGAAGGCTTGCCGTGAACCGGCAAGCCTTGTTAACCATTGCGTGATATGTTGTCTTACCGGCGTCCAGCCATTTGCTGTTCAGCCATTTCAATCATCTTGCGCACCATGTGGCCACCTACTGCCCCACACTGCCGTGAAGGAATTTCACCCCAGTAGCCATCCTCGACACCTTGCAGGCCGAGTTCGCGGGCCACTTCGTACTTAAATTGGTCAAGTGCCCTTGCGGCTCCCTGTACTAGTGCCCGATTGCCAGTGTTGCTTCCACGAGCCATGTTTTCACCTCCGTCTTTCCAACATGGAGGTATTATTGCCGCCGCAGTGGGAGTTTAGCCGCATTTGGCTCGAAAGGAGGCGTGCCAATTTCCGGAAAAAAAGCACCAGCCGCACAAAACGGCTGGTGCGAAGAGCGGTAGTTAATTTGACCGTGGCGGAAGAAACTTAGTGCCGAGAGTGAGACCAAACTGCATGAGGCGCTGCACCTCTTTGTCCTTCATAATGCGCATTAACCCACCAATACCGCCCAAGTGCGCGGCCTTCTGTTCAGTTTCTGCCGAAGCTTCTTTGACTTTCTCCATAATGCCGGAAATGTCCAGTTTTTCAGCTTTGTGAACTAATCCCGTGATATACTCGTTCCACGGCAGGCTGGCTAGATTAGGATAGGCAATTAACACATTTTGCAGCGACTTGAGAAGACCGGTCTTGCGCAACATGACCACGGTATTCAACAAATCGGGGAGTGTGTCTAAGAATTGCTTATCAAAAATAATGCCTGTGACTTTAATAAAATCAGACATAAACTCATTGGCTAAATCGCCGTTGCGCAACAAGCGAGCCAAGCGCAAGGCATCTGCCAATACAGCCGTCGTTTCCGGATCGGTGGCTTCCGCCGCCAACAGAGCAAGATTTTCCGGACGAATCTGCTTGACGTGCTCCATGAGTTTGCTGGAGTTTAAGTACTCTAACATGCTTTGAATGACGGGGCCAATGTCCAGCATAGGCGCTAGCGCTTGATAGTAGGCTAAAACGTCTAGAAGCTTATCAAGCAATCCACTGTGCTGAAGCTTGACCAATAAATCGGTGTACACGGGGAGAACCTTCAGCAAATCAGGGTTGTTGAGGACCGGGGACAATTGGTTAACAAAAGCCGTCACATCACTCAGAAATTCGGGAGGCGCTTCTTGCGTGACATAACGCAAGAGTGCCAATGCAGCATTTAGAGCACGCGTTTTGCTAGCGGACTCGCCGAGAGCCAAGGCGCCTTTAAAGTCGACCTGGCTCACGTCTTCAGCAACCTTCAGCAATTGTTCCGGTACCACCTCTTGCCAGAATTCCGGCATTTGGCTCGCCATGCGTAGTAGCATGTCAAGCTGATTGAGGAGTCCTGAACGATGCAAAGTGGTCAAGGTTTCAGTTGCCGCTTTAATCGAAGCCGGCAAGTCGCTCGGAAGAGCTTGACTCAGCGTCAAGACGTTTTCTGTGATGGCGGAACCAAAGTCTCCTTTGAGACCTTGATCGACGGCTTGGATGAGTTCACCGAGGCGTGCTAAACCTTGCCATTGCTCTGCCGTGAGGGCAATAGGCGTAGCAGGCTCGGGGTTGTGCGCCATTTCATTTACGGCCATCGCAAGCGCTCCTTATCTCAGACTGCGTATTTTAGCTGAGTTTATCAATGAGGAAGTCAGCGGCAGGAATACCCCAATCGGGGACTTTGCCACGGGTACGGAAGAACATCTCTTTGTACTGCATCTTCATCAGGAAGGGAATGTGTCCCATCTTGAGTTCAGACTTGGTACCGCCATACCAGGTATCCGAGTTGATAGCAAATCCTTTGTTGCCACCCATGTCGCCTAGACAATTGACAACAAAGTGCATCGGCACGTTGGCCTTTTCTGGCGCCATGCGGCCCATATCCATCGCAATTTGTTTACCGACCGTTTCGGCTCCCATGTGCGCCAAGATGCCTAGCTTGGGCACCGTGACGGCTGCCGCATCACCGCACGCAAACACATTGCGGTATTTGGGGTTACGGGTTGTCATGTCGGTCAAAACAAATCCTTGGTCGTCAGAAATGGGAAGATCCTTCATAAAGCTGTGTGCTTTCCAATCTGGAAATACAATTTTGAGTTCAGCTTCTACCGACTGGCCATTGGCAAATTCAATACCATCTTTGGTAAGACGCTTGATGTCATGGACGTTGTTCATATAGTGGTATCCCATCGAACTTGCTGCGGCCAGTAATTGGTTAACAACACCAATACCTGCATCTTCTGCAATGACAGCCGCTGGAGTGAAAACAGTCACCTTTTCTGGGCCGCCCATGCCGTGGCTTTGCAACCAATGTCCAAACGATAGCATGACTTCAACCGGCGGGCCTTCACAAGCAGCTTCTGCCGTGGGAACCAAATCGGTGGACATTGTGCCTTGATGGAACCGCGCTGATCCGACGGCGACGGGGCCGCCTTTGTATTCGTTGGCTAAGAACAAACGTAGCTTTTCTCCGTAAAAGGTGTCACTGACAGTCTGTCCGTATTCGGCAAAGCCTTCGATCTCATCATAGGCAAGACGAGCTCCAATGGCGACAACCACATAGTCATAGTGGATAGTCTCCGGGGCCGAACCGACCCGCTCCGAGGGCACATACTCAACGGTTTGCGCGTCCGGATCAAGGGCCTTGACCTCTCCCTGAATAAAGCGGATATTGTCTTCATGCAATACGTCGACAATCGGCATATGCAAGGTAAGTCCAGGATTGCGGTTTTCAAACACTTCATAAGGAATGTTTGGTACGAATAGGAGATATGGTTTACGGTCGATGACGGTAATGTCTACCGTATCGTGGGCATATTCGCGAATTTTTTGCGCGGCACCTAAGCCGGCAAAGTTTGCACCCAACACAAGTACGTGGGGTTTTCCCATTGAATGAGGCCTCCTTGCCTTCCGGTTGACCCGGTGTTTCAAAGCACTTGTATGGTAACCTTGTCGCATTGGTGCTCTCTATCGTACTTTTGGGGGAATGTTGTCAACTAGCTGGACACTCTTGTGCACTTTACAACTAGCTCCTAAGGACCAATCCGTTGGGAAGTTATGGAGCGACTGCGCAAGGTGGTTAAATGTTTCACAAATAGTGATAGAGGATGGCGACAAGGCTTTTTAAGCGCGATCTGAGCGCAGTTACTCATAGGGATGAGGGATTGGTCCGCCCTAACTGGTTTGAGCGGGGGGGAGGGGGGGATGAGGACCTCTTCCTTTATAGTGAAAAAAGCAGTAAACTGATACTGTTGGTAATGAGACGAGATGCGGTGCAGTAAAATAGGACGGTTGGGTTTAAAGGGAGTGAGGAAACGGTGAGGCGATTTTCACGGACAGCTTGGTCTCAAGGGTCGATCGTGATTTATCTTATTTTAATTTTGACGTTTATGGCGCGAGCTATTTCGTCTATGATGCAGGCAAATAATCCACTGTACGCGCATTCGCTAGGGGTCCGATTAGCGGAAGTGGGCTTGACCACCTCGGTCTATGCCGTCGTGACCATGGTCGTACGTTTTGGATATAGTGCGCGCGTGCGGCTCCATGACGTGCCCCGGGTGATGACAATAGGATTTGTCTTGCTAACCCTTGCGATTGCCGGCGTGCTTTGGAGTCACACGTTCGTCGAATTTCTTATTGCGATCGCGTTAGCAGGGGTGTCCACGGCCCTCATCATGCCGCACCTATTGTCCCTGATGGGGGCTTTGTCGCCAGCCGAGGAACGCGAGAAAAATTTAAGCTATTACTCTTTAGCGCTCTCGACCAGTTTAGTGGTGGCTCCGGTCTTGGGAACACTGGTGCTCACGCATTTTCGACTTGGCGGTATTTATGGGCTGCTGCTAGTGTTCGCCTTGATTGGGCTTTTCGTGATGGGTTCCAATTTTAAACGGTTTCAGGACAGGCTTGCCAAGGATGCGAAAGCGCCGGCGTTAAAATTGCGCCATGCTTTGTCCGATTTGAGTCATAACGGCGTGTACAGGCGGAGCTTCGCTGCCCTCTTTTTATTTAACTTGTCGTTTGCTGCAGCGATGTCGTATGGCGGTTTGGATATTAAGGACCGATTTCATTTGCCGTATAGTCTGGTTGAGCTTGTCTTGACGAGTTTTTTTGTGGCCTCATTGTTAGGGCGTTTGGTTGTATCACGAGCGGTTCACCACAAAAGACTGGAACGTAAGGCGACGTGGATGTTTTGGTCTTTAGGGATTGGTGGCGCGGGGTTGGGCCTGATGGGGTGGGCTCCCTCACTGCTGGTGTTTTTGGTCGGGTTTTGGCTATTGGCATGGCCTCACGCCGTGCTGTTTCCGTTAGTCTCGATGCGTATTGCGAGCAGTGTGGAGCGTCCTCTTCTGGTGGCCGCTAATACCGTCGCGCAATCCTCATTTGACCTATCGGGAACGTTTGGGCCCCTGGTTCTCAGTGTGATCATTAGTCATGCGAATATGGGATGGGGATTTTGGCTGATTGGTGTCTTTCAGTTTGTAGGGATGGCCATTTTTGTTGCAGAGATGCGCCAAGAATTGCTACACCATCGACAGGTGGGACAACGGCCTATGGCTGGATAATCACATAGGCAGTTAGCGTCAGCAGGCCTTTGGGGATTGGCCATGCCAGTCCCCAAAGGCGTATTGCTTTTTGGGGAAGTCCGCCCGGTTAAGGCTGTGAGTGTGGCAATACCCGAATGACCACGGTTTTCAACGGGGAGTCTACATGCACCCAGACCGGTGCCCCAGTAGGCAAGGCGGTCACAAAGGCGCCTTGATGGCCGGGCCATATGACACGAAGGGTGAGTCCTTGAAGTGTAACGGTTTGTTCGCCCCATGCGGTTTGCAAACGCAGAAACGACGGCGTCGCTTTGAGCACAGTACCATAGGCATTGTGTTCCAAAATGTCACGACGGTCTCTGCCGGGCGGAGTCGGCATGAGCGCTAATACCTGGCGGTTCATTAAGTTGACAAAAATGGTGACTTCTTGAGCTTTTTTGAGCGTTTGGAGCGTGTGGGCAGGCTGTGGGAATAGAGGCCAAGACTCTAATGAATAGGTAAACGGGCCGTGGTAGGCGGTCTGCAATGTGACTGTGCTCCCTTGGATAGCCGTGATGGTGGCAGCGAATTTGGCCGGAGGAGCGGCGATAAGGGTCGGCATAAGGCGTGTCCCGTTTTTCGTTCCGAAGACCATCGCGCGTTGACCGTCTTTCAACTGGGACATGCCGACGAGATCGACGCCCCTAGTGGGTAGGGAAAAGGACGTGCCACGCCAGGGAGATTCGATAGACCATTGTTGGCCGGTGTGGTGAAGCTGGCCGCGCGCAACGGGCAAGACCATAAGGTGCGCTTGTTGGTTGGCCTTCCATAAGAGGACCTGCTCGCCTGGACGCAAGATTTTAGCAGTCGCAGGATAAAGGCCTGCTTGGATAGTCGTTTTGGTCAAGGAGACTGTGGACGAGGAGTCGGACGCTTGTAACATCACGGTGACGGATCCGGCTGAGAGCTGGGTAATTTGTCCTTTCCACTTGAGACAAGACCCGACCATCTTGTCATGGCGCGTTTGCAAAAACATTGCAGGACTGGGCGATGCCGTGCGGCTTGTGGGCGCTAAAGGGCTTAAAGACAGTAGACTGGCCAAGGGCATGACCAATTTGGCGAGAGAATTCAACATACCGCCTCCTAAGGGTATTTTTGGTATACACGGTGTTATGCACAAAAAATCAGCAAAGTATGTATGGGTTTCGAATTTAATGGGAAGAGGACAGGGGAAGCCAAATGGTAAATATGGCTCCGTGTTGGGGACTTGGTGCATTCGCTACGGTGACATGCCCGTTAAAGGCTTCGGCTAACGCTTGGACAATGGACAGCCCTAGGCCGCTGCCGCCAGATTTCGATGTCCTGGATCGGTCTCCACGATAAAAACGGTCAAAAATGTGGGGCAAGTCCGCCTCTTTGATACCGGGGCCGTTGTCGGTAACCTCGATGTAGCCCTTATCCATGTGTCGCCCAATCCGCACAGTAATATGTGAACCAGGTGGGGTGTACCGCGCGGCATTTTCGACTAAGTTGAAGACCATCTCGGTCAGTCGATCACGGTCAACGCTTACGACCACCGCGGCTGGGACAAGTTGCAAGAGATGGTCGTGGGTCAGTGGCTCTAACAAAGGCCGTACGGAGGCGATCCACTCTCCAAGATCCACCTCGGAACTGTGGGTGGCAGTGTCTTTCGCATTGTCCAGCCGGGAAAGTGTTAGCAACTGATTCACCAAACGTGCCATTCGTTGTCCTTCTTGGCGCATCGCGTGAAATCCTTGCTTGACTTCTGCCTCGGTGAGATTATCTTCTGAGATTAAGGTGAGAAACCCGTTGAGGGCTGTTAAAGGGGTGCGTAATTCATGGGACGCATCTGCCACAAAACGCCGCATTTGCTCCGAGAGCATTTTCTCTTGGTCAAGGAGCTCTTTGATTGACAAAGACATGGTGTTAATGGCGTCTCCCAATTCGGCCAGTTCCTTTGGCGGATTTTTCAATGTGGTAATGTGACCAATTTCGCCATGCGCAATGCGTGCGGTTCCATCCCGGATCTGTTCTAAAGGGGCTAAACTGTTTTTGACCGAGAGGGAGCCCAACCATCCTGTAATGGCGAGGGAGAGGAATCCGAGAAAAGAAAAAAATTCGATATCGCGAATGAGAATGCGATTTAACGCATGAGACTGGGCCATGAGCCAAACATAGCCCGAGGGATGCAGTGGTGAACCTAACGGAGCATCCACCACCACGTGCTCATGCCAGATAAAGTAGCTTTGTGTGAAGTTAATCGGGGGCACTTGTGGTATCAGTGTAGATGAGTTAGCAATGATGACCCCAAACCGGTTCGTAATCATCACTTCAACGCCGGGCGCCTTGAGGCGGCTGACAAGTAAGGTAGCCAAAGAGTGAAAATGGGCTGCGCTGTCCTTTACCATGGCCCGATGAATAATCGGAGCGAGGACCGAGATCTCTTGGTGAAGCGATCGTGCTTCGGAATGAAACAGCACAATCCGTAAGGTTAAATATTGGCTGACTCCGATTACCACGAGCAGAATAGCCAATAGCAAAATTTGGCGACCAATGAGTTCATCGGTCAAAGTTTTCTGGGCCATTTAACTGCCTAACCGGTAACCAAAACCGCGGACAGTTTGAATGAGCTGGCGCGATCGATCTTGCAACTTGTCGCGTAGGCTGGAAATGTGCACTTCCACGAGATTGTCGTCGCCAGGATAATCATACCCCCACACATGCTGCAAAATCTGGACTTTGGACAGGACAATGCCCGGATTAAGGAGAAGATATCGCAGAAGCTCATATTCTTTTGCGGTTAGGGTAATGGCCGTGTTTTGCAAGGACACTTTGTGAGCGGCATCGTCCATCATAAGGTCTCCAAATTGAATGGCGGCGTGGTCATCATGGCGAACACGCCGGAGGCCGGCGCGCAGTCTGGCGACCAATTCGTCAAAGTCAAAGGGCTTGATGACGTAATCATCGGCTCCGCCTTCTAAGCCTTGAATGCGGTCAGATACCGCATCACGCGCTGTCAACATGAGAATAAACAAATCAGGATTCTGGCGCAGACGGCGGCTTAATTGAAACCCATCTTCCCCTGGCATCATCACATCAATAATGGCGGCATGAGGCTGAAATCCGCCTATCGCCTCCATTGCCGTTTGACTATCTTCGCAGGTTAGGACCTCAAAACCCCGGTGGGACAGCCCAATTTTCAGGACATCGCGAATGACCTCTTCGTCATCGACGACTAACACCCGGAAAGAATCCATTTATTTTTTCACAAGCTCCTTATCTAACGGATGAGGTGATAGGAAATATTCTCCCGTATCCCATCCGGCCCGTGCGATGACCCGATTGAGCAAGGGACGATCATTGTCCAACCATTGGGTTTCATGGGCAAAGTCCGGGGGGGGAGAGGGCAGATAATCTGCAAAATAAGTGTGAAGCGCGATACGGACATTGAGGTGAGCCGCGACTTTATTGGCTTCAGCCACGCGAAGTTCGCTGAAGGGCACCTTGCGGCCGATAATGGCCTCCGTGATGTCCAATTCATCGACGAAGTTTTGATGTTGTACGGCGTGGTAACGGTCCACTAACGCATTTAAATGTTGTTCCTGGTACGAGGTGAGGGGGCGATCCTTCGCATAACCCCATGACCTTAGAAATGCCATTGTTATCGCATCCTTCCCAAATTCACTCATATCCTTACCAGTATTGTGCCCTGTAACCGGCAAAGTGTCTAGATTTCTTGCTGGAAATTTCCCAATGGCCCATAATTCCCATTACAATAGAAAAATGGTGAAGGCAACGAGAGAAGGGGGTAACACCGTGGCGGTAACCCAAAGCTGGCGGGCAGCAAGCCCGGAGTTAGTTGAACAAATGCGCCAATTATTGCCACATCAGGTGGAGGATTGGGCGACGGAATGGCGCCAGCGCAATTTGCCACTTCAAGAGTTTCTTCGGGCCTTGTGGCGTTTTGCGAGTATGCCACGCATCCGGGAAAATGAGCGCATCCTTTACGAGCGCGTCGACGCCGGACTTATCATCTTGTCATTATCCGTGCTTCCAAGCGATTCGAGCTGGGCGGCCGCGGTGCGGCTTATGCAACGTTTGCTGGTCATGTTAGGCGGCGATAGCATTCCGGAGCCGCGTCCGTCCAATGTGGCAGGCAACCTGCATGATGCGTGGTATCAAGGGCACATGGATCAGGCCGAAGCAAGAACCGTGCAATTGGTTCGCCAAGCGGGGATTCGTGGACTGCTCGTTCAGCTTATGGCGCCTTCAGCCCCAGCAACAGTGCCGAGTATGCTGCCATCGCTGTGGCGTGTGAGCACGCGCATGGTTCAGCGATGGAGCGGCCAGGATTTGGCGCTGGGATTTCGGCTGGCGACGCGGGCACAAGCTTCGTGGGTCAGCAATCGCCACCGACTGCAGGTGTTAACGCCTGAATCCGAACAGGCCCGGTACCGCACATGGAATGATACGGCTTATGTCGTCGACTTAATTCGTGAAATGCGGCCCATGGCAGCTTTGGGGGACGTGCTAGCGTGTTATCAACCTCATCTGGCGGGGGCTTTGTTAGCACGGATTGCGCAAGGGGCGGCAGGATTAAGCAATCGGCGTCTGGCCAGCTTGCTCGTGGAAGTCTCAGCCGTCACAGTGGCCACAACTCCGGCGATGGATGCCGACCAAGTGTCCCGGCATCTTCTCGCGATAATGGATTGGCTGCACTTGTCTCGGTACGCACCCTCGGAAACCGATGAGCGAATCGCCATCTGGACAGCTTGGGGATGGTTTTTGGCCGTGGCATTGGCTTTCTTGTCGCCAGATGGGGCGATTGCTGGTGCAGTCCCTGTCGAACCGATCGATGATGACTGTGCCCTGTGGGGGGCGTTGCAGACGGGGAATGCCGACGAGGCGGTTGCACAGGCCTGGGCGTTCGGCGATGTGGCCGAAGTTTGGCACGCCATCATCGACGAAGCAGCGGTGGTAGCAGCGCCTGACACCTTGCGCATGGTGTGGGCGTATAAGCCGTGGCTGTCCGACGCCGCTTTTGGGGTGCCTCTTCTTCCGGCCGTCGTCCGCATTATGTCGCAGATGCGGCCCGCGCTAGTTATTCGTGGCGGCGTATGAGTTCCTGGTCGAGGGATTGCAAAGTAACTCCGGTGCGGGTTAATAAAACGCTCAGATGATAGAGCAGGTCGGCGCTTTCCCAGACCATGTCGGCGCCTTGCGTCTGGGTGTTTGTAGCCGCCGCGACGATTACCTCAATAGCTTCCTCTCCTATCTTTTTTAATAGGCGCTCCAGGGGTCCTTGCAATAATTGAGCGGTATAAGAGGTGTCTGCAGAGGCATGCAGGCGTTCGCCAATATACGACTGCAAGCGGGCCAGCGGATTAGGAGCGGCAGCGGGACTTTGGTCAAAACACGACGTGGTGCCGCGGTGACAGGCAGGATTGTAGTTGGTGACGAGATAGATAAAACTGTCGTTGTCGCAGTCCGGAATGATGTCTTGCACCGCCAGCACATTTCCGGAGGTCAATCCTTTTTCCCACAAGGCGTGGCGCGACCTGCTGTAAAAATGTGCTCGACCAGTGGAGCGCGTTAAGGTTAACGCCTCTTCATCGGCGAATGCCATCATGAGAATTTGCAAGGTTTCAGCGTGCTGCACCACCACCGGATAGAGAGTTTTGTCATTTTCGATTAAAGGGGCCACCGTACATCAATTCCTTCCTCTAAGAGAGATTGCTTGATTGTTCCCACGGTCGTCTGATTTTGATGCAGTAATGAGGCGAGCAACACCGCTTGTTGCCCCTCCCGAATGGCTTCGGTTAAATGCTCGACGCGTCCGGCACCGCCCGATGCAATGATCGGACGTGACACGTGTTGACGGGCATAACGGAGCATAGGCAGGTCATAGCCATTTTGTGTACCATCACGGTCAATGCTGGTCAATAAAAATTCCCCGGCGCCTAAGTCTTGGGCGCGCCGCATCCAATCTCCTAGTTCGTGCTCTGTGCGGGTACGTCCCCCGTGCACGTATACTTGATAGTGATCTTCTTCCCACTTTGCATCGATCGCTACAACAAGGCATTGCGAACCCCAACGGCGCGATACGTGGCTTAAAATTTCAGGATGTTCAATCCCGTACGTATTGATGGACACTTTGTCGGCTCCGTGTTCCAGTAGTTCTTCCACATGGCGGATGGACCGAATGCCTCCACCTACGGTTAAGGGGATAGTTAAAACTTCCCGAGCTCGTTGAATAAGCGCTAAGCTTAATTCTTCCTCCTCTACCGTGGCGATGATGTCGAGCCAGACCAACTCATCCGCACCGTCGTCACAGTATTTGACGGCTAGCGCCACGGGGTCCCCGGCATCTTTTAGGTCTTGGAAGTGAACCCCTTTGACAACGCGCCCATGTTTAACGTCTAGGCAGGGAATAATGCGTGGTTTGACCATCTTTAGAACACCCCTTTGCATTGGTGAAGATCAATTTGCCCAGAGACCCACGCTTTTCCGATAACCGCACGTCCAATACCCATCGCCTCTAGCAGGGCGAGATCTTCCATATGGGCGATGCCTCCCCCGGCGCCAATTTCGCCTGGGTACTGCCCCGTTTCGCGCCAGAATGCAGGGTCTAGCCCAATAAGCGTCCCGTCTCGGGAGATGTCGGTAATATTACAAAGCGTAAAACCCATGTGATATAAGGTGAACCATTCTGTATCAGCGGCTAGACCGTTGGTGGTCCAGCCACGCAGCATAGCGCGACCGTCCTTGATGTCAATACTCGCAACCAGCTTATGCGGACCAAATTGATGGAGGAGGTCTTGGGCCCACGCTTTGTCTTCGATTAGGCGCGTTCCCAACACAACGCGGCATGCACCAGAATCCAGGGCCTTTTGAACCTGCTGGGTCTCGCGAAACCCACCACCCACTTCGACATCAATTCCTAAGCGAGCCATACGTTCCAACAGTGGCCACGCGGAAAAGGATCCGTCTTTGGCGCCCTTAAGGTCGACTAAATGAATGCGCTTGGGGAGGGCATGATAACGCTCTTGAAAAAGTGCGAGGGGATCGTCGGTGTACGCGGTAACACGGTTATATGACCCGCGTTCTAATCGCACCATCTGCCCATCAAACCAATCAACGGCTGGCCATATTTCCATAAGTTTCCACCACTTCTAAAAAGTTTTGTAACAATCTCGTACCGTTTGGACCACTCAGTTCGGGATGAAATTGGACGCCATATAACGAGCCGGATTCAATGGCCACGGGGAAGCTCTCATAATAATCGGTGATGCCCCGTACAATGGCTGCTTCGTGTGGCTGAATGCGGTACGTATGCACAAAATAAAAAATGGGACGAACAATGTTATGCCATAAAAAAGGGTGATCGGTGACGGTGACATCATTCCACCCAATATGAGGCAACACAGGCGCTTGAAGACTTGGCACATTGCCCTTGAGCCACCCGAGTCCTTCGCCTCCCTCATCTCCTTGCTCAAAAAAGAGCTGCATGCCGAGACAAATGCCTAAAATCGGGGTGGATTGGGCGCGCAAATCCGTTAACCATGGCAATAGGCCATTATGGCGTAGACGGTTGACGACCTCTTCAAGGGACCCCACTCCGGGAAAGATAACACCCTCCACCGGAACAATATCCGTTGTTTGGTGAATGACGTGAGGATTCTGTCCGAGACGGTGCAAAGCGGCTAGGAGGCTACCAAGATTGCCATTGCCGTAATCGATGACGGCCAATTCCATTTACAACACCCCTTTAGTCGAGGGAATTCCCCACTCTGGATTAATCCGCACGGCTTCCCACAAGGCTTGCCCCAGCGCTTTAAAGGTCGCTTCGTAGACATGGTGCGCGTTATGGCCCGCTTGGCAAACCAAATGCAAGGTGATGCCACTATGGGCGGCAAAGGCCCGAAAAAATTCCGGCCAGACTTCGGCGTTAACGCCGTTGACCATCCGGTCAGGAAAGTCTCCTGAGAGATATAATTGGCCGCGGCCAGAGATATCGAGAGCACACAGTACCAACGCATCATCCATGGGCACGTACCGCTGACCATACCGGTAAATGCCGTGGCCATCCCCGACGGCTTCGCGTAGCACTTGACCCATAACAATCCCCACATCTTCTACAAGGTGATGGGGATCCACCTCGATGTCCCCGGTGGCTTGAATCTGCCATCGCGTATGTCCGTGCTTTCCCATCGCCGTTAGAAAATGGGTAAACAGTGGGAGGTTCGTTGAAATTTCCAAGGGCCTATCGGTGTCAAGGTTGACAGCGACTACGACATCTGTTTCGAAGGTTTTGCGGTGTTTTTGGCTTTCTCTCATAACGGCACATCCTTGGATTGGCTACGCAAAGCGTGTCGGGTTTGGAGGGATTGTTCATGGAATTGCAGACCCTCCATGGCGGCAAGGACTTGGCCATAGGATAAATACGCATCAGGCATAGTCTCTTGCGCTTTAATAATCGACATCCGCCGCGTGAAAGTGCGAGTGGATAATCCGGGCAAAAAGCGTCCGGTGCCTGCAGTCGGTAAGACGTGGCTAGGACCGGCCACGTAGTCACCTAGGGCTTGGCCCGCTAACCACCCCACGAATAACGCACCGGCAGTACGGATTTGGGGGGCTAGGGCTTCAGCTTCTTTTCCAATCAGACCTAAGTGTTCAGGAGCTGTACGATTGGCAAACGCGACCGCTTCCCAAGGAGATGAGACGGTGATCCAGTCGATAGGACCTAAGGGCGCGTTACGGTGCATGGTGGCAGTGGTGACAACACGTTGCACCTCTGCCATTAACGGGGCATCCCAGGAAACCATGTAGGCGTGTGCATCACGTGCATGTTCGGCTTGAGCCAGGAGGTCCATGGCCACAACCTCTGGCGGAGCGCCAGGGGATGCAATGATGAGAACTTCTGACGGTCCCGCAATCACATCAATGCCGGTCACTTTGCGACGGAATAGCTCTTGTTTGGCTTCAGCAACATATTGGTTACCAGGCCCTGCAATTAAATCCACAGGGTCCAGAAGGCCGGCAAGCCCATACCCTAAGGCGGCGATAGCTTGGGCACCGCCTAATCTGACCACAGTTCGAATACCCAGCGCCTGCAGCGCATAAATCCAAACGGGGTCAGGATCTTGCGCCTTGGGGGCAATAGCGACCACGATGTCTTGAACGCCGGCCACTTGCGCAGGAATTGCCGTCATGAAAAGACTGGAGATGAGGGGATATTGGCCATTGGGAACGTAGATTCCGACTCGCTCTAATGGCACCATGCGTTCCGTCAAAATTAAGCCAGGGGCTTGTTCCACCTGAATGTCATGCGGTTTAGTCGCTTCGTGAAAGGCACGGATTTGGGTGATAGCAAAATCCATGGCGTCTTTTTGTAAGGGGTCGATGGCTGCGGGGGGGAGCGTGGTAATGTCCCAAATGACCGCGTCTGGGGCTAGCTCAATGCCATCAAAACGGGCGGTGTATTCTAATGCTTTGGAAATGCCATTGTCGCGAATGTCGTCTAGAATTTGACGCACCGTAGCAGATACCGTGTCCATGAGAAAGCCTCCTGATAAAGTGAAAGGTCGTTTACGGATTAAGCCTGTTTCTCAGCTGCTCGAGAGCTGGCTTTGTACGCCAGTGTGACGGGTTTGCAATCAAACGGGCGCTTGATTCCATGATTGTGGCGATTTCCACTAATTGGTGTTGGCGTAGAGTGCTCCCTGTGTCCACAATATCAACGATGTATGGTGCCAGTCCAATGACAGGTGCTAACTCGAGACTCCCGGACAAGGGAACAATTTCGACGGGGTGATGGTGGACGGCAAAATACGCCTGCGCGATTCGTTGGTATTTCGTGGCGATCCGGGTAGGACCGGCTGGCCACTGACGTTCTTTACCGGCCAAGACCACACGGCACGTCGCAAAATGGAGGTCGGCCACTTGGATGATTTGCGCATTGGGATGTTCTTCGAGAACGTCGAGCCCGACAATGCCGAGATCAGCGATGCCCATAGCGACAAACGTCGGAATATCTCGCGCGCGGGCAATGAGCATTCCAGGCCGGGCCGCTTCAGGGGAGAACCAGAGTTTGCGTGATTCTTTGTCAATAGGCCACGGGAGACCTTGCTGCTCCCACAATGTTTCAGCGCCCTCGAGGATTCGGCCTTTAGCAACTGCAACGGTCACGTTATCAAAGGTCATGAGATTCTTGCTCCATTTCTTGCTGGACGGCTTGATACAGAGAGTCCAGATATAAGGTAAAGCCGACACCGTGCCATGTGCGACCATGCACGTCGGCCATGAAGCGGCCGCCATTTAATAGAGGTTGGCCAATATCTTTCAAATATAAAGAGAATACGAGGTCGGTGTAATAGGGCCAATTGCCGGTGAGCGATAAATCCCAGCGGGTAGCCATATGTTGGTCGATAGCATTTTGAAGCCGCGCTATATGGTCAAAATCCGCCTCGGGCAGCGTGTCTTGGAGTGCACGAACAAAGTCGTCATACGTCTTGGGTAACAACAAGCGCCGAGTTTTGGGCGAGGTGGGGGCTAACAGTGATTCCGCTTGGACGAGGTTGCCCGCACGCAAGGCATCACGAACGGAATGGCGCACGACAGGAAGGACGGCTTCAGCGGCCATGGCCTGATCCAGAAGGCCTAAGTGTCCCATCACCATCACCGTTTTCTCTGCGAGACGGGGCCACTGCTCAATGAGTTGCATAATGAGTTGCACCGCCATCAGTTCATGCTGGGGGCCGCCTTCTCCAAGAATTTCCACATCAACTGTTTCGGCCCAACGTCCGTGACCGGGGTCGTAGACAGGCCCAAGGGAAAACACTTTGAGGGGTAAATTGAGATGGCTTTCCGGAAACGAGCTTAAGAGTTCCAAGATGGATTGAGTATGGTCCTCACGATAATGACCGGATTGCGCCGGCGCCGTCGGCACCGGAAAAAAGCTTTGGGCTAAGAACTGATTGATGACCCTAATCATCAACGCGTATTCACTACGGTTCTGTTTTAACCATTCGTCCACCCTAGCACCTCATTACATTAGCGATTCAGCGAACTAAAGTACTTGTAAGACAATAGCCAACTTTAGACGATTTGTCAACCCCGGCCAATGGCGTCAAACGCGGCAAAGAATTGTTCTAGGATGGGAATGGGCGCTACAGTTACCCGCAGATGATGAGGAAGTCCCCAGGCGCTGGCTGGGCGTGTAATGAATCCCGCCTGTTCCAATTTAGCAGCCCACACACGCGCATCAGATTTCAGATCGACCGTGACGAAGTTAGCATACGATGGCCAAAACGAATAGCCGCGCGTTTGCCATTGCCTGGCCATGTATTGCCTGGCTGTTATCGTTTCCGATAAGACATTCTGGATGTAGGTTTGATCTTCAAGCGCGGCTTGGGCAGCGCTTAATGCCACCCGATTGACAGAGAAAGGCTGTCGAGCGGTTTTCAAAGGGCTAATAATATAATCAGGGGCGGCAGCCCAGCCAATGCGAAGGCCGGCTAATGCATAGATTTTGGAAAGGGTTCGCACCATAATAACGGGATGGCCTTTGGCGATCGATTCTTGAGCTTGTAAATGCTCTGTATGGTTGGCAAATTCAACGTAGGCTTGGTCTAGCACCACTAAGATGTTATCCGGCAATGCGGCCAGAAAAGATTCCCATGCGGTATGTTTAATAATCCCTCCCGTGGGGTTGTTGGGGGTGCAAAGAAAAATGATGCGAGTTCTATCAGTCACTTGATTCAAGACATCTTCGAGGTCGACGGCTCCCTCAGGTGTCAACTGGGCTGTAACACCCCGGGCTCCTGTCATCAAGGTTCCGTGTCGATAGGCCGAAAAGCTTGGAACAGGATAGATGACTTCATCGTTGGCCCCTGCGTAGGTGACCGTAATCAGTTCCAACAACTCGTCGGCGCCATTTCCCACAATAAGCTGGGTCGGTGCGAAGTGGTGAATGCGGCCTAACGTTTCATAAAGGCTCGCCGGGTCGCTTTCAGGATAAAATGTCAAGCCTGAAGCCACCGCCTGTTGAGCGGCTTCGATGGCGCGTGGAGAAGGTCCCCATAAACTCTCATTGGATGATAATTTGACGAGGGTGGATATGCCGGTGTCTTTCATGACGGACTCAATGGAACGGCCGGGAACATAAGGATTTAGTTGCTTAATGCTAGGTTTGGGTGCAATCACTGCACTACCCCTCTTTCTGCCCATGAATTGGGCAAGCTTTCTCAGGAGGCAAGAGGACTGTTCCTGATATTTATTTCAGAATAGTCCTAGTAGCCCCTTGGGGGCAAGTTGTCCAAATTCTGTTATACTAATAGGGGCCAATAATGCCAAGAACTACAAACGATGGCGGCTAACGGCATGGACTGCGAAACTTCTTAAACGACAGGAGGATGTTGAATGGCAGAGGAGCGTAAATACCGCGACCTTAAAGAGAGCTGCTTAAGCATGGAAGGCATCAGCAAAGAAGAAATTGAGCAGCATTACGGGATTTTGTATAAAGGATATGTTAACAAGCTAAACGAAATTCGAAACAAGATGGAATCGGTCGACCTGTCTACCGCGAACCAATCTTACAGTGAATTGCGGGCGTTGAAGACCGAGGAAAGCTTTTGCCTTAACGGGTCAAAATTGCACGAATGGTATTTTGACAATATGGGAGGTAAAGGCGGCGAACCAACGGGGCGTGCCAAAGAATTAATTGATCGGGACTTTGGCTCGTTTCAAAAATTTGAAGCGGAATTCAAAGCAACAGGGTTAGCCGTGCGCGGATGGGTTGTGCTAGCCTATGACCTCGATGATGAAAAATTGCACATCGTCGGTCAAGATGCGCACAACGTGGGTGTGCCATGGGGAGCCTATCCCTTGTTTGTGATGGACGTGTATGAGCACTCGTACGGGCTAGATTATGGGGTGAAGCGCGCACCTTACATAGACGCATTCATGAAGAATGTCGACTGGGATGAGGTTAACGCGCGTTTAGCCAAATATCACATCTAAAAGAGAACCAACGAAACAGGCCCAGAAGAAGCGATTCTGGGCCTGTTTTTGCATAAGGATAGGACCTCAGGGCATAGTAAAGAGGTCTGTAAGATTTGAGCAAAAAGCTTACAAGCTGTATTGACATACCGGCAGATACATTCATATACTTAACAACGTATTGACATGTGTTCCGTCAAAGAGAACATTTCTTGTAAATTTAGAGGGGGATTTCAGGTGAAAGCTGAGGACGTGTTGCGCACCATCCGTGAAAAGCAAATTGAAATGATAGATGTGCATATTATTGACATGCCAGGAATTTGGCAACATGTAACGATTCCCGTGAGTGAAGTAGACGAAGAGACCTTTTCTCATGGCATTCCCTTTGACGGGTCCAGTATAAGAGGGTTCCGCGGCATTGAAGAAAGCGACATGCTCATGGTGCCCGATCCGGACACGGCGGTGATTGACCCGTTTGCACCTGTCCCCACGCTTAGCCTTGTGGCCGATGTGTACGATCCGAAACATGTCGCATATCAAAGAGATCCCCGGCGTGTCGCACAAAATGCGGAAGCATACTTAAAGGCTTCAGGCATTGCGGATACATCTTTTTGGGGGCCAGAACTGGAGTTTTTCATCTTTGATAGCGTACGCTATATCAATCAAGGGCATCATGCCGCTTACATGGTGGACTCGGGGGAAGGATTTTGGAATTCGTTTCAGGAAGGTAGTCTAGGCCACACCATTCGCACTAAAGAAGGCTATTTCCCCGTTCCGCCTCTAGACAGCACGGCCGCTTTGCGTACAGCGATGGTGAAAGCGTTACAAAGCGTGGGAATTCGTGTGGAAATGCACCATCATGAGGTGGCGACAGCGGGCCAGGGAGAAATTGATTTACGGTTCAATACCCTAACAAAGCAGGCGGACACCGTGATGATGTACAAATATGTGGTCCGTAATGTGGCCCAGCAGCACGGCAAGACGGTCACCTTCATGCCCAAGCCCATATTCGGGGACAACGGCAATGGGATGCATGTCCACCAGTCTTTATGGAAAGATGGAAAGCCGTTGTTTTATGCCGAGGAGCCCGACGCATACGCGCATATGTCACCATTGGCGTTAAGTTATATTGCCGGCGTGCTCAAGCATGCCAGGGCTCTGTTAGCCTTCACTAATCCCTCTACCAACAGTTACCGTCGTCTAGTGCCGGGCTACGAGGCGCCTGTGAACATTGTGTTCTCGCATGGTAACCGTTCTGCAGCTATTCGTATCCCCGTCAACAACAATGCGAAAGCCAGTCGGATTGAGTTCCGCACTCCTGACGCCACATCCAATCCGTATTTGGCGTTCGCCGCTTTGCTAATGGCTGGCCTTGATGGTATTCGTAAAGGCTTGGATCCGGTGAAGGAAGGCTTCGGTCCCATGGATAAGAATATCTATGCACTCAGCGCGGCCGAATTGGCGACGATCCAAAGTGTTCCAGGATCTCTGGGCGAATCTCTTGATGCCTTGGAGCAAGACCACGAATTCTTGCTGCAAGGGGATGTCTTCAGTGAGGATTTAATCCGCACGTGGATTGATTACAAGCGAGCCAATGAAGTAGATGCGGTGAATCTTCGTCCTCATCCCATGGAGTTCGAATTGTATTTCAATAGTTAAGGGTATCGCTGTGTTGAGGGTCGAGCGAAATGGCTCGGCCCTGTTTTTAATTTCATGGGGGATTGAAGTGCTTGCGCAAAGGTGCTATACTAGCAATGTCGCTGCCGGAGTGGCGGAATTGGCAGACGCGTGCGACTCAAAATCGTATGAGGTTACCCTCGTGCCGGTTCAAGTCCGGCCTTCGGCACCAAGTTTTCTACGGCCTTGTCAGGCCGTTTTTTTATTTTTCATAAAGCCCTCAGACTGTAAGGTCTGGGGGCTATGTATATAGAATTACAGAGGCAATGTCTCATATATAGACCGCATAATGGCATTGAACGTGTCCGGAGATTCAAGCATCATGAGGTGGCCTGCCTTAGGGATGGTATAAACCGGCAGCTGAGGCCAGATGCTTAAAAACTCTTGAGATAAGCTCTCTGGCGTCATTCGGTCCTCTGCCCCGCGAATCAGAAATGCGGGACCGTGGTAGGTATGAAGACGACTACGTACATCGAAAAGACTGCAGGCTGTCATTTCATGCAGAATACGATCCGGAGAAATTTGGCGTAGTAGGCGTAAATTCGCCTCATAAAGTGCCGGATCAAACTGCCGTGCAAGAGACCAACGAGCAATATTGGCTGTCGCGGCATCGGGATCGACGGCCAGTTTGTTTAACAGATCAGGATTCACAGGGAGCCTAGGACCAGTTCCTACCAAGACCAACGCTGCCACCTTGTCAGGAACTAATAATGCGAGCGTCTGGGCGATAGCGCCTCCCATGGAATGACCAACGAGAACGGCGGGTTCGTGAATTTGCGGCACAATCCAATCTGCGAGGGCAGCAATCAAATGATCCGGCAATATTTGGGGTTTCGCGGGCAAATTGAGAAACATCGTGGGCCAAGGCAATCGGTGTTGACGAGACCACGTGTGTGCGGTCGAACCGGCTCCATGAATAAAAATCCACGGCTGTGGCAAAAGTAGACCTCCTCGCCTCGTATGGCGTATGAGATAGGTTTGTGAGCGTAGTCGATATCAGTTACTATAGTATAGATCACTTTTTGCGAAGATGCCGAAGTGCTGAGAATAGACCGCTACACTTGTGGCAGCCAATCTTTCGGGGATTTTTAGTGAAGGAGCCCACATAATTCCATGCCTACGCAACTACTCATAGATGGCCATAGCCTTCTTTTTCGAGCATATCATGCGCTTTCAGCTCAAAATTTGCAGGCGGCGGACGGAACGCCGACGGGTGCAATTCATGGGTTTTTGGCGATGGTGCTCAAAGTTATTGGTCAAGAACATCCGGACCGGGTGATTATTGCCTATGATGGTCCCCACAAGACCTTTCGCCACGCGCAATATGCTGAGTACAAGGGAACGCGTAAAGAAGCTCCCGACGACTTTCGCGTTCAAGTTCCTTTAGCGCTGGAAATTGCCAGTCACCTCGGGATTCCTACGATTATGGTTGATGGCTACGAGGCGGACGATGTGATTGGTACGTTGTCCGACATGGGGCGTGCACGCCATTACCGTACCTTGATTGTGACGGGAGACCGCGATTTGTTGCAACTCGTGGATGATGATACCACGGTGCTTCTGACGTCACGAACAGGCATTAGTGATATGGATCGCATGGACGCTCAAAAAGTGGAGGAAAAATTGGGCGTGGCCCCGGTGCAAGTGCCTGATTTGAAAGGGCTCATGGGGGATAGCTCAGACAATATACCGGGAGTCAAAGGGATTGGAGAGCAGTCGGCGCGGGAATTAATTCGCCGGTATGGATCCGTGGACAACCTTTTAGAACATGTGGATACACTGGATAACACGCGGTGGATAAAGGCACTTAAGGGCCACGAAGAGGATGCCCGAACGAGTCGAGATTTAGCGACCATTATCCGCGATGTTCCCCTTCAGTGGCCTGACGTGGCAGAACCCTTTACGCCTGCGCCCGATGCCCACGCGTCAGAACTGCTCAACCGTCTAGCGCTACATGCTATAGAAAGACGGTTAGGCCAGGCGCCGCGTTCGGCGGACGAGGTGGCCACCGCCGCAGAGCAGACAGTCCCGCATGCGGTAACCCGGCATCAAGAGCGGGTCTTGTGGAGCCAATTAGCTGCCAATCCAAAATATTTGGTGGTGCATAGCGACGACACCGGCATTTGGGTTATGGACCCTGAAGGGCATATGGCCCCGTGGCAAAATGAGCCGTGGCCCGATGTGCCATTATGGACATGGGATAGTAAGGCGCTCTATCATAAAATCCGGGCCTTAGGTGAAAGGTGTCCAGACTTTGCCGAAGATGGGCAACTGCAGGCGTATTTGCTCGATGCGGAACGTGGCCACTATGACTTGGCGTCTGTGGCTCAGAGCCAGGATATTGTGCCTCCCCGGTCGACAGAAGAGGTGTTAGCGGTAGCAGAGACTTTGATTGCCAAGCAACGACAAGCGGTGGCAGCGCAAGGATTGGACGATCTCTACCGGCGCATCGAAGTGCCTTTAAGCCGCGTCTTGGCAGACATGGAATCTGTGGGGATGCGGGTAGACCGCCAGCAACTGGCGTTATTAGGGCAAGAACTAGATGGGTCTTTGGTTCAGATCCAAGCCGACATCTACCAGTTAGCCGGCACGGAGTTTAACATTAATTCTCCACAGCAGTTGGGTGAAGTTCTCTTTGGCAAGCTGGGATTGCCCAGCACTAAAAAGACGAAATCGGGAAGTTATGCCACGGACGCGGATACGTTGGAAAAGATAGCGCCGTTGCATCCGGTGGTGGAACACGTTTTGCTGTACCGTCAGTTGATGAAAATCAAGGGCACGTATGTCGATGGGTTATTACCGTTAATTGGCTCTGACGAGCGAGTACACACTACCTTTCACCAAACCGGCACGGCCACGGGACGTTTGTCGTCTAGTGATCCCAACTTGCAAAATATTCCGGTGCGGCTACCGCTAGGGCGGCGTGTGCGCAGTGTATTTGTGCCCAGTCCTCACCGCATTTTAATAGCGGCCGACTATTCTCAAATTGAGTTGCGTCTTTTGGCCCATCTATCGGGCGATGAACATCTTATCGAGGCTTTTTGGCATGGTGAAGATATTCATCGCCGGACGGCAGCCGAAATCTTTAACATACCGTTTGATGAGGTCGATAGTACCTGGCGCAGTCGAGCCAAAGCGGTCAATTTTGGTATTGTGTACGGCATTTCTGATTTCGGGTTGGCTCGCGATACTGGAGTCAGTCAACGAGAAGCTAAAGATTATATTGCGCGGTACTTTGCGCGCTATCCTAAGCTGAAAGAGTACTTTGACCGTGTCATCGAATCGGCGCGGGAGGAGGGATTGGTCCGCACCATTATGGGACGTATCCGCCCTCTTCGCGATATTCATTCCAAAAATCGCGCGCGGCGCCAGTATGCCGAGCGTATGGCGATGAATACAGCCATTCAGGGAAGTGCCGCTGACTTAATTAAGATTGCGATGGTGAACTTGGGGAAACGCCTGCGCCAAGAGTCGTTTCAAAGCCAATTGGTACTGCAGGTGCATGATGAACTCATCTGGGACGCAACGGAAGAAGAAAAGTATTCTCTGGCGCGGTTGGCGAAAGAGTATATGACGAGCGCTATGCAGCTGAAAGTGCCTTTGGAAGTAGAATTTAAGCAGGGAACAACATGGGAAAGTATGACGTCATGGGAGATTCCTGATGCCTGAGTTGCCAGAGGTCGAAACAATTCGCTTCTATTTAACCGAGACGGTATTAGGCCAACGGGTTAATACGGTCAAGCATTTAGACCAACGCATGGTGAAAACTGGCTCAGCCAGCGCAGAGGAAATCACTCGTCGTTTGCCGGGGCGCATGGTAAAATCCATAAAGCGGCGGGGCAAGTTTCTTTTCCTTGAGTGGGATACCCAAGATCATTTGCTGGTGCATCTCGGGATGTCGGGGCGCTTAATTTGGATCCCCGAAAGTGCACCATGGGTAACCCATACACATATGGTGTTGGGCTTTCGAGATTTTGACCTGCGCTTGAGTGACCCACGGCGTTTTGGGCGAATTGGGTGGCTCCCAGCGGGCGAGGAGCCCGGGGCGCAATTGGGCGTTGAGCCTCTTGGCCGGCGGTTGACCCGTCAATTTCTCGCCCAAAAGCTTAAAGGGCGCTCTGCGCCGATAAAAGCTCTACTGCTCGATCAGCGGATTATTGCGGGATTGGGCAACATTTATGTGGATGAATCGTTGTTTCAGGCTCGCATTAGACCGGATCGCCCAGGCAGCAGTTTGACCCCTGCCGAGATCACGCGAATGATTCGTGCAATTCGGGCGGTCCTGAAACAGGCTATTATGCACCGCGGCACAACATTTTCCGATTATGTCGACGCCCTAGGACATCCTGGTGAAAACCAGGCCTATCTCTGGGTCTATGGGCGCAGTGGGCAGGAATGCCGCCGTTGCGGTCATCTTTTGGCACAGCAGGTTATTGCGGGCCGCACGAGCCACTTTTGTGGGCACTGTCAATCATGAGACGGATGAGGAGGAATTTTTCTTGCAACATCTGACATTTGGGGTGGATTCGTTAACGGAGGCCCAGAATTTGAAAAATATCTTGTGGGACTCGTATCAGGTTCGGGGAGAAGTTGAGATAATTCCTCAAGAACACGACAAATACCGTGTGAATGTCATTTCAGAAAAGGATTTAACGCCATCGCAGTTGGAAAAACTGCCTGGGAAACAAGGCTGATGCGGGGGCGGATATGGCCATGGTTGTTGCTGGTACTGGCCTTTCTACCGGCGCTGCTGATTCAACGACCGCAGGAAAGACTCGCGCCGGTAACGAGTCATGTTTTTACCGAAGTGATTTTTCAAAGTCCCGGTAATGTTGATCCTGCTTTAGCGTCGTCGCCTGCCGATTGGCAGGTGGCAAGCAATGTATTTCAAACGTTGCTGACGGTGTCTCCTACGGGACGCCTTGAGCCAGGGCTAGCTAGCGCTGTCAGTTATCAAGGCAATACGGTGAACATTGAACTGCGTCCCGCCCGCTTATCCAATGGCCGACGCATAACAGCCGACCTTGTCGCGGAGGCCCTCGTCAGGCCTTTGGTAGCCCCTGTGAATTCATCGGCGGCGCAACATCTATTGGCCGAGGTGGTTGGGACCAACCGATTTGAACATGGACAAGCTCATTATGTTCAAGGGATTGCGGTCAACGGGCCCTTAAGTCTGCAATTAACCTTAAAAAAGCCGGTGACGACGACATTCTTACAAAATTTGGCGAATCCGGTTCTGGCTATCGTTCCGGTATCGGATCAAAGCCAGGGCGGCCAAAATTGGCAGTTCACCAATTTGATTGGCACGGGTGGCTACGCCCTGACGCAATGGACTCCAGGGGATCATTTGAGTTTTTCTAAGGTTTCGGGCTCTGGGCCGCAGGCGGTCAATCTCGAGGTCTATTCCCAGCTGAATCAGGCCTTACTAGCGTATCAGAATGGCTTGGTCAATGCGGTGCCGATTGCTCCAACGGCCCTATCCCGTCTAACCCGGCGAGAATTAACACATGTGCAGGCGTTAACTCAGCCGGGGGTTGTGACCTTGTACATCAATGGGCATCAGTCCACGGCGGCCATGTCCCGTATTAATATCAAGCATTGGGTCCACAACGCGTTCCGAGGTTTGCTGCCGCCATTATCACCATCAACTCGCCTCTCATCTCACGGGCAGGGGCCATTTGTTGTATGGGTAGACCGGACAGATTCCCAAGCGGTCCAATTAGCCCAATCATTGGTGACGTTGTCGCGAGGACGCATTGCCATACAGCAGACGACGGCGGCTCATTTGGCTACGGTAGCGAAAAATGGACAAATCGGAGCGTATATTGGGCAGCATCGCTGGTTTACTCACGGAACATCTGTAGAATTGGTAAAGCGTCGCTCTTTTTGGCTCTTTTCCCAATCGATGCCCCATGCGGAGGTATTGTCTCATCAAGTATTGTCGTGGCATTCTGTTCCGTAAAGACCGACCATATGGTAAGGGTGAGACAGGCTGGAGGTGATGACATGCGTGTCGTGGGGCTAACAGGGGGCATCGGCAGTGGAAAATCAGAGGTCAGCCGGATATTGAAAGAGTTGGGGGCACCTGTCATTGATGCGGATGCGTTAACACACCAGTGTCAAAGGCGAGGCCAGCTGGTGTGGCGTGCGGTGTGGGATCGTTACGGGTGGGGTATTCTGGGACCGGATGGCGAACTTTTACGTCGGAAGTTGGGTCACATCATTTTTCATGAGGCTTCTGAACGTGAAGCATTGAATCGTATCGTTCATCCGGCCGTGAAGCGGCAAATTCAGGAGAGGCTTGCGGAGCTTGAAAGGCAAGGCTCCAAGGTTGTAGTCTTGGATATTCCGTTATTAATTGAAGGAGAATGGCGAACCCAGGTGGACGAGATCTGGGTTGTATATTCTGATCCGCATCAGCAACTTGCTCGGGTGATGGCACGGGATCATATTGGCCCGGATGAAGCGCGGCGACGTATTGCCGCACAAATGCCGTTAGCGGAGAAAGTTCAATATGCCGATCATGTAATTGACAACCAAGGAACGTTGTTGTCTTTAAGGGAACAGGTGACGCAACTATGGCGCAACGCACACACTATCGCCTAAATCCCAAGCGCAGCGCGGGTTTGTGGCTGCTGGTGATCATTTTCATGATTTTTGGCGCGTACCATTATGTAGCTCCGCTCCCCTACCGAGCGATTGTGTGGAAAGAGGCGCGCGCCCATTCGGTTAGTCCTTATTTGGTCGCTGCCGTTATTCGGGTTGAGAGTAGCTACCGTCCTGATGCCGTCAGCGCAAAAGGCGCGGTGGGGCTCATGCAGTTAATGCCTGCGACGGCGCAGTGGGCTAGCCAAAAAGCGGATAAGCGCTCGATTAAAACACAAGACTTGAACAATCCGGCACTCAATATCCACCTCGGCACATGGTACCTTAGCCAGTTGCTGGGCAATTTTTATGGGAATCCCGTTCTTGGATTAGCGGCATATAACGCGGGAGGACGCAATGTCGCACGGTGGATAGCAGAGGGGAGATTGCAGCCGACATCCACCACTTCAGATCAAATCCCCTTTCCAGAAACCAAGAATTTTGTGACCCGCGTGCTCTTTTATGAAAAAGTCTATCATTTTCTCTACGGGGCGTTTCCGGCGATGCAGCCACCATTATCACGCGACCTCGCAGAGGGTCTAAAAGTCTGGCATCAGATTATGGGGCGTGAATGAAAACACGCGCAGAAGCCACACTAGTTGTGGGGGGTGGTATCTTGGCAAAAATCTTGTCCGAGGCCACAAAAATGAAATTGAGTGAACGGTTGGGTGTCGATGACATTGTTCGCCGTGAAGGATGGGGTGCCGTACCGGCACGCGAATGCGGCAATTTGGTCCGCGAAGCCATCCGCATGGCGGAGGAACAGCTTCAGCATCAATAGAGCCCCATGAGGACGGCCTAGGCCGTCCTCATTTTGCGCGGTATCGGTATTGGATGATGCTAGGGTCCTCCGGTAACTTGTGGGGAGCGACAATAAAGCCTGGGCCGCTGCGCAGGGCATCTGCGATGTGCGGTAAAGGCTTGTCAGGGTTGTCCATGAAGATGAAATAGGCATCATCAACATTTTCCGCATAGGATGGCGAAAAAAAGAGCGGATTACGGTCGGGAACGGACATACGGATCCGTTGAATATCGGCGACAATGCTAGTGGCCGTGGCAATCCCACCCGCTCCTGGCCCTTCAATCCAGGTCCAGCCAGCTTCTGACAGAAAGCCAATCGCATTCTGTGAGCCATGCAATTGGAGATAGCGGTGGTCCTGAGGATAGACAGTGGGGGCTACCACAAACCCAATGCTCCCAGGGTGGCGTTCAGCGCGTGCGACAAGCCGCATGCCAAAGCCCATTTGGCGCAGGCGCGTCAGATGCTCGGCGTCAATCTGACGGATCCCTTCTACGAAGCCTTCTTCCGCATCAACCCAGGCATGAAAGGCTAACCCCGCTAGAATCGTCAGCTTGCGGGCACTATCCCAGCCATCAACATCGGCTGACGGATCTTGTTCGGCAAATCCTAGGGCTTGAGCGCGCTCTAGTGCATGGTGATATGACATGCCTTGGTCCATTTGGTCAAGGATAAAATTGGTCGTGCCGTTCACAACGCCTTCGACAACGTGAATGGGTACGGTGCTTAAGTGCTGTGACAACGCATCAAGTACTGGAATGCCGCCTCCAACACTGGCCTCAAATAGGAAATTTTGTCGGGCTTCTCGAGCACGACTCATCAATTCTGGACCATAACGGGCCACAACGGCTTTGTTTGCGGTCACAACGGATTTGCGTTGTCCCAACGCTGCGACAATAAGGTCGTAGGCAGGATGAAGGCCACCCATGACCTCTACGATGACGTCAATATCCGGATCGGACAAAATGTCGTCGGGATTAGAGGTAAAGGGGACAGCATACTTTCCCTGATAGTTTTCAGGATGACGTACAAGGGCTTTTGCGACATGGAGTCCTTCCCGTCTGTTGACCACGTCCAGCACGCCCTGACCTACGGTGCCAAACCCCAATAATCCAATCTGTGTGTTTTCCATAATTCCTTGGCGGAGGGCTTGCACCGCCTTCCTCCCTTCTCACGCATTGCAACGGTAGGGATACTCCTATCCGTCTTGGCGTTGAACGACACGGCAGTATTTGCACGGTTATGTTGCGAACGTCGTGGTAGTAGCCTTCACACAAGCGTCATTGGCACAGAGGGATAGTAGACCCTGTTTTACCTTGAGCTTCATGTGCGCATGGCATGCGGCAAAGACTGCTTGTCTTCCTCATAGTGTGCCACAACTTGGCGGATTGTGCACAAAATGCACGAGATAACATTCTTGGGAAAGGGTGGCAATGCGTGGCGAGGAGTGGAAACCCTACGTCTGGGGCAAGATACCGTCAAATAGGGAGGGATTAAAACTTATGTTGCGTTTTTGGCTATTGGCGGCTTGGCTAGGGCTTTTTCCGGGGGTTTCGGCACCTGCGGTCATTGCTCCGCATGGTGGGGCGCTGTGGGCACGGTTGGAATATCACGCACAGGCTCCCTTGGTCACAGAGCAAGAACCTGGGGGAGATAAGGTGATTCCCTTGCATTATTTGCTTGGGCAACAGACGACCAATTATTTTCATGCGACACCGAGTCAAGCTAAAAATATTGAGCTCGCGGCAAGCCGGATTAACGGTACGGTCATTCAGCCTGGTCACATCTTTTCATATTATAAGGTGGTGGGACCTTACACCGCGGAGAATGGGTATGGGTGGGGGCGTGCTTTTGTGGGAGACCGTATCGTGCCTTCGGTGGGTGGCGGCGTGTGCCAAGGCTCATCAACCTTGTATTCGGCTTTGTTACGGACAGGATTGCCCATTATTGAGCGCCATAACCACGGGTTAACGGTCCCGTATTTGCCACCGGGAGAGGATGCCACAGTTGCGAGTGATTACCTCAATTTTCAATTTCGAAACAATCGCTCGACACCTATTCTTCTCAGTGCACAAGCTGGGCAGCGCCATTTGACGGTAAAAATTTGGGGTGCCTCGGCTGGACCCGAAATTATTGTGCACCATAAAACGTTGCAAACGTATCCCTACCGGACGATAGTCCGCCACAATTCAAAGCTCAAGCCCGGTGAAGAAAAAATATTAGCGCCGGGGCAGCCTGGTGTTCGGGTTGAGACCTGGCTAGAAATTAAAGAGCCTCAAGGAACTCGCACAAAAGTGATAGGGATTGACCATTATCGCCCGAGTCCTCGCATTATTGAAAAAGGGCCAGCCGTGAGCTCCCCCACGCCTTAAGACTAGTTCACCCCCTCGTCCCATAGAATGGGACAGGGGGACGGCTATGGACCTGTGGATTGTACTTCGCATTGTTAGCTTAACAGGAGAACGGCTGGCTTACCGCGTGTTTGGACGCGACCGAGCCAGCCCTTGGGCCGTTATGGGGCTTTCCTACGTGGGTGCCGCAGTCTGGCTGTGGGCGATTGCTGCATGGAAGGGCACGAGTGGGTTCGATTGGCAGGCCTTAGGCCCTGGCACGCTTTATGCTGGAGCATTTGCCTTATCTACGATGTCTTTGGTGATTGGGGAAGCGAGTCAGGTGAGCCCGTGGTCCAATGCCACAACACTCTTATTGTTTTTGATTCATCCAGCCCATTTACCCCCCACGTCATGGCTCCTCATTGGATTGTTTGCCGTCGGAGCGTGGTGGCAGGTTCAAGGCCATTTATCAAAACCCGTGTGGATGATGTTAGCCAGTGACGGCCTCCTCGCTATGGGCCGTTTGGCAGATGTCCACGTGCAGTCCCCTGATCCGTGGACATATGGTGCCAGTCTTATGACCTGTGTTGCATCATGGATGATTGCTGCTGTATTTTGGCACCAAGAAGGCAAAGCTGTTTTTCGTGTCGCAAAGGCAATGCCTGTAACCACAGGCATTGTGGGCCTGTTAAACGCGATCGCGTATGTCAGTGTGGTCATTCTTTTAAAGAGATGGCCGGCGAGTCTCGTTGAGGCCTCGTCGGCGGTTGCAGCATTCTTTGCCGCGCTGATCGCCGTCTATTTGTTTCGAGAAGCGGCTAATTCTCGTAGAATAGGAGGAGCCGCTATCATGACAGTCACCGCTGTGCTGTTAATCCTTGATTATAGCCGGGTAGCAGGACATCAAGGTCTAGGAGATCCGTGGTGAATAGGGCGTAAGGCGCGCAGGAGGACTGACGAATGAAAATTTACACGAAAACAGGCGACACGGGGCTTACTAGCTTATGGGGGCACGGCGGAATGAAGCGCGTGCCAAAAGATGGAGTGCGGGTCGAATCCTATGGAGCCGTGGACGAGGCGAATGCGGCTATTGGTGTAGCCCGTGCATACTTGGCGCCTGGACGGCTGGATAACATGCTCAGACAAATTCAGAATGATTTGTTTGGCTTGGGGGCGGATTTGTCTAATATCAGCCCGGACCGGACCGACCGACTCTCGGATCAGGCGGTAGAGATGCTAGAACAATGGATTGACTTGCTTGATCAGGGGTTGCCAGCACTTCGGCAATTTATCTTGCCAGGAGGAGCTCCCGCGGCGGCCTTTTTGCAGCAGGCGCGAACCATTGTGCGCCGGGCAGAACGCCGCTTAGTGGCCCTCATCCAAGAGGAACCCTCATATGCCTTGCAGTTGAAATATTTAAACCGATTATCCGATTTTTTGTTTGTTGCCGCACGGGAAGCTAACCAGGTAGCTGGTGTCTCGGACGAGCTGGCGCAATTTTAGTGACAGGAGGTTGGGGTAATGGTAGCCAGACAATTTACGGTTGACGAGGCCAATCAATTGCTCGAGCCTCTGCGCGAACTTCTCACAACTTTGCAGACGCTGCAGCGACAAGCTCGCTTGAAATATGAAGAAATGCGGGATATTCGAGAGGTCGGGTACCGCAAAGATGGTAACTTGATCATGCTGAGTGACTACCAATTGGCAAAACAGGAATTTGATCAAGTGGTGGCCGATGCGAATGGCGTCTTAGCGGACATCAATCAGATGGGATGTCGGGTAACCGATGTCGAAATGGGATTGGTAGATTTTCCGAGTGAACGGGAGGGGGAGCCCATTTATCTGTGCTGGAAAATGGATGAACCGTCTGTTCTCTATTATCATGGCGTTGACGAAGGATTTTCAGGACGCAAGCGACTGGAATCCTCCTCGGATTGAACCTCCGAGGAGTTTTCTTTTTACGGGTTCAATCCGAGTGCTTGCGCATGCAAGATCAGTGCGTCGACGATAAAAGCAATGAGCTCCTCAAGAGGAATACCTAATCCTTCGGCGCCTTGAATTACATCCGTGCGATTGACGCCTTTTGCAAAGCTTTTGTCTTTTAATTTCTTAATAACGGAACGGGGACTGACTTCACTTAAACTCTTAGTGGGGCGAACGAGTGTGACGGCCACAACAAACCCGGTCAATTCGTCGGCGGCATAAATGGCACGTTTAAGCACTGAGTCCCGGGGAATGCCATTTTCGGTGACATGCGAAGCAATCGCTTCGATGATGGTAGGGGGGAACCCTTCCGCTTCTAAAATTTTCCCGCCTTCAATTGTATGTTGCCCAATTTCGGGATAGGCTTCGTAATCAAAATCATGCAGGAGACCCACCGTACCAAATAGGTCCGCATCTTCGCCATAACGCTCAGCCAATGCCCGCATGACGGCTTCTACCGCTAGTCCATGCTTAATAAGCGAAGGATTTTTCGTATAGCGAGTCAGCAAGGCAAGGCTTGTCTCCCGATCGGGTAGCGACGACAGAGACATCAGAAAACCACCTCCATATTAATTAGGAGTTTTCAGACGACAATAACGCGAAATAAGATTTTTGACAAGGAGAAAATCCAGTGGATACACTGATGAAGGAATTCGGAAGGATTTCCATTCGAGCATACGAACAGTGAGGGAACGCCATGGCAGAGAGCTCGGCAGAAGTGCTTATCGTGGGGGGAGGACCAACAGGTCTTTATGCGCTCTATTTGACAGGGCTGCATCATCTGAACACGATTTTATTGGAACGCTTGCCTCGTCTTGGGGGCCAGTTAGACCATTTGTATCCAGACAAACCCATTTATGATGTCGGCGGATTTCCGATGATTACCGGACACAATTTGGTGGAGGCTTTGAAGCAACAAGCGTTGCAGTATCCCAGCCGCGTGTTATTGAATACGACGGCCCAATCTCTCACCGCCGAAGGCGGTCTTTGGCATATTGAGACAGACCATGGACCTGTGTCGGGCCGCACTGTTATCATTACCGCAGGCATAGGGGAATTTATTCCGAGGCGTTTTAATGTTGATGCCATCGATCGTTTTGAAGGCCACGGTTTGTATTACGTTGTCAATACGCTGGAAGATTTTCGGGGACACGATGTATTGGTCGTAGGAGGGGGGGATTCCGCGGCGGACTGGGCCATGGCGGTGGCGCAGGTGGCCCGACAAGTCTGGATGATTCATCGCCGCGATACGTTTCAGTGCCATGCGGACAGTTTAGCCAAGTTGCAAGCGCTTCCTAACGTCACTTTACTGCCGCGCCACGAATTAGTCGCCATTGAGGGAAGTTCCGGTGGCATTGACTCCGTTAGTCTGCGTGATAACCAGACACAGACTCAAGCCTCATTAGCCTTAAGTCGCGTCATCGTAGCGATAGGGCTTTTGCCGGGGACGCAAATTTTTCAGCGTTGGAACCTACAAGGCAACGGGACAGAGATTCATGTAAATTCGGCGATGCACACGAATTTGCCGGGAGTTTTTGCTGCCGGCGACATCGTGAGTTATCCAGGCAAAGTCAAGTTGATTTCGGCTGGATTCGGTGAAGCGGCTACGGCCGTAGAGTCGGCACGCCATTATCTGCGAACCGCCTCCACGGTGGAATTAACGAATTTATAAAATCACGGCAAAGGGGCTCCCAACCAGTCGCGAAATTGTTGGCGGGCCTTTTCTGTGCTCTGAGCTTCGGGTTCAAGGGCCCACTTGTCGGGTTTTGGAGCCTCGGGGATGAGGGTGTAGCTCTGCAATCGTTGGTGACGGAATATGGTGACGGTGACTGGGTGTCCGGGGACGCAATGCGCCAAGCGTGTGTCGAGATCTTGAAAACGCAAGCGGACTTGATCCCAAGCAATCCATTCGTCGCCGGGAGCCAATCCTGCCGCCTCTCCGGGGCTTCCTTGCAGAACCGACTTAATTTTGACACGATCGGTTTCAGATCGTTCGACGATGAGGCCAGTAAAAGCGGGCGTCATGCGGGGATTTTTCCATTCCTTCTTTAAAGCAAGGCCAAACTCAGGCCACAGATCGGTTTCTAAATCATCCGTACCATAGACCCACCGGCTCAGCCATGTGCGGACGATCGGGCCGCCAACCTCCTCTAGGGCGTGGTCCACGGCATTTTCAGGGTAGCCATGGTCGCCATATTGCTCCCATAATGTTTGCAGTACGGTGTCAAGGCTTCCACGGCCATTCGTGGCATGCCGCAAAGAGAGGTCCATGAAAAGCGCCACCAAAGCTCCTTTGAGGTAATAGCTGACCGTAATGTTCGGCGTATTTCCATCGGGGCGGTAAAATTTGATCCACGCATCCCATGACGCTTCTGCCACACTCTGTACCTTGTGGCCGGGAGTCATGTCCAAGATTCGAAGGGATTCGGCAAAATGTTGTAGGACAATGTCTGGGGTGACGGTGCCCGAGCGCGCTAACAATAGCCATGCGTAATAATCTGTCCAACCTTCTAGTACCCAGAGTAAATGGGTGTAGACTTCGTGTTGATAGTCAAAGGGACCTAAATTCTGTGGACGAAGTCGTTTGACATTCCACAAATGGAAATATTCATGAGCAAACAGCGCCAAAATTTTCGGATATTGCTCCGGATTATCGAGTTGTAACGGATCGAAGATAATACTGGCTGAGCTGCGGTGTTCGAGCCCACCACCTTGGTCTGGAACCCCCGCCACCAAAAATACGTAGCGAGTGTAGGGTAAAAGACCACCAAAGACTGCATGAGCCGCCTCTAAAATGCGTGGGAGGTCACGCAGAAGGTTGGAAAGGTTGGTTCGGTCAAATCCCGTCAGGATGAGCTCATGGCGGACGCCATTCATTTCAAAGCTTTCTCGGCGAAATGTTCCGCATTCTACAGGACTGTCCACAAGGGTATCATAGTCAGCCGCAGTAAAAACGAAGCCTGGAGCAGCAGAGCGTTCGAGGGCCGTGGCAACATCCCAGCCTGGGAAGGGGACGACTTCAAGTTCGATCATATAAGGCACGTCAGTTTGTGGATAAAGAAAAACGTTCGCACCATTGAAATATCCCCGTGTGGTATCTAAATAGCTTGAGCGCACGCTCAATTCGAAAGCATAGACATCGTAAGCCAATTGCCAGGTCGATGCGGAGCCGTCGTCAGGTACGAGGGACCATTCGGCCTTTCCCACCTTATCAACGCGCACGGGGTGTCCTGCGTGATGGGCATGGACTTGACTCACATTTTTGGCAAACTCGCGCACGAGATAAGAGCCTGGGGTCCAAACGGGCAACGCCCAGTGTAAGGGCATCGGATGTGGGCCGCTCCACGTAATCTCGACATGAAAGCGGTGACGGCCTGGGTCTTCCATAGAAATTTGATATCGCAATGTCGATGGAGCAGTCGTTGGCATAGGTCCTCCTTGAATTTATGATCGCGTGCCGTGCACTGAGGGAGACACCCGCAGTTTGATGATACCCAAAAATCGCCAAAATGTCCCGCCTTATGGGGGTTGTCTTGGGTTCTATGGGGAATAGGGCGGGAATGTTCTGTCAACCGTACGTTATGGCGGTCGAATTTTCCATTGCTACAGGGTTTGCTATGATGGAGACAGAACAGGAACCGACAAGAGAAAGGACTGACATATCGAACATGGCAGGTCTAGACATACGCACACATCTTGATCAATTGAGTCTTAATGCGGGAAAAAAGGCGCGCTTATACCGCCTTCTCTATGGAGCTGGCCCCGCCAATGGGACGCTTATGATCTTACCCATTGACCAAGGACTGGAACATGGGCCGCGTGATTTTCTAGGGGCACCAGAAAGTCTTGACCCCGGATTTCAGTTTCGCCTAGCCTTGGACGGACACTTTTCCGCGATTGCTTGTCAAATCGGATTGGCTGAGAAATTTTATCCGGAATATGCGGGACAGGTTCCCTTGATTTTAAAACTCAATGGGAAGACCGAGATTCCGGCCGATAACGAACCGTTGTCGCCTCTGACCGCATCGGTGGAGGATGCGGTTCGGCTTGGCGCAGACGCGGTGGGGTACACCCTATACGTTGGGTCTCCCCGGCAAGATGAGGATTTTGCTCAGTTTCGTCAAATCCGGGCGGAGGCAGAGCGCTTTGGAATGCCTGTCATTGTCTGGAGTTACCCGCGTGGAGCAGCGATTGAGGCGAAGGGAGGGAAGAACACCGTCTATGCTATAGACTACGCGGCTCGCACGGCCCAAGAGCTCGGTGCGGACGTCATCAAGGTCAATGTGCCCAACGTGCAAGCAGATCTCAGCCAGGCACCTAAGGCCTATCAGCGTGAGTGGACACTTGATGCCGCATTATCTCAGATTATTCGTTCGGGTGGACGGTCTTTGGTCATCTTTGCAGGCGGGGAGAAAGCGTCAGAAGAAGAGACGTTGGCCAAGGCTCGCCAGTGCATGGATAGTGGAGCCACTGGACTGATTTTTGGACGGACTGTATGGCAACGGTCATATCATGACGCGATGACACTAGCTGAGGAGATTCATAAATTGTTGGCAAATTATCCCGGCTAATGCTCCTTGAGAAGATAACGGAAAAAGGCGCAGACCTTATGGTCAGCGCCTTTTTCCGATGTTCCACAAAGGAATGTGGGCTGAGCCCCGGAAATGTTGCGGCCTGTTGCCAGAATTTAAATGATCTGGAGAAGACAATCTGCCTTGGTAGAAGATGACGCCAATTGTGGGCGTACCTGGGGTATGCGTTGCGCATACGTTAAAGGGTATAAACGTGCGATGGGAGAGATGATCATGGCAGGGTCTGTCAACAAGAATGCACATCACGCCAACGAAGACGGCAATGGGACGTGGATTCAAAAACCAACGCAAACCGCTGGCTCTCAGCGATTTCAACGGTTTGTCGTGCGCAGCCATCTGGTGACACCAGGGGAAGATTTGCTTAAGACGCTCGTACCCTATTTTGCGGGGAAAGTGTCGCCGCGCGATATCGTGGTGATTGGAGAAAAGGTGGTAGCGATTGCCGAAGGGCGGGCGGTTTTGCTAAATCAAGTGAAGCCGCGGTGGATGGCCCGCTGGTTGTCACGGCATGTGCGCCAGCTTGGATATGGGTTGGGCTTGCGGCGCCCCGAAACCATGGAGATGGCGATTCGTGAGGCGGGACTGCCGCGCATTTTAGCGGCGGCAACCGCCGGGGCCTTTGATCGTCTGACGGGACGTTCGGGAGACTTTTACCGGATTGCGGGGAGGGAAGTGGCGTCGATTGACGGGCCAGGGCCAACAACCATTCCGCCGTATAACGAATATATTGTCTTAGCACCAGAGCATGGACAAGAAATTGCCGACCGATTAGCTAAACTGTTGCATACACAGGTGGCCATTGTTGATGTCAATGATATCGGGGCGGAAGTCTTGGCAGCATCAGCGCGGGTCGACAAAGAATTGGTGCGCAGTCTTCTGCGTGATAATCCGATGGGCCAAGGTGCGCAACGCACTCCTCTGGCCGTGTTGAGGCCACAGGCTGTCGCTGAGCGACGCACCGCATGGCCAACAGCACAGATTGGCGACGAGGAGGGGGGGATTGTGGGCATGATACCGGGGGAAGGTTTAGGGGGGCTTATTTGGGCGGACGATGAGGTGGCGTCAACCAAAACCAAGAGATAGAACGCGGATTGTTACTGGTTGCAATGCCTGTCCTTTGTCGCTAAAGTCATAGAAGAAGCGTGGGGCGTTTTTGCCGACAAGGGGGAATTCAATGAATATCTTTAAGGCTATGGCGCAGCGAGGGCATGAGCAAGTGATTTTCAACTTCGATAGGCGTACAGGATTGCGGGCGATTATTGCTATCCATGACACGACTTTGGGACCGGCCTTGGGCGGGTGTCGGCTGTTTCCCTATGGGTCTGAAGATGCCGCCATTGAGGATGTGCTCAGGCTGTCCGAAGGCATGACGTATAAGGCCGCCGCAGCAGGTATCGATTTCGGCGGCGGGCAAGCGGTCATCTTGGAAGATCCGGTGAATCGGTCAACTTCAGAAGCTCTGCGAGCATTTGGCCGCTTTGTGGAAACCCTTCAAGGTCGGTATATTACCGGGGAAGATGTTGGCATCAATGAATCAGATTTGGTCCAGGTAGCTAAAGAGACCCATCATGTGATTGGTTTGCCAAAAGCTTATGGAGGGTCCGGTGACACTGGTGATATGACGGCGCAGGGAGTGCTCACCGCTATCCGGGCATCGTTGGAATACCGATTTGGTTCGCCGTCGTTGACGGGACGTAGATTGGCCATCCAAGGCTTAGGCAAAGTAGGTTATCAACTCGCCCGCCGTGCCATGGCGGAGGGGGCGCATGTGATAGCCGCGGATATCAACCCGCATGTCGTCGGCAAAGCCTCAGCGGAACTGAACATAGAACCTGCCGATCCTTGGACAATTTTAGAAACCCCTTGCGATGTTTTAGCACCTTGTGCCTTGGGCAATGTCGTGAACCGCGGGTCGATCGACCGATTGGCATGCCACATCATTGCTGGGTCTGCCAATAATCAGTTGGAGGACATGGAAATGGGGCGTGCGTTGCGTGAGCGGAACATTTTATATGCCCCCGATTTTATTGTAAATGCCGGCGGCCTTATTCAAGGAGCTGCTGAGCTTCAGGGCTATAGTCAGGAACGGGCTAAACGGCAGATTGAAGATATTTCCCCGTTATTAAGCGAAGTGTTTCGGCGATCAGATGAGAGCGGCTTATCGACCGTGGAAGTGGCAATGGCCATTGTTGAAGAACGCATTGATATGCTCCATGCGATTCGGCGCATATTTACACGCCCCTCGTGATCACGACGGAGGGTAGGAAAAACCGGATTGCAACCCCTAAGCTCCCTGTGTAAGATGGAAATTATAAACTGTGCTGTAGATACGGAGGGACATTGAGAACGGGAAAGGAGCCTATCATGGCAACCGAGGCATTTCACCATCATTCAGCAACCTTGCGTTCGGCACCGATTGGAGACCCCTATCAGGGGCATCGTGAGTTTCGTACATTATCTGGATTACCGGTAAAAGAGGTCTATGGTCCAGAAGATGTCAACATAAGCCCTGAACGACCCGGTATTTATCCTTTTACGCGAGGGATTCATCCGACCATGTACCGTGGACGTGTATGGACCATGCGACAATTTGCCGGATTTGGAACAGCACGTGAAACCAATGAACGCTTTCATTATCTTTTGGAACAAGGGCAAACGGGATTGTCCGTGGCTTTCGACATGCCAACGTTGATGGGCTACGATTCGGACGACGGGCACAGCTTAGGAGAAGTAGGTCGGGAAGGTGTGGCTATTGATCATGTCGGCGATATGCAGCGTTTGTTTGAGGGAATCCCACTGGACAAAGTGTCGACGTCGATGACGATCAATGGGCCAGGCCCCATTATTTGGGCAATGTATCTGGTGGCTGCAGAACGCCAAGGCGTGGCTTGGGATCAGTTGCGAGGGACGTTGCAAGCAGACATTTTAAAAGAATACATTGCACAAAAAGAGTGGATTTTTCCTCCCAAACCGTCGATGCGCGTTATCGTGGATATGATGGCTTATGCGACGGCTCATGTTCCTCAGTGGAACTCCATTAGTATCAGTGGATATCACATTCGCGAAGCGGGATCGACGGCTGCGCAGGAACTGGCCTTTACCTTAGCGGATGGATTTGCTTATGTGGAAGCCGGTATAGCCGCTGGCCTTGATGTCGATGCATTTGCGCCACGCCTTTCCTTCTTTTTCAATGCCCATATTGACTTTTTTGAAGAAATTGCAAAATTTCGTGCGGCTCGCCGAATCTGGGCGCGCCATCTTAAAGAAATTTATGGAGCGAAAAATCCCAAGTCCTGGACCATGCGCTTTCATACGCAGACGGCAGGTTGTTCCTTAACCGCCCAACAGCCTGAGAACAATATTGTGCGGACGGCATATGAAGCGATGGCGGCGGTATTGGGAGGAACGCAATCACTGCACACGAATTCTATGGACGAAGTGTTATCGTTGCCAACAGAGAAGGCTGTGAAGATTGCTCTGCGAACGCAGCAGATTCTGGCATATGAGACGGGTGTTCCCAATACCGTGGACCCTTTGGCAGGCTCTTATTACGTTGAAGCCTTGACAGACCAAATGGAGCAGCTGGCGGAAGAGTATTTCCAGCGCATTCACGATCAAGGTGGCGTTCTCGAATGCATTGAGAATGGCTTTTTGCAGAGAGAAATCGCGGATGCCGCCTACCGTTATCAAAAAGAATTAGAAAATCACGAGCAGATTATGGTGGGGGTTAATGCATTTGTGGAACCTCAAGAAGGAAACGTTATTCCCCTTTTGCGCATCGACCCTGCGGTCGAACGGGAGCAAGTTCAAAGCCTTCAGGCGTGGAAACAGCAGCGGGATGCCGCCGCTGTACGGTCAACATTGTCCAGTCTTGAACGGGCGTGTGCCACGGAGTCGGCGCCATTAATGCCTGCCATTATCGATGCCGTTCGGGCTGGGTGTACCGAAGGTGAGATTGTCGAGGTGATGAAGTCAGTTTTTGGCACGTGGCGAGAGCGGCCTGTGTTCTAAGACGATATGGGCCTTGTATTAAGTAAACGACGCCTTTTAAGTCCCAGAACGGAGTGGCGCCATGCGATTTAAGCAGGCGTGGCAGCGGTTGAGATTCTTTGTAGTGGGGCGAATGCTGCCAAAACGTCTGGTTCAGTTCTTAATGTATCTAACGCAAACTAAATTCTTAGTGGCCGTCGTGGTAGTTCTGTGGCGCGATGACAAGATCTTGTTGTTGCGCCATAGCTATCGTCCTCGCTATCCATGGGGTTTGCTGACAGGCTGGGTGAATGCCGGAGAAACGCCCGAGGCGGCCGCGTGTCGGGAAATCTTTGAGGAAACGGGGTTGCATATTGAGCATTTGAAGTATTTCTATTCAGGTGTGCCACATCACCGTCATCTGGAAATCGGCTATTGGGCGGAGGTGTCGGAGCCAACGGTGTCTAAAAGTTCGAAAGACGGGGAGATTATGGAATCACGTTGGTTTGGTTTTACTGAACTGCCCGATCGGTTGTTGCCATCACAGTATCCCTTAATTGAGCAAGCTTACCGCCACCATCAGCATCTAGAAGCCTAATTGCTTGCGATTAATGTCGAAACGTCGCACAATAACGGGTGGTGATGCGACAATGACAAAATGGGTTAAAAGGCTGGGCATTGTGGGGCTATTGGGTGCGCTTGCGGGTTGTGGGACACCACCCGCGCCAACGCTATCAGTTCGGATGCCTCCGGCTTATCCAGGGATAGCAGCGACCTCCTTACAACCCATTAGCCCAGAACTAGAAGGCTATGTCGGGCGATTGGCTTTAACACCGACTGGAACCATTCGAGCGGAAGCTTTTTGGAGCAATGTGCCAGGAGCCCTGACAATGATAAGCTGGCAGCCGAGCAGCGGTGCAGTGCGTCAAACAGCATACGACGCGGCTTCTGCTTCAGCGTTGGGGATCAAGGGTCAGACTGCGGTTGAACATAAGTCAGCAGGGCTTGATGAATTTAGCGATGTGAGTGGCCAACAAACAGTGTCTGTCCATGGACTCCTCACGCCAGCAGCCATGGCTGTGTCTGCATCCCGTGTCTACGCTGCGCTTCCTATGGGCCATCAACGCTGGGAAATGGCTGTCACATACGGCCAGCAGGTGTCCTTGTATCCCTTGCCATCAATCACGGGACAAGTCGTAGCCATGCAACCTGCACCCGGTGACGGGGTGTGGTTAGCCGAAGACCATCCCAATGTGGTTATGTTATGGCAAAAGGGTCGCGTGCTAACCCAGACGTCAGCAGATGGGCCCATTGTGGCCTTATCCTCTCCCCAGTTTTCTTCTTCAACCCCACAGGTCTTGGCATTAATTGCAGGGCCTGGTGCTTTCCCTCAAACGGCTAACCAAGTCATGAAAATTGGAGCACATGATACGTCTGTCACCATAATACCCTCTAGCTGGGCTGTTCCTGGGAATTCACAGTTATTTGCGGGAGGGGTCAGTCGTCTTGCCTGGGTGACGCCCCACGAAGCGGTCGTCACGTTGTGGGATGCTGGCGTCAACCAAGTGGCGATTGGTCGCGTGAATCTTGCTCGTGATGTTCTTGATGTCGTGCCTTCTAGCAATTTTTCTCCCGTTCTCCTCTACGGACAACCTCCTATTTTTCCCGTTATATCCACCCCCTCGGGGGTCATTGTGGTCGGACAGGGATATGGTCTAGCTTTTTATCTCCCATCAGCCGACGCATGGACCAAGTTCATAAAGACACCCGCCCCAGCATAAAGTGGAGGTATCACGAGCAGGGGGTGGACCATGGAACAGACCAATGACCGCGCAATTATTACGGGTGGCAGCCGCGGTATCGGTCGGGCTGTGGCTGAACAATTGGTGACCCGTGGGCACGATGTCCTTTTGGTGGCCCGCAATGCAGAGACTTTGGCTCAAAGCACGGTAGCGCTGAATGCGTTAGGGCCGGGTAAGGCGTGGTGGTTTGCCACCGATCTGACAGATCAGCCCACAGCGGCGGGTGAAGTGGTGGCTTACGCCGAGAGGGTTATGGAAGGAGTTCCAACGTTATTACTCAATGGGGCCGGAGGAGCCTCTATTACCGGTGCCCTTGATGCTTCGTGGACACTATGGCAACAGGACTTTTCCCTAAAATTCTGGGGGTATTTGGCGATGATGCGCGCTGTCTTGCCCAAAATGATGGAGAATCGGCGCGGGGTGATTGTTAATCTGGTAGGGGTAGCGGGCAAAGATCCCAATCCAACGCTCGCTGTGGCCAGTGCCGTGAATGGGGCTTTGCGCGCGGTGAGCAAGGTATTAGCGGACGAAGCGAAAAGTGCCCACGTCCGAGTGGTTAATGTCAATCCCGGAGCGACTGATACCGATTTGCTTGTGGAAATGGCGAGAGGAATTGCGGCCAGAACGCATAAAGATCCGGCCCAGGTTCTAGCTGAAATGCGCCAAGGGGCGCCCTTGGGCAGTCTTCCGACGGCATGGGATGTGGCGTCTTTAATTGTCTTTCTCATGTCGGATGCGGCAGGGTTTATCACGGGTACTAGTATCGACATTGATGGCGGTGCCCACAGGGGTCTTGCATAATTTACGGGATAATCTCCCGACAGAATTCACAGAGTTCTACGGTATTGAGTGAGCCAAGGTGCTCACTCTTGTCGAAGTCTGTGGATATAATGGGGATAACGTTGTGAAAAAACTGTGGAAAGGAAAGTAAGAAAGGCAGGAAAAGCTCTGCGGTATGTGGAAGTTTACTGTGAATAACTTGAAACCTGTGGAATGAAATGGGAGGGTTTGATTGTGGATGATCGGTGTTCGGTTTGTGGATCAGAAGAAATGGTTACTACTGGACCTTTAACAGTCGAAGGACAGAGGGCCACGATCACCGTGGTCCATGGCTGGCAATGTACCTTGTGTGGGAATTTACAAGTGATGGTGCCGCAAGCTGTGCTTGTCCGGCTGTACCCCCCTGGCATTCGGTTGCTGACAGAATCGCGGCGTAGTCGCCTTCAGGCACGCAAACGCTTAAAGCACCATAAAGCGAAAATGCTGCATGCGGATTAGGAGGCGGCTCAACGTGAGCCGCCTCGTCCGGGCATGCGGGGGTGCGGTGAGGTGTCTGGATTTACTGTGGTAACAAAGGCCAGGAACGAAAAGATGATGGCCACCCAGAATACCCCGTGAAATCCGAGCAGAAACCATGTACTGTAATGGGGATTTGTGTGCGATGGAGACGGTCCGATACCTATGAGGACCCAAATGAGAGATAAGGTTTCTGTAGCAAGGCCGACGCCAATGGCGCGGCCTAAATTTCTTTCCGTCGCCATTAGACTCGAGGCGAGTCCCGTATCGCGTTTTTGCACGGAATTTAAGATTGCCGCACTGTTCGGTGATGAGAAGAGGCCAGCAGCTATGCCTTGACCAGCGAGCAGCGCCCAGACCCACCATAACGGGGCATGGCCAGGAATAAGCGCTAAACCTAGGTTGACAACAGCAAAAATGGCCAGACCTAACCGGGCGGGCAATAGCACGCCGTATTTGTCCGCAAGGGTTCCTCCCCAAGGAGAGACAATGATCATGGTAAGGGCTTGAGGAAAAAGAGAGACTCCAATAACTCCGACGGATAGGTGCAGCTCGTCGCGGAGAAAAAACGGTAAGAGAAAAGCGGGAAACATCATTAAAATCCAGTAAAAGATACCGGCGATCATATTCATAGAGAAGGGCTTCACTTTAAACAGGCCCAGTGGTACTAATGGATGGTCGCCACGTGATTCAACCATGATGAATAAACCAAGGGCTACGGCGGCCAACACCATAAATAGCAACCCATACCAATTGTGCAAATTGGCGAGTCCAAATTGCAATAGTGATGTGGTGAACGCAAAGGCTAAAGCGCCTGGCCAATCAAATTTCTGACGTCTCAGGCTCTCGTCGCGTGGAAAGCGGGGAAGATACCGATACGATCCCCATAAGCCCCATAAACCAAAGGGAATGTTAATCCAAAAAATGCTTTGCCACCCGAATGCGGCCGTGAGCACACCACCTAAGGGAGGGCCGGCCAGGGTTCCAGCAGCCACGACAGACCCAATTAATCCAAGTGCTTTGCCTCGTTGATCGGGGGCGAAGATTAATGCGATGATCGCCATGACATTGGCCATAATGATGGCCCCTCCAAGCCCTTGAAATACGCGAGCTGTGACGAGCCATTGAAAGTTTGGCGACAAGGCGCATAAAAGAGATCCAGCAATAAAGGTGGCAGTTCCCACAATAAAGACTTCTCGGCGGCCAAGTCGGTCTGCAATTTGTCCCATAACGGGCAAAACGCCGGTAATAGTCAATAAATATGCCGTGACAACCCATTGCAAAGTACCGATGGGTAGGACAAATTGATGCTGCATGACGGGGAGTGCCACATTGACGACACTGGAATCGACATTAACCATAAAGGTACCGGTGGTGGCGGCGGCAAAGCTAAGCCATAAAGCTCGACCGGTCAATGGTTGTTGGCGTTTAGCATGTGATGAGACAGCCATGGGATCCTCCTTGTGTCACCTGTTCAATGACAGGATGCAACAAATACGGTGAAGTATGCCTTGACCATACTAAAAGTTACTTTACAATGCAACTGTCAGTATATTGAGCTGACTCCTTCGCTTTGTCGCGTTTTGAAAACTTGATACCATGGCGTAGGCACCAGATGATGAACGATCGAATGATCTTTAGATCCAGGTCGTTGTCGGCAACGATTTAGGACCGACAAGGTGTAAAATGACAGAAGCGATTGGGGATTTTTGCAAAAAGTGTTTTTGAGGTGACCTGTTTGAAGGGACGTCGGGGGATCGGCTCAAAAATGGTTCATGACTCGTAGGTTTGAGATCTGTACGGGCCTCAACTAAGTAGGAGGGTTGGGATGGACAGCAGTGATCTTCTCTTATTGAAAACATGGGGACAGTCGGTAAGCGACCCACAAGGCCGGGTTTATATGGTGGAGTCGCATTTTGATGCAGAACAAAACCGTGTCTGTCACCAAATTATGAGAACCGAGCCGCTAGATGGCGGAGCCACGTGGGCTTCCCCGGTGCCTTTTACGACGGGGGATTCTGATATAGCGCCTCAAATTTCGCCTGACGGTGCTTGGCTGGGTTTTATTTCGAAACGGTCGGGCAGTCGTCAGGTCTGGGTGATGTCAACCACCGGAGGAGAGCCTCGACAGGTTACAAGGTTTAAGGGGGGAGTCAGCGAATTTATCTGGCATCCTTCTTCGCGCCAGATCGCCGTCGTGGTCGCTACGTTTCGGGGACTCATCGAGTCCGAGGTGGAGTTAGCGCGTGATGATGGGGAAAGGTCCGGGCATCGGTATGGGGCTACCCGGGATGTCATGGTCATCACCGACCAGTATTATAAGCACGACGGGATGGGTTATTTCAATCATACGATTCAGCGGGTTGTGCTAGTTGACCTGGATAGGCCCTATTTTGTGGTGTTAACGGCTGGAATTTCAAGTGCGTCGTGCCTGGCGTTTTCGAAAGACGGTTCTGACCTGTACTACCTGCAGCGTCCTCGTGACACGGCTGATAGCAATCCTGGGGTGCAGGATATCTTTCGTTGTCATGTCGACACGTTGACAACGGAACGCGTGACGGATTTATCGTTGGCCATCACCCGTCTTGTTGTCGCTGGTCCATCTCAGTTGGTCATTACGGCCGCGAATCCTAATGACTATGGCTATGGGAATGAAGAACTTTATGTGTGGGATCAGGATGAGCAGATCCTACGGCCGTTATCTCGTGAATTAGATCGGCCGGTTGGTGATCATAGTGTCACAGATGTGGCTGGGTTAGCTTGGGATAATCCGGTAGTTATGGCAGACGCCACAACGGTTATCATGAGTGTATCTAGCGAGGGATGCGTTCATTTGTGGGCGTTTAGTTTGGAGGGAGGTCCTCCTAAGGCGCTGACGCAGGGCGATAAGGTGATTTATAGCTTTGCGCGTCATCCACATGGAGTCGTCGTGCTCTCCGCGGATGATCGTTGCCCTTCAATTCTTTCACTGGTCGGTCAGAAATCGGGGATTGAGCCGATGCTGCGGGTGGCCATGCCCTGGCCTGCGTATCAATTGGCAGAACCACAGGCTCTTTCCGTAACGAGTGCGGACGGGACATCTGTCGCAGCATGGATGTTGTTGCCCGAAAATATTCAACAGAAAGTCCCAGCGGTGCTGGAGGTCCATGGCGGACCAATGGCCATGTATGGGCACCGATTCAATTTTGAGCTGCAGTGGCTGCGGGCGCAAGGATATGCGGTGATTTTTGGCAATCCTCGCGGCTCATTGGGGTATGGACAGGCTTATTGTCGTAGTATTGTGGGAGAATGGGGCGATAAAGATTATGCGGACGTAATGGCTATCATTGACGCGGCAATAGCCCATCCCTATGCATCGGTCATCGATGCGGGTCGTCTCGGGATCTTAGGTGGAAGTTACGGTGGGTTTATGGTCAACTGGGTGATTTCCCATACGAACCGGTTTCGGTGCGCGGTGACCATGCGCTCGGTTGTCAATCGATTCAGTGCGATGGGTACCAGTGATTTGGGCTGGTTACGGGTGCCCCAGTATGGAGACAAGCCATGGTGGGAGGATCCAGCGCCTTATTGGCAACAATCACCTTTACGGTATGCCTCGCAGATTGATACCCCCCTATTAATTGAACATCAGCTCAATGATTTTCGTTTGCCGGTAGAACAGGCCGAACAGTTGTATCATGCTCTAAAATATTTGGGAAAAGAGGTCAAGATGGTTCTGTATCCTGACGAATCTCATGGCATGAGCCGCCAAGGAAAACCATGGCACCGGATTTTTCGTCTTGAACAAATTGGTCAATGGGTGAATCAACACCTCATGGCCTAGTGGCCGCTTTAAGGCACTCCTATGGCAATGCCGCGGCTTCTTATGGAGGCTTGAAACAAGGCGCCATGGTTACGCCTTGAAGGGGCCTTAGAGAGACAATGCGGGGGGATGACCTTCGGGTTCTCCCCTTTATTGTGGATGGTTGCGCTGCGGGCATTCTAGACACCGGCACGCCACGGATAGGCAAAGTCCTCGGCCTAGTGTTTGGGAGTGGCGTTGAAACGTCATGAAAGGCCCCAAGGTACTTTCATCCTCGTCACCCAGAGTTATCGCGACGCGGGTTACGCAGCAAGACACGAAATCGTGTCAAGTCCAACTCATTTCCCCGCTAGTGATCCATATGGCGCATATAAAAATAGCCGCCTATTACGCATCAGAGCTGGGAATAGGCGGCGGTCATTATGCGGTCTTAGTCTTCCTGAATGGTAACGCGGATCATATGATCGCCTTGGCGAATGTTGTCCAACACGTCAAAGCCTTCTGTAACGCGACCAAAGACGGTATGGACTCCATCTAAGTGTGGTTGCGGACTATGGCAAATAAAGAACTGGCTACCTCCGGTGTCTTTGCCACGGTGGGCCATGGACAAGGAGCCGCGCAAGTGTTTGTGGGGGTTGCCTTCAGTTTCGCATTTGATGGTGTAACCAGGGCCGCCCGTTCCGTTCCCGTTAGGATCCCCACCCTGAATGACGAAGTTAGGAATCACGCGGTGAAAAGTTAGCCCGTCATAAAATCCCGATTGTGCGAGTTTTGCAAAGTTGGCGACCGTTCCTGGCGCTTCGTTGGGGTAGAGTTCGAGAATCATTGTCCCCTTATCCGTTTCAATAGTGGTATGCATCGCTTGTCTCCTTGTTTGTGATATCCGCGACCAACCGCCCGGTGACAAGATTGGCGGCCGTGTCCCATTCTTCAGGGGTAAAGGGCTGCCATGCTAGGTCGAAGGTTTGCGAGAACCCCTTGATCAAGGCATCGTGAACATCGTCGATGGACACCTTCTCAAATCCGGGCAGACGGTCTATCGCGGTGACGACAGAATCTCGCAATACTTGAGAGCTACCGGCACGTCGGTAAAATTCTTGGATCAGCGCCGTAGTGCGAACGGGATCTTGTTTGACTAGAATCATCCCAGAGACGAGGGCTGACCCGCCTCGAATCGCTTGGGCAATTCCCGAAATCTTTTGACCGTCTAACGTCACGAGGTCATAAGGACCCTCACAATACGACCCTTCCGCACGTCCAAAACGGCAAGCCACTCCGAATTGAGTAAGGGCGTCGATGACCGGCTGAGCCATAATACGGAAGTTTTGCTCCCACACCGTGAGATCACGGCACGGCATGGACACGGCAAAGCTTAGACACTGACGATCCAATAAGACAACAGAGCCGCCACCGACCCGCATAAATACAGGATATCCTTGTTCGGTTGCCCAACGGATAGCCTCATCGAGATGAGGTAGGCGCCGGTCTTTTGGACCGAGAAGAAGGTATGGGTTATGTTCCCGTATCATAACACCCCAACGCTGGGTACGGGCAGAATATTGTCCCATCACTTCGGCCAGCACGGGCGAGCGTTGAAAGAGAATGGGATCTAGTGTGGGGCGGATATCGATGAATCGCGCAGAGACTTTGTCGTGCATACCGTGTCCTTTCCCGTGTGCCGTATTTGGGGCTATCCTTGTTCATGGTACTTGAAACAAGCGGCGGGAGCAACAGGGCTTGCAAGAGGGAATGGGTGGTATTGTGTTGTCCCCTTAGCATAATTTATTGTGAAAGCGGAGAACGGAGGCAAATACGATGACGCGCAATATTGGTCGCCTATTGTGGATGATGGGCACAGGCATTTGGTTAGGTACCATTCTCTTCTTTTCGCTGGTGGTGGCGGAGGCGGTATTCAAAGTGCTACCGATGGAGGATGCGGGAAAGCTCTTGGTGCAGATTTTTCCCGCCTATTACGGGATTGGTTTGTGGGCAGGCGGCGCAGCGTTAGTGGGTGCGTTGATTGTCGCGTGGTTTTCGTCACGGCGGATGGGATGGGTACTATTTGCTCAAGCTTTCATTTCTTGGATCTTGGTATTGTATGCTAACAGCATGTTGCATGTTATGAATGAAATTCGCTCGACGTCGAGTGAATTTGCCCAGCTTCATGGTGAATCGGTGATGATTAATACGGTGATTGGAATCTTACTGATTGTCGGGTTTATTATTGAGGTCTGGTTTGTTGGCGAATCAACTTAGAAAGGGGGATGCCTCTGAATCGGTGGTCGCAGTGGGTCCCGTGTGATGCCTTAACGGTTGTGGTAGATCCGTTGCCTATGAAACTGCCAGGGACCGTGCAAGGCCAGATTGACCAATTTTGGGCGGAACAAAAGAGGCGTCAACCCGGTTTGTTTCGGGGCTCTGTGCTCACTGTCACTCATATGGATCAGGGCAGTGCCCATCATTATCTCTACACAGCGCTGACGGACTATGCGCATTTCTTATTCGCTCAGCGCTTAAACGTCGATGATCCGTATTATGTACGGGTTCTGTTTGCGGCGGCATGTGTCAGAACATCTGATCGCTCTCTCATTGTGGGGGTGATGGGCTCAGACACTGCGAGGCCGGGATGGATTCAAGCCATAGGAGGATCGGCGGATGCTCAAGATATTATGGATGGATTGTTCTTACCCATTGTTTCCGCCCGTCGCGAAGCGCGAGAAGAAATAGGCCTTGATGTTCCATACGAAGCGTGTGCGGTGAAAGGCTATACAGTCGACGAAGCAGGGCGCATTGCCATTGCGGTTGATATGGCCGTTATGGCCACGAGTCAGGAAATTCTCCGGCATTTTCGCCAATACGTTCAGCAGCCGAGCGCCGATCCCGAACTAGACGACGTGCTGGCTGTGCCATTAGGTCCTGAAGGAGTGGACTTATTGAACAACCAGCCGCGTCCTGTCGTCCGGTACTTGAAGACATTAGTCTCTGTGCTTTAGGCCGGCGGGTGGTTGCGGACGGCTTCGGCCATGCGCTCCATGCCTTCGCGCAGTCGAGGCGTGTCAATTGTTAGGGAGATACGGAGCCATCCTTGACCATGTGCGCCGTAAGCTTCACCTGGGGTTAACAGCACACCCGCTTCTTGGATAAAATAGGTAGTGGCTTCGGCCGCTGTCATACCGAATGGCGCTGGGAACCAGAGGTAAAATGTTGCAGCGGGAGTGGCTGCAGCAATTCCCATAGCATGGAGGGCACGAATGGCTATATCGCGCCGTTCCTGATAAAGTGCATTCATGTCGGCAAAAAAGGCCCTCGGATCTGATTGCAGCGCGGCTATTGCCGCATCTTGCACGGCTGTAAAGGGCCCGGAGTCTAGATTGCTCTTCAACGTTCCCAATGCGGCGACTGCCGATGAGTTGCCTACCGCGGCTGCAATACGCCAACCGGTCATGTTGAAGGGCTTAGACAAGGAATAAAATTCGATAGCAACGTCCTTCGCACCCGGAATCTCGAGGACGGATGGTGCCTTGTAGCCATCAAAACCCATTTCTAAGTATGCCCCATCACTGCATAACAAAACGTCGTGCGTGCGGCAGAGATCGACGGCTTCTTGATAGAAATCGTAAGGAGCTACCGCTCCCGTGGGATTGTTGGGATAGTTGAGCCAAAGCATTTTGGCTCGCGCCCAGATATCCTCGGGAATGGCGCGTAAATCCGGAAGAAAGTGATTCTGTGCCGTGAGCGGCAATGGATAAGGTTTAGCTCCCGCTAAAATAGTTTGGGTATGGTAGACCGGGTATGCTGGGTCGGGAACTAAAACAATATCACCGGGTTCTGCCATCGCCCAAATCAGATGCGCTATGCCTTCTTTTGATCCGATAAGACCGACAACCTCATTGTGAGGATCAAGCTGGACCTGAAATCTTTGGTTATACCAGTCAGCAATGGCTTGGCGAAATTCTGGACTTCCCAAGTAATTGGGATAGCGATGCGTTTGCGGGTTGTCCACTGCGTGTTTTAAAGCCTCTACCGCAACAGGAATGGTGGGTTGATCCGGGTCACCAATGCCTAAGCTGATGATATCGCGACCTTTAGCCCGTTCCTGAGCTACAAGGTTGTCAAGTTCTAAAAATAAATACGGAGGAATCTGTTGCATTCGAGACGCCCATTGCATAAAGGGTTACCCTACCTTTCGTTTCATCGTAACAAAGTTATCGTTTGGCAAAGACAATACCCCGGAATCATTTCGGGGCTTTATACCGGGACGAAGAGTGCCGTCGATTGACGCACCATGGAGTGTTGGAATGATGGTGCGGGTTACGGAATCATGCTGGCTACGACATCGTTTCATTTATGCCACAAGTGCGGCCAATCCGCAAACGCCAACGTATGCAATGACGGTGAATGATTATTTGACAAGATGCGTAAGAGGTGATATAGTCGAAAAAACTTTAACACACGGAAAGGGGAATTGCGATGACCGGATATTCAGAATCTGTCTGGTTGAGCAATTTCTTTGCGATTTCGTGTGTCTCTGCAGTCTCTGAAAAGTCGTGGAAGAAGCCGGGCGTTAAGACCTGGCCGGTTCGCGCGTAATTTTTCGCGCGTCCCGGCGTACCTGTCTAACTACCTATCCTATCCACACTTCTAAGGAGGCTAATTTTATGCTACCCCGTGTATTTACTGCGATGATAACCCCATTTAACACTGACGGTGATGTTGACTATGAAGAAGCAGGCACTATGGCCGCGTGGCTTGTGGCCCATGGAAGTGGTGGCCTGATTTTGTCCGGGACTACGGGCGAGTCGCCCGCCTTAACCGATATAGAGCGTATGAACTTATTACGGGCGGTTCGTGCGGCAGTGGGTAATGACGTGCCCCTATGGATGGGGACAGGAACCAACAACACGCGTCACAGTCGAGAGTTATCTTGGCAAGCAGCTGAAGCTGGAGCCGATGGCGTATTGCTAGTGTGTCCTTACTACAACAAACCGCCGCAGGAAGGACTAATCCGCCACTTTGTCGATATTGCCGATGGTCTTCCCGTTCCTGCTATGCTTTATAATATTCCGGGACGTACGGGCGTCAACCTCTTGCCACAAACGGCCCGCACGATTATTCAGGAATGTCCCAATGTAATCGCGATAAAAGAGGCGGCCGGCTCTCTTCCCCAAATGCAGGAATTGATTAACTTGTTATCTCCCGCCACGCATGTTTATGCAGGAGATGATGCCATGTACTATCCTGCTCTGACATTGGGGGCCTATGGCGTTGTGAGTGTGGCCTCGCACTTGGTGGGTTGCAAAATTCAAGAAATGACGCAAGCTGTGGAACAAGGAGATTTGCATGAAGCTCGCCGCATCAATGGACTTCTGATGCCGCTCTTTCAGGAACTTTTTCGTTATACCAATCCAATCAGTGTGAAATGGGCGATGAATTATCTAGGATTCCACGCAGGTGATGTGCGGCTGCCATTGGCTACGCCTGGGGATCCACGGGCTTTTGATGAATTGCGTCTCTTAATCGATCAATTGGTGCCGCAAGCAACTTGGCCTCGTGCCTGTTAGCCGAGCGGCTTAGCAAAGCCGCTCGGTTCCGATTATGCCAGGTGTACACGATATTCTTTAAACCAATGATGGGCTTGAATGAGAAACGCAAACAGTTGGGCATTACCCATTAATTGACCAAACCAAGGAATTTGTTCGGCTTGAGGTCCTTGTCGCATCACCTCGCGGATTTTTGCGACATCAACAATGGCGTGAAGAGGCGAGCTTGGTTCGTGCAAGATTTCTTCGAGTTGGTCGCGCATTGCCGCAAAATAGGTGGGATTGGGTGTAGATGGGTAAGGACTTTTTTGGCGCCAAAGGACATCCTCAGCGAGCAGGCCCCGCATTGCCTGCCTCAAAATGACCTTCCGCTGCTCCCCTTCTGTTTTCATAGCCCATGGGACGTTCCACACATATTCCACCAACCGGTGGTCACAAAACGGTACGCGCACTTCCAGACCGACGGCCATCGTCATCCGGTCTTTACGGTCGAGCAACGTGGGGAGGAACCGTGTGAGTGTAAGATAACCGATTTCACGGATTCTTGCGGCGTAAGGGTCCTCGCCCTGCAGCCGAGGCACTTCTTGCAACGCTTCGCGGTACCGTTGATCGACGTAGGCAAAGGGTTGAATGTACTCTGTGAACTCTGGGGATAAAATGGCGACGCGGTCCTTTAAGCGCCGGGCCCATGGGAAGGTGTCTGCCGCTATGGCATCCGGATGATGAAACCAAGGATATCCTCCGAAGATTTCGTCAGCCGCTTCTCCCGATAGGCCTACCGTGGCCTCTTTTTTAATTTCGCGAGCGAAGACTAAGAGGGATGTATCCACGTCGGCCATGCCCGGCAAATCCCGAGCCCGCATAGCAGCCAGTAAATTTTGCACGAGATCAGGGGTGTCTAGCACAATGCGGTGATGGCGTGTGTGTAGCGCCTCCGATACGCGCCGTGCCCACGGCGCATCCAAGTTGGTTTGAAATTTAGTGGGCTTGAAATGTTTCTCCATGTCCACAAAATCTATCGAATAGGTATTTAACGGCCCCCGCCCTTCTTGCTGAAAAGTACGGGAGGCCAGTGCAGTGACGGCGCTTGAGTCGAGCCCTCCCGACAATAATGTGATGACGGGAACATCAGCAATCAGTTGGCGTTTCACGGTATCTTCTAAAATGTCACGGATGGTCTGTTGTGTGGTATGGAGATCGTCAGGATGTTCATGCGAGACGAGTTGCCAATATGACCGGATATTCAAGCCTCGGGCGTTAAAGATCAGAAATTGTCCTGCGGTAAGTTCTTGCACACCCTTAAACACGCCGTGCCCCGGGGTGTGCGCTGGTCCTAAGGCGAATATTTCTGCGAGCCCATCGCGACCTATCTCATGAGGCATCTCGGGATGGGCTAATATTGCCTTCATTTCCGAGCCAAAGAGAATTCCGTGGGGAGTCCTTGCAAAAAATAGCGGTTTCACCCCTAATCGATCCCGCGCCATGAATAAGGTCTGATCAACGGCGTCCCATATGGCGAACGCAAAAATGCCATTAAAATGTTGCAGGCAATCCGTTCCCCATGCGATGTACGCCGTGAGCAGGACTTCGGTATCTGATTCCGTGCGGAACTCGTAGCCGAGGCTTTGAAGCTCCCGACGCAGCTCGAGATAATTATAAAGTTCGCCATTATAGACAATGGTGAAGACTTTTCGCCCTTCTTTACGGGACATCGGCTGCATGCCACCTTCAGGGTCAATCACGATAAGTCTTCGGTGTCCCATGCCCGCGTGCTCTGTCACCCAGGTGCCGCTTCCATCTGGTCCACGGCAGGCCAAAGGAGATACCATGGCCTCCAATGATGATTGATGCTGGCGAATATCTTTGTTCCAGTCTATCCACCCTGCAATGCCGCACATAGAAAATCCCTCCTCAAGTTCAGTGCCCAATGCGCGACGCCGCGCCATCTGTGGGCCAATCACGCAACTAAACTATGCGGCACTGGCTAGGGAGTGAGACGGATGTGGGGAGTAAGTAATGGAGGATTAAGCAATCCTCGGATTATCCTCCAATATGTGACATTTCCACTTTGGAGTGGGACGGTGTTGCGGTCGTCCGGTCGACCGAGTATTGATCATGGCGCCTGTTCCAAAGGCCCGTGAGCGCTTCTGCGACAATCTGATCGGTAAGCTTGGGATCGCGAAGGAGTGCACGGACGTCGTAACCGTCGTGGCCAAATAGGCAGGTATAGAGGCGTCCTTCCGGGGATAGACGGATACGGCCGCAGGTGTGACAAAAAGGTTGACTGACAGAGGAAATAATGCCAAATTCCCCGCCGCCGTCTAAAAATCGAAAGCGGCGCGCCACTTCCCCTGGATGATGGGGAGCAATGGGTTCGAGGTCCCAATGGGTGGATAATTGGTGAAGGATTTCCTCGGCCGTCACAACATCTGTGAGGCGCCAACCATTGGTGTTGCCAACGTCCATATATTCAATAAACCGCAAGATGTGTCCTGTAAATCGAAAATGACGTGCCATGGGAATAATAGCTGAGTCGGTCATGCCGCGTTTTACCACCATATTAATCTTAATAGGGCTGAGACCCGCGGCATGAGCTGCGTCAATCGCATCGAGCACGCGTTTGACAGGCACACCGACATCATTCGTCCGACCAAAAGTCTCATCATCGAGCGCGTCCAGGCTGACCGTAATACGGTTGAGGCCTGCCTGTTTGAGCTTTATAGCTTTGTCTCGCGTCAAAAAATAGCCATTTGTCGTCATGGCCAGGTCGGTAATGCCTGGGATTTTTGCCAATTGTGCGACAAGGTGTTCAAGATTTTGCCGCAACAACGGCTCGCCGCCAGTGAGACGGATTTTTTTCACGCCGAGTGAGGCAAAAATACTGACAATTCTTTCAATCTCATCAAACGTCAGCAGCTCGTGTTTAGGCAAGAACCGGAATTTAGCCCCGTAAACCTCTTTGGGCATGCAGTAAACGCATCGGAAATTGCATCGATCTGTGACGGATAGACGCAAGTCACGTAATGGTCGTTGTTTGCTATCGATAATAGCTGTCGGCATCTTGTCTCACCTGCTTTTTGCTTGATCGTTTCGAACACATGAAGCCCCTATGGACATAGAGCTATTATAGCCCATATGGTACTTGCGGAAGCGTGGGCCAATTATGATTACTCCGGTTTTTCTTAACTTCCATTGCGTGGTGTTCCTCTTGGCACATAATTATGAGCCGGTCACGGCATACTTCTTGCGAGGTGATGTGACGATGACGGCAGTTGGACTGGCCCGATTACAATTTGGAGGAACCTTACTATTTCACTTTTTGTTTGTCCCTTTGACCATTGGAATGGGAATTCTTATTGCTGTGTTGGAGACGTTTTATGTCCGGACGAAGGCCGAGGAATATAAAGTAGCTGTAAAATTTTGGATGAAAATTTACTTAGTTAATTTCGCTGTAGGCGTTGTGACGGGGATAATTCAAGAATTTCAATTCGGCACCAATTGGTCGCAGTTTTCTCGGTTTGTCGGTGATATTTTTGGCGCGCCTTTAGCTATTGAGGTCCTCATGGCCTTCTTCTTGGAGTCGACCTTCTTAGGCATTTGGATTTATGGATGGGACTATCTTTCTCCGCGACTCCATCTATTATCGGTTTGGCTAACCTCGATTGCCTCGGTTATTTCAGCGTTTTGGATTTTAACGGCTAATTCGTTTATGCAAGAACCGGTGGGCTACATGGTGCGCCATGGGCGAGCCGAAATGGTCAACTTTTTCGCGCTTTTAGGAAATCCCCAATTGTGGCTAGAGTTTCCGCATACGGTATTCGGAGCAATGGCGTTAAGTTCCTTCTTTATGGCCTCTGTGAGTGCCTATCATCTCATCCGTCACACCAATGACGCCGTCTTTGACCCAAGCTACCGTTTGGCAATGACGAGCGCGCTAATATTTAGCGTACTGGTGTTTGTATTAGGGCATGAACAGGCCCAGCATTTAATTACTGCGCAGCCCATGAAAATGGCCGCGTCGGAAGCCTTATGGCATACGAGTCCCTTGCATGCTCCATGGACCGTTATCGGTTGGATTAACGTTGCAAGACATGCCACCCCCTTTGTTATTCAAATCCCTGACTTACTCAGCATCCTCGCCTACAACCGGTTTACGGGACGAGTGTTAGGGATTACTGAGCTCAATCATCTATATCAAAAGAAGTTTGGTATGGCCAGCTATATCCCGCCAGTCAACCCGACGTTTTGGAGTTTTCGCATCATGATTTTTGTGGGGACGGCCATGATGCTTATTGCCATGGTGGGCACATATATGATGGCTAAAAAAGTCCGTCCGCGGTGGTTTTTGGTATTAACGGAATGGACATTAATTTTGCCCTATATGGCGACCACGTCGGGATGGCTGATGACGGAGGTTGGTCGGCAGCCGTGGATTGTGTTTGGCTTGATGTTTACCGCTAAGGCTAACTCTCCGCTCGTGAGCCTAACAGAACTTTGGACAACCGTGATCGCGTTTGGTTTGGTGTATTTGAGTGTGGGAGCGGCAGCGGTCTATCTCTTTGTCCACATTATTCACGCGGGTCCTCAAACGGAAGAAGGTCAAGAAGCACGGCCCAAACCGCAGGAATCACTGTTTGTCACTGGACAAGAGCGGCATGCTCGTGGTCAAGACCCCATTGGTGGCGAATGGCATTAAATAGGGCGGCGCGGGGAATAGAACAACCCAAAGGGAGGGAATTGCCGTGTTGAACATCACATGGTTTGTCCTAGTGGCGATAATCTTTGTCGGGTATTTTTTTCTTGAAGGATTTGACTATGGCGTGGGAATGTTGTTGCCCTTTATGGGGCGCAGTGATCGCGAGCGGCGGATTGTGTTAACGACTATTGGACCGTTTTGGGATGGCAATGAAGTATGGCTTATTGCCGCAGGTGGAGCCATATTTGCAGCCTTTCCCCAGTGGTATGCGTCAATGCTCAGCGGGTTTTATTTGGCCATTTTTCTCTTGTTAGGAGGGCTAATTCTTCGGGGCGTTGCGATTGAATTTCGCAGCCGCGTTGAAGGACTGCGCTGGCGCCGTTGGTGGGATGCCATGTTCTTCATTGGAAGTTTACTGCCCCCTTTGATTTGGGGAGTAGCGTTGGCCAATTTGGTCAAAGGAATTCCGATAAATGCGCAAGGAAACTATGTGGGGACCTTTTTAGGGTTGATTAATCCCTTCGCCATTGTGGGGGGGTTGACGGTTGTCACAGTCTTTGTGTTTCATGGAGCCTCCTTCTTGATGCTGCGAACGTCCGGTGAGCTGTATCACCGAGCCAAGCGGGCGGCGTTCACCATGGCTCCGGTCGTCGTGGGGATTTTCTTTGTTTTCATTGTGATGATGTACTATGAGACGGATGTCGTACGCCGCCTGGGGCTCGATCCTGGGCCTATTCCTCTCCTCGCGTGGTTGAGCGTGATTGGAACGTGGGCTTTTGTCCGGAGGGGTCACGACAAATGGGCCTTCATTTCATCGGGTTTGGCGATAATGCTTGGGACCGTTTCTATGTTCTTAGCGATGTTTCCCGACGTCATGATCAGCAGTTTGAACAGTCATTGGAATTTAACGATTTATAATGCGGCGTCAAATCCTTACAGTTTGCAAGTGATGAGTATCATGGCCGCCGTTATGCTTCCCATTATTGTGGCATATCAAGCATGGAGCTATTGGATTTTTCGTAGGCGTTTAACGGATGATACCAAACTTGAGTATTAACAATGAAGTGGGACCAGGGCTTTTTATGGAGTCCTGGTGACAATTTCCATTGCATTTCTATCGCCTGAAAGAGCCCCGTCTGGTTCCGAATGTGATACGCTGTAACATAGCAAAGAAACCTGGATCCGTTCGTGACCTTCGGGACTTCTTCGGCGTTATGCAAGTAAAGGGCTCGGGAGTGAGCAGTATGCGTGCAAAATTTTTCGCGATCATCATGATGGCGATTGTGGCTTCTTTTGCGTGGGTGCGGTATCATGATCCGCTCCATTTCGCTCCTAAACCTAATATTTCAGTGTCTGTATCGGCCAAAAAACTTGGTCACCTTCCGACGATTGCGTTCCCCGAACTGGAAAATATGATAAAGCAAGGCATGGTCTATGGTGTGAACCTGCGTACCGGCTCGTCGATTGCTTTATTTCTTGCCCGAACGCCCAATAATCCAGCAAATCTTGAGATTATGCACTGGCCTCCGCAACGCTTTGCGGCCATTGCTGTCATTGCGCATCCTACGCAAAAATTTGGTACGCATTGGCGGCAAACGGAACACCAGATACACTGGTTGCACATTGCGCCTGATCTTGCCCAATGACAGTGCAAGGTAGTCTTTCCTATCGGCTATAATCAGGGAAGAATGTCATAAGGTACGTAATGGCGGAGGAATGGGGGAGCAAGAGATGTCAGTAGCGGTCATCATGGGCAGCCAGTCTGATTGGAGTGTCATGCAAGAAGCGGTGCAATTTTTGCAGACTATGGATATTCCTGTCGATGTGCATGTGTTGTCGGCGCACCGTACACCAGAACGCATGGCAGAATTTGCTCAAAATGCGGAAGCCCAAGGATATCAAGTCATTATTGCAGGGGCCGGGGGCGCCGCACATTTACCGGGTATGACGGCCGCATATACCACACTTCCAGTGATTGGTGTGCCGGTGCCGTCCAAGCATCTTGCGGGTATGGATTCTCTCTTGTCGATTGTCCAAATGCCTGGGGGCATTCCGGTCGCGACGGTCGCCGTCGGTCAAGCAAAAAATGCTGGCATCCTGGCTGCCCAAATCATCGCCCTCTCACAACCAAGGGTGCGAGAGCGGCTGCATCAATATCGAGCAACCCTCAAAGCAGAAGTTCTTCATAGTGAAGAGACCGTCAAAATAGCGGCACAGAAAGGTTTTGGAGGGCAAAACGAATGACGACGGTGAGGCCGGGAGAGTACATAGGCATTATTGGTGGAGGCCAGCTGGGGCGCATGATGGCGGACGAGGCACATGATCTGGGATTCAAAGTCGTGGTGCTCGATCCGGATGAAAACGCGCCGCTGTGTCAGGTGGCAGATGCCCGCATTATTGCGGATTATGGTGACCAGGCGGCGGTTGCCAAGTTAGCACAAATGGCAAAGGTTGTTACCTATGAATTTGAAAACGTGGATGCTGCGGTGTTGGCAGCGTGTGAGGCTGAGCGTCGATTATTTCCTAATACACGCTTATTGAGCATATCGCAAGATCGCATTCAAGAAAAGGCTACGTTTCGGGCTTTAGGTCTACGTACAGCCGATTACCTGGCTGTAACAGGTGTTCAAGGAGAACCATGGACGCAAGTAGCGCGGTTCCCGGTCATTGTCAAAACGGCTCGAGGCGGTTACGACGGCCATGGACAAAGGATATGCGGATCCGCCCAAGAGCTGCAGGGCGTGCTTGAGGAGTGGCGCGACATTTCCGTGGTGGTTGAGCAAGTGGTACCGTTTGATAAAGAGGTATCCGTGGTATTAAGCCGAGACCAAGGGGGACAAATTGTCGATTTTGGATTGATTGAAAACCATCATCGGAATGGCATTCTCGATTTTTCCATATCGCCGGCTCCTGTGGCTCCCATCGTGCGAGAACGGGCGACGTCCTATGCATATCGCCTTGCCATCGAACTCGACCTAGTGGGAACTATGGCGGTTGAATTTTTTGTCATCGGTGATGACGTCCTAGTTAATGAAATGGCTCCGCGTCCGCATAACTCGGGACATCTTACCATTGAAGCCTTTGAGTACTCGCAATTTGCACAGCATATCCGAGCTGTAGCCGGTTTACCATTGGGACAAACGCGTCAGTTGAGTGCGGCGGCCATGGCGAATTTACTAGGAGATATATGGACGGCCTCCGATCAACCGAATTTTTCTGCGGCCCTCGCCATCCCCTCGACCCACTTGCACCTTTATGGTAAAGCCACCCCTCGGCCGGCGCGGAAAATGGGGCATCTAACGGTCTTAGCAGATAGTCCCAATACGGCCTTGCGGCGTGCGGATCAAGCGCGGCGAGCCCTTACGGGGCCTTAGGACAAAGGCCCGGAAAACTTTCGAAACTCATGAGTCGGCCGAATCCATTCATACGAAATAATAACCCTCGCGTCCCAACGCGGGGGTTATTATCCTTTTTCAAGGATTTCACGTTCGCCTTTCCGCTCATCACGTGTGTACACATGAGCATTGGGCTACCACCTGCTTAACTCGATAGGTTTACATGAAATGAGTGGTTTTTATGGCAACAATTGCCGACGGATGTCATAACGTACGGTGTAACGAAAAAAGCACGACGAGGAGGGCTGGACATGGCGTTATTTGACGAGACCTTTGCTCCATATGTCCCGTTTGGCAGTCGGGTCTTATCAGTGGGAGCTTTAGGGACTGATGTGGCTGTTTTGCAGGCCGTGTACAACGTGATGATACAAGCGATGAATCCCCCACAAGGTGCTCTAGGCGAGCCGATTGCGATAACAGGACGATTCGACGACATGACCGCTGTAGCGGTTGCCAACATTCAAGAATACTTTGGTTTGCGCGTGGACAATGTGGTGGGACCCCAGACATATTGGGCTTATGGACAAGGTGTCGGTCCGTATACTCCCTATGGGGGACCCGCTTATGGCAGTCGCGAACTAAAGGATGGAATGTGTGGCGGTGATGTGATGATTCTGCACAACCGCCTTAATTGTTTTCGCTATGCGTCCTTGATTGGAGGGGCTAGTGACACGTTTACGCCCCGCACGGTTGAGGCGGTGGCGGCTTTTAAGCTAGATGCCGAGAATAATGGGGATACGGGCTTTCCGCCAAACGGCATTGCCGGGTTTGGATTTTATGATGCTTCGTGGCTCTATGCGGTGGCCGGGGGCCGTTCGCTTAGTCTCGGACGCAAGGGATTTGATGTGGTTTTTGTGCAAGTGCTACTGCAGAACTTGGGTTTTTATGGCGGCCGAATTACTGGATATTTTAACGACGAGATGGTGGTGGCGACCAAACACTTTCAAGAAGCTGTTCATATTGCAGCCGATGGTATCATTGGCCCTGTAACGTATTTTCACATCGGCAAAAACAATGCGGTTGCGGCGCCGAGTCCGTTATCGATAGCGTGGCCGCCTGCCCTGAAGCCGCAAGTGAGTGTTTGCAGTGCGCCGTTGATGACCGTAACCTCCGATTTGCATCCCTATGGCAGTGCATCGTTGGTGATTAATGAGTTAGAGGGTTTCGAAAGTTTGGATGTGGTAGCAAATTTTGTACCGGCCCCGCAAACTTTTGGTAAGAGATTTCAACGATATTTTTTTACGTTAACAAACCCGGTTACAGGAAATCTTGTGGTCACAACTCCCATGTTTCTTACTTCCGCAAAGGAGCCTCCTCAGGATTGGGCGGGGAGTTACTCGCCAGGAGTCTCTACCATTCCTTTGGGGGTCGTAACGGTTCGGGCCGGCACAGTTGATGGAGTTTTGGGGCCAGCCGTCTTGAGCGCAAACCTTCATGATTGCCATTAATCACGGAAAAAAGAGGGCGTAACGCCCTCTTTTTTTATTATCCTTAACAGCTCATCTGGATTGGAATACAAAGCTTTCAGCGCGCGGGCATTATAACTTGACCTAAAGCTTATCTCTGTATTGCGAGAAATGAACAGTCTCTGCAATATTTGAGGGATCCATTCGCATATAAACGTGTTACAATTTGCTAGTACTGTTGAGTAGTTATTAAACAGGCAATAAAGGCTAGGTATTACCAGTCATCTTAGTGAAGCAAAGATTTTTGTTAACTGTTGCTGACTCGAACAATTAAAGTTTTATAACCTCAGCAACGGTTGTTAAGTTGCGAAATACATGGGTCTCGCCGAAGTATTGAGATCCTGTGAAGGAGGTAAAGGTGTGGAATACGAGTCTCCCAAAGATGAGAAAACCCCGAATACTGAGAACAGTGAAGAAAATCAATGGAGCCGGCGGCAATTTCTCGTGGGCACGGCGGCGATTGGCGTGGCCGGCGCGGTGACGTTGTTTGGGCGCCAGAGCCTCGTAAATGCGGCGCGGAGCGTATTTGGGTCGCCGGTGAGTTCGGGGACCGTGCATTTGTATGCCTATGACTACTACTACATTCCGAATTACATGACCTGGCGGGTGGGCGACCGCATGGAAGTCATCTTCCAAAACCAAAGCCATACCCACTGGCATGAATGGACCATGGGCCGCCATGTCAATGAGGCCTATTTTCAAGCGTTTGGCAATCTACCGGCCGATGCGTGGCAAGAAGACTTCTGGGATGGGGTGCCGGTGACGTTAAGTGATCCCTACGGCATCGACAACTTTGTGCCCAATCAAGCGATTGTGACCTATGTGGGGCCCAAAGCGGCGTACAACATTCAATCGGGGGGCGATTTTAGCCCGACGTTGAAGCCCGGGGGCAGCCTGCATTTGTCGTTTACGGTGCCGAACAAGCCCGGATTGTGGGATTTCGGCTGTTTTGTGCAGCAATACATTCACTACCGCACCGGGATGCGGGGCCAAGTGATGATCCTGCCGGCCTAAGCGCGGCGAGGGAAAGGAGGAAGTGCCCGCATGGGAGAAAATGTCGTCTTTGCGGTGCTGTGGGTTGTCTTCAGCGTGCTGGGGGAGATCGGCGACCGCGTGATCATTCGGCACAATCCGATGTACTACATTGTGTCCAACCAAGGGCAGTTGGCGCTGCAAGCGTTTAACTTTCTGTTGGTGGTGCTGACCCCGGTATTTGTGTTTGTGGTGCTCTTTTTGGTCTTTACGATGGTCCGGTTTACCACCAAGCGGGGCGAAATGCCGCCGGCCAATAAGCGCTTTGCGATTGACAACAAAGCGTTCGTCTTGGTCTGGGTGGGCGGCTCGATTGCGTTAAATCTGCTATTTTTCCTGCATCCGACGACGTCGGCGATGGAGCAGATGTTTGCCTTGGATCAACCCGCCGCGAATACCCACGACCTCGTCGTGGATGTGACGGCGCGGCAATGGCAATGGATTTTCAGCTATCCGCAGTATGGGCTCACCCAAACGCTGACGCCCAACGGCCAAAATTTGCTGGAGTTGCCCGTGAATGTGCCCGTGAAGTTCGTGTTGCGGTCGTATGACCCGTATCACACCTATGACCAATATGCGGATGTGATTCACAGCTTTTGGGTGCCGGCCTTTGGGATTAAAGAAGATGTGATTCCAGGCGAAACCCGCTATGAGTACCTGACGCCGACCGCGATTACGTCGTATGCCGTGAATCCGATGGTGCGCGTGCAGTGCGCCGAAGTGTGCGGCCCGGGCCACCCGTGGATGGAATCGCCGTTAGCGGTGGTGTCGGATCAGCAATTTGCGCAGTGGGTGAAAGCCCAGAAAGCCTTAGCCAACGGCTAAGGGTCCCCCGCCGAGGCGCTCGGTGGGATAACGAAGGAGGGAACATTGTGGCACATGCTATGACCGTGCCGGAATCCGGGCACGCGCCGCGACCGCGGAAGGCCCCCATGCCCCCCGTCTTGCGGGCGTTTTTGTGGGCGGCGATTGGGTTTTTGTTGCTGAACACCTTTGTGATTGCCGTGGATCCATTTCGTGGCCACCCCTTTGTGACGGGGCCGTCGGTGGTGTTCGGCTGGGTCGGTGCGGCGATCGGGTGGCTGTTGGGCATTGGGCTGTATGATGCGGTCTTATTGCCGTTAATGGGCTTTCCCACGCGCTGGCAGGAGCGGCAGCAGGGCTGGCGCCGGTACTGGGAATTTGCGACCGACCATAAAGTGATTGGCTTGCAGTACATGATGTTTGCCGTCGGCGGGTTTCTAATCGCCGGAGGCATTGCGATGCTGATGCGCTATGAGTTGATGACCCCGTATTTGACGATTTTCCACTACCCGTCCAACTACCTGACGGCGGTGGGCATCCACGGGACGTTGATGATGTTCTCCTTCGCAACGGTGTTTATGATCGGCGGCTTGGGAAACTACTTTGTGCCGTTGATGATCGGGGCGCGCGAAACCGTCTTATCGAAACTCTCCGGGATTGGCGTGTGGTTGGTGCCGGTGGGGATTTTGACGGTGTTGTTCAGCCCCTTGCTGGGGGAATGGTCCACCGGCTGGCGGGGGTATGAGCCGCTGGCGGGGCAAGATGCGAACGGGATTTTGTTCTACTATCTGGGCGTGCTGGCGCTGACCATGTCCTCGCTGATTGTGGCGTTGAACTTGGTCGCGACGGTGATGTTCCGGCGGGCGCCGGGGCTGACGTGGGGACGGTTGCCGCTGTTTGTGTGGGGGCAAGTGACCGTCAACCTGCTGATGTTGATTTGGTTTCCGGAAATCCAGACCACCTTTGTGATGGCCTTGCTGGATAAAGTGGTGCCGTTGAACTTTTTCACGGCGACGGGCAGTCCGCTCACGTACCTGATGTTGTTCTGGCTGTTTGGCCATCCGGAAGTGTACATTATCGCCGTGCCGGCGTTTGCCATCTGGAACGAAATTATTCCGGTCATGGCGCAGAAATCGCTGTTTGGGCGGCAATGGGCCGTGATTGGCTTGGTGTTCGTGATGATGTTGTCGGGCTTGGTGTGGGCGCATCACATGTTTACCAACCTGCGGAACAGTGAGATTCTGCCGTTCTCGTTCTTTACGGAAATGATTTCAATTCCCACGGGCTTTGCCTACATGTCGGCAATTGGAACGCTGTGGAAATCGAAAGTGCGGCTCAATACCCCGATGCTGTGGATTTTGATGAGTATGTTTAACTTCCTGATTGGGGGGTTAACGGGGGTGTTTTTGGCCGACCCGATCGTGAACTTGCAGCTGCACGACACGTTCTGGGTGGTGGGGCACTTCCACTACACGATTATCGGGTCGATGGTGTTTAGCGGCTTTGGGGCGATCTACTACTGGTTGCCGAAACTGTCGGGGCGGACGTTTAACGAGACGTGGGGGAAGACCTTGGCCATTATCACGTTCTTAGCGTTCAACCTGACCTTTAGCCAGTTTTTCCTGCTGGGCTTGCACGGGATGAACCGGTGGGTGCCGGCGTACCCCGCGTATCTGCAGCCGATGAACTTCGAGGTTTCGATCTTCGCGTTTATCTTGGGCGCGGCGTTCTTGGGCAATATTTTGTACATTGGCTACTGCTGGCGGAACGGCGCGCAGGCGGGGGAGAACCCGTGGGGCGCGAAGACGCCGGAATGGTTTACGAGTTCGCCGGCGCCGCGGTATAACTTCCCGGTCCAACCGGAAATTGTGGGGAGCTTGTATCTGTATGGCGAGGGCACCAAAGTGCCGGTGGTGACGACGGCGCTCGGGGAACTGGCGGCGACCAGTCGAGCGACGCAGGATCCGCAGTTTGACTGGCACGATTACGCGCCCGACGGAGGAGGGGTCACGTCATGACGAATGCACCGGAACAGCGCCGCAGTGCGGCGCTGACCCCGGCGAACTACCGGGCGGTCCGCTTTAGCATGTTGTTTTTCATCGCGACGCAAATCGTGCCCTTTGTGGTGCTGTTTGAAGCGAAGTATCTGTACGACGGATCCTATGTTTCACCCCAAGCCGACCAAGGCTTTGGCGTGGCGGGGGCGGTGCTGATGGCGCTGAGCGCGTGGGTCGCGTGGCAAGCGCTGCGGGCCCGCACGGGGCCGGACGCCCGCGAGCGGGTGGCCACCCGCTTGAAAGTCGCCGCGGGGCTTGGCTTGCTGGCGATGTTGACGGTGATTTACCAGTGGGGCCTGCGGTATGCGTCGCCGCAAGGACGCTTTGGGGAAATGTATTACGTGATTTCGGGCGCGGACATGGTCTACGCGGTGGTCGGGCTGATTATGGTGGGCATCGCCATCTTACGCAACGCCCGCCAAGACATGGCTCCGGAACGGTTTTGGACGGCGGAAGCCAGCGTGTACTTTTGGGTCTATGTGGCGTTGGCGTGGATTGCGAGCTGGGTGGTCGTGTTTTTACTGTAAGCGCCAAGACGCGAGAAATGGAGGCCTGAGGATATGAGCGGAGGATTTTGGCCAACCTTACCTTTGAAGATTCCCTATAGTGAAGGGGTGCCGCATTGGTGGGACCCGGCGTGGTGGATCTTTCAGATTGTGGTCATGACGATATTGTTGTTGACGCTCCGGCGCGTGGCGCTCAGTGTCGACAAAAGCGACAAGGCGGCGAAGACGTCCGCCAGTGGGCGTCGGCCGGGCGCGAGTTCGGACCAGCCCCCGTCGATTCCGGGTTGATTAAGGAGGAGGCTGGTATGCAAATGCCAGCCTTTCCATATTCACCGCTTGGCAAATAGGAATCGGCAAGTTATAGTTAGTTCGATAGTATTACTAATTGAGTGCCCAATTTTGGGCACAAGCTACAAATGGAGGTCGCGCTAATGTACGCCCAGTCGGTATCTGTCCCGCGGAGCTTCTCGTCTGTCTTGATGGACTACGTGACGCTCATGAAACCACGAATTATTTCTTTATTGGTCGTGACCGCCTATTGCGCCATGGTTGTCGGGGCAGGCCGCCTGCCTTCTATTGGACTGACGCTGTTGACGCTGGGAGGTCTTACGTTGTCGAGCGGTGGAGCTCACGCTGTCAATATGTGGTACGATCGTGATATTGATAAGGTGATGCGCCGCACGAAAATGCGTCCTGTAGCACAAGGTCGAATCCCTGGTTCGCATTCCTTGGCATTTGGCATCATATTGCAAGCGATATCCTTTGTCGGATTGGGCCTATGGGTCAATTGGACTACGGCGTTGTGTTCATTAGGCGGGTTTTTATTCTATGTTTTCATTTATACAATGTGGTTAAAGCGACGGACGCCTCAAAATATTGTTATCGGTGGTGCAGCAGGAGCCTTTCCGCCTTTGGTGGGGTGGGCTGCTGTCACGGGTACAATTGGTTGGCCCGCTATTTTGATGTTTTTAATAATCTTTTTATGGACGCCACCACACTTTTGGGCACTGGCCTTATATAAGCAGGATGATTACCGTAAAGCCGCTATTCCCATGATGCCCGTAGTTCGCGGTGAGCACGTGACAAAAGTGCAAAGCATGGTGTATACATGGTTGCTCTTAGCTGCTTCAGTGGCCCTATATTTTACGGGTACGGTGACATGGGTATACTTGGCAATTGCTGTAGCACTTGGAGTTACCTTTATTGGCTATCATGTTTTTTTGCTCCGGGAGCATGAGCCTGATACAATATGGGCCAAGCGGACCTTTAAATTTTCTTTGCTGTACATGATGGCGATTTTCTTTGCCATGGTTGTTGCGATTCCGCACTAACTGCAATGGAAACAGTCAACAGGCCACGTGCCCGTGGCCTGTTTTTGATGTACTGGTAGTGATAGTAAAATTTGAAAGTGGGAAAACTGTTGTTGCCGGGGTATAGTGGGACAGGAGACAAGCAAGGGAGGGAGGATCTGGGGTGAAACCGAATTACAAAGTCTTGACGGTGTATCTACTTGGTGTGTTTATCGGCGCTTTGGATACAAACGTATTAGGCCCGGTCTTTCCTGTGATTGCACGGAGCTTTCATGTGACGCTCGAAGGCGCTGCATGGACAGTGACGGCCTACACGGTTGCTTATATTGGCTCGACGGTTATGGCGGGCGCACTGGGTGACCGATTGGGACACCGCAAGGTGTTTATTTGGGGAGTGAGTTTGTTTGCCCTGGCCTCGCTGACGGCGGCCTTAAGCCGGGTGTTTACCTTATTTGTCATCGCGCGAATTGTGCAAGGAGCGGGTGCCGGAGCGGTCTATCCTAACGGACAGGCCGAGGGCTTAAAACAGTTTCCACCCGAAAAGCATGGAATGGCGTTAGGGATGTTTGGAGCGGTTTTTGGATTGGCTAGTATTATTGGTCCAACGCTTGGCGGTGTCTTGGGTCAGTATTTTGGATGGCCTGCCGTGTTTATTATTAACTTGCCGATTGCTTTAATTGTCTTGGCCATGTTGCGGAAAGCACCGCCATCGGAAATTGTGACGCGCCCTTTGCCCGATTGGGTTGGTGGGTCAAGTTTCAGCGCCGGTCTGGCGAGCGTGCTGTTGGTATTGATGGGCCAAGGGACTGTCCGTCTTGTGTTTTTGGTATTGGCGGTCTTTTTCTTTGGGATTATGGCATGGCGGCAAAAAGTGGCTCGGACGCCGTTTTTGGATACAACACCGTTGGCCAATAAGGCTGGCATTGCGGTAATGGTCGGAGCGGGCCTTATTGGTTTAGACATGTCTGCGGCGATCTTTGTTCCTGCTTTAGTGCAGGCCGACTTGCATTACTCGGTACTGGAGTCGGGGCTCGCGCTCTTGCCAGCTGCCTTTACAGGGGCCCTGCTGGCAGGGGCAGGGGGTGTGATGGTGGATCGCGTGGGAGCTAAACGTATTCTTGCCGTCGGACTAGCAGCAGCGGCTATTGGAGGCGTTTTATTAGCATGGCCGCCGTTGACATTTTTACGATTTATTTTGGCTATGATAGCACTGGGCATGGGGACCGCGTTCACTATGGGAGCTCCGCTAAATCGCTTGGCGTTGGATTTGTACCGATCAGAGCAAGCAGGCGAAGCGTTGTCCTTGATGGCGGTATTTCGCGCCACAGGCCTCGCGGCAGGGCCTATCTTGCTTACCGCTGCTAAAGTCCTGCACGGATTTACCGGTATGTACGGAGCTGTTGCACTCGCCTCCGTGCTCGGGGTCTTTGTCTTTCTTGTGGTGCCTGAGAAGCCGCGGGGTATGGGCCCGGCGTTTATTCAGAAAACCTAAGGTGTCCCAAAGGCCGCTTCAATCGTGCTAGCAGGCGTTGTACCTTGAAATGAGCGCGTAATTTGTCCGTGCTGATTTAAAAGGAAAATGGCGGGAATCATTTCCGCTTTTTTAGCAAAGGGAGTGGCGTCGGTCGGGTCGATTGTGAACGCCGAGAGAGGAAGATGATAGATGGCCGCATATTCCTGCAAGGTGTGGTCAAGGGCTTTTATTCCCGACCGACTAGCTCCATAAAATGGCCCCGTCCCATCATGCCCAGCGGCGGCGTTATTGGCCGGGCCGGCCACTCCAATCCCTCCCCGGGGTGAAATATCGACGAGAGTTATGCGGATATGGTGCGCCTGACCCCAATGAAAGAGCTGGGGTTCTTGCCACTTAGCTTCCCATGCGCAGTATTTGCACCATGAGGCCATGGCGATGACAACGGCCCCGTTAGTATCTACGAAAGAAGTCTTCTGCCACTTATCTGCAGCGACGGACCACACTTTATATTTGGGTGGCGCCGCCTGGGGGGCCGTGCCACACCCTGAGAGCCCGATAACGGATAGGGAAATGAAAATACTAGCACGTAAACGTATGTGCACAATGCTACACCTCGCGTGTTTTGTGGTTATTGTAGCATGCCCAGTTCGGTCGGACTAGTTTTCATGGCTAGGGGATAGCGGAAGAGTTTGTCTGCCAAATAATGGGGCATATTGATTCTATAAGAGATTTCTTTTATTATATAATTCATATCTGTTGTTAGCCTAACATTCAGACAACGGCAGTGGGAGTGGTACAAATGGGCACGGTGGTATTGAGCGCTGTCGGGGTCGACGTGGGTGATGCCTTGTGGATACTCATTCCGACAGCAATGTTTGTCAGTTTCGGATGGTGGATGCTTAAGTGGCTAGGTAATGGGCCAAAAGAATCAGCCTACGGCGATGAGTATCCGAAATGGTTGCAGCCGCCGTCTGAGGACAGACCCCGCACATTACCTCCCACATGGGCAGTAATTCGGGGAGGAAAGCGCAATACTGCCGTTACGGTACGTCCAAGGCGCAAGACCGAAAGCCACCATAGTTCTTCTTAATCGCATCCCACCCGAATAGTCGACTGTTCGGGTGGTTTTGCATGTGAGCTCTGATTTCTCTATCCGCCCATAAAAGGACTCATTTCCGTCTCTTCCTTTAGGTTATGACGTGGACTCTTTTCGTGTGTATCGAGGCGTCTTAGTATGAGCGTTTTTGGATGGGTATCGCTGCGAACCACGAAACGATGTTGCTAAAGAGCCCCCGAAGCACGTTTGTTGTCCGATCTCCGGTATGTTAGCGACTCGGTGTAGCATCCAAGCGACATCGTTTGAGATATGGATCCGTTGTACCAAGGTTTAGACCTTGGTGAAATTACGGGTGACTCGACATTGAGGGTCCGTGCAAAAACATTCATACTAGAGACCAAGGGGTGATCTTATGAGTGAATGGGAGTTTAATCCACCAGATTTAGAGGATTTTTTTCGCTATGCCACGATTAGTGCCTATGCCGCTAGCGAGGATGGCGCCCAGATTGTTCTTGGAACAAATTTAGGCGGCGTTTTTGATGTGTGGGGTGTGCGACCCGAAGTGGGATATCCTCACCAACTGAGTCATATGGGGCAAATGGTTCACGACTTGCATTATGACCCGCAAGGTCGATACATATTGGTGAGTGCTGATCACGACGGGGACGAGAATACCCAATTATATTTACTACCACCGCGTGGGGGTTCTCTTAAACCCTTGCGTACCGCGCCAGGGCATCGACATATTGTTCTTCATGTATCTAAGGATGGGAACCGCATTTACTATGCTTCCGATAAAGAGAATGCCATGTTTATGAACAACTACCGGTTCCATCTTGACACTGGTCAAGAAGAAACATTGATTGTGGGCGCCGAAGGACCCACCTATATTGCTCAGGTGTCGGAAGATGAGACATGGGTTGTTGTGTTGAAGATGTTCTCTAACACATACGTGATGGGACTCTTCGGAAAACTGGGTGAGGACACGATGCGTCCGTTGGTTCCAGATCCATCCATCCCCCATGTCATCTATGGGGCACAGTTTTACAAAGAAAGCACCATTTTTGTCACGACCAATTATCAAGAAGAGTTTAGCTATCTAGCCCGGTATGATATCGCGACAGGCACGTTAACTAAGCTTATCGCTCAAGAACGCGAGGATTTGCGCGATATTCAAATCGACCGTAAGCGAAACCGGCTATTTATTATGGGGACAGGTGGCGTAGAAGATCACCTCTATATGGTGGATTTAGACAGCGATGATTGGATCTTGCAATCATGGCCTCTCCCTGTGAGCGTCGTCGCGAATTGGAGCGTTACCAATGACGGAGTGGTTTATGTTTTAGGGCAATCGGAAATTCTCCCCAATAACTTATACCGTGCGGAACCGTTTCACGCTTGGACTCCGTTGACGGATAATCGCTCCATGGGCATCTCCCCTGCGACAGCCACCAAGGCGACTATTGTTCGTTATCCTTCTTTTGATGGCACGCTTATCGAAGCCTTGTGGTTTTCACCCCAAGCTGATCGTCGCAATGGCTATACCATTATTTGGCCGCACGGGGGCCCGCAAGCGGCCGAACGCAAACAATTTCGTAGCGTTGTCCAGTATTTGGTGAGTCAAGGTTATCAGTTTTTTGCTCCGAATTTTCGCGGGAGTACCGGATATGGAAAGAGTTTTGCGCGCCTCGTAGAAGGTGATTGGGGAGATGGGCCGCGGCGTGACCTGATTGCCGGAATTGAATGGTTGATAGAGCAGAGAATGGTTGAGCCTGGGCATTTGTTCCTGCTTGGAGGAAGTTACGGGGGGTATATGAGTCTACTGCTCCATGGACGGCATAGTGAATATTTTCGTGCGGTGGTGGATTTGTTTGGGCCTTCAGACTTGCGCACCTTTTATCATTCCGTGCCAGATTCCTGGAAACCCGTGATGAATCAATTTTTGGGGAATCCCGAAGAAAATCCGGAGAAATTTGTTGAAGACTCACCTATAACGTATGTGGAATATATGACGCGACCGATGCTCGTCATTCAAGGGGCCAATGATCCTCGGGTTGTTCAACACGAATCAGACCAACTGGTCGATGCGTTGCGCAAACGCGGACGAGATATTGAGTATATGGTGTTGCCTGATGAAGGACATGGGTTTAGCAAAAAGGAAAACGAGATCGCGGTGTACCGCCAGATTGTGGATTTCCTTAAACGTCATCAATGACACACCACGCTGAGATGACTATGATTAAAGCAAGTACTGTCAAACAACGCAGGTGAGGGAGATGTCATATCGGTCTACGGTTGACCAACTTGTCGGGGCGCCTGGGATAGCCATAACAGCCATTCCTGAAGACCGAACTGGTCTGGGCATTGTGAAGGTGAATGGCCAGCAATGGTCGGCGGCAACCGAGGATCCGGTCGCTATCGCGGCCGGTACAAAGGTGTGGGTTGTCGCGCGTGACCGGGTGGTCCTGATCGTTGTCGCGGCCCTGTCTTGAAAGGGAGTGCCCATGATGGTCGAGTTTTTGATTGGAATGGTATTAATCGTTGTCGTTGTCGTGTTGATTTTGCGGGGGACTTTACGCATCGTCCCGCAAGGCTCTGTAGGGGTTATTCAACGTCTAGGAAAATTTCATCACGAAGCGCCGCCTGGCTTGACGATTAAACTGCCGTTGGTCGACTCGTTAAAACTCGTGAGTACGAAATCAGTCACGGTGGCCTTATCTCCTGAACCGGTTATCACAGCGGACAACGTGAGCCCTGTGATTGATGCGTACTTTTTATATCAAGTCGTCGATGCAAAAAGCTACCTCTATGAAATTGCAAACCCGGAGCTCGCCATTAAGAACATTGTGTCGTCGACCCTGCGTTCGGAGGTGGGGCAGCGTAAGCTGGCCGAGGTTATGACACATAGGGAGCAGATTAATACGGCATTGCGCAACGAATTAGATGAGATAACAGGTCCTTGGGGGATTCGCATTGTTCAGGCTTCGATTCGCCAGGTGGATTTGACTGACGAAATGCAAAAAGCGATGGAGGCTCAGAAGAAGGCGGATGCCAATAAATTAGCAGCTATTGAACAGGCGCAGGGACAGAAGGAAGCAAGCATTTTGCAAGCGGAAGGCATGCGGCAAGCCGCCATTGCGCAAGCCGAAGGAGACAAGCAAGCTATTGTCATGCGGGCCGAAGCCGCGAAACAAGCCCGTATTTTTGAGGCAGAAGCGGAGTCCATTGCCATTCGCAAATTGGCTGAGGCCCAAGCAGAGGCGACTCGCGTGATGAATACTGCAGTCTTGAGCCTCGCTGAAAACGAGGATCATGATTGGCGCCCAGAACGCATGCATGCGTTGTTGCAATTGAAGTCCCTTGAAACGTTAACCACTGTTGGCCAATCGCCGTCCTCTAAGCTCATCTTGCCCGGGGATGTGACAGGATTGGCAAGCTTGGTTGATATCTTGCGTCCGCAAGATACGGGTGCGAATTCTTAATCACCAAAGGGAGCAGACCAGGCTTCATCTCCGTTGGTCTGCTCCCTTTGGTCTGTTGGTATTATTGACTAGCCGCGTGGGCTTCATGTAGCGCGGCCGCGTGCTTGGGCTCCCTCAAAAATGATAAGGCCGCAGAGATAAAGGCCATCATCGCCATAACCGAAAAGGCCAGGCTCAAGCCGCGTAAAAAGTTTGTCAACGCCGTATGGTCAACATGGGCGGGTTGACCCGAAAAAATGGCCAACATGACGGGGTGTGGTACTGTGGACGCTACAAGCGCCAAGACCATACCAATCGAAAAGACGTTGCCGGTATTTAAAAGCATGGTCCGGGTACCAGCAGCAATTCCCCGTTCATGAGCGTTGACCGCGCGCATAATGGCGCTGGTATTCGGGGAGTTAAACAAGCCGTTGCCGATGCCGGCGATAACCAACCATGAGGCAATATCGATATAGGGCGTGTTGAGAGAAATTGTGGTGGCAAACCCAATAAGCCCTATCCCCATGACGATGGCGCCAGCTGTGGCCAACATACGGGCCCCAATGCGGTCCGCAACCCATCCCGACACGGGGGCAATGATTCCCATGGCCATGGCCATGGGAATGACGGAAATGCCGGCTTCTAAGGCATCTTCCCCACGAGCGCCTTGAAAATAAAAGATGAACAGCAGAACGATCGCCCCGCGAGCCATGGCAATAAACAAATTAGAGAGGTTTCCCATGGCGAATGCCCGGATGCGAAATAATGAGAGGTTTAAAAGGGGGCTCGGCGCGGTGTTTTCCCAACGAATGAAGAACGCAAATCCAGCTGCCGCACTTATGGCTGCGATCAAAACGACCGGGGCGTGCCATCCAACGATCCCGCCCCATGTTATCGCGATAAGGGCCCCTAACAAGCTCAACATATAACTAACGTTGCCAGCGAAATCGATGCGCTGTCCTTGTAAAGGTTTCGTTACGTCATGCAGCTGGCGCGCAGCCCACAAGGTTCCTACGATACCCACGGGGACATTGAACCAGAAGACCCACCGCCAATTGAACAACGTGACTAATAGCCCCCCCAATACGGGACCTAATACCATGCCGACGGCGATGACAATACTATTAATGCCGAGGGCGAGTCCTAACTGTTTTCGAGGAAAGGCGTCGGCCACAATAGCAGTGGCATTGCCCAATACCAGGGATCCTCCGATTGCCTGAATGGCACGGATTATCAACAAAGCTAGCCCGTTGGATACAAAACCGGCGGCCAAACTGGCCGTTGTAAAGAGCGCAAACCCCGCAACATACCACCGCTTGCGTCCGTACATGTCAGAAAAGCGTCCGACCGTGAGCACCAATATGGTTTGGGTGACCATGTAAGACAGCATGACCCAAATTGCCAACAATGATGACATATGTAGCACACGAATCAATGTCGGCAGGGCCACTAACAACGTGGTGTCGTTCAGCACAGCCATAAACATTCCCATGCTGGTTGCCGACAACGCCCACCATTTATAGGCCGAATCCGGTACGTGTCTGTTCAATGCGGTCACCTCCGTTCTTTTTCTTACTTTATTAAAGACCGCATTCTGTAGACGACCAAGGCATTTTGGGGTATACATAGATATAGAAATAATTTATAGGAGAAAGTGATGGATATCACGCTACGACAGTTAACATGTCTCGTAGCGGTCGCTGATCATGGATCCATTTCTGCGGCCGCTCAAGCCCTTGATGTGGCTCAGCCGACAGTGACTCATCAAATCCAATTACTCGAAGATTTCATTGGACATCGGCTAATAGACCGGAGCGCCAGAGGGATTACCGTCCGCGCAGAGGGGCAAATCGTTGTCGATCGCGCTCGAGCCATTTTACGGGACGTCGGATCCTTAGCCGACGATTTGGAGGATATCCGCAAAGTTCATGGCGATGTCAAATTGGGCATTATACCAACGGCCTCAGCGTCGCACTTTCCCTTTGTCTATCGTCGTATGCTGACCTTATATCCTGATGTTCATTTGGTTGTGTCGGAGGGCCGTTCGTTGGATTTGGTGGAACAAGTCCGCCAAGGTGATCTGGATTTGGCGGTTGTCACCTTGCCTATTCATTACACGGATATCGATATTGTCCCGTTATGGCGTGAAGAACTCGTCGTGATTGACAGTGCCCAGTCAGGGTTTGCTGAGGAGCCCTTATTGGTGAAAACGTTGGGGGGATATCCTTTTATTGGTCTCGATTCCGGCACAGGTTTGCAGCGTACGGTCCTATCTCTGTTTCACGAGCATGGGATTCAACCGAACATTATCTTTCAAGCGACCAGTATTGCTACGGTCATTGGATTTGTGGCCTCCGGTCTGGGGATTTCCATTGTTCCGAATCAGGCGGTTCGGGTATTTGCGGATGTGGGCCAGGTCGTCGTGAGGCACTTGAATCCGACCGCTTTCCGCCAACTTGCGTTAATCCATCGCCCGCTAGATACGATGAGTACGGCGCTTCGCGTGATTTCCCAAACATTCGCCGCACAAGCACGACGTTTTCCGCAAGGCTGAACGTCAACACGTGGTGCAGAATTCTTGCCAACAACGACTTAATACGCTAAATTAAATGACTAAAGTGCTTTTTTGCATCATCTAGTGCCTGAGTCTTGTACATGGAGGAGCCGTAGCTGTCTGCGGTCGGCATGCCGCCTGGAAGAGCCGGGGAACTACAGAGTTGGAGGCGGTTAGGACGGAACTATTTGACTTAACGATAGTTGGTGGAGGCCCGGTGGGCATGTTTGGTGCCACATTAGCCAGCCTTCACGGCATGAAAGTAAAAATTATTGAGAGTTTGCCGGAATTAGGAGGGCAATTATACGCCCTATATCCTGAAAAGCCTGTGTACGACGTGGCGGGATTTCCTGCTGTACCGGCAAAAGACCTTGCTCTGAGCCTAGTCGCGCAAATGGAGCGCTACCGGCCCGAAGTGGTGTTGAAGGAGTCCGTTGAAACGGTAGAAGCGTTGGCAGATGGCACGTTCCTTTTACATTCGAACAAGGGTGTACACGGTACGCGGGCAATTTTGTTGGCCGTGGGTATTGGGTCCTTTTTGCCGCGGCGAATCCCCGCTCAAGGGGCGGAGAGTTGGGAAGGGAAGGGCCTGCATTATTTTGTGCCTCCCTTAGATACGTTTGCGGGCCAACATGTGTTGGTTGTCGGGGGCGGAGACACGGCCGTGGACTGGGCTTTAGCTGTGGCGGGCAAGGCGCGGCAGGTGACGGTGGTGCATCGTCGGAATGAATTTCGTGCCCAAGAGGACAGCGTGCGACAGATGCACGAGACGGACAATATCAACGTGGTCACGCCCGCTGAAGTTGAAGAGATTTTAGGGGCGGACGAGGTTTCGGGTGTGCGTATTCGCCATCAAGAAAAGGGTTCGCACGAATTGAGTGTGGATGCAATTATCGGAGGTTTGGGCTTTCATCCGGATTTGGGTCCTGTGAAAACGTGGGGGCTTGAATTAAAAGGTTCGACCATTAAGGTGGCCCCAGAGTCGATGATGACGACTCGACCGGGCATTTGGGCCGTAGGGGACGCCGCTTTTTACCCCGGTAAGGTGAAACTAATTGCGACGGGATTTGGTGAAGTAGGAATTGCCGTGGCACAAATTCGCACCTTCTTGCACCCAGGTGTCAGCGGGCTGCCTCACAGCACCACGCTTAAGAACAAGAATCGTTAAGGGGTTGTGGAATATTTCCGATCGCCGCCTCGGGTAACCGGGAGCGGCTGTTTTCTTGTTCACTGATGTGTGTCTCAGCCGAAAAATCCCTCAGCTCTCTAGGATCCATGGGGGAATGACATGGTACACTATTTGCGGCGGAAAAGGAGGGCCAGATATCATGTGGCATCACCGACTGCATTATCACCGGTTTCAATTGCCTTGGTTTGTTTACGTGTGGTTTTTTCTTATTTTGGGGCTTTTTGCTGCCGTAGATCATCTCCCATGGCGAGTGACCGCATTTCTTGTGCCACCTTTTGGCGCAACGCTTAGCCTCATCGTGTCGTTACCGCAACAACACGTGTCGCAGCCCTTTCCCATCATTGCCGGGGGCACTGTGGGCGCTGGGATTGGCAGTCTGATTGCTCTATGGGGACACGGACCATTTCTGGCTGCGCTGGCAGCTTTGGTGGCGTTTGTCATTCTGCCGCCCTTGGGCATGTATTTTCCTCCGGCGGTGGCATTCGCCATTTTTCCTGTGCTGATTAAAACAAGCCCATGGTTTCCGTTCCTATCGGTCTTTCCCTTTACGGTGGTCGCGACGGGCTCGTCCGCTCTTTTGAGTCGATATTGGAAAGGGTGGCCGTCGTATCCTTATGGAAGCCACGCGGAGCCACTGTCCACAGAAAAATCTCTGTAGACGTTACGAAAGCACACAAATTTAAGAAAAAAGCGAGGAAAGGCTATACTTCTGCGGGAAGATCGGCCATAATTCTTTATGCTCTATCTTGTCCACTATTGTCATGAAGCGGCACTCCGTGTCGTTTTCTGATGGAGGCGATACGATGGTTCTGCCTTTAACTTGTAAATTGAATCTATCCATTAAAACAGAAATTTATCAGGCACTTGCCGAAAAAGCACAAAGTTTACAGAAGGATGAAGATACGCTGATCGCGGAAGCTCTTGAATGGTACCTTAATCCCGAGACCAACAAGGTGTCCAGTAATGCGCCGCGGATGGCCTTACAAAAAAGGCGATCCTAGCGGCGCGAGCTGTCCGTCATATGAGACTCTTTATTGCGGTACGCCGTAAGGTCAATAACCCGTCCGGGACGACGAGTACGTGGGGGCGCAATTTGGTGAGCGCGCATCCAAAATAACCAAAAGCCCAAGGCCGATTGGCCAATAAAGAATATCGCCGCAAGGGCTATAGTGATTCGCCATGACGTATGCATCGGCAAGCCTGATTCCGACCGAAACATGAGCACAAAAAGCGCAGTGCTAACCACGGGCCAAGCTAACCACAATAACCCTTTCCGATTAGAATCCATGTTAAACTCACCTCATATTCATGGTACGTCGTTTCACCATTTTTACGGATAGTCCCAAAGAACTATTCTTGGGGCGTCTTGTGATCTTTGGTGGGAACGACCGTGTTCCCGATGAAATGAGGCAATAGGTGAATGCAAATTTTTAGCGGTGAAGAGCGTGCGGCGTAAGACTGCTATAGGCCCGGAGGGGGATGTCAAAAAAGCCGAGCGCTAAAAAGCGCTCGGCTGGAACACAACATAGAATGCTATTTTCGATAAAAGGCGGCATTGATTTCAATGTATTTTTCGTCTTCGGGAGCGAGGTCTTCCTCCATGAAGATAGCACCAACGGGGCATTCAGGGACACACGCGCCGCAGTCTATGCACACGTCAGGATCAATATACAGTTGGGGCGTTGCTTCAAACGCCTCGTCTCCGTCCAAACTTTGCGCCGGGTGAATGCAGTCGACAGGACAAACTTCCACGCAGCTCTGATCTTTGGTGTCTTGGCATAACCCGGTAATGACATGAGCCATAAATCTTCCTCCTTAAATTGTGGGGGATGTCTCCCTAATAGTGCCGTAAAGCTCCCGAGCTGTCAAACAAAATTATACAACGCACTGCATAAGAGGGCGCTTGTTGAGACGCTGTCTAATCGGGTTCCGACATGGACCAATCATAGACAAATGCGCCTTCAAGATACTTTTCCACATCCATGGCGGCTTTGCATCCGCTGCCAGCGGCCGTAATGGCTTGACGGTAGTGGGGATCCATCACGTCTCCACAGGCAAATATACCTTCGACGCTGGTCGCAGAATTATGCAAATTGGTTTTGAGGTACCCCACTTTGTCCGTTTTGAGTTGGTTATTGAGAAAGCTGGTGTTGGGCTTGTGACCAATGGCAATAAAAAGCCCTTCTGCGGGAATGATATGTTTTTGACCGGTTTTGTTGTCTTGGACTTCGAGACCCGTGACGTGATTGTCTTCCGAGACGACACGAATGGGGGTCTGATCCATAGCCCATTTGATTTTCGGGTTCGCATGCGCCCTGTCTTGCATAACTTTTGAGGCGCGTAAGGTTTCCCGGCGGTGGACGATGGTGACTTCGGAGGCGAATTTCGTCAGGAAGCTGGCCTCTTCCATGGCCGAGTCGCCGCCTCCGACAACGATAATGGGCTTATCCCGAAAGAAAAAACCATCACAGGTCGCACAAGTAGATACACCATGGCCAATCAATTCCGCTTCGCCGGGAATTCCCAGCATTTTGGCCGATGCTCCCGTAGAAATAATCAAAGCGTCAGCAGTGTACGCTTCATCGTCATTGACTGTAACGTGAAATGGACGGTTATGGGTATCGACGGCGGTGGCCATTCCAAAAACGAATTCCGCTCCGAAACGTTCGGCCTGTTTGCGCATGTTGTCCATCAGATCAGGACCTAAAATGGCGTCCGGGAACCCTGGGAAATTTTCAATTTCTGTTGTTAACGTCAGCTGGCCGCCTGGTTCGTTGCCTTCAATGACAAGCGGCTTTAAATTAGCCCGTGCGGCATAAATAGCAGCGGTGAGGCCTGCGGGGCCCGTACCCAGAATGATAACTTTACGCCGATCCATGAATATCACCTCATCTAATGACATGATGTCTCCGGTTATCTTGTCCCGAAGACTCCAATTCAACCTGGGAATGCAGCTTGCCGCCCTGCATGTGTCGACGTCACGGACCATGATTGCTCAAGGGGGGTGCGCTCGCGTCCCATTTCAAGTGCCTGGCATTTCCAGTAATTTTTATGATACCCTTGGAGGGTATCGACGTCAATTCGGAGAATCGTCGGTGCGCATCCACAAATTAATGACGGGGGGTTCGCGTGTGTCAGCCATTCAGGAATTTTGGCAACGGCGCCATAAGGGAGTGGAAACCGCGGAAGAGTGGGTTTGGACATGTTTAACCGCGATCGCGTCACACAATGCCCGGTTAAATGCTATTAAAGAACTAAATCCATATGCGATGGGTCTAGCGCAAACGGCTGACCGTACGTATGGCCAAGGGGCGGTAGGGCCGCTGCACGGGGTGCCGATTGTGGTGAAAGACAATGTCGCGGTGCAGTCGGACATGCATACAACAGCCGGATCATTGGCTTTGGCCGAGGCGTATGCGACGGGGGAGGCTTTTATTGTCCGAAAACTCCGTGCTGCGGGGGCTATTATTTTAGGCAAAACCAATTTAACGGAATGGGCGAATTTTATGGCAGACCATATGCCCAATGGGTACAGTGCTCTGGGGGGCCAAGTTTTGAATCCCTACGGGCCGGGAGTCTTCGATGTCGGCGGATCAAGCTCCGGGTCTGGGGCCGCTGTCGCAGCAGGAATGGCTCCTGTGGCCATTGGGACGGAAACATCGGGATCGATATTAAGCCCGTCTTCACAAAATTCTTTAGTGGGCATCAAGCCTACGGTAGGACTGGTGAGTCGTGCGGGGATTATTCCCATTGCGTATTCGCAAGATACCGCGGGCCCCATGGCCAAAACCGTGGCAGATGCGGCGCTAGTCTTAAGCGTATTACAAGGATACGACTCGGCTGACCCCGTCACCGCGATGGCCCCAGGATATCCCGATTACGTGAGGGATTTAGATCCCCAAGGCCTCCGTCAAGTGCGTATTGGCGTGCCGCGGCATATCTATTGGGACGATACGACAGACGAAGAGCGGGCCTTGTTTGAGCAGGCCTTGGATCTGATGCGCAGGCATGGGGCGACAATCATCGACCCGGCAGATATTGACACCGCGGGAGCTGATTGGACTTATGATGTCCTCTTATATGAATTCCGGGTCGCAGTGAACGCCTATTTAGCGCAATGGCTGCAAGGGGGGCCTCGGACATTGCAAGAGGTCATCGCATTTAATAGCAGTCATCCTGCTAAAGCGCTAAAATATGGACAGGCTGTACTTATTGAATCTGAAGGAACACAGGGACGCTTGACGGATGCACGTTACTTGCGTGCCCGCCACCAAGACCTCATATGGTCGCGCCAAGAAGGGATTGACCGGACCTTAGCTCGGCACGACCTCGATGCGCTCGTGTTTTTAGGTGCAAAAGGGGCTGACATTGCCGCGAGGGCCGGCTATCCGTCGGTCACCGTGCCATTAGGATATACGCGTGAGGGCCGCCCCTTGGCGATGACATTTACCGGAAGCGCGTTTCAGGAAGCGCGGCTCATACGTATGGCGTTTGCTTTTGAGCAAGCGAGCCAAGCACGCCGAGATCCACAAAAACCGCGGCTGACTGTGTAATTAGTCGCTATAATACTGAGCAGAACCAATGGGTTTGATTTAAGGGGCAAGTGAGGGTGAGTCAATGGCGTTCCTATTTCAGCATTATAATTTCTTTGCGTTATGGCACCCAGAAGTCATGCTGCTGGTTATCATCTTGTTGGTGGTATATTTTCAGCTTCTCGGGCCGCTAAAGGCGCGGTTTGGTGACGACCTGCCTGAGACGCCACTGTTGCAGAAAATTTATTTTGTCGCGGCTCTATTGACCTTTTATATTGCGATGGGGACGCCCGTAAAACTGATAGCCGATGACTACCTTTTTTCGGGGCACATGGTGCAATATGCATTGTTAAGCCTGGTATTGCCGCCATTATTATTGGCTGGGATTCCGCAATGGATGATGAATGCGCTGTGGAAAACGCGGTTTTGGTCAAGATTATTGCGCATTACCACGAACCCACCCTTTGCCATTATTGCCTTTAATGTGATTTTCTCTGCCATAGAATATCCGGCTTTGCTAGATGCCAGCTTACGGTTGGATTGGCTCTATGTTCTAGAATCGTATATTATGCTTTTTGCTGCTATCTTTATGTGGTGGCCCATTTTGGCTCCCATTGAACAGCGTAAAAATCGGCGCTTATCTGTGGTCCGCAAGCGAGGGTATTTGCCTGAATTAGGCATGATTTCCCGAGGCTATCAATTGGTGTATATTTTCTTCAACTTTGATTTAATGATGCCCGCCTTAGTGTATATTATTGACACAAGCAGTCCTTTTTACACATTTTATATTCATGCACCGCGCATTTTCGGTATATCTCCCCTTGCAGACCAGCAACTCGGGGTGCTAATTATGGGATTGTCGATGGCTACCGCGTATATTACCGCCTTCATTGCGGCTTATACCAAATATGATGACTCCCATTGGTACGAGTAAAAATACAAAGCAAAGGTTAGACAAAGGAGCGCTATGGATGTGGTTTGACCATCATGTGCATATGGAACATGGCCCATACTCGCCATTAGAATACCCTATTGCATGGTTGGAAGAGTTTCTCGCAGTGGGGGAAGGCCGTGGAGTGAGCGGCATAGGAATTGTAGAACATGCTTACCGCTTTACGGAGGCACAAGGGCTGTTGCCCGGAGAGTGGTCGCGCCAACGGTGTCGTTATCCTTTAGCGGGGTATACAGCGTTTTTGGATGTGGTGCGCCCTAGCTATCCCATCGCCGTCGGTTTGGAAATGGATTATGTTCCCGAAAACGAAAATGGCATTCGGACATTTTTGTCGCGGTATCCTTGGGATTTTGTTTTAGGGTCGATTCATTTTATTGGCGATTTTGGGCTGGACGTTAGCGAGATGAAAGAACAATATTTTCACCAGCCCGTGGAAGAAATCTGGACGCAGTATTATGCATATTCAATGAAGGCGGCGCAATCGGGTCTCTTTCAAGCGATTACTCACCCTGACTTGCCAAAAATTTATGGATTCCAGAAGCCACCTGAGTCCTTTCTGCTCGGCCTTTATCGGGAATTTGTGGAAGTTTTAGCCGATATGGGTGTGGCGTTGGAGATAAATACCGCGGGTCTCAGACGGCCTGTTAAGGAAATTTATCCACATCCCGCATTGCTTGCTGAAGCGAATAGAGCCCATGTGCCCATTACCTTTGCTTCGGACGCGCACGAACCAGAAAATGTTGGGCTGTATTTTCCACAGGCGCGGGTACTAGCTCGCGAAGCCGGGTATGATACCGTGGTATTTTTTGGTCCTCGCGGTATGGAGCACATTGCGTTGTAATGTCATCATACTATGGCAAAGGAGATATGGTTGAGAGAGGAAAGGAGAACGAGACACAGATCCGACCTGCTATCTGGTCTCTATGCAGAGTGTCATGAAAGCGATTGGGCTGGGTATCTTGGCGTCTTTGTTTTTTGCCAGTACGTTCGTCTTGAACCAAACCATGTCGCTTCATGGGGGTAGTTGGCTCTGGACGAGTTCGTTACGGTATTTTTATACCGTGCCTGTTTTGGCTATCTGGGTTGCATGGCGCGGGGAATTGCCCAAACTGGCCTCCTTGATGACTCGTCGGCCATGGCCTTGGTTTTTGTGGGGCACGGTTGGATTTGGTTTATTTTATGCCCCACTGACTTTTGCTGCTGTATATGGGCCATCATGGGCGGTTGCGAGCACGTTTCAACTCACCATCATTATTGGAAGTCTTCTTGTGCCCTTTACAACCCATCAGAAGATTCCTTGGCGTCACTTATGGCCCTCGGTGCCGATTCTTGCAGGGATCGCGATGGTGCAGTGGCAGAGTCATGTCGCGTTGAATCAATCGTTGTTTGTGAGCTTGGCCGCCGTTTTACTGTCAGCCGTAGCCTATCCGTTAGGAAATCGGAAGATGATGGCATTGACGACTGGAGACATTTCCGCCGTAACTCGCATTTTAGGGATGACCATTGGTAGTTTGCCGTTTTGGATTGTATTGGCTGGGATTGCTTCGGTCTCAGCTGGAAGGCCACCCGTTTGGCAATGGGAAGAAACCTTTTGGGTAGCTATGTCATCAGGGATTGTGGCTACGGCACTTTTTTTCCGCGCCACAGACCAGGCTCAAGGCAGGCCGGACACGCTAGCTAAGGTGGAAGCCACGCAGTCTATGGAAATCGTGTTTACATTGCTGTTGGCCCTTATTTTTCACCTACCGGGCCATGCCGACGTGGCCAGTATAGCGGGCATGGCGTTGGTCATGGGAGGCATGGTATGGCATGCAGTGGGACGTCCTCTTAGTAAATGGGGGCAAACTCGACCTGTAGCGGATGCGTCCAACGTCACAGCAAGCCTACTGGATAACTGAGAAGGCAGGGGGATGCGAATGAGCAAAGTGCCAGCGCGCAGTGCCGTAAAAACGGCTATTCAGATGATTCACCGACTGAAGCCAGGGACGAGCCTTCAAATTTTGAATTTCAAAAGAGATCGGAGTGTCTCTATTGTTCGCCACCCAAACGGGCACATGGACGTGATTGAACAGGGATTCGTGCAACAAGTATGGTCTGTGGACGACGATACCGCATCGACTGTTTTGAAAGAGGCTATTCCCCGGGAATTTCCACGCAGCCATGAATTGCGATTTACCGTAAAGAATGCCCATGAAAAAGCAGAATAAAGAATTGTTGGAGGGATGAGCAGTGGGCTTGGTCATTTTTGATTTAGATGGTACCTTAATCGACACGGTGCCATTGATTACGCGGTGTTTTCAAAAGGTTTTTCGCAAATATGGCCATCGCGAGTTGACGGATGAACAAGTGCATGCCATGTTTGGCCCAGGCGAGTCTGTGATCTTCGCCCGAGAATTTGGCGAGCGCTGGCCGGAGATTCTCGCGGATTATCTTGAGTGTTACCAAGCGGGACACGATACGGTCACGCTGTCGCCGGAAATTGTTGGCGTTTTGGATGGCCTCGCTAATCTTGGCATTAAGATGGCTATTGTGACAAATAAAGAACGCGATACCACAGATATTACGTTGGCCCATTTCAATTTGCGTCACTATTTTATAAAAATAGTGACGGCAAAGGATGTGGCTCATCCCAAGCCGTCGCCCGAGGGCATCAATTTGGTATTAAACACCTGTGAAGAGAATTCTGCTGACGCGATTATGATTGGCGATACGAATAATGATCGCGAGGCGGCCTTGGCCAGTGACGTGCCCTTTATTCGCGCTTTGTGGTTTGTGCCGTCCCGTGAGTGGGATAAGGACACTACGGAAGTCAAAGCGGAGACTATTCATGATTTGAAAGAAATTCTTCCTTACGAACTCTAATGGCAAGAGACGGCTCGTATGAAACCGAATGCTTCCCTTTGGCGTTATGTTTTATATAAGGGGGGCGTGGATCATGCCGTTTGTGACATTTCTAACAGGACTGTTGGTGGCCGGAGCGGTGGTGGTTGTGGGATCTGCTCTCGTTGTGGTGTGGGCCGTGGCATACGGTTCTGGGCGATATTGTCGGCAGCAGATCCAAAATAGCGGGTCAAAACCTCCGTCAACAAAGGCATGGCAAGTGCGGCAACGTGTATCTTAGCAGGGGGGGCGGGTGACCGCCTTCTTTTTTATTTGAAGGTTACCTAAAAAGAAATCCCCAACCATCTGTGTTAGCGAGAAGGTTCGGGATTAGAAGCGAGATAGCGGTAGCCATGCCTCTTATCATATTAAGCAGAGGGCTGCATGGCAGCATGATCGCGGGCAGGATTGTCTAAGCGACTGACATACGAGCATTCTGGGTAATTTTCGCAAATGGCATACACATCGCCGGTCAACTTTAGCGTTTGATAACGTACGGTGTAACGCCGACACACGGGGCAAAGCACTTCGTTGGATGTATTCTTCATCAATATCGGCCTCCTTGTGAACTCTTTCACATTTTGTACGCATTCATTATAGCACGGATCACAACAATGAGGCGGTGACTAGAGGCATTTTATTTAATTATTTAGCAGATATTTTCTGAATTGGCCTCAATGAGGCTCCATAGGGTCCTTATCAACAAGAAGACATACGTCCTCACCCGAAAGGGCGTAAGAAGAGCGGCCCATGATTTTTTGCGTTGTGGTAGACGTCATAACCACGGAATTAAGCGCTTGAGACGATCGACCGTTTCCCGATTTTGTTGGGTGATGGCAAAGGATTGGGCTACGGGTGGAAAGGATTCAGGAGGATCAAAAAAGGTGGTTGGCAATGGGGGAGATGACAGCGGTTGCCAGGTGTCGAGCCAGGATTGCGGAAGGGGCGTATTCACGTCTAAGGACTGGTCGGACATCTCCGCCCATAACAGGGTCCATGCCCGCGGCACGACACGCCAAATTTCGTATCCTCCACCGCCAGTGGCGAGCCACCGACCGTGTGCATAGGTGTGGGCCCATTGGTGGACAAGAGCTGGAACTTTTGCGTAGAAATCGGTCGTGGCAAACAAGTCCGTCAAGGGATCCCAATAATGGCCGTCGCAGCCGTGCTGACTAATGATAATATCGGGTTGGAAATGCTGTAAGGCAGCAGGGACAATGCGTTCCAAGCATTCAAGCCACGACTGGTTATCCGTATAAGGACGGAGGGGGACATTCAACGCGTAGCCTTGTCCGGCCCCTGTGCCCGTTTCTTCAACGCTGCCTGTGCCCGGAAATAAATACTGGCCGGTTTCGTGAAATGAGATCGTTAGGACATGGGGATCATCATAAAATGCTTGCTGCACGCCATCCCCGTGATGCGCATCTGTATCGATATAAGCAATTCGCCATTGTGTTTTTTCTCTCAGCCAATGAATTGCAACCGTCAAATCATTGTATATACAGAAACCAGAGGCTTGGGCGGCCTTAGCATGGTGCAAGCCTCCAGCGAGGTTAAGCGCATGCATGGCCTCGCCTTGAGCAATGACTTGAGCAGCAGCCAGCGTACCGCCCACGGCCAACCGGGCAGCGTCATGCATCCCGGGAAAGACAGGGTCGTCTTCGGTGCCTAGACCGTATGCAGCTGCGCGCTTAAGCAAAGTAGGATTACTCACATCCTCCAGGTTGGTGAAGTGCTGTACCATGTCAATATACGAACGGTGATGAGCACGGACTAGATCGTCTATCGTGGCCGGGGCGGGAAGCACCAGTTGGTCATCAGAGACTAGATGCAAAGCGTCGATTAAACTTTTGGTAGCTCTTAAGCGAACCGGGTTAAAAGGGTGGGTTGCACCAAAATCATATTGGCTGTACGCGTCGCTATATATAAACTTGGCAGTATCGGTCATTGTCCGCATCCGTTCATTTTTCTTCTATTATAGGGGAGCATGGTCTTTGTTGAGAAGCCCAACGTAATATAATCGAAGCAAGCGGGCAAGACAAAGGGGATGGAAGGCTTGGCTAGAATTATTCTCCGAGATGGACGGGTAGCTGAACTGCGGGAAGCAAGGGATACACCAGAGGATCGGAGAATGCTTCATGAGCTCTTTCGCCATGCTTCTGCGGATGATTTGTATTTTCGGTTCTTCCATATGGTTAAAGAGGTTTCGGATCGGGATATTGACCAAATGATCCGGATTGACGGCCAAGGAAAGTCTCTCATTTGCGTAAGTCAGGATCAAATCTTAGGGATTGGGCACTACATTATGACGGATGGGGCTAGCGCCGAAGTGGCATTTTTTGTGGATGACCGCGTGCAAGGAAGAGGCCTGGGAACACTGCTGCTGGAACATCTTGCGCAAATCGCATGGCGCCGGGGTCTCAAACAGTTTGAGGCCTATGTTTTAAGCGATAACCGCCGCATGTTACGTGTATTCCAAGATAGTGGGTACGAAATTCATGAGCAACATGAGTCCGGTGTTATTCATCTCGTGTTGCCTTTACAGCAGACAGAACGCACTCGGGCATTGCAAGAAACGCGGGAAAAGTTGGCGACGGCTGCTTCCTTGCGGCCCTTTTTTGAGCCAGCGGTAGTCGCCATCGTGGGAGCATCTCGGGATTCTCACCGCTTGGGCCACTTATTGCTGCGTCACGTGCTTGAAGGCTCCTATAATGGGGTCGTATATCCGGTTAACTCAAGTGCTAAAGCCGTGTTGGGGGTTCGCGCATATCCTTCAGTGCAAGCTGTGCCCGACGCTGTTGACCTTGTGGTCATTGTGGTCGCGCGTGACCAAGTCCAGAGTGTGGTTCAGGATTGCATTATAGCAGGGGTTAAAGCCGTGTTGATCACTTCTGCAGGATTTTCCGACCTGGATGCAAATGGCGCGGCCTTAGAACAGGATATTACCGCTGATCTGAGACGCCATGGCATTCGTTTGGTGGGCCCTAATTCATTGGGCCTGCTCAATGCGCACCCAGAGCATCCGTTGAATGCGAGTTTTGCACCAGCTCTGCCGCCGGCAGGGTCAGTGGCCATTGCTAGTCAATCGGGCGCGTTAGGCATTGCCATCTTAGACTATGCGGCGCGCATGGGTGTGGGTGTTTCGAGTTTTGCAAGCACTGGCAATAAGGCTGATGTGTCCTCCAATGATTTGCTGCAATACTGGGAAGATGATCCGGCGACAGCCATGATTTTGTTGTATTTGGAATCATTTGGCAACCCGAGGAAGTTTTCCCGTATTGCTAGGCGATTGACGCAGCGTAAGCCGATCCTTGCAGTAAAGAGTGCGCGCACCGTCCATACCAGTGTGCCCACTGAGTCGGGATTGCAGCCTGTGGATAATGAGGTGGCCGTGCAGGCCTTATTTCAGCAGAGCGGCATTATTCGGGCTGACACTTTGCAAGAATTATTTGATATCGCGGCCTTGCTTGGTACGATGCCATTACCAGACGGTAATAGGGTTGTGGTCATTACCAACGCTGCGGGCGCTGCCGTCATTACCGTTGACGCATTGGGGGCGGTGGGACTGACCTTGGCTGAACCACCAGTCGATTTGGGTGTGGATGCTCTGGGGCAACGGTACTATGAGGAAGTCGCCAGGGCTTTAAGGCAGTCCGATGTTGACGCGATTATCGTGCTATTTATCCCGGTGGGGATATCGGAGGCTCAGGGGGTGTCCGATGCGATCCGTCAAGCTGTGGAAGAGCAAGGTCTTAGCAAGCCGGTGCTGGCGAACTTTCTCATGATGGGCCATGGACCCATTGACTATATTGAAAGCCCTACATTTCGCATACCCGTGTATCCTTTTCCCGAATTGGCGGTGAGAGCCTTAGGACAAGTGGCCCGTTATGCAGAATATCGGCGTCAACCCATGGGACGATTACCAGATTTGGAGCATATTCATGTGGATGAGGCGAGAACTTTAGTACAACAATGGCAAAGCCCGGACGAGGCGGTATGGACGGGACCCGTGCGAGCGAGTCAAGTGTTGGACATGGTGGGTCTGCGTAGCCAATTGGCGTTAACGGAGGAGGATCAGGGATTTTGTCGGCTCCGCATCCGTTGTCATATGGATCCTTTGTTTGGCCCGATTCTTACGGCGACACCGGTGGATCAAGAAAATATCAGTCGGAGTCGCTTGATTCCTTTAACGGACCGGGATGCGGAAGTTTTTGCTCAGGCTTGGTTGAGAGGGCAGAAGGGCGCTCCATTTTGCAAGAAGGTGTTAAGCGAGTTGTTTCTGCGGGTGTCTCGGCTGATTGATGAAGTCCCTGAAATTACGGAACTAGAGATTGATGAGGCATGGGTTTGCCATGCTGACACAAAAATTGTAAGTGCAAACGTGTTATTGGAGCGGCGGACCCTGTAGTGCGAGAAAAAATTCTTACGAATAGATATAGGATGCAGGAATATTCTTCATGAATGTCGAAAATTTGTATCTGATAATTTGGGGGGTGGATGGGTACGCTTGCAGCTTGCGCGCAAGAACCCTTGCGGTTGGAGCGGGGTTACGTTTATTGGAATATGAGTGTTAAGACCTGCGAGGGAACTCCGGTGATTGCGGTGGATATTATTGGCCGTATGCCGGCAAGACTGTTTATGCGCCTGAAAAATCGTGGCCAATGTCCCAAGACTTATGCCGAGGTTTTTGTAGCGCATGCCTTGCAATACGACGCGGATGCGACAGAGTATCAAGTTCTGAGAGACACGGGACGTTATTTGGTGACAATTCCCGACAGTCTGCGAACGTTGCAAAAGGTCTTTGAGACGTTCAAGATGTTGGCAGCGACACGAGCCTAATTCGAGATCGCTTCAAAAGCCAAAGGAGGGCGGACGCGTGAAATCCCCGGAACAGCCATTGACTCCTGCGCGTATTGCTCATATTCTCGAAGGCTTAGCGATTGATGGCCAGCATTATGCGAATAACACCTACGATCAGCATCGTTATGCGCGTATCCAAGAGTTGGCAAGGATTTTGGGCGGAATTTCTAAGGATGCACCTCCTTTAAGTACGATTACGCCTGTCACTCCTAAAGTGGGAGTGGATGGGGCCGTCTTTAAGCAACGGGAACTGTTATTGATTCGCCGTCGCGACTCTCATCAATGGGCACTACCTGGCGGCGCGGTAGAAATCGGTGAAACGCCGAGTGAGGCGGTTATCCGTGAGGTTGTCGAAGAAACGGGTATCGTGATGCAGGCCGATTACGTTGTAGGGGTGTTCGATAACTGGATGGATCGCCGAGAGACGTCACATCATTTATACCATATTGTCATTCGCGGGCACTATGTAAGCGGGGAACTCTTGCCACAACCAGAAGAGATTGCTGACGTCCAATGGGTGCAGCCGGAGGAATTGCCTCCTCCAGACCAGTTTCACCCGGGACATTATGACCGCGTTGTGAAAGTGCTTGATGGGGCGATTGGCGTGATGGATTAGAGACGCCTAAGGTTCCATACCCCTTGTGTCAAGAGACCAAAGTCCAAGACATGCGTAAGAAAAGAAGAGGAGAAGCAGCATATCGCTTCTCCTCTTCTTTTCTTAGTAAGGGCCCATTTATTGATTAACAAAACCTGCCCCGTAATAATGGTCGACATAAAAAGGCGCATCAAGGTTGGAAACCATGACGGTCTGACCGGGAGCTGGCGCTTCAATAAAAGCTTGAGAATATCCAAGAGATGGATCCGAACCAATATATATACCGACGTGGGAAGCACCCGGGCCGTCAGTGCTGAAGAATACAAGGTCCCCGGGTTGTAATTGCGACTCTGGTATCTTAGTAACATAGTCGTACTGGGCCCAACTGGTGCGGGGCATGGGAATTCCGTTTTGTTGGAACACATATTGCACCAAACCAGAGCAGTCAAAGCCAGTAGCCGGAGAAGCGCCTCCCCAGACGTAAGGCACGCCCAAGTACCGTTCGGCCGTTTGCACAATGGCTTGTCCAAAACTAATGGAAGCATTTTGGGCAGGCAATTGAACAGCAGCGCTCGTAGAAGCCTGTGCGCCAGAAGGAATCGCGAGGACTTGTCCTACGTTTAATACATTGGGGTTACTAAGATGATTGTACGATGCAAGAGTCTCCCAAGAAAGTCCGAATTGCTGCGCAATTCCGGCCAAAGTGTTTCCCGCTTGTACCACGTATTCGCTACGATTTCCGGAGGCGGAAGGCGCTGGAGCCGGTGTCGATGGGGCTTGCGCCGCAGGACCTGCGATGGTCAACACTTGCCCGACACTGATGAAATTGGGATTGGATAAATTGTTCCAAGACATCAGTTGTGATACGGTAACGTGAAATTGAAAAGCAATTCCGCCAAGCGTATTTCCCGGTTGAACGGTATATGTTGACCGTGCGTCTGTGAACGGCAAGGCTGCGCTTGATACTGCGGTTCCGCGGTCAGCACCACCGTACCCAATGGTCAATACTTGTCCAACACGAATTTCATTGGGGTTGGCGATGTGGTTCAAGGTAGCCAGCGCTGATACAGTCGTGTGAAACTGCCACGCAATGCTGCTTAGGGTATCTCCGGGTTGTACGGTAAACATACGCGCCGACAAATACCGCGGCGTTGCGCTAGCGGAAGCTGCTGCCAGCGTGTGGGGAGAAGGGGAAGTGTGGTGAGATGTTGGAGACATTCCCATAGCGAATGGGATTGCCATTAAACCCACAGCCATACTGGCAACCGCTTTCTTAGACGGCAATAGATTCAAGAAATAGGCTCCCTTCCTTCGGGTATTGCCTTCGAGGTTAGTTCGCTGGTTCGGGCTGAAGGAGCCCTACTGTCCCAATTGTGACAGATTCACCCTGGATTTTGGTCCAGTAATCCCCCGTACGTAATTGTGCAATTACGATTCGGCGTCGTGGAGTCGCCGAAACTATACGAAAAACCGGTGATTTTGTCATTCCATGCCAAAGGCAATAAAGTGCCAAAATTGGCGATGAGAGACCAAGAAATGAAAATATAGTCCTCAGTCTCAAAATTAGATATATATGGAAGAAAATTCCAGGAGGATAAAAGCGAGGAGTGTATAAATAATAACAGATAATAGGACTAGGTGCCAAGGCCATTGTTCCTCGTAAGGAATATTTGGCTTTTAGGCTCAAAAGACAAGGATTTATAGAAGTTGTGCGCTAAAATTTTTTGTCGGGAGAATTTTGGTGAGAGGGGACAGACAAAGAAATGGACGCGAGCGGCTCATTGCGTATTGCAAATGTTCGAATAGAGGGCGATTCGGAATTGCGTCAGGTCGTCATAGAAGAGGGTGTGATTCGGTCCATTCAGCGCCAAGACAAAAATTTTGCAGCTGATTTAGATGCCGAAGGTGGTTTGTTGGTTCCGTCTTTGGTGGATCCCCATGTGCACTTGGATGCGGTGCTGACCGAGGGATTTCCCGCACCTAATTACAGTGGGACTCTTATTGAAGGCATTGAGCGCTGGAGTCAGCGCAAACCTTACTTAACCGAAGAGGACGTTATTACCCGAGCGGAAGAGGCGATTCGGTGGCATATGGGGCAGGGCGTATTAAAAATTCGGTCGCATGTAGATATTTGCGATCCGAATTTAACGGCGTTAAAGGCGTTAATAACCGTTCGGGAACGGGTCCGCGACGTCGTGACCCTGCAGTTGGTCGCTTTCCCGCAAGATGGCATTTTTTGTTTTCCCGACGGGCCGGAGTTGATGGACGAAGCAATGCGGTTAGGGGCTGATGTCGTAGGGGGAATTCCGCACTACGAATGGACAAGGGAGGATGGCATTCGGGATGTTGAGTATGCATTTAAACTTGCGGAAAAATATGATAAGCCCATTGATATTCATTGTGATGAGACCGACGACGATCAATCGCGTTTTGTCGAAACGATGGCCAAGCTCGCCTACGAGCGGGGATGGGGACAGCGTGTTACGGCCAGCCACACCACGGCGATGGGTTCATATAACGACGCCTATGCGTTTAAATTAATTCGTATTCTTGCCCGGTCTGGAATGGCTATTGTTGCGAATCCGCTCGATAACGTGGTCCTGCAAGGACGATTTGATACCTACCCGAAACGCCGTGGAATGACACGCGTAAAGGAATTGATGGCGGCTGGGGTGCCTGTCGCCGCGGGCCACGATTCGATTATGGATCCCTGGTATCCGCTTGGCACCGGCAGTCAGCTATTTGTCGCATCCATGCTTGCGCATGTGGGACAACTGACGGGTACCGAAGAGCTTAAGCAATGTTTCAACAGCATTACATATGCAGGAGCTCGGGTTATGGGACTTGAGGATTATGGTGTGGCTGAGGGTAAAAAGGCGGATTTAGTGATTTTTGATGTCCCCTCCTCAACGGATGCGATTCGCCTGTTGCCTCGTCCGAGGTGGGTAATCGCTGGCGGGAGAGTCGTGGCGTCAACACCGCCGGTGACAACCGATGTCTTGTGGAACGGAATCGAACAACGAGTGTCTTATTTGCGATAAAGTAGGACGACATATACCACGTCCTAAAGGGGGCATGGCTTTAGCGCCAGATATTGCTAGAGCTTGCCCCCTATTAAAATTGTCATGGCTATCGTAAAGTTTTAAATGAGAGAACAGCGGATTTAGGTGGGTTTTTAAGCATTTTTTTGTCGAAAAAAGGCTTAGGTCGCTAGGATTTCTGATTGATGACGTAATAGGTCGTAACCCAAGAGGTGTTCTGGGCGTTTTTTCTATGGGTTTTATACCGAGATCTTTTTTGAAAGGGGCTTGGAGTGTGGCGCGATGGGGATATCTTGCTGGAATAGGGGCCTTGGTGGTGGTAGCGTTTGGGGTCCAAATGGTGCGTCCCGTGGGAGCCGCTCGTGTTCGCACAGTCATCGAACCGCCCACCATGGCGTCGTCTTTACACATGGCATGGCCAAGTGGCGCTGAATCTTACCTTGCGGTCAGCCCGGTTGGAAAGGTCGGTCAAGCCGGACCGGATCAGGCGATTCCCATCGGGAGTGTTACAAAGATGATGACGGCCTACTTGTTGTTAAAAAAATATCCACTGAGCGTATATAGTTCGGGACCTTCAGTGACCATTACAGCCAAAGATGTTCAAGAATATCAACAAGACATCAAGACGCAACAGTCTGTGGCAATGGTTACGTTAGGCGAGAAAATTTCTGAACGTAAACTGCTCGAGGGTCTACTAGTGGCTTCGGGGAATAATATTGCCCACATTGTCGCTCGTTGGGTTGCAGGATCGACACCGGCCTTCACGCGCGAAATGAATCAAGAGGCGCAGGCTATGGGGATGACTCATACGCACTTTGTCGGACCCAGTGGGCTGAATCCGGGCAATGTGAGCACCCCCAAGGATGAAACACTCTTTGCTGAACAAGCGATGACCATTCCAGTTTTTCGTGAAATTGTCGCGATGCCTCAAATTTCGTGGCCGGGCGGAAATCAGCCCATTGAGAACTACAACTACCTAGTCGGGCATGATGGGATTACAGGGGTGAAAACCGGTTCAACGCTATACGCCGGCGGATGTTTTGTGTTTTCCGCGCCGCGTACGGTGGATGGCCAGCCTGTCACCATTTATGGTGCAGTGCTTGGACAACAAGGAACCCAATCCATTCCCCAATTGCAAAGGTCTTTAGACGATGGGGAAAGTTTGATTAATCAAATTGCTGCCCAGTTGCGGGTTGACTCTATCGTGCACAAAGGGGAAACGGTGGCACAGGTGGACGTTCCATGGGGCCATTCGGTATCCTTGGTGGCGGATAAATCATTGAGTGCTGTGGTGTGGCCGGGTCTTGCTGTGCATGAATCTTTGCATTGGTCCGGTGGACCAGATGGCGTTCTAGACGTTAACGATGGGCGCCAGCATTGGACTATTCCGGTATCATTGACTGCCCCCGTTCCCAAGCCCAGCCTTATTTGGCGACTTAAACGCGGACTTTAGGCGCCCACTAAGCGCCCAGTAAGGAGTGCGAATGCGGCCTTGGTGTCCTGTTCGCACTCCTTATTTGTTTGGGGGGGAACCCGCTTGCTGGCCAACATCTAAAGCCCTAGACTAAATGGAGGGTGATCGGCATGGCGTATCACGATGAGATGGTGAAAGTACGGCGCAAACTCCTCGAACAGTATTGGCCGCGAGTTCTGCCTGCCGTGCAGCGCCTAATGAAACAACAAAATGCACCGTTAACCGCCAATCAATTTGAAGCCGTCTGTCTTTGGCTTCAACAGGACTTTCACATGGGTCAAGTGGACCGGGCTTATCTGGATTTGCTGATTAAGAATGCTGAAGCAGAAGTTCTGTATGGCCAAACAACTCGTGCGACGTTCGGACGTTACGTGACAGTAGCCGATTGTGAAGATATGACGGCCCCCCAGTTTGCGCGTGTGATTCACAAACTCTTTGAACATTTTGGTTATCAGGTTGACCCGTTAGATGAGAGCGGGCTGATATTGCGTGCTCCCATGCGCCCACCCATACTGGTGGGCCTAGAAGTCCACAACATTGTCATCCATCAGCCGGTCATCGACCACGTTATCCAGCGTCAGCGCGAGCATAATATGTCCCACGCGATTTTGGTGACGGTCGGGCGCTTTGGTGAGGATATCGTATTGCCGCCGGGGACGGGAACCATCGAATTATGGGACGGAGACCGTTTAGGTGCATTACTCGATCGCGTTCGGCTGGATCCGGCCGTTTTGCTGAGTTAAGGGGATATTAGCAGTCGGGAGATTCGTTGGGACCATAACGGGGAGGATCTCATGGCTAAGAAAACCATGGCGTGTAGGATTTTAGATACCTACGGTATTGCTTATGAACTGCATGCCTATGCATGGTCCGAGGATGCTTTAGACGCACTGTCCGTTGCGAAAAAATTAGAAATTGAACCGGATAAGATTTTTAAGACGTTGGTCTTGCGAGGAGACCGTACGGGGATTTTAGTGGCTGTAATCCCAGGGCCGTCGCACATCGACTTAAAACGCCTGGCAATGGTATCGCATAATAAGCGCGCGGAAATGGTTCCCGTGAAAGAATTGCCAGCTCTGACGGGGTATGTGCGCGGAGGGGTGAGTCCTTTAGGCATGAAAAAGTCCTATCTTTGTTATGTGGACCGTAGGCTCAATCGAGAAGATGTGATCAGTATCAGTGCAGGTCAACGGGGACTGCAAATTTTTTTGCGCGGGACGGATTTGATTCGCGTCTTGAATGCCAAAATCGAAGACATCATCACGGATAGCGATTGACAGGTATTTTTAGAGTGGGACTGGGACTCCGGTGCCGTAGTCTATCAAAGCGATATGATATTTGTAAGGTTTTTGACACAAGGTTATTCATAACCAACAAAGTGCTTAGCAATCGTAATGCGGACGCATAACATATTTAGCATCGCTTTAGCATCGCATGCAGATCGTGATCTCTCGATAGTCAAGAGTTCTGTGTCATGTAAAGAGGCCTGAGTTCTCTCATGTGGAGAACTTCAGGCCTTTTAATCTCCTAGACAGGTCATACAATGCCATGTTAACGGCGTTCTTTGTTAAATAATCCTCGAGTTCCATTGGCTAGATGTGTTGCATGTGAGAGTATGACGCCATATATTACGCACCAAGAGAAATATTTTTGATTTCCTTGTCAGGTATCTTGATTTGCGGCGAGAGTTTATGTAACATTACCTTAAATCGTTACTAAATATAAATGCGTAGATACGCATAATCTTGCAAATATGGTTTTGCTATCTTCCGCCAATACGGAAAGGAGTCAGCCGATGTATATTCCTAGCCCGAGTTACTTGAATACCGGTGACAATTCGTGGCAATTAACAGCCGCGACGTTTGTGGGCCTTCAAAGTGTTCCCGGTCTCGCTATTTTATATGGGGGAATTGTTAAAAAGAAATGGGCCATCAACTCGGCTTTTATGGTGCTCTACGCATTTTCGGTAGTATTGATTACATGGGTCCTCTTCGGATATAGCATGGGCTTTGGGGATCCCATGAAACTTGGACCGGGTATCTTAGGGGCTATCGTTGGCGTGCCGCATCCGGTGTTAAATAGTCTCTATCAACAGGGGCAAGCCTCCATTCCGCTCGTCAATGGGGCGATGCCGTCTTTCCGGTTTCCGCAATCTACGCTGGTCTATTTCCAGTTTGTATTTGCCGCAATTACTCCTGGCATATTAGCGGGTGGCGTTTTAGGACGGATGAATTTCAAGGCTTGGATGTTATTTGTGCCAGTGTGGTCAACGTTGGTCTATAGTGTGAACGCGTTTATGCTGTGGGGAGGCGGCTGGCTCTCACAATTAGGCGCGGTGGACTACAGTGGAGGCTATGTAATTCACGTGGCGGCAGGAATCTCCGGGTTTGTGGCGGCTGCCGTTGTTGGACCCCGTATGGTCAAAGACCGTAAAAATTTTAGTCCGAACAACTTATTGATTGCCTTAGCGGGCGCAGGCATTTTATGGTTAGGATGGAATGGTTTCAATGGAGGTGACCCATACTTTGCCAATGCGGATGCGGCGGCGGCTGTTTTGAACACCAACTTAGCAACGGCATTGGCACTGATATCGTGGACGATTATGGATATGTGGGCTTCGGGCAAACCGTCGCTGGTTGGGGCCATCAACGGAATGGTCTGCGGGCTTGTGGCCATTACACCTGCTGCTGGGTACGTCAATGGTTACGGAGCGTTGGCGATTGGTGTCGCAGCAGGTGTTGTGCCATGGATTAGCATGAATAAACTGGGTCGGACGAAACTCTTCCAGAAGGTGGATGACACGTTAGGGGTATTTCACACCCATGCCGTTGCCGGGGCATTAGGAGGGGTATTGACTGGAGTCTTTGCGGACCCGCATATGTTCGAATACCTTAGTACAAAACTTGGGCAAGGATCCTCTGTAACTGGTTGGGTGTATGGGAACTTCCATCAGGTTGTAGTGCAAATCGAGGCATTGCTCGTGATTGTTGCTTACGATGCGGTGATGACATGGGTGATTTTGAAACTCATAGGCCTCGTCGTGCCGCTGCGAGCTACTGAGAAGGAACTGCATTCGGGCGATATCGCGGTTCATGGTGAGGTTTCACAAGAGGTTGAGGACGATGATGAGTACGATGTAGATGCGGGCAAAGTGGTCGCAGAATATTAAAAGGGCGTAAGGAACCCGCGTGCGCCAGCTCAGAGAAGCTGGGTGTGCGCGGGTTTTATGCTATAATGGGGCGATTATGCGAGGAGGGACCGAGTCGTGATAAGCACTAGCCGCTTTATTGAGGCGTGTTGGGGACGGCCTCATGATAAGGTGCCGGTTTGGTTTATGCGGCAAGCAGGCCGGTATCAAGACGGTTACCGGAAATTACGTCAACAATATTCGTTTCTCGAAATGGCGCATAACCCCGATATTTGTACTGAAGTCAGCTGCCGACCTGTGGAAGAACTTGGGGTCGATGCAGCGATTCTTTTTTCCGATATTATGATTCCGTTGGGGCCGATGGGTGTCGATTTTGAAATTCGAGAACACTTTGGTCCGGTCATTGCGCATCCGGTGCGTACTGGCCGCGATCTCAAACAGCTCCGTGTGCTGGAACCTGAAGACGATTTGCCCGAGGTGTTTGAAGCAATTGAAAAGATCTGTGAGCGGCTTGGTGCGATTCCCCTGATAGGATTTGCGGGTGCTCCTTTTACTTTGGCAAGCTATCTCATTGAAGGAGGTCCGTCGAAGAATTACCTGCATACCAAGCGCTTGATGTGGGAGCAACCCGAGGTTTGGCGCCAGCTTATGGATGTGTTAGCGGACGCTACTGTGCGCCATTTATCGGCTCAGGTGCGGCATGGAGCGCAGGCCGTGCAGGTGTTTGATAGTTGGATAGGAGCGTTGCCGGTTGACGATTACCGGAAGTATGTTATGCCGTCAATGCGTGCAGTCTTTGCCAAGTTGAATGCGCTGCAAGTGCCCACGATTTATTTTGGGACGGGAACGGCTTCACTCCTGCATGCAATGAAAGAAACCGGCCCAACGGTTTTAGGCGTTGATTGGCGAACGCCTATAAGGCAGGCACGCTCGACCGTAGGGTCAGAGGTGACGCTGCAGGGCAATTTAGATCCGATGACATTAGTCTGTGAGTGGGACATTGTTAAAGAACATAGCACGGCGATTCTTCAGGACATGCTAGGGGATCCTGCCTTTATCTTTAATTTGGGGCACGGCGTGCCGCCAGAGGCCCATCCTGACAACTTAAAACGGCTGGTCGAGTGGGTTCACCAATTTCCGGGCACCCCAGCCTCTCAAGAGGTTGCGGACCGCGCAAAGGGGGCATCATTGTGACGGGCGTTCTCTTGATGTCCTATGGGGCTGCGCAAAGTCGGGATGACTTATTGCGCTACTATACGCATATTCGGCATGGGCTTCCGCCTTCGAATGAACAGTTGCGAGATTTGACCCTCCGTTACGACGCGATTGGTGGGCAATCGCCACTGACACTGATTACCAAACGGCAAGTAGCCGGATTGCAGGCTGCGCTCGATGGCGCATGCCCAGGACAATTTCAGGTGTTCTTAGGTATGAAGCACTCGCCACCCTTTATTGCCGACGGCGTTGCAGCCATCCATGAGGCCAACCTGAAGCGGTTTGTGGGTTTAGTGTTGGCGCCCCATTATTCCTCAATGAGTGTTGGGGATTACTTCCAAGAGATTACCCAAGCGTTGCAATCGTACAATCCTTCACCGAAGTTTTTTGGCATTAGGTCATGGCATATGGACCCGGGGCTGATTCGCTTGTTAGCGCAACGTCTTCGGGAGTCGATGGCGCTGTTTTCGCCTGAAGAGCGCGAGGACTTGGTTGTGGTGTTCAGCGCGCATAGTTTGCCCCAACGCATCTTAGCGCAGGGGGATCCCTATCCGGCACAATTGCGGCAGACCGGCGAGCTTGTGGCCGAGCAAGCAGGCATTTCACGCTATATATATTCATGGCAAAGTGCTGGCCGCACGCGCGAACCGTGGATGGGGCCAGATATTTTGGAGACGCTTTCTTCTTTGCATACCGAGGGATATAACCATGTGCTGGTGGCTCCGGTGGGATTTGTCGCCGACCACTTGGAAGTGCTATACGATTTGGATATTCAGGCTCAGCAACATGCGAAGGGATTAGGCATGCATATTGAGCGCACGGCGTCCTTCAACGATGATCCAGCCTTCTTGCAAATGTTGGCGTCTGTCGTGTGTAAACATGCTGAACAAATGGAGTGACCAAGATGACGCAGGTAGCAGTGGTAGGGGCAGGATTGACGGGATTGGCTGCGGCCTATTATCTAGAACAGACCTATGATGGAGTTGAGATCGACCTGTATGATTCCCAACCGCATGTCGGGGGATGGATTCGGACAGATACGTCAAGAAATCTTGTCATTGAAGGTGGACCCGATTCATTTCTAGCAACGAAACCTGATTTGGTGGCTCTATGCGAGGCCTTGGGTCTCGGAAATCGTCTGATTGGGACGAATTCGCAGGTGCGGGGGGCATATATCTACTGGAACCATCGTTTCATGCCGATCCCGGAGGGAATTCAAACCGGCGTACCCACGAAGGCTAAACCGGTATTAGCCAGTCCGTTGCTGTCTCTTACCGGAAAATTCGCGCTGGCGAAGGATTTTGTGCTGCCTCGCGGCACCACGGGCGATCAATCTTTAGGACACTTTCTACGCCGGCGCTTTGGCAATCAGATTGTCGACCGTTTGGCTGCGCCAATGCTTTCCGGTATCTTTGCGGGAGATATTGACCAAATGAGTCTTAAGGCGACATTTCCGCATTTACTAGAGGCTGAGCAGCAAGCGCGGTCTGTTTATGTAGGATCTAAACGCCGAAAACCGGCGCCACCTAGTCCTTATCTAAAACGCTATCACAGTGTTTTTCTGACCACGGATCAAGGCTTGCAACAAATTCCCGAGGCAATTGCTCAGAACCTAAAGCATTCGCATCTTTTATTGAACAATGGCGTGGAGAAAGTGGAACCCATTGCAGGCGGAGGATTTACCGTGTATGGGATGCAGGGTGCTAAACGGTATGATGCCGTGATTATGACAACCCCTGCGTTTGTTAGTGCCCGTGCGCTGCCGTTTTTGCCTGACGCGGCGACAAATATTTTGCAAAGCATTCCTTACGCTGATTTAGCAGTGATTGGGGCCGCATATCATTCCGAAGATGTGCCAATGAAAACCGATAAGACGGGGTTCTTAGTTCCGCATCAAACGGGGTTACGGATGACTGCCGTCACGTGGGTGTCCTCGAAATGGCGATATCCTCATGTCGATCCGCTCTTTGTTCTCAGGGCCTTCTATGGCCGTGCCACAGAAAATATTTTGACCTTAAGTGATGATGAGCTTCTCAATTTATACTATGACGAGATCAAAAAGACGATGGGAATCTCCCATGCAGCGGAGTACCAGCGGGTGTTTCGAATTCCTAAAGGGATGCCCCAATACATAGTGGGGCATTTAGACCGAATGCAACAGCTGCACCAATACCTCCAAACATGGCCTCAGTTATTTCTGTTGGGTGCGTTTGAGGGCGGCGTGGGCATGCCCGACCGCGTCCATCAAGCCTTGGTTATGGCGCAGGCCTTTGGGCCCCGTATGGGCTTAGAGCCAAAATCCGCGGCAGAGCAGGGTCTCCAGTGACACTCATTCTGAATGGCAAGGAGTTTCAAACCCGTGTCAGGACCCTAGACCAATTGCTCGCGGAATTAGCCCTATCCGGGGATATGGTCGTGGTATTGTGGTTTGGAGAAATCATTCCTAGTACTCGGCGGAGTCATCATCCGCTACAGGATGGAGACCATATTCAAATTGCGGCATTCTATGGTCAATGCGTGAACTTGGAGTAACGGTTACTCGGCTATGGCCATGAAAAAAGGGAGGCTTGGGAGAAGCGTCCCTTTTTTGGTCCTAGAGCCCTAGGATGCGGTCGATGTCCACGATTGGCGAAGGTCACGCTTTAGGATCTTTCCGCTGGGATTTTTGGGTAAGTCCTGACGGATTTGGAATTCCTTGGGGATTTTATAGGGCGCTAAATGCTGCCGGCACAACTTCAGCCAGTCGTCTGGGTTCGGAGTGGTTCCCGCTTTGGGCACGATGACCGCTACGACTTTTTCCACCCAATACGGGTCGGGCACACCAAATACAGCCACTTCGGCGATGTCTGGCGCACGGTAAAGAACTTCTTCCACTTCGCGACTTGCGACATTTTCTCCTCCCGTTTTAATCATATCTTTCTTGCGATCGACCACCGTAAGATATCCATCCTCATCCATGACACCCAAATCACCGCTGTGGAACCATCCGCCTGCAAAAGCGGCCGCGGTTTGTTCGGGGTTGCGGTAATAACCTTGCATAGCATGGGGCGTGCGGTGGCAAATTTCGCCGATTTGACCAGGGGCCACGGGCTCGTTGACATCGTTGAGGAGTATCGTTTCGACGTTGAGTCCTGCTTTACCGCACGATCCGAGCTTCGACAGCTGTTCGTCGGGACCTAGCACCGTAGCTAACGGGGCCACTTCGGTTTGTCCGTAAAAATTCCAAAAGCGGGTTTTTGGGAGACGAGTTTGCAGCTCTATCAGCACTTCTCGGGGCATAATCGCGGCGCCATAATGGCCTTTGGTCAATGTGGAGAGATTAGTTTTATCAAACAGGTCTGATCGCAAAAGACTAATCCACACCGTGGGTGGAGCAAAAAATTCCGTGACGCCTTCCGCTTCGATGAGAGGTAAAATGGTCTCCGCCTTGGGAACGGATAAAATGACGTGGGTGGCTCCAAGGTATACATAGGGGCCGAGAAAGACGTGTTGCTGAGCGCTGTGATAGAAGGGGAGGGCATGCAGTACGATGTCCTGCGGGGAAAATCCGCCATCGACGATGACGCTGACGTACTCGCTTATAAGATTGTCGTGCGTGAGCATGACGCCTTTGGGGCGCGATTCGGTTCCGGATGTATAGAGAATTTGAGCGAGGTCGTGGGAGTCTGGATAGTCGGTGTCATCGCTAATCATCGGGTCGGACGGCCCCGGATGGAGCGTCGGCAAATCGCCAAGAATAGTCGCCGTGTCGATGAGCAGAGCTAAAGGCGAATCAGCCAAAACTGAGCGGGCTGCTTGTACTGTTTCGAGAAATTCGGGAGTCGTGACAATGGCCTTCACGCCCGCATGTTCCATAATATAGGCAGTTTCTTCCGCCGATAGCATAAAGTTGATCGGGACCAGCACAATGCCTAGGCGGGCGGCCGCGAAGATGAGAGTGGCGTAGTCGAGAGAGTTTCTGGCGTATACGGCTACATGGTTATGCAGACGTAGTCCGTGACCGGCTAGGCGCTGGGCCATCCGTAAGACGTCATGTTCCCATTCCATGTAGGATTGTCGTGTGTTTTGGTAAATGATAGCGGTTTTTTGGGGAAATCGTGCTGCCGATCGGTGAAGCAAATCATACAGCGTTTGGCGATGAATCATATCACTCATGACAACCATCCTTTCGAGAGACTATTTCAGGAGATAATCTCGACGGGTTCTACAGGCGTGGGAAGGTCAAATCCGAGAATGCGGCTATAAAAATATAATTCTGCTTCGGTCGCTCGTTGTATATTTTCGGCCTGTCTGAAGCCATGCCCTTCGCCGGCAAAAGTAAGATAGGCGACGGGAATATGGTTGCTTTTCATCTTGTTGACCATCATTTCGGCTTGGTTGGGTGGTACGATTTTGTCGTCGAGTCCTTGAAAAAAGATAATGGGGGCCGTGATGTTCTCTGCGTGATAGAGCGGCGAGCGCTCTATATAGACTGATTTGGCTTCCGGCCAAGGCCCTACCAAATTGTCCATATACCGCGACTCAAACTTATGGGTTTCGCGGGCCAGAGCTCCGATATCGCTAACACCATAGTAACTGGCGCCTGCTTTAAAAACTTTTTTGAACGTAAGACAGGCCAAAGTGGTAAATCCGCCTGCGCTGCCGCCCCGGATAACCATCCGGTTAGGGTCAACGAGTCCGTGCTGGGCGAGAAATATTGCCGCATTGCTGCAGTCGTCGACGTCGACAATCCCCCACCGGCCCATAAGGCGCTCACGGTAAGCCCGTCCGTAACCGGTACTGCCACCATAGTTAACATCCGCAACAGCAAATCCGCGCGTCGTCCAATATTGAATGCCGATTTGAAAAAGCGGGTTGCTCGCACTGGTTGGCCCTCCATGGCTTATCACAATGAGCGGAGGGCGTTCGTCTTCGGGAGCTATGACATTGTGATTGGTGGGGGGATAAAAGGTCATATAGCTGCTTTGGCCTTGCTCGGTTGGGAACTCTAGTAGTTGCGGCACGCTGATATCTTGCGAGTCTATAGGGAGCATTTGCGACGATTTGATGAGGGTTGGAACACCGCGCGTGAGAGGCAGTTCGACAAGAGCTTCGGGTTGTGTCCAAGATCCGGCGATAACAAAAATCGAGTCGTGGTCCAAAACCGGATGGGTGAAAAATGTATAGGGCGTTACGATTTCATCAAGGTGTTGCGCAGGGATGTTGAGGAGTCCGATATGCCACGTACCATGATGAAAATAGGTCGCGACAATCGTGTCGGCATTTTTGTACACATAGTTCGCCAATCCAAATACCCATGCGGGACGAGCAAATTCCGCAGCCATGGGATAGATTGCGCGTATTCGCTCATTTTCCCACCGGTAAAGATTCCAAAAGCCCTCGCGGTCAGAGATCCACGTGAGGTGACCATCGGGTGACCATACGGGTTGCATAACGGACTCTGAAGATGATCCCGTGATTTGCCGAGGATTTTGAAGATGACCCTGGGCGTTGATCGTCGCGGTCCACAATTGAGTGCCATCCCACGGCATTTGCGGATGGTTCCATGTCACCCATGCTAATGTCGCGCCGTCAGGGCTGATTCGTGGATCGGCGTAAAAGTCGTTGCCGTGTACTAAGACAGTGCCGTAGAGATCCCCATTGGGGTCGACACTGACGATGGACGTTTCGGCTTGGATATCGGATTGACGATGGTCCTCGCGTATACACAACAACCGGTTGTGTAAGGCATCAAAGACAAGGTCGGCATATCGCATAGCGCCTTCTGCGGTAATGGGAATAGGGGCTTGGCCTGGATTTAATCGGTATATCCGCTGATCGGAAAAGTTGGTGAAAAAAATGGTGTCTTCATGAACGGTGTAACAGCGGCCGCCATATTCGTGTGCGCGTGTGCGCGCGTTGAAGGGAGCAGGTGTCCTATCTTCAATCGTCCCATCGTCGCGACGACCGACAATCACATTACGGCCTTGATCAGATGGACGCGATTCCACCCAGTAGATAGCGGAGGGGGTATGAGTTAATTGGTCAAGATGAATGGTGTCTTTTGTTAACATGGCTGTTGAGATCGGCGATGACCAAGAACCATAGGGTTGGGTTTTCAAAACGCGCAGGCTCCTTTCACGAACGCCTTGTCTTTGCTGTCTATCATACTGGAATTTTTGGCTTAAGCATGCCAAGCCGTTCAAAAAATTGCAGGAAAAGTCGGCGGGGAGGGAATAATCGCCGGTCATCCATGCTATAGTGCCCATGACACTCATGTTGCTGAAATGGGACGGCTGTAATGTTGTTGAGAACGTGGAGCAATGCGCAAGTTTTTCTTCTCACCGAGTTTCCTTGGTCGGTGACTGCTGCATGGATGGGATCATACCTGTCTTTATTTTTGCTGGACCAAGGTCTGTCTGCAAAAAATTTAGGATGGACGATTGGGGTAGGAGCTCTCGTCCAACTTTTGGGACTGGGCTTGTCTGGTACGTTGACGCGGCATGTCGGACGGAAGATGACCATTATGTCCGGGGATTTCGCAGGGTGGATTGTCGTTTTAGGAATTTGGACACTGTCACATTCCCCTTGGGTGTTGGCATTGGGGCTTGTGCTCAATCAAGGGTCAGGGTACGTTGGGCCCGCATGGAATAGCTTGTTTAGCGAAGACGAGCAGGTGCATCGTTTGCCCCGCTATTTTCTTCTACTGCAAGTTCTGACAATCACCGGTGGGTTGATTCTTCCTCTCATTCGAGGATTTGTCATGAAAGAGGGCGTGGTCGCTTCAGGGCATACCCTACTGGCAATCTTTTGGCCGAGTGTCGCTATGGCATGGACGATCAGAGCCTTAGCATTGCGCGAATCGACGGCGGGTAAGGTTTCTATGCAGCAACGCCAGCATGTGTCTTGGTCAGTCAGGCTATCTCATGTGCGTCAAGGGCTTCAGGGCCCAGGGTTTTATCTTGCCGTATTGCGGATCCTCGTTATGGTGCCACTGTTAATGGTGGCGGCCTTTGTACCGTTGTCGTTTGTGTCGCCTAAAGGATTACACTTGGTGGCCGCAGATTTGAGTTTGCTGCCTATCGGCGCAGTAGGTGGGGTCCTGATATTAGCCGTGGTTCGGCGGATGATGCCGACATGGACGCCTACCCAGCTTATGGGTCTGGGCCTTGTCTTTCTTGCTTTGGGTTATACCGGACTTACGTTAGGACCCCAGGGACAAATTTCTTGGGTTCTTCTCGCATGGGGCCTTGTGATGGCCGGACAATCGCAATTCGCGAGCAGCCATACCAGTGTATGGATGACGTGGTTGCCAGATGCCGTGCGGGTCGACGTGCAAGGATGGATTGGCATGATTACAGCGGGTGGAGTAGCGGTGTTATCGCCTTTTTTGGCTGAGGCATTCATCCGACAGCCGCGGTGGGTATTTGCGGGCCTTGCCTTCTTATTTACGGTCTGCATGGCTTTGTGGGGGCTGTTGCAGAAATCTATGAAAACACGTGGCTGATATTCTGATAGAAACGCGGTGGCAATACCCGAGATTATTTCGTGAATGCGCTACATGAATTGGGGATGAGCATCATAGAATCAGCCGAGGACAAAGCACAAGCATTAAGGGAGGGGTCCCGGTGGACTGGAAAGTATTATTTTCGACTTTTGGCTTGATATTTTTTGCCGAATTAGGTGACAAGACCCAACTGAGTGTGATGACGTTGTCGGCACAGTCCGATTCCGCTTTGTCTGTCTTTATTGGGGCGGCGCTGGCTTTGTCCGTCAGCGCCCTATTAGGAGTAATTTTTGGCGAAGCGATTACGAAATTAATTCCGACGCAATACATTCATCTCGGGGCAGGAGCGGCTTTTGTGATTTTAGGATTTTTGTTGATGACGGGAAAGCTGTAATGGCCTCTAGGCTGACGCCGCCGGTTGTTCCACCACATATTGTTCGGGATGAGTCTTAGCCGCTGTGCTGGCGATGGACCAGATGAGGAGAAATAGCAAGGGAGCTGCGTTGAGATTAGCGCCATAGGCTGGACGCAAGCCAAAGCCTTGACCTATCCACCAAAATAATAAAAGGTCAATCAATATGATGCCCCAAAATAAGCCGTCATATCGTTGACGAAGCATCAATATCACGGCAAACGCCATCAGGGCAGACAGGATCATGTTGAAGAGCAAGGGTTGGCTGTGAATAATGAGTTGCGCACTGTGTCTCATTAATAGAGTCACAGTCGGTTGCGCTTTGTCGATATAGGGGATCCAGATAGGAGACCAGGCATTATAGGAGTTAAAGTGGATGACTTGCCATATTGTGCCTATGCTCCATATACCGATGAGCCCTCTTGACAAGATGCGCGGTACTTGATGGTTGCGCCACGATGATACGGGCATGAGAAGCGCTGCCGATGCAGCGAAGGCAAGAATTCCTGCCCCAGGGCTGCCTAGTACTAACGACGCAGAACGATGTGTTAACCCGCCCCAGCTTTCTCCGGCGGACCATAGAAACAAGGACCAGATTGCGGAAACTCCTAAGGCAATGCGTCCGGTGAGGTTTTCACGTTCCGTTAGTAAAAGGATGCCCAAAATCAACTGAATGATGATGCTCCAGATGGTATTTGCCACGGTATGGCGTGCCCAATACGACGCGAGGTTCCATAATAGCGGGTGGGGTTTTAAGGCTTGTAATGACGCAATAGCCATCGTGGGCCATATTTGCAGTATCGCACTCAAAAACCAAAAAAGGCCAAGACCATACCATAGGCGTGTGCGTCCAACCGGGACTACAGGTTTTTTGGATTGGAATACAAAGAGCATAATGACTTTAGCGCCAATGCCAAAAAACAGAAAGATGAGCACATCTTCCAATGTCTGCTGATAGGTTATAATCACATCAGTCATAACAAGCCTCCTTGAATGTTAAAATCTATCGATATCCTCACTCGCTTACCTAACTCTGCGGTTGACACTAGTATCACCTTAAATGAAGCGCTATGATTTGTGCAACGCAGGGACAAACTCGTGTCCACCGTCTTAGGGGAATTATGATCTGCTTGCGTTTTGGGGTGCGGACCGAGAAGCGTAATTTATCCTTGCGAGCACCTCATGAAAGTGTTATCATGATAAAGCTGTTGCGCCCGTAGTGAAGCGGATATCACGCAGGCCTCCGAAGCCTGAAGCAGGGGTTCAAGTCCCTTCGGGCGCACCAAACTTTTGAGCGCGATTTCTTTTAGAAATTGCGTTTTTTTCTTTTCCACAAATCAAACCGCTCCATTCTATGAATGCTTGTCTATTGATGAACAGGGCAATATTGTACGAAACCGCAGCATAGTTCAATTTCTCCACGCTCACGCAGTTGGGCTCATTAGTACGGCAAATGAAGGCGGCCATTGGACCGTAACTCTTTCCCGACATAGGATTAACTATAAGATGATGAAGGTTTTTAGCAGGGAAATCTTTCAGATCTGGTGTATTATTAAGGTGAGGAAGATTGTTGTCTCACAGAACTCTTGACGAAAACACCGATTGATCCCATTGAAAGACGTAACGAGGCTAACATAGCTAAAACAAAGGATGCCCCTGTCCAATTTATAAAACTGAAGTCTAACACATGTAAATATCTGAGCTCATTAGCGGTCGTTGACATAGTTAGTAACGGACTTAGCAAGCTGGTAACTTCCAATGTGCTTGCTGGTCCCATGGATGACGAAAAAAGTGGTGGGGCTCAAAATGGGTGTACTACACTTAGATGAACGTGTGCGCGCACACGTTGTTGCGATCACGGGGAACCCGGTGACGAAGGTGCCGATGATGGGCGTCGGAGGTCCCGGCATTCTGAAGTTTCAGGGACCGCAGGGTGAGGTGGTGTTAAAGTACACCAATGCACCGGAAGCCGTTTTTTATAAGAACTGCGCGCCGATCGTTAGAGGAAAAGGGCTAGGGATTCCGGATGTCTATGCCCAAGGTGACGTGGAGGGAAAGCCTTGGGTGCTAATGGAAGTAATTCCGACCATAATCGGGCCTCCTTACATTCCATGGCTATCCAACCAAATTGAATATTTGGCTCGGTTGCACTCGCTAGGCCAAGAGTCGCCTGATATGTTGGGGACTTTACCTACACGTTTGGTGGCATGGACGCCCCAAGACGTTGACGATGCGGTGTCCCTCTGGGAGGGCGATGATGCCGCTGCATTGGTCGATTTTCTCCATATGCCATGGCCTCCATTAACCGGTAAGCCGGTCCTTATTTCTGGAGACCCTAATCCGACAAATTGGGGGAAGCGGGTTACCGGGCAACTGGTGTTGTTTGATTGGGCCGAAGCATCGTGGAGCCATCCAGCGTATGATTTGGCAGTCCTTTGTGGAGGATTTCCTGATGAAGGTACAGTGAAGGACGTCGTGGAACGATATCTCGAAAGGACTACAATACCGGCCTCAGGCCATGTTGAACAGTGGGTCTCGTGGGTGCTGACCGCTAAATTGGTCTCCTTTGTATGGTTCGCCGCGTGGTGGAGGCGTGGGCGGCTGACCAAGGCCGCTACCGCTGGCATTAATGCGCTGCAAAAGGGTCTGGTGCCATGGAGTCGTGCCGTACGCCCGGCGATGTCCTCCATGGGCCTGTGAATGCTGCCGTAATGTGGGGGCAACCATCGATAAATTTGAAGGCGGGATTAGTTCTCCCAGCCTGATGAGGTTGTTCAATGAGCCGTAAAGGGTGGCCCTCCACGGCCCGGAATGTGCACATGCGAATGGTAAGACGTTTGGGATCTAGGCGATCTGAACCATACGTTCGAGTGGAATAAGGGCTCGGTCCCGAATAGGAGAGGGTACGCGTACTTCATAACGATGATAAAGTAGAGCGTCGCGAATCTTTTCCAATGAAATCTTATTCATGTATGGACAAAGCGCGTCGTCATGGGCAGCAATAAAGGTTTTATCCGGATTTTCCTTGCGCAATCGGTGCAAGAGTCCTACCTCGGTGGCCACAATAAATTGTGAGGCGACAGATGTACGGGCATGCAGCAACATCCCATCCGTTGACAGAACCAACCCAGGAGTTTTGGGAGGAATGGCCAATGCTCGCGTCGTGCAGCCACATTCGGGATGGATGAGTAGTTCGGCATCCGGATTTTTCTCTACCACCGCTGTCATGGCCTCATTGTCAATCGCTGCATGAACGTGGCATTCGCCGTGCCAGATGTGCAGGTTCTGACGTTTTGTGACGCGTTTGACGTGGGAGCCTAAGAAAAAATCGGGTAAAAAGAGGATATCTTGCTCGGCAGGAATGTGTTGCACGACCTGTACGGCATTCGAGGATGTACAACAATAATCCGACAACGCTTTAATAGCCGCGGACGTATTCACATAGGACACAACGGCAGCGTTGGGATAATTGGCCTTCCACGTCATCAACTCCTCTGGGGTGATGGTATCAGCGAGTGAACAGCCGGCTTCCGGGTCCGGAATGAGGACCGTTTTGTCTGGGCACAAAATGGAAGCGGTTTCCGCCATAAAGTACACGCCAGCCATCACCAGTATTCGAGCAGGAGTTGTTGCGGCCCACCTGGCCAAAGCCAAGGAGTCTCCGACAAAGTCGGCGAGGTCTTGCACGGGCCCCGGTTCATAGTTGTGCGCTAAAATCACTGCCTGTTCTTTTTCTTTTAATTCAGCGATCTCGTCTATGAGAGTCATGATGTCATCCTTTCTGTTCGAACTCATTAAACATGGGTTAGAGCTGTGAAATGAAGACCGTGTTCCACGTGTTGAATGAAGTGCCCTTGTTGTTCAGGGTCTGTCTTGGGTGCATCGGCGCGAAAGTGTGCTCCGCGGCTTTCTGTGCGTTCGTAGGCTGCACGTGCGATAAGCATGGCGAACCGAAAGAGCCAATGATCATTTTGGTTTATTAAGGTGTCGAGTATGGCTAATGCTTGGGTGATCGATTGCTTTGTTCTGATGACGCCAAGATGTTCGTCTAGCAAACGGCCCATGAGATCAAGTGCCTCGTCATCGCGAAGGACAGCGGTAGTCGGTGGATGGAGATTTATGGCCTCGGATTTGGGAGCGGGACGTGGATGGTGGGTAATGTGATAGCCAACACGCTGTCCGAATACCAGTCCTTCTAAGAGAGAGTTGGATGCCAAGCGGTTTGCGCCGTGGACTCCCGTGTGAGCCGCTTCGCCGACGGCATACAGCCCTTGGACGGTTGTTTGGCCAAAGACATCGGTGCGAATACCTCCCATGCAATAATGAGCTCCGGTGTGGACGGGAAGGCGGTCTGACGATAATTCATATCCACGAGCAGCGACGAGGGCAGATAACTCACCAAATTGCTGATTCACTTCGGCTGGGTTTACGTGTTTTAGCGAGAGGTAGGCCGCTGGTTGCTGAAAGATAGCCCGAGCGACTTCATCACGTGGTGCCAACTCTTGTTGGGGATGCGTGAGCATAAACCGCCGATCCTCTGGATCTAGGAGATGCGCTCCGATTCCTCGGAGGGCTTCCGTCAGCAATAACGCGTTGCCACGGGGCACATCTTCAGCGAGTACGGTGGGATGAAACTGCACAAATTCGAGGTCTGCCAACTCCGCGCCCGCTTGATACGCCAGCCAGTGGCCGTGGCCTATTGATGTTGCGGGATTTGTTGTCGTGTGCCATAGCGCTGCGTACCCGCCGGTAGCTAGTACGGTTGCAGATGCCCATAAGGGAAAGGGAGGACCGGACGGGGGACGGACCCAGACACCTAGACAATGACCGTTTTGGTTGGTAATTAATTGTATGGCGCGTCCTGTAACCCAGCGGATGCGGGGATTTCGGCGCGCTTGCTCATAAAGAAAATGTGCGATAGCCTGCCCTGTTAAACCTCCAGGCGCGTGTACAATGCGTGGATGTGAGTGGCCTGCTTCCAGCCCCAATGCCGGAATGCCGCTTTGCCGCATGGCGAATATGCCGGCTTCAATCATGGGCAACAAAATCGTCGGAGCACTTTTGGTTAGAATATCTACTGCTTCCTCATGACATAATCCACGCCCCACCCGTACGGTATCGTTGTAGTGATGGTGGGGATAATCATCAGCGCCGAGGGCTACGGCAATTCCACCTTGTGCGCGGTAAGTACTGCTAGTGGTCCATCCCTGAGGAGGCACACAGACTGCGACGTCCGCAAAGCGTGCGACCTCTAAGGCTGTCATCAGACCACTAATTCCTGCCCCGACAATGACTGCAGAGATCTTCACGAAAGTGCCTCCCAATCCATGCCAATATCAACGTGAGGTGCGGAGTGTGTGAGATATCCTAATGACACGGCGTCCACCCCTGTTTCCGCGACGGCTCGCACTTGGTCGGGGCCGATACCCCCTGATGCTTCGACAAATACCCGGTGGTCTATCATCGCGACTGCTTGTGCAAGCATGGTGAGAGGCATATTGTCTAAAAGAATTCCATCGACGCCTGCTGCTAGTAGCAGGGGAATTTGGCTCAACATATCGGCTTCGGCTTCTACAAAGAGAACGTGAGACGCATGTTGTTTCACGTGGGACACGGCTGCGGTAATACCGCCCATGGCGGCAATATGATTGTCTTTAATTAAAATGGCATCATATAACCCTTGACGATGATTCGTTCCCCCACCCGTTCGCACGGCATATTTCTCCCACAGGCGCTGACCAGGACGGGTTTTCCTGGTATCTAAGATGGTGACCGGAAGACCTTGCACAGCTTGTACAGCAAGCTGGGTAGCGGTTGCAATGCTACTAAGCCAGGTCAGAACATTGAGCGCGGTACGCTCTCCTGTGAGCAAAGCCCGAGCAGGCCCTTCAATCTCAGCAAGGACAGCATCTGTTTGATGGTTTTCTCCGTCTTGACTATAAAGCGTGATCGTCACATCATGACTTAGCTGATCGTAGACGGCTTTTAAAATGGGTAAGCCACAGACCACTAGCGGTTGTCGGCTCTTGACAAGCACTCGACCTGTCCGGTGGGGAGGAATTGTGAGCTCAGTGGTAATATCCCCTGCACCAACATCCTCTTCAAGCCCTAACCGGGCCAATCGATTCCATGACCATGCTTCCATAGCATCCTCCTTGTCAACTGTCTTGACACCTGTAGTATAAGAGGCTGATGGGGCTATGGCAAGAGTCTTGCGCACGGTAGCGTGAAACGAAGAGTGGTCTGTCAATGCCACAGCGTTTTTCAATGGAATCACTCATTGTATCCTGATCGTTGTGAGTGGGTTGGGGTTGCCTGTGAGGTATGGTAAAATGTGCACATAGCTGTGCACAGGAGGTGTCCCGGTTGCGTCGTTTTGCCTTTATTCTTCATCCTTTGCGTTTTGATGACTTTGCTCGCAAGTACCCTTTTACGCGCTATCTTCCCCAACGATTGGTCGAGTCGGCATTTAAACATGTGAACCCAGTATTAGCTGGTCATGTGACGGGGGTTCGTTCGTTGACGGGTGAAGAATTGGAAGGATGGCTGATTGGCTTGCCCCTCACGCCCGAAATCATTTTAAATTCTCCTTATGACTGGGTTTTGAAAAAGTTGGAACGGGCTGGAAAAATGGCAGAAGACTTGGGCGCCGAGATTTTGGGTTTGGGGGCGTTCACAAAGATTGCAGGAGACCGGGGAGTGACGTTGGCGGAGCGTCTTCAGATTCCTGTCACGACGGGGAATTCCTACACGACTGCAACGGCTGTCGAAGGTACATTGGCGGCGGCCGAACGTATGGGGATAACCCTGCCAGATGCGCAGGTTACAGTGCTTGGCGCCACGGGATCGATTGGGCGGGCGACGTGTTTTGTATTGGCGCCATCGATCCGTCGATTGCGTATTGTGGCGCGTCATCAAGAGACGTTGGACCGCCTTGCCTACGACTTGGCGCAGCAGTTTCCCCAGTTGTCCGTGGAAACTGCTACGAATGCCCGCACGGCGGTTCATGATGCAGATATTGTGGTCGCGGTCTCATCGGCGCCTGGGGCTATTATTGAACCGGAAGATTTAAAGCCCGGAGCGGTCATTACGGATGTAGCCCGCCCTCGCAATATTTCTTCGGTTGTGACCAAGGCGCGTCCCGATGTCCTTGTGTTAGATGGTGGTGTTATTGAAGTGCCGGGTGATCAAGCGGACATGGGTTTTAATTTTGGCTTTCCTCCCAAAATGGTCGAGGCTTGCATGGCGGAGACGATGATTTTAGCCTTGTCTTCCCGCCTAGAGAATTTTACTATTGGAGCAGAAATTGAAGTGCCGAAGGTGGAAGAAATTCACCGACTGGGGAAAACGCACGGGTTTCATCTCGCGGGGTTCCGGCGCTTTGAGCGGGCTATTGACGCATCGGAAATTGAACTGATTCGCAAGCGAGCACAGCTTGGGGAAGGTCAGCAAGAAAGTGCGGCGGACAAGGGGTAAAGAGGTCCTCGTTCCGAAGTGGAGCGAGGACCCTTGGGGCTAATACACCGTGAGATATTGGTCGACTTCCCAGTCATGGACCTGCTGGCGGTAGACTTCCCATTCAATCCGTTTAGCTTCCAAGAAGCGTGAGAAAATATGATCACCCAAGGCTTCGCGCATGACGCTGTCGCGTTCAAAATAATCCAAGGCTTCTCCTAGGTCTTCAGGGAGATTCTGAATGCCGTATTCCTTCCGTTCAAAGTCGTTCATGCGGTAGATATTGCGTGTTACAGGGGCGGGCGCATCAAGTTTACGACGAATGCCGTCCAGTCCTGCTTTTATCGTGGCAGCTAAAGCTAAATACGGGTTGCCAGAAGGGTCCGGGGAGCGGAGTTCAATGCGCGTGGCCGGCCCTCGTGATTGAGGGACTCGAATCATGGGACTGCGGTTACCCATAGACCAGGCAATATACACCGGTGCTTCAAATCCCGGCACTAAGCGCTTATAGGAGTTGACTAAAGGATTTGTGACGGCTGTAAAGGCCTTGGCATGTTCGATGAGTCCTGCAATATAACGCAACCCGACTTTGCTGATGCCATCAGGGTGTTTGGGGTCTTGAAAGGCGTTACTGCCCTCGTGAAATAAGGCTTGATGAAAATGCAAGCCAGACCCGTTGACTCCTTGGAGAGGTTTCGGCATAAACGTTGCGTGGAAATTGTGTTGTAGGGCAATCGTCCGCGCGACAAACCGGAAGGTGACAATGTTATCGGCCGTTTTCAACGCGTCATCATAGTGGAGGTCGATTTCATGCTGACCAGGAGATACCTCGTGATGCGTGGCTTCGATCATGATGCCCATTTGTTCTAACGCGAGTACAATCTCGCGTCGAATCTCTTCGCCCATATCGACGGGGGACAAATCAAAATACCCCGCTTGGTCAACAGTATGAGTGGTTGCCTTACCATCGGCATCCCGCTGGAATAGGAAGAATTCGGGTTCGGGTCCTACCGTAATTTGATAGCCCATTTCCTCTGCTTCACGAATAACGCGTTTCAAAGTGGTCCGTGGGTCGCCAGCAAAAGCCGTCCCATCGGGATTCTTAATGTCGCACATTAACCGAGCGGTCAAAGCTTCTTTGGGAGTCCATGGGAAAATGGCAAAAGTATCCGGATCGGGGTCTAAATACATATCAGATTCTTCAATCCGCACAAACCCTTCAATCGACGAGCCGTCAAACATAATCTTGCCATCAAGAGCTGAGGACAATGAATGCAGCGGGATGGCCACGTTTTTTACGATACCTAAGATATCAGTAAATTGCAGACGAATGAACTTGACGTTCATTGCCTCTGCTTGCTTTAGCACTTCGTCCTTGGTCAATCCCATAAATCCTCCTTGGTTTAGGCGATGGTGCTTGTCCTTGAAGGTTCTCGTAACAAGCAGCCCATATCATTTTTTAATTATACCCTTCAGCCGTTGTTTGGCGCTAATACCTGTCGAATGTTGCATAGCTTGACTCGTTCACGTAAACGCTACGACTAATATTATCGGATAAGGAGTGAGCTAGTGGAAGAGTTATTGACGTTATTATGGCGGACAGCTCTATTATGGCTCGTGGCCCTGTTAGTTTTCCGCATGATGGGAAAGCGGACGTTGGCGAAAATGGGCCCTTTCGATTTTGCCGTGATTATTATGATTGGTGAGGCGGTTGCCATCGGCATGGAGGACAGTCAAACGCCTCTGATTAATGCGATTGGAATCACTTTGTTACTGGGTATTTTGCAGTATGCATTAACATGGCTTAATGTTCGTTTTCGCTGGTTGGAAAAGCTGACACAAGGCAATCCTTCCGTAATTGTACAAAACGGGCAAGTGGATTCTCGTGTTCTGAAAAAAGAACGCGTCTCAATGGCCGATTTAAACATGGAATTGCGTAAAAATGACATTCCTCTAAAAAAAGTGCAAGAGGCGCGTTTGGAGCCGACCGGAGATATTACCATTAAGAAAAAGTCTAGCAAGAAAAATGGAGGGTCTCAGGGCTAGGGAGCTTGGAATTTGTTCTTGTATAAACATTCCTTCGTTCGTATAATAATTCCTGAGGTGACCCGGGGATGCGAGCGGCAGTGGTAGGGGCTACAGGATATGCAGGGCAAGAGATCGTACGCATTATCATGCGTCATCCAATGCTCTCCTTAGTGGCCGTGACGTCAGAGAGGGAAGCAGGCTTGTCGACAGACCGCTTGTTTCCCTTTTTGCGTGGAGAGCCGAAAATATTTGTCAGTCCTGACCAATTAGAATACGAAAGTTTCGACATTATTTTCAGTTGTCAAGGTGCCAAACAAGCGACCCCGTTTTTCACGCAGTGGCTAGAACGTGGGGTTAAGATAATGGACTTATCCGCAGATTTTCGCTTTGTTGACCAAGGCATCTATGAAACAGCCTATGGCTCTCATCCGGCGCCAGATTTATTGCGCTTGGCTCAAACAGGATATGCCGATGAATTAGACATTACCTATGCACCAGACCGTCCTCTCTTTGGCAATCCCGGATGCTACCCGACCGGATTTTATCTGGCGGTTGGCCCTTTGGTCGATGCGGGGCTGGCATGTCCACTTGTTATTGTCGATGGGAAATCCGGCGTGAGTGGCGCAGGACGCAAACCGCAAGTGCACCTGATGATGGGAGAAATGGCAGAAAATGTGGCGCCATACAATAATCCTGGGCAGCATCGCCATACTTTTGAAATGGAGGCGGTAACGGGCGGTTATGTGACGTTTCAACCGCATCTTATGCCAATGGCGCGAGGAATGGAGCTCAGCATATATATTCCAAATTGCTCCTTGTCCCTTGACCATATCGTGGACTGTTGGCATACGGCCTATGACGGGAATGCTTTTGTCGACGTGTTAGCCAAGGGACAAAAGCCTGAAACACAGCGCGTGCGTGGCACGAACCGAGCAGAGTTGGCAGCGGCATGGGACAATCGTACGCATATGGCCGTGCTATACGTGACGTTGGATAATCTAGGCAAGGGTGCCGCGGGTCAAGCGGTACAGCATGTAAATCAGTGGCTGGGGTGGCCCCAGACTTTAGGGTTGGAGTGAGAAGGACCATGCAGCAATTCATTGAACCGCCGCTCTCAGGTATGATGTGGCAAGATGCGACAGTAACCTATCCGCAAGGCTTTCAGGCCTATGCGGCGGCCGCAGGCTTGATTGTCGGGCGCCTCGATATGGCATGCCTTTGGTCAGTCGTCCCGGCGGTGTTTTCTGGGTTGTTTACCACCAATCAAGCGGCGGCGGCACCAATCACCGTTACAAAACAAGTTGCCGCCAAAGGCTGGTGTCAAGCGATCATCATCAATGCCGGTAATGCGAATGCAGTGACGGGCCAAGGGGGACTTCAAGACGCCTATACGATGCAACAGTATATGGCCGACCATCTGGGGGTAGCGTCTGAGCAGGTGGCGGTGGCGTCAACGGGCGTTATTGGTGTACCGTTGCCGATGGACCAGGTTCAACAGGGCATGAGCCAGTTGGTGGACGCTTGGCAGCAGCAGCATTCCGACGGAGTCAAGGCCAGTGAAGCCATCCTTACAACCGACCGAGAACCGAAAACTTTGGCCTGTGACGTGACGCTTAGCTCAGGTGTTGTTCGTATCGGAATGATGGCGAAAGGCTCGGGCATGATTCATCCACAAATGGCGACCATGTTAGCATTTTTCACCACAGATGCGGCTATTGAAAAATCCATTTTGGATGAATTAATGCGCCAAGCCGTATCTCGGAGCTTTTTGCGGGTGTCAGTCGATGGGGACCCATCGACCAATGACATGGCAGTGATTCTAGCGAACGGACAAAGTGGAGTCCACGTAGGAACACCAGAGGACATCGAGCAGTTTGGCAAGGCTTTAGCGCATTTGGCGCGCCAAGGCGCTCGGATGATTGCGCATGATGGGGAAGGCGCAACTCGTCTCATTACCGTGCGCGTGCGGGGGGCTGCCACGGAAGAGGATGCGGCCCTAAAGGCGCGCACGGCAGTTCGTTCTAATTTAGTCAAAGCTGCTGTCTATGGAGGCGATCCCAATTGGGGGCGGGTCATTGCATCCGTGGGGAGCGTGGGGCTCCCGTTTGATCTCTCCGCAGTGTCCTTATGGATAGGGACCGTATTGGTTCTCGAAGGCGGGTTGCCGGTGCCCATGGCAGAAGACCAGGCGCATAACGAGTTAGAGGCCGATGAAGTCGTCATGGATGTCCTCATTGGCAATGGACCAGGATTTGCCGAAGCTTGGGGATGCGATTTGACCGAGCAGTATGTCGAAATTAACGCCCATTACCGGACTTAAGTGGGGGTGGAACATTGCGCGTTGTAGTAAAGCTGGGCGGTAGCGTGTTGCAGCCAACAGACTCAGAGCCGGCTGGGATTCAAGAGATTTCCCGCTTTGTCCAAGAAGGACACGAAGTGGCCGTTGTGCATGGAGGTGGCCCGGCAATCACGAATAGTCTGACCGAAGCCGGAGTGCCGGTGACTTTCTATCAAGGACAGCGTGTCACGACTCCGGACGTTTTGCGTCATGTTGTCCGGGTTTTGCGAGGTGAAGTGAACATGGAACTAGTTCTACGGATGAACCATGCCGGCATCGCGGCGGTTGGCTTAAGCGGTGTCGATGGGCAGCTTTTCCGTGCCTCGCGTATGCATCCGCCCGAATTGGGCAATGTCGGCGTCATAGACTATGTCGCGACCAATGTCGTGACAGCACTGTGGCGCGCAGGTTTTGTGCCCGTCATTGCGCCCTTGGCCCTAGGGTCAGACGGTAACGAAATTTTGAATTGTAACGGAGATGGGGCCGCATCGGCACTCGCCAGGTGGCTGAAGGCGGATGTCTTGGTGTTTTATACCGAAAGCGGGGGGCTTAGGGAGAGTCCGGAACCCAGCGCCGGATTGGTGAGGCGTATTTCGGAATTAGAGATTGGTCAGTGGATAGCTCATGGACGGGCCACCCAAGGAATGGTTCCTAAATTGCAAGCGGCCCAGGACGCTCTTAAACAGGGAGTGAAAACGGTGCTGATTGGTTCCTATTACGATTTTGAACAGGGCGCTACGGAAGTGGTCAAGGGGTAAAGAAAGAGGGTAAAGATTGTGATACCAAGCAATCATTTAATGCCGGTATATAACCGGTATCCGGTGGTATTGACGCATGGTGATGGGGCGGAAGTTTATGATGTGCAGGGACGTCATTTCTGGGACTTTTTAGCGGGCATTGGCGTCAATTCATTAGGCTACAACCATCCGGCAATGCAAAAAGTCTTGGCGGATAGTGCGGCTTTGATTCATACGTCGAATCTCTTCTGGACCGCCGAGGGCATTGCGTTGAGCAATAAAATGGCAGAGATAACAGGTGGCTACCTCTCTTTGTGGTCGAATAGTGGTACAGAAGCCAATGAAGCGGCGATCAAACTCATGCGCCGGTATGGCAAATCGGTCAATAAGCAAGCCATTTTAAGTCTCACGGGTGGGTTTCATGGCCGCACGATGGGTTCTTTGTCCGCTACATTTGTCGCAGCGTATCAAGAGCCATTTGCGCCGTTAGTCCCGGATTTTTACGAAGTTGAAGCGGGCAATATTGAAGCCTTGAAACAGGCCATGGAACAACACCATCCCTGCGGTTTGATGATAGAGTCTATTCAGGGTGAAGGCGGTGTGGTGCCGTTGCCAGAGGGATACTTAGCGGAGGCGGCGGCTGTTGCCCGGCAATACGACTGCTTGTTGATGCTGGATGAGGTCCAAACGGGCATGGGCCGAACGGGTCAATGGTTTGGGTTTCAGCACGAAAAAGTATCGCCAGATATTATTACGGTAGCCAAGGGCTTAGGCTCGGGAGTGCCCATTGGAGGGATGTTGGCCAAGCCTGAGATAGCGCAATATTTTGTTCCTGGCGATCACGGGACGACGTTTGGGGGCAATCCCTTAGCAGCACGGGCGGGGCTCTGCGTAATTGAATGGCTCGAACAGGGCGGGCTAGACCATATCCAACGGGTTAGCGGGCTGTTGGAACAACGCCTACAACAATTGGTGCGCGAATACCCCGATATTGTCGAAGGATACAGAGGGCGGGGCTTAATGTGGGGTCTTATGGTAACGGCACCGGCAAAAGATTTGGTGCAGGCGGCTTTGGATCAGGGACTCATTTTAAATGCGCCCAAACCTCATGTAATTCGTCTATTGCCGCCACTGGTGGTAGAAGAAGCGGGTATTACGGCGTTTTATGATATTTTGAGTACAGTGTTAGAACAGTGGCGTCAAGGGGCGCACTGAAACTTCGAAGGAGTGTGGCAACGTGGTTAAAGGTGTAAATCCCGGTGATACGGTGGTTTTGGCGTATTCGGGAGGACTCGATACGTCTATCATTATTCCATGGTTGAAAGAGCATTATGGTGTTGAAGTGGTTGCGTTTTGCGCGGACTTAGGACAAGGCGAAGACCTCGATCAGGTACGGCAAAAAGCATTGGCGTCGGGGGCAAAAGATGTCGTGATTAAGGATTTGCGTCAAGAGTTCGTCGCGGACTACCTGTTTCCGATGCTGAAGTCCCAAGCGGTCTATGAGCATGTCTATCTCTTGGGCACGGCAATTGCCCGCCCCTTGATCGCTAAATATTTAGTGGAGGTAGCGCACGAGTATCAGGCGTCCGCGGTGGCCCATGGGGCCACGGGTAAAGGGAACGACCAAGTGCGGTTCGAGCTTGGTGTTATGGCGTGGGATCCCGCGTTGAAGGTGATTGCACCGTGGCGCGAATGGGATATTACTGGGCGCGTTGAAGCAATGGAATACGCCAGACGTCACAATATTCCCGTCACAGCGACCAAAGAGAGCCCCTACTCTCGAGACCAAAATCTTTGGCATATTAGCCATGAAGGTGGGGTGCTGGAAAACCCAGCTGTTCCAACCCCTCAGGATGTCTATACGTGGACAAAATCGCCTGTTGAGGCACCCGATGCTCCGCAATGGGTAACGATAGCCTTTGACCAAGGGGTGCCAGCGGGCCTTGATGGGGAGCCCCTTGAGGGATTAGCCTTAATGAATGCCGTGAATGAACTGGGTGTACGTCACGGCATTGGGCGGGTCACAATGGTGGAAAATCGACTGGTTGGAATGAAATCGCGCGGGGTGTACGAAACGCCAGGAGGAACCATTCTTTATGCGGCGCATCAAGGCCTCACCAGCATCACGTGGGACCGGGAAACGGCGTTGTTTGCTCAAACCGTTGCCTTACGGATGGCTCGTTTAATCTATGATGGACAGTGGTTTTCAGCGCTACGGGAAGCGTTGATGGGGTTTGTAAATGAAGCCAATCGCGTAGTGAGTGGCAATGTTACATTGATGTTGTATAAAGGCTCTGTCACGGTCCATGCGGCGGTCTCTCCGTTTTCGTTGTACTCGGAAGACTTGGCAACATTTGATGGCGGACAATACGATCATCATGATGCGGAAGGATTTATTCATCTTTTTGGATTGCCTTTAGCGGTTCGCCAACGGGTCATGCGCCGGGGAGGACGACATTAATGGAGGATATGGCGCGTAGTCCTCGCTTGGCTCAAGGCTTGGACCGCAATGCGGCGCATTTTACGGCTTCTGTTTTTTTTGATTGGCGACTATTGCCTTACGATATCGCGGGGTCCATGGCGCACATTACGATGTTGGCAGAACAGAACATTGTCACTCAGGAAGCGAAAGAGCAAATTCTCGCAGGCTTAGAACAGGTCCGTCAAGAGTGGGAGCAAGGTACGCTGACGCCCCGTGTCGAATGGGAAGACGTGCATATGAATGTGGAGGGTCGCTTGGGGGAAATTATTGGCCCCATAAGCGGCGTGCTGCATACGGCACGAAGCCGCAACGACCAAGTCGCTGTCGATATGCACTTATATATGCTTGATGTAGCGGAACGCTTGAAATCGTTGCTTTATGCGTATATCAAGGCGCTTACTGACCGTGCGGAACAAGATTTCGGCGTGATTATTCCCGGATACACGCACATGCAAGCGGCGCAGCCGATTTTGCTCTCACATCATTGGCTGGCCTATAAGAGTATGGCCATCAGAGATTTCGAACGCCTTCAGCAATGGCAGCAACGGACCAACTTGTCGCCGTTAGGCGCGGGTGCCTTAAGTGGGACTCCATATCCGACAGACCCCGCGCGAACGGCTTCTTTGCTGGGGTTATCATCTGTCTATGACAATTCCGTAGACGCCGTGTCGGACCGTGATTTCTTGCTGGAATTTTTGGCTTGGGCTGCCATTACGATGGTTCATTTGAGCCGATTAGCTGAGGAATTGGTATTGTGGTCCAGTGTGGAATTTGGATATGTGCGGATTTCGGATGCCTATTCTACCGGGTCCTCGATCATGCCGCAAAAACGCAATCCCGATGTGGCGGAATTGACCCGGGGCAAAGCCGGCCGAGTCATTGGACGGTTACAAGGGTTGTTGACGACCATGAAAGGATTACCTCTTGCGTATGATTCCGATATGCAAGAAGACAAAGAAGCGGTTTTTGATGTCGTCGACACAATGGACGGAGTCCTCACAGTGGTGCCGGGTATGCTAAACACTTTAGAAGTCAATCGCGAGCGCATTGCCCGGCGCATTGGCCAGGACTATACGGCAGCCACTGACCTCGCCGACATATTGGTACAAAATGGGATGACGTTTCGCGAGGCGCATCATTTAGTTGGAATGTTGGTCACAGAACTTGAAAAACACGGCAAAGGCTTTGGGGATGCGGACCCTGACTGGTTGCATACAGTGGCCCCGAAAATTCAGCCTGAATGGTTGAGAATGTTGACGCCGGAAAGGCTCGTGGCGAAGCGACTGCAGCCGATGGGGACGGCACCGGAGCGGGTCACGGAGCAAATCCAAGCAACCCGCCGGTGGCTTGCGGAGCATCAGCCAGTGTAGGTGTTAGGGTTTGGCCGTTTGGTGTCCCCATGGCTTTAGAAAGAGGTAAATGCCTGGCGCTAATAAGCCGAGATATAAGACGACTTGAAGAAGAGTGGGAGATTGGGCATATCCGATAAAGGTGTGAAGCAGGTCGCCTAAGGCGCCTGATTCGCGTAGGTAACGTCCACTGTGCCACAAGACGCGTCGTCCCCAAGGAATCCAGTGCAGGGCTTGGTAGTCTTCAACCCCGTCACTTATTAAGGCATCCGCAAATAGCAGCAGCAAGACCCCAAAGGTGCTAAAAAATGTCCGCAGCGGGATGCGGCGGCCCAAATGGTACATCCAATAACTAAGGCTAAGGCCCATAGCAATACCGAGAACGGCACCTGTCAAGAGTTGGGCAGGTGCCGTTCGAAACGAGAGGGCCAGCACGAAAATAGTGGTTTCCAAGCCTTCTCGACCGACCGTCACACCTGACAGCAGTGCCAGCGTCCATCGAGAAGAACGAGTGAGCGACCGGGCGACGTCGTGTTGTATGTGATATTTGAGATGCTGGCTTTGCTTTTTCATCCAAAAACTCATGGCCGTCAGCATCACGGCTGCGGCAAAATAGGTGGTGCCTTCGAACCCGATTTGTAAGCGTGTTCCTCTGTAACGGTGGATGTTTTCCCAGACGAAGGTGCCGATAGCTGCATCACTCACTAAGGCGATAACGGTGCCGGTCCATACCATAAACGTGAGGTCACGGCGTCCGATTTGTCGCAGATAGCTCAAGATGATCGCTACAATCATGCTGGCTTCGACCGATTCACGGGCAAAAATCACGAGAGTTGGCAGCAATGAATTTGACGCCCCTTCCTGGTGTCGTGGCAAGAGCGTACGAGTCTGTGCCTATTGGTGTCAAGCATTGCAATGATAGCGATGGTCTTTTGAAACGGTTGATAAAAAAAGCCCCCGAAAGGGGGCTTTAACACGAGGGGATCTGTCTATCTTTAAATGCCTAAAAATGCCAGAAGCGCCAGACTGGTACCAACACCGATCACGACACTGGTCCCGACCACATACCGCTTGGGGGAAAATCCTAAAATGCGCAAGGAGTTGGCCAAGACAAATGCGGATGACAAGAGCATAGCGACCGCCGCAATGAAGGGGCCGGTATATCCCATGGCAGCAGCGGGCAAAGCTAAGGCGTTGTAAAACAATGCCCAGAGCAAGTTTTGCTTGATGATGCGCGTCACTTGTTTGCTTGTGGTTAAGGTATCCACCAGACTCATCAAATTGGGGCGGGTTAGTGTCAAATGGCCAGCTTCGATAGCAATGTCTGAACCTGTGCCCATGGCAATCCCCAAATGCGCTTTCACTAAGGCTGGCGAGTCGTTAATGCCATCGCCGACAAATGCTACATGATGGCCTTCTGCTTCGAGTTTCTCGACCAACGCAGCTTTGTCCAAGGGTTTTTGACGGGACAAATAATGTTCGATGCCGACTTGGTTGGCCACGAGCGCAGCAGCTTCGGGAGAGTCACCAGTGGCCATCCATATCGCTAGTCCTTGCGCCTTCAGTTGGCTGATGGCCTCACGGGCCTGTGCTCGCAGTTGGTCTCCAACGCTGAGAATGGCACGGACATGACCATCGACTTCCAGTTTGGCAATCGTACGACCCTCGTCGCGCCATGTGGCCACGCGCTCAGCCATGGCGTCATCGAGCTGTTCGTGCCCTTCTAGCGCTCCAATCCGTAAATGGTGGTTGTCAAGCTCTCCCGCCACACCCCATCCGGGCTCCTCGGAAAAGTTTGCTATCGGACGGAGGGGAGTGCCGGTCTGTTCCACATATTTCGAGACTGCAGTGGCGATGGGATGTTCGGATGCGATTTCCAAAGAGCCTACCATCTGCAGTACTTCGGGGGTTTCGGGCCATAGACCGGTTAAGGTCATTTGCCCCGTCGTCAATGTTCCCGTCTTATCTAAGATTACGGTGTCGACCTCCGCGGCGCGCTCAAGAGCGTCATCACTGCGCAACAGCATTCCATAGCCCCCTAGGCGCTGCGCACCTGCCAAGACGGCTAAAGGGGTCGCTACGCTCAAAGCGCAGGGGCAGGCAATCACAAAGACTGCAATCATGTTTAACAGCGCAGGGGCGGTACCGACTTTGGCAATCAACAACCAATAGAGGAGCGTAAGCACACCGGCGACCAGAACGGCGGGAACAAAAATCCGGAGAACACGGTCGGCTAATTTCCGCCATTGGCCTTGAGCGCCTTGTGCCGCTTTCACAAAACGAGCAGTTTGTGCCAAAATCGTATCGCTTGATACACGCAGGGCTTGAATCACAAGGCGTCCTGTCGAGTTGATGGTTCCAGCATAGACCGTGGACCCGATTGATTTGTCGACGGGCACGGCTTCACCAGTTAAAAAGGCTTCGTCAATGGCCGAGTGTCCATCAAGCACGGTGCCGTCTACCGGAACTTTTTCCCCGGGCCGGACGACAACGTGGTCGCCGACTTGGACTTGGTTAATATCAGTCTGGACTTCATGGCCGTCTTTAAGCACCCACGCTGACTTGACACTGAGCCGCGATAGCATGCGCACAACGCCGGCTGCGCGGTTGCGAGTGCCCACTTCCAAATTGCGACTCAGGAGTAAAAAGGTAATGAACATCGTGGCAGTATCAAAATACAGATACCGCCCACCGGCAAAAATCGTATAGACACTATAGCCATAAGCGGATAAACTGCCGATGGCAATCAACAGGTCCATGGTCGGCACGCCGTGCCGCAAAGAGGACCAAGCGCCGCGCAAAAAAGGCCAACCACTCCAGAAAACACTAGGTGTAGCGATAGCCCAGAGACCGTATTCTAGCGCCTCACGTAGGCTGGGAGGAAATGTCGGTAAATAGCCGGACCACACCGGTACACTGAACATCATAACAAAGACGGTGAGAACGGCCGAGACGCCAAAGCGACGCAACAGCGTCAAATCTCGATCGGACTCAAGGTCTTCGTCATCACGGTCGCGCTCTTTCGCATCATAACCTAATTTAATAATTGCGTCTTCCAAGTCCTTGGAAGACGTGGTGGCAGCGTCCATCGCCACTTGCGCGGTGCTGGTGGCAAAGTCAATTTGAGCGCCAAGAACACCGGGCATGCGTGTCAGGACTTGCTCAACCAAAATGCTGCACGACGCGCACCACATCCCGTCGATATCAATGGTCACAGTTTTAGGATCCGCATTTAGGCTAATGACCGGCGGGGTGGGCACGGTAATGTTCTCCCGTAAATTCTCCCAATTAATTCCCGGCCGGCTCTTCAATTCTTTGATTTCTTCATCGCCTAATAACCGCCAGAGTTCTCGGCAACCATGACAGCAAAAGATGTGCCCATCGCCAGGCACCTCAGTAATAACAGGCTGCTCGCATAAATAGCACGTTAAAACAGCCATGGGTTCACCTCCGGAATCCAACCATTGACAGCAAAACCTCTCAACATGAACAAAATCCCGCTCAAGGCAATAAGGGCAGCCGCAATATAGGTGAACTTGCGCCCTTTGAGTCTCTTGCTACCATACCAGCCAGCAGCGGCAACGCTCAAGAGGGCCGGGCTTGTGCCGATGCCAAAAGCCAGCAAGGTTACGGCGCCCGCCCAAGCAGAGCCCGTCGCTGCTGCAGATAAGAGCATGGCAAAAATCAGACCGCATGGATGAAATCCTAAAATCAGCCCCGCAAAAAATGCGGCTTGAGGAGTTCTCACACTCATCAATCTACGGAAGACTTTTTGAACGGGTTTCCACTGCAAAAGAGACCAGCGTTCCAAAAATCCCCCACCATGACCAGTCCGAGCTTCGTCGATGGCCCAAAGAATCATCATGCTTCCGCCAATAATTCCGGCCGCGGCTTCAAATCCCGTGGCATGCGCTGCTGTGTTTACAAAGTGACCGAGAGCGCCAAAAATCGCGCCCATAATCACAAAAGACAAAATGCGCCCTAGGTTATGGGCAAGATGACTGGTGACAACCTGTCGCCCCGGATGACGGGCGGTGTCATCGGACGACTTAAAGGACATGCTAAAGGCCAGGACAAATGGGCCGCACATTCCTGTGCAGTGCAAAAATCCCTGAAGAAGACCTACACCCAGTGCCCAAACAATAAGCGTGCTGCTCATCTAAGTACTCCTTGTATACGGTTCGCCGCGTTGACCGAACGCGTCTGTAGGACGGCTAACACCATCCGTGTCCCGCTAATACACTGCCAATAATCATCAGAGCCATGGCAGGGGTCACCAACAAGCCCAGCCAAGATTGACGGTCTAAAATGATGTACCATGAGGATCCCGCAATCACGCCCATCAGATACAACAAGAGATCTGCTTCGACCAATAAAGGGATATGGGTATCTATGAATACGTTGAGGGACGGGATGATAAACAAAAAATCCACGGCCATTCCCAATAATATCAATGCGATGGATAGAGCTTTTATGCGCCTGGTACGCATCTCCTCCGATGAGTCGGGCATGAGTGCCTTAAGGGCACTACTTGACCATCTAGCTACCCAAGGTCCTAATGCCAATCCACCTAACAACCCTGCAATGAGAATGAACGTATATTGTAGAGTATGGTTATCCACACAGCCATGAGCATCCGCAATATCGCTCAGGTGTTGAATATGATAAGAAACGGCAACCGCGTAGCTCACAAAAGAAACGATGAGAGCCACATATCGCCATGCCTTATTTCTAATATCGACGCCGGTGGCGGCATTGTGAGAGGACCCTTTAATCGCTGACATTGACGGAAATGTTCTCCTTTGTATGATGCCCCAACGCATCCACGTTCGCGGTCATATCCCAAGTACCTGCCATAAGAAATATGCCATGACCTCGGTAATGGCCATGCCCCACATTCTGAAGCACCATTGTTTGATGGGGCATATCCATAATGGTCATATGCAGTGAGACAACAATATGGGCATTCGTGACAGGTTTCCCATTTGCCGTACGTAATGATACATTCACGTTAAAGGGCTTTAGGGCCACGAGCGGATGGGGGTGATAGCTCCAAAGGCTCGTCATGCCTGAACTTTTTATTGTGATGGTGCTGGGCTGGTGGGTAGCGGATGAGGCTGTCTGCCCACACGCTGCTAAGGATAACGTCAGCAAGGCGCTTCCAAAGACCATGCCCAGGGTTCGTTGCTTCCTTATAAATGTAGGCATAAGCGAGTTATCGGCGGCTCTCAACAGCACCATCTCCTCAATGGCTATGACAGGATGCATTTCTTTCGCTATTATAGCGCAAGTCGACGGAATCGGACGAGGTGGTGCATGAGGGAGATGGTGCCTTTGAATCCTAATCATGGACTAGATGGGTGAAATACCTGGTTCCAAAGAACTATAAAGCCTAGGGGAATATGGCGATTCCTTGTTTTTGCGTGTGTTTGGGATATGATGAATTATTACGGTAAGGCTCAGAGCGTTAAGGAGGCAGACAAATGGAAGAGCATATTGGCTTTGTGGGGCTTGGAGTGATGGGTCAGAAAATGGCGGCTAATCTGATGCGCCATCAAGCTATCGCCATCACGAATCGTACGCCCTCTCGGGGTGCAGCTCTCGTCGAAATGGGGGCTGACTGGTGTGAGACGCCTGCAGCCGTGGCAAGGGTGAGTACCATTATTTTTACCATGGTGTCAGACGATGATGCCTTGCGGGCCGTCCTAGAAGGAGAAGGGGGTCTGTTACACGAGATAAAACCAGGGACAGTTGTTGTCGACCATTCAACGGTATCGCCCGCGCTGACCAAAGACTTGGCGAAGAAGGTTCAAAGCCGGGGAGCTGCGTGGCTTGATGCACCTGTTACGGGGGGCGATGTCGGGGCTCAGAATGGGACTTTGACCATCATGGTTGGCGGCGAGGAGGGTGATTTTGCTCGGGTTCGACCCTTCTTGGAACAAATGGGACAGCGCATTTTACATGTGGGAGCCGTTGGTCAGGGACAAACTTTGAAACTGATATCCAATATGGTCTCTGCCATTAATTTGATGGCGGCGGCGGAAGGTTTGCAGTTTGGTCTACACCAAAATCTAGCCCTTGACGACTTAGCGGCGGTCATGAATTGGGGATCCGCGCAATCGTACGAGCTCACCAAAGTCCTGGATCGCTACAGCCACAACAATTTTGCACCGGGATTTTCCGTGGCCAATCGCCTCAAAGACTTAAGATTAGCGGTGAACTTAGCCAAGGAATCGGGTTATACAGCGGACTTAGGAGCATGCGCGCTTCCATTTTACGAAGCGCATGACCGACAAGGCTACCATGATCAGGATGAAGCAAGCTATGTCTTGCGGTGGCAGTCTGCGGAGCGCGAGAATTAATGGCTCCAGGGGCGGTTCTTCTTTTTGACCTGGATTGCACAATTTTGGACACCACCGAGCTCATTCTTGCCAGCTTTTTCTATACCTTTAAAGAAGGGCTGGGTGAGACCGTGAGTCGCGAGCAAATATTGCAACACTTTGGGCGCTCGCTGGATGACCAATTTCGTATCATGCGACCTAATTTGAGCGGTGAGGAAATCGATCGCTTGGTGGCCTTATACCGAAAGCATAATCACGCCTACCATGATCAGATGATTGCGCTCATCCCCGGTGCGGATGTGGCGTTGCATCGGTGGGCAGAGCAAGGTGTTCCGATGGGGGTGGTAACATCCAAACGATTAGATATGACGAAACGTGGACTTCAGCAATACGGGCTGTGGTCGTTGTTCCAAACAGTGGTGCATCACGACAGCACTTCTCGTCATAAGCCTGATCCTGAGCCATTGCAATGCGCTTTGGCCAATCTGAAAGCGCGTCCGGAGGACACGTGGTATATTGGTGACAGCCCCTATGACATGCGAGCGGCGAGGGCGGCTCAATGTGAGGCTGTTGGTTTTAGTTACAATACTTTTAAAGCGGAAGAGCTGGTGGCAGCTGGTGCCGGTCATTGGGTTCGGAGCTGGTCAGAACTTTATTCATGGTGGGAAATCAATCATCACAAAAGTGAGGGATAAATATGGGACTTGATGGCGCAGAATTGACATGGCTGGGACACGCCTCTTTTATTTTAAAGTCTCCTGGCGGGAAATATTTAGTGTTCGACCCTTGGTTGGAAGGCAATCCAAAATGCCCTCCGGCCTTTTATGCATGGGATAAAGCCGACTATATTTTATTGACCCATGGCCATTTTGACCACATGGGAAGTGCGGAGCCTTTGGCTAAGGCGACCGGTGCGACCGTGGTATCGAATTTTGAAATAGCGACCTATTTGGGATCTAAGGGTGTGACCAACACGGTTGGCATGAATAAGGGAGGGACCGTCGACTTTGGCGACATTAAAGTGACGATGGTTTATGCTGACCACAGCTCAGGCATTAGCACGGAAAACGGTATTATTTATGGCGGCGAAGCCGCAGGCTTCGTGGTAACGCTTGAAAATGGACTGACGTTGTATCATGCCGGAGACACGAATGTCTTTGGAGATATGGCGCTCATTAAAACACTTTATCAACCCGACATTGCGCTATTGCCCATTGGCGGGCACTTCACTATGGCTCCTAAAGAAGCCGCGTATGCAGCAAAACTGCTAGGTGCGAAGACCATTGTTCCGATGCACTATGGTACATTTGATGCCTTAAAGGGTAATCCCGAGGCGTTAAAGGACTTATTAGTGGGAACCGAACATACGGTCATGGTATTGGCTCCGGGACAAACGGTGGCTTAGGAGGACATATCATGGCAGAGAAAAAGCCTCGGAAACCGAAGACGTTTGCACCGTCGCTATCAGGACGGTGCTTGCGGTATACGGTCATGGACCTCTTGGGATTTGGGCGACACATTGCTCCCGAGGCGCTTGTTGCCATGCATGATGGAGCCTCTTTACACAAGCGATTTCAGCAAAGCTTGGTCGATTTATATGACGTCGTGGGGGTTGAAGTGCCGTTGAAAGATCCGGTACTTCATGTTTCAGGGCGTATTGATGCGGTGTTGAAAGAAGGCGACCACCAAGTTGCTGTCGAATATAAGACGGTTCGCGATGACAAGTTTGCAGCGGTGCGGGTAGCGGGCCCCTTTTTTGACCATTGGGCGCAGTTGGCGTTGTACGTCAACATTGGCGGTTATGATGCCGGGCGTTTAGTGGTTGAAAATCGGGAAACGAATGAACGGCTGATGTGGCTGCAGTGGCCTGATGTGCATTGGAAGAGCTGGTTGGTCCAGCGCATTAACACAGCCCAAACCTACCAAGAGAAGCGTACGTTGCCTCCGCGCGAGGTGAGTCTGAATTGTCGCCATTGTGATCGGTGGCAGCGTTGTTTTAAGTCCGAGGCGGAACGTGAAGCAGCCATTGCTGAACATCCGCTTTGGGAACCGCACCCAGCGGCTCCCGAGATTATTCAAGAGGGCGATCCGGTTTGGCGGCAACGAGAAGATATCCAATAGCAATCCATGGAGATCCAAAACTAGGAGGATTGAACGCACATGGCGCACGTCGATGTTAAATTTACGGGGGGCATGCAATTTGTCGGCACAGCTCCCACAGGCCATTCCATTGTAATGGATGCTGCTCCAGAGGTTGGTGGTCAAAATTCTGGGGTGCGACCGATGGATTTGACGTTGATTGCTTTAGGAGGGTGTACGGGAATCGATGTGGTGTCGATTCTGCAAAAAATGCGTGCACCCGTCAAGAGTTTTACGATGGACATTGATGGGGATAGAGCGCCTGATCATCCCAAAGTTTATACCACGATTGTTATCAATTATCGGTTTGAGACCGAACACGATATTCAGGACAAAATTTCGCGCGCGGTGCATTTAAGTCAAGAAAAGTATTGTAGTGTGTCCCAAATGCTCGTCAAAGCCGCGACGATCGAAGCCAGGATTTACATTAACGGCAATTTAGCGGAGACGATAGCGCATTAACATTCCTTCCCCTTTTTGCACATGAACCTGCTAGGGCTCGGACATTCTAGCTCTAGGCCAACGTTCCATGGTCGGGAAAGGGGAAGAGGAATTGGACGAACACGAACAAGACAAGAAAAAAATTGCGGACCTCAATCGGGAGCGTTTTCAGCAAGAAGTGGCGCGGGAGCTCGGAATTGATTTGAGTGCAGCTGATGCGAGCCGCCGCAGTATCCCGCTGAACGATGACCCGGCAACTCAAGAGGAGGCCCAGGACCACTCTCCAGAGTAAGCCGAGAGAGGAAGACAAAGAAACCTAAAGCTATGCACGCTTTAGGTTTCTTTGTCTTCTCCCATTGAGTATAATCGGGAAAGAAATGGGGGGCCAAATTTTGGACGTAGGATTAATCGGTCTGCCACTTGCGGGCAAGACGACAGTATTTAATTTGTTGACAGGAGCCAAGGCGGAAACCAACGATTTTGGTTCAGGCAAAACAGAATCGCGACGCGGCCTTGCGCCAGTTCCAGACAGCCGACTGGATCGTCTGGCGGAGTTATATCACCCGCGTAAGGTGACGCCTGCGCAAATTGCGGTGGTCGATGTGCCCGGGCTTAATCGCGCGGATAACGGAGGACCCAACCGATTTCTTAATGATGTGCGGCTGGTGGATGCTCTAGTTCATGTAGTGCGTGGCTATGCTTCTGATATTGTTGGACCCGCGGATCCGCTCCGCGACATTGAAGAAATGGAATTAGAATTAGGATTATCTGATTTAGATTTATTGGAGAAACGCCGGGTCCGGATTCAGACGGGGAAAAAGATCACAGCGGAGATGAGACAGGAGCTGGATTTAATTGATCGGTTGATAAATGCGTTAGAAAATGATCAGCGCTTGAATCAAATGACGTTGCAAGATGACGAGCTGCGTTTAATTCGCGGGTATCAGTTTTTAACATTGAAGCCAGCCGTTTGGGTTATCAACTTAGACGATGAGGCATTTCAAGCCGGAGACTTTCCCAACCGTGAAGCAATTTTAGCCTTAGCACAAGATAAAGATGTCCCAGTCGTCCTGATGGCTGCGGCATTAGAGCAAGAAATGGAAGAACTGGATCCAGAAGACCGTGCCGCCTTTATGCAAGACTTGGGAATTCAGCAGTCGGGGCTTAAACGTGTGGCGCAGGCTATTTATGATAAATTGGGGCTCATTTCTTTTCTTACGGCAGGCGAGGATGAGGTGCGCGCCTGGACTATCGCTCATAATACCACGGCTAAAGTGGCTGCTGGGAAAATCCACTCGGATATTGAACGGGGATTCATTCGAGCCGAGGTCGTAGCTTTCAGCGATTTGGATCAATGGGGCAGTATGGCTAAGGCGAAAGAACATGGCCACGTCCGCCTTGAAGGAAAGGATTACGTGATGAAAGATGGAGATGTGGTCAATTTTCGCTTTAATGTCTAGTGGGAGGAGATGTTGGGATGGAACACTATTGGGAGAAAGCGCAGCAGCTGATTCCCGGCGGCGTCAATTCGCCGGTTAGGTCATTTAAAGGTGTGGGGGGCTCGCCGTTTTTTGCCCGTCAAGGCGAGGGGCCCTATCTAGAAGACGAGGAAGGGCGACGTTATATTGACTACGTCATGAGTTACGGTCCATTAATTTTAGGTCATGCGCATCCTGCGGTCGTCAACGCTGCCTCTGCCCAAGCCGTCAAAGGATTGAGCTATGGGGTTCCTACGGTGTTGGAAGTGGAAATGGCGGAGCTTTTAACCCAAGCCGTGCCGGGCTTGGAAATGGTGAGAATGGTTAATTCTGGAACTGAAGCCACCATGTCTGCCATTCGGGTGTCTCGTGGAGTCACAGGACGGAGTCGAATTGTGAAATTTGCCGGATCCTATCACGGACATGGCGACTCGTTGTTAGTCAAGGCGGGCTCTGGGGCAGCGGCTATGGGGATACCAGATTCTCAGGGCGTTCCGATGGCCTTGGCGGAGCTAACCTTGACGGTACCCTATAACGATATTGAGGGGTTAAAAGCTGTCTTTTCCCGATTTGGTCACGAGATTGCAGCGGTGATCTCGGAGCCCGTTGCCGGCAATATGGGCACGGTGTTGCCTTCCGAGGAATTCTTAGCGACCATTCGCCATCTTACCCGTCAAGCCGGAGCTTTATGGATTGTGGATGAAGTGATGACAGGATTTCGGGTAGACTGGGGAGGGGCGTCCCGACTTTTTGGCCTAGAACCCGATTTGGTTTGTCTGGCTAAAGTTATTGGGGGAGGAATGCCCGTGGGGGCTTACGGAGGGAAGCGGGACTATATGGAACAGGTCGCTCCTCTAGGACCCGTGTATCAGGCCGGCACGCTCTCTGGCAATCCTGTAGCTATGGCTGTGGGGCTTGCACAGTTACGAACTATTGGCGGACCGCAGTTCTACCCTCCCCTTGTCGAAAGGACGCGGACATTGGCTACCGGATTGGTCGAGGCAGGAAAGAGACATGGGATTGCTGTGAGTGCTAACACGATTGGTGCCATGTTTACTCTTTTCTTTCGCGAAAGTGCTCCGCACAATTTTGATGAGGTTAATGCCTCAGATCGTGCACGCTATACCCGGTTTTTCCATGGGATGTTGGAAGAAGGGATTTTCTTTCCCCCTTCACCGTTTGAAACAGCTTTTCCTTCGGCAGCGCATAATGATGAAACGACGCAGGCGACATTGGAAGCAGCGGAACGGGTGTTTGCGCGGATCTAGACTGATTCAAAGAAAGAGGACAAACCTTGGATATTCCGTGGCTGAACCCATTTGCTTTTAAGATCGGGCCAATTGGGGTGCATTGGTATGGTATTTTTATGGTCATGGCCATTTTAGGCGGTGCATATTACCTGATTGAGCGGGGCAAGCAATTGGGAGAGGATCCGGATTATCTCTCGAACGTCACGTTGTGGACTGTCTTATGGGGGGTCATTGGGGCACGTCTTGTGTTCGTATTGGCGAATGAACCCCAATGGATATGGAACGATCCCTCACAAATCGTGCGAATTTGGGATGGGGGATTGGCCTATGATGGAGCTATCGGATTGGGAGTATTGGCGTTATGGTACCAATTGCGCCAGAAACCCTTGGAATTTAACTATCTTGTCGATTGGACTGTGCCTGGTATTGCCTTAGGCATTTTTATGGTCCGCATTGGTAATATCTTCAACCATGAAGTACTGGGTCGCATGACAGAACTAGGCTTCGGACGATGGCCCGAACAGTTAATTGGCTCCTCTATAGGCATTTTTCTCTTAGTGCGGTATTTTTGGATCGAACGCTACCGTACACCACCGCCGGGATATCAATTTTGGTCTGCGATGTTTTATTATGCTTTGTTGCGCGGTTTTATTGGAGAAACCACGAGGGACAATCCGCTGTATGTTTGGCACTATCTAAATCCCTATTGGGGCATTGGGTTTACGACGTTGATGCAACTCTTTACGCCTGCCATTTTAATTTTTACAGGGCTGATGATGCGTAGAACTTGGCGAAAGTCAGCGACGCGGCTTATTCCTTTGGATACGGCACTGGATTCCCCAAAGCCTTAGGGGTGTGTCCAAAAACAATGACGGGGGTGCCTACTGCGCTGAAATCCCACACCCAACGCGCATTATTCACGCCTTCGGTGGATAGTTGAATGCAGCCATGGCTCTTAGGGACGCCAAAGTGATGGTTCCACCATGCCCCATGAATCGCGATGCCACGGAAAATGTACTGGGCGTACGGAACATGCTCAACATCCCAATAGTCTTTTGTACCGGGGATCCCTCCGACCATATGATCATCGACTACGCGCTTGTAAATCCAAAACGTACCGGTGGGGGTGGTCCATTGGGGAGATACGCCGGTGGAGACGGGCATGATGCGCACACGGGTGGAGCCTTCATAGGCTTCAAGTGTCTGATCAGTGAGGTTGACGCGCAGTATGTGCGCGTCACCCGTCGCAAAGGTGGTTGTGGTATGAAATTGACCTTGATGGAACGATACCGTTATGATGGAGTGGGCTGGCCAAAATCTATCGGGCATAAGGGTATAGTCGGTGGGGGTGGTGGCCGTGACGTGAAAGGCCAAAGCCGGATGAACATGGAGGTCTTCTAGCAAAATTGCACGGGCCTCTGGATGGTCGGTTTCGAGCTGGACGCCGTAGTCGATGCCAACAGGGCTATGGGTCGGTGGCGTAAAGTAAGCGGGGGCGTCTGCCGTATCATGCACCGAGGGGTTTAGGCGGTTAAGGGATAAAGAAATCGTCCATACAAAGATGACTGCCGCAAAAAGTGCAAACTTAAACTGTCGGTAACGAATGATGCAGTACCTCCTCACATAATGGGGGGTTTTTCCAACGAAAGAGGGTGCCCGCCATGTCGATTATGGTCTTATTCTTTTCTTTTGCTGCTGATCGTATGAATGCGCGCCAAAAACTCTATGATCTTGATGGCACCATGACAGTCAAGGAGTTTTTTGAAAAATTTTTAGTAAAACCTTTAGGGGATCCGTTTGACGCGTGGCTTTTCAGTGTCAATCAAGAGTGGGTAGACGGAGATGCTCTGCTGCACGATGGGGATGAAGTGGCGGTCGTTCCCCCTGTTAGTGGAGGGTAATATGGGAAAACGTATCCCAAGGAGGGTTTATGGACGTTTATCAGATTACACAGCAAGTGATTGACCCGTCGGCGCTCCTCCAAGCGTTGGAAGATCCAGGCGCAGGGGCGCAGGTATTATTTCTCGGGACGGTGCGCAATGAATTTGAAGGCCGTGCCTCACAAGGCTTGTTTTATGATGTCTACCCACAGATGGCGGAAGCGCAAATTCGTAAGATAGGCGAGGAATTGAAAGAGGAATTTTCTGTACGTCATATTGTCATTGTCCACCGTATTGGCTCTCTTCCGGTGGGGACGATAAGCGTGGCCGTTGCCGTCTCCGCTGCCCACCGGGATGCGGCATTTGCCGCTGCGCGCGCGGGGATTGATCGGGTAAAAGAACGTGTGCCGATTTGGAAAAAGGAACATTGGGCCGATGGGTCAAGTGCTTGGCACGATGACAAAAGTTGAGAGAGTGTCTTTAGAACTCCTAGGTAATATTAAAGAGTTCCTTGACCTTTTTGACGTTGGATCGACTAACGACCACTTCACTGCTCTGTTTGTCTTTCATTTTTAGAAGGTAAGTACCATTAAAATAGGGCATGATTTCTTTGACCTGGTGCATATTGGCAATAAAACTGCGGTGGGTCCGCAAGAATGTCTCGCTAGGCAAGCGCTCTTGCAATTCTTGAAGAGTAAAACGCGTCGGATAGCGGTCGTGATAGGTGTAAATGTAAATAATTTCATGTTCAGCCATAATAAAAATGATGTCATTGGTATTGACCGGAATGGTATGACCTCCGGATTCACACGGCACCCAAGTGAGGACATCGGATGTGGTCTTCGGCGTGGCGGTATCAAGATCGGTCAAGCGACGAATGGTCTCGGCAATACGTTCACTACTGACGGGTTTAAGCAGATAGTCGACGACTTGGACCGCAAACGCATCCACGGCGTACTGTTCGTGCGCTGAAATAAAGACCACGCTTAGTTGAGGACGCTTGTCTTTTAGAATGCGAGCGAGCTCCATGCCTGACATGCCGGGCATCTGTATGTCGAGAAAAACCACGTCATAATCGAGAGCTTCGATGAGCGAGAGTGCTTCTTTGGCCGTCTGCGCTTCCCCAATGACTTCCAATACATTTTGGTAGGGTTCGAGTAAGAAACGCAGTTCTTGGCGAGCGGGATATTCATCTTCAACGATTAGGGCTTTTAGCATAGACAATCCTCCTCTATTTATGCGACGGTCGGTGCAGTGTTGGGCGCTTTAGGCTCCTGTGCTAGCGGTCGAAGACGGCTGGCAAGGAATTACGACTCGTACCGTGGTTCCTTTATCTTCGGAAGATCGCAAGCGTAGGCGATATTTAACACCGTAAAGACCGATAAGCCGTTCCGAAACATTGGATAGCCCCAAGCCCATCCCTTGACCGTGTCCCATTTCAAAAATTTCCCGCTGGCGTGATTTGGGGATGCCATGCCCATTATCAGAGACATAGATAATCGTATGATTGCCTTGGTTGCGAATGCTAACGCTGACCATACCGGGACCTTCTTTTTCGGCAATGCCGTGAATGACTGCGTTTTCAACCAGTGGTTGAATAATGAGGACAGGAACTGAGCGGTGCAATGCCTCGGGTTGGATGCGCAATCGGTAACGGAGCTTATCCCCGTAGCGAGCTTTTTCTAAATTCAAATAGGTTTGTACATAGTCAATTTCGTCTTTGACGAGCACCATCGATCCTTTATGCGCTAAGGAACGCCGAAAGAACGAGGCCAGCTGGATTAATAAGTCTCGGGCTTTATCCGGGTCGGTGCGGGAAAAGGAGATAATCGTGTTAAGGACGTTAAACAAGAAGTGCGGACGAATTTGAGCTTGCAGAGCCTCCAGACGGGCCGTTGAAGCGAGGCTACGCTGCCGGTCCAATTCGGCCACTTCCAATAAAATAGAGAGGAGTTGGGCAATCCCCTCGGCAAGTCGGCCTGCGCGCTTCGGCAAAGTGCTCTGGTTTGCGACATAAAGTTTAATGCAGCCTACTGATTGACCATGAGAGATCAACGGAGTAATAATGACAACGCCGAGCTGACATTCATCGTAAGCTCCTTTGAGTTCCTCGGTTTTTAAGATTCTTTGGACCCGTTGCTCCATCACTTCTCTAGTGGTATTCGAAAGGCTTGAGCCCGGATTATGTTGCGGGCAGGGCTTGCCAGCCCATCCTAGGACACTGTTCGTGTCGGTAATCGCCACAGCTTCAACCCCAACCGTTTGCTGAATGATATTGGCGATATGCTGCGCTGTCTCCCGATTGAGGCCTTGGCGAAGATGGGGCAAGGCGGCATGACCAATTTGAAAAGTGGTTTCCGCTGCATCTAATGTTGCGACCGAGGAATCTTGTAACAACGTGGCAGGACGACGCCGCTTTTGGTTGACGAGCCATCCTAGGGGAACAAGGATGGCCAAAGCGGCTAAGACTTGTTGCCATAACGTAAGGGGCGCCGTGACAATCAGCACGACCAAAGCGACAACGGGCAGGATAAAGATTAGTCCTCGTTTGATAAATGGTCACCTTCTTCTATAATGTCCAAGGCTGTAAGGTGACGCCTTTTTGGCGCATGTCCTCAAGTGCTTTGGCGCTGTCATCCGGTCGAACATTGACGCCTTTTATGGCATTGGTGACCGCAATCGTATGAAAGCCTTCCGTGACGGCATCAAGGGCTGTAGCCCGGACACAGTAGTCGGTTGCTAGTCCGCTAATATAGACGGTCTCGACGTCGAGTCGATGGAGCCACGTTGCCAACCCGATAGAGGAAATGTGGCCGCTTTCGGCCAGAAATCCTTCAAAGCCACTGTAAGCATCCACAGCGGGGTCAAATCCCTTGTAAAAATATGCAGCGCCTTCAGGAATCGTCAGCGACGGATGGATCTGGCAGCCCACGGTGCCTTGCACGCAATGGGGAGGCCATGGGCCCCCTTGGGCCTGAAAAGACACATGGTTTTCAGGGTGGAAGTCTTTCGTCAAGACAATAGGTTGGTCTTGCAGCGAAAAATAGTTAAGCAAAGCTTGAATGGAAGGAATAATTGTCTCCGCATTCGGCACCGCTAATGTTCCTTGAGAACAAAAATCGTTTTGGAAATCCACTACAATTAAAGCGTTTTGTCCCATCAATCGTAACCTCCTGAGGCCTATCTTATGCCATTTTAGTGTGGTGGACACAGTGATGCAAATCCCTTTTACACTGAATTCGATACAGAATGGTGGCCAAAGATGAATGGGTACAGCCCTGAAAGGACGTCTGATATATCGCACAGGGGACAACGGCTGAAAATCCGAGGTTTGGTCCAAAATAAGGACGGAACGCGATGTCCCTTCGCCTAGGAAAATATGCTGGCTGCGTCCATATTTAATCGGGGTGTAAATCGGTAAAATCAAGCAAATGTGGCGATAGAAATAAAATACTACTCAATGCATGAAAAATTAGTTTGGCAATTAGGAAGGAAATCAGACATTTATGTCGAAGTATTATAATGTGCTGTGACCACGTTTAATAAAGGACGCCCACAGCCCATAAATTATTTCTTATCTTTTTGGTTGAACGTGGGAGGCTCTCCGTTTTCAGACAACATGTAGGTTTTAGACAAAATGATACCGTAAAAAGGAGGCACCACATTGATTAATTTAGAGCGGGGCTTGAAACGTGAATTATCGTTTCTCGATTTGACCATGTCCTCGCTAGGGGCCATTATTGGATCAGGTTGGTTGTTTGCGGCCTTTACGGCCGCCTATTTGGCGGGACCGTCATCCATTTTCAGCTGGGTCATTGGCGGTGTGATTGTCTTGTTCATTGGCTTGGTCTATGCTGAGCTAGGTTCCATGATTCCGGAATCCGGGGGGATTGCGCGCTATACGCAATACTCGCATGGGCACTTGACCAGTTTTATCGTCGGGTGGGCCGCGGTGATTGCATATGCCTCCGTGCCCGCCGTAGAAGCCGAAGCCACGGTGCAGTATATGAGTCACTTTTTCCCGGGACTGTATGTCAAGTCCACGTTGACTACGTCGGGCTTGATTTTCGCCGCCCTGTTGATTGTGGCTTTTTTCACGGTGAACTACTTTGGCATTAAAGTATTTGCACGGATTAACACACCGCTCACGATCTGGAAATTCTTGATGCCGACGTTGACGGTAATTGTGTTGGCCATTGTCGGGCTGCATGGCACCAACTTCAGCCACATTGGGGGCTTCATGCCGATGAAATCGTCGGGAATGTTGGGCGCGGTCGCGTCGGCCGGGATTGTGTTTTCCTACTTGGGCTTTCGGCAAGCGGTGGACTTGGCGGGAGAAGCGAAAAATCCCCAACGGGACGTGCCTCGCGCCTTGATTGTGTCGATTGTGATCGGCATTATTCTCTACACCTTGTTGCAGGTGGTCTTTATTGGGGCGCTCCCCACGTCGGTGTTAGGCAAAGGCTGGGCGGCGATTGCGTCCAATGCGCAAATTGCAGGGGCGCCATTTGCCCAGTTGGCCATTTTCGCGGGGTTGTCGTGGTTGTCGACCCTGTTGTTTATTGATGCGTTCTTGTCGCCCGCCGGCACGGGCAGTATTTATCTGGCCTCCACGACGCGCGTCTTAGACGCGCTGGGCCGCAATGGCTATATGCCCAAGGGCTTAGCGAAAATCAACCCCAAGACGGGGATTCCTAGCATTGCCTTGGTGGTCGCGGCCATCATCAGTCTGATTTTCTTGGCGCCGTTCCCGGCGTGGCAGTCGCTGGTGGCGATTGTGTCGGGAGCCACCGTCTTTACCTACATGGTGGGGCCGATTTCGGCCGCGGTGTTTCGCCGTACGATGCCCAATGTACCGCGGCCCATTCGCTTAGGCGGCTTGTCGTGGATTGCGCCGGTGGCGTTTATTGGCGCCTCCTTGATTATCTACTGGGATGGCTGGGTGGCCGACGAGAAACTCTTGGGCATTATCTTGATTGGCGTGGTCTTGTACTTGATTATCAGTGCCATTGTGCCGCAGACGATTGCGAAGCCCTCGGCGCAGTCATTTAAGTCCAGCGTATGGATGGTGTTTTATCTGCTATTCATGCTGGCGATGTCTTATTACGGCTCGGGTGTCTTTGGAGCCCCGGCTAACCACGGCAAGGGCTTTATCCCGTATCCGTGGGACTTGGTAGTGATTGCGGTCGTCTCGTTGCTGTTTTACTACTGGGGGGTATCGAGTGGCTACCGCAGCAAAGCGGCGGATGAAGTGTTGGAAGCCCTTGAAGAAACCCGCGAGACGGGCGCGTTATAAAGGTCAGTCTCGTAAGCTCAGCAATCCCATAAAACAAGAGGCGGCTCGTAATGAGCCGCCTTTATTGTTATTTATTAGACGCGAGACTGATGAGACGCGCCTGTACCAATCTTTCAACCTGAAAGGGTTAGGTGGCGCGAGAGCTCATCGCTCACTTTTTGTACTCCGCACTGAACCACCTCTGCGGGCACTGGCGTGGGAGGAGAGATTGTTTCTGCAATACGTGCCCATGCTTTATGATAGGCCTGTGCGTAGAGAAAATATAAATTATCTAATTCATCACGAGCGCCAGCCGTGAGGCTGGCTTGTGTTAAGTCATAAGTGACGTCCGTTGTGTGCGGGACTTGCCAGTGCGGAGCAACGCAATGACTGATTAGCCACTGTGACTGCGGTAGATAGAGATGGTCGAAATGGTCGGGGTTAATGCCGCAATGCAGAAAAAGAACAGAGTGCCCCGACGCCAGAGCCCGTTTGCCGACGGCGGCCATGAGGGCGTGAATCTCTGATCCCGGGGGACTGATAAGGAGGTGGCGGCGTTTTGCGGGCCAACTTGCATCAGTCACAGGCGAATAAGGCCCATGGGCGGATAAGGCTGTCCCAAATGCATGGAAGCTTTGACCGGCCTTTGGTATTGGGCATACAGAGACCGCATCCAATAACCGTTGTTGAACATCATGTACGGCCGCGGAGAGTTGGGGTACTGTACGCCAAAACTCACGGATATCTTGCAGATAGTCACTGGCGATGCGGAGGTGCCGGTAGACATCAGGAGGCAGCGAGGGATAACGCACGGTAGGCGCGTCTAAACTAACCGTGTCAATAACGGCGGTTACTCCGCTGACCTGCCATGATGAGTGATCCATGATAATAGCGGTATGACGTGATGGGATGACAAGCCCTGTCAAAAGGTTGGGATTTAAGGGTTCATGAAAGCGCCACAGCTCTATACCGTCTAGGCTATCGGCGAACGCTGTAAGAACAGCGGATATCGTCACATAGTGTCCCTTAAGAGCGATGATGTGGCGGGCATTTTTCAGCCATTTGGCATAATAAGAACGATATCCGTGGGCGGTATGAGCTGCGGCTAGGATATCATAATGTGCGACGGCCATTCTTCATCACCTCCGGCGTTGCTAATCACCATACGTGGGAAGGATGAAAGTGTGCCATTGCGGCGAAGTTATTGCCGTTAAAATACCTCTAGGGGTATAATCAAGGCAACATATATTGTTTCTATGCAGGAGGTGGGCATATGGCCGTTATTGTGTATACCACACAAACTTGACCCCATTGCCGGAGCGCGAAGCGGTTCCTGCAAGAGAGGAAAGTGCCTTTTAAAGAGGTGGATGTTTCTAAAAGCGCCCAGGCCGCACAGGAATTGCAACGCAAATCCGGACAAACCGGCGTGCCGGTGATCATTGTCAATGGGACAGTCATTGTGGGTTTTAATCGCCCTAAATTAGCTCGAGCACTAGGGGTGAGAGAATAAAAACAAGGCCCGTCTTGGGCCTTGTTTTTATTATTGACCAGCTGCCTCTAACACAATTTTTAACAATTGGTTCTCGGGGACAGCTCCTGTGACATCGAGCTTGCCGTTGACGACGGACTTGGGAACACCATAGACATTATATTTGCCTGCGAGGTCTGGGAACTCGCTTGCGTCCACCATGTCTGCCACTACGTTGGGTGATTCTAGAGCCATATCATGTGCCAGGCGTACAGCCCGGGGACAATATGGTCACGTAGGGGTGGTAAATACCTGGATGTGCACAGGTTGTGTTAACTGCGCCAGCGCTTCTTTGGCTTTGTCTGTCAAGTTGACCGTGTGGGTTGAAACGGCTTTGATGTCTTCAAGAAACGCACCAAATTCATGCCCACTGGGAATGCCGACAAAACGTATGCCGGTTGCACGGCCTTGGTTGTCTAGCAAGTTGGCAATAGGACCAGAAATTGGCTCGTTACCGGGATGTCCGGGTTCTAGAACAGGCGCTTCGGAGGTTTGGCTCACCATGACCAAGTCGGAAAGATCCGCTACTTCATTGGCCAAATCGGTAAAGACTTGAGCGGTTTCCGCTTCAGGACCCGGATAAATCTGAATAGTAACCGAATCCTTTAAGTCTTGAAAGAACTGGGTGACTTGGTCACGAATTTTTTCATCCAAATAAGCCACGTTTTTCACCTCCTTATGTACTGGGGTAAAGACCGCAGGGCAGATGGACGAATCGGGATGCATCAGCCAAGATAGTGCTGCAATCTGGAACCCAGGAAAATTGTTAAAGACCACTGGTTGAAGGTGATCTCCCGATGTGTTTACCTTAACATGTAACCAATTCTTGTCAAGAGCTTTCTTGTCGCACTGGTCTATGCGTGGGAATGGCGCCTGACCGTCGACCAGTTTAATACATCGTATAGCAAGCAATAGCCGGTAACGGCGGTCACAAGAATGATCCCACCTAAAGCCGACATTATCGCAGTGCCGACGGTCGACATGGCAGTGGTTAGGGGCCAAATCCATAAAACGGCAACGATGGCTAGGCGCACGAGACGATCAATAGGTCCGACATTTTTTTCTAGACAGGATTTCTTCATGTCAATCCTCCCGTCTTATTGTGCTAAGTCATCGTCCTATTTATGTGTATGCTTCGAGATTCTTGTAGTGTTTTTTCGCTGAAGGGATGAAAAAAATGATTAAACCGCAGTAGAATGACAGTAAAAGCTATGACGAAGATAGCTCGAAAGGAGGAGCCTGAATGGGGCATAAAATTTATGTCATTCGGCATGGACCCGTTCAAATGAACCGGCAAGGCGAGTGGTCTTTATCGGCGACTGGGGTGGCGCTCACCATTGAATTAGCTCGGAATGAATCGTGGGAACACATGGGATTTTTGTATTATAGCCCCGAACGGGCAGCCCGCCAGACGGCGCGTATTATCGCACGTGTTATAGGTGTCCCCTTACGGTCTAATGAGGAATTACGCGATATCAACGGTTGGGGATTGGCAACGAGCCAAATCATAGGAAGGCCAGAGGGGGAGGACCGCAAAGCCGCCATTGACCGTATAAGTACGTGTCTTAAAGAGTTAATGCGAGCGAATCCCGGTCGGTCCATTGGTGTCGTCGCGCATGGGCGGATTTTAGCCTTGTTTTATAGTCATATGCTGGGGCGCTCGGTGTCGCTGCTGGAGTGGTTGTCGGTTCCGGTTCCCGCCGTGTGTGTCATCGACGGAGATTCATGGAAAATAGAACGAGCTTTTCAATACAAAGAATTGTCTGATAATAATCAAGATTGGTAATAAAGCCCTACCAATCTTGCGAAGGCGATCGCGATTTTAGCAACCGTTCAACAACTTGTTCAAACTCTTTGTCTGTGAGCTCTCCTCGAGCATAGCGGTCTTGAGCGATTTCTAAGGGTGTGGGCTTCGGTTCCGGCAGGCGATGTGCTACCGTGGGGTCGACTAACCACCGGCGCCGATTCCTAGGCCGGCGCAATAAGCGCAAGGAGAAACGCCACAATAACAGCAGCATAAAGAAGTTAAAAATCGCGGTAGGAATTTCGGTAGACGACTGCGGCAACATCATTGGGCACCTACCCCCTTGGCAAGGCTAGCGTTCTTCCTTTATCTTAATAGCTAATGCGGGAATGCTCAATGCTAGCGGTGACAGAAAATTTTGGAGGATGGTTAAATATTGTGGATGTGTCGATAAGAGTCGCGCAAAGTCAGGACCTTGAGGCGATTCGTGGGATTTACAATCAAGGCATACTGGACCGTATCGCGACCTTGGATGCTGAGCCCAAGAGTCCGGACGATATGATGATATGGTGGGATGCTCATCGAGGACGCTATGGAGTTTTGGTCGCCGAGATTGGACATCAGGTGGTGGGTTGGGCATCCCTCAATCCTTATTCTTCTCGTCAGGCCTACCGCGGAGTAGCAGAGCTGTCCATCTATGTGCACCGTGAGTACCGAGGACAACACATTGGACAGCAGCTGCTAACGCAGTTAGAAATCTTGGCGCGCCAACACCTCTTTTATAAAATTGTTCTCTTTACATTTCCCCATAACATGGCGGGTCAACGGTTGTATACCAAAATGGGTTACCGAGAAGTGGGCATTTTCCAGCGTCAGGGATATCTTGATGGAGCATTTGTCGACATTATGGCCATGGAAAAATTTATTCAAACACTATAGCCTTGCCGGGATTACAGAAGCCCTCGGGATAGGGTCAGATGGCCTAATCCGGGAGCGATCATCGCAATCAGTGTCGCTATCATTACGATAGTTGTTGTCCAATGCGACTCAGGCCCGTAAGGGCAATCGGGAATGGTGCGCATGTGGGGAGAGGGGAGAAGAGGTCGGGTTTTTTCTCCACTTACCGTAAACCCTAACCACCATTGCGCGAGATTCCAGCCAAAATGCGCCGCGACCGCGGCCCAAAATCCCCACCAAATAAAGATCGCCCCTAAAATCGTACTGACTAGAATGAGGTTGATAACAGCACTATAGGATAGAGTGCCGTTTGTACGGTGGGCCACCGTAAACGCCGCGACTGATACAATAAATGCGGGCCCTAGTCCAATAAAGCGGCTCGCCACTCCTACCAATAGCCAGCGAAAGAGGCCTTCTTCGAACAATGCCATGACGAGCAGCCACATTCCCAGACGTAATTGCCTAGGAAATGCAACGGGGTCGCGGACAGGGTGTTGAATCACCTGATTGCTAAGACGCAATAAACCCCAGACCATCAAAAACGCGACGATACTGCCACCAAAACATGCCATAACGGTCATCGGGAACCTCCTGCGAATGGGACGAGACATTGGTTGGATCGATGTAAAGCGGGCCATACACGTACGGTGACGGATGGCGGCCCCGTAGGCAACGTCTCATGGTTTGTTCTCTTTCATCATAGTACAATGAAACAGGTATGACGAGAAACAACGATACGACTGACCAGAGATAGTGAATTGGCGATTAGAGGGAGTAGAAACAATGCAAACTGACAAGAAAGTAACGTGGGAGCAAATAGCAACGGTCCCCGCGCCTGGGCTTAATGTCCCCATTCATTGGAAGTTTACACCAGATAATCAACATCTGACCTATTTGGCCCCGTCTGGTGAGAATCCTGCGCTGTCGTTATGGGCGCTTGACTTGTCAACCATGGCGTCTCGGGTTTTGGCGGGTCCAAAGAGCACGCCAGGTCATTCTCTGGAGGAGGAATTGCGACGCGAACGGCAGCGCATGCCGTGGGAAGGCATTACCCACTATCAATTTGCGCACTCTAAGGCACATCGTGTGTTGATTCCACAAGGCAGTCAATTATGGCTCCTAGACATCGACAGCATGGAACAATTTTTCCTGGCACCGGCCGAAGGCGCAGAAGATCCCTACCTGTTGGGAGATGGCGAGCGGGTTGTGTTTGTACGAAATGGTCAGTTGTGCTTGTTCGACTCCGTGTCTGACACCGTGCGCGTATTGGCTGAGCCGCGCGAAGCGGGGATGACGTGCGGGCTGGCGGAATATGTTGCCCAAGAAGAATTTGATCGACCCCACGGATATTTTGTGAGTCCGAATGAAGAGTGGATTGCGTTTGAAGAAGTGGATGATCGCCACATCCCGATTTATCCTATTGTTCATTGGGATGAGGAAGCTACGCGAATCGAGACGCATCGCTATCCCTTCGTCGGGCATGCCAATGCGCTTTTTCGCCTAGGTGTGGTGGAAATCGCTTCGGGCGCTACCGAGTGGGTAGACGTCCGAGGTTTTGCCGACGGTTACTTGGTGGATGTCCATTGGTCCCCAGATAATCGACTGGTGGTATCGCTGTTGACGCGTGATCAAAAAACGCTTACGGTGTTCGCCTATAACCCGCAAACCCATCAGCAGACGATTTTGTGGACGGAGCACGCTGATGATTGGATCAACGTAACCCACGATATGTGGTTTTTAGATTCGCGGACCATTGTGACGACTAGCGAGCAAAATTCAGACGGGTTTCGTCATGTGGTTCTTCGGGAGCCAGGACGCCCAGAGCGTTGGGTGACGTCCGGGGCGTTTATGGTCACGCGGATTGTGGCGCTTGCGCCATCGCAGGACTATCTATTTGTAGAAGCCACCAAGGAGTCGCCGTTGGAACGCCATCTCTATAGGGTGGAGTTAAGCACGGGTCTTATGGAGCGTCTAACGGAAGAAACTGGGGTGCATTTCACAGTTTTCTCCAAGGACTGCCGCTGGTATGTTGACCAGATATCCAACTTATCGCATAGTCCAGCTGTACGCTTGGTTCAACGCAGCCACGAGGTTGCGCCGATCGTGTTGCATCAGCCTATCGATGCACGAGACGTGGCCCTATCAGAGCCAGAATTAGTGGAAATCCCCGCTCATGATGGCACCATCTTGTATGGCGCAGTGTACCATCCCCAGCAGATGACGGAGGAGAAGGCCCCTGTTGTCGTCGCGGTCTATGGGGGGCCTCACGCGCAGATGGTGACGAGAGACTGGCGTCTGACGGTGGATTTGCAGGCTCAGTATTTAGCTCAACACGGGTTTTTTGTCCTTAAGGTCGATAACCGGGGAAGCGCCAACCGCGGCAAAGCTTTTGAAACTGCGATCAATCGCCGCTTTGGTACAATTGAGCTCGACGACCAGATTGCCGGAGTGCAGTGGCTCGGCGATCATTATCCGGTCGATCTCAGACGTGTGGGGATCTACGGGTGGAGTTATGGGGGCTATATGACGCTTAGTGCGCTCCTTAAGGCGCCGGATGTATTTTCTGTTGGCGTAGCAGGCGCTCCCGTGGCAGATTTTCGCTGGTATGATACAGCCTATACCGAACGCTATATGGGTACCGATGAGACAAACCACGAAGGATATGAATACGCATCCACGCTAAATTTTGTACACAATCTGCAGGGGCAGCTGCTGATTATTCATGGCTTCATTGATGAAAATGTCCATTTCCGTCACACAGCCCAAATGATACAAGCGTTGACAGCTGCTCATAAAGACATTGCGCTGTTGGCGTTGCCTAAGACCCGCCATATGCCTCGTGGATATGATGTGTTGTACATGATTGCGAAAGCCCGCAGTGAATTTTTTGAAAAGCATTTAATGGGCTAAGCTTGACTGACTTATGATGTTGCCATGGGGACGACCATCATCGCTTTGGTGTATCCCATGACAAAGCCCAACTCGCTAGCGTGACGCTCCGAGGCGCTGCCGGGGTCGGTTTGCATAATCGCCCACTCGCAGTGTGCCTCGGCGGCCATCTCTAAGCGCTTGGCAATGAGCATGTGATGGAGCCCTTGATTGCGGTGGGTGAGCTGTGTGCTGGCGGCAAAAAGCATGGCGATGGGGCCTTGAATAGAGATTGCGGCCGCGGCTCCCCAGACGCCATGCACTTTTGCTAACACACCCGTCGAGCTGTCGTGCTGCAAAAAGCATGTAGCAAATGTGATGTCGTCAAGAGAAGGCGGCCCATCGATTTTAAAGCCGGATGCCACAATGTGTGCCCATTGGGGCACAAGCGGCGTGTTTTCTTCAACTATCTCGATCGAACCGACTGGGGGGAAGAAATGATGCGGCCGAGAACAGAGTGGCTTATACCAAACGTGGGTAAAATGGTCGAGGCAATACCCGTGGTGCGCCAACACGCTGAGCCATGTGGGGTCTGAAAACGATGTAACCTCTATACGTGCAGGCATGTCAAACTGATCATAAAAGGACTCGATTGCGGCCAGGTCGTTTTCATTGGCACGCCGTGGCAGGCCGAACCCTGACGCATAACTAAGTGGCGACAGGTGACCTGCAAAAAGTGCTTGTCCTCCGTCCCGGGACATGTCTGCGAAATCCCCACCTGGCTCATAAGTCACATAGCGCGCTAAATGCTGCCGGTGCATGGTGGTTTCGGTTTGTTCAAAGGCTTCTACCAAGTCTCTATCCAATACGGTCCTCATATTCCGCCTTCTTTCGATGACGTAGATAGCAATAATCTTATCAGGGCGTCGGGGCTTTATGGGAGTGTGTTCACATCTAGCGTGAGCTAAAGGACTCGCAAGGTGGCGTTGAATGGGTTCGTGGGCTTCGTGGCGAGAAAAAAGGCGCGGCCTGAAAATTGTGGGTCAGTGGACAGAGAGACGCCTTTCATTATCTGTATCGCAGAGAATCCGGTCTCACGGAGCAGCTGCGCCACCATTGATAGTTTATAGGCTCGTTGTTGCAGGACAACATCGGACCTAATCCATTGGCGGTCGTGCAAGATGAAAATAGTCGCATTGAAGGTAGCCAGTCGGGACCGTAAGTCGAATTCGCTGTGAAACATTGCGACGTGGTCGGGATGAATCATGGCGTCAGTGCGAGCCCACTGTGCCTGATATTTTTGTAAAGTGTTGACGTCAAAGAAAAATTTTCCTCCTGGCTCGAGCGTGGCGAAGACGCGCGAAAAGACTGCCATTAAATCCTCTGCCGTGAGCATGTGATTTAAGCTGTCAAACAGCGAGATTACGGCACTCGCCGGGTGGTCGCATGCGAATGTGCGGGCGTCTTGCAATAAAAGCTGTGCGCCAGGTGCTTCCCGTTTAGCATAAGCGAGCATGTTGGGTGAGTTGTCGATTCCGGTCACCGCAAATCCTTGAGAGACCAGATAACCGGCGGTCTGTCCGGTTCCACAGCAGAGATCGATGATATGTCCCCCAGGCGCTAGCGCTGACAACAATACCCGGGATAACACGGGGCGCACCGTATAAGAGTAGCCCGCCCAATGCCGATAGTACAGCCAAGCAAAATTATCATACTCGGTCATGCTGAGCCTGCCTTTCTATGGGGAACATGAAGCCATAGTCTCTTCGAGTCAATCCATCACGTGGCCAAAGAGTTTATGGTTTGTCACAGACGAAGTGTATGATGGCCCCATGGATGCGTCAAGACTGAAGGCCGACGGGCCTAAGGTTCACAGCGTTTGGAGCGAGTATTGTTCCATGCTATGATGAGGTTAATGATAAAGGGACGGTGACGACAATGTATATGGGAGATTTTGCTTATGGAGGCGAGGATGGTCCATGACACGCCAAGATGCGGCGGATTTGTTAGGCGTTGGTGTGGATGCTAATCCTCAAGAAGTCCAGCAAGCTTTTCGGCGACAATCGCGGCGCCTTCATCCCGATAACGGGGGAGAAGCGTCCCAATTTATTTTGTTGCAACGCGCTCGGGATGTTATGCTGAATCCTGCTAATGCAACTCAAATGAAGGCACAGATTAGTCCTGCACCCTCTGTTAAACCCTTGTTATCCTATCCGGTGCGGTTGTCTATTGCCGCGATAAGGCACCCCCACTTGCGTTCTCGCGCCTTGAAGACATGGATCGCTATTATCGTCGGGCTACCGCTGGTCTATTTGATTGCGCATGAATTGTTCGCGATCTTCATGCTTCCCCTTATGGTGGCTTTGATAATTTGGATGGTGATTCGGTCGCGGTAAAAATCGGGCCCCCATCATAGTGCAGGGGGCCAACGATATCTACTTAGTGAGACGGGCTGACTTCAAAAATTCCATAGAGGCCGATACCGCCATCCTCTGAAACAGGGCAAATATACGTATAAATGCCAGCTTGGTTTGCCGTGAAATGGGCTTGGCCGCTTTCTTGGGGATTGGTGACGCCAACCTCAGAGCCTACAAAGGCAAGCGGCTTGTGTGCTGCACTTTGCGGGTTCTGAAATGGTGGCTTATCAGCAATCAAGCGCCACCCATGTGGATTGGCTGTGTCTTGGTTTTGGAAATTTACGGTGACGTCGGATCCTAAGGGAACAATGATGCGCGGATCGTCGAGTCCACCAATATGAAACATCACATCTGAAAACTCTCGCGAGAGGGCTGCGACGTCCATCTGGACGTGTTGGTTGTGGAAGATAATGCGATTTTCTTGGGAGTCTACACTAGCGTCCGGAGGAGGTGTCATGGCAAAATGCGTAAAGTGGGTACTAGTCGCTGATTGCAAGTGCTGGTCCATTGTTTTCGTCTCCTTGTCTGACCCAAAGTGCCCTAAACAAAATCAGGACGGTCCGTGCTATTATGCGCGCAGCAGACGGTGGGCATACCATGCGACGCGGATTCAGCAGATATCGGTGGCGGTTAAAAAGAGCACGTGATCGTCCGCCTCCAGTACAGGATCGTGTTCGACGCCTAAAATCACATGGTGCTCATGCACAATACCCAGCAAAATGCCGGGATAACGGTGGCGAACTTGGCTCAAAGGCAGGCCGACCCACTGTTCTTCTATGGTCCGCTCGCGGAGCACATAGCGCTCTGAGCCTAATAAGCTCAGTAAGAGGTCGGCAGCGTGCGGAGTTTCAAGGCTTTTGGCTACAGTCTGGCCTAATAAATTATCGGCGGCGACGGTATGCTCTACACCTAAATCCTTTAAGGCTTCAGCCACTTTGGCACTTTGGGTGATAGCCATAATTGGTAAAGTTGGTGCTAAATGTTTTAAAGCAATAGCTGTTAAGAGCACCTCGCCATCCGTGGCTCCTGAAACCAACGCTTGCCGTGCCGTCTGTGGACGCGACTTGGCCAATACTTGGGGATTTGTTGCATCACCGGAGATCAATCGAACGCCTTCAGGAACCGAGCTAGGAGGCACATCAGCTACGACCACGACTTGAGATTTTTCCTCGATAAGGTCGTCGAGCAGATGGGCGACAGTGGCGCTAAATCCATACACGATCAAATGGCCGCGATGGTCCCAAACTTTTTCCAACCCTAACACTCTCCTTATGTGTATCGACGCAAGAACTGCCGCCCAACCAGCAAATACCGCACCCATAAGCGGAATGGTCGTTAACATGACCCCCATCGCAATGACGCGGCCTGCAGTATTGTGCGGGGTGACATCTCCGTATCCTACCGTCGTCGCGGTGGTGATGGCCCAATACAGGGCAATGAAGAACGAGGTATGCTGCGTGATGGCAAATAACGTCGCACCACCAATCATGCACAAGACGGCCATCACAAATAACACGAGAATCTGGTGTTGTCGAATTTTTTTCCAGAGTACAATAAAGATAGTCACGCGTCCTATCCTCCTTGGCGTTATTTTACCGCGAACCACGGCAGGACGCCTGCCGTGGTGGCTTTATCAAGACGTAAAACGATGGCGTGGCACAAATTAGTGATGACGGCAATAGCGCTGTGAGTTTAGAAAGGTGGACACTATGTATATTCCCAAAGCCTTTCAGCTTCCCCCAAGCGAATTAGCGAATATCTTGTGGCAATACCCTTTTGGCGTGTTGACTTCTGTTCAAGGACAAGACGTCGTGGCGACACATCTTCCTTTGTTGTATCGAGACGGAGAAAATCCGCAATTACTGGGGCATTTGGCGCGGGCGAATTCTCATTGGCAAGGATTATCGGGGGCGTCTGTTTTGGCCATCTTTTCCGGACCGGATGGGTATATTTCCCCGGAATGGTATGGGGAAGAGTTCAGTGTGCCGACGTGGAATTATGTAGCAATCCATATTCGCGGGACCTGTGAAATTGTCGATCAGGCTCAGGGTATTGCCGACATTCTTCACACCCTATTAAAGCGCTTCGAACCCCAAACGAAGGCTCTGTGGGAAGAAAACTTAACCAGGGCGCCCTATGTGCAGATGTTAGAAGAAATTGTTGGGGTGCGTATTCATATTACAAGTATCGAAGGCAAAGCTAAACTGGGGCAAAATCGCTCGGTGGCGAGTCGGACCGGGGCCATCTTAGGACTGAGACATACGAATGACCCGGTGAACCACCGTCTTGCCGCTCTTATGGCAGAAACCCTGGGCCGCGATGATTCATTGGAGTCATAATAGCAACGGAAGGATTCATTGGACAAAATTTCCGTAGAAGAATATGGCGTCAAGAGGCCGCGATTGTTGGCATAGTCATTCCAAGGCGAGCTCAGGGAGATAAATAGACGATATGGGACTTTATGGCGTTTTGACAGTCCTATAAGCGGGTGGTAAGGTATGGACGGTAGTTGGTAACATGACGCGGGGTTAAAAGAAAAGAGGTGTCGGCTTTGCAGTATCGCATATTAGCCGCAAAAATTCACCGGGCTACGGTGACCGAAGCCAACTTAAATTATATTGGGTCTATCACTATTGACCAGGCGATTTTGGACCAAACAGGGCTAAAGCCCTACGAAATGGTTCAAATTAGCAACCTATCTAATGGGGCGTTGTGGCAGACGTACATTATTGCGGGGCCTCGTTTTCAAGGGGATATTTGCCTCAATGGTCCTCCTGCGCGGTTGTTTAGCCCCGGAGACTTGGTCATTATCTTGGGATTTCGTCTCTATAGCGAAGAGGAATTAACGTCATATCACCCAGTGGTCGTGTTTGTGGATGAACACAACCAAGTCACCGAAGTCGTGCACGAAGAAGCGCCGTTTGAGGTACATGGGTCGACCTAGGATTAGAAGCATCGTGCAAAAGCCGTCTGCTGGGTCTATGCCCATGGCGGCTTTTTACACGGTCAAAGACTCTGGTGCTTCCACGACACTTTCAGGGACACTAAAGCGGTAAATGGTCCAGAAGGCCAATGCCAAAAAGACGAGGGGAATACCGCTGATGAGGGCACGAAAGCCGGCTTGCACGCTAATAGAGGCATATCCGTGCGCATTAGCATGGTATCCTGTACTGTGAAGCACAATATAGAGCAACAGCGCTTGCACGGAGACGCCGAGACGGAGAATAAATCCATTGATGCCGTAGAAAATGCCCTCACGACGGCGGCCCGTTTGGCGTGCATCGTAGTCAATAATTTCGGCCATCAATACATCAGCCAACGTTAAAAATCCTGCCAATCCCGAACCTAAAAACACGGCGCTCACAAGGACTATAAGCGGTCCGTGGGCCCATAACAACGGCAGTAAGCCTGCGGCAATCCACCCTATGGTCCAACGTATGGACTGGTGTGAACCAATTTTTCTCACCACCCGTGTCCACGGTAAGATCAGAATCATAGCAGTGACAAAGATACTGGCTAAGACGAGAGACAGCATACTGTGGGATAAATGCAGAACATACTTCGCATAAAATGGAAGAACCGCCGGCACGAGCCCTAATGTCAATTGGACGAGAAAATTCATGGCGAGGAACTGGCGAAAGCCTTGCTCCTGCCTTAGAATGCGTGGGCTTTCCCATAAAGACCAGTGTGGCAGAGACGCTATGGTGGGTTCCTCGTGGGACCCGAAGAGGGAGAGGAAGAATCCAGCGGTTCCGATAGTCCCGAGGATGAATCCCATGGCCGTCCACCCCAAATGGCCGTATAAAAGGGGAGGGGCGGCAACCCCAATCAACAGAGCAATAACTCCCACGACTTGTCGGGGGAATTGGGCCCGTGTGCGCTGTTGGACAGAACGAAACATTTCCGGGAATAAACTCGTCCAATTAAGTACCACGGTCAAATAGGTCAGGTCAAAGAACATGACAATGAATAAAAAGTATGCCGGAAGCCATTGGTGGGAAACCACCGGGTGCCAGAGAAAGAAAAAGAGAATGCCAACCGGGAGGCTCAATCCGGCAATATACGGGATACGGCGTCCAAACCGGGTGCGAGTACGGTCTGACCATTGGCCAATGGCGGGATTTAACACGGCATGCCAAACACTTTGAACGGCCATTGCGGCGGTAATCGCGCCTAAAGGAGCTCGAAGATGGTCAATATAGAAGAAAAGGGCAAAGGTAGCAAACGCTTGACTAAAGATATTGCTGCCTAAGTTACCAAGCGCATACCATTTAGGCCGAATAGCCATCACGGGAATCTCCTTTCTTATCATGCCATAAGCGAACGATACAGGTTAATGGGGTTACAGCGCCGTGCAAAGAAAGTGCGACGGCGCCCTCAAACGCCGCAAACTGGCAACGGGTACCGGGGTTTAAGCGTACCTTGACGGCGCTATGAGTGCCTTTTGGCAGGTGCGTTGCGTAAACGGGCATAGCTATAGAATCATCCATGGGACACAAACTCCCAGCGCTCGGTTGATACTGCCAGACCAACGTGCCGCCACTTGGCAATGCCCATTCTCCAGTGGTGGGATCATCACCACAACTCATATAGAGGGTGAGGTATTCAAGGGCGTGTGGCAGATCGGTTCCAGGCCCTTGTCCAATGGGGATGAATGAGTCTACAATGCCTTCCATTACTTCATCTGCAATCTCAACCCCTTCCATCAGGGGGAGGGTGGCGCCAAGGCGTACGTACAAAGGCAGGCGGTCATCGGGAATGGCCGCTGAGATCCACTGTGGGCCCGTATATATTGTATTGGTCCACCAGCAGCGCCACGATCCGGTGGGAAAATAGAGACGGTGTTGCTTAGAAGATCGTTTCGTCACTGGAATGACCAAGAGATCGGATCCGAGCATAAATTGTTGATCCAGCGTCCAACTGACGGGGTCGGTGGGAAAAACCATATACATGGGACGCACGAGGGGCAGTCCGACCTGGGTGGCTTGCACGGCTAAGTGGTGAAAATACGGATAAAGGGCAGTATGTAAGCGGGTATAACGGGTATAGACCACTAAAGTTTCCTCATCTTTGGTGAAATGCCAGTTTCTGGGGCGTGCCGTGCCATGATGGGTGCGCATAACTGGCAATAGGGCGGCCAGTTGGAGCCAGCGCCAGTATAAGAGACGTCCAGAGGGCTTGGTCAAGCCAAACGTCATATAGCCCGCGATATCAGTAGCCCAGTAGAAAAATCCTGCGACTTGGGCGGAAAGCACTTGGGGAATGACAGTGGGCAAGCCGTCAGCTTCTTCAAAGTCTGTATCGGAGTCTCCGCCCCACATGACCGGAGCCAGGCGATGCGTTCCAACCCATGCGGAACGGACAAAAAACGTATAATCTCCTGATGGGCGGGCGTTGTCCCAAAAAGTCCGGTTAATCTGCTGCCAAAGTAAAGGATAGCGATTATGGGTATGCCAGCCTGTCGTCTTATCGGCCATGATGGCGTTAACTGGGAGATATTCGCCAAAATCGGCCATCCACCCATCGAAGCCTAGCTGCCGCGCTGGCTCAAAGAGATGCGTCGAGATCCAACTTTGGGCGTTGGGATGCGTCAGGTCAAGCTCGCCATGGGCAATTCCTAAAATGGGAATGCGGACAGGTAAGCCTGATGCATCTTGCACGAGCATGTGGTCCTTTGATGCCTGTTGATATAAAGGGGTGCCTTCTGTGACCTCGGGGCAAAAATATCCAAGCATCTTAAAGCCGGTCGAATGGAGCTGATGGGATAAGGCAGGAAAATTAGGATACAGACTCTGGTCCGGCTGATGCGTTAACGGGCGCATCCAAAACCGCCGGGCGTTTTGTTGAGAACCCATCCAGTCTTCAATCCAAATCGCACTGGAGGGGATGCGCTTATTCCGTAAAAATCGGCTCAGTGCCTGAGCTTCAGCCTGGCCTTGTACGCTATCATTCCAAGGAGCAAATATCCACGCGGGAGGCTGGGGCGGGCGTTGGAGGACGGCGAATTGGCGTGTCATCACCTGTTCGGGATCCTTTCCCGCAACAACGTGCAATGTTGTCTGATGCGACCAAATTTGGGCGCGCCGCCATGTTGATTGGAGGTGCCACCGGATCATTTCAGTAGATTCAAACCATGCGCTATATCCCGCTGAACTCAGCCATAAAGGGACCGATGCGTAAGAGGCATAAGGACCTTTGGGAAAGGGAACAAAGGGCAAAAACTTCAGCCACCGTGACCATCGTCCGAGTCCGACGGGTCCTTCTTCTACCCATGAGTCAAACCGTGCGGGGGGATGAATACTGTGCGTGTGTTCGCCAAATCCCTTCCAAGATTCTGCCGCGGGAGTTTGCCAAACGATCTCAAGCAGCGCATTGGGATATTCCGTTTGCACCTCGATAACCGTGTGCCATGGCTCAATGGTGGTGAGCGTTAGGGTCAAGGCGAGATGACGCGCACTTCGCAATGTCACCCGCAAGACGCTGGAATTTAGCCATTGGACATGTCCGGCCACAATGGGAACGATATGGGTAGGGCGTCGCCGAATGAAATCCCACGCCATCACCCGCCTGATTTTAGGGGGACGAGTTTCAACGATGCGCCACGACGAAAAGGGCCATCGCATTAGCGTTTGGTCGCCGTAGCCAATCTCCAAGGACAAATCGGCATCCCTGAAGGTGTAGCTTATTGGATAGGACCCTTTTACATGAGGTGATGACATAGAACGGACATCGGCTCCCCTGGGAGTTTTTCTTGATTATATCAGGATTGATAGGGGGCATAAGCTTTTAAAGGTCTTAGATGATTGATAAACGCAAAAGTCTTTAGGAATGTTCGTGCCTCGTTCCCGACGATCGAGTATAACAAAAGAAGAAAGGAATCGAACGGGCCCCGCCTATTCGGGTTTCCCAGCAAAAGGGAGGATAACTGTGCCATTAGATCCGACTGTCCAAGAATATGTTACGCGCATTCAAGCGCTCCATGCTCCTGCGTTGCGAACGTTAACGCCCGAACAAGCTCGCGAAGGTTTTGTTGCGAGCCAGAAATTGTTGCAAGCCGCGGCGCCTATGACCCCGAACATTCTCACTGAGGATTTGATGATACCGGGCCCTTATGGCGAAATTCCCGTGCGCGTATATGCTTCCGCTCATCAAGAGGCTGTTCCTTTAGTCCTGTTTTTCCACGGGGGTGGCTTTGTTTTAGGTGACATCGAGTCCTATGACCATGTAGCTCGAGCGCTACAAGCTGCATCGAGCGCTGTCGTGATATCAGTCGGCTACCATCGGCCCCCTGAGTTTAAGTTTCCCAAACCGGTGGACGAATGTTTTGCAGCCTTGCATTGGGTTATGCGTCACGCGACGGATTGGAATACGGACCCTCATTGCCTTTTTGTGTCGGGGGACAGCGCGGGTGGTAATCTTGCCGCGGTTGTGGCGCAAAAAGCGCGACACGATGGAATCACGCTAAGGGGACAGATTTTATTTTATCCGACAACGGATATGCTTGCAGTCACTGCCTCCAAACAAATCTTTGGTACACAATATTTGTTGCAAAATGATGATATGGCATGGTTTGGAGAGATGTATTTGCGCACCGTGGAGGATGCTCTATTGCCCGAAGCCTCGCCTGCTCGGTTGCCCAATCTAGCGGGGCTGTCACCAACGTTTATTGCCACCGCAGAATATGATCCGTTGCGGGACGAAGCCGAGGACTACGCGCATGCATTGCAGGCACAAAGCGTCGATGTATGGCTTCGCCGATATGAAGGTGTCATCCACGGATTTGTTTCGGTGCCGTTCTTCGCCCAAGCTAGCGCGGTTATGCGAGACGCCGCGCGATTTATTCAACAACATTGCGCTCCATCTTAGACGGCGCTTGCTGTCTGACAGCTAGGTCTATTTAACGCCAATGCTTGCCGCATGGCATGGCGTCTGACGATAAAAGGAAAAAGCCACGCGTCCATGACAGGGGCGTGGCTTTTTAAGTACCTTGATGCCCGATTAGTTCACGTGCGATTCTACAAACCATAAATCTTTATCCAATTGGCGGGAAACTTCGGTAAATAGGTCGGCGGTATCGGCATCGCCTAAAGCTGCGGCTTCGTCAATGGCCCTACGCATGGAATTGGCGACGTCACCAATGACATCGGCTAGGCGATGGATTATCACTTGGTCTCGGCGGTCTGATGCAGTCCATGGCGCAAGCGTTGTGGTATTTGAGATGGTTTGAGCACAGGTATCCACGGCTGCGCCCAGAGTCGTCGCGCGCTCGGCAATCATATCGACAGCTTCTAGCACGTGGCTTGCGATCTCATCAAATAGTTGGTGATAGGCAATAAAGTGAGGCCCCTGAACATTCCAATGGGATAATTTGGTTTGGAGGTAGAGGTCGGTCATCAACACCAGTTCCTGATTTAATAGGGCGGTCAATGCAGTACGATTTTCAGCCGAGAGATCTATCCGTGTGGAGCGTAACATCATGTATCACCTTTCCTTTCTATATAGGAATATATACTATAAAAGAATTTGTGTCAAGTAATTCCTTGGGGGTTGATGAAATTATGTGATAGCTTACCAACGGCGTCGCGTGGACAATGAAATCCTCTGTGCCACCTAATGTTTGTGATATTAGGAACAAATTTAATGTGAAGCAGTTCACAATCTCAGAAAATCATGGTAGACTATTTTCAACAACGTGAGAAGTGAGAGGAGAGCATGCTATGGGGCAACATGCGATGTCTGCACCAGACAGGGAAACTTCCCAGCAGACTTTAGTGGATAAATTAGCGGTTGTCGTGCTCCTTGGACTCGCAGCGGCCGGAGGATTATCGGTATTGGGTCTGGTATATGCGGGATTGGCAACTGTCGGACACGTGTTGTAACAGAAGTACAACGCCTCCAATAAAACGGAGGCGTTTTTTGCTGTCCCCTTCTGAAAAAAGCGTATCATCAAAGAGGGGGGGAGGTTCGTGCGTGTCCGGCTATGGGCAGTCAATGGGGCGGGACTGGCTTTTAACGTCTCGTTTTTGATGCTAGCGTTGTTGGTCCCGATTGATGCAACGCGTTTAGGATACCATGCTTGGGTTGTGGGATTGTTGGCTGCAACGCCTGGCGTTATGCAGTTACCCGCCCGCATTTTAAGTGGGCCATTGACAAGTTTTTTTGGAGAACGCCGCCTGCTTTTGATCACCTTTGCCGTGGGAGCTTCGGCAGGCCTCTGTGCGGCCACAATTGATATTAGGGTCGTTGGGTTAATTCTTGCGCAATTGTTGATTGGAGCGGCTCGGGGGGTTTTTTGGACGGCTGCCCAATCGCTGGCGTCCAAATTGGGGAGTGACCCAGCGCGTAATCTGGGTCAGTTTACCAGTGCCACCAAAGCGGGAGCGCTATTGGGAATCGCCACCTCGGGATCAGTTGCCGGGATTTGGGGAATGCCCGTAGCATTTGGCTTGTCCGCGTTCTTATCGGTCGTTGCTGGGGCCTTGGCTTGGACATTTCCCACGTTCGCTACGGCGGCTACCGGGGCTGACTTTATGAACGCGGTGAAATCCCTAGGACCAGTGGCGAAGAAACCGGTGGTCGTGGTAAGTGGTTTGGTTGCATTACTGACCGCACTGCCGCAAGCTCTCGCTCAATCTTTTTATCCTATAAAACTCTTGAGCTTGCACATGTCAGCACAAGACGCGACCGCTATCACGGCCTTGCAGAGTTTCGGCATGATTGCCGCGGGATTAGGCGCCACAATTCTATTGCGGCGCTGGGGATTTCGACCCGTGATACTGGGAAGCATTGCGCTGTTAGGAATGTCTGTTGCCCTATCGAGTACAGGCACTGCAACGCTGGTAGCTGTGTTCTTGTTATTGGGAGGCATTGCGGCGGGGCTTTTGAATGTCGGATTTCTCAGTGCGGTCACAATGTATGGGGATGCCTCTCAGCGAGGACTGTATTTTGGAGTGACACAAGTGTATTTTGTGTTGGCCATGATTGCAACTCCGGTAATTTCTGGTCTGCTGGTGGTAAAAACCTCATTGTCTGCCATGTTCTTAGCCGATGGGGTCTTTACCCTAATAACCGGAGCCGTGGTGTGGGGATTGTGGTCATGGGGTTTTCGCCGTGCGGAGCCCATTGCGCCGTGATAAAACGGCAGGCTTATGCCTGCCGGTTTTGAGATTAGGCTGGTCCATCGTGCAGAAGACGTCGCATTAATTCATTGAGTAGCGCATCGGTATCGTCTTGATTTTGTACGGGCGTTGCCACCGCGCGTGGCTTTTCGCGTAGCGGCGAAGGTTCGGGTAAGGGTGTTTGAGGAGTTGGCTGACGGCTCATATGCAGGCGCTTGGGAACAACCGACGCATAAAAGCCTGTGAGGCCTACGACGCCTAACACGACGAATAGCCCGCCAAATATGGTGGCCAATGCGAGGCTTGCCGTCCATATATGATGGGAGTGAGGTGCCGGGAAGCCAACGATAGCAGGCGATAAGATGAGCCATAGCCCCCCTAAAATGCTGAGTCCTGTCAGCCATGAAGCGCTTTTCATTTGAGTCCCTCCCCGCGTGCGGTCGTGTGAGGTTGATGGTCTTGGGAGATGTCGAGCAAGACGTCTTGGGCGAGTTGGCGCAATTCGCGCTCCCAACGTTCTTCTTCGCTTTCGGGGACAACCACTTTAGGCTCTCGCGCAGTGGAGACGTCTTTAATGTCCTTAGAGGAAATGGCCTGATCGGGAGCTTCACCTTGCGAGAAGGTTATCTGCTGGGGAGTCCATTGTTGGCGTAATTGACGGATCCACAACGTTAAGGCAATGCCTGAAATGAGGATCATTCCCAACCCTGTCCAGAAAAACGTCTGGGTTGTTTGGTTCCACGGTCCCGGCGCGTGACGCATGTATAGCCATGGGCTTGCCGTAAGGACAGCGGCTAAGATGAGACTCAAGGCGCTGCTGGTAATCGGCCAAAAATATCGTCTCATTGTGCGATACTTCCTCCTTTAGTGCGGTGTGTTGACATGTTCTTGGCAAATCGTTTAGGGTCTGTGGCAATCATGAGGAGAGACAACGAGCGCTTGAGCAAGGCTTGGGCTTCAACGCTGTCATCTTGTTTAAGCTTTTGACGACTGGCATAAATGCCCAGCAAAGCAACGGCCAGATAACGGCGCTGTAACGGATCGGTTGGGCTTAAGGAGGTCTTGACTTCGTCTTCGCTATAGATATATTGCGGTCCGCGAAGTAAGGACGCGATGGCGGCAATGAAGGAGATTACCGCTGAAAATATAAAGACGGTGCGTAGGGCGCTCATAAAGGGATTCGCAATCAAATGAGGAAAGAATTCACGGCTGATGAGCACTTGCGTACTGGTAGCCGGGAGACTATGCAACACTGCCGCTGGTAAAATGGTTTGAATTGGGTTGTATCCGAGCAGGGCCGCAAATAGGGCGGCAATCGGGGGCAGATGGGAGAGTCCGGCGACTAAAGTCGCAGGCAAGTGAAAGGCCTGAAGCCCATGGCGCATGGCGTCAGGGAGTTTTTGATTCAGACCACTGATGACCATCGTGAAAAACAGGCCCATACTGAGCATCATCCCTGCGTTCATAAAGGTGGAACGCATGCCGGATGCTGCTCCGCGGTAACGGGCAGGGACGCTGTTCATAATGGCTGCAGAGTTTGGCGAAGCAAACAATCCCATGCCAATACCAAGTAAAAAGATTGCCCCCGCAAAAGTCCAGTAATGAAAATCGGCCGGCAGGCTTGTTAGCCAAAGAAAACCAGTGGCGGCGACGAGCATTCCGGCTAAGCCAAACCAACGGGCTCCAAATCGGTCCGAGAGGCGTCCGCTGACAGGACCGGCAATGAGAAAGCCTACCATTTGCGGGAGCGTGTCAATTCCCGCCTGCAATGGGGTGTTGACAAAGGAGACACCGTGTAGGGGCAGCCAAATGCCTTGAAGCCAAATAATGAGCATAAACTGCAGACCGCCTCGGGCCACAGCGGCCAGAAGCCCTGCAATATTGCCGGCACTGAAGGCTTGATTGCCAAACAGCCGCATGTTGAACATGGGTTCTTTGATGTACATCTCAGTAACAACGAAAATGGCTAGCAGCACAAGCCCGCCAATCAGGCTGATCAGAACAAAAGGACTGCTCCACCCAGTGGCGTGATGGCCATAAGGCTGGATGCTATAGGTCAGTCCCAACAATACGCCCAGAAGTCCCACCGCAAAGGTGATATTGCCGATCCAATCCAGGCGCAGCGGAGAACGCGGTCGACCGGATTCTTTCAGGGCGACATACGCCCAAATGGTGCCCAACAGACCAAAAGGGACATTGATTAAAAAGACCCAGCGCCAATTAATGGCCGCCATCAGTCCACCTAAGACGATTCCAATGACCGCACCGCCAATCCCAGCTACTTGGTTAAGTCCCAGGGCAAAACCTCGTTCATTTGTGGGAAAGGCATCGGTCAAGATGGCTGCACTATTGGCAAACAAGAAGGCTCCGCCAATGCCTTGGACGACTCGAAAGATGATGAGTTGCCATTCGCCTGCTGTTCCGTGGCCCCAGGTAATAGACAATAGAATAGAACCCAGTGTAAACACCGCAAATCCTAAATTGTACAAACGTACGCGACCATAACTGTCTGATAAGCGGCCAAAGGAAACCAAAAGAATCGTGGTGGCCACGTTAAATCCCATCAAAACCCAAAGGAGCAATCCGGTTTGCCCAGGCGCCAAGGGATTGACGTGAATGCCCCGAAAAATAGCCGGTAAGGCGATGATGACACTCGTGCCATTGATAGCGGCCATTAAAATGCCCAAGGTGGTGTTAGACAAAGCGATCCATTTATAAGCCACGCCGTGCGTTTTGGCCACACTGTACCCCCCAATCAATCATAACGTTAACGTCAATGTATATCTGTCTTGTTGATTATATCGTCTTAAGCAAAAAATAGTAAGGGACGTCGTGTTTTCCACATCCCAATGAATCCACCCATTGAAAAGATTTTAAGCAGCTGTTATTATACTGACTAGTCAGTATAAAAGAGGTGAAAACATGCGTTCACTCTTATTAGGGACCCGTAAAGGGTGGTTATCCATGGCGGCTATTGCGATTGTCCCATTGCTGTATAGCGGGGCGTATTTAAGCGCCTATTGGAACCCTTATGGGCATCTTAATCGTCTGCCTATTGATGTTGTGAATCAAGATCTTGGGGATCACGGAAAATTTCTCGGTCGCGCTGTCGTCAAAAAACTGCCACGGGGATGGGATATTCATCAAACCACGCAAGCTATGGCACAGCACCAGTTAGAAGAGGGTACAGCGGATTTAGCCATTATTATTCCCAAAAATTATACCCGACGAATTATCCATCACCAATCGCCGACGGTGTCGTTTGTTGTGAACCCCGGCAGCAATTATCTCAATGATTTGGTGATGCAAAAAGAGAGTATTGCGCTGACGAGCGAACTCAATAAGGCGTTGCGTAATGTCAGTCTCGCGGATATGCGACACAATCTCAGTCACGCAGCGTCTGATACACATATCCTCAGCAACAGCACTATGGCGTTGGGGCAGGCCGGGCTGCGCCTTGCGGCCGATGACCACCAGTTGGGTCAAGCGCTTATGAGCGCATCCTTAGGGGGGCAAGAGCTGTTTCATGGGGCGATGGGGATGTCCACAGGGATGAACGATTTAGCTCAGCATCTTGGCACGCTTTCTACCACAATGCAGCAAGTGGCTCAAGGTGCCACCAAGACGGCTCAGGGGCTTAGTTCAAGCCAACACATGCTGTTAGATGCCGCTCAGCAAGAAGAGGCCGTGCTGTCCATTCTCTCTCGGCAGATTCAAGCGATGGCGAACCCTCAATCGACACAATCCATAACCCAACAACAAACGCAATGGGCAGCAGTAGCGCAGCAGCTGTCTCAAGAGCAGGCAAAGCTTGCGACACTTGAGAAAGCGCTAGACAATCCGTCATCAGTCACCTTATGGCCCCAAGAAGCAAAAGCCTTGGCGGAAGGAGTCGTGCAGGCGGATCAAGCCGCCAATACCTTAAGTCAACGTAGTAAGACATTAGCTGCGTCCCAGGAAGGTCTGGCTCAGAAGTTATCACAATCGGCTTCGGCCGCTGAAGCCATTGGAGCAGGCACTATGCGTTTGGGGTCACATTTGCATACGGTAGGATATGATACCCAGGTTCTGGGGCAAAAGTTGCAGGACGCTGCAGGCGATCTCAGTTTTGTCGCAGAACCGGTAACGGGGAAGTTGGTGGCTCTCGGACCGCACAGCAACTACGGTAAGGGGCTCTCTCCCTATTTCTTGGCGCTGTCACTTTGGGTCGGAGCTTTGGTGGCGACAGTGATTGTACCAGGCGGTACCCGCCAGGGTCTTGCTCTGCGTCAATGGACCAGTTTAGGGCTGGGCTTAGCGCAAAGTATCATCTTATCTGCGGGGATCTTGTGGCTATTGCCTATGAACCCCGTTCACCCTTTAATTTTTTGGGAGACGATGATAGCCATTGCCGTGACCTGGTGGACGGTTATGCGTTTGTTATCGGAAAAACTAGGAGATGGAGGGCGGCTTTTAGGTATCGTGCTTTTAGTTGTCCAGTTGGCGGGCTCAGCGGGCACTTATCCCATTCAGCTCTCACCCCCCATATTCCAAGCCATTCATCCATACCTTCCCATGACATGGGCTATTCATCTCCTTCGCTACGCAATTTCCGGAGCTTTAGCTGCCAGAGTGGGGCCCAATGTTTTGTGGTTGGGGTTGGTAGCGGTGGGGGCATGGGGCATCACTCAGTTTATTCCGGGCCGCATCCCTTTTAATTCCCCACCGCTAGAAGAAGGGTTGGACGAAGCGGCTGATGTCTCGGTGAGTACTAGGGGTGCTGCTCCTCCTATGTAATAGGGTATGCCGTATGAATTGAAAAAAGGCCGCTTATTCAGCGGCCTTTTATAGACGAAACAACGAGAAAGCGCCCGCGGAGTAACCTGCAATGGCATATACTTAATATTTAATGAAGGAGGATGATGATGATGTCCATCTACGATTTTACCGTCGAAGATTCTAAGCTCCAACCGAAGCGTCTCAAGGATTATCGCAATCATGTTGTACTGATTGTCAATACCGCCAGTCAGTGTGGTTTTACTCCCCAGTATGCAGGCTTAGAAGCCCTTTATGACGCCTTTCATGATCAAGGTTTGGAAATTTTGGCATTTCCGTGCAATCAATTTGGTCAACAAGAACCGGGAAGCAATGCTGAAATCCAAGCCTTTTGTCAAACGCAATATCACGTTACATTTCCCGTGATGGCGAAAATTGATGTCAATGGAACTACGGCACATCCGTTATATCAATATTTGACCGCATTGGAGCCGGCAGGACCTATTGCCTGGAATTTCACCAAGTTTTTGTTTGACCGACAAGGCCATTTGATCCAGCGCTACGAACCCGCCGTAGAACCCGAAGACCTGAGGGCTGTTATACAACACGCTTTGGACGCCTTGTAAGGAGGGTGACTAGGCGAGGACCAAGGGCGCGCTGGTATGATGCTTAGGGCTCTTCAACATAAACGCTCCAAGCTTTGGCTCCAGCGCGCAAGGCGGCAACCACGATTCCGGCGGTCGGAACAGCAAATAACGCGCCCCAAATGCCAAGCCAATTGGCACCAATTAACAGAGCTGTGACCGATAATACGGGATGCAATCCCACATTGTCGCGCATGATGCGGGGCCCGAGAACGTCGGATTCCAGGAGATGAATGCCCAGTAAAAGAATGAGCACTTCGGGAACCCGAGTAGCAGGATGTTCCAACAAGGCAAAAATAAGAGGCAGTAAAGCGCCAATAATGGGGCCCAATAGGGGGATTAATTCGCCTAACGAGGCAATAAAGGCGATTAAAATGGCGTCAGGCAGGCCAATTAGGGCACTGCCAACGCCAAATGCTAGACCAATTAGAAGCGACAATAATAATTGACCGCGCACATAACCTCCCATGACCCGGACAACGGTGTGTTCCACGGCGGCAAATGCTGGGCGAGATTTTTTCGGGACCAAGTGTTGGAGCGTTTCGCCCATGCGGGGCGCATCTAAGAGAAGATATATCGTGATGAAAATAATTAACACGGTGTCGACGAAGCCGCGAAAAATACTGCGCACGATGGTAAAGGTATCGTGCAAGGCGGCTGTGGAGGTCGCTGTGGCGTGTTGCAACGCAGTATGTTCGATTTGACGCATATTTAAGGGGATGCCTGCTGTGTTCAGTGCATTGACAATGATAGGGACCAATCGCTTTAAATCGGCCGGCAATTGTCTGGCCAGATGTTGTGTTTGAATTACGATAATGCTGGATAAGCCGCTTAAACCGCCAAAGATGACTAATAGGGCTCCCGCCATGACGATGAGCACGGCCCAACTTCTCTTATAGCGCTGGGCAATAGCGGTCACAAGGGGATTCAATGTAATAAAGAGGGTTCCTGCTAATAGCAAGACGATGACTACTTCATGGAGTCGACTGAGAATGCGTTCGGCGGCAAAGAGAATGATTCCTGCCATAATAATGACCATGAGCGTATCGCGAATGGTGGTCAAGCGAGATGCTGAGTTCTGAGACGTGTTCACAGGCAGAACCTCCGGTGTTGAATTCGGGATCAGTCAGGGTGCTCCTTAGTATTCTGCCATACTCGAGGCGATTTAAAGGGTTGACATATTCTCTGTATCCGAATAGCTGGGGAATGTTTACAGAGAATCTCCGGGTTTAACCTGCTATACTGGGCGTAAAAATTCCGCAGGAGTTTCCCTTTTTCGGGATTTTATTCAAAAATCAGGAGAGGATATCACATGGTTCGCCCTTATATTACGGAAGATTCACACGGAAATTTTACCGTTACAGTGCGCGGTCTATCGGTTGTATGCACCACCGAAAAGCGGCCAAAACGCCGGTCTGCGGCGATTCAGGTCTTGGCCGATGGACAGGTTAAAGTCTTAACACCGCCGGGATTTACGACGGAACAGATCCGCGCTCTCCTTTATGACAAAGCAGAATGGATTTATAAACACTATCGGCAACCTCGCAGTGAGCCGACGCTGGCGTTTGTTACGGGCGAGACCTTTACGTTGCTCGGGAGACCATTAACGTTACGCATTAAACAGATCCCAGAGTTGGAGAGTGAACGGGTTGAGCTGTTGAATGAAACGTATCTGACGGTCTTTGTGAGACCCAATGTCGTCCAGCCAGACAGGGTACGCGACTTATTAATCCAGTGGTATAAGGACCAGGCGCAACAGCTGATTCCTGAACGACTCACCCGGTGGGCCCGTTATATGGGGGTAAGGCCCTCGTCGTTGAAGATTCATGCCTATAAGAGTCGGTGGGGTTATTGCCGCGGAGATGGCCAAATTGCAATTAATTGGCAGGTTATTCAGGCTCCAGCTGATGCGGTGGATTATGTTCTCGTGCACGAATTGTCGCACTTGAAATACCCGCATCATCGCAAGGAATTTTGGGATATGGTGGCGTTATCGTTTCCAGATTACCCTATCCACAAAGAGTGGCTCCGATATCATGGGCCTGCCTTGCAGTGGTAGCGGTGTGAAATGGTTAGGCCCTGGGGTCCAGAGCATTCTTTCCGGAGCCCAGGGCTTTTCCTACGATTGATATGGCTATTAGCCGTTAATGGAGTGAGAACGAGGCGTTACGACCTGCTCTTCGGAGGGCAGAGGCATACGACCAGCAATCACGTTGAGCACCACGCCGATGGCGGATAGGACGGTCATGATGATAAACACCCCATTCCAACCTACGGTAGGAACTAGAGCCGAAGATACTAAGGGGCCTATGGCGCTCGTGGAATTAGAAATGAGTCCCATACCAAAAGCTCCGGCACCAATCAAAGCCAACGGGAAAATTGTGCCGGGGGTGGCCCAGTAGTTGGGGGGCAACATCATCATAAAAGCATTGACGATGACGGCAAACATTAAGAGTCCAAAAGATGCATGACCAAGCATCAGCACCAGCAAAGCCCCTAATCCCATAAGAATGTTGGCTGCTGTCATGACTTTGAGACGGGCACGGAAAACACCGGAATGCGTGGCGTGCTTGGCGGACATGGCATCTCCCAAAAAGGCGCCCACAAAAGCCGCGACGAATCCGGCAATTCCCCAAACAAACATGAGGGTTCCCACTTGATTGGTATGATAGCCTAAATGGTAGGCATATGAGGGTAAGAAGCCGCCCACGCTAAACAAGGTCCATGTCAAAGGTATTTGCACAAAGCCCATCATCCAGGTAATGCCCAGTTTCCATGCGCTTTGGTGTTTTGTGGATTGTTGTTTTTCTTTGAGCAGCATCTCCTGCAAGGACTGGGCGTTGCGGGCAAAGAGAAAATAAATGACCGCGCCGACTATCATAATCAGTCCCGTAATATAGTACATCTCGCGCCAGCCTAAGGATTCTAGACGACTAGACAAAAGACCGCCGACAGCGCCCCCCAAGGTAATGGCTCCTAATGTAAAAGCGAGCGAGCGTCCTCGTTCACTAGGCCGGAACCATCCGGATAGCTGCAATGAGAATAAGGCGAGCATCATAATCATCAACCCTTGCGCGAACCGCAAGACTGTTAATAGCCACAAACTGGTGGTAATGGGCAACAGAAATTGTGGCACAATGAGAAGAATTTGCGCGACCAGCACGCCTGTTTTCACTCGGGTATCAAATATTCCGCCATGTCCCAAAAAGAATGCGAGAAACAGTCCAATCGAGAAACTATCGACCCCGTAGGTGTTGACCGTGGCCGGATTGAGGTGAAGCGATTGAGCGATAGCGGGAGAGGCCACACCAAACGAAGTCAGAGCCACAAAACTTGTGGTCATCAATATGCCGGCAATAATGGCCATAACCCATCGATAGGAAGACTGCTGTTCTGTGGTCAATTGTGGCTTTGCGGCCATTAGAGTTCCCTCCCAAGAGTACATTCTGAGTACGAAAAAAGACGGTTATTTTGCAGTGGAGAGTGAGTTGTTGATGCACGGACAGTGTAGAGGGAAATTTAATAGAAAATCAAGACAAATGGAACAAAATTCTGTATGGTAGAACAATCAAAGCAATCTGTTTTTTGCGCGAAAAGGAGGCGGCTATGGAAGATTACACGGTTCAGTCAGTGGATAAGGCGTTGAGTCTGTTAGAAGCTCTCAGTGAATTTCCGCACGGTGTCAGCATTACCGAACTCTCTATTCGCCTAGGGTTGTATAAGAGTACTGCCCACCGCTTACTCGGCACGATGATGAAACGCGGTTACGTTGAGCAAGATGCTGAGACAGGAAAGTACAAGCTGGGTTTTACCGTAGCCGATTTAGGCATGCGTCTTTTGTCGTCTATCGATATGCGCCATGAGGCGTTGCCGTTTTTACAGGAAATGGCTGAAGTTACGGGCGAAGTCGCTCATTTGGCGCTGATGGATGGGCGAGACGTGGTTTACATCGAGAAAGTAGACAGTGCTAGCACCATTCGCATGCACTCGCGAGTGGGGATGCGTGTTTATGCTCATGCGACGGGTTTGGGGAAAGCCATGTTGGCGGCCATGTCAGAAGCTGAAAGTCGAGCGTTTGTCCAGCGTTATGGCCTGCCAAAGCTCACCGAACACACGGTAACGGACGCTGAAAAGTTGTATAAGGAATTTCAAACCATTCGTCTAACAGGCTGTGCAGTAGCCAAAGAAGAGAACGAGGTGGGGATTTGCTGCGTAGCATCGGCGATACGCAACAGCCGTGGACAAGTTGCAGCGGCGTGCAGTGTTTCGGGCCCTTGCTCGCGGATGGATGCGAATAAAATCAAACAAGTTATGCCGTTGGTTAGGGAGATGGCGGAAAAGATCTCGAGTCGTTTGGGTTTCAGAGCAGGCGTATCCGAAACCGTCTAGGCGGTGGTAGGAGTTTGTCGACAACATTCTTGGAGGGATGGCATTGGAGCTACGACAATTGACCTATTTCGTAGCGGTTGCGGAAGAATTGCATTTCGAACGCGCTGCACGCCGATTAAGTATGACCCAGCCACCTTTAAGTCAGTCCATAAAACAATTGGAAGAAGAATTGGGCGTGGAACTCTTTGAGCGCAGCCATCGGCGCATTCGCTTAACTCGGGCTGGGGAAGCGTTTTTGGAAGAATCGCGGCGTGTGCTGCAAGCGGCCAATCACGCAGTTGAACGTGCTAGGCGTGTCGACCGCGGCGAATGGGGACGATTGACGGTAGGGTTTGTTGGATCTGCGACTTATGATCTTTTGCCGCGCGTCATTCGCATATTTCGTCAGGAATATCCTGATGTGACAGTCGAAACCCTAGAACTCTCGACTCCAATGCAAATCGAGGCGTTGCGTCATAAGCGCATTGACTTAGGGGTGCTAAGACCCCCAGTTGATGATCCGGCGGTTGAAACGGAAACGGTTTATTCAACTGCCTCTGTGCTCGCGATGCCGAAAGCGCAAGACATGAAGATATCGGGGCCTTTGCATTGGAAAGATTTACGGGATATGCCATTTGTCTTGCTGTCTCCTAAAACGTGGGAGTGGTATTATTACCAAATTTTAGCCTATGCAAGGGAGGCGGGATTTGAACCCAACATTCTGCAAGAGGCCATGGAATTTCAGACGGTGATTGGGTTAGTGGCCGCAGGTATGGGGGTGGCTGTCGTGCCGAAGTCAGCCCAAAACCTGCACACGGAGGATGTGGTTTATAAAACGTTAATTGGGGGACACCCGCAAGCGGATATGGCGGTCGGATGGCGGCACGGAGACCAATCTTCCGCGCTTACGGCATTTGTCGAGGTGGCGCGCCGGATTGGTCAAGACTTATTTGCGTGTCAGCAGCCTATTGACGCCGAAACATTCGGATAACCTTGGTGAATGAAATAAAATGCGAATTAGACACCTGTGCATTCTTGGCATAGTCTGACTTATATCATTTTTTCCGTTTCTTGAGGAATTTTTTTATGTTCCCACCGGAACTAAGTTCTACATCGTAGAACGGAAAGACGAAGGAGGATGTTTATGCCAAGAATGACCACGATGGAGGCGGCGGTAGCCGTCATGGCGCAAGAAGGGGTGGACGTTGTTTTCGGTATTCCTGGGGCGGCCATCTTGCCCTTATACAAAGCCTTGTCCCAAAATCCTGCAATTAAGTCGATTACTGTTCGGCACGAAGAGGGTGCTACCCATTCGGCAGATGGTTGGGCTCGGGCGACAGGTAATGTGGGGGTCGCCATTGGAACATCGGGACCTGCCGGGACAAACATGGTGACCGGTCTTTACACAGCATGGGCTGATTCGATCCCGATGATTACCATTACGGGGCAGGCTCCTCGGGCGCAATTGCACCGGGAAGGATTTCAGGCGGTGGATATTTGTTCGATTGTGAAGCCGGTGGTTAAGAGGAGTTTTTTGGTCATGGAACCGGCTCAAGTGCCGTGGGTGTTTCGCGAGGCCTTTCGCATTGCTCGCGAAGGGCGTCCGGGGCCCGTGCATATTGACTTGCCTCTTGATGTTCAACAGGCCATGATTGATTACAATCCAGAAACGGACCACCGTTTGCCGGTCTTTCCTATGCCTCCGTATCGCCCTGCCATAGAAAAGGCGCTCGATATGTTGTTGCAGGCGAAGCGGCCCATTATATTGGCGGGCGGGGGCGTCATTAACGCGAACGCTTCGGATGTGTTGAGGGAGCTCGCGGAGTACTTGCAAGTTCCTGTGTCGCCGACGCTGATGGGATGGGGTACGATACCGGCTGATCACCCCTTATATGTGGGCACGGTGGGGATTCAAACCCAAACTCGCGCCGCTAACCAGATTTTCTTAGAATCGGATTTTGTTCTTGCCGTGGGAGCTCGTTTTGCGGAGCGTCACACCGGCAATTTAGAGGTGTATACCAAGGGCAGGAAATTTGTGCACATTGATGTGGAAGCAACGCAAATTGGCCGTATTTTTCAACCGGACCTTGGCATTGTGTCCGATGCACGCCTCGCCTTGGAAGCGCTTTTGGAAACGGCAAAGTCTCGGGTAGCTCGGCAACAACCACGAGAATGGGTAGAACGTGTCGGGCTCTTAAAAGAAGCCAAGGACCGGCGCATGGATATGGACACGGTGCCAATTAAGCCGGCGCGGGTTTTTAAGGCGCTGAATACGGTGTTTGGCACCGACGCGATCTTTACGACGGCGATCGGATTGTATCAAATTTGGTCGGGGCAATTTCAACATGTGTATAAACCGCGCCATTACCTGGTGTGTGGCCAAGCGGGTCCATTGGGGTGGGAAATACCTGCGGCCATCGGGGTGAAATGCGCTCGCCCTGAAGAAGAAGTGGTTGCCGTGGTAGGGGATTATTCTTTCGAATTCCTCATGGAAGAAATCGCTGTAGCCGTGCAATACCATATCCCCATGGTGATTGTCATGCTAAACAACGGATATCTTGGCCTGATTCGCCAACCGTCGAAGTATCAGTATGACATGAATTTTGGCGTGGATATCAGTTACGGGATGAATGAGGACCGGGGCATGGACAATGTGTTGGCGGTGGAAGCCATGGGAGGCTTAGGCAAGAAAGTGATGAATCCGCAAGATCTTGAATCGGCCATGCGGTGGGCGCAAGAGGCATCTCAGACGCACCAGTTGCCCGTGTTGGTGGAAGTCTTTATCGAACGGGAAGCCGATGCGGCCATGGGCCCGAGTCTCGATCAGATTCGTGAGTTTGACGAGGTGATCGATCGCGACATTGCGCTGGCTTCAGAACGCCAATAATGAAAGGCAGGACAATGTGATGATACGCTATGCTGCTAATTTATCGTTGTTGTACCCTGATCGACCGTTTTTAGAGCGTTTTGAGGCCGCTAAAGCATCGGGTTTTTCGGCGGTAGAATTTATGTTCCCTTATGCTGCGGGTCTTGATGCGGTACAAAATGCATTGGCCCGCAATCAGCTGAAACTTGTCTTATTCAATTTGCCGGCAGGACACTGGGAAGATGGCGAAAGAGGGATTGCCATCTTCCCTGATAGACAAGAGGAATTTCGCGCGGGCGTTGCCGAAGCCATTCGCTATGCCAAAGCTCTGCAGTGTGTGCGCATCAATTGTCTTGCAGGTGTTCGGCCTTACGAGTTGTCGGAGGACGAAGCTTGGACAACGTTAGTGGCCAATGTGCGGTTTGCAGCCGACCAGCTCGCTGAGCACAATATTCGTCTGCTTGTTGAAGCGGTTAATTCGTTGGACATTCCTGGATTCTTTTTGAACACCCCTGCGCGCGTTGAGCGGCTGTTGGACACGGTTCAGCACCCTAATGTCTATCTTCAATACGACATCTATCATGCTCAGCGCATGCAAGGGGAATTGATTGGGACCTTTAGACGATTGGCAGCGCATATCGGCCATGTGCAGATTGCTGACAACCCGGGACGTCATGAACCTGGGACTGGCGAGATTCATTATGACCATGTCCTGAACGCGTTAGATGATGCGGGATATGGTGGCTATGTAGGGTTGGAATATATCCCGGCAGGCGATACCGATGAGGGCTTAAGGTGGCTCCCCCGCGAAAAAAGGTAATTCACTCCCCAAATATTGACGAAAGGAATGAGAATCATGAAAAATGAGAACGGCACTCTACCCCGAATAGGATTTATCGGTTTAGGAGTAATGGGGGAACCGATGGCCGCCAATCTTCTAGAGGCGGGGTATTCCCTCACGGTGTTTAACCGCAGCGTGAAGGCGGCGGCGCGTTTGGAAGAGCTCGGAGCCCATGTGGTGAACACTGTGGCAAAAGTGGCCGAGTCCAGTGATGTGGTTGTAACGATGTTACCGGATACTCCCGATGTTGAAGCCGTGTACTTTACAGACGATGGGCTCTTGGCTTCATCGCGTCCGGGGATGTTGCTGATTGACACGACCACAGCTAGTCCTTCCATTGCGCGACGAATCGCCCAGACTGCTCGAGAACGCGGAATTGAAACGCTCGATGCCCCCGTATCGGGGGGTGACGTAGGCGCTAAAGCGGGGACCTTATCTATTATGGTAGGCGGCGAGGAGGCGGTCTTTGTACGAGCCCTACCGATTTTCGAGGCTATGGGTCGGAATATTGTCTATATGGGCCCGGCCGGCGCGGGTCAGGTCACGAAAGCCTGCAATCAAATTGTGGTCGCGCTGACTATCGAAGCAGTGGGTGAGGCTTTTGCGCTGGCCGAGAAATCTGGCGTGGAATTAGATCGGGTGCGGGACGCGCTTTTAGGTGGATTTGCCCAAAGTCGAATTCTGGACCTGCATGGCCAACGCGCCTTGGAACAACGATATAATCCGGGCTTTCGCTTGAAATTGCATCATAAGGATTTAGGGATTGCGTTATCGTCTGCCGCTGAATTAGGAGTTTCTCTTCCGCATACGGCAGGAACCAGAGAAATGATGAATGTATTGCTTGCCCACGGTCATGACAACGAGGATCATTCGTATTTAATTCAGTATCTAAGGAATTTGGCACAGGCGGATTCGGTGATTTAACCACAACGCGCCCAGGTGTGCACAAGGGGAAGCGAGGAGACACAGGAGTATGCAAGATGTAGCCGCGTTGTTAGCAGAGATCGTCGAACCATCGGCCGTGGACCCGTCTCCAGACGCAGAGGTCTATGGTGTCCACCCGCATAATGAGGAGCAAATTGCTGAGATTTGTCGTTTGGCGTCACAGCATCGCTGGCGCGTCGTACCACGAGGCCGCCCGTTAGAAAGGAAGGCTCAAGATCCTACTATAGCAATCTATACTGATCGCATGGTTGGAATGAGTGAGTATTCGCCAGGGGATATGATTGTCAGTGTCCGCAGCGGGACCTTATTTGAGTCTTTGCAGAATGCGCTGCGAACACATCAACAGATGTTAGCACTGGACGCGGTTTGTGATGCGCGCGCGACCGTGGGAGGGTTGGTATCTTGCGCAGCCTATGGGCCGTCTCGTGTTGGCTATGGGACTTTGCGAGATCTGGTGACGGGTCTTCGTGTGGTGCGGGCTGACGGATCCGTCATTCAGGTGGGGAGCAAGGTCGTGAAGAATGTGGCAGGCTATGATTTGCCCAAGCTATTCATTGGATCTCATGGCAGTTTGGGTGTGATTACAGAATGTACCTTCAAGTTGCACCCGCTACCTCGCCACCGCGCATTGTTTGCGGTAACCGGTCCTGCCGCTGAGGTCGGTTCTGTCTATCAGATAATTATGCGGAAGGCGTTAACCGTGTCGACGTTAGAAATGGTAAGCGCCACGCAAGCTCCTAACACTATATCATCGCATGCGCCAAACGCCTGGACCCTTTTGGTGGGGAGTGATGAACCGGCTACGGCAGCGCAGGCCTTGCAAAAGCAAATTCGTGAGATAACGAAGAGTGCTAACGTGTCTTTAGAAATCCTTGAAAATGATGACGTAACGAAATATTGGGAGCATTATCGTGCGGCGCTTATCTCTGCTGAGACGACTGTGCGAGTGCAGATGGCGCCGACACAGATGGTAGAATTTGCCGATGCCTTGCAGCGCACGCTCTTGACGCAGGAGATTGAGGCATCGTGGTCATTCACCCTCAGTGATGGGGTCGGAAAAATTTATGGATATGGTGACACCGAAGACCATGCGAAAACGTTGGTGAGAACAGTTGTGACCCATTGTCAGTCGTCAGGCGTGTCGTTTGTGATTGAACGGATGCCTTCCGACGTGATGTGGACAGAGCCTATGATGGAAAGCCGACGACTCCATGCTGGTGAATGGCGACTAATGCAGCAAATAAAGGCAACTTATGATCCATACGGCATTTTGAATCCAGGAGTTTTTGCTAGGGGGATGTGACCATGGTCAAGTCTGAAGCGCTGACAGATCGCAGTAGTGAGCAGACGATAAAAATGTTTGCCGGCCCAGACCCCGATGAATATTCCAAATGTGTACACTGTGGATTTTGTCTCGAGGTCTGTCCGACGTATCAGCAATTATCCGATGAAAATCATTCGCCTCGTGGCCGCGTGTTTCTTATAAAGCAAGTGGCCGAAGGCACATTGCCGTTGGAAGCTGCTGTAGATCCGGTGTTTACCTGTTTAGATTGTCGAGCTTGTGAAACCGTGTGTCCGTCTGGGGTTCCCGTTGGCCATTTGATCGAAATGTCACGCGGACAAATCCATGCGGCCCGAACGCAAGCGCAAAAGCAATCCCGGCGGGAGCGGTGGATGCTACGAGGCCTCTTTAGTCATCCTAAGCGCTTGCGTCTTGCCGGCAATATCTTGCGCTTTTATCAAGTCTCGGGTTTACGGCAGCTTGCGCGATCGGTAGGGGCCTTAAAATTGTTGCCATCCCATTTGCAAGAAATTGAAGCAGGACTGCCTACAGTGCCACTCAAGCCAAAGGAGCGGTCGCTCCCCTTGCCGGTTCCCCATCCGGCTTCTTCGTCTGGCCGACAGCCAGTGCGTGCGGCTTTACTAACGGGGTGCGTGATGGATGTCCTGTTCGCAGATGTGAATGATGCAACAGCACGGGTAATCGCTCGTAATCACATGACGGTAGTGGTGCCCGAAGGGCAGGTATGTTGTGGGGCGCTGCATGTGCATGCAGGTGATCGCGAGGAAGCGCAGGCTCTGGCCCGGCGCAACATTGATGCGTTTTTAGGCGCAGGAAGCGACTTTGTTGTGACGAACTCTGCTGGCTGTGGTGCGGCTATGAAAGAATATGGGGACCTCCTCCGTGATGATCCGGCGTATCGGGAGAAAGCCAAGACGTTTAGTGCAATGGTTCGAGATATTTCCGAACTCTTAATCGAACAAGGATTTGATCCCCCAACCGGATCACTCGACCAGCAAGTCACGTATCATGATGCCTGTCATTTGTGTCATGCGCAGGGTATTCGTGAGCAACCCCGGCAATTGATTGGTGCGATCGCAGGTGTCGAATTAGTTGAAATGCCCGACTCTGATAGGTGCTGTGGTAGCGCCGGCGTGTATAACCTCACCCATCCTGATATGGCTCGTCAACTCTTGGAGAGAAAAATCACGGATATCCCAGCGGAAGCCGAAGCCGTGGTGATGGGCAATCCGGGCTGCATGATTCAGATTCGCGCGGGATTGGCAGCGCGCGAACGCTCCACACCGGTGTGGCATACGGTGCAGCTCTTAGATATGGCGTATCAAGCGGAGGACCAAAGTTCAAAGCGATAAAGACTAGTTTGTGGGGAAGAAAGGACGGTGTATCCGATGTTGCCTGAGCCTGTGATACACGAACTCGAGGACATCGTAGGACGGAACAACCTTATTGTGGATGAGCACCGAATCGTCGCCTACGATTGTGATGCATATGTTGCAGAAAAGTATATGCCAAGTGCCGTCGTGTTTCCGGAAACGACGGAACAGGTTGTGGCTATCGTGCGCTGTCTGGGCCGAGAAGGTATTCCTTTTCTTCCTCGTGGCGCAGGAACAGGCCTTAGCGGTGGGGCTACGCCACTGAACCATGAAGTGGTAATTAGCTTAGCTAAGATGGATAAGCTATTGGACCTTGATTTTGAAAATCGGCGTGCGACGGTGCAACCCGGTTTTGTCAATTTACGGTTGACCAAAGAGATGGCCAATGACGGGTTTTATTATGCACCGGATCCGTCAAGCCAGTCGGTGTGTACCATTGGGGGGAATTTTGCGGAAAATTCTGGGGGGTCGCACTGCTTAAAATATGGGGTGACCACTAATCATGTGGTAGCGGCGGAAGTGGTACTGCCTTCAGGAGAGGTCATCACGGTGGGTGAGCCTTATGGGGATCCGATTGGCTATGACCTGCTGGGAGTGCTCGTGGGTTCCGAAGGCACCTTGGGAATTACTACTGCCATTACAGTGAAAATTCTTCCCAAAGCACAAGCGGTCAAAACGTTTTTAGCATATTTTGATCGCGTTGACGACGCATCGCAGACCGTATCGGATATCATTGCGCAGGGGATAGTACCGGCGGCGTGTGAGATGATGGACCAGTTGATGATTCATGCGGTGGATAAAAGTGTCTATCACGTGGGTTATCCTGATGATATTGAAGCAGTGTTGCTCGTCGAGATCGATGGGATGCTTGAGAGTGTGGAAGACAATGCGCAGCGAGTATTAGATGTGTGCAATCAAAACCGCGTCAGGACGGTTCGCGTGGCCCAAAATGACCGTGAACGGGCACTATGGTGGAACAGCCGGAAAATGGCGTTCCCCGCCATTGGCCGCATTTCCCCAGATTATTTAGTGCAAGACGGCGTGATTCCACGCACCAAATTATCAGCGGTTTTGCAGCGTATAAGCGCTTTAAGTGCGGAATATGGGCTGCGGGTAGCCAACGTGTTTCATGCGGGAGACGGAAATTTGCACCCGCTCATTTGCTATGATGCCCGGATCGAGGGTCAATTGCAGCAAGCACTGGCCCTAGGCCAGCGTATCTTAGAAGTGTGTGTGGATATGGGGGGAAGCATTACCGGCGAGCATGGAGTCGGGATTGAGAAAATCGGCCACATGGCTTACATGTTTTCAGAACACGATCTCAAAGCGCAACAGGACTTGCGTGACGTGTTTAATCCGCAAGGGTTGTGCAATTCCGGCAAACTCGTGCCGAGACCTGGGGCTTGTGTTGAGGATAGAAGTATGCATCACGTCGTGCCCCCTATTTTGGTGGGCGTCGGCCCAGATGGCGGGTCCTAATGAAGGTTGTGGTGGCACCGGACTCATTCAAAGGAACATTTACCGCCCAACAAGCGGCGATGGCGATGGCGGAAGGCATTGCACAAGCAAGGCATGGGACTGACATCGCTTTGAAACCGATGGCCGATGGTGGGGAAGGAAGCTTGGACGTCGTGCTCAGCGGCACGGCTGCACAGCGGGTGTCGATGGCGACGGTCGATTCTTATGGACGGGAGATTACTGCGGAATACGGTTGGGATAACGGCACGGCGTGGATCGAACTCGCACAAGCATCTGGCTTGCATTTTTTACCCGAGTTTCTTCATCACCCGGAGCAGAGAAATCAGTGGGCGATGCGTGCCTCGACATGGGGGACGGGGCAGCAATGGCGTCATGCATTGGCACGTGGTGCACATACCATCTTTTTTATGATTGGGGGCAGCGGCACCACGGATGGGGGCTTTGGATTGCTTTCGGCTTTAGGCGCGCTGTATCGATTTCAAAAGGAGGTGGTGCCAGGGACGGATGCGCGCCAATTAGCGTTGCCTGTACAAATTGAAGAGGTTGAGACGGTCCGTCAATTGCTTGCTCCTATAAAAATCGTAGTGGCCACCGACGTGACCAACCCCTTATGGGGGCCTCGTGGTGCGGCGGCGGTGTATGGACCTCAAAAGGGTCTTAGTCCTGCAGGCGTCCGGCAGCGTGATGAGGAATTGAGGCGGTTTGGGGAGGCGTTAGTGCGTGCGGCCAAAACAGCCGACGCCTCGGTGATGGAAGAGGAAGGAATGGGGGCTGCCGGAGGTGCAGCCTTTCCGCTTAGGGTGTTGGGACGCGAGGTGCGCCTGGCACGCGGAGCCGACTTAATGGTGACGGCCACTGGACTGGCAGAAGAGATTGCACAGGCGGATATCGTTTTTACGGGAGAAGGAGCTACCGATGCTCAGACGTTGTCGGGCAAGGTGCCTATGGCGGTGCTGAACTTGTGTCGTCAATATCAGAAGCCTTGCATTGTGGTGTCTGGCCATTTAGGGGAAGGCGCGGAACAACTTAAGACCTTAGGGAATGTGTGGCTAGAGCAGGCCACGCCGCGTGGTGCCACAGCGCAGGACATTCAACAGCACGGATATCAGTGGATAGCGGAGGCGGCGGCGCGGGCTCTACTATTAGCAACGTCGGGAGCATGATGAGCAAGGGGATTGCAAAATGAGGAGGCAACAGCCATTATGCGTGACACAACGAGCGTGACCATTACCGGGACGATGGGAACCGATTACGAGACAGTATTAACGGACGAGGCATGCTATTTTCTTGGCGCCTTGCACGAAAAATTTGAAGACGAGCGGCAAGCGCTATTAGCAGAGCGTCAAGTGATTCAGCACCAAATTGATCAAGGTCTGTGGGCACCGGCTCCAAGTCCAGACCGAGGAAATTGGACGGTCGGCGCTATACCGGCGGATTTGATGGACCGGCGGGTTGAGATCACAGGACCGGTAGACCGTAAGATGGTCATCAATGCCCTCAATTCCGGGGCCAAGGTGTTTATGGCCGATTTTGAAGATGCGAATGCGCCAACATGGGCGAATATTATTGAAGGACAAATCAATCTCACGCGAGCCATTGAGCGACGCATAGATTATACCGCTGAAAACGGGAAGACCTATCGTTTGGGCGACAAAGTGGCGACCTTAGTCGTGCGACCGCGCGGATGGCATTTGCTGGAGAAGCATCTAGAGGTGGAAGGCGTCCCTATGTCGGCCAGTCTGGTAGACTTTGGCCTGTATGTTTTTCACAATGCCCAGACGTTGTTGCAACAAGGAACGGGGCCCTATTTCTATTTACCCAAATTGGAGAGCGCTCGTGAAGCGCGTTTGTGGAACCAGGTCTTCGACTTCACGGAAGATCGCTTGGGATTGCAACGCGGCACCATTAAGGCGACGGTGCTCATTGAAACCATCTTAGGGGCTTTAGAAATGGAAGAGATTCTTTATGAACTGAAGGACCATGCGGTGGGTCTCAACGCCGGACGATGGGATTACATTTTCAGCATCATTAAGAAATTCCGTCATGCACCGCAGAGCGTATTACCAGACCGTGCCGCGGTGACGATGACCGTTCCCTTTATGCGGGCCTATACACAAAGGTTGGTACAAGTTTGCCACAAACACGGAGCTCATGCGATGGGGGGGATGGCCGCATTTATCCCCAGTCGTCGCGACCCCGCCATTAATCGCGAAGCGTTAGCGAAGGTCCGGGAGGATAAGACGCGCGAAGCGAACGATGGGTTTGATGGAACATGGGTTGCCCACCCGGATTTGGTGCCGGTGGCTATGGAAGCGTTTGACCGGGTGTTAGGAACCGCGCCGAATCAAAAACACGTAATGCCCCAAGAGAGGGTGTCCCAAGAGGCTTTGTTCACCTTCACAGTGCCTGGGGGCCGCGTTACCGAAGCGGGCATCCGCAACAACATTAGTGTGGCCATTCAATACATTGAATCGTGGTTAAAAGGGCAAGGCGCGGTGGCCATTTTTCATTTGATGGAAGATGCTGCCACGGCTGAAATTGCTCGGGCTCAGATTTGGCAATGGATTCATCAACACGCTGTGTTGGACGATGGCCGTACGGTGACGCGCGAACTGGTACAAATGCTAGAGGAAGATGAAATCGCCAAACTCCGCCAAGAACGAGGGGAATCAGCCTTTAACGCAGGCAAATTTTCCGAAGCCATCGCACTGTTTGAAGAGGTGGCATTAGGGGAAGATTTTCCAGAGTTTTTGACTATACCAGGCTATGCCCATTTGGCGTAATGATGTGTCTTAGGTGGTGATACTAAGGTCCCGGGCGGAATGAACTAACATCCGCTCGGGGTGTCTTTATTTAGAAGCCTTCCGCGTTTGCGGTGAGCTGGGATTTCTGCAGCATCTCGGCATAGGCACCATGATGGGCGACCAGTTGATCGTGGGTGCCCGATTCCACGATCCGTCCCTTATCGAGCACATAAATGCAATCGGCGGCACGTATCGTAGACAACCGGTGAGCAATAACGATTGTTGTGCGGTTTTTGGCGACTTCGATGAGCCCCTGTTGTACGGCGATTTCACTCATCGCGTCCAAATTGGCCGTGGCTTCGTCCAAGACCAAAATAGAAGGATTGAGGACGATGGTGCGGGCGAATGCCAGGAGTTGACGCTGGCCAGCAGACAAATTCGATCCATGCGGGGTTAATGGAGTGTTATAGCCTTGAGGAAGTTGAGAAATGAAAGCATGAGCCCCTGTAAGACGAGCCGCGTGGACAACTTGCGCATCAGACACGTCTGATCGGAAGAGGCGAATATTGTCAGCCACGGAACCGGAATATAAATTCACTTCTTGTTGCACAACGGCGACCCAACGATGCAAGTCAGCCTGACGGACGTCCCGAATATCTATGTGATCAATGGAGATGGTGCCGCTTGTGACGTCGTAGAAACGGGCTAACAGACTGATGAGCGTACTCTTACCGGCTCCGGTTTCACCACAGATGCCAATAAATTGGCCGGGGAGAATGTGACACGTGATGTCATCAAGAATCGGGCGACTGCGTTCGTAGGCAAATGAGACATGATCAAAGTCTATTCGTCCGGTAATGGCAGGCGGCGTAATCGGACGGGGCGGATCTTTTATCGCCGGAGGCGTGGCTAACACAGCGCTTATACGTTCGGCCGAGATCATAGAAGATTGTAAGGTATTCCAATTTTGGGTGAGAGAGTTAATCGGCTCAAAGAATTGTTGGATATAGGATATGAAGGCATATAAAACGCCAATTTTAATTGTATGGTGAAAAACGGCCATGCCTCCCGCCCAAGCCATAAACGCTACCGCCAAGTTGCCGAGGAGGTCAAAGCTTCGGTTAAAAAACACATCCCAACGAAATTCATTCACATTGGCCATCTGAAAGGGAATGTTGAGGTGGTTAAAGGCCTCGAGCTGTTTATCCTCTTGGTGAAACACCTGGATAATTCGCATGCCGGTCAAATTTTCGGCAATGAATCCAATCAGTCGGGATTGCCGGGATCGGGTGGTGTTGTAGATTTTGTGCAGGCGCGGGCGGAATATAGCGGAAATGACGACGATAATGGGAATCACCAACGCACTTAACAAGGCGAGTTTCCAATTTAATAAGAACATCGCACCCATTACCAAAACAATCGTTAATCCATCGCGGATGACACTCAGCAAGAATTGCGTAAAAAATTGACTAATGCGGGTCGTGTCACTGGCTACGTTTGTGATCAGCCGACCGGTGTCATGAGACTCGAAAAAAGACATGGAAAGCGATTCAATGTGGCTAAATAGGTCAATGCGAAGTTGCCGGACGACTTGCTGGCCTGCCGATGCGATGACACGGGTTTGCCATAAATTGGCCAACAGGCCCACTAACGTAATCCCTAAGTACGTGGCTCCAATCGCTATGAGCGGCTCTAGGCGGCCATGGGGAATAAGGAGATAGCGATCAATGGCTACCTTGACGAGATAGGGTTGAATCACTTGGGTCAGGTTATACACAATGACCAGGGCTACCACGCCGGCAAATAGCCGGGTATATGGGCGCGCATAAACCAGCAATTCTCGGATTGTGGCACTGCTAGGACGCGAGGCAGACGTTCCTGGCTGGGGAACATTAGCCATGGGTTTCACTTCCTTGCGATTGAATGGCATAGAGCTGGGCATAAAAGCCTTGGCGCTGCAACAGTTCTTGAGGTGTTCCAAATTCCACTATTTGACCTTCTTCTAGAACCATGATGTGGTCAGCCAACCTAAGAGATGAGAGGCGGTGACTGGTAATGATGAGAGTACGGCCTTTCTGATGGAGCCGGCGTAACGCGCCTAGAATCGTTTGTTCTGTGAGGCTGTCGACGGCGCTGAGACTGTCGTCCAAAATGATGATGCGAGCATGGGTTTTTATCAGCGCGCGGGCAATAGCAACGCGTTGGCGCTGGCCACCGGATAAGGTTAATCCGTGCTCGCCGACCACCGTATCGAAGCCTTCTGGCATGGTTTGCACGGTGGCTAGAATGTTGGCTGCTTGCGCCGCCTGACGTATTTGCGCCGGATCTTCTTGGGGAGTCGGAAAGGCAATATTATGGCCAATGCTGGAGGAAAAGAGAAACCCATCTTGGGGCACGTAGGCAATGGCCTCGCGTAAGTCAGCTTTGGCGACATTGCGGATATCGGTCCCTCCGATGGTTATGGCTTTTTCTGGTGGGTCTAGCTCCCGAACAAGCAAGCGTGTTAGCGTACTTTTCCCAGAACCCGTACGGCCGACAATACCAAGAATGCTGCCCTCTGGCACCGTAAGGGATAGGTGTCGAAGAGCGGGAGTCTTGGCATGAGGATAGGTAAACGTTAAGTCATGAAAGACGATAGGACCATGTACGGGCAGATGCTGCGGCTCAGCAGGTTCGGTGATTTGAGGTTGGGCTTCGAGCAAGACTTGAATGCGCAACAAAGACGCGGACGAATTTTGAAAAATATTAATGACATTGCCAAACTGCATCAGGGGGCGTACCAGCATGCTGAGGTATACGGTAAAGGCCACAAATGCCCCTAGGGTGATATGGTGAGACAAGGTGAGGGCCCCGCCATACACGAGGGCAATGGCAAAGCTGATGCCGCTGAGCAGCGGAATGAGGGCTTGGAATGTTGTATTCAGGCGAACCAAATGCATGGAGTTATCATAGACGGAATCGGTGCGTTCCGTGAAACGCCGGACTTCCACTCCTTCATTTCCCGCAGACTTGACCAGGCGAATACTTTGCAAGCTTTCTTCGGTCATCCCGGCCATGGCTGATAGAGATTCTTGGACCACACGCGACTGCTGCCGAATTTTTGGGCCTAGTTTGACCACGACGACCGGGATAAGTAACAGCGGGATCAGGCTAATAACGGTTAATGATAAATTGATATGGCGAATGGTCATAAACAACGTGGCCACAAACAAAAATACGGCCTGAAGCGTTTGGTTGATGCCGCCTGCCAGTGCTTGACGGATGGCCGGTACATCATTGAGGACATGGGACAATAAATCGCCCGTGGTATGTTGGTTAAAATAGTCCGCGTCGAGATCTTCCCAATGGTCAAATAACAGCCTGCGCAAATCTCCCTCAAAGATCCGCGCTAACTTCCCGACTGTGAATTGGCCGAAGCCAAAAAGGATGACGTAACCGATGGAAATCACGGCAAGGTCTTGCGCGTAGCGGTCAATACCGTGGGGCGTAATACCCCGTCGAAATTGGTCAATGAAATGACCGATAATGTCAGGAATTTGTACTTGGAGAATCTTGGATACGCCTACCGCTAAAATGGCGAGAATATATTCCGTCCCGTGTTTGTGAAAGAACCGCCGAACCAGTCTTTGACCCACACCCGCACCTCAAATCACTACGCCCAATTTTTTGGAACGTCAAGGGAAATAAGAAAATTGGACCTGCCCAACGGGCAGATCAACCAGGATGCCTTTTCTTTGGTCGAAGGAAATGTTTGCGCATTTCACGTCGACCAAAGAAAAGGATTCATCTTCATGTTACCATACTTCGGCTAGGCGGACGAAGCGGAAAGGATGGTAGGATTCTTCGGGGGAAGAAGTCGTTGGCAACGTATCTTGGCGTCAGGCACTGCCCTCATGGACAGTGCCTGACTGGTACGACTTTTAGGCCTTAGGGGGAGACCCACCAATAATTCGGATGGATGTTTCCGAATGTCCCCAATTCCGTGCTCACACCATGAATCGTGTCCGCATGAACGATAAATTTAGGCTCCATGGGCAGAAATATCACCCCTGGTAATTGCTGCGCGACATACATTTCATACCGGTAGAGGCGGTGTAGTGTCTGCATTGGAGTCCCTGGTTCATAGGTGGCTTGTATTAATAGGTTCATTTCGTGGTTACTGTAATCTCCACCATTTTCGCCCGCATCTGTTGCAAATAAGCTTCCTCCTGTCGGATACGGGTCATTGCCATAGGTCCATGCGGCTCCGTCAGACCAATCCACCATAGCCCATTTGCTGGCGTTCGAGGGCCCATAGCTGACCACGGTATCAAAAGTTTGGGGCACTAAGTGGACCTCGATGCCTTCTTGGGCCCAATTGCTTTTCATCAGTTGCACCATGTCTGCAGCGCTTTGCGTCCCGGCGGCATAATCCAAGGTAAAATTGAGCGCCATTCCCTGCTTCGTCATCACGCCGTGTACCTCACGCCATCCGTTTTTCAGCAAGAGCTGCTTGCCGCGGGCAGGATTAAAGGGATACAGAGGACGAGTGAGGGCGGGATTAAATAGGAAGGTTTTAGGAAGGGGGGCCAAGGAGGTATCGTCGATCACGCCGTATCCGTGAAAAATGTGCGCAATCATACCGGTTTGGTCGACCCCCATCTGTAGGGCTTGGCGAACCGGAAGTTCCGAAAAAGCTTTCCCAATTTCGTGGGGAGCAGCAGGGTTTAAGTTTAAAGCCACATAATCGAAGCCCGGTCGATATAGCGCGGTAATTTTGTCATGGGGAATCTCAGAACGTGCACCGAGTAATCCTACGCCTAAATAACCGACATTAATGGCACCAGTTCTCAATGCCGCGAATTCGGCAGCCGATGATGTTTCATATTTAAAAACGACACGACTTAGATAGGATTTATGGCCGTCATAGTGTGGATTGGGTACGAAGGTCCAATAATTACCAGGCTGGTAGCTAGCCAAACGATAAGGGCCGTCAACCACTTGATAGACGGAATTCGTGGGCAAGTTGGCTACTGAATTTATAAAGGACATTTCTTTGGCCATATTCTTTGGGTAGCGGTCCCATATTGAACGGGGCACGGGAATTATTTCCATCAATCCATTGCGGATAAACCATTCGGGATTGCGTGGAACGGTTGTCGTGATTACGACGGTATGGGAATTGGGTGCGACAACGCTTTTCCATGTAGCAGGAATGCCGCCAGATCCTTCTCCCGAAAAAGCCCACGAATAAGGATTGTTGGGCATTGAGCCCGCTTGCATAATATCCCATGTAAAGACGACATCTTGGGCGGTGACCCTGTGCCCATTTGACCAGTGCCATTTGGGATTTAGGTGAATCGTATAGACAGTGTCACTGGCGTTCCATGTCACGGACGATGCAAGGCTATGCTGGGGCTCAAAGTGGCCTTGTTGATTAAAGTATACCAGGGGCTTATACATCATCAAATCTGTTTCAAAATTGACGACGGTATCCGCGTTTAGTGAAACGAGGGGAAAAAACCAGTTGGGTGATGTTTGCACGGGCAGTGCGTAAACAGCCGTTCCTCCAAAATGCGGAACGATGCGAGGCGCGGCATTAGAACTTGGTGTGCCGCATCCTGCCAGTCCGATAACGATTAAGCCGCTCGTTGCGACCTTTATCAGCCTATTCAATGTACCGGCCTCCCTATTTAATATATGGCGGAATGGTTCCAGCATATGTTGCATAAAATTGCAAAGAATATAATATTAAATGCAATAACCGTATTATATGGAATAAAACGGCACAAATACAAGGCGTATGTTCGTGATCTAAATCACTAAATCAACAAATATAGTGAGTTTTTGTGATATGATGGAAACAAATGGTTAAATGGCAATAGGCCAGGTCGGGAGGGACCAGAATGTTTCACATTATTAATGTGCTATTCGCATGCTTAGCCATCGGGGCCTCAGTATTTTATGCTCTGACACGGTATTAATCATGCTTGTCTTACCGTGTGTGCGGATTGTGAGGGTCTCCAATGCGAAAGGGCGCTTCATACTCTAAGAAACGTAAGGTCAGTGGGCAGCGTGCTTGTGTCGAGTAATCCTATGATCCTCAAGGCGTTAGCCTTACGTGTTGGCGTGGTATGGACCACAATAATGGGTATGCATAACTTCAGGGTAATCTGAGGATGGTTCGCATGGTTTTGTTATGAATAAAGAGGGACGGCCCACGTGTGGCCGTCCTGATATTACTCTATGGTGGGGTCGTCCGACAAAACAGCTCCCGTGTCAGCCGAGGTGACAAACCAGCTATAACGCCGTAGCCATCCCGTTTTAATTTTGGGCTCAAAGGGTTTAAGTGCGGCGCGTCGACGCTCTAGCTCGTCCTCATCAACCAACAAGTCAATACTCCGATTCGGGATGTCGATGCGGATGATATCATTATCTTGCACTAAGGCGATAGGACCGCCTGCCGCCGCCTCAGGCGAGACATGGCCGACACAGAAGCCGCGGGTACCCCCGGAGAAGCGTCCGTCGGTAATTAGTGCCACGTCTTGGCCACGGCCCATGCCCATTATGAGCGAGGTGGGCGATAGCATCTCGGGCATGCCTGGTCCCCCTTTAGGCCCTTCGTAGCGAATTACGACCACGGACCCCGGCTCGATCCCGGCCCGAATGCCTGCTAAGGCTTCATCTTCGGAGTTGAAAACCTTGGCGGGTCCTTCGTGAACGTCTTGGCCCGTCTCAATAGCGGCAGTTTTAATCACGGCGCCCTTCGGGGCCAAGGATCCACTTAAAATGGCAAGACCTCCATCGGTACGGTAGGCATTCGCCAACGGCCGAATCACCTCTTCGTCTAGCGATTCATGGCCTTCGTAATACGCGCCAAAGGACGTACCTGCTACGGTCGGCCGATTGGGATGGAGCAAGCCATCAATGTGGGACAGTTCGCCCAAGATTGCGGGAATGCCTCCAGCCCGGTCGACGTCTTCCATGTGCCACGATGAGGCCGGGGAAACTTTGCAGAGATGAGGAACGCGGGTCGATATTTCGTTGATGCGTTCTAAGGGGAACGTCAGCCCGGCCTCATGGATGAGGGCTAACGTGTGCAAAACGGTATTGGTAGATCCGCCCATAGCCATGTCTAAGGCAAACGCGTCGGCAATGGCTTCAGGCGTGACAATATCACGAATGACGACATTGTCCTTGACCAGCCGAATGATGGCTTCACCGACTGCTTGAAACAGTTCTTGACGCCGTGGGTCGGTGGCGAGTATGGAGCCGTTTCCGGGCAACGCAACGCCTAGCGCTTCTGACAAGCAGTTCATAGAGTTGGCGGTAAACATTCCCGAGCAAGAACCGCAGCTCGGACAGGCCACGGTCTCTAATTCCAACAGGTCGTTCGAGGCCATCTTCCCGGACGCAACAGCGCCTACTCCTTCAAAGACGGAAATAAGGTCGACCGATTTACCCTTCCAGCGTCCAGCGGCCATGGGGCCCCCTGAGACAAATACGGTGGGGATATTGACCCGTAGCGCTCCCATCAACATTCCCGGAACTATTTTGTCGCAGTTGGGAATGCAGATGAGACCATCAAATGCGTGAGCGCGCACCATGGTTTCGATGCTGTCTGCAATAATCTCGCGACTGGGAAGAGAATAGCGCATGCCAATGTGGCCCATGGCAATGCCGTCATCAACGCCAATGGTGTTGAATTCAAACGGGACCCCACCTGCATCACGCACAGCTTGGGCTACTGTTCGGCCAACCGCGGATAAATGAGTGTGGCCAGGAATAATTTCGACAAATGAATTGGCAATAGCAATAAATGGGCGATCCCATTCGTTCTCTTTGACGCCGGCGGCGCGTAACAAACTACGGTGAGGGGCTCTATCAAGGCCTTTTTTAATTGTATCGCTTCGCATATGACTCCTTTCACGGACGTGTGGACCAAAGGCCCCTATCCTTCCATCACTAGTCGATTAACGCCTGGCTCTCAATGACAGTCTGGCTTGCCAAGCAGTATAAGGGTTTATGCGCCTATTGTACAGATTTCTGCGGGTGAAAATTGTGTCTTGCTTGGTAAGTATGAATAACCCTATGCCTTAATAAGGAATGCATTGATTGCTTCCTTATAATAATCATAATAAGCATGTTTAATTTAAAAATAAGAACAGCCCAAGCTGGCTTATTGCAGCCGGCTTGGGCTGGAGGTCTTTTGATTCGCCTATGTGTTGAGGAAACAAGCGGCTTGATGGCTTGGTGACACGGCCTTCAGTTCCGGCATGACCTGTGAGCATTGGTCCATAACGGACGGACACCGCGGAGCGAACGGACAGCCGATACGATCGGCAGACAAATCTGGAGCCCCTTGCATGGTTTCAGGCAACGGTCCCTTATGTGGCGATCCGGGCGTCGCGGCTAAAAGGAGTCGTGTATAGGGATGGGCAGGAGCTTGCACCAGTTCTTCAGCGGTCGCGATTTCAACGAGTGAACCTCCATACATGACAGCGATGCGATGGGACAAGTAACGGGCCGATGCCAAGTCGTGCGTGATATAGAGATAGCTGAGACCTCGGCGTTCTTGTAAAGACTCTAGCAAGGTCAAGATTTCGGCGCGTAATGACACGTCCAACATGGACACCGGTTCATCGGCGACGATAAAGGAAGGACCGCCTGCTAACGCGCGGGCGATGGCCACGCGCTGCCTTTGACCACCGGAGAGTTCATGGGGATACTTTTCCCGAAAGACCGCACTGGGGGTTAATCCCACCAAGGTTAAGAGTTCATCCAGCGCCTCTTGCCGTTCATGGCCCTTGAGATGACGCAGGCGGGCGAGTGGGCGAGCTAAATGATGGCCAACCGTATGAAAAGGATTGAGAGAGGCAAACGGGTCTTGAAAAATCATCTGGGCGTTGCGGTGGTAGCGCATCAGAGCGGACCCGTGAATATGCGTAACATCCTTTCCCTCAAACCATACGGTGCCCGCGCTTGGCGTCAACAGCCGAACTAATGTACGTCCCATGGTTGTTTTGCCGCTCCCTGATTCGCCCACAAGACCCAGCGTTTCTTGTGTGGCAATATGCAAGCTCACCGCCCGGGATGCCACAAGATCAGGGGCGCCTGGGCGCGGGAACCGCACGGTAACATGATCGGTGGATACGAGAATCTTAGCACTCATGGCCTTTTCACCTTCTCAACAACGGGATCTGGCATCGCATGACAACGAATATAAACGCGTCCGCTTTTAGAGGGCAAGGGGGTTGTTCGGCACATGGGCAGGCGTTCAGGACAACGGTCAAAAAATGGGCAGCCGGGGCCCAGCTGTGTCATGTCCGGCGGTTCGCCAGGAATCCCTTCAATGCTCACCTTGGTGCCCACCAAACGGGGAGCGGCTCGCATGAGCCCTTGGGTATAGGGATGATGTTCGCGGGCGTCTTCCAAAGCCATGCCGCGGTCGGTAATTTCCATGATTTCTCCGGCGTACATTACCGCAATTCGGTTGGCTAAACCCGAAACTAAGTTGAAATCGTGGCTGATAAACAACACCGCAAGCTGGCGCTGTTTTTGGAGCGCGGCGATTTCGTCCAAAATCGAACGCTGCACGACAACATCCAGTGCTGTGGTCGGCTCGTCCATTATCAGGACACTGGGATCGAGAGCGAGCGATAAAGCAATCACCACACGCTGGCGCATGCCCCCAGAGAGTTCATGCGCATAACTGCGGGCGACAGCGGGATCTAGCCGCACCTGTTCTAGGAGATCGGCGGTGCGTTTAAGAATTTCGTCACGCGTGATACCGGGGATGTGGGCTTCCATCGTATCCGCAAAATGTTCCTGAATCGACAAGACAGGGTTAAGGGCGTTCATAGAACTCTGAAACACCATAGCAATTTTGCGCCACCGCGTCAGTCGCAATTCTTCGGGCGTCAGCTGATAGAGATCTTGTCCGTCAACCAGGATGCGGCCGTCGACGGTCGCGACATCGGGTTTGAGCAGCCGCATAACCGCCTGCGCCATGGTTGATTTCCCACTGCCAGACTCTCCTACGAGTCCAAGAATTTCGTTGCTGGCAATGCTAAGCGAGACATTCCGCAGGGCTGGTACCAGCCCGCTTTGGGTGATATAAGAGACGTGGAGCGAATCCACCACGAGGGCCTCAGTCATGACGATGCTCCTTTGCGCGATTTAGGGACTTTGACTTTGTTGAGGCGCAAACGGGGATTTGAGACTTGGTCAACGCCGAAGTTAATTAACGAAAGGCTGAGACCAACGAGAGCAATCGCTAACCCGGGAGGCACAATCCACCACCATGCGCCATTTAGCAAGGCTTGCCCTGCATCGGCCCAATAGAGCATCGTGCCCCATGTAATGACGGTAGGGTTGCCGAGACCTAAAAACTCTAAACTGGCTTCGGCCAAAATAGCAGCGATTGTGGCAAACACGAGGTTGGCTACCACCAGGGAGAGCATATTCGGCAAGATCTCCCCAATGAGCACGCGCCATTGGGTTTCGCCCGCTAACCGTGCAGCGATGACAAAATCACGCCGCGCCAGTGATAGGGTTTGGGCTCGCAAAATACGTGCACCCCAAGCCCACCCGGTTAATCCAATGACGAGAGCAATGGTGACGGGCCCGGTTTGGTGCACGTAGGCCGTGATGACGATGAGCAACGGTAACCCCGGAATGACCAGCATGATATTGGTGAATGTCGCCATAACAGTGTCAATCCATCCACCGAGATATGCGGGCAACATGCCAAGGATGACAGCGAGTGCGGTGGCAATAAACCCTGCAAAAAATCCTACCGACAACGAGATACGACCACCGTAAAGGAACTGCGCCCAGACGTCTTGACCACTCGACGTCGTTCCGAGCCAGTGATGCCAGCTTGGCGCCGCTAATGGGGTAAACTCTGTCGACGATGGACTATATGGCGTGAGCCAAGGTGCAAAAATCGCCCCAAGAATAAATATCAACAGAATGATGATCCCGACGAGAGGTCTCTTATCCCGCTTGATAATGCCACTCCATTCCTTCCAACGACTACTGCGGTGGGGCGGCGTCATGATGACGGGTGGTTGGGGATCGTTATGCGCTGCCTGGCTCAATGCGATGCACCTCCCCGAGTTCTGGGATCTAACTTGCCATATAATAGCTCGACCAAAAAGTTGGCTACCAGCACCGAAAAGGCGATGATAAGGAATAGACCTTGCATGAGAGGGTAGTCTTCGTTTTGGACCGCGGCTAACAGTTGATATCCAAGCCCGGGATACGAGAACACCACTTCGGTGAGCAAAGCGCCTCCCACTACAAACCCGATGGCCATGGCGAACCCTGTCATGCTAGGCAATATCGCATTGCGCGCCGCATATTGGAACATGAGGCGGTTCGACTTTAAACCTCTGGCTTCCCCGAAGAGAACATAATCTTCGCCTAAGGTCTGTACCATATTGTTGCGCATACCAAGTAACCACCCCCCAATTGAGCTGATGATGATGGTCAAGGCAGGCAATATGGCGTGATACAGCATATTGCTGATAAATGCGAATGACCATGATGGCGTCAAACTCGAGGAGTAGGCATGCGCCATCGGAAACCAATGCCAGAGGTAGCCTAGTAGATATAGGAGAATCAACGCCAGCCAAAAATAGGGCAGCGCGGCGGTAAAGGTGGATACGGTAGGAAGGATGGCATCCCATTTTCCTCCGCGATGCCATGCTGTCCAAATACCCATCATGACGCCAATGAAAACACTGAGAACCGTAGCCACCCCGACAAGGCCCACGGTCCATGGAAGGCTCTCTGCAATAATCTTGGAAACCGGCACAGGATAATAGGTCAACGACAATCCCCACTGGCCATGCACTAAATTGTTGAGATAGGTGAGATACTGACTCCATAAGGGGGTATGTGTAACACCAAACTGCAGCTCGAGAGCATGCAGAGCTTGGGGACTAATCTGCCCTTTAAAGCGGCCAATCATAAGAATGGCAGGATTGCCCGGCATGAGCCGGGGCAACACAAAATTGATGGTTGCCGCGGCCCATAACGAGAGCAATAAAAACCCGAGACGCCTTAAGATAAAACGCATAGCAAAAGCCTCCCGTAACTAAGATCGTGGCGTCAAATGCGTCAGAACAATGCCCTCCGCAGGGTAGTTGTAGGGAGCAGGCTGTGCGTATGGATTTTGTGCCGTAGGCCATCCGGTGAAGTACTTGGTGCTGTACTCAAACCAGGTGGCACCGTAAATCAAGGGAATAGCTGGGAGATTCTGAGCCACAGCTTTTTCCAAGGTGTAAATAGCTTGACGCTGTACAGCTAAATTACTGGATGTGCGGTATTGGTTCAACGCTGCGGTAGTCACCGGGTTGGACCATTGTTCGAAGTTGCCGGGATTCTTGGGTTCCAATAAGCTCTGGTACAAGTAGTAGGGAGTAGACCCTGCGCCACTCCATGACATCGCCAGCTGGTAGTTGCCCGTCGTGATGTTAGAGTAGTAAGCACCGAAGCTAAGCTCTTGCACCGTTGCATTAATTCCAATTTGTTTCAAGTCCTGTGCCATCAACGAGCAGTCCGTATCCCAGTCTGTCCACCCGGTTGGTACGTCAATGGTGAAGGATAGCGGGGTGCCGCTTGGTGTGGTAAAGATCCCTTGTGCATTGCGTTTAAACCCGGCGGATTCCAATAATTTAATCGCCTTACTCGGGCTATAGGTAAATTGGGTGTCCTTAGCGGGCAAGTTGGGATCTTGCCAAGATTTCTCGGGCGGCAAAATCAAGGCCGTCGGGGTTGCGGGCTTTTCATAGCCGTATTCACCGACTTTCCAGAGTTGAGTCCGGTTGATGGCGTCACTAATGGCTTCGCGTACGGCCAAATTGGATAGTATGGGGTTCTTGAGGTTTGGATACAGCATGTTCGTGCCGCCTACAGAAAACCAATAGTGGTTGTACTGGGGATCTTTACTGACATAGACACGATTAATGTGCGGGAAGAAGAGGTCAGTCCAGTCAATTTTACCGGAGGCAAGCGCCAACGTCGCACTTTCATTCCCGGAATAGTCAAGGTATTGAAGCTTTTTGACCTTGGGTTCGCCTCCCCAGTATAAGGGGTTTGCTTTATAAGTGTACGCTTGAGCGGTGAAGCTGTCCACAAGGTAGGGACCCGTGCCAACGGGGTTCGGATTCGTAACCGTGGCGGGATTGGCGTACGTGCTCCAAATTTTTTCTGGAACAATATAAACATCGTCCAAGACGAACTGGCCAAAGGGCACGTCGGCTGAGTTGAATTGAAACACCACTTGGTTGGTGCCTTGAGCGGTTACGGAGTTTAAGTGCGTCCAAATACCGCTAGTGTCCAAGCTGGGGAATTTCTTCAAGATATCAAAACTGTAAACGACATCGTTAACGGTCACGGGTGTCCCGTTCGACCATTTGACGTCAGGACGCAAAGTCACCGTTAACGTCTTGTTGCCATTGCTCCACTGGTAGGACTTTCCTATTAACGGATAGACTTGGGGGCCTACTAAGTTGAAGTAAAACAGTGGTTGATAGATTAAGCCAAGCGTACCACTTAATGCACTAGACGAATAAGGGTTGAAGTTATCTGCAAAGGCGCCATTCAGACCGGGAATAACCACGAGGGTATGTTGCTTAACGGGAGCTGCGGTCGTAGTGGGTGTGGTTGTGCCACAGCCGGCAAGAGCTAATAGACTGGTGCCCGAAAGAAGCGCGGCAAGTGCGCCCATTTTTACACGTTTCATGGTTAGGAATGCCTCCTTAATATTCTCTCGAAATGGTGACCTGGTTATCGACTGCCCTCTGCCAAGATGTCGGCGACGACGGAGGAATCTTGGACCGTCGAATCGTTTCGGCCGAATTGCAAAATAATAGGCTGGGCATGGCCATCTTCCTGCCACTGGATCGTGACGTGGCGATTTGCGTATTCAATCGTGGCTTGCCCGGAGGCTAGTGCGATCTGACTCGCAAGCTGGGTGTACAGCTTGGAATGGCCCGCGTGAACCCCGCGGTGAATGACAAGACTCTGGGCGTCTAGGGTAATTTCTGCGTCAGTCTGCATGACATGGATGGACGTATGGCCTAGCGCCACTCGGTTATAAGGCAACATGAGACCAGACCTTGGCGGAACGGTGACGTCCCATTCCAATGCATCATGCCAGGCGTTGCCAGCAAGGGAAACCGTGGTAGACTGTTCGGTTTCGACTAGATTGTGAAGGAATAGAAATCCTCCTGATGGCCCTTCGCGTCGCGTAGCGTGTAACGACGCATTGGAGAGCGTGAGACCAAGACGGCATCCGATTGCTTGGGCCAATTGACGGACTACGTCATGATAGTACTGATATAAATCCGGCAGTGCGCACCCCATAACAACCACTTGGCCTGCGTCCACCGATTGGCGGGTAATGATGGCGCCTTGGGATTCTCCGCGGGTAATGCGGCCTAATACTTCCGTTGTGGCACTTTCCGCCAGCGTTCCGTAATTGGCACAGAACACCGAAGAAACATCAAGAATCGTTGCCAGTCCGCGTTGCGCCCACGCGGTGGTTTTGGGAAGACTCAAGGTGTCGGCGAGAATCCGGCACGGTCGCCCGGCCAAGTCCCATTCAGGAACGCGCGGACCTATGATTAACGTACCGCCGTCTTGAACGTAGGCGGAAAGGCGCTCTTGTGTCCGTGCATCCATGTACCGACATGTGGCCATCCATAGTACAGGAATGCGCTCGGGATCGAGGACGCTCTCTTTTTTGTCCACCGCTACAGCCTCTGCGGTCAAGTTCGCTGCGATGAGAATGCGGTAAATGCCGTCAAAATGCCAATTGTCTCGTTCGGATACGATTTCTTGCAAGATAGCAGCTTGCTCGGAATTTCCGGGATTTTCTGTCAAGTAATAGGCAGAATAGAACCCAATATGGATGTCTGTCACTGGCTTCGTTTGGGCTAGGGTTGAGCCATAGGTGCCAAACAATGCACCTAAATGAGCCACTACCTGAGATGAAGGACGCAAGGTGCCATCACTGGCTATCGGCGCTTGCCATTCATGACGTGGGCCAAACAAGCCGATATCTCCAGGATTATCGCCGCCCGCAAGCATATACCAGTTCAACCCATTTAATCCGTACGACACGCTGACACGCGCGGCCAAATCGAGGTCGGAGGGGTCGATGTGGGGACGGTCTTGAAATCGTCCCGACTGGAATTCTGGAGAGAATAGCGGAGCATCGGGTGCATTGGTTGCTGCGGTATAAGTGACGGCCAGAGCCAAATCATGAAAGTTATCGTACCCCACCCGACCGGGGTAAAAATCTCCGCCTAAAAAGGCACCGGGGACATGACGTGCCTCAAACAGCTGAGACAGGCCGATCGGATAGTCGTTGCCGCGACTATAAATAGAATAGTCACGAAATCCATGCACGTTGATGATATAGGGCGAGGGCCAACCGTGACGCTGGCTTTGTCCACTCAGATGGGCCAAATACTGGGCACGATACTCTCGCCAAAAGACCCCTCGCTGTAGGTAGTCACTGTGGCCATACGGAGCGCTACCGGCCGTGTTTGCCAGAAACTCTTGGTACTGCTTTTGAATATCGGGACGTTGATCGGGCATCATCGTCACCCAATGCAGCATGCCTACTTCGTTGTCGAGTTGGCTCAGAATAATCGGGCCGCCATTGTGGGAGAAATAGGGAGCAAGCACTTCACTCACAGCCGCATACCAACGATCGACAAAGCTTAAAAAAGTAGGATGCAGATATGTGACCATGCGGGTAGGATGTGGACGTCCTTGGCTGTCTTGTGCAATGATTTCGGGATGGAGGTCTAACAGCCAGTCCGGCAACCCTTCTTGCCGCAATTCTGACATAACATAGGGACCCGGACGGACGAACACCATCAGGCCTAATTGACCCGCTAGTGCAATAAAGTCTACCACGTTGCGCCGCGGGTCGGTATGACCGGTGAAGTCAAAAAGCCCTGGTTCAGGTTCATGCCACAGCCACGGGATGTAGGTGCTGACCACATTGATTCCTAAACCCTTCACCGTGGCGAGACGATCTCGCCATTGGGACGGATCCATCCGAAAATAATGAACTTCGCCGCCATAGAAAAAAAGGGGGTGATTATCTAATTCGAATGCCTGATCATTGATGTCAAGGCGCGGCATAATAATTTTCGCCTGCTTTCTTTTCCTGAGGTACGGTGGACCCTCGAACGACCAGTGTAGTCGGCAAAATGATTGGCGGGATACGTGTTTCGCCATTTAACGCCCGATCTAATTGCATCATAGCCGCTCGACCTAATTCATACATGGGCTGATGAATGGTTGACAGCCCGGGCGTGACGTAACGCGCCAAGCGGATATCATCAAAACCCATTACGGCTATGTCCTGGGGAACGCGGAGATTTTTTTGGGCTAGGGTTTGCATAACGCCTAACGCCATTTCGTCATTGGCGGCAAAGACCGCGTCAGGGATCAGGCCATTATTCAACAAAGCGGCCATGGCTTGCGCTCCCCCTTGTTCCTTAAAGTCTCCGTGCACAACAGGCACCGTCATTGTGTCCACCCCGGCTTCTTGTAAGGCTCTGAAGAACCCTCGGTGGCGCAGCCGGCTATCCTCCGAGTCAATAGGCCCTGCAATAAACGTGAAACGAGAGTATCCCATCTCCAAAAGATGTCGGCCAGCAAGATATCCACCTTCCTGATGGTCCGCAGCCACCGCTGTCACAAAATCTGATTGGAGATTGGCCGATAGGGATCTATCCAGCACAACCACAGGCAGACTCGCGCTCGCATATTTGCGCAGGTCTTTGGATTCGATGGCCGGGTCTAACACGATAGCCCCGTCTACGCGACCCTCTCGTAACAGTCTTAAAGATCCTTGCAGGTGGTTTTTGGAGAGACCGGATACAATAGTTGTGAGTCCTAAGGTATCCGTAACCTCTTCCACTCCTGCAATAAGCTCAGAATAAAAAGGGCCACTTAAATTGTGTAGAAACACTCCAATCGTGTTCGTCTTCCGAGTCCGCAAGTCACGCGCGCTACCATTAGGCCGGTAATGCAATTTTTCGACCGCTATGGACACGCGCTCACGAGTGGCCTCCGAAACACGATGAGGTTGGCTTAAGAATAACGATACCGTCGACACGGAGACATTTGCGGCCCGCGCAACATCACGGATAGTAGCCACAAGACACCTCCTTCGAAACGATTCAATCAGTATCTTGGTGCAAAGCGATTATGATGTCAATAGGTTAGGAATTAAAAGAAGGATCACATCAATTCAGATAATAGGAGTTTTTGGGGTTGAAACCCGTGATTATCAGCGCGTTTTCTAAGGATCTACGCGAAAACTCAAAAATTCCCGCCAAAAACCCTAGGCAAATCGACAAGATGTTCGTGAGAAAATTTTCAACGTTTGGTACTTGACAGTAATAAAACAGTATTCGAATAATAACTAGCGAATCGAAATGATTCGATGGGAAAAAGTATCATCAATCCGGAACACTACATAAGGGGGAACTGTCATGCCTCATAGGCCTCGCAAAGGTACCACGATCACCCTCGCCGGAGCAGGAGCCGCGGTCCTCGGTCTATCCAGTTTGTTGGTCTGGTCTCCGATTTCTGCGGCCGCTAGCCCGCCATCAACGAATCTTGCAGTTACAGCGCCGATGTCGGAATCCTTGGCCCCGGCCCCACCTTTAAAGATGCTCTACGCTGGACAACCATTGACGGCTCAGCAGCGACACTCCCTTAAGGGGATAGCAAAGAGAACATGGAAGTTTTTCTCGATTGATGTGAACCTCCAAACCGATTTGCCCATGGATAATGTGGGTTTTCAAGGAGCGCCAGCTCAGGGTGCGTATACGTCGCCCACCGACATTGCGATGTATTTGTGGAGCATTACAGCAGCTGCACAGATGCATATTATTCCCGCGCACCAAGGATACGCGTTGGCTAGTCGAGAACTGCAAGCGATTCAAAAACTGCAAAAATGGAACGGTTTTCTGTTGAGTTGGTATGACACCAATACTGGCGCGGCTATTAATGGGCCGGGGCAAGGCCCCATTACGTCAACGACAGGGCAATTTATCTCTACCGTAGATAATGGTTGGTACGCATCGTCTTTAATTGTTGTCCGCAACGCTTTTCCCGGTTTAGCACCGCAAGCTTCGAAATTGTTGAAGGCCATGAATTTCGGGGTTTTCTATGATAATGGCGATCAAGCCACCAATATAACGGCCGGACAAATGTACGGCGGCTATTATGCCGGGGAGGGACCGGCATCATTCGAATATGGCAACCTTAACACAGATCCTCGAATTGCTGCGTATGTCGGCATGGGGACGGGAACTTTGCCCGGAGACGTGTGGTGGCGCACGTGGCGTACCCTTCCGGCTGACTTTACTTGGCAGACCCAGGTACCAAACGGGCCGACAGTGACTTATACCGACCCGTATTCTGGAAAATCTTTTTCGGTCGTAGAAGGGCACTACACCTATGACGGGATTACCTATGTACCAAGCTGGGGTGGGAGTGAATTTGAAGCGTTAATGGCTCCGCTTGTCGTTCCCGAGTCTACGTGGGGGCAAAAGAGCTTTGGTCTCAATGACATCAATTATGCGCAGGCTTCTATCGACTATGCGACCCAAGCGTTGAAATACCCGGTATGGGGTCTGTCGCCGGCCAGCGTTCCCGGTACGACTGGCAACTACGCAGCCTACGGTGCTTATCCAATGGGGTCAGGGGGAACGGGCAATGCCTATGCGAATACGGCGGTGACTCCATACGCGTCCTTTTTAGCGCTGCCATTCGTGCCTCAAGAAGCGTTCCAAAACATTCAAAAGCTGCAAAGCCTTTACAACGTCTACGGGAGGTACGGGTTCTATGATGCCGTCAATCCTGTCACCGGCACAGTGGCGCCCCGTTACTTGGTTCTTGATCAAGGGATGATTATGGCGGGGATCGACGATGCATTGATGCAAGGCGGTCTGCAACGCTACTTTGCCGAAGATCCTGTGGGTCAACATGACAAAGCCTATTTGGAAATGGAGCGATTTTCCATTACACCTGCGCCAGGATTAGTGCTTCATAACGGAGATCAATAGCGCACAAGTCTGGTGATGGATCGAATCGTTTGAAATCCGGGTATGGAGGGATCTGCGTTGGCGATGACCCGTAGACTCCTAATAACGTGATCTGTTAGCGGCCCGCTTGCCGAGTGGCGTAGGGCCGCCCCTTCTATGCTCTTGGATCCACCAAGAGGTTCTTTAATGTCACCCGCGGCGAGGAGATGTTGCGGCGGCCCGTGGCGGCGGGGCAGAAGGATATCCCGTGACATGGGGCCTTTTTAGAGGTTGGCTCGCCATTGCCGACGCGGCAATGGGAGCGTGAGGGATGGGGAGCGCGGCGGGCGTGGATGCAACTGGCTCGACCGAGCGCTTCAGGTACAAGGGCGTTAGGGTCGGGTTTTGTGGGTCGTTTGCCGCTGCCCATAAGAAAAGTCCCCAAGCCACACGAGATAGCGTATCGGTTGATACGGTCGTAGGGTCGAGCTGCAAGTATAGGGTGTGGCTATTCCACCTCGGGCTAAGTTGTCTTGGCCAATGAGTCAAAATCCCTAATATCCGCGCCGCTTGGCGAGTATACCGGGTAGCAACAGCACTGGATAAAATGGCAAAGGGGCCCATAACAAGCTGGAGATTTAGGGCGGCGCTGTTGGAGGGTTGTAAGATGTGCCACGACGTGAGGGATTGACGCAGGTTTTCTGCACTATTGGTAAGGTCTGGTGATACGGGATCAACTGAGATACCCCAAGATTTCATTTTTTTCACCCGGGATTACTCTATTCGCTGTTATGGCTAACGGTGACCAAATTGATACAGCAAAACCATAAATTTCCGGATAATTTTTGCAGGCAGTTGGCTTCCTGCCCTTAATTCGTAACAAAATTCCATCGGCTGCAAACGTCAAGAACGGGTCCAAAGGACAGATAGACAGATAAAGGAAAAATTTGAGGTCCACCTGTCAATATTCAGTGCTAAGGTTTGGCCCCATGAAAAGTTCAGAAATGGCCACGCCAGACCCCCACGGAACAACGCCGACCCCGATCTGGGTTTCATACGGATTTAAGATATTGGCTCGGTGGGGTGCGGATGCCATTAATAGCGAAAAGGCTTGGGTTACCGTGCTGGCCTCGGCAATATTTTCTGCGCCCATGCCTTGCGCTTGAAGGCCAGCGGCTTCTTCCATTTGGATAGGCCAGCCGTAAGGGACCATGTCGCTCGTAAAGGGACCGTTGCTAAGTGCTTGCGCCCGTTCTTGTGCTAATGCCATCAAGGTAGTGTTGACAGTGTAAGGTAAAAGGCCGGCTTGTTGCCGAGCGTGATTAATCAGGTCAATCATTTGTTGGGCTTGCGATGATAAGCCGACGGCAGGCGCGGATGCTGGGGCGACTTCGGTCGTTTTGATGGGAAGGGTGCTGGTTATGGCATATTGCGCTTGTCCCATGGTTTTGTATGCGCTTTGGACGCTAGCGACCGGAAAAGGCGTAGCAATGCCAGCTTGAATGCTTGTTGTTGTGACTGGGGGCGTAGCGGGTTTGGCGATTTGTACTGTTGTCATCGCTGAAGGAATAGTTAAAGGGGTTGAAAGCCCAGCGGCGAGAAGTAAAGCGGCAAAATAGTTCATGAATGTTAACCTCCGTCTCCATAGTTAGGGCACATCAAATCTCTTGTACAGTAGGGGAATGAGGGGACCTTGGGCAAATGGCAAATGGGTGTTTGCGCTTGCACAATGTGGAACAAAAAGGGAAATTTGCCAGATATCGTTCTGTCATAGCAAATTTCCCTGTCGTTCCATTATTTAGGTAAATTAAGCGTCCGCATGTATTAACTTGCCTGGGGCGGAAATAAGGGACTGGGCGGGCAAGCTAGTACGGGACCGACTTGCGGACACACGGGCGGGACACAGAAGCCGTAAGTCGGAATCAATAATTGAACCGTAGCGGTGGTCTGAAAGAGCATGCACAAGGTTAATGTGCAGCTGATGTCACCGTTTGGCAGGTTGACACACGTGCAGGCTCCTGAGAGTATCGTGCACGATGGCGTTGTGCCACTGGGGTTATACAACGTCACGTTTTGCGTAATGACGGCGGTTTCCGGCAGGGTTACTCCAGAGGTGCAGGTGACAGAATAGTCAACGGAAATGATGAATGTGATATTGTTGTAATCAGTAGCGCTGGTTGGTGTGACGGCACCCACTGTGCACGATGAGGTCGACAGATCTATCGCGCAGGAAGAAATGGGGCAAACGGCAGATGGCAGAAATGTTTGTGTAGTCGTGATGGTCTGTGAACAGGAGTCATACACCTTATCTACGACAATGCAATCAATTTCCGTTGTTGGAGGGCATCCGGTATCTGGGCAAGGACCGGGGCTAACACTGGCCATGAGAACGACCTTCCTTTCACTGTTCATCTCTTTGCTAAGGAATGGGAGCTCTCCCATTCGCTGGATAATATATGGCATCCATTGGCAATTGGTTCCTGAAACAAGCAATGTGCCTTTACGGTCTTGATAGGGGTAGAGAACCGATATGAGTGGTCCGTTGATATTGGTATATAATCAGAATCCTGAAACCATTGCGGGATATCTAAGAGGGCACGATTGTCCGGGTCGTGTGGTGACGGCTTCTCACGCGGATGAAGCGCAAAAATGGATAACGGAAGCCGAAATTGTCTTTGCGTGGCGATTGCCGTCACCGATTTATGCTGCTGCACGCCATTTGCGCTGGATTCAAAGTATGGGAGCGGGCGTCGAGGATATTGTCGCGAATCCTCATGTTGGGCCAGACGTGGTCATGACCCGTATTGTGGATCAGTTTGGGGTACCCATCGCGGAGTATGTTTTTGCTGAACTTTTGTACCACGTAAGAAATTTAGCAGAAGCACGCCGCTTGCAGCGCGCACGGCAATGGCAGGGTTTTTCTGTGGATTCTTTAAAAGGACGCACCATAGGCGTTGCGGGACTCGGGTCGATTGGGAAAGAAATTGTTCGCAAAGCCCGCGTTTTTGACATGCGGGTGGTAGGACTCAGTCGTCATCAACCTGTTGCAGGGCTTGTTGACCGTGCCTTTAATGATCGGCAGTGGATAGAGTTTGTACAAGATTTGGACTATTTGGTACTGGCCTTGCCGTTGAGTGCTCAGACTGCAAGGGTTGTCGATGACACGATATTAGGGTATATGAAGCCCCATGCCATAATTGTTAATGTGGGCCGTGGGCGAGTAATTCATCAATCCGCCCTCATTCAAGCGCTTTACAGGGGAGATATTGGGGGTGCCATCTTAGATGTTTTTGAAGACGAACCATTGCCGCTGGATAATCCGTTGTGGGGGTTACCCAATGTTGTGGTGACGCCCCATATTTCCGGCCCCAGTGTTGATGAGGAGGTAGCCGCGTTCTTCTTACGCAATCTAAAGCGTTTCTTGGGAGGAGAACCCTTAGAGGGTGTTGTAGATCGGGAGCGAGGTTATTAGGTGGTGAAAGCCAAGGGGGTTTTAACAGTTTGCTAAAAGTTTACCTATGGTTACCCATTATTGTATAATTTAGGTATGCATAGAAAACTTGTCGGCATTCGTGAAGCGGCGGAATTTTTAGGTGTGACCCCATCGACGTTACGTCGATGGGACCACGAAGGAACGTTGTTGCCCGATGAACGCACAGCGGGTGGGTATCGGCGTTACGACTTGGCCCGGTTGCGACCTGACCAGTTTCACCGACGCAGCCCGCGTCGCAAAACCGTCGCCTATGCCCGCGTATCGAGCCACGACCAGAAAGACGATCTGGAGCGGCAAAAGCACGTGCTGGAGATCTATTGTGCCCGTCAAGGGTGGACCTTTGAGGTCGTGGCGGATCTCGGATCCGGGATGAATTATCACAAAAAGGGTCTCAAGCGCCTCTTAAATGACATCCTCGCCGACCGGGTCGGTCGGCTGGTTGTGACCCATAAGGACCGTCTCGTGCGCTTTGGGGCGGAGCTCGTCTTTGCGATCTGCGAAGCCAAGCAGGTGGAGGTGGTGATTCTCAATCAAGGCGAGGACACGACCTTTGAGGAAGAGCTGGCTCAAGACGTCCTCGAAATAATCACCGTGTTTTCGGCTCGGCTCTACGGCAGCCGCTCCCGCAAGAACCAAAAATTGCTCGACGGCGTGAAACACGCCGTGGAGGAGGCGTCATCATGATTCTGGCCCATAAGATTGCGCTCGACCCGAATAACGTTCAAGAGACGTATTTCCGCAAGGCCGCCGGGACGGCCCGTTTCGCGTACAATGGGGCCTTGGATCAGTGGCAACAACAGTTCGACGCATGGAAAGCCGATCCTACGTTGCCCAAGCCGACCGAAGCCGCTCTGCGGCGTCAACTCAATGCACTCAAGCGCGCCGCCTTCCCCTGGATGCTGGAGGTTACCAAGAACGCCCCCCAGATGGCGATTATGCACTTGGGTCAAGCGTTCAAGAATTTCTTTGCGGGGATCGCCGAGTATCCCACGTTTAAGAAAAAGGGCCGACACGACAGCTTTACGCTCACCAACGACCCATTCACGGTCAAAGGGCAAAAAGTGCATATGCCCAAATTAGGCTGGGTGCGCATGCACGAACCGTTGCGATTTCTCGGCACAGTGGTAGCAGGCACCGTGTCGCGGACCGCTGATCGCTGGTTTTTGAGCGTCACCGTCGAACTTCCCGATCCCCCCAGTGTCCGCCGCGAAAGCCAAGCGGTAGTCGGCGTGGATTTGGGCGTGTCGGCGTTGGCGACGCTCTCGACCGGAGAGAAGATCGTGGGACCGAAAGCCTATGCGGACGCCTTGGCACAGCTTCGGCGGTTATCGAAACAATTCAGTCGCCAGATGGAAGTCGCCAAAGTCCGCGCCGGGCTTCAGCCCGGCCAGCCCACCCCGAAAGGGATGCCCATGCCCTTGTCCCAGAATATGCGAAAGACGCAGCGGCGCATGGCCCGACTCCATGCGCGGATTGCGAATATCCGGGCGGATGCGTTACACCAACTGACCACCGATCTTGTGCAGCGCTTCGATGTCATGGCCATCGAGGACCTGAACGTCGCCGGGATGCTCAAAAATCATCCTCTCGCCCGGGCGATGGCTGATATGGGCTTTGGGGAATTCCGTCGGCAACTCGCATACAAAGCGGCCCAATGCGGGAAAACGGTGGTCATCGTGAGCCGTTGGTATCCGAGCAGCAAAACGTGTTCCGCGTGTGGATACAAAATGCCGAAAATGCCGCTCGCTATGCGGGAGTGGACGTGCCCAGAATGTCACACACACCACGACCGCGACATCAATGCGGCGATCAATTTGCGAAACGTGGCCGAGAGTTCGGTGAGGAGCTCCTCACCCGTGTCTGCCTGACGGCAGACCTGCTCGGTGACAGCCTGTGGAGTGCCCGCCCGTGGACGACCGGCCAATGGCCCTAAGAAGCGGTGGCATGATGACACAGGAAGGTGGCTCCGTTTGATCAATTGATTAACGATGATCAGACTTGGATAAGTCCATCAGAACGGTTATATAAATAATTGAAGTAGACGAGGTACATAGCGCGAGACAGTGGCAATTATTTCGCGAACTGGTTGAAGAGTATGGCAATACTCGAGGCTTTTCTCTAGAATTTCAAAACTTTTCAGCAGAACTCGAAAAACTGGCGGATATTTATGCACGTCCTTCCGGCTCGGCTTTGCTTGCTTTCCACAAGGAACACGCATGTGGGTGCGTTGCCCTAAAACGGTTGGAACAAGGCATTTGTGAAATGAAGCGCCTATATGTCCGTCCTTCTTGTCGCGGTTACGGTCTAGGACGCCAGTTGGTCGAAAGAATTATGGAATTGGGGCAAACGCTTGGCTATGAGCGGATGCGTCTTGATACATTAGAATCGTTGACGGCAGCGCTTCATCTCTACCGGACGTTAGGCTTCTATGAGATTCCACGCTATAATGATAATCCGCGTCCTGATGTCCGCTACTTGGAATGCCGGTTATAGGAAGAGCTTTGCAGAGGAGCTAACTATTGACGGAAGCCATGGGGATATGTTCTTCTGAAAGGGTGAGGCAGCGAGGCTTTTCTTTGCTCGTATCTAGAAGGCGCTCAATACATAGTGTCAAGCATAGGGGGGAATGAACATGCCGCTAATACCCATGGTGGTCGAACAGACCAACCGGGGAGAACGCTCTTATGACATCTATTCACGGTTGCTTAAAGAGCGCATTATCTTTTTAGCCGGGGTCGTCGATGACGATATGGCAAACCTCGTGGTGGCTCAACTCTTATTCTTGGAGAGTGACGATCCCGATAAGGATATTCACCTTTATATTAATTCGCCTGGCGGTTCCACCACGGCTGGGATGGGCATATACGATACGATGCAATATATTAAGCCTGATGTCTCTACCCTTTGTGTGGGCATGGCCGCTAGTATGGGAGCGGTGCTGTTAGCGGGAGGCGCGGCTGGGAAACGTTATGCGTTGCCGCATGCCGAGATTATGGTACATGAGCCGTCGGTTCAACGCATGGGGGGAAAAGTGACAGACGTTGAAATTTCCATGCGAGAATTGCTGAAGACCCGTGAACAATTGTCGGCCGTGTTGGCGAAGCACACCGGCCAACCGCTTGAGAAGATAATGCGGGAGTTGGAACGCGATTATTGGATGACTGCTGAGGAAGCCAAGGCCTACGGCATTATTGATGGGGTCACTGTGCCGCGCGCCAAGAACTCGGATGCCAAGGAGTAAGTCTAGTTTTAGGTTAGAAAATCATAAAACAGCAGCCCTTAGAAAGGCTGCTGTTTTATGATTGTGCGAGAATATCCGGTGATGGCAGGCGGTATAATGAACGTCTAGGTGTTTAAGAAGACCATGATTAGTGAGGAGGTGAGGAAATTGCTCACTAAGATTCCTCAACCTATCCGTGTGATCTGGCAAACGTTGACCCAAGAAAGCCAGACATTTCTAGTGGGGGGAGCCGTACGGGATTTGTTATTGGGGGAGATTCCTCATGACTACGATTTTGCTTCGGCTCGCCCGCCCGCTGAGGTAATCCGTTGGGCCCATTTGCAGGGATGGCAGGCCATCTTGACAGGCGCGGCTTTTGGCACCGTGACACTGCGACATCCTGCTTATCCCAATTGGCCGGTAGAACTGACCACCTTCCGCCTTGATGGCGCGTATAAAGATAGTCGTCATCCAGACGACGTCCAATTTAGCAATAACATTGTAGACGATCTGTCTCGTCGCGATTTTACGATGAATGCCTTGGCGATGAGTATTGATGGCCAAGTGGTCGACCCCTTTGAAGGGCAGGCGGACCTCAGAAATGGTGTGATTAAGACGGTGGGTGATGCCGCAGTCCGATTGCGTGAAGATCCTTTGAGAATCTGGCGCGCCGTAAGGTTTGTCGGGAAAGACCATGGAGGTCAGCCCTTTACATTGGCCCCAGAGACGCAAAATCAGATTCAGCAGAATGGTCTTTGGGTGTTGCGGATAAGCCCAGAGCGGCAGCGCGATGAATTGTGGAAGTTATTGGGCACCCCGCACTTTGATCATGCGCTGCGCACCGCTGATATGCTGGGGCTCTTAAGTTTGGTATGGCCGGAATGGGCCGCAACCCGGGGATTTGCACAACATAATCGTCATCACGCGTATCCAGTCCATGTACATTTGCTTGCGACGGCGGCTCACGGCTCGTCTGAAGTATTACGACTTGCGGGTCTACTCCATGACATTGGCAAGCCTGAATGTCTTACCTTAGACGCATCGGGACAAGGACACTTTTATGGGCACGAAGTCATCGGGGCCGTCTACGCCGAAAGGATGTTGCGGCGTTTACATTTCGATGGCCACACCATTCAACAGGTTAGGAACTTAGTTGCTCATCATATGTATCCATGGGAATCGGTGGGGGAGAAGGGGTTAAGGCGGGTGGCTAGGGAATGGGGCCAGGATCATGTCGAACAACTGTGGGAACTGCGGAAGATGGACGTGGTTGGCAGTGGTACGGCCGAGAATTGGATGGGGGAGTCTATTGTCCGGGAACGTTGGCAAAGCGCCATGGTCAAGGCGGGTGAGCATGGGTTAAAGCCTGCGGTGGGGGGGCGAGAGATTATGCTGTGGACTCATCTCCAACCTGGTCCCGAAGTAGGACAGTGGGTGCGTCAAATCCAAGACTGGATTGACGAAAATCCTTCGCGCAATACGCCTGAGCAAATTAAGCAATTTGTGGAAGCGCATCTGGGGTTATCCTAAGAAAGTCAAGAAGTCATTAAGCATGACAAGGAGGAGATTCATGTGAAAGGAAAAGTAGCATTGGTCACGGGAGCAAGTCGCGGTATTGGGCGGGCGACGGCCCTCTTGCTTGCAGAGCGGGGAGCTGAAGTAATTGTGAACTTCGTGAATAATGCTAACGCCGCAGAAGACACGGTCCGTGCCATTCACGAACACGGAGGCCGTGCGGTGGCGTGGCCTGCGGATGTGCGCCAGGTTGATGACGTTGAACGCATGGTACGACATATTGATGAGCAATGGGGACGCCTCGATATTCTTGTGAGTAATGCGGCCATGCCTTTTACGATGAAATCATTGGATGATATGACATGGCAGGAATTTCAGCAAAAGCTTAATGATGAATTACAAGCAGCCTTTCTCATGACCAAAGCCGTCATCCCGCTCATGGCGCGCCATCATGCAGGCCGTATTGTTTATGTTGGGAGCGGCCTATCCAAACACACGGCGCCCCGAATGGCAGCCCATGGGACGGCCAAAGCAGCATTGACGCAATTTGCGCGTTACGTCGCTACGGAATATGGTCCTTTAGGGATTACAGCGAATGTTGTCTCGCCTGGATTAGTTCGCACCGAAGCCACAGCCTTTCAATCGCCAACCTTCTTGGAGCATGTTGCCCAAACTACGCCATTAGGGCGCGTTGCGGAACCTATCGATGTCGCCCGCGTTATAGCGATGTATGTATCCGACGATAGCGGATTTGTGACCGGCACTTATATTCCGGTTAATGGTGGAGCAGCCATGGAGTGAGCCCGTTCGCGAACGGTGTTATTGACTAACCCAAACATAGAAGGTGTGCGTCTGAACATTAAGCGACGCACGCTTTTGCATTGATTGCTTAAGCTTTGGGGCAATTTTTTTCTGAAGACCTTGTTCACTCATTGTGCCCATATCGATAGTTCTGGATGCATGTATTCCCGCGGACGCAAGTCGTTGCAATCTAAAATCAGATAGCCTACCTTATCCAAAGAGCTCGATTTATTTCCGTGAGATACCGAGAAAATATGCTCAATACATGAGAAGAGTTCGGATCAGAGATTGCGAAACGAGGTCAAAAAAACAGCGGAATCTCTACCGCGCTTTTATACTATGAGTATAAACGACCGTAAACTATAAGTCTATTCTTTCCACGACATTTTCCTTATGATGTTCGCATCCGGCCGGAAAACCGTGAATGAGAGGAAATGAAAACGTGTGGACATTGGCTAAAGGGCCATTATCCCGGGATCCTTTTCGTTGGTTCTTTATGGGCCGGATGCTTTCTCTGTTTGGTAGTGCGATGACGCCTATTGCCTTGGCGTTTGCGGTGTTGCAGTCCCGCCAAGGCCCACAGCTGCTGGGATATATCTTAGCCGCGCAGTTGCTTCCCCATACTCTTTTCTTACTTGTGGGTGGCAGTGTTGCCGATCGGTACCGGCGTGATCGTTTAATCATGCTAGGTAATATGGGAGCCGGCTTGTCCCAAGCCGCCATTGCCGCGGTGGTATTGACCGATTCCGATCCCGCGTGGATTATCCTTTTGGCTATTGTAAATGGGGTGCTTGAGGCATTTACAGGCCCGGCTATGCGCGGCATTGTCCCGGAGTTAGTCGACGTTCCAGAGATCAAAAATGCCAATGCCCTTCTTAATGCGGTGCGTGGCGTGGCCCGCATGGTAGGGCCAATAGCGGGAGGGATGTTTGTGTCAACCATCGGGGGAGGCTGGGCTATTGTCATAGATGCGAGTAGTTTTTTTTTTGAGTGCGGTGTTTATGTCGCGTGTGCATCTGCCGTCTCACGTTGTCAGCCATCATGATCCTCTCGCAATCGTGGTTCGGCAGGGCTGGGATACATTCCGTCACAGTGAGTGGATATGGCCCCTGACCGGGGCATGGTCCATCATGAATGCGTTGCAGATGGGAGCTTGGCAAGTCTTAGGGCCCCTTTACGCTAAAGATACCTTTGGCGCTACCGGCTGGGGTGTTGCATTGAGCATGCGAGCTCTCGGAGTGTTTTTGGGGAGTCTTTTCATGTGGCGCCTTAGAATTTCTTATCCATTGCGGACGGCTATGATGGCGGCAGCCATCATGGGGCTTCCCATGATTGTGCTTGGACAAGGACTTTCGCTGTCCTATTTGCTGGGATCTGTTTTGATGGCTGGCTTTGGGGCGTCGGTGTCGGACGTCTTATGGAATACGACACTGCAGCAAAGGATGCCATCTGAAGTCTTGTCGCGGATTATGGCTTTTGACGATTTAGGGGCATATATGTTGATTCCGGTGGGAGAAATTGTCGCGATTCCTTGTGCAAACCGTTGGGGCCTTCACCCCGTGGAAATGGTGGCCGGGGTGGCCTTTATGATGACCGCATTGACGCCGTTATGTTTGCGGCAAATCCGCCGCATGACGGTATCTGCTGAGAGCTGATATATTCCGCGAACGCGAGAGACAGAGAATCCTTGGAGTAAAAGGGACATAGGGCATCTGCCCTATGTCCCTAAAATTTTACGCATTGTGCATAAGGTGTTTTTCTAGAAAAGACGCGATGCGCGGATACAGCGTGAGGCGGTTTTTCAATTTGACGACACCGTGACCTTCGTCTTCAAACAGCATGTATTCAACGGGAAGGTTTTTGGCCCGCAAGTGCTTTACGATCTGTTCGGCTTCGCTGACCGGGACGCGGGGATCGTTTTGGCCATGCACGACCATCAGCGGGGCTTGAATGTTGTTTACATGGTAAACAGGAGAAATCGTTCGAAAAAACGCGCGGTCATGGTCTAATGAACCGTACTCCGCTTCGCGAAGTTTACGCCGGTATGGACTGGTGTTTTCCAAAAATGTTTCTAAATTGGCGATGCCGACAATATCGACTCCGGCCGCAAAAAGATCAGGGTAGGTGGTTAATCCGGCTAAGACCATAAAGCCGCCATAAGATCCGCCCATGAGCGCTATGCGGTGGCCGTTGATTCCTGGTTGATCGCGCAGCCATGTGACCAAGGCCGCAAGATCCTTGACCGAGTCCATACGCTTTTCCACATCATCCAAATGGACATACGTTTTGCCATACCCTGCGCTGCCTCGCACGTTTGGTGCGGCAATCGCAAAACCGCGGCTAAGTAAATACTGATAAACGGGATTAAATCCCGGCCGCTCTTGCGATTCCGGGCCACCGTGCACAGAAATAACTACGGGGACGCGTTCGCTATGAGGCTGTTGGGGACGATATAGCCATACGGGGACCATAAGACCATCGAAGGAAGGAAATGCGTGAAGGGTCGGTTCCACAAATTGATGAAAATCTAGGCCAGATCGAGATGCCCAGGTGATCGGGGTTGTTTCCCAAGGATTCAAGTGGAGGCGATAAACATTGGGGTTATGGGTGGCATCGTGATAAGTTAAGGCTAAGTCCGATCCATTTGGATGCCAGTCGATTTGGGCAATCACGCCCTTTGATAACGACTGAATGGGCTCAGTCATTCCGTTTGCAGACACATAGAGCTGCGAATAGCCTTGGCGATTGAGAACATATGCATAGTGTCCAGACGGACGGTGCACTGCAAGATACTCGACATCGTATGGGTCTTGAGTTAGCCATTCCAGACGGCGAGTTTGTCGACGCCATAATGCGAGGTGGGTAAACTCAGCATTTTCATCGCTTGCCATCAGCACATCCTCTTGGGGGCCCCAGTACTGCGCAAAATTGTATTGGGCATTTCCCTGATGCGGCGTCAAATGCGTCATTTCACCCGTGTCGATTATCAGTTCGTACAATTCATGGTTGAGGTTCGATAAATGCGATACGGCTAAAAGGCGCCGATTATCGCTGGAAAAATCTAAGACGCGCCACCATCCTTGGTTTTTCTTAATCAACTGACTCTGGTCAAAGGTGTCTCCAGTTTTTAAGAGGTAAATATCATAGTCTTGACCATTACGGGCATTGCTTGTGATGGCTAGCCATTGGCCATCTAAGCTGATGGCTCCGAGATTGTACATCGCAGCCGGGTTATTGGTTAAGGCGAGTATGTCGGTCCCATCTTCATTAGTGAGGTAGAGCTGGGAATTTTCGTTACCGCCTTGGTCCATGGCAAACAACAATTGGGCTCGCTCGGGAAGGGGCCACACGTCCATGACACGATTGTCAAAATCTGTGACTAAGTGAGGCCATCCACCTGATTCATTCATCACGTAAACTTGAGCCGTGCCCGTGAGGTTCATCAAAAACACGACGTGATGGCCACTGCCCGTAAAGCGAGCACCAAAAGCTTGCCGAATTCGCAGAAACTGCTCAATGGTGGGGTTATTTGTTGGCAAGATATTCCTCCTTCGTGGGATAGACTATTCTTAGTGTTTCCGATCAAACACGGGTGTGTCAATTTATGTATTAAGAATGGTGAGGTACTACAAGAATGCCATGGGAAGGTGAGTAGAGAATTTAAGAATGACCGAGAGACTTACTCATGAATTGAAGGAATGAAAAAATAAAAAAAGCTCGAATTCGAATAAATTCAGCTTTGCCTGTGTCATTTTATGGTGCCGGGAGGGGGACTCGAACCCCCACGGATCGCTCCATACGCCCCTCAAACGTACGCGTCTGCCAGTTCCGCCATCCCGACAAAAATTAAATTAACATGAAAAGGAGTACGTTATCGCAAACCTCTTCACACTATTTTCGGCTTGTTTAAACAAACAATGGTGCCGAAGGTGGGACTTGAACCCACACGAGCTTTCGCTCACGGCGCCCTGAACACCGCGTGTCTGCCAATTCCACCACTTCGACACTCTCTAAAGCCTTTGAGGTGCAGAAATGAGTGTATCATGTTTGACCCACTTGCGCAAGATGAGAGGGAGCCGCATTAAAAATACCAAATCTGGTAGCAAAGTTGAGGGTGGCACATGACTAAGAAGCTCAGGATGCAGATTGGGACGTTTGTCATACTGGGAGCATTAGCGTATTTGGGCTTTCAGGGGGCACACAATTTTTCTAATTACTTTGTTACGGTGAGCCAATATCGGCACCAACTGAGACGGTTGGCTGGTATGGACGTACGGGTGCAAGGCACGCTGTCTGCTCAAAGCGTCCATTACAATGCGGCGACGAGTACCTTACGGTTTTCTCTGGTATCAAATGGAGAAAGTCTACCCATTCTATATCACGGTGCAATGCCTAATGAACACTTCAAAAACGCTAGTGCAATTGTCAAGGGAGAAATGGATTCTCATGGGGTTTTTGTGGCGCAGAAACTAGAAATTCAGTGCCCCGACCATTACGCGCCTGCGCCTAATGCCACAACCGAACAGTGAGGTGAAAAGCTGTGGATATGCCGGATTTAGGGCGTTTAGCCTTGCTCCTTGCCGGAAGTAGTGCGCTGTATACCGCATGTGCCGGGTTTTGGAGTTACCATGTGAAAGGCCCACGATTGCGCGAAAGTGTGCGAGGTGCTGCCTTAGCCATCGCCGTGGCACTGACAGCCTCTGTCCTTGTTTTAGAATACTTGTTAATCACCAGTGATTTCAACGTACAAGCGGTTTATAACCATACGGATAGGGCGTTGCCGCTGTTATTTAAAATGGGAGCATTGTGGGGTGGAGACGCGGGTTCAGTGTTGTTTTGGGCATGGCTTCTCTCGTTGTATACCGCCTATGCTGCTTGGCAAGGATGGCCGCGCGAGCGTCGGCTCACACCCGTGGCGGTGCCGCTTTTAGCCGCCCTCTTGGTATTTTTTACAGGCTTATCAAATTTGGTGGTCAATCCCTTTCGCCTCACGGGGGGACACCCGCTCGACGGCGTGGGTCTTGACCCGTTATTGCAAAACTTCGTCATGACGATTCATCCGCCGGCGATGTATATCGGGCTCATCGGTTTGGCCGTGCCCGCTGCCTATTTACTGGCGGCTCTATGGACACGAACGCCTTCGCGGGATTGGCTTCCTGTGGTTCGGCGCTGGACGTTATTTGCTTGGTTATTTCTGTCAGCCGCCATTGTGTTGGGCGGTATGTGGGCTTATATGGAATTAGGATGGGGTGGTTACTGGGCATGGGACCCGGTCGAAAACGCCTCCCTCATGCCGTGGCTAACCGCAACCGCTTTTCTGCATGCATTGCAAATAGAAGAACGTCGGGGCATGTTTCGGTGGTGGACCGCCTTGCTTGGCCTATCCAGCTTCTTATTGACGTTAGTGGGGACATACATTACCCGCAGTGGGGTGTTGAAGAACTCGGTTCATTCCTTCACCGGCACAGGGGTGGGACCATATTTTGTAGGATTGTTTTGGGCATCCGTTTTGGTCTCGAGTGTCGTGTTGATTTTACGCCGTGATCAGTTGTCCGACAAAATAGTATTGAGCCATATCATTTCGAAAGAAGCCCTCTATTTGTTATTGGAAATGGTTTTGGCGTCATTGACCGTTATTGTTTTAGTTGGAACATTTTATCCCGTGATATCGAAAGCCCTCCATGGGTCCACAGTCGTTTTGACGGTCCACTTTTTTAATACCTTAAGTACGCCCTTGTTTGTTGTATTGATCGGATTAATGGGCATAGCTCCTGTCGTTGGGTGGCATCATGCGCGTTTGCAACAGCTTTGGCAGCGCCTATGGATACCTTGGGTGGTGGGGATTGTCTCCTGTATCGCCGTGTACCAACTAGGATTTCAGACATTAAGGTCCTGGGGGAGCGTTGGAGTCGTCGTCTTTGCCATGACATCGATGCTTCTCGACTTTGCGCGCGCTACTCGCGCTAGGCAAAAGGCGGGGATTAGGAGCGCGGGTCGGGCGATATACCACACTATTGTCCACAATCGCCGCCGTTATGGCGGCTATGTGGCGCATCTTGCCTTTTTGACGATAGCTTTGGGTGTGATCGGATCGCATGCTCGTCATGTGGCTGTTACACGCACCCTGCAGCCAGGCCAAGCGGTCGTTTTACGCGGATATTATCTGCGCTATGAAGGATTGGGCGTCCAGGAACAACATGGTGACCAGTTGCTCACGGCGCATGTCGCCGTGAGCATTGGACGCCATCATGACGTCCTTATGCCTGGCCTGGAATTTTTCCCAGGGGATGCACAACCTGTGGCCCGCGTTGCCATTCACAGCGGGGTTATGAAGGATTTGTATCTCGTGTTAGAAGGCACACCAGGAGGAAATGCGGCAACCATTCAGATTTTTATAAACCCGATGGTGAGCTGGATCTGGATGGGCATGTATGGCTTAGTCGCGGGCACATTGCTTGCGTTGTCGGCTCCGGCCTTTGGCGATGCAGTTAAGGTGCGTCGTTGGGAGTGGCTTCAAGAAGAGCGGCGCCGCTTGACTGACGCGGCTTTGACGACCGCGGATGGGAGGCCCAGCCATGATTAATGAGTGGGCGATATTGCTATCGGGTGCTGTCATTGGACTCGTCTATGGTCCTACGTGGAAAGTCGATGAATCGGGAATGAGCTCCTCTACCAAGGATAACGAGGGGTTGGACGAAGCCATTGATGAAGCCTTGCAATCTTTTTGTGGGGCTTGTGGGGCCCTTAAGGAACGAGATCTAGGACGGGTCTGTCCCCATTGCGGAGCGATACAGGAGGATTGAGCATGTACAAGCGCTGGGTACTGGTGATTATAGGACTGTTGGGGGTGGCTCTGCCGGTGAGAAATGCGTGGGCTCAATCTTCCCCGTCTATACGCATGGAAATGCTCGTGCTGCTCCCGGAACGGGGACGTCTCGCTGTCTATGAACAAATAACGTGGGCGACAAGGGTCCGTGATCCAGTTATAGGGATTTTGCCCCAAGCGCAGGCTATTCACACCTCCACAAGAGCGTCGGTGGAGCCCGGTGGAATCCTTGCGATGCAAGGCCATTCTTTGCAGGCTTCAGCCCGTTATGATGTGCCGTGGAACGGACGCTCAGGGCAATACCGGCTTCCCGCCATGTCGAGCATTGGCACCGTCGCGTTACTTATCCCTCAAGGACTTCGTGCGCCCGCGGTTCTTAATCCCACATGGGTATTAAAAGAGCGAGGAAAAATTCCCGGGGTGGCTAATGGCCCGGTATTTAAAGAATACATCACCACTATGGTCTCGGCGGGAGAATCTGTGCCCATTGTGTTGGAAGGCAAGGGCGAGGTGGGACCTACGATGTCCTTTCAGCCCCAAGGTCCTAGGTGGGCTATGCCAACATTGAGCGGCCTCATGATGGGATTAATGGTCGGCGTTGTCCTAATTGTGAAACGCTGGCGACCAGTCCCTAGTGGTCAGGAGAGTGGTCTTGCTGACTGGGATCGGTTGTTAAGGGAGCTGGCGGTGTTGGAGGCTGCCCATAGTCGACGTGAAGTGCCCCGGGACTTCTATGAAGCGGAGCGGAAGGAGCTGCGCCACGCTTTAGCTCAATCAAGGGGGAATCTTGATGGCTAAGGAAATCACAGGGCCTATTTTACGCGCCCTGACGCTGTGCAAAACGATTGGCGCCCATGCGGTCTTGAGAGAGGTGTCCTTTAGCATGGAGCGTGGCTCCGGCCTTGCGATTATGGGGCCAAATGGAGCGGGCAAGAGCACGTTGTTGAAGGTGCTGAGTGGCTTGTGGGCACCTTCTGGGGGAGAACTTTGGCGTTTTGGGAGGCGTATCGGTGATGAAACAAGCAGCGACCAGCGTGTAGTGTTGCTCGGCCATCACTCCTTTTTATATCCATCCTTAACGGCTTTTGAAAATCTCCTGTTTTATGCTCATTTGTGGGGATTGCGAAAAGCCAGGCAGCGGGTTGTGGAGGTGCTGAGGCAAGTCGACTTGTTATGGGCCCAGAATGACCTTCTTCAGACATTTTCACGGGGCATGGTCCAGCGGGCGGCTCTGGCGCGGGTTTTGCTAGCCGATGCCCAGCTGCTATTGCTTGACGAACCCTATACCGGTCTTGATGGGGCCGGGCGACAGCTGTTGGACAGGATTTTGGGTGATCAAAAAAGGACAGGGCGCAGCTTTATTCTTGCGTCACACGATGAGGATGACGTCATGCGTGTGGCGGATGCGGTAGCCCTATTAGTCGGTGGACGCATGGTGTGGTGGTCCTATACCGACAAGCTGAGACCGGAGCAGTTGCAAAGAGTGTGTCGGGGCGATTATGACAAGGAGGGGGCATAATTCGTAAATTTTGGTGGATTTTATATAAGGACGGAGCCATTGAGCTAAGGCGCCGTGACCGGTGGACCGTGATGATGATTTTTGTGGTGATGATGGCGTTCTTGTTTGCACTGTCTTTGGGCTCACATGTCGCAGACTTGCATGCAGCTTTGCCGGGGATTTTATGGATGGCTTTCCTGTTTGCGGGCATGATAGGCATGGGTAAAACCTTTGCCAACGAAGTGCGAGAAGAGGCCTTAACGGGATTGATTCTAGCTCCCGGAGACAAGATAGCGATTTACTTAGCCAAGCTGACCGGAGCCTTTGTCTTCATGGTTCTCATTGAAATTGTGTCGACACCACTTTTTTTGGAAGTGTTTCAAGTACCGTGGAGGGGCCCATGGACCTTGTGGCTCTTGATTCTAGCCCTAGGGGCCGCCGGATTTGTTGAAGTGGGGACCTTGTTATCGACCATGAGTGTGCACACGTCGTCAGGTGATTTGATTCTGACCATGCTGCTTCTGCCTTTGGAAATTCCGGTCATGATTATGACAGTGCAGGCGACGCGGGATTTATTGACCCTGACACGCGCTGGTTTTTGGTTATGGATCCACGGGCTCATAGCGTATGATGCCATTTTCTGGGTGCTGCCGTTAATGCTTTATGACTATGTTTGGGAGGTTTGACCGTGAAGAAATTGGTCAAAGCAGATGGGTGGTATTGGCTCTTACTGCCGCTCATGGTGGGGGCGTTATATCTGGACTTTGTGTGGAGTCCTGATGACCGCATTCTCGGGGCGAGCCAACGCATTTTCTATTTTCATATGGGAGCGGCCGCTGTGGTGTTGCTGGCTTTTAGTATAACGGCCGTCGCCAGTGTGACTTACCTCTTAACGCGCAACTTGGCATGGGACGTGTGGGCCGCTGCATCAGCAGAAATTGGCACGGTTTTCACGACTATGGTATTGGTCAGCGGAACTTTATGGGGGCGTGCTGCCTGGGGCATTTGGTGGACGTGGGATCCGCGTCTGACCTCGACACTCATCTTGTGGGTGCTTTTTGCCGGATATTTGTTGCTGAGAGACAGCTCAGACAATGTCTATCGGCGGGCCACTTATGCCGCGGTACTGGCTTTGGTGGCGTTTGCTGATGTGCCTATTGACTATATGGCGATTCGGTGGTGGCATTCGATTCATCCTGTGGTGATTACGGATCATGGCGTCAATATGGCGCCTCACATGGTCGATGCCATGCTCGTTTCCATTGTGGCATTCATCGGGCTGTTTGTGACGTGGATGGTGATTCGTGTTCGTCTATTGCGGACCGAAATGGCGATAGATCAAGTAAAAAATTTGTGGCGTGGGCGCGCTGGCGTGTAGCTTGCCCTAGCGAGAGGAGCGTGTAAGGTGATGATGATGACGGCTCAGGAAAAAATGTATCTGCTGTTCTTGTTTTTAGCGTATAGCGCGCTATTTGTTGTTATGTTTGGGTTTATGTTCAAAATGCTACAGAAGACCAGACAATTGGCGCGGGATATTGCGTTATTGGCGGATGAAGAAGGAAAACAAGACTTACCCGTGGCGGATGCTCCGTCTGTAGCACCTCATGTGCGCAGTCGGGAATTGTAATCTATTTTTTGACGTTTCGTTCTCTACTTTCATCAGGTGGCCTTATTAGCCTGTGCTCAGCCGGGTACGGGCTAAAAGGGTGCCTTATTCGACGTGATTCATTCTTATGTGTGGCCTACGCCTTTTTGTCGCGTTATTCTCCTGTTCTTCTATCCGAAAATGGTACACTGAGAGGGATTGCAGAAGGTGTGACGCTGTTTGGTCTTATACCATAGAATGTTATCATTCGGAATGCGAGGAGTGAATCGCATGATACGCGTGCTAGTGGCGAAACCTGGTCTTGATGGACATGACCGGGGGGCCAAAGTTATTGCCCGGGCCTTGCGAGACGCGGGAATGGAAGTCATTTATACGGGTCTCCATCAAACACCCGAGCAAATCGTGGATGCGGCATTATCAGAAGATGTCGACGTTTTAGCGATTTCAATTTTATCCGGGGCACATCCGACGCTTGTCCCGCGCATTATGGAACTGCTGCGTGCCAACGACGTCGATGATATGCTCGTCCTCTTAGGAGGCATTATCCCCGAAGATGATGTACCCGCGATGAAGGCGGCGGGCGTCCACCAAGTCTTTGGGCCAGGAACGGACACCCAGGACATCGTAGACTTTATTCGCCAGCATAAAGGGACAGCATGATGGATCTCGAGACAGTGTACCAAGGTATCCAAGAAGGACGCAGGCGCGCATTGGCGCGGGGTCTGTCATGGGTGGATGAAGGCTCGGACCGCGGTAATGCCCTGTTGGGAAGGCTGTTTCCTCATGCCGGGCATGCCCATGTGATAGGAATTACTGGGGCGCCCGGTGTAGGCAAGTCGACGCTTGTGAACGCCTTGACCTTGCACTTACGCAAAACAAAGCAGACCGTAGGGATTTTGGCGGTCGACCCTTCGAGTCCTTTCACTGGCGGCGCGATTTTAGGAGACCGCATTCGCATGCAGGATTCGGTGGACGATCAAGGCGTCTATATGCGAAGCCTCGCCAGTCGAGGTCACGTAGGTGGATTGTCGCGGGCCACCTTTGGGGCGTTGACGTTGTTGGATGCCGCAGGATTTGATGTAATTCTCATCGAGACGGTGGGGGCGGGGCAAGCTGAAGTCGATGTTATGCGTTTTGCCCAAACGGTGCTGGTGGTCTTGGCGCCTGGCCTCGGTGATGATATTCAAGCGATTAAAGCCGGGATTTTGGAGATTGGTAATATCTTTGTCGTAAATAAAGGGGACCGAGAAGGGGCCGATCGGACGGTCCGGTCGTTACGGTCTATGCTGGGACTCACCTCCACATCGTTAGATTGGGTACCGCCGATTATTAAAACTTCCGCCGATCGCAATGAGGGTATTGGCGAGCTTGTGCAGGCTATTGAAGACCATAAAGCGTACCTGACGAATCATGCGATTTGGGATCAGATGCGTGAACGGCAGGCTGAAAATCTTCTCGAACAGGCCTTAGAAGATATGGTGGAGGCCGTGAAGAAGGAGAGCCGACGGCAAGGCGAGTGGTACCGTGCGGTATCTAGCATTCGGCAAGGAGAATCGGCGCCTGCGTTCGCCCGCGAACTCATCAGCCAGTGGTTACAGAAGAACGGGTGAAGGAGAGGGACAAGATGGCTCTAAGCATTCTCAATGAAGAAGAAAACGCAATTCGTGATGCGATTTTAGCGCTTGTCAAGGACACTATTGCGCCAAAGTCCCAAGCATTTGATCGGTCCGCGGTATTTCCGAGAGAAAATATGGAAATGCTGGGGCGTCAAGGATATTTGGGAATGATTGTGGATCCGAAGTGGGGCGGTGCAGGTGCAAGCTATTTGGCGCAAACCTTGGTCGTGGAAGCTATTGCAGCCGCTGATCCTGCGACGGCGGTGATTTATGAAGTGCACAACTCGCTTCATATCGAAGGGATTTGGCGATTTGGCACGGATGAGCAGCGGGCACGCTTTTTACCGGCCTTATGTCAAGGGGACGCCATTGGTGCGTTTGCCATTACCGAGGCCGAATCAGGCTCCAATGCGGCGGCAATGCGAACGCGGGCCGTCAAATCAGGATCCGAATACCGGCTCAATGGCCGAAAGGTGTTCATTACCAGTGCAGGGGAAGCGGATTGGTATATTGTATTTGCTACGGTCGATCCAACCCTTGGTGAGAAAGGTATCACGGCTTTTTTGGTGCCAAAAGACGCGCCTGGCCTTCACTTTGGGCCGCCGGAGGATAAATTGGGGATTCGTGCGTCACGCACCTCTGAAGTCATTTTAGATGATGTCCGAGTACCAGAGGAAAACCGTCTGGGGCAAGAAGGGCAAGGCTATTCCATGGCCTTATTTTTGTTGGACGGAGGACGCATTGGGATTGCGGCCCAAAGTGTGGGCATTATGAGCACGGCCCTAGAGCGGTCATTGGCGTATGCACGTGAACGCGAGCAATTTGGGCGGCCAATCGGGCAGTTCGAAGGGGTGCAGTGGCGGTTAGCTGATATGGCAACCGACTTACATGCAGCGCGGCTGATGACCTATGAAGCGGCTCACCGCCGTGAAGAGGGACCAGCCCAACGTCCTTTGTTCGCAATGGCCAAGTTATTTGCGTCCGAAAAGGCGGTACAACATGCCGCTGATGCGATTCAAATTTTTGGGGGATATGGCTATATGCGTGAATATGGCGTGGAGCGCTTGTTGCGTGATGCAAAAGTAACGGAAATTTACGAAGGCACCTCGGAAATTATGAGGTTAGTCATCGCAAGTCGACTGCTCAAAGAATACGATTTAGGAAACATTTAGGAGGATCTCATGGCGACGAAGATTCCTGTGGTGTTGGCCGGCGCAACCGGCAAAACGGGAAAGGAGGTGGGACGCGCTATCGCCCAGGCGCAGGACATGGAATTGATAGGTGCGGTGGGTCATTCTCATGTTGGGATGGCTCTCAGCGATTTATGGAGCGAGCCGGGGCTTTCTGTGGTCATTCGGGGAGCTGTGGACACCATTGACGTCCCGTATGCGGTGCTCGTAGATTTCACGGAACCAACGTCGGCCTATTCGCGGATCTTAGAGGCTACAGCAAGAGGATGGGACCTCGTCGTGGGCACAACAGGATTCTCGCCCCTTCAGCTCGATGCGATTCATGACCGAGTACAACATCAACAGAACGGTGCTGTCCTCATCGCAAATTTTTCCTTAGGCGCATGGATTATGGAGCGCTTGGCCCAAGATGCAAGCCGATATCTTGATCAGGCTGAAGTCATTGAAGCACATGCGGCGACAAAACGCGACCGGCCCTCTGGGACAGCGAAGCGTATGGCCCGCCTCTTAGCGGATGGGTGGGGGCGAAGCGTCGAAGATATCCCGGTTCATTCCATTCGACTCCCAGGCATGGTGGCCCATCAAGCGGTGATCTTCGGTTCGAGTGGTCAGACATTGACGTTACGCCATGATGTGCACGACCGCAGTGCGTATGCGGCGGGAGTGCTGGCCGCGATACGGCGCGTTCACGAATTTCGTGGCAAGGTTGTCCAAAATCTGGGCGACGTTATTGTTCCGGACTAGATGATTCGCTTTCTTCGGCGATGCGACGAGCAATGTTTCGAAATTGCTCCCGCATGGGCGTAACGGGGCCTCTCAAATCTCGCAAAATGTCTTCTTGCAGTTTTTGCAGAGCCTGTTCGGCTTCAGGAACTAGCAGCTTCTTCTTTTTACGTGTCATCATATAGCCTCCTTGGGGCTAATATGCCTCATTTGGGGTGATATAATAATCACCACAATGGTTATAGGAATAGACGTATATATGAGGTGATGACCGGTGAAAACGTTTGGGTCCGTATGTGACCTTATTGGACAGACTCCTTTGGTCCGGCTCGAAGGACTTTCGCAAACGTCGGGCGCTACGGTGTTGGGAAAATTCGAATCGTATAACCCAGGGGGCAGTGTGAAAGACCGCATTGCATTAGCGATGATAGAAGATGCCGAACAGCAAGGGCGACTGCATCCTGGAGGCCTGATCGTCGAGCCCACATCAGGCAATACGGGAGTCGGGCTGGCCATGGTCGCGGCGCGGCGCGGTTACCGTTGTATTCTGGTCATGCCTGATTCTGCATCGGTGGAACGGCGCATGCTCTTTGAAGCGTTTGGAGCGAAGGTCGAGCTGACACCTGGGCGGCTTGGCATGACGGGGGCCATCAACCGCGCTAAAGCTTTGGAGGATGAAATGGGTGCGGTCAGTTTGCACCAGTTTGATAATCCGGCGAATCCCATGGTGCACTACCGCACGACCGGCCCCGAAATTTGGCGGGATACCGACGGAACAGTGACCGCATTGGTGGCGGGAATCGGTACGGGAGGGACCATTAGCGGCACGGCACGATATTTAAAAGAACGCAATCGTGAAATCAAGGTCATTGGCGTGGAACCAGCAGAATCGGCGGTGTTGAGTGGGGGACAGCCGGGCTCTCATAAAATCCAAGGAATTGGTGCTGGATTCGTCCCCGAAATCCTTGAGCGGTCCCTCATTGATGAGGTTATTCCCGTGCCGAGTGACGGGGCTTTTAAAGCTGCACGTGATCTTGCGCGGACCGAAGGGCTACTTGTGGGGATCTCGAGCGGGGCGGCATTGGTCGGCGCTGCGCAGTGGCTCCAACATCAGGATCGTCCGCAGGTCGTGGTGGTAATCCTTCCGGATTCGGGGGAACGGTATCTCAGTACGGCGTTATATCGGGTGGACGCCCATGTTTAAGCTATCCTCGGGCTTTAGGTCTGGATTGCGAATATTGGCGGTATTGGCTGAGCACGGGTCGGAGTCGCCCGTCCCAATCAGCCTTATGGTTCCTAAGCTCAATCTGTCCGACAAATACTTGGAGCAGCTTTTGATGAGTCTCAAACGGGCGGGTTTGGTTCGGTCAGTGCGGGGAGCCAGTGGGGGATTTGTTTTAGCCCGTGCTCCCGAAATGATTTCTCTTCTCGACATATTGACCGCACTACAGGGTCCCATAGAATTTTGTGATTGCGGCGTGCAGCAATGTCAGGACTGTCTTAGACCTGAAATTTGGGAGGCACTCGAGGTGTGCCTGGGCAGCTCCCTTGCGAGCATCTCGTTGGCGCACCTTATCGGCCAGGCGCCTTTTCAGATTATGGCCCACTCAGTTGTGTTGCCTGATGCGCCCTTATGGCAGGACGGGGCAGGGATTTAATGGCTCATGAGTTGCTTAATCTTCACCATCTGAAGATCTTTCAAACCGTCGCCAAACACCTCAGCTTTTCACGCGCGGGCGAAGAACTGATGATTAGCCAATCTGCGGTGTCGATGCATGTCAAAAGCTTGGAACGTACCGTGGGCATGCCATTGTTCGAAAAAGTGGGTCACCGTATTCGGCTGACAGACGCTGGTCACGCGTTATGGGAGTACAGTCAGAAGATTTTTGCGCTAATGGATGAGACGTGGCAAGTGTTAGGCGCTATGCGTGGGGGAGAATTGGGTCAACTCCGTGTTTCAGCTGATACGACGGTTGGTGTTTATGTCGTCCCTGAATACCTAGGCCAATTTCGGCGGGCATTTCCCCATGTCGCTATTATGTTGGATGTTGCCAACCGGACGGCGGTCATGGACCGTATTGCCGCGCGCGAGAGCGATTTGGCCGTGATGGGCCAAGTGCCTGATAACGGGGAAGATTGGGATGCGACCCCGTTTATGGAGAATGATTTGGTGGTTATTGCGCATCCTGACCATCCTTTAGCGGGTGATCGGGAGATTCGCGTCGAAGAATTGGCGCAAGAGGGATTTCTCGTGCGTGAGCCGGGATCTGGAACCCGGGCCACAATGGAGCGCTATTTTCAGACGGCGGGCATTCCGTACCGTGTGAATATGGAATTGGGAAATAATAGCACGATTAAACAAGGCGTGGCTAACGGCTTAGGGATTGCGGTTATTTCGCGGCAGGTTGTCCAGTTGGAACTAGAAGCGAAACGGTTGGTGATTTTGCCAGTGCAAGGCTTCCCCTTAAAACGCTACTGGTATGTTGTCCATCTACGCGGTCATTATCTCCCGCCCCCCGCCCAAGCATTTAAAGCGATGTTGCTGGCTTCCACGCGTGTTAAGGCTTAAAGCACAAAAGAAAAAAGAGCGGCGGGAGGCCGCTCTTTTTTCTAAGCGTTTATTAGTCGGTGAACCGTTCGCCTGAGGGCTTGTCAGTGGCGTAACTGTGTAACGTGTACCGCATACGCCGGTCTTGTGCTTCTTGACGGATGAGTCCAAAACCGGGGTCATTAGCGGGCCGGTTGACAATGAAGGACATGGCAATCGTCTGCTTCCCACGCCGTTGGTCATAGGCATTGAGCCGAATATAGTGATTCGGATAGGCCTTGCGGCATTCGTTGACTTCATACAAAATGGCCGCCGGGTCTTTCAAATCGAACATGGGGAGACCCCACATGCTCCAGTACGTATTGCGCGGGTGTGGATCGTCAGTGAATTCAAGGCTCAATGGCCAGTTGTGATCCAGTGCGTAGTTAATTTGATTTTTAATCTCGTCATCTGAAAACGGCGGCAGGAACGAAAAGGTTCCTTGCGTCAAATAGAATGCCATTCAAAATCCTCCTTTGCTGGTTGCAGCGTGATTAGACACTCGGGGTCGGAATAGCGTCCGGGGTGTCTGTGGACTGGTAGTTGAACGTCACGTCTTTCCAAACGTCTAGGGCCGCCTGAAGAGCAGGGGACATCTTGGCCGCTTTTTGCAAAATCTCGGGACCTTCGTTGAGAATGTCTTTGCCGTCATTACGGGCCTGAACCATAGCTTCGAGTGCGACACGGTTGGCCGTGGCCCCAGCTGCAATTCCCATCGGGTGTCCAATTGTTCCGCCACCAAACTGCAAGATGACATCGTCACCAAAATGGTGTAATAATAAGTGCATTTGGCCCGCATGAATACCACCGGAAGCGACGGGCATTACGCCGGGCATGGAGCCCCAGTCTTGTTCGAAGAACAGACCTTCTTGTAAATTCACCGCTACTTTGGCATCACGCAAAGTTTTGTAGTAGCCATGAATCATGTCGGGATCTCCTTCAAGCTTGCCGACCACGGTTCCGGCGTGGATGTGGTCTACGCCTGCGAGACGCATCCATTTGGAAATGACGCGGAACGATACGCCATGGGTTTTTTGACGCGTGTAGGTGCTGTGTCCCGCACGGTGCAAGTGAAGAAGCATTCCATTTTTTCGTGCCCACTTGGCCATGGACTGGATAGCCGTGTAACCAACGGTCAAGTCGACCATGATGATGACGCTTCCTAGTTCTTTGGCGAATTCGGCCCGCTCATACATATCCTCCATCGTCGCGGCGGTTACGTTAAGATAATGGCCCTTGACTTCTCCGGTATCGGCTGCAGCATGGTTGACCCCTTCCATCACGTAGAGGTAGCGGTCACGCCAACGCATGAAGGGCTGAGATCCAATGTTTTCGTCGTCTTTGGTGAAGTCTAGTCCTCCACGAAGGCCTTCGTAGACGACACGGCCATAGTTGCGCGCCGATAGTCCCAATTTGGGTTTCATGGTAGCACCTAAGAGAGGGCGACCATATTTGTCAAGGTATTCGCGTTCGACGACGATCCCGTGAGCAGGCCCTTGAAAGGTTTTGGTGTAGTGCAAGGGAATGCGCATGTCTTCGAGGCGTAAGCTCTTGAGAGCCTTAAAGCCAAAGACGTTACCGATAATAGAGGAAGAAAGGTTGGCAATGGAGCCCTCTTCAAACAAATCAATAGAGTAGGCGATATAGGCAAAGTATTGATCTGTACCTGGGACTGGTACGACGCGGAAGGCTTTGGCCTGATAGTTTTCAAGGTCCGTTAGACGGTCCGTCCAGACAACCGTCCACGTGGCGGTCGACGATTCTCCAGCAACAGCGGCTGCAGCTTCTTCAGGGTCTACGCCTTCTTGGGGAACGACCCGAAATACGCAGATGACGTCGGTGTCGAGGGGTTCATAGTCAGGCCTCCAGTAGCCCATTTTTTTGTAGGGTGTAACACCCGAAGCCCAGCGGTCTTTGTTTGATTCAGTTGCGCTCATGAGTCTCCTCCTTTAAATTACACATAACATCTTAATTTCCGACAATTTAATACTTTTGAAGCATAAACAATTTATGCTTTAAGCATACATGAGGACTTATTATTTGTGAAATATGGATAAGTTTAAAAAAACATAAAGAAAAGTTTATGGTTGAGATAGAGTTTCGGACGATGTAGGCGGATGCGGTGTTTCGCTTAACAAATGACGAATCAGTCGCATTTGGCTGGTTAATTGAGATTCTTGAAGGGTGGGTTGCCCAGGCATTTTCAGAACAATAGGATTCAATAGGGCTTCGAGATTTTCGATGGCCTGCACGACAGAATCGGGTAAAAAGAGTTCATTGGCAAGAAAAAAGTCGACTGCGTGTTGATAGTGGCGTTTGCATTGACGATGCAGACAGTCAATATACAGCGCATTTAATTCATGGATAATGGCTTGTTCTCCAGAGAGGGAGTGTTCACGGTCTAAGATTTTGGCAATTTCCTTTTTTGAGGCCCCTACGGTCCGTAACGTTTCTTCAATATATCCTTGAGGGGTTAAAGAAGCAAAAGGGACCGCATTACGGACGACGGTTAGGCTGGTGCGGTACGCACGATAGAACTTCTTGTAAAGAGTTGCATAGATTTTGTGCTGTTGAGCCTTTAGTTGCGACGACGCATATTCGCCTTCGCGCAAGAGTTGGTCGAGACGTTGCTCGTAACGGCGTAAGAGGGCGGTGTGATGGGTTCGCACAGTCCAAAATGCCACCGCATAGGCGCCAGCCAGGGATATCACTAACGTAAACACGGTTGTGATCCGTAACGTTTCTAAAGACATCGCGAACTCCTGTTTTTATTTAGTGTATCACGATCGAAGAACAAGCCCGCAACTTGTACGGAGATTATAAGGACGATTTAGCCAAAAATAACCGGTATAAAATCATGCCGTCAGCCTCATCCTTCAACCGAGGTGTCCTATGGCAGTTACATTAGAGATTGAAGTGGATGGATTTGAAGAATACCCTATCCGACTCGATTCTGAGCAGTTAGAGGTTCACGGCCGTCATATTAATAGCGTCATTGACATTAGCCATATTACTATGGAACGAGGTACCGAGCTAGGCGTATATGTCAAGCGGCTAAACGAGACGATTGCTCAGTCGAAGTTCCATATGCGCTATGGACTGCTTGTGCATAACGTTTCGCCACCTGTTTTGAGGGCTGATCTATCATTAATCCATTTTAGGGAATGCAATTTTGAGGCGACAGACTTTTCGGGTTCCATTATTTCCGGTCCTCTATCTGTTGAACGCTGCATTATTGACGGCCAGTTGCCCCCTCTTTCTATCGGAGGCAATGAACTTTTTCGTTATCCTCCTGGCAAAGCGGCGCGCGAATTGGGAATTACAGACGTGAAAGATGTTTTGGTGTTAAGATGGGGGCTTACACAAGATGCGCGTCATGTAGGTCAGGCTTTTTTGTGGTTAGAACGTCGTTATCCGAAAACAGAAGAAGTGCTTGCCAGAGTCTTGCGCGGACTGCCGTCTCGTCGGCCTCGCTATGTGCATTGGACGCCTTAGACAAATATTCCTCACTCTATTAGATGCAGCATATCGAAAAATCTGCCGATGTTTTGACGTGGGTAATGCCGCCTTAACATGGGCTTGCTGGCTTATGATACGCTTTTAGAGAAAAGCTGTACTAATAAGGTTAGGGGAGATGTTATGCAAGCGGCACTGATTATCATTGATGCGCAACAAGAATACTTTGCACCACACGGACAATGGGTGGTTAAAGGCGGAGCGGAGTCATTAGTCCAGATTCAGCGCCTGTTATCGGTTTGGCGAGAAAACCAAGGCGTAGTTGTCCACGTTGTTCATGAAGCCCTTGACCCTGGCTCTCCTGTATTTCGTTTGGGTTCCCCTGGGGTGCTAATGCATCCTGATATAAAGGTCATGCCAAACGAACGCCTTGTAACAAAGCACTTTCCCGGTGCATTCACGCAAACGCCCTTAGACGCCTATCTTCGCTATGCTGGAGTTGACACCGTGGTCATCACAGGATATCAAACTCACCATTGCTGTGATGCGACTACGCGTCAAGCGCGTGAGCGTGGTTTTCAGGTAATATTTGTTGGAGATGCCACAGGGACTAGGGATTTAGAATTGCGTGGGGAAACCGTACGAGCGGAGGATGTTCAACGTGTGACGCTTGCTGCAATGACAGGTTTTGCTGAGGTGCTTAATGCCGAGGAAACTATAGCAAGATTAAATAACGAGTAAAGAGTGGGATTTGACATGCGAGAGAGGACTCGTTTATTGGGTAACTGAAGAACATCATAACATGAAATTGCACAAGACATTATAAATGGTCGGAGAGACAGGATTTGAACCTGCGACCTCCTGCTCCCGAAGCAGGCGCGCTACCAAGCTGCGCTACTCCCCGACGCCCGAACGACATTGTACCGTCTGTTCTTGGTTTTTGTCAAGATGTGCTGCATTGGCGTAACGTCCTCTATGTCACGCTGTTATTAAAAACTGCCTGTCAGGTCGACCTTGTCGGTGCGGTTTTTCTGGTTTTCCCTGGGGCACTTGCCGCCATTTATTTTAATGCGTCAATAAATGGTCAAATTCTACAGAGACGGCTACAATATTTTTGTCAAAGACATTTAAAGGGAGTCGATTGATGAAGCTCAAAGGGTTGCTCCTCGCAGGAGGAACGGGAAGTCGACTACGTCCATTAACCTATACCGGGGCCAAGCAACTGATTCCTGTGGCCAATCGGCCCATTTTATTCTATGCCGTCGATGCTATGGTTCAAGCGGGTATTGAGGATATTGGTGTGATTACAGGAGAGACCGGCGAAGAAATTCGCGCTAAACTCGGTACGGGAGAGGCTTTCGGATGCCATTTTACCTATATTCCTCAAGCTGCGCCATTGGGGTTGGCTCATGCCGTGAAAACGGCGAGGAGTTACTTGGGTCAAGATCCATTCTTAATGTTTTTAGGAGATAATTTACTGCGCAGTGGTCTAAAAGATCTTGTGGACCGTTTCAAGACGGGACAATATGCGGCTTCCATCTTGCTGACGGAGGTTGAAGATCCCCGGCAGTTTGGGGTGGCGGTTGTGGATCAAGGACGTGTCGTCCAGCTGGTGGAAAAACCGGCTGAGCCACCGTCTCATTGGGCGTTAGTCGGGGCCTACTGTTTTAGTCCGGACATTCATGAAATCGTCGAGATGCTAAAGCCATCAAAACGCGGTGAATATGAAATCACTGATGCGATTCAAACATTGATTGATCAGCACAAAGTGGTAGATGCGACATTTGTACAGGGATGGTGGAAGGATACTGGACGCCCACAAGATGTCATCGAGGCAAATCGCTTAATGTTAGAAGATATTCCCACACATATTCTTGGGCACATTGATGCGTCTAGTGAAATTGTCGGGCGCGTGCAATTAGGTCGCGAGTCACAAATTCAGCATAGCACGATTCGTGGACCCGTGGTGATTGGGGACAATGTGATTATCCGTGATAGTTACATAGGGCCATACACCGCGATTGGTGATGGCGTCACAATTGAAGAGACGGAATTAGAAAACACGGTGATTTTGCCCGAGAGCCATATTAGTCATGTGCCGGAGCGCATCGATCAGTCTCTAATTGGTCGTGCGGCGGTGGTTCAAGGACGCTCCCAGCGCCCGCGTGCGGTACGGTTGGTGTTGGGGGACCAAAGTCGGGTCGATTTATAAAATAGCGGAACGTTTAGGAGGTTTTTCACGTGAGCAATTTTGGAGAAATTGATGGGGTCAAGGTAAAAAAACTCATTCGCCATCCCGATGACCGTGGCTTTTTCCAAGAGATTTTGCGTGATGATGACGATCTTTTACGCAGATTTGGGCAGGCATCCTTGTCGATGAGTTATCCTGGCGTCATTAAAGCCTTTCATTATCATGAACGGCAAGACGATCTGTGGTTTTTTCCCGTGGGCTCAGCCCAAGTGGTGCTTTATGACCAACGGCCTGAGTCGCCAACGTACAAAATTACCCAGGTTCTTTATCCCAGTGAAATGAATCCGATTCTTATTGTCATTCCTGTAGGTGTGGTTCATGGATATCGTGTGTTAGGCAATACGCCGGCGATGATTGTGTACTTTACAACCGAATCCTATAGGCCCCAGGACCCTGATGAAAAACGGTTACCGTGGAATGATCCGACGATTGACTTTGATTGGCGCACGCAGAATCGGTAAGGGAGAGACAAAAAGTGAGGATTATGGTAACGGGCGGCTTGGGGTTTATTGGCTCACAGATGGTGCGTTGGCTGTTGGACAATGAGCCGGATGTCGACATTATCAATGTGGATGCGTTGACCTATGCAGGGAACCCGGCCAACGTTGCGGATTATGCTGACAATTCGCGCTATCAATGGATTCACGCGTCCATTGCAGACCGGGCGCAAATGGAGCCGTGCTTTGCAGACAAACCAATCGATGCAGTTATCAATTTTGCTGCGGAATCGCATGTTGACCGCAGCATTCAGTCAGGGGTTCCGTTTGTCGCGACGAATGTCCTAGGCACACAAATTCTTCTGGAATTAGCCCGCACTTATCATGTGCCCCGGTTTTTACACGTGTCAACCGACGAAGTCTATGGCAGTCTTGGACCTAATGGCCTGTTTCGGGAGACCTCGCCGCTTCAGCCGAACAGTCCTTATGCGGCGAGTAAAGCGGCGGCCGACTTATTGGTGTTAGCTGCGGCGCGCACGTATCAACAAGACGTGGTGATTACCCGCTGCTCCAACAATTACGGGCCTTATCAATTTCCAGAAAAGCTCATTCCCCTCTTTGTCACCAATGGTATCGAGGGTCAGCCATGGCCGCTCTATGGCGACGGCCGTAATGTGCGTGATTGGCTGCATGTTGAGGACCATGTGCGGGCAATTTGGGCGGTGTTGAACTCAGGCAAGAGCGGCCAAATTTATAACATTGGGGGACATACAGAAAAGTCCAACTGGGAGATCGCAGAAGACTTGCGTGCTATTCTGGGACTTCCTGCTTCCGTCATCGTGCCAGTGCCTGACCGTTTAGGACATGACCGTCGCTATGCCATGGATGCCCAGAAAATCACGAAAGAATTGGGGTGGGAGCCTCGTATCGCTTGGGAAGACGGTATTGCAAGTACGGTCGCATGGTATCAACAGCATGAAGATTGGTGGCGTCCACTCAAGACGGGCGCATACCGGGAGTATTATCGTCAGCAGTACGGAGAGAGCGGGACCACACGGGCCCCGTCAGCATCTCGATGAGGTTCGCGCTCGCGGTTTGGCTTGGCCGGATTACGGGGTGGGTGAGCCGGTTAACAGGGCGTGGAGGCAGCTCATTGCCGGGACTGGTGGCGCGGCGCATTGATCCGAAAGTGTTTATGCGCCTAAGTGCGCATCTACGGCAAGGCGTCATACTCTTGACAGGCACTAACGGCAAGACGACGACCGCGGCTCTGGCCAGTCATCTCTTGCGTGCGCGCGGCTTGCGGGTCATCCACAACCGGGCTGGCGCTAATTTAATTTTAGGACTCACGGCAACATTGGTTCAGGCGAGTCGATTTCGATTGTTGCCAACAGCAGATTTGGCGCTGCTGGAGACCGACGAAGCGACGATGCCCAAAGCAGCGCAAGAAGCGTGCCCCAGGGTCATTGCCGTGACGAACTTTTTCCGAGATCAGCTCGATCGTTACGGGGAGCTGTCAACCACGGTCAATTTCGTTCGGCGGGGTATAGAATCCTTGGCGGACGATGGGTGGCTGGTACTAAATGCCGACGACCCGCAAGTTGCGTATTTAGGCCAAGAACATCCCCACGTTCTTTATTTTGGCGCAGATCTTATAGGTCAAGGGCAGCACGCCGGAACCTACGATGTGGCCGATGCGCGCTTCTGCCCGCGATGCGGGACCCTTTTGCAGTACCAGCGTTTATACTACGCGCACATCGGAGTTTACGAGTGTCGCTACTGCCAGTTTAAGCGGCCAGTTCCTGACCTTCTCTTGGTGGATTGGGAGCCCGGCATGCCTCTGATGCGTATTGACTTTCGCGGGGAGCAGTTTGCAGTTCCTAATCGGTTGCCAGGCTTATACAATGCCTATAATGTGTTGGCCGCTCTGAGTGTGGCCTTACTTTATGAGGTGACGCCGCACGAAATTCGAGAGGGATTGGAGGCCATGCGCCCCGCGTTTGGGCGCATGGAAGAAGTGCGCATTGGAGATCGTGTGCTGTGGTTGGCGCTTGTTAAAAATCCGGTTGGATTCAACCAAGTCCTGGAGACCATCCGCCAGGATCCGCGCCCGGATAAGCATATTCTCTTGGTTATCAATGACCGTTACGCAGACGGTCAAGATGTATCATGGCTTTGGGATGTTGATTTTGAGTCATGGGTCGCAACGCAAAGGCACAATACCTTTTGGACGAGTGGGATTCGCGCGCAAGATATGGCACTGCGTTTGCAATATGCCGGTGTCAATCCCGAACACATTACGGTGATTGAGAACCCCTCTGAAGCCATGGACGATTTATTGCGGCGGACGACGGCAGAACACGTGACCTATATCACTCCGACCTATACGGCACTATTAGAGGTGCGTCAGTATTTGACCGACAAGGGGTATACCAAGCATTTTCGGGAAGGGTAGGGATGACGTTGGCTGATATTTATCAAAGGCCTCTGATCATCGGTACGGCTGGGCACATCGATCATGGAAAAACAACGCTGACGCAACGGCTGACGGGGGTCAACACGGACCGGTTGCCTGAAGAGCGTGCACGCGGTATCTCAATTGATTTGGGCTTTGCCGACTTTACGTTGCCCAGCGGGCAGCATGCGGCCTTAATCGATGTGCCGGGACACGAACGGTTCATCCGCAATATGGTGGCAGGCGTCCACGGCATGGACGCGGTGATGTTGGTGGTGGCGGCGGACGAAGGGATTATGCCCCAGACGCGTGAACATTTGGATATCCTGACCTTGCTAGGCGTCTCTCGAGGGTTAACGGTGATTACCAAAGCTGATACAGTCGAACCGGAATGGCTGCCGATTGTCGAGGAAACGGTCCAAGAGGCCCTTCGTGGGTCGTTTTTGGAACAGGCACCGATTGTTACGGTGGATTCCGTGTCCGGACGGGGCCTTGTCGACTTGCTGAACGCTTTGGAAACGGTGGCCCGCACGGTGCCGCCGCGTGATGCGACAGGTTTTGTCCGTCTGCCTATCGACCGGGTATTTTCGGTGCGGGGATTTGGCACGGTCATCACGGGAACCTTGGTGAGTGGCACGCTACGGCCGGAAGATGTCTTAGAAGTGGTGCCAGGAGACCATTCAGTCCGCGTGCGCGGACTAGAGGTCCATGGGCATAAGGTAGATTACGCGGTAGCGGGGCAACGGGTGGCTGTGAACCTCAGTGGCATTGACAAGGACCACGTGCACCGGGGCCAAATGTTAGCGGCTGTCGGAACGGTGAAGTCTGTCGATGTGATAGTCGTGGAGGTCTTGCTATTGGCGAGTAGTCCTATTTTAGAGCAGCGTACCCGAGTGCATGTGCATTTAGGGACGGCTGAAGCGATTGGACGAGTCTATTGGTATGATCGCGAATCCCTTGAACCCGGCGACACAGCTTTTGGGGAAATTCGTTTAGAATCTTCTATTCCCGCTATCCGTTACGACCGGTTTCTTATTCGGTCCTATAGTCCTGTCTTTACGGTGGGAGGAGGACGGGTGCTTGAAGCCGGAGTGCATCATAAACGGAAAGAAGCTGGTCTGCTTGGTCATCTAGCGCTTGTTGCCAGTGGGAATACCAAGGCGGTCGTGTTGGAGCAGTTACGCGCGTGTGATGCTCCTTGCAGCATTGAAAAATTGGCTGAGAGGGCGGGATACCGGGTAACAGAGATTGAGACGCTATGTCAAGACGACCCCGAAATCGTTTATGGTCCGGACCGCCAAGTGTTTTGGAAGCCGTATTTGCCCGATCTTATCAGCACGGTTCAACACTTTCTTGGAGAATATCACCAGGATCATCCTCTGAGACGCGGCATTGGCCGGGAACGTCTTCGCGACAGTTTGTGGCCCAAGTGGTCATTGCGTAGTGTCCTCTTTGTGGTCCACTATGCCGAGAATGTCGTTGTGGAGGGCGAATGGGTTCGCCTGGCTGATTTTGTTCCGGTTGTGGAAGGTGCGTGGGCCCAAGAAATTGAGTCGGTCTACCAAGCGATTGACGCGTCAGCGCGCAAGCCTTTGACGGTTGAGCAGCTCATCGGCATGACGAGTATTCACACGGAGCGTTTTTTCGATATCATTGATTATTTGTTGAGTCAAAAACGCTTAGTGCGACTGGAAGAAGGCATCTATATCTCCACGCCGGTGTATATCGCAAGCCGGGATATTGTCATCGAGGCCTTACAAGAACGCGGGGCTCTTACGACGAGCGAATTGCGCGATGTATTGGAAGCGAATCGCCGATTTGCGGTACTCTTTTTAGAATTGCTAGATGCGTTGCATATCACCAGGCGGCAAGGGGAAAGCCGGACATTAGTGAGTTAGGATGACAGATATGCGAATTGATGTAGCATGGTCTAAGGTCCCCAAAGGAGGCTTTGGGGAGAGCGGAGACACGATTGAACTGGTTGAGCGGCCTTTAGGCGGCGTCTCCGTTATCTTAGCGGACGGACAAGGATCAGGCGTGGCGGCGAAACGGATCAGTCGGTTGGTCGCGATGAAGGCCGTGAGCTTGATTGCCGACGGCTCCCGGGATGGCGCTGTCGCAAGGGCTGTGCAGGATATGTTATATACAGCCCGTGAAGGGCGTGTAACGGCCACCCTGGCCGTCTTGTCTTGCGATCTCCATACGAAAACCATGGTAATTGCTCGCAACACCCCTGTGCCAGTGTTAGTACGGCAGGACAATGTGGTGTTCCGGCTTGAAGGAGGCGCTGAGGTCATTGGAACCTATCGCCGCACACGGCCTGCGATTACGGAGCTACCTCTCGTAGAGGGGACGATTTTGCTAACATTCTCGGACGGCGTGACAAATGCCGGTAAACGGTACGGTAAGTCCCTTCCTTGGGACCAAATCCAAGAGGAGATGACGGCTTTAGATATTCATGATCTCCAATCATGGGTGAATGGTTTGATGATGCAAACGCTCCTCTTAGACAAGGACCGGCCTGGCGATGATGTGAGCATTGTGGCGTTAGCGGTCAGAGGCGGTGATGACAGCGCCATACGGACACTCTCCGCGAGCATTCCCTACTAATGGCATTATTTTAGTGGGAGTCTGTGCAGCCGGAAAATCTACGATATCCGGTGTGCTGGATCGCTATGGCATCATTGCGCAGTCGGTCGCTCAAGAGCATTCGTCAGTTCCCACCTTGTATCGCCGCAAAGGAGACCATCCGGTGGTGGTCCTGGATGCGGCAGTGGAGACAGTGCGGCGAAGACGGCGTATGGCATGGACTCGCCAGCATTATTGGAGACAATGGTATCGCTTGATTTCGGCGCGCCAGGCGGCCCGCCTCATTGTCCGCACGGATCCCTTAACGCCCGAAGAAGTTGCGGCAGTGATTGTGCAGTGGTTTGATCGCTGGACGGGCCTTGACGTGTTTTGGAGCCAGAATGATTCGTCTTATACGGTCCGAGAGCAAAAGCAGATCAGACTGGATGTTTGTTATGGCCGGGGCGTGCCAGCCTTAAAGGCTCCCAAACCTTAGAACCCCCTGAATTGACACTGCTTGAACCCCCGGACTATAATGAAACGATTTTAACCCGGGGGGCTTTGCAATGCGTCGAAAGAGCAAGATTAAGTTTTTTGCCCTGGTTGCGGTGCTTATCGCAGCCCTTTTTTACTTTTTACAGGTGAACCCTGTGGCGAGCCATCTCCGCTATGGATTAGATCTTAAAGGTGGCGTCACCGCAACATATCAAGCGGAACCATCACCAGGTCAGCCGGTGAACAGCCAAACCATGGCACGCGCGATGGAGATCATGAACTTTCGCGTAAACTCTTTAGGAGTTTCTGAGCCGGTTATCGAACAAGTGGGGTCTAACCGGATTACGATTGATTTGCCGGGAGTCAAAGATCCCGAACAAGCACTCCAATTTTTAGGTCAGACCGCCGTGTTGGAAATAAAGAATCCTGCGGGTAAAGTGGTCGTGACCGGGGCTGACTTGTCGTCTGCAACGGCCGGTGAAGCCAACGGCCAATACGTCGTCAATTTGACTTTTAACCACAAAGGCACAGCTTTGTTCGCGGCGGCTACTAAGAAATATTTAGGGAAGGAACTCCCCATTTATTTAAATGGCAAGTTAGTTGAAGCGCCAGTGGTGCAAAGTGTGATTCCTAATGGACAAGCCCAAATGAGCGGAAACTTTCCCACTTTAAAGAAAGCCCAACAAGTGGCGTTGCTCTTGCAATCAGGCGCGTTACCGGTGAACTTAAAAGTTCTGGATGTGCGTACGGTCAGTGCGACGCTAGGCCATGCATCGGTTGAAGCAAGCAAAATGGCGGCCATCATAGCGATTCTCTTAATCGGGGTGGTCATGATTTTTTGGTACCGGTTGGCAGGTTTTGTCGCGGATATGGCGTTATTAATCTATTTGCTGCTGGTGGTGGGGGCATTGTGGAGCATACACGCCGTCATCACGGTGCCGGGGATTGCGGGGCTCATCTTGTCAGTGGGAATGGCGGTCGACGCGAATGTGATTATATTCTCCCGCATTCGAGAAGAAATAATCAACGGGAAGAAACCCGGAGCGGCGGTTGCAGCAGGGTTTCGTCATGCCATTCGGGCTATTTTGGACTCTCATGTGACAACCTTTGTTTCCTCGCTCATCCTCTTCTTCTTGGGGACCGGGGAAGTGAAAGGGTTTGCATTGACGCTCATGATAGGCACAGCGGTTTCCCTTCTCACGGCGGTTTCGGTCACAGGCGTCGTTATCCGCTGGGTAGCCGATGCGGGGTGGGCTAAAGTGCGCACCATATTTGTGGGCTAGGGGGCTGGCATGATGCGGTACCATTTCGAATTTGTCCGACATTGGAAAACATGGTTTGTCCTCTCCGGATTGCTGGTGATTTTGGCGTTGGGAGCCTTTTTTATTCGGGGTTTGAACTACGGGATTGATTTCACGGGCGGTACGCAGATGAATCTTCAATTCCTACGCCCGGTGACTGTAACCCAGATTGACCACGTGTTGGATGCTGACCATTTAAACGGCAGTACCGTCGTGTTTCTCGGCAAAGGACATGACAATGTGTTAATTACCACCCCGACCATTTCGGAGCATGAGCGCGATGCCCTGCTGTCGCAGTTATCAAGGAAGGTGGGGGCATTTAAAGAGATCTCAACCAGTCGTGTCTCGTCGATTATTGGCAAACAAACGGAACAGCGGGCCCTAATCGCCGTGGTTTTAGCTGTCATTGCGATTATTCTCTATATCACGATTCGGTTTGAATGGCGGTTTGCGTTGTCGGGGATTTTAGCCATGTTGCACGATGTCATTATTACCGTCGGGCTCATTGCGTTGATTCATATTCAGATTACCGAGTACTTTATTATGGCCGTGTTGACGATTTTTGGATATTCGATTACCGACAAGATTATTGTTTTTGACCGTATTCGGGAGAATTTGGCCGTTCGCAAAAAGAATGATCCGCTGGATGATTTGGTGAATAAAAGTCTGAATCAGGTTCTAGTCCGCTCCATTAACACATCAACCACCGTGATTATCGCGTTGCTGGCGTTGTTGATTTTTGCGGGGAGTAGCATTCGAGACTTTGCCTTGACGATGTTGTTTGGCGTGATTTTTGGAACGTATTCATCGATTTTCATCGCCAGTCCTATCTGGTTGTTGTGGACGAAACGGGAAAAAGGCAAAGGCAAATCGCGGCCGGCGTCCGCTTAACGAAGGGGCGTATTCAGTGAGAACCCAGTCGTGTGCTGGGTTTTCTCATTTTTGCGCGATATGACAGAATTTGGGGCATGATAAGGAGATATCAGGAATGTAAAGGGGGCAATCCCGTGGGATGGCTTCTAGTGCCGGTATTGGGCGTCTGGCTATGGGATGGCCCATGGCTATTGATTTTGGTATTGGCGGAGACCGTATGGCGGGTGGGGTTTCCGTATTGGGGGGGCTCTTTGCTGGCTCTTCAATGGGGAGTAGCAGCAGCCTTAGAATGGGGATTCCACCGTCTTTTGCCTAAACGTCCCGTCGCCCGGAGTAGGCACCGGCTCCTACGAGAGTCATGGGTGTTATTATGGTTGTCCTTATTGCTCACACCCGTGCCAGGGTTGGTGGCGTGGCAAGGCACAGTAGGATTTGATGCGGCTGTCAGGCTCCAACGGTTTGGTCAGGATATGCGTAAGATTGTGATGGTGCGTGGCGCCAAGTTCGTAGTGGCCTTATTGTGGTTCGTTATGCTGACGCGCCTAAGACCATAACAGTCCATGGTACAATAATAGAGCGGGAGGAGTAATCGGAAAACGGGTGAGACGGCGTGATTGATGTCGACGGAGAGCTACAGACCAGTACCCGAAGTGCAGCGTGGGGAGCCCTCGGAAACTTTATTCTCATGGCATTGAAAATTACCGTGGGGATTATCGGAAATTCTCGCGCCCTAATTGCGGATGGTATTCATTCTGGTGCTGATCTTGGATCGTCCATAGCGGTCATCATCGGGTTGCGTGTTGCGCGCATACCGCCCGACGAAGGACATAATTACGGGCATGCCAAAGCTGAAGCCATTGCGCAGAAAGTCGTAGCGCTCCTGTTGATTTTAGCAGGATTTGAAGTGGCCAATGGATCAATTGCCGCGTTAAGCCATGCGAGTCAACATCCCACCCTGTTGACCTTGATTGTGGCTGCAGGCGTTATGATAATCAAGTGGGTCATGTACGTGCGCCAAAAAACCATTGCGACGCGTACCGGCAGTCACTCCTTGATGGCGTCCGCCTTGGATAACCGGATGGACGTCATTTCTTCTGCAATCACCACGGGTGCGATTTTAGCGGCCAAGTGGGGAGTTCCGCACGGTGATGCCTATGGTGCGCTGGCGGTGGCGGCATTAATCGTCTGGCTCGGCATCGAAATCTTTTCGCAAGCTGCAAACGATTTGATGGACCGCGCGGCCGATCCACAAATTGTTGATGCCATCCGTGCCCACTGTACGATGGTCGATGGCGTCGAAAAGATTGCGGAGATTCGAACGCGCGTATCGGGTACCCAAGTGCTGGTGGATTTAAAAATTGTGGTGAATCGACACTTAACGGTATGGGAAGCGCACGAAATTTCACACCGGGTTAAACGTGCGGTCATGAGTTTGCCGCGGATTCAAGACGTGATGGTGCATGTAAATCCCGATTAACGTGAGGATTGGAATGGTTGGCACGAAACGGTATCGTAACGCAAATTATGTACTCAAGGCATTAGCGGCTCATGAAATGCACGCTTATCAAGCCTTTCAACAACAAAGCGGGTTAGAACCCGTGGTCTCTCGAATTTTGTGGGGCCGAGGCATTCGCTCGGTTCAGGCGGTCCTAGACCTTCAACGCAATGACCAGACGTTGAGCCGTCCCTACGAATTACCCGACATGGGGGAATTGGTGGCGCTACTTCGGACGGCTCGCCGACGCCAGCAACACGTCCGCGTGTATGGCGATTACGATGCTGACGGCGTAACCGCGACGGCTGTCATGGTTCGGGGTCTGCAGTGGGCAGGGTTTGAGCATGTAGACTATTACATCCCCAACCGGTTTGATGAGGGTTACGGACTGCATGCTGACGCAGTGGATTTAGCGGTACAAGCAGGTGTGGACGTGATGGTGACCGTCGATTGCGGGTCAAGTTCGCCTGATGCGGCACAGTTGGCACGCCAAAAAGGGTTAACCCTTGCTATTACCGACCACCACGCCTTGCCGCTACAACTTCCCGATGTGCCGGCTTTAGTCAATCCTGAGCGCATGGCCCAGCCCAATCGCTTGTCCGGAGCGGGGGTAGCGCTTCAAGTGGTCAGGGCGATGTTAGACGATGAGGTCCCGGACTGGTTCTACGCGGTGGCTGCCATTGGCACCGTTGCCGACGTGGTGCCCTTGAGGGGGGACAATCGCCTGATTGTCAGGAAAGGATTGCAGGCCTTGCAGAAAGGAGTCTGTGTAGGGGTTGACGTCTTGTTAGGCGACCGTATTAAAGACCGCCAGCAAATCGTAGCCGACGACCTCGCGTTTTTTGTGGGCCCCCACCTCAACGCCTCGGGCCGGATGGGCGACGCGCGTCCGGCCGTGGCACTGCTTCTTGCCGAAAGTCGGGAAGAGGCCAGTCATTGGGCTCAAGACCTTAAGGCGCGGAACCAGCTGCGGCGCGAAATAGAAAAGGACTTGGTGAACCAAGCCCTAAATCAAGTGCCTCTCGATGGCTCGGGACAGGTGCCGGGATTTGTCGTAGTGGCTGGCGACTACTGGCATCATGGGGTTATCGGCATTGTGGCTTCAAGACTCAAGGATCGTTTGAAGCGGCCGGTGGCGGTAATTGGGTGGGATGGGGAGACCGGCAAAGGATCGGCGCGTTCGGTCGAGGGGTTGGATCTCTTCCAGCATTTGTGGAAACATCGAGATGTCTTTTTAAAACTGGGAGGACATCGCGGTGCCTGTGGGTTTAGCTTATCCAAGCAAGATCCCTATCGGTTATCGCAAATATTTTCCGAAGCGCTGCCGGAAGACGTTGTGCGCCAGCAGTTTGTAGGAACCGCGGTGGACGCCGTCGTGGACGCGTCAGAGCTGACACCTAGGGCCGTGGAGCAATTGTTAGCTCTCGAACCGTACGGTCATCATTTTGAACGGCCGCGACTCGCGGTGCACGGCGTTGTTGATGGGTGGCGTACGATGGGAAGCGATGCTGCGCATTTATCTTTAACGCTTGTGAACCATCCCTACCGTGTCGTTGCATTTGGACAAGCGCAAATGGCACAGACCCTAGTGGAAGACGGTCCTGTGGAATTTATCGGCAGCCTCATGCTTAACCAATTTCAGGGTAAGAAAACGGCACAGTGGCAGGTTGAGGAATTTGTTGGGGTGGCAGCAGGCCGTAAGTCATGGCGCCAGGCCGTGCGATTTGAAGCCGTGACAAAGCCGCTTTCCGGGCGCGTGCTTTATATAGTAAATAGCACGCGCGAACAAAAGGCATGGGCTAGTCAGTTAGGGGCTCAAGCGTGGTATCATTATTGGCCGGATGGCGCATGGGTGGGGCATGAAACCGCGGTTCAAAACCAAGAGATGGTCGCCATTGTTGTGAATCAATGGGACCGGTGGCCTCGCTTGTTCCATTGGGCCGACCATATTGTCTGGCTCACTGCGCCCGTTCACCATATGGCTTTGCGTACGGCGTCGGCGCTCCTTAAGGAACCGGCGGGCGTGATGTGGATAAGCCCGGATATGGCTCCAGAGCCGGTCATCGGCAAGGCGCGAAGACTCTATCCGACACGTGAAAAATTGGCTCGATTATGGAAAGCTTGGGAGCGAGGTCAGGCACCTTTGCTGATCGGAGGACGCGTGTTTCATGAGTTGGGATTTCAGCGCGGGTGCAAGCCCGCCGAGCGCCGGGCCTTAAGCTTCAGCCCAGCATACCAACGAGCGCAACAGCATTGGCGGGCTATAGAGCAGGACTGGCAGAAGCCGCTGAAAGATTGGGAGTAGAAGCTTAAAGGGTGAGGAGGGTCAACATGGCATGGACACAGTGGGTAAGAGAAATCCCGGATTTTCCTTTGCCGGGCGTGTTGTTTCGGGATGTACTGCCGGTTATGGCCAATCCTGAGGCATGGCATGAAGTCTTGGAGGCATTGGAGGCGCAATTGAGACCGCTTCAGCCGGATGCTATTTTCGCGCCGGAAGCGCGGGGATTTTTAATTGCGGCGCCGTTGGCAGACCGCTTGCATGCGGGGTTAGTCCCTGTGCGCAAGGCGGGAAAGTTGCCAGCCCCTGTTCTCCAAGAAGCATATTCGCTAGAATATGGTGAAAACCAGCTTGAGGTAGAAGACGACCGAACTTTGGCGGGTAAACGTGTCATTATTGTCGACGACGTATTGGCCACAGGAGGCACGGTGGCAGCCACAGCGCGGCTGGCGAGCCGACTCGAGGCCCATGTGGTGGCATTTGCCTTTTTAATAGAGCTAAAGGGCCTAAAGGGTCGCCAAAAGTTGGATGCCGGGGTACCGGTGCTGAGCTTGCTGGTTCAGCCGTGAAAGAATGGGGGGGAGCTGTCATGGAGCAAGTTAGCATGGCAGAAAAACTTGGATTTTCGGCCGACTCTCCGGAAGCGGAACAAATCGCGGAGGCTATCGATTTTGCCCGCCACGCCCATGAAGGGCAAAGCCGCGCATCTGGAGCCCCCTACGTGGAACATCCGCTGGCGGTTGCGTCTATTCTCGCCGACTTGCGAATGGATGTGCCGACGATTATCGCGGCCTTATTGCATGATGTGGTGGAAGACACCAGCTACACGCTCAAAGACATCGAAGACCGTTTTGGGTCTGAGGTCGCTCAATTAGTAGACGGCGTCACCAAGTTAGATCGCCTGGAGGTGCGTACGCGGGAAGAAGAACAAGCAGAGAACCTTCGTAAAATGCTTTTGGCGATGGCCAAAGATATTCGGGTGATTCTCATCAAGCTAGCTGACCGTCTTCATAACATGCGTACCCTCAAACACTTGACGGCGGACCGCGTTCAACGTATTGCGCGCGAAACGATGGAAATCTATGCTCCCTTAGCGCACCGTTTAGGAATCTTTCGGATTAAATGGGAACTCGAAGACTTGGCCTTTCAACATTTGCAGCCGCAAGAATTTCAAATGATGAAAGAATTGGTGGCCAAGAAGCGTCTGGAGCGAGAAGCGGCGGTTGAAGCGGTGACGGCCGAGTTGACGCGGCGACTTGAATCGATGGGAATGGTGGCGGAATTATCCGGGCGGGCCAAACACCTCTACAGCATATACCAAAAAATGTATAAGCAAGGCAAGGATTTTTCTCAAATCTATGACTTGGTCGCTGTGCGGGTGATGGTCGAAACGGTAAAAGATTGTTATGCCGTACTAGGTTTGGTCCACTCCTTATGGAAGCCCGTACCGGGTCGATTTAAGGACTATATTGCCATGCCCAAGTCCAATCTCTACCAAAGCTTGCATACGACGGTCATGGGGCCAGAAGGGGAGCCCTTAGAGGTGCAAATTCGCACCTTTGAGATGCACCATACTGCCGAGTATGGAATTGCTGCCCACTGGCGCTATAAAGATGGGGGCAAAGAGGACCGCGAGTTTGAACAAAAACTGTCGTGGTTGCGCCAGCTCTTGGAGTGGCAACGGGATATGCGTGACGCCCGCGAGTTTATGGACACGCTAAAAGTCGATCTTTTTAGTGAAGAAGTGTTCGTCTTTACCCCCAAAGGGGATGTGCTCGATTTGCCCGCGGGTTCCACACCCATCGATTTTGCCTATCGCATCCATACCGATGTGGGCAATCACTGTGTGGGGGCGAAAGTCAATGGCCGTATTGTTCCCCTGACGACCTCACTGGAAAACGGGGACATAGTCGAGGTTTTGGTCAATCGCAAGTCGCCGGGCCCGAGTGTGGACTGGTTGAACATTGTGCAGACGTCTCAAGCCAAGAACCGCATACGGCAATGGATTCGTCGGGAAAGACGCCAAGAACACTTAAGCCGGGGCCAAGAACTATTGGAGCGGGAACTTCGCCGGGCGGGGTTAGCTTTACAACATGACCGTCTGCAGGAATTGGTTAAAAAGGTTGGCTATGGTACAGTAGACGAGCTAGCGATAGGGATTAGCGACGGGATGATCAATCCGGTGCAAGCCGTTTCCCGCTTGAAAGATGAGCTGGGTCGTAGTTTAGAGCCCGTCGTGGCGCCGGTTGCACCGGTGAAACGCGAAGTGACTGTCCCAGTGCGCGGTGAGCAAATCTTGGTTCGCGGCCAAAATCGGTTGCTTACGCGTCTTGCGCGGTGTTGCCAACCGGTGCCTGGCGATCCCATAATTGGATATTTGACCAGGGGGCGCGGTGTTTCTGTCCATCGACTCGATTGCCCAAATCATAAGGAGCTGAGTCGAGATCCGGAGAGGCTGATTGAAGTGAGTTGGGATACGACGGAGGCAGAATTGGCTCCGCATCCTGTTGAATTAGCCGTATTTGCCTGGGACCGGGCTGGATTGCTGGCTGATGTGGCCAATGTGGTGGCCGACGCGAACATTATCTCAGCGAAGGCCCGAGGATTTAAAGACCGGACTGCGGTCGTGAATGTGAGGTTGGAAGTGAAAAATCTAACACAGCTGACACGGATTATCCAGCGTCTTGAGGCGCTCCCGTATGTTGAGCGGGTTGAGCGTGTCAGCCACGAGAAACTCTAATGCGAGCCCTATTACAGCGCGTGAGACGCGCGTCCGTCGCAGTAGACGGCCAAAGCATCGCATCGATCGATACGGGGTTGCTTCTCTTTTTAGGGATTCATCCGCATGATAACCGGGATATCGCCCGGTGGCTATCCGATAAGGTTCTGAATTTGCGGATCTTTGACGAACGAGGCAAAATGAATCGCAGCGTCTTGGACGTTCAGGGTGGGATCTTGGTGGTCTCACAGTTTACGTTATATGCCGAAACAGTCGATGGACGTCGGCCTAATTTTTCTCTGGCCGCTTCACGTGACGTTGCCGAGCCGCTTTATGAGTACTTTGTTGAGTTATGTCGCGCCAAGTCAAACCACGTGGAGACTGGACGTTTTGGAGCACCCATGGAAGTTTCCTTGATTAATTGGGGGCCTGTTACGCTCTGGGTGGATAGTGCGGAACGCAAGAAAAACCGTGCAGCCCACGAAGATCGACCGTCTGCCCATGGCACCCCTAAGACGTCACATGGACTTAGACCGTCGGGGGCGCGTCTTAGTGGGCAAGCGGACAAAGGTAAGGCCTAAAAATTAGCACCCCTTAATGAAGAGCCTTAGGAACCGCGACTGTGGTTTAGTTCGTGTCACACGGTTGATTAAAAATGGAGAGGCCACGACGTTGGCCTAATCATAAACCTCTAGAACACCGCAAACATAGACTGGGGAGGACCTTTTGATGGAAGGACGCACACATTACGCGGCCGCTGTAACCGAGGAACTTATTGGGCAAACAGTGACCGTAGCGGGATGGGTTCATCGGCGGCGGGATCATGGCGGTCTGATATTCATTGATTTGCGGGACCGGACGGGTCTTGTTCAAATTGTTGCGGAACCTGTCCACGCTGAAAATTTTGCGGAGCTCGACCGAGTGCGTGCAGAATTTGTCGTCGCGATTACCGGAATGGTGCGTGCTCGACCTACAGGCATGGAAAATCCCGAATTGGCTTCTGGTCGTATTGAAATCGAACCGCTGCGCGTGACGATTTTATCGGAGGCGAAGACGCCGCCGTTTATGCCGGCCGAAGCCGAGAATGTGGATGAGATGTTGCGTTTAAAATATCGTTATATTGATTTGCGGCGGCCTTCCCTGCTTGGGAATTTTATGCTGAGAGATAAAGTGTTGATGGCTGTGAGAAGCTTTTTTCATGCCCACGGGTTTCTCGATGTCGAGACGCCCTCTTTAGCGCGGTCGACTCCGGAAGGGGCCCGCGACTTCTTGGTGCCCAGTCGTCTGGCTCCGGGGGAATTCTACGCGTTGCCCCAAAGTCCGCAGATTTTCAAACAATTGCTGATGGTGGCAGGGTTTGATCGCTATTACCAAATTGCCAAGGTCTTTCGCGATGAAGATTTGCGGGCCGACCGGCAACCGGAGTTCACGCAAATTGACGTAGAAATGTCGTTTATGTCGCAAAGTGAAATTCTCGACATGATGGAGGCCATGCTTCGCCAAGTCTTTTACGAGAGCTTAGGGGTCGAGGTTGCACCGTTTGAACGGATGACGTGGCAACAAGCCATGGAGGGATATGGCTCGGATAAGCCGGACTTGCGGGCCGGCGAGCCATTAATGGATTTGACATCAGCGGTCCGTGCTCATATTGCTTGGCCTGTTCTGCAAGCGGCACCGTTTGCGGGCGGGGCAGTCATGCGCCATTATCAACCCACGCGAAAGCAACTCGATGGGTGGGTTGAATTCGCAAAGGGTCAGGGCGCTAGCGGGCTGATCTGGATTGTGAAAAGTGGGGAGGGACTGCGTACTTCGGCCGGAAAATGGCTTGACGAACAGGCATTGCAGCATTTAGCAGCGGCTGCGCGGTTGGGGACCGATGACACCTTGATGATTGTGGCAGGAGAAAAATTCCCCAGTTTAGCGGTCTTAGGACAGATGCGGCTTGAGTTTGCTCGTCAAGAAAAGCGGATAGAGGATGGCTGGCGATTCTTATGGGTTACCGAATTCCCCTTATTTGAATGGAGTGAGGAAGAGCAGCGTTTGGTTTCTGCACATCACCCTTTTACCATGCCACATCCTGAAGACATCGACTTAATTGCTACCGACCCATTACGCGTACGTTCGCAAGCCTATGATGTGGTGCTCAATGGTACGGAATTGGCGTCTGGCAGCCTGCGTATTTATCAGCCAGAACTGCAAGCAAAGATTTTTGCGGCATTGGGACTAGACCCTGAGGAAACAGAAGAGAAATTTGGATTCTTAATTCATGCCTTTCAATATGGGGCTCCACCCCATGGTGGTATCGCGTTTGGCTTAGACCGCCTTGTCATGTTAATGGCGGGCGCAAGGAGTTTACGAGAGGTTATTGCCTTTCCCAAGACCGCCAAAGGCGTGGACCCGTTGATGAATGCCCCAAGTCCTGTCAGTACCAGCCAACTCGATGAAGTGGGCATTCAAATTAAAAAGTGAGGGGACGTAAAAAGAAGAGAGGCGTCCCCTCTCTTCTTTAACGGACCGCCGTGGGAATAAATAGGTCAACAAGGCCGATGATAAATGCGGCGATGAAGGCCGCCAAAATAGATACATGCATGCCAGGCAATACAAATTGAGCAAAGTAAATCACAATAGCCGAGACGATAAAGCCCACAAGTCCTCGCCCATAAGGCGACGCAGACTTTCCAAACATGACTTCGATCAAATACCCGGCTAGAGCAATCACTAAAGCTGCAAGCATCGCCGACCAAAACCCTAAATGGGAGAATCCCGGAACGACGTAGCCCATGAACATTAGCACTAATGTCGCCACAATAAAACGAACAATGGTTCCTACCCAGCTCACGATGTTGCCCTCCTTTCTTCAACATTGTTAGTGTGGCGAAGACCCTCAGAATTATTCCCCTCATAGTTTTTCGTACTAGCGTACACAATAAACGCGGAGCACTTGCTTACGCTCCAAATTGACCCAGGGAGGGATTCCTTTGGCAAAGGGTGTGCCGCAGTCATTTCATGAGTTAAAGTCCCGTGTGGCCGAGAAACTCCAAAATGGCGCCAACCAGGAACACGTCCAAAATGAGGTCGTTGACATGGGAGATGCCATGTTGCAAGCCGGGGTTGAGCCGAAGAATGCGCAGGACCGGGTAGCAAAGCGGATGTGGCAGGCAAGCGGACCTAAACAGAAAGAGATGCTTGCAAATATGGTGACCCGTATGGCGAAGGATGACGACGAACTCTCTTAACACGATCAACAACTCAGGCCCGCGTGCTTCGGGCCTGAGTTTTCTTCCTGTCGTTTCCCGTAACTGGCAGAATGAGGTTCGGGATGACAGTTGCATTGAGCGTCCGCGCTTATTATAATAGAGCCAACAAATCCGGCTGTGTACGTGAAGACGACCGATATGTTTTGAGCCAACATCAGAACATAGGGAACCTGATCCGCAGTTAATGGCCGTCCGGCCCTGAAGTTAGGGGACTGCGAAAGTTAACGGGAGGTGCCCACCTGCGTAATGCAGGTTCAAAACGTCGGGGTTGCACGGCATGGCGGGGCTAAGAAAGAGAGGATAGTTCGCTATCTTCTCTTTCTTTGTGTTCCCTGGTATCATCGAGGGTGAAATTGGAGGCGAATGTTTTGGCAGATAATGTGGTCACCGTAAATCAATCTAATTTTCATTCCGTGATTAGCAATTCAACCGTCCCTGTTGTAGTCGACTTCTGGGCGGCTTGGTGCGTGCCGTGCCGTATGATTAGTCCTATTCTTGAAGAAGTGGCTCAAGAGCGGCAGGGGAACATCACCGTTGCGAAGTTGAATGTTGATGAAAATCCTACGATTGCCGCGGAGTATGGCGTCATGAGTATCCCTACCTTAATTAAGTTTCAAAGTGGACAGGAAACCTCGCGCGTTGTAGGAGCTTTGCCGAAAGCACAGCTTCTCAAGAAGTTGGGTTTATGAAAAAAGTGGTGGACTTGCGCTCAGATACGGTCACGAAACCGACGGCGGCCATGCGTGATGCGATGTTTCAGGCGGACGTCGGTGATGATGTCTACGGGGAAGATCCCACCGTGAATCGGTTAGAAGAAGAAACGGCTAGACTGTTGGGCAAGGAAGCGAGCCTTTTTGTGCCATCGGGGACGATGGCTAATCAAATCGCTTTGCTAGCTCATACCGAGCGCGGCGATGAGGTTTTTATCCACCGGGACAATCACATTTATTTTTATGAAGGTGGCGGAGCGGCCATGTGGTCGCAAGCCACCTTTACCCAATTGGCAGGAGAAGAGGGCCTGATGGATCCCGAGGAACTGAATGACCGCATCCGCCCAACCAATATCCACCATCCTCGGCCCAGGTTACTGGCTTTAGAAAATACGCATAACCGAGCGGGCGGCGCGGCGTTATCTCGAGAGCGCATAGCGCCCATCATCCAAGTGGCACGGGCGCATGGTTTGGCCGTTCATCTTGACGGTGCACGGATTGCTAATGCCGCCGTAGCTTTGGGGGTTTCGATTGCCGTTCTAGCTGCTGATATGGACTCAGTGTCCATGTGTTTGTCGAAAGGATTAGGAGCGCCGGTAGGTTCGGTGTTGGCCGGACCCAGAGGTTATATTGAGCGGGCGCGTGTCTACCGGAAATGGTTGGGGGGTGGAATGCGGCAAGCTGGCATTTTAGCGGCTGCGGGCTTATATGCGCTAGAGCACCATATTAATCGGTTGCAGGATGATCATAGACGGGCTAAGCGTCTCGCTGATGCACTGCGCGAACAGGGCTTTTCCGTTAGTTTACCATCGGTGCCGACAAACATGGTCATGGTCGATCTGGAGCAGCCAGCTGATTTGGCCATTCAATTTCTAGCGCGTCAAGATATCTTGGTGGGCGCCATGGGGCCCAAACGCTTGCGTTTAGTGACCCATCTTGATGTAAGCGATGCAGATATCGACCGGACAATCGCGGGATTTGTTCAATTGAAAGGCTGATGGCAGTGTCATACGATTTGTTTGCACAATCTGGCGACAAGAGTCGTGAAGCACAGGCACCGTTAGCCTGGAAGCTGCGCCCACGAACGTTGGATGACGTCATTGGACACGAACATTTGACGGGACCACAAGGCCTTTTGCGTTCCCTGGTGGCTTCCTCACTGCGCTCCGTTATTTTTCATGGGCCGGCCGGAACGGGGAAAACGACTTTAGCTCGGATTCTTGCGGATCAAACGCACGCAGCCTTTGCCGCCTTGTCTGCCATTGACATAGGAGTTAAAGAAATTCGGCAAGAGGCGGAACGAGCTAAAGAGCGTTGGCAATTGCGCGGGTCAGGGACCGTCGTGTTTATTGATGAAATCCACCGTTTAAATCGCTCACAACAAGATGTATTGTTGCCCTTTGTCGAAGATGGCACATTCGTGTTAATTGGCGCGACCACCGAAAACCCTTGGGTATCGATTAATCGAGCGCTATTGTCCCGCTGTTTGTTGATCGAACTGAAGACTTTAAAAGTGGAGGCCATTGTTCAAATTTTGGAGCGCGCATGGGCATTGCGGATGACGTGGTGGCATGAGGGGGCCATTGATGATGGCCTCTTTCACCAAATCGCGGAACGGGTGGGAGGCGATGCTCGGCTAGCATTAAGTACGCTTGAACACATGGCATTATTGGCGGACACGGTGCCAACCAATGTCCTCACGATAGCCTTAGGTGACCGTGTGCTGGCCTCGAGTGTTCATTATCATGACCGCGCGGGCGACGCGCATTACGATCTCACCTCAGCGTTCATTAAATCAATGCGCGGCTCCGATCCCGATGCCGCACTTTATTGGTTTGGGCGCCTCCTCGCAGGGGGAACCGACCCTCGCTATGTCATGCGGCGCATCTTGGTTCATGCTGCGGAGGATGTGGGATTGGCAGACCCGATGGCTCTTGTGGTGGCTCAAGCGGCGTGGACGGCGCTTGAAGCGGTGGGCCTTCCCGAAGCGCGTATTCCCATGGCTCAAGCCGTCTTGTACATTGCGTCGGCTGCCAAATCTAATTCGGTGGTCACAGCACTGGCGGAACTGGACAGTGCCCTCGAACGTTGGCCTCAGGCAGCGGTGCCTAGCTACTTACGCGACAAACATTATGCTCCGATGGGTGCCAGCTCTGCTCTTTATCAATATCCTCATGATTTTCCTATGCACTATGTTGACCAAGCCTATTTACCCGATGAAATGGCAGGCTTACGCCTATACCATCCTTCAGACCAAGGTTCTGAAAGAGTGCGTGCCCAGAAGTTAGCGGCGCTTCGTCAAGGGCGCCATAATATCTGAATCTTTTGCCTAAAAACACAAAAGAAATTACACAAATCGGGTTAGGTTATACTTTAAACGTCTTGAAGCTGCCACATGACACATCGGTAGCAACAAAACGCTGTCAAGAGGGGGTTGCCATGGCACAGACAAGCCAACCCGGCGTCAATCATCCCAAACCTCGCTTCGGGAAGATGCCCTATTGGGTGGAGCCGGTTTTTACACTAATCGCATTTAGCGGATTTGTGATTTATGCGTTATGGGAAGTGTTATTTCATAACACGGGAACGTATCACAATTATGTGTCACCGTTTTTTTCACCGGACATTGCTGGGTGGTTGGGAGTTCACATCTTAACCGCGTTGTATGTCGCGTGGATGCCATTTGTTTTTCGTTTCTCGTGCTATTACTACCGTAAAGAGTATTATCGTGCCTTTACATTCCATCCATTTGGCTGTGCGGTCCCAGAACCCAAATCGCATCAGACGCGTCCCTATAAAGGGGAATGGAAAATCAATAACTTGCATCGCTATACGTGGTTTTTAGCGGTGTTCGTCTTAATCTTTTTGTGGAAAGATGTCGTGCAAGCGTTTATATTCCCTAACGGCTTTGGCGTGGGCGTGGGGTCTTTGATTTTGCTGGTGAATGCGATTTTGCTAACCGGCTACACGTTTTCGTGCCATGCGTGGCGCAATATGATTGGCGGCCGTAAGGACTGCTTTTCGTGTACAGCACATGGTAAAAAGCCTGTAAGCTATGGCATTTGGCGCCGTGTATCGGCCTTAAACGTCTTTCACGGCTGGTGGGCTTGGGCTTCGATGTTCTCTGTATGGATTGCCGACTTATACGTGCGCTTGCTTATTATGGGCGTAATTCACGATGTGAGGTTATTCTGATGAATATCGAGACGATGGAAACCCATGCATTTGATGTGTTGGTATTAGGATCCGGAGGCGCTGGATTGCGCGCTGCGGTGGAAGCGGCTTCTGAGGGTGGAGTCTCTGTGGCCATTGTCGGGAAATCATTGTTAGGCAAAGCGCATACGGTCATGGCTGAAGGCGGAGCGGCAGCGTCCATCGGCAACGTGGATGCCCCAGATAGCTGGCAAACGCACTTTTATGACACGATGAAAAGCGGCCATTATATCAATAATTACCGGACGGTCGAAGTGTTTGCCAAAGAAGCACCGGCACGCGTACTGGAGCTTGAGCAGTGGGGAGCGGTATTTGACCGGACGCCGGAAGGTCGGATTATGCAAAGAGCTTTTGGTGGGCACTCTTTCCGCCGCTTAGCCCATATTGGTGACCGGACAGGGATGGAGCTTTTGCGAACGCTGCAGTATAAGGCGATTTCTATGGATATCAAGGTATTCCAGGAAGTGACGATTACTCGACTCCTTATGGATGGGAGCCGCGTGGCAGGAGCTATGGGTTACTACCGGGCCGATGGTCATTTCATTCTCCTTAAAGCTAAGGCGATTGTCTTAGCGACCGGTGGTTGGGGCAAAGTGTACAAGGTGACATCAAACTCTTGGGAAAGTACCGGCGATGGGGCGGCTATGGCGTACCGGATCGGAGCCGATTTGAAGGATATGGAAATGGTGCAGTTCCATCCAACGGGGATGGTCTGGCCTCCGGGCGTGGCGGGTTTACTGGTCACGGAAGGAGTGCGTGGCGAAGGTGGGTTGCTCTATAATTCTGAAAAAGAGCGCTTCATGAAGCGTTATGATCCAGAGCGTCAAGAATTGTCAACGCGTGATGTTGTGGCTCGGTCCATCTTTAAGGAAGTCCAAGCCGGACGGGGCACACCCCATGGGGGCGCATGGCTCGATATCAGTCACAAGAAAGCCGACTTTATTAAACAAAAGTTGCCTGGCATGTACGAGCAGATTCTTACCTTAGGGGATATCGACATTACGAAGCAACCCTTTGAGGTGGCACCTACGTGTCATTACCAAATGGGCGGGGTGCAAGCACACGCCGAAACCTGTGCAACAACGGTGCCTGGGCTGTTTGCCGCGGGAGAGGTGGCTTGTGGATTGCACGGCGCCAACCGGCTGGGCGGAAATTCCCTCGCGGATATCCTCGTCTTTGGCCGCCGTGCAGGTATTGCGGCGCGTGATTATGCTACCTCTCTTAAGAAGGCTCCTGAGATTGATGACACGCAAGTGGAGGCTGAGGTGGCAAGGATTTTGGAGCCATTTAATCGCCCTGACGGGGAAAATCCCTATGCGATTCATCAAGAGCTGCAAGAAGCCATGTCGACCCATGCGGCCATTGTACGTTCGGAAGACGATCTAAAGGTCGGACTCAATAAGATCCTCTCCCTTAAGGAACGCGCGAAACGGATGGGAATTAAAGGCGGACGAGTCTACAATCCGGGATGGCATGCAGTGTTCGATGTCGAAAATATGCTGCTTTTGAGCGAGCTCATTGTCCGGGGCGCCCTTGAACGGAAAGAAAGCCGTGGCGGACACTGGCGTTCTGACTATCCAGACGAGCTGCCGGAGATGGGGAAATGGAATTTTGTCCATCAATATTCTGAGGACGGAGACCGTATTACGCGGGTCCCAGTACCCGAAATGCCTCCGGAATTGGCGGAGATCTGCGCTCGTCCCGTCGCGCCCGGCCGAGAAAAGGTTGCGGGATCGTCTCAAGTTCCACCAAGAAAGGAGTAGTCGCCATGGCTGATGAGTTTATCCTCAGCATCTTTCGGGGTGATGCTGACGGAGGCCAAGAAGTTGAATACCGAGTGCCGCGCGTAGAAGGCATGGTGGTGTTAGACGCGGTGCACCATGTTCAAGCCCATGAAGCGCAAGATTTAGCCGTTCGCTGGAACTGTAAAGCGGCCCATTGCGGTTCCTGTTCGGCGGAGATCAATGGTGTCCCGAAACTCATGTGCAAAACGCGTCTTGATGAGTACGAAGGCCAAACGGTTCACATTCAACCGATGAAGACGTTTCCAATCATTAAGGATTTGGTGACCGATGTGTCGTGGAATTATGAGGTCGCCAAAAAAATTCCTGCATTTCACCCCACGGTGGCGGCGCCATTCCGCATGCAGCAATGGGATGTGGACCGCATTCAGGAATTTCATCATTGCATTGAATGTTTTCTGTGCCAAGATGTCTGTCATGTGCTGAGAGACCATCAGGAGAAAAGTCAGTACTACGGACCGCGGTTTATGGTGAAGATGGCTGAATTTGAAATGCACCCCATGGACCGCGCGGACCGGATTCCTCAAATTAAAAACGAGGGCGGAATTGGTCTGTGCAACGTGACGAAATGCTGTACGAGTGTTTGCCCACAGCATATTCATATTACCGACAACGCTATTATCCCGTTGAAAGAGCGAGTGGCTGATCGCTATTACGACCCGATTCGAAACTTTTTCCGCAAGCTCGGCGGAAAAGGAGACGAGTCGCAGCCCGAATAAGGTATACCAATATGAACCGCCAACGCTCAAAGAGCGTTGGCGGTTTTGCTATATCCAGATGAGAAAGGTTGGTTTATGCGCCCACCGCAGATTTTTTCTTGGCTTTGCCGGCGATTTTCAAGGTGCCCAAGGTTCCTAAAGCGCTAAATAGTGTCACATAAGCCAAAGCCCATTGGTCACGAGCGCTAATATCCAGGCCCGGCCCCGCCGACAGAAGAAATCCGATGCCCCAAGGAACACACACGGCGGAAAGAAATCCTGCGGTATTCGCTATGCCGGAGGCCAGCCCAATATTGTTGGAAGTAAAGGTATCGCGGATGACGGCAAACGTCAAAACACTGGCTCCGTTGGCAAACCCGAGAACAAGAAATATCGCGGCGAGAATAAACCGGGGTAAAATCGGCGCAAAGGCTGCAAAAGTGCCCCAGGCGAGAACGTCGACAATGCCGACTAAGAGATAAGGGATCTTACGTCCGAACCGATCCGACAAAGGCCCGACAATCGGCCCCGCCATTAGTGAACCCAAAAGGGCAAGGGCCAAGTAATACCCGCCTTGAACGGCATTCATTCCATACAGGGTATGGAGCATAGGTATGGCAAATAGGCTGGCAAAACCCAAAAAAGGCCCCATGAATCCCCAGTGTGCCAGGATAGGAGCCATCATATCCCATGGCTTGTGGAAGACGGTCTGGATGTTGGGACGATAAAGACCGGTAGCTAATGGGGGACGCACGGGGGTGGTGTGCTCTAAAAGCCAGGCGCTAAGGAGCGAGACCACGACTAAGACGACGCCTAAGGCCACAAAAGGCTCACGATATCCGTCGCGTGCAATCCACCAAGCCAAGGGAAATGTCGAGAGTATGGCGCCCAAATTGCCGGACATGCCGACAAAGCCTAGGATGCGTCCACAAACTCCCGCGTCATACCATTTCCCTAACACGAGGACAATGTTTAACCAGACCATGGCGTCTCCAATTCCTACGATAACACGTGAGAAGATAATGGCATGAAAAGAGGTGCTGGTACCAAACAGGATCGTACCTAAACCGTCACAAAAGGCGCCCAAGGCAAGGAGGCGTTCCGGATGCATGCGCACCGCAAACAATCCCACGGGAATTTGTAACGCCGCATAGGTTAAGTATTGGGCGACTGTCATGAGGGATAGGGTGGTAGGCGCAATTGCATACTGCTCCATTAATTTTTGGGCAATGAGGCCAGGACCTGTTCGCTGCATAAATACTAGACAATACATCGCTGAGACGGTTACGAAAATCAACCAAGCTGTTGAGCGTTTCACAAATGTTTTATCGTCCTTTCCGTTCTGATGGACTTATCCAAGTCTGATCATCGTTAATCAATTGATCAAACGGAGCCACCTTCCTGTGTCATCATGCCACCGCTTCTTAGGGCCATTGGCCGGTCGTCCACGGGCGGGCACTCCACAGGCTGTCACCGAGCAGGTCTGCCGTCAGGCAGACACGGGTGAGGAGCTCCTCACCGAACTCTCGGCCACGGTTCGCAAATTGATCGCCGCATTGATGTCGCGGTCGTGGTGTGTGTGACATTCTGGGCACGTCCACTCCCGCATAGCGAGCGGCATTTTCGGCATTTTGTATCCACACGCGGAACACGTTTTGCTGCTCGGATACCAACGGCTCACGATGACCACCGTTTTCCCGCATTGGGCCGCTTTGTATGCGAGTTGCCGACGGAATTCCCCAAAGCCCATATCAGCAATCGCCCGGGCGAGAGGATGATTTTTGAGCATCCCGGCGACGTTCAGGTCCTCGATGGCCATGACATCGAAGCGCTGCACGAGATCGGTGGTCAGTTGGTGTAACGCATCCGCCCGGATATTCGCAATCCGCGCATGGCGTCGGGCCATGCGCCGCTGCGTCTTTCGCATATTCTGGGACAAGGGCATGGGCATCCCTTTCGGGGTGGGCTGGCCGGGCTGAAGCCCGGCGCGGACTTTGGCGACTTCCATCTGGCGACTGAATTGTTTCGATAACCGCCGAAGCTGTGCCAAGGCGTCCGCATAGGCTTTCGGTCCCACGATCTTCTCTCCGGTCGAGAGCGTCGCCAACGCCGACACGCCCAAATCCACGCCGACTACCGCTTGGCGTTCGCGGCGGACACTGGGGGGATCGGGAAGTTCGACGGTGACGCTCAAAAACCAGCGATCAGCGGTCCGCGACACGGTGCCTGCTACCACTGTGCCGAGAAATCGCAACGGTTCGTGCATGCGCACCCAGCCTAATTTGGGAATATGCACTTTTTGCCCTTTGACCGTGAATGGGTCGTTGGTGAGCGTAAAGCTGTCGTGTCGGCCCTTTTTCTTAAACGTGGGATACTCGGCGATCCCCGCAAAGAAATTCTTGAACGCTTGACCCAAGTGCATAATCGCCATCTGGGGGGCGTTCTTGGTAACCTCCAGCATCCAGGGGAAGGCGTCGCGCTTGAGTGCATTGAGTTGACGCCGCAGAGCGGCTTCGGTCGGCTTGGGCAACGTAGGATCGGCTTTCCATGCGTCGAACTGTTGTTGCCACTGATCCAAGGCCCAATTGTACGCGAAACGGGCCGTCCCGGCGGCCTTGCGGAAATACGTCTCTTGAACGTTATTCGGGTCGAGCGCAATCTTATGGGCCAGAATCATGATGACGCCTCCTCCACGGCGTGTTTCACGCCGTCGAGCAATTTTTGGTTCTTGCGGGAGCGGCTGTCGTAGAGCCGAGCCGAAAACACGGTGATTATTTCGAGGACGTCTTGAGCCAGCTCTTCCTCAAAGGTCGTGTCCTCGCCTTGATTGAGAATCACAACCTCCACCTGCTTGGCTTCGCAGATCGCAAAGACGAGCTCCGCCCCAAAGCGCAAGAGACGGTCCTTATGGGTCACAACCAGCCGACCGACCCGGTCGGCGAGGATGTCATTTAAGAGGCGCTTGAGACCCTTTTTGTGATAATTCATCCCGGATCCGAGATCCGCCACGACCTCAAAGGTCCACCCTTGACGGGCACAATAGATCTCCAGCACGTGCTTTTGCCGCTCCAGATCGTCTTTCTGGTCGTGGCTCGATACGCGGGCATAGGCGACGGTTTTGCGACGCGGGCTGCGTCGGTGAAACTGGTCAGGTCGCAACCGGGCCAAGTCGTAACGCCGATACCCACCCGCTGTGCGTTCATCGGGCAACAACGTTCCTTCGTGGTCCCATCGACGTAACGTCGATGGGGTCACACCTAAAAATTCCGCCGCTTCACGAATGCCGACAAGTTTTCTATGCATACCTAAATTATACAATAATGGGTAACCATAGGTAAACTTTTAGCAAACTGTTAAAACCCTGCACGATAAAGCGCAGGCAGAGCCTCCTTCCCAGTACTATAGCAGATTTCTTAAGGCGGCTGTGCAATGGCGTTGGAGACGGGAATGTGAAAAACATCACGAATATCCCGGGCATGTGTGCAGCTATTTGACGAATGGTGGTAAAATATTAATAACGAATCCGTTTATGGCTGCGGGATTACGGAGAGGATGAGCTTCTTCATAATGCGGACAAAGTAGTGCTTTATGACTAGTTACTTTGTCGTTTTTAGTGCCCGTATCCAAAAGAATTGAAGAAGTGACGAGATGCCATTGACCATACGGTTGGGCACGTGATAAGTTGAACCAAGAGAGGCAAGAGGGTGGGGGTTACATGATTAAAGTGTCGAGCAAGGGCCGTTATGGTGTAAAGGCTGTGTACGAGCTCGCCTTGCATTATGGCCAAGGGCCCGTTGCCGTAAGTTGGATCGCCAAATCTCAAAACATTTCGGAGCAATATTTAGAACAGTTAATGGGGCCATTGAAACGTGCTGGGGTTGTTTTGGGCATGCGTGGAGCTCAGGGCGGGTATACTTTATCCAAACCTCCATCGGAGATTTCCGTCAGTGATGTCGTTGATGCCGTAGAAGGTCCCATTTCGCTAACGGACTGTAGCTCGGAGGATGCTCAAGGCTGTCCTGATATGGACCATTGTGTGGGGCCAGATGTTTGGAGCCGTGTCCAAGAGGCGTTAGTAGAGACGATGGCGTCGATGAGTTTTCAAGATTTAATTGAGCTGCAACGGGATCACTTTAAACGCAATATAGCCACTTTATTAGGAGGATAGTATGGCGAAAACCGTCGTTGTCGGATTAAGCGGTGGCGTCGATTCTTCGACAGCCGCCGCTTTGCTTTTGGAGCAAGGCTATAACGTGATTGGGGTGACGATGCGCCATTTACCCGCTGAAACCACGAACAGCTGTTGTTCTTTGGAGGCGATGGTGGATGCACGGCGCGTGGCCAAAAAACTGGGTATTCCCCATCATGTAGTAAATGTTGAGCAAACCTTTTTCCAACGGGTCATCGAACCGTTTGAAGAGGGGTATTTAGCGGGTATTACGCCCAATCCCTGCGCAATGTGCAACCGGTATATTAAATTTGGAGCCATGTGGGAGTGGGCGTTAGCACAAGGGGCAGACTTCTTGGCGACAGGCCATTATGTCAGGCGCTATGAAAAAGACGGGGTCTATTACTTGGCGCGTGGCGTAGACCATGCCAAGGATCAAAGTTACTTGTTGTACACCATGACTCAAGATGACTTGGCGCATCTTCTTTTCCCGCTTGGGGAATACTACAAGGAGGATAGCCGAGCCATCGCAGAGCGCTATGGATTAGTAACGGCTCATAAAGCGGAGAGCCAGGAGTTGTGTTTTGTCCCTAAAAACGATTATCAATCGTATTTAGAGACGCATCGGCCCGAGGCTCGCCAAGTGGGCGAGATCGTTAACACGGCTGGACAGGTTTTGGGTCACCACCAGGGGATTGCTTTTTATACCGTGGGCCAGCGGCGGGGTTTAGGGATTACCGCTCGTGAACCATTATATGTTGTCGGTGTTGAGGCTTCGCGCAACCGGTTGATTGTCGGGAGAAAGGAAGAAGTTCAACAGTCTCTCGTCCATGTCCAGGATGTCAATTATGTGATTCCTGGTATGGAGGGATTATTGCACGGAGAAGCTAAGATCCGGTATAACATGGAGCCGCAACCGGCTTTGTGGGAGGCGGAGAATGATCATGCGCACATTACGTTTCATGACCCGCAATGGGCCATATCGCCAGGACAGGTGGCGGTGCTTTATCAAAACGATGTGTTATTGGCCGGGGGAAAAATTTACGTGCCTCAGTCATAGGAGCGTCTAGCCATGGTGACCCGTTGGCATTTGTTACATTTGCCTGTCAGTATTGCAGGAAGGCGGGGATCATGGGGCTGGGTCGATGATATTTATTGTCGGTGGCCAGATGCCGTGGTGGAGGGTTTTAGTGTTCACACGGCTATCAGCCGCCGATTTGTTCCAGCTGAGGCCATGCGGGTGACCCCCATGGCCTTATTGATTGATACACCAAAATATGCGCAAAAAATGCCGCGTTCGTGGTGGAACCATCGGCGTCGCCAAGTGGTATCCATCAACCAACCCGTGCGTGACCAGGATGATCAGCTCGTGGGACGCGTGAAAGACTTTGTAATTGATGAAAACAGCCTTGCCATTCACCATATCGTCGTCAGCCGAGGATTATTGGAAGACCTCATGACGGGTTCGTTATTGATTCCTGCGCACCAGTTTTCCATTGACAGCAATGGACGGATTAAAATCCACCCGACCGGGGCAAGATAGAGGCATCACGCGATAAGGAGCGAATGCCATGACAGACCCTTTATGCCCTGCATGCCATGGACGCAATGTGGGTCGAGTGGGTACGGGACAGTACTATTGCTGGGAATGCTTTATCGAGTTTTCTCTCAGTCCCCGGGGCCTACGCATGTTTCGTGTGGAAGCAGATGGAGAGCTATCTCGAATTGAGGACTGTGGTCCGGAAGGAGTGATTTCATGAGAAAATACATGTCCGGAATTGTCACGGGAGCTCTGGTGGGGGCAGTGATGGCGGGCGTCTGGATTTTGCGTCGGCCCGCCACAGGAACTTACCGCAAGGCGCTGCGTAGTGCTAGTCATGTTGCGCCTAAGGCGTGGAAAGCTGCACGTGCCGGGGGACGAGGTCTGGTGCATTTAGCGAAGAGGCGACTGGGCTAAATAATCCGTGAAGATCGACGTGAAAATTGATGAGAAGGACAGTTTGGCGGTGGCCAGAGGGCCCCAAAAATATTATCGTTGGGGACTTCTGGCTGTCTTTTGCGTGGGTTCTGTGGCCATTATATGGAGCGCACGGGTGGTTTTGTTGCCCTTTGTGTTTGCCATAGTGATTGCATATCTCGTGGCCCCGCCGGTGGAATGGTTTGTGAAACATCATGTGCACCGAGTGGTAGCCATTTTGTTGGTCTATGCCGCTTTGGGAATGGTTATTACGGGAGTCATTGTCTATATGGTTCCCTTATGGGTTCAAGAGACCGTCAAGATGATCCATTTGATACCCGCTTTAACGAGGCAACTTCAACAGACATGGAACTATTGGTTGATGCGGTTTCACCAAGCGCCCATGCCTCTTTCGGTGCGGCGGGCCATCGATGAAACGGGGGTCCGGTGGGAGAACAAATTATTTGGTTTGTCAAAAACGGTGCTAAGCACCTTGTTTGGGGTATTGCCTGGTCTCCTTAGCCTCATTGTGTCACCTATTTTGGCGTTTTACTTGTTAAAAGACATGGAACGGATTCGTGCCCGCTTTTGGCAAGTTATTCCGGTCAAATGGCATGCCGAGGTGTACGTGTTGGGCTTGGATATTGACCGAGCGCTCAATGGATTTATTCGTGGTCAGTTGTTGGTTGCTCTGGTTGTTGGTGTGTTATCGGGTTTATGGGTGGGGATTTTGGGGATCCCGCTGGCTTTATTGATTGGTGCGATAGCGGGGATTACGGATATTATTCCGTATGTGGGCCCTATCGCGGGGGCTTTGCCTGCTGTAGTTCTTGCCTTGGACCGATCATCGTGGACCGCCATTTACGCGGTCCTCGGATTTGTTGCAATTCACCAACTCGAAGGAACCGTTATCGGCCCCAAGGTCATGGGGGACTCAGTCGGATTACATCCGCTGGTCGTCATTTTTGCCATCTTGGCGGGCGGGGAAATTGGGGGCGTTGCAGGCCTTCTCCTGGCTGTTCCAGCAACCGCCGTAATCAAAGTCGTGATGGCCCATTTATACCGGCGTCTGACAATCTGACTTGACCATGGCAGTTAGGCCCCATTACAATGAGAAAGATTAGCAATGCCTGCGTGTTGCGGCAAGGAGGATTTTCTATGCGTTCTGCCGAAATTCGGCAAAAGTTTCTTGATTTCTTTGCGTCGCATGGACATCACAAGGTTCCGAGTTCGCCCCTAGTACCTGCTCAAGACCCTTCGTTGCTTTTTACCAATGCGGGCATGGTGCAATTTAAGGATGTCTTTCTTGGTAAAGAGGTGCGCTCCTACAAGCGCGCTGTCACGGTTCAAAAATGCATGCGTGCTGGCGGTAAACATAATGATTTAGATCAGGTAGGGAAGACGGCGCGTCACCAGACATTTTTTGAGATGTTGGGAAATTTTTCCTTTGGGGATTACTTTAAACGCGATGCCATCCACTATGCGTGGACGTTTTTGACTGAAGTGTTGCAGATTGATTCGCAGAACTTATGGGTCACAGTGTTTGAAACCGATGATGAAGCGTATGCTTTGTGGCAAGAAGTTGCAGGGGTATCACCAGACCGAATCGTCCGGATGGGCGAAAAAGATAATTTTTGGAGTATGGGGGACACTGGACCTTGTGGCCCGTGTTCTGAAATCTTTGTGGACCGCGGAGCCGAGTATGCCTGCAGCGACCATTGCGGGTTGGGCCAGTGTGAATGTGACCGTATTCAGGAAATTTGGAATCTCGTTTTTATGCAATACAACCGTTCTAGCGACGGGGTGTTGACACCATTGCCGCGTCCCAGTATTGATACCGGCATGGGTTTAGAGCGCATTTCCGCCTATTTGCAGGGAGTCAACTCTAATTTTGATACCGATTTACTTCGGCCCTTAATCTCCGCCATTGAGGCGCTTTCCGGCAAAGTCTATGACTCTGGGCCGGAAGGCATGCCGTTTCGGGTGATTGCGGATCATATTCGCGCCATCACGTTTCTCCTCGCTGAAGGCGTGTCATTTAGCAATTCCGACCGTGGCTATGTGATGCGTCGGATTTTGCGTCGGGCTGTGCGTTTTGGTCGGTTGCTTAACTTTCAAGAGCCATTTCTGCATAAGCTCGTTCCTGTCGTTGAGGATGTGATGGGCGGTGCCTATCCAGAAATTCTGGAGGGCGCGGCGCTTATTCAGCAAAGCATTGAGGAAGAGGAAAGACGGTTTCGGTTAACCCTAGAGGCTGGCATGAAGGTGTTGAATGAGAAGCTTGATGCGCTCGAACCTGGCGAAACACTGTCGGGAGAAGAAGCGTTTGTCCTCTATGATACATACGGCTTTCCCTTGGATTTGACACTGGATGCCGCCGAGGAACGTCACATTGCCGTGGATCAAGAAGGGTTTGACCAAGCGATGGCAAGCCAAAGGGCGCGTGCGCGCAGCGCACGTAGCCATCATCAGGAGGTCCAAAATCTCCCGCAGCTGGATGCCACAGAATTTGTCGGCTATGAGCACTTGACATTAGAGGCCGTCCCGGTTGAACACCTATATATCGGTAATGACGCCGTGACGCGCTTGATGACGGGAGAGTCGGGATGGCTGCAGGTGCCCATCACACCCTTCTACCCTGAGGGCGGAGGTCAAGTGGGGGATCAGGGAACGATTACAGGACCCACGGGGGTTTTCCGTGTCGAAGATGTGGTCAAAATGCACGGTACCATCTGGCATTATGGGACAGTCTTGGAAGGTTCGGTGCGCGTAGGTGATGAGGTAACCTTAGCCGTCGATCAAGGCAAACGTGATGATGCTCGGCGCAATCATACAGCAACACACTTGTTACATGCCGCGTTGCGGACGGTTTTAGGCACTGGCGTGCATCAGACAGGATCGTTAGTGGCCCCCAACCGTTTGCGCTTTGACTTTTCCTATCCGCATCCGCTGACACCCGATCAAATTAACGCAATTGAAAATCTGGTGAATGGTTGGATATTAGAGAACATCCCTGTGATGACTCAAGTGATGGCTAAAGAGGAGGCCTTACAAGAAGGGGCTCTGGCATTCTTTGGCGACAAATATGGGGAAGTTGTGCGCGTTATCACCGTGTCTGGAGCAAGTCAAGAATTGTGCGGGGGCACGCATTGTTCGGCGACAGGCCAAATTGGTTTGTTTGCTATCACTGAAGAGAGCTCTGTGGGAACCGGTTCACGCCGTATTGAAGCCGTTACCGGACGCAATGCCGTGAATTGGGCACGCGGTTTGCGCCAGATCGTGCAGGATGTCAGTCAATCCCTACATACCGCGCCGACGGATTTGCGGTCGAAGGTGGAGGATCTTGTCCAAAATAGTAGGAGTTTAGAAAGCCGCCTTGTGGAACTCGAACGCCAACATCGCTTTGCGCAAGGCGTAGCGCTTGCTGAGCATGCTGCTCTCTATGAAGGTCAACGGATAGTGATTGCACAAACAGCCGCCGAAACGGTGGAGGCCTTACGTCAAGTGCTGGATGGTGCCAAGACAAAGGCCGATGGAGTAATTTTAGCGGCAGACCATGGTGAGCGAGCGTCATTAGTTGTATATTTAGGGAAAGATTTGATCGCCCGAGGCCTTGATGCCCGAGCCTTGGTGAAAAGTCTGGCCGTGTTTATTGACGGCGGAGGTGGTGGTCGCCCGGACTTGGCTCAGGCTGGCGGTAAGAATGCTCAAGGAATCACGGGCATGCTAGCCGACGCGAGGCGGCAACTATCCGAAAAACTCGTGGCCGCGGGATAACAAATGATCACAAAGGAGGATGGGGACGATGGGGTCGACAGATGAGACTCGCAGGCTTTGGGGGCGTCAAGAAGCAGCGAACCAGGCTGATGCGGTGTTACGTGAAGTCTATAGTGCCCTGAAAGATAAGGGGTATAATCCCATTAGCCAGCTTGTCGGGTATTTGTTATCCGGCGATCCTGCCTACATCACGAGTCACCAGGGGGCACGCAACTTGATACGGCGTGTGGAACGAGATGAACTGCTAGAAGAACTCTTACGGCAGTATGTCGCCCATGTGGAAACGACCTCGCCCAATGGCTAATTCACGCATAATGGCCTTGGACGTGGGGGATAAATGGATTGGGGTCGCTATCAGCGATGAAACGGCACTTCTGGCCTCCACTAAGCCGCCCATAAAGCGCACTTCAGAGGCTCAAGATGTTGAGCGCATTGTGGCTTTGGTTTCTGAGTGGAATATCAACGAAATTGTGGTAGGCTTACCATTGAACATGAATGCAAGCGTCGGTCCCCAGGCCCAAAAAACTTTGAAGTTCGTCGACGCACTTCGAGCGCAGGTGTCCTGCGATGTGGTGACATGGGACGAACGCCTAACCACGCGACAGGCCGAACGCTTGCTGATTGAACGCGACGTTCGGCGCGAAAACAGAAAAAAATTGGTGGATGGTCTAGCGGCCGCATTGATTTTGCAGGGGTATCTAGATCATAAAAGACACACCCAACCAAGGGAGGACATCACAATGGCGGATGACAAAGATTTGTTAGGGCATGGACCTGAGGAAGAGGACGAAATAATTACGTTGACGGATGAAGACGGTAACGAACATGAATTTGTTGTCGTCGATGTCATTGAGGTCGAAGAACAGGATTACGCGATTTTATTGCCAATTGACACAGAAGAAGACGAAGAAGCTGAAGCCGTGATTTTGCGTCTGGAGAAGGACGACGACGGTGATGATGTATTGGTGGATATCGAGTCGGAGGAAGAATGGGAGAAAGTAGCCCAAGCTTACGAAGAACTTTTGGATGAAGATGAGTAAGTGCATGAGTCGGGAGGGAAGCGTTGTTGTTGCCATCCCGTAACCTCTATCAGCTTAATCGGCGGCCTAATCGGCGCGTCTGGACAATGCTAGGGACGGCGGCTTTACTAGCCGTCCTTTTGTCTGGACTATGGGTTTGGCGCCAGTTACAGCCTGTGAACCGACATGATTCCCATCCCCAATATGTGAAGGTTCAATCCGGGCAGAGCGCGTCGTCCATTGCGCGTGTTTTGCAAAAACGCGGTCTAATACGTTCCGCTCTGGTATTTCGCATCTTGAGTCGCACGTCGCATCTATCGCGTTCGCTGGAAAGCGGGGTCTATCGTATTCGTCCGAGTGAAACCCCTCAGCAGATATTGCAAGCGATGCGAACTGGCGAGGTGGTCACTATTCGCGTAACGATTCCCGAGGGCTATACGGTCCAACAAATTATTACCCGATTGGTCGCGGCGCATATTGGGTCTAGTCCCGCAACCTACTTGTCATTACTTCAACATCCATTGCCTGGAATGCCAGCTCCGGCACCGGGTGTGCGAGACCCCTATGAAGGTTATCTGTTTCCTGCCACCTATAAATTTGCCTATGGGACGACCCCCGCGCAGGCCTTAGCCATTATGTGGCAGACTTTCGAGCGCAAGGTGGAGCCGCTCTATTCCAAAGATCGCACGTCATTGAGTTTCGTGCAGTGGGTGACCCTCGCATCGATTGTGCAGCGGGAAGACAAGAAACCGCAGGAAGCGTCTGGTATTGCTGGAGTGTTCGTCAATCGACTTGTGGCAGGAATGCCACTACAAAGTGATGCAACGGTTCGTTACGCGCTAGACAATAGCATTCGTGGACCATTAACGTACACCAACCTAACCGTGGTCTCGCCGTATAATACTTATTTACACAAAGGATTGCCTCCTGGTCCCATAGCCAACCCAGGTATTGTGGCCCTAAAGGCGGCATTAGATCCCAAGGCCGAACCGTATTTATATTTCTTAGCGTTGCCTGACGGACGTGTACTATACGCAACAACATATGCCCAGCAATTGGCCAATATCGCCTATGTCAATCAACATCCTTAAGTATTAAATTGAAAAATATGGAAAAACTCCTTAGTAGAATTATACGAAGGGAGTTTTTCTTGTGCAGTGGACACGCCGTAAGTGGACAACAACGTCAGCGGCCGTTTTGGTAGGAATGATTGTGCTCTCCTGGTGGTTTTTGGGGCGCCCAACGGAACCCACGGGTTTTTCTTCGGTGCCCACGATGGTGACAAATCCCGTCAGCAATATCATGGTGATGGGAGCCCATGACCAGCCGCTGACTACTAGGCGGTGGGTGCCCGCTTTGGTTATCGTGCCATCACGGCTCCCCGCTTGGGCACAGCGTGAATTGTCTTCGCGTTATACCATTAAAGGCAAGCGTTTAGCCCAAGTTCTTTGGGACGGACATTCCCATTTTTTTCAAGAAGCGCTGCACTGGGATATTAATGGCCTCTATCCTACAAAACTTCAAGTCGTTATGGCCCGCCATGGCATACCCCAAACTTTTACCGCGCGCGTTGCGGGTCAAGCGTGGCATAATGACGTCGTAGCGTGGAATGGAAACGGCTTTGCGAGCCCAAAACGGACGATATGGACGACAGTGAATCCGAGCTTTATCAATCAAGTGGCCTCGGCACTCCCCGGAGGAGGCAGCGTTGTCGCTGTGACTGGTGACGGTGGGCTTCTTGGACAAGTAGGGTCTCCAGCCGGCCGTGCCATAAGTTGGCAGCCGCACCCAGTGGGGCAGGCGTTAACGCCCCTCATGATGGCCTTAGCGTTAATGAACCCGCATGTCATTAAGGGACTGTCTATCAGTCTACCGGAACAAGTGTTACCGAGTCTTGCTCAGCACTGGGGAAACAAAGGAATAGCGCACGGATTGAAGATTCTAGGGTGGGACGATCAGGGGACACTTCCTGGCCAACTGCTACCTAATCCTCCTCTTCCGCACATGACTAGCGCAGTGATGACCACAGGACGGGATCTGTGGGGCACTCCGGATGAGGTCGCCCATGCTTATCTTCCTTTTATTACAAGCGGACGGCTCGTGCCTCTACATTGGAATGTGGAGAAAGCGACGGCCATAAGAGGTCCAAAGATTGTGACGCCCCAGATCCTAGAGGAAATTAATCGCGCGATTCCTACTGAGGTTGTGGGCGGCATTGTTTTTCATGTATGGCGGCCAGATGCGAATTTCGCTATAGCGTATACAACCTACCACCAAGGAATGGTCCTTGTGTTGGAAGGGCCTGCAACAGCGCAAACGCTGACCCTTGTCGACCGTGCGGGCGCGTGGCTGGGGCAGGGATAAAATACGCTATGAAGTAGGAAGAGAGCCGTAAGCTCATAAATCCGGCGGAGAGTCTACCGGAATACGGGAACGTGCAGGTTGACTTGAAATGTGGTCTGGGGTCGATTACAGTGAGATTATGAAACGAATTAAGTATAAAGCCGACCTCGATGCTCAGCAGTTGCAGTGGTTTCAAAGGCAAGTACTCGACTGGTATCGTAGAGAAGGGCGTGATCTTCCGTGGCGGAAGACAATGGACCCCTATCATATTGTGGTGTCGGAAATTTTGCTGCATCAGACCACTGTTAAAACCGTTCAACCGATATATGAGAAGTTTCTTGATACCTTTCCCACTATACAGGATCTTGCCGCGGCACCACTGGAAGCCGTCAAGTATATTACCGACCCGTTGGGATATAAAGTGCGGGGTTCGTGGTTGCATCAAATCGCGCAAACGGTTGTGAATGACTATGCGGGTCAATTTCCGCAGACCTTAGAGGAATTGCTCGCCCTGCCGGGCGTAGGGCGGTATACCGCGGGGGCTGTGCTGTCATTTGCGTTCGGAAATGATGCCCCCATTGTCGATACCAATGTCAACCGCTTCATCGGTCGTTATTTTGGTATTGAGTACAAACGCACGAATGCTGAAATTCAACATCAGCTGTGGGCCGTGGCAGAGGCTATTGTGCCGACTGGCCAGGCCCGGGAGTTTAACAATGCCTTAATGGATATGGGCGCGATGGTGTGTACAGCACGCAAGCCGTACTGCCTGGTGTGTCCGGTATCCCAAAGCTGTATACAGTTGCAAGATGATGGCGTGCGGGCTGCCGAAGAGCGCGTGCAATACCGGATCCGAGAGCGTGCCCAGGGCTCGTAACAGAATTCCCATGAATAAGGTGTTCCTCGTAGGTGACCGGATACGGTTTTCTAGGAGGGTTTTAACAGTTTGCTAAAAGTTTACCTATGGTTACCCATTATTGTATAATTTAGGTATGCATAGAAAACTTGTCGGCATTCGTGAAGCGGCGGAATTTTTAGGTGTGACCCCATCGACGTTACGTCGATGGGAACACGAAGGAACGTTGTTGCCCGATGAACGCACAGCGGGTGGGTATCGGCGTTACGACTTGGCCCGGTTGCGACCTGACCAGTTTCACCGACGCAGCCCGCCTCGCAAAACCGTCGCCTATGCCCGCGTATCGAGCCACGACCAGAAAGACGATCTGGAGCGGCAAAAGCACGTGCTGGAGATCTATTGTGCCCGTCAAGGGTGGACCTTTGAGGTCGTGGCGGATCTCGGATCCGGGATGAATTATCACAAAAAGGGTCTCAAGCGCCTCTTAAATGACATCCTCGCCGACCGGGTCGGTCGGCTGGTTGTGACCCATAAGGACCGTCTCGTGCGCTTTGGGGCGGAGCTCGTCTTTGCGATCTGCGAAGCCAAGCAGGTGGAGGTGGTGATTCTCAATCAAGGCGAGGACACGACCTTTGAGGAAGAGCTGGCTCAAGACGTCCTCGAAATAATCACCGTGTTTTCGGCTCGGCTCTACGGCAGCCGCTCCCGCAAGAACCAAAAATTGCTCGACGGCGTGAAACACGCCGTGGAGGAGGCGTCATCATGATTCTGGCCCATAAGATTGCGCTCGACCCGAATAACGTTCAAGAGACGTATTTCCGCAAGGCCGCCGGGACGGCCCGTTTCGCGTACAATGGGGCCTTGGATCAGTGGCAACAACAGTTCGACGCATGGAAAGCCGATCCTACGTTGCCCAAGCCGACCGAAGCCGCTCTGCGGCGTCAACTCAATGCACTCAAGCGCGACGCCTTCCCCTGGATGCTGGAGGTTACCAAGAACGCCCCCCAGATGGCGATTATGCACTTGGGTCAAGCGTTCAAGAATTTCTTTGCGGGGATCGCCGAGTATCCCACGTTTAAGAAAAAGGGCCGACACGACAGCTTTACGCTCACCAACGACCCATTCACGGTCAAAGGGCAAAAAGTGCATATTCCCAAATTAGGCTGGGTGCGCATGCACGAACCGTTGCGATTTATCGGCACAGTGGTAGAAGGCACCGTGTCGCGGACCGCTGATCGCTGGTTTTTGAGCGTCACCGTCGAACTTCCCGATCCCCCCAGTGTCCGCCGCGAAAGCCAAGCGGTAGTCGGCGTGGATTTGGGCGTGTCGGCGTTGGCGACGCTCTCGACCGGAGAGAAGATCGTGGGACCGAAAGCCTATGCGGACGCCTTGGCACAGCTTCGGCGGTTATCGAAACAATTCAGTCGCCAGATGGAAGTCGCCAAAGTCCGCGCCGGGCTTCAGCCCGGCCAGCCCACCCCGAAAGGGATGCCCATGCCCTTGTCCCAGAATATGCGAAAGACGCAGCGGCGCATGGCCCGACGCCATGCGCGGATTGCGAATATCCGGGCGGATGCGTTACACCAACTGACCACCGATCTCGTGCAGCGCTTCGATGTCATGGCCATCGAGGACCTGAACGTCGCCGGGATGCTCAAAAATCATCCTCTCGCCCGGGCGATTGCTGATATGGGCTTTGGGGAATTCCGTCGGCAACTCGCATACAAAGCGGCCCAATGCGGGAAAACGGTGGTCATCGTGAGCCGTTGGTATCCGAGCAGCAAAACGTGTTCCGCGTGTGGATACAAAATGCCGAAAATGCCGCTCGCTATGCGGGAGTGGACGTGCCCAGAATGTCACACACACCACGACCGCGACATCAATGCGGCGATCAATTTGCGAACCGTGGCCGAGAGTTCGGTGAGGAGCTCCTCACCCGTGTCTGCCTGACGGCAGACCTGCTCGGTGACAGCCTGTGGAGTGCCCGCCCGTGGACGACCGGCCAATGGCCCTAAGAAGCGGTGGCATGATGACACAGGAAGGTGGCTCCGGTTGATCAATTGATTAACGATGATCAGACTTGGATAAGTCCATCAGAACGGTCAATGGCAATTATTGCGGCGGACTTCCTCACTCATGGCGACGAAGTCCGTTTTGGTATTGAGAAGCTGGGTTGAGCCCTCTTTCTTTACTCTTTAGGCGCGATGGGTTCTCATCCGTCCGAGATGGACGGCTATGGGGCTATTCGGTTAGAGATTTCTTGTGGTGACATGCACAGTCGTCATGATGCCTTCATATCATGAGGAGGCAACGAATTTGTGCGTGTACACGCGAGGGGGCGTGAGAACCATGGGTTTAGGATTGTTAGCCTTAATTGCCGCAGCCGCGGTCCAAGGGGCCATCTGGCTTTCAGGATATATTGGAGGCAATGCGTTCCCTCAACCTCTGTCTGATTTAGAGGAAAAGGAAGCCCTTGAAGCGATGCAACGGGGCGATTTAGAGGCCCGGCAGCGACTAATCGAACACAATTTGCGATTGGTTGTGCATGTCGTGAAAAAATACAATAATAAAGGAACGGATCCCGATGACTTAATCGGTATTGGCGCCATCGGTCTCATAAAAGGTATCGACACCTTTAACCAAGCCAAGGGGACTCGGTTGGCAACGTACTGTGCACGATGCATTGATAACGAGGTATTAATGCACTTGCGCAATCAAAAGAAAGTTAAAAATGAGGTCAGTATTTATAGTCCCATTGGGATTGACCGCGACGGAAATGAAATTCTGCTCATGGATGTTTTAGCGGGTGGAGAGGAAGTTCCCGATACGGTCGAGGTCAGCATGATTATGGAGTGGGTCACGCAGTTTGTCGAGAGTTTGACGCGAAAAGAACGTTTGGTGCTCAATCTTCGATTTGCACTCAATGGGCAATCTCGGCGGCTAACTCAAAGAGAAATTGCCGATCGTCTAGGAATCTCACGCAGCTATGTCTCGCGCATTGAAAAACGGGCCGTCGAAAAGATTTTAGCCGCCTTAAGTCTTCCTGACGCCTAATGAGAGATGGTTGAAAAGTGCATTCAATTATTAACCCGTCTGCACCGAAGCATCTCCCATGTCAGCGTGAGTCAAGGGCGTATCGTGCGACCATATTTGCTGTTCTTTTCGTGCTAGCGACGGATGCATGATACCAGTTGGCGGCAGGATTCAAAGCCGCCTCTGCCGCTATAAGCTGGGGTCCGTCCAATTATAATTCACAGCGAACACCTTCATTCAAGGAAAAATTGATGGTGGGCGAGACAAAGCCCACCAGTGCATTGCGAATCCCAACGAAACCTTCTAACCTTCAGGAATTTCCGTGACCGTGAGGACTCACGGCTTACCGCTAGCGAATACGTGTTAGAGCCGGGTAATTGTGCGTCCGGAAGGCGCCCGGCATGCTTAGGGAATATGGCTACGGAATGTCGGCTAGAAAATCCAGCGAGAACCATTCAGCTGAAGACCTCCATGGGTCTTCAAAAGTGTGTCGGGCCCTACTAATCATGGCACGTATAATAACGCTACGGCTCCCCGAAGCGTCGCTACGACTTACCCACATATTCCCGAGGGGGCCCTCCAGTGTGAAGACGTGCTCTTCCCTAAGAAGGGCCTAAAAAGGCCTCAGGGTGTTTGTTAGTAGCATATCCTCGAACTACACGTCAGGTCCTTTCCGCAATTTCGTGAGATATGGCCGACGCCGACATTGGGCTGCTGTTGATGACGGCGTCGGCCGCCATTGCGGAATTGGACACCGACTTTATCCCGCGGTCAAAGCATGCGTGCCATGGTGTCTTTGTAACTCGTAAAGGGCCCCATACTTACGATACTTGTGATGATAAAAAGGTATCTGTCACCATACGGTTTTAGGCGCTAGACAGGGGATAAAAGCGGGGTGGCGACAGAGTAGAAACGCATCCTTTGCCATGATTTTTCGATTGATATAGCGCTTTATCAGCTTGGCGATAGAGATCTTGAAAGCGTCTGCCGTCGTCAGGATAGCGCGCAATGCCGCCCGAGACACCGAACGGGAATGTCTTAGAGGGCAAGGCTTGAGCCATGTGTTGAAGATGGGATATCACCTGTTCGGGTTGTCCGGCAAAGGTGAACCATAGGCCAAATTCGTCTCCACCAATCCGTGCGAGACCGTCATGCGAACGGATGAGGGATCGCCACGATTGTGCCGTTTCTTGCAGAAAGTGGTCGCCAGCTGGATGCCCAAACTGGTCATTTACCGCTTTGAACCCGTCTAAGTCTAAAAGGATCAAGAGGCCTGGAATATTGGAATACAATTGGTCATGTCGTTCGATTAACTCTTCCAGCCCTCGGCGGTTTAGAAGTCCCGTCAGCGGGTCTTGATAGGCATAAGCCATTAAGTCAGCAACCTTTTGGCTTTGTTGGGCAATTTCGTGGTGGAGAAGATCATTATAACTATCCAGTGCTGTAGCTACGTCCCAGAGCCAGCGGGTCCTTACTAACCGTAAGGGGGGCAGACCATCACCCCACTTTTCCTGCATTTCATGGTAGGCAGGGAAGTATTCGTTGAAGAGACGGATAAACCAAGACGGGCTGATGTGCGCACGCATATGAGCTGTCCCCATATGCCTACTAGCTTCGGATGATATAGCGAGCCTAGGATCTTGCGCGAGGGTGTGAAAGTGCCCTTGTAACATTTGCGTAAAGCGTTCCCATGTGACAGTTTCAATGATGGTACGCATTCCATCATGAGCCTCCGCAACGGTCAGCGCACGACCAACAAATTGTGTATGAATGGCATACAGTCCGTCGCGATGGGTTTGCCATGTTTCCTGGTCGCTATCACTCCACGGGAAAAGCGGATTGGTTGATTCCATGAATGCCCCATTCTTCCTATTGTGAAATCCTTCTTTCTATCATGGCATTCATTGTTGGAAATAGCAAGAACTGCCATTTATTGCCTTAGATGCGAAGATAATTGATGGAAGACGTTGATTGCCGTATCAGTTTATGATAAAGTCAGCTTGCTTAGCCTCTTATCGAGAGTGGCGGAGGGACTGGCCCGATGAAGCCCGGCAACCCCTTGGGGTGCTAATTCCTGAAAGACGTAATGTCTTTCGAGATGAGAGGGAACGGGTTGTTGTCCGTCCTCCCTCGGTGGGAGCTTTTTTTTATGGAAAAGGAGGCGGACATCTATGCCGCAATGGGAACGTGATACGTGGTTGGTTCATGCTGGGACCGATTTTTTTGGAAATTTAGAACCTACGGCTCTTCCGATTTATCCATCCACGAGTTATCGATCACGATCAGGCGAAGAGCTAGATCAATTGATGGGTGGAACTCGCGAAGGTTTTTCTTACGCCCGTCATGGGAACCCCAATGTAGCGGCTTTGGTTGAGGCTATGAAGGTGTTGGAGCATGCCGAAACCGGTATTGCCACAGCTTCTGGTATGGCGGCTATTGATGCGGCTCTTTACGCAACGGGATTAGCACCGCACGACCGTGTTCTGGTCTCCCAAGATATTTATGGGGCCTCATTAAGTCTGTTATCAAGCCTATGGGCTGAGTTTGGCGTTGAGACTGCCGTCGGTGAGTTTACCGACGCTGATGTATTCGTGTCCATGTTGGCCGAGGTTCGGCCGAAAGCGGTTCTAATCGAGACCATTTCTAACCCTCTTCTGAAAGTGCTTGATGTGCCAGAGCTGGTAAGGTTGGCGCATGGCCATGGCGCGCAGGTCATTGTGGATAATACATTTGCTACACCCGTGATGTACCGACCTGCGGAGTGCGGGGCTGACCTGGTGGTTCATAGTGCTACCAAGTATTTAGGAGGGCATGGCGATGCCATGGGGGGCGTTGTTTTAGGGCGCCACCAACATGAGGAGCGCTTGCACCAATATCTCAAATTGCGTGGGGCGGTCTTAGGTCCTTTTGAATCATGGCTTATCCACCGAGGCCTGCGGACATTAGGAGTCCGCTTTGAAAAGCAAAGCGCAAATGCGTTGCAGGTAGCTCAAAAGCTCCAAGCGTCTGGTCTCTTTACGCACGTTTATTACCCACTATTTGCCGATCATCCCACGCATGCAACAGCTCAGCGACTGCTTCCTAACATGGGCGGGGCTGTGGTTACACTGGAATTGTCGGGCGGAAAAGACCGTGTATTTCGTTTTATGGACCGCCTAGAACTCATTGCTTCGGCAACGACGGTGGGGGACGTCTACTCTTTGTGCTTATATCCGTTAATTGCTTCACACCGCAACCAAACTCCGGAGCAACGGGCGCAAATGGGCATTACAGACGGAACCATTCGTATTTCTATAGGGCTAGAAGACCCAGGAGACATTGCCGGTGACTTGATTCAGGCTGCCACGTTATCGGCTTAATGAAAAAGCACAACCAGACACGAGCTGGTTGTGCTTTTTGGCTATCCTTCGATGTCAATGAAGAGATCTGAACCTTCAACTTTTACCGGGTAGGTGCGAATGGGAGCATAAGCGGGAAAATGCTTCGCCTCCCCAGTCCGCACATCAAATTGACCGCCATGCCTCGGACAATGAATGATGTATCCGACAAGGTCTCCTTCACACAGAGAGGCTTCGGCATGGGAACACAAATCATCTGTGGCGAAATATTCGCCGTTGACCTGATATAACGCAATGTCATCGTCTTCCATCGGCACAAGAAACGGTTCACCGGCAACGATATCATTGACTGATGCCACGCGTACCCACTGTGCCACTTAGCCAATAGCTCCTTCCATCTCAAACTTAATCAAGCGATTCATTTCCACCGCGAATTCCATCGGTAATTCCCGGGTAAAAGGTTCAATGAATCCCAAAATGATTAGACGGGTGGCTTCCTCCTCGGATAACCCACGCGCAGTGAGATAGAATAACTGCTCTTCACTGACTTTTGTCACGGTCGCCTCATGTTCCATTTCAGCATGGCTGGTTTCGACTTCGGAATAGGGCAGTGTGTCATTGACCGATTCGTTGTCTAACAACAGCGTATCGCATTTCACGTTCGCCTTAGCTCCGGTTGCTGTTTTATCAAAATGAACTAACCCACGATAAGTCGTTTTGCCCCCATGTTGGCTAATCGATTTGGATACGATTGTCGAGGTGGTGTTTGGAGCCATGTGAACCATTTTAGCTCCGGTATCTTGGTGTTGGTTCCGGCCCGCAACAGCAATAGAAAGCACGCTGCCCCGGGCTCCTTCGCCCATTAGATAGACAGAAGGATATTTCATGGTGGCTTTGGAGCCAATATTGCCGTCGACCCACTCCATGGTAGCATTCTTATACGCCACGGCCCGTTTCGTGACTAAATTGTAGACGTTGGAAGCCCAGTTTTGAACCGTCGTGTAGCGCATCCGGGCTCCTTCTTTCACTAAAATCTCAACCACAGCAGAATGCAAGGACTCTGAATTATAGCTTGGCGCTGTACAGCCTTCAACATAGTGACCGAACGCATTATCCTCTGCGATGATCAACGTTCGTTCAAATTGGCCCATGTTTTCAGAGTTAATCCGGAAGTATGCCTGCAAGGGGATATCGCAAGTGACTCCCTTCGGGATATAGACGAAAGAGCCTCCAGACCATACCGCCGAATTTAACGCGGCGAACTTATTGTCTTCCGGAGGAATTACGGTGCCAAAATACTCTCGGAAGATTTCCGGGTATTCTCTTAAGGCAGAATCCGTATCGGTAAAGATAATGCCCTTTTCTTCCAAGTCCTTATGAATGCTGTGGTAGACCACTTCTGACTCGTATTGTGCGGAGACGCCGGCTAGAAACTTTCTTTCCGCTTCCGGAATGCCTAATCGCTCGAACGTGTCTTTAATGGCCTTAGGCACATCGTCCCATGTGCGGCCTTGATTCTCGGAGGGGCGCACGTAATACACGATTTGGTCAAAATCTAATTGGCTGAGGTCAGCTCCCCAGCGCTGTATAGGTTTTTTGAAAAACACATCGAGCGCATGGAGGCGGAAGTCCAGCATCCATTTAGGCTCTTGCTTGATGCGCGAGATTTCTTCGACCGTCTCTCGACGCAAGCCGCGCGCAAATTTCAAAACGCTGACATCGCCATCATTAAAGCCATACTGATACTCTTCGTTGACAATTGTTGGTTTGCTGGCCATTATAGTCCCTCCTTAAACGTCTCAGATCTTTGGGGTTAAGCGGCTAAGATGGTTCGGTTAAAGCTTTTTCTAAAGCATTATGGGCCAAGGTGGCGCACTTAACACGGCTGGGAAACTGAGACACGCCGTGCAACGCTTCAAGATCTCCCAGCGGGACGGTTGACGTCCCTCCTGTGATGAACGTTTTAAAATTTTGGGCAAGGGCAAGGGCTTCGCTTACAGGATGCCCGATTACCGCTTCGGTCATCATGGAGGCTGAGGCCATACTAATAGAGCAACCCTGGCCGCTAAAGCGAATATCTTCGATAAGGCCGTCGTGAATCTTTAGCTCCAATTGAATTTGGTCGCCACACGTCGGATTTAGCATGCCCACGACTTGTGTCGGGTTTTCCATGTGACCGAAGTGGCGCGGAGCTTGGTTATGGTCCAGTATTGTTTCCCGATACATATCGTCCAAGTTCATCGTGTAAAGTACCTCTTTGTCTCCTCAGTGGCTTCAATGAGCGCATCGACATCGCGACTGCTGTTATAAAGGTAAAAGCTCGCCCGCGCCGTTGCCCCTACGTCTAATAGATGCATGAGGGGTTGAGCGCAATGATGGCCAGCTCGAATGGCCACACCCCGCGAATCGAAGACTTGTGCCACGTCATGAGGATGGATTCCTGTTACGTTAAAAGCCACGACACTAGTTCGGGGCGCCGGCGGACCATACACGGTAATACCCTCAATAGCCGCCAAACGTCGGTATGCTTCTTCAGCCAATTGCTGGCTGTGTAGGGCAATGCGGCTCATGCCCACCTTTTGCAAATAATCGACCGCTGCGCCAAGGCCAATTGCCCCCGCGATATGGGGAGTGCCGCCTTCAAACTTCGCAGGAAGTTCTGCCCACGTTGCAGATTCGCGGTCGACGTAGGCAATCATCTCGCCGCCGAATACGACAGGATCCGCCGCATCTAGTAAACTGCTTTTGCCCCATAAAATCCCTATCCCTGTTGGCCCAAGCATTTTGTGGCCCGAGAAGGCTAAAAAGTCTGCGCCCATGGCTTGGACATCCGTGGGGAGATGCGGCACGGATTGTGCACCATCGACGACCATGATGGCACCCACTTGGTGTGCCATGTCGGCCACCTCACGAATAGGATTAAACGTCCCAAGCACGTTGGATACGGCAGATAACGTGACAATCCGTGTGCGGTCCGACAGCTGGGCTTGCACTTGGTTTAAGGCAATGGTGCCATCAGGCTCCAGTTCGATATACCGAAGACGAGCACCGGTTCGAGCCGCTAATTGTTGCCAGGGAATAAGATTGGAATGATGCTCCATGGGTGAAAGGACGATTTCGTCACCGGTTTCCAGAAATTTGTCACCCCATGCACGGGCTATGGTGTTTAAGCTCTCCGTCGTGCCGCGTGTGAAAATCACTTCTTCTGGACCCCGTGCATTGATAAATTGCGCAATTTTAGCACGTGCGGCCTCCATGGCGACCGTCGATTCTTCGGCTAGGGTATGCACACTTCGTAGCACATTGGCATTGGTGGTCTCATAATAGTATATGAGACTGTCAATGACGCTACGCGGTTTTTGTGATGTGGCCGCCGAATCTAAATACACAAGCCGGTGGCCATTAATGGGACGCCCAAGAATCGGAAAGTCTCCGAGGTCAACCAGAGCAGGGATCATTGATCCAACTTCCTTTCTACCGAATCCCAGACGGCGTTCCGTAAGAGGTCTGAGGGAATGGCGTCGACCACGGGAGCTAAAAAGCCATGAACAAACAACCGAATCGCTTCTTTTTCAGACAGTCCGCGCGCCATTAAATAAAATAAGGCAACTTTGTCGATAGGGCCGGTGCTTGCGGAATGTGCTGCAAAGACATCGTTTTCGTTAATGAGTAAGGACGGAACGGCATCGGCATGGGCATCGTCGGAGAGCATGAGCGTTTGCTCTTTTTGGCGACCGTCGGATTGCACGGCCCCGGGTTTAATATCGGTCACCCCATTAAAAGCGCTACGCGCTTTGTCCTTCATGACGCCTTTCGCAATGATGTGACTCGTGGTATGTGGGCTGCTATGGGTAATGCGTGTGTCAAAATCCTGGCGTTGTTTGTCCGCACCAAAGAAAACCATAGTATGTGTGCTATGGGCTCCGGGATTTAATAATTCCGTATCATCGGAAGCAATCGTAATGTCTCCACCAAACTCTCCAATACTCCAGTCGATACGCGCATCGCGATATACATGACCTTGTCGCCGCATAAACACGTCACTACGCGCCGACAGATTTTGTAAGGAGCCGTAATGAACACTCGCGCCGTCCTGCGCTGAAATCTCTACGGCGCCTAAAAACAGGAGGCGTTCGTCGCTTGAGGCCGAGACGTAGCGTTCAATGATCGTCGCATGGCTGTTCACCCCCATAATAATGAGGCTGCGCGGGATCAATCGCCGCGCCTGTGAATCGGCGTAGTGCAAAATAAGAATCGGCGTCTTGAGCGTGACGTTGTCGGGAATATAGATAAAAGCTCCGTCATCCCAGAGGGCTCCATTCAGGGCATCAGCCCTTGAAGCAGGTTGGCCTATAACGTGACCAAACACGGGTTGAATCCGATTTTGGTGTTCGACAATGGCACGAGACAGCGCCGAGACGATGATTCCTTGGCGCAAAGCTTCCGGAGGTAAGGCCTGCTCTTGTAGATGACCGTTACCAAACGCTAGGTACGCGTCGGACTGTACAGTTGCTAATACCGAGGCAGGAATGGCTGTGGGGAGTAGGGGATCTTTAAGCACACTAAGATCGGCGTGTCGGCCGCGCAGAGGCGTTTTAGAACGCTCAGGCCACGGAAGATCTTTGGCGGCTTCGAGGGCCTGCTTGCGCATCGCCACAACCCATGCAGGTTCTGACTGTCGCAACTCCTCGAGATTATCTAGCCATTCGAAATCTGTTGATGTGGTCACTGGCATCCCTCCTCACTGTACCTGGTCGAGTAAAGCGGTGCGTACCCACTCGTATCCCTTAGATTCTAACTCTTCCGCTAACTGGTAATCGCCGGATTTGACGATACGGCCGTCCATCATGATATGAACCACATCGGGTTTCACATACGATAAAATACGCTGATAATGGGTGATGAGTAATACGCCAAAATTGGGACCAGCTAAGGAATTAACACCTTTGGAAACAACTTTGATGGCGTCAATGTCCAAACCTGAGTCAATTTCGTCAAGAATAGCAATACGCGGTTCCAGCATCATCATTTGAAGAATTTCATTCCGTTTCTTTTCGCCACCGGAAAATCCTTCATTAAGATACCGGTTGGCAAATTTGGTATCCATTTCGAGAAACTTCATTGCGGCATCCAGTTTGTCCCGGAATTCTTTTAAGGGAATTTGGTTGCCCTCGCCGCGGCGTGCATTAATGGCCGTCCGGAGAAAATTTGCCGTGGTGACGCCAGAAATTTCACTAGGATACTGCATGGCTAGGAATAACCCCGCTCGTGCGCGCGCGTCAGTCTTCATGGCCAAGACGTCTTCCCCGTCTAAAAGGATTTGTCCTTGGGTCACGGTATAGTTGGGATGTCCCATTAAGGTTTGCGCTAATGACGTCTTGCCCGTGCCGTTAGGCCCCATTACGGCGTGGACTTCTCCACCTTGGACAGTTAAGTTAACCCCTTTTAAAATGGGTTTATGATCAATTTCTACATGTAAGTCTTTTATCTCTAAAACTGGCTTGGACATGGAACCCCTCCTACGCACAACCGATTTCTGAGTAATTTACTCAGTATTCATCTTTAGTGTATTCCACTAACCGCAAAAGTCAACCGCTGAAAGTTTTAGGAGTCCGCCAGCAGGGGCAAATTTCCCGGCCTAATTCCGGGCGGGGAATGTCTAGATACTGCATAACCCATGGTATACTGAAACAAAATAGAGGAAAGGAGGATCGGCGTGATTAAGATTTTACAACCTCGGCTTTTTCTTGCCTCTATTTTTGACTTAGATCTGGCATCACTTAAGGCGCGCGGTATGCGTGGTTTAATCATGGATTTAGATAATACGCTTGTGGGATGGAATCGTCCGGATATGAGCCAAGAGTTAATAGCATGGCTTCAAGAAGTCCGTAATCACGGCTTTAAGATGTGCATTGTCTCTAATAACCTGACGGAACGTGTTGAAGAATTTTCGAGGAAATCCGGAATTATGTCGATTCCTAAGGCGGCGAAACCCCGTAGGCGGTCATTTTGGCTGGCTATGAAGCGCATGGGTACCGGCCGTCACGAAACGGCTGTGATTGGTGACCAAGTCTTTACGGATATTCTTGGCGGCAATCGATTGAAGCTGTACACCATTTTGGTGCATCCGATTGACACCCATGAATATTGGACAACCAAACTTGTGCGGCGTTTAGAGGGGCATTTTGTCAGGAGACCGCGGCGTCCGCAAAGTTTTTCGCACTAAGGACAACACTCGACAGATTCTGAGGGCCCCTACCCTTTAGCATAAGGCTATATGGGAGGGAGTCGCACATGGTGGAATCTATAGGGATTTTAACGCACAATCAGGATATGGACGAGATTCTTCGGCGTGTGTTGGCTCCGTATCGAATCGTTTGCGTAAACGACCTACGAGGGCTTCTGGCGTTGAAAGACCCCGAAGGCACAGGTCGGGTGATTGTCGATTGGCTTCAATGTTCAGCCCCAGAACGCCAAATGCTTCGGCGCTGGGAACAGAATCACCAAGTTGTACTGATCGATATTTCCGGATCTTTATTGCCGAATAAGCGTCGTATTGTCTTTATGCCACCGTTTTCGTGGAAGGGCTTTATTAGGGCATTGACTGCCACAGACCAGCGCTGGAAGCGGCAGCGTGCAACCCCATAAGGGAATTTTTGGGTGGAGATGTGACGGTCGTAATGGAATTATACGCAGTCTTTGGACAGCCTATTCATCACTCTTTGTCGCCTCAAATGCATAATCGTGCGTTTAGTGCTACCAATCGTACAGCATTTTATCTTCCCGTGGAATGCTCTCCCAAGGAGCTATTGCCTAAACTTGCGGCGTTTCACGACTTAGGTGGACGTGGCGTAAACCTCACGCGTCCTCTTAAAGAGACGATTATTCCCCATTTGCGTGCTCAATCCCCTTGGGTAGAAAAAACCGGCGCGGCCAATACGATTTTGTGGGAAAACGATGGATGGGTGGGCGACAATACTGACATTCAAGCATTCGTTGCCATGGTTCCTCCCGCACCCCATGCACAGAGCACGGCTTTGGTATTAGGTCAAGGTGGGGTTGCGCGCGCGTCTGTCGCGGGCTTAGAAGTGTTGGGCTATCACGTGTCGGTGATGGCTCGCCCTTCGCAGAAAGCCAGGTGGCATTCCTCGTGGATTGCTTGGCAGTGGGACACATTACATCTGCCACCGTATGACGTGATTGTCAATGCTACGCCGCTTGGACAAGATGGAGAAGGCGAGTGGCCAGACACCGTAAAGTTTTTGCCGCATACGACCATTGTCGATTGGGTCTATCGCCCTAATACCACCCGCCTTATTCAGCAGGCGAGACGGGTGGGCGCACATACTGTTGACGGACTATCCCTTCTAGTGAAACAAGCCTCTTTAGCATGGATGTCATGGTTTGGCACAGAGGGTCCCTTTGCCGTGATGGCGGAGGCCGTCAGAGACTATTATGATTAAGGACGTTGTGGTTGCGATCCTATGGGGAGGAATCGCTGTCGGTTCGGCCCCTTGGTGGGGCGGGACGGAAAGGGTGGGCTGGCGACACCGAATAGCCCTGGGAGCGGCGATTGCTGCCATGGATGTAGCGGCCTTGATGGGAGATAGGCACTGGCTATGGACGGATGCGGGACTCTTAGGGATCTGGATGGTGGTTGCCGATATCGACTGGCGTGAACACATCATTCCGAATCGCCTCGTTCTGCTGACGGTTTTTTGGGGACTCATCATGACGCCGTGGACGCAAGCGGCCTTTCTGTCTCATGTGGGAATGGGGTTAGGCCTCGTTGGATTTTATCTCCTAGTGCACCTGTTTACGCGCGGAGGTTTAGGAATGGGCGACGTGAAATTTTCTGGGGCGCAGGGATTTGTTTTAGGATGGCCTCAAGGGGTATTGGCGTCGGCTATGGGCGTGTGGGCGGCTGGGCTTTATGCTTTGATATTATTGCTCGCATTTCACCGAAAGAGGCGCCACGCTATCGCGCTTGGACCTTTTTTAGCATTTGGAGGGCTTCTTGGCTTATTAGGAATTATGCATTAATTATCCAATAGATGGATCATCGAACAAAAACGTGGGTCAGAATAGTCTTTCGAAAGGACGGATGAAATTGGCACGATGGCAGTGGATGACAGCAGGAGAATCTCATGGACCGGGTCTGGTTGGCATTATTGATGGGGTTCCGTCATTAGTTCCCGTTACGTCCACCTTAATTAACGAGGATTTGGCGCGCCGCCAAAAGGGCTATGGGCGCGGCGGACGAATGGCTATTGAAAAAGACCAGGTCGAGATATTTGGCGGCGTTCGCCATGGCAAGACGCTAGGGAGCCCTGTGGCGTTATTGGTGAAAAATCGGGATTTCGCCAATTGGTCGGAATCGATGGCGCCGGACGCTGGGACTCCAGACCGGATCGTGACGCGCCCAAGGCCTGGGCACGCGGATCTGGTGGGCGGTATCAAATATCAACATCGAGATTTGCGTAACGTATTGGAGCGTGCCTCGGCGCGTGAAACGACGATGCGGGTAGCGCTTGGAGCCGTTGCGCGGTCATTCTTGAACGAATTGGGGATTGGTGTGCGTGGACATGTGATTAGCATAGGTGATATCCACGTTCCCCATCAGGATTATACCCTGGAAGAAATTCAAGAGACAGAAAATTCTCCAGTGCGCGTCGCCCATAAGGCAAGCGAAACAGCTATGCTTAGCGCCATTGACCGGGCGAAAGAGGCAGGAGACACGCTGGGTGGGACATTCGAGATTAAAGCTTTTGGATTACCCGTCGGGTTGGGCAGCTATGTTCAATGGCACCGCCGCATTGAAGGAGCCTTAGCACAAGCGTTGTTGAGCATTCCAGCCATGAAAGCGGTAGAAGTGGGGTCAGGCTTTGCCCAAGCCGATGTGCCCGGGTCCGCGGTGCATGATGCGATTTGGTGGGACAAAGACCAAGGCTTTACCCGTTTAAGCAACCGCGCAGGAGGCATTGAAGGGGGCATTACAACTGGCATGCCGTTGGTTGTTCGTGTCGCCATGAAGCCGCTGTCGACGTTACTTTCGCCACTCGGGTCGTTTGATATAGACAGCAAGGAGCCCTTTTTAGCCCAGGTCGAGCGCTCTGATGTGACGGCGGTACCTGCGGCAGTGGTCGTGGGTGAAGCCATGGTCATGCATGTATTGGCCGACGCCATTTTGGATAAGTTTGGCGGCGATAGTCTACCAGAAATTAGGGAACGCATTGAGCGGTGGGACGCATATGGACGCCAATACTAAGCGTCATCTCTTGCTGACGGGCATGATGGGGAGTGGGAAATCTACGGTTGGCCCAGGGGTGGCCAAGGCCTTGAAGTGGGACTTTTATGATCTCGATGCGGAAATTGAACGCACCGCTGGAAAATCTGTAGCGGAGATCTTTTCTCAGGAGGGTGAAGGATATTTTCGGCGGCTGGAATATGAGTGCTTGGAATCTCTTCTGGGATCGCCGCGCCCTTCGGTAATTTCTTTGGGAGGGGGCACTTTGCTCGATGAACGGAGCCGGGCGAAGGTTCGGGATCATTGGGTCGTGTGGCTGGATTTAGCTCCTGAGGAGTTGTGGCGCCGTGTGCAAAAGACACAGCGCCCCCTTGCCCAGAAGGACTTTGAAGCCTTTAGAGCTCTCTATGCTGCGAGACGTCCAGTATACCGCGAAACCCAAACTTTTTATCTGCGGTGCGATCATTTAGACCCCGACCAAATTGTTCATCGCATTCTACCCTTAGTTCAGGAGGGGGCCTCATAATGGCATGGCACGAGATTTCCATTGAAGCGCAAAGTCGGGCGATATCTCACGTTGTGATTGGGCACCAGACCCTAGGGGGGTGGCCTTGGACGTCGTGGATTCCCAAGGGAAGCCCCGTAATCATTGTGGCAGACGAGCGCGTGCAACCGGTGGCTCAGTCTATCCAGACACGCCTTGGCGCAGAAGACGTGAAGACTCTATTGTGGACGGTTACGATTCCAGAACAGGATAAGAACCTTCAGACGGTAAATACTTTATACCAACGAATGGGAGAAAGTCAGGTCACCCGTGATACGGTGGTAATTGCGGTGGGGGGTGGTGTGTTAACAGACTTAGTGGGTTATGTGGCGGCTACGTATTTGCGTGGACTGCGTTGGATTGCGATTCCCACAACCCTATTGGCCCAAGTGGATGCAGCCATTGGGGGAAAAGTGGCGGTCAATACCGCCTTTGGCAAAAATCTCGTAGGCGCATTTCACTTGCCCTCAATCGTTGGGATCGACACCGCAGTTCTTGAGACATTGCCCCTGCGTGAGTGGCAAGCAGGTGTTGGGGAAGTACTCAAATCCGCACTAATTGCAGGGCCTCCCTTAAGCGATGCGTTGTCAAGCGAGCTTCCCCCATTAGGTACAATGAATGACTGGTGGGCTGCTGTTATTGGTGAGACGGCTGCTCTTAAAGCGCGGATTGTCAGTGAGGATCTCTATGAGCGCAATACCCGTATGTTTTTGAACTTTGGGCACACCGTCGCGCATGCCCTCGAAAATTATTTTGGGTACGGTACGTTGACGCATGGAGAGGCCGTTGGCTTGGGTACCTTGGTCGCCCTCGATCTTTCCGAAAAAGTGCTGAACATGCCGCGGTGGGTCGAAGAACAGGCAAGAACTTGGATGGCACGATGGACGTTGCCGAGTCGGGCCCCTGCTTTTGATTCGCAGAAATTGATGGGCATTATGGCCCAAGATAAGAAGGCACGGGCATTTGGATTGCAGTGGGTATTACTGGCTGATATCGGGAAGCCACAAGTTGTCACATCGGTACCAACGGATGTTGTATTGGACAGTCTGCAGGTGATTCAGCCGTAGATCTCTGAGAAGTTTTATGATTGCGATGCATTGCGTCTCACGGTATCATCATACTGTTAAGCTACCACATCACCGCGCGAGCGCAGATAAAAGAGGGGACGTTGTTGAAACAGACGCCATTGACCGGTTGGCACCGTCAACATGGGGCGAAGATGATGGAGTTCGGGGGCTATGATATGCCCGTCGAATATACTGGCATTATCCAAGAACACGAAGCCGTGAGGACCCAGGTCGGGATGTTTGATGTGTCTCACATGGCAGAGTTTTTAGTAGAAGGGGCTGGGGCCGCGGAGTTTTTAGACAAATTGGTGACCAATCTGCCGTCCCATCTAACAGTTGGCCAGGCATTGTATACTCCGATGTGTTATCCGCATGGCGGGACCGTGGATGACTTATTAATTTACCGCAAAAGCCCCGATCATTTTATGATGGTTGTCAATGCAGGGAATTATGCCAAGGACTGGGAATGGGTCACCCAACATGCGGCCTCCTTTACCAATGTTCGAGTGGTGGACATTTCCCAGCAAACGGCGTTGATTGCTGTTCAAGGTCCGCAAGCATTAGAGCGGCTGGCGCCGTTGACAACGATCCCTTTAGGCGACATTTCTTACTACCATGCAGTCTTTGACCAGAAGGTTGCTGGCCTTCCCGCACATATTTCACGAACAGGATATACGGGTGAGGATGGTTTAGAACTTTACGTGGATGCAGAGCATGCTTTAGCTTTGTGGGAACGTCTTGCAGAACTAGGCATTCCCCCCATCGGCTTAGGTGCGCGGGACACTTTGCGCCTAGAAGCGCGGCTACCTTTATATGGGCACGAATTGACGGAAGATATCTCCCCATTAGAGGCCGGTGTGGGAATGTTCGTGAAATGGGAAGGGCATAGTGATTTTATTGGTAAAGATGCCTTGGCCGCCCAAAAGGCTAAAGGACTTCAGCGTAAAGTGGTGGGGCTGGAGCTGAATGGAGGTATTGCGCGTTCAGGGTATCTGGTTTTTACAGCGGAACATGAGCTTGCAGGATATGTCACCTCGGGAAGTTATTCGCCTACTTTAAAAAAGCCTATTGCGTTGGCATTGCTCGATTCCTCTTATGCAACGATTGGGCAAGAGTTTCTGGTGGAAGTGCGCCATCGCAAGGTGCAGGCCAAAAGTGTTAAAACCCCTTTTTATCGGAGACCGCCGCGCTGATATGAGAAAGCATCAAGTGGCTATTACACACGAGGAGGCAGAGGCATGAATATTCCGGAAATTCTTAAGTACACACGGGACCACGAATGGTTAGACGACAAAGGGACGGTTGGGATTACCGATTACGCGCAAGAGTCTTTAGGGGATGTGGTGTTTGTGGAGCTGCCGGCAATCGGACAGACACTGAAGGCGGGCGAGTCGTTTGGGGTGGTAGAGTCCGTAAAATCCGTATCAGACTTATATAGTCCAGCCGATGGCACGGTGGTCGCTGTCAATGAGGCACTGAGCACGACGCCTGAGCTGATTAATCAAGATCCCTATGGCCAGGGATGGATTATCCGCATCGAGATTACCGGTCAGACCGAAGAATTATTGGACAGCCAAGCATACCAACAACAGGTTGAAGGAGAATAATTTCATTGCGCTATATTCCCCACACGGATGCTGACAAAGAAGTCATGCTTAAAGCGCTCGGAATTGACAGTGTTGACCCGCTGTTTGAGGATATTCCCGAGGCAGCGCGCTTAGATAGACCGCTGCAATTGCCTGACGCTCTCTCCGAAATGGAATTGCAGCAACATTTGTTCCAATTAGCGTCACAAAATTTGAGCGTTGATCAAGCTGTTTCCTATTTAGGGGGAGGCTTTTACGACCGGTTCATTCCCGCCGCCATTGCCCAGCTTGTTGAACGCGGGGAATTTCTGACGGCTTATACTCCTTATCAACCGGAACTATCGCAGGGTACACTCGCCTCGATTTTTGAATTCCAGACGATGATCGCGAGTCTCACCGGTATGTATGCCGCACAAGCCTCCATGTATGACGGGGCTTCGTCCGTAGGCGAGGCAGCCTTTTTAGCCATGGCGCATACACGGCGATCGACTCTGATTGTATCAAAGACGCTAATGCCTGACAGCCAACAGGTGGTGCGTACGTATGTAGCGGCGCGCCAGGGCGCAGTGCTCGAAGCAGAGACGCTCGAAGACCTTGAGCAGTTATTGGCGTCACATGATGTCGCGGGTGTGATTTGGCAATATCCCGATGTGTTTGGACACATTTCCAATCTTCCAGCCGTCATCGATTTAGCTCACCAGTATGGGGCTTTGGCAATCGTGTCTTCCGATCCCGTCGCACTGGCGCTTTTGCGTCCTCCGGGGGAATTTGGGGCGGATGTGGTCGTTGGTGAAGGTCAACCGTTAGGAAACCGATTAAATTATGGGGGCCCGGCTTTTGGTTATTTTGCGGTGACGGAACCATTGGTGCGTAAAATACCTGGGCGCTTAGTGGGAAAGACGGTCGATCATCAGGGCCGACGTGGTTTTGTCTTGACCCTTCAAGCACGCGAGCAGCATATACGCCGCGAAAAGGCGACATCGAATATCTGCTCCAATCATTCCCTTAATGCTCTGCAGGCGACGATTTATATGGCATTGTTAGGACCCGAAGGGTTGCGCGACGTGGCGTCGTTAAGTGTTAACAAGGCGCACTACTTGGCAAATAAATTGGAACAGTTGGGACTAGCGCTGGTGAATCCCCATGAACCTTTCTTATATGAATTTGCCGTAAAGGTGCCAAAATCTATTAGCGATCTTAATCAACACCTCTTATCCCGTGGCATTATCGGCGGTTTTGATATGGGTCAATGGTCGGCTCAATGGCAAGGCTATTGGCAGCTCGCGGTGACCGAAAAGCGTAGCAAAGGCGAGATGGATCAGTTTGTAGAAGAGGTGAAACAATGGATGTCCCGGTGATCTTTGAAAAATCCGTGCCGCATCGCCGCGGGGTTCGTCTACCCGAGTCTGACGTGCCGCCTGTAAAGATCGATGAAGTAGTGGGAGAGAATTTTGTCCGCACGTCACCCTTGCATTTGCCAGAGGTGTCTGAGCTAGATGTAGTGCGGCACTATACCCACTTGTCGACGTTAAATTATGGTGTGGATACCGGCTTTTATCCCTTGGGGTCTTGTACGATGAAATATAATCCGAAAGTCAACGAGGCCGTTGCGGCTTTGCCGGGATTTGCGGATATTCATCCGTTGCAACCCGAATCGACCGTCCAGGGCATGTTGTACCTCATGAAGGCGTTGGAAGAGGCCCTTGCCGAAATATCAGGGATGGATGCGGTCACCCTGCAACCTGCTGCAGGAGCTCATGGGGAACTTACAGGAATTCTGATTATTCGTGCTTATCTCGAAGCGCAAGGACAGCATCGTACTACAGTGATTGTTCCCGATTCGGCTCACGGGACCAATCCGGCGACAGCGGCCATGGCAGGGTTTCATGTCAAAATTGTCCCCTCCAATGCGCGCGGCGGGGTGGACGTGCAAAAGCTTCGCCAGATGGTTAATGAAGAGACTGCCGGGTTAATGTTGACCAATCCGAATACCTTGGGCTTGTTTGAAGAAGATATCTTGGAAATTGCGGACATTGTCCATGCCGCAGGGGGCCTGCTTTATTATGACGGGGCTAACGCCAATGCGATTATGGGAAAAGTGCGCCCAGGCGACATGGGCTTTGACGTTGTGCATTTAAATCTTCACAAGACGTTTTCTACGCCGCATGGTGGGGGAGGCCCAGGCGCGGGACCGGTGGGTGTCAAGGCCCAGCTAGAACCGTTCTTGCCGGTGCCGCGGATTGTGGGCCAGGAGGGTCATTATCGTTGGAATTACGATCGCCCTCAGTCAATCGGCAAAGTACGATCTTTTTATGGGAATCCCGGAGTCTTGGTGCGGGCCTACGCGTATCTGAGGAGCCACGGAAGCAGCGGCTTAAAAGCTGTCTCGGAGACGGCCGTATTAAACGCCAATTACTTGTTGCATCTGCTCAAAGACGCCTATCAAACGCCTTACAACCGGACTGTCAAACATGAATTTGTGTTGACTTTGAAGAATCAGAAGAAACGTGGAGCGCGCGCACTCGATGTGGCCAAGAGGTTGATTGATTATGGCGTTTATCCGCCAACCGTGTATTTCCCGCTTGTGATCGAAGAAGCCATGATGGTAGAACCGACGGAAACCGAAAGCAAAGAAACACTGGATTCTTTCGCCCAGTCTATGCTGCAAATCAATCAGGAGATTGACTCAGCACCGGAACTCCTTCACGAGGCACCGCATCATACAGTGGTGGGGCGGTTGGACGAAACTCTTGCCGCGCGTCACCCCATCTTAACCTATTTTCAGGAAAATCCATCACAAAATGAGCAGGAGGCGAATCAATGAGAGAGGACTTGAAAGCATTAGCCCAGGTGGATCCCGCGGTCTACCAGGCCATCGTAGACGAAGAGCAACGTCAGGCTCACCATTTAGAACTGATTGCATCGGAGAACTGGACTTCTAAGGCTGTGCGCGAAGCCGTTGGGTCTGTGATGACGGACAAATATGCTGAAGGCTACCCTGGGCATCGGTATTATGGGGGCTGTGAATACGTGGATGTCGTGGAACGCTTGGCTCAGGAACGGGTCAAGCAGTTGTTCTCTGCCGAGTACGCCAATGTACAGCCTCATGCTGGGGCACCAGCGAACTTGGCTGTATATTTTACCGCTTTGAAACCGGGAGACCGGTTATTAGGAATGAACTTGTCTCACGGAGGCCATTTAACCCACGGGAGTGCTGTCAATGTGTCGGGGCAGCTCTACCAGGTGCAAAGCTATGGTGTGGACCCGGAATCCGAGCGTCTGAATATGGATGAGGTGCGGCGGTTAGCCAAAGAATTTCAGCCCCATATTATTGTCGCCGGGGCTTCGGCGTATCCGCGCATTCTTGATTTCGCAGCGTTCCGCGACATTGCTCAAGAGGTCGGAGCCTTGCTCATGGTGGACATGGCTCATATCGCTGGTCTGGTCGCCGCGGGCCTTCATCCCAATCCTGTAGGCTTTGCTGATTTCGTCACGTCGACGACTCACAAAACCTTACGTGGTCCCCGAGGGGGCTTTATTCTCACGACGCCTGAATGGGGCAAAAAGATTGACAAGACAATTTTTCCCGGGATGCAAGGAGGGCCTTTAATGAACCTCATTGCGGGAAAGGCCGTCGCGTTTGGCGAAGCGCTCACGCCCGCATTTCGTCAGTATCAAACGCGAGTGGTGGAAAATGCGCGCCATTTAGCGGAACAATTGATGGCGCGGGGATTACGCTTGGTGTCTGGGGGCACGGACAACCATTTGATGTTAGTGGATACGAAACACAGTGGTATTACCGGGCTCGAAGCCCAAAATCGCTTAGCGCTAGCCGGGATTACCGTCAATAAAAATACCATCCCCTTTGAAAAGGAAAAGCCTACGGTCACGTCGGGCATTCGGATTGGTACACCTCAAGTGACAACACGGGGATTTGGACGCGAACAAATTGAGGAATTAGCGGCCATCATTGCAGAGGCTATCACGGCACCGCATGATTTTGACTTTACGTCTTTACGCGGCCGGGTGGAGACACTGGCGAATGATTTTCCGCTGCCGGGATTGGAAGACTAATGAAAATCGCGATCATCAACGGTCCTAATCTGGGGACCTTAGGCAAACGTCAGCCCCAAATTTATGGGCACCGCACGTGGGAAGAGGTGTTTGCCGATCTCCAACAGCAGTTTCCCCAGTGTGAACTGGCGGCCTTTCAATCGAATCATGAAGGAGCCGTCATTGATTTTATCGAGACATTGACCTCGAACGGAACGCAAGGGATTGTCATCAACCCGGGGGCTTGGACGCATCAGAGCTACGCGTTACGCGATGCTTTAGCAGCGGTGGACATGCCGATTATCGAAGTGCATATCAGCAATATCTATGCGCGTGAAGACTTTCGTGCTCACTCCCTGACGGCCCCGGCTGTGACCGGTCAAATTTCGGGCCTCGGGGTTGAAGGATATGAGCTGGCCGTAGCCTTTCTGTGTCGTTCGGTACGCTAAGGGGGGGAACGTTCTTGGTGAGCATGTCAGTCTATGCACGGCGCATTGCCAAACTATGGGAGCGACCAAACGCCTTGGTCGATGCTTATCTCATTGTTTCTCCTGAAAATCGCTTTTATCTCAGCGGGTTTACAGGTTCTGCGGGATGGCTATTAATTGGCAAGCACAGCCGGGTGTTGCTCACGGATTTTCGTTATGCCGAACAAGCGGCGGCTCAAGCGCCTGATTACGAAGTGGTAGTAGTTCCGCGCCTTACGCAAGGCTTAGCCGGGCGTGTGGGGGATAGCGGGTGGAAAACAATCGGCATTGAAACGCACCGCGTGACCGTGCAGATGTTGGATCAGTGGCGCAATGCCTTACCCGGGATTGAATGGGTAGCGGCCGCAGGGCATGTGGAATCTCTTCGTCTTGTCAAAGATGCAAACGAGGTTGCTCGTATTCATAAGGCGTCTGACATTGCAGACCAAGCCCTCAAAAGTATTACGCCCCTTATCCGTCCCGGAATCTCCGAGCGCGCAATAGCCGTGGCGTTGGAGCATGCCATGCGGGAACTAGGAGCGGACGCCTTATCCTTTCCAACCATTGTTGCCTCCGGGCCTCGCGGTTCATTGCCCCATGCTGAGCCCTCTACGCGTTTGCTAGAAGCCCAAGATTTAGTGACCATCGATTTTGGCGCGGTATTTGACCACTACCATTCCGACGAAACGGTGACGTGGCCCGTATCGGATTCGCAGGCAAACGGGCGGCAACGGGAAATTTATGATATTGTGAAACAGGCGCAAACAGCGGGGCTGCAGGTTCTGAAACCGGGGATACGGGTTTCGGCGGTTGATCAGGCGACCCGGAACGTGATTGCTCAAGCGGGACTGGGCGACTATTTTGGCCATGGCACTGGTCATGGGGTTGGCTTGGAAGTGCATGAGGACCCATTTATTGGGCCTCATCCGCTGGTTGATTTTGAGTTAACGGTCGGCATGGTCATCACGGTAGAGCCCGGTGTTTACATTCCGGATGTCTTAGGCGTAAGGTTGGAAGATACCGTAGTCATTACGGCAACCGGATATGAACGACTGACTCACTGGGATAAACAGTGGGGAGCGCTATAACAAATTATACGAGGACGACGGGAGAGTGGGAGTCGGTGATTTCTTCAAACGATTTTCGTAACGGTGTGACTATTGAACTCGATGGGGTACTTTATCAGGTCATTGAGTTTCAGCATGTAAAGCCTGGGAAAGGATCCGCTTTTGTACGAACCAAACTAAAAAATCTGCAAACCGGTGGGGTTGTGGACCGCACCTTTAATGCGGGCGAGAGGGTCCCAGCAGCAAAAGTGGAAAAGCATGAAATGCAGTTTTTGTACAGCAGCGGGGACGAGTATACGTTCATGGACACCGAGAGCTTCGAGCAAATGACTCTGAGCGCTGCCGACATTGGTGATGGGGTCAAATTTCTGAAGGAAAATATGATCTGCTATGTAGTGCTGTTCAAAGGAGCCAGTATTGGGGTTGAACTTCCTAATAGCGTGACGTTAGAAATTGTGGAAACCGAACCAGGATTTAAGGGCGATACCGCAACCGGAGCTACGAAACTGGCTAAGCTCGAGACGGGCGCAACAGTCAAAGTGCCTCTCTTTGTGGAACAAGGAGAGAAAATCAATGTCGATACACGAACGGGATTGTATTTAGGACGGGCAAACTCCTAATCCTCAGAGGGTGCATTCCAGCTCAGTGGAAATCCACTGAGCTCTTTCGTTTTGCGTTTGTATGAAATCCTTTGGAGATGGAGAAGGTAGAGCTGTAACGGCTAAGGAGGTGTGGTCTATGGCAGATCTTCGACGCAGGGTTTCACATTTGGTGGGCATGGCCCAGCGGTATGACGTGGGTTCACGTAGCCGCGAAGGCAAGATTATCGAGGAAATCATTGATGTTTTACGGGATCTGACTTTGGATGTCGAGGAAGTGACCGCCAATCAAGTAGAGATCGAGGATTTCCTTGACGAGCTTGATGAGGACTTACTCGACGTCGAACAGGAACTGTATGACGATGGTGATGACGATATTGAATTCGATGACGACGATACCTTAGATGACGAAGGGCTCGTTGGCAACGGATTTGACGAAGAACCCTCGTATATCGCGCTGGAATGCCCCGTGTGTCACCGAGAATCGTCCTATAATGGAGAACTGTTTGACCGTGACGACATTCAACTCAGTTGTCCTCACTGTGGCAACGTCATCTACGACAGCGAGGAAGACTGCATCATCATGGATGATGCGGATGAGGATGACGGTCCCGGTTATACGGCCTACCATTAAACCATTAGCCTTACAGCCTGTTATAGGCAAGACCCGCGGTCGCCAGCCGCGGGCTTTTTTATGCATAGGAGTGATGCAAACTTTTTTGGTATAACTTGTCAGCCCTGTCCATAGATATCAAGTAACTGGGATGGACATCCCGGCCGGACGTTGGAGATCAATGCAACGTCCAGGAAGGAGTGAAAAGGATGGAGCCATGGGATTTTCTTCCGCGGCGTTGGAAAGAGAAAGTGCAGCAGCTTGGGCCTAAGCACTTGGCAAACGTGGAAGAAGTGCGCTTTCGTCTGGATCGTCCTGTCCTGTGTTACGGGCCAAACTGGTCGAAGGCACTTGGTGATCCCGAACACGATGTTTTGCGTCAACAAGATCTTGATGAATTGGTGTCGATCCTAGCAGACCATTCACTATACGCCCGGGTCGAAGAATTGCGCCACGCCTATTTGACGTTGCCGGGGGGACACCGTGTGGGCATTGCGGGTCGCGCGGTATGGCGCGACGGCGTGCTTTCCACCATGACTGACATCACGGGGTTGAATTTTCGCCGTGCCCAAGATGTTTATGGGGCGGCCCAAAAGGTCCTCAATCTATTCGATACAACCCAGCCTATCCCTTCGCTCTTGATTGCGGCTCCTCCACGGTGTGGGAAAACGACTTTGTTGAGAGACTTAGCGCGCCACCTCAGTGATGGTGGGGAGCGGGTGGCCGTCGTGGATGAGCGATCGGAGTTGGCAGGATTTTATCGCGGTCACTACGGGTTTTGGCTAGGCATGCATACCGATGTCTTAGATGCTTGGCCGAAGGCTGAAGGTATCATGGCAGCCATCCGAACATTAGGCCCGGACTGGGTTGTTGTAGACGAAATCGGGGGACCGGAAGATCTGCAAGCCGTCGCCCGGGCCTTGCAAGCGGGTGTCGGCGTATTAGCGAGTATTCACGCGGGAAGTTACCAACAACTTGAAGCCATTGCCGATCCGGACCTTAAAGGGATTCGGGTATCCGCTCTCTTTCCTGCAGTCGCGGTCATTAGCCGGCGTTTTGGGCCTGGAACTGTGGAAGAACTGTGGCAAGGCCATCAACAGGTATGGCGATTGGCCTCATGAAGCTGTTTGGGGCGGTATTAACGGTTTTAAGCGCTTGGTATTTGGGCCATTTAATGGCTAAACCGTATCGGCTGCGTATTACCGCGCTCGAACAGGGTATTGGTATTCTTGGCCAACTGCGGCCGGAGATTGGATGGCACCACCGCATTTTAGCCACCGCTTTCGAACGCGCGAGCCGTCCATTTCCCGCCTGGCAGTCTATGGCCCATAGTCTTGCCGAAAGGATTGGCGAGCATGATACCGACTTTGCAAGCGCCTTTCGTCAAGCATTGCAATGCGTACCGGGATTGTGGGAACAAGACCTCGTCGTGTGGAACGAATTGGGCCATGTCTTGGGTCAATCTGCCGCAGAATTTCAGTTGAACCATCTGCAGGCCGCAGAAATGGAGCTCACTAGGCTTTTGCACGAAGCTCGCAGTCAGGGACTGAAAACGGCACGCCTTACGGAAACCCTCGTATCGCTGGCGGGATTGGCCCTCGTTATCGTTCTCATCTGACAAACGGAGTGAGGATATGGGGAATAACATTGACTTAATTGTACGTTTGGCAGGAATTGGAATACTGGTAACCGTGGCCTATAGTGTGCTGGAGCGACTCGATCGCAAGGAATGGGGGCAGTTGGTGGCGCTGGCCGGGGTAGCTATCGGGTTCTTGTTAGTGCTCCGGGAAGTGCAGCAACTCTTTAACGCGGTCCGCACCATGTTCAACCTGTAGGTGAAGGAGGCCTCCTGTGCACACCATCTTGCGCCTAGTTTCTGTGGGCATCATTGGGACGCTGTTGCTCGTCGTGGTGCGTGATGAGCGAAAAGAACTCGGTGTGGTTCTGCGATTGGCCTTAGGAGCCGCCTTATTGCTGGTGCTCATTACGCCGCTTGCAGAGGTGCTTTCGGGATTTCTGAAATTAGTCGACCAAGCTCGCATTCGAGGACTCTATCTCGGTCTCCTGCTGAAGGTCATCGGCATTGCCTATCTAGCAACATTTGCTGCCCATATTGCCTATGATTCGGGGGAAGCCGGCGTCGGTTGGCGCATAGAGGTGGGAGCGAAAATCGTGATTTTGGCCTTGGCACTTCCGCTGGTCAGTGCCATATTGCAGACCGTTTTGAAAATGATACCGTCCTGAGGAGCGATGGCAATGAAAAGGCTGTGGATTTGGCTTGCGGCGATGGCCATGGTGTGGGGCTTTTCTCCCGTCGTGCATGCCCAAACGGTGGATGCTCTTATCACCAAACAGGCCCAAAGTGTCAATACCGAGTCCTTAGACCATCAAGTCTCGCAACTGGTTAATCCGTATCCTCAGGTGCATATCCCAACAGTCTCGCAAATGGCCTCGGACCTCTTGCACCGCAAAAATCCTTTTTCCCTCCAGGAACTGCTCGATGCCCTGACGCAAGCGATTGCAGGGGATTTGGAGACGGAAGGACGGGTGTTAGGCGTCATCTTTTTGTTATCGGTTTTGGCGGCCATTCTCTCTCGTCTTACAGAGTCTATTGATGGGTCGGGGCGGGTGGCTGAAGTCTCCCAGATGGTGGTCGTGTCGGCGTTGATTCTGATTGCCCTCCACTCCTTTGGGTTGGCACTGTCGATGGTCAATCAACTCCTCACAGATGTGGTTCATCTCATGGAGTCCTTGATTCCCTTGTTGGTGGTGTTGATGGCCGGCAGCGGGGCGGTAGCCTCAGCTGGGATCTTTCATCCCGTTATGATGCTGACCGTGAACTTTGTCGCGATGTTGACGCGGAGTTGGGTGTTGCCCTTGGTGCTATTGGCTACCATCTTGGACTTGGTGAGTCATTGGATGCCGAATTTTTCGTTGAAAAACTTGGCGCTGCTTCTTCGGCAGACGGGGTTAACGCTGCTGGGAGGATTGATGACCTTGTTCTTAGGAGTGATGGCCGTAGAAGGGGCTGCCGGATCCGTGGCCGATGGTGTGACCTTGCGCACGGGGAAATTTCTGGCCAATACCTTTGTTCCTGTAGTGGGTAAGGCATTCTCCGACGCGATGGAAGCGGTCTTAGGCTCATCGATGCTATTGAAAAATGCGGTATCGGTGGTTGGAGCCCTCACCATCATCGTGCTGGTAGCGTTTCCCGTGCTCAAACTGTTTGTCATGATGGTGCTTTACCGATTGGGGGCTGCAGCGACTGAGCCGCTTGGGGTTAGTGGGGTACACCGGACCTTAGAAACTATGGCCACAGCCGTGGGATGGTTGTTGGCCATTACGGGCTCTGTGGCGCTGATGTTCTTCCTGATGATTACGGTTGTGGTAACCGTATCGAACGGAGTGGGATTGTAATGATAGCGCTGATTGGACACTGGGTGCGTTCCCTCATCATTATTGTGCTCTTGGGCAACTTGGCCGACTTTGTTTTGCCGAAAGGAGACCTCAAAAAATATGCGGGTCTTGTTGTCGGTTTAGTGCTCTTGTTAGCGATGGTGAGTCCCGTTTGGAGTCTGATTCACCAGGTTGGCAAGTCGCCTCAGTCTAACGCCTGGATTGGGGCAGGAACGGGACAAAATCTTTCGTCTTTAGTCCACGCCGAGCAGATTGACCAAGCGGAAGCGATGGTACTCAGCTACAAAAATGTGCAAGCATGCACCATTTCAGCAGACACCCAAGGAGGATATAGCGCCGTGGTGCGAGTCTCAGGAACGACCAACACCGCAACGCTGAGACAATACATTGAAGATGCCTTGGCGGTCACGACCGGCGAAACTCCCAAAGTTCATCTCATCGTGCAATCAGACCAACCCAAGCACTCTATCACACGGTACCGGGTAGAACCGTAGCCTCAAAGGAGTACGGCGGAAGGAGAAGGAGTGTCCATATGGCTAGTAATTTCCAAGAGTGGTGGAAGAAATTTGCTAAAGAAGACCGTACGAAATTGTATCGGCTGGCGGGAGTGGGGATTTTAGGCCTTGTATTGTTAGGATTTGGAAGTTTCGGTCCTTCCGTGCCCTCACCTCCCCATACCCAAAAAGCGGTCACGACGACACATAGTGGCCCCTTGGCTGAACAGGAACAAGAAGTATCGGCGCAATTGACACAAATTCTTGATGATATTCCGCAAGTGCACCGAGTGTCCGTGGCGGTCACCCTGACGAAAAGCATGACCTCCCAGTACGTCGATACGAACCAAAGTGGGCAAGGGTCTTCTCCCGTCGTGATAACGACGAACTCTGGGCAGGCCGTGGTCCCGTTGGATGAACTCGGTCCGTCTGTGGCTGGCGTTGTCGTCGTGGCGGCGAGCGCCCGCAATCCCCTCATTAGGGCCGAGCTTGCTCAAGCTGTAGAAACGTTGCTTCAGGTCCAACCTTACCAAGTATTGATTTTGCCTACCAATTAATGAGCATTGTGAGAGGAGAGATTGCCATGAAACGTCCCCAAATCGTCCGCTTTGCTGCCTTTGTAACTGTGCTCGCTGTCTTGTTAGGGTATGTGGTCTACCACCGTACAGCCCCTAATACCGCCTTGTCCGCCTCGGTGACTCCGCAACAACACCAGGCCAATACCGTATCGAATTTAGAAAACTATTTCGTGAATTACCGTATGCATCGTGACCGGGTGATGAGCGAAGAAATTGCGACGCTGAAAGCTTTGACCGAAAATCCATCGATTGGTCAATCGGCGAAAGATCAAGCCTCGGCCACCATGGTGCAAGATACCCAAGAACTTAAAGAGGAGACGCAGGCGGAGGGGCTCTTATCCGCTCGAGGATTTCCGCTGAGTGCCGTGACGGTCACGCAAAATAAAGCGATTGTCGTGGTCGGAGGAGCGTCCTTGACGAGCGAGCAGATTGGGCGTATCGCGGACACCATTACCGAAGTGACCTCATTGCCGCCACAAGACGTGGTGATCCTGCCCAAGTCCTGAATAAATAGAAGCTCGCACCTGCATGAAAGAAGACCCGCGGCCACTGGTCCGGGTCTTCCTCATAGGGGCCTCTTTGGATACAGTATTTTACAAAAGAGGAGCTAACCTGAATAATGGGGTCAGAGTGCGGCGCCCCGTCAGATATTTGTTTAGAAGGTTAAGACGTGATAGCCTTCTCCTAGACGTTGTGCGACTTCCTGACCACCACGGACAATTTGGGCTTCAAACATTTGATCGGCTGTTAATCCCAGATTTTGCATGGACTGTTCGCAAACGCTGATGGTGATGCCAGCATCGCGCATGGCTTGTAATTGCTGACCGAATTGTGGAGAGTTCTTTTGATTCGATTTTAGAATTTCTATTCCGGGACCTAAGGCGAGGAACTCCACGGCCATATCGGGCCGAAATTTTTTCAACATCAAAGTCATTTGTAAAATCGCATTGGCTCGCACAAAAGCTTCTTTGCCTGTAGTCAACACCACTAAAGTCGGCTGATTGTTCTCCATGATCAACACCTCCAAACGTCTTCTTGGTGCTCTAGGCCATCATATCACATTGCAGAAATGGCCGTACGAGATGGACTGGCTTCTAAATTTAAGGGTCCCCCAATCAGACCCAAATTTCTGTGCATGATTCTTTCTTGTGAGGCGTTGTTCATGGGTGAGGGACATCTAGACATTCTTGTCTGATTGTGGTCTAGTAGGAAGGTAGAACCGGAGGTGTCGAGGTGTTTAAGAAAATCTTGATTGCAAACCGGGGAGAAATCGCAATTCGGGTGATGCGGGCAGCGCGGGAGCTGGGCATCAAGACGGTTGCGGTCTATTCCGATGCGGACAAAGATGCATTGCATGTGAAATATGCGGATGAAGCGTTCCCCATTGGCCCTGCTCCTTCTAATCTTAGTTATCTTCATATCCCCAATATTATCAATGCGGCGATTCAAACGGGCGCAGAGGCTATTCATCCAGGGTATGGTTTTTTGTCCGAAAATCATCATTTCGCCGCCGTGTGTCAGACATGGGGGCTAAAGTTTATCGGTCCGCCGGCGGATGCCATTGAAAAAATGGGGATTAAAGCGCAAGCGCGACAAATGATGATTCAAGCCGGGGTGCCAGTTGTGCCCGGGACGGTGGGCGCTGTGGATGATATTGCCGCTGCCCAGAAAGTTGCAGAAGAAATTGGATATCCTATTATGGTGAAGGCTTCTTTTGGTGGTGGAGGTCGCGGCATCCGGGTTGTCGATTCCCCAGAAGAATTGGCCAATGCTCTAGAAAGTGCAAGTCGTGAGGCCAAATCGGCTTTCGGTCAAGGGGATGTTTATATTGAGAAATTCTTGCGTAAGCCCCGTCATATTGAAATTCAAGTGATTGCCGATAGCCAGGGCAATGTCGTGACGCTGGGAGAACGAGAATCGTCCTTACAGCGCCGGAGGCAAAAGGTGATGGAAGAAGCCCCATCATGTGCGATGACGCCAGCCCTACGCGAACAAATGAGTGAGGCGGCTCGTCGCGCGGCGCAGGCGGTCCACTATACGAGCGCTGGTACCTTAGAATTCCTTTTAGATGATGACGGTCACTTTTACTTCATGGAGATGAATACGCGAGTCCAGGTTGAACATGCCTGCACTGAGATGATTACCGGTGTGGATATTGTGAAAGAACAAATTCGGGTCGCGGCGGGTTTGCCGTTGTCGATTCGTCAAGAAGACGTCGTGCTGTCTGGTTGGAGTATTGAGTGCCGTCTGAACGCCGAGGATCCCGAACACCTATTTCGCCCGAGCCCCGGAAAAATTACCTTATGGAAAGAGGCCAGTGGTCCATGGGTACGGGTTGATTCAGGGGCAGAAACTGGCGACCAAGTTCAACCTTTTTATGACTCGCTTCTCGCTAAGGTTGTGACGTGGGGGCGGACACGAGATGAGGCCATCGAACGCATGCGGCGCGCGTTGAGTGAGTTTCAGATTGAAGGGGTTAAGACCACGTTGGAACTGCATCGTCAGCTCATGGACGACGAAGAGTTTTGTGCAGGGCGAATTCACACGACGTTTTTGGCGGAGCGCATTAAAGGAGCTTGATGAAAGGAGCGCATGATGTCAGAAGGAACGCTGCTACCAGTCAAGACGCTACCAACGGTACAGATCGCCAATGAGGTTATTGCTGTGATTGCGGGCATTGCGGCCAGCGAAGTGGATGGTGTTGCGGCGATGAGTGGCGGTTTGGCAGGCGGCTTGACCGAAATGTTGGGAAAGAAAACGGCAAGTCGCGGCGTCAAGATTGACGTGAAAGAGAATCACGTAAGTCTTGATTTATTTGTGGTTGTGCGGTATGGTGCGAAGATTCCTGAGGTCGCATCCCGAATTCAAGATCAGGTGAAAGAACAGGTCGAGCGGATGACGGGATTAACGGTATCGGATGTCAATATTCACGTTCAAGGAGTGTCATTTGCGACAGAGCCAGACCATGAATGGAATAATGAACAGCACTCTGAGAACCCAACAGATGTGACCTAAGTGACAGGAGTATGGAGGAGGTAGAACCGTGGCAAGGCATCATGCCCGGGAAGAGGCGTTAAAAATTTTGTTTGAGCATGATCTCGCGCAAACGGGGATCGAAATTTTATTGAAGGGGTTACATGAACCCGATACCGCTGACCGGGAATTTGCACAATCCCTTGTCCAAGGCGTTGTGCAGCAACAAGCGGAGCTGGATGCGGTGATCGCGCAAGCAGCTGTGGACTGGAAAATTCAGCGCATGCCTACCATCGACCGCAATGTTCTGCGCATGGCGGTGTATGAACTCTATAATGACCATAACACGCCCATTTCTGTGATTATTTCGGAAGCGTTGGAATTGGCGGGGGAGTATAGCACCGACGACGCCAAGCGTTTTGTCAATGGGGTGCTGTCGGCTGTGGCGAAACAGATACGCCCTGAAGGGGACCTTGACCGGATCGTGTCAGAGCCTGCGGATGCTGGGACGTCGGCGGAGCCTCCCGCATAGGAGTTGGGTCATGGACGATTTCGGAACGGGCGGACGTTTCTACGGCATGAACAAACATCTCCTCCACCAAACAGCGTCGAGAGCGCAAGTTCTTTGACGCTATTTTCCTGAAAGTTAGGTAGCATAAGGTGGATATCAAGAACGTAAGAAAGGGTGATTCGTGGTGATGTCCAAGGCCCAACTGCTAGACGGCAAGGCGACTGCTGACCAAATTCGGGCAGAACTTGCGGTCAAAGTTGGCGAACATTATGCGAGAACGGGACGGCGGCCTGGGCTTGCGGTGGTGATGGTCGGTGACGACCCGGCTTCAGCGGTTTATGTGCGCAATAAACATCGTGCGAGCACGCAGGCTGGAATGGATTCCAGACAAGTCCTTTTACCCGCGTCGGCTACGACTGGACAGGTGCTGGAAATGATTGAAATGCTCAATCAAGACCCCAGCATCCATGGCATTTTGCTGCAGTTGCCAGTGCCTCCCCATATTGATGCTCAAGTGATTATTAAGCATTTGGACCCTCGCAAAGATGTCGATGGGTTGACCCCTACAAATATGGGCCGTCTGATGACAGGACAACCCGGACTGAGGCCTTGTACGCCGCTAGGTATTATGGAATTATTGTCCCGTTATCATGTGCCCATAGCGGGCAAAAAGGCCGTGATTGTGGGACGCTCTCAGTTGGTTGGGAAGCCGTTAGCGCTGCTTTTGCTCGAAAAAGATGCGACGGTTTGTGTATTGCATTCGAAAACCCCCAATCCCAGTATTATGGCTCAAGACGCCGATATTGTGGTTGCAGCCGTTGGCCGACCGCATTTGGTCCAAACAGACTGGATTAAACCCGGCGCGGTCGTGATTGATGTTGGGATTAATCGCACGGCCCAAGGACTTGTTGGCGACGTCGATTTTCCTGCGGTGCTGACCCGTGCGGGCTACATTACACCTGTCCCCGGGGGGATTGGCCCGATGACGATCGCCATGCTGCTGAGTAATACCTGGCAGGCCTTTCAAGGAGAATTGAACGCATGACGCCAGCTACCGTCACCGTTCATGAACTGGTGCAGAGCATCCGTCAACTTGTGGAAGGGGTGCCCCAATGGCAAAGGGTGTGGGTAAAAGGTGAGTTGTCAGGCGTCAAGCACCACAGCTCCGGCCATTGGTATTTCATTTTGAAGGATGACCAAGCCCAATTGCGGGGGGTCATGTTTCGGCGCGATGCTGCCTCGTTAACAGCTCCCTTGCGCGATGGTTTGTCGGTTTTGGCTTTTGGACGCGTGGGGGTCTTCGAGCGGGACGGACAAACGCAGTTCTATGTCGCGATAGTCCAAGAAGCAGGCGATGGAGACCAATTTCAGAAACTTGAGGCCTTAAAAAAGAAGCTAGCCATGGAAGGCCTCTTTTCGTCGCCCAAACGTGCCTTGCCCCGATTGCCGCGTGCTGTTGGGGTGATTACATCAGGAACTGGAGCGGCGCGCTTCGATATTGAAACGGTGATTCGCCGACGATTTCCGTCGATGCCAGTGCGCTTATTTCCGGTATTAGTGCAAGGCCCGGAAGCGCCTAGGGCAATTGTGCGTGCTTTGCAAGAGGCGTATCAAGATCGCATTGATGTGTTGATTGTTGGTCGAGGTGGCGGATCAAAAGAGGACTTAATGGCTTTTAATGATGAGGCGGTAGTACGCATGGTAGCGGCCTCGCCTGTTCCTGTCATTTCCGCTGTGGGACATGAAATTGATACGACGCTGGTGGACCTAGTCGCCGACATGCGGGCTCCGACCCCGTCAGCGGCGGCAGAACTTGCTGTACCGGAGCGTGCGAGTTTGATCCAAGGCTTAAATTTACTAAGCCAACGCATTCACGGCGCGATGCGCCACCGCATCGAGTGGGAACGTTCCCGGTTGGCAGGGTGGACGGCACACGGAATCTTAACAGACTCTGGTCGTATCGTGGGGCGTCGCCGCGATGTGCTTGATCGGCTGGAAGAGCGGCGGGACCGTGCGATGGAACGCCGGGTACAAATCAGCCGAGCCCGTCTGGATCGTCTGACGGCGGGGCTTGATGCGTTAAATCCCTCGGCGGTCTTGGCGCGTGGTTACACCTATCTCACCGACACACAGGGGAAGGCTCGGGACCTGGCCGATATTCGGCCAGGTGAACACTATGAGATACACTGGTATAATGGGAGCTATTGGATGATATCCGAAAAGCCGGGGAAAGAGGACGAGGCATGACGCAAGATAATGACTTGGAGCGATTCGAGGATCTAATTATCCGGCTTGAGGAGATTGTGCGTCAGCTGGAGAGTGGGAATTTGTCGCTTAAAGAGAGCTTGACGATTTTTCAAGAAGCTCGTCAACTGAGTGAAAAGGCAAATCTGTTGCTCAATCAAGCGGAAGACTTGTTAAATGCGGAAAATGAGGCCTAATGTGGACATTCAACAATGGCTCCAAGAGACTCGTGAAATAATTGAGCAATGGATTAACGAGGACAGCGTGTGCCGCGTTGCCCAACCGGGCGCGGTAGAAGAAGCGATGCGCTATTCTTTGCTTGCGGGGGGTAAGCGTCTTCGTCCGCAATTAGTGATGGCCAGCACTTTGTATTTGGGGTTGCCGGCCGATACTTTTCGAGACGCAGCATTAGCGGTGGAGTACATTCATACCTACTCGCTCATTCATGATGATTTGCCTGCTATGGATAATGACGATTTACGCAGAGGCCGTCCCACCGCGCACAAAATGTTTCCCGAAGCGATGGCCATCTTATCCGGCGATGCGTTGCTTACAGAAGCCTTTGTCAAAATGGGGACTATCCAAACGGCGAAAGCTGAAGATGTTTTGCGAGCGACGGTATACTTAGCCCGTGCCGCGGGCCGTGAAGGGTTGATTCGAGGGCAAGTGCTCGATTTAGCGGCCGAGCGCCAGGATGTTGAGCTAGGAGAGCTGCAAAATATTCACCGCCATAAAACGGGGGCCTTGTTTAAAGCGGCTTTGGTCATCCCGGCTATCTTGTCGGGCAACGAACGGGAACAACAGGCACTATTAGATTTTGGCGAACATTTTGGCTTAGCCTTTCAAATTGTTGATGATATTTTGAATGTCGTAGGCGATCCGGCGGCCATGGGTAAAAACATCGGGACGGATAGCGCGTTGGGCAAGGCGACGTATCCAAGTTTGGTGGGGTTAGATCAGGCTAGGCGTTTGGCGGACGACCACCGCATACGCGCAAAAATTGCCATTGGGTCGGGGCCACAATCAGACATCTTGCGACGTTTGGTGGATTTTGCTGTGGACCGTCAGTGGTAAACATGGCCCCACCTATGCCAAGTTGTCGTACGTGTTGTTGTAAAGTTTAGGGGGCAGAAGAAGCGATGGAAGAGAATATCCTGGAACTGGTTCGCTCGCCTGAGGATATCCGCGGATGGTCGGTGTTGCAGCTGGAAAAGTTGGCGGCAGCATTGCGTCAAGTGATTATTGAAACAACGGCGCAAACAGGAGGCCATATTGGGGCAAGTTTAGGCACAGTGGAATTGGCCATTGCGCTGCATTATGCGTATAACACCCCAACTGATCAGCTCATTTGGGATATCGGTCATCAAGCCTATGCGCACAAGCTTCTAACAGGACGTTATCATGCGTTTGGTACCTTACGGCAACTCAATGGGCTGTCGGGATTTCTTAAGCGGCGTGAAAGCGAATATGACGTCTGGGAAGCAGGTCATGCCTCGACGGCATTGTCGGCGGCGATGGGCATGGCCATGGCGCGGGATTTACGTAAACAGCGCTATCAGGTCGTAGCCGTTATTGGTGATGGGGCCTTAACGGCGGGGATGGCGTGGGAGGCGATGAACCAGATTGGCCAGTCCAAAACGAATTTGGTGATGGTGGTCAACGACAACTCCATGTCCATTGCTCCTAACGTGGGCGCGTTTTCGCATTATCTCACCGAATTGCGTTCTGCGCCCGCCTATACGCGCATGAAGCAGGAAGTGGAGCAGCTCTTAGATTCTGTGCCAGTCTTCGGAGGGTCAATTCGCAAGACGTTGGAGAAGACCAAAGATGTCTTGCATCATGCGGTGTTGCCGCGCAATGTTTTTGAAGAATTGGGCTTTAAATATTACGGTCCCATTGACGGACATAACTTAAGCGATTTGATTTCTGTGTTACGCAATGCCCAGAGCGTCGAGGGTCCTGTAGTGGTGCACGTGATTACCCAAAAAGGTCACGGATATCTTCCTGCTGAACAACGGCCCGGGGAATTTCATGGGCCGGGACCTTTTGAAATCCAATCGGGACAGTTTATTAAAAAACGGCAACCCCCTTCTTACAGCGAGGTATTTAGTCAAACCTTGATTGATATGGCTCGCGTGCATCCTGAGATTGTGGCGATCACGGCGGCTATGCCTGACGGGACGAAGTTGGACATGTTCCAAAAAGTGTTTCCGGACCGATTTTTTGACGTAGGGATTGCTGAACAGCACGCGGTGACATTTGCAGCGGGATTAGCGGTAGGCGGTATGCGGCCTGTCTTTGCGGTCTATAGCACGTTTTTACAAAGGGGCTATGACCAGGTGATACATGATGTCTGCCATCAAGATTTGCCCGTGATTTTTGGTATAGACCGGGCCGGGCTAGTGGGTGCCGATGGTGCGACGCATCAAGGGGTGTATGACATCAGCTTTCTGCGCACGGTTCCTCATATCGAGATCGCAATGGGGAAAGATGAGGTCGAATTACAGCAACTGTTACAAGGGGCATGGGATAGACCGCATCCCGTGGCCTTACGTTATCCTCGAGGAGCGACACGAGGGCTCGATCTCAAACAGCCCCCCTCGCCTTTGGTGTGGGGGACGGGGGAATGGCTCGCTCATGGACGCGATGTCACCATTGTTGCTTTAGGGCCACTAGTGTATCAGGCTTTGGCTGCCCGTGAGATGTTGCAAGGTGAGGGGTATGACGTTGGCGTTGTCAACGCGCGCTTTGTGAAGCCATTGGATACAGCTCTTATGACGGCGGTGATGGCAGAAACCCAGGCGGTTTTGACCTTAGAGGAACATGCCATAGCTGGCGGCTTCGGGTCTGCCATTAATGAGTGGGCTAATCAGGCACAGGTGACCGTACCGATTTTTAATGCCGGATTGCCAGATGAATTTATTGATCATGGCTCCGTCGACTACTATTTAAACCTTTACGAATTGAACGCTGATGGCGTGGCGCGGAGGGTGAGAGAGTGGCTTCCTCTAAAGAAGACCGCCGAAAAGTAGGCCACGGGGATTCGCGTCTTGACCGCGTTTTGGTCGAGAGAGGATTGGCACCCACGCGAACGCAAGCTCAGGCTTTGGTTATGGCGGGGCAGGTGCGTGTGAACGGTTCGGTTATGACGAAGGCGGGTCATCTGGTCAAGGCGGACGATCAGCTGGCAGTTGATGGGATGGCGCATCCCTATGTCAGTCGGGGTGGTCTAAAGTTGGAAGAAGCCCTAAAAGTTTTTGACATTCAGCCAGACGGGTGGGACGTCGTGGACGTTGGCGCCTCGACCGGCGGGTTTACGGATTGTTGGCTGAAGCACGGGGCACGTCATGTGTGGGCGGTTGATGTGGGTTATGGCCAGCTTGACTGGCGTTTGCGAACAGACCCACGGGTGACAGTGCTGGAGCGGACGAATGCGCGCTGGTTAACAGCAGATATGCTGCCTGGCGTTGACCGGGTGGATGCTGCCTCCATCGATGCCTCTTTTATTGGGATAACCCTCTTGTTAAAACCTCTGTTATCGATCGTGAAGCCATCGGGCCGGGTTGTCGGGCTAGTGAAACCCCAATTCGAAGCAGGGCGGGAACACGTAGGCAAAAATGGCGTTGTGCGAGATCGCCGTGTTCACGAAGCGGTATTGTCGCGTTTTGTGGAACAAGCCAAGGAGCAAGGCTGGACGGTTTTGGGGCTGGCCCCTTCGCCCATTCGCGGCCCAGAAGGCAATATTGAATTTCTGAGCCTATTGGCTGGTCAGGCACCTGGCGATGCCGTGTACGTTCCACCGATCAGTCACATTGTGGATCAGGCCTGGGAAGGGGATGAACAGCGGTGAAACATCTGATGATTTGGCCCAATCCCGACAAGGACCAAGTGCGCGGCCTTACGGGCAAAATCCGTCATTGGGCGACTCAACGTGAGATAACCGTAACGATCCCTCAGTCGCTAGCCGAGGAGACGGGGTTCCCAGAACTAGGAAGGGCTTTGGAGACCTTGGAAGCGGGGATGATCGATGGTGTCGTGGTGTTAGGGGGGGACGGCACACTGCTTCATGCCGCCAAGGCTTTGTCTCGGCTTAACTGTCCGATACTTGGCGTGAATCTTGGACATTTGGGATTTTTAACCGAAGTTGAGGTGCCCGACTTATTGCCTGCGTTGACTGCAATGGTCAATAATCAATATGAGATCGATCAACGTCGGTTGTTGTCCGCGAAGGTTATGCGGGGCTCAAAAGAACTAGCGCGATTTGAGGCAATGAATGATGTGGTCGTCACGAAAGGTCCATTTGCGCGCTTGATTAACTTGGAAACCTTTGTCGATGACGGCTATGTGACAACGTATCCTGCGGACGGCTTGATTGTTGCGTCGCCAACAGGGTCAACGGCCTACTCACTCTCAGCAGGCGGGCCGATTTTAAGTCCGGCCTTGAGTGTGATGGTCGTGACACCGATTTGTCCTCACTCGTTTTTTGATCGATCAATTGTGATAAACGGCGGCCAGCAAGTCAAAATACGCGTGCGAGCCATGCACCGGGATACGCTGGTGACCGTGGACGGGCAAGAAACACATCCTTTGGAGGATGGTGATGAGGTGCTTGTTGAAACCAGTTCGACGACGATTCGGCTTCTTCGTCGCCCTGGTTGGAGCTTTTTTCAAGTTCTGCGGGGCTGGCGAAAGGGGCATTAAGAGTTATGCGGCACGATAAGCGTTCGCGTCAGTCATTAATCCAGGAGATTATTACCCAACAGGCGGTTCAGACTCAAGAGGAATTGTCCGAAATTTTGGCAGCCAAAGGGATGCCGGCCACTCAAGCGACGATTTCTCGAGATATTAAGGAATTGGGACTGATTAAAGTCCCTTATCAGGATACGCATCGCTATGCATTGCCTGATGACCATGTGTTGGGGGCTACACGGGACCGATTGCGTCGGTTGTTGCGCGAAGTGTTAACGGGTTACACCGTCAGCGAGAATCTGGTGGTGGTCAAAACGCTTACGGCGGGGGCAGAAGTCGTATCGGAGGCCATTGACAAAATGGATTGGCCTGAGGTGGTTGGAACGTTGGCGGGTGAAAACACCGTGTTAGTTGTTGCACGCTCCAAAGACGATGCACCGCGGTTGGCATCTCGTTTGGATGAACTGCGATGAATGGGGTGCGGTTATGCTAAGCGCTCTAAGGGTGGAGAACTTTGGCATTATCCAACAGGCAGAAATTTCCTTGACCGCGGGGTTTACCGCGGTTACTGGTGAATCTGGGGCAGGAAAGTCGTTGTTATTGACCGCCGTCCCCGCTGTGCTGGGATTGGCGGGAACTGCAGACCACGTCGGGCCCTTTGCCGGAAGTTTTCGCCTTCGTGCGGCTTTCTCGGTAGCCTCTAGCCATCCCTTGTGGACTGCATTGAGACAGTGGGGCATTGAAGAAGATGACGTGTTAATCGTGCAGCGCGATATGTCCCGTGAAGGGCGGTCTATTTATCGTATCCAAGGCCAAATTGTGCCCCGTCAAGCCGTGCGGGATTTGGCCACGGAGCTTATTGACTATAGCGGTCAGCATCATGCGCTGCGACTATTCGAGCCGACGACCTTGTTAACATGGCTCGATCACTATGCACAGCTTAACGATCTTCGTGATGCCGTTGAGGCAGCCTATCAACAATGGCGGACGGCGAAAACCGCTTGGCAGGAATTGTTGCAAGGGTCGGCTAAGGCCGAGGTTATGGCGGAGAAGGCCCAGGAATACGCCAGTTTGAAAGCTTTAGGTCTTTCCGTGGATGAAGAGAGCCAACTGACTAAAGACTTAGGGCGGTTGCGGTCGCGGCAACAGTTACTGGAAGGATCCCAAGCTTTAAGCCAAATTGTTGATGGTGCTGAGGGAACTAGCATTATAGCGCAACTTGACCAAGCACGACGGCAAGTGGAGGGGTTAGTACGGCTAGATCCGTCGGCCGTTACGATGGAAGGACTCATTCAACAAGCCCAAGATGTGATTGACGAGTTGCGTTTGGCCTTGAGTGAGTGGGCCAGTGGTTTAGAGCAAGGGCCGGATCGTCTTGAGGAGCTCGAAGCCCGCGCCAATGATTTGGCGCGGGTGAAACGTCGGTATGGCATGACCATTCCCGAAGTGTTGCAGTACATGCAAGCCTTGCATAGGGATCTGCAAGGATGGGAAAATTTGGAGTGGGATTTACGTGTGGCCGAACGGCAAGCAATGGAGGCGGAGGAGGCATACCGGAAGGTGGCCGAAGAACTCTCGCGGATCAGGAAGGAAGCGGCCCTCTCAGTAAGCCGCCGTGTGAGCGATTTGGTGCACGAGATGGAAATGCCTCATGCCGTGGTGACGTTGCGGCTAGAAGCATCCGAACCCAGTGCGACGGGGCTCGACCGGGCAAGTGTTGTATTTGCATCGTCGGCTCAACAAGAATTGCGTTTAGCCAATAAGGTCGCATCGGGCGGGGAGTTGGCGCGCATTGCACTCGCTATGGCGGTGCTTAGTGGAGGCCGCACCGATGTTACCCTTATTTTTGATGAACTCGATGCCGGCCTTGGCGGGGAGAGTGCGGCACGGGTTGGGAGCTTATTGCAGCAATTAGGTAAAGACCACCAAGTTGTAGCGATTAGCCATCAGCCGTCCGTCGCGGCTCGTGCCGCTGATCAGTGGGTAGTGGCACGCACCGCTGAGGATACGATAGTGCGCGCGCTTGTCAAACGGGTTCAAGGTGTCGAGAGGGAACGAGAGATCGCGCGTATGCTCAGCGGCCAGGTAGATTCCGTGGCCATGGGCCATGCACGCCATCTTTTGGGCGAGGGGGAAGAGGTTGACTAGTTGGTTGGCTCATGGTAACCGCATCCTCATAAGTGCTCTGACAGCAGCGTTAAGCGCGCAGCTGCTCAAATTTGTGTTGTATGCGATAGGACGACGCAAGGCGCAATATGAAAGGCTTTTTGGGGCTGGAGGCATGCCATCGTCACACTCGGCAATGGTTGCGGCACTTGTGTTTTCCATTGCGTTCCGTTATGGTTGGAAATCACCAGATTTCGCGATTAGCAGTGTCTTTGGATTAATCGTCTTATATGATGCGCTCAGTGTTCGCCGTACTGTTGGTTTGCAATCGCGGTACCTTAATCGGTTGGCGCGCTCCGATGATTATCCCGACGGGGATAAATCATTGCCAGAGTTTGTGGGTCATACCCCAATGGAAGTTATTGCGGGGACGTTATGGGGCTTACTGATTAGCCGCCTTTTTTATTAAATGACTAGGCAAGGAGCGTATGATGAGGGTACTCATTGCAAGTCTACCCATTGGCACAGGCCACGATATTGCCGCGCGTGCGTTAGCTGAGGCGTGTTTGCAACGCGGAATGGCCGTAGAATTTTCTGAGCACTTGGTGGGACGGGCTCGGATTGAAACGGGACTCTATTTTTGGGCCTTAAAATATCTTCCTAAGCAATATGGTGGGGTGTTTCGTTGGGAAGATCGTACGGGTTACCATTGGGAAGGTCATCGCCGCCATTGGATGCAGACGGGAAAGGAAGTCCTGTCGCACGTATATGATATTTATCATCCGGATGTTATTTTGGCCACCCATCCCTTTGCGCTCAATGCATGGGCCGGGGTCAAAAGCAAAAAGCGACCATTTAAACTGGTGGGCGTTCTTACCGATTTGTCCGTGCACCGTTTCTGGTACGAGCCTATGGCCGATGCCTATACAGTCTGGTTCCCCGAACAAGTCGCAGACTTAACACGATTTGGCGTGGATGCCAACAGAGTTTGGCAGACGGGAATTCCCATTCGCTCGTCGTTTCGGGATCCGGCTTGGGAACTGCCACTTTACGCCAAAGATCCCATTGTGTTGTTAGGGGGAGGCTTAGGCATGGGACCTTATTACCGGATTTTAAGAAAATTATCGGAAATTGATTATCCCGTTGTGGCCGTCTGCGGTCATAATGAGAAGCTCCATTGGCACTTAGATCAAAAAACGTGGCCCGACACCGTCAGCATTGTGGGCTATGTGGAAAAAATGCCCCTTTTGTTGAGGCATTCCCGATTGGTCGTGGGAAAACCGGGCGGTGTTACAGCGGCTGAAGTCGCTCAATCACGCGTACCTTGGATTTTAACGCATTGGATTGCGGGCCAGGAAGAGGCCAACCGCGACCGCCTCGTCGGTCACAATATGGCCGTACGTGGTGATAAAGGTCAACTCGCTGCACGAGTCAAAGAACTTCTACCAGAAGACTCTCCTAAACGGCAAGAAATTATTCATGCTCAAGAAAAATGGGCCCGGCCGCATGCGGCGCAAGCCATCGCGTTACGTCTGCAAGAACTCTAAATCGGCCGGGCATTGTCTCGTTATCCCTTTCCAAATGGCACACGTCGTCTTCACGTTTTCTGGAAAATGGTCCTAAACAATGTAATGTCCTCTAACAATGTCGCTGACTGCGGGTTTTTCTTAAGAAACCGCGGTCAAGTCGTTTTGCGTTGGATGCAAAGACAGGCCTTGGGCATATTACCGGGCATGAAGTGACCGCATTTCCGGGACCTTATAAACGCGAAAGGAACGGGAGGTGAAAGACGTGCGGCAACATTTTTGGACGAAAAGGCGAATTGTGGGATTAATCGCGGCCGGGATTACCGTGGGGATTGGATTATCCAGGCCTGTGCAAAACATGGCGGCGTTACCCGATGCGGTGATGGTTCCTCAAGGTCAAAAAGTTGTCTTGCCTTGGAGCTCATGGCTGTCGTTGTCTTCGGCGTCCGTGGGCCCGGTGAATATCTCGGGTAATGTTGCCCAAGTCAGGGGGATGACGCCGGGCCGATTTCTCTTGCAAACGAAATTGTTTGGATGGCTTCCATGGAGGCAAGTGCCCGTGGAGGTCACGAAGCCCATCTATGAGGTGCCTGGGGGAGAATCTATGGGGGTATTGGTTAATACCGAAGGGTTGGTGGTGACCCAATATGCCCCTGTGTGGAGTCATGGACGCTTTGAGGATCCGGCCGAGCAGGCAGGAATTGATAAGGGGGATGTGATTGTTCAGGTTAATCATCGCCCCGTTTATTCAGATCGAGCCTTAGCGCAAGCTGTGCAACAAGCGGGGCGGCGTCATCAAGCGGTGATGCTAGGAGTTCAAGGCAGTCGGAGTTTTCACCTTCGTTCCGTTCGTGCGCTGTGGTCTTCTCAGCATCATCGGTGGCAAATTGGGATTCTCGTACAAGACGGCGCGAGTGGTGTCGGGACCTTAACGTTTTATAATCCGCATTCTTTGCAATATGCAGCACTGGGACACAGTATTACGGATGGCTTAACGCGTTCCCCTGTCGAAGTGCATAGTGGTCGTGTAACGGGCGCTGATATTGTCGGGATTATCGCTGGGACTGCCAATGCTCCGGGACAAAAAATTGGTGTTCTGACAGGGGGGCAAGATATTCAAGGGAATGTTCGCCATAACGGAATATTTGGGATTACTGGGACGTTATGGCATCGACCTTACGGCCCGGCTAAGCCTTTGCCTGTAGCGTTGCCCGATCAAGTCACACCGGGTCCAGCACATATTATCACGGTATTGCATGGACAACGCACCCATGCCTATGCGGTGCGCATTTTGAAAACGTATCCCCAATGGGCACCCCATACCAAGGGGTTGTTGTTTGAGGTGGATGATCCGCGGTTGTTAAGTCAAACGGGGGGAGTTATTCAGGGAATGAGTGGCAGCCCTATTATTCAAAACGGTCGCATTGTAGGAGCAGTCACTCATGTGTTAGTGAGCCGTCCTAGCTTGGGTTATGGGTGTTATGCGTATTGGATGGTCAAACAAAAATCTTTGACATAACCGATCTTTAGCAGGAAATATGGCGGGCGATCACGAATTCGTTCGTCATATTTCCCTAAACGGAAGCGCTGAGAGGTGGTGGGATCCATGGTTGATCATCCGCGAGCAGCCCTTTTTTTATGGCTTTTTTTTAGCGTTATCTTAGGCATTTTATGGATTATGAGTCAGTATGCACGGTCTTTGTGGCTGAAAACCAAAACCACGTATCTCCGTTTGGCGTGGATGCAAGAACAGGGATTGGTGTCGAAAAACAGAGAAATATGGAAGAATGAGAATGAAAAAGAGACTTCGCAAGACGGCAAAGATCAGGCAAAATCATAGAAGAACGGTCTGTGGCAAATATCGAGTGCAAATGCGGGAGGATGGGAAATGGCAATAAAGGTTTTGATTGCAGATGACAATCGTGATTTTTGCGAATTGCTCCAGAACGCTATTGACAAACAAGATGGGCTGGAAGTCGTTGGAGTGGCGAATCATGGGGTGGAAGTGCTTGACATATTGAGTCAACGCCCGGTAGACGTGATTGTTCTAGATATTATTATGCCTCATTTGGACGGAATAGGTGTGATGGAGCGGCTATCCGAAATGAATATGCCCAATCCGCCCCGCGTGATTATTCTCACGGCTTTTGGTCAAGAGACGATGACCCAACGAGCCTTAGAGTTAGGCGCAGATTATTACATCTTAAAACCTTTCAACCTCAAAGTACTTGCGGAGCGGGTTAAGCAGCTTGGCGGGGCCTCGACAGCAGAACGTAAGGCGCCGGCGGCAAGTAGTGGCAAGGTGACGGTAGCACCTGTAAAGAATTTGGATGTCGAAGTTACGAATGTTATCCACGAAATTGGAATTCCCGCCCATATTAAAGGCTATTTATACCTCCGTGAAGCGATTGTCATGGTGATTGATCGCGTTGATTTACTGTCCGGAGTGACGAAGGAGTTGTATCCAGCCATTGCGCAGACGTATAAGACGACACCTTCTCGGGTGGAGCGCGCTATTCGTCATGCCATTGAGGTGGCGTGGTCTCGGGGTAATGTCGATGTCATCAACGGGATTTTCGGCCACACTGTGAATCGTGATCGCGGGAAACCCACCAATTCGGAATTTATTGCGATGGTTGCTGACAAATTGAGAATGCAGATTAAAGCCAGCTAGGCCCCCATTTTTGGGGGCTTTTTTCTTGTCACACGGCTAGCCGGTTCCGAGTATATTTTCGGTATCCGGGTAGTTTACCATTGAGAAGGTTTGTGACATGATGAGGAACGGAGTGCGAACAGACCTCCATAGGACAGAAAGGAAGTGACTCCCGCGCTGGCGGGTTAACGATGAACATATTTGAGGCGATGGAGCAGTACGGACATGAAGAGCTTGTGTTTTGGTATGATCAAGCGGCGGGGCTGAAGGCCATTGTGGCTATCCATGATACGACTTTGGGTCCTGCACTGGGCGGCTTGCGCATGTGGCCATACGACTCCGAAGATGACGCGATTACCGACGTCATGCGATTATCTCGCGGCATGACCTACAAGAATGCGGCGATGGGATTGGACCTCGGTGGAGGTAAGTCTGTTATATGGGCTGACTCGCGGCACGATAAAACCGAAGCACGATTGCGTTCATTTGGCCGGCTGATTCAAAGTCTTGGAGGCCGCTATATTACGGCGGAAGATGTTGGTGTCAACGCGGACGATATGGCGGTTGTGGCACGGGAAACCGAGTTTGTCGGCGGATTAAAGGAAACAAGTGGGGATCCCTCCCCAGCAACAGCTTTGGGTGTGCTAGAAGGCATGAAAGCGGCGATGATGTTGGCGTTTGGCAGTGCTGACTTTCATGGTCGTCGGATTGCGATTCAAGGGCTCGGTCACGTCGGGACGTTGTTGGGCGAAATGTTGAAGAATGAGGGTGCTACGCTCATTGTCACAGACATTCATGAAGACGAGGGCCGGGTTGTGGCGGACCGATTAGGCGCGCAATGGGTGGCTCCGGATGCTATCTATGGGGTTGACGCGGATGTCTTTGCTCCTTGTGCGTTGGGTGCTATCATCAACGATCGCACGATTGATCAGTTTAAATGCCGAGTTATTGCTGGATCGGCCAACAATCAGCTCCAAGAACCGCGCCATGGCTTAGAGTTGATGAAACGTGGGATCGTGTATGTTCCAGATTATGTCATTAACGGGGGTGGAGTGGTGAATGTTGCCGACGAATTCCACCGTGATGGTTATAATCAAGAGCGAGCCTATGCGCGGGTTCGCGGGATAGGCAAGCAGGTCCAAGAAATCTTGCAACATGCCCAACAAGCCCAAATCCCTACCCAGGAAGCCGCCGACCAAGTGGCGGAAGCTCGGATTCATATTTTGGGGAGGGTAGATTCGACTTATATTCCGGAATAACAAAAATAGAGGAATTTGCAAAGAGGATATCGAATGTTATGATGTCCTCTTTTTCATAATGCAAAAAATACCAGTCTAATAAAGGAGTTTCCGCCCGAATGAGTCAAGAATTTGACCATGTACCTGTCGCTGAGCTTGAGGCCTTGATTAAACGTCTGCCTACCGTTTTGCGTTCGCATGTTGCCGTTAACGAATGGGGAGCCATTGAAGAAATTCACGTGTTAACGACGTTGGATCGTTCGCCCAAGCAGATCGTACGTGATGTGGAAAGTGCCTTGTTGGCTCAGTGGGGCCTACGCGTAGACCATAAAAAAGTTTCTGTCGCGCAGATTATGGATGACCGGGCGACGCGGCCTTTAGCCCGGCTTACGGTAGTAGAATTTCGGATTGATTTGGATACGGTGCATCAAAATGCCCAGGGATATGTGCGGTTGCAGCCAGCGGATGATACGACGACGGCTTTTGAGGGTCGTTGGCACGGACGCTATGTACCTAGTCAGTATCACAATATTATGGCCTGGGCGACAGTTGACGCTGTGAATCAAATTCCCGAACTGGCGCAGCCAGTGGTATTAACAGAATTGCGAACGTTTCAGATGGCAGGGCGCACCATTGTAGCCGTTGCGCTCAGTTATGTGACGAATAAACGCAAAGAAGAAGTCTTAATTGGCGCAGCTCCGGAACGTGGCGACGGGCAGGGTGCGGCAGTTCGGGCTGTTCTCGATGCGGTCAATCGCCGGTTAGGTCAAATCGAGAGACCTGTGCCGAAAAAAGTATTAGGAAGCTCGGAAGAGTTGGATGAGCGAAAGGATGAAGAGTAGTGTCAGGAGATAAATGGATTGAAATCCCCCACACCCAGCGTAGCGCGCGAGCCCGGGTGTCTAAGCCTCAGGTGCCTTCGAAACCCGAGCCTAGCAAAGCTGCGAGTACTCCGGGAAGCCGTACCAGCTATGTGCAAGACGCTTTTTATCAGCATCTCATTACAGGACGGATTCCGGTTGAAGTCACATTTTTAGACGGCACGACACTGGTTGGGACGATAGATGGGTTTGATACCTATGCCATCCTCGTGGTGTCTGGTGATGAAGAGGTGCTATTATTTAAATCGGCGATTCGTGCGATTCGTCGCTACGTGGGAGCTTTTGACGGTGATCCAACGCTGTAAGATAGTTGGTGACGGGTAACGCGAGTAGCCATAATTGGCGCCAATCCTTAAATTCTTGTATTGTTCCGTAAAACAGAAGTTTCTGGACTTTATACATTATCTATACCTCCTCTTGCTAAAAGGATAGTCTAATATAAGGAGGTTTATACCTTGGAAGAACGGTCAGGAATGCCACGGTGGGTCTATCGAGGCCGTACGTTGTCTGTGAGGGTGGATCCCGTCAGGGTCGGCCGCTTAGATACCACGCGTGAAGTGGTCGTCCGCGTTCCTGCCGTGGCGGTCATTGCTGAAACTCAAGAGGGCACGGTGGTTGTCATTAAACAATATCGTTGGGCGGTACAGGATTTTCTTTGGGAGTTGCCCGCTGGTAAAGTTGACCCCGGAGAAAGCGCTTTGGAGGCCGCTCAACGGGAGCTCCGGGAAGAAACGGGGTACCGTGCAAAGTCATGGGAGTTTGTCGCAGACATTTATCCGTCTCCTGGGTATACCGATGAAAAACTTTCTCTCTATTTTGCAACGGATCTGAGCCTTGGGGCGCCTGCTTTAGAGGCTGATGAAGAGATTAGCACGGAACTTTGGACCCGACGCCAAGTCATCGAGTTTTTTAACCGCTCCACACCGCTGAATGGCATTGCCTATGCAGGGTTGCAGTGGTGGGTAAATCGTTCGGGCCGTTAACGGGTCGTCTTAGGGTGTGAAGGCCGTGCTGACCAAAAGGGGGCATTCGGCAGTGGAGTCCTTGCCACACATCAAACAAATTCATCAAAGTTTGTTGGACGCCAAGCACCATGATGGAGGTCTTCTCAAGCGTTTCGGCGCGTGGCTGCGCCAAGAACGCGAGCAGCACGGTCTGACCGCAACGGAATTGGCTCGGCGCATTGGTGTATCGCAAGTCCTCATTACTCGGGTTGAGCATGCGAATGCGGTGCTTAGTGAGGATAAACTGTCCAAAGTTTTTGAAGTGTTGCAGTTAGGGGCCAACGCTTGGCATCAGTTTATGGAAAGCGGTCAAGAACCCACGTTGCAAGAATTGGCTCAGTTTCTTCATGCCCAACTACAGGCGGCGCGTGTCGGTTGTCCTAGTCTGATTGGTGAATTTGGGCAACATGTTCGCTATCATCGCTGCGAAAGACATTGGACCGAAGGAGAGTTGGCGTTGCGTGTGGGTGTCACCAAACAAACCATTTGTGGCGTAGAGCAAGGTAGAATGGTCCCCAGTGCAGCGCTGATTGGACATTTAGCAGAAGAGTTAGACTTGTCATTACGACAATGGCATATGCCGTCGGACAGCTCAACGAGCACGGATTTAATTGCACAAGCGTTAAATCGCCTATGGGGCGGGTTATCGGATGGTGACAAAATGCTGTTATTAGGCATGACGGAACGTTTAAGCGGCACACGGCCACTGTGGGAACCGAAGCGAGATAGTTGGGATGTTCCGTCGCCGCTTCCCGATCTTATGGGTCTCGATTCCTGAGTGGATGCATAGGCTGTATGAGGAGGGACAGCCTATGCATTCTGAGGCACCAACCAGCATCCTAGAAGATTATTTGGCGCAGTATCTTACGCCCGTATATATTGCTGTTGCCACGATGGCGGTCGGGATATTATTTGGTGTTTTGGCCGTGGGTACGTTAACTCCAGCGGACAAATTATCACTGGTTGGTTATCTTCGGCATTTTATCGATATTCAGACGTCGACGCCCACGTATCATGGGGTCTTTCGCCAAGCGTTGACGGCGAATCTCAAATTGTTGGGTTTGTTGTATCTGCTAGGGGTATCCGTCGCAGGCATGCCTTTGGTCATGGTGGCTCTTTTTTTTCGAGGCTTCGTGCTGGGGTTTTCTGCCGCTTTTGTTTTGATGTCTTTTCACTGGCAAGGTGCCGGATTGGCTGCTATCACCATGGGCTTGCAAAATGTTTTTATTGTTCCCGCCATCGTTATCGTAGGCGGAGTCGCCTTAGGATTTTCGTGGCAGTTGATTTCCACAAAAGGACGAGCGGCTCGCAGCACATTGTCTCAACGGTTTGCGGCATTTACGACGTTAGTGGTGGCCATGAGCTTTGTCGTGTTGGTGGGAACAGCGCTAGAGGCCTATGCGGCTCCTTTCTTAATGCATTTGTTGAGTGGATGGGGCATTTAAACAAGGATGTTAATGGAGAAACAATGCTGGCCTGAAAAGGCTGGTTTTTTGTTGGTCACTGACTTTGAATCGAAACACTTCTCAGGCTTGTGCGCGTATGCTATTGTGCGGGGAGACCCAGTGAGTGCGCTGCGGTTGGATAAAAATACAATCGCCTTAGGAGAGGTAAATATGACGAATTTATATGTCGCATGGTTGACCATTGTCGACGAGGCTTTGAATCAAAAGAATCGTCCAGCGCATTTAGCGTACCTAGGTAATCTCTTCCGAGAGGGTCGTGTTGCTTGGGGCGGGCCCTTTGGTGATCGTTCAGGGGGGATGGTCGTGTACCGAGCAAATTCATTGGAGGATGCCGTAACCATGGCAGAAGCCGACCCCGCTGTCTCATCTGGTGCGCGTACGGTTGTTGTAAAGCAATGGGAATTGTTAGACTTAGAGAAGTTTTAACCATCGGCGTTGGTGGGAGGCTGGCCATAAGAGATGTGGCTGTCTCCCTATTCGTTCTATTAAAGGGGCGACGTATGCTTCAGGCGTTTGAGTGGCACGCTGCCTATGAGGATCCCTGCTAAAATGATAGCAACCCCTATCCAACGCCAAATGCTCACCGTTTCGTTCAACCACACCGCGGACAGTATGACCGCCACGGGTAGCTCCGACGATGCTAACATCCCGGTCAGGGCAGGAGGCAATTGGGGCGCGCTAATATACGTAAAAAGAAGGGGAATGGCTTGACTAAACAGGCCCATCAAGCTTCCCCATACCCAGGTCGAGGGGTCTATGGCCCACTGGAGATTGTGCCAGGGCTGATAGGCAATGGCGATAAGAAGGAGTCCAGACGCGAGGGATATTTCAGATCGGTACCAGGGAGAAATTGCGGCGTTTATACGCCCTGAGAGAAGCAAAGTGAGCGCATACAGCAAGGCGGAAGCCAATCCTAACGCAAAGCCTTCTAAGGATAGGCTTCCCCGGACTATCCCGCCCGCCAAGAATGTGCCAGCGAGAACGGCTGCAATTCCGTAACGTTGGCACCGGGTGGGCCAGTGATGATGCAAAAGCCCTGATAGCAGTGGGAGCATCCAGGTAAATTGAAAAAGCAGTACAATACCGATGGATCCCGGAAGAAATGTCAAACTGCGGTAGTAAGTTAACGATACGCCAGCCCCTAATGCGCCAATCGCAATCATCGTGAGATGATCTTGCCAGCGCGGGATGACCTTGGATGACGTCATGGTCTTTCCAAAATGAAAAATAATAAGGCTGATAGGGTATTGGGCGAGGGTAAGCCATGCGACAGGAACGTCATGGACAATCCCTAGTTTAGCTAGGGGCGTGACGAGCCCGTAAGAGATTCCGGCCATCAGCATTAAAATAATATACAAGGGCATTCCGAACGGGTCTCCTTGGCAGTGTGCGTAACGGGTTTTCGTGAACCCTAACATTCAGTGCAATCATCTTTGCTGTATTGTATCAGGCTTGTCAACGGGGATGAAGCTTTGACCCCTTTTAACGTGCTGTGGCTCTCCGATTCCTTGTTATAATGGAAGGGAATACGAAAGGACGGGAGCGGACAATGGACGGATTAGAACGGGGGCGAGTCCTGTGGACCCCCTCACCTAACCAAATAGAAAAAGCAAAAGTCACGCAATTCGAAGAATGGTTGAGGGTGCACAAAAATCTCACCTTTTCTCAATACCAAGATTTATGGCAATGGTCCGTCGACCATTTGGAGGAGTTTTGGGCAGCGGTCTGGGAGTATTTCGGCGTGTTATCCAAGACCCCTTTTTCAAAAATTCTGGAGGGCACGCAAATGCCCGATATCCAGTGGTTTCCCGGTGCTTACTTGAATTACGCCGAACATAGTTTAAGGCGCCAAGGCGAAGAGCCAGCGATTTTCTATGAAGCGGAAAATGGTGACCAGCTGACGTGGTCGTGGGATCAATTGCGCACCGAGGTCAGCCGCATTCGCGGTGCCCTAAAGGCTATGGATGTGAGGGTAGGCGACCGCGTTGCCGGTTACTTGCCAAACATTCCCCAGACGGTGGCCGCTTTTCTGGCATGCGCGAGTTTAGGAGCGATCTGGTCGAGCTGTTCGCCGGATTTTGGTTCCCAAGCTGTTTTAGATCGCTTTCAGCAAATTGAGCCGAAAATCCTTTTTGCCGTGGATGGATATCGCTATAACGGAAAGGTCCATGACCGGCGTGCGGTGGTGCGCGCCTTGCAGACGGGATTGCCTACGGTTACCCATACGATTATGGTGCGGCAGACTTTTCGCGACCAATCCTTAGACCATGGTTTGGAGGATTATGATCTGCTGGAGTCGTCCGAACCATTGGATTTTGAAGCCGTTGAGGCCAGCAATCCGCTGTGGATTCTTTACTCTTCGGGGACGACAGGATTGCCAAAGCCCATCGTGCAAGGCCATGGAGGGATCTTGCTCACGCATTTGGCGGCATTGACCTTTCATCTAGACCTTGGACCCGATGATCGATTTATGTGGTTTACCACGACAGGATGGATGATGTGGAATATTGTGGTTTCCGGGTTGTTAGTCGGGGCTAGCATTGTTCTGTATGATGGGAATCCGGCGTATCCCCAGGTTGGAAGATTATGGCAGATAGCTTCCGAGAAACGCATAACGTTTTTAGGCACGAGCGCCGCCTATATTGGTTTGTGCCAAAAACAAGAGGTCGATGTTCGGTCCTTAGACTTATCCATGCTGAGAGCCGTTGGTTCGACCGGGTCTCCTCTGACGCCTGAGATGTTTGAATGGGTTTACCAAAAAGTCTCGACAGACCTGTGGTTAACCTCGCTCAGTGGAGGAACCGACATCTGCAGTGCGGTGGTGGGTGGGGTGCCGACATTGCCAGTGCGCAGTGGGGAAATCCAGTGTCGCTATTTAGGGGCCCAAGTCGAAGCGTTTGATGAAGAGGGGCATGCGGTTTATAACGCGGTTGGCGAACTGGTGATAACCCAGCCGCTGCCGTCCATGCCCTTGTTCCTTTGGGGCGATGATGCCGCAAAAACGCGTTACCGTGCCAGTTATTTTGACATGTTTGCAGGTGTTTGGCGCCATGGTGATTGGATATTGGTGCATGACGATGGTAGCGTGGTTATTTACGGTCGTTCTGACGCGACGATAAATCGGGGCGGTATCCGCATGGGCACCAGTGAGTTTTATCGCGTGGTAGAGGATGATGACAGGATCTTAGATAGCCTGGTCGTGGACTTGTCAGCCATGGGGATCGCGAAGGGCTTGATATTAATGGTTGTCGTGCGCCCTGGCGAGCAAGCCAACGAGTCGTTAGCAGGTGAGATCACGCGACGTTTGCGCGATGCGTTGTCTCCGCGCCATGTGCCGGACCGAATCTTCTTTGTGCCTGCCATTCCTAAAACGCTTAATGGCAAGAAGATGGAGATTCCTGTTAAGAAGCTGTTGTTGGGCGCTGAGCCCCAAGTAGCATTTAATCCAGGGGCCATGGAGAATCCGTCGATCATCACATATCTGGTCGAACAAGTCCGGCCGCAGATTGGATAATTTAAGAATTGCCGGGAATGGCTGCATAGAGTGATAGACAAATGGCAAAGATACCCTGCGATAACAAGAGGTCCTAAGTGGCACAAGATTTGACGCCAATTTTCGAGCCGTTTTGTGATAGACTGGCGGAAGTGAAGTGCTGCGTCTACTGGCTTATCGTAAGGAGTGATTGGCACAAATGTCAGCGAAGCAATATCAATTCATCCCCCCTTCACGGTCGATAAAGTGGTTGGGTGTCATTGCGACTATTGGGATGTATATCGTGAACATGGTCGGATTTCTGGACACGCAGACAGGATCGGCATTGGGATGTGGGCCAGATTGGCCACTATGTAATGGACAAGTCATCCCGAATCTACGTAACATTCATGTGCTGATCGAGTTTGGCCACCGCGTACTCGTAGGGGGATTTGCTCTGATCGCGACAATTTTTATGATCTGGGCGCTGGTGCGGTATGGAAAGTGGATCGAGGTTAAAGTTTTTGCGTTAGTGGGAATTGGATTCATCGTCGTTCAATCGGCACTCGGGGCGCTTGCAGTGGTGTTTGTGAATCCACCACCTGTGCTGGCTTTACATCTTGGTTTCGGGTTGTTGGCCATGGTGGGAGTTGGGTTGCTGACGGTATTTCTCTTTCAATTGGATGCCCAAATAAAAGGGCGCAATGCGGGTATTGCTTTTCGGCGCCACACATCGTCAGCGACAAAGAAATGGGTTTGGGGTACGTGGATTTATACCTATTTGGCGATCTATTGGGGTTCATATGTGGCATTTCGTGGAGCGGGAGAAGCCTGCCCGTCATGGCCGTTGTGTAATGGAAAAGTTTTCCCAGGATTTTCTGGATTGGTGGGACTGGATTTTATTCACCGGTTAGCAGCGGTAGGCTTGGCGATATTAAGTGCTGGGTTACTGTGGCATTTGCGACAGTATAAAACGTCACGCCCAGATCTTTATCGTGGTGCGTTTTGGCTGTTTTGGGCGGTTATAGCTCAAATTGTGACGGGAGCGAACTTAGCGCTAAGTCATGTAGCGACGGGACCGTATCTTTTGCATATCGCAACGCTCATGTTGTTGTTTGCCGATATTAGTTATTTGGTCCTACAAGTGGTTCCCGCGGAGCCGTTAGACGAACCGGCCAAAAAGCAGAGTTCTGACGTGCCGTGGCCACAAGCCCAGGCGCATAACCCGCAAGCCTAAACATGGCTGCGGGTTATTTTTAATTTGCGGCGGATGCGCTGCAGCGCATTGTCGATAGTTTTGCGTGGTCGCCGCACGGATTGGCTGATCTCTTCATAACTTTTGCCTTGCCGTCTCGCATTAAAGACAGCGTTTTCGAGGGGCGAGAGCTTCTTACCCAGTTCATCCACCAATTGTCGGGATGCCTCACGGTCGATGACGTCGGCTTCAGGTGATGGATGGGGATGGGCTGCCAACACATCCCACCACGTGTTGTCGTGCAGGGGTTGGTCTAACGACCATGCGCCATTAAGGATTTGATGTTTGGCCCGCGTCGCTCCTACGACTGCCGACACGATTTGTCGACTAACACACAGCTTTGCAAATCCGGCAAAATAGCCATGACGCTCATCGTCGAAGTGCTGGATAGCGCGCCAAAAGCCGATCCACCCCTCTTGGATAACGTCCTCAGGCTCGGCTCCGGGTAGGAAATAGCGACTAGCTGTAGCTTTTATTAATGAGGCGTAGCGACTCATGAGTTGGGCGATAGCTTCTTCTTGGCCATCTTTGGCGCGGGCGATTAACCAAAACTCATCATGATGTTCGTCTGTATGCTGAACCGAAATCCGGATCTCCTCCCTAATCGTGCTGTGCGAAGATCTCCTTTGGTGATTATACCGTCCAATGGATGGCGCTTAAACTGTGGTTTTTCGGGTTCTGGGAGAAATGCGGCGCGCATTCAAGCTGATCGTCGGCTTTTCGAGCATCTTCTCGTTTTACGACGTGCTATGATAGACGGAGTAAACAACGAAAGCCTTGAGGCGCAGGGGGATAGGAATGTGGTTCAAAATGGTGTGCAGTATATCATTCGCTTAATCATGCAACGAGATGGTTTGCCATTCCGGCACGTGGTCGAACTTGTCGACGATTTAGGTGGAGACATCATCGCATGGGACTTAGTTCGAGCGGAAGACCAAAAAACGATCCGTGATTTGACTGTGTTGATGCCGACAGCGGCACAGCTAAAAGGTCTCACTGAACAGTTATCCCAGCTAGAGGGTGTCGCGGTAGAGAATGTCTCAGACCGTACATTTTTAATGCATTTGGGTGGAAAAATTGAGATCAAGCCACGTGTGCAAATCAAGACGCGCGCTGATTTGTCACATGTCTATACGCCCGGTGTGGCGCGTGTGGTTGAAGCCATCGCCGAAGATCCCAGTAAAGCGTTTCAGTTGACAATGAAGCGCAACACGGTGGCCATTGTGACAGACGGTTCGGCCATTTTGGGCCTGGGTAATTTGGGCCCGAAAGCCGCTTTGCCCGTCATGGAAGGAAAATCGGTGCTCTTTAAGTGGCTGGGGAACGTCGATGCCGTGCCCATTTGCTTGGACACGACCGATACGGATGCCATTGTGGAGACAGTTGTGCGCATTGCTCCCGCCTTTGGGGGGATCAACCTTGAAGACATCTCGGCTCCGCGGTGTTTTGAAATTGAACGGCGATTGCAGGAACGCTTGGACATTCCGGTCTTTCATGACGACCAGCACGGAACGGCTACGGTTATTTTAGCGGGTTTAATCAATGCTGCGAAGGTTGTTAATAAACCTTTGACGTCGATGCGGGTTGTGATTGCGGGGATTGGCGCGGCGGGTACAGCGACTACGGAATTGCTGTTACATATGGGGGTGAAGGATATTGTAGGGTACGACAAGGAAGGTGCAATTGTTGCCGGTCAGTCGTATCCCAATCATCCTCAATGGCAAGAATATGCGCGCAAAACCAATCCCCATAAACGCACGGGGACCTTGCGTGAACTCTTGCGGGGTGCCGATGTGTTTATTGGGGTGTCGGCGGGAAATTTGCTGACTCCGGATGATATTAAAGAAATGGCGCGCGATGCTATTTTATTTGTGATGGCTAATCCCACGCCAGAGATTCAACCCGAGGTGGCCCAAGCGTATGCTCGGGTGGTCGCTACGGGACGCTCAGATTACCCCAATCAGATTAATAATGTGCTATGTTTTCCTGGCCTGTTTCGGGGTGTTTTAGATTCTCGGGCGCGAACTGTGACCATGGGAATGAAGGTTGCGGCGGCCGAAGCGTTAGCCGCGGTGGTGAAACCGGAAGAACTGGGACCCGAATATATTATTCCCAGCGTGTTCAACCGCAACGTGGTGGACAAAATTGCCGAAGCAGTCAGTTTAGCCGCTGAAAAGGATAATGTGGCGCGGCGTTCGTCAGGAGCTCGCATCTAAGCGCTTGATTTTTAGAGAACGGTGAAAAGCGTGCCGGAAACCGTCAGCCTTTTTCTCCATGAGATGGCTGTAATCCGCATCTTCTAAATGCCGGACTGTAATCACGACATTTTTATCAGAGCACGTTACCTGTTCAATGGTCACCAATTGTTGGTGGGCGCGGTCAAGGCCGTCGGCGATTCGGAGAATTGATACAAGGGGTCCAAGGCCTGGAATGCTTGCCAGGTATTGGGCCTTTTTGTTCGTTAAGGGTTTGCGGTGAAAATACGCGAGGTCGCTCACCCACTGGCGGCTTATAGGCCGCCACGATTGGGTCTCATACGTATAGGTTAGGATCCACCGGCTATGTCGATGGTGCTTGGGTTTGGCAATGAAATACCCGATATCGTGCAAAAGCGCTGCCGTTTCAAGATAGTCTCGCCATGGTTCCGTGGGCGGCAAGTCTAGGCATGTTTGTAGATGGTCAAATAGCGTCAACGACAATTGGGCGACGTGTATCGCGTGCGGCACGCCAACTGCATAACGTTTCATCAGGGCTTCCGTATGCTCTAAGATGGCAATCCCTCACTTTCGGCTTCAATGCGGTGGATGATGCGAGCCATCTGATCCAAATTTTTAATGTCCTCGACCACATGCCAGGGCAGTTGTTGCCGCAACGGGGCTAAGAGGATTTGGATCTGTTCTTGAAACGCGATAAATCCGGAGAGTTGACTTCGACCTCCTACAGATTCCAATGGGTCTAACGCTTCGGCCCCCGCGAGCTTTCGCCGCGCAGCGGTTAACGGGGTAGCAGCAGGTTCTATGACCAGATCGGGTTGTAAAGCAAACCCGAGGCTGGTCGTCACCCAATTTTTATCGAGGCCTTGAGCGGTAGCTCGGGCGTAAAGACTAATCCAAGACCTGTCAGAGATGACGATATATCCCGCCCGCAGATGCGGCAAAATGACTTCATGCATCACGATGGCAAGAAAACTGGCATAGAGCAAATGGCGGCTAGTGTCCCCAACGCGTCGATCATGTTTATTCAAGGTATTTTGAGTCTGCGACTTTTTGCTGGGAAAAGGTCCTGTTACCACAGAGGGGTAGCCATGGGACTGCAATTGGCGATGGAGTTCATTAGCCAAGGTGGTACGTCCCGAACCGTCTAAACCATCCACCCCAACATATAAGCCCGGGTAATATGTGTCAACATATGGCCATTGAGGTGCTACAGTGCGTACCGGTCTACCCATGTTTAAAAATCTCCTTTTTTAATTGAGGTGATAGACGACGTGGTGTCATCGGCTGGGGCTTGAAAGAAATCAGACTGTTGCCAATAGGATTCGAGAATAGGCCGCAACCACTGTCGTAACACTTTCTGTTGATCGGTAATCGATAAGGTGGCATCAAACAATTGAAGAATACCTTGGTCCGCCAAGGCGAGATATGCTTGCCGCATTTTTTCTTGGAACCACAAAAAGCTGGCCCATCTATCATGCAACCCGCTAATATCTTGGCCGCTCTCGTAATATTTCAATTCGCGGGCGGCGTGTTTGATGCGTGAAATGGCCACATCAGGAGGGGCCGAAAAATAAATCGCCAAGTCGGGCTCGCGAACACCTTGGTACAGGGATTGGACCCAAGGCAAGTCAAGCCCTCGAACGGTATCACGGACCCATGCCGTATAGACCCAGCGGTCCGCTAGGACCACATAGCCGGCCTCAAGACGGGGAAGGATGAGGCGATGATATCGGTCATAAAAGTCGCTCGCGTGGAGGAGACTGAACGCTGCAGGACTTAACCACTCTTTCTTTTTGACATGGCGCATGATGGGTTTGATAAAGGATGAACTATTCCAAGCAGTACGGTAAACGGGGATGCCTTGAGCAGTCAGCCAACTATCTAGGAGGCTCATTGCTGTGCTTTTTCCTGACCCATCGGTACCTTCCGCGACAATTAAGTGGCCGCGAAAGGCATTGTGATCCATTGTCAACGTGCTGTCACTCCTACCTCAATGTTTTGTCTTGTTTTCTTACCGTCGTACCGTATTTCAAGGTCTTTCACTTCGGTTCCCTCTTAAGCGGTCTTCCTTTGCCGTTATCACGTGAGCAAACCCTATCATGTCTCTCAGGGTCTAGGTCCGGCCAATCCTTCGTTCCGCTTGACATGCGGTATGGAAGACGTGGGAGCCGGATTTAATTGAGGGTCATTTCACTGAGTGAAAGCCCAAGAGGAGTAACACGACTTCCCACACCTGAGACAGAACCGAAGCCAATCCATCTTTACGCGGCGGCCGACACCATACCGATGCGCACGGCCTTGCATTCCGCTCGAGTGTTGGCAAACTGAAAGGGTTTGCCCGCGGGCCGCTCGTTTGTGTCCAGCCATTGCACATAATGCGAGTCCTTCGCTGTGTCGATGCCACCCACCCCCAGTAGTTGATGTCCCCGCTTAGCCATCATCTGTGCCGCCCTGAATGTGGTTGTTGTCTCTTCACTCCAACCCTATCAGAGAAGCCTTTCTTTATTCAAACCCTAAATCGCTCCGGACACTTTATTACAGGATCTTAACTTTAGGAAATTAATCCGGGAACGACCAATTTTAATTGCCAACTTTTTTTAACATCCTTGGCAACGTCAGCAAGATCCTTTGAGGGATTAGAGATGCCCGTACCAGACACCGTAATGGTGAGTTGTTTATTGGATTGTTGGACATTAAGGCGTTCTACTCCGGTCATTAAGGGTGGAGCAAACAGTTCGGCTAAACGGACCAAAACCCCAAGTTGCCGCACGGTGACCAATTCGGCTCTGCTTAAAATGCTGGAGTAGGGATTCCAATATTTTTGCAGACGCTTCACGGAACGATATGAGGCAATTAAGGCGACCTCTACCCACTCCTTATGACTGAGGCCCACAAGGGGAGCCGATAAGGCATAGTAGAATGTGTGTTGGTCCCAATGATACATGTTAATATTACGGCCCGTATAGCGGAGCAAAGCCGCTGTCCGGGCCAATTCCACGGCGCGGGGAGTCCATCCTAATATCGACTGCACAGCCTGTCCCAATTCGGCCACCCGTTCTTGAAGATGCATGGCCAAATGCAAGGGCCATTCATTGCGCAATGCTACGGTCAAGGCGCTATTCAAGGCGATTGATGAAAAAGCGGGCGCCGGCTCGGATCCCAAATAATCTAAGAGTAGACCATTGCGGAGTCCAAATCCACTGATGGTTAACTGATCCGTTTGAGTGATTTGGAGCAAGGCCAAAATAATAGCGATTCCTGGAACAATAATATCAACGCGGTCTTTGGGGATATGCGCCACTTTTCTTCTTTGATCGGGAGTCATGGTGGCAATGTTGTTTAACCATGTTTCAATCACTACCGACGGCACCGAGAAGTGATGCACTTGCCTCAGAGGATAATCCATCTCTTCTTGGAGTGCTCGGGCTAGAACCCGGGCACTTCCCCCTAAAGCGATGCCCTGTAAGGGCATTCGGGGCAACCATTTGGCAGATGCGAATTGCTGGTGAATCCAGGCTTGGAGATCTTTATACACCGGAAAACGAGAGGCAAGGGACACGGCGCCAAATGGAAACGATTCTTGATGGACCAGTCTCCCCTCATTGAACGTTACAACTTCGGTGCTTCCACCTCCGACATCCACGGTCCAGCCTTGTGTTAAGCAAATGCTAGACTGAACCGCTCGGAAACCAATTTGGGCTTCATCTTCTCCCGATAGCACGACGACTTCTAAGCCTGTTTGACGTTGAATCTCTTGGATCACTTGTTGTTGATTTGCCAGATTACGCAACGAGGCGGTAGCTCGCACGATGATGGGGTCGGCGTGATAGGATTGGGCGATGTCCCGGAAATACTGTAAGGATTGCACGAGGCGCGAAAAACCATCCAGCGTGAGGAAGCCATCTGCATCTTTAGCTAAAGCCAGCCGTGGCGTGGCTTTTTGCTCATCAATAATTGCGGCTAGGTTTGGCCCAAAGCGCCGAACAACCATAAGACGCACAGAATTTGAACCAATGTCGATAATGGCGAGTAAAGATTCGTCGATGGCTAAAGCCCCCCCATCATGGATAGCATACTGACCTATATTATAAGCGAAAGAGGCGCAGGACTTGCACATATGAGCCGTTACCCCCTTAAATTTTGGAGACGGCTGGATAACGCAGGGCAGTGACATGGTTATCCAAAAGGGTAGCCCAATGCCCGATATCGACCCTTAGGCTCTTCCCATGAGCAATGGGATATAATAAGCAAGCAACGGTAGGAAAGGCAGGAGACGATACATGAATCATAGGCAGCAACAGTATATCGACATGCTCAAAGAAGCAGCCCCTTATTCGAAAAAGACCATATGGTGGTTTCGGGCAGCGGGCCTTATTACTCTGGTGGTATTGGGTGGCGGATATTGGGCATTGTTTATGGCCATTGGGGGGCGTCTGTCTTTGTGGATGGTGATGGTAGCGGAACTGGTGGGGGTTGCAGTGATGGTGGCGGCTCTTGCAGCCTCTTTACGTAGTCGCCGACAGGATATCGAGCGTTACCGGGCATCACAAATGCAAGGAGGGGAATGAGACCCCTAGGGGGTCCCTGCCGTGGACAATAAAAAATCCTAGGGCAGCAATGATGCCCACCCACAGCACTAACCCTACGAGTTCATGGGTCCAGTGATGATGAGAGGCGGGGCGACGGCTTGGAATAACAGAATCACGAGACTCTTCGGGCATCGACATATGGGAGGGAACATGGCGACGATTTCGCTTGTACCGCAATCCGGTAACGAGAAAACTTCCTGTGACGATCCCACTTAGATACCACGCCCATTGAGGGACGAAGACCGACCAGATGAGAGGGGAGTTCCAGTGGCCCGTTTGCCATTCATGCAATACGCCTAAAGCCTCGGCTTGTTTATGGAGTTGAGTTTTTTCCTGAGCCACTTGTTGTAGCTGTTGGTGTAAACTTGAGAGCAGGGTATGCGCATGAGAGACGGTCGTTAGCATTCCAGCAAAATACGATGCCGCCATTAATGCGACTACAGCTAAAGATAGTAATACCCACCATGGCCAATACCATTGGGGCCATGAGATTCTCAGACCCTTCGGTGTCGCCTCTTTTTGCGGTGCTTCGGTCAACGCGCGGCTGCCGGGTTCTATTTCAGACATCATCCTAACCTCCTCGTGGCCCACTGTTCATTTGACCGGTAACATCATACACTGTTCAACCCCATTCGTGGTGATTCGCCTTGTGTTAATTATATCCATTTGTCGTGGGCGAGAAACCATGGCTGCTTCTTTGTTATCTACTGGGCTTGACGCAAACGTCGGACTATTGCATATTTAATGGAACCCACGGCGCTTGGACTCGAACTCATTATGATGTCATATGGGAAGATTGATGATCGACTGATGGATATCTTTTTAACTAACGAAAGGACGAATTCCTATGAGCCTTGTTGATAACCCGAGTACTGTGGCGTCTCGGTATCGGGACGCCATTATCACCAAACGTCTGCCGGTTGGGGCCACCATCGAGTTAGATCGAGAAGCGAAAGAATTAGGTATTTCGCTTAAGGTTTTAAAGCAAGCCATGCGGATATTAACGACAATGGGATTGGTATCCTGGCCGACTCCCGACACGGTTCAAGTGAGGGCTTTAACGACGCAGACGTTACAGGACTTGGAATATAGTCTGACCCGCCGGCGTTTGTAACGGTGTGTAATTGCGACAATTAGGACGACTGCCCGACGAGAAGGTTGCCTAACATGTACCAAGGCAGCCTTCTCGTCGGGCGATTTATTGCAAGAATCCCTGGTATGTCAATCGTGCGGTGCCAACGGCTTCTTGACCGGGAATGCGTTGATCTTGGGAAGCAATGCGTTTAAAAGCCTGACGGGCGCGGCGTAGGCGCGACTTGACGGCGCTTAGGGGAATATCTAGCGCCGAGGCCATTTCCTTTAGAGGCATGTTTTCGAGATCGCGCATAATAATGAGCATCCGTTGTGCCGGAGAAAGTTGGCCCAAAGCATGATGTACCAGCGCGCTTTGAAACCTCTTCTCACAATGGAGGTCGGGGTCTTCGGAGCTAGGGATTCGCATCTCGGAGTTGATGTAAAGCAGGGAGTCGCGAACCCGTTTCCGAGACGTGTCAATAAGGTAATTGATGGCCAGCCGGTAGAGCCATGTACTAAATTGTGCGTCGTGTCGATATTGCGGTATGTGCTTCATGACACGCATCCAAATTTCTGATACGGCATCCTCTGCCTCATCGGCATTGCCCAGCATCCGCTGGGCCAGCCGGTACAGTTGCCCTTGGTGTCGGTCAAAGAGCTCTCCCAGGGCATTGGTAGTGCCCTCGCGATATTGTTGAATGAGTTCCCAATCGGTCATGTAAGGGGCCTCCATCATCAGTGCCTGAAACTTTACGTTACTATACATTCTATAATATCTGGCGGCAACAGTACAATCTTCGCATATTCTTCATTTCACGAGCTTGAGGATTAAAAAGAAACTTTTTAGCACAAGATGAGAGGGTATCTTTTTACGGGCAAATTCGTCTAACGTATGTAGACGTTATTCAGGCGTCTTAATAACTCTCATCACGATACGAAAGGATTGTGACCACTTGAAAATTAGCGTGATTTATTACTCAATGACAGGGTCTGTGTATCACTTGGCGCAAGCCGTGGCCGAAGGCGCGCGGCAAGCAGGGGCCGAGGTGCGCCTGCGGCGCGTTCCTGATCTTCTGCCTCTGGAAGTCATTGAATCCAACGAGAACATTAAACAAGCGTTAGAGGCCCAAAAAGATGTTCCAGTTGCAGTATTAGAGGATTTGACTTGGGCAGACGGAATTGCCTTTGGATCTCCAACACGTTATGGGAATATGGCGGCGCAGCTGAAAAACTTTTTAGATCAAACCGGCCCGTTGTGGGCTCAAGGGCAATTAGCGGGGAAAGCGGCAGGGTTTTTCACCGGAGCTGCAACCATGCATGGAGGCCATGAAAGCACAATTCTCACGATGTCAACTTTTGCGTACCATCACGGGATGGTGATTGTGCCGACGGGATACCTTAGCCCAGCGGTCCATGGCACCCAGACAGGCGGCAGTCCTTATGGTCCCACGGAACTAGGCAACAAACCAGAACTGTCCGACGATGAGCGCTCTGTCGGTTTGCTTTTGGGTGAACGGCTCGCCATGGTGGCGGGAAAACTGATCAGCTAACATCATGGAAAGTTAGCAAAAAACTCCTCGAGATTACTGAGGAGTTTTTTGCTAATCCGTCGAGCAACATGGGTGACACGACATCAAGGTGTGTTGCGAAGAATGCCCCGTAATTGGGAGGGTGTTGCATAGAGCGCTTGGGATGTGATGATCTCACGCGCTTGGGGTATTTGATTCCAGACGTTCCAATTGAGTATGCCAACGACACGGTGGTCGTGCAGGTAATACAAAACACCTTCTTCGCCAAACGTGACCCAGTCGGCAAAGATTTCTAACGTTGAGTCGAGACGGCCAATGGCTTCATATCCCATATGGAACATATCTGAGTAGAAAAAGGGGAGGTGCGTATAGGGCTTTTCAGCTCCAGCCATATTCAACCCCGCGGCCTTACCCTGAGCTAGAGCGTTATCCTCGTGTTCGACGCGGCGCTTTTGGTGGGGATAAGGATAAGGAAATTCGCAAACGTCCCCTGCGGCGTAAATGTTAGGGTCCGATGTTTGGAGAAATTCATTCACAACAATACCGTCCTGAACAGTGAGACCTGCCTTTTCAGCCAACGCGGTGTTGGGACTAAACCCGACTCCTGCGACAACCGCATCCACAAGGCACGAACGCCCGCTAGTATCTGTGACCACGATTCCCTGCGCATTTCGGGTAAGGCTTGCAATATGGCTTTGACTCCAAAGCGAAATATGATGTTGGCGGTATTGCGTGTCGATATAGTTTTTAAGGTCTTCGGGAAATAGTCGGTCGACCAAGTGCGATTCAGGGAATATCATCGTGACCGTTTTGTCGAGGAGAGATAAAGCGGCTGCGATTTCGGTGCCGATAAAGCCGCCCCCAATGATTAAAAAGCGATTAGCAGAGCGTGTGAGGCGATAAAGCTGAAAATAGTCGTCTAGCGTATGAAAATAGAGAATAGGGACATCGGGGAATGGTAAGGTCTTAGGTGTTCCGCCTACAGCCAAAAGCAATTTGCCATAATGATACGTATGCCCGTATTGATCGTGAATGGTTTGTGTGTCGCGATCCACGGTCTCAATAACGGTGGCGAGATGTTCATCGGCGTGTAGTGCTTGCGCGTCAGGCCGCATCCAAATATTCTCAATCCGTTCGTCTGTCCAAAGCCTTTTGGATAGAGGTGGGCGGCTATACATAGGATAGCGTTCTGCAGAAAAAATTCCGACTGTGCCTCTCTTATCACGTCGTCGAATGCCCGCCGCAGCCGCTGCTGAAGCCATGCCGCCTCCGACAATTATGTAGTCATAGTGTTTCACCATAAGGCCTACCTTTCTTTTTCTTCATCGGGGCACTTCATTGGCCAAACGATAGTAAGGTCTTACATAAAGTCTCCCTTCTAAAGAGTATAGATCGTTAGCAGATGCTTACCGTATAATGAATCAACATCAATGGGTTTTTTATAGTGATATGAATAAAAGGGAGGTATGGCTAGACATGGTAATCCCGTCAGTAAATCGTGAGGTGACGGACGATACGTTACTGGCTTTAGAACGGGAAGGGGATTCCTATGCGCTGGACCAACTTATCCTGCGCTATCAGTCATTGGTTACGGCGAAAGCGCGGACATACTATGTGGTCGGTTTGGAACATGAGGACCTGCAGCAGGAAGGGTTATTGGGATTATTTTATGCCATTCGGCATTTTCGTCCGGAACAAGGGGTTCCATTTCAAGCCTTCGCTGATTTATGCGTTAGCCGACGGATTGTAAGTGCGGTGATTCGTGCAACACGTAAAAAGCAGCAACCCTTGAATACAGCGTTTTCTCTCTATCAATCGAGTTCAGACGAACAAGATGGTCAGCCTTTTATTGGGCGCCTTGTCGATCATGGGGCGATAAATCCTGAAAATTGGGTGATGGAACAGGAATCCACCGAAAAATGGACGGCACTTTTAAATCGAAGGCTGACCGCGCTGGAACGCGATGTGCTAGCTCTCTATCTTTCTGGGTTCACCTATCATCAAATTGCCGCTCAACTTGGGCGTAGTGCCAAATCGATCGATAACGCACTGCAGCGGGTAAGGGCTAAGGCGAGTAACGAATTGGACCTTCGCATGTTGTCGTAAAAAATTAATTGTGCATTCCCAAAAGCAAAGCCAATGGCACAGAAATCGCGGGACAAAAAGAACCCAATAGTGAGGACGGCTGCCAGATATTAATTCAGGTTGCAACGACCACTCGGCCTGCATCTATTCCACATGGTTTGGCTGAGGCCGACGATGGGCTGAGCGACCGCCTAGGTATCTAACTAGGCGATGTGGAGAAAGGTAGGGAGTATGGTGTCATGGATTTGCAACTGACCAACAAAAACATCGTGGTGGTAGGAGGTTCTCGTGGACTGGGCAGGGCTGTCGCTGAAGTCTTGGCCACTGAAGGCGCAAATGTCATTATCGCTTCTCGCCATCAATCGGAGAACATAGGGAATCCCGCCGTGGAGTGGCGTTTCCTCGACATGCAAGATATGACGAGTCTAGAAGAGTTTGGGGAACATCTTCCTTGGGGCACTGTCGATGGGATTTTTTTAAATACCGGCGGGCCCAAGCCGGGGCAATTTTTCGACGTAAGCGACGAAGATTGGCAAGCAGCGTTTCTTAGCTTAGTCAGGTCCCCAGTGTTTTTGATTCGCGTTCTATCACAAAAATTCACGCCCGGGTCTAGTATTTTATTCAACACCTCTTCGTCTCTGAAAGTTCCAATTGATGGGCTTATTCTATCTAATGTGTTGCGTCCAGCTGTCGCGGCATTGGCGAAGTCCCTGTCTTTAGAGATGGCAGATCGTCAAATACGGGTCAATGTCATTGCCCCTGGGCGTATTGATACCGAACGCGTTCGGGAGTTGGATGCCTATCGAGCTAGTGTGACGGGAATGGATATTGGCGCGATTTACCAGAATGCCGCGTCTCGAATTCCTTTGGGGAGATATGGCCAACCGCGAGAATTTGCACAGGCGGCAGCTTTTTTGTTATCACCTGCGAGTCAATATATTACGGGAAGCACGTTATTTGTGGATGGAGGGCAAACTCGTGCCTTGTAAGTAGGCGTGGGCTATTTAACCGTGTCTTGAAATGTCACCAGGTTATTTCTTTGTGTATATTATATTACCATCTGCAAACGACGCAGGATTCGATCTGAACGATGTCACCGCTTTAGCTATTGTCGCTAAATTACCATCCCTATGACATCATCAACAAGACAGGTTCGAATAAAAAGAGTTCGGCACACGGATTTCAGATGCCTGGGCTAGGGCTCTTTGCGTTGCTGCGTTTCCTAGATGGCTCCGCTGTCCAGAGCGTGCTCTGGGGCGTTCAAATGTGGTTATGGTTTTGGATGAGTTCAGGAGATAAGAGCCAGCGCGGGCGTATCATGATGCATGGCGGGAATCCCCCAAGGCGCGCGGTTTTGGGTCGGGGGCAACGGTGCGAAGAAAATTTTGAGGTCAAAACCGTGGTCTGAGTTCGGGGTCCAACGGAGGGCTAATCATTTCTGTGCTACTCACCGCAATGTTAAAGCATTTCACATTTATTATCTGATTATTCGTCTAAAAAACTTGTGATGTGGTTCACAAAACAGTTATAATAACTCTCGATGAGCCACACCATTTATCGGTATCGGCCCTCATCTCTTTTATAGGGTGAAATTGCTGAAAATTTGTAATACCTGAAATCATGAAGCCGATTGCGAAATTCCATTCCGTGGGTTCGCAAAAATGGCCATAGCAGGGACAAAAAAGGAGGGTCACGCGTGGGATTTGGATCATTTAATAGCTGGCTGCACGACGGACTAAATAAGGGATATGCCGTAGCGCAAATCAATATCAACAATCTGGAATTTGTCCAGGCAATTATTGAAGCGGCGGAGGAGGAGAAAGCCCCCGTTATTTTAGGAGCTAGTGAAGGCGCCCTTAAATACATGGGGATCGACTACGCGGTGGCCATCTGCCGTACGGCGGCTGAGCGCGCGACAGTGCCTGTTATGTTGCATTTGGATCATGGACCTAATTTGGAATGGGTGCTCAAGGCGATTCGCTATGGATTTTCTTCTGTAATGATTGATGCGTCGCATCTGCCTTTGGAGGACAATATTGCATTAACCAAGAAAGTGGTCGATTTGTGCCATCCCCTTGGAATTGAAGTGGAGGCCGAGCTCGGACGGATTACCGGAACGGATGACGACTTAACTGTGGACGAACGACTCGCCACATTATGCCGCCCCGACGATGCTATGCGTTTTGTGGAGGAAACCCATGTCGACGCATTAGCTGCCGCTATTGGATCCGCGCATGGTCATTATCACGGCACGCCCCAACTTGATTTCGAGCGACTGGCGGCCATTCGGGAAGCGACACAAATTCCGTTGGTGCTCCACGGTGGTTCAGGGATTCCTGACGAGGATGTGAAAAAGGCTATTAGTCTTGGCATTGCAAAAATGAACATTAATACCGACAACCAAGAAGTTTTCACCAAAAAGGTGCGTCAAATTTTGGCAAGCAACGAAACCCTTTATGATCCCAGAAAATATTTGGGCCCAGGCCGGGATGCTATCAAGGAAATGGTGAAGAGTAAATTGCGACTGACCGGCTCTGTCAATCGCGTCTGATAGCGACGAATTAGGAGGAGAGCATAGACGGGGTGTCTGGACAGATAGGAGGGACTAAAATGGTACCAAAACGTCACCGCATTACAATGATTGGCATCGCGGGAGACAGCGGTGCAGGCAAGTCAACTTATGCCACGGCTCTACAAGAATTGCTAGGGCCAGACCGCGTAACGGTTTTGACACTAGATGACTATCATTCATTGGACCGTGATGAGCGTAATGCCATCGGCATTACGGCGTTGAACCCATGGAAGGCGAATAACCTTGGCCTTCTAGTGGATCATGTTTGGGCCTTGAGGCATGGTCGTCCCATTGTCAAACCGACATATGATCACGCGACCGGACGATTTGGCCCCATGGAAGAAATAGTTCCGAAGGATATTATCATTTTGGAAGGTTTGCATACCCTCTACCTGGAGCGTCTCCGCGAAGCCTTGGACCTGCGCATGTATTTTGACACGGACAATGAGTTGCGTGTCCGTTGGAAAGTGCGCCGTGATTCTGGGGCCCGTGGTTATACTCCCCAGGAAGTTTTGGCGGAAATTGAACGGCGACGTCCTGACGTCATGCGCTACATTGAACCGCAGAAAGCGTTTGCAGATCTGGTGATTCACTACATGCCTGACGATTCGCAAGAACCCAGTCCCGAATACCCAGAGCCGGTGCGTGTGGTATTTGCTGAGAGACTACGGCGTAACAAGCGCATTTTGGTTAAATGGTTAGCCTTAGGAGCTCGCCTGGGGTTGGTGCATGCCGAACATGTACATGACATTGTGGAAGGCGAAGAAATGGAAGTGGCGGCACTTTGGGGAACGACTCAGCAAACCGCGTTGCAGTCTCTAGTGGAAATGGTGTCTGACAGTCAGTTGTTTCATGAACACATAACCCGATTGGGGAAGACATTGGATTATGATCCGATTGGTGTTTCGCGGATTTTAGTGGCTAGTATGATTTTGTTGTTGGACCGTAATTTTCGGCACGATGAACAAAGTCTGCGCCAAATGTAAGGCGAAGACCATAGGAACGGTACTACAAAGAAACCCGAAGAGTTACTCTTCGGGTTTCTTTGCGGACATTTGGTACCATGGGCTGGGAGCCGGGATAAACTGGACCTCGCGGAAGTGGTGGGACAGCAGCAAGTGCTCAAGTTCATTCGGTGCAAAACGAATATCAATAGGCGGCCCAAATGCGGTATCCACTTTGTCCCATTCCACTAAAAAGTAGGTACCTCCGGGTTTAAGAATGCGAAGGACTTCATTGAGAATCGCAGGATAATCAGGGAGATCGTGAAGCACGTTGGCCATAAGGACCACATCGACTGAAGCGTCGGCTATAGGAATATCGTGGGCCATGGCTTGAATCGGGGACAAATTTGTTAGCTTGGCTTCTGTCGCGCGCTTAGCAGTCCATTCCAACATATCTTGCTGTCTGTCGATCGCTAATACACGGCCTTGAGGCAATCGCTTGGCCGCAGGGATTGCATAAAAACCCGGCCCACACCCAATATCTGCCATAATTAGGTCGGGCCGGGTCAAAAAGTGATCTAAAGTTTCGTCAGGCGGAAAAACTTGCTGGCGGCTAGCCTCCATTTGCGCTAATCGTTCGGGATCGAAATGATGACCATCGTGCGGCAACAAAAAACCTCCCTCAGACTGAATTAGTGAACGTCTAGACCCGGTGTTACCATTTTTGCCAGGTCTGTCGCGATTGATTCAAGCGGCCAATAATCTGATCAAATTCTTCGTGCCCTAGTTCACCCCGGGCATAGCGTTCTTGAGCAATTTCTAGGGGAGTTTGGGTAGGAAGTGATGGTGTCTGGTCCTGAAATATGGACCTTGGGTGCGGATCCCAATAAGACGATTCATCTTGAGGAGCAGACATCCGTCGATAAAATGCTGCACTTGCAGCCAAAACACTCATAGCGATGATAAACGGTGGGAAAACAAAGAATAGCACTGGCATCTTCGTCATCTCCTTGTTATCTCCTCTTATTGTAGCAAAGATCCGCGGAGACAAGATAGAGAATTTTCGCAAGCACTCTTTATAAGAGAAAAGGATTGCTAGGACCGACGTTTTCCAACAGTAGGCCTTCGACGAATCCTCCAAGCCATTGCTGCGATGTGAGGAGGGCAAATTGCGGCGATAAAACTTGGACAATGTCGGCGATTGTTGGATGGGACACACAGCATGGTCGCGTGGGCAATCCCGTAAATCGCCGGTAGGTTTCGGACCAATACCAAATACGATGGGCGATACGTGCTAAGAAGGTGTCGCGAGGGCCGTGGGTGAGCAAAATAATACGGCCGCCTGGGCGCGTCAAGCGGGATAGTTCAGATAGCACCACGGGCCATTGCGTGGTTGTTGTTAAGACAAAATCGGTGATGATACGATCAAAACTTTGATCAGGATAGAAAATATGATCCCAATTACCCATAAGCCATTGAATGCGACGTTCTGTGCGGTTGCGCGTTAAGGCTTCGGCTTGGTGTAGTAGTTCGAAGGAATTGTCAACACCGACCAATTCGGTATGCACTGAAATGGTCGAGGCGATTTTCCGTGTTAACGCGCCTCGTCCACATCCTAAGTGCAAGATATTCTCCGCGCTATCCGCCTCGAGATGAGACAGAGCCCATTGCTGCCATGGGAAAACAGGCGGCGGCTCAGTTTTGCCTGTCTTATGGATGCTATGATAAGCTTGTTCCTTGGCAATGCCTGGCATCTTCATCACCTGCTCCATTCCCACTTCTCTCATTCCTATTTACACAAAAATTGTGTAACCAAACCACGACCAGATGGGGTAAAAAGGATGGTCCATCTGGTCGTGAATGAACGGAATAGTCATGGGAATTAGCGATTAGGATGCAGATTTCGTGGGGGGAGCAACCGTAACGAGGGTACCGTAGTGCATATAAGGCCACACACGTGCGGCGACCGGAATAGGCAGTTCCACGCAACCTAGACTTTGAGGAAATCCATAGGAGGCACGGGGAAATCCGTGAACAGCGTCGCCGCCTTTAAAATAATTGATGTAAGGCACCCCGGGGTCATAATATTTAACGCCAAACGGGTTAACGCCCTGCATGGTTTGGGAACGATACCGCAGATAGACGGGGTAGGTTCCAAGGTACGTGGGCGACTGTGGAATTCCGGTGTTAGCGAGGGTCTTGAGAATAATTTGTCCATTGTGCCATAGTGTGAGAGTTTCGGGAAGATTTTCGGACACGTAGGCATAGGTGTATCCATCAGGATTCGTTTGGTCCGCAAGATCGGCATTGATTAGAGCCTTCCATACGGCAGGTCCTGCTACACCATCTGTGGGCATGCCTTCTACTCGTTCAAAATTCATCACAGCTCCTTTAACCATGACGTTATATTGGCCGGGAACCCATAGGCTTTGGAGCGCGGCTGGAGTTTGGGCATACTCCCATTGAAATTGACCCGAAGGCGCCGTTTCCATCGCGGCAATTTGCGCGGGTAGGGTTGGAGCCACGGGGGTAGAAGGAATCCACTTCAAAGGAAGATATCCGAGTTTGGCTAGAAGTTCTTGAAGACGCAAAGTCGAGCCAGGGGCGGTAGCCCAGTTGACGGATAACGTCTTTGGGAAATACGCGCCGTCCGTGGCAATATAGCCGTTCTTGCCGCCGGGCAACGTCACATTAATGACGGCATTAGGACCGTATCCCCAAGTTGATGAATTCGGAATGAATTCTTCCGTTTGGTTGTTTTTCCAAATCCAATGGCCCGGAATGGACGGACTAAGCCGTGGCGTGATGCGTGGATTCGCAATGGGCTGAGAAAATGAGAGGAGCAACGGAGTGTACAAGCCAATCGGATGATACACCGACGGGGATGTTGTGACTTTGAGCCACCCCGGCGTACGCCAGCTAAGAGTTTTGGGCATGGAAACACTTTCCCAAGCGCGGGCTTGGGTTTCTACAGTCAGGGTGCCTTGTTGTCCTGGCACAGTGCCCAAACTATTAATGGAATAGACCTGTTGTGGAACCGGTGCGGTGACCTCGCTTATCCGGCCGCTTGCCATAATGCGGATGGACGATGCCGGGGCCGAAAGAGATAACGACAAGGGTTTGCCCGGGGATACAATTAAGTGATTGGATGCGAGAATGGGATCTGTTGGAGTCGTGATCGAATGAGTAACGGTTACGGGACCAAATGGCCACCAACTAGGACCTTGCACCGCAATTCGCACGTCATAGACCGAGCCGGCGTGCAAGGAGCGTGAGGGCCACAATTGGCCATTTTTAATAAGCAGAGGAATGGCCTGCCCGTGAGCGTTGACAGCGTCGGCCATTAGGACATGTCCTGTAACGGTAATGCGAGCTAAAGCGCGAGAACTCGCGCCAAAGGAGACTCGGGGCCAGATGGCATAGACTGCGAGTCCGGCCGCAAGAAATGGCAACGGCCAGAGATATGTTCTCTAGCGGTGCGGTCTATGTTTACCACTACGCGTTTCCAACAAAGGAAATCACCTACCATTCATATACAATCCCATCCATACAATCTTCTACTTAGAGTAACGCAAGGCATCCTTCAATGGTTACAATCCTGCTAGCAAATTTACCGTATTTTGGCCGACTGGAATACACAAAAGACGATAAGGTTCGACAAGTGGCGGTCTAGAAGCAAAAGCGAGATGGGGCGGGGTGCTATTGGGTTTCTTTTCACATAAAGGTTCCTATTCTTTAGTCACTCTTCCTGTGAAAAGTGTAAACGTTGTAGTGCATTGCCGCAGGACTTCCCGGCCGATTGCCACGGTGCTTCGTAGTTCTTTTGGGATGGACCTCTAGTGGGAGTCTGTAAACCTGCGAGCCTGCAAGGTCCTTAACTATCCTAGGGACCTACAGATTAGGTGAAGAGCCACCGCCAGACGGAAAAAACCCCGGAACGTTCGCACGGCGCAGAGCGGGGAAGTGAAAAAATGCCGAGGGAAGATGCTAGATTCGGTAGTACGAAAGGTCCAAGGAATAGGGCCGAATGGCCCCGAAGACTGTGATCCGGTAGTCCCTGGAAATGGGACCCCCTGCCTCTCTTGCAAGAGGCCATAACCCGTTACACTAAAGATGCACAGCAAGGGGTTTTTAGAAGAACGGCCAGAAATACCCGTTCTTGTGAATTCAAAGCAATAGAGCGGGGTACCCTACGCTGGAGATAAAGGAAGGTGAGAACATGACCACTCAGACAGGCAACTATATTGTGGAAATACTGTTTCTCGTGACGTTTGTCGTCGGGCTCTTATGGCCCAGTAAGCACCACTAAGCAACAACAAGCGGTGCGCACGTAGTAGCGACACAGGGAGGGAATGAATTATGGCGAACTGGACAACGGCGTCTCGTAAAGCGCTGGCGGAAGTGATGTCCATCGATACATGGCTGCCAGAAACGATGCCCGAGTACGCGCAGGGTTTTATGTATATGTTAGGGTCTCTCACGGCCTCCAGTTTTGTGGCACTCATTATTTCGGGGGTGGTGCTGGCAGCCAATGGTCCGGCCAGCTGGTCTTATAACGGGGCCGACCGCTTTGCAGCAGCGGTGCATTTTTGGTCCGTGCAAGCATTTTTCTTCTTTATGATGTTGCATTTGTGGCGGGTGTTCTTTACCGGAGCGTGGCGGGGCGGACGCAAGGAAACATGGTTGCTCGGGGCGTTAGCTCTTCTTATCGCTATTCCTACCGCATTTACCGGATTTTTGATTAACGGAGACTTTTATTCTCAGTGGAATGCCGTGCAAGCTAAAGATGGTTTGAACGCTTTAGGGTTAGCGTGGGTCAATTTGCCCAATGCTGGGCAAATGTTTGGTATGCATGTGGTGGTTTTGCCATTAACCTTGAGCGTTATTATCTTTGGACACATCGTGAGAGTGCGGATCAAGGGTGTTGTACCGCCGTATCCCATCAAACACGAGGCGTCTGTTTCAGCGGTCTCAAAGGAGGGGCAATAAGTCATGGCGACACGAGCGCAAGATGATATGGTGACAAATTACCGCTACGTCCCAGAAGACTTTATGAAGCATTTAATGGGGACCCTAGCCATTGTCTCAGTCCTTGTCTTGGTATTGGCGGGCTTGTTTGGGGTGCCGGAGAAACCGCCTCTGACCATTCAGAAGGATGCGATTCAAAATCCTGTGGCGTTTGAAGCGATGACCACGCGCGACCTTAATGGGCAGGGTCGTATGGCGAGTTATGGACCGCCTTACAACAATGGCACCGGGAACTTGGAGTTTGTTTTTCAGAAGTGGGTAGGAATTCTTCACCCGCTTAATGCGGAAAACGACTTTATTCTAAAGCCGCTGCGCATGGCGGCCACCGTCAATCCCTCTATCACGCCTGCTTTGAATCAGTTTGAAAGCGCGTCACGGGCACAGCAGATTCTTTGGGCCAACAATTATGAAAATGCCTTGGCTAAAGGCACCGTTAAGAATGGTGTGGTTGTGGTTCCGCCGGGCAATTACGGACCAGTGCAAGCGTTGATGAATGACACCTTGAAGCTGGGTGAGAGTGGTCTAATGTCTGGGGCCTTAATCCGGAATCCCAACGTCGTCACACGTTTTGATAATCAAAATTACGAGTTGTTTCTTGAGGGGCAACCCCTTCACAGCGCGGCGGCTCCATTGAACCTCAAAGGCACGCAGTGGGGTATTGAACACTCCGCGGTGCCCGGATATCCAGCCGCTTGGTGGATGACCATTCCGACATGGATTTACCAGTGGCCGTTCGTCGCCAATTCGCCTGCTAACGATGCAATTGCATTAAGCATTGGCTTCCTGTTCTGGTTGGCATTGGCTTTGACCCCTTGGATTCCAGGCTGGAACAAGGTTCCTCGTTATCTTGGGGTCTATAAGCTGGTTTGGAAAGACTTCTACTATCGTCAAACACACACGTCTCCCAGCAAAGGAGATGAGACGCGTGGAGTCTCTTAAAAAGAGCGTGAGTTTCCTTCGCATGGCTGGCGGGAGCGTGTTAGGAATCGCTGGATTCGGCACCATTAGTACGGGGATTTTACCCTTCCGCGGCGAGCACGTGTTATTAGGCCTTGGCGAGGTGGCTGTTGGTACCGTCCTAGCGCTTGGGGTTCTTACCCCGCTGCGGACTGGACACCATCCTTCATAAAGGATTGGACATAGAATTCCCAAGAAGCCCCTGACTATTCTGTCAGGGGCTTCTCTTGTTTGAACGTTAGTGAGTGGTGCTGCCGAAGCCTCCTGTGCGGGTTGCTTGGGCCACGTCATCATCTGTTACACCAAACCTTACAAATATGCCTTGAGCAATGCGGTCACCGCGTTCAATTATGACCGGCTCTTGACCGTTGTTGGTGAGAGGAATGAAAATATGGCCCTCGTTGTCGGGGTTGTCCACATAATCTCGGTCAATGACGCCCACTTGATTGGTGAGAACGCAATGTTTTTTGATAGCCCATGAACTTCGAATGACGATAAGAAGCACTTCGCCGGGAGGCATGTATGCCTTAAGCCCCGTGGGCACTAGAGCTGTTTGGCCGGGCGTTAACTCGATTCGCACGGCAGATGCCATGTCATAGCCAGCCGAATCTTGGGTATGACGGACAGGGAGGGAAAGCCCTTGGTCTTGGTAGTCGGATACAAAGGCAAAATAACGTGTCACGGTTAAGCTCCTTTTACAAATGATGGAATGTGCTGGGTATGAACTAACACCGAAAATTAAGCCACATCACTCCGTATGATAGTCAATTGCAGCCTGTGATGAAAGTCATAGAAAATAATGCAAAAAAAATAGCGATGAAATGTGGAATAACTAGTATACTGACAAAGGAAGGAAGAATATTGGGATTATTACTGAATATTCTTAGAAAGTAAAGGTTCCGCTTTGAGAGGAGACTGTTCTATGGCGGATGACAACACAAGAATTTCCGAGACAGAAATCGCTGTACACTGGCATGAGGAAGAGTATTATTCTCCGCCAGAAAGCTTTATTCAGCAAGCAAACTTTCGCGACGCCGATGCGTTAAGGAAGTTTGAATTAGACAATTTTCCTGATTATTTCGCGGAATATGGCCATCTTTTGCAGTGGGACCGTCCGTGGGATCAGGTCTTTGATGGGAGCAACCCGCCCTTTTGGAAGTGGTTTGTGGGCGGTAAACTGAATGCGTCTGTAAATTGTATTGACAGACATTTGGCTAAAAATCGCAATAAGACGGCCTTTTACTTTATCCCGGAGCGCCCGGAAGAACCCAAACAAGTGGTAACGTATCAGGATCTATTTGTGCGGGTCAATGAGTTTGCGGCGTTGTTGCGTGATTTAGGTGTCAAGCAAGGAGACCGCGTGACCATCCATTTGCCAATGGTTGTTGAACTTCCTGTGGCGATGTTGGCTTGCGCTCGGTTGGGAGCCATTCATTCGGTCGTGTTTGGCGGCTTTAGCGGGCAGGCATGTGCTGACCGCATTGTGGATTCCGAGAGCGATGTTTTAATCACGATGGATGGGTATTATCGGGGTGGCAAGTGGCTAAGTCACAAAGACAAAGCGGACATTGCTGTCGACAAGGCTAAAGAAGCGGGGCATATTGTTAAGCATGTATTAGTCTTCGAGCGGCATCCCGGAACTTACACGAGTAACGCCCCGCTTGTTGCCGGTCGAGATATCTTAGTTAATGATGTTATCCAGCAATACCGCGGACGTCGTGTAGAGCCTGTTTCGATGCGGGCTGAAGACCCCTTGTTTTTAATGTACACGAGTGGGTCGACGGGTAAGCCCAAGGGTGTGCAACATTCGACAGGGGGCTACCTCTCCTATGCGACGGCCACGAGTAAGAACATTTTGGACATTCAGCCCGAAGATGTCTATTGGTGCATGGCTGACATTGGCTGGATTACGGGTCATTCGTATATTGTCTATGGTCCCTTATCACTAGGCGCGTCTTCCGTCATATATGAAGGGGTGCCATCTTACCCTGATGCCAATCGTCCCTTTTCGATTGCGGAGGAATTAGGAGTGAACATTTTTCATACATCTCCTACCGCGATTCGAAGTCTACGGATGGCGCAGAATATCGCTCCCCAAAACTACCAGTACCACTTTAAGCTCATGGTGACCGTGGGAGAGCCCATTGAACCCGATGTGTGGCGTTGGTATTACCATGTCATAGGACGCGATGAAGCCGTGATTGTCGATACATGGTGGCAGACCGAAACGGGAGGATTTTTATGTAGCACGGTGCCGGCTCTCGATAAAATGAAACCCGGAAGTGCGGGCCCAGGTATTCCCGGAATTCATCCTGTCATTTACGACGATGAAGGACATGAAATTGCTGCGGGCTCTGGACGAGGGGGGAATATTTGCATTCGAAACCCATGGCATGGGGCTTTGCAGACCATTTGGAAGGACCCTAACCGCTTTGTCTCGACCTATTACGGGAAGTATTGTAAGAATCCCGAGAGTAAAGATTGGCACGACTGGCCGTATATGGCCGGAGATGGCGCAATGTTGGCCTCTGATGGGTATTTTCGCATTCTGGGACGCATCGATGATGTGATTAACGTGGCAGGACACCGCCTGGGCACGAAAGAAATTGAGTCGGCGGTCCTTAAGCTGGATGATGTCGCGGAGGCTGCAGTCATTGCGGCACACGACGACATGAAAGGCACCGTTCCGGAATTGTATGTGTCTTTACAACCTGGGGTGGTTCCGTCAGACGAGCTGAGCGCGCGCATTGTCGCTGCGATTGTTACGGAAATTGGGCCAATTGCCCGTCCGCGCAAGGTATGGATTGTTCCAGATTTGCCGAAGACCCGTTCAGGAAAGATCATGCGCAGAATTCTTGCGTCCATCTCGAACAATAAAGAGATTGGGGATGTGACGACTCTGGCGAATCCAGAGGTTGTGGATACGATTCACCAGATGGTCCGTCCTTAATTGACGGGTCTATGACCCGAAAAGGTGCAGGCCATTGGCCTGCACCGCACGTCATCTTGACAGACACAAAAGCTCCTATACATGATTGGAGGTTGGATGAGATGACTGGGAAATTGGCTAATCCTGGCCCGCTGGGGCTGGCGGGATTCGCGTTTACTACGTGGATGTTAAGCATGATTAATGCGGGGTGGTTTAATGCCCACGCGATGGGAATGATTATCGCGCTGGCAATGGCATTTGGGGGCACCGCGCAGATGGTGGCGGGGATTTTGGAATACCCGCGCGGTAATACGTTTGGCACCGTAGCGTTTTTCTCATACGGAGCGTTCTGGTGGTCTTTTGCCTTGTTTGCTCATTATTTTAGCGCTCAAGTGCCTGCGGCGTTTGTCGGATGGTACCTTTTTATGTGGGGTGTCTTTACCTTTTACATGTGGATTGCCACGTTTCGAGCCAATCGGGCTTTGCAATTGGTTTTTCTCTTCTTATGGATTACTTTTATCGTCTTAGCCATTGGAACGTGGACTACGGTCGGTATTACCGAGATCGGCGGCTACTTAGGCATGATAACCGCGATCTTAGCGTTTTATGCATCGGCAGCGGATGTCATTAATCCTGCATTTGGCCGTGATGTTCTTCCCTTGCACGCATATAATGCCTCACCAAACCCAACGAAACCCCGTCGCAACGCGGGCTGATATTATCTTTCATTCTTTAAATAGGGCGGTCTGCTTTACAGCAGACCGTTTTTTTCGTGGCGTGTGCTCGGTAACCATCATGAACAGAGAGCTCTATTTGAGCATCGAGAGCGGGAGACGGCCTTGGAGCCAGTGGCTTTGGCTTCGTATCTGATAGCAGTGACTTTCGGGCCGCAAGACAACAGTCCACCCAGGATGCCGTACGCTACGGAAAAGACCGTCGTGGTGGCGGGGAAAACCATCAGCGCGAAGCTTCAGCCACCGTTTGAGATGTATAACCATGCATTAACGGCTTCCAAAGGCATCCGGTGTCATAAGGGGCGTATCCCGCGCTTTTTGCGACCTAAATCTCCTTGGATTTGGTTATTTTTGGCGTGCTGGACTGACACATCCTGTTTTAAGCGATACACGAACATACGAACTGGTGTGCTTGCCCATTGACGCATTTCGCTTATAGCGTATAATTATGCAACAGTGTCTATAGAAAGTGGAGGGTATGATGACGCGTACACGATGGAATCTGTTAGGGACAAGCACGTTGCTGAGTTTAAGTTTAGGCCTTAGTGGGTGTGGAGCGAACTCCACGGGAGCGACGACCGCCCATGCTCAACCAATGCATGGAGGAACCGCTGTTATTGCATTGCCAGTGCAGACTTCGCCCAATTGGTTTTTTCCAGTGATGTCATTAACGGCGGATTCGGTGGTGAATTTTCAGGTCGATGAAATGATGTATAAGCCGTTATTGCACATTTCGCGTCATGATACCGTAAATTATGCGCGGTCGCTTGCATCATCGGTCACGTGGAATGCTGCAGGAACCCGCTATGTTGTTACATTGAACAAAAAATGGCATTGGTCTAACGGACAACCGGTGACGGCACAAGACGTGGTTTTTACGTATAACATCATGAAGGCAGCCAGTTCAGGGGCCTCTAGCCTGCCGTGGGCATTTGCTGGAGAGGGCTTTGGGGGCTTTCCCACGCTATGGAAGAGCGTCGTAGCGCAAGGACCGTATCAGGTCGTGATTACGTTAAATGCGCCCAAGAACCAGCAATGGTTCTTGCGCAACGGGATTAATCAACTTATTCCTGTGCCTGAACAGGTGTGGAACAAATATCCTGATAATATGACCCAAGAACTGAAGTTTATCAACAGCGTTGCGAATTCTCCGCTATCTTCCGTATATCGTGTGGTGGATGGGCCTTACAAATTTAACAGCTATTCGCCGAACAACTACTGGTCTTTTGTTCCCAATCCGGGGTATGATGGGCACCGTTCATTATTAGATAAGGTGACGTTTCAATATGAAACATCCTCTGCCAGTGAGTTTGATGCTCTCAAAACAGGGACGGTTAATGTGGGGTATCTTCCGCCGTCTTTGCTAAAAGTTCGTAGTGAGCTGACCCACGATGTTTTTTCCGTAGCCTATTCTTTTGGTTTTAATTATTTATTGGATAACTTTAGCTTGAAGGCGCCGAATGGCATTGGCAAGGCCTTTAACTCGTTAGTGGTACGGCAGGCCTTGCAAATGGGTGTGGACCAACCTGGCATTATTCAGCATCTCTATGAAGGATATGGCGTCGTGGATGATACGACGCTAGCGCCGGAACCCCCCACGGAGTTCTTTGACCCAGCTTTGGCTAAAAATCCCTATCCCTTCAATCCGCAAGCCGGAAGAGAGTTGCTTCTTAAGCACGGCTGGCATTTGGTGCATGGTGTGATGACAAAAAATGGGATTCCTTTGAGCTTTACATTGGATTATGCCTCGGGCAGCCAGACGGCAACGGATATGGTGCAGTTGCTGAAGAGTGACTGGGCGCTGGAAGGAATTCATGTGACATTAGTGTCACAACCTTTTGACACCGTAATCAGTGACAGTCCAAGTAATGCATCGCAGTGGGCGATGATTGATTGGAACGGGGGATGGACGTACGGAACGGATCCGTATCCAACCGGTGGAGGGCTATTTGCTACCAATGGTGCCGAAAACTCTGGCTCTTACAACAGTCAAACCATGAATCAATTGATTGCAGCGTCCTATCAACCGGGCAGTACCAAACAGGTGCTCAAAGCTTTGTATGCCTATGAAGTGTATGCTGCAAAGCAACTACCTGCCGTGTTTGTCCCATGGATTCCGAACTTCAACGAACATTCCCTCTCCATTCATGGCACGGTGAAGACATTCGACCCCGTAGGTGACGTATTATCGCCGAACTATTGGTGGATATCAACATCTCAATGAAAACCTCACGATCTTCTGCTATGCTGTTGATATGAATCCAGAACCGGCGGTGGTCGCCCGGCGCCGGAAATGGAGGGAGACAGCAGGCGTGAAGCAAGCGTTGGTTTTAGGGGGGACAGGCATGTTGGCCGGGTTAACCCCGGCCTTAATTGACCGAGGTTATTGGGTTACCGTAATCGCGCGCGATGCAACCCGTTTGGCGGCCTTGGGCCATGGCATGGCCCCGAATCCACCCTCTATTACGCCCTTGGCCTTGGATTATCACGACGGGAATAAGTTGCATAAGTGGGTGGAGCATGTGCAACTGATGCAAGGACCATTGGATCTTGTGGTTGCATGGGTACACGAACCACGGGATGAGGTGTTGCGCATTGTCGGTGAGGAAGTTTTGGCCTATCGCCATGATGCGTGGCGCCTCATTGATGTGCGAGGTATTCAAAGCCGTCTTGAGAGTCCCAAAGACATTCTTCCGGAGACCTGTCAATATCAACGGGTGCAATTGGGCTACGTCCAAATACCTGAGGGATATCGGTGGTTGACGCATACGGAAATCGTTGAGGGCGTATTACAAACCGTTGACGATCCCAAGACTCCCGTGACAACGGTAGGGTTAACGACCCTTCCTGTCCCTTCAGAATTATGTTGATGGTTTTCTTGAGCAAGGGCTATCCGTCCTTGCTCCTTGTCATGCGCTCTGCCCGACGGGGCTGTCGGGTTAAAATGAATGGTCAGGCTGACGCGAGAGGAGGAGGCATCGGGGATGGCTAATACATCAGAAACTCCTCGGCGCGGATGGCGCGTTAGATGGGTCCGGGTCATAGGGATTCTGGTGAGCCTGGGCATTGTTATTCCTGGGCTTGTAATGGTTTGGGGATATTTTAGTTTGAAGTCTGAGGCTCACGTGCTCAAACGAGAGCTCCATGCTAAACAATATGTGGCATTGGGGTTGGAGACCAGCAAGCTGTCGGCAACGATTGGATTGATGCATGATGCACTCTATTTAACAGCGTGGGTTGATGCTATTCCCATAGCGCGAGGGTATTGGTTGAACGGTATGACCTTGTTGGGAGCGGGTCATGATTACCTGTATGGGGTGCGGCAAGGTTTGGATCCAATTCTTACGGTATTAAACCAAAAACACCTCTCGGCAGGTCAACGCGCACCATTGTTGAATCAAGCGGTGACCCAAGCGGGTTTAAATATGCAGAAAGAAACGCCGACGTTCTTGCGCGCTAATGCGGCACTGCAACGCCTTAATGCCCAGGATATTCCCGCCGCATTGATGCGTAAGGGGCTCGACATTCCTGCCATTCAAGCCATAAGTCAGACGTTTGTCAGCATTTTGCCCATGATGACCGGTCCTCATCCTGTATTCGCCAAGTTAATAGGGTTCCCACACGCGGTACGGTACTTTTTAGTATTTCAAAACAGCGGGGAGCTTCGGGCTACGGGTGGTTTTATGACCGCCTACGCATACGTACCGTTCCATGATGGGAAATTAGGGAAAATTACCTCACAAAACATTCAAGAACTAGATTCGCAAGTCACCTATCATCCCCCGGCTCCCACGGTGATTGGAGCATATTTGCCTGTCACGTATTGGCATCTGCGTGATGCCAATACATCCCCGGATGTCCCGCGCACGGTTGACAACATTGAACGGTTTTATCGTTCGATTCCCGGCGCCCCAGCTATTAATGGCGGTGTGATTTTTATCGACACATGGTTTGTTGATGACCTTATTCGTGACGTCGGAGGGCTGAATGTGCCCACCGTAGCAGGCAAGACCATCCACTTGACGGCAAGCAATGCCAACTACGAAATGGAATACATGGCGGAAGGTATGGGGCTGCCGGCCAATCTACGAAAACTCTTTATTGGCACCATGATGAAAGAACTGATGCATAAGGTGTTTCATGGTCACGTCTCCGAACTTCTGAAAGTCGGTGAAACGTTCTACCAAGCATTAAACGACAAACAGGTTCTTTTATATTTCGATAACAAAGATGCCGAAGCCTTGGCGGCACGGTATCACTGGGCAGGTATTATTCCCCAAAAGGTCGACGGAAATTATTTACAAGTCGTGGATGAAAACTTGTTAGGACACAAGGATAATTACTATGTGCGCGAGTCCTACGTTGCGGACATTAAGCGGCGTCATGGCCAGTACGTGGAAACCGTTACGATTCATTGGATAGATCCGGCCATTGTGAACTGGTGGCTGACGGTTCCGTATCATTCCTGGGTACGGGTCTATGCTCCTTATGGCTCTCAGTTTGTGTCGATGACCGGCATCGATAGCTATGCGCAAGTGACCAATGAGAAAAGTCTCAACAAAACAGTTTTTGGGGGACATGTAGATTTGCCTGGCCGATTTCTTCAGTCACAGCCGCCGTCGAAGGGCACCGTTGTGGTCACATTCACGTTGCCAAAGGGCGTTAATGTCAAGCGTATGTTGGTGCAAAAGCAGCCAGGGATGCTTGATGAACCGGTGCGTGTCACCGTCAACGGAGTGACGCGCCATTTCATGTTAGCCAACAATCAATGGCTCACCTTTTAAGGTAAAGGGAGATGGGGAGGGCTCGTGAAGAAAAAATCCGGTTTAGCTATTGGGTTGATGTCAGGTACATCAACCGATGGAATTGATGCGGCGTTGATTGCTGTGGATTTACAAAATCCTCGCCCTACGACATTAATCTCCAGCCTATTTCGGCCTTATTTGGGAAGCGAACGGCAACTGTTATTGGATGCGACCCAGCCCGATTGCTCGGCGCTCCACGTAAAGCGGGCAGATATGGCTTTAGGAGAATGGTTGGCCGACGCTGTCAACCAACTTTTGGCCGAGGCCCATGTGAATGCGCGGGACATTCGTGTGATTGGAAGCCACGGGCACACGGTTGCGCATTATCCCGATCAGCATATCAGTTGGCAAATTGGCAATCCCCATGTCTTAGCGCAGCGGACAGGCATTGGCGTAATCAGCGATTTTCGTCAACGGGACCTTCTCTTAGGAGGACAAGGGGCTCCTTTGGTGCCGCTCTACGATTATGTGATGTTTCATAGTTCTGGCGAGACGCGGGTGCTGCTGAATCTCGGAGGTATTGCTAATTTGACGGTCCTGACTGCAGGCAGTTCTTGTGATGCAGTGACGGCGTGGGATGCGGGGCCCGCCAATATGATCTTGGATGGCCTCGTGATGATAGCGACCCAAGGGCAGAGTCTAATGGATGAGGGGGGCCGCCAGATGGCGCAAGGAACGGTTCACAAGGGATTGTTAGAACGGTGGCAGCAACATCCGTTTTTTTCCAAGCCGATTCCCAAGTCAACCGGGCGCGAAGAGTTTGGCATGGAATACGTTCAACGCCTGTGGCAAGATGGGAGAACGCTGGGGATGTCCCTTCCGGACCTACTCGCCACCGCCGGCGAGCTCATTGCGCAAGCCATTAGCCGATCACTAATGCAAGTGACGGCCGCTCCCGTGGCATTGATTGCCGGAGGGGGAGGAACGCATAATGCCGCCCTGATGGAGAAGATTTCCCGGGCTCTGCCCTTGTTACGTCCTTGGGAACCAACGGGGGCTTATGGCGTCCCCGAAGATGCTAAAGAGGCCATGGCGTTTGCATATTATGGGTGGTTGTCGTTAAATGGGGTGCCTATTCACCTTCCGCACGTCACCGGAGCCTCGCACAGTGCGATTATGGGAAGCTATACTCCGGGTATTGAAGCAGAGGTCGATGGGCGTTACGACGGTCTGTGACGTGCTGTAAAATAGTAGAAGGTCCCCCACAAAACACTGTGGTCTCACACGTTTGGCGTTGTGAGACCACAAAGTTCTGCGTTGTCATCTTATGGCACTAGCATGCGCGATGTGGTTAGTTCACCTGTTCCGTGGGCCGAATAATGATTTCGTTGACGGATACAGATTCGGGCTGCTCTATGGCGTAGGCAATGGCCTCAGCGATGGATTGGCTCCGTAGGGGCTGCCCAGGCACCCGAGCGCTTAGGGCTGTGAGGGCATCTTGGTCGGTAATTGTGGTGAGCAGCTCCGTTTCCACAAGGCCCGGCGAGATGATGGTAGCTCGAATGTGGTAGCGACCTGACACTTCTTGCCGTAAACCTTCGGTAATAGCACGTACGGCAAATTTGGTTCCGCTGTAAACCGCACCGCCCATCCCCACTTTATGACCCGCAACGGATGAGATGTTAATGATATGACCTGATTGCTGCTCCATCATCACCGGCAAAGCAGCGGCCATGCCAAACAGCACTCCTTTAATGTTTACATCGACCATACGCTCCCATTCCTCGACATGTAGCTTGTCTAAATAGGACAACGGCATCAGACCCGCGTTGTTAATCCAGACATCGATCCGTCCAAACTGCGTTAACGCAGCGTTTTTTCCCTGTTCTACTGATTCACGGTTCGTGACGTCCATTGCGGTGTACGCAGCGTGTTGGCCAGATTGCAGGATCTCTTCAACAATCGTTTTCAGGCGTTCAACCCGGCGGGCTGCTAAGACGACCTTTGCTCCTCGAGACGCCAAAAGACGCGCTGTAGCTTCTCCAATGCCACTGCTAGCGCCTGTAATGACAACGACTTTCCCAGATATCTTGTCCATATGTATACGTACCCTTCCTCTCTTGCCAGTCTCGTTCTATTGTAACAAATATAGACCAGACTTCTGGACGATTGGACGATGCCTATGCAGAGCACGGGCGAAAGGGAAGTCGGCGTATCTAAAATAAATCGCGACGGGAATTTTGCCAGAGGCAACCTACAGGGTTGCTTTGAGCGGGTCATGTCCACGTTTTTAGTAGTTAATAAAGGGGAGCCGCAAACGCGTGCATGGACATGGATGGATCAGCGTGCGCAGACTCTAGTGGCGTATCTGTTTTCTCAAAAGGCTTTTCCACGCTGGGGTATGAACGTACCGGTTGTCCCGTTCATGCTATGTCCCCCTTCTGTGAAATGATTGGTGCAGCTCAAGCGTGAGGAAAGTTGTCATTCTGTGGCTTTGAAAGACTGGATTTGATATCGCCTGACGGCGGCCGGTGGGATGATGAAACGGCGAGTGGACCTTGGCCAGATGCCGGCTTTTGTTTAGCCACGAGATGCGGCAGGGACTATACGTCGTGGCCGGAAATGATGGGGCAAGGGGTTTTTCATGAGGAACCTCACCTCGTGAGCTCTACGTGTCATCCGAAGAGGATAGCGAGCCGGTGATTCATCGTCCCAGAGTCCATCACCCGTTAGTGGAGCGCTTTGAGAACACCGTACAGAAGATACAGTAAGCGGTAAGATTGAAAAAAACACCTAGGAGGTGTCTTTATGTGGTTTGATACCCAAGGTTTATTGCCGCGCGTTGAAAAGGATCATCTCATAGTCTTGATCGCATCAAAGACTCACTGTTCAGGGTGTGAGTTAATGGAACATCGGACGTTAGGCGATTCTAGGGTGCAAGAGGAATTCACGCGGTTTCAGTGGCATGTGGTGCGCCGTACAGATCCTTCTTGGTCAGAAATTATTTGGTATCCAACAGTCGTGGCGTTATCGGATAGCCATCAATGGTTGAGGCACGAGGAAGGCTTCTTGCCGCCCTATGAATTTATTCCTTTTTTGCGGTTGGCTCTCACAGGAAAGTTGTTGCGAACAGGCCGTTATCAAGAAGCTATTAGTGTATTGGACGAGACACGACAAACTTTTGCCTTCAGCGGACGGATCCCTGAGTGTCTCTATTATCAAGGCGTAGCCAGTCATCTTGCCGGGCGTCTAAGAGATGTCGCACGTCTTTGGCGTCTATTGCGTGAGAATTACCCGGAAAGTGTGTGGGCGCATAAAGCCAGTCTTGCTTGGGAACCTCCTGCGACGTCTTAATGGTCATTATATTGTTAACGGTATTTACGCCAAATGTTACCCCACACCTTTGAGTTATCACAGGTCAATGACTCTAGTGCGTCACATTATCATTTGGTATTTTGCATCTACTTCCGAGTCGTATCGGGAATAGAGGAGCTATAGGCAAAGTGCTGTGGGGTGAGCCGAGATTATCGCAATACGGAACTACCTCGCCATCCGCAATACATAGAGGTACTCACGGCATGATGGGCCTCTTCGAATTAGTTTACGTGTTAAGATGCATTCTGAATTATTGTGAGAAATAATCCGTTTATGTATAAAAGCTTACACAAATAGCGGTAATTATGGTTGAAAGTTAACATACATTGATGTAGAATAAACACAGGTTGAATCAAGAACTCACAAAAATTTTTCGGCGTGGCATGGAGTTGAGAGGGAAATGGTAGATATCGGAGGATATGACGAAACAACGTGACATTGCTTGGATAACAAATGCTGCGGAATTCGAAAGATGTGTTACCAAATGGAGGAATATCCTGTGCGCCACGATGCAAACAGACGTTCGATAGATGCCGAAGGAGGAGGGTGGCCGGTGACGCGGTTATTCGATTCAGTGCCTGCATCGGTGCGTGCAACTTTTGCTCAAGAAAAGTTGGGGAGTCTGCTGGAGGACAGTACTTATAGCCGCGAGTTGTTGTGGACGCTGCAGGTGTATTTAGATAGCAACGGGCAAGCGCGAGAAGCGGCAAGGCGTTTATATGTGCATCGAAATACCTTGGCATACCGATTGGAGCGGCTACAAACGATGTTGGGGTGTGATTTGAAAGACCTCGATGCCGTCATTGATTTACGATTGGCGTTGGAGTTTTATCATGACGGACTTTTAGAGAATGGAGGAAATGACCATGTCAAAGTCGCGACGGGTGCCCGTATTCCCTAAGTCGCCCAAGGGCGAATGGAAAGACTGTGATCAATGCTTCGGGCATGGAGAAGACATTTGCGGGGAGTGCGAAGGGGAAGGTTGTACGGTCTGCGACCAACGGGGCTATACGGTATGCCGCATGTGTCATGGCAGTGGTGAAGTGCGCGTCGATGAATATACTTGGGTAGCTGTGCAGTCATAACGTATATGACAATGTCAAAGGTCATGGAGCGCCCGGCGAACTCGTCGTCGGCGCTTTTTTGTTGGGGTTTAGTACCGGGCAGGATTGTTCGACACGAGAAAGTGCCAGTCTATTGCTAAAAATGGATTCTATCCGACGAAAAACAATTATCCTCCAAATGACGCGTGAGGCCTTTTCATACTAGTCATATTGAGCTATAATACCCGTAGAAAGTAGATCGTGATAAAAATGGGGGTAGTGAAAATGGCTCAGTACGGTAACGTACCAATGGGAGTGTCAGAAACCTTAGAGCGCAGAAGTTGGCATCAGAGCGAACTGATGGATGTCACCGTGTTTGGCCTGTTTTTCGTCCTCAGTGCCCTGTTTGTTATTATGGCCGGATATTTTGTCATGGCTTGGTTGTAAGCAGCAAACCCCTTCATGACGTGACCCTCACTGCCCCGCCTTTGAGTGGGGCTTTTTTGTTATATCCTTAACAAACCTGAGGCCCAAAGACCGCCTGAGATATCCTCGAGGCATATTGTGCTATGATGAAGAGACCCTAAAATGACAGGATGGAGATCAATGGACAATCGCGAGGAATTGCCGGGCTTTACTGTGCCGCCAAGTGAGGCCAATGGGTATCCATTTTTTTCGTGGGCAGGGCTTCGAATCGTTGAAGCCAAAGGCGGTAAGTCCACGGTAGAACTTGATGTAGCGCATCACCACCGGGGTGGCGGCGGTACTGATGCGGTGAATGGCGGCATTATGGCGTACATGTTTGATGAGTTGCTGGGGGTGGCGGTGCGGTCGGCGTGGACACCCGGGGTTATAGGGCAAGTGACCATAACGCTCAACATCCAATATTTAAAAATGGTAAAAGCCAACAAAATTGTCACGGGTCACGGCCGTGTAACCCGCCAAGGAGCGACGACAGTCTTTGTCGAAGGCGAAATTCTTGATGAAGCAGGAACTATTTGCGCGACCTGTACGGGAATTTACAAGTTGTTTAGGAGATAAACGCAGCTCTTGTATTAACGCTTTGGCTTTTTCCAAGGAACGTCGGGGTCTGCCTCCTGGGCACGCAAATAGTGGTCGCCCTCCCTCGCAATCATAAAATATGTATGGTTGCGATGCTTCACGGACTTCATTCGCCGATGGTAATACTTCACGATCCGGCCTTCCACGCGTTCGATAAAGTTGATGGATTCTAAGTAGGCTAACCGCGAGCGCATCGATTCCAAGTCGATGTGGAAGCGGGATGCTAGGAGCTTTGCGTAGTCCGGCCCCAAGGTTTTAAGATATTTCAGCAGCTTGAGGTCTGTTTCATCAAGGTTTGGTTCCATCGATGCGTCACCTCGTGCTTAAGTGTATCACACGAACCCCTATCAGCGTATTCCTACCCACATGACAAGATAAGCGGGACGAGTCGACTGCGTGTCAACATTTTCAATCAGATTGGTTGCATTGGCGGCCAGTTGATTGGCTTGATGTGCTGAGATGCGTTGGATAACAAGGACGTACGTTTGAGGTGCTAGCAAAAGATAGTGCGATTGCATCAGGTGATTCAGCAACTGATGAACACGCTCAGCCGATATTGTAACCGGGGTATTTAAGGTAGAATTGGATGTCAGGCTACGGTACATCGGGATATTAAAGGTTGTCCGACCGTCTGTAAGCCACATAGCCGGAACGGTTAATCCATTCCACGCGCTAGAGATGCCGAGACTAGGATTTTCTAAACTATCTCTAAGAAGATTGGCCTCAGTGGAATGAGGCGCCGTTGTCAACGGATCAATCATCACTTGGGAGGGTGTCGTAAAATGGCCATTCAATAAAGGAAGACGCCATCGATGGACTTCTTGGGCTAAGGAGTGGGCCGACACTGGAGCGAACGTAATGGGAGCCGATGCCCCGCACGCTGTGGCAAAGATGGCAAGAAGCCCTAAGATGAGTAGTTTCCATAAGTGTTTTAACCGTGTCATGATGTTAACCTCGCGATTGATTTTGAAAGGCACTCCACCCACCTAAGTGGGTGGAGTGCCGCACAAACTTGTTATTTGTAAAAAATTTTGACGCGCGCTTGTTTCTCAATTTTCGATGCAAAAGCTTGATAGGCATTGCCTTGCGCTGTTTGTAGAAGATTAGCCTTAATTTCGCTTTCCACTTGGCTGAACGGACTCACTTGAGCAGGCTTCGTGGCTTGTAAGCCAATAAGGTCGTACCCATGAGATCCCTTGGTAATGCCAAACTGGCCAGGCTTGAGGCTTTGGACTTCTTTATAAACAGCAGGCGATAACGATTGAAGCGACTCCGGTGTCCAGCCGACTTCGCCCCCCTTGCTCTTTAACGTCGTATTGGTGGTATCCTTTTTAGCCAAGGCCGCGAAACTCGCGCCGGATTCCACCTGCTTTTCAAGCGTTTGGGCTTCACTTTGCGATTTGACGGTGATTTCCTCCAGCTCCACCTGTGGGCTACCCGTGAAGTATTGCGGGTTTGCCTTATAAAAGGACTCCGCTGCTGCCGTCGTAATTGGTTTGACGTTCTTGGTCGCTTGGTTATATGCCTGTTGCAAAATCATCTGCTGAGTCAAATAATCGTTAAGCTGGCTCATGGTTACGCCTTTGCTCTTAAGCATCTTATCCAATCCCGATACGCCGCCCACTTCTGGCTCGATCGACTTATCCAATACTGTTTTGGCCGACGCTTCGGCTTTAGCCTTTGTCGTTAAGTGATGAGCAAGCGTCCAGTCTTCCACACTTTTCTCTTGGACGAGGTACTTCACTTCGCTAATTTTCTCTTGTTTCGTGTTGGGCAAGGTGGAACCGTTAAACAGTTCTGTCATCCGCACCATCGTGTTGAGCTGTGCAGTGGTGAGATCCTTTCCATTTACTACGGCCAACGGCTTTGGCGCCGCGGACGATTGTTGTCCGCAGCCTGCAAGAGCGGCGGCGCTTACGCTTAGCCCCACTACGGTGGCCATCAATTTAGGCCAATGCTGTGGATTTCTCATGTCACACCATCCTTTGTTTACCCTGCTCTATCCTGCCCCACAGGTGTTACCAAATTGTTTCCGCGATCACACGCTCTTAGTGTACAGGCTTTGTTCGTTCGACACAATGCGCCTAAGGTCCGGTGAGGGCAAGGCACGCACCGGTTTGTGCGTTACAAGGCGAGTAGCTTTAGCAGACGGATAGGGTGCCAAATAATTTCAACAGATCCAGCGCAAGATAGGTGAGTGAAGATAGAACGGGGATCGAAATAGCGGTTCAGCAATTGTCAGGATGCTGTGTATATGATAAGGTCAAAAATACTCACGATGACTGTAGCCTATTATTATAGGCGAGTGGAGCGCAAAAAACTTTCGAGTGCTATTGACACTAAGTTCAAAATCGGGGTTATATTGTATAATATTGCGCTCATCTTAAATTAAAATACCCTAATTTTCCGCGGATGGCGGCATGGAGGCAAACAGAACATGATTATTGCAGTACCTCGTGAACGCGGCGCGAGAGAGCGCCGGGTTGCGCTAATACCGGAAACCGTGGCGAAATTAGTTAAAGCGGACCACGCCGTTTTAGTGGAAGAAGGGGCGGGTATTGCGTCCGGCTTTTCGGATCAGCAATACCGTGATGCAGGAGCCACTGTAGTAGCTGGCTCCAAAAGTGACTGGATGCGGGATGCGGATATTGCCGTCAGTGTGCAGGTTATTGATCCGTCTGCTCAAGATTTGCCGTATGCGCATCTTCGTGCTGGAGCCGTGGCGATTGGCATGTTGGGGCCGTTGTCCACGGATGTTGAGGTGTTTAAAGCCCTCCGTGATCGAAATTTGACCGCATTTAGCATGGATGCGATTCCCCGGATTAGCCGGGCCCAAAGCATGGACGTATTGTCGTCGATGAGTACGGTGGCGGGGTACCGAGCAGCCTTAATCGGTGCCGAGAGGTTGCCACGATTTTTTCCGCTGCTTATGACCGCCGCGGGTACAATTACGCCTGCTAAAGTGCTGATTTTAGGGGCTGGGGTGGCTGGACTTCAAGCTATTGCCACCACGCATCGCTTAGGAGCTGTGGTGCAAGCATTTGACACGCGGCCGGTCGTTCGTGAACAGGTGGAAAGTCTGGGCGCGTCGTTCTTGGCGTTAGAAGTGCAATCTCAACAAACCCAAGACGGGTACGCACAAGCCTTAGCTGAGGATGCTCATCAAGCGGAGGTCAACCTTTTGTCCAAGCCAGTCGCCGAAGCGGATGTTGTGATTACCACGGCATTGATTCCCGGTAGACCCGCCCCAATTTTGGTGACAGAAGAAATGGTTAAGAGCATGCGACCCGGGGCGGTGATCGTAGATTTGGCGGCTGAAGCCGGAGGCAATTGCGCTCTAAGTCGTCCAGGCGAAACGGTTGTGACCGATAATGGGGTGACGATTGAGGCCCCGTTGAATATTGCCTCTCAGTTGGCGCCACACGCTAGTCAGCTATATTCGCGTAATGTCTATAATTTTTTGACGCATTTGTTTGCCATGGGGCTAGCCGACAAGGCATTGAATTTAGACGATGAAATTGTGGCTCGCACGATGATTGTGCACGACGGAACTATTACGCATGAGGCTTTGAAAAATCGTATCAATGCTTAAGGAGTGGGGATATCATGCCGCATAGTTTGCTGACCGAAATTTATATCTTTGTGTTGGCGGTGTTTGTAGGCTTTCAGTTAATTTCCAAAGTACCGTCGGTGTTGCACACACCCCTGATGTCGGCCACCAATGCCATTCACGGCATTATCCTAGTGGGTGCCATTGCGCTCGCCGCGACGGTAAAAGGGCCTTTGGATGTCGGAATTAGTGTGGCAGCGGTCTTTTTGGCTACCCTCAACGTTGTGGGGGGATATGTTGTGACTGATAGGATTTTAGGGATGTTCAAGAAAAAATCAGCCGAACGGCCTACGGAGTGAGTGAATGGACATGCTATTACAAGTAGGATATTTAATCACGGCCATTCTCTTTATTATGGGAGTTATGCGCCTTCGTTCCCCCGCCACGGCCAAGTCAGGGAATTTGATCGCGGCAAGTGGTATGGTTGTTGCCTTTGTTGTCACTCTCGTGCAATATCATTCGTTCTCATGGCTTTGGATTGGGCTGGCGCTGATTTTAGGAGCCATTGTCGGGAGCTATGCGGCGCTCAAAGTCCGTATGACCGCTATGCCACAAATGGTCGCGCTCTTTAATGGAATGGGTGGAGGCGCTGCCGCTTTAGTGTCCATTGGGGAACTGCATTCTCAGTGGAGCGTTGGGGTGTCTTCGGCAGCCGCATCTATTGCCGCTCTGTTGACGGTCCTTATTGGCTCCATCAGCTTTACAGGAAGTTTGCTGGCATTTGCCAAACTGCAAGAGTGGGTGCGGGGTCGACCGATTACGTTTGGTGGCCAAAAGCTGCTTAATGGGCTATTGTTGGCGGTTGCTCTTGTTTTAGGGATTATGATGATTGTATCTGGTGGTCCTCATGCGTTGCCATGGCTGGGTGTCTACATTGTGTTAGCGGCTTTATTGGGACTTCTCCTTGTTCTGCCGATTGGTGGCGCGGATATGCCCGTCGTGATATCACTGCTCAACGCGTTTACCGGATTGGCTGCTGCGGCCACAGGATTTTTAATGTCCAACAATGTGTTAATTATCGCGGGGGCCTTGGTGGGCGCCTCGGGAACCATTTTAACGCAGCAAATGAGCCGCGCCATGAACCGCCCTATCCACAACATTGTATTTGGCGCTTTTGGGCAAGTGGCTGCGGGGGCCGGAGCGGGCCCGGACGGAGGAGACGGCGTAGTTCAATCGGCGACCGTTGACGATGTGGCGACGATGTTAGCGTACGCACGGAATGTCGTAATTGTCCCCGGGTACGGCTTAGCGGTAGCCCGGGCACAACAAGAAGTGCGGCAATTAACAGAGCGTCTTAACGAAAGAGGAGTTACCGTGCGGTTTGGAATCCATCCCGTAGCGGGCCGTATGCCAGGTCACATGAATGTGCTTCTAGCGGAAGCTGACGTGCCCTATGACCAATTATATGAGATGGATGCGATAAATCCGCAGTTTCCACAAACAGACGTGGTTTTAGTCATCGGAGCGAATGACGTAACAAACCCTGCTGCTCGTAACCAACCGGGGAGTCCCTTATACGGCATGCCTATTCTTAACGTCGACCAAGCAAAGCGTATTGTCGTGTTGAAACGGGGAATGAGTCCCGGGTTTGCAGGTATTGACAACCCGCTATATACCAATCCTAAAACCTCGATGTTGTTTGGTGATGCCAAAGCATCGCTGGACCACTTGTTGCGTGCACTAGACGAGGTCTAAGTGTCTGTCAACTAAAAACGGCCCTCGGCGGGTTAGGTGGCCGGGGGCCTTTCCTTGACTTAGGATCCGTTTAAGATTCGGTATTATCCGGCAATATCGTGCGCGCGATGTGGGCATCGAGTGATTCGTAGTCCCAGTACCGAATGAGGTCGTAAAGTTCCTTACGTGTCTGCATCTCGGGCAACAAAGACTGCTGAGTTCCTTCTTCCATCAGTACCCGGTACAAACGCTCATAAGCATGGGCTGCAATGCGTAGTGAAGACACCGGATATAGAACCATTTTATATCCCCACGCTTCAAACTGTTGGGCCGTGAAATAGGGGGTGCGGCCAAATTCTGTCATATTGGCCAGCAATGGTGCATGCACTCGCCGGGCCATTTCCGCGAAGGCTTCTGCCGTGTCAAGGGACTCCGGGAATATGCCGTCAGCTCCCGCTTCGAGATATTGCTGAGCCCGTTCGACCGCGGCATTTAGCCCTTCGACGCCGTAAGCATCGGTGCGGGCAATGATGGCCAGCGATGGGACGGTTTCGCGAATGGCGCGGATTTTAGCGACCATTTCATCGGCGGGGACTAAGGTTTTTCCATTGAGATGCCCGCATTTTTTCGGTAGATCTTGGTCTTCAATTTGCACCGCCGCCACTCGCATTTCGGCCATTTCTTTTGCCGTGCGTGCTGCATTCAAGACTCCGCCGTAGCCGGTGTCAATATCAACTAGCACGGGAAGGTTGGTAGCGCGTACGAGGTCTTGAGCGCGCCGAGCCACCTCGGGAGCGCTGATGAGGCCCACATCGGGAAGGCCCCGGGACGCTGTATAGGCGCCACCAGAGAGGTAGAGCACGTCAAAGCCGCAGGATTGAGCGACTAAAGCGGCCATTGCGTCATGCGCTCCGGGGATTTTCACAATCCCTGGGCTATTGATTCGGTGTAAAAACTGTGCGGATAGCTGAGACTGTGGAACGTCTTCTTGAAATAACCAAGCCATCTGGCGTCCTCCTTTGACCCACTTCTGTTTTACACTGTCCAAGCCGCCATAAAGTCAGGAACGGACATGGAGGCTAATTGCGTATTTTGTGCTAACGCCATTAACCGTTCGACTTTGGCGGGCACATACCATGAGGACACATTGTGATGAAATTTATCCCAAAGGGGGCCTTGGGCCTCTTGACGACGTTTTTGATGCCCCAGCGGATACTCCACAACCACATTGGGCGTCATGGAACCGTCGCGAAAACGAATTTGAATAGCATTGGCAATGGAGCGCTTGTCCGGATCCAGATAGTCTTTGGAAAACTGCTTATTTTCGCGCACTATCATCTTGTCCCTTAAAGCATCAATTCGGGGATCTTGTGCGGCGTCGTCAAGATACTGATCGGCAGTCAGGTGGCCATGAATGAGGCCGATTGCTGTCATATATTGCAGGCAGTGGTCGCGGTCGGCCGGATTGACCAATGGGCCGGTTTTATTAATAATGCGCATGGCCGACTCTTGGGTGTCAATAATAATTTCGGCAATATCATCTAGTCGGTTGGCTACGCTGGGATGCAAAGCAATGGCCGCTTCCACGGCCGTTTGACCATGAAATTCCGCAGGATATGAAATTTTAAAGAGCACATGTTCAATGACATAAGACCCTAGAGGACGGCTCAAGCGAATCGGCGTGCCGTGCATGACCACGTCGTGAAAACCCCATTGGGGCGCCGTCAGTGCTGTGGCATAACCCATTTCATCAGCCAGTGCCATGAGGCTCAGACGAACGGCCCGACTGGTAGCGTCTCCCGCAGCCCACGATTTGCGTGATCCCGTATTGGGGGCGTGGCGATAGGTCCGGAGACTACCATTATCAATCCACGCATTCGAGAGCGCATTGATCGTTTGAGAGCGTGTGGCCCCTAGCAGGTGGGCGCTGACAGCCGTTGAGGCGACTTTGACGAACAAGACATGATCAAGGCCGACACGATTCAGGCTGTTTTCCAATGCTAGCACGCCTTGGATTTCATGCGCTTCAATAATGGCGGTTAAAACCTCATGCATGGTGAGGGGAGGATGTCCCTCACGCAGATTTTGTCGGCTCTTCCAGTCAGCGACGGCCAAGATGGCCCCGATATTGTCGGAGGGATGGCCCCATTCTTCGGCGAGCCACGTATCATTGTAGTCTAACCACCGATTCATACAGCCAATGTTGAAAGCACCTTGAACCGGATCGAGCTCATAGGGAAGGCCGGGAACGCGCGCACCACCAGGAAGGTTGGCGCCAGGCACTATGGGGCCTAACAACTTGCGGCATTCGGGATAGTTGAGGGCTAAAATGCCTGAGCCAATAGCATCCATTAAAACCCAACGTGCCATGGTATAGGCTTCGTCCGAGAATGAAGGAGGAGAGATAACATAATCCGCAATCGTTGATAGCACCGCATCAACCGGAGTATGGGTCGTGCTGGTTGTATTCACAAAAACCAAGTCCTTTCGGGGGTCCGGTTTTCGATAACCGGACCCGAAAAATCATTAAGGGTGCAAACCGCGCGGCCCCGTATAACGGACGCGGGGTCGGAAGAGGCGGTTATGTTCGTACTGTTCGCGCACGTGGGCTACGAGACCCGCTGTACGCGCCGCGAAAAAAATCGGGGTATAGAGCTCGATGGGTACACCCAACAAGTAATAGACGGGCGCCGCGTAGTAATCTAAATTGGGATACAAACCTTTTTCCCGCTGCATGACCTCTTCACCGATGACACACATGTCATAAAGATCTTGATGGCCCTTTATCGCTACGAGGCGCTTTAACGATTCTTTCATCAGCATGGCCCGCGGGTCTGGTTTCTTCATATAGACTCTATGTCCAAATCCCATGATTCGCTCCTTGCGGGCAAGTTTAGCGAGAAGCTGGGGTGCAACTTGGTCGGGTGTTTTCATTTCGAGCAACATATGCATCACGGCCTCATTGGCGCCTCCATGTAATGTGCCCTTCAGAGAGGCGACCGCGCCAACTAAGGCACCATACATATCTGACAAGGTGGAGGCAATGACAATGGCCGTAAAGGTCGAATTAGGCATTTCGTGCTCACTATATACCGTAAGGAGTTGGTCAAAAGCTTGTGCTTCATCCGGCGTCGGAACTGAGCCTGTAATCATCGCGAGGAAGTTGGCTGCATAGCCTAAGTCGGCGCGCGGTTGTACAATCGCTTCGTGATTTTTGATGTGGTAGCTATTGGCCACAATAACAGGCATGCGAGCCAGCAATGTTAAGGACTGTTCTGCAGTGCTCTGCGCATCTAATCGTCCTAGAGATGAATCAAATGTGGCTAATGCGGATAATGCCGTCCGTAGGGAATCCATCAAGTGCTGCTGGGGTCCTAAGGACTTCATGATGGAGAAAATTTGGTCGGGAACGGTCTGGCGTTCATTGAGTGTGCGCACAAAGGCGTCGTATTCACTACTCGTGGGCAGATGACCTTCCATCAATAGGTGGGCGACTTTTATGTAATCGACCGTGTTGGCCAGTTCGATTAAGTCGTAGCCCCGGATGACAATTTGTTCGTGGTCGACATCCAAGTACGATAACGCTGTCTCGGTTGCGATAATGCCTTCTAGTCCTGGCTTATAGGTTTCGTCGGTCATATGGTCACATCCTCTCAGGTAAACGGTTCTTAGCCGTTTCTCCCCTTATCATAGCCAGATTGTGGGTCGATTGGCAAAGGCATAAAGTATTCTGACAAAACCGAACATCTTGTCGTCAGGCATCTTGCTTAATGGTGATGGTGCCGGAACCTTTCTTCCGCAATGACGCCATCACATAGATATAATGTGCGTTATCTGCGCCAGAAATCCGGGTGCCGTCTCCGGTTGCCGTCAGCGATTGGGTCTTTACCAGCGGACCAATCTTAAAGAGGACGGGCTCATCGGGGATCAGTGCGTCCTGACCGTAAAGGCGCGACCAATGAACCACAAGCGTGGTCTCTTGCACGCTGACGCTGATTTGTATTATGAAATAAGCGCCCGTTTGATATTGCAATGAGTGTCCATCGTCGCCATAGAAATCCAAAGAGCCATGGCCAGGGACAATCCAAATCACGGATGGCCACGGACTATGATGAGGCCATTCCCTTGTTGACTGAACGACGTTTGCAAGGGGAAGAATGGCTCCTGCGCGGAGGAAGACAGGCAGCACAGCCAGCGGTGCATCGACGATGATGTGCCGGGGACCTGTGATCCATTGGTGGTGCCAAGGGTCATACCATTGTCCGGAAGGGATGTGTACGGATTTTTTGTTGGCTCCTTTTTCAATGACGGGGGCTACCAAAAGGTCGTTGCCAATCAAAAATTGGTCATCGACAGTGAGAAACGGGGGAGCCGCATCGACCCAAAAGGTCGGGCGCATCATAGGGCTTCCGTCTTGATGGGCTTGATAGAGTAGGCTGTACCAGTAGGGCAAAAGGCGGTACCGATATTGCAGGTAGCGCCGCGCAATGTCGAGCACCTCTTCACCGAAAGACCATGGTTCATGCCGGGCCGTGTCGATGGCGCTATGAGCTCTGGCGAAAGGGAAGAAGGACCCCGCTTGAATCCACCGTGCATAGAGCTCCGGACTGGCATTATCTAAAAAACCACCAATGTCAGCACCAACGAGAGGAATGCCCGATAAGCCAAGATTAAGACACATAGGGATCGCCATAGCTAAATGTTCCCACTGGCTCGAGTTATCTCCCGTCCAGACGGCGGCATAGCGCTGAATGCCACTAAAACCGGAACGACTGAGAATAAATGGGCGCGAAGAAGACGATGATAAGGCGTCATACGTGGCATGAGCTTCGAGGAGAGCATACAAATTATGGACGAGATGATGAGGAATCATTTGACCATGGTCAGTATGGTGGACAATGCCACTTTCTTCGTCGGGATGTGATGCGGGGCCGGCCTGACCCAAGCCCCACCATGCAGGTTCGTTCATATCATTCCAAATCCCTTGAATTCCTGCCTCTTGGAGAGGACGATGTAACCCGGCCCACCAGTGCCGGGTACGACTTTGCGCAAAGTCCGGAAAAGCACAAACGCCCGGCCAGACCTCGGAGTGAAATTCTTCCCCGTTGAGGTATTCCATGAAGTATTGCTGGGTATGACCTTGACAATAGACAGAATAGTTGGCGTCGACTTTGACGCCGGGGTCGACGATGCACACCAAGCCAATGCCTTGGGCGGCCAATGTTTGCGCGAGATTTTTCGGGTCTGGAAATGTGTGGGGGTTAAAAGTGAAGACACGGTATCCGTCCATATAGTCAATGTCTAAATAGATAAGGTCCAAGGGGAGGGAACGTTTTCGAAAGGTTTGGGCAATTTCCACCACCTCTTGTTCGTCCATGTAACTATAGCGACTTTGCTGAAACCCTAAGGCATATTGGGGAGGCATAGGGAATCGGCCCGTAAGTTCCGTGTAATGACGCAGGACGTCTTGGGGGTGTGGGCCCGGGAGGGCGTAAAGACTTAAAGGGCCATCATCGGCCCCTATCCACAACCATTCGTCCATGGTCGCATCGAAGTAGGTCCGTGCACTGTTGGCTAAGAAAATGCCGCGAAATCCTTGGGGACCGGCTTGACCTAAAAGTGCAAAGGGGATGGCTTGATAGAGAGGATCAGTGTGATCCTCATGAGGAACGGCATCAGTGGTCCACTGCGTCCACAATCTACCTTTTTTGTCGAGCCTGCCGACCTTTTCGCCTAATGCATAAAGGTGCTCCTGCAACGTGGTTTTAAGAGCACAACGGACATGCTGATTGTGACGATAAAAGTGAGTGTAAAAGAATTGAGCTGGCCCCACTTGGACCTCGATTGTCCCTTGTGGGTCAATTACGACGGTCACTGTATTACCGGTTAATAGCCAGCGGTCTTTGTCGCGAATTAAGGTTAAAGGCACAAAGGAGTCGGTCGGCACGAATAGATCCGTGCTTAACAATGTGTAGGCATCAAGACCATTGTTCCACAAAAGATGCACCCGACCTGTTGCACTGATACGCACATCCCATTGTTCCACGGGAGAATCTAGATGCCCTTGACCGCTAATAATGGCACGTTGGTCATCGTCAGTGAGAAGGACTTGACTAAAGCGGGCATAATGCGGAGAGTTCGGGAATTGCGTCAGGGATGTCAAAGCTCTCAAAAGGCGTCTCTCCTTCATGGAAACTCGTTGGTATCTGGAAAAGGCTATTGGCGCAGGTTACGTAGAACCACAGGAAATCGCCAAATGTTATTCCATGATTCGCCCTGCGTGCATTCTCCCTTTATAATAAGGGTGCGAGAGAATATATGGCGAATTGTCTTGCAAGAGACCGTGTGCAGACGAGCCCATTACGACGGGGTGACAGGATGGAGATTTTTGAAAGCATGGCCGACAGAGCACTACATGCTGTCTGGGCGGCCCGTGAAAAGATTTTAGAGGTCATGACTCAACCTTTCGCTGTCAACTATAAATCTGACCAGTCGCCCGTCACTGCGGCCGATGTTGCGTCTCAAGAAGTGTTGGTGCATATGTTGCAACACGACTACCCGCATATTCCTATTATATCTGAAGAGACCACGGCCAAGCCCTATGAAGTGCGCAATCGTTGGAAAATGCTTTGGCTTATCGATCCGTTGGATGGGACAAAGGAATTTGTACGTGGTAACGGAGAATTTACCATCAACGTTGCGCTCATCGCAGATAATCACCCGGTGGTAGCTATTATCGATTGGCCCGAAGCTCGTGTGACCTATAAGGCTGTGGCAGGAAAAGGGGCTTACCGAATAGCGCAGAACCACGTCCAAGCCATTAACTCCCGGCCGTTGACACAGCCGTGCCGTGCGATTATTAGCCGTTCACACCGGCAGAGTGAGGTGGAGTGGTTGAATTCTGTGGGCTTGGCCGAGCATTCTTTATCTCTAATGGGCAGTGCTCTAAAATTCTGCCGCGTAGCGGAAGGAGAAGCGGACATATATCCGCGGCTGATGCCCAATATGGAATGGGATAGTGCGGCGGGACAGCTCTTGATTGAGGAAGCCGGTGGAAAGGTTGTAGACTTGCACGGAGAACCACTCACATATAATAAGGTAGATTTACACAATGACGGATTTATTGCGGTGGGGGACTGGAAAACTTGGGGCCCATACCTCCACGCTCATGATGCGTTTTCTAAATAGCTAGGTGGAGGTATTTTATGGAGCCGGATAAGACAATCGAACGACTACAAACAGAAATGTGGGACCGGACAATTCCTCCGTTAGAAACCTTAACGACGTTGGAAATGCTCAAAGTGATGAATGCTGGAGACCAAACGGTGCCGCTGTTGGTGAAAGAACATCTCAGTGAAATCGCTGCGGCGGTCGATGCCATTAGTGAGCGGTTGAGTCAAGGGGGCCGAATGTTTTATGTGGGGGCTGGCACCAGCGGTCGATTGGGAGTGTTGGATGCCGCCGAATGCCCCCCGACTTTTAATACGGATCCATCGATGGTGCAGGCAATCATGGCGGGTGGCCCGGATGCTTTAGTGCACGCGGTGGAAGGCGCGGAAGACAGCATGGAGTCAGGGCAACAACAAATTCGGTTGGCTGGGGTACAAAGCCGTGATGTGGTGGTGGGCCTGTCGGCTTCTGGACGCACGCCGTTCGTGATTGGCGCGCTCAAAGAGGGGCGCTTGCGCGGGGCGTGCACGATTTCCGTCAGTGCCAACGATGAACCCGAAGTAAAGCATTTATCTGATATTGTCATTGCGGTTCCCACGGGCCCTGAGGTCATCATGGGCTCGACTCGGTTGAAAGCCGGCACGGCGACCAAACTAGTGCTGAACATGCTGACAACGGGTGCCATGGTGCGGTTGGGTAAGACTTTTCGCAATTTGATGGTGGACTTGAAGGCCACGAATTATAAATTGATTGACCGCTCGCGACGGATTGTCATGCTGGCTCTGACCGTGGATTATAATGAAGCTTCGCGTCTATTGGCGCTCTGTGATGAAGAAGTCAAAACGGCTATTGCTGTGGGGCTCTTAGGCATCGACCCATCGGCGGCGCGAGCACTTTTGGATCGTCATCACGGAGCGTTGGGCGATGTGGTGACGGGAACGGAAACGATTTCAGGCGGGCGTTAGTTGATGTCGTTGTTTAAGGAGGAATTTATGAAACCTTGGGTTATCGGTGCTTCGGCAATGGGACTTGTAGCCATTGGACTTTCAGGATGTGGAGCGGCGACATCCGCATCCGCGCACAAATCGGCGGCAACGGTGGTTGTCGCCATGACCCCACAATCTTCGCCGAACTGGTTTTTTCCGGTCATCAGTTCCACTTCATATACGGAAATTAACGCGCAAGTTCAGTACTTGATGTATAAACCGCTGATTAATTTGAATAAAACCAATGAAGTAGACTATGCGACTTCGTTGGCTCAAAGGATTCGTTATAATCCAGAAGGCACGCAATATACGATAACGTTAGGCACGCGATATAAATGGTCTAATGGCCAGCCCGTAACAGCCCAGGATGTGGTTTTTACATGGGATCTCATTAAAGCAGCGGCGGCAAATGGAGCTCCATGGGTCTATGGCGCTTCAGGCAGTGGCGGTGTGCCTTCAGACTGGAAGACCGTAAAGGCCGTTGGAACTCACACGGTGGTAATCACGCTGAACAAACCTGCGAACCCCCAGTGGTTTATACATAACGGTTTGAGCCAAATTACTCCCGTGCCGAAATCCGTATGGGACAAGTATCCAGGCAGCATGACGCAAGAACTTAAGTATATTCTCAAGGTCAGCAATTCTCCTACTAATCCGGCATATGACGTCGTGGATGGCCCGTTTAAATTCCAAAGTTGGCAGCCCAATGATTATTGGGCCTTTGTCCCGAATCCATCTTATGGAGGCCATAAGGCAACGATAGGCAAATTAGAATTTGCCTATGAATCATCGGCTAGCAGTGAATTTACGGGGCTCAAAACGGGAACGGTCGATGTCGGTTATCTGCCGCCGTCGTTATGGAATACCAAAAAGGAATTGGCTAGCATCGATGATTTTAGTACGAGTTATTTGTTTGGGATGAATTACTTGCTCCTAAATATGAATCCTAAAGCGCCAGGGGGAATCGGGCGTGTTTTTCAACACCGATATGTTCGTCAGGCCTTGGAAATGGGCATTGATCAAAAAGGCATTATTGACTCTCTCTATCATGGTTTAGGGGTGGCGACCGATGGTCCCGTTCCTGCTGTACCGCATACGGCTTTTTATGATCCGGCACTGAATACACCGCTTTATCCCTATAATCCTGTGGCGGGTGAAAAGTTGCTGGAAGAGCATGGGTGGAGCTTGGTGAACGGCGTCATGACTAAAAATGGCCAGAAGTTAGCCTTTCCTTTTATTTATGTATCAGGGAGCCAAACGGTTGCCAACATGGCTCAGTTGCTGAAAACAGACTGGGCTAAAGAGGGCATTCAGGTCAGCCTGCAAAGTTTGCCGCTCGATGAATTACTGGGAGAAGCCGTCCCGGCGTCTGCCGGCCGCTGGGCGATGGCCTATTGGGGAGCAGGATGGACGTATCAGTTAGATTATTATCCAACGGGCGGCAATCTTTTTGCCTCCGGGGCAGGAGAAAATAGTGGCAGTTACGACAGTCGCACGATGAACGCGTTGATCCAAGCTACCTATGAACCAGGCACGCCGACACAAATTCAGTCGCGCATGGATGCTTACGAACAGTGGGCTGCCAAAGACCTACCGGTGCTATGGATGCCGTGGTTCCCACAGGGTTATGCGCGGGAAGTAGGATTAAATGTGCATGCCAAAAATGTCCATGGCACAGTAAGCACATTTAATCCGGTGACGGATTTTCTATATGCGCAATATTGGACGGTATCCCAATAAGAGGCGTCAAAATAGGTTTTGGCGGGAGTGAGGGATGGTAGAGACCATAGTGGAGGCTTTTATCCCGTGATAAGCCAATTGAAGAAATTTTGGCTTGACAACGCTATTTACGGTGTAGCCACCCTGGGATCGGGGATTTTTAATTGGCTCTATGCGGTGCTGCTGGGGCACCGCTTGGGGCCGAGCTTGTATGGGGTGGTCACGACCCTAAATAACGTTGTGGCCATCGTCACATTACCGGCTTCGGTAGTCACGCTGATGGCCATTCGCGCAGGGAAACCCTCAGGTCCGCAGTGGAGACGTTGGCGTCTTGTTTATGGAATTACGGGGCTCGCCTTGTGGGGGAGCCTTGTTGCTTTTTCCGGACCTTTAGGCCGGGCATTGAAGATGCCTTCCATCTTTTTTATCGTCTTCGGGTTATCGGCATGGCCCATGGTGGATTATGCGGCCAATTTAGGATATGTCGCGCGAGCTCGCCGGTATCGTTGGCTTGGAGTATTAACAGTGATGGGTTCGGCTCTCAGTGTGATAGACGTCTGGTTAGCCAGTTATACGCGCCATCCAGTCCTCTTGTTAGGAGCATTTCAAGCGGTATCGGTGGGGATGCTCTGGGGTCTTAGCTCGTGGATTGTCCGTGCGATTTTGCCTAGCGGTCCATCGACCAAACGCTCCGTTGCTTTATCAGGAGCTGTGGGAGTCTTGCAAACTCTAACCGGGCTGACAGATGGGGTTGTGGCTAAGGCGCAATTAACACAAAAGATGGCGGGGTTTTATAACGGGTTGGCGACGATAGGGCAATCTATACCCTATGCCGCAGCAAGTTTGGCTTTGGTCATGATGACGGCGATGTTGGAACATCCGGAGGAAAGCCGTCGTTGGTTAAAATATACGCTAGGAGTGTATCTGGGCCTTGGTATGACCATTGAAGGTGTGTTTGGGTTGATTCCGCAGCAATTAGTGGGGTGGGCCTTGGGGAGTTCATTTCACCCCATCACAACGTGGCTCGTTTTTTATGGGGTAGGCATGTTGGCGCTAGGGATGGTCTTGATTTTTTTGGCGGAAGCTGTCGCACGAAGTTGGTGGCTTCTATGGATGGCATCAAGTGTGGGATTTGTTGTGTGGGTCATCTGGCTCGTGCACAGCCACTCTTTACCGCATCTGGTTCATGCGACGGTTTGGTCCCTTGTGGGAATGGCTGTGTTGACTGTTGGAATGCGCATGGGGCTAGGATATGCTCATGACGCATAAAAGCCGCCTAAAAGGGCGGCTTTTATGCCGAAATCCATTCTCATGAATAAAGAAGGGACGCTTCAGTCTGTGGATCAAAGGCATGGAGTCGTTGGGGATTTAATTTCATGCGGACAACATCTCCGACACGGCCTTGCCATGCATTGTCTGTTCGGGCAACGATGGGTTGACCTTCTACCGCTAGATAGACGATATGCTCGTGGCCCATGGGTTCAATGACTTGCACCGTTGCATTGAGAGCAGGTTCATCGGCGCGACCTTCGCCTAAGAAAATGTCCTCGGGACGCACCCCTAGCGTTAATGCATTGGAGTTAAGGCGTGACAGGGTTTGGCGAATGCGCCCAGGCAACTCGATGGTCTGAGAACCGATTTGTAATGAGGCCGTATCGCCCTGGGATATGACGGCCCCCTTAACAAGGTTCATCGCTGGGGTTCCGACGAAGGTGGCGACAAATTGATTGGCAGGATTGTTGTATATCCCATCGGGTGTGTCTACTTGCTGAACGACTCCATCGCGCATAACAACAATGCGCGTGCCCATCGTCATGGCCTCCGTTTGATCGTGGGTCACGTAGATAATCGTGGCGCCCAGACGGCGGTGAAGATTTTTTAGTTCAACACGCGTTTGCGTACGTAATTTGGCATCTAGGTTTGAGAGCGGTTCATCCATCAAAAAGGCCTTGGGTTCTCGAACAATTGCTCGTCCAAGAGCAACGCGCTGGCGTTGGCCACCAGAAAGTTCCTTCGGTTTACGTGAGAGCAGTTGGCCCAAACCTAAAATTTCCGCCGCTTCCTTCACCCGCCGGTCGATTTCGCTCTTTGGCGTTTTACGCAACTTTAAGCCAAAAGCCATGTTTTCATACACGGTCATGTGGGGATAAAGTGCGTAGTTTTGAAAGACCATAGCAATATCGCGGTCTTTAGGCGGTTTTTGGCTGACATTTTCGTCGCCAATGAAAATGTCACCACCAGACAATTCTTCTAGCCCGGCGACCATGCGCAATGTTGTCGTTTTGCCACAGCCGGATGGACCTAAAAATACTAAAAACTCTTGGTCACGAATATCGAGATTGACATCGTGGACCGCTTCCACGTTGCCATAGCGTTTCGTCACATGCTGTAGAACTACACTCGCCATATAAATGCCCCTTTGTTGATGATGTCAGAACGGCTTCTAGTTAATGACCACATTGTCGACAACATTATCCAACCCGCGTTTCTCCCACAACTCTTGCCCATGGCCGTCCATGATCCCATTGTACTTCAATTGGCACCTGAAAGGCAGTAGAAAGCGCATCGTTTGTCACAACCGTCGATAGGGTGCCGGATTTTAAAATTCGCCCTTTGTCGAGAAGCAAGCCATGGGTGAAACCTGCGACGAGTTCTTCGACATGGTGCGTGACGTAGATGACAGAGGATTGCGCGCGTTGCGTCAATTGCGCAACCCCTTGGAGCAACACTTCGCGGGAAGGAATATCGAGTCCTGTACATGGTTCGTCAAGGATCAACAGTTGAAAATTTGCCATGTACGCACGAGCGACTAAGACGCGTTGGCGTTCGCCTTGGGACAGAACGCGAAAGGGACGGTCCGCTTTATCTACCATATGCACGGCTTTTAACGCTTCCAGCGCTTTGTCTCGTTGCTCGGGACGCATTCCTTTGAATGGGGCTCCAATAGAGGCATCTTCACCTGTTACGGTGACTTGGAGGACCGTGTTATCTCCATGATGGCTATAAAACCAATCGCCTAGGGATATGCTAACCCATCCAATGGACTTACGTAGTTCGCGCAAGTCCACCTGTCCAAATGCATGTCCCATGACGCGGACATCGCCTGATGACGGCCATAAGTAGCCCGTAATGATATTGAGTAAGGTACTCTTTCCTGAGCCATTGGCTCCCATTAATGCCCAATTTTGTCCCGGCTCAATGCGCCAAGAAATATCGTGCAAGAGCGGTTCATTATTGCGAGACAAATGGACATGTTGCAATTCGACAATGGCTGGCAAAGGTTTACACTCCTTTATGACCTGATTCTACAAGGGCTGGCTTTGCTTACCTAGGTGAGCGGGAACGGTATGAGAAACCCAAAGGGCATAGTCTACCGAATCTAGCAAAGCTTGCCATGAGGCTTCGAGGATGTTGCGCGAAACCCCAACAGTTTGAATGGTTTCGTCGCGGAACTCTGAACGAATCCATACACGGACCAATGCACCCGTGCCATCGCGTCCATCCAATACACGCACTTTATAGTCTTTTAGCCGCAACCCTTCGATAATGGGATAGATCTGGCTAAGAGCCTTGCGTAAGGCCACGTCTAGAGAGTTCACGGGACCGTCGCCTTCTCCGACTTCGACGAAATGTTCGTTACCAATAATAATGCGCACGGTGGCTTCAGAAATCATACGCTGGTCCTTTGTGACGGACGCATGAAACCGATCCACTTCAAAATAGGAAGGGACGTTTCCTAGTGAACGTTCAACGAGTAATTTCATGGATGATGGCGCGTCTTCGTATTGATAACCTCGTGCTTCCAGCTTTTTCACCGTTTGTACCAATTCTGTAACGGTTTCCGAAGAAGCATCAAGGTTGTGAAAGTTATAAAGCAGATTCGATTTGCCGGCCAGTTCGGACACGAGGATGCGCCGGCTCTGTCCGACGGATTCTGGATGAACATGTTCGTAGGCTTCCGGAAATTTGCGGACGGCTCCCACGTGCACACCGGCTTTGTGCGTAAAAGCATTGTCGCCAACAAACGGTGCGGAGTCATCAGGCATTAGATTGGCAATTTCAGCCACGGTGCGGGAAAGACGTGTCAATTCCTTCAGCATTAGTTCGCGGCCTGCTTGTCTATTCATTTTATACACAAGATTGGGCCAAATAGTGCATAAGTTAGCATTGCCGCAACGCTCACCATAACCATTAATCGTTCCTTGGACCATAGTGGCCCCTCCGATCACGGCGGCCAGTGAGTTGGCCACGGCTAATCCGCTGTCATTATGCGCATGAATGCCAAGGGGCACGGAGACTGCACGGCGTGCAAGTTCCACATATTCAGTGATTTCATGAGGAAGCGACCCGCCGTTGGTATCGCATAAGACAATCCACTGCGCGCCACCAGCTTCAGCTGCTCGCAACACCTGCAGCGCGTAATCGACATCGGATTTGCAGCCATCAAAAAAATGTTCGGCGTCAAAGATGACTTCTAAATCATGTTGGCGTAGGAATTGAATCGATTCCTCAACCATTTCCAGATTATCTTGGAGAGACAGTCCGAGAATTTGTGTGGCTTGGAAAACCGATGATTTTCCGAATAATGTCGCGACAGGACACTGTGCATCAAGAATGGCACGGAGATTTGCGTCGTCTTCCACAAACACACCGCGCCTTCGGGTACTGCCAAAGGCCGTAAGCTTGGCATGGGTGAGTCGGGTTTTGGCCAATTGGAAAAACATTGTGTCTTTGGGATTGGAAGCGGGCCACCCGCCTTCGACATAGTCGAACCCAAATTCATCAAGCAGCTGGGCAATTTGCAATTTGTCCTCGACCGAAAGGCTGATGCCGCGTCTTTGGGTCCCGTCGCGGAGGGTGGTGTCATATAGTTGGATACGGTTTGTCATCAGTACACTCATCACTTCCTCAAGGTTGCTTGCGAATGGCCAGCTCAGGCCAAGCCATAACAATTTATGCTGGTTCCGTAAATTTTATCTCATTTATGCATGAGAATCAAAGCTTTCTGGATACTCTGCCGAGTGTTATTCGCGGTTATGGACGTCCTGTTGTTTTCTTTTGCGGTCGAAGTATTGAGCCTTTATGACAGGATGCCGTGTAGTATACTGATTCCATTTGATAGTATTTGTCTACGCTTGGCAAAGGTAGGGGGAATCATAATGGACAATTCTGGCAAGAGACGGCGATTTTGGCGGGTGCTCGCAATTTTAGGGGTTGCAATGATGGTTCCTGTCTCATATTTAGCTGGATGGATGGCGGATGTGGGTCAGGTTCGTCCAGTGCTAAGCCAATTAGATGCGGCGCAAAAAGCTCTCGCCCATCAGCAAGCGTCCATACCCCAAGAACCTCCGGAGAAGGCCCCGTCTCGTCTCAGCTTGACGTGGGGAGCGCGACATGTGACCGTGAAGTGGCCGGCTGTAAAAGGCGCTGCGGCTTATGTTGTGTACCGGGCTCAAGGTTCACAAAGCTATCCGCAAGCGATAGAGGTGGGCCAAGTGAGCCATGTTGCCGTTTCCATCAGTTTTGTTGATGCTTCCGTGAAACCCAATACGTCATATACCTATTGGGTTGTTCCCGTCAATGCTGCGGGGCAAGGACCTGTCAGCCCTGCGGCGACGTGCCGCACTTATCTGCCGATTTCCGCTGCTGTTGCTCTAGCTCAACGATCGGCTGTTGTGACGCGGGCTACGAATTGGGAGCAGAGTGCATGGGGATTGCTAGCGTCTCGCCAACAGAGTACGCAACCCCTGGCGTGGCATGTGAATGCCCAGTGGTATAGTGACTACGTATTTCCCTCTAGCGCTACGTCCTCCACATGGCTGACAAAGAGATGGACCACATGGACGGTGGATGGACAAGCGCTACACGTTTTGCCACAAAAGGGAATTTCCCAGTTGATAGGGAAATTCCCGGTGGCTAGTGCGCTGTCGGTCGGCGATTCTACGCCACAAGATATTGCGCTGTGGTTTCGGGGTGGTCGCTGGTTCGACCAATTGGTAGACGCTCAAGATCCCGAGATACCACCATCGGCCTTGCTGATGAACCGCTATGCCCAAGCCGTAGCTTTCACGACGGCTTCGGGCCAAGAGGTATCCTTCGTAGCCCCGTAGGCCCTCATTATAAGACGTTTTCCGCGCTCGCCTTCTGGTTGGAGGTGAGCGCGGCTTCGCGTTCTGGGGAAGGGGCGCGAAATATGATTAATCCCCGTTCATTTCCCTCTTGACTCTTACCTTGAAGGACGATATCGAATGTGTCATCAGTCGCCCGCAAACGCAGTTGCCAATGGCCAATGGCGGGGGGGTTGTTCTCGCCTTGTGGGGTGAGGACAGCTTCCATGTACCAGATAAAGTTTTCGGTGGGCTGAGTATAAGGAAGAAAGTCCATTTTTCCTCGATTGATGTTGCGCAAGGCTGCGTTGACCTCTATTAATGTCTTGCCCATCCCCGGATACCACTGATCTAAAAAGGATAGTGCGGTGGTGTACGTTGTTGTCATCGTGAGTTAAGCCTCCCCGTAATATAGTGTGAGTCAAAAAGAACTACAGTGTACCTTCAATCGTCTGAAGTATATCAACAAAGTTATTGTATTCACAAAATATAAAGTTGGTTGTATTTTTCACTTAAACAATATATCATGAAACTAGACTAAAGTACTAGTCAAATAGGCGTGGTTAAAAGAGGGGGGAGATTATGGCGCAAGATCGGTTGGCGATTATTGTGTCAAAAGGCAGCTTGGATATGGCTTATCCGCCGTTTATTTTGGCAACGGCAGCGGCGGCCTTGGATATGGAGTGCATGTTGTTTTTTACGTTTTGGGGTCTCGATGTTATCAATAAAGAGAAAATTGACAATTTGACGGTGTCTATTGCAGGAAATCCTGGCATGCCGGCAATGGCCCGTGTAGCTGGAGTTGTCCCCTTTGGTACTAAGGTGGTGTCGTCTATGATGCGAAGCCAATTTGCTAGCTCCAATGTCATGTCTATTCGGGAGTTTCTTACAGAATCGGCAGAATTGGGGGTCCATTTGGTGGCGTGTCAAATGTCTATGGATGTTTTAGGTGTGAAGCGCGAGGATTTAGTGCCTGAAGTAGAGGATGTGGTGGGAGCGGCAACCTTTCTAGATTTTGCTCGCGACGCCAAAATCAGTCTCTTCGTTTGAGTGCTGCGAAGGAGGTGGGTTAATGCCGTCAAATCTATATAAAGAAGTCGCGCTAGAGGAAAAACAGAGACTATTCGACGAGGTTAAGGCGGATCCCCGGTTTGAGACTTACTTATACGGGTGCTACGAATGCGGAATTTGTGTTGCTGCTTGCCCTTCGGCGCGTTTTTATGACTTTTCCCCACGCAAGATTACTCAAACGTTGGCGCGCGAAGATGTGGAATTGTTTTACGAACAGCTTAATGACGATATTTGGAATTGTTCGCAATGCTTTTCTTGCAATCGATGTCCGCGCCAAAACAGCCCTGGTGGTCTGATCACGGTCATGCGCGAAGTTGCCGTAAATAATGGGCTGCGTTCCATGAAAGAAGCGCTCGCGGGATACACCCGAATTATCTACAAGATCATGACGACAGGTACTCAGGTGTCGCCAGACATGTTGCAAGAGGATGCGTTTCCTGATTGGGGACCCCAAGTGAAAAAAGTTTCGGAAAATTTGGACGTGTGGCGCCGGGCGTTGCCGCCGGAAACGCTGCATACGACTGGGCTCTCGTGGCAGGTGGAAGAACGAACCATGCACGAGTTATACGCGATTTGGAAAATGACGGGGACTTTGGACATGATTAGCCTAGTTGATGAAGGGCTGCACGACATTATGGAGGAAATTATGGATGATGCGCTGGAAGAGAGCGGATTGCAGGTTGACTAGGGGGCCGTTGGAGGTCTAAAAGAGGAGGGAACACATGGAACCGTTGAATTTGCCGATCACTGGTACCAAGGTTGAGACGTCCAAAGTCTTTGAGAGAGACCCTGAGACCGTACGCGACGAGGACTTGCGTGAAGCCATATGGGAATTAGGTCGCGAAGGGGAGTGGATTGTTCAACCTGTCCCGGAGCCATATTACCTAGCACCGACGAAGTTTGGGAGAATGAAAAAGATTCCGTTAGAACACACGTGGCACCATAAAAGCTGTGGTCAATGCGGACACATTCCCGGCTACTCCACATCGATTTTCTGGCTCAACCGCATATTGGGCTATGATTACTTTGACCCCAGGGACCAAACATCTTGTACTGCATGGAACTATTATGCCTCCGCAACATCGAATCAGGCAGCTCAGGCCGCCGTTGCCATGCGGAACTTTTCTGCCGCTTATGAGACTGGCTACTATCCTCTTATCCATTGTGGCACGAGTTTTGGCCATTACAAAGAAGTGCGTCATGAATTGGTGCACGACGCCAAGCTACGCCGTCAGGTCCGTGCCATCATTGAGAAATTAGGACGTCCATTTGTGATGCCCGAAGAAATTGTCCATTACAGTGAATGGATGTATGCAGTGCGTGATGAATTGGCCGCACGGGTTCAGTATGATTTATCCCCAATTACCGCAACGGTGCACCCCGCTTGCCATTATTACAAATTGCAAAGCGGCGATGCTATTTATGATCCCGAAATTTATGGCGGGCAACGCACCGCCGCCGTCACGGGAGTGGTGCAGACTTTAGGGGCACAAGTTGCGGACTATTCGACTTGGTATGATTGCTGTGGCTTTGGATTTCGGCACATTCTTGTTCAACGAGATTTTACTCGAAGCTTTGCTACATTGCGAAAAATTGAGGTGATGAAGCAAGAGGCTAACCCTGATGTGGTCTTGACGCACGACACAGGTTGCGTCACGTCGTTGGATAAAAGTCAATTTGCGGCGAAAGCCCATGACCGGCAGGTTGGCGTGCCGGTTATGTCAGAATCGCAATTTGCTGCGTTGGCGCTGGGGGCACATCCCTTTCGGGTTTGTCAACTCCACTGGCATTCAGTGGATTATCGACCCTTGCTGAGGAAAATGGGGATCGATGTGGACCGCGCATGGGCTGAGTTTGAAGACGATGTTAGCAAAATTAAGACCGGTGAACTGGATTATGTGACATGGGAACATGTGCTCTAAAAGCGGTTGAGACTACGAGCGGGAGGGCGACGGAATGGGGAACACGGAAACAGTATTAATTGTCGGGGCGGGCCCTGGGGGTATGGAGGCGGCGCGGGCCGTGGCCGACCTGGGTAAAAGAGCCATTTTGGTGGAGGCCAAAGGGGAGATAGGCGGTACGCCGTATTCCTCCTACGCGACATTAACGCCGGACTTGCAAGAAACGGAAGAAGCCATGGGCCATATTGTACGGGGCATTCATCAAAATCCTGCAATTGATTTGCGCCTCAATACACGGGTTGTCAAAAGCGAAGGAGAAGTTGGAGCGTTTCATGTCACTTTAGAAAGTGAGGATTCGACACAAACCGTGGTGGAAGTAGGGTCCATCATTGTTGCCACGGGCTTTCAGCACTTTGATCCCGGCCGTGAAACGCAGATGTACGGTTATTACGAATATGACGATGTGATTACCTTGGTCGATGCGGAGCGGATGTTTAAGAGTGGTGCCATCGTTCGGCCATCAAATGGGGAGGCGCCTGAACGAGTCGCCTTCATTCAATGTGTTGGATCGCGCGATCGTCAAATTGGCAACCAGTATTGTTCTAAGGTCTGTTGTGGCATTGCCTCCAAACAGTCCATCGAAATTAAGCGCATGTTGCCGAACGCTAAGGTTTTCATTTTCTACATCGATATGCGGATGTACGGATTTTGGGAGGACCAAATCTATTGGAAGGCGCAGGAAGAATACAAAGTGAATTATGTCCGTGGCATTGTGACCGAAGTCATTCGTAAGGGAGATAAGCTGCTCATTAAAGGCGAAGATACCACGATGGGGCGGCCTATGGAAGTGTTGATGGACATGGTCATCTTATCGGTTGGCATGGAGCCCTCCAAGGGTGTCGATTCCCACGTTATTGAGCCGTTAGAGGCCCTTCTTTTCTCATGTTGTCGTGCCGCCCCGGGGCGGCAAATTTTTTTTCGGGGAATTCGACCGCCTCGCTTGTCTTTCGCGCGCCGTTGTGCTGTGGTAGTAAGCAAAGACGGTGACCACGGAAGGAGATGATAAGAAAACAGGCGTAAACGTCTTGACCAGACCCCGCCTGTTTTCTGTAGCGTATGGATACTCCACGCATGATGATTATACCATCGGCCGAGCGTGTGTTGCCGCTCTATGCGCAGTATTTAGCCGACACATTGGAGACGGTCTGGCGGCCGTGTGATCGGTGCCAGCGGCGTCGCACGTTGAATCTCGGCCACGGCCGCTGGGTGGAATGTGCCCCCGGGCAAAGCATCGTCTTGATCTTGCGCCATGTGCGTTGCCGTCGCTGTCATACGGTGGAAACCGTTTTTCCGCCGTGGCTCCTACCCAATGAATCCTTGACGGTGGAAATGATGGAAAGTATGTTGACGGCCATTGAAATCCGCGGGGAATCTTTGGAGACCGTGGCCGCGGCGCATCAGGTCTCCGTGGAGCGGGTGCAAGCGCTGTGGCATCGATGGCGGGCGGTGCTGCCGGAGTGGCCCTATCAAGTGGAACAGGAGGCCGCGGTCTCGACCGCCGCCCCGTTGGTGGATACCCAAACCTGGCAGCCTCCGGCCACGGCGCGGAGCGCGAGCTGGGCGTGGCTCCAAGTCGCGTGGCAGGCCCTCGCCCTGCTCTGGGGTCTCGCGCCTCCTCCCAGTGGATGGGTATTTTGGCGCACCGTGGCGCCGGAGTGCATGCCGGCGGCCCCCATTTCCGCGCACTGTCACCTCGGGCAGCGATTACGCCAGCCAGGGGGGCGAGCGCCACCCACATTGCCCCTGATACAGTGCGGATAAATCCGATACGCTCAAGAGAGCCCCAAGAAAGGAGTGTGAAGGCTCTTGACGGATGAGGAACGGGAGGCCTGGGCGTTGTTCCGCTATCGCCTGATTAGCCCCCTCTTAGATCCGGCGGCCTCGGCGGCGGATCGCCGGGATTTTTGGCAATATCTGCACGATCATCCCCCGACCAATCCCTTTGGGCACCCGTGGGTGCCCTCGACGCGGGTTATTCGTCATTATTGTCAGCGTTACCGGGAGGGCGGCTTCGACGCATTACGCCCGGCACGCCGGGCGGATTGGGGATCCCGGCGCGCTATTCCTCCCGATTTGTGGGCGCAAGCCGTCGCCTTCAAACAGGAAGTGCCGGAACGCAGTGCCACGCAGGTGCTGGCGTTATTGACGGCTTGGTGTGCCTCGGTTGCGGGGGACCCCGCGGCGGTCGCCCGCATCAGTCCGAGCACGCTCTACCGCCACTGGCACCGCGCGGGCATTACGCGGCGTCGGCTCCATGCCGCGGCTCCCAAGCGATACCGCCGGTGGGAGGCTCCGGCTCCCGGGGCGCTCTGGCAAACGGACGTGATGAACGGACCCTACCTGCCCGATCCGACGGCCGACGATCCCGACCGCACACGCGCGACCTATTGCCTCATGCTGCTGGACGATTATTCCCGGCGCATTGTGGCGGGGCGCTTTGTCTGGCATGCCGACAGCGAGACCTTAGAACAACTGTTGGCGGAAGCGTGGCAACGCTGGGGCGTCCCCGAAAAACTCTACACCGACAACGGCGGCATTTATGTCAGCCACCGATTAGAAATCGTGCTCGCCCGGCTCGCCGTCCGCTTAACCCATACGCCGCCGTACACGCCCTCCGGGAAAGGAAAACAAGAGCGGATTTGGGGACATATCCAATCCTCATTCTTACCCGAATTGCGGGTGCAACCCGCCGAGTCCCTCGGGCAATTGAACACGTGGTTTAGTGCCTGGTGTGACGAACACTATCACCGGCGCGTGCACGGGGAGACAGGGGAAACCCCGTTGCAGCGGTGGGGAACGGGCGGAGTCCATCGGGCCCTCTCCTGGGAAGCCCTGCGCGCGGCCTTGCGCCAGCAAGTCGAACGGGTCGTGGACAAAACGGGGCAAGTGCACTGGCGGGGACAGCGGTGGATCGTCCCGGAAGGCCTGTGGCAAGTCAAAGTGCAGTTGCGCTTTACCCAGGACACGGCGGACACAGTGGAAGTGTGGTTTGAAGACACGTATTATGGCCCTGCCGTCCGCGCGGACCAGCACGATCCGGGCCACCCGGACCGACCTGTGCCCCCCGCGGCCTCCACGGCGGGACCCGGTATCAGTTATTTGGAAGTCTTAGCCGCCCAACAAGCGCAGCGCCGGGCACACGGGATTGCGTATCATCAGCTGTCTCCGGCAGGAAAGGAGCCGTCATCCTCATGATGTGGTGGGAATATTTTGGCGCGCAGCAGGCCCCGTTTGGCCGCAATTTATCGGCGGAGACGCTCTATCTCTCGCCGCCCTTAGCGGAATGCCAGGCCCGGCTGCACGCCGTGATTCGGGATCGGGGCGTGCTTGCCGTGACCGGCGAGTCGGGCGCCGGGAAGACGACGGCATTGCGCGCGACCGTCGCCGCGCTACCGCCCAGTCAGTTTCTCCCGCTCTATCTTCCGGTACAAGAAGACTGGACTCCCCGCGTGATGTACCGGGCGGTCGCGTATGAATTGGGTTTGCTGCCCAGTGGGCAGGCGCTCGAGACCGAACGGACGGTGCGGCAAACGCTCTGGGCCTTAGCGACCCAGCAAAATCGCTTGCCCCTCTTACTTTTGGATGAGGCGCATCTCTGTTCCCCGCATTTACTGCAGTCCTTGCGCCAGTTGCTGAATTTCTCCATGGACAGTACCGCGCCGCTCGTCCTGATCTTGGCCGGACATACCGAACTCCGGCGCAAGCTGTCTCTCCGCCCCTTGGAAGCGCTGCGCCAGCGGATTACGGTCGCCTATCATGTGCGCGCGTTAACCGCGGAGGAGACCATCGTGTATGTGACCCATCATCTACATCAGGTGGCGATTGACCGCCCCGTCTTTACCGACAGTGCCTTGCAAGCCGGGGTGGAATGGTCCCAGGGCCTCCCCCGCCGCATTAACACGTGGGCCACCGCCTGCTTGCTGGCGGCGTACAGTGGACAACACCCCGTGATTGATGACGAGGTCGTCGCTACAGCGCAGGCCGAATTGCAATGGGCGGGGGCGTTGTAATCACCCAGAAAAGGAGCGCAATGAGAATGAGAACCGTCAAACAAATGACGTGCTACCGCGTCCAACCTCTCCGGCAATTCCCGGGGGTCATGGTGTGGACCCCCGAGCACCAGCGGGCTGACCGGGTGCAGGATTTCCTCGAATTTGCGGTGAGCCAAGGACGCCCCCTGCGGCGCGTGCGCCGCACGGGCCGCATTCTCGCGGAGGCGGCGACCTGGATCTACTACACCCACACCGATTGGAGCGCCATGACGTTGGCCCGCTGGGGGGACTATCTCACCACAATCGTCGCGGCGGGGCCGCCCATGGATGCGGCGCGATTATTTCCCGTAGTCGATGCGCTCTATGAATTTTATGCGTTTTGGTGGTGGATCGATCCGCCATTTCTCCCGTATCAGCCCTGGCCCCAGCAGGAACGCCGTCGTCATCAATGGGTGCAGCATTGGTGGAGTTACCGCGCACATATCCAAGACTTCCCCGGGGACTTTCTCGATCCACTGCCATTTTAACGGGCAGAGTAGAGGGGTCGATCACCCTTGATCGGCCCCTCTACTCTGCCCAAAGGGCGGTCAGCTAACGTGAGAAAACTGTGGACGCCGATCCTGAGACTCGACACCAAGGGTACGTTGGAAATGGCAAAGATTTTTAATCTTCCCCGCGAAAGTCATGGGTTTCTGCAAACGGTAGGAGGCCCCTTAGATACCGTTACCACGCCTATCCCAGGAATCTTTGTGGCGGGCGCTGCGGCTGGGCCCAAGGATATTGAGGATACCGTTTCAATGGGAGGCGCGGCAGCTGCCAAGGCTGTGGGGATGTTAAACCGCATGGCGTTAGAGGAGGTGTGATGAGCGCTCTAGTTATTGATGCGGAAGCGGTTGGAGATTTTTTAGATAAGGCAGAAGGTTTTGTGACGGCGGAAGATATCGAACGCTGGAATAGGGTCATGACGGTGCGTTTAGGCGATGCTGCTGATGTTCTTGCCGACGACATGCGCAATCTTTTGGTGGTCCCGGGCACGAGACGGTTGAATGAGGGGGGCTATCAGCTCTGGACGCAACACAAGGAGACGTTAAAACACGGCGTTATTCACACGCCCGGGAATATGGCAGCCTACTTGACGTCGATATCAGCTCCCCCTTGGCTATGGGAATGGACGACATTTTGGCTGGCGGCCTTGTGGCCTGACGATTTCGTCTGGTGGTCACGGTGGATGTTTCTTCCCTCTAGTCGAACCGGGGCGGTGCCGCTTGTGCTCGTCGATCCGGAGTGTCTTGTGGCCGATCCCCAGACGCTCTATGGGCAAATTGTGCAGGCTGGACATTTTATGAATCATGTGATGGAGAGTTTGCGACGTCTGCCTGATATTGATCCGCGTTATCGGCATTTAACAGCATTCGCCATGGTGTATGCGGTGTACCTCTTTACAATGACCTCGTGGCGGCTTACCGAAGAGTTTACCCGCGTGCTCCCTCCATTTCCCCGCGTGGTTGCGAGTCTCTTGGGTATTCAGAGATGGGAGGAATATAGCATTGCAAAAGGCAAAAGCAATTGAATTAGACATTGCAGTAGTCGATGGTGTTGAGCTTAACGGTTCATGGAACCGCATGTTTGAGCCGCGCGTGATTTCTGAATATGACTTGTCGGTTTTAGATAGCATCACGCAAATTCCTGGCGCTGAGTCGTTAGGTTATTGCTATCAGTGTGGAAAGTGTACGGGTGTGTGTCCGGTGGACACGGTAGGAGATTATTCCCCGCGTAAAGTTTTTCGCCGCACGCAACTCGGTATTTCTCTCATCGATTCTCCCGATCTGTGGCTGTGCACAACATGCCGAAATTGTCTGCGTGTGTGTCCCAAAGAGGTCAACATGATTAATATCATGCCTGCTGTCCGGGAACAAGCTGTCTTAGAAGGTAAGGCGCCGGATGAATTGCTAACGGCATTTGAAAACACGGCGCGTTATGGCAATCCCATTGGCGAGTCGCCTCGTAAACGCGCTGACTGGACAAAGAATGCTGGAGTAGCGGTTCCGATTATGTCCCAGCGCAAAGCGCCGGTTGATGTCTTGTGGTTTGTGGAATGTTACCCGTCCTATCATCCTCGAGGCAAAGAGGCTTCGTCGGCGTTGGCTCGCGTGTTTGACGCTTTGAGCGTCGACTATGGGATTTTGGGCACCGAAGAAAAATGCGCGGGAGATTCTCAGCGGATGGCGGGAGAGCGCGGATTGTTTGAAATGTTGGCCGAGCACAACATCAAGATGTTGTCAAAGTACACGTTTAATCAGCTTGTGGTGACTGACCCGCATGCATACAATGCGTTTCTTCATGAGTATCCAAAAATGGGGGGCGAGTGGCCAGTCCAACACTACACGCAATTTTTAGCGGAACGATTGAACCAGGTGCATTTTGTGAAGGCGCTTAACAAACGGGTCACCTTTCATGATCCATGTTATTTGGGACGTCATAACGGGGAATACGAGGCACCGCGAGCGTTGTTGGCAGCCTTGCCGGGCATTGACCTCGTCGAAATGGGGCATTGTCGAGAGACGTCCTATTGCTGTGGTGGCGGTGGGGGCGGCATGTGGATGGACAGCTTTACGCGAGACTACGCCAGCGAGCGACTGTCGGAACGGCGCGTGAAAGAGGCCATTGAATATGGTGCAGAAATTTTAGCCGTCAGCTGCCCCTATGAAGTACCGCGATTTGAGGATGCGGTGAAGTCAACCGGGCATGATGGAGAGTTGCAAGTTATGGATATTGCCGAACTTATGGCGTATTGCATGGGGCTGAACGAGGCTTTGGTCCTGCACTGACCCACGATATTAGTTAAAGGAGGCCATCATATGCGATTAGCAGTGCTTTTGAAGACGGTTCCAGATTTGGTAGAAGAGTTGGCCCTCGATGAAGACGCGCGGACCTTACTGTTTGACGAGATGAGTTATGTCCCAAGCGAATGGGATGACCAAGCTCTAGAAGAGGCTTTGATTATCAAAGAAGAGTCTGGCGCGGAGGTCACGGTGATTGCGGTCGACACGGGAGATGTGGACACGATGCTGTTCACCGCGTTGGCGAAAGGCGCTGATTATGCGGTAAAAATCGTAGGAGATTTTGATGCGGCCATGAGTAATTGGCAAAAGGCGCGCGTAGTAGCGGACTATCTTGGGCGAGGGGATTTTGACGCAGTGCTCTCCGGAGTTCAGGCCATTGATGACGTCGATGGCCAGTTGCCAGGGCTTGTTGCGGGGTTTTTAGGTTGGCCGCACGCGTCCGTAATCACAGAGGTTCGCGTCGCGGGCGGGTCGCATCTTCAGCTGCGACAAGAATATGCGGGAGGGCTTGTTGCGGAATTAGAGACGGTGACGCCGATTGTGGTAGGGGTGCAGGCGGCGCGTAAACCTCCGCGATATGCGTCCGTGGCTAAGGTCAGGCAAGTGGCTAAGTCAGCCACGATTGACGAGGTCGAAGCGGATGTTGCTGAGGCGAGACTGGCCGGCGTGGAATATGTTCGCCCCGTCGCCGCTGGTCATGCAGAAATGATTGAAGGAGATATCGACGAAGTGGTCGATCGAATTGTGGCCATTTTGGAAGAGCGCAACTTACTAAGGAGGGCGTAAGAATGGGACCTATTCTCATTGTGTTAGAAAATGGTGCGGCGGGGGTCACTGAGGCGACAAAGGAATGCGTCAACAAGGCCAAGTCGTTGGCGGCTCAGTTGGGAACGACAACCGTTGCGGTGGGATTTGGCAAACAGCATGTCAGTGACTTGCGGCGACTGGCTGTGACGAAGGTTGTCATTGCCAGTGGGGGGACCATGGATCTGTATAATCCGGATGCTTACGAGAAGGTATTAGCGGAGATTTTTGGGAATGTCAAACCCTATTTAACGTTGATAGCCAACACAACGATGGGTTTAGATTTAGGTGCTGGGTTAGCAGGACGTACACAGACGCCCTTGATTGCGTATGGCATTGACATCGAAGAGCAAGATGGGCGATTAACAGCCATCAGTCAAGTGTTTGCAGGCAAACTCTTGGCCCGGGTTCCCATCCCAGAGGATGGTGCAATCGTGACTGTAATTCCTGGGTCGTGGCCCGCGGACAATGAAGCGGGAGATCCGGAGATTGAAGAATGGACGGCCCAAGACTCGGAAGCTATGCGGGTCCTTCGCGTGGTTGAACCCGAACAGAGTGATATTGACATTACGAAAGCGGATATTTTGGTGAGCGTGGGCCGTGGCATTGAGGGACCAGACAATTTGCCCTTGGCGGAAGACTTGGCTGAGGCTCTAGGTGGTGTTGTCAGCTGTTCACGGCCTGTGGTCGATGCCGGTTGGCTGCCTAAAGCCCGCCAAGTGGGAAAGTCTGGGCAGACGGTCAAACCCAAACTCTATTTGGCGTGTGGAATCAGCGGAGCTCCCGAACATCTCCAAGGCATGCGCGATGCCGACTTGATCATTGCCATTAACACGGATGAGTCGGCTTCGATTATGGATATTGCGCATTTTGGAACGACTGCCGATATGTTGGAGTTGATGCCGGCGCTAGCCGAACGTCTTAAAGGGGGGTGAGGGAATGGGCCGTGATTTGCTCATGGCGCTGACCATTGTAATGTTCTTGGGAACTGGAGGTTTTTTTATCTCGCGTATGGCCCCGATTATCGGGGTCATGCGCCTTGCGCGACCCACTGATCGTCTTGACAACGTTGGTCAGCGGCTGGGATTTATGATGCGGCAAGTGTTTGCGCATCAACGGCTGATGCGCATGAAACTCTCCGGCGTGTTGCATTTCTTCATATTTAGTGGGTTTGTGATTTTGTTTATTGATATTGTCGATGCCATTGGCCAAGTATTTGTCCCGGGATTCAACATCGGATCGGCGTTGGATTTTGTGGTCGATTTGTTTGTAACGCTGGTATTGATTGGCATTATATTAGCCGTCTATCAACGTGCGGTGTTGAAACCGGAACGTTATCACGGGTCGGATGAGCGTGACGGCTATATCATTTTGGGCATGATTGCCCTCATTATGATTGGGATTGTGCTCCACGAATCCTTCTATCCGTTTGCCGCGCCTGTGTTGTTTCATGTCCATCCAAGACTTGACCCATGGGGCTTCTTAGGGTATTCGGTGGCGCAACTGTGGATTCGTACCGGGCTGGCGATGCATCCCGTGATTGCAGAAGTGGGTTACATTCTGGGATATCTCCTTGATATTGGGATGGTCTTTGCCTTTTTGGCATATCTCCCCACCTCGAAACACTTGCATATCTTCTTGGCAGTTCCCAGTATCTTTTTGCACAAGACGCGTCCCCATGGGGAGTTAGTGCCGCCTGTGGATCCCGATGCGGGCATGGCCATTCGCACGGTCAAGGATATGAACTGGAAGGATGTCTTGGACCTTTTTACCTGTACCGAATGCGGGCGATGTCAAGCTGTATGTCCTGCCCATGCCGCCGGACAGCCCCTCTCTCCAAAGATGGTCATCATTGAATTACGGGATGCGGTGCGCCGAGAGCTTGCAGGGGGCGAACCGCTGCCGCTCGCAGGCGGCGTTGTGAGTGCAGAAGAATTGTGGTCTTGCACGACGTGTGGCGCTTGTCAAGAAGCCTGTCCAGTATTTATCGAGCATGTGCCCAAGATTGCCGGGTTGCGGGCAGCGCTGCTTGAGGATGGCGAAGTGGATAAAAGTACGCAAAAGGTCTTGGTGGGATGGGACCGTCAAGGCAATTCCTTTAATCAACCGCAGCGCAAGCGTCCCGCTTGGGCTAAGGGGTTGGATTTTACGATTAAGGATGCGCGCAAAGAACCCGTCGATTGGCTATGGTTTGTGGGTGACTTTGCTTCTTATGACCCGAGGATGCAGCATCTCTCACGGTTGGTCGCACGGCTTCTCCACCGCGCAGGCATTGATTTTGGCATTCTGTATGAGGGGGAAGTGAACTCGGGCAATGATGCGTTGCGGATGGGTGAATATGGATTGTTTGAAACGCTAGCGCAAAAAAATTTGGCAGCCCTCGAGAAAGCGCAGTTTAATCAAGTCTTTACGACGGACCCGCATTCGTTTAATGCGCTGCGCAATGAGTACGGTAAATTAGGATTTGACCGTCCAGTACGTCACTATACTCAAGCCTTTCTGGATTTAATTGAACAAGGTCGGTTACGTCCAGAGCCTTTGAATCTGCGCGTCACGTATCATGACCCTTGTTATTTAGGTCGCTGGAATCGGGTGTTTGATGCACCACGCCAACTTCTTGAAAAGATGGGGGTGGAATTGGTGGAAATGCCTCATCACGGGGCCAATAGCTTCTGTTGTGGTGCTGGGGGAGGCCGGATTTGGATGGAAGAGGTTGGTATGACAGACAGACCCGCGAATATTCGTATGCGTGAAGCTTTGACATTGCAAGACGTCAATCATTTTGTGGTGGCTTGTCCGAAAGATATGTCAATGTTTACGGCAGCAGTGCAGAGTACAGGCAGTGAAGAGCGTATGAAGGTGATTGACGTCGCGGAGCTATTGGCGCAGGCGGTGGGATTAGATGAACCGCTAGACCGGGTTATGGCCGAATAACGAGCTCATGATGGATGAAGGTATTGATAACGCATAAGGAGGAGTTAGGGGTGTCAGACGTACACGGCTGTAATCTTCCAGATGATTTATATTATTGGATCGAAAAGCACACATGGGCGAAACCGCAGGATGACGGAACCATATTGGTGGGGTTAACGGATGTGGCTCAAAACATGGCGGGGAAAATTATTGTCGTGAATCTGCGGTCGCGCGGTAAAACGCTTGCCCGTGGGAAAAGTGGTGGGACGCTGGAGAGTGGAAAATGGGTGGGAGCCATTCCGACGCCTGTGGCGGGGGAGGTTCTCGAGGTGAATGAGACGGTCCGGTCTCAGCCTCAGTTGGTTAATGACGATCCTTATGGCGCGGGATGGTTGCTAAAAATTAAGCCGTCAAATTGGGATGACGATGCTAAGCTTCTGGCAGTTGGGTCAGACGGAATCGCCCAGTACCAGGCAAAACTCGAACAAGACGGAATCCAATGCGCCAAGTAGCAGCGTGTAGATCCCGTCCGAAGCGTTGGGCACAGACAAAGGGGGGGAGTATGGCTCAGGTTTTTGCCTGCGAGTTTCCAGACGTGTATTGGTTTGACGTGGAACGGGATGTTTGGGTAATGCCTCAGCCATCTGGACAGCTGCGCATGGGCATGACGGATCCCGCTCAAACTCGAGCAGGCAAGGTGTTGCATGTGCGTGCTAAAACGGGCAAAACCGTTGTGGAAGGGCAAAATCTAGCGACCATTGAGTCGGCGAAATGGGTGGGGCCGTTTCCGGCACCGTGTGAGGGTCTGGTTGTCGCGGTGAATCCAATTGTGATGACTGACCCCAATGAGATCAATCGCGATCCTTATGGGCAAGGATGGATTGTCGAACTGCAACCGTCCTCAGATGTTTGGAGGAGTACTTTGATGACGGGCCCAAAGGCCATCGATGCTTACCGTGAAAAACTTCGGGCGGAAGGTTTAACGTGCATGCGGTGTGTGCCGCCGTCCGATGATCTTAGTCCAGAGAGTGAGGAATAGCGGTGCGCTACGTGAATTTAGGAGTTGTAGACGCACGGTGGTCACAGGCCGTATATCATGCTTTAGCGCACCGTATGAAGAGCAACGACGAGCCGACTCTGGTGACTGTGAGTCCCAATCGCCCGTATGTGTGTGTGGGCTACCACCAATTGGCGAGTCGGGAAATTGATCGCGTTTACTGTGAACAGCATAACATTCCTGTCGGACGACGTTGGGTTGGGGGTGGAGCCGTATACTTAGATCAGGGCCAAGTATTTTGGCACTTAATTTTGCCAAAAGTATCCGGGACTATTGACCAGCTATATCGGCGCGTTTTATCGGTACCGATTGCAACGTATCAGGCTATGGGCATTGAAGCGACATTTCGACCCGTCAACGATATCGTTGTGGGACCTCGAAAAATTGGAGGCACAGGGGCTTCGACGATAGGGATTGCGACTGTTGTCGTGGGAAGTCTGATGTGGGATTTCAACATGTCCCTGATGGCACGGGTATTGCGGGTTCCTTCAGAAAAGTTTCGGGATAAAATGGTCAAGAGCCTTGAGGATTACATGACGACGATTTCACGAGAATTACGTAGCGTACCCGATAGATCTCGTGTTACCGACGACCTCGTCGAGCGTTTTGCGGCCCTCTTGGGAGAACCTGTTCATTCCAGCGTATTGACGGCAGGCGAGGTTCAAGAGATGGAACGCTTAGCGGACGAATTGTTTAGCCCGACATTTGTTTATGGAGCAGAACATGGGTTGATAGAGGCGGGTGTGAAAATCCGTTCAGGCGTCTATGTGCATGAAGGGGTCATTAAAGCACCGGGCGGGTTGGTGCGATTCATTTATCGTGACAATGAAGGTGTATTTGAGCAAGTGAGTCTGTCTGGAGACTTTTTTTTGACACCTTGGAACAGTCCGGCACTTGCTGAGTGGGAAAAGAGTTTCGAGGGACAACCGATTAATCATGAGACAATTCAGCGCAAAGCCCAGGAATTATTTGATGCTGTTAGCATTTCTGGGGTGCGACCAGAGCATATCGTGGCTTGTTTCCTTGAGGCTCAAAAACGCCGAGTGACGGATGATCCGTCCAATTCAGTGACATTAAAAGGGGGATTATTATGAGTGAGATAACCAATGGTCCGATTGAAGCCGATTTGAAAGTTGATGCGTCAGGATTGAAGTGTCCAATGCCAGTCATTCGCGCGAAAAAAGGCATTACGAGTGTAGAGGTCGGTCAAATTGTCGAAATTCTATCCACGGATCCCGGATCTATGGCCGATTTTAAGGCGTGGTCACGATCGACCGGTCACGATTTGTTGTCGGCCGAACAAGACGGTGAAGTCTTCCGGTTTTTTATTCGCCGCACCAAATAATCCAAAAAAGGGGGCGTTTTCATGTCTGATGTGAAAAAGTACTTATACATTCTCACGACAGGGCCAGAAGTTGCCTACCGGGCAGCCTCGCCATTTTTTCTGGCAACGACCGCAGCTTTGATGGACCATGAGGTGTCAATGGTTTTCACGATACGGGGGACCGCTTTACTAAAGAAAGGAGTCGCTGAAGAGTTAACCGTCAAAGAAGGCGGAGATGGCGCCAAACTGCAGTTTTTTGTAGACCAGGCACGTGATGCCGGCGTTAAATTTTATGTCTGCGCACCGAGTTTGGACTTAAATGACTGCACATTAGACGACCTTATCGAGAATGAAGGGGTTGTTGGGGGCAGTGCGGTCAACGAAATGGCCTTGGAATCGGATGTCGTGATTACCTTTTAAGCCAATACTCAGGAGGATGAACGCTACGGCAGCATATCAAGAAGCATTGGCCCAGCTTGACCAATGGCGTGAGGTCCCGGAGGCAGATGACGTGGCGGTCATGGCGAATTTGGTCGCCATACTGAAATCCTTGTGGCCGCATTGTACATGGATTGGATTTTATCGGGCGCCTTTTGCGGGACAGGATTTAGTGCTGGGCCCATTTTGGGGAGATCCCGCACCGTTGGTTGTTCCTTGGGGTTCGGGCGTTATAGGGTCGTGTGCCCAAGAACGGGCCGTTCAGATTGTCGGCGCGGTTAGCCGATTTGCGGGCTATATTCCGGCAGTCTCCCGGACTCAAAGTGAGGTGGCGTGGCCAATTATTCGGGGCACTCATCTCTATGCGGTGCTGGATTGTCAAGCAGCCGAAGAAAATGGATTCGATTTAGCGGACATTGAGTGGATGGGAAAATTTGCTGACCGTCTCAGCTAGAAGAGATGACGCGCATGGCCCACGAAAGGGTCGTGCGCGTTTTTTGATATGGTCGGCCATTTGGCATTGCCTTTAGCCGATAATCGGTATAATGAAAGGGAGGTAAGACTTTTGGATGAGAATGAATTACGACTCGATTACTGGGTGGCTACGCGTACGAATCCGAAATTCCCCTTATGGGTAATCTTTAAGGAAATTGGCCACCGTGATGGGCAAGGGGAGGCCTACGGCCGACGGTCATTGCGACCAGTGCGCGAGATGTTGCGCGATCTCGAAGACAGCGAGTGGATTCCTAAAGCAGCTGAAGGTTTGGCGGTTCCAGAACAGGAACTACGGGCTGCTCTATGGTACGCGATTTGGCTTCTCGACCAAAAGGAACCGCCCTCCGAGTGGAAAGAATGGAATGATAAGGTTGACGAAGCATGGCGCAAAGGGTGGCGATAAACGCTTACAAAGACCCATTGGACCATTTGCTTGAAACTGTGGAAGACACAAGGAGATGACCAGTGTGCATTTACTTCCGGGAACGAATCGATGTGTCCAATGCGGTGATACGGTTGATGAAGTATTGTGTGACACCTGCCGAAGTCAACGGAATGGCATTTTTTCAATTGCGTATCGTCGGTTACCGCAAAACTCGTTGTTATACCTCTTCAGTATCATAAAATCCCGGTTGTTTCTAGGTTTGCTCTTGTTTGCCATTGTTCCTATTTTATTAGGAGATTTGCACTTGAACGTGGTAGACGGAATGATGGTATATTTTTCGCTCTTTTGGTTTTTTATCTTTCAGCCCATCATGACGGCCCAAATGGCAATGCCATTTCGGTCCATTGTGCTCGACATCGCGGCCTATGTATTTACAGGGATCGTAGGCGTGTTGTTTGCCTTGGCGGTGGAATCTTTTTGGATTGGACATGGGGCTAATCTTTTATTAAATTCCTCGTACTTATTGATTTCCGCTCCGGCGTACATTATTTTCATTGGATTAACTGAAGAGTTTGCGAAACAAATTTTTGTCCTCTTGCTATTCACCGTGAATCGTGTGCAGAAAAAAGTCTGGAACCCTTTGGTCTATATGATGATTGGTATCAGCTCAGGCCTCGGATTTTCGGCTGTGGAGAATATTTCCTACGTGGAGCATGGGATTACATTTGACGTGTTGCACAAGACGATTGGCTTGGGGACCATTACGGCTCTCACGCGCGCCTTGTATACTCCCTTTTTACATGCCATCTGGGCCGGAATTGTGGCTTATGGGTTGGGTATAGTCGCTCACCGTGGTTACCGGGATTGGCATTTAGCTGTCGGCGCTTTTCTTTTAGCCGCCATGTTTCATGGATTTTATGATGCGTCCCTCAGAGCTCATGGGGGGTTATCAGTTCTTGACGTGGCTCTTTCCTACTTGGTGTTTCTGAGTTTGTTGTTGAACAATCGTCGGCAAAGAAGTTCCCTTGTGGATTAAACGTCAAAGAGACTAGAGACCGAGAGATTTTCATGGATGCGCATGATGGCTTCCGCTAATAGGGGAGCCATGGAGATGATGTGCATATTAGGAGATAGATCAGCTATGGGAATGGTATCCGTAAGTAGAATGTCTTCGAGAGGCAACTGCGATAGCAATGCGGTGGCGGATCCTGAAAGAACGGGATGGGTCGCTGCCACATAAACCGCCGTAGCGCCAAGATGGCTGACGGACTGTACGGCCCGCGCGACCGTTTTACCGGTATCAATCAAGTCGTCAAGGATGACGACGCGGCGGTTTTTTACGTTGCCAATGACATGGACGACTTCGGGCATTCCTAGCTCCGTTATGCGCTTATCTATAAAGCCTAACGGGGCCGCTAGCATTTTGGCCATTTGACGCGCGCGGTGGACACCGCGGGCATCCGGAGACACAATCATCAGGTTGTCCAGCTCCTTCTTGCGCAGGGCTGTAGCAAACGTGGGCGCGCTCTGAAGGTTATCGACAGGAATATCAAAAAAACCCTGTAGTTGCGGCATATGCAGGTCGATCGTGAGCAGTCTATGCGCGCCGGCCGTGGCCATGAGGTTGGCCACGAGCTTTGCTGAGATCGGTTCTCGTCCACGCTCTTTTCGGTCTTGTCGGCTATATCCATAAAATGGCGTAACCGCTGTGACGCGCCGTGCCGATGCCCGCCGGGCAGCATCGATTAACAGTAAGAGTTCCATTAAATTGTCATTAACCGGGAAAGATGTGGGTTGAAGAATGAATACGTCACAGCCGCGTACGTTATCCAGAATACGAATGCGGATTTCTCCATTAGCAAACCGTCCCACGTCGGCGGCGGTCAACGCAATGCCGAGGTGGCGGGCAATGTCTTCAGACAACGCACGGTTTGCCGTTCCTGATAAGAGTTTTATAGGCCCTTCACGCTCAAACATACAGTCTCCTTCCAGCTTTAAAGCATTTGAGTTGACGGATCGTGGGGATCCTTGGTGCCCAAGGTTGATCGGCTTGCGAAAATCTTGACAGCGGCGCCATGAGATCATTATCATAAAGGCAATTTATTATATCAGGGAAGAGCGTTTTGTGTGGAAATTTTCCGCAGAATTCTTCCCTCGCAATGATGAAGCCATCACTCTTTGTCTTAACAAAGCGAGCCAGGTTGTGTGAGAGCTGGTGTTAAGGGGGAGTGTGCCCCACTTCGGAGCCATTCTGCGATGAGTAGAACGGGCCGGCCGTTACCCGGACGACAAGGGGCCGCGCCAAGGCGGCAACCGAGGTGGTACCGCGGATTTTATCCGTCCTCACGATGAGGGCGGTTTTTTGTTTTCTTTGAGGAGGGTTTTCGGTGCGCGTTGTCGTAAAAATTGGAACGTCAAGTATTTGTGGGGACGATGGGCTTCTTATGGAAGAACGTGTCCAAGACTTAGCCCAGCAAATGGCATGGGCATGTGAGCACCATCATGAGCTGATTGTGGTGTCCTCGGGAGCCGTAGGTGCAGGAATCGGCCAAACGGGCCGCCATCCCATGGATTTAGTCGAGAAACAAGCACTCGCAGCTATTGGACAGGCTCAATTGATTCAAGCATATCAACGCCATTTGCCGGGCATTGCAGTCGCCCAAATCCTGTTGACCCGGGCAGATCTTGAACATGGTGAAGGACGGGATAATGCCTCTAACACACTACAGCGTTTACTGGCATGGGGCGCATTGCCCATTGTCAACGAGAACGACACGGTGACCCATGAGGAAATTCGGATTGGGGATAATGACACCTTGGCAGCTCGGGTAGCGCAGCTCGTTCATGCGGAGTTATTAGTGTTGCTTTCCGATGTTGATGGACTCTATACGGCTGACCCTCGCACATCCCCCCACGCACAGCATATTAGCCGAGTGCAATGGGTGACGGATGAAATGTTGGCACAACATGCTGTCAGTCGAGGACCGTGGGGAACAGGGGGCATGCAGACCAAATTACAGGCCGCTGCTTTGGCACAGGAGAGTCGGATACGCACCGTGCTAGCCGATAGTCGAACCCCTGACGTTCTTATGCATTTGTTGCAAGGATTACCACTGCGCGCAACCTATTTTCTAGGCCAGGAGAATCCCGATCATATTCCTTCCATGGAATAGAAAGAACCTTGTGCAGGAGACAGACAACCAAAGATAGAGAGGAAATGGCCATGTTAGAAGCGATGTTGAAAAACGCGCAAGCGGCTCAAAAAGAGTGGGCATTATCACATACGCAAGTGAGAAACGACGCCCTCGAGCAAATGATCCACCTGGTGCGCCGTGATCAAGACAAGATTCTCTCAGCTAATCGACGCGATCTGGACGCCGCTAGCGAGTTGCCTAAGGCCTTGGCTAATCGATTGGCCTTAAGCCCCGAAGGATTGTCTAAGCTGTTGCAGGGCTTAAAGGTAGTGATAGATCAACCGGATCCCTTGGGAACCGGGATGGGGCAACGTACGTTGCCTAATGGGTTGAGCATCGAGGCGATCCGAGTGCCTCTTGGCACGATTGGATTAATCTTCGAAAGTCGTCCTGGTGTAGCGATTGAAGCCGTCGCGCTTGCCCTTAAGGCAGGAAACGCGATGATTCTGCGCTCTGGTCATGAGGCAAAAGGAACCGTGGCAGCAATCGTCGCGTGTTGGCAAGAGGCGTTGACCAAGACAGGATTCCGGGCAGATCTTGTTCAACAAATTCTGGACCCGGACCGGAAGTATGTGGATGCCTTACTCCACTTGCGCGGCCTCGATCTGTTGATTCCCCGCGGAGGCCCCGCTTTGATTCAAAAAGTGGTAGCCGAGGCCACCGTTCCCGTGATTGAAACAGGCGTCGGAAATTGTCACGTATATGTCGATCGCCAAGCCGATTTGGACATGGCGGTGAACATTGTGATTAATGCCAAAGTGTCAAATCCGGCCGTGTGTAATGCAGCCGAGACGGTTTTGGTGCATCAGGATATTGCCGAACAGCTGTTGCCAGAGCTGGCTAAGGCACTGTCAGCTCAAGGCGTCCAGTTGCATGCCGATTCGCGTGCACTATCGCTTGTACCTGGAGCCGTATTGGCGACCAATGAGGATTTTGCGAAGGAATACCTTAGCTTAGACCTCGCGGTTCGCGTAGTGGCCAATATCGATGAAGCCATTGCCCATATTGAGCAATACGGTACCAAGCATTCGGAGACGATTGTGACCAATGATTACTCACAAGGCGAACGGTTTCTCAAAATGGTGGATGCGGCAGCGGTTTATATTAATGCGTCCACTAGATTTACCGACGGCTACCAATTTGGATTCGGAGGAGAAGTCGGAATCTCAACCCAGAAACTTCATGCCCGAGGGCCTATGGGATTAGAAGCGTTAACCACGTGGAAATGGGTTGGGCGCGGTCACGGTCAGATTCGCAGTTAACCAGATCATACGCCCATTCCATACTTGATGGTAGCCACGGCCATATCTTTATGAGTAAAATATCGCTATGCGAAAGTTTTCTTGGATAGGGCTGTCCATAGCGGCATTTGTCGTTGCGGCGCTTCTAGCTCCTTCACCGGAGATAATGGGGTTGAATAGAAGCATCAGTCGCATGCTTGAGCCGTTGGGGCACAGGTGGCCGTTCCTGCAATTGATTTGGGTTGTTGGGGGACTACCCCTAACTACTTTGCTTGTCATTTACCAAGCGAGTGGGCGATGGGGACGGCAGACACACGAATGGCGCCTGTTATGGGGGTTTATCGGCGGAAGTATTGTGGAGCTGATTCTGAAGCACTATATCGCGACGCCTCTGCCCATCAATGTGGCGGCCCCTCCTCCTTATGCACAAATTACGGCGTGGACCAATATTGAGCCGGCAACCGTGGTGGCATGGCTTGGAGCATTAGTTCCCACGCATGGTTTGCATCACGCGGCTCGGTCATTCTTACGGGGTTCGTTCCCTAGTGGCCACGTGTTTCGCATTACGTATGCCTATGGTCTCTTCTTACGTAACTGGACTTATGGGATTTTGATTCTGATTGCAGCATTTGCTGTTGTCGCGACGGGAGGGCACTGGCCATGGGATACGGTTGGAGGCGCGTTATTAGGAATGACAAGCCGGCTTGTGGCAAGGTCAAAAAGGAGCGGGCGTGGTGAATCAGCATACGAATAAGGAAAAAGCTCTAGAGGCATTGCGACTTCAGATGGAACCTTGCCATCAGTGTGGATTGCGCGATCAAGCACATGGTGTCGTGTTCGGGGAAGGCGATCCGCAGGCGGATATTGTACTGATTGGAGAGGGTCCGGGTCGCGAAGAAGATCGTCTTCTTCGACCATTTGTTGGCGCAGCCGGCCAACTGCTGGACAAGATGTTGGCGGCAATTGAGATGGACCGATTCCACGGTATCTACATTCTTAATGTCGTAAAGTGTCGCCCGCCTCAAAACCGGGTGCCTACGCCAGCGGAACGTAAAGCGTGTTGGCCGCATTTGGCGGCACAATTGAGGATCTTGTCGCCTCAAGTGGTGGTGCTGCTAGGTACAACCGCCGTGCAAACATTGCTCGGCATCTCGCGTCTATCCGAGGCCCGGGGCCGTTGGCATGAACGAGGCGGTGTGTGGTTTCGGGCAACTTATCATCCCGCTGCATTGTTGCGCAATCCGCATTGGAAAGAGGGGGCGTGGCAAGATTTGCAAGAGGTGCAGGCCAAAATCCTTGCATTACGCCAGCAAGCGGGCGAGGTATCGGAAATCGGTAAATAAGCTTTGGTGGGACTAGGGTGATATTGGGAGAAAGGAAGATTGCGTGATGAATTTGTTGAACTTATTTCGCCACCCGCCTCAGCTGCGAGATCTTACGCCGCAAGACCTTGACAACTTTATCCATGCACAAGATCCGGTCGTCATCGATGTGCGCACGCCTACCGAGTATCAGGCGGGGCATCTCCCAAAAGCCGTTCTCGCGCCTCTTGGAACCACATTGCAGCATATCACGCATGTGGATCATGAGCGGCCTGTGGTCTTGATCTGTAAGACAGGGCATCGTAGTCAAGCTGCGGCGTGGGAGTTGTTAGCGGAAGGGTTTACGCACGTCTATCACTTAAAAGGGGGCATGGACCACTGGAAAAAGTATGAGAAGAGTCAACAGAGGTAAGGGGCGCCGTTTAGTGCCAAACGGGCGATCCAGCACTCAGATACCCGACAATCGAGAGGCCCATCAAGCCTGCCCAGAGAAGGCCATAGGTCCATTTTCGTCGTGTAGCAATGGCGTTGTAGGCGGCTGAAACAGGATGTTTTAGCCTTCCAATAAAGTTCCACACGATGAAGATGAGGATAATAACAGAGACTGGGTCGACCGTAAGAGTTCCGGTTAACGGATTGAAAAATAACAGGACGAGCAGTCCGATAAGGCCCGGACCCCATGCTTTCCATCCTAAAAAGGCCACCGTGCGCCCTCCATCTAAAGGCACCACCGGAATTAAGTTAAAGATATGCATGAAAAAGCCAAAGACGGCTAGCCATTGCAATACGGCCAGATGCGTAGTGAGGTAGAGTCCGTAACAGACCACAGTGGCTGCTAGCCCAAATATGGGGCCGGCAATGCCAATAAAGGCTTCGTCATCGGCGTTGCGGGGACTTTGGCGTATATTGATGACCGCGCCCAAAAAGGGAATAAAGGTCGGCCAAGACGCAGGAATATGCCGCTTCCGGTTTGCCAACACATGGCCCGATTCATGGATGGCAATTAAAATCACCAGCCCAATGCCAAAGGCCCATCCAAATGCCAGACCATACACCAGCATCGAGAGCACCACACTACCAAAAAGCAGCAAAACTTTCGCTTTATAAATGATCGCCAACAACGAGAGGATGCGACTTTTCCACGAGTTACGCCCCTTACGCGGTATAGGTGGAGGCGAATAGGGTGAAAATGGCGCCGTTTCTCCGGATATGGGGGTGGCGTGGGGGGATTGGTGCTCTGAGTCATGATATCCTGGCAATGCTAGTCCTCCTTATGCCAAATATTATACACGGCCTCTAGCCACCGGAGCTGTCTCGTAAGAAATCCAGTCACTATAGCTGCCGGCATACAACACGGCGGGGATATCCAGTAAGTGCAATGCCAATACATTAGAGCAAGCCGAAACCCCGGATCCGCAGTAAACAAGTGGAGGTTGTTTGGTGTCAATGTTGGCAAAGTGTTGGCGTAAATCGTGTAATGGTCGAAAGTGGGCAGGCTTGTCATAAACTTCGGCCCAATCGCGGTGGATGGCTCCAGGTATGCGTCCGGGAATAGGATCGATGGGCTCGTACTCCCCAATAAACCGTTCATACGACCGGGAGTCAATAAGAGTTTGATCCGAATGACGAGTGATAACCTCTTCACGCGTCGCAAGCCATTCGGTGTGAGGAGTAAGAATCAATGTCGGTGTGCGAGATATGGCAGGTTTCTTTGTAGACACAGGTAATTTAGCGGTTATCCATGCCAAATACCCGCCTTGTAGGACCCGGATATTCGTCAAACCATAATAACCAGCTAACCACCATAAATGGGCAGCACCTGAGCCATCCGTATCGTATGCCACCAAGGTTTTCTCTTCGGTCATTCCTATGCGAGACAACACGTGGGCAAACTGTTCGCGGTCTGGGAGAGGATGACGCCCTCCGTGCACACCGATGGGGCCGCATAAATCGCGCTCTAAATCCAAAAAGAAAGCTCCTGGGATATGTCCTTTCTGATAATCGATATAAGCCTGAGCCGGAGCCAATAAATTATAACGGCAATCTGCAATGACTACGTTCTCCGGATCTTGGGCTGCCAGCCATTGCGCATCGACTAATGGATGTTTCATGAGTTCCCTTTCCGCGGTCGTTCGGACACCGAAACAGCACAACTCGTTGTCGCGGGCCACCAGTTTCGTCCTGTTAGGTGGGTAATCAATCGAGCGACAAACGGATAAATGGCAATGATGATGAACCACGGGTGGATAAAGCTGGCTAAGACTCCGAGAATGACAAGATTTTTAGACCATAATGTACACATGATTGCACCTCCTTGCCACTAGTATTATGCGCTTTGGAGGGATGATTTGTCTATTCAGGGGCATTGAGAATCCATGATAGCCCAAGACTCCGGTGGCGTGCTGTCAGGCTTGTTAGGGAATCGTGAAAGATTAAAGGGCTCATGGCTGTCGAGATATTTCAGGGTTCTAGTTACAAAATCACAGCGCAAAACCTTTGTGAAGCATGGCTCAGCGCGGTACCATAAGATGATGGCAACAATAGACAATGGGGGTCGGGACCATACGATGTTTCTTTCACTAGGGGCGGTGATGGCGCTTTTGGGAGTAGCGTTAGGGGCCTTTGGAGCTCATGCGTTACGTGCGAAATTGGATGAGAAAAGCTTAGCCAACTATCAAACCGGTGTGCAATACCAAATGTATCATGCCCTTGGACTTTTGGTCACAGGACTGGTGAGCATTAAGGCACCGGGCACGACTCTTTTAGCCTGGGCGGGATGGCTTTTTGTGGTGGGTATTGTGCTCTTTTCTGGAAGTCTTTATGTGCTTTCCATCACAGGCCGTCGCAAATGGGGAATGGTTACGCCGTTTGGGGGACTTGCGTTTATCGTGGCGTGGGCGATGTTGGCTGCGGCAGGTTGGAAGGTCGCCTAACCTCAAATATGGTATATCCCAAAGAGGAGTGAATGATGGTGGTATGGGGAAAAAAATCGGTTTCTTCCAAAGCGCCTAGTCCCGGTATCGCGGATGCGCTGAAACCACCCTTGCAATCGTTTGTGTCGCTGCAAACATTGGATGAACCACAGGCGCAAACGTGGACGTCGCGTCTTATCCGCCGAGATGGAGTCTACGATTATCTTGACGCATTGCGTGATAGACGGGGGGACGTCGTTCAAGGGTGGAGCCTTCAGGGGCAGCCCATGCGGCTGTACTGGGGCCAAGACCGATATTTGTGGCAATACAAAGTGCAAATCATCATGGTTTTGGATCCCTTACCAGCCATGCAAGTTACCTATTTAGAGCCTCCCGTCCGTACGAATCGGCGCCGAGAGTGGCGAAGTGAAGATCACGGGTATCATATGCGCGGACGGGTTCAGGTTTGCGAGGATGTGGGACCGGTAGAGATATCGGCATGGACAACGGTGTCCCGAGACTTTTCTTATTCCGGCATTCGGTTCTTTAGCCCCATGGTATTGCCCATCGGCTCACATGTTACAACGCAATGGCAATGGGATCAGCCAGGAGAATTTCAAGGGCGACTTCAGATCGTGCGTCTCGATACCGGCCGCGCGCAATATCGTGAAGCCGAAGGGGTTAATGTGGTGGGCCTGTGGGATCCTGCTCTGGAGGGGGAGCAGGCAAATGCCTGGCAAGCATTCTGCTTGCATCATCGTTACCGCTAAATCGTAAAAATAGTGTCGAAAAAGGGAATAATACCCTCATAATCGGTTCATCTGGCGCGAATACTATATCAAGAAGAAACGCGACGGAGATGACGATTTTAGGGGGGATTGGTGATGACTCTGGTCGAACGAATTGTTGAGGCAGGCCAGCCATTAAATCCGGAACAACTGCGCGTATTATTAGCGGGGTGCCAAATCTATGTGACGGTTGAGGAAGCTGTCCATCTGTTTACCGTATACGGGAGCCTGACAACCCTGACCAAAAAGCAGACGTTCTGTCGTGTCTAAATGGCAATCAGGAAAGAAGGCCGTTCGCGTTATTATTGGAGGTGCGGCCGCTATAGCTGCGGTGGCCGTCGCCGTGAAAATGGCCATCGGACCCCAATTTCAAAGAGCGATACCTCAGCCATCACGTCCCCCCGTACCGAATTTTTCACACGTTGTTGTGATTATGATGGAGAATCACGGGGATGCGGCTTTGCTAGGCAATCGTGCTGCACCCTATATCAATCAACTCGTAAGGCGTGATGGATTTGACCGTAATTATTTCGGCGTGACCCATGTCAGCCTTCCCAATTATGTGGCATTACTCACTGGTGAGACCGGTCATACCCATTCCGATGACCCCAATCAAACGTTTAATCAACGTTCATTACCCCAGCAATTAACTGCCGTGCACAAAACATGGCAGGCTGTCATGCAAAGTATTCCGTCGTCCAATTTTCAAGGCAATTGGTATCCTGGTAATGCGCAAAGCACGACTCCCCCCTCTAATGCCTTGTATGCCAAGAAACATAATCCCTTCGCGTTGCTTTTGCCGTTGCGGTCATCCTTGGCACGACATACCGTGACGCTTTCCCGATTTCAAGAGGAGTTGCAACAAGGACACGTACCTCAGTTCGTGTGGATTACTCCCAACTTATGTGACGATATGCATGGGCAACAGCCGGGACCTAAAAACAGCTGTCCGGTTTCAAGTTCTCAACACTTAGTGCAATCGGGGGACAGGTTTTTGGCGCGCCTCATTCCTCAAATTATTCACTCCAAAAGTTGGAATCGGCGGTCGGTTTTGTTTTTAACGTGGGATGAGACGAATACCCCAGCCAACTTGCTATCTGTGGAGAATTTGCGGAGGTATTTGGCGCCGGGGCCCGCGTCTCCCGTGGTGCCTTGGGTTCATATTGCCATAGGCGGAGGGAAAATCCCTCTGATTGTTATCGTAGGTCAGGGCGAAAAGATTGACACCAATTTATGGGCGGATCATTACAGTATTTTGAAAACCATCGAAGATAGCTGGCACTTGCGCTATTTGGGGCATGCCAACAGTGCGCAAGTGCCAGTATTGCTCCCGTTTTTTAAAAAACAATAAAAGCATTCTCCGGTATTAAAGTGCCGAAGAATGCTCGTAATTCGCCACTCTTGTTAGTCATTGAGGTTGTAGTCACGGTATAGGATAGGAGCAATAATGGCAATCGCTCCTATAAAGAATATACCAATTACTGCAATAACCAGAAGGTCACCTGTGGTAATCATCGCGATCCCTCCCTTACACATGAACATAGAGACTAAGAAAGCCTCTAAAGTTCTAGTCATATTGTATCACGAAACGATCCAAACGTTTCTATGGATTGTCTGGATAAGACCCCAACATCCGTCTAACGCACCGTGCATAGGCCCGTGGTTTTTAGCGCATCATACAACCACTATGAACAAAGTGAAAGCGCCGACACGGCACAGCAAACCAACTGAAACGCGCCTTATCAGTAGTCGTTACGGATCGGGGCCAAAGCCTCCGAGTCCTCGAAATATTGGCGCCAATAGTTTAACATTAATGACAGTAGGCGGCATTATGGGGTCCGGGCTATTTTTGGCTGTGGGCCAGGCCATTCGTTTGGCAGGACCAGCTATTGTCATTTCAATGCTAATCGGCGTCACCATTATGGCGCTAGAAGTGATGGCTTTATCAGAAATGGCGGTGGCCGACCGTGAACGAGGTTCTTTTCTAGCATTTGCCCACCATGCTTTAGGTCCTGGGGCGGCTTTTGTCGGAGGATGGATTTTTTGGTTTTCGAGCATCCTCAACATCTCAGCCGAAGCGACCGCGGGAGCCATCTTTACTCGACTATGGTTCCCTAGCATTCCTGTGTATGTCTTTAGTGTAGGCTATGCCATTATTGTCGTCGGCATTAATTTTTTGACGGTCCGCGGCTTTAGTACAGTGGAGTCGTGGATGTCCGGCACGAAAATTACGGCGACGGTGGTCTTCATTTTACTTGCGGCGGCGGCGCTTGCAGGATTATTGCCTGTACATACCGCTGCAGGCGTTCACGGCTGGTATCAGAAACCCAGCTTTTTTCCGCATGGCGTGATTGGTGTTTTCGCGGCTATGGTCTTGGTGTTGTTTTCGATGTCCGGCACGGGTGTTTTAGGGCTCGCGGCCCCCAATGTGAAAGATGCCGACCACACGATTGCGAAAAGCATTCGGAATACTATTATAGCGATTTATGTGTTGTATGTTGGAGCGGCTCTAGGCTTGACGGGGCTGTTGCTGTGGTCCACTGTTCCCACCGCACAAAGCCCTTTTACCGCGGCGCTCCGTACGTTGCCATGGGGATGGTTGGTCAATTTCTTCAACTTGGTGATTCTGTTAGCCGTCTTGAGTGCCATGAACGCAGGACTGTTTGCCACCGACCGGGTTTTGGCCACTTTAGGGCGCATTCATGCCGCTCCGCATATCGTCAGTCGGGAATCCCATGGCATTCCGCGTATGGCGAACTTAGTGACGGGGATTTTGTTTATCATTATTAGCGGCCTTGCCTATTTTTTGCCAAAAACGGCGTATCTGTATCTTGTTACGGCCACCGGATTTCAAGCGCTATTTATCTGGGGGCTCATCATTGTCACGCAAATCGTCTATCACAAGGTTCTTTTAAAAGAAGGGAAAGAACTTCCGTTCCGGATGAAAGGGTATCCTTATACCTCGATTTTAGCGGTGGCTTTGATTGTCGGCGTGATTGCGACCGCACCGCTTGCTCCGCATGAAATGACCGCATTAGAAATCAGTGTGGGCGCCTCAGTCATCTTTTTCTTGGCCTATCTTCCGGTACGTGCTAGGCGTTTGCACAGTTCTCAACGTTCTCAGGGAAAATGAGTTTACGTGAAATTGTGGTGTGTTAGAATGAGTCGTGATGCGGGCTTGGGAGCTCCTCACAATATTATGAGACGCTATCGGGAAGAAGGGGCAATTCAGTGCGAATCGGCTTGCCAACAGAAATTAAAATCGATGAAAATCGGGTGGCGTTAACCCCAGCAGGGGTTATGGCCCTCACACGGGATGGGCACCAAGTTTTGGTGCAAGAAGGCGCCGGTATTGGCAGCGGATTTCTTGATGATCAGTACCGCAGTGCCGGAGCGACGTTAGTCCGTGATGCGGCCTCCGTATGGAACGAGGCGGACATGGTCGTGAAAGTCAAAGAGCCGTTACCAGACGAGTATCAGTATTTTCGTCGAGACTTGGTTCTCTTTACATACTTGCATTTGGCACCAGAACCAGGTCTCACTCATGCCTTGGTGGAATCGGGAATCACCGCGATTGCCTATGAAACGGTGCAAGCACCCGACGGCTCGTTACCATTGTTAACGCCGATGAGTGAAGTGGCCGGCCGAATGGCCACGCAAATCGGTGCTCATTTTTTGGAAAAGGCGCAAGGCGGCCGTGGAATTTTGTTAGGTGGGGTGCCTGGGGTCTTGCCCGGAAAGGTCCTCGTTATCGGAGGAGGCATCGTTGGCACGAACGCGGCCCGCATTGCGCTGGGCTTAGGGGCTGATGTCACGATCGTGGACATCAATGCCGATCGCCTAAGGCAGTTGGACGACATGTTTCATGGTCACGTGCGGACACTAATGTCCAACGAGTACAATATTGCCGATGCGGTGAAAACTGCGGATTTGCTTGTGGGAGCGGTATTAATTCCCGGTGCGCGGGCACCGCATTTGGTCAGTGAAGCGATGGTTCAAACCATGCAGACAGGATCTGTGATTGTGGATGTTGCCATTGATCAAGGAGGGTCGATTGCGACGATTGATCATGTGACCACACACACGAATCCAACGTACGTGAAATATGGGGTGGTCCATTATGCCGTAGCTAACATGCCAGGAGCTGTGGCTCGCACGTCGACGCTGGCGCTTACCAATGTGACTTTGCGCTATGCGCGCCAGCTGGCACAGCATGGGGCAGTTCGGGCCATGCAGTTAGATCCGGCTTTAGCGAAGGGCTTAAATGTGTATCAGGGTCAGGTCACTTTTCAAGCCGTAGCAGAATCGCATAATCTTCCATACGTACCGGTTCAAGAAGTGATCGGCTAAGCGTTCGACGCGAAAACTGGATACAAGCTCCTCGAATTTTGTTCGGGGGGCCTTTTAATTTTTTACGAAGGCAACACAAAAAGCAGGACATTGGCAGCTATACGTCGAATTTGTTGAAATATCAATATAACGGACGAATATATCAGTAGAAATGGACGGGACGACATCATGAATACGATGGATCAGTGGGTCGATGAGTTTCGCTATTATCTGAGATTCGAACGCAATTTATCTGTGAACACAATTGATTCCTATGGACGAGATCTTCAGGATTATATGCAGTTTTTGGATAATTATCCCGAAGCCGGTACTGAGGCGGCAGTGGTGGCCTATATGGAATACTTGCAGAACACGAAGAAGTCGGAAGCGACGCAAGCTCGCCGATTAGCCGCTATCAAGGCGTTTTACCGCTTTTTGATACGTGAACAACATATTACCAACGATCCTACGGAGTTGTTAGTCGCCCCTAAAATGCCTCGGAAGCTGCCGGGCGTGCTGAGTGTCGACCAAGTGACGCGTTTAATTGAAGCGCCGGATGTGTCTAAGGAAACCGGTATTCGCGACCGGGCTATGCTCGAAATGCTCTACGCTACGGGATTGAGAGTGAGTGAATTGTGTCATTTGACGGTCGATGATTGGTGGGCGGATCCGGGGCGCATTCGGTGTTTGGGAAAGGGATCCAAAGAACGGTTTGTCCCGCTTGGACGCATGGCGATGGTTTGGTTGTTACGCTATCTCGATGTCTCCCGGCCTATATTGGTGAAGGATTCCTCGGTCAAAACATTATTTTTAAGTCGCCAAGGGAAAGGTTTAACCCGTCAAGGGTTTTGGAAAGTACTTAAAAAATACGCGGCCGGGCTCGGAGTGACTCAGACGATTACCCCTCACACCTTGCGTCATTCTTTTGCGACGCACCTTTTGGAAAATGGAGCGGATTTGCGCGCAGTACAAGAAATGCTGGGCCACCAAGATATTTCAACCACCCAGATTTATACCCATGTGAGTCAAAATCGACTACGTCCGGTCTATGACAAAACCCATCCGCGCGCTTGATTGTCTGTTCTTCCGCCGTAGGGCGGATGACGCATGAATTGCGTCAAGTTTGCCCCATACTACTCCCAAGCATAGCACTAGGGAGGCATAGGGCAATGGATTTTCGAAAAACGTGGCAACACTTGTTTCGTGCGAGTCAACTGGCCTTGTTTTTGGCGCTGATCTCTTCACCGATCGTCGGAGCACAAAGTCCTCCGGGACCACCTCCGATAAATGCCAAGGCCGCCGAGCTCGTCGATGCGAATTCGGGTCAAGTTCTTTATACGAAAAACGCTCAACAAGAATTACCGATGGCGAGCGTCACGAAATTAATGACGTTGTATATCGCCGTCAGGGCTATCGAACGGCACCAAATTCGTTTGCATGATATGGTTCCCGCTGATGAAGAGGCGTACCGCATTGGCGGTTCTCAGATTTGGTTGGAGCCAGGCGAACGCTTGAGTGTGGACCAGATGCTGAAAGCGGTGGCCGTAGGGTCGGCGAATGACGCTGCTTATGCCTTAGGGACTTATATTAGCGGGTCTGAAGCAGGATTTGTGCAACAAATGAATGAAACCGCCAAGGCGCTCGGAATGACCCATACTCACTTTTCCAATCCCCATGGCCTTCCGCAATCTAATCACTACAGCTCAGCTCATGATTTAGCCATTCTGGGAGAGAAGGCGGTCAAACTGCCACTCCTTTTGAAATACACCTCATTGTGGGAAGACCGTAGCATTCGGAATGGAAAAGGTGGAACCTTATGGCTCGTCAATCATAATCGCTTACTGCGTACGTATCCTGGGGCTGATGGCCTAAAAACTGGATTCACCCGGGAAGCGGGCTATTGCATGGTCGCAACCGCTAAAAAGGGAGAGACTCGCATGGTGGTGGCTATTTTAGGGGCTCCCACGGGTAAGATTCGGGCACAAGATGCTGCGAGCTTGTTGACATGGGGATTCCAAAACTTCCGGACGGTGTCTATTGCACCTGCTCATAAAATTATGGGGTATGTTGACGTTCGCCGGGGCGTGGAGCCTCGCGTCGCCGCATGGGTTGTCGATCCTGTGTTGTTAACACTGCCAGCTTCATCGGGACATATTTCACAGGCCCTCACGCTACCGCAAGAGGTCCAAGCCCCAGTGCGCGTGGGGCAAGCTTTAGGGCATTTAGAGATTAAAAGTGGCCGACATGTGATAAGGAGCGTCTCGATTGTGGCCGCTAAGCAGGTGGCACGCACGACCATTGGTGCCTTGACCTGGAAGTATTTGTGGAAACTGTTCACTTAAAACATATTGGAGGATAAGATGGATCCCATAGGTCGCCTACAAGCAGTACAACGCCAATTGGAGAATATGTTAGTGCGCTTGCGAAGCCAATTGTCGGTCAAAGAAACAGACTCGGTTGGCGCATTGAGCGCTTATGACAATCACCCTGCCGACTTGGCTACGGATACAGCTGCCCGCGAACTCGATGTGGGCATTGAGCGGGGGCTGGCCGAACAACAAGCCGAAGTGACTCGCGCCATAGAAAAAGTTGCCGAAGGTAGTTACGGTATCTGCGATCGGTGTCAACAGGCAATTGAACCCGAACGTTTAAAGGCGAAGCCGGAGGCGATATATTGCATCACGTGTCAAAAAGTTATCGAGCCTCCCTACATACCGCTCGACCATCCGGTGGTGCCTATGCCCTTTGGGGACCGCGATGACATTCATCATGGGGATGTGGCCACAGATGGGGAGGATATTTGGCAAAGCATTGCGCAATGGGGGACATCGAATAGTCCGCAAGATACGCCTCCCGCTGTAGACTATCATGAAACCTACGTAGGTTTCGATGAACCGGTAGGATTTGTCGAACAAGTCGAATCCATTGTCGATGAGAATGGCGAGCCGTTGCTAGATGCTCTTCGCGTCAAAATGAAGCGGCAAGCGCGCAGTACGGAAGAAGAAAGTAGCGAATATCCTTCATAAGGCGGCCAAAAGCCGCCTTATTTCGCGCTATCTGCCGTGTATGATAGTAACAGGAAAAATTTGGCTGACAATGGAGGCCTTCTATGACTATTGTACACACGGTTCAAGGACGCCGCATTTTAGTGGCGGTCAACGGTGATTTAGACTTGACGAGTGCGGCGCCTCTGCGAGATGCTCTGGATGAATTACTCGAAAGATACCGGGATAAGGCGCTGGTTTTAGATCTTTCGGACGTGGAGTTTATCGACTCATCGGGACTCGGTGTGATTCTCGGGCGCTTTCGGAAAATGGGTGATCGGCCATTTTCATTAGTTGGAGTCAGACCGTCGGTCAAAGCGGTATTAGAACTCGCCGGCATCACCGACCTTTTGCCAGTGACGGATGCCACACGATCTGTTGTCAAAGACCAACGATAGGGACTGTGAATGGGCGCGAACTATGAGGAGGAGTAAATTGGTGACGAACATCATACACTTGCGATTTCTTTCCGTTCCGGAGAATGTGGGACTGGCTCGCGTTGCCATTGCCGCGCTCGCAGGACAAGCTGCCTTTTCGTTAAACGACATTGACGAAATCAAAGTGGCGGTATCTGAAGCGGTCTCAAATGCCATAATTCATGGATATCAAGGCCGGACTGATGGATGGGTTGAACTCTCGGGTACACTAGATGCTCAGCAAATTACTATTGTGGTCGAGGACTTTGGGGTCGGTATCCATGATGTGGACCAGGCGCGGCAAGCGTCTTATTCTACTGATCCTGAGCGCATGGGCCTTGGGTTTGTTTTCATGGAATCGTTTATGCACGGACTAACCGTGCAGTCTACGGTGGGCCAGGGCACCCGCGTGGAGATGCAGAGATTTGTGACCATTCAAGGGGAGTTATCCCGCGATGCCCAGTGAAGGGCATTGGCCAGGTCCCCAGGACGATACCCAATTATATCGTTTAGCCCAAGCCGGAGATCCCAACGCCCGACGGGATCTGGTAGAGAGACATTGGAACCTGATTTGGCATATAGTACACCGGTTCCAAGGACGGGGATATGATCCCGAAGACCTGTTTCAAGTGGGGGCTATTGGTTTATTGAAAGCCATTGATCGGTTTGACGTCGACCGCGGTCTAAAATTTTCTACGTATGCTGTCCCTCTTATCATGGGGGAAATTCGTCGTCATATGCGCGATGACCAGCCCATTCGGGTGGCCCGTTCCCTGCGCGAATTAGGAATGCGAGTGGAGCAAGTTCGTGGCTTATTGTCTCAACAATTAGGACGTGATCCTACTCCGGCCGAAGTCGCGCAAAAGATGGATATTGACCCGTCCGATATTGCTGAAGCGATGGAGGCGGTTCGTCCGCCAGCCTCCCTGAATCAAACCATCGAGTCATCAACCGGATCGGAAAAGCATTTGGGCGATGTCATCACGGATAGTTTGGGAGAAAACGAGTGGTTGGAACAGATGGCGTTAGGACAAGCTTTTAGTGCATTGGACGAACGTGAGCGCTTTATCTTACGAGCGCGCTTTGTGGAAGGCCGCACTCAGACGGAAGTGGCCCGGCAGTTGAAGGTTTCACAGGTGCAAGTGTCACGACTAGAACGACGCGCATTGGACCGGATGAAAGCCGCATTGACAGATCATGAAGGCAGCAGCGGAACAAATCCCATACGAGAATAAGGTCAATAGCCATTAGCCCATACTACTCCTGGACCTCCATGGTCGCCAGGAGTATTTTTTGTCACAGTGAGGAGGAGCGTATGGCTACGAAATCGCAACACCAGACTGATGAAATGCAAGAGTATCAGAAGATGGCGCAAGAAATGCGTCCTAAAAAACCGTTACTGAAAAATGTTTTGCTAGCCTTCTTTATTGGCGGATTTATTAGTGAGGTAGGGCAAGGCGTTCAATGGTTTTTCATGCAGCATGGAATGTCAGCGAAGGAAGCGACGTCACCAGTTACCGTCGTCATGATCGGATTGGGGGCCCTGTTAACGGGTTTGGGATGGTACGACCGTGTGGTGAAGTATGGCGGGATGGGGGGATCATTGCCGGTCACGGGCTTTGCTAACGCGATGGTCGCACCAGCCATGGAATTTCGTACGGAAGGGTTGGTTTTAGGAGTCGGAGCGAAATTGTTTACAGTGGCAGGGCCAGTGTTGGCCTATGGATTAGCTGCCGCGTTTGTCGTGGGCTTGATACGGTGGCTTGTGACGGGGGTGGCATAGGTGGCGATCAAGCGGTTAGGGACTTCGACCTATCAGTTTGATAACGTCCATATTATTTCGACGGCTGCCGTAGGAGGGCCAAAAGAAGGTCAAGGACCCTTAGGGGCTGATTTTGATCGCATATGGCCGTCTGAACTGAATGATTATGACAGCTTCGAAACGGCTGAACGCCACTTATTGTTTGAGTCGCAAACCTTGGCGGTCGAGAAAGCTAAACAATCCTGGGATAACATCGATTTGGTGATGGGAGGCGACTTGTTAGATCAGTTAGCCACGACCAATTTTGCCGCCAGAGAGCATCAACGTCCGCTGATTGGATTGTTTTCGGCCTGTGCAGTGTTTACAGAAGGCCTGGGGTTGGGGGCTATGACGATTGCCGGAGGAGGACCTCATGGGGTCTTGGTGTCTGCCGCTAGCCATCATATGGCCGCTGAACGTCAGTTTCGGTTTCCTATTGAGCTGGGATATCAACGTACGCCAACTGCGGCTTGGACCGCGACAGCAGCTGGAACGTGTTTACTGGGGCGCGTCAATGAAGATCATCCAGAGCGCGTGCGGGTCGAATCCGTGACGTTTGGCCGGGTGGTGGACTGGGGATCAAAAGATCCCAATGATATGGGAACGGCTATGGCCCCAGCTGCCTTTGATACGATACGGCGCCATTTAGAAGAAACTGGGCGATCCATTGACGATTATGACCGGGTCTATACGGGGGATTTGGGCGTATTTGGCTTGCAGATTTTGTCGCGTCTTGCACAGAAAAATGGCTTGTCATGGGAAGCACACTTGGATGATTGTGGACGGGCTTTATATGCCATTAAAGAACAAGATGTGCACAACGGCGGTTCAGGCGCGGGATGCTCCGCGAGCGTGTTTTCAGGGTTTATTTATCACCGGATGAAAAAGCGTCAATGGCACAAAGTATTGTTGGTCGCCACTGGAGCATTGTTTTCTCCCACGACTTATCAACAAGGAGAGAGCATTCCTTGTATCGCACATGCGGTATCGGTCGAGTATCCATAAGCCACTGTCATTTCAATAGGAGGGACGGTCATGATGTTTTTCTGGGCTTTTGTGATTGGGGGACTCTTATGCGTTATCGCGCAATTGACTCTCGATCTCTTTCCGTTGACGCCAGCTCACGTGTTGGTACTGTTTGTGGTCATCGGCGCGGTTTTAGGGGGCGTGGGTTTGTACGGGAAATTAGTGTCCTTTGCGGGTGCGGGGGCGACCGTCCCATTAACCGGATTTGGCTATACCCTAGTCACCGGTGTTGGTGAAGCTGTGAAGACCAAAGGGGTTTTGGGGTTGTTAACCGGAGGACTCACCGCGGCCGCCGGGGGAATTAAAGCTGCGGTGTTGTTTGGGTTGGCTGCCTCATTAGTTTTTAAACCGAAGGTATAACGATTAATGGTTGGACAAGGGGGAACGACGATGCCTAAAAAGACACCGATAATTATTGTGACGGATGGAGACCAAACAGCCTACCACGCGATTGAGGAAGCCAGCGCCGCATTGCATTTGCATCCACTCAAGGCTTCTCGCGGCAATCCGACACCACTCACCGGACAAGAACTCCTTGAGGCAATTGCTAAGGCGCCCCAAGAGCCTGTGGTGGTTATGGTGGACGACCGTGGAGAGGCAGGAACAGGACGAGGTGAAGAAGATCTTGAGGTTTTGATGAATTCGGATGAGGTTGAGGTTCTAGGGGTTGTGGCGGTTGCTGCGAATACGCATCCGGTGGATGGTGTGACCATCGACTCTTCCGTGACCAAAACCGGGAAAGTGGTTAAAGGACAGGCAGTCGATAAAGGGGGGAATGCCGTCAAAACCAATGTCCTTCATGGTGATACGGTAGACGTTTTGGCTGATGATGTGGGTGATGTACCAATTATTGGGCTTGGGGACCCGGGCAAAATGGGGGGGCATGATGCGATCGGTCATGGTGTACCGGCTACCCGCCGTGCACTCGAAGAAGTGTTACAAAGGAGTGGGTATCATGCCCGTTGAGCACGTCCATAAAAGCCAAGGTACGGTGAAGCCGGAAGAGGTTTCTGAAGATCTCAAACATAACGTGCAGTGGTTGAAGGACTATTTAGGATATAAAGAAACCTTTGATCTCATTGTTCGGGAATTTAAAATTGGGGCCCGTAATGTTGCCTTAATCTATCTGGATTCATTTGTTAGTCAGACGAACTTAACGTTGATTATGCAGGAACTGTTCAAAACCCCGGATGATCAACTTACGCATCCACGGTTACAGCGCTTGTTGAATCGAAAAATCCCTTTCATTGAAATCACGCCCGAAACGCAATTGGACAAAACGGCTGATCAGATTTTGGCCGGGCCAGCGGCACTGCTGGTCGATGGCATTAGCCACGCCATTGTGCTTGACGTCCGAAAATATCCTGACCGGACGCCTTCGGAGCCGTCGATGGAACGTGTGCTCCGAGGACCCAAAGATGGATTTGTCGAAACGCTAGTCTTTAACACCATCATGATTCGCCGACGTCTTCGCGATCCGAACTTGCGGATCGAGATTCATGAAGTCGGACGCCGTTCCCAAGCGGATGTGGCCATTATGTTCATCAAAGATATCGCCAATGATTTTTTTGTGAAGCAGATTCGGGATCGGATTAAGCATGTTGATGTGGATGCGCTGACCATGTCGGAAAAAGCTTTACAGGAATGGATTATCCGCAAGCCATGGTGGAATCCTTTTCCAAATAGTCGTTTTACCGAACGTCCTGACGTTGCGGCAGAGCACCTTACTGAAGGCCATGTTCTCGTCATGATTGACACGTCACCCAATGCAATGATTTTACCGGTGACATTCTTCTCGTTTTTGCAGTCCGTCGAAGAATATCACGAAGACGTTATGATTGGCACCTATCTAAAATGGGTACGGTTTTTAGGGGTCGCGTTATCATGGTTTGGCCCACCTTTATGGTATGCGTTGCTTGCTTCGCATACGGTATTACCGGACGGTTGGCAGGTTCTTATTCATCCCGCGGTAACCGAGGTGCCCGTATTCTGGCAGCTCGTCGGGGCAGAAATTGGGGTGGATTTGTTACGGTTAGCCCTGACATTTAGTCCCGATCCCCTTACTCAGTCCATGGGCTTTTTTGGAGCCATTTTATTGGGCGATGTTGCAGTGAAAGCCAAAATGATAGACGCGCAAGTCATTGTCTATGTTGCATTAGCCGCCGTTGGAACCTTTAGTGCCCCGGATTTGGATTTTGGCATGGCCATTCGTCTCTTGCGCATGTTTTTATTAGTGACCACGGGCCTTGGGGTTTTAATTGGGTTTCCATGGATAGGGTTTGGCATAGGAATTGTCGTGCCGTTAATTCTTTTGGCCTCAACAGATTCCTTTGGAATGCGCTATTCGTGGCCCGTTTTCCCGTGGAATGGCAGGGCGTTGGGAGCGGAATTTGTGCGCAAACCCCTCAATCGTAAAGTGATGCGTCCGTCGTTGACGTTGCCGCATGATCCGACCCATCGTCGACCAAAGCCCCGTTAAAGCCTAGGAAGTCGGCCCTTTTGGCCGACTTCTTTTGAGTGCGCCCGGCATGGGCGGTTTCTCTACGGGGAAAGTCCGGAACGGGGTTGGTGACACACCACCGTTAGCCAACAGCAAGGGTATCCGCCGTGAGGCGGAATCTGGAGGAAGCTCGCGGCAAAATCTCGACCCTGAGGAACACGAATTGCATATAAGGCCTGCCGCAAAGTCCTGTGGCAAGCCCAAGCTCACATCCGGGACGGTTACATGGGCGGTCGACATCGAGCTCAAGGCCGTCTTTGGCCACGCGAACCATGACATGCTCATGGCGCGTGTGGCACGCGAGTCGCCGACGTCTTATGCGGCGCTTCCTCGAAGCCAGAGTGTGAATCCACGGAGTCGTCGTACGGAACGTGGAAGGCACCCAACAGGGGGGCCATTGACTCCGCTGCTGGCCCATATCCTCTTGGATGACTTCGACCGAGAACTCACGAAACGGGGGCATCGCTTCGTTCGCTACGCGACGGTTCTAACGTCTATGTGATGAAGTCCGTTGTGAACGCATTGATGGCTGGCCTCTGTTTGTGGACGCAATGGAAACGGGTACGCACACGCTACCGGGAGCTTCGGATATGGAATGTGCCCGAGCAATGGGTGCACGTCATGGCGAGGACCGTGGGCAATACTCGAAACCTCAATAACGCGCTCGACACGGCATATTTCACACAGGCCTGGCTTAAGAGCGTTACGGAGCAATATCGATATCTGCGTCAATCTTCATAACCCGCTGTATGCGGACGTGCTTGTACGGTGGTGTGAGAGGTCGGGGGAGAGACGCCCCCTCCTACTCGATCTGGGGTCAAAGCAATGCTCGCTCCTAATGACAAGGGTCCGGACGGCTCTAAATTGTTGACCACGAAGGGCTTGAATGTTAGGCTAACAACAAATATGCCGTCCGCGAGGAGGATTGGATTGTTTCCTGATACCTATACCATCGATGACCGTTATCACATTTCTATTGGAGGACTGCCAATTAGGCAGTTAGCACAAGAGTTTGGCACGCCCCTTTATGTACTCGACTATGAGACCTTACGACACCGTATACGCAGCTTCCAACAAGCCCTCCAGGATATGAATCCTCCGGGACAAGCTTTTTATGCAGGAAAGGCTTTCCTGACCAAAGCGATGGCAGGTTTCTTGGAGCAGCAGCATATGGGCTTGGATGTCGTATCGGGTGGTGAGCTTTATACGGCGTTAGAAGGGGGGATGAACCCCTCCCGCATCATCTTTCACGGCAATGTGAAGACCGATGAGGAAATTCGTTTTGGCCTATTACGGGGCGTGGGGTACTTTGTTGTCGATTCCTTGGCGGAGCTGGAAGCAATAAGCCGGATTGCTAAAGAAGTGGACAAGCCTGCACCGATTTTATTACGGCTGACCCCTGGAATCGAGGCCCATACCCATGCCTTCATTCAAACAGGGCAATTTGATTCGAAATTTGGCTTTGCCATGCAAGACGGTATTCATGAAGTGGCTTTACAGCGAGCTTTGACGCTCCCTTATCTCGAGCTCAAAGGGTTTCATGCCCATATTGGTTCCCAAATCTTTGATGAAGACCCTTTTGTGCATAATGCACAAAGACTGATGGAATTTATGCACGACGCGTTGGAGCGTTATCATTATTGGCCAGAAGTCGTCGATATTGGCGGAGGTTTTGGTGTGCAATATGGCCCAGATGATGATCCGCCCCAAGTGTCACGAATTTTGGCGCGGGTGAATGATGCCATGCAGCGGATGACACCTCACGGTTATGCGGTGCCCACAGTATTTATTGAGCCGGGCCGCGCCATTGTTGCGGAGGCTGGGGTGACCATTTACCAAGTGGGGGCGACCAAAACGGTTCCTGGTGGGAAACGTTATGCGGCCGTGGATGGAGGAATGGGGGACAATATCCGTCCCGCCTTGTATCAAGCGTCCTATACGGCCCAAGTTGACGGAAAAAATCCTGAGGACCGGGCGTTATACACCATTGCCGGGCGCTATTGCGAGAGCGGAGACATTCTTGTCAAAGATATTCCGCTGCCACCTATAGAACCAGGGGATTACGTGGTGGTTTTTGGAACCGGTGCCTATAATTTTGCGATGGCGTCAAATTATAACCGGGTGCCACGCCCCGCTGTCGTCTTAGTCTATAACGGTCAGGCTTCCTTATGGGTCAAACGGGAAAGCTACGAAGACATGGCGCACAACGATTTACCATGGCAGGATCCTGAAGAAGGTCTGTGGCGCTAAAAGCCATGTGCAAGGTCCATGCCAGTAGGAGAACGTGATATTAGAAAAGGGGACCGTAGGTGAGGGGAATGACAACGACAAGAGACACCGTGTTATCGGGCATGCAGCCGTCGGGGGCATTGCACATTGGAAACTGGTTAGGCGCCTTAGAGAATTGGGTAGCGATGCAAGACGTCTATGAGTCCTATTTTATGGTGGCTGATTACCATTCTTTAACGACCGGCTACCACGATACCAGCGCTTTGCCGGGTTTGGTCTTCCAAATGGTGGTCGATTGGCTGGCGGCGGGATTGGATCCCCATCGGTCGATTATCTTTCGGCAGTCGGATGTGCCGCAGCACGCGGAACTCCATCTGCTCTTAAGCATGATCACGCCGTTAGGATGGTTAGAGCGCGTGCCTAGCTATAAAGAGAAACTGAAAGAATTAGCCCAACGAGACATCCATACCTATGGCTTTCTTGGCTATCCCGTGCTAATGTCGTCGGATATTTTGCTTTACCGTGCGCGTAAGGTTCCTGTGGGACAAGATCAGGTACCCCATGTGGAATTAACGCGGGAAATTGTTCGACGCTTTAATGGGCTCTATGGAGAAGTGCTGCCTGAGCCGGAGGCGATCTTGACTGAGGCTAAAGTCTTACCCGGTCTGGATGGCAAGAAGATGAGTAAGAGTTATGGAAACACCTTAGCCTTGGGTGAAAGTGCTAATGATGTCTCCCAAAAAATCCGGGTGATGATGACAGATCCGGCTCGGATTCGAAAATCGGACCCTGGCCATCCCGATGTGTGTCCCGTATTCAGTTTGCATAAGGTCTTTACCGCACCAGAGCGTGTTAGTGAAATAGATGTTGCTTGCCGTTCCGCGCAGATTGGCTGTGTTGATTGCAAGGCGATACTAGCCGGGGAAATCAATGCACGTCTTGATCCTATCCGTGAGGAACGTGTGCGGTGGGAACATCAACCGGAGCAGGTGCAGGAAATTCTTCATCAAGGGGCCATCAAGGCCAGAGAAGCGGCGCAAGAGACGTTGTCCTTGGTTAAAGACGCAATGCATCTGACCACCCTCGAGTGATACCGGAAGATGTCTTGCCAAAGACGCATTGGCAGGGAGATATCCATGCGTTGGCGGTGAAAGTTCGGCGGATGCCTATGTTAGCGCGGGAACTGCACCTTGTACACTTGGTGCAAGCGATATCGGAACGATGGCGCGAGGCCGCTGATTTGTACACGGTCAGTGATGAAGCGCCGGTCACGGCCTGGATCATTCGCCGAAAATCGGATTTGGTCTTGCCTCAAGATGAACCGGAAGACGATGAGATAGAGAGCGTTGTGGACGATCCGGCTGACATGCTGTGGCTAAGCGAGGGTGTGAGCCAGTTGCAAGAGGCATTGCGTCTTGCTCAGCGTTATCATGAGCGGTTAGTGTCTGAGGATGCGATGGACGTGTATCATCCTGTCAAAGGTGCCAGCGTCGCCAAGCTAATAGCTTCATGGCCTCATCTTCGAACACGTAAGACCGTGCCGGCCTTGCATCATGTCGCGGCTGAAGAAGACCCGTTGGAGCGCCGTATTCACCGTGTCTGGGAAAAAGTGCATCAGGCCGTAGATGGCGTTTCATTTGGTGAGGTGGTCCAATCGCACACACCTCATGAAGTGGTTGGAACTTTTTTAGCAGTGGTGCACTTATGGCATCAAAACCGCCTGACGGTAATCCAAGAAATGCCCTTTGAGGAAATGTGGTTGTGCGAAGTGAAAGAGGGAACATGAGTATGGATCTTGTGCGCGTATTGGAAGCTCTGCTGTTTTTGCAGCCAGAACCCGTGTCTGTCGAGCAAATTGGGTTATGGCTTGCTGTCTCAGATGACGAGGTCCCAAAGCTTGTCACGAGTTTAGCCAATAAGTTGGCGTCCACGGGATCGAGCTTGACTGTTCAGACGGTGGCAGGCCGTTACCGCTTAGCCACAGCCCCCGATTTAGATGAATTTTTGCGCACCCGCCTGCGCTTGGCGGCGCCCGAACCCTTATCCGCGGCAGCGTGGGAGGTATTGGCTGTCATTGCTTACCGGCAGCCCATTACCCGATTGGAAATCGAAGCGGTGCGTCAAGTCAATTCCGAACGGGCACTGGAGACATTAATGGCGCGGGAGTTGGTCGAACAAGTTGGGCGTAAAGACGCGCCCGGCCGCCCCATTTTATACGGCACCACCGCGCAATTTCTTAAAGAATTCGGTATCAACACGATAGACGACCTACCGGCTTTGCCGATTATGGCAAATTCTTAAAGCTTGGTATATTTTGGACATAAATGCCCCACTCTAGAAGAGGGGGTTTTTTTATGTGGGGCGTCGTAGTGGGCGGACTCTTGGTAGCCGTCTTGGTTCTCGTAGGATTTGCCAATATTACCACCACCATTGAAGTGACCGGGCGTGGGCGCTCGTGGGCGATGGCCTATACGGGCCAATTTCTGGCGTGGCGCAGCCGGTACGCCTGGACGGTGCCTATGACCCCTGCCCAGCATGTAAAGCCGATGACGGGATTTGACCCCAAAAAAGTCCATCGGGGTGTGAAATTCCTAAAAGTCTATTCGCGTTTCGTGCGCAAGCTATGGGACAGCACAACCGTAGAAAAGTTTTCCTGTGTGGTACATCTAGGTGTCAATGAGGCCTCGAGCACTGCGTTGCTCGTAGGGTTTTTGAATAATGTGATAGGGCCTTGGGTAAGCTTGCGCATAGCACCGCAATGTGAGAGCTGGCCGGAATATGGAGTCTATCCCTTATGGGACCAGATGGGCCTTACGGCACATATTCGTGCTACGGTTCGGTTTCGACCCGTTGACATGACCAAGGCGCTGATCGGGACGATCAGCGACTCTCTGGGGTTTTATAAGCAGCGTCAACAATAAAGGGAGTGAGATGATGGACACGGCGATGACAAACAATACGAATTCGGGCTATGGTGAAGGCCATCCCATTGAAGGTTTGATGAAGACCGCGATGGAATCCATTAAAGGCATGATTGATGTCAATACCGTTGTGGGGCAACCTGTGCAGACACCAGATGGGGGTACAATTATTCCGGTTTCGCGAGTATCATTTGGGTTTGCGGCAGGGGGAGGCGAATATTGGAAGCGAGAATCCGACACCCCAGGCCACCCTTTTGGTGGCGGCAGTGGAGCTGGTGTGACGGTCCATCCGGTCGGGTTTTTAGTGGCTCATGGGGACAATGTGCGGTTATTGTCGGTAGACCGGGGCGATGTGCTCGAGTCCTTGGTCAATAATGTTCCGCAGCTCATTGATCAAATCCAGCATCTTTTGGGTAAATCGTCAGATTCCTCACCGTCTAAGGACCATACGACGTTGGTGGATCCCCACACCATGGCTTAAGTCGTGAGAAGTTTATATAAAGGGATTATAGGATTTGGGTTGGTGGCCATTCCGATTCAACTGTATAAAGCGATGGATGATGACAAGATTACGATGCATTTGTTGCATGTGGTCTGTGGGTCCCGGATTCAGTACCGCAAACATTGTCCCGTATGCGATGTCGACGTCCAGCCTGATGACGTTGTACGTGGAGTGGAACTTCCCGATGGACGCTATGTGATTTTGCAACCGGATGAGGATTCCCAGACTTCCGCTGATCGCACCATTAACCTGGTCAGCTTTCACCAGTTGGGAGAGATTGACCCCGTGCTGTATCGACAGGCGTACTGGGTTAAGCCGTTACCCGGCGGAGAAAAAGCGTACCGTTTATTGACCGATACCTTGCAAGAAACAAGGACGGTAGGGCTGGCTACAATGACTTTGCGACAAAAGTTTTCGTTGTCAGTGATACGCCCGGTTCCGCCTCACGTGTTAATGTTGCATAGCCTCTACTTTCCGGAAAGTTTGCGCGAAGAAGGGAGAACCTTTGGACAGACCACGGCCGTCATTTCTGAAAAAGAACGGGATATGGCCAAGATGTTAGTCACGCAGATGCAAGAGCCGTTTGTGGAGGAGAATTATCCCAACTTAGCGCGTCGTGAACTTTTGGAACGCATTGAGGCGCTGGCACCAAACGCGCAACCGGCACCCGATGCGAGGGTCACAAAAGAAGTGCTGTCTTTGATGGAACAATTGCGTTCCTCTGTGGAACAAAGAACGCAGCGTGAACACCAAGCATGAGAGAACCGGGATTTTTTGTTCCGCCGATGCTGGCTGTCACCGCCCAAGAGCCATTTGATGACTCCCAGTGGATTTATGAAGTGAAGTGGGATGGCTATCGATGCCAGATTCATTGGAATGGAACATTGCGCTTGTATTCCCGTCAAGGGCATGATTTGCTCACACAATTTCCTGATCTGCAAGATGCGGGGACGTTTTTGCCGTTTCCCATGGTCTTAGATGCGGAATTGGTGGCATGGATTGATGGACATCCATCGTTTGCGGCCTTGCAACGGAAAGAACCTGTTCCACACCGCCTTATCGTGTTTGATTGTCTGTTTGCTCAAAACCGGTGGGTGTTGCATGAACCGCTGGCCACGCGCCGTGCGCTGTTGCAAGAACGTGTGCAGTCTGCAGGACCTTTAGTGGTGTCTGAAGCGGTTGACGGCCAAGGCTTGGCGTTGTTGCATGCAGTGCGGGAGCAGGGCTTGGAAGGGGTCATGGCCAAAGATCGGCACAGCCTATATCATCCGGGCCAACGGGTTCGGTTTTGGCAAAAGTTTCTCGCAGAATATCGACAGTGGGCTCTTGTGCCTTATGTGTCGCGTAGGAAGCACCACGGGGGCTGGTTATGGGCTATTGTGTCGGCCGAAACGCAATTACCCCTTGGGTTGTTGCCGGCGCCTCGTTCATGGTCGGTACCCGAAGAACTCCAGCAAACGTCGGCCGATATGGTACCGCTGAATCCTCCTCTTCATGCGGAGGTGTCGTACCGCATGTTAACAGATACGGGGCGCATGCGTCATGGCCGCATAAGAAGGTGGAGGCGGTAATGGATATTCCCCATCCGGAACGAATCATATTTCCTGGTAGCGGCGTGACCCGGCGCCAATTAGTCGAGTATTATGCGGCCGTGGGACCGGTATTGTTGTCGTATTATCGTAACCGCGCGCTGACCATGGTGCGCTGGCCGCACGGGCTAGGGGGCCCCCATTTCTTTCAAAGACATCCCGAGGGAAATAGCACCCAACCCATTACAGTCGATACGGTGGAACAGCTGATCTGGTGGGCTGCCCGTGGCACGATTGAATGGCATGTGCCGCTTAACACGTTGACAGCGCCAAACGAGCACGATTGGGCCGTAATTGACCTGGATCCACCCGGTAGCGAATGGACCCCGTTGATGCAAGCCGCGCGGATTATTCAAACCTTGTTGGACATGTTGCACGTGCCGCATGCCTTGAAAACCTCCGGCCGGCGCGGTTTGCACTTTTTTATACGTATTGAACCGGAAAATCCAGGACGTGTGATGGCTGCCATCAAGGCGCTCGCGTCTATTGCCGTTAAGACCTATCCGGAGGTGTTTACGGTGGAGCGATTAAAAGCGAAAAGGCAGAACAAGATGTACTTAGATTATTTGCAAAACGGTCCTGGGAGGACAATGATTGGGGTCTATTCCGTACGGTCTGAGGAACCGGGGACCGTGTCTTGTCCCTTACAGCCCGACGATTTGCACTATCCCGCCACGCATTGGACGATGGAGAGGGTATCAAAGAGGCTGCGACGTGAAGGAGATTTGTTTTCTTTGGTGCCAGCGATTCCTCTTGTGCAGGTTCTAAGCCGAGGCGGAATTCATGTAGACCACATGGCGGGGGACATAGGATGAAACGAAAAAAACCCGTACCCTTGGAACATTTGGTACAGCATTTGGTATCCTGGCCGACGCTAGAACCCTTTGTGAACAAGGGCTTAAACCTTCATGCGTATCAGATTGACAGTGTCCTGACTGTGGTCAATCAATTAGAAGGACGTGCTATCTTAGCTGATGAGGTCGGATTAGGCAAAACCATTGAGGCGGGGCTTATTATTGCGGAACTGAAGGCCCGCCAAATTATCAACCATGTGCTCGTATTGGTTCCCGCGGGGCTGATTACCCAATGGATTGCCGAACTGGAGCAAAAGTTTGGTTGGACAGCGTTGCATGATGCCCATGATACCGGCTGGCTCTGGGTGTTATCCATCGATCAAGCCAAACGCGCTCCGTTATATCAACAATTGCAATATGTGCCGTGGGACTTGGTTATCGTCGATGAGGCCCACCATCTGAAAAATACCCGAACCCTCAACTATCAACTCGTCCAGGGATTGACCGCGAAATTTATGGTTTTGCTCACCGCTACTCCAATGGAGAATGAATTGACCGAGCTTTACAATCTTGTCAATTTGGTGAAGCCAGGAAAATTTGGCAGTTACTTGCGCTTTTATCGGCAATTTATTTTAGATAAGCGCACGCCGAAGAATGCCCGAGCGCTGAGAAAACTTTTGGCCGAGGTGATGGTGCGTAATCAGCGCCAGAATGTGGGCTTGGAGCTTCCGCCTCGCGAAGTGACCCTTTGGCCTATTAGGCTCACCGATGCCGAGCGGCATTTATATGACACGATGACCCAGGCCCTCAAAACTGAATATCGGCACCGAATGCAAGGGAATGAAACGGTCTTGCCCCTGATTACGCTTCAACGCGAATTATGTTCTTCGCCGCATGCCTTAATGCCGACGTTGGAATCTGCGGAGTGGCTTGGCCAACGCCAGCAGGAGTTGTTGGCGTTGGCCCGTTCCGTAGGGATGCCGGCCAAAATGCAAGCGGTGGTCGATGTGATTCGCGCGTTAGGCGGGAAATTTTTGGTGTTTACGGAGTACCGCGCGACGCAATTGGCGTTGGTTCAGTTTTTGCAGGAATCCGGCGTCGCGGCGCAACCTTTTCATGGCGGCTTGCGCCGCACAGAACGTGACCGCTTGATTCGTTGGTTTGAGGAAGGCGATCATGTGTTAGTTTCAACAGAGGCAGGGGGGCAAGGGCTGAATCTGCAGTTTTGTCATCAGTTGATTAACTTTGATTTGCCGTGGAATCCCATGCGGATTGAGCAGCGCATTGGGCGCATTCATCGTCTGGGGCAAACACATCCGGTTGAAATCTATAATCTCTTTACAGTAGATACGATTGAAGAACACATATTGCACCTCTTGCATGAGAAAATTGATTTGTTTCGCCATGTTATTGGCGAGATTGACGTTATCTTGCGCCACATGGAGCGCCGCGGGAGCCTTGAAAAGCGGCTGCTTGATATCTTTTTCTGGGAAGATGACCGTCAAGAGATCGAAACGCGTCTAGACGCTTTGGGCCAAGAATTTCTTGCTGTGCGGCGCCGCTTATCATGGCCTGATAGTGGCGTGGAATCTGGAACGAGCCGTAGTAGCCAAACAACCACGGAATCAGTACACTAAAGAGAAAATATCTCCAATCAGAGGTCATAGGATTGCAGGTAGCTATTGTCCCTTGCGGCTAAGAAAGGGGGTGTCCAATATGGCGTTTTTAAGTGACCGTGATCGTCAAACATTGGCCGAGATGTTTCGGGACCTGAAATTTCCCGTGCATCTGGAGCTGTTTATCAATCCGGATCAAGAATGGAGCCAGCATGCCCAGGGGATTCTCTCCGAAGTGGTCGGTTTGATGCCGGATCTGCTGCACTTGGAAACCTATCATCTGGAAAAAAATCGGCTTCTGGCTGCGTTGTATGGGGTGACGGCTGTTCCGTGCATTATTTTACGCGACAAGAACGAGGATGATAGTGGCATTCGCATTATCGGCATTCCGGCTGGATACGAGTTTGCTGTATTGGTGGAAGATATTTTAGATGTGTCCACCGGGCGCAACCGATTGCGGGAGAAATCGCTTCATTACATTCGCAATTTGGAACGCGATATTACGATGCAAGTCTTTGTCACGCCCACGTGACCTCATTGTCCCCGGGCAGTTCGCCTGGTACATCAGATGGCGTTGGCCAACCCTGTGAGGGTACGCGCTGAATCAGTAGACGCGAACGAATTTCTAGAATGGGCGGACCAAGAATCCGTGTATTCGGTACCGAAAACCGTACTGACGACCAAGGATCCTGCAAGGTCAGTGTCGTTTGAAGGCGCCGTCAGTGAGGAATACATGATTCGTCAAATTAAATTACTGCTGGATGATACCGGACAGGTTGATTTAGGGAGTTGAAGAAGATATCGTGAATCAGGTTAGACAGATAAAAACGGTGGCGGAACTACGCGCGTTTCGCCAAGAAGTTGGGCGCCACCCCCAGCGGGTGGCGCTTGTGCCGACCATGGGGGCTTTGCATCAAGGGCACTTGGCATTGGTTAAGGCAGCGTGGGATCGTTGTGAGCAAGTCATTGTCAGTATTTTTGTCAATCCCATGCAATTTGGGCCCCATGAAGATTACGGGCGCTATCCAAGGACTCTGGACCACGATATGGAGTTGTTATCGGCGTATCCCGGTACGGTCGTGTTTACGCCAAGCGTAGAAGAAATGTATCCGACGGGTCCTAGTTGGACTATTGTATCGATTCCACGGATGACCGGAACAATGTGTGGGCTGCACCGGCCAGGACACTTTGAAGGGGTGTGCACGGTAGTGGCCAAACTATTCAATATAATCCAGCCGGATATGGCGTTTTTTGGTCAAAAAGATGGACAACAGTTGGCCATTATCCGGAAGATGGCCGCCGATTTAAACTTCCCCGTAGAAATTGTAGCGGTGCCGACCGTGCGAGAACCATCGGGACTTGCCTTATCCTCACGCAACCAATATCTTGACAGTGAGGATTTGAGGCGGGCACCTCGGCTGTATCAGGCGCTTCGCCAGGCCCGGGACCGGTTTGAACAAGGCGAACGGACGGGATCTGTTTTGCTTGACGTGGTGCACAATGTGCTGGCAGATGCCGATATCACTCCAGAATATATCGCGTTGGTCGATTACCATACATTAGAGCCCGTCGAACAGATTACCGATCGCCCCGTCATGCTAGCTTTGGCAGCTCAGATTGGCAAGGCCCGTCTTATTGACAATGTTGTATTAACCGGCTCCGAAAAACCTAGACATCCTTAGACCTGTGGGTTTTTCACTTACTCTCTGCCGATGGGCCCGCAACCGACGTCCCCACCGTGGCGCTAGAGTCCATCCGGGAGCGTGTGCCCGTTGGGAGAATGCCGACTTGGGCATTCTCCCGGGTCTCCTTCCGGCGACGGAACCTCGCTTCCCGAAATGGCCTTGACCCACTCCTTTACGGTACGCTTTTTTCTAGTTCTGGGATCCTTTTTTCGCCGGGACGCTGTCATCCAGGATTTCTGCGAACGCTTCTTGTAAAGGCGCGAGCAGGATTGGCGTTGTACCCTAATAGAATTCGGGGGGGGGGCGGATCATGTCCATCTACTGGTGGGCATCCATCCCGCCCTCAATATCTCCGTGTTGATCAACAACTTAAAATCCGCGAGTAGTCGCCGTATGCGTAACCGGTTCGCCGAACATTTGCGCCAGCTTTATGGGAAACCATCCTTTTGGCAACGGGCCTACTACGTGGGGAGTGTCGGAGGGGCATCCTTGGATACCGTGAAGCGCTATGTCGCAGCCCAAGGGACGTAAGAAAAAATCCGCAAGGCGCCAGAAGGCCGCCGCCCGCTTGACCCCCTCTTGGCTATCGCCTAAGAAGGGGAATGCGCGGGCTTTATGTTCAATGTAAACGGCCCGGCTTACCCCCGAGACACCACCGATTGGATAGCCGTTTCACAATCAGACCGTTACTCGTCCACAACAGCATGCGGGTGATAGACCACCCGGAAGTCAAGCTCCCGTATCCCCACACGATGATTTCGGCGGTCACCAGCGCGACCATGGTCATCGGTGCATGGGGAAACAGTCGGCGGGTCACAAAGAGGACCGCATGGACGCACAGAACAGCCCCCGTGGTGGTGCCAAACATAGGCCAGCTGAGCATTGCGCTCCCTCCCTTCGATCATGATACCCGTCGCGGATGTCGGTCTGCGGCCGTATCCTTCTCAGTGCGGAACCGCAGGGCTCCGTCTGTCGTTCTAGTGAATAGACATTACAAAAGCCGCACGTAGGAAGGTGTAGTGGTATGACACAGAACCTGTTCGTGGTACCGCTTGGTGCCTTAGTGATACTGGGGGGCGCGGTATTATCAGGATGCGGAATCCAAGACGCTTCCCCTCCGATTCCTGCGCAAGATCACAGGGCATCCAAAGCCGCAGTGACGGGAGCATCTCCATTAGAAAAGGCGAAAACTATCGTTATGGTCAGTCGCGCCACGGGATGGGCCAGCTCATCGAATCAAATTTTCCGGACCACGACATCTGGAAAAAAATGGGTAATCGTATTGAAATCTCCAACCATCCTGACAATGGATGCCGTCAATGCGAAAACCGCTTGGGTGGGTACAAAAGAAGGGGCTCGTGATGTCATCCTCAGCTATACTGACGACGGTGGTGTACACTGGGCAACACATCAACTCAATGCGCCATGGCCTGTGGTTCAGGCTCAAGTGAATGTCACCACCAACTCGGCGGATGGCTCGTTTGGATCGGTGCTGTTGTCGGGTCCTGTGGGCATGCAAACAGGCCCGCAAGCCCTGTGGACCATTTCTCAAGGTCATGTTTCATCCGCCCCTGTCTACACCACCGCTCACGGGGCATTCGCGGCCGTTGCGTGGATATCCTCCACTCGCGCATGGGCAATCTCTGACGGCGCTAGCTCCCCTGCCCTGATGGACTCTACGAACGGCGGCGCGTCGTGGAGTCCGGTGGCACTACCCCTCCCGAACTGGGTGCCTCCTAAAGCGATGAACAATCCTCGACCACAACTGCATGCCTCCTTGGAGGCCTTTCAATCACCTACCTTTGTCGATGGCGTGGGCTACCTGTCTACCACCGTAAATGTGCCGTATATCGGCGCTCAGAACATCGTGAAATACCATCACTATGCTGTGCTTTACAAGACGACTCGCGGAGCCTCATGGACCCCTATTTGGACCTGTGCTAATGCATCTGTGGTCTCTCTGGACTGGATCACATCGCAAAATGGGTGGGACATTGTCGCGAAAGGGCATCAGGTGCAATTGGACCACACCGCGACGGGCGGTCACACATGGCAAGACGTTTCCGCCGTTCCCTCGACCATTCATCCCCTTAGTGTAAAGTTCTTCGGTCAAACGGGATGGATCGTCTCGCAAAGCACTCAGGCGAATACGTTGTCTTTATGGCAATCTCACAACAACGGAAAACAATGGCAGGTCGTGCACGGGTAGCACGACCTTTCAAAGCCAACCTCTTCTGAGGCATTGATGATGACCATTTCGGTGCCCAAGTGCTCGCAGAGGGAAAAGACCAGTTCTGCCCCGCCGCGCAGCCGTCGATCCTTATGGCTAATCACCAATCGCTCGACTTCGCCGGAGCAAATGCGTCGGATGAGGCTTCTTAGTCACTTTTTGGGAGAGTTTAGCCCCGAACCGCAATCCTACAGCGTCTCACACGTCCAACCGTGGGCGGCACAGAAGGATTCGAGCTGGTCGTGACTTGATACGCGGGCATAGGCCAGGGTCATTCGCACTGAAGGAGCCTTGGGGGAGCCAGACCACGGAATTTGGCCAGATCGTACCGCCTTTGCCCTCCAAGGGAGGCGTAGAGGCGGCTCAATCTGGCCTTCAGCTTCCCACCGCCGAAGTGTCTTTAGGGCTAACTCCTAATTCCGCGGCGGCTCCTTCATTCCGACTAACATAATTTTTTCCAGTAATGTCCAGCGATGTCCAAAGTTAGGCGTGCAGTTTCTACCCCCTGCGCGGAAGGGCCACGGTCTTGTGTTTGTCCACTACGCATATACTCCCTGTGAAAAAAGGGGGCAAGCGTAATGGTCAATGTTGTGTGGCTCATCCTCATTGTGGGAGGGCTCGTGGTAAGCGCGCTGCATCACTCGATGCTTCCTGTGACGCAAGCAATTGTCACCGGAAGTGAAAAAGCGGTGGAGGTCGCTTTCGGATTTATTGGCATTATGGCCTTGTGGTTAGGAATGGCTAAGATTGCGGAAGAATCGGGGTTGATGCGCGCGTTTTCGCGATTATTGGCGCCGTTAGTCTCGCGGCTTTTTCCTGGCATTCCTAAAGATCATCCTGCTATGGGCAGCATGCTGATGAATATGGCGGCCAATATTCTCGGGATGGGAGGGGCTGCGACGCCCTTTGGCCTCAAGGCGATGGAGGAACTCCAAGAACTGAATCCGCAGAAGGATGTCGCGTCCGCCAATATGATTACCTTTTTAGCGATCAATACCGCGTCCATCAATTTAATACCGGCTACCGTGATTGCGTTACGAGTAGCGGCGGGATCCCGCAATCCTACAGAGATTGTCGGCCCCACCATATTTGCCACCAGCGTGGCTTGTGTTGTCGCGATTGTGGCAGAGAGGCTCTTTCGTCACTGGAACGACAAGCAATCGTTGTAGGTTTTCTGTTGTAGGTTTTCTAATGAAAGAGTTGATGAGAGATAAAGACGGCGGCGATAAACCCAGCGGCATCGCCAATCAGTGCGACGATTAGCGCGTAACGGATTTTCTTGATGGCAACAGATCCGAAGTATAAGGTAATGACATAGAACGTCGTATCCGTACTACCTTGAACCGTTGAGGCCAGGCGCCCAACAAAGGAGTCTGGCCCATAGTGGTGCAACAGTCCAGTGGTAATGCCCAACGCAGCGCCGCCAGACAAGGGGCGCACGAGCAACAATGGAACCACCGGAGCGGGAACTCCTAAATAATTTAAGGGCTTGGAGAGGAAATGAATGACGGCGTCCAGTGCGCCAGATGATTCGAAGATATTGAGGGCGACTAAAATGCCCACCAAGAATGGAATCATGCGCACGGCCATACGAAACCCCTCCTCGGCGCCCTCGACAAACACCTCGTAAACCTTCACCCCTTTAATCCAACCGTAGAGGGGGATGAATCCAATTAAGAACGGGATGGCCCATTCTGAGATGGTTTCAATGAATGCGATCATAGCTTTGGCCTCCTTGTCGAAATGGTTGGGACAACCTGGTATACTAATTCGGAAAATCCAGGGTGCACCGCTGGGCTCTGGGAAAAGATATGTTGAAACAGTGACAAGCATGATTGGGGGGTATTATGGGACGTTTATCCGAGCGTTTAGCAGCACTGGGTCTGGTTTTGCCGGAACCTCCTAAAGCCGTTGCTGCCTATGTTCCGGCGGTTGTTGCGGGTACATTTTGTTTTACGTCGGGCCAATTGCCGTTACACGCAGGTCAATTAGTGGCGCAGGGTATAGTTGGTCAAGAGGTTACGGTGGAACAAGCTCAGAAGCGGCCAGACGTGTGCCTTGAACGCTATTAGTGTTGCGGCGCAGGCGGCAGGCGGTCTTGATCGTCTGGCTGGTGTCGTTAAGGTTGTGGGCTTTGTTCAGAGTGCGACTGATTTTCATGATCAACCCCAGGTCATTAATGGGGCGTCATGGCTGTTTGAAGAGATTTTTGAAGCGCAAGGACGACATGCACGTTCGGCGGTGGGGACGAATGCGTTGCCTCTGAATGCGTCGGTCGAAGTCGAGTGCATCTTCTTATTGCACGCGTAACATTACTGGGGAGGGTGCATCATGCCAGAACGATTGCAGAAAATCATAGCCCAAGCAGGATTATGTTCGCGGCGGGAAGCAGAAGAATGGATTGCGGCAGGGCGTGTCCAAGTGAATCATCGCACTGCAACCTTAGGCGAAAGCGCAGATGTCGCCACGGACCAGATAACAGTGGATGGACGGCTTCTTAAGCCCACTGGCGAACGGTGGTATTTGGCCATTAATAAGCCGGTGGGGTATACCACGTCTTTGAAGGATCGTCATGCCGAGCATCTCATAACCGAGCTCATTCCCAAACGCTTTGGGCGGATGTTTCCTGTCGGCCGTCTGGATCGTGATACATCCGGTCTGATTTTGGTCACCAATGATGGGTATTTGGCGCACCGTTTAATGCACCCCTCCTACCATGTACCGAAGATTTACGAAGTCTGGATTAAAGGGATTCCCGGACGCAATCATGTGGCGCGAATCGAGCACGGAATCGAATTAGATGATGGGGTTGCTCGCCCCCAAAGCGTTCAAATTATTCGTAGCGAGAAGGCTAATGACCGGACGCTTCTTCGCTTGACGCTGACAGAAGGAAGAAAGCGGGAAGTGCGGAGAATTTTTGAGGCCATTGGCCACCCCGTCCTCGAATTGCGCCGCGTGGCTTTTGGTCCCCTTTCGATAGAAGGATTGGAAGAGGGACGAACGCGCCCGCTCACACACCGAGAAGTTAAAATGTTGTACAGTCTGGTCGAGAAGCCGCCAGCGCGTTATGCAATGCACCGAAGGGATGACGATAGTAATGAGAGCGGATCAGGATTTACGAGAAGTCGTAGCAAGCGTTCAAGCCGTCCAGCAATATCAACCCCCAAAACGCGGCATTCGGTCAGCAACACCCGAGGAAATTCAGGCCGGCCTCACCGCTGATGTCTATTTTGTTGGCACCCAACAAATTCTCCACGAGCTCGGGTTAAGTGACGAGGTGGTGACAGCAGAAATTTTCGCGAATCACGCCGGCGTTCTCGCTGGGGTAGAAGAAGCGTTGACGATGCTTGCACCATTGAATGTTACGGTCGATGCGTTAGACGAGGGGAGTATGGTCTCAGCCAAACAGGTGGTCATGCGCATTACAGGCCAATATGGGGTTTTTGGCTTATATGAAACAGCCCTGTTAGGAATTTTAGCAGCATCGTCAGGCTGGGCCACTGCTGCACACGAAATTGTGGAAGCAGCCAAGCCAGTACCGGTCGTGTCGTTCGGCGCTCGCCATGTCCATCCGGCTGTAGCTTCCGTTATGGACCGGGCTGCCATGGTGGGAGGAGCTCAAGGTGCGAGTAGCATCTTAGGCGCTCGTCAAGCCGGAGAAATTCCCTCAGGCACCATGCCTCATGCCTTGTTGTTAATGGCAGGAGATACCGTGAAAGCGGCTCAAGCTTATGATGCGTTGATGCCCCCTAACGCGCCGCGGGTTGTCCTTGTTGATACCTTTAAGGACGAGGCCGAAGAGGCCCTTCGCGTGGCCGAGGCGTTGGGCAGCAAGCTCGCCGCTATTCGCTTGGATACGCCTCGGGAACGGGGTGGGGTAACCCCAGAATTGGTTCGCGAAGTGAGAGCGCGGCTAAGCCAAAAGGGCTACGGGCATGTCGGGATTTTTGTTTCAGGAGGCTTGACCCCCGCGCGCGTAGGGCCATTAGTGGAGGCAGGGGTGACCGGCTTTGGCATTGGCAGTTACATTGCTGCTGCAAGTCCGTTAGATATGACGATGGATCTCAAAGAGATTAACGGCAAACCGGTTGCCAAACGCGGGCGTATTCCTGGTCTTACGCCCTCACCCTCACTTAAGCGTCGGCAGACGGGCGCCACCGGTGATTAAAGTGTTGGGCAAGATCGTGCCAAGCCTCGGGAGACAGCAGGGTTTGGAGCGCTTCGAGTTCCAATACGGAACCGGTGTCGAGACAATCCGCGATGCGGTAAGGTAACTGATCAGGCACAGGCAACCAGGAAATTAATGCCTGTCGGACGGTGTGTTGGGCCTCTTTGGTATCTGGCCAATGCGACTCAAGCAAACGAATCGCCTTGTCAGGTTGATTGTCGTTCATGAGCAGGCGGGCGCGTTCGAGGTATAACGGATCCGCCTCGGGAAATTGATTCCACAGCCACATCATGGGGGTATCTGGAATCTGGCCCAACAAGGTTAGCAGTCGGTGGGTGGCTAGGACCTGGCGCTCTACGGGGAGTGCAATTGGCCTTTTCGTCCACAAGGTTTCTAAAATAAAGGGTTGCGCGGGTGGTAATTGACTCCCAATAACCTGGAAGACAGACTCCAGCGGCAAGTAGGGATTATATGCCCATAAGGCGATCCAAAATACGGCGCCGGCTTTTTGCATTAGGACCGTATCCCAGTGCCTGATAGTCTCTTCTATATCGGGACGGGTTAACCACGAGGGATGGACATCAGCTAACAAGGATGGCTGCCGCACCACTCGATCAAGGGATGGGGGTGACCAGCTCGCCTGAGGGACTAAAGGCTGCGGTAACATCCAATGGGGGATCGGATCAGGAATAAATTGTGTCAGACTTGTCTCTTCAAAGACGAGTGGCCAGATATTCTTCACGGCGTGATAGAGGCCATAGGGAGGAAATACGAATTGCTCGGAATGGTCGCGAAAAGCCAGCAAAAGTGCGGTAAAATGGGCGCACGGCTGGGAATGGCCACAATTACAGCCCCCTTGCGGTCCGGAGGCTGACAGTTCAAAATGAGGGAGATAGGTATCATTATAACCTCGTAGCTGAGCGATTAACCGTTCGGGCATGGCAATTTTACGAATAAGGCGGTCCTCATATAAGTAGTCCCGGGCGTAGCGGAGAAGTTTAGTTGGGAATGGTGCCAAATATTCATCAACAATTTCTCTAGTGACATTCGTCAATGCGAGAGACACTAGTGTAGACATGATTCGCCCCCTAGGACTAGTTTTATCATTGCTATCATGAAGCAGGAGGGATAGATGATGCAAGTGCGTTGCCAGATTTGCGGAACGGTGACAGAAATCGCTGCGTGGACGAAAGAGTTTGAAAATCAAAAGTATGGCAGCCAGCATCCCTATATCTGTCGGGCCTGCCAACAGAAAATTCAGCTCGAAGCGAAAGATAACCAAAAATCGTAGGATGTCCGAATGTCTAGGGGAAAGGGTGTTGATGGAGTGATAAGGGGTATTCGCGGAGCGACGACGGTGGAGCAAGATGACGCCGCGCAAATTTTAGAGCGTACGCAAGAGTTGATTTTGGAAATGGCTCGGGTTAATGGTGTGGATCCGGAGCAAATGAGTAGCATCTGTTTTACCATGACACCAGATCTGCACGCCACATTTCCTGCGGAGGCTGCACGTAAGGTGGGCTGGCAATACGTTCCGGTCATCTGCATGAGCGAACTCAACGTGCCTCATGGATTGCCCAAAACTGTCCGTGTTTTAATGCAGGCGGAGTTGACATGCGCCCAGCGTGATGTTCGTCATGTCTATCAGTATGGGGCTGTCGTTTTACGCGAGGACCTCGTTGCCGCTGACCAGGAGTCACAAGGATAATGGGGCACTGGGGACAAGGCCCCGTCGTTGCCGTTGATGGACCGGCGGGCGCAGGCAAAAGCACTGCGGCTCGCCGAATGGCGGAGCGGTTGGGATTTTTGTATTTAGATTCAGGTGCGATGTACCGGGCGTTAGCGTTGAAGGCACTTCAACATGGGGTGGATCTCCGTGACGAGACGCAATTACTACACTTGTTGGACATGACGCGGATTGAGCTAGATGGGGCCGGCCACCAAAAGCCGTTGGTGCTGGTTGACGGGCAAGATGTTACCCGGCTATTGCGCAGTCCGGAGGTTAATGCCAGCGTTTCCGTGGTCGCGGGGTTCCCGCGCATTCGGGAAGAGATGGTGCGTCGGCAACGAGAAATGTCACGCGCGGGTCATGTGATTATGGATGGTCGTGATATTGGAACGTACGTCCTGCCCAGTGCCGATCTTAAGTTTTATTTGACAGCCTCGCTCGAGGCGCGTGCTCAACGCCGCCTACAGGACTTGACGGGGATGGGATTCCCGGCGGACCTTGCTGAATTGGCAGAAGAAATCCGTCACCGAGATGCCCTTGACTCAGAGCGGGCTGTTGGGCCATTAAAACAAGCGCCTGATGCGATTTACATTGATACCACCGACATGGAGGTGGACCATGTTGTCGATATGATGTTGTCGATCTATCGTCAACGTGTGGAATCATGATTTACGGATTTTTTTATTGGCTGGTTCGCATTTTGATGTCATTATACTTTCGCATTGAAGTGTCGGGATTAGAACATGTGCCCAAGCGTGGATCAGTGCTGATTTTAGTCAATCATATTACGTTTTTAGACCCTCCTATGGCCGCGATATTAATGCCGCGTCCTGTCTATTTTATGGCCAAAGCCGAGTTGTTTTCTGTTCCGGTGTTTGGCTGGTTAATTCGCCGTTTGCATGCTTTTCCGGTGCACCGGGGCAAAGCCGACCGCAAAGCTATTCGGACATCTCTGCAGCTATTAGCTCGCGACCAAGCACTCATGATTTTTCCGGAAGGACACCGGTCGCATCAAGGTCCATTACAGGAAGCAAGAGCGGGCGCGGTGTACTTAGCTCAAAAAACAGGGTGTCCTTGCCTTCCTATTGGGATTAGCGGTCAGTATGGGTTTCGCAAGACCATTCGCTATTCGATAGGAGAACTGTTTACCATTCCTCCAGAAATGGAGCGTCACGATGCGCAAAAGATGATTATGGAAAAGATCGCCGAACAGATTGAGGCGCCAGCGCATCAAGAGAGTTTGCCAAAAAAAGTATGAACTCGCGGGTTCCGCAGGGAAACCGCTTGGATTGACCCGGTTGTCCGGTGTAATATGTAAAAGAAGAGTAAGAATGTTGTGTTTTGAGATAGGCGCAATAACAAGGGGGCCGGCGATCATGGATGAACGGAAGGATGCAATGCCAGAGGAGACCACAAACCGTCCAAATACTCCGGAGCACGAAGAACTCATGAATATGGAGGAAACTTTGGCTTATGCTCCAATGGAGGATGTTCATCCGGGGGATATTGTCGCGGGGAAGGTTGTCCACATTTCCAATGATGGAGTGCTTGTGGATGTGGGCGCAAAATCCGAAGGGATTATTCATCTACAGGACTTGAGCCACCGCCATGTTGACCGTCCCGAGGACGTCGTGAAGCTGGGAGAGACCATCTCTGTCTATGTATTGGGTTATGAAGGCGAAGAAGGGTCGTTAAAGCTTTCTAAGCGGCGAGCTGATGAACAAGAGGCATGGGCCCGGTTGGAAGAGGCGCAAAAAACAGGGGAAATTTTGCATGCGCCGGTGGTTGAGATTGTGAAAGGCGGATTAGTTGTTGATGTGGGGTTGCGTGGATTCATTCCCGCCTCGCATATTGCTCGTGGGTATGTCAATGATATGACGCCATATTTGCACCAAGTGGTTCCTGTTAAAGTGGTCGAACTTGACCGTGGGAAACGGCGTGCGATTTTATCCCGAAAAATTGCGATGGAATTGGAAACGAATGCAAAACGCGAGCAACTCTGGGCGGGTATTGAAGAAGGCCAAATTAGACATGGCGTAGTGAAAAGTCTAACGGATTTTGGGGCGTTTATTGATTTAGGTGGTGTGGACGGGTTACTTCACATCAGCGAAATGTCTTGGGGCCGCATTAATCATCCCTCCGAAGTGCTTATGGTAGGTCAGGAAGTGGATGTGAAGGTTTTGCGGCTGGACCCGGAAAAAAACAAGATTTCTTTGGGATTGCGTCAAGTGTTGCCCAATCCATGGGAAGGCGTCGAGGATCGTTACACGGTTGGTGGGCTTTATGAAGGAACCGTGGTTCGCCTCGCGGGCTTTGGAGCGTTTGTGGAATTGGAGCCTGGCGTTGATGGTCTCGTTCATATTTCACAGCTCGCTTCGGAACGCGTTCATCAGCCGAGTGACGTCGTCGCGGTTGGGGACCGTATTTGGGTGAAGGTACTGAGTGTGGATGCAGCGAATAAGCGCATCTCCTTGTCCAAGCGCGAGGCAGACCAAGATATTGCTGATGGCGCGTTAGCCACCCACGAGCATCATGATGAGGTCGACGCTAATGCGCCACTTGGCGAACACCTGGCAGCATACCATGCCGGTGATTGGGACGATGAAGAACCGTCGTAATGGTAGAGGAAGTGTCGCCGTAAGGGGCTGTCCATCACTCGGGCAGTCCTTTTTTTGTAGGGATTACGGACATCGTTGAACGGATTAACGGACAGTGTGAAGCCACACGGAAAAAGAATGAGAGCAGGCTATACACCCGCTCTCATTGATTCATCCCATCTTGTAAGGGTTAACTAGGGGTTAACTGGCATTTTGATAGCTGTCCGCCCCCCACCGCTCCATGGCGAACGCGCGTGCGCGTGCGATAATCGGGAGGGCAATCGCGGCTTTCATCATGTCCCACAAAATAAAAGGCGCAACGCCTTCAAGCACCGCGTGGGTGAGAGAAGCTCCGGTCGTTACCATAATACCAATCATGCCACCAAGATAAATGACGAGAATACCGACCAACAGCCCCAGGGTTAGCCGCCACCTTTGCGCGGTGGGACCGGCTAAACGGGCAATGAGCCAAGCAGCGGGTGGGTATGCCCACAAGTACCCCCCAAAAGGTCCTAGAAGAATGCCGATTCCGTGGCTTCCTTCAGCAAAGACCGGAAGCCCCAAAACGCCCAGCAGTACATACGTTATCATGCTCATAAACGCCCAGCGTGGGGGAAGCAAGCCACCCGCTAAATAGACACCCAGCACTTGTAACGTGAAAGGGACGACGGAGAATAGGGGGATTGTGAAAGAGGTCAGGGCACCGACCGCGGTCATGGCCGTGACAAATCCCGCTAAAACCAAAAAGCGCATGGATTGTGGCATATAAACCTCCTTGGTATAGGTATGAAAGCGTATTTGGGGACAAGGCGGAAACTTGGGTCATTTTAGCATATGAGGTCAATGCATGGAACCCTGGCAGCTCGGGGACACTTGCACTACTACTACGTGCAAGGAGAGCACTATGACCGTTCTCGTCTTTAGTTTATGGATAGCCGGAGCCTTGTTGTTCAGCGCAGGATGGGGGCGCACGCTGCTAAAACCCTATGCCTTTCCGACATGGTGGGGACCCGTGCTGATGATAGTCGTTAGCGGGTGTAGTCTTATTTCGAATCTATTTCATCCTCAGGCAATAAATTTTGGGAGTATTATTTGGAGTGCCGCGGTTGTGACGGTGGGTATTCAATATGCCCGTATGGCCACTGTGATGTGGGCCTTGAATTTTAGCGTATTTCTTGGCATTGCGCGTCTGATTGGTCCGCTTAACCCGTCGCGGGTCCAGATTATTGCATGGTTGCCATGGGAAGCAGGTGTCGTGGGGATAATGGCAGCGTTAGTGGGCGAAGACCCCCTTGATGCCGTCCTCGTTGGCGTGGGAGCAGAAATCGGCTCGAGTGTGATGCTCAGTCTGTATACGGGGCGATTGCATTGGGGAACGGTGCGCGATTTGGTCTTTTCCTTACTGGTGTCACTGGTGGCCTGGATGGGGGCCGTGGTCGTTCGTTGGTGGAAACAACGCAAGCAAGGACTCTTATCTAAGGAGTCTCCCACTTAAGCGCCTTGCCAGCGTGCGCAGACCCTGGGATAATCCTATGGACTGGAGGGATTGGGTTGTCATTAGTGGCATTAGTTGGAAGGCCCAACGTAGGGAAGTCGGCGTTGTTTAATCGGATTACGCAATCGCGTCGCGCGATTGTCGAAGACTATCCGGGCGTAACGCGTGATCGATTGTATGAAGATACAGACTGGAACGGGCGGGAGTTTACCATTATCGATACCGGGGGCATTTGGACTGGTGACGATGAGACGTTATTGGGACTAACCCGCAAGCAAACGGAAATGGCGATTGCTGAGGCGGATGTTTTGGTTTTCGTCGTGGATGGGATGGGCGGCCCCACGGCAGCCGACCAAATTGTGCTCGACCTTTTGCGCCGAACAAAAAAACCGGTAATTTTAGCGGTCAATAAGGCAGAAAGCCCTAAGGTAAACGGGATGGAGTTTTATGAATATGGTCTAGGAGAACCGATCTTGGTATCGGCTGTTCACGGTGAAGGCGTGGGCGATTTGCTTGATGCCATTGTCGACCATTTGCCGCCGGAAGAAGACCTGAATGAACTGACCCATACCGGGGAGATTCGGATTGCTTTAGCGGGACGCCCGAATGTGGGGAAATCATCGTTACTCAATTACCTATCTGGGGAAGAACGCACATTGGTCACCCCAATTGCCGGGACGACCCGCGATGTGGTTGATACGGTTATTGAGCGAGAGGGTCAGCGCTATGTGATCTTGGACACGGCGGGACTCAGGCGGCCAAACAAAATTACGCAAACCTTAGAAGAAAAAACCGTACAGCGGACGCTCGATGCGATTCGCAATGCCGATGTGGTGCTGTTGTTAATTGCGGCCGATGATGACATTACGGCTCAAGACCAACGTATTGCCGGCCAAATTGACAAGGCACGCAAGGGCTGCGTGGTGTTGTTAAATAAGTCTGACCTTATCAAAGGCACTACCATTCCGTTCCAACAGAAGGCAAAGGAACACTTGCGCTTCTTAAGTTACGCGAAGATTTTGCCGGTATCGGTCAAGACCGGGTGGCGAATGGATACCTTGTGGCCTGCGGTCATGCAAGCCTACCAGAGTTATTCGGCGCGCATTACGACCCACCAACTTAACCAGTTAGTCCAAGAAGCGGTGCATCTCAATCCGCCGCCAACAGATAAAGGGAAGGCGTTAAAAATTTTTTATACGACGCAGGTTGCGACAAAACCACCCTATTTTGTCTTTTTTGTTAATGACCCGGAGCTGGTTCACTTTAGTTATGCACGATATCTGGAAAATCGTCTCCGTGAGAAATATGGATTTGAGGGATCGCCGATTCGCATGGCATTTCGGGAACGCACCCGAAAGGAGAGCGTGGGCGGTGAATGAACGGCTGACGATTTTTGGCTCTGGAAACTGGGGGCTGGCCTTGGCAGATCAAGCCTCTCGCTCTATGGCTCAGGTGATGGTTTACGTCAGGCGCCGTGAATTGCAACAATTTTTGACGACCCGCCGTCAGCATCCAGACTACTTGAGGCACCTGACATTTTCGTCGCAGGTGTCTTTTACTAACGACCTTGAAGAGGCGGCACGATTTTCTCCGTATTGGGTCTTGGCGGTCCCGAGCCAACATATGCGAGACATCGGACAAAGACTTGAGCCGTGGACTCCGGTGGCGCGTTACGCTGTTTCTGCGGCCAAAGGACTAGAGGTTGGGACGGACCGGCGAATGACCGAAGTGTTGCGAGAGTGTTGGCATGGGGCCAAGGTGGAGCTCGGGGTGCTAAGCGGCCCCAATTTGGCGGGAGAAATTAGTCAGGGCCAACCTGCCGCGAGCGTTTTGGCGGGGAGTCCAGCACTCTTCAAAAGCATGGCGAATATTTTAGGGCAAGGCAATTTGCGCCTTTACGGCCAGCGAGACATCGTTGGGGTGGAGTTAGGTGGGGCATTCAAAAATATTCTCGCCATTGCTGTTGGGATTGCGGTGGAGTCCGGTCTAGGAGACAATGCCCAAGCGGCCATTATGACCCGGGGATTACATGAGATGGGCCGGTTAGCGGTGAGAATGGGAGCACGTTGGGAGACTTTGGCGGGCCTTTCAGGGTTAGGGGATGTGGTCGCCACGTCGAATTCGCCGAGTTCCCGCAATCGCTGGTTTGGCCAAGAACTTGCGAAAGGGCGTTCCGTGGACGCTATTCTCGGTAGCACGCCGATGGTTGTGGAAGGGGTGCCTACAGCGTACGCGGCTCGGGATCTTGGACAAAAATTTGGCTTGCCGGTTCCTATCACGACCGAGGTCGTGGAAATTTTTAATGGGAAGTCCGTCAAATTGGCGGTGGAAGCCTTAATGAGCCGGCAGAGGGTGGAGGAATCTGACCGGTAAACTGTGCCATTTTTTCCTGGCATGGTCATTATTCTTGTGGTTCTCTCATATCTTGCTACTGTCATTCATTAGGGTGATCCCGGGACAGGCGAGGACCGGCGCCAACCCACTTGGAGACCTAAAGGGAGGGAACCACAAGGATGGAAAAGTTTGATCTGTTTAAGGATTTGGCCGAACGCACTGGCGGCGATGTGTACATTGGCGTCGTGGGACCGGTCCGTACCGGCAAATCCACGTTTATTAAACGTTTCATGGAGCGGATGATTTTGCCCGCTATCGAGGACGCTAATGAACGTGAGCGTGCCCAAGATTCTTTGCCGCAGAGCGGTACGGGCCGGACGATCATGACAACGGAACCCAAGTTTATTCCAGATGACGGCGTGGAAATTCAGTTAACCGATGCAATCTCTTTCCGCGCCCGACTCGTGGATTGTGTCGGCTACGCGGTGCCGGGGGCGTTGGGGTACATGGAAGACGATGGTGCCCGCATGGTCATGACGCCTTGGTCGGACGAGATGATGCCTTTTGAGGAAGCGGCCGAGATCGGTACACGAAAAGTGATCCAAGACCATTCAACCATTGGGTTAGTGCTCACGACCGACGGCAGTTTTGGGGATTTATCCCGCGATGCCTATATCGAACCTGAGGAACGGGTCATTGCTGAATTAAAGGAACTTGGCAAGCCTTTTGTCGTCCTGTTGAATTCGGCGCATCCGGATACGGAAGACACCCTAGCGCTGACGTCAGAACTGCAAGAGGCGTACGACGTACCTGTATTGCCCATCAATTGTCAAGAACTGCAGCAAGACGACATCGTGCACATTTTAGAACAAGTTCTCTACGAATTTCCGGTCACGGAAATTGTGTTCGAGTTGACCGATTGGGTGGACGCGTTAAGTCCAACGCATTGGCTGCGCAAACAGGTTGACAATGTGTTGGAGGAAGCCCGGACCAGCATTAGCCGATTGCGTGACGTGGATCCCGCAGTGAACAACTTGCAAAGCTATGATTATCTAGAGACGGTGCGCTTGCTCCATATGGATTTGGGTACGGGCGTCGCGAATATCTCCGTCGGGGTTCAATCTGACCTCTTCTACAGAATTTTGGGAGAGTTAGCGGATCGTCATGTCGGTGGGCGCGGGGATATTATGAAACTTTGGCGTGAATATGTTATCGCCAAAACCGAGTGGGATAAGGTGGAAGAAGCGGTACAAGAAGTGCGAGCGACGGGATATGGTATGGTGGCTCCCACTCTCTCAGAGCTGAATCTTGAGGAGCCAGAACCCATTCGCCGGGGCGCCCAGTTTGGCGTGAAGTTGAAAGCCACAGCCCCTTCGATTCATATGATTCGGGCGGATATTGAAACGGAATTAACGCCCATTATTGGCACGGAGCGCCAAGCCGATGAATTGGTCCAATATCTTATGGAGCAATTTGAGGATGATCCAATTAAACTGTGGGAAACGAATCTCTTTGGAAAGTCGCTCCATGATTTGGTCCGCGAAAGCATCCAGTCTAAACTCTTTAAAATGCCGGAGAATGCGCAAGAGAAACTGCAAGAGACCTTGCAGCGTATCATCAATGAAGGTTCAGGCGGTCTTATTTGCATTATCATCTAGACATTGCGCTGGGACACGCGGGCAGGATTCCCTACCCGCGTATTTTTTTTTGTGCGTTCGGCTTACTTTGGAGGGATAGCATTTGCTGACACGACAGAGTATTATGTAAATATCTTCTGGCCTTCATGAACATGGGTGGACGATATTTCTACCCATCATTTGTCGACCTCAATTGTTTTGAAAAGAAAGTTTTATCGAGATCCCCAGATTTTAGAAGGAATTCGTCCTCTGGATGTCGAAACGTACGAAGAGTATTTCATTTGTCTAAACACAGACACATTATGAGGAATTCGCTTGAAGCAGATCGCCTCAAAGAAAATAGCGCTGGCCTCAGGGCTCGTGCTGTCCGCTAGCATGCTGCTAGCCGGATGCGGAACCACAACGACTACCTCTCCATCCAGCGCGGTGAGCAAGCCGCAATACGGCGGCACAGTGGTCATGGCGCTGTCGGCTGATTCCAATATTACCTGGTACTTCCCCTTGATGAATGGCTTGCAAGACAGTCTGTACAATGGCTGGGTCCAAAGTTTTATGTATAAAGGATTACTCACATATAACAATAACGGGTCCATCAATTACAGCCGTTCGATTGTTAGCAGTATCAAACCCAATGCGAATGGTACCCAATTTGTGGTGACCATGAACCCCAAATATAAGTGGTCCAATGGCCACCCGGTGACTGCACAAGATGTGGTGTTCACGTGGAATCTTATCAAGGCCGCGTCTGCGCCCAATGCACCCGCGCCGTGGCCCTATGTGGGGGCTGGCTCAGGCGGCATTCCTTCCCAAGTGCAAAGTGTTGTGGCGGATAGCAGCCATCAGTTCACGGTAACGTTGAATAAACCCGCGAACCAAGAATGGTTTATTTACAATGGCCTTGATCAGATGACGCCGTTGCCGCAATCGGTCTTTGACAAATATCCGAATAATATGACGCAAGAATTAAAGTTCTTGGGTACAATTGCCACTGAGCCGACTGCTCCCGAATACCAAGTGGTGGACGGACCGTTTAAATTACAGCAAGCGGTATCCAGCCAAAAGTGGGTGTTTGTGCCCAATCCCAGCTATGGGGGACACAAGCCCTACTTGTCGAAATTTATTTTGCAGTATGAAACTAGCAGTGATGCCGAGTTTGCGGCGTTAAAGACAGGAGCCATTCAGGCCGGGTATTTGCCCAATTCGCTATGGGGATCGCGCAGCGCCTTAGCCAACAACTATAATTTGGCTGTGATTAACTACCTCGAGTACGATGACGTACTGGTGAACATGAATCACGGGCACAAGACCGCCTCGAATAATGCGCCCAATGGGGTGGGCGATATCTTCAAGCATCTCTATGTTAGACAGGCATTGCAAATGGGGATTAACCAGCCCGCTATCAATGCAGCGGCGTTCCATGGTAATGCTATTGACGAAACAACGATTGTGCCAGACAAACCGCCTACAATCTTCTACGATCCCAACTTGAAGCCCATCTATACGTATAACCCTAGTGCTGGCAAGAAGTTGCTCGAGCAACACGGATGGCATGAGGTTAATGGCGTCATGACGAAAGGCAACGAAAAGATGGACTTTACTCTGGTGTACTCCAGTGGTGCCCAATCTGTCGTTCAAGAAGTGACGCTGATGCAAGAAGGCTGGGCTAAAGAAGGCATAAAAGTAACGTTAAAGGCAGAGCCCTTCTCGACCATTGTGGGCTTGACCAACAACCAGTGGGAAATGGAGGACTATGGTGGCATTACCTGGGGCGGATCCTATCCGACGGGCGAAGGCCTGTTCGGGCAGCCTGGGCAAGGGCTTGACAGCCAAGGCTATTCCAATGCCGAGATGAATGCGCTGATTGCCAAGACCCACCAGCCTTTCGCGACACAACAAGCCTCGTTGCAAGCGCTATACAATTTCCAAAAATATGTGGCGCAGGACTTACCCATATTGTTTGTACCGGCACCACCATCGTATGATGAGAATGCTAAGAATCTGCACAATGTGGTGCAGTATTCGAACCCCTTTACCCAGTACTTTTCGCCCCAATATTTCTGGCTGTCCAAATAACGTGCGAGGGCCGGCACGAAGGCCAGGGCCTTTGGTGCCGGCCTCCCTCAAATCGTCCGTGCTAAGGGATATTGATGAAGGGGTGTCTGGTCAATGGTTTCGCAGTCTACCGATATACACATGGCCGAAGAACCGGCCGCGATTGCTGAAAAGCCTATGGGCTCTCGGGCGTGGCGTGCTTTTTGGCACCATCCCTTGGGGCTCGCTGGGGTAATTGGGTTGGTTCTTATTATCTTGTTTTGCTTTGTGGGGCCTCTGATCTATCATGCGAGTGCTTATACCACAAATATTACCGCCCTTATGCAGCCACCGAGCGCGCGCTTTCCTTTAGGGACGGACGACCTAGGCCGTAACTATCTGGCGCGTTTGATGCTGGGGGGCCAGGTGTCGCTAATTGTTGGATTTTCCGTCGCTATTGCCTCGATGGTGATTGGCGTCGCCTACGGGTTGGTGAGTGGGCTAGTGGGAGGCGTCGTCGACGCTATCATGATGCGCATTATTGACGTGCTCCTCACCATTCCGACGTTATTTGTACTGTTGTTTTTGGATGCGGTCTTTCAACCGAATGCGTTGCTTTTGACAGGAATTCTGGCAATTACTTCGTGGTTCGGTGTGACGCGCTTGGTGCGTTCTGAGGTCTTATCTATCAAAGAACGCGACTATGTGGAAGCGTCTCGTGCCTTTGGTGCCAGTAATTGGCACATAATGCTCAGGGAACTGCTTCCGAACGTGATGGGAACTGTAATGGTTGCCACTATTTTTCAGGTAGCCGGATCGATTATTGCCATTGCCACCCTGAGCTTCTTAGGGTTAGGGTTGCCTGCACCGCAGCCTAATTGGGGAGAAATGTTGTCCACATCGATGAACTATATGTTTCAGAATGCCTGGTGGTTGATTTACCCGCCCGGGATTGCTCTACTATGGACGCTGTTGTCCATCAACTTTATTTCCGAAGCGTTGCAAAACGCGATTGACAGCAGGCTGTAAGGAGGAACCTAGGGATGTTTGTGTATATTATCCGCCGTATTATCCAGTCGATCCCAGCCCTTATTGGGATTGCCGTTTTCAGCTTTATCTTGTTGCATATCGTTCCAGGCGGACCGGCTCAGACGCTTTTGGGGCAGCATTCTACGCCCCAGCGTATTGCGGCCATTAATCGTTCGTTGGGATTAAACAAGCCGCTAGCGGTTCAATTTTGGATCTGGTTTGATAATCTACTGCATGGCAATTTTGGCTATTCGTATACCTTTAACCAGCCGGTATTGCAAGTCATAGGAGAGTATTTGCCGCATACCCTAGCCATTGTTTTGATTGCGGTGGTGTTGTCGCATTTAATTGCTATCGTCTTAGGAACCATTCAGGGCTATTTTCGCAATCGCTGGTTTGACCATGTTATTACGACGGTCGTCTTTTTTTTCTGGTCGATGCCGGTATTTTGGCTGGCGATTATGGTCGTTCTCATCTTTTCTATTTATCTTGGCTGGTTTCCGTCGGGAGGCATTAACTTCTCTAATGGCGGTCCGGGTGGATTCATAGGGTACTTGGACCATGCAGCATTGCCTGTATTAGTGCTCGTTTTGGCCACAGTGGCAACTTGGGCACGGTTTATGCGTTCTTCGATGATTGATTCCATGCTGCAAGATTATATCCGAACAGCGCGCTCCAAAGGACTCTCTGAGTTGTCCGTCGTTTTTAAGCACGCTTTGCGTAATTCACTTTTACCAATCATTACGCTATTTGGGTTGTCCATTCCCACACTCTTTGCTGGAGCATTAGTCATTGAACTCGTGTTTAACTACCCAGGCATGGGATTGCTTTTTTGGAATGCAGCCCTTCAGCGCGACTATCCGATTTTATTAGGCATTATTATGATCATTGGCCTGCTCACCGTGGCAGGAAACTTGTTGGCCGATGTGTTATACAGCTTGGTTGATCCGCGTATAAGCTATAAATAAGGAGGATGACTGGCAGTAGGGGGTCAAGAAGACCTCCTCTTCCCTTTTTCAGGTGAGGGTACGCGAAAAAAAGAGTTGTATCCTATGGGACACCGTGCTATAATCATTGTGCAGTTGAGAACGGGCTGTGGCGCAGCTTGGTAGCGCGCTACCTTGGGGTGGTAGAGGTCGTGGGTTCAAATCCCGCCAGTCCGACCATTTTAAAGAGAGATTGCTTGCAATCTCTCTTTTTTTGTGTCTATGGGTTTTTGGAGCGTAAAACAGTCCATTGCCCTACGGTTTCCAAGGGATTATACGGGTTAAGGGTCAAGTGTTGAACGGTGGGTGCGACCACCACTTTCTGAGCCGACCACACTAAATACGCACCGGGTGGATTGTTAAAGAGCGCCTGCAGGGCTCGGTGTTCATTTGCCACGAGCTGACCGGGATGGTTATTCATGGCTGTCACGTCTACTTGAAAGGCTGGGTTGTCGTATAGGCCATAGTTGGTCGGTGAGGTCATGCTAAAATCTTGTGCCAACGCCGGAAAGGGCGTAGCGCGTCGCTCAACGACGGCCACGACGAAGTGATGCTGTATGAGCGTGGTATGCATATCGGACACAAGGGCTAAATGCGTCGGTATGCCTGCGGCAAGCAGTTGATGCCGGACAGCCTGGGCAATATGGAGATCTTGGCCTGTGCGCATAGCGGTAAGGTCAACTTGGACAGGACGGCCCTGGGGTGTATGCCAAATGCCTCCAATTTGTCGGTAGCCGGCATGACGTAAAATCGTATCGGCCTTGGGCAAGTGAATGGATAGGGCATAGATACTAGACGGCCATACAGGCTCCGTCATGGGAATAGCTGCCCCTAACGTGCGGGATAGCTCATAGCGGTTGAGAAGGGCATTTAACGCGAGCCTCATGGGAAGCGGCAAGGAAGACGCATTCATATTAAAGAGCAGCATCGTATAAGTTAGCCGGGGGTAATATAAAGTCTTAGTCTGCGAGATATGCCAATGGCCCCAGGCAACGTCAGGTTTTGGGGGAGTCGACCACTGCGTGAGCAATATGTGCGTTTTAGGCGATCCCAGAAAATAATGGGCATTGGCTATCCAGCGGATACCGTTTGGTCCTTCGGCATAGGGACGGTAAGGACCTGAACCCATCATATCCGGCAGACGATTAAAAACGGGAGACTGGTTCAACCGCGCGATCGGTATGCGACTGACGAGAAATGCTGGGAGAATGGGATGGTCATCGCCTGCTGCTGCGACATTCGCCAAAAAGCCCGGATCAGGCCGTACGAGCGTGATGACGACAGTGTCGGCATTGGGAGTCGTCACTGACGCCACAAGTCGCGCCAACGACTGAGAAGCGGCGATAGGGGCACTCGGATCGGCATATAATTGGTAGGTCCACGCCACATCATGCACGCTGATAGGACGGCCGTTCCACCATTTGGCATGCGGATTGAGATGAAAAATATATTGGCGACTGTTTTTTTGAATTTGCCACGAGGCCGCGATGTCTTCGGAAACGGCGCCATGCGCGTTTACACGTACCAGGCTGTCGTACATCATATTCATGACCCAGGCATTGGATTGCGCATGGGAAAAAGGGTTTAAGGCGAAAGGACGCAGTCCCAGGACGATTTGAGAGTGGTCAAAGAGCCGAGGGTGAGGGATCGTGACTTTGGTGCCACATCCCGCTAGGCTCAACAGACCCGCAAGTATAATGCCACTGATAGCTGCGGACGTGGCCTTCTTGGAAAAATGCACTGAGTAAGCGTTCATAATTTAGTATTATACCAAAGTAGAGAAGACAACACGGGCTGGGAGGCAGTTGCAAATGGTGGCTTTGTATTGTGATGCGAGGCAGTTCGCTGCGCATCCCGTGCAGTCGGTGGTCCGCAATGCGAGTTTAGAAGCGCATGACTTGGTCACACGCGAATGCACCGTCTTCTATTTAGCGTTGGAGGCAGGTGACACGCTTAAGATGGTGAGTCAGGAACTCACGGAGGCCATATTAAGGCGTAACCGGCGCTTGCCCGTCGTGATCCATTCATTCAATCATCTTTCTGACCAGCCGCTGCCTGTCGCGGACGCACAGCGCCTTTATCAGGATCTGCCGGATGCGTTGAGGAATGCAGGCATTACTGAGGTCGACAGTACGACTTTTGGATGGATATATGCGATTGAACTTCATGATGTAGGCAAACCTGGCGCCAAAGGCCGAATGGTGAAGCGAAATTCTCTGGGAACAGCATAAACGGCCTCTCACGAGGCCGTTTATGCTTGGAAACAGGAATTGTGGGTTAGTTGTATTGAATCCGTGGATCCACAATGCCGTAGAGTAGGTCTGCGAGCAAGTTACCAATAATGGTCAAGAAACCCGTAATGACAACGATGCCAAGAATTACGGGATAATCCCGTTGGTTAGCCGCATCCCAAAATAACAGTCCCATTCCAGGATAGTTAAAAATGACTTCTACGAGCAAAGCGCCTGAGAAGAGATTGGGCAAGGAAAATCCCAACAAGGTAATCAACGGCAAGACAGAGTTGCGAAGGGCGTGCTTCAATACCACAACGGACTCTCGAATCCCCTTAGCACGTGCGGTGCGCACATAATCTTGAATGAGGTTCTCACTCATAGCAGTCCGCATATATCGTCCCCATCCGGCGACGGTGGTCAAAACGATGGTGAGGACCGGCAACGTGGTATGGGCCAGCCAAGATCCGAAACCAGGATTGGGATTTAAGGGGTTGGAAAGGCCTCCGGAGGGAAACCATCCGAGCGAAATGGAAAACAACATGATAATCATAATCCCTAGCCAGAAAATGGGCATGGAATAAAAGAAATACGTTAACGAGGTCATCGCATAATCGAACTTGGTGTCGTGATAGTAGGCTTGAATGCTTCCAAGCAGAATAGACAACACGTGCGCGATTAAAATGCCTAAGCCGACAATGGATAATGTCCGTGGCATGTTGACCATAATAAGATGCCAAACCGTTTCATTATAAAAGTAGGACGTGCCCAAATTGCCATGAAGCAATTGGCCAAGCCACTCGACATATTGAACCGGAATGGGTTTATTTAAACCAAATTCTCGGTCCACCTGTGCAATACGCAGAGGAGTAGCCCGTGGACCTAGCATAGCTTGGGCCGGCCCCCCAGGCACAATGTGAACTAAGAAAAAGCCGATAACGGTGATGCCCAGGAGGGAAGGAATCGCCTGGAGCACACGCCGCAGGATGTATTTGAGCATGACCTATCCCTCCTATCTTTTGCGCAAGCGCGGGTCGAAAGCTTGACGCAGTGCATCGCCAATGAAGTTTACCGAGAGTTCTACGAGCAAAATGGCCAATCCCGGTGGATATATGAGCCACCACGCGTTTTGAAACATGTAGGACATGCTATCGGACAGCATCTCTCCCCAGTTAGGGGTCGGCGGGGGAAGTCCTAAGCCCAGAAAACTTAGAGCGGCCACCGTGAGAATGGCGTCTGCGACCTGAAACGTGGCGTTGACGATGACGACGCCCATAACGTTGGGTAACAGGTGCTGAATCATAATTCGCCAGTTATTTGCTCCGAGCGCCCGGGCCGCTTCCACATAATCTCGTCGCTTGAGCGAAAGGACCTCGGAACGGACCAAACGGGCCACACCGAACCACGATAACGATGCGATAATAACGATAAGCAATAACGCATTAGGTTTAAAAACGGAGTCGACAAAGAGCAACAGGAACAGGCTGGGAATGGCGATAAAAATATCGACAAGCCGCATGAGCAATGCATCAATGCTACCACCTAACAAACCGGAAATCAGACCATAAATCACGCCGATCATGGTGGTCATAAAGGCTGCTGCAAAACCGACCTCGAGGGAAAGTTGTCCCCCTAGCATCATGCGCGCCAAATAATCCCGCCCCAAACTATCGGTGCCGAGGGGGAATTTGGCACTCGGTGGATGCAGCGTGTTTAGCAGGTTGGGTTGGTAGGCACTGGCATGGTAAAAAATGGGCCCGACAAAGCTGAAGAGAATTAAGAAGGCTAAGCCTCCAATGCCAAAACGTGCCAAAGGATTTTTCCAGAACGCTCTCCATTCACGGGATATGCTCCGGGTGCGTTCAATTACCGGTTGATTCCCTTGAAGAGGATCGCGCATCTCTATTTCAGGTGAAATCATGTTGTCATCCGCTCCTGCCTCAACCGTTCACTATATCAGGGAATCCTGACATGCGTAGGACAACCAGCCTACAATATTATGAAAACTAGCGACAATGTATTATAAAGGGGGCTTGACTTTTATGTCAATTACAAGGGTTGTGGGCATTGCCCAATGTCAGCGTCCATTTGTTAAATGTTGTTTGGAGTTAGGGGAGAATACAGTTGTCCGTCAGGGGAACTCTATAGCGGCGGAGGTGGCTCGGTGGACGTTCTACGGACCACGTTTAGTGGGGATGATCGACAGCTGGACTGGGTCCATCTGACAGCGCCAGGGCCAGAGGAAGTGGCAGATGTGTTGGTTCAAGACGGGATTGTGTTGCCGCCAACTATGCCCGGCTCAGGGCGTGCGGAGTTTGATCGTTACCCCGAATTTGTTTACTTACGGTTCTTTAAATTGCATGCCGAGACCCTTGACCACCATACTACCGAGGCGAGTGCGGTGCATTTTGTTGTGACGAAGAATCAAATCGTTTCGTGGAGCATGTGCGCAGATGTCGCGGCCGATTTTCGTTTAACGCGCAAGAAATTAACCATGCACCCAGATCTGATACGCTCCGCGAATCATTTAGCCTACTATGTTGTCGATGACCTATTGGAGCAAGCGTTTCCTTTCTTTGACCGCTTTAATGACAAAGTGTCAGAAGTAGAGCATCTGACCTTGCATAGCGATAATGATCGCAAAATAAAGGAAGAAATTTTTCGATTAAAGCGCATTATTATGCATGTCCGGCGCATTTTAGGGTCGGAACGCGATGTCGCTTACCAGCTGAGCCGCTATTGGAGTGGGGAGCCCCACATGGAGACGGTCTATTCTTTTGAATTGTATGATCATGTTATTAGACTATCTGAAACCGCAGATACCTACCGCGAAATGATGGATACGGTGCTTGATGTGTATTTATCGAGTGTCTCCAATCGTCTTAATGAAATTGTCAAGACGCTGACGATTGTGACCGCACTTTTTATGCCTGCTTCTGTGATTGCTGCCATTTACGGGATGAATTTTGATCATATGCCCGGGGCGGATAATCCCTGGGGATTTCATGTGGTCATTCTTTCCGTCTTGCTTATTTCGGCACTGTTACTGTGGATTTTTAAACGGCGAAAGTGGATTTAAAACCAAATTGACACAAAGTAGAATTATGTTCCCCTCTAGACGAATTTCATGACCTGCCCTAAAATGCTGAAGGCTCAATATGTCGAATTGCGCTGTCATGTTACGCGTATCATCATGAGATTATGACATCTTAGGGAGGGCACAATGAAACAGCGTTCATTTGCTTTAATCGCTTCAGCGGCTGTGGCGGGTGCGTTGACGCTTGCTGGCTGTGGCACGACCTCGTCGGCCGCGAGCTCGACGGTGAAATCGCCTGTTGGAAACCAAGCTGTCGTCGCTTTACCTGTTCAAGTTTCACCCAATTGGTTTTTCCCAGTGGAGTCGTCGTCGGCCTTTTCTGTTTACAACTCGCAGATGAATTCTCTGATGTACGTGCCGCTGTTGCATATTTCAAAGACCGACGGTATTGATTATGCACGGTCTTTAGCGTCGAACGTGACGTGGAATAGCAATGGAACGGTATATACCATCACTCTTAACAAAAAATGGCATTGGTCTAACGGTACGCCTGTCACGTCTGCGGACGTCGTATGGACTGCGCAGTTGATGATGGCTGCAAGCAGCAACGCACCGTCGTTGCCGTGGGGATATGGTGGAGCTGGCATCGGCGGACTTCCTACCCGGTGGCAAAGTGTGACCGCTAATGGTCCGTACCAAGTGGTTGTGACCTTGAATCAGCCGTCAAATCCCCAATGGTTCTTGCATAACGGTTTAGGGCAAATTGTCCCGGCTCCTAAGGCAGTCTGGGATATTCATAAGAACATGGACAATGAGCTGAAATTCATTTTGTCTGTGTCCAATGACCCAGCATCCCCTTATTATGACGTGGTAGACGGAGCATTTAAGTTCGATGCTGCAGCATCTAAGACCAATAATGAGTATTGGACGTTTGTTCCCAATCCGAACTATGATGGGCACAAGGCGACAATTGATAAGTTGGTCTATGTTTATGAGTCCAGCAACAGTTCCGAATTTGCGGATTTGAAGATGAATAAAGTGGGCGTTGGCTATCTGCCATTTTCATTGTACGATTCACGCAACACGCTTGTCGATGATAAATTTGCACCCGTGTATCCGTTTGGTTTCAACTATCTGATTCCGAATTTTAGTCCGAATGCGCCTGGTGGATTTGGCAATATTGTCAGTCACCAGTATGTGCGTGAAGCTTTGGAAATGGGAATCAACCAGCCTGGCATGATTTCCGCCTTTTATCACGGATACGGCACACCAGGGTTTAGCCCCATTCCTGCCAAGCCTGTTACGAAATTTTATGATGCCAGTCTGAAGAATCCTGATCCTTATAACCCAGCAGCGGGTAAGAAGCTCTTGGAAGCCCATGGTTGGCATCTGGTGGATGGCGTCATGACGAAGGGTTCCCAAAAACTCGCGTTTACCCTGGACTATGTTTCGGGGGTATCTGCTGTTGCGAACCAAGTGCAGCTCATGAAGCAGGATTGGGCGCAAGAGGGCATTCAAGTCAATCTCGAGTCACAGCAGTTCAATACCCTCATTGCGGATACAAACCAGGCCAATGCCAACAAGTGGCAGATGGTGTGGTGGGGCGGTGGATGGACTTATGAGCCTGACTACTATCCCACGGGAGGCGGCTTGTTTGCCTCGACCTCAGCCTCGAATTACGGCGGCTACCAGAATCAGAAAATGAACCAGCTGATTCAAGCGACGTATCAGCCTGGCACTTCCAGTCAGATCACGGCCCGGATGGATGCTTACTTGGCGTACGCTTCGCAGCAATTGCCCGTGATTTGGATGCCATGGACGGCGCAGTTTGATGAAACGGCAACCTATATTCATGGTGTCAATTCCAGCTACAATCCGATAACAAACACCAACTATCCCAACTATTGGACAGTCAGTCACTAATTGGATAAGAAAAGAACAGCCCCAGAGCGTGGTAACGCCTGGGGTTGTTCTTTTTGCGATGATCATGGAGCCAGTTCCATCATGGTATAATCCGCCGCGGCGATCTATTATGGTCAGGATGGAATAGGTAGGGAGGTCAAACACGTGGAACACGATGATTTAATAGCGAAATTTGAGCGGTATATGAATCCAGGACTTGCGCGAGCTTTGCGGTTTATGGGTCTAAATGCCGTGGAAAAAACCGGGCACGAGGCCATCATTGTGGATGAAGAAGGCAATCAATATATTGATTGTGCTGGAGGTTATGGGGTTTTTGTGCAGGGCTATCAAAATTCTCGTATTGTTGAGCGAGCCCATCAGCAATTAGATCAGCTGAGCTTATCCTCGCGCGTTCTGTTGAATCGGCCAATGATTGCTTTGGCAGAAGAGTTGGCTCGCCTCACTCCAGGCGACCTGCAGTATAGTTTTTTTTGTAATAGTGGGGCCGAAGCGGTGGAGGCGGCATTAAAATTTGCTCGTATCCAAACGGGCCGCCCCCGTATTATCTCCACATATGGAGCCTTTCATGGCAAAACTTTAGGGGCCCTATCCGTTTCAGGACGGGATACATATCGGCAGCCTTTTGCGCCGCTACTTCCAGACATCATTCATGTTCCTTATGGTGACGCCCAAAAGGTCGCCGAAGTTATGGACGACCAAGTGGCCGCCGTCATCGTAGAGCCGATTCAAGGGGAGGGGGGCGTCATTGTTCCACCCGATGAGTATCTGCCCGCTTTGCGCGGATTGTGTGACCAACACGGGGCTTTATTGATTGCGGATGAAGTGCAGACGGGAATTGGCCGAACGGGCCGATTATTTGCCGTGGAACACAGTGGGGTGGTGCCCGATTTAATGTGCTTGGCCAAAGCTTTGGGCGGTGGTGTCATGCCGATTGGTGCTGTGGTAGGGCGACCAAGTGCTTGGACATTCTTTGATTCCGCACCGTTGATTCATACGTCGACTTTCGGAGGAAATCCGCTCGCTTGTGCAGTGGCGCAAGAAGCCTTGCGCGTCACGGTCGAAGACGATTTGCCTCAGCGTGCCGCCACTTTGGGCGTTACCTTGCTAAACGGTTTGAAACAGTTGCAAGGCCGCTTTTCACGGGCGATTACGGATGTGCGCGGTCGGGGTCTGATGATTGGGGTGGAAGTGCCTAGCGCTGGAGTCGGAGGGGCATTAATTTCGGAGCTATTCCAGCGCCATGTTCTCGCCGTATATACCTTAAACAATGATCGTGTGATTCGCATGGTTCCCCCTTTAGTGATTACCGCGGCCCAAATTGATCAGGTGCTTAAGGTATGGGAGCAAGCTCTGAGCGCTATTGAGCCAATGCTTGACGATTTAATAGAAGGATAAGTCGATGAATATCTGGACCTGAGAGGAGCGATTAGTTATGCCTGTGGTAACCGTGACGGAAGTCGTGCCCGCATCGATGACGTCCATTTATAAAATTCTTTCGGATATGCAGCGGTTTCCGGAATTTATGAAAAACGTTGAGTCTGTGACCATTGCGGAGCAAGGTGAAGACTATGCCCATTCGGTGTGGCGCACTAAATTGCAGGGTGCAACATTCCAGTGGACCGAGCGTGACGAATTTTTTCCGCAGCAAGGCCGCATTAGCTACCGCCAAATTCAAGGCGACCTCAAGAAGTTCGAGGGCTTCTGGCAGCTGCGGCAAACTTCAGAAGGAACCGAAGTGACGTTACAAACCGACTTCGAATTTGGTATGCCCATGCTGGCCAGTTTATTAAATCCGGTAGCCAAGCTAGCGATTCGCGAAAACGCCAAGGCTATGGTAAGGGCTATAGGAGAGAAAGCACAAGCCGCGGATAGCGAGCATTAGGAGGTGGCGATTGTGGCATATTATGCGAGAGTTGTGCATCATGGCGTGGAAAAATATGCAGCGGTAATGGGAGAGCGCATTCAATTTTTGAGCGGGTCATTTTTCGACCCGGCTGTGGTGCCAACCGGCGAGGAGGTACCTAGCACGGATGTACAATGGTTGGCACCTGTACGGCCGCGCACGGTACTGGCTGTGGGAAGAAATTATCGGGAACATGCCAAAGAATTAGGCAACGCGGTTCCGGATGCGCCCCTGTTATTTCTGAAACAGCCGGGCACCATCACGGGCCATGGCGCCGACATTTTATATCCATCGGGGTTTGGACGGATTGATTATGAAGGAGAATTAGTCATTGTCATTGGTCAAGCGGTCAACTGGCAAACGCCGAAAGAGGCCATAGCGGGGGCGATTTTTGGCTATACCATCGGCAATGATGTAACGGCACGGGAACTGCAAAAGCAAGACGGTCAATGGACGCGTGCTAAGGGATTTGATACCTTTGGCCCTCTAGGACCTGTTGTTGCCACTGCGTATGATTATCGTCCATTTCGCATCGAAACGCGGGTTAATGGCGAAATAAGGCAGCAAGGGGCGTTTTCCGATATGATTTTCGACCCGGAAAGTATTGTTTTTTATGCTTCGCGGTTTATGACCCTGCAGCCGGGGGATGTTATCTTTTCAGGTACCCCCGAGGGTGTGGGCCCCGTTCAACCGGGCGATCTCATCGAAATTACTATACAGGGCATAGGAAAATTGAGTAATCGCGTAAAAACGAGAGAATAATAGAGATTTTATAGCGAGGATATCGTAATTCTCTGCTATTTCCTGCCTTATTGCATTATTTTGTTGACAGAAGACCTTATTTTGATAAAATGATTCTGGCCGTCGGACAGGTTACTGTTGACGAGCACCAATCGGGTGATAAGGGGGTTGGGAATGCGATGAACGCATTGGGTCGACAAATTCTGGCAGAGATACACGGTTGTGATTCCAAGGTGTTGAACGACATCACCAGCGTAGAGGAAATTATGGTACAGGCTGCTTTAAAGGCAGGCGCTGAGGTGCGAGAGGTGGCTTTCCACAAGTTTAGTCCGCAAGGAGTAAGCGGGGTGGTGGTCATTTCTGAATCGCATTTAGCCGTGCATACGTGGCCGGAACACGGCTATGCCGCCGTAGATGTGTTTACTTGCGGCGATTCTGTCAACCCCTGGGACGCCTGTAATTACATCGTCGAACAGTTCCGCGCCCAAAATTTTACCGCTTCGGAAACCCTCCGGGGTGTTTTGGTCGAGACGAATGCGCATTCGGAAAAAGCTGTGATTTGACGACAGGGGGATTTTAGCGTTGGCAACTACGTTTGTCATGGTCAAGCCTGATGGTGTCAGGCGGGGGCTAGTAGGGGAAGTTATACGGAGAATGGAACAAAAGGGCTTGCGGCTAAAAGCCATGAAGTTATTGCAAGTCAGTCCAGAACTAGCAGCGCAACATTATGCTGAGCACCAAGACAAACCTTTCTATCCCGAGTTGATCGCCTTTATCACGTCGGGTCCCTCTGTCCCGATGGTCTGGGAAGGACGCGAAGCCGTAACGGTTGCCCGGACGATTATGGGGGCTACCGATCCGGTTAAAGCCTTGCCTGGCACCTTGCGGGGAGACTATGGACTGGCCATTACGGAAAATATTGTTCATGGTTCGGACAGTGATGCTTCCGCGGAGCGAGAAATCGGGCTTTATTTTGCCCCGCATGAACTTGTATAGCCGTGCTTAATGCAGCGGTTTTGGGCTTATTCAGCGTGGCGTTTTATGCCGTAGGTATTGAGCCGTTTTGGATTCGCGAAGTATGCTACGATCTGGTTGTCCGCAATTTGGCAAAGGAATTTGACGGTTTCACCATCCTCCATCTGTCTGATTTTCACGGGCGGGTGGGGGCTTTTTCGTTCCTGCGGCACCACCCAATTAGGGCAGATATGGTAGCGGTCACGGGCGATTTATATGCCTGGCGCACGCTGCCACGGGCGCGCCTTGTTCGGGAAATAAATGGGCTGACGGCACCCGAAGGCGTCTTTTACGTGAGTGGTAATCATGATTATCACAGAGGACGCCTCGACGTGACGCCATGGAATCCCGGGCCGCGCCTCCTCGATAATCGTGTACATCGCATCAAGCGTGGAGAACATAGTCTTTGGGTGGCGGGAATTCCTGATTTGGTGAAGGGACAACCGGCATGGGAGCGTGTTTTAGGGCAATTGGCGCAGAGTACGGAACCCGCTATTTTGCTCTCCCATCGTCCTGACGCATGGCTCTTGCCCGGCATTGAGCGGTTTGCATTGGTGCTTGCAGGACACACCCATGGGGGGCAAGTGACAGCCTTTGGGCGCTGGGTACCTGTGCGCCATACCCGGGTAAAAAAGCCGTATGCGGGCGGTTTGATCACAGCGGATTCCAAACCGCCTCTGATTACGTCGCGGGGCTTAGGGGCATCCGAATTGCCCGTGCGATTTGGCTCCCGGCCTGAAGTGGTGAAAATTACTCTACATAGCGACGTGGTAGCACACAAAGCGGTAGAATAGCGGGAAATGGCATTCATTAGGGGGATAGTCGATGAGAATTGCAGTAATAGGGGGAACGGGCGTGTATGATCCAACATGGCTCTCCCAGAGTACGACCGAAGAAGTGGCCACACCGTTTGGGCCCACTCGTGTGACGCGCGGCCATTTAGAAGGAATGGAAGAGGAGGTCTTTTTTATGAACCGCCATGGGGCGGGACACAAAGTCCCGCCCCATTTGGTGAATTATCGGGCTAATATATGGGCGTTGCGGGAGCTAGGCGTCGACCGAGTTGTGGCAACAGCGGCCGTGGGGTCCTTAAATGTGGCTATGCCGCCAGGGGCGTTTGTATTGTGCGACCAATTCCTCGACTTTACCAAAGCGCGGGCTTCAACTTTTCATAACGGGGGGGAGTCAGGCGTTGTCCATACCGACATGACAGAGCCATACTGCCCTGATATGCGGAGTGTTCTCGTCCAAAAGGCTAAGGAATTGGGGATTGCGGCCGTTAATGGAGGCTGTTATGTCACAACCGACGGCCCTCGGTTTGAAACGCCTGCGGAAATTAAGGCCTACCGGTTGCTTGGCGGTGATGTCGTCGGGATGACCGGTGTACCCGAGGTTGTTCTAGCCCGTGAGCTCGGTTTGTGTTACAGCACTGTCGCTTTGGTTACGAATTTCGCGGCGGGCATTTCTTCCGAGGTACTTAGCCATCAAGAAGTGTTGGACGTCATGGCACAAAATGTGGCAGGACTGCGCAATGTTATCGCGGCGGCGCTACCGTTATTGCAGCATGAACGTACGTGTGCTTGTAGCTTATCCGCGCATTGATATCGTGAACCAAAGGAGGACTGAGCCTTGTCAACCATTAAAGATCGCGCTTTAGCCTCAGATGGCCATAAGAAAATGGATTGGGTTGTCGGCCGCATGCCGGTATTAGGCGCCCTGCGTGAGCGTTATGCGAGTGAAAAGCCCTTTACAGACCAACGTATTGCCATCTCCTTACATCTTGAGGCGAAAACTGCCGTCTTGGCAGAATTGCTCCATATCGGAGGAGCCACGGTAAGTATTACCAGCTCCAATCCTCTGAGTACTCAAGATGATGTGGCCGCAGCCCTTGCGGAACGGGGCGTGACGGTCCACGCTTTTCGTGGGGCCACTGACGAAGAATTCGACCGCTTGCACCAACGGGTCTTAGATTTGGAACCCACACTAATTATTGATGACGGCGGCGAATTAACCGACCGATTGCATTCGTCACGGTCATCATTGGCTGATCGTGTGAAAGGAGGAGCGGAAGAGACGACCACTGGTGTTACACGGTTGCGTGCGCTAGCCCGAGAAGGAAAACTGCGTTATCCGATGATTGCGGTCAATGATGCGGATATGAAGCATTTATTCGACAATCAGTATGGCACGGGGCAATCAACGTGGGATGGGATTATGCGCACGACAAACCTCTTGATTGCGGGGACAACCGTGGTCGTTGCAGGCTATGGCTGGTGTGGCCGTGGCGTCGCAGAACGGGCTCGGGGGCTTGGGGCTCGCGTCATTGTCACGGAGGTGAATCCGGTGCGGGCAAACGAGGCGCTTATGGATGGACACCAAGTGATGACGATGGATGAAGCGGCCGGCTATGGTGACTTTTTTGTGACGGTGACGGGCAACCGTGATGTCATTACGCCCTCACATTTCGCCAAAATGAAAACGGGCGCTGTCCTGGCTAACGCCGGGCATTTTGATGTCGAGGTGGATGTGAAGGGGCTGCGTGCTATGGCGGTTGAGACGATTCCCGGCCGCAATGCCAACGTAGAAGGCTTTCGTTTGCCGTCAGGTCAGACGGTGTGGTTGCTAGCAGAGGGCCGTTTGGTGAACTTAGCGGCGGGGGATGGGCATCCTGCGGAAATCATGGACTTAACCTTCGGATTGCAAGCGTTAGCGCTTGAGTATTTATTATCTCATCCCTTGTCGCCCGGTGTCTATCCAGTAGACCCTGATGTCGACCAATGGGTAGCCCGCATTCGCCTTAAGGCCCTAGGCATTGGCATTGATACGCTGACTCCTGAGCAACAAGCCTATATGGCATCATGGTAAGAGTGAGAACGATTCAGGAACGAGGTGAGTAGTAGTGAGGTACCGTATACAAGCGGACACCGTGATTACCGTGGATGATGCCTTTCATATTTTCCAGCCTGGTCAGGTAACATGGGACGGTCACGTTATTGTCAGTGTGGGTCCGCCTGAACTGGATACAAGTCGCGTGGACCAAGAGATTAATGTCTCTGGGGGCATCGTTATGCCTGGGTTTTATAACGGCCATAATCATGCGGCAATGACCTTATTGCGTGGACTGGCTGACGATAGTCCATTTTTTGAGTGGTTGGAACAGCATATTTGGCCACGTGAAGCTCGCCTAACGTCCGATGACATCTACGTAGGAACGTTACTGGCGGCGATTGAAATGATTAAGTCTGGCACGGTTGCATTTGCGGACATGTACTTCGAGATGGAAGCCGTGGCCCGCGCAACAGAAGAGAGCGGTATGCGAGGTTGGCTGAGTCGTGGGTTGGTTGGCAATGATGATTTGGACTTTGTCAAGCTCAACCAGAGTGTTGAATTTGTTGATGCATGGCGAGGGAAAGCGGAGGGCCGTATTGTGCCCATGCTGGGACCTCATGCTCCGTACACCTGTTCACCGGCTTATTTAGCCCGCGTGGGGCAAGTGGCCAAAGATCTCGGCGTGGGTATTCATATTCATTTAGCAGAAAGTCCTACAGAAGTTCAGCAAATGCAACAGCAATATGGACTGAGTCCCATCGGCGTTGCGTGGCAGGCAGGATTGTTTGAATCCCGGCTGCTGATTGCTCACGGGGTCCATATTCAGCCCGAGGATCTTGGGTACCTCACGGGCATGACTGGGGGGATTATTTCGTGTCCTATCAGCAATGCCAAGCTGGGTAATGGGATTATGCCCTATTCTTTGTTGTCAGCGCAAAGCGTGCCCGTCGGCTTGGGAACCGATGGGGCGGCATCAACTAACTCGCTGGACATGTTTCTCGAGATGAAAGCCATGGCATGGATGCAAAAGCTCGTTGAGGGCCGGCCTGAAGCCTTTAATGCCCGCACAGCCCTTACAATGGCGACGCGGCGGACCGCCGAGATTTTAGGGAGTACAGGTGGCGTTTTAGAACCGGGGCGCCCAGCGGACCTCATTGTGGTTGATGCAACGGCAGCGGCGATGACGCCAGAGATTGATCCCGTGGCCAACGTCGTCTATACGGCTACGGGATCCAATGTACTCTATACCGTGGTAAACGGGGAGATATTACTGGCGGATGGCTTATTAACCCGACTCGATGAACGGGCCATCATTCAAGAAGCGAAGCAACGTTTGCAGCATTTGTTTGCATAAAGCGACATTGTTAAGGATGGTGTTGGGGGTGGCCCGTGAATATTAACTGGGACGACAATCCGTGTTTTGTCTGCGGAATGCATAACGCCGTGGGGTTGCATGCGCATTTTCTGTATGATGCAGCCCAAAATCAGGTCCATTGTGCCTTAGCGGTTGACAAAATGTGGCAAGGTTTTGAAGGGGTGGTTCACGGGGGCATTATCGCCGGTCTCCTGGATGATGCCATGTGGCATGCGCTTTATCATGAGCACGATCTGGTGACGATGACAGCGCAACTAACTGTTCGCTACCGAAGGCCTGTGCCCATTGACACGTTACTGAATATTTATGGGACCGTTAACCAATTTAATCGGCGGATTGTGCATACCAAGGCATGGATTGAGAGCTTCGGTGAGACGTTAGTGACAGCAGAAGGGGTTTTTATGCCACCCAAGGAACCGCCGCATGATTGACCCGTTTCATCTTTTTGAATATAGCGTGGTTTTGCACGTGCATTCGCAGTATTCAGATGGGACAGGAACGGTTGCGGACATTATTCAAGCAGGGCAGGCTGCGGGAGTGGATATCGTGATTTTGACCGACCATGACACCTTACAGCCACGCCACGACCGTTACGGAGAAGGGTATTATGGGCGCCTATTGTTTTTGGTTGGTGGTGAAATCACTCCTCAGCAAAACCATCTATTAGCCTTATTTGTTGACCAGTTACCGAACCCCGACCTCCCTTGGGGGGACATTGTTCAGGCGGTGAACCGTCGTGAGGGATTGTCTTTTGTTGCCCACCCGGTTGACCAGGGGAGTCCCTTTCTAAAATTACCCTCGTACCGGTGGACCGAGCGAGGAGTCAGGACGTTTACGGGGATTGAAGTGTGGAACCACTTATCCAGTTGGCTGCCATCGGTTACTAATACCCCGACCGCACTGAGAGCCATTTTGGATCCGTGGTGGCGTATACAAGGACCTGACCCAGCGGCGTTGCAATTGTGGGATGAACTCGGGCAGATGCAGCGAGTGGTTGGCATTGCTGGAGTGGATGCCCATGCCGCTCGCGTCGGCGGCAGACGCTTGGGTTTTACGGTGTTTCCTTATCTGGTGAGCTTCCAAACGCTTCGAACGCAGATCTATGTACCCCAGCCGTTAACGTATCATGATTTGGGTTTTGACCAGCAATTAATTTATGATGCCTTGAAGGAAGGGCGGGTGGCCCTGATGGCGTGCCGCGAGGGCACGGAAAAAGGGTTTCGCTTGTGGGCACAAACGTCCACCCATAAATGGCCGATGGGGAGTGAGGTCCCGTGGCAATCGGGACTTACCCTCAAAGCGACCAGTCCGGTTTTGGTTTCGTGGCGCGTATGGCATAACGGGATGCTGGCAGGAGACGGCGTAGGTTTGATTGGTGACTGGCCGATAACAGGGCCCGGTGTGTGGCGAGTAGAATTGCTCCGGGGCCGCAAGCAGCGGCCCTGGCTTTTTAGCAATCCGATTTATGTGCGAGAAGCCTAAAGTTGTCCGCCATAATGCCGGACGATATCGGCCACATTATTTCGGTCTTCAGCAGGGACCACAGCGGTCAACAACCATGCATCGGGTGCGATACCTTGGGTGCTCCATAAGTAGCTAGAGGCGCTATGAAGATTGGTTGTAAACAGCCCGTGACCGTCATCCAAAGAGAGCATATTGTTTTGTGTGTCATAGGCGGATTGCGCGGGAATCGGGTCAATCTCCACCACATCAAAACCTTCTTCACGCAAGCGGGTTTGGCACTTTTGCGCATCTTCCATCCGCGAAAAAAATGCCAAGATGTTTTTGTCGTTCAATCGGGTCGCCTCCTTGTGCATGCTAGTGTGGTCATTATCGGGGGAATCTATAACCCATTCATCGAGGCATTGGACAATGTGCTAAGATAGGCCTACGGTTAATGAAGGACGGGATAGGGGTAGCATGCGAACAGATTTTGTGGTGTTGGATTTAGAAACCACGGGGCTTAATCCTGAAGGGGATCGCATTATTCAGGTGGCTATGCTACGTGAGATCAACGGTTGCGTCGAGCGTCTGGACTTTTTTGTCAATCCCGAACAACCCATACCGTCTTTTGTGAGACGATTGACCGGCTTTCAGGATATCGATTTTACTCTCTACCCTACGATTGACCACGTCATCAATGAGGTTAGGGCGTTTATCGGGGATCGGCCGGTTGTGGGCCATCAAATCAGTTTTGATTTAGCGTTTTTAGCTAAGGTCGGTGTGAGGGTTGTCGATGCCATTGACACATTGGAATGGGCGCGCATTGCTTTGCCCATTCAAAGCAGTTACCGTCTAGAAAGTTTAGCGCCGGAAGATCATGGATTTCATGATGCACGCAATGATGTCGAAGCAACGTATCACTTGGTCTACCGGATTCGTGAGGCTTTAAGCCAGTTGCCCAAGGAAACACAGGCGGATTTGCGGTATCTATTGGGAAACGAGTGGGAATGGTGGGATGTGACCGACTCCGGGACAGCCTTTCATTCACCCCTGGATTTTCCCGTCGCCGAAGTGCCTCTGACGGGAGAATTACCTCAGATGACCCACGGGTATAATGCTCACGATTGGTTAACGGAGCGGTCGCCTATTGGCAAGAGTTTTAGCGCTTTTGAGCGAAGGCCCTCACAAGAAACCATGTTGTCGGCAGTGGACCGGGCTTACGAGGACGGAACAATCCTGATGGTCGAGGCGGGAACCGGTACGGGCAAGAGCTTGGCATATTTAACGCCGGCGTTGTTAGCCTCTCTTGGGCGTGGAGAACGGACCGTTATTGCGACATATACATTGGCATTGCAAGAACAATTGTGGAATAAAGACTTACCCGTCGCCCAGCAGCATCTGCCGGTGCGTTCCGCGATGGTGAAGGGGCGTGGGCAATATATTTGTTTGCTCAAAGCCGATGAATTGCGACAAACCACGACGATGCTTAACGAATCGCGGGGGCGCCGTTTGGCATTAGCCAGACTACTGACATTTATTGCATTGACGGACCGTGGAGACTTTGACGCTTTCAATCCCTCGTCTCATGAGAGCAAACAATTGTGGCAAGATGTTTTGGCCGATCGCCATGCCTGCGCAGGTTCGCGTTGTGTCTATGCGGGATCGTGTTATATGCGTCTGGCCCGGCGTCAGGCCGAAACCAGTCACATTGTGGTCGTTAATCATGCGTTGCTGGCCGCCCACATGGCCACGCCAGGGGTTCTTCCAGACTTTGATCACGTCATCATTGATGAAGCGCATCATTTTAGTGATGTTGTGGAGCGCGCATTTGGGATGGATGTGAATATTGTAGATTTTACCCAGGTCTTAGGGGAAATGGTGGCTCATAATGGGCTCTTTGATCACTTGAAAGCTCATCCCGACTTATTTGGATTGGTGGAAACGGTACGGGATCAGGCCATGCAACTTAGAGATCGCTTGGCACGCGTGGAACAGGCCTTGCTGAGTCAAACCCCCCCGTCTGATTATGGGAGGCAGTCGGTGCGGGTGACGGAGGATCTCTACGCCCAATGGGCTGGTACCGGCATTGATTCGGCGATTCAATCGTTGCGGTATACACTCGCGGCGGTGGCGCAAGTGTCTCGCGACATTTGGGCGTCCGCTGAAGCGATATTAGGTGATGCCGTGAAGACTGATGCAGGCTGGCTAAGATTTCAGAAGTGGGCAGAAGATGTCTATGATTTTAGCATTCACATGGATCAGTGGGGGCCGCCTCAAGAGGCCGTTGTGAGCTGGTGGGAGGCCCGACGATTAGACACAGAGCCTCAGGTTACGTTGCGCCAAGGGCCTGTGGATGTGTCGAAGTTAGTGAATGACACCCTATGGGAGAAGGTCAAAACAGGCGTTTTAACGTCAGCAACGTTAAGTATTGCGGGCGATTTTCAATATATGGCGCGGACGTTGGGAGTCCCGAAATCTCGTCTGCGGGCGATTCAGTTACCGTCGGCATTTGATTTGCGCCATAATAGCTGTTTGGCGATTCCCACTGACGCGCCAGATGTCAGTAATCCTCAGCATGTGCATGCGTTGGCACAATTTTTACTCGACGTGGTGCCCATTATTGAGGGAAGAACATTGGTGCTAACGACCTCACACAGGACGTTACGGGCGCTGGCCGATCTTATTCGTGATGAGTTGGAGGCTATAGGGATCATCACATTGGCGCAAGGGATTGATGGCCCTAGTGTGCGCTTAGTCTCTCAATTTAAGGAGACGCCGCGCTCTGTATTGATTGGGGCATCAGGTTTGTGGGAAGGCGTGGATGTGCCGGGCCCGGGTCTTTCCCTGGTGGTGATGACGCGGTTACCGTTTGGTGCCCCGGGCGAACCGCTCGAAGAAGCCCGGATGGAACGACTCCAAGCAGCTGGGAAATCAGCTTTTTACGCGCACACCTTGCCGAAAGCTGTATTGCGTTTCCAACAAGGCTTCGGCCGGCTATTGCGGACACGTCAGGACCGTGGAGTTGTTGTCGTCTTCGATCCACGTTTGATTACAAGTCGGTACGGAACCAAGTTTATTCAAGCGCTCGGGGGACCGCATCTTGAGACCCAGCCTCAAAGGGCTCTTGTGACGTGGATTAGGGAATTCTTTAAGGAGAAAGAAGGAGAGCAGGACCGTGAAATTTAACCGGATTCTTGTGACAAATGACGACGGCATTGGAGCGGAGGGCATTAAGCTGCTGACGGGCATGCTCAGTGCCGTGGCTCGGGTTTACGTGGTGGCGCCTGAATTGGAGCGCAGTGCCATGGGTCATGCTATCACCATGCACAAACCGTTGCACGCAACGCCCGTTGAAATAGAAGGCGCCACGCAAGCGTGGCGCATTAATGGAACACCCGCGGATTGTGCAAAATTGGGGGTGGAAGCGCTTTTGCCTGCGCGGCCTGACCTCTTGCTGTCAGGCATTAACCATGGGTCCAATTTAGGACGGGACATTTATTACTCCGGGACCGTATCTGCCGCCATGGAAGGGATGTTTTTGGGCGTTCCCTCCATGGCTTTGTCTTATGCAGGAGATGATCGCGAGGGGCTAGAGTGGTCGGCTAGGTTTGTGAGATGGTGGGTGACCCAATCGGAATTTATTCAGCCCCCGAATGGCATGTTATACAATGTGAATTTTCCGCAATGGAATCATCAGCCTCCTCATCAGATGGTGTGGGTGAGATTAGGGCAGCGCAGGTATTCTAATGATTTCCACAAGCGTATTGATCCGCGCGGCCGTGCGTATTATTGGATGGCAGGAAGGCCGCACGACGCTATCCAGGAAACCGATACCGATGTGGGGGCATTGGCTGGGGGGATGATAACAGTGACACCGCTGCAAATGGATGCGACGGCCTATCCATTCATTGCGGACAAAGAGGCGTTACCTATTCCGTCTCAGCTTGGCGAAGGCTTGTGGCCATGATTGCCATCGTTTGATCAGGAGCAGATTGGCCGTCATACCAAGAAATGACTTGAACCATCAAACATCCGGTGGGGCTATCGTAGCGCACAATTAAGCCTGGGATAAAAACGTTCGCGACGGATTGGCTGTCTAAATGCTCCGTGCTATCTAGTACAAATACGCCATGTGCTACGGAGGGCCACAGTCCTCCTAGCTTTTCTTGAAATACACGAAGTGACAAGTCTGCGGCCACCTCAATGTGCCACCATGTGCGCGGCGCACCGCATGGCGTGACAATCATGTGGCAACTTGACCGGGAGCCTTTACCGCTTAATGGCTGGAATTGTTGGCGCCGTGCTGGGCACGCTTGTAGATGATGGGCCATGCCCGATTCCTGTCGAATCTTCTTGCAAAAATTACACTGTCCTAAACTGTCGTGGGCAATATTTAACTGAGGTCTCGCCATAAAATCTCCCCGCACGTAATCATAATTGTCATTTGAGTGTAACGTCTCAGATAAAGGCTGTCTAGGTGGGAAAAGGTTCCGCTATAACTTGTGTTAGTCGCGGACAGTCTAAAGACGAGGGGGGCTGATTATGGCTGAAGGCAAGAAACCAGTGGAACCAGGCTCAGAAGAGGCGTTAGATGACCTCAAAGAAGAGGTGGCGGAGGATTTAGGATTGGATGATGATATTCGGGAGCGGGGTTGGGGAAACATGACGACTCGCGAAGTCGGGAAAATTGGCGGGAACATGGTTCGTCGCCTTGTCAAAAGTGCCGAGCAACAGATGTCTAAGGAATAAACGTAAACGCCGGCTTAGGTCGGCGTTTTTTTTTTTCGAAAATGTCGTCCTCGTCCTGTCATCGAACGGTTATACGCCGCGTAGGTTGTCTTAGGAGAGGAGACGAGGTCAGGTGAGCGTAGGCGTTATCTTAAGAGGCGTGTTAGCCGGTTTTGTGGCGGCAGCCCTAGTGGCTTTTATTTTAGCCTTAGTGGATTATAATACGACCCTAGCTGGCTCTGTATTGTCAATCTTGTTATGGGCCGCATTATTGGTGGTAACAGGAATCAGTGGATGGGTTGCAGGCCGAGGTGCTGAACATGCGGGGTGGATACACGGAAGTCTAGCGGCGTTGACACTCTTTTTGGTAGGGAAAGTAATCGGAGAAAATGTTCATGTGGGTCAGGGAGGCCCGTTATGGGTCGGACTGGTTGCGGCATTGATTGCGGGAATGATTGGCGGGATGTGGGGATATAGTATGCAATATTAGGCCGTCTGAATAAAATCTCGCTTTTGGTGCATTCTGGTAATTGAGGAGGATGCACAATGGCGGGAATCATTTCTTCAACCATGCTTTCAGCGGCTCTATCATTGTCCTTATTGGCGCCCAACACTATTCCGCAGAGTTGGATACAAGGACATGATCCTGTAGCGGTGGCAACAGTCCAAGCGCAGCTGGATGTATTGGGTTATAATGCCGGCCCTCTGACCGGTCAGGTCACCCCAAATTTTTACCATAGTGTCGCAAATTTTGTAACGCAATTCGGGATCGGTCCTAAGGCATCGTTCACGACGCAAGTTGCAGATATTGTCCATACCCTTCCGGCATTGCCCTCGTATGTATCGGGGGCGAGTGTGTTGGCTGTCCAGTCATGGCTTCAGGAGTGGAAGTTGTACCAGGGGGCCTTAAATGGGCGCATGTCACCGGCTCTTAGCCAATCGGTCAAAAAATTTCAAACGATTGCGGGATTGTCCGCGACCGGTGTCTTAAATGGACCAACGTTATCAGCGTTAGCGCATTTGGCTACTGTCCGCGTTGCGGCGCATAAAAGATGGACGTATGCGGCCCAGCCGGGTGATAAGATGCGCCTGTTGGCATGGGCAGCTGGCGTCCCCCTAAAGACGTTCGAAAGGGCTAATGCCGAACATGGAACTCTATTGTGGGTGGGGCAACCGGTTGTTTTTTATCCTAAGGTTTCGGCACACACCAACCCCATCCAAAAACCAGATAAGCGAGCCTCGTCACCCCGCGTTAAAATCCCGGCGCACAGGGATTTGAGCTCCGTTCAATCACAGCCCGCGGCTCAATCCTCCTCAGGATCCTCAACCCCCTCAACAGGGGTATTGAGCAATCTCCAACCCATTGCGGCGTTCGTTCTATATGATCCCCAAAAGGCGGTAATTCAAGCGCTATTATCGGCCCAAAAACGTTATCCTCATGCCCTGATTGATGTGGCAATCACTGGGGAGTGGGCCTTAACGCATACGCGTTTAATGAAAGCTTTGGCCAAATCAGGTAATGAAATCATCATGGACGGGTATTCAGGCGTCTCATTAAACACATTGCCCGATTGGGGCATACGCCAAGAAGTCACATGGTCAGTTAAAGCGCTCTCGCAAACGACCGGGCAGACGCCCGTATTTATCAGCCAATCGGTACCTTTTCAATCATCTGTCCTGGGCGAGATTGGCGCACAAAATGTTATTGCGCTCTCTCCTAGTGTTGTCGTAACCCAAAGTCATTGGGCGACGGTAATGGTACATGCCTTACTCGACCATCCTGAAGGTGTGGTGGGAAGTGTCTATGGTCCCCAATCGTCACAGGGCTGGGACAGGGTGTTCCAACGCTTAGCGACAGATCATTTTGTCTTTTTGACATTAGGGCAAGTGTGGGCGAATGGGGGATAATTTCATGATGGCCCGTACATATTACTCCCAGATGGCTAAGCACCATCTGGGAGGGTTGGATTCAAGATTTAGTCCGAGCGAGACGATAAGGATTCTTCGGCTTGGCGGATCATGACCTTCACCATGTTTCCGCCAATCTTGCCGCCAATACGTCCGAGTTGACGCGATGGCATATCGGCCCATCCTTTCGTGAGGATTTCATCAGTTAATCCTAAGTCTTCCGCCACTTCATATTTAAATTGATCGCGGATTTGGGGCGATAACAATGACGGTCCTTGCTTACGGCGCGCCATAATGCATTCCTCCCTTGTGGATTATTGATGACGTCATTAGTATGCCGAAAACACTCTTCGGGCATGTTAGGATGATCATGACACAACAAGCCACATTTCCCGGGCATAAGTTCCGATCCTTCTTTAATGTGTGGCGAACCTGCTATAATAATTTAAACAACGGCAAGAGACTGTAAGTGGAGGCGTCACGGATGAAGGTATCAGCAGACCATGAAAAACTTGTCGCGCTGGGGCAACGGCGGTTTAATGGGTTTACCCCATATCAAGTGGTTACATTTCTCAATCAAGTGTTAAAGGAGCGCGGTGTTATCTTCGGCCTGCGGCAGCTAGGGGAGGACAACGAGCTGACTATCTACGATATTACTGATAATGCCGGCCAGCCCTAAAATTGGAGTAGCCGCCGCCATTTTAAATCACCAGGGCGAACTCCTCATCGTGCAGCGTGGCCATCCGCCCGAACAAGGATTATGGGCCTTGCCTGGAGGCCGTGTGGAGTGGGGCGAATCGCTTGCCGGAGCCTTGTGTCGTGAGATTTCGGAAGAAGTGCATTTGCATATTGCTCCGGGACCGTTGTTGCATGTAGCAGAAATTGTGACGCCAACGGTCCATTTTATTGTGTTGGATTACGCGGCCACGGTAATAGGCCAGGAGAGTCTCCGCCCAGACTCAGATGCGCTGTCGGCGTGTTGGATTTCTCCCCAAGACATCGGTTCACGAGATTGGGCTGCAGGGATGGACCAGTTCTTTGCCTCAAAGGCTGTACGAGATTATTTATGTCTGTGAATTTAAAATGGGCCATGGCTGCGGCGGCATTACTCATGATACTCTCCGGGTGTGGTTCGAATAACTACTTAGTGCCTCCAGGAGCTCACGCGAATAATGGTCAGATTGCGGCTGACCAGCAAGCGGTTGAAGAGCGGTACCAGGCCTTGCAGTTTAACTTGCAGCGGGCGGTAGCCACCGAAGAAAGTGCGTTGGTGAAAGACCCGACTTGGGCAGCCGGGTATAGTCGTCTGGGGCAGCTTTTCTGGGATGCGGATCAACCTCATGCTGCACTGAAAGAAGCGCAGCGAGCATGTGCTTTGGCCCCCAAGAGCCAGACCTATTGGAATAATTTAGGGGGAATGGCGGTGAGTATGCAGCAGTGGTCATTGGCACGCCATGCCTATCACCATACTTTGCACTTAGACCCCGCTAATTGGCAAGCCATGGTGGGACTAGGGCAAATTGCTGTGGCTTTGCATCAATGGAATAATGCCCGGGTTCTTGCTGACAAGGCATTAGCGGTAGCGGGACCACAAGGTCCCATTTACGTGTTATTTGGTGAAGTCGCTCAAAATGCCAATGACTGGACGACAGCGGCGACGTATTATCGCAATGCGATTGCTGCGAATCCCGCCTGGTGGGAAGGTTATTATGACATGGCGATTGTCGACGTGCATTGGGGTGAAATCGCGCAAGCCGAGAGTAATATTCGTCAAGCATTGCATGACAATCCCGATAGTGCGGCACCGTGGATCTTACTGCAGTCTTTGCCTCAGACCAGTTCCACCCGCCCATAATCACCCAAGCGGGTGAAGGAGGAAAAAGTTTATGGTGCGCGCTGAACGTGTGATTTTGGTGGGGACGGCTGATAAAGGGGAAAGTGCTAGACGCCGTGGATTGCAAGAGCTGGATGAATTAGCATTGTTAGTGGAACAAGCAGGCGGCGAGGTTGTTGACCGATATTTGCAGGCGCGAGACAATCCCGAGGTAGGGCTGGGGCCGGGAGCATTGCAGGAAGTCGCGCAAAGAGTCTTGGAATTAGACAGTGGGGTCGTCGTCTCTAATGACGATTTGGCGCCTTCGCGTCTGCATCAATGGGCGCGTGTCCTCGGACCAGGTACGCGGATTATTGATAGAACCCAGGTTATTCTTGACATTTTTGCGCAAAGAGCATTCTCCCGGGAAGGCCGAGTCCAGGTGGAATTAGCTCAATTGCAATATTTATTACCCCGTTTGCGTCACTCCGGGACAGCGCCTTCTCGGGCGGGGGCGGGAATTGGAACGCGTGGTCCCGGTGAAACTCATCTCGAGATGGATCGCCGCAAAATTCGTTCGCGTATTAAAGCGTTGGAAGAGGCAATCGAGACGCTTCAAAAGGAACGCGCCGCTCGGCGTAGACGTCGGCAGCATCACCGGGTTCCTCTGATTACCTTGGTCGGCTACACCAACGTGGGGAAATCGACTTTGTTCGAACGATTAACGCGCCGGGCTCAATTAGCTCAAGATGCGCTATTCGTAACGTTAGATCCTAGTGTGCACAGAATTCTTATTCCAGGGGTTGGACCCGCTTTGCTGACCGATACCGTTGGGTTCGTTGAACGGTTGCCGCATACGCTAGTGGCAGCATTTCGCGCCACATTAGACGAAGTGGTGGAAGCCGATGTGCTCTTAGAGGTGCTGGACGCATCCAAGCCGACGCTTGACCAGCAACAAGAAGCGGTGGAAGAGGTTTTAAACGATATTGGGGCTAGTCACATCAAACGTATTAAAGTCTATAACCAATGGGATAAATTGCCGGCTGATACGATAAAGCCGCAAGATGGAATAGCTGTATCAGCGCGGTATGACCAGGGTTTCGCTGGCTTATATACAGCGATTAGTCACGCCTTAGAGGACTTTTTCATCGACCAGTGGCTCTTTGTGCCTTGGAATGATGCCGTCGTATGGAAACGCATATATCAAGAAGCGACCATCATTGCGCGGCATGATACGGAAGATGGATCCCGCATGCTGATTCGTGCGCCGCGTGCGGTTTTGCCAGGGCTCATCCATCTTTCGGATGACCCCTGAGGAACTTGCGTCCGGGCTCTTTTTACTCCAGGTCTTCATGTTGACATGATATATTGGAACAATAGTGTTTGTCACATATTGTGAGGAAGGGGTAGGAACTATGGCGTCCCCCAAGTTTTATATTCGAACCTATGGGTGTCAAATGAATGAACGAGACTCGCAAATTATGGCGGGGCAATTACAGCAGATGGGCTATGAGCGAGCTGACAAAGAAACGTCGGCTGATCTCATCATTGTCAATACATGTGCTGTTCGAGGGAGCGCAGAGGAGCACGCTTTCGGTTATATTGGACAGTTAAAGCAGTTGAAGGACGAGAAGCCGCAGATGCGCCTTGCAGTGGCGGGGTGCATGTCTCAAGAACCGGGAACGGTCGCTTGGCTCAAAAAGCATGCGTCCCATGTGGATTTGGTCTTTGGTACGCATAACTTGCATGAGCTGCCCAAATTATTGGACGAAGTGGAGCAGCACGATGAAATGGTGGTCGACGTTTGGAAAAGTGCGGGTGAGGTTGTTGAACACTTGCCGTCGCAGCGTGCTGAAGGTGTGCAGGCCTTTGTCAATATCATTTACGGATGTGACAAGTTTTGCACGTATTGCATTGTGCCGTTCACACGTGGAAAAGAACGTTCGCGTGAAGTCGCTGCTATTGTGGAAGAAGTGCAGTCGTTGGCCCGAGAAGGGTACCAGGATATTACGGTGCTGGGCCAAAATGTCAACTCTTATGGCCATGACTTAAATCCCGCGGTAGATTTAGGCGACTTATTACAGGAACTGGAAAAGATTGATGGTGTGCGGTGGTTGCGGTACACCACATCACACCCGCGTGACTTTAGTTCGCGCTTGATTGAAGTGATTGCGGCGAGTGAAAAGATTACTCACCATGTTCATTTGCCTGTGCAGGCCGGTTCGAATGCCATCTTGAAACGTATGAATAGGAAGTACACCCGTGAGCACTATTTGGATCTAATTGATCAAGTTAAGCGGGCGATTCCTGATGTCACGCTGACCACCGATATTATTGTTGGCTTTCCTGGCGAAACCGAAGAAGATTTTGAACAAACCTTGGACCTTGTTCGCACGGTGCGATATGATGCGGCCTTTACGTTTTTGTATTCGCCTCGGGAGGGAACGCCAGCTGCACGGTGGGAAGGGCGCGATCCTGTCCCCAATCCTGTAAAAAAGGAGCGCTTAAACCGATTGATGGAGCTTCAGTATCAAATTAGCTGGGAGGCTAATCAACGGTTGATCGGACGCACGGAGTTGGTGTTAATCGAGGGGCTAAGTAAAAAGAATCCGAACGTGTGGGCGGGGCGGACGCAATCTAATAAGGTGGTATTAGTTGCCCGAGATCCCGCTGAGGACTTAATTGACCGTTTCGTGCCCGTAAAAATCACGGAGGCCAAAACGTTCTATTTAGCGGGTCAAGTAGCGGGAAAGCCCGTTTCTGATGTATCGCCTAGGCGCCGGGTTGAACTGCCGCTCGTATAACACGTTGCGGGACGAAAGAGGGGAACTTTCGTGGCATCGACTTACAAACGCAGGACACCCGAGGAGATCCTTGAAGATATTCGGCGCATGAGTCGTGGTCGGCATCGGGTCTATTTGGGTGCGGCACCGGGAGTGGGAAAAACCTTTACCATGTTGGGAGATGCCCATATCGCCCTGGATCAGGGCATTGACGTGGTTATTGGGATTATCGACACACACGGCCGCGAAGAAACGCAGGAGCTCACCCAGGGCATCGAAGCGGTTCCCCTTGCTAAGGGGACCTATAAGGGGCTTGAGGTCGGGGAATTAGATGTAGCCGCGGTGATGGCGCGAGGACCTGATGTCGTCTTGGTGGATGAGTTGGCTCATACCAATGCCGATAATTGCAAAAATCGCAAACGCTACCAAGATGTTGAAGACTTATTAGCAGCTGGTATTAATGTCTGGTCGACATTAAATATTCAGCACTTGGAGTCGCTTAATGATACCGTTCGGCAGATCACAGGCATTCGCGTCCGCGAGACCGTCCCCGATTACATTGTTCGCGAAGCAAATGAAATCCGTCTCGTGGATTTAACACCGGAGGCGCTCATTGAACGGCTAAAACGTGGAAAAGTTTATCAAGGACGCCGGATTGACCAAGCGTTGCAAAACTTTTTCCGGACGGGAAATTTGACGGCACTGCGTGAATTGGCTTTACGGGCGGTCGCCGATGACACCGATGACCGTCTAGAAACGTATATGAATCGGCACGCTATTGAGGGACCCTGGCCTACCCATGATCGCATCATGGTGGCGGTGACGCCCTCTCCGAACGGTGCGCGTTTGCTGCGCCGTGGCTACCGCATCGCGCAGCGATTGAAGGGAGAATTTTATGTGGTCATCGTGCGTCCTGCGGACGGCAGTCAGTTTCCCACAAAGGACGAACAGGCATTGGCGTCGCATATTAACTTGGCCAAGCAGTTAGGAGCGCAAGTCTTTGAGTTGCGAGACAATAACGTTCCTCGGGCGATTGTCAATTTTGCACGGGAACACCATGTGACAGAAATTGTCATGGGAGAATCATTGCGGACACGGTGGCAAGAGCTCTTTAAGGGGTCGGTCATCAACGAAGTTTTGCGACAAACGAGCAATATTGATATTCTCGTGGTAGGACACGAACGTGATCATGACTAGAAGGGCTGATCACGTTCGTGTCTTATGATATTACCGATATTACTGAGTCGATGTCCATCATGTGATCTGGCGGTGTTGCGGTGATACAGGTGCCATGGCGCTGGCTTTCTTTCCAGAGGATGATGTTTTAGGTTTAGGAGCCGCCTTTAGAGCCTTGGCTACACGGTTCCACCATTGGGCATCTTCGTATCCGACGCGCCAGAATCCGACTCCCCCTAGGTGATCCTTTTCCGCGAGCTTAATCCGGTCTACTGCGCCTCGGTCATTGACGAACCATAAGGTGTACTTCACGCCATTTTGCGTATAGTTATCATACGCTTCTTTATCCGTGGGATCCCACGTATAGGTACCATATTTGTGTTGGTACATGATTTTCAATGGAATGGTGGTAGCTTTCGTAGATCCCGCTTTCCACAAATAGCCGTAATCGGCAATGCCCAGATATAATTTCGACGGTTTGATGCCTGTTTTCAGTGCTAAGTCAATGCTCTTCTTGACCCATGGATAAGGACTCACCGGACCTGGGGCGGTGCCATTACTATGCAAATCGTACGCCATTAAGACCATGCTGTTAACGTCGGCCGACAAGGCTTTAAGATCATATGCCCCCGATTGCCCAGTTCCTGCGGTCAGCGGGACGACGGACATGGAAATAGATACATTTTTGGGCATTTTTGCATGCAACTCGTTCATAAAATCGACGAGAAGCGGGCGGTCAGCGGCTTTGAGTTTCTGAAAATCAATTTGTACGCCGGGGTAGTGATTGTCCGTGACAATCTTGACAATTTGATCCACGGCCTGTGTTCGCAATGCGGCGGTTGAGAGCATGCCATCAGTACCCATATAGTTGTTAAACAAGGGCATCAGCGGCAAATGGGCTTGTTTTGCTAATGTCGCGGCATTCCCTTCAGGTTTGGCAATGACTGTTCCTTGCGACGTGACTTCGTACCAAAATGGGGAAAGATACGTCACCAATGATGGATGGGCTTTAACAAACGTGAAGGGATTAGGACTGACATGGGCCATGGTTTGATCATAAAAGGCAATGACTTTGAGTTCTCCAGGACCGGTCGTAGCCCCGCCCGTTGCCGCCTTTTTCACGGTTGTCGCTGCTTTATTGGCGGATTTTCGTGTGGCTTGCGTGGCTTTTTTTACGGGTGCCGGCTTTTGGGGTTCGGCGGACAGACCGCATCCTCCAATGAGAATGCTTGCGGACCCTAAAGTGGTGAACAGTTTAATAGTGCGCTTGTTCATGCTGTGCCTCCTTTGGCTGTGGAACACATAGTCCGACGGGACAAATTGCAGTTCTATTATGAGTCGCATCGTTAAGGGCCATACTGGAAGTGTTAGGGAAGGTTGGAGGCAAATGGGGTGGAGCGTGAAAAAGTTTTGGCTAGGTGTTCTAGCAGGGACCATGGTGACTTTGGGGACAGAGGTCAGCTGGCTTGTCACGGGCGGGGTGCACATTACCTTGCCAGTATCTATTGTGTCGCAAGCGCTGACACAGAGCCTCCAAGGAATCCAAAGGTCGCAGTGGAAGGCGATGGGGAATACAGTGGAACAACATATGCGTCCGGAATTAGTGCGTTCTGTTAATAAAATCGTCGGAACGGTCCATATTCAGGTCGATGGCCTTAACGTGGGCATTAATCCACGTAACGAACAGCGCTTGCGCGAACGGTTGCTTTCCGAAATGAGCCAGGCCGTGACCGCCTATCTCACTCAAGGTGGTGGGCACGTCGCGCTCGCTATCGATCTCGAGAAGGTATTTTTGTCCCATCCGCAAGAAATTTTCCTGACTGAACGGGTGGGACCGTTGACGGTACCGGTCTTCGTGACGATTCCCTAACCTTGTCGTAATTCGCTAATTGTGCTATAATTCGCTAGGATTTTTTACCACACACGCTGTTCTTTTCCCTGGTGTTGATCAAAAGCGATAGGAGCAGCGGAGGATAAAACCAGGAGGTATATGATGGCTGTCATTTCGATGAAGCAACTGCTAGAAGCGGGCGTGCACTTCGGTCACCAAACCCGGCGTTGGAACCCCAAAATGAAACCCTACATTTTTACAGAACGAAACGGGATTTACATCATTGATTTGCAAAAGACTGTTCGCAAAGTGGATGATGCCTATAATTTCGTTCGCCAAATCGGCGCAAGCGGCGGCCGTATGCTGTTCATTGGGACAAAAAAGCAAGCCCAAGAAGCTGTCGCGGAAGAGGCTCAACGTTCTGGAGATTATTATGTCAATCAACGATGGCTTGGTGGGATGTTAACCAATTTTGACACCATTAAAAAACGCGTCAAACGGTTGGCAGAATTGAAGGAACAAGAAGCCTCGGGCCAGTGGGACCGTCTGCCGAAGAAAGAAGTCAGTATGTTAACCCGGCAGAAAGAGAAGCTTGAAAAATATTTGGGTGGCATTGAAGGGATGACGCAACTGCCGGCAGCGGTTTTTGTTGTGGATCCTCGTAAAGAACACATTGCGGTCACGGAAGCGCGCAAACTGGGCATTCCTATTGTCGGCATTGTGGACACCAACTGTGATCCCGACGAAATTGATTACATCATTCCCGGTAATGACGACGCCATTCGAGCTGTAAGATTGTTGACGGCCAAAATGGCTGATGCGCTGATTGAGGGTCGTCAAGGTGGAGTTGCTGAAGAAGAAGTTGCTGAAGCCCAGTAAGCATGCCTAATATGATGGGACCAGAGGGCGACCGTAAGGTCGCTCTCATTACGAGGAGGATACTCTGTGATACCCGCAAGTGATGTTAAGAAACTCCGCGAACAAACCGGCGCCGGCATGATGGAGTGCAAAAAGGCTCTGGAGCAAGCGGACGGAGATTTTGCCCGCGCCGTCGATATTTTACGCGAGCGGGGCCTGGCTCAGGCGGCCAAGAAGGCCGGCCGCGATGCTAACGAGGGATTGATTGAGAGCTATATTCACCTCCAAGGTCGCATAGGGGTGTTGCTCGAAATCAATTGTGAAACAGATTTCGTGGCCAATACTCCTGACTTTCACAACTTGGCGCATGACATTGCGATGCATATTGCAGCCGCTAATCCGCGTGTTGTGAGCCGTGATCAGGTATCAGCTCAAGACATTGAACATGAGCGGCAAGTGTTAATGGCGCAAGCGCAGAATGAGGGTAAACCCGCCGCCATTGTCGAGAAAATGGTCGAGGGGCGACTAGAAAAATTTTATAAAGAGATTTGTCTCTTAGATCAGCCGTATGTGAAGAATCCCGATGTAACGATTGACCAATTATTGAAAGAGCATATTGCCCGGTTGGGAGAACATATTGTGGTTCGCCGGTTTGCTCGGTTTGAGCGCGGTGAAGAACTCCCAGGAGTACCAGTTTAAATGCTTTGAAGGAGGGGGCGGGAGCGTCCCCTCCTATCTTGGCGTTATATGGAGGAAATACAATGGCTGATCAGCCCAAATATCACCGTATTGTACTTAAGCTGTCTGGGGAAGCCTTGGCGGGTGCCGCTGGATATGGAATTGATCCGATTGTTGTCGATAGTATTGCCCGACAAATCAAGGACGTGTTAAGTTTAGGTGTGCAGATTGCGGTTGTTGTCGGGGGAGGCAATATTTGGCGAGGTCTCTCGGGTTCCTCTAAAGGCATGGACCGCGCAACGGCTGATTATATGGGCATGTTGGCTACCGTTATTAATGCGCTGGCGTTAATGGACGCATTGGAAAAACACGGTGTTCCCGTTCGGGTACAGACCGCCATCGAGATGAAAGAGGTTGCTGAGCCCTATATTCGGCGTCGGGCGATTAATCACCTCGACAAAAATCGTGTGGTGATATTTGCTGCAGGCAACGGAAATCCGTATTTTTCTACGGATACAACGGCGGCTCTGCGCGCGGCGGAAATTGAAGCCGATGTGATGTTGAAGGCAACGAAAGAGTCTGGGGTATACGATGCTGATCCGCGCACGAATCCGGAAGCTAAGAAACTAGATGAAATTGGTTACCTAGATATTTTGAAAGAAAACTTACGGGTGATGGACGCGACGGCTACCTCTTTATGTATGGACAACGATATTCCGATTGTGGTGTTTAACATGAATCAATTTGGTAACATCCGCAAAGTCGTGTTAGGTGAACCGATTGGGACGTTTGTGAGGAGCGAACATCGTGGTTAAAGACATTCTGTCCGACGCAGAAAGCAAAATGACAAAAACGGTGGAATCCTTTGAGAGAGATTTATCGTCGATGCGTGCTGGGCGTGCGCATCCGGGTCTGCTTGAAAAGATTCCGGTGGATTACTATGGGGCGATGACCCCCATTCAGCACCTGGCCGCTATTTCTGTCCCGGAATCGCGCATGCTGGTTGTGCAACCTTTTGACCCGAGTGTGATGTCGGCCATTGAAAAAGCTATCATTAAGGCAGACATTGGGGTGTCGGTGAGATCAGATGGTCCCATGCTGCGGGTAAGCGTGCCGGCCTTGACCGAAGAACGGCGCAAGGACTTAGTGAAACAATTACGTCGTCTTTTGGAAGAGGAAAAGGTGGCCATTCGTAATATTCGACGGGACGCACTGGAAAGTCTCAAGGCCGAGCAAAAAGACCACACTATTACGGAAGACGACGAACGCCGTGGTCAGACCGAGGTTCAAAAACTTACGGATCGCTTTATTAAGGAGTTGGATGTGTTAGCCGAGCATCGCGAAAAGGATATTTTAACTCCTTAACGAAGCTCGGGCGATACGTCGATCTGTTGGGAGGTTGGATGGAAACTGAGGCTCGTCACGATGCGTTAGTAAATCGCCAAGAACTCATCGAATCCGGAAATGTGCCGCGCCATATCGCTATCATTATGGATGGTAATGGGCGTTGGGCACGGCAAAAAGGCTTGACTCGGGCCGAGGGCCATCGGCAAGGGGTCAAAGCGCTGAAGCCTATTGTGAAGGAATGTGCAGCCATAGGTGTTGATGTTCTTACGGTTTATGCTTTTTCGACCGAAAATTGGTCGAGGCCGCAAAACGAAATTGACGCCCTGATGGCTCTTCTTGTGGAGTTCTTGCGTTCGGAAACGGAGGAACTTAAAGCTGAAGGTGTTTGTATCCGCACCATCGGCAACATTTCAGGATTGCCTGAGCTCGCCCAGCGGGCGATTCAAACGGCTATGGCAGCCACGGCTCAACAAACACGGATGGTGTTGAATCTGGCCCTTAATTATGGTGGACGGGACGAAATTGTTCGTGCTATTAACCGTTGGATTCAGGACAACCGTTCGCTGACAGACAACGTTCTTCTCACCGCACCGGCTATGGCGTCGTATTTGGATACAGCTGGCCTTCCCGATCCCGATTTGTTAATTCGTTCCAGTGGTGAAATGCGCATTTCTAATTTTCTTTTATGGCAACTCGCGTATGCCGAGATATACGTGACAGAGACGTTGTGGCCTGATTTTGACCCGGCGGAGCTTCACAAGGCTATACATGCCTACCAACAACGGGTGCGCCGTTTCGGCGGCCTTCGGGAATAAGGAGTTACGCGCGTGCTGGGACTGCGAATACTCACAGCAACTTTTGGCATTCCCGTAGTGGTTCTCCTCATCTATTTAGGTGGATGGGTGTTAACAGGTGGAGTTGCCATTTTGGCTGCGATTGGTGTTGTTGAAATTGCTCGCATGTTCCGCTCCCGTGGAATTGTTTTTTATCCATGGTTAACGGTGGTATGGGTGTGGAGCATTATGGCGGCGGTGGGATTAGGGCGAGGGCTGGTACCAGTTCTTGTCTTAGGCGCGGCTGTCGTGGCCATTGTGTCATTACTAAGCTCGCCGCAGGAAAGCTTTCAAGGGGCCGTCACCACGACATGGGTGGCGGTTTATTTGGGTTTATTTTTTTCCTATTTGCCGATGATTCGTCATTTGGTACACGGACAAGTCTTTGCTTATGTGTTTTTTGCGGTGATTTGGGCGACAGACACCACGGCGTTTTTTGTTGGACGACAATGGGGACGGCATAAATTAATGCCGCGCGTAAGTCCAGGGAAGACATGGGAAGGCACGGTGGCGGGGACCGTGAGCGGTGTCGTTGTGGCCGGAGGGGCTTTTTGGTTTTTGCATCTTGTTGTATGGCACGCCCTCTTATTTGGCTTTACGGTGAGCATTGTCGGGCAAATTGGAGATCTTTTAGAATCAGCGATTAAACGTTATACAGGGGTTAAAGACTCCGGAAGTCTTCTGCCTGGACATGGTGGTGTCCTTGACCGATTCGATTCTTCTTTATTGGCTTTACCAATTGCTTATTATTTGTTGATAGGCTTGGGCATACATTAGCTGCATGGAGGCCATGCTGATGGGCAGCTATGTGCGTATGCTTCTAATTTGGATAGGCTTGTTATTTAGCGTCTATGCATTCTGGAAATGGTACAGTCCGATTTTCATGCCATTTTTAGGGGCTTTTGTTTTATCTGTATGGCTTGAGCCACTGGTACATCGGATGGAGCGATGGGGGTTGTCTCGGGCCATGGCCGCGTTTGTGACGTTGGGTGCGGCCATGGTGGCTCTTTTATCCATTGTGGTGTTGTTGGTGAGTGTCATGGTGACTGAGTTGGCGCAGGTGGTAAAAACATTGCCGGCATTGACTCTGCCTGTGGAACGCATCGCCACCCGCGTACTATTCGGTTGGAGTCAATTGCGGCAGGTTCTCGGATTAAATCCTGGGGAATGGCACAGCCAATTAGGTTCGGTCATGAGGCTCCTCGAATCAATCTTAAGGACCTTGGGGAATTTTCTCGTGCATCTGCCGGACAGCATGTTAATGTTAATGGTAGCGTTAATTGCGGCGTTTTTCATGATGCGTGATAAGGAACACATATTGCAGGTGGCCGTTAAGTGGGTGCCTCCGCCTATTAGGCCCTACGTCCATCATGTGCATGACGACATTTTGGCCGGTGCTTTAGGGTTTTTGAAGGCGCAAGGGACCTTGATCGCGTTGACGACCTTCGGGACAATGGCGGGTCTCATCTTTTTTGGGTTTAAGTATGCCGTGCTGATTGGAGTTCTCGCAGGACTGTTGGATTTTGTCCCCTATATGGGGCCGACGACATTGTTGGCTCCATGGGCGGTCGTAGCATTTCTGTCGGGGGCGATGATGGATGGCGTTAAGGTCTTAACGGTTATGCTGGGGGTGGCCTTGTTGCGGCAATTTACGGAGCCGCGGCTTGTCGGACAAAACATGGGCCTGCATCCCTTAGTGGCGTTGGCAGCCTTATATTTTGGGGTGCGTTTGTTTGGTCCGGCAGGGTTTATTCTCGGCCCCATTTCTGCCGTGGTCATCAAGGTTTTAGCAGAAGTGCTGGTTGCCCCTCCGGGTGACATTGGCGTATAAGGGCGCAATAAGGAAGGCGAGGACATTATGACGCAGATCATCATTCTCGGGGCTACAGGCTCTGTCGGCGAGACGGCATATCGCGTTATTCAGGCGCAACCCGACCGAATTGCTGTAGACGGGTTAGTGGCACACCGACAAGCGGAAAAGTTGTGGGAGATGGGACAACGTCTCCATGCTAATTGGATTGGACTGACGGACCGCGAACAGGCGGCGGAGCTTCGCCACCAGCACCAGGGACAATCAGGCCCTCGCATTATCAGCGGCATGGATGACATTTTAGAAGCCATCGCGATTTCGCCAGCGACCAAAGTGATTGGGGCTATGAGTGGATTTTCAGGTCTCATGCCGACGTTAACCGCGCTTGAGAATGGCAAGGACATTTTATTGGCCAACAAAGAAACGCTCGTGGCTGCCGGAGATTTAGTTCAGCGGGTTGCCTTGCAACGGGGCCGTAAAATTCTTCCCGTTGATAGTGAACACTCGGCGATATTTCAGTGTCTCGCACTGAATCAGCCATTCAAGCGTATTTTGCTGACATGTTCTGGTGGGCCGTTTCGGGGACGTACCAAAGAAGAATTAAAGACCGTTACGGTGGAGGACGCATTGCGCCATCCCAATTGGTCGATGGGAGCGAAAATTACCATTGATTCCGCGACGTTAATGAATAAAGGACTCGAGATCATCGAGGCGCACCACTTGTTTGGGGTACCCTATGAACAAGTTGAAGTGCTTATTCACCCGCAGAGCATTGTGCATTCGCTCGTGGAATTTGTTGATGGGGCGACCATGGCGCAACTGGGGTGGCCGGATATGGCCGTTCCCGTCCAAGTTGCTCTGAGTTGGCCCGAGCGGTGGCCGTTGGCTGGACCAGCTTTGGATTTGACGCAGCAGCCGTTGACATTCGATAAGCCAGACACGGACACGTTTGAAGCATTGGACTTGGCACGGCAGGCGGGAATAGCAGGGGGATTGATGCCGACGGTTCTCAATGCTGCTAATGAGGTCGCCGTCGGGTTGTTTCTTAGTCGGTCAATCCGATTTCTTTCCATCGTTGAGATTATCAAGGACGTGTTGGGAGCGTTTACGGACAACACATCTGTGGTGGCACTCGAGCAAATTCTCGAAGCCGACAGGTGGGCACGGAGGCAAGCAGAAGACATGGCGATGCGTTATCGCCTTTAAGGGGGACAGCCGATGACGACGGTAATCGCCATTATTTTGGTGTTTGGCGTGCTGGTAACGGTTCACGAGCTTGGCCATTTTCTGGTTGCCAAAGCCTTTGGCATGCGGGTCGAAGAATTTGCGGTGGGCTTTGGTCCAGCCTTATATAAAAGGCGGGTGGGCGAGACAGTCTATGCCTTACGGATTATTCCGCTCGGCGGCTATAATCGTTTAGCCGGTATGGAAGGGAATAAGACGGCTGATCCTCGTGAATACCCCAATCGTCCGCTTTGGCAAAGATTCTTGGTGGTGCTGGCGGGGCCGATAATGAATCTCATTTTAGCCGCTATCTTGTATGCTGTCTGTTTTGGACCGGTCGGTATTCCGACCCCCACGACAACCGTCCAGCAGGCCATTCCCCATTATCCTGCCTATGAAGCCGGCATTCGTCCGGGAGATCGGATTATCCAAATCGACCGAACGCGTATCACCAATTGGGAAACGTTAGCGCATGCGATTGTTAATCACAAAAACCATCCGATGAACGTGACGGTGGAGCGTGATCACACGCGGCGCACATTCAAACTGCAGACGCGGTATGACAAGAAATTGAAAGAGTATATTATCGGGATTCAACCCGCCTTTGTCACGGTCCATCAAAATTTTGCCGCGGCCACGATGTCTGGTGTCAGGCAGACAGTGGATTTGTCCGGGCAATGGTTTGGGGCTCTGTACCGGTTGGTGACGGGGCATGGACCCTTTGACCTCACAGGCCCTGTTGGGATTGCAGAACTTGTTGGGCAAGCTGCCCATACGGGTCTTGTGGATGTGTTGTTACTGTCCGCGGCACTGTCTGCAAACCTGGGACTGTTTAACATTTTGCCCATTCCGGTCTTGGACGGTAGCCGACTATTTCTCATGATTGTTGAGGCGATTCGTGGGAAACCCATGGATCCTGACCACGAAAACATGATTCATTTTGTGGGCTTTATTATCCTGATGGCGTTGGTGTTGTTTGTGACCTTTCGTGAGGTCGAACATTTATTCCATGCTTGATATGCAAGGGCATGATAAGATAAGAGTATCGTCGACCGACAAAAAAGGGGGGTGTGCCCGAACATCATTCGGGCCCATATGAGTAAAGCGGTAAGAGTGCGTGATGTGGTGATTGGTGGAGGCGCTCCGGTCGTTGTCCAAGGGATGACCAAGACAGATACTCGCGACGTAAAAAACACGTTGGAAGAAATCGCTCGCTATGTGGACGTAGGCTGCGAGATTGTACGGGTGGCTGTTCCAGACCACGAGGCGGCGCAAGCCGTTGGGGAAATTGTCAAGCGCTCTCCAATTCCTGTTGTTGCTGACATCCATTTTGACTACCGGTTGGCCTTAGAAGTCATTCGGCAAGGAATCGACAAATTACGGCTTAACCCGGGCAATATTGGCGCACGGGAACGGGTGGAAGAAGTCGTTAAGGCTGCGAAAGAGCGACAAATTCCCATTCGCATTGGGGTGAACTCAGGATCGATTGAGAAGGGGCTGTTGCAAGATTATGGGCGCACAGCAGAAACCCTAGTGAAGTCGGCAGAGCATCACATCCAAATTCTTAACGACTTAGATTACGATAATATTGTGGTGTCCTTGAAAGCTTCAGATGTTCCGACGATGGTCGCCGCGTATCGCTTAATGGCACAGCGTCATGACTATCCCCTCCATTTGGGCGTCACGGAAGCGGGAACCTTGTTTCAAGGCACGATAAAGTCGGCTATCGGCATTGGCTCTTTATTGGCCGATGGCATTGGCGATACGATTCGAGTGTCTTTGACCGGGCCGGGCGAAGAAGAAATTCGGGTGGCATGGGAAATTCTAAAAAGTTTAAAGTTGCGGGAACGTGGCGCCAATATTGTCGCCTGTCCGACCTGTGGTCGGTTACAGTTTGATATGTGGCCGGTGACTAATGAGTTAGAACGGCGGCTCGCCGTTATTAAAGAACCCGTGACCGTGGCAGTGATGGGCTGTGCGGTAAACGGGCCAGGCGAGGCTCGCGAGGCCGATGTCGGATTAGCGGGCGGTAAAAATATGGGCCTGATTTTCCGGCATGGACAAATTGTCCGGCGTGTTGACCAAGAGGACATGGTCGAAGAATTATGGAAAGAAATTTTGGATGCAGCCGAGGAGGTTCGCGTGGGTGGAAAAAGTTCTCAAGGAGATCACCCCGAAGTCAAGTGATTTCTCACAATGGTACGTTGATGTTATTCGTAAGGCGGATATGGTGGATTATGCGCCGATGAAGGGCTTTATGGTCATGAAGCCCTATAGCTATCGCATCTGGGAATTTATCCAAGAACAGATGGATCGGCGCTTCAAAGCCACGGGTCATCAAAACGCCTATTTTCCTCTTTTAATTCCGGAGCATTTGCTAGCACAAGAAGAAGAACATATAGAAGGATTTTCAGCGGAAGTCGCATGGGTGACCATGGGCGGTAACGAGCAATTGGCCGAACGTTTAGCGATTCGCCCCACGTCGGAAACGATTATCGGCGCGATGTATGCGCAATGGATCCACTCCTACCGGGATCTCCCGGTACTAATCAATCAGTGGGCCAACGTGCTGCGGTGGGAGAAAGCGACGCGACCGTTTTTACGCACGACCGAATTTCTGTGGCAAGAAGGGCATACGGTACACCGCACAGCGGATGAGGCATTGGCGGAGACGCTTCAGCAGTTGGAAATTTACCGTGAAGTTATTGAAGAATATTTAGCCGTGCCTGTCATTGCGGGCGTTAAGAGTGCCGGGGAACGTTTTGCGGGCGCTGTCGATACATACACCTTAGAGGCCTTAATGGGTGATGGACGCGCGTTACAATCTGCGACCTCCCATTTTCTAGGGCAGCATTTCTCAAAGGCGTTTCAGATTCAGTATCTCGATGAAGATGGGGAATTGAAGTACGGCTGGACTTCATCATGGGGAAGCTCTACACGTTTAATTGGTGCCGTGATTATGGTGCACGGAGACGACAAGGGGCTAAGGTTGCCACCCAAAATTGCGCCGATTCAAGTGGTGATTGTCCCGATTGGGAAAGGGGCTGAACGCGAAGCCGTTGTCGCGCACGCTAAAGCATTGGAAGCACAATTGGCCAATGCGTTTCGGGTCAAGCTAGACGACCGGGATGAATTTACCCCGGGATACAAATTTAATGATTGGGAAATGCGCGGGGTGCCTTTGCGGGTGGAGCTGGGGCCTAAAGACCTAGCGAAACAACAAGTTGTCCTGGCTCGCCGCGATACGGGAGAAAAGCTGAGCGTATCAGAATCTCAATTGGTGGAGACCGTGCAACACCTTTTAGATGCTATCCAATCTGAGTTGTTTCGGCAGGCATTGGAATTTCGTGAGTCGCATACGATGTCTGTTGAAAGTTACCAAGAAATGGCACAAAATGGATATCGAGGCTTTTTCCGTGGAGACTGGTGTGGAAGCGAGACATGCGCGGACCATTTGAAGGCGGAAACGGGCATGACGATTCGGTGCCTGCCATTTAACGAAGAGCCGGTAACGGGTCACTGCATTGTGTGCGGTCAGACTAGTCGTTATCGCGCGCTGTTTGCCCGAGCCTATTAAGCGAAGTTTTTGCAAACGAGGGTGTGGGGGTAGGATGCCGAAGGAACGCGTGGCCGCGATCGTGCCGGCATATAACGAAGAAGCGAATATAGCGGGAGTCCTCCGGGTGTTATGCATGGTTCCGGAAATCGATCAAGTCATTGTGGTCAATGACGGCTCCTGTGACCGCACCGCAGCCGTGGCGGCAAGTTTTCCATCGGTGCTTGTTATAGACCAAGCCGAGAATCAGGGTAAGGGCGCTGCACTGAAGGCGGGAGCTGAAGCGGCTGATGCGGATATTCTCTTGTTTCTTGATGCAGATTTGATTGGATTAACCGTTGGCCATGTCCAGCAACTGTTAAAGCCCGTGATCGATCAAGAAATTGATGCCACAGTGGGCATTTTTGATGGAGGACGCACGAGTACTGATTGGGCGCAAGCTTTGGCCCCCTTCTTGTCCGGTCAGCGGGCCATTCGCCGCACGCTGTTGACGGGCGTCGACCATATCAATGAGTCACGTTATGGTGTAGAGTTGCAATTGCATAGGCAATTAAAACGGATGGGTAAAGCACCTAAGGAAGTCATCTTAAAGGATGTGTCTCAGGTGATGAAAGAAGAAAAGTTAGGCTTGGCCAAGGGCTTTGCGGCTCGGATGCGCATGTATTGGGAAATTATTCGCGAAATTCCCAGAATGTAGGGCATTATTGGCTCGCGGGCCAGACAAGGGCAGGGCGTGGCACTGGTTGCTGCACCGTAGCTCCCCTTAAGGGTTTATATAACGAAAGGATGGAAACATGGCGGTACGGTTAGGGGATAGACAACAGCAACCGCCGGTGTTTTGGTTGCTGAAAGACTACGAACGGTCTTGGACCCGTCGAATGACGCTATTTACCATACGTCTGCTCTATGACGCAAGGCGTGGCGTTATTCCTTCGATGTTTTTGCCCCAACGCCGATTTGGTTTGACAGCGTCTTTGATGGAGAAGGGGGGAAGCAACGCTCCTCCCCACCGTGACGGTCGGGGTCTGGGCGCAGCGACTCAGCGATGACTGCTCAACTTCAGAACTGGTTACAGCAGGCGGGATACAATGGTCTGACTCACTTTGAACCGCTTTGGGTCGAGGTTAGGCCCACTAAGGTGCGCATCGTCCTCGTCCGTAAAGCCTCACAAGACGAGGACCTTTTGCGTCACCTGGCGGCAGTACTACAGAGGGAGTGGGGCCGTGAGGTGGAATGGCTGGAGTATCCATGGGCGCACGATCCCTATGAACGGTTGCAGCAAATTTTTGCTTTAAGCAACTCCGAAGTGCGGCAGCTCGTGGTCCGTGACGGTGTGACATTGACAGATCAAGGATTGGTGGTCACATTTCCCAATGCCATTGCGGAAAGTCTGTTTGCGAAATGGGGCGGGGTGGAACGAGTACGGCGGTTTTGGCCCGAGATGCCTGCGTGGCATCAATCGGTGCGACAAGCTGAAGCTCCCGTGCCTGATCCCGTGGTTGCGGTCGAGCTGCCGCAGAGCCGAAGTGAGGACCGTGCGGCGATTGTAGGACGGGGAATCCCTGAAGGAGAGGCTGTTGCTCTGGGGGAGTTGCCGCCAGCGGGCGAGGTGGTCGTCTTTGGACAGATTGTCAGTTCCGAAATGCGACTAAGCCGGGATAACCTCCGGCATTGGAGCGCTGTCATTACCGATTTGCAGCATGCGTTGCGGATACGGTTGTCGGAGCGACGGGGACAGCCATTTCCGGCAGTGGAAACATGGACTCCAGGGCAATATCTTAAGGTCAAGGGCAGTTTAGAGGAGGACAAGTATTCTAAAGAGACGGTATTACGCATTCGAGATGGTGGACGTGTCGATGGGCCGCCGCCTCCCCATGATGCGTCGGAAGCCAAACGCGTGGAACTTCATATACACACCAAAATGAGCGCGGGGGATGGCTTAGTGGCGTTGCCTGAGCTGTTTCAACTGGCTAAGAACCTAGGTCATACGCATGTCGGCGTTGTTGACCATGGTGTGGTGCAGACGTATCCGGAGCTGGAAACGTTAAGCCAAAAATTTGGCATTCAAGCGATTTACGGCGTCGAAGTCAATATGGTTGACGATGTGATGACCGCTCTGACAGGCCCAGGCACTGTGTCAGCGGAGCAACCTATTGTGGTGTTGGACGTGGAAACCACGGGACTATCGCCCCGAGAGCACGAAGTGATTGAAATTGGTGCCGTGAAGATTGTTGGTGGCGCTATCGTTGACCAGTTTCATCGCATGGTCAAACCCATGCGAAGCATATCTCAGGCCACGCAGGAAATTACGGGCATTCGCCCTGAAGAGGTGCTCGATGCTCCTAGTTTTGAGGAAGTGTTTCGAAACTTCTTTGCCTTTGCTTCCGGGTCGGTTTTGGCCGCACATAATGCGCGATTTGATATCGGGTACATTTCGCAGGCGTTTGCGCGTCTTTTTCCTACGGATCCATGGGACTTTTGCGTGATTGATACGTTGACGCTAGCGCGCATTCGATTACCGGGGTTAAAGGCTTACGGCTTAGGCCCATTAACCAATGCGTTGAAAATTCCACTGTCTCAGCACCATCGGGCGTTGGCCGATGCCGAGGCGACAGGTCTTTTGCTATTAAAGTTGTTACAAAATGAGGATGGCACATTGCGTGCTTTAGAAACGTTGCGCGATCTTGTGCCTCAGCCCTATACAATTGGGCGGCCGACTCCCGTTACGCTGTTATTGCGTTCTCAAGAGGGAGTCGAGGCGCTCTACCGCCTCATTAGTCAGTCGCACTTGGAGACATTTCACCGGGTCCCTAGAGTGTTTCGGTCGGCCCTGGAGGCCGGGCGCTCTCATTGGCTTTTGGGTTCGCCTATCCATGGGGGAGAGCTTCAAGAAGCGCTATTTCGAGGGGCCTCGCCACAAGAAATCCAATCCATTTGTCAGTTTTACGATTATTGGGAAGTAGCGCCTCATTCCGCTTTGCGCCAGATGGCGCGGGACGAAAATCTTGGCGGTGACGAAGCGGTCACACAATGGATTTCCGAGTTAGTCCAGCTCGGGATAGCACACAAAAAACCCACGCCGGCTGTGTCGGATGTCCATTATTTGTATCCTTACCAAAAGGCATTTCGGGATATTTTAGCGACGACGGCCAAGGGTGAATTGCATAATCATGACGATCAGCTGCACTTTCGGACAACGACTGACATGATGGAAGAGATGGCGTGGTTAGGGCCTGAGTTGGCTCAGAAAGTGGTGATTGATGATACTCAGGCGATTGCGGCCCAGTGCCCTGTCATTAAGCCCGTGCCAGATGGACTGTTCTCGCCTAAATTAGAGGAAGCCGAACGTGTTGTTCGCGAAGAGCCTATTGCGCGGGCGAAGAGTCTTTATGGCGATACGTTGCCTGACATTGTTCAGGCGCGCCTGGATAAAGAAATTCGGTCAATTGTGGACAACGGTTTTTCGAGTATTTATTATATCGCTCACCGGTTGGTCAAAAAGTCTTTGGATGACGGCTACTTGGTAGGTTCGCGAGGTTCAGTGGGGTCGTCATTGGTGGCGACCTTCCTCGATATCACCGAGGTCAACCCCTTGCCGCCGCATTATCGGTGTCCGCAATGCCGCTATACCGAGTTTATTACGGATGGCTCCTTTGGATCGGGATATGATTTGCCAACCAAATTGTGTCCGCAGTGTCAGCATCCGTTAGTGGGAGATGGCCAAGATATTCCGTTTGAAACGTTTCTCGGGTTCAAAGGCGACAAAGTGCCTGATATTGATTTAAATTTTTCAGGGGACTATCAACCGGAAATTCACAAATATACTGAGGTTCTGTTTGGAGAGGGCCATGTGTTTCGTGCCGGCACCATTGCGACCATTGCCCAAAAAACCGCCATTGGACTTGTGCTGGCATGGGCTCGGGAAAATGGACGGGAGGTCTCTGGAGCTGAGTTGGAATGGTTGGCCTCTGGTATTACAGGCGTAAAACGTACGACGGGACAACATCCCGGAGGCTTAATGGTGGTGCCTCGTGACGAGGATATTCATCATTTTTGTCCGGTGCAACATCCCGCAGATCTAAAGACCTCTGACATCATTACGACTCACTTTGATTATCATTCAATTGAAGGGCGTTTGTTGAAGCTTGACTTGCTAGGACACGATGATCCGACAGCTATTCGTATGTTGGAAGATCTGACGGGCATTTCAGCCAAGGCCGTTCCTTTTCAAGACGAAGCCACCATGAGTCTGTTTCGGGGAGTGCAGGCACTTGGGGTCAAACCAGATGATATTGGCACACCGGTGGGAAGTTTAGGGATCCCCGAATTCGGGACAAGTTTTGTTCGACGTATGCTGGTTGATACCAAACCTCAGACGTTTGCCGAACTCGTGCGTATATCAGGCTTATCCCATGGTACGGAGGTGTGGGCGAATAATGCGCAAGATATCATTCGCCAGAATTTAGCGGGTTTGTCGGATGTTATCGCAACGCGTGATGACATTATGCTGTACCTCATCAGTCGGGGAATGGAACCGCAAGTAGCGTTTGGCATCTCGGAATCGGTACGTAAAGGAAAAGGGCTTAAGCCTGAGCAAGAACAAGCCATGAGAGAACACCAGGTTCCAGCTTGGTACTTAGAGTCGTGTCGTAAAATTAGTTATCTGTTTCCCAAAGCGCACGCGGCTGCTTATGTCATGATGGGGTGGCGCATTGCGTGGTTTAAAGTGCACCATCCGCTGGCGTTTTATGCCACCTATTTTTCGGTACGGGCATCAGACTTCGATCCGGATCCGGTGTTAGCGGGGGTTAAAGGAATTAATAAGGCGTTGGCAGAGATCGAAGAAAAGGGCAATCAAGCAACAGCGAAGGAGAAAGGACTGATTACCGTGTTGGAGATTGCCCGAGAAATGCTAGCGAGGCGATTTCAGTTTTATCCTGTTAGTTTGGAAAAGTCCCATGCCTCTCGATTTGTCATTGAGGACAATGGGTTGCGAATTCCCTTTGCTGCCCTGCCGGGATTAGGAGTTCAAGCGGCAGAGAACATCATTCAAGCGCGGGCCCAAGGACCATTCCTCTCCGTGGACGACCTCCGTCAACGGGCCCATGTGTCTAAGTCAGTCATTGACTTACTTCGGGCCCAAGGAGCTTTGAAGAATCTCGGGGAGACTAATCAGCTTGCTTTCTTCTAGCAACGAACAAACCTCGCTGTGGCCGTTATTGCTGGCCACTCTCGTGGTTCAAAGTGCCTTTGGTACAATTCTTCCGTTGTTGCCGCTTTTTGTCAAAGCCCGCGGGTTGCCATTAAGCTGGCTGGGTATTATGGCCGCTTTATATGCTCTGGTAGCTTTTGTGGGTCAATTGTTCTTCGGCCGACTGTCTGATATTTGGGGACGCAAGCGGTTTATGCTTTTGGGAACGGCCTTAAGTACGCTTGGCACCCTCTTTTTTTTGATTCACACGGCGCCTATTTACTTTCTCGGATTTCGCGCCTTGCAAGGGCTGGGTGTCGCGGCCTTTCTCCCAGCTGCTAATGCTCTGGTGGCCGACCGCGTGCCGAGCCACCGGAGAGGACGGGCTTTTGCTTTATTGTCGTCATTTTATATGGCCGGCTTTGCTGTGGGGCCGATGATCGGCGGTCTGGCGAGTGCGGTGGGAGGTCTTAGCCTGCCCTTTGAAGTCGGGGTGGTATTAGGTGTGATCGCCATCATCGCCGTGCTGTTTGGGATACGCGAGTCTAGTCCTATGCCACGCTCGGTGCAAAAAGAGGCCAAACCACATCCCATACCGTGGAATACTCTCGGGCGCTGGCTGGTCTTGAATTTTGGATGGATGGGGCTGGGAGGCATGTACGATGCCACGTGGAGCATCTATATGGACCAGCTTGGGGCTTCTCACATTGTCATTGGCTTGTCGTGGACGTTGTTTGCGCTGCCGTACTTACTTTTTAATTTCTTGGCGGGACGATTGGCGGATAAGGCAGCGTGGCGTTCACGGCTCATCTATGGTGGGGCGCTTCTTAATGGAATCATCGTGCTATTGTATGTCGCGTCCGATTCTCCGAGTGTGTCCATTGCCTTGTCGGTGCTTGAAGCTGTTTCTATGAGTCTTATCACACCATCGCTTAATGCGGATGTCATGAGTCATTCCCAAACGGCTACGCGTGGTCAAATTCAAGGGCTATTTCAGTCCGCCGGCACTTTAGGATCTTTTTTTATGGCACTTGCGAGCGGGTATCTTTTACCTTATGGTCCCAAATGGGCGCTTTTAGCGGGTGCTTGTGTGCTTTTTCTGAGCGTAGGTACGTCATGGGTATGGGGAAATGGGGCGACAATGTCCTCGTAACGGGGCATTCCCACGGTTGTTCTTTGCAGGAGAAATGTGCTAAGATAGTGCTGTGACAGTTTTGATAACTTTAAGAGGCAGGCTGGTCTCGGACCGGACTTGGAGTGGGAGCTTCCCACTCTTTTCGCTTGACAGGGGCTAAGGCTCCTTTGAGGGGGGATGTTTGGTGTGAACGCGGAGCTGCTAGGTGCTCTTGACGATCTCGAGCGAGAAAAGGGTATAGACAAGGAAATTCTGTTTCAGGCCATAGAATCGGCATTGATTTCGGCATACAGGAGGAACTTTGCTTCCGCTCAAAATGTCCGAGTACGTATTGACAGGGAAAGCGGTGCGACCCAAGTGTGGGCCCAAAAGACAGTCGTGGCTGAAGTGCAAGACCATCGTCTGGAAGTGGGACTTGATGAAGCGCGAGAAATACGGCCCGGATCTATTGAGGGTGACATTTTGGAATTTGAGGTGACGCCCAAAAACTTTGGGCGGATTGCGGCACAAACGGCAAAACAAGTCATCGTCCAGCGGATACGAGAAGCGGAACGTGGTCTCATCTACGAGGAATTCGTGGGCCGCGAAGGCGATATTGTCACGGGGACGATTCAACGAAGCGAGCGGGGCCTTATCTATATTAATTTGGGCCGGACCGAAGCGATTATGATGCCAAGCGAGCAGGTTCCTAATGAACGTCTGCGCCTCAACGAACATGTGAAATTATACGTGGTCGAGGTGAAGAAGACCAACAAAGGACCGCAAATTTTTGTTTCACGGAGCCATCCGGGGTTGATTAAGCGATTATTTGAACTCGAGGTGCCGGAAATTCATGATGGCATTGTGGAGATCAAGGGGATTGCTCGAGAACCAGGGGCACGGACTAAAATTGCCGTGTGGGCTGAAGACCCCAATATCGATCCGGTTGGGTCGTGCGTAGGGGCCAAGGGTACGCGGGTGCAAGCCATTGTCCAAGAACTTCATGGTGAAAAGCTTGATATTATTCGTTGGGATCGGGATCCCACCATTTTTGTTGCGAACGCGCTGTCTCCTGCGCAAGTGACCGAAGTCGTGGTAGAACCGGATACGCGCGCAGCGCGGGTCGTTGTGCCAGATAACCAATTGTCTTTAGGAATTGGTAAGGAAGGGCAAAATGCTCGGTTAGCAGCCAAGTTGACCGGATGGAAAGTGGATTTGCGATCCGAGTCTCAGGTATCTGGTGGGGGCCTGTGGTAATGAAGACGCGAAAAATCCCAATGCGTACCTGCGTGGCATGTCGGACAACGCGCCCTAAGCGTGAATTGATTCGCGTGGTGCGAACGCCGACAGGAACGGTGGTTGTAGACCGTAAAGGGAAAGTGTCTGGCCGGGGGGCATACATTTGCTCCACGGTGGATTGTTTTGATTTAGCAGTTCGCAGTAAGAAGCTTGAGCATGCGCTCGATGTGGTCTTGGATTCGGAAATTGTAGACCAGCTACGGCAAATGGTCGCAAAGGAGAACATCAGTGGATAACTGGTTAAACTGGATAGGTTTGGCGAAACGTGCTGGTAAGCTGGCGCCTGGTCATAATCAAGTGCAGATTGCATTAACGAATCATGATGCACGCCTCGTGGTTATCGCAAAGGATGCAGGCGAGTCAGTTTATCGCAAGTACCACCTGTGGGCCCAGAACCTTGATGTGCCTCTTTTACAAGCCGGATCCATGTCCGATCTTGGCAGGGCTATGGGAATGGGGCCGCACGCGGTACTTGCGATTTTGGACCAATCAATCGCCGACCGTTTAGCCGCCCAGTTTGGAGTGCCATCAGGGGGGATGAATTTTGACAGAAAAAGAAAAAGTACGGGTGTACGAACTAGCCAAGGAAGTGAAACTAGACAGTCGCCGTCTGATCGACCTGCTTCACCGTCTCCACGTAGAAAATATCAAAAATCACATGAGCACCGTGGAACCCGAGGCGGTTCAGACCGTGAAAAACATCATGGAAGGCAAGTTACCGCCGGAACCGAAGTCGCAAGAACCGGCAGTCAGCGAACCAGTGAGAAAGACCGAACCCACGCCGAGCGTCCCCGCCCATAGCGAAGGACCGACAGTGGCCGGTACGCCACTAGTGTCGTCATCTCATGATGAAAAAAATCACGTGTCAACCTCTGCAAAACCCATGGCTAATGGGGCCAGACCAGATAATCGGTCGCCTCGACCCACGAACGGTCGAGACAATCGACCTTATCCGCCGCGCGAAGGTGCAAATGGGCGTTCCGCTGCATCCGCGTCAAGCAACCGGCCCGCAAGTGCCAGTACCTCGCGTCCACAAACGTCATACAATGCCGGGGGAACGCGGACTGGAGGAGCTGGATATAACGGCGGCAACCGGCCAGCTGGTGGGGGGGAGCGGCGTGGCCCCGGTCCGTCTCGTCCTTCGGGGCCGCGTCCCCAAGGGAGCGGATACAATGGACCGGGACCTCGTCCTTCCGGCCGTCCTGGAGGAGCGCCTGCGGGGGCTTCTTCAAACCGTTCAGGAGGAACCGGACCGCGCCCCGCGAGTCGTCCGATAGGGGCTCCGCTTGCCGCCCCCCCCACGCGTCCTGCTCGGGAGCAAAATCGCCGAGGGGCTTATAACAAGGACCGCCGTACGACCCCGGCTATGTCCTCAGGTCGCCGGAAAAACGCGTGGGAAGACGAAAATTACGGGAGCAAGCATCGGTCGAAATCGCAAAAAAACCAAGTCAAGCAGCAAGAAACGGTCATGCCGCCGGTGCAGCGTCACATTATCATTTCCAGTGCCATTATGGTCAAGGATCTGGCGGACCAATTAGGCGTCAAAGCGACCGAACTGATTAAGCGCCTGATTGGATTAGGGGTAATGGCCGGCGTGAATCAGGAGCTCGACCGGGAGACGGCCGTGATCATTGCAACAGAATTTGGTGCCACGGTTGAGGAACGGGCCACCCAAGAAGAGCAGGAAGAGATTATTTTGCAAGGGGAAGACGATAGCCCGGAGAGTTTGACGGAACGTCCTCCTGTCGTCACCGTGATGGGGCATGTTGACCATGGGAAGACCTCGTTGCTGGACCGCATTCGCGCAACTCGGGTGACCCAGTCCGAAGCAGGGGGCATCACCCAACACATTGGAGCTTCTGTGATTGAGTGGAACGACCGTAAGGTGGTCTTTCTGGATACGCCGGGGCATGAAGCGTTTACGTCCATGCGTGCACGAGGAGCACAAGTGACGGACGTGGCTGTTTTGGTCGTGGCGGCCAATGACGGTGTCATGCCGCAAACGGTTGAGGCGATTAACCATGCTAAGGCTGCGAACGTCCCGATTGTCGTGGCGATTAACAAGATCGACTTACCGGGCGCTAATCCCGACAAGGTCCGCACGGAACTAAGCAATTACGGACTTATCGCCGAAGAGTGGGGTGGAGATACCATTATGGTGCCGGTATCTGCGCGCACAGGTGAGGGCATCGAGAATTTACTAGAAGCTCTGATTTTGCAAGCGGACGTTTTGGAGCTGAAAGCCAACAGCCAGCGGGCAGCACAAGGGACCATTATTGAAGCAAAGTTGGATAAAGGCCGGGGACCGGTGGCTACGGTTTTGGTCTCGCGGGGCATGCTCAATGTGGGAGATGTCTTTGTGGCAGGGGCCGTCTATGGCCGCGTGAGGGCCTTAATTAACGATCGTGGGCAACGGGTGAAGAGTGCAGGGCCATCTATGCCGGTGGAGGTTTTGGGATTCAATCAGCTGCCCGAAGCAGGCGATGATTTTGTCATTTTGGCCGATGAGCGCCAAGCGAAAAGCATCGCGGATTCGCGGCAAGATCGGATTCGCCGTCAGTCCGAGCCCAACGCACGCGGAGTATCGTTGGATGACTTTTTGCAGCGTCTCAAGGACGAAGCGGTCAAAGAGCTCAACTTGGTTATCAAGGCCGATGTGCATGGGTCTGCTGAGGCCTTGGCGCAGTCCGTGAGTAAATTGTCTAACGACGAAGTGCGCGTACGGGTGCTTCATGCGGGAGTTGGATCCATTACGGAAACCGATGTCATGTTGGCGCAGGCATCCAATGCTATTATTGTGGGCTTTGGTGTTGGTGTAGAGAACAAGGCCCGACAAATCGCGGAGAAAGAACACGTCGATATTCGTAGTTACCGGGTCATCTATGATGCTATTGATGATATCAACAAGGCATTGCGCGGGATGCTCGAGCCGAAGTTCCAAGAAGTCATTTTGGGAAGAGCGGAAGTGCGGGAAGTGTTCCGTGTTCCCAAGATCGGGGCCATTGGCGGGTGCTATGTCACCGATGGGAAAATTTTGCGTTCGGGTAAGGTGCGGGTCTTGCGTGACGGGGCGGTCATTCATGAAGGGAATATTGCCTCTCTTAAACGCTTTAAAGATGATGTTCGGGAAGTGGCTACCGGGTTTGAATGTGGTATTGGCCTAGAGAAATTTAACGATATTAAGGTCGGAGATATTTTTGAGGCCTTTAGTGAAGAAGAGGTCAAAGCCAGCTGAAAGTGAGGGTGTGCTTGTGAACAAAGCCCGAGCAGAACGGATCGCGCTTTCCATTCAGCAAGAACTGGGTGCGATGCTGTTGCGCGATGTGAAAGATCCTCGTATTGGATTTGTGAGCGTGACGCACGTGGAGCTCTCACGAGACTTGTCGGTGGCGAAAGTTTTTGTGAGTCACATGGGCAGTGCAGAGGAAGCTGAGGCCAGTCTTGCAGGACTCAAGAGCGCTACGCCTTTCCTGCGAGGGGAAATTGCGCGTCGGCTGCATTTGCGGCTGGCGCCGCAGCTCGATTTTCGTTTGGACAAGTCGATTGTCGATAGCATGCATATTCAAGAAATCATTAAAACCCTGCCCGGTCACGAATGACGGGCGGGGATGAATGGAGTGTTCTGTGGCGAACGGATTTCTCAACGTCTATAAACCGGCGGGCATGTCGTCACATCAGGTTGTGCAACGCATTCGCCGTTTGACGCACGAACGTCACGTGGGTCATGCTGGGACATTGGATCCCGATGCGACCGGGGTATTGCCAGTGGCGCTGGGACAGTTTACCCGTCTATTAGAGTGGGCCGTTCTAACACCCAAGGTCTATCGGGCTGCCATTGTTCTGGGACGCTTAACCCATACCGGGGACCGCGCAGGGGATGTGGTCGGGGAATCAGGAGCTCCTTTTCCCGATCGACACGCTCTAGAAAATATTTTACCATGGCTTACAGGGACTATCTGGCAATTTCCCCCGCAGGTCTCGGCCCTTAAGCAAGGGGGCCAGCGGTCATATCATAAGGTCCGACAGGGTCAAACGGTCTGGCTCGATCCGCGACCGGTCGAAATAGAGGCCATTAAGGTACTAGACGGGGTGGGCGATCGGTGGTACGTTGAGGCTGTTGTCGGTTCAGGCACCTATATTCGCGCCTTAGCCCGTGACCTGGGCTTTTTACTGGGCCACGCGGCCTCTTTAGAATCGCTTGAACGGACGCAAGTTGGGGCGTTTTCTGCGCAAGACGCATGGCGTCTCGATGACTTGGAAGCTAATCCGAACCAATGGCAAGACGCGCTCGTAGCCGGGACACAGATGCTCAGCCTCAGTACTTGGCCTGTCACCGCTGATCAAGCCGCGATGCTGTGGTCAGGGAATGTGGCGGGGATTCCACCATTGCCAGGGTCTGGTCCCACAGCCCTCGTCTACGAGAAGCAGATTGTGGCGGTGGTAGATGGTCCTCCGTGGCACTTTCGCAAAGTACTCGTAAAGGGTGAACGATAATGGAGCGCATAGTGGCCAACGCATTTGCGTCGCCCAGTGTAGTGATGATTGGCAATTTTGATGGTGTTCATCTCGGCCACCAAGCGTTGATCCAACATGCCAAAACCATTGCATCAGGTCATGGGTGGCGCATTATTGCCTTGACCTTTGACCCCCATCCCGCCATGGTCTTAAGGTCGGTGCCCCCAGAACATTTTCTCATTACGCCGACGGATGTAAAGCTGTACTGGCTTGAACAATTCGGCGTAGAGTTTGTGAAAATCCTGCCCTTTGATCGCCAGCTGGCTGCTGTTCCCGCGCTTCCTTTTCTAGCCCATGAAGTCAAAGCGGCGCTCAATGCGCATGCGGTGGTTGTGGGTTTTAATTTTACATTTGGGGCGCAAGGCGCGGGACGGGCCGAGACGTTAATCGAGTGGGGACGCCTCAATGGGACTATCGTGGATGTGGTTGAACCCGTGGAAGGAGACCACTCGGCGCAGGTGGTCTCAAGTTCTGCGATTCGGCAAGATATTCAAGCAGGCCAAATCGGCACAGCGAATGAACGCCTCGGGCATCCTTTCGTGGTAATGGGACCCGTGCAGCATGGGGATGGACGCGGGCGGACCATAGGGGTTCCAACGTTAAATGTCGGGGTTCCGTCGTGTCAGATTATGCCTCCTTATGGAGTCTATGCGGGATTTCTTAGAGGAACGGATGGTTCCCGTTATGCGGCGGTAGCCAATTGGGGAGTACGTCCGACGTTTGGACAGTCTTTACCAGTGTTGGAAATTCATGTGCTCGATAAAATATTAGACGACTGGTATGGACATCGCGTATCATTTGATTTTATAGAGCATGTGCGCGCTGAACAGAAATTTGACGGTGTTGACGCATTGATTCGACAAATTCAGAAGGATATCGAAAAAGCCCGTCAGTTGCTGACTTAGCGGGGTCATGATACAATAAACTGTCTTTGGACTGGAGGAAGCTTAATGCAAACGGATACCTGGCGTGAAATGGTGGGGAAAGTGTCTGCCATTTGTGTCACCGGGGAGTTTAAGCGCTTGCAGCGTCAACTCGAAGAGCTTTATCGGCGGGCAGGAGTTTCCCAACCGGCAGTACAGGCTTATCAAGACGCATTGCTTTCCATCTTGGCACAAGATGAGGAATCTGGCGCGGTCTTGACTGCGCATTAACGCTATTGAGAAGGGGGGAGAACGAATGGCCCTACAGGAACAACAAAAGCAGGCCATCATTGCGGCTAATCGGCTGCATGAATCGGACACGGGGTCGCCGGAAGTTCAAATCGCGTTGTTGACTCAGCGCATTAGTGAACTCACCGAGCACTTGAAGATTCACAAAAAGGACCATCACTCCCGGCGTGGACTGTTGACCATGGTCGGACATCGTCGCGCGTTGCTGAATTACCTGCGAAAGACCGACAGCGCACGATATCATGCCTTGATACAACGGTTGGGATTGCGTCGATAGAGCGGGACATTCCCGCTCTTTTTTACCACACAAGAAGATTTCTGGGAACCGTATACGGACCCAAGGCTGTACAGGAGGGTACATATGGAGGCTATCACTACCGATTTTTTGGTAGGCGGCCGTACGTTGACGTTGGAAACCGGAAAAATGGCCAGGCAAGCGAATGCCTCTGTGGTCGTTCGGTACGGGGATACCGTCGTCTTAGTGACGGTCGTCTCGTCTCGCGAACCAAAGGAAAATTATGACTTTTTTCCTTTAACCGTTGATGTCGAAGAACGCCTTTATGCGGTGGGTAAAATTCCCGGAGGCTACATCAAACGCGAAGGTCGGCCCAGCGAAGCGGCAATTCTGGCCGCCCGATTGACGGATAGGCCCATTCGTCCGTTATTTCCGGAAGGGTTTCGCAATGAAGTACATGTTGTTGCCAGCATTTTATCGGTGGACTACGATCATTCGCCAGAAATTTGCGGCATGATTGGGGCATCGGCGGCTCTAAGTTTGTCGGACATTCCTTTTGATGGACCGATTGGAGCGGTTCAAGTCGGATATGTCGGTGGCCAGTTTATCATTAATCCTACCGCAGAACAGGAAAAAGTTAGCGAACTTAAGCTAATGATTGCGGGCACCTATGATGCGATCTTAATGATCGAGGCGAGTGCCAATATTGTCTCAGAGGCAACGATGCTCGATGCTATCTGGTTTGGCCATGAAGAAATTCGGCGCATTATTGAAGGCATTCAACGCTTTCAGGAGATGGCGGGAAAACCGAAAGCCGAATATCCGGTGTTTTTGCCGAGTCCTGAACTCGTTCAAGCCACGAAGGATATCGCCTATGACAAACTGCTAGAAGCGATGCGTAATCCGGACAAGCAGCAGCGGGGCCAGGACATTGAGCAGGTGAATAAAGAGGCGCGTCAAATCTTGCTCGAACAATTTCCAGAGCAAGAAGCGATGATTGGGGCAACGCTCAAGAAAGTTCTCAAAGAAGTGGTCAGGCAGGCGATTATTAAAGACGGCATCCGACCCGACGGACGTGGATTTGATGAGATCCGTCCCATTTCGATCGAAGTGGGCGTACTACCGCGCGTACATGGCACCGGATTGTTTACCCGCGGCCAAACGCAGGCTTTAACGGCAATGACACTAGGGCCGTTGTCCGATCAGCAGATGCTCGATGGCATCAGCGCCGAGGAATCGCGCCGTTATATGCACCACTACAACTTTCCGCCTTTTGCTACTGGGGAATCGGGACCTATGCGGGGACCGAATCGGCGGGCCATCGGTCATGGGGCACTAGCCGGACGTGCCTTGGAACCCGTCATTCCCTCAGAGTCTGAATTTCCCTACACCTTGCGCTTGGTCTCCGATATCTTAGAGTCGAACGGATCCAGCTCGATGGCGTCTGTGTGTGGCAGCACCTTAGCCCTTATGGATGGGGGTGTACCCATCAAAGCGCCCGTCGCGGGAATTGCCATGGGGTTGGTGAAAAATGAAGATGGGATTGCCATTTTGACCGACATCCAGGGGCTAGAGGATGCCTTAGGGGACATGGATTTCAAAGTGGCAGGCACACGCGACGGAATTACGGCCATTCAGATGGACATTAAAATTCATGGACTATCGCGCGAAATCCTAGAAACAGCCCTGGACAAGGCACGCAACGCCCGTTTGTTCATTCTGGACAAAATTGAGGCGGTAATTCCCACTCCGCGTAAACATCTCTCGCTGCATGCACCACGCATTTTGACGATGTCGGTAGAGCCAGACAAAATCCGTGAGGTTATTGGACCCGGCGGAAAGACCATCAACAAAATTATCGAGGCCACCAAAGTGGGGGACAAGAAGGTGGATATCGATATTCAAGATGATGGGACGATCTATATTGCTGCGCTCAACGAAGAAGTGGGACGCAAGGTTCAGCAAATGATTGAAGACTTGACACGCACTGTTCAGGTCGGTGAAGTGTTTACCGGGCGAGTAACGCGTTTGATGAATTTTGGGGCCTTTGTGGAGCTTTTACCGGGGAAAGAGGGGCTTGTGCACATCTCCCAGCTCGCCTATCAACGCGTCAACAAAGTCGAAGATGTGGTTAACGTCGGAGATATGCTCACGGTGAAGGTGATCGAAATAGATAGCGCGGGACGCATTAACCTTTCGCATAAAGACACCATGCCAGTGCCTGAAGGATACGAACCGCCAAAACCGCGGCCAGCACAAGACCGGGAGCGCGGGGCAAGTCATCGACCTTCTACGCACTCGGGTCCACGGCGTGATGCGGGACGGTGAAACTTGGCGCACAACTGTCCACCACGCGTGGTCTGAAGACAGCCATTATGGAGGCGTCTGAACGCGGTCTCTCCGTGTTACAAGTGTTTAGTCGTAGTCCGGTTGGTGGACAAAGTAAAGAATTGCCCAAAACGGGGACGGTATCGGCCTGGTTGGAACAGGCCCACATCCGCCCGTTTTTTGTTCATGCGCCGTATTTTGTGAATCCGGCAGCCACTGATCCCACAATGCAGGAACGAGCCCGAGCGGTCTTGGCAGAAGAAATGGTTCGCGTCAAGCGGTTGCATGGAGACTTTTTGGTGTTGCATCCAGGTCATTGCCAAGGCATTGGAGATGAGGCTAAGGCAGCAGGACTAGAAATACTGGCCGGCACGCTCCGTTACATGTTGACGCGTCCGGGTATCATTTTGATGGAAAACACGGCAGGACAGGGCCGCGAATTGGGCAGTACCTTTGATGAACTCCATGAATTGTTTCGCCATTTGGGACGAATACGCCGTGTCGGGATTCTGTTAGATACCGCACATGCCATGGCGGCGGGGTTTCCCCTGCACACCACTGAAGATGTGACGCGGTTTCTTGGCGCGGTGGAGCGGGGGGTGGGCCTTAACCGGGTTCGCGGTGTGCATCTTAACGACAATGCCTATCCCGTGGGTTCCCACCGCGACCGCCATGCACATTTACTAACCGGACATCTCGGATTACCCGCGCTTAAGGCGTTGCTCAGAGAGGTACGCGACCGTTCATGGCCTCTTATTCTCGAAACGCCTGGTTCGACCGTAGAGGCTCGTGAGCACGATCTATGGCAGATTGAACAGCTCCTTTAGATGCCCATTGTTCTACCTCTTTGGCTGTCCACATAGGACAAGGAAGGAGGGAGAGCACGATGTGGATTAAAGTCATTTCCTTAAGATCACCAGCAACCAAAGTAGTTGCCCTTTTCTTGTTGTTTTTAGCTAGTGTCGCGATCTTTCATTCACCGGCCACGGCACCTGTGCCGACAACGGAGAATTTAGAGCCAGGACCTGTGTACCGAGTTGTCACAACACAACGGGCCATGGCTTTAACCATCAATGTGGTGTGGGGAACACAATACGTGCCGCAATTGCTGCAAGCGCTGACAGCTGCCCATGTCAAAGCGACCTTCATGGTGGGGGGAGTATGGGCTAAGAAGAATCCGACAGTGCTCGAACAGATTGTGAAAGACGGCATGCAAGTAGGCAACCATGGCTGGGCACATGGACATCCGGCTACGATGTCCGTAAGCGAGAATGTCGCAGATATCCAAAAGACAAATGAGATAGTTCACCAGCTTGTGGGGGTGACTCCTGCCGTGTATGCTCCTCCTTATGGAGAACTTGGCGGCGCGGTGTTAAAGGCGACGTCGTTATTGCATATGCCGTTGGTGATGTGGACGATTGACACGATTGATTGGCGCCCGTCGTCCTCCGTGCCTTATATGGTGAATAAGGTTCTGGCCAAAGCCCGCCCTGGGGCCATTGTTCTCATGCATCCAACGGACCGCACGGTTAAAGCTTTGCCTCTTATTATAGAGGGATTAAAGAGTCAAGGATACAATTTAGTGACGGTCTCCGCGCTATTAAAAATGGGGACCCCTGTCGGCGATGGTTAATGGTGTGGTAAAGTACCTAGATGTGAAGTCTGTAGGATGATAACGAACGAGGGAATGAGCTTCGTATAAGGATAACCGGAAATTTAAGCGCTGTCATGAGGATCTGGGGCAGTGGAAAGGCAGGAGAAGCGATATCAATTACTTGACTCCATTGTCATCGGGTTTGACGTTAGCATGGGATGACTATGGTTCATTGGGCACAACCGCAATAGCTTTTTACGTCCATGTCGGTTCGCGGGATGAGAACCCTGAGTTATTTGGGGCGGCGCATTTCCTTGAGCACGCGGTCTTTAAGGGCGCACGGTCATGGTCGGCTCGCGATATCGCCAATATTCAAGATCGTCTAGGCGGGGAAATCAATGCCTTTACGACGCGGGATTATACCGTCTTTTATGCCAAGGTCTTGGCGTCAAAAGCGGCGGATGCGTTGGAACTTCTGTGGGCCATGGTCAGCGAACCCTGGTTGCGCGAAGACGATATTGGGAAAGAGCGCCAAGTGATTTTAGAAGAGTTGCTGGAAGCCGAAGATGATCTCGAAGACCGCGCTACCGAACTCTATATGGCTGCACTCTACCCCGATGAACAATTTCATCATGATATTTTGGGGAGTCGGCGTAGCTTACGCCAGTTAAACGCTGAACAACTAAAAAACTTTCACCGAAAATTTTATCATCCCGACAATATCACGTTAGTCCTCAGTGGGGAAGGCGTCGAAGAGTTGAAGGTCTTGGCTGAATCGTTGCGGTGGCCGCACCCTTTAGGCCCCAGTATCACCCCGGTACGTTTGGGCCCGAAGATTGGTCCTCACATAGAAATATTGTCACGTCCTGGAGAGCAAGTGCATGTTACGATGGGGGTTCCTGCTCCACGAATGTTTGATGCGGACCATGACGCGGCTTTGGTCTTGTCAACTATTTTGGGAGGCCAGAATTCGTCCCGGTTATGGCAGCGATTGCGGGAAGACGAAGGTCTCGTGTATACCGTCTCGGCCTCTTATAGTGCGATGAAGGATTGGGGAGAGTTGTCCATTTATATGGCAATGAGTCCACAATCGGTGCCGCAAGCATTGGAGGCAGCCACTCAAGAGGTTATGAATTTATTGGAATATGGGCCCACGGAGGAGGAACGGGCATGGGCTCTGACCCAAGCGGAAACCGCGATGGCATTCACCATGGAAACACCTGATGGACGCATGGCGCGACTCGGCGCTTATGCCGTTTACGGAGCCTCTCCGTTAGACCCCAAAGCCCGCTTGTCGCGTCTAGAGCAAGTGAGTTGCGAGCAAATTATGCGAGTCTCGCGCGAGATCTTGGCTGTAAGACCGTGGGCTGTGGCGGCATGCGGGCCAGTCCAAGGATTGGAACGAGTGCTACAGACTGCGTTACACGCATAATGTCTTCTAAGGAGGAATGCCTTATGCGTTTTAGTGAACTGGCTTCCAAAGAAATTATCAACTTAACCAATGGTGAACGGTTAGGGCCTTTAGGGGATACCGATTTGGAAATTGATCCCACAAGTGGAGCCATTTTTTCGATTTTAGTGCCTCCGCGTGGACGGTTGGTCCGTCAAGGTCGGACGACGGTAATTCCTTGGCGGGTTATTCGCCGCATTGGGCCAGAAGTTATGATCGTTGATCTCGATGAATCTGCACAACCCACGGAATTTGGAGAAAATTAACCCTGAGTTCCTTTCAATGTCCGGGCATACTAACTCCGGTCATTTGAAAAGGAGGGATTGAGATGAAGAAGACAGTCGTCGGTGCCTTTAAAAATCACCATGATGCTGAAGAGACGGTCTCTGTGCTAAAAGACCGGGGTGTGCCAGAAAAGGATATTTCGTTGGTGGCACGACACGAAGGGCATGTTCAAGAAGGTCACCCGGGTGACGGTATGCATAACTTAGGGAATGGGATTGGCTGGGGCGGCACGCTCGGAGGTATCACGGGTCTGTTAGCAGGAGTTGGAGCCTTAGCGATTCCGGGTGTTGGCCCGATTATTGCCGCCGGCCCGTTAGCGGCCACGCTAACCGGAGCTGTTGCAGGCGGGGTAGCTGGAGCCCTTGTGGATTATGGCATTCCCAGCAACGAGAGTCATGGCTATGAGAAGCGTCTTAAAGAGGGTGATGTCTTGTTGATGGTGCGCTCTGATGCACCGGAAGTCGATAAAGCCCAGCACCTTTTTGAAGAACATGGAGCCACGGACATTCACGTCCACTAATTCTCTTTAAGGTCCGGCTGTGTACGGACCTTTGGTCTAACGAACAGAAAACCACTAGTGTCTCATCCGATTGCGCATAGCGAGTTGGATGAGACACTGGTGGTTTTTATTATCTCACCGCCAATGCCCCCTATTTGGCTGGGAAGTTCTGACACTACGGCTTACGGAACGTCAGGCTTGGATGTTCCGTATAGTGACACCAGAGGGATAAGAATGCAGAAAGGGATGAGAATGTGGCAACAAGGGTTGTCGTAGCTGGTGGTGATGCGCGCGATGCATGGTTATGTCAGTTTCTGGAGAATCAAGGATTTACGGTGGAAGCTTGGGGCTTTAGCGCGCCAGGAATCGCCCCGTACCGTGAATCGGGGGAGCCCGTGGCCATCTTTATAGGACCAATGACGGGCATTGATGCGGATGGTTCAATGAAGACGATGGATGGCCGTGTCATTCTCACCCCCGACTTCTTAGCGCGGATGGCCCACGGCGGTCTTATCGCTGCGGGGTTAATTGCGGCTCCTGTGACGTTATGGGCAAAGCGTTATGGACTCACGACGGTGGAGTACCGTAATCAAACTACCTTTATGTGGCTCAATACGGTGCCAACGGCAGAGGGGGCGATACGCGCAGCGATTGGACGTTCGGGGTTTACGCTCTATCATCGCCCCGTGGGCATTTTAGGATTTGGGCGTGTCGGGGCGATTTTGGCGCTTCGCCTCCAGAGTTACGGAAGTTTCGTAGAAGTGTTTGACCGTTCGGTCGAAAAACGGGCTATGGCGTCTGCAATGGGATTTCCCGTCCATCCTCTCGACCCGGTGTGGTGTCCGCCGCTAGATGGGCTGTTCAATACGATACCGGCTCCGGTGATTACCCGGGAGTGGATCGATACGACAGATCCGGCTTGGATTATCGATCTGGCGTCACTGCCAGGGGGTTTGGCCAAAGGGCTGGAGACGGATTCGCATGTCATGGCGCGATATGAATCGTATTTGGGGGTCCCGGGTCACATTGCGCCTAGGCGGGCTGCGGAAATCATTTGGGAGACGTTAGCGTCCATCTTGCAGGAAAATGCGGTGAAAGCTACGGTACAACGGGAAAGGAACTGAAAAACATGACAGAGGGAGAACTCAACGGAGTAAAAATCGGCGTAGCCATGGCCGCTTCCCATTGCAATATGCACCGTGCTGTCGCTACAATGAAGCTATTAGTGGACCAGGGTGCCATTGTCACGCCGATTGTATCGCCCAGTATTCTTCACGTAACAACACGATTTGGGTCCGGCGATTATTGGGCAGAACAAATTACAGCGGTTACAGGCCAAGAAATCCTCACGACGATTCCCGAGGTGGAACCCAGCGGACCGCAACGTTGGTTTGATGTCGTGCTGGTCATGCCGTGCACTGGCAACACCTTGGCCAAGATTGCTAATGCCATTAATGATTCTCCCGTAACCATGGCGGTAAAAGCGCAATTGCGCAATGGGGGGCCGGTCTTGTTGGCTATTACCTCAAATGACCTTTTAGGCCTCAATGCAGTTAATTTAGGGCGGTTGCTTGGCGCACGCAACATTTATTTTGTCCCGTTTGGTCAAGATGACCCAATACGGAAGCCGCGTTCTATTGACGCGCATCTTGAACTCATTGTCCCTGCGGTCCAAGCGGCTCAGCGCCAAGAGCAGATGCAACCCATTTTAGTGCCATGGAATTGATACTGTAGGAGTTGACGGATCAAGTGAACGCATTGCGTATTGCCGTTGTTGGAGCAACAGGACTCGTTGGGCAAAAAATTCTTGAAATTCTTGAGGAACGCAACACGCCGGTGCGCTCGTTGGTGGCGCTGGCTACGGAAGGACATGGCCGATTTATAGAATTTCGAGGACAACAAGTTCCTGTGCAAAGTGTGGATGCGGCGCATTGGGACGAAATTGACGTGGCATTTTTTGCGGCCACGAATGATGTGAGTCGGCACTACGCCCCCCTGGCTACAGCCCACGGCGTAACGGTTATCGACAAATCGAGTTACTTCCGTATGGATCCAACCGTACCTTTGGTGGTTCCCGAAGTAAATGCTGAGGTTATAGGGGACGCTCGTCTTATTGCTTCGCCTAACTGTTCAACGATTCAGATGGTCGTGGCACTTGAGCCTTTGCGTCAGCGCTACGGGCTGCGGCGAGTGATTGTCTCGACGTACCAGGCTGTTTCAGGCACTGGCCGCGAAGCGATGGAGACCTTGCGCCATGAAGCGGCGCAAACATTGGCTCAAGAGCCTGTAACGCCGAGTACTTATCCCACCCCGATTGCGTTTAACGTGTTGCCTTATTGTGATAAGTTCGGAGATCTGGACTATACGGGCGAAGAATGGAAACTTACGCGCGAGACCCAGAAGATTTTTCGCCTGGAATTGCCTGTTAGTGCAACCGCGGTTCGAGTGCCCGTAGCTGTGTCCCACGCCGAAGCAGTCTACGTCGAGTTAGAGCGACCTTTTGAGGTCGACGAGGTGCGCACGCTATTGCGGGAGGCCCCGGGAATTCGCGTCGTGGATGATCCTGAGCATGGCATTGTGCCCACACCGTTAGAAGCTGCTGGACAGGATTTGGTGTTCGTTGGACGCATTCGCCGGGATCCCTTTATTGCTCAAGGACTTCATTTATTTGTAGTGGCCGATAATCTGCGCAAAGGGGCTGCGACCAACGCTGTACAAATTGTCGAAACACTCGAAGAACGTTGGTCCTGACAGGGAGGAGATTTCTGTGTCTTTGGTGATCCAGAAATTCGGCGGGACTTCGGTGCGTGACGCAGCGCGTCGTGACATTGTGGCGCAATGGGTTCAAAAAGCTGTGCGAGAAGGGCACCATGTCGTGGTTGTGGTGTCGGCAATGGGACGGCTTGGCGATCCGTACGCGACCGATACGCTCTTATCGTTACTAGATAATGGCACCGAAGGCGCGTTGGATGAACGCGATCTTTTGATTTCTTGTGGAGAAATTATCAGCGCGGTGATTCTTGCGGGTCATTTGCGGTCGGTGGGGTTGCAGAGCCGGGCCATTACGGGTGGAGATGCGGGGATTGTCACCGATGCGAATTTTGGTGATGCGCGCATTGTGGAGGTCAAACCTCAAGCCTTAGAAAGTTTAGTGGCTCAGGGGATCGTTCCGGTGGTTGCGGGATTTCAAGGGCGAACGCCCGATGGGCGGGTGGCGACGCTGGGACGCGGAGGATCTGACACCACTGCTGTAGCCTTAGGGGCAGCGCTAGGGGCAGAGGTTGTCGATATTTTTACCGATGTCGATGGGATTAAAACAGCCGATCCCCGCATTGTCCCAGAGGCGCGGACGATTTCTTCGTTAGATTACGAAGAGGTGTTTCAGTTGGCCAATCTTGGCGCGAAGGTGATTCATCCTCGGGCGGTAGAAATTGGGAGACAGTTTGGCGTGACGATCCGCGTCCGATCCACGTTTTCGGAGTCGTTAGGCACTATTATTGCGTCGGGTCAGGGCATATTGGATGCGTGGGGCCACCGTGATCCGGACCATTCTGTAACCGGTATTACCCAACTAGACCACTTGCTGCAATTTCGTGTCACGCCACCGGAAACTATGCACAAAGATTGGGCGTTTCAACTATTTATGGCATTGGGCGAACGCGGCGTTTCCGTGGATTTGATTAATCTCTTTCCCGACCAAGTGTACTTTTGTGTGCCGCCCGAGAAAAATGCTGTGACCCAAGAAATTCTCGAAACTAGCGGGTTTGGCTATGAGGCGTTTGACGATCGGGCTAAAGTGTCCATTGTCGGGTCCGCTATTCAAGGACTTCCAGGAGTCGTAGGACGGGTGATGGCGGCCATGGCGCAATCGGATATTGAAATTCTGCAATCGGCGGATTCGCATTCGACGATCACCCTTTTATTGCATCGCTCTGATATGGAAAGGGCGGTGAGTGCATTACACAAACAGTTCCATTTGGCTGAGGAGGTGCCCAAAGGATGAGATGGCCACGAGTTTTTACAGCAATGATTACACCCTTCACCGAGGAAGGCAGCATCGATGTCGAAGCCGCCGAAGGGTTGGCGCGGCATTTGGTGGCTCACGGAACGCAGGGAGTAATTTTGGCAGGCTCGACCGGGGAAGCTTTTAGCCTGAGTCCTGATGAGCGGTACCGGTTGTACACGGCTGTGCGCCGGGGGGCGGGTGACATGGTGCCGGTGTGGATGGGATGTGGCACGAATGACACCCGGTCAACGGTTGACTTGGCGATGGCGGCCGATGAGTGGGGTGCGGATGGGGTACTGGTTGTGTCGCCATACTACAATAAGCCTTCGCAAGAAGGGTTAATTCGTCACTTTGGGGAAGTCCTCCACCATGTTACCTGTCCGGTTATGCTCTACAATGTCCCTTCGCGTACCGCTAGTATGGTCGAGGCCGACACCGTGGCCAAGATAGCCAAGAAAGCGCGTGCACCTTTTGCGGTGAAAGAGGCTTCCGGTACGATCGAGCAAATTATTCGCTTAGATCAAATTCTGGGGTCTGAGGTGCCGATTTTTTCCGGTGACGATAGTCTATATCTAGCGAGTTTGGCCGTTGGCGCGTATGGTTTGGTATCGGTGGCATCGCACGTGGTAGGAATGGAAATGGAACAGATGACAGAACTCTTTATATCTGGCCATCCTGACGAGGCGAGGATGCTACACGCGGACCTCTGGCCTTTGTTTAAACAACTCTTTGTTGTTTCAAATCCCATTCCCCTTAAATGGTTGCTACATCGCTTGGCGTTGGCTCCGCGAACGGTGCGAATGCCCTTAGTCATGCCGGAGGATGCGGTATTTGGTGACTTATGGTTGGCGTACTTGCGAGCGAAGCATATTCGCCAGATGCCTATAAGCTCTGTAAAAAATTAGTGGCCATTGCGTGCAATAGTCCAACCGCGTTATAATTAACGCAACGACTTAGTGCTCGGTGGTCAAATGGGGTGTAGCGGTTCAGCATAGCGCGGAAGGGAGCTGAAAGCGCCGCCTCAAATCAGATGCCCCTGGCATAAGTCCCTAGTCGGATGGCTAGGGGCATTTTGATGTGCTCCGTGTGCGGGATAAATAGGAGGTGGGTTACACTGGCACGCCCAGGACCCGGTAAATTACAGTTTATCCCCTTAGGGGGATTGGGAGAGATTGGAAAAAACATTTCGGCTGTTGTCTATGGCAACGATATTATTTTGATCGATTGCGGGCTAGCGTTTCCGGAAGTCGATATGCCCGGAATTGATTTGGTTTTGCCTGACATTACCTATTTGCTGGAGAATAAGGACCGCGTACGCGCGATTTTTCTGACGCATGGTCACGAGGATCACATTGGAGCTATTCCCTATTTTCTGAAGCAAATCTCTGTTCCCATTTATGGGACCCGGTTGACGATGGGAATTGTAGAGATGAAACTGCAAGAACATCAGGTGAGTCTGCATCCCAAGTCCCATCCGGTGGAGCCCGGTGATACGGTCAAGGTCGGGAATTTTTCCGTTGAATTTTTCCGCGTTAACCACTCGATTCCTGATGCGACCGGCTTAATTATTCGCAACCCAGTCGGAACGATAGTGCATACAGGGGACTTTAAATTTGATCACACGCCTGTCGATGGACACGTTGCGGATTTTCATAAGTTGGCGCAAGTCGGATCGGAAGGCGTTTTGTTATTGTTGGCCGATAGCACCAATGCGGAACGACCGGGTTATACCCCTTCGGGAAAAAACGGTAGGGAAAACCTTAGACCGCATTATCGAACAGGCCAAAGGGCGGGTGCTTGTCTCGTCGTTTGCGTCGCAAGTGCACCGCATTCGTCAGGTCGTGGAGTCGGCTGTTCGCCATGGGCGTCATGTTGCCGTTGTCGGACGTAGTATGGAAAATATCGTGCAAAAAGCGATTGAGCTCAAATACCTTGATTTTCCTGAAGGTACTTGGATGTCGCTGGATGCGGTATTACGCCAGCCCCCCCAAAAGACGTTGATTTTAACTACGGGCTCGCAAGGCGAACCAATGTCTGCCTTGACGCGCATCTCGACGTCCGACCATAAAAAAGTGGAAATCTATGCGGGAGATACCGTAATCATTTCGGCGACCGCTATTCCGGGCAACGAAAAAATGGTGTCTCGGACGGTCAACAACTTGTACCGTTTGGGCGCGGATGTTTACTATGGCCGCGATTTAGGCATTCACGTGTCGGGACATGCTTGCCAAGAAGAGTTAAAACTCATGCTCAATCTGGTCAAGCCGAAGTTCTTTATTCCAGTTCATGGGGAATATAGGCATTTGGTGCATCATGCGCAATTGGCTCGGGATATAGGAATGGACCCTAGCCATATTTTAATTGGCGATAATGGTAGCCTATTTGAACTCACGGCGGACTCGATGCAGTTGGTAGGACAGGTGCCTGCGGGTAAGGTATTAGTCGATGGCTTTGGCGTCGGTGACGTCGGCAATATTGTATTGCGTGACCGCAAACAATTGTCGAATGACGGGATTTTGATTGTGGTGGTGGGTATGGATGCCCAATCTGGTCTTTTGGTTTCAGGCCCCGACATTGTGTCCCGGGGATTTGTGTATGTGCGTGAGTCCGAAGCCTTACTCGACGAAGCACGGTCGCGGGTCAAAACGGCGTTGACGACGATGGAAGGGGGCACTTTGACGGAGTGGTCCGCAATTAAGGGCGTTGTGCGCGATACCCTGGGCCGATTCCTTTGGGACCGGACCAAGCGGCGACCGATGATTTTGCCGATTATCATGGAAGTGTAAGCAGTTCCCGCAGGGTTTTGCCTGCCGTCCTTTGTGGCGGCAGGTTTTTTACATCACGGCCGGGCCGGGTTCAGGCCGTAGGGAAATCATCAGCTCGGTATCAGGGCCTAACAGCAGGGTTTCGACTCGAATGCGGTAAAGTTTTGTGCCAATCGTAATAATACGGTTGTTGAAAAGATGATAGACGATAGGGGCTTTCAATGAGTCTAGGGGAAGACCCAGCAATGCCTGGGTATAAGGGGAAAGAGCCTCAATAACATCGGATTTGGCAACCGGGGCGCGCAATATCATAACATCGACGTTTTGAATATAAAGGTGGGGTTGGGCCGTCTTATTAATCCGCCCCACCTCTTCTTTGAGTCGATTGGCTTCGTTGTGCCACTGCGTCGCTTCCGCCTGCCATTTTTTTGCGGACAAATCCGCGTATTGGCGTTCGCGTACTCCCAATCCTTGCATCAACGCGAATCCAAGTAAGAGTCCCAGCACAAAGCTCGCGAGACTGGGGGTTAGCCTTTTCACAGAGTAACCAGCCATGTTAGCAGCCAATATCCCGTTTGGGCGCCCAAGTACGCAGTCACAATAGCGACGCCATCTCGCACGATGGCGGGTAAAGCTCGGGCGAAAACGCCGCGTTCTAAGTTTTCTAAGGCGGTGAGAGTCCCGCCAATCGCGATGGCTACAGCCCAAATGCGTATGCGATAAGCGGTTTGCGCAGGATCTTGTGGCCCCTTTCCTGCTAACCATAGGCCGAAGGATCCCAAAAGGCCTCCACCAATAGTGACCCCTAGAGCTAAGAAAAATGGAGGAAGTCCGGTTTGCACGGTTTTATTGATAGCTTGTTGTAGGGTCTGCATAGTAAGCAAGAGCTGATTAGGCATGTCAATCCCCCTCATTACTCCAACATATGACCGTGATCCATCGCTCAGCACGCAATGTGGGAATCTCCCAAGCCCAAGGGTATGAAAAGGAGTCTTTGTCAAACACTATCACGGCTAGGCATGATGAGGAGGGAACGAACGGTGCGACAGGGTCACCATGTAGGGAACGAAGCAGAAGAGCCGCAGGTTCCAGATCAGCGGCAGAAAAAGAGGCATCAAGATCCCGGAGAAAACATTCAAGAGTTTGGCAGCACGAAAATCCCGACCGCGAAGTCGTCGATTCACACGATGGTCATTATTGGTCAAATTGAGGGGCACGTTGTCCTGCCATCGCAAAACAAAACGACCAAGTATGAACATGTCATTCCCCAGTTGGTCGCTATTGAAGAGAGTAAGGATATCAAGGGCCTGTTATTAATCTTGAACACGGTGGGCGGCGATGTAGAAGCCGGTCTCGCCTTGGCGGAAATGGTTGCGAGCTTATCCAAACCCTCTGTCTCTTTGGTGTTAGGAGGCGGACACTCCATTGGTGTCCCGGTTTCCGTGGCAACAGACTACAGTTTTATCGCCGCCACTGCGACAATGACGATCCATCCGATTCGCATGAATGGGATGGTGATTGGCGTACCTCAGACCTACGAGTATTTGGATAAAATGCAGGACCGTGTTGTGAACTTTGTCACCATGCATTCCCATATTTCGGACCATGATTTTCGCAAGTTGATGTTTACGACCGGGGAACTGGCGCGGGATATTGGCACTATTCTGGTGGGCAAAGACGCAGTCGACGTGGGGTTGATTGATGAAGTGGGAGGGATTGATAAGGCGTTGCGACATCTTGAAGGGATGATTGCTGAACAACACCGCAAACCCCGCCGGGCGAGAACAGAGAAAAAGGAGGTACAATAGGATGCTCTATACGCCCTTGGCTATGGAAGACATTTATCCCCGCGACCCCCATGATCGGGAACTCACGGCATGGTGGATTGACGGCCGCTTGTGCTTAATCCGGCGCGATGGGGATGGTTCCGCGCGCTTGGAACGGTTGTTATCCACCGATCCGATGGACTATCTGGATGAGCGATTTCAACCGAATCGCTTGGTTTCGACTATGATTTTTTAAGTCTTCTCTACATCCCTATGCCCTCGTCCTAGGAAGGAACGAGGGCTTTTCTCTTGGGAACCTTCGACGGCATTATTTTCGTGGCACGGTTATAATTTCCTGTCTCTTCTAATTACCCATATTATAGAAGGGAGAGACGTGCTGTGTGGCGTATTGCGTTACTGGGTCTCATTCAAGGTTTAACGGAATTCTTGCCGGTAAGTTCTTCGGGTCATTTAATTGTGTTGGGGCGATTAATATCGTTGCCGTCGTCTGGTGCCCAACTCGAAGTGGCTTTGCATGTTGGGACGCTGGTAGCCGTATTTGTGGGGTATCGGCAGGAATTGGCGCAATGGATAAGAGAGCTGGCCGCTGGGCATTCTCGGAGTTTTCGGTTTCTTGGTCAATTAATTGTCGCGTCAGTGCCGGCTGCAGTTGTGGGATATTGGGCTGGCGAATGGATAACGCAGTGGTTTATTCCCATAGCTGTGGCCGCTGGCTGGGGGGCAACGACGGTGGCTTTATGGCTTACTCCGCCGGCCGAGCATGGACACCGCTCCTTGGAAAGTCTGTCTTGGGGCCAAGCCTTTATAATAGGGATTTTTCAGGCATTTGCCTTATGGCCAGGGCTGTCCCGGTCCGGCTCGACGATTTTTGCCGGACGCGTCTTGGGGCTATCGGCGGATGATGCGGCTCAATTGTCGTTTTTCATGGCTATTCCAGTGATTGCGGGGGCGGCCTTTTTAATCTTGCATAAAAGCGCATTTAGTGAATTGCGTATCGATCCGTCCGTCTTGGTCGGAATGGGTGTGGCTGCCATTAGTGGGGTTTTTGCGATAAAATGGGTTAAGCATGCACTGGGAGTGACGCGCCTATGGCGACAATTTGGATGGTATACGTTGATGTTGGCCTTACTCACGTGGGGCCTATCTATGGCGCATTAAGTTTGGACCCGATGATGACGGCAGCGTTGACGCCACATGATGGGTTTAAGCCATGACAGCCATCAAGTGTTAAAGAGTGGTTAGGAGGATTTGTAATGGGGTCGGTGCTCAAACAAATTACCAAGGATATGCGTCGAGAAATTGGAGGGATTCTTCTCGTAGCCTTGGGATTGTTGGGCTATTTATCATTAGTATTTCCCCATTCAGGCCGGTTAACGCGTGATTTGGGTCAGGGTTTATTTTTTGCATTTGGTCTGCTGGCGTGGGCCATTCCTGCCTTTGTGATTGTCGCTGGGTTATTACGGTTATTAAACCGTCCCTCCTTTACAGGAAATCGTCGGGGCTGGGGAGCCGTCATTGGAATTGTTGGCCTGTTTATCTTATTGCCTTTTGCAGACAAGCTGGAGGCGGGATTTCTAGCGACGCGGCTGGAAGAAGGCATTGCCCACGCTATCGACCCTGTCGGGGCTTTTCTCCTAGGCCTTGTCCTCTTATTGATTGGGGGCATGCTCTATACAGGAATGAGTGCGGTGGCCATGGGGGTGATGGTCGGACAAGTTCTTTGGGTGATGATGCGTGGGGTGGGTAAGGCTTTGAGCGCGGGGTACCATGTGTTGCGCGAATGGGTTTACCCCGAAGTGCAAGAGACGAAGCATCGTCAAAAGGCCGTGACGCCAAGGTCCCCCAAGACCTCGCCTAAGCCGATGAGGCAAGTGGAGACGGAGTCACAGACGGCTATACTGGCGCCGAAAATCGCCGATCCCATGGCAGAGATGCGGGAAGCTTCGCATCCGACTGCACCCGCGCCGCCTCCGAAAATTTTGGCACCGCTAGGCGCCATGAACTATTTGCCACCTCCTCTCAGTGTGTTGGCCGCGCCGGTTCCTCCCCAGGCGGATCGCCGGGGATTTAGTGCAGCTGAACGTGCCCAAATTCTGGTGACCGCTCTGAAACAGTTCGGTATTGATGTCAAGTTGGGGGACGTCAGCCAGGGCCCGACGATTACACGATTTGAAATCATTCCCCCTCCGGGGGTTAAAGTGTCCCGCATTGTCAATTTGACCGATGACATCGCCCTATCGCTGGCAGCCACGGGTGTGCGCATTGAGGCTCCTATTCCAGGTAAATCGGCTATTGGCATTGAGGTTCCAAATGATGAAATTACGCCTGTGCTCTTGCGAGAGGTCTTAGAAAGCCCAGAATTTGCTCAATCGGCTTCCCCTTTAGCTGTTGGCTTAGGACGTGATGTGGCGGGGGCCCCGGTGATTGCCCGTCTCGACCAAATGCCACATTTGTTGGTTGCAGGGGCAACGGGTTCTGGCAAAAGTGTCTTGATTAATGTGTTGATTACCAGCTTGCTTTTTCGCGCGAGTCCTGATGTTGTTCGGCTTTTATTGATTGATCCGAAGGTCGTAGAGTTGTCGATTTATAACGGCATTCCCCATTTATTAAGTCCGGTGGTGACGGAACCCAAAAAAGCAGCCGGAGCCCTGCGTTGGGCGGTTGCGGAAATGGAAAGGCGTTACCGTCTTTTCGCGGATATGGGGGTTCGTGACGTGGCGCGATATAATCAGACGGCTGAAGAACGTCTGCCCCTGATCGTCATCATTATTGATGAGCTTGCGGATTTAATGATGGTGTCACCCCAAGATGTTGAAGAGTCCATTGCTCGCTTGGCGCAGATGGCGCGCGCGGCGGGGATCCATTTGGTTGTGGCGACCCAGCGCCCATCTGTTGACGTGATCACCGGGACTATTAAGGCGAATATTCCCTCCCGCATTGCGTTTGCCGTTTCATCACAGGTGGATTCTCGCACGATTCTCGATGGAGCCGGAGCCGAGAAGCTTTTGGGACGCGGAGATATGTTGTTTCATCCGGTAGGTGCAAGCAAACCCCAGCGCTTGCAAGGGGCTTTTATTCACGAAAAGGAAATCGAGGAAATTGTCACCTATCTCGTAGAGCATGCTCAGGCCTCGGAATCTGTAGATGACGCTATCGAATTCCAAGAGAGTCCAGACTCTCCGGCATCGGTACCGCAAGAAACGGATAATTTGTTTCAAGATGCCGTAAGAATAGTCGTGGAAAGTGGGCAAGCCTCAACATCGATGTTGCAGCGCCGGATGCGAGTGGGATATACCAGAGCTGCGCGCTTAATCGATGCGATGGAAGAGCGCGGATATATTGGGCCTGCTGAGGGGGCAAAAGCTCGGGATGTGCGCATTACTATGGCCGATTTTCAGCGCATCTTTATGAATGAGACTCCATCAGCTTAGCGTCAAGATGCCCCAATGCCTAGATGTGATTTTTGTGGCATTGGGGCATCTCGTTTGACGAATCTACAAAGTGCTTGTTTCCTTCGTTCTGAAGCGACTAGACCGCATGGGTAAGAGCGTCGAAGTCTTCTTGGCTTAGCGTCACTGCTGCAGCGGCCACATTTTCTTCCAAGTGCTGTATGTTTGAGGTGCCGGGAATGGGCAAGATCACTGGGGAGCGCTTTAACAACCAAGCGAGAGCCAGTTGGGAGGGCGTGGCACCTAACCGTTTGGCCATCTCGGCCAGTGGGCCTTGGGGAGCAGCAAGAGCTCCAGTGGCCAGGGGAAACCACGGGATAAAGGCCAGATGATGGGCTTCACAGTACTTTAACACCGGCTCTGCCTCGCGTTTCGCCAAGTTATATAAGTTCTGGACGGAGACAATTGTGGCATACTGACTGGCCTCACTGAGTTGCTCGAGGGTCACTTCGCTGAGTCCGATGTGCCGTATTTTTCCCTCTTTTTGCAAGAGGGTGAGTTCACCTAGTTGGTCGGCGAGAGGGACCTTGGGGTCAATGCGGTGCAACTGCAATAAGTCAATGCGCTCGAGTCCTAGATGGCGTAAATTTAGTTCGACTTGTTGACGAAGATATTCGGGTCGTCCTACTGGGCGCCAGTCATTGGGCCCCGAACGCGTCAACCCGACCTTGGTGGCAATTACAAGACCTTCCGGGTAGGGATGAAGGGCCTTTTTGATGAGAAGGTCTGCGACAAAGGGGCCATACGCATCAGCCGTGTCGATGAGATTGACACCGAGATCGATGGCTCGGCGCAGAATACGTAAAGCTCCCTCGGGATCACGCGATTCGCCCCAAACGCCAGGGCCCGGGAGCTGCATGACGCCATATCCTAATCGATGAACAGGCAAATCTTCGCCAATGCGAAAAGTGCCCGATGCTGCTGCTGAGATGTTTTCTCCTGCCATGTGTCGAGAAGTCCCTCCTAGTTGTTGTGACTGGTCCATTATAGGGCACGGCCATATATTACTCTACCTGCAAATATCATATCTGTATATTTCCAGGAGGTTTAAGCTGCTTGCTGTCAATCTCTGATGATCTCTGATAATATGTTATAATATAATAAGGTGATTGTATTATGGATGAGCAGTTTGTCAGTATCGGCAAGGCGGCCAAGATGCTCGGCATGAGCATCGACGGACTCCGGAAGTGGGAACGCGAAGGGCGCCTGATTCCGGTGCGTACCGTGACGAATCATCGGCGCTATCGGGTCGCGGACTTACGCGCCCTGATGCACGAGGATGCGCCTGATGTTGCTAGGGATACTCGTTGTCTCCTCTATGCCCGCGTCTCGACCACAAAACAACAAGACGCGGGGAACTTGGATCGTCAACTCGGGCGGTTAACCGCGTTCGCTGCGGAGCAGCGATGGACTGTGGTGGCGGCTCTTACCGATGTCGCGAGCGGCTTGAATGAAAAACGGCGGGGTCTCCATCGGTTGCTGGAGCTTGCTCAGCAACACCAAGCGGGCATTGTGGCTGTGGAATCCAAGGATCGATTGGCACGCTTCGGGTTTACTTATCTGGAAAGTTACCTGCACGCCTTTGGCGTGCGTGTTGTTGTCATGGAACACACGGTGAAAGACGATCAGCAGGAACTCGTGGAGGACTTGATTGCCATTACCACGTCGTTCTCGGCCCGCATTTATGGCAAACGCGGAGGGGAAAAGATGGGGTCGACCGTGCGTCAAGCGATGGCGACCTTAGCTCAGGAAGGAGTCCCCGAATGAAGACAACCATTTTGGGTGTCTTGCTCGATGTCACGCCCGATCAGGACACGGTGTTACGCCGTTTGATGCGCAAATATGGGTTCATGCTACGGTTTGCCTTTCAACGCTTGGTTGGAGGACTACAAAACATAGGCGGTTTGGAACGTCACTGTGCCAGTGAAACGGAGTTGCCGCTGCGTTACGCCAAAGATGCGGTGCAAGAAGCGCAAGACCTCATTCGGGCCCGCCATCAAGCCATGAAAGACGGGGCGACTTTATGGACGCAACGCGTGAAAAAAACCCGAGAACGGTTGACCGCACTCCGGGCCTCCCTGCATCCGAATGCCCGCCGCATTGCGGGACAAGAACGTAAGCTCACGCATCAAGAAGCCCAGCAAGCGTTTTATCAACAGCATGTCGAGGCAGGCACCTTTCCTCCCGTGGTGTTTGGCACAAAAAAACGGTGGTTGGATCAGTTCAAGACTCTCGATGACCCCCTCGCCGAACAGGAACGCCAGCAGGCGTGGCGGAAAGAATGGGACGAGAGCCGGAATGGTCGGCTGTCAGCGCGTGGGGATCGAACCAAAAGGGGCAATCCCCTCCTGCGCGTCCGCGCAGGAACCGACCATTGGATCTTAGAAATCTCTCTCGATTGCCTCAAACCGGGCAACCCCGACGCCAAAGTCCCTCGGTATGAGAAACTGGAGATCCCTCTCTATATTGCGCGGAAGGTGTCCAAGAAAACCGGCCAAGTCCATGGCCGGGATTATGAGGGGCTGCTGCGTCGGGTGCTCGCCGCCGGCGACTCCTATCAAGTCGAAATTCTCCGACGTCAAGGACGGTATCAGGTCCGCGTGACCGTCGAAGAAGTCCCCGCGCCCATACAGACCGATCCTCGTCATGGCTGGGTGGGAGTGGATACCAACAGCACCTTTTTGGCGCTCTGTCACGTGTTGCCGAACGGCAACGCCTGCGCCTTCGCGACGATCGGGGACCCCCGTCTCTTCGATGTCCGATCGACCCAACGCGACGCGTTGGTGGGAGGTCTCGCGGTCGAGACCGTTCAGTGGGCTAAGGCTCGTGGAGCGGGACTGGTCGTGGAAGACTTGCAGTTCATCCATGATCGGGATGTGAGCGCCAAGTTTAACCGCGTGACGCACCAGTTTAATTACCGGGCCTTGCTGACGGCGGTCGAACGACAGGCCGCGCGGGAAGGCGTCGCCTTGCGGAAAGTCAAACCGGCTTATACCTCGATTATCGGGCGGTTCAAGTATCAGCCGCAATACGGGATGAGCGTGCATCACGCCGCGGCCCTCGTGATCGGGCGACGAGGCGGACTGAAAGTCCGCCGGGAAAACGTCCCGAAAGCCTTGCGGCTCTGGATGCAAGACCGCGATCAATGGAACGACCCCACTTATCGGAAAAATGATTGGAGTGCATGGGCTCGGATTAAACGGATCATGGCGAAGACGTTGGCATCGCACCATCAGTATTTGAGTGCCTGGTTAGGGTATCGCAAGACGTTATTCTCCGAATGACCCACATCGCATTCCCCCGTCGCCACCACGTGGCGAAAGGAGCGACGGGGCATCTTGATGAGGGCCCAGTAACACTGGGGCTCAGGGCACCACCGACGGGACACCGATGGGAGTTTCCTGCCATCCTTCTCCTGCCGGGATCTTGAGCGGTGCGTGGGGGGAAAACATCCCCACGCGATGGGGCGGAAGCCACCCCCGAGCAGACGAATCCTGTGAGGACTGCGGGTCCCATAAGGGGCCGAGAAAAGCCGAAAGAGATTATCGTAGGTTTTTTTAACCAGGATAAGAACTGCCTTGAGACCGCTTGGCAAGACATCTTAACGGGCGTAAACACGAACAGCCCGCATAGCTATTCATGGGGATCTCGTTCTGGAAAGGCCCGAGGGGTCCACAATGACATGTGGTCTTCATGCCGTCTGAGCCAATCAAGGCATGCTATGGTGACGATTGAATCGACGGAGAGTCCCGTGCGGCGGCTTGCGGCATTTAGCCGATCAACAAGCATAGACCCTATAGGCAAAGGAAAATCGGTCATGTTGTCCATATATTAATTTTCACACTCCATAGCACGATGTCAAGTTGAACTTCGGGTTCTATTTGATAAGGCTCTTGCCCCTCCCTGTTTATAGCGTCACACTATAATAAGACTCGCTATGACAACGCGCGAAAATAAGGAGGGGTCTTATGAGCCGCTGGCATGCTCGCCGAAAGCACGTAGCGCTGCCCGATGAACTGGCCATCAATCCGTTAGTCTTTCAGGAGAATGATGAGCCAATTCCGCGATTTCGTTTACGCGAACATGGCATGAATCCCGATGCTGCGTATCAAATTGTGCATGATGAAATAGCTATGGATGGCAATGCACGCCTCAATTTGGCAACGTTTGTGGGGACGTGGATGGATCCCCAGGCTGACAAACTGTATGCGGAAGCCTTTGACAAAAACATGATTGATAAAGATGAATATCCGCAGACGGCCGCTATTGAAGAGCGATGCGTACGTATTTTAGCCGACCTGTGGCATTCACCGGAGCCGCATGCCACGATGGGGGTATCAACCACCGGGTCATCGGAGGCGTGTATGTTGGCGGGGTTGGCACTGAAGCGTCGTTGGCAAAAGCGGCAACGCGCGATAGGGAAATCGGTTGCGCATCCTAACATAGTGTTTAGTTCAGCGGTCCAAGTGGTATGGGAAAAATTCGCTAATTATTGGGATGTCGAACCGCGGTATGTCCCGATTACCCCCGACAAGCCGTTTTTGACTCCAGACGGGGTATTGGGGGCCGTCGATGAAAATACCATTGGGGTGGTTCCCATCTTAGGTGTCACGTATACCGGCGTTTATGAGCCAGTGGAGGCTATTGCAAAGGCGTTAGATGATCTGGAAGCAAAAACTGGACTAGATATTCCTATTCATGTCGATGCCGCATCCGGAGGATTTATCGCCCCTTTTCTGCAACCGGAGCTCATCTGGGATTTTCGATTACCCCGTGTTCATTCGATTAATGCATCGGGTCACAAATATGGATTGGTCTACCCCGGGCTGGGATGGATTGTATGGCGGCAGGCGCGCAATTTGCCAGATGACTTAGTTTTTCGTGTGTCCTACTTAGGCGGTGATATGCCGACGTTTGCGTTGAATTTTTCGCGGCCCGGCGCCCAAGTCTTGCTGCAGTACTATAATTTCTTGCGTCTAGGATGGAGCGGGTATTATGCCGTTCAAAATGCTTCACGCGATGTAGCTCGGTTCTTGAGTCATGCTATTTCTGAGATGCCAATGTTTGAGTTGTTGTCGGATGGCTCCGATATTCCGGTGTTTTCGTGGCGGATGCGATCTGGATATACCGATCGATGGAATCTTTATGATTTATCCAGACAGCTGCGCGTGTATGGGTGGCAGGTGCCTGCTTATCCCATGCCGGATGACATGTCTGATGTGACCATAATGCGTGTCGTAGTGCGCAATGGTTTTTCATTGGATTTAGCGCATTTGCTGCTGGACGATCTAAAGGAAGCCGTGGGCTATCTTGAATCGCTTGATGGCCCTATGCCCCACCCACAAGAGCCGGTATCGGGATTCCGGCATTAAGGGCATCCCCCTTCGTCAAGCGGCAAAGAGAGGACGTGAGAACTTGCCGCTTGTCAGAAGGACCATGGTCTTCAGGATTTCTTACGAGGCGCTCGGCGGGTTTTGGGTGCAGCGGTTTCCGTCGTGGCAGGTGTAATATCAATGGTGACGACAAAAGCGTCGTGGGGATAGGTTTCAATAAAATCAGACAGGCCTCGCAACAGGTCTGCGGTTTGTTCCCTGGTCAATCCGCGGTGGTCGATGGGTAAGATCGGGGTAGACATGAGGCACCTCGCTTTTGAAGTTGAGAGCTGGAGACCAACGTCTGGCCGCACGGGTTCACTACGTGGGACATAGGCCGTCTCATATGCATGGCTGACTTTATCATACCTTATTGGGTTCGCCAACATGCTACAAAGTCAGCGCGAGGGATGGGCATGCGTGTATTAATGTTCGGGGCCGTGAAGGACTGGTTGTATCGGGGAAATATGGCCGGGTGTTCGTCGTGTCCGAGTCTCGAGAAAGTAGCGTGTATAGGTCTTATGACGACAAATCTTGAATCTTCGGGTTCTGTATTACGGCGCATTCGTCTTGTGTCGAGTCTGGGAATTGTTCTCGATGGATACAACCTGTCCGTGATTGCTGTCGCGCTTGTGCCCCTGACCCGTTTCTATCGCTTAACCGCTGGGCAAACAGGGCTCTTAGCCTCGGCCATGCTTCTAGGGTCGATTGGTGGCGGTTTGGCTGCTGGGGTGCTGGCGGATTGGCTAGGTCGCAAAAGGTTACTCTTATGGGATCTTGTGATTTTTATGGTGTTTTCCTTGTTATCTGCGGTCTTGAATTCCTATATGTGGCTTGTGGTCGCACGGTTTATTGTGGGGTTGGCAGTGGGGGCGGATTACGCGATTTCTCCCACGTATTTAGCAGAATTTGCTCCAGCCAAGACTCGGGGATTTCACATGGGATATATCTGGTTAGCGTGGTCTGTAGGTGCGGTCGTAAGTTTTGGTCTAGGGGTCATGGTCGTGGATTGGTTACCGAACGCATGGAGCTGGCGTGTGCTCTTTGGCTTGGCAACGGTTCCGGCTGCTGTGGCTCTAGGTATTCGGCGGGTTTTGCCGGAGTCCTTGCATTGGCTGCAAGATAGACACGGCACCTCGCGAATCGGAGGGAAAAAGATTCCAGAGGTTGTGCCCATGAGACGGTGGCTATTGGCCACAATTCCGTGGTTTCTTATGGACTTTTCCACGTATGGATTGGGTCTATTGCTTCCCTTATTTTTGAAATCTAACGGACTGACGTCGATAACCGGTGCTATTGTCGGCACGGGCGTGGCGGCGCTTAGTGGAGGCATCGGCTCAGCATGGGCTATGTTTCAATTAGATCGAACGGGTCGCATAGGATTGCAAATGCGGGGGTTTTTCCTTTCGGGGATTGGGCTTATGGGCCTGGCAGTCGCATTATGGTTGAATGTGCGGGTGTTTGCGCTGCTGTTAGGGGGGCTCATGGTGGTTAACTTGTTGAATGGCAGTGGGCCGGGAACGACTTGTGGCATCATACCCGCTGAGATCTTTCCGACCCGAATTCGGGCCACTGCGTTGGGGATTTCTACGGCATTTAGTCGTATAGGGGCCATTACGGGTGTGTTCGTCTTAGGATTTGCAGAAGTGCGGTGGGGGTTGGGAGCCGTGCTGGCCATTGCAGGGGCCGCGGCTCTTTTGGGTGCTGGGTTGACGGCCCTATGGCGTGTCGAACCGAATCAAGCACCATTGCCGACTTCCACGGACGTTCTCACCCCACCGAACGTTTTGAACTAGGCTTTTCGGTCGGGTTGAAAAGCCATGGCACGTCCCGTATACTGTCGAAAATGGAAATATCACCGGGCCTTAGAGGTGAACACAATAGACATGATAGGTTTGGCATAATAATCGTTGAACTACGGCTGCGGCTATAGGATAGGGGTATGGCATGTGGAATGGATTGCACTCATTACCGCGTTAGGATTTTTAGGCATGATTATGTTTTTGCATCACCGTCTTAAGACGTTGGAATACCAACAGCGTGCCCTGATGGAGTTGTTGTGGGAAGTATCACCTGATCAGTCACCCCAGGAAGAAGTCCGTAGTCTGTTGGACCAGGGGCGCCGGATCGAGGCTATTCGGGTTATCAAAAAACGCTACCAATGCTCTTTGCTTCAGGCCAAAAATATCGTGGAGCAAATTGAAGGTGGGCGCCATCATCGGCGATCGATTTTACGTCCGAAATAGCCCCACCGACGGATTTCGTTAGGATCGTCGCGGTTCTTCTGGTATGATAGTGACCATTGGCATGGCATGGTAAGGCTTTGGTGGGTTGCCAAAGCCTTTGTCATGAATTATGCGGGTGGTGAAAGAATTTGGAATATCGCTATCGGCCCTCATCGCACACATTTGCTTTAGAACGCAAAAATTTAGCGCAAGCGCTAGCCACTATAAAAAAACGCATCCAAGCATTGCTTGACAATAAGGGCACGCCCGTGAGTGGTTATAATGATATTACTGTGTATCAGGCCGTGGCTCGGGGACAGCAGATTTGGTATGAGGAATGGGACCGTCATGGGCACAATCCTTACTATGGCCGTATCGAGTATGTCGACCGAACAGAGGGAGAAGAGCCGACTGTTGTCTATGTCAGTAAAGCCCAAAGATCGCTGGAATTTGAGGACGCTAACGGGCGGTTAGTGGATATTATCCCGTGGAATGCGCCGGTTGCCCGCATGTTTATTACGCACCGCTCTGTCCCAGGGCAATGGGACCTTGACCGGGTTACGCGCATAGGCATTGACAATCTCGAGGTTGTCGAAGTGGCTGATACCTTCCGCGGGCCCATGTTGCCTCCGTTGCCTGACAGCGAAGGTGAGAACGCCGCGGAGCAACTGTTTGAGAAGCGGGGCGGCGGTAAGTTATCGGACATTGTGGCGACCTTGCAGGAAGAACAATATGATCTTATTGTCCAACCCTTGCGTCAGAATCTTGTCATTCAAGGGGGACCGGGCAGCGGTAAAACCGAAATTGCCTTACATCGCATTGTTCATTTGCTCCATTCGGCTGCACTTTCTCCGCAACAAATTTTATATTTGGGTCCGTCTGGACCGTTTTTGCGGTACGTCTCGGATATTTTGCCATCATTGGACGCTCAAGATGTTGTGCTACACGACCTCGTCTCATGGCTGTCACGAGAATTAGGCGTCCCCGTTCGAAAAAAATCGGCTAGTTCTGACGACGCCTTATTATATGATGAGGTGTTTACCCAAAGGCTAGAACGTTGGGTTGACCACTATGCCGCGAACTTGGCGAAGAACCTAGGCGATTTGCGGATGGCCTTTGATGTGGAAACGGTCAGCGGTCGGCATCAAGGTACGTTGGAATTGTCATCGGCGCAAGTTTATGAGACTTTTGCGACCTCCTCACGATATTCATTACGGGAACGGTGGCGCCTGTTAAGACACCGTTGGGACCAAATGGTAGAAACGGCCTTAGCGGGAGCGGAGAGCCGTCAATTGACCTCTTATCAAAAGTTGGCCCGCCAGCGATTTGATCATTGGCAAGAACAAGTCCCACGGGTGGAGACGCTTCAAGATTTGATGGCTATTTATCCCGTAGCGCGACAGGAAGCAGGGATTGAAGCACCCTTTCATCGGGAATCGGTATGGGCCCTCGCCGATGCCTTAGCGTTATTGTTTTTAGCCGGGAGGTTTTTAGGGCATTCACAGCATTATGCCTTAGTGGTTTTAGATGAGGCTCAAGATGTCCCCGCTGTGGGCTTCGCTCTGGCGGAGCAATTGGTCTCCACGAATGGCTCGCTTACGTTGGTTGGGGATCCGTTTCAACATCTTAATCCCTATACGGAGGTCGAAAACTGGTCGGAGGTAGCAAACCGATTGCATGCCCAACATGTCGAACTTTTGGATAATTATCGTTCAGGAGCGCAGATTGTGCACCTAGCCAATGCGGCGCATCCGGCCGGTATTAAACAAGTCCCTCGGCGCGGCGGCGGCATCATTCATCCACCGGTTAAGGTTAGCGAGTCAAAGGTGGCCGAAGCGGTGATGCAAGAGGTAGTGCGGGGCAAACGAGAGTATTTAGGACAAGTGGCAGTGATTTTTGCTAATAAGGCACCGCGGGATTTATTAGAGCGCTTTCAACGTCTTAAACCGGAGACGATTGAAATGGCCTTTGAGCCCGAAAATCCTGAACCGTACGACGTCATTATGGCGACCGTGGAATATGCTAAAGGACTCGAGTTTGATATGGTGATCTTGATGGCCGAAACGGAAGAGGCTTTTGAGACAACAGGAGCCGGAGCTTATCAATTATTTACGGGCATTTCGCGAGCACGCGAAGAAGTGATGATGATGGGATTGCGCCATCTTCCTAAACTGTATGGGCGTTGTTATCGGCAGGCCCTGCGCATGACAAAATTTGGGTCTAGCGCGTTACGATAGGCTGCATGTAAATAGGAAAACGTCTATAATGACAAATAGTAAGCAGTACGAATAGTTGTTAAGGGGGTTTTACGATGTGGTTTAGGCGACGTCCGCAAGTTCCATTGTTCTTTTGGTTCTTAGCGCTTTTGGGATTGACTCGCGTAGCTCGGGTCACAAAGTGGTCAAATATGTCCGACGAACAGCGCGCGGCTTACCGTGAAAAACGGCACCGGTTTCTGCAAAAACTCGATGACGCCTACCGGGTGTGGGATGAACCGGTAGACGATGGGCCCGCTTCGGATCAGAAGTAGGGTCACTAGCTAAAATGGGACGAGGGTGAAGGGTGCACGTGGCTTCTCAACTGTCGAGGACCATCTCAATATTCCGGTTGGCCTTGTCCTATTGGGCTGATTACCGTGCGATTCAACGTGCTGAACGGATCTTGCCCAAAGACCAAGCCGCGCGCGCAGTGGATGCCATCTATCAGCAAGGTGGCATCCGTTTTCGCCGTGAGGCCCTGCGGCTGCAAGGACTCATCATCAAGGTGGGGCAGTTTCTTAGCGCCCGGACCGATGTGTTGCCTTTAGCATTCACCAAAGAGTTGCAACAATTGCAAGATCAGGTACCTGCTGCCCTGTTTGAGGCTGTGAAATTAACGATTGAAGAGGCTTATCAGAAACCTTTGGGGGAAATTTTTGAAGACTTTGAGCCGATTCCAGTGGCAGCGGCATCGTTAGGACAAGTGCACCGTGCGCGTCTGCGCCGTGAACCTGGTGTGGTCGCGGTGAAAGTGCAAAGACCGGCTATCCGGGCCCTTGCTAAAACAGACTTACGGGCTTTGGCCCGGATTATGGCCGTTTTAAAGCGGTGGACAAAAGTCGGTCGACGGCTTGATACGGTTCGGCTCTTTGAGGAATTTCGCGAGTCTGTCGACCGCGAGCTGGACTATCTTCAGGAACAAGACCACTTGCGCCATTTCCAACGGAACTTTGCCGAGTGGTCCAATATTCAAGTGCCTCGTGTCTACGAATCCTATGCAAGGCCAACGGTCTTGGTCATGGAATTCGTAGAAGGCGTGAAGTTAACGGACCATGAACAGCTACGTGCCCAAGGATTAGATGAGAAGGGATTAGCGCGTCTACTTGTAGAAGCGTATTTGAAGCAAATTGTCATCGACGGCTTTGTTCAAATTGACCCCCATCCGGGAAATTTCCTGGCGGGCCTAGATGGCCGATTGATTTTCTTAGATTTTGGTATGATGGCGACGATTCCTTCTGAACATGTTGACGTTTTTGGGCAATTGGTTGAATTTGGGCTGGCACGCAATGCACCGGGCGTGGTGGATAGTATGGTGGCGCTAGGATTTGTGAGGCCATCAGCGAATTTAGAAATTTTGACACGCGCAGTGCGCTTCATGCTCGATCGCATTGCGGGAGTGCCGTTACAAGAAGGGCCAGCACTAAGCGCGCTCGTTCGCGATTTTCAAGATTTCTTATATGAGGAGCCGTTGCAGTTTCCTGCACAATATATGTTTTTAGGACGAGCTATTGGCATGCTGTTTGGGCTAGTAGGAGGACTCGATCCCGACTTAGATTGGATGGCGCTCTTAAAAGAAAAAGCCTTGCCGATGATTAACGAACGGCGTGTAGTCTGGAATAATCGTTATTATCAATGGGTTCGCGAGCAAATTGGCAACCTATGGGGTCCAACAGGTCAAATGGTGTGGGACAAAGTGGCCGACAAGGCCAAGGGTTGGGGGCAAATTGGATGGCGCCTTCCGGAAGAGCTCGATGTCGCATTGAACAAAATCGGTCGCGGTTCAGTCAGCACCCGCCCCGAATTGACACCGGTGTTGCGGCGTCTGGATAAAATTTCTAGTCAAATGGCAGTCCTTGTGGCATGGGTGCTTGCGGGCTTTTCGGCTATTGTGGCGAGTTTATGGCAACAACACAAGGGGGCCCTGTGGCTCGCGACGGCCCTGTATGTGATCGCGGGGTTCGCGTTCCTTAGTGGTGTGGTGAGCTTAATGAGGGTGCGGCGCACAGCACGTCGAACACGGTACCATGCGCCTTAGGAGGTTTAAGCTGCTTGCTGTCAATCATGATGATCTCTGATAATATGTTATAATATAATAAGGTGATTGTATTATGGATGAGCAGTTTGTCAGTATCGGCAAGGCGGCCAAGATGCTCGGCATGAGCATCGACGGACTCCGGAAGTGGGAACGCGAAGGGCGCCTGATTCCGGTGCGTACCGTGACGAATCATCGGCGCTATCGGGTCGCGGACTTACGCGCCCTGATGCACGAGGATGCGCCTGATGTTGCTAGGGATACTCGTTGTCTCCTCTATGCCCGCGTCTCGACCACAAAACAACAAGACGCGGGGAACTTGGATCGTCAACTCGGGCGGTTAACCGCGTTCGCTGCGGAGCAGCGATGGACTGTGGTGGCGGCTCTTACCGATGTCGCGAGCGGCTTGAATGAAAAACGGCGGGGTCTCCATCGGTTGCTGGATCTTGCTCAGCAACACCAAGCGGGCATTGTGGCTGTGGAATCCAAGGATCGATTGGCACGCTTCGGGTTTACTTATCTGGAAAGTTACCTGCACGCCTTTGGCGTGCGTGTTGTTGTCATGGAACACACGGTGAAAGACGATCAGCAGGAACTCGTGGAGGACTTGATTGCCATTACCACGTCGTTCTCGGCCCGCATTTATGGCAAACGCGGAGGGGAAAAGATGGGGTCGACCGTGCGTCAAGCGATGGCGACCTTAGCTCAGGAAGGAGTCCCCGAATGAAGACAACCATTTTGGGTGTCTTGCTCGATGTCACGCCCGATCAGGACACGGTGTTACGCCGTTTGATGCGCAAATATGGGTTCATGCTACGGTTTGCCTTTCAACGCTTGGTTGGAGGACTACAAAACATAGGCGGTTTGGAACGTCACTGTGCCAGTGAAACGGAGTTGCCGCTGCGTTACGCCAAAGATGCGGTGCAAGAAGCGCAAGACCTCATTCGGGCCCGCCATCAAGCCATGAAAGACGGGGCGACTTTATGGACGCAACGCGTGAAAAAAACCCGAGAACGGTTGACCGCACTCCGGGCCTCCCCGCATCCGAATGCCCGCCGCATTGCGGGACAAGAACGTAAGCTCACGCATCAAGAAGCCCAGCAAGCGTTTTATCAACAGCATGTCGAGGCAGGCACCTTTCCTCCCGTGGTGTTTGGCACAAAAAAACGGTGGTTGGATCGGTTCAAGACTCTCGATGACCCCCTCGCCGAACAGAAACGCCAGCAGGCGTGGCGGGAAGAATGGGACGAGAGCCGGAATGGTCGGCTGTCAGCGCGTGGGGATCGAACCAAAAGGGGCAATCCCCTCCTGCGCGTCCGCGCAGGGGTCGACCATTGGATCTTAGAAATCTCTCTCGATTGCCTCAAACCGGGCAACCCCGACGCCAAAGTCCCTCGGTATGAGAAACTGGAGATCCCTCTCTATATTGCGCGGAAGGTGTCCAAGAAAACTGGCCAAGTCCATGGCCGGGATTATGAGGGGCTGCTGCGTCGGGTGCTCGCCGCCAGCGACCCCTATCAAGTCGAAATTCTCCGACGTCAAGGACGGTATCAGGTCCGCGTGACCGTCGAAGAAGTCCCCGCGCCCATACAGACCGATCCTCGTCATGGCTGGGTGGGAGTGGATACCAACAGCACCTTTTTGGCGCTCTGTCACGTGTTGCCGAACGGCAACGCCTGCGCCTTCGCGACGATCGGGGACCCCCGTCTCTTCGATGTCCGATCGACCCAACGCGACGCGTTGGTGGGAGGTCTCGCGGTCGAGACCGTTCAGTGGGCTAAGGCTCGTGGAGCGGGACTGGTCGTGGAAGACTTGCAGTTCATCCATGATCGGGATGTGAGCGCCAAGTTTAACCGCGTGACGCACCAGTTTAATTACCGGGCCTTGCTGACAGCGGTCGAACGACAGGCCGCGCGGGAAGGCGTCGCCTTGCGGAAAGTCAAACCAGCTTATACCTCGATTATCGGGCGGTTCAAGTATCAGCCGCAATACGGGATGAGCGTGCATCACGCCGCGGCCCTCGTGATCGGGCGACGAGGCGGACTGAAAGTCCGCCGGGAAAACGTCCCGAAAGCCTTGCGGCTCTGGATGCAAGACCGCGATCAATGGAACGACCCCACTTATCGGAAAAATGATTGGAGTGCATGGGCTCGGATTAAACGGATCATGACGAAGACGTTGGCATCGCACCATCAGTATTTGAGTGCCTGGTTAGGGTATCGCAAGACGTTATTCTCCGAATGACCCACATCGCATTCCCCCGTCGCCACCACGTGGCGAAAGGAGCGACGGGGCATCTTGATGAGGGCCCAGTAACACTGGGGCTCAGGGCACCACCGACGGGACACCGATGGGAGTTTCCTGCCATCCTTCTCCTGCCGGGATCTTGAGCGGTGCGTGGGGGGAAAACATCCCCACGCGATGGGGCGGAAGCCACCCCCGAGCAGACGAATCCTGTGAGGACTGCGGGTCCCGTTAGGGGCCGAGAAAAGCCGAAAGAGATTATCGTAAGTTTTTTTAACCAGGGAATGCCGTGATCTTTATTTGACTTGCAAGGTGACGGGCCGATTCTGAGGCTCTCCGACTTTTTTTACGGCGGTTCCCGTTGCGACCACTTCCATAATTTCTTCTGAACGATGAATGATCTCGATCTGGACATTTATCACCGCGTCTGCCCCTAGTGCATCGGCTTCTGCCTTCATGCGCTGTAGTGACAGCTCACGCGCGGCGTACATCAACTGGGTTAACTGTTTTAATTCCCCCCGTTGCATGCCTTTAAATGCCGTAGCAATTCCGCCGCTGACCCCCATGCTCATCACGGAGTTGCCGAGGACAAAGCCTAAGGGCCGGTAGCCGGCATCGGTGACCAGCCAGAAATCCATGGCACTGAGGTTGCTCGTGGCAGCGCCATGATCTTGTTGGAGTTTTTGAATTTCCTCTTCCACTTCGCCCATGGAGGTCAATTGCGTGTTGTTCCCAAACAACGGCATGGAAATCGCTCCTCTCAGTTATCGTGCGGTGATATTTTACCATAGGATGGAAGTTGTTGGGGCTTTGAGTGGTGTTCCATCGATGCTTCACCCCGGAATAATGCCGAAGGTCATAGGCTGAATCGGGTAATATCTTGACTCTAGGAGGAGACTACGTGGCTGCTGTATATTTGGATATGGACCCCGGACACGATGATGCTTTAGCGATGCTGGTGGCCCTTGCTACGTTAGAAGTGCAAGGAGTAAGTGTCGTGGCGGGAAATCAAACGGTCGATAAGACGATGCGCAATGCGCGCCGTATTTTAACGGCCGCAAATCGACCAGACATCCCTTTGCGGGAAGGCGCGTCCCGTCCGCTGTTTCGTTCTTTGGTGACAGCGGGTTCCGTACATGGGACCTCTGGCTTAGACGGCTATGAATTCCCTGTGCTTGATGTCTCGGAGAGTGCGCAGCCGGCTGTCGCATGGCTCCGCGAGCAGATGCAAGGGTCTTTACAGGCAGTGACATGGATCGCAACGGGGCCCCTCACCAATGTCGCGTCGTTCATCCTTGGGCACCCCGACCTTGTGAAAAATATTGGTCTCTTGGCGATCATGGGGGGAGCGTTGCGTGGCGGCAATATCACACCCTGCGCCGAATTTAATTTCTACGTCGATCCGGATGCGGCGAACATTGTATTAACATCTGGCATTCCCATCCGCCTCGTGGGGCTCGATGTCACGCATAAGGCCTTACTATCCCAAGACGGTATTCAACGATTTCGCCGCTTGCCTGGTATGGTAGGTGAGATGCTTTATGGATTGTTTACGTTCTTTGCGGCGCATGAGCCTGATGCCAATGCGCAGGGCGTACCGATTCACGATGTGCTAGCGGTTGCCGCGGCAGAGCATCCTGAGTTCTTTACATGGCTCATGGTGCCGGTAACCGTTGAAAGGTGTGACGGTCAGTGCCGGGGACAAGTTCAGCAACGCAGTGAGGGACCTCTTGTGGCGGTCGCGACGGATATTGATACCGCCAAATTTTTTGATTGGATGTGGACGGCACTTGAGCGTTACTACCGTTGAAGACGGTATAAGATCAAAAAATTCAACCGTGCTATGATACCCCTGGGCGGTGCTTCAAGGATTTCAGTATAATAAGAGTCATGAAATCCACGGTATGGCGTGAACCCAATTTCTTTCCTTTATGGCTAGGCGCTATGCTATCGTCTGTGGCGGACAGCACATACTATATAGTTCTTGCGTGGTTTGTGCTGGAGATCACCCATTCTGCTGCAAACTTAGGCACTACGCTGTTGATGGCTTCCTTGCCGCGCCTGTTGTTCATGATTTTTGGAGGGGTTGCTGTAGACCGGTTGAACCCACGCCGGGTCATGGTGGTGTCATTAACCGCCAGAATGGCGATTTTGCTTGGTCTAGCCGTTTGGCTGGCTACAGAGGTTGGGGCGTTGGATCTCTGGGTGCTTTATGCCGTGGCAGGGATGTTTGGGGTGGTCGACGCCTTTTATTGGCCAACTCAAAATGCCTTAGTGCCGCATGTATTGCCAGACCAAGTGCTTGCGACAGGCAATAGCTTTATTCAGACGACACAACAACTCAGTATGGTCGTAGGCCCTCTTGTCGCAGGGGGGATGTTGCAATGGCATCAGTTCGCCGGGATATTTACGGTCCTGGCCGCGCTATATGCAGGGAGCGCGGTGGCCATTCGCGCCATTCATATGACAGCAAAGGAACGCGTCATGCCCTTGGCGTCGCGCAGCGTATGGGGTGAAATATATGATGGCGTGCGTTATGTATGGAACATTCGCATTCTGCTCTTTTTAATGTTGGCATCCATGGTTATTAACCTCTTTTTTATGGGGCCTGTCAACATTGGCTTGCCGAGTTTTGTGCAGCGTCAAGGATGGTCCGGTAGCGTTTATGGGTATTTTGAGGCGGCTATGGGCTTAGGGGCGGTAGTTGGTGGGGCACTCACGGTTGCCGTTCGCGGTATGCGTGGACATTTTCAGTGGATTGCTCTTGCAGCCGCTGTTATCGGCCTTGGATTAATAGGAGCCGCTATGGTTCACCAATGGCCTATGGGTATTGTCTTTCTGGCCGCATCAGGTATCGCGATGAGCCTGACTAATATTCCCATTATCACGTATATCCAGACGATCGTGGACCACGCCATGATGGGGCGGGTTATGTCATTGTTAACGCTGATGTCGGTTGGATTGGTGCCTGTAAGCTATGGGCTGTCTTCTCTCATTTTGCGGATGCATTGGCTTGGCCCGGCAAGTCTCATGATAGTAGGAGGCGCCATTATTGCTCTCTTTTGCGCGATGCTGTGGTTTCAACCGGATTTTCGGCAAATGGAGTCTCATCCGCGGTGGCAGCAAGCAAAAGACGTGTGAGTTTCTCAATGCGCCCTATCGTCATCGACTTGCACTAGGATAAGGGTATCCCCTGGCACAATAATGTCTTGAGCTCGGGGGGCCATATGTAGGTGGTTGTCATGCCAAAACCCAATGAGGGTGACCGCTTCGCCGTAAATGTCTCGCACACTTTGAACGGGCTGATTCGCGATGGCATCGTCAGCTTGGACGGGGATTTCTTGTACATGCACCCCTTCCTCATTCAACAACGCCATCAGTAAATCTTGGGCTACCGGTTTCACGAGCATACGGGCTAGGCGTCGGCCGGTGACGATATCCGGTAAAATGATTCGTTCAACCCCCAAGGACTTTAGGTAGTGGGCGGATTCGGGGGTTTGAGCTCGTGCGACCACTTGCAAATCAGGATTCGCATCACGGGCCGTGAGAAATGCATAGAGATTTTGAGCGTCGTCAGGCAACGCCAAGGCAATGCCACGAGCATGGGCAAGATTGGCTTGTTGCATGGCCTCGGTATCGAAGTTCGCGATGACAAGAGCTTGCATGCCTAACTTGCGGACACGCTCAACCCGACTTTGTTCGAAATCCACCATGACGACCTTTTCTCCCATCGCCGTCAGTTCGCGGGCAATACTTTCTCCAACCCGTCCCGCTCCCACAATGACAAAGTGTTGGCGAAGGCGTCCAATTTCCCGTATCATTTTTCGCTCCTTAAAATAACCCAAGTCAGTTTCTAAAAAATACGAAACGAATAAGGACAGGCCAAATACCCAAATCCCTGTACCAAACGCGATCATGACGGTGGTAAAAATAATTTGTATGGGGCCATGAGGACTAAGGCGTGAGTCGCTAACGGTGGACATTGTCGCAATGGTGAAATACATCGAGAGGAGCCATGGCGCATGGTAAACCATATGGAATCCTAAGATGCCTCCGGCTATGACCCCGAGCATAAGCACGAGCGCCCAGCTAAGCCGTGTACGAACGATCTGTGCCCCCTTTAATTAACGTCAATATCTACAATCCAAATGCTAGCATATTCTACGATGCCGGGCTACCGATGGGGTTGCTAGGGTGTGCTATAGTAGACCCGTGAATTTTTCAGGATGCGGGAGGCTTATGTGTGTCACAGAACTTACGTTGGCTGTATGCGAATCGCGCCTTGCGCAGCTTTGCTACGGCCTTTTTGACGGTTGTTTTTCCCCTCTACCTCGCCATGTCAGGCTATTCGGCGGCTCGCATTGGCTTGGTCTTGACACTATCTGGCGTCGTGAGCGTCGTTTTATTAGCCGGGGTGGGGATTTTTGCCGATAGCATGGGGCGGAAACGAGCGATTATAGGGCTCAGTATTTTGTCATTGCTTGGAGGCGTGGCGATGGCGACGTCCGCGGCCTTTTGGGTCGTCGTGCTCTCTTCTGGGCTAGGCGGCGTGGGAAAGGGCGGCGGCGCGGGAAGCGGCGGTTCGTGGGGTCCTTTGTTTCCCGCGGAACAACCCCTCTTAGCGGAAGCGGTCTCTGATGAAAATCGTACGAAAGTTTTTGGGCGGATTTCGTTTGTGGGGGTCGTCGCCGGAGCATTTGGCTCATTGGTGGCTGTCGTGCCAGAATGGCTTCACGGTCATGGATGGACGTGGGTGGCCAGCTATCATCTGTTATTTGGTTTTAGTGCAATTCTGTCGTTGTTGATGATTGCCACGGCGTGGCCGATTCATGAGGAACGGCCGAACATGATGGCTGTGTCGGAGCAAGAGCCTCCCCCGATTAGTGTTAAACGCTTGACAGGACGTTTGGGCTTAACAAATGCCTTAAATGGACTAGGATTCGGGTTTTTGGGTCCATTACTCACCTATTGGTTCTATCGCCGATACGGAGCGGGTCCTGCCGAGTTAGGCGCATTATATACGATTATTAATTTAGCGACAGCGTTGCCATATCTCTTGGCATCGGGCATTGCCCGGCGGTTGGGCGCGGTAAAAGCGGTCACCGTCACGCGGATTTTGAGTATTGCCGCATTATTGCTTATGGCATTTGTGCCCAAATTTTGGGAAGCGGGTTTCTTATATCTGCTGCGTATGGTGTTTAATTCTTTTGGCATGCCAGCGCGTCAATCGTTTGCCATGGGCGTTTCGGACCGGAGGTATCGTAGCCGTGTTGCGGCCTTTAGTAACCTGCCATCGCAGTTAACGTCTATGATTTCACCGGTCATTGGCGGCAATGCCATGGAAAGTGTGCTGGATTTCCCCGTTTACGGCGCGGCCTTTTTCATGGCATTGAATGTGATTGCATATTATTTAGCATTTAGAAATATTACGCCACCTGAGGAGCGCCACCTGAGGCGCTCCTCATGATCAGGACTGGAAAGCGGGTTCTTTCGAGATACTATGGACGCAGTGAACGAGAAAGGATGGTTGGCCACGTCACAACCAATTGCAATTTTTGATTCCGGGGAAGGTGGCCTCACCGTCTTGAAACGGGCTTGGGCATTATATCCTGGCGAGGATTTTATTTATGGGGCCGATTCATCGCATTTCCCTTATGGCTCCCGGTCATTAGATAATGTGCGCGAATTGTTTCTACGATTTTTAGATTTTTTTCTCGACCAGCACGTCAAGGCTGTTGTGATTGCTTGTAATACCGCCACTGCAGCGGCACTGGAAGAGGCTCAACGGCGCTCGCCGGTGCCGGTCATTGGGGTGGTGGATCCAGGAGCCCACAGGGCTGCCAGACTTTCTTCTAGTGGCCGTATCGCGGTATTGTCAACGTATGCAACGTATCAGTCTGAGGTGTATCGTTACGCTATTGCGCGGTATAACGAAGGGGCTCAGGTCGTTCAGCACCCTTGTCCTGTGCTGGTGACGATGGCGGAGTCTGGTGATACGGATACGGAGCAAGCGCGTTTGGCGGTGCGAGAGTGTCTCACCACGGTCTTTCGAGAAGACGTGGATACCGTGGTTTTGGGATGCACCCACTTCCCGCACATGGAACGCATCTTTTATCAAGAAGTTGCGGGTCGAGCTGAAATTGTTGACCCGGGTTACGAAACGGCTAAGCATTTGACCGCTGTTTTGGGACCCTTGAAGCAGCAAGAAGGTGGTACGATGCGCTTCTATACCACGGGTCAGACCGAGGAATTTGACCGTATATCCGCCGTGCTGTGGCCCGGAATGACAATTCGGGCCACAGCCCTTCAGTGGCGAAACGGACACTATGTCGAAGAAAAATACGAATCGTGAGCGGCGCGGCCTTAAATCACACGGGTGTCATGGCCCGTCCAAAACTTTTCTCGCAAGACATGTTTCATGATTTTCCCTGTCCCCGTTTTCGGCAAGGCGCTGACAATTTCCCATGATTTTGGCACCTCAAATCCCCCCAAGCGGCTGCGGCAAAAGGTGTCAAGATCTTGGGCAGTGAGGGCTTTGCCTTCTTTGGGTACAACCACAGCATGGGGAATTTCTCCCCATTTGGGGTCTGGAATGCCGATGACGGCGACTTCCATGACGTCTGGATGGGCATACAGTACATCTTCCACGTGGAGACTGGAAATGTTTTCGCCTCCTGAAATGATGATGTCTTTCTTGCGGTCGACAATGTTGATATATCCTTCCGCGTCAATTACTGCTATATCTCCCGTGACAAACCAGCCGTTGCGAAAGACTTTCGCTGTCTCGTCTGGCCGATTCCAATAGCCTTTCATGACACTGTCGGCCCTCACCGCTAGCTCGCCAGAGTGGACGCCATCATGAGGTATCGGCTGGCCGTCATTGTTCAGGATTTCGACTTCAATGCCGACAGCCGGTAATCCCGTTAACGCTTGAAGTCTAGCTTGTTCGTGGGGGGGGAGCGATTTTAACGGTTGCTTGACATATGCAATCGTTACAATGGGACACGTTTCCGTCAAGCCATAGCCCACTATGCATTCGCAGCCCAGACGTGCACGCCCTTCTTCAATCAAGGGATAGGCTGTGGCGGCACCGCCTAAAATAATTTGTTGGAGGCTAGAAAAATCATAGTGATCCATAGCTTGAGAGTTGAGGAGTGCGGTGAGCATGGTGGGGACCAGCAAAGCATGCGTTGCACGATATTGCTCTACCGCTTGACCAAAAAGGTTGGGGTCAAAGCGTGGCACGACCACTTGGGTTGCACCTAACGCGACTAAATAATGCGGAGATCCCCAGGCATTAACGTGGAACAGAGGGACCGTGCCGACAATTTGTACGACGTCATCTGTTAAGTGGAGGGTGGCCAAAATACTCATGGAGTGAGCATACAAGTTGCGGTAGGTCATCATAACGCCCTTGGGGGATCCTGTTGTGCCCGATGTGTAAAAGAGTTCCGCTACGTCATTTTCATCAATCATCGGAAGGTCAGGGGACGTGTGCGGCTCATTTTGAAGTTTGCTGTCGTAGGATGGATAAGGATGCGGCGTGTCGTCGTCTTCCATCAACCAAACGTCTTGAACGCTGGGACAGCGTTCCGCTATTGTGTCCCAAATGGGAAGCAATGCGGGGGATACCACTAAGATTTTGGGGCTGGCATCATTAAGAATGAAGGCAATTTCATCGGCATGTAGTCTGACATTCAAGCATAACAACACGGCTCCGATCTGGGGGACACCATAATAGCCTTCGATCATGCGATGACAATTGAAGGCTAGATACGCAACCCGGTCCCCTTGTTGAACGCCGGCGTGCAACAGCGCCCAGGACAGTTGGTTGACCCGGCGCTGGAATTCGGTATAGTCTTCGACAACGCCCTGACAAACGACGGCAGCTTTATCGGGATAAAGGCTTTGGGCGCGATGAAGAAAGCGGATGGGCAACATGGGCAGTTGCATAATTGACCTCCTTTTAAGGAATAGGTCCGTTCAAGCGATTTCATTATACAAATAATTCAGCCAGCAAACAGAGTAGGAATGAAAGAATTCTGCGCCATGAACCCAAAATTTGTGCATATTTTCGGCCAAGCTTGATACACATACACCGTAGGGGTATCATAGAATGCGAAGGGAGGATCTTCCGACGTATCTATATCTTGAACAAAAAGACAACTTGATGAGTCGCTTAAAGCGCGTTGAAGGGCAAGTCAAAGGCGTCATGCGCATGATTGAAGAAGGGCGTTATTGCCCAGATATTCTCCAACAAATCGCAGCCATGTCGGGCGCGATGGATGAAGTCTCTTTAATTTTGCTGCAGAGCCATATTACCGGGTGCGTGGCCGATGCTATTCAAAGTCAAAACGGGGCAGAATCGATTCAAGAACTGATGACGGTTATTCGCAAGGTTGTGAAACGATAGAAAGAGGCGAGAGGGATGGCGCAGCAAGACCCTACGAGTTCTCAAGAAAAGATTACGCTCGATATTGGTGGAATGACATGCGCTAGCTGTTCATTGCGTATTGAAAAAGAACTCAGCCATTTGCCAGGGGTCGGCTTAGCTGAGGTCAACTTAGCTTTGGAAAAGGCCAATATTGTCTTTGATCCGAGACTGATTTCTCCCCATCAGTTCGTCGAAGCGGTCACCGGCATTGGCTACCAAGTGAGACAAGAGACGTATCGGCTTGCTGTTGAAGGCTTGGATGAGGTCCCTGTGAAAACTCGCTTTGAAGAACGCGTAGCCCAGATGGATGGCGTTTATAAAGTCGTCACGAATGCTGCAACAGGTACTGCTACGATTACGCTGTTACAAGGAATCGGGGATATTCACAACGTCGTGCAAGGGCTAGAGCGTGAAGGATTTCATATTTCGCTACAGACAGATCAGGCGCGTGACCCCAAAGATGCTGAGCGGCGCTCAGCGCTGATACGTTTGCTGGTTTCCCTAATGTTAACGATTCCGTTATGGCTGGCCATGGGGGAGATGTTCGTTCGGGTAGGACCAAGATGGCTGGCCAATCCCTGGGTGCAACTCACGTTAGCCACACTGGTGCAGTGGGGGCCAGGATGGTCGTTTACGCGTCGTGCCTATCAAAATATTCGCCATGGCAACGCTAACATGGATGTATTAGTGGCTTTGGGAACATTATCAGCTTGGACATTTTCCACATACAATGTATTTGCCCATGGCCCTTTGTTTTTTGACTCATCCGCGACCGTGATCACACTGATTTTGGTGGGAAAATATTTAGAAGCCGTGGCCAAGGGTCGGACGAGTACGGCCATCCAAGAAATGCTCGCCTTGCGCCCCAAAACCAGTCAAGTGCTTCAGGCCGATGGCACCTACCGGCCGACCGATGTGGACGCGATTGCCGTTGGACAATTTATTCAGATTCGACCCGGCGACCGTATTCCGGTTGATGGTGTGGTGACCGAAGGCCATGGCCTGGTGGATGCATCGTTGCTGACAGGAGAACCCGAGTTGCAAAGTGTTTCAGTTGGTTCCACCGTCAGTGCAGGAACAATTCATCAAGGAGAACGCGCTTTCATCATGCAAGCTCAAGGTATTGGGCAAGACACCATGTTGGCCCAAATTGTTCGGGCGGTCGAGGAGGCGCAAGCAGGTAAAGCGCCCATTCAACGATTTGCGGATCGGGTAAGTAATGTCTTTGTTCCCACCGTGGTCGCATTGGCTGTGCTGACCTTTGTTTTGACGGGCGGGTTGACCGCAAATTGGACGGCTGCTTTGCTTCATGCCGTAGCCGTGTTGGTGGTTGCCTGTCCGTGTGCATTAGGATTAGCAACGCCTACGGCGGTGATGGTTGGGTCCGGGATGGGGGCGCGTTATGGCATTCTGTATCGTAATGGCGAAGCCCTTGAGCGCGTCAGTCAGGTGACCCGGCTGGCAATGGATAAGACAGGAACCTTGACGGAAGGACGTCCCCAAGTGATTGCGGTCCTCCCCTATGGCGATGTTTTGGAGGCCGAGGTTGTGGGGTATGCGGCCAGTTTGGAAGCAGAAGCCAATCATCCTCTGAGTCGGGCGGTGCTTGCGTACGCTCATAATGTTTCACGGCCTGCGGTGGAAGGCGTTTATACCGAGGAAGGCCGCGGCGTCGTTGGGGAAGCAGCGAGCGGCGAGGGAACCGTTGTGGTGGGGACGGAGGCACTCTTGCGAGATTATGGCATAATATGGCCACAGACATGGGAAACGTCGCAAATTGCTGAATGGATGCAGCAAGGCGCGACAATTATTTATGTGGGACTGCACGATCGATTATTGGGTGCCATCGCCATTGCCGACCGGGTGCGTGATGATGCCGCTTTTGCCATCCAACGTTTGCAAGCCAATGGCTATCGCGTTAGCATGTTGACGGGCGACCGTCTTCCATCTGCGCATGCGATTGCGGCTCGTGTCGGTATCGAGGATGTTCATGCCGAGTTGTCTCCTACGGAGAAAGCGGAACTTATTAAGCAATGGCAAGCACAAGGCGAGCGAGTAGCTATGGTGGGAGATGGCGTCAATGACGCTCCAGCCTTGGCGGTGGCTTTTGTGGGCATGGCGGTGGCTACGGGGAGCGACATTGCTATGCACACCGCTGACGTTACGCTAGTCCGCCCGGAAATTAATGCCGCGGGCCAGGCATTGTTAATAGGGCAGCGGACCATGGCCAAAATTCGCCAGAACTTATTTTGGGCACTGGGGTACAATTTAGTGGGTATCCCATTAGCCGCGTTCGGAGTCATATCACCCGCGCTGGCGGGTGGGGCCATGGCCTTTAGCTCGGTTTTAGTGGTAACCAATTCGTTGGCTTTGCGCAGAATGACAATAGACACAGAGCCCTCTGGGCACCAACCCATAAAGGAGTCGAACAAGCTATGGAACGTATAACGTTAGGCGTCAAGGGTATGACGTGCAACCATTGTGTCATGACCGTCACTAACGCTTTGAAAGAGGTCGACGGTGTTAAGGCCGCGAACGTTAGTTTGGAACAAGAAAACGCGAAGATTACATTTGACGAGTCAAAAACCAATATCGATGCGATAAAAAAAGCGGTGATTGATGCCGGATATCAACCGGAATGAAACGGTAACAGCCCTGTGTGCGCCGCAGACAGGGCTGTTGTTTCTCACTGGCCTATTCCAGCTACCTTGCTAATGATGGGATGCGAAGACCCGGAGTCGTCTGCGGACGAGAAAGTGGTGGATGTCAAAACGCGTTCCATGGCCACTTCATCACAATGTGAAAGCATAGGGCACCCTACGCAATCAATGAAGTACTTGGCGGGAACCGTCTCCCGAGCGACGATTTGAAATCCGCAATGTTGGAAAAAAGCGACCTGACGAGTAAAAGAAATGACTTTTGTCATCCCCGCTTTCTCGGCTTGGGCTACCGCGTATTGGACGAGCTTCTCTCCAATCCCTTGCTTATGAAAGCCTGGAGCTACTGCCAACGTTCGCACTTCGCCGACTTTTGTCTCGAGCTGGTGTAGGGCGACAATACCGGCGATTTCAGAGTCAACGCAGGCAACTCCTAAGACCGGAAGGTATTCTAATAGCGACTCCCTGCTACGTGGCAGTAAAGCACCTTGGGCGGCGTAATAATCCACTAGATTGACAATATCATCCAAGTCCGAGAGACGAGCTGCCCGAATGAGCACATGCAACGCTCCTTAACGTTTTGTTCAGTGTACGATATCATGCATTTTTATGCAACCAATATGACCCTTTATACCTTTAGTATTTTTTTCATGGGCTTCTCACATCTTTGCTCCATGATATCAGGAAAACGTGTCACCTGATTAGGAGGGAACTTATGCATCATGTACCGACTTTGCCTGCTGTAATTCAGTACGTGGTGCCGTTCCTTGACCACTACGGGTATGTGGCCATTTTTTTGGGTGTATTTTTGGAAGACTTTGGATTGCCGCTGCCTGGGGAGACGATCTTAGTTGCAGCGAGCATCTTGGCAGGACAACATGTCTTTCACATTACTGACGTCATCGTGGTGGCACTACTGGGCGGAATTACAGGGGATACGGTAGGCTTTATGTTAGGCAGACGTTTTGGCCATCATCTGTTGTGGCGTTTTGGTCATTTTGTCGGCTTGAAACCCAATGTCTTAGAACGGTTTAATGGCTGGGTGGTCCACCGCGGAGTGTGGTTAATCGCGGGTGCGCGTTTTGTCGATGGATTTCGCCAATTGAACGGATGGATTGCTGGGGCTAATCGGGTGCCATGGAAGTTTTTTGTGCCCTTGAATACGCTGGGAGCCGGTGCATGGGTTAGTGCATGGGCGTTGTCGGGTTACTTCTTTAGTCACCGCATCTTAGCGATTATGGCGCAGTTCAAAATGATTGATATCGCGATGGTGGGTTTCGTTGTGGTGGGTGTTGGCCTTCCTCTTATCTTGCATTACGCTCATAAGCTGCGCCGCAAACGAGCAGACGTTGACTCTTAGCGTCGCGGGAAATAAAGTGGAGTTAAGCCACCATTAATGTGTGGGTTGGTAAGTGGGGGGATGAAAGTGAAACGCTTTGTTCCATGGATGCTCAGTGTAGGATTGCTAGCCGCTGTTTCGGGCTGTGGAGCGAGCGTAGCTCCTGTCATAGTGGGGCATGGATATCCTACCGCTGTGGCATGGATTGATCATCGCTTGTCCCCCAAAGATTATATTTTGCTCATCGGTCTGAGTCGGGCTTTGCCCGACCATCGTCCTATGACCGTGTATATTATGCGTAAGAAGGTTCTTCTCGTAGGTCATGTGCTGCCTCGCAATACATTGGTTGGTATCGTGGTGAACCCGCGCCATCCCAAATGGATGGGGCCGGTGTATTTTCAATTACCTCATGAGCGACACTGGAAGCAGTTAGTACCGGCACCACGCACGCAAACGTCTCCTGCGTAACCGCAAGGGCGATTTTAATAGGGAAGTGAGGAAATGGCTACCAAATACTCCGATAAAGCGGAGCCGCATTATCTGCGCGCTGTCCAATATGAACAAAGCGGCCGTATTGATGACGCCATTCGCGAATACCGAATGGCGAATCGCATTAAAAAGGATCTGATTCCTGCGCGCAAACGCCTAGGCGACCTTTTCATGCGGCTGGGAAAAACGGAAGAGGGGATTGCGCAATATCTTAAGGCCACGGAAATCACAAGTCAAAAACGAAAATGGAAGCGTATATTAGTTCCGGATGAAGACAAATACTCCTTGATTCAAATCCTTCAGGCGTTGGCTGAGGCGTATCAAAAAACGGGTCACAGTGACAAAGCCCTGCAGACATGGAAACGAATCGTGGAGACCGAACCGCTCCAGCCAGGGGATGACGATATTGTGCTGAGAGCACAACGCATGGTCAAGGAATTTGCGCGCTTTAACGCGAATTGACCCAGAGCTTCAGCAAAATCTCAGCTTCTTGACCCATTTGTTAACAGTTTTGCAATGAATCGGCGGTTAAATTAATCTACAGAGGACATTGCGAACAGAAGGGCAAAGGAGGTTGAAGCCATGAATGGTCGTCGACTGGTAAGGCAAGTCGTGGCAGCCATGGCACTTTGTGGTGTGGAGGCGTTGTTGCTATACGGCCACAACCATTTAGGAAGTCTTGTCTTGACCGGTTCTGCCGCGCCGGGCGTTTCGCAGCAGGCCCAGGACGTTAAATACGCTCCGGTTACCAAATTAGCATCGGTTCAGAGTTCCCAAAACTGGGCCGGCTACGTTGTCTCTTCCGGGCAATACCGCAGCGTATCGGCGACTTGGACGGTGCCTGCAATTCAAAATGGGAGCGGAGTGGCCGCGCAGTGGGTTGGGCTTGGTGGAGTGAAGAGCCAAGATTTGTTGCAAACGGGAACTATCGAACAACAAAATAGCAACGGTGCCGTTACCGCTCAAGTGTTTGTAGAAGAATTGCCACAGCATGCGCAAGACATTATGACGGTTCCCATTGGGTCCACCATTTCAGCTAGCATTGAACCGGTGTCGAGCGATCAATGGGATTTAACGATAACGGCCGTGCATCAAGGCCAAACCCAAACCAAGACGGTTCCGATGACGGTGTCAGCAGCTTATGCCGCAGGGATGGAAACGTCAGCAGAATGGATTTTTGAAGATCCGGCCAATACCACGGGCAATCTGTATCCGTTGGCCACGACCAAGAAGGTGACATTTAGCAAGGTTCAGGCTAATAATCAAGCGGTGACATCGGCCAATGCGCTTGTTATGACCGGTCCAGGAGGCCAGCCCGAAGTCGAGCCGTCCGTCATGAAAAACGGTGCATTTTCGACCAAAGAAGTCAGTGGGGGTGCCGTATTCCCGTCACCGAGTCAAGGGTTCCCCTTTTCGGAATTTCCGCAAGGTATTGGCTTGGGTAATGGTGGGGGCCTTGGCGATGGATACGGCATGGGCAATGGATACGGCATGGGCAATGGATTTGGCGGCTTTGGTTGGCAAGGACCCGGGTATGGCGTGGGTTACGGAACACAAGGATTTTGGTTTCCGAGTACTCCGGTTATCATTCAAGTGCCCTCTATCACGATTCAACGTATGCCGTTGCCGTTTAGCTTAAATCTTTAGTCACGGGTGTTGGGAATTCTTGCCGCAGATTAATAAGCATTTCGAGGCTAAATACGATGGGCTCCATCGTCGTAAGGATGGTCTGCGGATGATGCGGATAGCCGGTGGCGATGAACGCCTGATGGTGGTCGCGGACCATGGCTAGCCATCCCGTTTCGTGAAAATCGCCCAGCGAAACGTTTAACGGGGCGACGCAAAGCCCGCATCCTTGGCCGGGGCAGTTGTCAAAGCATAGGTATCGTTGCGCGACATGGCGTTCGCGTGCAGCTTCTAGTTCTTGAGCAAACAAAGTCACCAGACCAACTGACGAGCCAATATCGAGGCTCGTAATGGCGCTATTAATCAGTTCCCGGCCGTGGGCGATTAAGGCTTCCAAACCTTCGCTGCGGGTAATTAAGGGGCTGGACGCAAGCGGCTCAGGAATCATGCGGGATAATTTATCGAGTTGGGCCGACAACGTTTGGATATGGCTATGTCCTAAGGTCTGAAAGGGAACGGCTACGTACCGTATGACGTCTTGATCCGGGTTTTCCAAACATGCTCCGCGCTGTATTAGGCGTTTTAACGCAGGATAAACGTTTGGGCGCGGAATGTTTGCCGCTTTCGCCACTTGATATCCCGTCATGGGCGTGTTTTGGGACACTAACGCAAGGTAAACTTTGGCTTCGATGGGACTAAATCCGAAGGCTTGCAAATCGTCGATGAGATTATCAAGATTAGGCATAGGGCACCTCAGGTCATTAGCATATCACAGGGAATATCTTATCCTATGGTGGTCCATTTATGACGCGGTCAAGAAACGAGGATGAGCGACTATCTGGGCTCATCCTGCTATTCATCGTGAAAGAGGCAACTGAGCGAATAGCGCTCTCCGCTCGTGACTTTGGCCACACCGTGATAAAATTCTCCACTTCGCGGTCCATGACCGTAACGGGGGCGAGATGCTGTGCACAAGACCACAACATCCCCGATATTTCCGCCGATAATGTGGCGTTCGGCTGGCTTTTGAGGATACTCTTCTTGGACTAACAGCTTGCCACCCTCAAACTCGGTGCCACTTTCACTTAACACCAAAATCGTTTGCAGGGGAAATAATAGTGATCCGTGACGGTCCTGATGCCATAAGTTATATCCGTGGGTAGGATAGTGCAGCATCATGACCCCTGCTTGGTTTTGCCCTGCTGCATGGCATGCTTCTAAAAACTGTTCCAGCGTTGGGGGGTAGGGGCTAGGGTTTCGCGAAGTCGACCACAAATGATTGGCAATGTTAGCAACATAGGGATACATTTCATGCCGAAATTGTTGCAGGAATTCTGGAAGCGGGTAATGAAAATAACGATATTGACCGATGCCAAAATGATGGCGATCCATTTCGACGGTGGGGCAAAAACAATCGGAACTAGACCACAGATCGCGCAAAGTATAGCATTCTGCTTTCGTAAGCCAGCGTGGAATAATGGAATATCCTTTTTGCCGAATATCCCATTCTACCGCGGCCCAATTCACTCGCTCAAATCGTTGAGCTGCCAATAACATCTCGTCACCTACTACCACAGCATTTGTCATTTAGTATACACTGCCTATGGGTTCAGACAATAGCCTGACGTCGATGAGGGGGTTAGTGGAGTTGGCGACGAAATCTTTGGATGACATTGTGCAGCAAAGACGGGAATCGTTATTGAATCATGCGGTTTATCATCGCATAAACACGATCCGTGATCTTCAAATATATACCGCGCATCATGTTTTTGCGGTGTGGGATTTTATGAGTCTATTGAAACGTTTGCAACATGATTTGACAGGGCTTGATATTCCGTGGCGGCCGCGCGGGGAAGAGCCCTATACGCGTTTTATTAACGAGATTGTGGTGGCAGAAGAATCGGATGAAGTGGGGAACGGCTACTATCAGAGCCATTTTGGCTTGTATCAAGACGCTATGGTGCAACTTGGCGCGGATAGGGCGCCGATTAACTTTCTTTTGGCGCAACTTGAACAAGGCGTGCCCTGGGAAAAGGCAGTGGAGGCTCTGTCCGTCGATCCCCGCGTGAAAGAGTTTATTCGGTTTGATTTGAATCTTGCGCAGCATGGAGAGACATACGAAGTGGCTGCCGCTTTTTTTTACGGCCGTGAAGACATTATCCCTGAAATGTTTTTACGTATCGTGGATAAACTGGGAACGGATGCACGTCTTGAGCGGTTTCGCTATTACCTGGAACGGCATATCGAGGTGGACTCCGATACCCATGGACCGCTGGCGGCACAGCTCCTCGATCATCTGTGCGGTCGCGACCCAGCTAAATTGGAAAGAGCGACAGTCATTGCCCGAGAAGCCTTGCAATGGCGTATCAAGTTGTTTGATACGGTGGTTGATCGTCTCAGCTCGGTCCCATCTTGACCAACCACTGCATAATGTGGTGTGATATTCCATCACAAAAGCCATGTCGTCGCGGTGAAGTACAATGGTCGAGTTTGTTATACTAGTCGTAATTACGACGGTCATAGGCAGGTGTCCCATTGCAGCTCATTGCCCAGTTTTCTCCTTCGATTCCAACGGACTCGCGGAGGTTTTGGCCCGATGTGGAACGCACGGAAGAATGGTTACAGCGTTTAAACCGTGGCGTTGCATCACGTGTGTTAACGTTAGCAGGCAACAGCCCCACGCTCTTAGCACCGTGGACGCCCTGGCTGCGTGCACCCATGGAAATCGTGGGTTGGTTGAATCCGATGGAAGTACAGCTCACCTGGCAATATTTGTTGCACTTTTTAGCGGCGTCAGGACCCGATAGCGTTGTCATTCCGTGTGGCGGGGATGCAGTAGTTAGTTGGCAACCCGGGACTATTACCATTCGCGCTCCGCACAATACATGGGTTTGGGCTCTGGCAACGGACAGTTGGGACCCTGCAGGATGGCATTTTCATGACCGTGTGGAATGGTGGAAACACGGGCGTTTGCAGCAGGCAGCCCGCACGCATTGGGGAATTTTTGAACAATGGCAGCATCCGTATGGTATTGAAGAATGGCGTTTGCGCGCTGATTCCGGTGCCGAGGAACAATTGACGGTATGGTGGGAAAAGCTAGCCAATCTGCTCGGTTCGCGCCCGGTTAAGGTAAGTTGGCGGCAAGAACATTCGCGCAATCCCCACAATATTCTTGGTCTTCCGGTTCGCGTCGCGTGGTTGGGGTTAAAAATTGCAGTGGACAGTGATTCCTTGCAACAAGGTGTAGCGCAGTGGCCGGAGCCACTTGGGTTGCGGGCTTCGATGCACTGGTCAAGCCCGCAGTGGAATCCTTTTTGGTCCACACGGGTCGTTCTCAAGCGATGGCGTCAGACCACGCGATTAGAGGCACACTATACTCTCCTTAAGTCCCCTCTTCATAAGAGCGCAGTCAAAACAATGCGCCAAGAAATGCACCGTTTTCCCATTTTTCGTGTTCAGCCGGTGGAGGCGCGTTCCGTGGAGGATAATCCTAGCAGTTGGCTGACCCTTGTCAACCGCGCGCGATTTGCGTTCTTCAAGGAGCATCTCATGACGTCGTTGCGTTCGTATCCATGGCCTGCTGTTCGCGAAGTTCGCCTTCCCACACGCATTCGTCTGCCTCTGGAGTGGCGTCTAGACCGGTTGGGGTCCAGAGATGGTGTCTGGGCGATTCGTCACCAGCGGTTACCCCTGGTGGTCATGGTTCACTGGCCTCGTCCCCATCATGCCGGAGGTGTGACCGTGACGATTGGAGGAGAAGTCCACGCGAGTCTCTCAGACCTCGACCCATATACACGAATTGACCGTTTTGCACAAGATTGGCGTTATTGGGCCTATATGCTGTCACAACATCTGTTACCGGCGATAGACCGCCATGCGCCCCGTGACCATTCGCCCGATTAGCCTGAAGACAGTTAAAAGGGACCCCCGCTGCATGCGGGGGTGAGGGCTACATGATTTGTTCGCTACGTATGCGGTCTATTAAATGGCGGACCAGCGATACTTCTTTGGACAACCGAGTTCGCGTCGTGCGCAGTTCTAACAGCTCTTGTTGCGCCGCTACAGAAAAGGGAACATGGGCGGCAATCCAATAAGACAAGGCTTCTGGTTCTGTGGGTATCTGAGGACGCGCCTGGGTAGGTGAAATAAAGCTCCAAATCTCGGAGCTTAAGGCTAAAGCCTCATCAATCAGCGGAGGCGGCACAGAATCATCCAAGTCTGGCAGATATTTAAACTGTCCCACCATGTACCGGCTACCATGGCGATAAGACAATAGGCTGATGCGGCTAATGCCCGCGAGTTCTACGTGCAGACTTCCGTTATCCATTTCTGAAACTTGGAGGATGCGGGCAGACGTGCCGATGTTGGATGGTTCTGCTGCTTCTGCTGTTGTGCCCGATTCTTGTGCTCGACGTTCCATACAAACACATAGTCCTGTATCCTGCTGAATGCAATAGGATATCATGGCCTTGTAGGAACTATCATCGATCACCATCTTGGTTTTAGCCCCTGGAAACAAAATTCCCTTGATGGGCAGTATTGGCATGCTGACAGATTCGCGGCTTGCAGGCATCACGCACCCCCCTAATTGAGTACGACCACCAAATCTTTTTACTGTCCTAACTATACAAGAGTCTTACGCTTATTTTACCGAATTTCGCGACAGTGTACAAAGAAAATTCCTGCGTCATTTTTTGCGGGTCCAAAGAGGTATCCGGGATTCGGAGCATGCTACAATAACGTGAATAGGTAGGGAAGAAGAGGGGGAAGGACTGTGTCTAGTCTTACAACATTCGGACTCTCCGATGAACAGCGGATGTTTCGTGATACCGTAAGGCGTTTGGCAGAGGAAAAAGTAAAGCCCAGAGCGCAAGAAATTGATGAAACAGGAGAGTTTCCTTGGGACATCGTCGAATTGTTTCGGGAGTACGGGCTCTTGGGTGTTGCAATGCCCGAGGAATATGGTGGTGGCGGGGCGGACTTGCTCACGTCGTGTATCGCGATCGAAGAAGTGGCGCGTGTATGTGCCACCTCGGCCTTGATTATTGCTGCGCAGCATCTGGGCGCGATGCCTATACTGATTGCGGGATCGGCAGAGCAAAAGGCTCGGTACCTTCCTGATATTGCCCAAGGGCGGTGTCTGAGTGCCTTTGCCTTGACCGAGCCAGACGCCGGGTCGGACGCTGGGGGGACACGAACGCGCGCTATCAAAGAGGGGCATCAATATCGCATTACTGGGTCTAAAGTGTTTATCACCAATGGGGGATTGGCGAAGACCATGGTGGTGTTTGCCTCTACGAATCCATCGGCGGGGACACGCGGGATCTCGGCTTTTGTCGTGACCCTTGACCAGCCTGGGGTGTCTGTCGGACGCATTGAAAAGAAAATGGGAATTCGTGGCTCGCAGACGGCCCAGTTATTGTTTGACGATGTTGTAGTCGATGAATCAGCTCGTCTAGGTGCTGAAGGTGATGGATTTAAGATTGCAATGCGTACGCTAGACCGCACGCGTCCGGGGATTGCGGCTCAGGCTTTGGGTATTGCGCAAGGGGCGTTGGATGTGACGGTACAACATCTGGCGGAGCGTCGGCAATTTGGCCAGACATTAAATCAGTTTGAGGGTCTACAGTTTATGGTGGCAGACATGCAAACGCAGATTGAAGCGAGTCGGCAATTGCTTTATCGCGCCGCGGAAATCGTCGAGTCGGCAGGCTTTGACAGTAAGTCTAGTGCCGAAGTGACGAGATTTTCGGCAATGGCCAAGTTAATGTGCTCAGACACCGCGATGAAAGTGACGACGGATGCGGTTCAGCTCTTCGGCGGCTATGGATATATTAGGGACTATCCCGTCGAACGGATGATGCGCGACGCGAAAATTACCCAAATTTACGAAGGCACGAACCAAGTGCAACGCCTCGTGATCTTTCGCAATATGGATGGTGGAGGGCAGTAACGGGTTATGGAAATCGTACGCATTAATGAGGCAACTAAACATATAGGCCAAGACGTGATTCTGCAAGGTTGGGTAACCCACTATCGTTCGTCGGGAAAAATTCATTTCATTGTTATACGAGACGGTACGGGTGTCATGCAGTGTGTCGTCAAAAATCCGCAAGCCGAATTACACGGTGCCGCACAATGGGACGCCCTTACCCAAGAAACGGCCGTGCGCGTCCATGGGAGAGTGCATGAGGATAAAAGGGCTCCCATCGGTGTTGAAGTGGAAGCGGACCGGGTTGAGATATTAGGTATAAGCGAGGGATATCCGGTGGCTCCTAAGGAGCACGGGGTGGACTTCTTGATGGATCATCGCCATTTGTGGATTCGTTCACCTAGGCAAGCCGCTATTTTGCGGATTCGTGCGGCGGTGATTCATGCGACGCGCAATTTCCTTGACAACGAAGGATTTGTGGTGGCGGATCCGCCGATTATTACTCCAGCAGCCGCCGAAGGCAGTACGACGCTCTTTCCCATTGATTATTTCGATGACACCGCCTTTTTGTCGCAATCAGGACAGCTGTACATGGAGGCGTTGGCGATGGCGTTGGGCCGTGTTTATTCTTTTGGCCCAACGTTTAGAGCGGAAAAGTCCAAAACGCGTCGCCATCTCAATGAGTTTTGGATGGTCGAGCCGGAAATGGCATTCTGTCAGTTCGAAGAGAACTTGGTCTGGCAGGAGCGACTGGTGAGCCATATTGTGCAACATGTTTTGGCCACTTGTCGGGTGGAATTGCAAACGATTGAGCGGGACATTTCCCGCTTGGAAAAAGTCATTCCACCGTTCCCGCGTATTACTTATGACGAGGCCTTGGAACGTCTCAAGAGTGTGGGGATGCCGCTCGCATGGGGTGATGATATGGGAGCTCCCCACGAAACCGCTTTAGCCGAGATGTTTGATCGGCCGGTTTTTGTCACGCATTTTCCGACAGCATTAAAGGCGTTCTACATGCAACCGGATCCGCACAGACCGGAGGTGGCTCTAGCCGCCGATATGTTGGCGCCAGAGGGTTATGGAGAAATCATTGGCGGTAGTGAACGCATTCATGACCTGGATTTGCTGTTGGAGCGTATGGAGCAACATCATCTCGATCCTGCGGTTTATGCTTGGTACATTGACTTGCGACGATACGGCTCGGTGCCTCACAGTGGATTTGGGATGGGGTTGGAAAGAATGGTGGCATGGATCTGCAAGTTGGACCATGTGCGCGAAACCATTCCTTTTGCACGCACATTGAACCGGGTCTGGCCATAATGTCATGAGGAGGATGCGCAATGGATACGTCAACGAATAACGGTCCAGAGAATATGGGCCAAGCGCTCAATCAGGCCCGCATTCGCCGGCGTCTCTCGGTTGACCAAGTCAGTGAAGCTTTGCACATCCGGCGCGAATACTTGCTGGCTTTGGAGCAGAATCGGTGGGAGGACTTGCCTGGAGAAGTTTATGGACAAGGCTTTCTTCGGAACTATGCGCGGTATTTAGAACTCGATGGTGATGCCTTGGTAGAGCAGCGCCGCAAAGCCCTGGGACAGCCGTTAGATCATCCGGTATTGTCTCCAATGGAACCTATTGGACGTACGGGTCTTTATGCCCATGCCTCACCGCGGGCGACGCATAGGTCTTCCCCCTCGCGCATTCGCCGTCAAGACGGCGAAAAAGACATGCCCGAGTATTCCAACCCCCGGTTGATGATTTGGGTGGTCGGTGTTTTAGTGGTGCTATTCATTGGCGGGTTATGGTTGCTGCAACATTATTCGGGATCGGTGACGAGTCCTTTGGCGGAGAAAAGTCCGCCCAAATTACAGACTTCTGTTAAGGGCCCAGCTAAAAGCCATAAGGCACGATCTCATCCCCAGCTCGCCTCTCCCACGGGCGTTAAGATTACGCAACAAAGTGCGAGCCAAAGCGGCCATTCATATTATGCCCAATATGCTGTCAGCACGTCGCCAGTAACGATTGCTTTGTCTTTTACTGGGACGTGCTGGGTATCGGCGTCGGTCGATGGAGGTCCTGCCATGAGTAAACTCTATTATGCTGGGCAATCCGCTCAATTTTCAGGGTCTCACGATATCTCGCTGACGTTGGGCAGCCATGCGCTGACGATGATGATAAACGGACAGGCATTTGCACTTCCTACGGCCAATGATGTCTTGAATCTGTCTTTCCAAGGGTCATAGTTTTCCCGGCGCTGGTCACACTAAGAAAAACGTGACAGTGAGGGAGAACAATGGGAAAAACGCTATCGTGTTTGCTTGCGGCTGGCCTTATCACGGTGCCAGCCGCTTCACACACTAAAGGATTCGTGAGCAGAAAAGTCGTGGCTTCACAGCAAGGACCACACCTGACGTCTCGTGCTGCAATTTTGATGGACGCTAAGACCGGCGCCATTCTCTATGAAAAAAATGCTTTCAAGCAGATGGATCCGGCAAGCGTGACCAAAATGATGACGGCGCTGTTGGTCATCCAACACGGCCACCTCTCACGCGTAGTGACAATTTCTTCGCATGCAGCATCCACGGTGGGGTCACGTATGCACATTGCTACCGGGCAACAGTACACCGTGTACGATTTGCTGCATGGTTTATTGATGCGTTCAGGAAATGATGCCTCCGTCGCCCTTGCGGAAGCGGATGCCGGCAGCGTCAGCCGTTTTGTTGCAAAGATGAACGTAAAGGCCCAAGAACTCGGAGCGTTTAACACCCAGTTTGAAAACCCGAATGGGCTGACCAAGCCGGGTCACTTTTCTAGTGCCTATGATTTGGCATTGATTGCGCGTTATGCTATGACGGTGCCATTATTTCGCCAAATTGTGGCCAATAAAGAAGCCGTTGTTACAGAACTGCGTCATCATCAGCGTAGAGAAATTCATAACACCAATCAATTGCTTTACACGTTCCCGGGAGCAACGGGCATTAAGACTGGGACCACAGACGCTGCCGGCAAGTGCTTAGTGGCGTCTGCGCAGCGTAATGGCGATGAATTGATTGCCGTGGTTCTACATAGCCAAGATCGTTATAGCGATGCCCGCAATTTGTTGGCGTGGGGGTTTGAGCATTGGTCCACTGTGGAAGTCGTGCATCCTGGCGAGGTGTTGGCACAGGTGCCGGTTCAAGGCGGACAACAACCGATGGTGCCAGTGGAAGCTATGCATTCCGTGTGGTTGAGTCTACCGAATCAAGAGACCTATCACATCAACGCGACCTTAAAAGTTCTTAAAGCGCCAGTTGCACGGCATCAAGCCAGCGGCTTTATAACAGTAACCACCCCTGGCCAGCCAGCGGTGGTTACTTCAGTGCAGACGATGCAAAGTGATGCGGCGGCTGTTCACCACCATCGGTGGTGGATTATCCGCGGTAAATAGGCTTGCCGTAGGTCAACAATTGTTTCAAAGTCACCAATTTGTAGCCTTTGGCTTTCAAATCCTGCAAGATGGTCGGCAAGGCAATGTCGGTTTGCTTACATGTGTCCGAAGCGTGCATGAGAATGATGTCTCCCGGATGAATGCGGGTCGTAACCCGGCGAATAATGGTGGGAACGCCCGGATTCATCCAGTCGAGGGAGTCTGTTCCCCATGTGACCGTGGTATAACCCACCGCGCGGGAAGCCATAATGGTACGGCTATTGAAATCGCCATTCGGGGGCCTTACAAACGTGGCGCGTTTGCCGGTGATTTTTTCGATCGCAGCATTGGCTTTCATTAAATTTTCGGCAATACCGGCATTGGATAGGCCTGAGTAGTTAACATGAGCCCATCCGTGTGACTCGACTTCAGCGCCAGCGGCCGCATAGGCTTTCACGATGTCCGGGTGTTGCGAGGCCCATGGGCCTGACACAAAGATAGTCACAGGTACATGATCTCGGGAGATGATGGACAAAACTTTTGGAGGCATCACTGTGCCCCAAGAAATATCAAACGTCAAAGCAGCAACCTTCTGGGTGGTCTCGACATCACGCAATGAATAACGATCCGCCGCGGGTAGCGGGGATGTCTGCGCAAATATGGTAGCCTGTTTTGATGTCCAAAAACTGGCTGCAACCAACCCGATGAGAATGAGCAAGGCCATAAAGGCCCGCGTAACCCGGTATTTTAATGTATGGATACGCAAAACTTCGCCTCCGTTTCGCAATGACAGTGACTGACTGCAGACATGTAGAATCCAAAGCACATGGTTTGCCTCTTTATTTTCCCGCCTCGCTGGGCTATGATACGTCCGAGGTGATTGTTTTGGCGACGAAAGTGGGGATGGTCTCTCTAGGCTGCCCCAAAAACCGAGTAGACTCGGAAGTGATGCTCGGTCTTCTTGAACAAGCAGGGTACCAGTTAACGCCGGAAGCCGATGATGCCGAAGTGTTGATTGTGAATACGTGCGGCTTTATCAACTCAGCCAAGCAAGAATCGATTGATACGATTCTTGAGATGAATCATTACCGGGAAACTGGCCAACTCAAGGCATTAGTCATGGCTGGATGTCTCTCGCAAAGATATCAGCAAACCTTATGGGATGATTTGCCTGAAGTCGATGCCATGGTAGGAACAGGCGAGTTTCACCGCATTGTGGAAGCCGTGGAAGGGGCGTTAAACGGTACGCGCCCAAGTTTTTGGGGAGAAATGCCGGTAAGTGGATTAGCAGCTCCACGCAAATTAACAACACCCAATTATACGGCCTACTTAAAAATTGCCGAAGGCTGTGACCACAGTTGTGCCTTTTGCGCTATCCCCCAAATGCGGGGAGGATACCGCAGCCGACCTCTGCAAGATATTGTGGCAGAAGCCAAACGATTGGTAGCGCAAGGGGTACGCGAATTGATTTTAATTGCCCAAGATTCCACTATTTGGGGCCATGATCTCTACGGACATCCGGAGCTGCCACGGCTGTTGTATGCCTTACAAGAGATCCCGGATTTGGTTTTTGTTCGTATTATGTATAGTTATCCCACGCAGATTACTCCCGATCTTGTGCGTGCGATGCGCGATTTACCCGTTGTGGCCCCGTATTTAGATATGCCTCTCCAACACGCCCATCCTGAACTTCTGCAAAAAATGGGTCGGCCATTTCGGCGGGATAAAACAGATCGGGTCCTAGGGATGATTCGGGACGCTATACCTGATATCACCTTACGTACAACGTTTATCGTCGGGTTTCCGGGTGAAACCGATGACCATTTCCAAACCTTGCTGAACTTTATAGAGGAAATGCGCTTTGACCACGTCGGCATTTTCACGTATTCACATGAAGAGGGTACAAGGGCGGAAAAATTGGGAGATCCGGTGTCCGAAGCGGTAAAGCAGCGTCGGCGCCGCGAGGCGATGCTGGTGCAACGCAAATTAGTGGGATCGGTACGGGGACGCCACATTGGTCATGTGATGCCAGTATTGATTGAAGATATGGGTGATACTGTTAGTGTGGGGCGCGGGGCTACTGATGCACCCGGCATTGATGGGGTGACGTACGTAAAAGGACGTTTTAGCCCCGGGCAGATTATTCCCGTCAAGATCTCTGGAACACGCGAATACGACCTGTTGGCGGAGGCGCTAATGTGAATGTAGCCGACCAAGTCACATTGTCGAGGATTATTCTCACGCCGGTTGTGGTGGCTCTATGGTTAGCTCACGCTCCTAAGTGGCATTGGATCGGCTTGGTGGTGTTTATTATTGCGGGTATGACAGATTTTGTTGATGGACGTCTTGCACGGCATGCATCAAAAACAACGCATTTTGGGGCTTATATGGACCCTTTGGCGGATAAAATTCTTGTGCTAGGTTCCGGTTTGGCGCTAATTGCGTCAAATCGGCTTTCTGTTTGGATCGTGTTGATTTTATTGTTGCGTGAATTTGCGATAACGGGATTGCGGTCGATTCTTCCCGCTGGAACGACGATGGGCGCCAGTGCCGTTGCGAAGTGGAAGACGACAGGGCAGCTTTTTGCTTTAGGTGCTTCGGCGGTATTGACAGGGATGGTCCCAATTGTGTTTTGGGTAGTCGCGTTAACGCTCACCATCTGGAGTGGTATTGAATACTTTTATCGGTATTGGCCACGCGCGTGAGTTTTTTGGAAAGATAAACTTTCTTGGCTTTTCCTGATGTGGCGGGCTTTCCCCGTCTAGACAAGCATTGCCTGCGCTCAATTGTTCTCGCTATGATATACTCCCCATTGATTGCGAAATGATTCGTGACATGGTGGTTGAAGGAGGGCGAGAACCATTGATGAAGTTTACGGTTCGGCAAGTTTTTTTGGTATTTGTTGTCTTTGCATTGGTATTAGGATTGTTGCGCGGCGTTCAATGGATTTATATGCGGTCAGCAATCCGCTCGCCCTTGTTGCACGCCATGCAAAGCGTTACGGGTGTCAAGAAGGTAGAAGTGTCTCCCCAAGGAGCGGTCACCGTTTTTGCTTCCCGGCGCGCTAACTTGATGAATGTCTATCAAGGGATTGAGGCGCAAAATCGTCTGGTGACTGGCCATGTACCGACGGCCATTACGATTGTATCGCATCCGAGTCCTGCTATGCTTCAATCACTCAATACTCTTCGCCTCATAATTGCCCAAGGTGAAGCCACGGGACAATATGTCGCGATGAATGCATCCATCCAGCAGGTGGCTAAACATGACCATTTCGCGGCGACCGTACAAATCAGTAGTCGTCACATTTTTGTCACCTTGAGGGCCCCGCAATATTGGGAAGACATTGTCATGCCGTTACGATTAGGGGGCCAAGGATGATGAAACGAGAAGTGGCTGTGGGGATTGGTCTAGCCGTAATTGTTTTCTTAGGTCTTGATGGCATTGATATTTGGCCGCTCGTTTTACTTATTGCTTTGGGTTCCGCACTCTACTTTTCGGGTATTTTGAGTCGCTTAAGTAATAAAAGCGCACGAAAAATCGTGCTAAGCCAAGTCAATACGACGTTTCAAGATATAGGCGGCCAGCATATGGCTAAAAGCGAACTCAAGGAAGCCTTGGAATTTATTTTAAAGCCCGAAGTGATTAGTAAACTCGGAATACGGCCGTTAAAAGGGATTCTCTTAACCGGCCCCCCTGGCACGGGGAAAACCTTATTGGCCAAGGCCGCTGCTCAATATACGGAATCCGTCTTTTTGGCTGCGTCAGGTTCGGAGTTTGTCGAAATGTATGCGGGTGTGGGTGCGCAGCGGGTACGTCAGTTGTTTCAAGACGCACGCACTTTGGCCCGTAAAGAAAAAAAGTCTAGTGCTATCATCTTTATTGATGAAATTGAAGTGATGGCCGGGAAACGCGGCAGCAACCAATCTCATTTGGAGTATGACCAAACCCTTAACCAACTGCTGGTCGAAATGGATGGCATGCAGATTCATGAGGACGATGTGCGGATTTTAGTGATGGCCGCCACTAACCGCGCGGATTTGCTCGACAATGCTCTGATGCGCCCGGGCCGCTTTGATCGCATGGTGCGGGTAGATTTACCAGATCGCGAAGGACGGCTAAGCATTTTGCAATTGCACACGCGTAATAAACCGCTTGCACCGGACGTGGATTTGGATAGCATTGCTCGGGAAACCTTCGGATTTTCGGGGGCACATTTAGAAAGTGTTTGTAATGAAGCAGCCATCCTGGCGATGCGAGAAGAGACCGATGTCATAACAACAAGGCACCTCCGTCAAGCCGTCGATAAAGTGATGTTAGGGGAAAAAATCGACCGCAACTTGCGCCGTGAAGACCTGAAAAGAGTAGCGGTTCACGAAGGAGGTCATGCCATTGTGGGGGAATTAGTATCCCCGGGCTCCGTGTCGTCAATTACGATTGCCGCGCGGGGAATGGCGCTAGGTTTTGTGCGGCATGCTCCCGAAGATGATCGGCTGTTGCAAACTATCTCGGAACTCAAAGCGGATATTTGCGTTCTATTAGGGGGTTCAACGGCCGAGCGCATCTTGTTAGGGGAACAAAGTACAGGAGCGGCCAACGATTTTGAAAAAGCATGGGATATTGCACGCCAAATGGTGTTGTCGGGGTTATCTCCGCTCGGTGTGGTTCAAGAAGAAGCGTTGTCGCCAGAGACGTTGTACAAGACGATCCGAGATATTATAGCGGAGCAACAAACCGTCGTCGACGAATTGATTACGAGCCATGAAGCGGAGTTGTGGACGCTGGCCAATGCGTTATTGGAGCACGAAACTCTTCCCGGCGAGGCCGTACGGGCTTATATCGCGTAAATTTATGGCATGCCTGCACACCCTGCAGGGCTGGGGGGTGTGCAGGTGGTTGTAATTCTGTCCCAAATATGGCATGATCAAAATACCTGATAGTACGGAGGGACAGGAGTGTTCAAACTTGCCGGCCTCGTGGCGGTAGGCGATGAAGTGTTGACCGGCGAAGTCATGAATTCCAATGCCGTGTGGCTTGCGCAACAATTATTATCGGTCGGGATACATATTCACGCCCAAACTGTGGTAGGGGATAGTGTGCGCACCATTATCCAAGCCCTTCGCTATTTGCGCCAGGACTGTGACCTGGTGGTTGTGACGGGTGGTTTGGGTCCTACGGCAGATGACGTGACTAAGGAAGCGGTGGCTCAGTTATATCAGCGGCCGGTGACTGTGGATTCCGAGACACACCAATACATTTCGGAACATCATGGACGGAACTCAGGTTGGGAAGAATCAATTAAGAAACAAGCGTCAGTCGTGTCGGGAGCGGTCATCTGGCAAAATCCCAAGGGCCAGGCTCCGGGTGAACTGATTGAATTAGAGGGGCAAACGCTGGTTTTGTTGCCCGGGCCACCACGAGAAATGGAAGCCATTGTTGAGCAGTATTTATTGCCGTGGTTGCGCCGTATGCAAGGTAGCCGAACGGTCATGCGTCAAAGTCTTTCATGCTTCGATATCGGCGAAGCGACACTCGCACACTGGATTGAACCGCTTTTGGCCGGCCAACATCCTAAAATGGGAATCTATGCGAAGCCTGGGCAAGTGGACATTCGGGTCGAGACTACCGCATTTTCCGAGCACGGGACCGTTTTAGCGCAACGGGCTCTAGCGTGGGTAAAGGGTCAGGTTCAAGCACCGTTGTATCATGTTCAAGGGGTGAATCGTGCCCAAGTCATTGTCGAGACCCTGCAAAAACGGCATGAGACCTGTAGCATGATGGAATCCCTCACCGGTGGGCTTTTAGCCGCGCGTCTTATTGAAGTGCCGGGCGCATCGCTCTGTGTGTCAGGAGGGACTGTTGCGTATACTGATCATGTCAAGCAGCTGTCTGGAGTGCCGGGACATGTACTGGAAGAGTTTGGGGCGGTTAGTGCTGAATGCGCGCAGGCGATGGCAGAGGCTGTTTGCCAACGGTTTCACACGGATTGGGGTCTGAGTACGACAGGGTATGCAGGTCCCGGGGGTGGAGACGCCGAAAATCCTGTAGGGACGTTTTATACGGCGGTAAGCCATAAAGGCCAAACGGTGGTTCGCAAACGCATTATTCACGTTGACCGGCAAGGAGTACGAGAGGCCGCGGTAGAGATGGCGTTGACGCAATTGTGGGACCTACTCGAATTACCGGGTTAACGTATCGGGTGTGGGATGGAGAGGACGTTAAAACATATGATGAAGGAGCTTTCGATGGAAGAGGAAACAGTAAAACTTGAATCGTTTAAAAGTATGGGGTTGACCAGCCCAGTACTTAAAGCTTTAGAAGACATGGGCTTTGAAGAACCATCACCCATTCAGGTTAAAACCATTCCCTTGATTTTGCAAGGGCACGATATTATTGGACAGGCTCAAACGGGAACCGGGAAGACAGCTGCATTTGGTGTTCCGATTGTCGAGTTGTTGGACCATCGCAGCAAAAAAGTGCAGGCCTTGGTGATGGCCCCCACGCGGGAATTAGCCATTCAGGTATCAGAAGAAATCACCAAAATCGGCCGCCATGCGGGCGTGAAAGTGGTTCCGATTTATGGAGGGCAGTCCTATGACCGTCAGATTCGAGCGCTAGAACACGGCGCACAGGTTGTGATTGGAACACCTGGTCGTGTCATGGACCATATTCGCCGAGGGACATTAAAGCTTGATAACGTTAAGGTCGTGGTTTTGGATGAAGCCGACGAAATGCTTGACATGGGCTTCATCGAAGACGTCGAGTTCATTTTGCAGAATGTACCCACCGAGCGCCAGACGATGCTATTTTCAGCGACCGTGCCTGATGCCATTTCCCGGTTGGCTCGGAAGTATCTGCGCCATCCTGAACACGTATCGATTAGCCCCGAGCGTTTGACGGTGCCCAAGATTGAACAAGTCTATTACGAAGTGCGAGAACATGAAAAATTAGATGGGTTGTCCAGGATTTTGGACATGGAGGGCGCTGAGCGCACCATTATCTTCTGCCGCACGAAAAAACGCGTCGATGAATTGGCCGAGGGCTTGCAAGCGCGAGGTTATTCTGCCGAAGCCATCCACGGGGACTTGAATCAAGTGCAACGGAACCGGGTGTTGAAACGCTTTAAAGAGGGAGTTAGTGAAATTCTGGTCGCTACCGATGTCGCGGCGCGAGGATTGGACATTGACAACGTGACGCACGTTATCAACTATGACTTGTCGCAAGACACAGAGACTTATGTCCACCGTATTGGACGGACGGGACGAGCCGGCAAGAGCGGCACGGCAATTACTCTCGTGTTGCCCAAGGAATTTCGCCAACTGCGGCAAATGGAAAAGTTGTTGCATGTTCGTTTACAACGGCGGCCCTTACCTACCCAGGAGGATGTTGCAGAGAAACAGCGGGAAGCATTGAAAAACCGCTTGGCCGATGAAATCGAGCATGGTGTGTTGCCGGCTTATCAAGAGATTGTGATGGAACTCGCACAGTCGTATGACAGTGTTGATATTGCCGCTGCTGCTTTGCGCTTAATGCTGGATAAGGGGCATGATCAAGCGCCAGAAGGAGAGTTCGGGGAAACGGGCGCAGAGCCCGGAATGGTTCGGCTGTTCTTAAACCTCGGGCGGATGGACCGCGTCTCTCCGGCTGATATTGTGCGGGGCTTAGCGGAAGGTGCGCATATTTCCGGTGGCGTCATCGGGTTGATTGATATTTACGACCGGTTTACGTTTGTGGAGATGCCGAAGGATGCCGCAGCTAAAGTTTTGCAGGCGATGTCGTCCATTGTGATTCGTGGCAAATCGGTCAATATGGAACCTGCACGACCTCGTTAGAATTCATAGAGGAGTTTTAATGCCGTTTAGCGAATAATGTCCAGTGGAAGAAGTTGGAGGGAGAAGAAACTATGGCGATGGACAGAGAAAAAGCGCTGGACTTGGCGCTCGCCCAAATAGAAAAGCAGTTCGGTAAGGGCTCGATTATGCGGCTTGGGGAAGCCTCCAGTCAATCTGCTATAGGGGTGATCTCAACGGGCTGTCTTCCCTTGGACATTGCTATCGGCGTTGGAGGTTTACCACGTGGACGTGTCGTGGAGATTTATGGTCAAGAATCCTCAGGAAAGACCACCATCGCACTGCATACGATTGCCGAGGCGCAAAAAGCTGGCGGTGTGGCAGCGTTTATTGATGTAGAGCATGCGTTGGATCCCTTGTATACCAGTAAGTTAGGGGTTAACCTCAATGACTTGCTGATTTCCCAACCGGATACCGGTGAACAAGCGTTAGAAATTGCGGAAGCGTTGGTTCGGTCCGGGGCGGTTGATATTGTGGTCGTGGACTCGGTGGCAGCCCTTGTGCCACGCGCTGAAATCGAGGGCGAAATGGGTGATTCCCATGTTGGGTTGCAAGCACGCCTGATGTCCCAAGCCTTGCGTAAGTTGACGGCGTCGATTTCGAAATCGAATACGGTCACAGTCTTTATTAACCAACTTCGAGAAAAAATTGGTGTGATGTTTGGAAATCCGGAGACAACCCCTGGAGGGCGAGCTCTGAAGTTCTACTCTTCCTTGCGTCTTGAAGTGCGCCGTATCGACAGCTTAAAGCAAGGAACCGATGTGGTGGGCAATCGAACGCGCGTCAAGGTTGTGAAAAATAAGGTGGCTCCCCCGTTCAAGCAAGCCGAATTTGATATTCTCTATGGGGAAGGGGTTTCCCGTGAGGGAAGTATCCTGGATTTGGCAGTTGAGATTAATTTAGTGCAAAAGAGCGGTGCATGGTATGCCTACGGAGATTTGCGCCTGGGGCAAGGGCGTGAGAATACTCGGGACTATCTCAAGAAAAATCCTGAGCTGGCGCAAGAATTAGACACAAAAATTCGCCAACATTTTCAAGCGGCCTCGTCACTGGTGACCATAGGCGCTCAAGATGACCAAGACATCCAATAAAGATCCTTACCTACAAGCCCTAAGGTGGTTGGGGTATCGTGATTATAGTCGACAGGATCTCTCCGCCCGGCTTCTCCGGGCGGGTTTTCCTGAACCTTTGGTGGACTCGGTCATGGACCAACTGGAGGCCAAAGGATGGCTCGATGACAAGCGGGTTGCCGCCCAACTTATCGAACAATGTCTACGCAATGGTACGATGGGGCCAAGACTCGTAGTCCAAAAACTTCAGGATAAAAAGCTGCCGCGAGAGGTATGGGAGCCTTTATGGGAAGAACGGCAGCAGAATATTGATTGGTTAAAGATTGCTGAAGGTCTGCAAGAGCGTTACGATATCAAGGATGACCGCGAGCGTATTCGCTACGGACGGTACCTTGTCCGCCGGGGCTTTCCCACGTCTATTGTCTGGAAGATAATAGGGCATGGCGACCAAGGGGGATGAGAAAGGAGCCGTAGGTATGGCATTAAAGATTATTGATGAGTGTATTTCGTGTGGTGCTTGCGAGCCGGAGTGCCCCAATGAAGCCATTCGCGAAGGGGTCGATATTTATATTATTGATCCGGACCACTGTACCGAGTGCTTTGGGTTTTACGGGACCCAACAGTGCGCTGATGTGTGTCCTGTAGAGGCCTGCGTCGCTGATGTTGCACACTCCGAATCGCGGGAGGAATTAGAGACAAAATTTCAACGGCTGTATCCCGGTAAAGCACTAGAAAATACTGACCAGTGGAAGCCTCCCGTCCTCTAAGCGACCATAAAGCGAGTTTTCTATGGCATCGCATATGATATCAAGAAGATGTGGGATGGCCGGAAAAGGAGGGTGCGGAATGAACCTATCATCATCAGGTTGGGGGAGTAGCACACGGGGGCTTGGGGCATTAATTACGGTTATGATGCGGTATCCGGAGATCAACAGCGTCCAATTTAATCCTGATGACCGGACGCTTAATATGACATTCATCGTCCGTAAGACGTTGGGGGAAGACGTATGGCAACGCTTCCAACTTCAGCTCCAAGATGTGCTGCAAACCTACCGGTGGGTTACGGGCCGGCCTTTATCGCAGATTAGTCTGGATCGTCTTGAGTGGGACACTGCCACGATTATTGAATTGCGACGGGATATTGAGACCGTATCCGTCGAGGAAGTGGGCATGATGATCGAGATTCTTCATGATTGGTTCGAACAAGACGTGGTAATGGATTCCCATGATCTCTTGGAAGAAGAATTAATGCTTCAGGAGGAAACGATTCAGGCCAATCTTGAAGCCCTCACAAAAGACGCACATGGACATTTAGTGGCGTTGCGAGACGAGGGACGGGTTGTGGTGTTTAATACCTAAGTGGGTTGAAGGAGGAAAGGCGGGCGGCTATGAAGGTTTTGTTAGTGGGAGACATCGTGGGAAAAACCGGTCGCCGTATGCTTAAAGAGGCTCTTCCCCGTCTACGTGAAGAGTACGCTATTGATATGGTTGTGGCCAATGGCGAGAATGCGGCTGGGGGTAACGGGATTACCCACGAAATCATGGATGACCTTCTCGGGTCCGGGGTTGATGTCTTGACATCGGGAAATCATATCTTTGATAAAAAAGAAGTCTTTGATTTTCTCGATGATGTCCCAGCTCTTTTACGACCGCTCAACCTTCCTCCGGGCACTCCGGGTCATGGGTACGTTGTCACGGCCACCAACGATATTCCGGTGGCCGTCATTAATGTAGCGGGACGGGCATTTATGCCGTTCCAATATGATGACCCTTTACAAGGGCTTGATCATGTGCTGAGTAGTTTGCCCTCTGAAGTTAAGGTCATTCTCGTCGATTTTCATGCCGAGACCACGTCCGAAAAGATTGCCTTGGGATGGTATTTAGACGGGCGGGTGAGCGCGTTGGTGGGTACTCATACCCACGTACAGACGGCGGATGAGCGTATTTTGCCTAAAGGCACCGCTTATATCACTGATCTGGGGATGACCGGTCCTTGTGACTCGGTAATTGGAGTAAAATCTGAGTTGGTCATCCAAAAAATGCGGACTCAAATGCCAGTACGCTTCGAGACGGCGACGGGTCCCGGTCAATTTGGCGGCTTAGTGGTGGATGTCGATCCGACCAATGGCAAGGCACTGTCTCTTCATAGGATATTCTACCGGGAGTAGGAGGAGTATACGTGTTATGGCATGGCGAAGAAACACCCGTGGTCGATACGCATGCAGATAGTTTGCTGGACGCTCTAAAGGGAAAGCGGCACTTGTACGAGCACTCACACGAGGGGCAGCTGGATTTTCCCCGCATGGTCGAAGGCGGCCACCGCTTGCAATTCCTTTCGTGTTGGGTGGAGCCCGAATATAAACCGGAACGGGCCTTACCTCGACTTCTGTCGTTTGTTGACCAATTTGACCAAGAAGTGTTGGGGGCAGGCGGTATGGTCGTGCCCGTTGTGGATGACAGGTCGTTGTTGGCAGCGCTATCGCCGGGTAAAATCGGAGTGGTCATGTCCATGGAAGGAGCCGAAGCGGTTGGCACCGACCCTCGTATGGTGCGCATTATGCACCGCCTAGGTTTTCGCTTGATGAGTTTGACGTGGAACGAGCGCAATGCGTTAGCGGATGGAGCGGGGGAAGACCCGGGAGGCGGCGGCCTGAGTGTTGCAGGACGCAGGATTGTACAAGAAATGAACCGGGTGGGGATCGTACTTGATGTCTCTCATCTCAGCCATGCAGCGTTTTGGGATGCCCTGGAGACGTCTGAGCGCCCGGTCATCGCCTCGCATTCAAACTGCCGTACATTGGCGGACCATCGCCGCAACTTGACGGATGCGCAGATTATTGCATTGGCCAAAGCCAATGGCATTCAAGGATTGACGTTTGTGCGCGATTTCTTAGGAGGTCAAGAAGATGTCGAACGGGTTGTGGACCATGCCTGTCTGCATCTTGACTTGGTGGGCGATGATCACCATTTAGGGTTGGGATCAGATTTCGACGGGGTGGAACATCCGGTGGATGGACTAGAGGATGTGACACGTCTGACCCACTTAGCAGACCGTATGAGTGCGCGAGGTCTGGCAGACGATACAATTCGTCGCATTTTTGGGATGAATTATGTGGAGTTTTTTACCCGCGAGTGGTCACGTAAGGAGGAAAGGGATAACCATGGATATTAAGACAATAACAGGTCGCCTTCAGCCTGGGACCGTTGAGTTGACGGTTGTGGGCGTATTTCAGGACAGTGCTGGACAAGTTTCGGAACATATCCCCGGAGGTCTGCGCCGCGCGTTAGCGGATGCATGGGCGCGTCAAGAATTTGAAGGAAAGCTTCTACAGCGCTTTATCGTGACGAGCACGGATGCCGATCTTGACCGCGTTCTCTTTATCGGCATGGGCCCATCTAAGGAGTTTGATGTCCATGCGTTACGGAAGATTATGGGGCAAGCGGCGCAAACCAGCGAAAGCTTAAAAGTGCGCTCCGTAGGATTCGAACTACCGGAGGCTGATTATGCCGCATTAGACGCAGTAACGGCGGCTGTCGAAGGATGGGTACTGGGAAGCTGGCGCTTTGAAGGATATCATCAAAAGCCTGTCGACCGTCAAATTCCGGCCCTCGTATTGGCGGGCATTCAGGACGACGAGGCGGCGGCTTTGGGCATTAAACGCGGCTTATCCCTTGGACAGGCCCAAAACCTGACCCGTGAGCTAGGTTTTATGCCGTCGAACAAATTATATCCTGAGCTCTTGGCGCAAGAGGCGGTCAAGGCGGGGAACGCGCATGGCTTTGAGGTCGAGGTCATGGATGAAGCGCGCTTAGCTGAACTTGGCATGGGTGCGTTGTTGGGCGTGGGACAAGGTAGTGTGCATCCTCCTCGACTCGTCGTGATGCGCTATCATGGGCACGGCGAAAAAACATTGGCGCTTGTCGGAAAGGGCATAACGTTTGATTCGGGGGGCATTAGTCTCAAACCATCGGCTAACATGGAAGAAATGAAGTATGACATGTTGGGCGCAGGTGCTGTGTTAGGCGCGATGTGTGCGATTGCGGATACAAAACCCGCGATTAATGTGATTGGCATTATGGCAATCGCTCAAAATATGCCGTCGGGCTCAGCCTATAAGCCGGGTGATGTGGTGCGGGCATTTAATGGCAAAACGATTGAAATTACGAACACCGATGCGGAAGGGCGCGTGGCGTTGGCAGATGGTGTGAGTTATGCCGCGCATCTCCACCCCGACTGGATCGTCGAAACGTCCACCTTAACCGGGGCGGTTATTGTCGTATTAGGCCATGAAGCGACAGGGCTCGTGGCGACCGATACGGCTTTAGCCAACCAGGTGATTACAGCGGCAACTGCGGCGGGTGAACGAGTGTGGCAATTGCCCATCTATCCGGAATACAAGGCGTTGTATAAATCGGCAGTAGCGGATATGAAAAATTCGCCAGGACGCGATGCGGGTACTATCACGGGTGGGATGATTATCAGTGAATTCGCGGGAGACGTACCATTTGCCCATTTGGACATTGCGGGGACCGCGTGGACCAAAGAAGGCCCCCTGACTGCTGTGAGTGGAGCTACAGGAGTCATGGTGCGGACGTTTGTGCAATTGGCACATACTTTGGGTTAATAAACGTGGTGGGTTGCCAAAGCGCCTAGGACGGACCGTCCTAGGCGCTTTGTGATCCTCACGCTTTGCCACTTGAGGAATAATTTGCCACTATCCTCGGTATACTAGGCTCAGGAGGTGGAATTGATGTACCACGATGCGCAAAAAGAAATTGCGCGGTTGGAAGAAGAAATTCAAAGCCTGCATGCTAAGTTGTTAGGGCTGCGTTCGAGCCGCCGTGTCCTCATGAACCTCTTAACATTGCAAGCGCGTGAAAAGCAGTGGCGAATTCACTCATTGGAGCTAGAAAATCGGCAGTTACGGACGTTGTTAAAAAGCCACCGGCGCCTGGTCAAGAGCCCGTAGATCAGGCGCATGATGTAATGGGGATTGTCCATACTATGGGCAAATAACCTAAAAGAGGGCTGTACGATGAATAACCGGGACTGGCTTATGGTGTGGCGCGAATATAAAGTCTGGATTGTTGGGGGAGTGGCCGCTGTGGTTATTGCCCTCATTGCATGGATCAGCATTCGTGCGCCACGATCGGCCGCCCCAGCGTTGCAAAACTTTCAGGTCGTTGGCTTCTATCAAAATTATAACCCAACAAGTGGACACCCAGGGTCGGAGTCGTCTTTTGAACACCATGTGACGCAGTTGAGTACGGTAAGTCCCCGTTGGTTTCTCGTCGATCCGTCGGGCGCTGTGTCCGATATCGGCTATACCCCAAGTGTGGTGCGTCTTGCTCATGCCCATCACGTGCAGGTCGTTCCGCTGTTCAATAATGCGCAGGGTAGTGCGCAGGTCTTATACAGCGCTGCTGCGCGTACAAATGCCGTCAACAATATAGTAGCGTTGGTTAAGCAGGATCACTTAGATGGCGTTAATATCGATTTCGAACTGATTCCTGCATCGAGTCGCGGAGATCTTAGCATCTTTATCGCTCAACTCAGCAAACAACTCCATGCGATTCATAAAATTGTGGCCGTCTCCGTGTTTCCGCTCGTAGGAGTACCGTCTTCGATTAATGGCGCCTATGACTACCGGCAACTGGGCGCGTCAGCCAATTACTTGGTCATCATGACTTACGACCATCACTATAGCGGGGGCCCTCCGGGACCGGTGGCGCCGTGGGAGTGGGTTAAACAAAATATGGATGCAGCACTTAAACTCGTCCCGGCGGACCACTTGATTTTAGCCATTGGCATGTATGGGTATGACTGGGTGGATAACGGGTCTGCAGGTCCTGCCACCACGGTGCCAGATGAGAGTGTACCGTCCCTTGAGCACGAATATGGGGTGACGTCTCGGTATAATCCTTGGGACTCTCAAAATGTGTTGACCTATACTACGCGAGCAGGGGTCAAGCATATTGTTTACTACATGGGGAATCGATCGGCTCAAGCTCGTGTGCGATTAGCGCAATCTCGGCATTTAGCAGGTGTGGCGTTATGGCGGTTAGGATTTGAGTCACCCGGATTTTGGACGAAGATTCCAAGGGGGTAACAAGCCTGACACAGGACCTCTGGGTATTGGGAGCGGGTATGCTCGTTGGCTTTCAGGGGGGAGCGGGCTTCTTTGAGCGGGGGCGTTTGTCCCACACTTTGTCCACTCTTTGGCTCTGGGGATTGGGCATGGTCGTGGTTGTGGTGCTATGGCAAACGACAGGAGATCGTGCCCCCGCCTCATTGCACGGCTGGTGGTTTGCGGCCGGTTGCATTTTAGTTTTTAAAGCCTTAGCCGATATTCAACGGCATCAAAGAATTTCCCATACCTTGTCCCATTTATGGGTTGAACCGCTCGAAGCCGTTGGCACCCTGTGGGCCTTAGTCATCGGTTCGGGACAGGTATTGGCCGTTGTGACAGGATTTGTTGCCGGATTCGCCTTGCCGTTTGCGCTGCAAAATTGGATGAGCCCCTGGCACAGCGCACTGACGGTCTTGCGCACCATTACCTTAGGGGCCGTTGGTTTAGAAAATATTGTGGAAGCGTTAGCGCCGATGCGAGTGCACATGGACCTCGAAGTTTTGTGGATGGTGCCGTGGCTCATTTGGTGGGAAGTTAGTGATTGGTTTTGGCGCGATTCCTCCACAACATGGCAATCCAAGCGATAAACAACACCACGACGACGGCACCAAAATATTGGGCTAAGTGGCCGATATTTTGCCAACGGTTGCCTAAAATATAGCCAATATAGGTAAATAAAATGGTCCAAGGCAGTGCCCCTAGCAAAGAAAAAAGGATGAATCGCCCTATTGGCATTTCCGCAACACCGGCTGGCAACGAGATATACGTGCGGATGCCGGGGAGCAACCGCCCAAAAAATACGGCGCCATCACCATGGCGCTGAAACCAATGGTCCGCACGCTCTATTTGTTTTTGGTGTATGAGGACATAGCGGCCATATTTCTCTATCAAAGGCCTGCCCCCGTACCGCGCGATCCAGTAGGCAAAAACTGCTCCAAAGAGCCCTCCGAGTAAACCTGCCAGCATAGCTTCCGTTAAGGTGGCGCGGTGGAGATAGACCAGATATCCGGCATACGGCAAGATAATCTCAGAAGGCACCGGGATGTATGCGCTTTCCAGAAACATGCCAATAAACACACCCATAATGCCTAAGGCAAGAATCCCATGGGTAACACTATGTAAAAGGGCCACCACCGCATCTGTTCCTTTCTTCCTACCAACCGCAAGTCGGGATTCTCCCGAAGGCGGCTTGGTGGTTGTCAATTAGGCATTGTTCGTTCCCCACAACCCCGCGCGTATGCCACGGCAAAACGTCATAATAGGCGCCGGTGAAGGGCATTAGACTCATGTCTCGCCCCCATTAGACCCCTTACACACTTAAGAGAGTCTTTGAGACATTATGATAATACCACACGCCGGAAGACAACTCCGGTGTCCACGTGCCGGGCGATCTTTTATCTGCTTTTCGCTCGGAATGCAGGCGAGCAGACACAACACGATGTCATGGCATCATTGCCCGGCGTATAAAGACCTTAAAAGGGATGCTGCCAGGGACCCTTAGGAAGTTTCGGTTGACTTTTCTGGTACTCGTGCAACGCGTCTAAGTCGACATCGGCCATGACAATGCCCTCTCCGTACGCCGAGGAAGATTCAGCAACAATGCCAGTGTGGTCAGGGGTTAAAGCTGCTGGTAGATAAATGCCAGCTTTACCGCTTAAGGTAAAGCCGAATAGGGAACCTGTGCCCGCGCCTACAATCCCGCATACAGGCGTTTCTTGCACGCGCGCCCACGTGCCTCTTCGCGCTTTATGTTCGGAATAATGGGGTTCGGGATCGGCGATAGGAACGGCGATGAGATCAGCACCCCGATGTCGTAGCATACGAAACGTCTCGAAATAAGTGGCATCATTGCATACGACCGTGTATAAGGACCAGGAGTTGGCGGTTTGGTTGACGAGGGATCCGGCGGTTACTCCCCAATCCTGTTCAAAAGCAAATAAGTGCATTTTGGGTTGTTCGGCCATGATATGGCCTTGATCCGAGATGATTAGGGCCTGATTGACTAGCCGCTGGTTCCGGACCGTGAGTCCTGAACCCGCAACCGTAATAATCGCAAAATGGCGTGCCATATCTTGCATCACACGCTGCCAATGGTCATAGGCAATGGGTGCGAGAGTAGCAAGAGCCAAGGCTGTTTGGCTTGGATCAGGTGGACCTGGGGAGCGGGGCAGCCACCGTGCAATGATGCCAAGCAGAGGCAGTGACATATCTTCCGGGAATACGAGGATATCCGCTCTGGCTTGAGCCGCGGATTGAAAGATGGCATGAAGCCGCTTATGCCACAAAGACGGTTCAGGCACGGCATCTAAAGAAAACTGAGCCGCGGCTATTCGCACTACAGGCCTCTCCTTTAGTCGAGGGAAGTCATGCCGTGGTGCTGTTAAAGGCGTCCAGGAACGTTGCAATGTACGGCGCAGGTGGCCAGCGAGTACGCGGAGATAGAGGTTTTTCACCCGATGGCCGATTGTCATGGGGCAATCCACCAGTGCGTGCGGTAGAGATCGGGGCGCCGCCGTTGCCACAGGGGATAGCGTTCTCGAACCTCGAACACCTGAGACCATTCCCATTGGACATGGGAAGAGACGGCCGGAATAAATCCGGTGGTCGTGGGGTCCATTTCGCAGGGAACAAGAAGACCGGGGTGCGGCCACCACGTCAACGCCACGACTTGATTTTGCTGGACCTCTCGCCACAACCCGCTGCGGTAATCAGCGCGTGGAGCTTCCCCAACGACAAGGAAGAGCATGGCCCCATGATGAGCGAAATACCGACTGATTTCAGGAAATTGAAGGTGTGATTCAGCCATTAATGCGACAGACTGTTGGTGCCATTCCACGAGGAGCGGCAAGTTCGTCATGGGCTCGTGGCGCCATGTGTCGTCTTTGATCCAAAACATCTGCTGGTCGTCCTCTATAAATAGACCCCGCTGTTCAAGAGGCCAAGGAGCCGAGATATCCGGGCAACCACGCCCCATTATCCACGCGTCAGAAGGGATTAAGGGCTCATAGAGTGCTGTGTCGAGAAAATACGCGTGTGGCATAACGTGCTCCATCAACTGGGTTGCAATAAAATATGGATAGTTTGTAATGCGTGTTTGGCGCGGGCGATGTTGTCCGGCGTGCCCTCGACCGTATGCAGGTGGACTCCATCCGTTAACTGAGACAGCAGGGCGGCACCTTGTGACTGCATCGTTTGTAGGAAATTGTCCACGTCGTCGGACGAGGTTAAATTCAAGTTGCCTACGAGCTCACCGTATAGGGGATGGGCGACAATGACATTAAGCACCGTGACATGATGCGAAACCAGGGTGAGGAGCTCCTGTCGAACAATATGGGGGTCATCAGAGTGTTTGACTGCTAGCACTTGCCGAATACTGCCCGAAGGCTTTTCCCAAATCATATACCCCCGCGGGGTGGAGATGATGGGATGTCCTTCCGCGCGTAATAAGGCAATGTCTTGCACGACCACTTGACGGCTGACCCCTAATGTCTGAGACAGCTCATGTCCCGCAATGGGCGTGGTACCGTTTAAATGGGCTTTAAGCCATGCCCGGCGTTCACTTCCAGTCATACCCTATACCTGCCTTCCGAAGATAATTTGTTATAATACTGACACATTGGCGTAGTCTGAGCAATTTTTTTAAAGGGTGACAATATGCAAAGGGTAGCCGCAATGAAGATCGGGTCAACGAGTACGAGTTTGTTAATTGCAACAGATCTGTCTCATGTGCTCATGCGCCAACAACGGTTGGTTAATATGTTTGCGGACGACCGAGAAGATGCATTAGCTGAAGTGATCACGTCTTTTACTGATAGCGCCCGCCAAACACAGTGCCATGTGATGATCGCGGCCGGGGGAGAAGCGATGCGGCGCCATCCGGATCTTGCGGTTTTAGTGAGAAAGGCGGGTTGGGATTATCATGAGGTGAGCGGTTGGCAAGAAGCTCGATTGACATGGATGGCCGTCAAAGATGCCGTCCCCCAGATGGAGTGGATTGTGGATATTGGGGGAGGCAGCACGGAATTCGCCTCGTCATCGGAGGCGTTTAGCGTTCCCGTTGGTGCCGTGCGGCAAGAATCGGTAACATGGCCAGCCGTGGGGCGTATTCAGCACCCGGTGCTGATAGGGGGAACGGCGCAAGTCTTATCCCAGATGGTGCGAACGAACGTCATTTACGTCTCGCAGGTTGAGGCGTTATTAGCCGAATTGGCCGCGTATCCGGAACGTCTTTCGACGCTAGATGCCCTGCGTCGTCAAATTTTTCCCCAAGGATTGCAATTGGTGCGGCAACTGTTTTCAGTCTATGGATGGGATTACGTGACGTTTCATCCCCGGGGTTTTCTTGAAGGATTATGGTTAGCCGCCCATGGTGAGAGTGAGGGGTTTGCCTGGTGAACCGCGTGAAAACCACGCCTATGCAAGAACAATATCAACGATTGAAAAAAGAACATCCTCAGGCCTTGCTCTTTTTTAGACTGGGGGATTTTTACGAGTTGTTTGGTGACGATGCCACCGTGGCGGCGCCGATTTTGGATGTGCAACTCACTACGCGCGACAAAGTCACGCCGATGTGTGGGGTGCCCTATCATGCGGTGGATCAATACCTTAAGCGCCTCATTGATGCCGGATTTACCGTGGCGATTGCGGAACAGACGGAAGATCCCAAGCAGGCTAAGGGATTGGTTGAGCGCCAAATTATCCGTGTGGTGTCGCCGGGGACGTACATTGGCGAAAACGATCAAACTCCTGCACGTCTTGCCGTGATTTATGCCACCAAGAAAGAATGGGCCTTGGCCGTGGCGGAACTCGCGACAGGTACTATATACCTAAGCGAACAGCGTATGGGGCGCTTGGCGGCGGAACAGGTCACGGAACAGTGGGCGCATTGGAGACCCCAGGAGTATTTGTCGAATTGGCCCGAACCACTCACCTTATCCGGCCATTTAATCGAGTCTGCTCCATGGTTTGCTTTGGTGCCTAACCGCCGCGAACAAGAAGCCTTCTTGGCTGCGAAGCTGGGGACCCAGACCCTAAGTGGGTGGGGGCTTGCTGAGCATGAAGCCGCTCAGGCCGCGGTTTACGTTTTATGGCGCTATGTTACGCGGTTAGAGCGCCAAGACCCTATTCATCTTAGCTACATTGCGTGGATTAAGCCTGGTGATACCATGGCCGTGAGTGCTCGTACGCTCCGCCAGCTCAACGTGTTCAGCGACAATGGGCCTAGCCTGTTGTCCGTGCTTGACAAGACTTGTACGCCCATGGGCAAACGTCAACTGATGGCGTGGTTGGAACGTCCGTTGGCCTCCTTAATCCGTATTCAGAAACGTCAACGCGCTATTGCGGGTTGGATGGACAAACCGCTCATTCGCGATGCTCTACGCCAACAAATTCGGCCCATCGGGGATTTGGCCAAGCGCGTTTCGCGCGTTGCATTAGGGCTGGCTTCGCCTAAGGACTTGATTGCTATTCGGACGGGCTTGCAACAAGTACAAGCCGTGTATCAAATAATCCAGCCACTACCAAGCGACTTCCAAGGGGAAGTGGCTAGACCCGGTGAGCGGGGCGTAAGTGAGATTCTCACCCACATGGCCATTTTGCATGACGACCCTCCTGTGAAATGGGACGAAGGCGGCCTCATTCGCGAGGGTGCCGATGCCCGCATTGATCGCTACCGGGCTTTGTTAAGCCATCAACGCGAGGCATTAGCCCAGCTAGAGCAGTCGGAACGAGAACGCTCTGGGATTAAATCGCTCAAGGTTGGCTACCATCGTACCTTTGGGTATTATTTGGAAGTGAGTCATGGGCAAGCCCATAAGGTACCAGATGATTGGCGTCGTCGCCAGACCATGGCCAATGCTGAGCGATTTACTAGCGATAGCTTGTTGGAGTTAGAGCGCACGATTGTGGAAGCGGAGACGGAGTTGAAGACCTATGAATACCAAAAAGCGAGCGAGGTACTGGCAACGATCCGCGAGGCGAGCGCCTTACTGAATGACGTAGCTCGGTGGCTGGGTGAGATGGATGCCTTGACGGCTCTGGCTGAAGTATCTGTGCAGCGTCATTACTACTTACCGCAATGGAATGACGATGCGCAAGATCGTCATCTGAAGTTGAACGGATTGCGCCATCCGGTATTAGAGACCTTTACGCAGCATTTTGTGCCGACTCATGTGGAATTTCCTGACAGCTTGCGGCTGGCGTTAATCACCGGGCCTAATATGGGCGGGAAGTCAACATTTATGCGCGCGGTTGCTCTCAATGTGCTCCTGGCCCACATAGGGGCACCCGTGGCGTGCAAGGAGATGCAGCTGCCATTGTTTACGGGCCTCTATACACGTATCGGGGCCGACGACGATATATACCGGGGACAAAGTACGTTTATGGTGGAAATGGAAGAAATGGCTTGGATTTTACGGCAGAGTCAGCGTGACAGTCTGGTGATTTTAGACGAATTGGGTCGCGGTACGTCGACGTTTGATGGGATGGCTATTGCGCAAGCCGTGGCGGAACGACTATCCGCAGAACCCAGCCCGTTGACACTATTCGCGACGCATTATCACGAATTAACGCGCCTAGCCGAGACACGTGAGCGGGTCAGCAATTTGTCTGTGGAAGTGGCGCATGACGCATTAAGCGGTCAACTTGTGTTTACACACCGTGTTATCACAGGCGCTGCGTCGCGGTCTTATGGGGTAGAAGTAGCGGAGCTTGCGGGACTGCCGAAGACGCTTTTGACCCGTGCGCGGCATTTGTTGGCGCAATGGGAAGAACATAGTCGGGAATTGACCGAACCGTTGCAGCAGGTCACCTGGTTTCAACCCGACCCGATGGGAGAAGAATTACTGACGGCCCTCGCCGCTATAGACCCCGATGACCTTTCTCCGCGGGAAGCGTGGGCGTGGATTACGGACTGGCTCGAACGTATTCGGAGGGCGCGGCAGAAAGGAGTAGAAGGTGGGGCGGATACATATTCTGGACGCGCTAGTCGCTGACCAAATTGCGGCTGGGGAAGTGGTGGAGCGTCCCGCTTCTGTAGCGAAGGAACTGGTGGAGAATGCCTTAGATGCGGAGGCACAGCATATTGATGTGACCTTAGCTGAGGGAGGACGGCAATTTTTAGCGGTGCGCGATGATGGGCACGGCATGGACCGCGAGGACCTCGTCCTTTGTGTTAAACGTCATGCCACCTCTAAGATTGAACGGTTAGAGGATTTGGCGCAGGGAACGACCCTAGGCTTTCGCGGCGAAGCTTTAGCCGCCATTTCTGCCGTCAGCCGGATGCGTATGGCCTCTTGTCCCCGCGGCAGTGCCTACGGCTACCAAGTTCAGATTACAGGAGGCATACCGTTAGAGCCGCAGCCGTGTGCCATGGACCAGGGCACAGAGATTGTGGTCGAGGATTTATTTTTTAATATTCCAGCGCGACTTAAGGCCTTAAAATCGCCAACGGCGGAACTCGGGGCGGTTCAAAATACGCTGCAGCATTACGCGATTGGCTATCCTGAGGTGGCATTCAAACTCACGAGTGAGCAGACCGTGTTATGGCAGACCTCTGGCCAAGGCCGAATCGATGAGACTGTCTTGCAGTTGTTTGGCCGTGAAGTGGCCTCGGACATGCTGGAAGTATCTTGGTCAGGGCACGGAGTGACTGTGACGGGGTTTGTGTGTCCCGCGGGGCGGCACCGTGGCACCCGTCAGGGACAAAGTCTCTTTATCAATCGGCGCTGGGTCACTAACTGGGTTTTGCGCAATGCGGTGGAAGAGGCATTTCGTCCGAATGTCCCCGACCGACGGTATCCTTATTTTTGGCTGTGGGTGACGGTGGATGGCGCGGAGGTCGATCCCAATGCCCATCCGACCAAAGCCGAGGTGCGTCTTGACCACGAACGGATGATTGCGGGATACCTCTACCGTGCGGTTACGGAGGTGTTGACCCGATATTCCTCGTCGTCGGCTTTGAGAGTCAACAGTTCTTGGGAGGTGCCTGTGGCTTCCGAAGAGGTCCATGCCAACGAGCAGTTAATGTTGGTATGGGATAGGCCCCGTCATGAGGCTCCCGAGCCCGACCCGATTTTGCATGAAGAATATCAAGCCTTGGTCCCGTTGGCTCAATGGCAGGCTAAATACATCATTGCGCAGGGTCCTTTGGGGTTATATCTCATTGACCAGCATGCCGCTCACGAACGGGTGTATTATGAGGAATTTCGCAAAAAAGGGCGTGACATTCTCGTAAGTCAGCCGTTGTTGATTCCCTACACCTATACGTGTCTTCCAGCAGAATGGGCAAAATGGCAAGAGAACCGTGCGCTGTTTGCAGAAATGGGATTTGAGGTGGAGGAAGTAGGAGGGACAACCTTATTAGTTCGCGCTTTGCCGCAAGGCTTGACAGCACCGCATGGTGACAATGGGGGGATCATTCGTACCGTCCTGGAATCCTTAACCGAGCAAGATGCCCATCAGGGCCATCCGATCTTTTGGACGCAAGAGGCGAAGTATGCGATGGCCGCATGCAAGGCGGCGGTTAAGGCCTACCGTCCCCTCACCTTGGAAGAAATGCAAACCCTATTGAACCTCATGGCACGGGTGGAAGACCCTCGTGGCTGTCCGCATGGTCGGCCGACGACGCTGCACTTAAGTATGGAGGAGGTTGACCGCCGATTTGGACGACGGGGATAACGGGCGTGTTAAGCCGCCGCTGGTGATTTTGGCAGGACCGACATCGGTGGGGAAAACTGATGTCAGCCTTGCCGTCGCCGAGGCACTGCAGGGCGAAATTATTTCCTGTGATTCAGCGCAAATTTTTCAAGGGGTGGATATCGGGACCGCGAAAATTCCGTTAGCGGAACGTCGCGGCATTCCGCATTTTGGCTTGGACCTCGTGGATGCGTCGGCCACGTTTTCCGTGGCCGAATATCAGCAGTACGCCAAAACCCGCATTCATGAGATTTGGGCGCGTGGCCACTTGCCCATTATGGTGGGCGGCACGGGGCTGTGGATTCGGGCCGTGGTTCAAGACTTTATCTTTACTCCCCAAGATCCGGCGTTGTCGGCAGCTATTCGGCGCCATATCCGGCAATTGGCAGACGAGCAGGGATGGGAAAAAATTCGCGATTTACTGAAGGTATTAGATCCGGTGAGCTATGACAAAATCGCGGCCAACGACAAAAATCGAATTACGAGGGCATTGGAGGTCGTGTGGACCACTGGCCGTCCATTAAAACGGCAGGGACAGCCAAGTCCCTACCGTGTCGACTATTGGGTGTTGACTCGCCCTATTGCTGACTTGCACCAACGGATTACACAGCGTACGCACCAGATGATTGCGCAGGGCTTGCCCGAAGAGGTCTTAGGTCTGTTGTCGCAGGGGGTGCCGGCCCATGCGCAAAGCTTGTCCGCTATCGGATACCGAGAAACGGTGCAATGGGCTTTTGGCCGGAGTACCGCGGCGGAACGGGACGAATTTATTGCGCGGCATACCAAGCAGTATGCGAAACGTCAATTGACATGGTTTCGTTCGGAAAAGGCTGCTCGTTGGCTCGATCTGTCTCTCTACGGATTTGAACGGGTTGCGGCCCAGATTATTTCCCACGCGCAAGAGCTCGTGGCGGTTCAACGACAAAAGACTTGATTGCCAATAGTTACTGTCACCGGCAACGTATTCATCCAACTGGCATAGGGCAAAGAGGGGTTGTAATAGAATAACGCCCCGCCCGTCGGATCGGCACCGTTCAGGGCTGCCATCACGGCTTTATAGGCCAAGGTTCCGGGACTTTGCCAAAAAGTTCCGGAACTCACCGAATCAAATTGTCCGGGTTCTTCAATCACCTCGGGGATGGTTTTGGGAAACCCCGGGGTTTTTAACCGGTTTAGAACCACTGCGGCCACGGCGACTTGTCCTAAAAAAGGTTGGTTGCCGGCTTCGGCGTGGACTAAATGGGCCAATAACCGGATATCCTCGTGCGTAAAAGGCACCGTCGACGGGGAGATGGCGGCGGCAGGCTGCACGGGCTCGGCATCATAGAGGTGAGCTTCTGGTTTCGCAGCCGGCACACTCAGGACTTGTCCCTTGGTCAATTGGTCAGACGTCAGGTGATTTGCATGCCAAATTTTCAAAATAGGGACTTGGTAACGACGGGCAATGGATTCCACAGTGTCTCCGGGGGTTACGGTATGACTCTGGGTGGGAATCGTCAATGTATCCCCGGCGTAAATGGTTGTACTGTGTAAGTGATTGGCAGCTTCCAGCGTGGCAACAGAAACATGAAACTTTTCGGCAATGCTCCACAAAGAGTCACCCCACCGGATCCGGTAGACGTGGGCACGCGTTTGCGACTGGGCCAGCGATGACAAGGGCCTGCGAAGTTTTTTCGGTAAGGCAATGGGGCGTGGGACAATGAGCGTAGGTGAATGGGCTTTCATACCGACTGGCGCGACTTTGGGCGCAGGTGTTTGATGCGCGGCACTGCCCAACAGCAAGGTGCCACATGCCACAGCGACACGTGCAGGCCAGACGCTCGACCGTTGACGGGGCGCCCACCCGGGGGTCGACGTTATCATGCGCATTCCTCCTATGGGGATAGTCTTGTCCTACGGTTTCATCTTATGTCGTGCTCTTGGAAATCATGCCCAAACTTTGGAGGTCGCGCTGAGCCAACCTCCGGCTAATAGAATGATGGCGCCCCCATAGACGGCGCTCATATGCCAATGCCAGAGCCAGCCGCCTAACGCAGAACCCACGGACAATCCGAGATACATGGCCGAGTTATTCCAAGCTAATGCCAATCCTTTGGCCCCTTTATGGCTAATAAGCGCTTTCAGAGAGGGGGTATAAGAGCTGACGAAGGAATAGGCCAATAAGGCAGTCCACAAGGTGGCCACATTAGACGTGAAGAGTAACATCACCAAAGTCGCGATTTCTGCAGACATACCCCAACGGATGACCAACAAATTGCCGAAGCGGTCACCAAGACGGCCCGATGATAAGGTGCCGATGAGGCCGGCGAGGCCGAAGACCATCATAAAAATAGTTAAGGACAGTCTGGTGATATGCCATGTCTGCACTAAATATAAGGGAAGATAGGTATAGACGGTTCCAAAGCTGCCGAACGCCAAGCCTGTCATCAGAACGTTTCCCCACAGAGGGCGCGGTAAGGTCCAAGATGGAGGAGTAGTGGGTTGCGGGATTGGTGAACGTATCCACAGCTCACGCGTAATGACGAGCGAGCATAACGCCAGTACAAAGATTAGCCAAAACGCAGCGGTCCATCCTAAAGCGTTCGCGACGATGAGGCCCGTGGGAATGCCTAGGAACGTGGCCGATGAAAAGCCAGCGGAGGCAACGCCCATACTCTTGGCCCGTGACCGGTAAGGAACATGGTCGGCAATATAGGCATATAAGGTAGGGGTAAAGCCCGCGGCACCTACTGCAGCAAGAACGCGGCTGGCCAACACAAGGACATAGGGAGGACCAAGCGCTGTGAGGACATCACCCACGATGAAGATGGTTAAGGCCCATAGGGCTGTCCATTGCCTGGGATGGCTGTCGGCATAATAGCCCCAAAAGGGAGAAGCGATAGCATACGTTAAAGCAAAGACCGTGACTAATAAACTGGCATGAGATGCGCCAATGTGGTAGCGTCTCATAATTTGGGGGAGTAAGGGCGAGACAATATATAAGTCCAAGCCAATAACAAATGTTTGCGCAAAAAACCATAGGGGCTGAATCCGGGGGTTCCTCAATGGCATCAACGTCACCTCTGCACCTAGCATGAAAGAGACGACCAGGAAGTATGCGTTTTTTATAAGGGAGAAACCGGTCTATCTATTCATGCCTCGCGGGGATTGTGCCATTGTGGTAGCGTGTCTCTAGAACCCGAAGCGCCTTATTCATCGGCCAAGACCAGGAGATGCGCCAAGCCAGACTTCGGGGGAATGGCGGTGCCGCAGGCCGAGGTCGTTGTCTAATTATGTGACGTAAGGAGCGCTGGACTGATGTCATATGTTTTTATGCATGGCTTTCCCATTTTTGATCCGTATTACGCGTTAGAACAAGATGGCGCCATGACTCAAGAGTTTGAAAAGATTCAGCATGAACGGACACGGCACGCCTTGCGAAATGACCCCTATTGGCCGCACGTTCACGACCAGCTCCAAAGGTGGGGCGATGTCGACACGCCCGGCATGCCCCAAGTGCGCGGGGATACATGGGCGGTATTGCACAGGCCCCCACACGCCAATCAATTCCGACTTGAAGTGATGGACCTAAAAACCCAAGACGTGTTCGTGGTTTATGAACCAAATTGCGCGGCCGTGCCAGAAGCTATTGACTGGTTTACGCTGTCCAACGATGGGCGCTATGTGTTTTATGGAGTATCTCACCAAGGGGATGAATGGACCGTCCTTAAAATTTTTGACATGCAACGTCACGCGTTTTTATCCGACGAGATTCCGGGCACGCGCTGGACCTCTGTGGCAATGGGGGAAGGGGCTGATGCTTTTTATTACACGCGCTATCCTCTACGTGCGGATGGGACGGCTGATCATTATGGACCCAAAGTCTATCGGCATCAGTTGGGGACCCCCTACCTAGAAGATGTCGTCATCTATGAAGATGCCGACCTGCAAGCAACGTTTACGCTCTCTTTAGCGACCACAGCACCGTGGCTGTTAATCGACACGCATAGAGGATGGAGTGCGAATGAACTGGCACTGTGCGATATCTCGCAACCGACTCATCCCATAAAGACCATATTTGCCAGCCAAGAGGCACACATCGATCCGTTTTGGGATCATAATGAGCTTTTGGGTATTTACCAGTCTGCGAATTCACCCAGTGACGTGGTGGCATGGCGCGCGGCATCAAACGCATGGGAGACGCTGTGGTCAGCAGAACCGAACGAGGCGATTGAGCAATGCTATCCGTATGCGGGCGGATTTTTAACGCTGCGCTGGCGCTGTGCGCGCTTAGTGCTGCAGTGGACGAGTGCCGAAGGTGAAGGGCACGATATTGACTTGCCCCATCAAGGAATCGGTACGGTGATGGGAATGGCCATTGACACCAACCGCCAGGAGGCATGGCTGGGTTGGACATCGTTTGATCATCCTCCCCAATTATTTCGCATGCGCAGCCCGCTTGGGCCGCTCGAATCATGGGGTGTGGACGGACCTTGGCGCTTTGAGATGGACGTCTGGGCAGAGGAAGTCGAAGGACCAGATGGTGTGTTCATTCCAATTTATTTGGCGAAAAAGCGGGCTCAGTCGACAGGCCCTGTGCCAACAATAGTCGGCGGATATGGCGGCTTTAATATTGCCTATACCCCGGTTTACTCGCCAGGTATTGCGTTGTGGGTGGAGTCGGGCGGACTTTATGTGGTGGCGGGCTTACGGGGAGGCAGCGAGCGAGGAGAGGCGTGGCACCAAGCTGGAATGCGGGAGCGCAAGCAATCGGTGTTTGACGACATGACCACCGTCTTGCGTTACTTGATTCAGCGCGGCTATACCACGGCCTCAATGTTAGGCATTACCGGGCGGAGCAATGGTGGGTTGCTGACGGGGGCGCTAGTGACGCAGCATCCCGAGCTCATGCGTTCGGCTATCATCGGCGTTCCTTTATTGGACATGGTACGTTTCGACCAGTTTTTAGTGGCAGCCCTATGGAAAGATGAGTATGGGGATCCCGCGGTTTATCAGCAATGGCAATGGCTTTACCGGTATTCGCCGTATCATCATGTGGTGCCGTATACGAAATACCCCGCTGTCCTCCTTTTTACATCGGCTCACGATAACCGGGTGGCTCCGCTGCATGCCAGGAAGATGGCTGCGCGCCTCCAAGATGCGACGGGTTCAGGATATCCTATATATTTGCGCATCGCACCGGAGGCAGGACATGGTGTGGGTAAAACACGCGAGCAAGCTCTTGAAGAAGAATCGGATATCTGGACATTCCAATGCCGACAGTTAGGTGTGACGCCGACCACGGGCGAGAAGGAGCGGGCGTCTAAAGCATAACGGGGCGCCTAAGGGCGAATGTCTCCCGCTTAGTCAAGTAGCACAAGACATTCGCCCACGCTTCTTCGCAATCCTTCCCCGTGCGCCAAGCTTTAGCCTTAAGGAGAGCTTACGACGAAGTCCGTTCGCTATCGAGCTGGGCCATTTGAGCTGGGGCATAGCGAGTTCCCGCTACCGTACCCATGGGGATGGCCGCTTCGATTCTCGCCCCTTCATCTGGATTCAACTCCACCGTTAGTGCCGCCAAGGCGTCGGCAAGTTGGTCGCGGCGTCTAGCCCCTATGAGAGGAATAATATCGTGACCACGGGAAAGCACCCAGGCAATGCTTAATTGCGCGACCGTAAGGCCCTTTTCATTCGCCATCTGGCGAAGTGTTTCGACTAATATGAGATTCTTTTCAAGATTGCCCTCTTGAAAACGTGGCATCCTGCTGCGAATGTCTCCAGAGTGCGATGCCTGTGGTGACCATGTTCCACTTAGGAGTCCGCGTGACAAGACCCCATAGGCCGTGATGCCGATGCCCAGTTCACGGCATGTCGGTAATATTTCGGATTCGATGCCCCGTGACATCAACGAGTACTCAATTTGAAGATCGGCGATGGGATGGACCGTTTGGGCCCGGCGCAAGGTGTGAGCGCCAACTTCGGAGAGACCGATGTAGCGGACATAACCGGCTTTGACCATATCGGCGATAGCGCCTACCGTATCCTCAATGGGCACTGAGGGGTCGAGCCGGGCTGGCCGATAGATATCAATGTAGTCCACCCCGAGACGTTGAAGAGAATAGGCCAAGAAGTTTTTGATGGCGGCTGGTCTGCTGTCATATCCTAGAAATTCTCCCGACGGCGCACGTAAAGCGCCGAATTTCACACTGATAATCAGGTCTTCACGTCGTCGGTTTTGTAACGCTTCACGGAGCAAAAATTCGTTATGACCCATGCCATAAAAGTCACCCGTGTCCAACAAATTAATGCCCGCGTCTATGGCGGCGTGGATGGTCGCGAGACTTTCAGAGCGATTGGCCGTGCCATACATCCCGGACATGCCCATTAAGCCCAATCCGATTCTTGATACCGAAGGTCCCCATTGACCCAAGTGATACCTCTGTGCGTTTAGCCCCATTGCGCTCTCCTTGATTCCTGCCATTGTCTCGATTATACCGCGAACGGCACGTTAATACCCTTGGTCTTAGAAAATCTCACAGCGCTCCTTAAGAGAACGGCAAAGGACCTACGGATTGTTTGCCGGACAGGCAGCATTTTGGAAGGGCGTGCGTATAGTTAAGGGTGTGACGATATGAGGCGGAGGGAAAGCAGATGCCCGAACCAGTCTATGAGCATGGTTATTCCCCTGATCCGATGACGTCGCGAGAGGTTCTGGCGTGGTTTGAGGCGGGCCGTATTTCATCGGAAGGGGCGTTAAAGCATCTCCAGAAATTGGACAGCCGGACAGGAGATTCCCGGACAACGGTTCGTGTGCCCAGTCAAGAATCGCGACGTCGGCGCGTCGAAGTAGTTTTGCGAGAATTAGATGATTTAGTGGGACTTCACGATGTAAAAAAGATGGTCCACGAAATTCGTGCTTATGTCGAAGTGCAGCAGCGTAGGGTCGAGGTCGGGTTAGCGAGCGAGCCGCAGGCGTTGCATATGGTCTTTTCAGGAGCTCCGGGCACGGGAAAAACGACCGTTGCCCGCATTCTAGGACGATTGTTTCAAGCCTTAGAAGTGCTCAGCAAAGGCCATATGTTAGAGGTCGAGCGTGCTGACTTAGTGGGGGAATATATTGGGCATACCGCGCAGAAAACACGAGATGTTGTCAAGCGGGCCTTGGGAGGGGTCTTGTTTGTCGACGAAGCGTATTCCTTGGCGCGAGGCGGTGAAAAGGATTTTGGCAAAGAAGCGATCGATACCCTCGTCAAGGCTATGGAAGATCATCGGGGTGAATTTGTGTTAATTCTTGCGGGATACTCTGAAGAGATGGCGTGGTTTCTTTCGATGAATCCGGGTTTACTCTCACGCTTTCCCCTTCATTTGCATTTTCCCGACTACGGGCCAATTGAGCTGGTCGCCATTGCCCGTCTGATGTTGTCCGCCCGTCAATACCAGTTAACTCCGGAAGCCGACCGTCAATTAGCCGAGTATTTGCTACAGACCCAGGGACGGTGGCATAAGAATGCAGGCAATGCGCGCCTTGTGAGAAATTTAATGGAAGGCGCAATTCGGCGGCAAGCCGTGCGCTTGATGCGTCGATTAGACATGGCATCCCGCGAGGATTTAATGACGTTGACATGGGCTGATATTGAAGGAGGCTTGTGATGGACGCATTGGTCATCGGCAAGCCCAATGTGGGTAAGTCTTTGTTTGTGTTGAATTTCGCGTCCTATTTGGGCCTGCGAGAGATCCGTTTGGATGTGATGAGCAGCGATGATCGCGTATCGGTTCGGCGGGTTTCCTTAGAGGATGCCAAGAGAAAATTAGTCTCTCATACAGCACATAAGACCTTGTTGCCGCGCCGTGTAGATCTTGTCTTGCCCAATGGAAAAAATCCCAAGCATTTGAGCATCATCGACACGGTGGGAATTTCCGAGGGGATTCACCATGTGGCGGATGTACGTCAAGCCATGGCGTCAACCTTGGCTCGCATCAGCTCTGCTGATATGGTTTTGCATCTCGTGGATGTGTCGCGTCTAGGACATAAAAGTATTGAAGCGCCTGGGCCGGTTGATGAGGAAATTGCCCGGTATGCTAAACTGCTTGGACCCTATGCCATTTTAGCGAATAAGGTGGATAAACCCGGAGCGGCGGACGGGGTCAGTCAATTGCGAGAACAGTTTCGGGGCATTCCGGTAATTCCAATTTCGGCTCTAACTCGGCGTGGCTTTCGAGAAGTCAAAGCGCTAATTTTTAGGTATATGGGATAACAATGTGTCGCTCAGCGCTTATGTTTCCACAAATAGGCTAACGTATTTCATGACTTGTGTGGAGATTGACCACGTTCATAAAGGAGAGTCCGGTATTGGTGTGCCGTGCCGCTAACGTGAGTCGATGCTGCTGCGAAGAGGCACGGTTCGAGAGGATTTTCCTCGGTGACCGTCAGGATTTATGCGACGCTAATGAGCCGTGAAATAAGGGGCCCGGTCATCGGTGGCAATAGGTGTTGCTGTACAAATTGGCGGGGACGCCGTATCTCCCCCGATCCTCGGGGCAAAATGTCCCTTCTTGGATCTTTAATGACACGTGCACCATCGCCGAATGGATCAGTTCACATAACGGTGAAGCCCGTTGACCGCATGCGACCCAGCGGATCCAGGAGGATCGGGGGAATTCCTTTGCCACGGGAACATGTGGTGGCCATTGTCCTTTGTGCGGTTAGCACTTTTGACCCGTTGTGCCGCGGCCTAAGGCCCCTATCAATGGGAAACGACGCGATCCATGCGGGGCGGTACAACGGGCGAATCATCAAAGATACCCTAAACATTTGAGCCTTGCTGTACGGGGCTAGCTATCGGTTGATTTCATTTCCTCCGGTGATGATGTATCATACCCAAGATCGCTTGAGGAAGGTGGAATGAGAGTGATAGGAGATCGTCGTCCTGATGTGCTCCGTACGAGCCGTAATGCATGGGAGCGCATTGAAGCTGTTGTGGCAGACAATATGATGCGGGTCGCATCCGCGTTTAGTACGAGTGGAATGGCAACCAGTGATCTCGGTGGGACCACAGGATATGGTTATGATGACCGCGGAAGGGATACCTTGGATCACATCGTCGCCGACGTGATGCATGCTGAAGCGGCCATGGTGCGACCGCAATGGACATCAGGTACGCACGCGTTAGCCACGGCTTTGCGCGCCTTGTTGATGCCCGGAGATGCCCTATGGCTCGCCAATGGTCCTGTCTATGATACGTTACAGCCTTTGCTATTCGGGAACAGCCGTACAAGCCTGCCTGCGCATGGTGTGCAGATTACGACACTGCCGACTGATATGAATGGCGATCCAAAGTGGCCTGCACTGAGTGATACGATATCGCCGCGTGTGGTCTACTTGCAACGGTCGCGGGGTTATCAGGCCAGACCGTCCTTGACCCGTACGCAGATTCAAGAGGCCGCATCGCAAGCTCATGCGCGCGGAGCTTGGTTAGTGGTCGATAATTGCTATGGAGAATTTACCCTCACGGAAGAACCCACGGATTGGGGCGCCGATCTGATTATTGGCAGTCTGTTAAAAAACCCAGGCGGGGGCATCGCGCCTACAGGGGCTTATGTTGCGGGACGACGGGATTTGGTGCAGGCTGTGGGTGACATGCTGTTAGCGCCGGGCATTGGTCAAGAAGTCGGGCCGACGGGCCCTTATGTGCGTTTGTTAGCACAAGGGTGGTTTCTGGCCCCGATGATTGTAGGCGAGGCCCTCATGGGGGGGATTTATGCGAGCCATGCATTTCACGCGGCGGGATATCGCGTGGATCCGGCGCCTGATGCCCTCTTGCGTACCGACATTGTTACCGCTATTGAACTTGGACGGGCGGAACGCATTGAAGTGTTATGCCGGGCAGTGCAATCGGTATCGCCGGTCGATGGACACGTCGATCCCCAAGCGTGGGACATGCCCGGATATGCCGATCCCGTCATTATGGCAGCGGGAGGGTTTGTGGCGGGGGCGTCATTGGAATTATCGTGTGATGCGCCAATGCGGCCGCCTTATACGGCCTACTTGCAAGGCGGGTTGTCACGCTGGCATATGGTCATGGCCGTGAATAAAGGTCTCGACGCGTTACAAGCTGCGGACTAGACCGACAACGCGGCCAATAACTTGAATGTCAGGGGAAACAATGGGGCGATATCGCTCATTAGCGGGCATGAGACGCACCCCTTCAGGGTCCCGGTAAAAATATTTGACGGTCGCTTCGTCGCCGATGAGGGCAATGACAATATCGCCGTCGTCGGCGGACGAGGTGCGTTTTACTGCAACCATGTCGCCGTCGAAAATCCCGGCGTTGATCATAGAATCCCCATCGACATGTAATAGAAAGTCGGGGACAGTGCGAAACAATGTGACGGGTAAGGTGAGGCGCTCCTCTAAGGATTCGGTCGCTAAAACGGGCAAGCCAGCAGTAATATGGCCCACGAGGGGCACCGACAGGGTCGGAGTGTGCGAAGACGATCCAATTGCCCACGCACGTCGTTTGGACGGAGGGTGTGAAATATACCCGGCTTCTTCCAGCGCCTTTAAATGGCGGGCTACGCTAGCGGTGGAACTCAAGCCGACAGCTTTGCCAATTTCTCGCACCGACGGTGGGTATCCATTGTGGTTTAAATAATCCTGAATAAAGGTCAGAATCTTTTGTTGCTTTTCTCCCATCACAAGCGATCGTCCTCCTTATAGAGCCTAAAATATTGTACCATAATATGTAATGGGGAAGGGGGAGGACGGCTGAATCAGCGCGTAAAGGCCCTTCTGGGAGGACTTATTGCTGTTGGATTGTACGCGTGTGTTGCTCGCGTGCATCATGCGGACGAGGCGATGATCGCCAGCTTGGCATTGGTTATTGCGACGATGGCGATGGCATGGGCGATTCCTTATCCGACCATGGTGGTCTTGCTGACCGTTGGCTCAAGTCTGCCATTGTGGTTCGTCCCGGTGTCGTGGACCCAACGGTTGCTATTGCCGGCCATGTTGGGCATCATGGCCGGGGGCGTTGCGATGTGGGCACATCGCGCTCAACCCGGCCGCATTACCGCCGGGGATGGATTTTTGGGATTTGGATTATTTTTATGGACATCCTTCATCCTCTCTATAAGCTTATTAACAACTCATCATACGTCGCTATCGGCCAATCTGCCCTTGCTGCTGACCGCATATCTTCTGACACCGCCCACCGAATGGTTTATTGTCTTCATGATTCTTCGTCACCGTCGCCGCCTGTCGGCCTTTATTGCCGAGAACTATGCTGGGCCCTCTCAGTGGCCTCGCGAGATAGTGTGGGGATTGGCGACGGGCGGCGTGATGACTCTCTTGGTTGGGGTGTTGGTGAGCATAGAGAGTCAAATAGGTCATGTGACCATCCAATCAAATAACCCCTTTGTGTACGCTTCGACCATCAACTCCCATCCTGTGATCGTTGTGGCGATGGCGCTCGCCGTCATCGTGATGGCCCCGTTGGCGGAAGAAGCACTTTTTCGTGGGATCCTCTTTGGCTCCTTGCGGACGGCATGGGGATTTTGGTGGGCTAATCTGACGGCAGCGGCCGTATTTGGTGCGGCACACATGGATCCGACATTGTTTATTCCCTTGATGGTCGCCGGAATGATGTTGAATGTCGCTTACGTGAAGACCCGGTCCTTGGTCACGACGACCATAGCCCATGCCTTGCTTAATGGACTCGCCGTGTTCTCAGCGCTGTTCGCCGTGCGTTGAAATGTTTCATCGTCATCGTGTAAATACTTGTTAACTGCATAAATTTGATGTGGTAAAATAATTCTGGTTGCAATTAGTGCGAGGGGGGATGGCACGATGGACTTTGAATTAACGCCTGATCAACGCGAACTGCAGGAGTGGGCCCATACCTTTGCGGAAAAGGAAATTCGCCCTGTAGCGGCGCTATACGATGAAAAAGAAGAAATGCCGTGGGATGTCTTAAAAAAAGCTGCGAAAGTTGGACTCTTGGCGTATACCATTCCTGAGGCATACGGAGGCAACGGGGTGCCCGACCTTGTGTCTAGTTTGGTTGTGGGAGAAGAGTTATTTTGGGGCTGCGCGGGTATTGCAACCGCGATTGGTGGCATAGGATTGGCGTCCATTCCCATATTAGAAATGGGGTCGGAAGAACAAAAACGGAAATGGCTGCCGCTTTTTTGTGATCCGGACCAAGTCCGTATGGGGGCAATGTGTCTGACGGAGCCGGAAGCCGGGTCTGACGTGGTGAATATGAGCACGAAGGCCGTGAAACAAGGCCACGAGTACATTCTCAATGGGACCAAAACGTTTATTACCAATGGCGGCATAGCGGACGTTTATGTCGTGTTTGCCAAAACCAACCCTGAAGGGGGCTACGCGGGGGTTTCGGCGTTCATTGTCGATGGAAAGACACCGGGAATTTCGTCCGGTAAAAAGTTTAAGAAGTTGGGACTAAGGGCTAGTCACACCGCAGAAGTGCACTTTGACAATGTGCATGTTCCGGAAGAGAATTTACTCGGGCAAGAAAATATGGCATTTTTAGGCGCTATGAAAATGTTGGAGCATTCGCGACCGACGGTGGCCATTGCGGCAGTGGGCGTTGCACGCGCGGCTTATGAATATGCTTTGGCTTACACCAAAGAGCGCGTGCAATTTGGCAAGCCCATTTATCATAATCAAGCGGTCTCCTTTACGTTGTCGGACATGTTAACCAAGATCGAAGCGGGTCGTCTTTTAGCCTATCGGGCGGCGTGGCTGGCGGATCAAGGGCGCTCTTGCAACTTAGAGGGATCCATGGCGAAAGCCTACTGTGGGGATATGGCCATGGAGGTCGCGACTAATGCTGTGCAGCTACTGGGAGGCTATGGTTACATCCGTGACTACCCGGTAGAAAAGTGGCTGCGTGACGCCAAAATTATGTCCATTTACGAAGGAACTACGCAAATCCAAAAACGGGTGATGACGCGTCTCATGTGAGTGCGTCACGCACTTGATTTCGATAGAGGAGGCAGGATGATGACAACCCAAGAAGTGTTCGAGGAATTAAAAGGTCGCTTGGCCCAAAAGCCGGCAGCGCAATTAGCAGGATCCCAGGGAACGTATCAATTTGTTCTGACAGGGGATGATGGGGCCGAGTATTTTGTCGTCGTTGGCGCGGATGGCGCCAAGGTGGAATCTGGCAAAGCTGACAATGCGGGCGTCACGATTACGATGAGTGCTAGTGATTTCAAGGACTTGGCGTCTGGCAAACTCAACCCAATGACGGCGTTTATGGGTGGGAAGCTGTCCGTTGGCGGAGATATGAGTATGGCGTTAAAACTACAAACCTTGATTAGCTAAGGCAAGTACTTAAGAAAGGGGCGGGATTCATGGCCGACGCGTATATTGTTGATGGCGTGCGTACGCCATTTGGAAAGCGCAATGGCGTGTTGAAAGATGTGCGCCCGGATGACTTGGCGGCGCTGACTTTGCAGCAATTGATGGAGCGCACTCAGGTTGACCCCCACGCGGTCGAAGACGTCAGACTAGGGTGTGTGACCCAGATTGGTGAACAGGGATACAACATCGGCCGGTTGGCTCCCCTCATCGCCGGATTTCCTGTTGAGGTGCCCGGGACCACCGTCAACCGCATGTGTGCGTCAAGTCTTGAGACCATCAACCAAGCGGCACAAGCCATTATGTCAGGCATGCACGATGTGGTCGTAGCGGCTGGTGTGGAATCTATGACGCGGGTGCCCATGGGCAGCGATGGCTCGACCTTCAGCGACCAGCTCTTGGCCCAATACAATATTGTTCCTCAGGGTATTTCCGCAGAATTGATAGCGGCCCAGTGGAAGTTATCGCGTCAAGAGTTAGACCAGTATTCCTACGAAAGCCACATGCGGGCCGTTCGGGCCCAAAATCAGCATTTTTTTGACAAGGAAATTATACCGGTCAGGGTCCAAAGTGCCGAAGGTCAAGAGCCCTTGACGGTGACGCAGGACGAAGGCCCACGGGCAGACACTACCGTGGAGAAAATGGCTACACTGCGTTTGCCCTTTAAGGCCGACGGTGTCGTCACCGCGGGGAATTCCAGTCAGATTAGCGATGGCGCCAGCGCCTTGTTGGTGGCGTCGGAACAGGCCCTGCGTCAGCATCATTTAACCCCGCGGGCTCGTATTGTTGCAATGGCCGTGGTGGGAGTGGATCCTGTCATCATGCTCACCGGACCGATTCCTGCGACGCGCAAGGTGTTAGACAAAGCGGGGTTACGTTTTGATGATATCGATGTGTTTGAGGTAAACGAAGCCTTTGCATCGGTTGTCTTAGCATGGGGCCGCGAATATCATCCCGATTGGAACAAAGTCAACCCCAATGGGGGAGCCATTGCGTTGGGACATCCCCTAGGAGCCTCAGGCGGTCGTCTTGTCTTAACGGCGCTCAATCAGCTCGAGGCGATTCAAGGACGCTATGGACTCATCACGATGTGCATTGGATGGGGAATGGCTGTGGCGACCATTATTGAACGGGTCTAAACAGCAATATTAGGATCGATGGATGAAGGCCCTTCTCCGGTGAGAAGGGCCTTCATCCATCATCTTGGCTAACAGGCGCTTAAGAAGGTTTCTTAGACGGGAGAGGGTTCGACACCACGAAAATCGACCAGCCGTTCCCGTAGCCAGCGAGAATTTGATGGTTTCCAATCGCTTCAAGCGGATATGGGGCGGATGTCGTTGTGGTCGGAGCACTAATGGACTGCCATTGGCCTGTGGCTTTTACCCATCGGTAAATGGATCCAGTAGGCGAGCCGTATAACAGATCACCGTTGGGAGACGCGGCAAGTTGGCCAATGCCCACTTGGTCTGGCGATGCGGGGACGGCAATAGCGGTCCACTTTTGGTGGTGAGGGGAATAACACACCAACACAGGATCTGTAAGATTGACGAGCGCCGAAATTCCGCCGGCTGGAGACATGACCATACTGGAGGGGGCGGCTCCTAAGGCAGGAAAATGGGGTAATTCCTGCCATGTCTTGCCGCCGTTAAGACTTTCTAAAACGGGCCCGATCCCTGTGCCGGATATCGGCACTAGGGCCACGGCAATTTGCTGCGCGTTGGAAGGATTAATGGCAAAATCCTCGACTTGCCAGCGATTGGTATTAAGTGCCATCATGGAACGCCACGTCATGCCGTTGAAGCTTGTTTGCAAAGTCCCATTGATGATAGCCCAATACTGGTGTCCCATCGCGACGACATTCGAAAACGTGGTTTGCCCTAAAGTCCACGGTTGCCACGACCGGCCCCCATTATTGCTGACATACCCGGAACTGAGTCCTGATGGCGCTTCTTCCGCCAAGAGAACGGATTGTGGATTGGATGGCAGCGCTGAAATGGTGTCGATAATGTTGGGCGAGGCGTGGCCAGGCGAGGCTGCCCAGTACGCGTTGCGGGGACCATGAAGCACCGCCCAGGTATTGTTATGTGTCAGATAAATATATGAGCCGGCCGCCGCAAATGAGGAAATGGGAGTCGGGAGGCCGGAAACCCACGTGCCAGCAAGTGGGGTAGCCGACGGATGGGGGTTAATAACGTCACCGCCCGTCGTGATATTTCCCACAAAATCATAGACAGGGACGCCTTGATTAAATAGTGTGCCGCCTAATACACGGCGTCGATTGTCCAGTTTTAACACCAAAGACGTCCCGGTGATATTGCCCACGCTAAACTTGCCTGACAAGGTGAGTGCGTGTCCCGTGGGAACAGCCATTGGATAGGTGGCATAGACCGGCGACATCCCCATGACTTGCACGGGTTGATTGCTTAATTGGGATATCACATGTTTCACAGAAGCCGACAGGGCCGGTGCTGATAAGGTGCGCTGGCCTGTCGATGTATGGCTTTGCCCAGCGGGGCGAATTTGCGGAAGAATTAACAATCCTGCAATCGACGCCGCGGCAGCGCTCAAAAATATCTGCCGGACGCGCGCACGCCGTTTTAACGCTTTTTTCGGATGCCAGTCGGGTTTGAAGTACAGACCCATCCCGTCAGCCATGGCCCGATCCATCAGCTCTCCGATTGTGTCATGGTGGCGTTCTTCGCTCATAACAGTCCCTCCTTCCACAGGGGTTCAAGCAAAGGACGCAAGTGTTGGCGGGCCCGGTAGAGACGGGTTTTCACAACCTGTTCGCTGACGCCGAGCGCCGCCGCGGTCTCCTTTAGTGAGCGGTCCATATAATAAAATAATAAGATGCATTGGCGTTCAACCACACCGAGTTTCATGACAGCGTCCAAAACATTGACGTCCTCCAAAAGTAAGGGTACCTCATCGACGGCAGATTGAGTTACCTCGAGAATGTCGGTGGGATCTTCGGGATGGCGCTTGTAATAACGCATACGGTCGCGACAAAGATTGGTAATCGTATGAAAAAGCAAAGCAGGGCTCAGAGTGTCCGCGCCGTGCCGTTCGGTATGGCGCCACAAACGGACGAAGGCTTCTTGGGCCGTGTCCTCCGCGTCATCTTTGACGTGCAGTGTGACGAAAGCATACCGCAAAGCTCTATCTCCATATTCCTCCATAAATTGGGTAAACCGTCGTTCTTCCTGTGCGTCCGTAACAGGCAACTCCCTTTTCTCTTGTCTCAATACCATAACGTTTGACGATGCAAGGAGGTTACATCGCTTAACACTTTCATACGCAAGAATGGAACGAGCGAGACATGTCGAATCTGAGGATGCACGCTCTGAACACGGTCGTTATGGTCAGACCACAGCCGTATTATGTTGCACATTCTTAAATTATTCGTCATCGGTTGTGCAACCACAATCCCTATAGCTATTATAAGCACCACAACACTTTCTCGCTACGGAACGGAATATGTGTCGGCGTGGTTCGGGCCTTTAAACATTGGAGGCCGGGCCGCGCGGCTTATGTGGGATATTAAAGATGGATAGCATTCTCGCGCCCAGACTACGGATCCTTTGGCGCGAGAATGCCTAGTTATTGGCCCAGCACGTAAACGGTGACGGGCTGAATGCCAAAGTTGGCTACGGTCTGGGAGCCATTGTCCATAAAGATATCAATGCGGTCGCCGACAATCGCGCCGCCGGTATCCATGGCTTGACCAAGAAAGCCGCCTTGGGGCAGTACAGAATCGTGATAGCCTTGGACGTAGACGGTAGATTTCAAAGGGATGACACTGGGGTCAACAGCGATCATGCCGGGTTGCAGAGGTTGTCCGAATGCATCAACAGGACCATAGGGATAGTTGTCTTGTGCACTCGGTCCATAGGCTGTTGCCGTCATATGATAGACCGCCACCACCGGTTTGCCGTCTATCGTCTGAGGGGATGCATTGGATGCTTGGACCGCGGAGCCTTCAGAAGACGAATAGGCCGGGGTGAGATGAAATCCGGCGAGAATATCTTGCCAAGTTGCAGGGTCTACGGTCCCCGTCACGGGCAGACCTTCAGCCTGTTGGAAGTCTTTGACCCCTTGTTCGGTTTTGGGGCCAAAGATACCATCAACAGGTCCAACAGCCGCAAAACCAAGGTCCTGTAAGTCAGCCTGCAAGGTCATCACCCAATGCCCTTGGTCGGAATAAGATAGGGTGTGCTGCATCGCGGGATGTTGGGCTTCGAGTTCCGGTAGCGTGACGCTTTGCGCCCATGTAGGACTCGATACCATTAACATACTGCTCATAGCGGATATGGCTAATGCAAAAGGTTTCCACAATCCCATCAATGAATGCCTCCTCTCGTTTGGCGCCGCCGGAGTTAGTTTACGGGTTCGGGCACGAGCGTCCCTGCCTAAAAAGGATTCACCCAAAGAATAATCCCCCGGTTCCCAAGGAATTAGGCGCGGTGTAACGCCCCATAGTGTAACGGGGATCACAAGAAACGGGGAAATCTGTCGAGATGCCTTGTCCGGGCACAACGTGGCGTCTAGGCATTTTGGCGCGGGTATGCACGACAATGAGCACGAAGGGAGACGAACTCCAGCATTTGTTTTGGCTGCAAAGATGTGGAAATGGAAAAAAACTTGGCGAAACACGAAAATGTCACTAGAATAAACGGTATAATGCGGTTTTATTGTGACAAATTTTTTTCGGCAGGTAATAAATTCTGTGTTTTTTCACCCTAAGATTTGCCAGAGGAGTTGACCGAGAATCAGTTCATTGCAGACAAGGCATACTGAGCGTGGAGGGAACACATTGCTGATTGACGGTAATGCTTTAATTATTCCGGTAGCCTTGCCTGACGCGCTTGAGGCGTTCAGGTTGCAAAGCGACCCTTCTGCTCGGCAACTCCCTGCACATGTCACGGTGCATTTTCCTTTTGCCGATGAGCCAAAATCTCGGATCGTGGCTCCCCAGTTGAAGCGTTTGCTGGGTAAAATGGCGCCCTTTCGGATTTATTTTGACAACATGGGGCGCTTTGAAATGCCCAACGAAATGATTTTGTACTTAAAAGTCACAGTAACGCCAGAGTTGATGACGCTATTTGAAACGATTTGGCAAAAATTTCGAACATATCCACCGTATGAAGGTAAGCATCAAGAGATTATTCCCCATATCACCATGGCGCGCGTCAATCCTGCGACTGCGGGAGCCGTTGAAGCACGCCTCACCCATCTGGTTGAGCAACACCGGTCTGCGTTATTTTGGGACATCTCCGAAGTTGAGTGGGTTAATGTCCAACAGGGCGTGCCAGGCTGTCGTATTTTGGGAAGTTTTCCTCTAGGACGCTCCATCAAATCATAAGGTAAAGAATGTTCCCAGCACGCACTGGTTGCTTTTTTTGTAGATAATGATATGATTATATATAAATCAACCCAAAGGAGGAAATGATGGTGACGGGTATTAACCGAGAACTTATTGGCCTCGCACTCAGCAACTGGTCCGAGTGGCGACCCTGATTGAACGATTGAAACATGAGGGGCACCAGGTAGCCCGCTATATGTTGAGTCACAATCCGGACGCCTTCGTCTCCGATACCGTTGTGTATCAGGCGCTTCCGATTGTTACGGTGGAAGGGGCTGTCCTTACAATGGGGCAGTATCCCTCTTATGAAGATATTTGTGGCCGCCATGAGGGTTGACATGAGCATTATCTGCTGTTTTCAGGCAAGGGAGGGGTGGGTAAGACGTCCCTGTCCTCGGCAGCGGCGGTCGCACAAGCGCAAAAAGGCTTGAACACGCTGTTGGTGACAACAGATCCGGCGTCCAATCTGGGAGACGTTTTTGGACAGCCTGTGGGTCTTGAGCCTCAGCCGGTAGAAGCGGTCAATGGCCTCTTTGTACAGGCTATCGATTCTAAAGCCTCTCTTGCGGCGTATAAAGAGCGTGCGTTAGCCCCCTTGCGGGTGTTATTTCCGGAAACGATTGTTCACGCTGCAGATGAGAAGATGAGCGGTCCCTGTACGGAAGAGGTGGCGACATTTGACCAATTTATTGCCTGCTTGCGTAACCCCGCCTACGACTGGGTAGTTTTTGACACGGCTCCGTTAAGGTTGCTGGAGTTGCCGGAAAGTTGGACGGTCCACATTTCGGACAGTGCTAGGGCAGTGGGCAAACCTGTATGGGGCCTGTTGACGCACTCACGGCTTCTCAACAGGACTGAGTTCTCCCTGAGGAATCCGCAACAAGCCCCTTATTTGCCAAGCGGTTTACCACACAACCGGACTATTTAACGGAATTGCAAAGACGTTATCGCGTGCGTGAAATAGTGGGCATACCATGGCAAGAAGAGGAAATAACAGGCGCAGAGGCGATTCGACAGATTGCCAAACTCTTGCGATGATAAAGCAAGAGTTAGATTATCAAACCGGCACAGCGAGCCTTTTTGAAGTCTCCGCATTGCCACCGTCTTTTTGGAATCTATTCAAGACACAAGTGATGAGGGTGCTATGGGTTATCTGGCGTTAGCAATCTTTGTGGTCACCTTGGGCCTGGTGATTTGGCAGCCCAAAGGATTGTCGATTGGTTGGAGTGCGTCCGCAGGAGCAGCGCTAGCACTGCTTACGGGCGTTGTATCGTGGAGTAATGTAGGGCAAGTGGTCGGTATTGTTTGGGATGCGACGTTGACCTTTGTGGCGGTCATCCTCATTTCCTTAATTCTCGATGCTGTGGGGTTTTTTGAGTGGGCAGCGCTGCATATGGCGCATGCCTCCAAGGGCAATGGACGGCATTTATTTATTGGGTTAGGTATTTTAGGAGCGTTGGTAGCCATGTTTTTCGCCAATGATGGCGCCGCGTTAATTCTTACCCCCATTGTCTATGAACAAGCCAAAGCATTGCGCCTTGATGCCAAAGCGACGTTGGCCCTCATTATGGTCAGTGGGTTTGTTGCCGACACGACATCCTTGCCACTGGTGGTCTCGAATTTGGTCAACATTGTATCGGCAGGATATTTTCACCTCGGTTTCGCCTCTTATGCCGCCCGTATGGTGCCGGTGGATATTGTGTCGCTGGCCATAAGTTTGTTGGCGCTCTTCGCATTTTATCACCGAACACTACCCAAAGTGGTTAATGTCGGGACGTTGGCTCGTCCGCAAGATGCCATTAAGGATACACGAATTTTTCATGCCGCGTGGATTGTGCTAGCGCTTTTAGTGATCGGGTACTTTGCTAGTCAACTTTTGCATTGGCCGGTGGCGATTTTTGCGGGAGGGGCCGCCTTAATCTTTCTGGCAATTGCGCACCGAAGTCCTGCTGTTAGCGTACCGACTGTGGTTCGCGAGGCGCCATGGAAGGTTGTCGTCTTTTCCATTGGCATGTATGTTGTGGTGTTTGGCTTGCGCAATGCGGGCTTAACACATATTTTAGCCCACCTGCTATCGGCATTGGGCCAACATGGGGGACTCGCCAGCGTCATGGGCGCTGGTGTATTGGCCGCGGCCCTCTCATCGGTGATGAATAATATGCCAACCGTTCTAATCGATGCGTTAGCCATTCATGGGGCTGCCCTCTCCCACGGGATTCGGACGTTAATGGCTTATGCTAACGTCATTGGCTGTGACTTGGGCCCGAAATTCACCCCGATTGGGTCGTTGGCGACTTTGTTGTGGCTTCATGTTCTTGATAGGCGTGGTATTCGCATCACATGGGGTTATTACATGCGTGTGGGAATTACGTTGACCATTCCCGTATTGGCCGCGTCCTTGCTTGGGCTATGGGCGTGGTCAGCCTGGGCTTTTTAGCGTGACCTAGATAATGAACCCATGGATGGATGGAGGAGACACGGGATGGCACAGACGCGTGTGGTGGTTGTAGGAGGATCCGATGCGGGGGTGATGGCGGCCTTGTGGGCCAAGGCCACCGATTCGAGCTTGCATGTGGAAATGGTGGTGAAGGACCAATGGGTGAATTATAGCGTCTGTGGCGCTCCCATGTTTTTGGGTGGCGAAGTGCCCTCCGTGGAAAAACTGGCGCACCGCTCATTGTCTGATATTGAAGCGTTAGGGATTCATGTCCATCTCAATACCGAAGCGCTCGCGGTCGATGGGAATTCGCAAGTGCTGCATGTGGTGCACCAAGGAGTGGAGCGTTTTGTCCCATTTGATCGGTTGGTGATAGCCCAGGGGGCTCAGGCTGCTGTACCTCCTCTTCCGGGGCGAGACTTGCCTGGGGTGTTTAGCTTGCATGACATGGAGGATACCGTCCGTATTGACCGCTTTATTGCTCAATATCAGCCCCAGCGCGCTGTGATTGTAGGGGCTGGCTACATTGGCTTGGAAATGGCGGATGCGTTGACGCATCGTCACATGACGGTAACGGTGGTTGAACGGCTGCCCCAAGTGCTTCCGACTGTCGACCGGGAATTCGCTCATCGATTGGCGGGCCATTTGGGTGCCCACGGAGTCCACGTGATGACCGACACGACGATTGAACGCATTGAAAGGGCTGGGCAAGGGCTGGTGTTGACTTGTCATACCGGAGAACGCCTTGACGCAGACATGGTTATGATTGTTGTGGGGGTGCGTCCTCATGCGTCCTTGGCTCAGAGTGCGGGTCTCCATGTGCATCAAGGAGCGGTCGTGGTAGACGAGCGGATGGCCACCAATCGCGCGCATATTTGGGCCGCGGGGGATGGGGTCATCACACAGCATCAATTACTAGGCACGACTTATCTCCCCTTGGGAACTACGGCGCATAAGCAAGGGCGGATTGCAGGAATCAATGCGGCAGGTGGACAGGCTGTGTTTCGCGGGGTGGTCGGCACTCAGGTTGTGAAGATTTTTGATTGGGTTGTGGGACGAACGGGGCTCAAAGAAGAAGAGGCCCGAAAAGTTGGGTTTACACCTTTAACGGTGGAATCAGAACTGACCGACCATAAGGTCTATTATCCCGGAGCTTCTCCGCTGTGGATCCGCCTCACGGGAGATCAGCACACAAGACGTTTGTTAGGCGCTCAGATAATGGGACAATATGGGGCGGAAGTCGCCAAACGAATCGATTTGTTTGCGATAGGCCTCATGCAAGGTGCCTTAGTCGATGATGTCAACGATTGGGACTTAAGCTATACACCACCGGTTTCTAGTCCCTTTGATCCGGTGCAAATGGCGGCGCAAGCATGGCAGGCGGCGTGGAAAACCCAGCAATGAGGAGAATAGAGTATTATTGGGCCTGTCTTAACCGGTGGATCGACATTGATGCTTTACCTTAAATCTTCAATTTAGGCGGCGTAGAGGAGAAAGTCGGTTAATTTCCCGAAAAAAAGTAGGGCCGAAGCCTTTTGAGACAGCCCCACCGGGAAAGTCCTGCTGTGTGTTGGGGTCACTATCATATCAAGTCGATAATTGCTCTCCGGTCCCTGTGGGAGGACCCGGATGCCACACGCCGTGGGACACGCCATTCGAAGACCATGATGCGCATTACCTAGAGATATTCTCGGTGGTCAGAATTTCGGTAATTCAGTATGCTCTGGCTTGCAGCGGGGACAGTGTGTTCCGGATCGTACACACCCTCACCGCGGCATGCGGATATCCTTGTTGTCACAGGTGTAATTACAACGGCAATGGCCGATATCATTGCCGCAGTTTTTGAGGGCATGCCTAGGCCCAAGCGTGTTGTAGCCTTAGGGCAATGTGCCATCGATGGACATGTGTTTCGTAAAGCGCCTGGTGTGCGGGGATCTTTGAGCGGTATCGTGACGGTTACGGTGTGATTTTTCCCGCATGGGATTTTCCGTCAGTACGGCATTCTTTCTCCGCACTTGTCCACCACATTGAACTCAACAACAGAAGTGGCCCACGTGTTTGCCTGATAGAACATTATGATTTTGGTATTGTTGGCATTTGGCGTGAAGGCGGGATTATTTCCCGTCATGATATGGATACCGCTTGTGGAGCCGGAAGCGCCGGGACCCATTGCGGGCATCTTTTCAGGAATTTTCACGGCGTTGGCCATTTTGGGGATTATGACAATGGAACGGGTGATCATGCCGGGCATGGCGTGAGGTATGCTACTATTTGTACTGGGAACCATTGGTACAGTTGTCGCGGCCCTATATAGTGTGGTATCCCGCCATGTTAAGCTGATTTTGGCCTACTCTACGTTGGAGATCCTCGGATTGGTTTTTGCCGCATTAGGTATCTGGGCGATGGTACGTGTTGCCCACTCAACATCGGTGGTGTCCACCTTGGCGTGGGATGCTGCGATGATTCTCTTGGTGATGCATGCGGGGGCCAAATTTGTGTTGTTTGCGCTGACGGATCATACCGAGCCGGTGTCCCATACGGTTGACGGGCTGGGTGGGCTTGCTCGACAGGTTCCGTCCCTGAGCGTTGTGGCGATGGTGGGAGTGTCCGCGCTAGACGCGATTCCTCCCCTAGGCGGTTTCGTGGGCGAATGGTTGCTCCTTGAAGCAATATTAAAACCCACAGGTGCGACTCCTGCATTGCGCAATCTTCACTTGGTGTTATTAGGAAGTGGAGTTTTTTTAGCGATGGCAACGGCATTAGGTGTTGCCACGTACATCCGTTGGTTTGGCTATGTTTTTTTGGGCCCCGTGCGCCGGCCAGCGACCGTTCACAAGGTCCGTCCGGTGTATGCGCATCAGATCGTCGGTTATACGTTGGCGCTGTTGCCCGTATGGGTTGCGGGGCCTGGTGTGCCATGGCTGATTCATGGCTTAATCTGCAAGGTCGCCAAGCTTTTCACAATAATGGACAGTACGTCATAGCGCCTCTCTTTCGTCATCCGCGTACAGTTCCGCTGTTAGTGCATATCGGCGGCACATTCGTTAAAGCTCCAGGCTCTATGGGAACCATATTTTATCCAGACGGATTTTCGGTCGGCGATCCTTATGTGCTGTGGTGGATGGGTATAGGACTAATGCTTGTGTTGAGTCTCCTGCGGTCTTATTGGCGCAGAGGACGACCGGTGCGATATATGAGTCCATGGACAGGGGGACCGCATGATTATACGGAGCATACCAGCTTTAGTGCAGAAGGATTTGTACATCCTTTGCGGCTCGCCTTTCAAGCTTTTTATGGGCTGCGGCGACAGCGGTGGAGTCGTTCGGGCGTTCGCTTTTACCGCCATACGATTATTTACCGACTCGAACAGCAAGGGTATTTGCCGGTTGTAAGGGCAGGGCAGTGGATTGCTCAAAAGGTTCGAATGTCCCAATCCGGGCAGACGTCATTGTACATGGCCTATCTCATGATTTCGGTCGTATTAGCCTTCATTTTGGCGTTATGGCACCCGGGGGCCTAGGGGTCCCCGGACGGTAAAGGAGATGGATTGAAAGACCATGTGGCACTAACAAGCAAGAATTAACTGAGCCATAATGGGGCGGATATCACTGGTGAAATATACCACAGAATCGAAAATCAGGAACAGGAATAAAGATAAGTTACGCCCCTTGGCACAATGCTGTTACAGGCTGCTACCCGATTGGGTTTTTACGGAGGCTCTACTCGCACCGACATAAGTATTTTATGTAATATATTTGTGAGGATATGTAACAAATATTTTATTTTTATTTAAGTAATGTTATGTTTTTAAGGTAATATAAGAAGAAAATAACAAGTTAGGGGTGGTGACGGTGTCGTCAGAAGTATTGCCTGTCTCGGCGCAAACCGATCCATGGCGTCACTACCCGCGGGGCGGTCTTGATGAGTTTTTTGATGCACATGGCGCTGTGCGCCCGCTATACCGAGTGTTTCTCCCCTTATTGCAAGGGCGTCTTACTCAATGGGACCGGCGAAAACAAATTGCGGATCAGATTTTTCACCACCGAGGTGTGACTTTTGCGTTGGGCTCCAGTGTCGAACGGGTTGAGCGCCCCATTCCGTTTGACATTATTCCGCGCATTCTCTCGCACGCTCATGGGAAATATTTGGCAAAGGGATTGGCTCAACGACTTGTTGCGCTAAACTTGTTAGTAGGGGATATTTACGGTGATCAACGTATTTTGCAAGCGGGGGTAATTCCTAGGAACTTCGTGTATTCGAGCCCATTGTTGCAGCCGCGGATGATGGGAGTGGCAGTGCCAGAAGATCGGTGGGTATCTATCGCGGGCATTGATATTGTTCGTACGGGCGAAGACGAATATGTTGTGCTTGAAGATAATGTCCGGAGCCCCTCCGGAGTCAGCTATGTCCTAGAAAATCGCTTAGTTTCGTCCTCAATTTGGCCGCAAGTAATGCGCGCTGTCAGTATGCATTCGGTTGTCGATTATCCTCAACGTCTACTGGAAACATTGCTGGGAATTTCTCTTGGGACATGGGTTGTGCTTACCCCGGGTGTTTACAATAGTGCCTATTTTGAGCATTCATTGCTAGCCAGCCAAATGGGCATTGATTTAGTTGAAGGTCGGGATTTAGTAGTGTACCGCAATCGCCTTCACGTAAAAACAACTCAGGGACTGAAGCCGATTGATGGAATTTACCGACGTGTTGATGAGGATTTTCTAGATCCTTTAACTTTTCGTGCCGACTCTTTAATTGGCGTCCCGGGCTTAGGTAATGTCTTAATGCACGGCGCATTGGCCTTAGTTAATGCTGTGGGTTGCGGCATCGCTGATGATAAAGGGATGTATCGCTTTATTCCTGATGCCATTCGTTATTATTTAGGGGAAGAACCTATTCTTCCAAATATTCCTACATACTTGCCTGTTGTTAAACAGGAAAGGGATTATATTTTTACCCACTGGGATGAATTAGTGATAAAACCTGTGGCTGAGTCTGGTGGAAAGGGCTTGGCCTTCGGTCGGGATATGGCCCAAGATGAGCGGGAACAGTGGAAAGAGACGCTGTGCCGTCAACCGCGTCAATTTATTGCGCAACCTGTAATTAACTTCTCGACGGCGCCTGTCTATCGCCAAGGGCAGTTTGAGGCACGTTACGTTGATTTTCGTCCGTTTTGTCTGCTTGGAAAAGACCCATGGATTTTGCCAGGGGGCTTGACCCGTGTGTCGGGGACTTCTCAGTCACTCGTAGTCAACTCATCCCAGGGAGGCGCTATTAAGGACACTTGGGTTCTTCGGGAGTGAATAATCATATGCTGAGTCGGGTGGCGGAGGATGTTTATTGGATGGCGCGCTATGTGGAACGTGCGCAGAATTTTGCTCGCATTTTGGGCATTCGCAAAACCCAAGGGGCGCAGATGATTACGCGTGAGCGTTGGGGGGACTTTCTCCAGACATTTGGTGATCCCCACGCGGATCAAATGGGAGACCCCTCATCAATCATACGGCATGTGATTTGCGATACCGACTGTCCGATTTCATTGTGTAGCAATATAAAAATGGGGCGGGATAATGCGCGCATGGCGCGGGATATCGTGAGTCCGGAAATGTGGCAAATTTTAACCCGAATGCAAAATACGGTCAGTGGGAAGGTCGAAGATATTGATGATGAATCGTGGGAAGAAGTTCTTTCTCAGGTGACGATGGATGCCTTGACATTTCAATCACTGCTGATGTCAACAATTTTACACGACGAAGCTTATCATTTTATGATGATAGGCACCCTGTTGGAACGCGCTCTTGCAACTTTGCGACTCCTGTTATCCTATTGTGGAACGTTAAGCCTTTGGGATCATGAACCGTTATATGCGGTCAATGCACTGAAAAGTGTTACGGGTTACGGCGCCTTTCGCCGAGCGTATCGAAAACAGCTGCAAGCTTTCGACGTGTTTCAATTTCTTTTGTTTGAACCGGCTTTTCCTCGTTCGGTCCTAAATGCCGCAGCCCATTTATTACGGGAACAGCAAGCCGTGCCAGCTCCGGCGGATATGCCGCGTCAGTTGTCTGGTCGTCTTTTGGGACAATTGTCGTACGATACGATGGACTTGGTCATGGAAGAAAGCCCTGGAATGTATGTAAGACGTCTCATTGCTCAATTTGAGAAAGTTCATGAGGGCCTCACAGCAAGCTATTTCCAGCCTGAGGTACAAGAGATATGAACATTGTCCTGCGTCATGACACGATTTACGAATATCAAGAACCGATTTTTAGTTTGGCGTCAGAACTACACTTGCGCCCCTTAAACAATGCCCGGCAAATCGTCGAGTCTTTTCAAATTATGACGATTCCCTCAACGCATTTATATGAGTATATCGATCGGTTTGGTAATGCGGTTCACCATTTTACGATTCCTAAGCACTTGCAAGCAGTGGAAATTAGCGCGACGTCGCGCGTAAGCACCATGGATCAACCCTTTGCCTACCGTCATCCCACGGGCTTTTTAGGCTATGAAAGTCTATCGGCAACCATGCGGACGACAGTTGATGAGGAGATGAAAGCGTGGATTCGAGAGGTGGATCACCCGGAATTGCCTGTCGTGGAGCGCGTTAAGGGATTGACACAGGCGACACACCAATATTTTACTTACGAGGCTGGCGTGACGACTGTTCTGGATACAGCAAAAGACTTTATGCACCTCAAGCGTGGGGTGTGCCAAGATTTTGCGCACTTTCTCGTTAGTGTCTGTCGCTTTCTTGGCATTCCAGCGCTTTATGTCAGTGGTTATGTGATTCCTCAAGGGGAGACGCCTACCGCCAGTCATGCGTGGGCTGCCGTTTATACCGGAGTGTTGTCCTCGAAGCAATGGACGGGATTTGACCCTGTCGCGGGAACCGTTACGAATGACCGATACATTTGGGTGGCTTTGGGTCGCGACTACGGGGATGTTACGCCCGTGCGTGGGGTTTATTGGGGCACACGGCATGAGAATTTGCAAGTTAGTATACAAATTGAAGAATAAACGGGGAGAAGTCTGGCCTAATGTTCGTGGGCTGTTGTACAGGACATCGAAGACATACGCACCAGCGACCGAAAAACAAGTGCGAAAGAAACTTGGTCAAGTCTTCTACAATGGATCTTTAGGAAGGTCGTTTATTCTCTTCGCCTTTCGGCGACAAGTCACATCCTACGACGTATTGAAACGCTGCCAGGTCAATTCTTCAAAACGATCATCATCAGTTGACAGGAAATCATGCATTAGATGCTCATAAATATAGTTGAGCCATATTAGCATGACACGGCTAATCGTTTAGAGTTCGACAAGGGCTTTTCCATCTATCGTCCTGTTACTATTCTGAATAGGTATGGTGTTATTGAATAGTATGATGCGATATATTATGGAATTTCAAGGCGGCCGTGGGACGTTGATGACTCTAAGCCGTATAGAAGTCATGAATTTTGCTGCGATATTTTACGCGGACAGCCGTTGGGGATACTGCGATCACGTCCGGTTACTAAAGTATGAAGGGAGCGAGCAATCCGGCACTTTTGTGCCGGATTGCATAGCTTTTATGGACATGGCTTGAGTGTTGCGAAATAGAATATACAACGAGACATGGGCCAACTTTCTAGTAGGGATTGTTGCCAGGCAAGGCCCTGAATGGCATGGAGAGGTCATATGTGGCCCTTCTAATACGGATTAGGAACTCGAGTTGGGGTCCAATGGAGAATGACCTTGATGCCAGACTTCTGTCAATGCCGCAACCGCCGTGGGATCTTCGATGGTCGAGACATCTCCCGGATTCTCGTCGCGAACTACTGAACGCAATACGCGGCGCATAATTTTTCCGCTACGCGTCTTGGGTAGGATCTTTACAAACTCGATGGCTCCGATAACGGCGACCGCCCCCAGTTCGCGCCGCACCGTTTGCCGAATTTCGTCGGCGAGTTGTGGTGAGGATTCAAGCCCGGGGCGCAAGACCACGAACGCAGCAATGACGTCCCCGCGCAAGGGATCGGGAGCTCCTGTCACACCTACCTCTGCCACCGCAGGGTGTCGCAAGATGGCTGTTTCGACTTCGCTTGTGCCAATCCGGTGTCCAGCAATCTTTAAGATTTCGTCTGCGCGGCCACTAAACCACACGTAGCCATCCTCGTCGATGTTGGCTGCATCTCCTGTCAGGTAAACACCAGGCAATTGCTCCCAATATGAGGTGCGGTAGCGTTCGGCATCGTTCCATAATTCTTGGGTGAGCCCTGGAAATGGATGGGTAATGACAACACTCCCAGTCTCTTTGGGGGCAGCTCGTGTACCATCCGGCTGCCTTATTTCAACACCGTAGCCGGGCAGCGGAATTCCCGCCGAGCCAGGTTTAATCGGCAGCAGCCCCAGCGAATAGGGATTGCCTATGACAGGTCCGCCCGTTTCCGTTTGCCACCAGTGGTCAATAACGGGAATCTGGTTGTTAAAAACGTCATGTTGAAACCATTCCCAAGCCGGGGCGTTAAGAGGTTCACCGGCCGAGAAGACGCGCGTCACGCTTGACAAGTCATGTTTGCGGGCGACATCTGTGCCGTATTGCATTAACAAGCGGACGGCTGTTGGGGCTGTCAGAATCGCACTAACTTTGTGGTCAGCAATGATGCGGTAAAAGTGTTCGGGGGAGGGAAAATCCAGTGCGCCTTCATAGCTGATGGTGGTAGCGCCCACCAGAAGTGGCGCGTAAACGATAAAACTATGTCCGACAATCCATCCAATATCCGAGGTTGACCACCAAACATCTTGGTGCGATAAGCCATACAAAATCTGGGAGGCGTGCAAAATACCGACTTGATAAGGGCCGTGCATGTGAACGACTAATTTAGGGCGCGCTGTGGTTCCGGAGGTGGCCAGAATAAAAGCTGGCGTGTTCGATTCGAGCTGAATCGCTTCAGATGTGTGGGAAGGGGCTTCTTGTCGCAAGTCATTCCACAGAACCGTGCGTACTGGTACTGGCGGTAACGCGTGATCCGTCCTTTGCTGCCAGATAACAGTTCGGACGGGAGAATGGGGATCGTGCAAGGCCTCTGCGACAATTGAGGAGAGGGGAATCACTTTGCCCCGGCGATGGGAGACGTCACTGGCTATTAAGACCGTGGCTTGGGCTAACTGAATCCGCTGGGCTAAGGCCGCAGAACCGAACCCGGCAAAAACGACCATGTGAATAGCGCCAATGCGGGAGAGGGCTAGCATTGAAAAAATGGCTTCAGGTCCCGTGGGCATGTATATCGCGACACGATCTCCTGGTTGTATGCCTAAGGCCAGAAATCCGGCTGCGAGACGGTGAACTTCGGCGGCCATTTGCGCGTACGTGTATGTGCGCACATCGCCATTCTCGGTCAGGGCGATAAGTGCGGCGTGACCTGGGGACCTTTGGGCCCATAGGTCCACGGCGTTGGCGCCAAGATTTGTGGTAGCACCGCTAAACCAGCGAAATGTCGGGGGGTCAGATGCAAAGACTGATTGCCATGGCTTAGTCCAGTGTACGCGCTTAGCAGCCTGCGCCCAATACGATTGCCAATCGCGAGCTTTGTGTAGTTCTTGGTGAATGCGGGGATTGATTAAGTCCATCGGTCACCCTCTTTTCATTTCAAAGTTCTAGTGGATTCAGAATACACCAGGGATTTGGAAAATACGAGGCTGCTTGGGGTGAAATGCCGGAAATCTGTGGCGATTAGGATTCTGTTATCAGTGCCCTTGCTTAATGGCCACTCGGATTAAAACGTTAGCCGCTTGGTCCATGCGGTCTGCGGCATTACTTAAGTGGCGGTATATTTCGCGCATTTTAATCAAGGCATGGATGTCATCCACACTGCCGAGGTCAGCAATCGCGCGCCGATAAAGCCCTTCCATCTTGTTTTCGCACGTCTTGGCTCGCACAGCATGGTCTCCTGCATTGCGCAAGGATGTTGGTAACAATTGTACGGCCTCCGCAAGTGCAGCGGTCCCTTCGCCCATGACGTCGATCATTTGTAAGAGTTCAGATGTTATCGTGGTTTGATAGAGGGCCAGTTCCTTAATGGAGTTTTCGGCGTAATCGACGATATCGTCTAAAGCTTGCGAGAGATCGTTTATGTCTTCTCGGTCGAATGGGGTCACAAAGGTATGGTAGAGTTGTTCGACAATGGTAATACGCGCTCGGTCTCCTGCGTGTTCTAAATCAGAGGCTTGTTCAGCGATTTGTCTCTGCTTGGTTTCGTCTGAGCCATTTTCCACATAGGCTTTTAACAAGCCAACCATGGTTACGGCGTATTGCGATTGGTCAGCCAACAAACGGTCAAAGTTTTGAACCTGACGGGACATTTGAAAGATATCTTTCCAGCTCATGATAACCTCCTAGTGGGATAGTTACTTAATCCAAAGAAACAGAGCCATAATGCCACCGCCCAGTACGATGGCAGCAGGTAAGGTCAAGGCCCAGACTCCCAGGATCTTGCGGACGACAATCCACCGGACGCTGCCGGGTCGCAAAGCCGTGCCGGTTCCGAAGAGGGAGCCGTCCGTGGTTTGGGTTGTGCTGACAGGAAAACCGGCGATGGCTGCGAGGCTTACCGTAATCGCGGCAGCGCATTGGGTGCTCACGGCGTTCATGGGATTGACGCGAATCACATGATTACCAACCGTGCGCGCAATGCGAATGCCGCCAAATATCATCCCTAGGGCCCAAAATACCAAGGGTAAGAATATTGCGGCAATAGGTACCTGGTAGCGTGTTTGATGATGGAGGATCATAAAAAATAACGCCATCAGGCCAATAGCTTTTTCTTGATCGTTGGCGCCGTAGGCCAATCCCTGCCAGAATGCGGTAAGATACTGTCCTTTTTCCAATTGATGAATGCGGTCGGCGCTTAATCGGCTTAAAATCCACCAAATCGCACGTGTTAAAAGCCATGCCGCTAAAAACCCCAGACCCACGGAACCTAATAGGCCAATAAGCAGTTTGACGATGCCAAGAAGATGGATATCTCGCGCGTGGCCACTCACTAGGGCTGCGCCAATCATGCCGCCGCCTAGAGCCACGGTTGTACTGGTGGGCATTTTCATTTTCCAGGTAACCAGCAGGGTAAACAACGCGGCGAGCAGAGCCCCTGTTAGCACCCCGTACCCGGCCACCTGAAAGTTAATGATTTCGACGGCAATGGTATGGGATACTGCCGTGCCAAAGACCATGGGACCTAATCCAATACTTATTAAAATAAGTGGGACGACGGTAAAGGGGCGTAAGGTGCGGCTGGCCAAGAACGTGGCCATCAGGTTTCCACCGTCGTTAATGCCCGATATGATTGTAAAGGCTACGATGAGGGTGAAGATAGCTCCGTCCAACACCATCGGCGTCGCCTCCCTTAACGTAATCGTAATCCTTTCTTAACATAATCTTAATAATATCACGATTAAGCCGGTATGTGCGGTATTGAGACGAACTATATCTCAGATGATGGGAAGAGCTTCAAAATGATATAACGCGATTTTCACAAAAGGTTCGCGCGGTGTTCATAAAAAGTTCATACCCTCTTGGTATGCTGCATGCAGACACATATCACAGGGTGGAATGGGAGAGGGGTGAGACGGTGAATCATCCACTGGTAGGGCAAGAGACGTCACGGCAGGCGAGGATTGCGGAGGCGATGATTCCGCTTCATGCCCTGCTCAATGGAGAGGCATTAGACCGGACTCTTGCCGCATTGTGTCGTGAACATGACGTCGTGCATCTCCGTAGTGAATATTTGACGCCTCGCAACTGGACCATTGTGCCAATTCACGCTGGGCTTCCGGCGCTCGATGGATGCGTTAGCGTGGACATGGCTAATCGCCGGTGTTGGCATCGTGGCACGGAGGTGACAATTCCCTATCACCTTTTGCGTCTGATGCACGTTTTTGTCACCTCGCCCCTGCGGGCTTTAAGCCTTGCGCAGTGCAATCAATGGGCTCTGCAGGAACAATGGCCGCAGTGGACCCAAGAAACATTGCGCGTCGCGATTCACCACGTGCGGAAGGTTTTTCCGAACCATTTTGTATCGGTAAGGCAAATCGGATATTTTTTTCGGCCCTGCGATGAAGAGAAGTTCTGGGAACCAAGAATGCCATGGTCAGTTGACATTTCGGAAGTGGGAAATCCATGAGGCAGATAGGGACGATGGGTATCTTTGCCCGTAATGCTGAGTATTGGCGAGGGATGCTTTCGTTTGGAGGTTCTGTCGTTAGATTGAGCTCTGAAAACCAGGTGTTTGAGGTTCTGGGCGACGCCAAGGTTAACGTGCTTGGCGTAGAACTTGCGTCCTTTGATAACACGGCATGGATCGGCGCAATGCTCGATCAAGCCCAAAGCGCACGAATTCCTGTGCTATTCCTCCTTCAAGAGTGGCCTTGGGTAGTCCGCGTAATGCCAGACGGCACGGTGTTGTACCGCATGCAAAGCCAAGGGTCATGTACTCGAGTGGACTTAAATCGCCGTCAATGTTTTCACAAAGGGATGCCAATCGTTCTACCGTGGCGCGTTACCCAAACCCTAGCCCTTTTAGTCTCGGACCCCTCTCGAACGTGGAATGTGCGCGCGTTCAATCTCGCCGCCCTTGAAAATGGATGGAATCCTTGGACAGATAACGTGTTAAAGGTTCATGTGCATCACATCCGGCAATCATTGGGGCCGGAACATATTCGGCGTGTTTCGGATGGCTACCAGTTTAATAATTGTTAATAGGAACCCTGTTGAAAAAGAGGCCCTGCACTATACGATGCAGGGCCTCTTTTTTGAAAATCCTTCAAGCTTTCTATGATTTGCGGACGGGACAGGTCCGGATGCCAAAGAGTCGATATAGACCACAAAATCCCGTAATACCTGTCACAATGGCTACGACGGCAAGAATCCCGAAAACCCACTCACCGGTAACGCCACCGGTTTTGGTAATGGCCAAGAGTCCGAATACAATCCCAATGATCACGCGAATAATACGGTCTGAACGCCCCTCATTTACCATGGTATGTCGCCTCTTTTTAGTAGTTGTTATGATTACTACGCTATCTAATTTCAGATTAAGTAGTTTCTACCAAAATGTCAAGAGCCACTTGAAAAAAACTGTGACCCATTGGTCACCATAGGGCCGGGTACGGTTACGGAGCATGTTTGTTGGTAAGAAGGGAATAACGGTTTTCAGAAGCCACACAACAACGTCGTGGACCAAAGATTCATCAAGAATCTCCCATGGGCATAAGACGCGAAACAACCAGCGTCTTGGCGTCTCCCCCAATACGCTACGTGATGGATTGTGCTAGGCACCGCCGAAGTGGCGTTGTCGGTCCGCTTCGCAGCATGGAAGCAAGTCGAGTGGAGACTTGACAATAACTGTTATGCTATGTAATATCACAGCAGATGCAAATTTATTGCAAAAGATCGGGGGACCAACAATGACGGATAAGCAAGGGACATTGCAACCGGATGTTGTCGGCTTTTGGGGATTAGTCAGTCAGAGTTTGGCGGGCATGGCACCGAGTTGTGATGTGGTGGCTTTTATGACGGCTGGTGCCGCTTTTGCTTTGGTCGCCATGCCTTTGTCCTTTTTATTGGCTTTCCTGTTAATGTTTATTGAAGTGAATACGCTGTATCACCTCTCCAAAGATAGAGCATCAGCGGGGGGATACTATAGCTATGTTTCGGCGGGATTGGGCCCTCGCGCAGCCCTCGTGACAGGATTTATGGTTGTGTTTTACCAAATTCTGAGTGTGGCGGGGATTCCTGTCTATATTGGCGGAGTATTTTTGCCAGGACTCGCGGACCGATTGCACGTGGCATTGCCCGCTTATTTCTGGATCGTTGCCGTATTGTTCTTCATCGGGGTACCTTGGCTCTTAGCGGTGTTGGGCATTCGACCATCGATTAAGGTATTAGCGACAACCAGTTTGGTGGAAATCAGCTTTTTAATCGTGGCATCCATCATTATTATGGCCAAAGTTCATCCATCTCATCCTCTGGTTCCCTTTCAGTTCGGGTCGGTGGGCATTAAAGGTGTGGCGATGGGCATGGTCTTTGCGATCACGAGCTTTATCGGCATCGGAAGTCATAGCTCGTTAGGAGAGGAAGCCAAAGGAGTGCGGACCCAACAAGGCCGGCTGATTGGGAAAGCGGCGTTAGTCTCACTCACGTTAACCGGAGTGGCCTTAACCCTCTCGGCCTATGCGTTAACAGTGGGGTGGGGCATGTTTCGCATGAGTAGCTTTTCTACCGCTAATGCCCCCGGAGTGACGGTATTTCTTCACTATTTGGGGCCTGTGGGCGCGGCATCTTTGGTCATTTTAGCCTTAAACAGTGCGTTGGCGGATAGCATCGCGCTCTTAACGAGTTCGTCGCGAGTGCTATTTGCGATTGGGCGCGATAACCTGGTGAATACGGGGTTTGCGCAAGTCAATGGCCGTCGCGCGCCGGGCCGCAGCGTGACGTTGTTAGCAGGGATTGCGGTGGTCATGGCTGTCGTGGCCGGGTCGCTTTTAGGTCCGTCGGCCGCTTTTAATGTCATGACGACAGCGGTGTTGTTTGGGCTGGTGACCTCTCACACCTTGATGAATGTCTCCTTGATGCGCTTATTCCGGTCCGAACACAAACAAAGTCACTTTTTACAACATGTAGTTCTGCCCATATTAGCCATCGGATTGTTTTGGATCGTTCTATACGAATCGGTTTGGCCCATCGCCTATCCTCTCAGTCTTTCGGCGCTGATTTGGATTGTGGTGTTGATTCCCGTCGTTTTCTATGTCTATGGGATATCCAAGCGCATTCCCAAGGAACGGGGCCATCAGTTGGGAATGATACCGCCGAGTGAGTCAGCGCAATAAGCTGAGTCAAGAGCAATGAAAACCGCGAGGCGAGGGATGTTCCTTGCGCTCGCGGTTTATGCTTTAGAACGGACCGCCTGGGGATTGGCGCTTGCCACTGATGTATACCAGGGCCGTCACGGCAAAACCCACAAAATATCCCAAAGAGGACCCGTTAAAAATGCCCACGGCGAGGGGGCCCGTAAATACGGGGGTGGATGTCGTGGACAGAGCCACGGCGGCTCCAATTAGCCATGCGATGATGGCACGTGAGGGTGCAGTTGGTTGGATTTGGCGCACATTAAGGAGGGCGATGGCCGCCCATGGTGCCAAGAATGTGGCGATGACCTCAAGAAACCCCTCAAAACTATTTAAGAAACCTTGTGAAACGAGTAACACGTAAAGACTGGCGGTAATGGAAAGAACGGCATCAATACCGACCGTACGAGATCGCGGCACCTTAACTCCAGCGGCTAAAAGGCTAAGACCGGAGGAGTAGGCACACAAGATGCCGCCGGCTAACATGCCTGTGAGCGTAATAATAAGATAAGGAATTTGTGCCCATAGCGGAAGCCAATGCAGCAAGAATTCGACGGGATTCGCGGCGGTGGCCAATGCGGGCGCGCTCTGGGCCAAGAGTAACCCGGTAAGCATCAATCCCAACGTGGGGATGATGGAGCCGAGGGTGGCCGCGTAGGCAATTCGCCGATTAGGAAGATGATGGGGTAAGTAGCGGGTATAATCGGACGCCGTCGTAATCCATGATAACGCACTGACGGCGACTACGATCGTAATAGCCGGAATAACTCCCTTCAGCCAAGAGCCACTTGAATGCGTCCAAACGGCATGCCATGCCGTATGCGGCAAGAGGGCTAGAATTACCAGCAACGTTAAAAAGCCAAAAATATACGAGATCCGTTGCTGCAAATATTCAATGGTCGCGTGGCCTAGAAAAGCTAAAAATAATTCTGCGGCAGCCGTCAATCCCAATGACGCAACCAACCATACCGCCGTGAGTGGGACGCCGAAGACCAGATGAAACACAGTTTGCAAAGCATAGCTGCCAATGATGAGAACAATGGTTTCCCATCCTACCATATTCAACCAGGCAATTAGGGCAATGAAGCGATTGGCTTTCGGTCCAAAGTACTTTTCCGAATAGGCCATGGTGGGTAGGCCCGTGACTTTGCCCGGGATCCCAAGATACCCAATGGCGGCAAAGGACAATAATCCCGTAGCAATGGCCAAGACGCTTTGGCCTAACGACAATCCGTAGCTCCAAACGACAGCGCCAATGACCAGATAGGTAAAAGATAAGTTGCCGGCAAACCATAACCAAAAGACTTGTCGGACTGTACCATGGCGCCCGGATGCATTGATAGGGTTAATCCCGTTACGCTCCACGTGCCATACCTGATGAGTGTCAATATCTGGGGAAATCACGAATATCCTCCTCTTGTCTGCTTGGAATAGGCCTGTTAGTTTCACGGCCGTGCACTCGACTCGAGGGGAGAAGCATCTATGACGAAAAGATACCGCGTCCGTCGTAAGCAAGGATGGATGAGCACATCGTCCTTTGCCAGAATTACCTGGCCAAGTTCTAGGGTTGGCGGTAAGCCTCTCAGCACAAATCGGCACCCCTCATGCTGTAACACGCTTCCATCATACCATGGTGAGCGGGGGTTGACTAGCGACGACAAGAGCGTCGTAAAGGGGATACGCGGGCTTGAGCCCCGGCAAGCGTAGCAGTCAAGAGGGCAATGGCCGTTCTAGGCTGCCGGGGTTATCGTGACGGGAGGCGTGTAAGGGGTTACGCTGGCTTGACGTGCAGCAGATATTCGGCATGGCGCCACCGTACCCGGTAATCGCCAAAAATGTCTTCGGGATTAGATACAATAATGTCGTCCCCTCCCAGATGCCGATAATCGGCCGTGTCGAGAAGGCTCACTTGCATCATCACCCCTTCGAAAAGGTCGTGCTTGACGAGCCAGTTCAGGGCTATTGTGTCGTTGATAGTAAAGGTTTGCTCAGCAAATACGTCGTGCGTGCGGCTGTCTGGTTGCGTGATAAAGATGCGTAGTCGTTCTAGTTGATGGGGGTCGACAATCAGGGTCTCTTCCCAGATAGGCGTTGGGTTATCTTTAGGCACGAGAAGCGCCTCCTTTTCATGTGCAGCTTCTATCATACTATAAGATACCCTTCGCCTTACGAAAGTTCTCCCCCCGTCGAATTGCTCGGCTCTGGCCGGGATATGAGCAATCCAGCGTTAGGGGAAAGATGTGTGTCATGCATAGCGTGGCAAAAGCGTCGTAAGCGGGTTATTTTAGGGTGTTCCAAATGGTTAAGAGCGCCATCACGATCAAAAGCGAGACAATCAACCAACTCCACCGCGTTGCCCAACGACTATTGCGGTGATGTCCCATCAAACGGCCGTCACTGGTCAGAACGACGAGAAAGATCAGCACAGGAGCCATTAGCACCCCGCCTACGACCTGAGCGAGGACGGACAAAAAGTCTAGTGGTAAATGAGGAATCAAGAGAAGGGCCGCAGCGGTCGTTAAACTACCGATATAAATGGCATAGAATTTGGGGGCCCGCGTGAGGGAGGCATTGAGACTATGGCTCCATTTTAACGCGCTGGCAATGGTCCACGAGCTCGACAAGGATATGGTAATGGCTGCGAGAAGACCAGCGTCAAAGAGTCCCACCCCAAATAGGTAGGCTGGCCACATCCCAAATCGATGCCTGATGGCGGCGATCAATTGGCTGGGACCGATATGATTAATATGGCTCAAATGTCCATATAAGCCCGCACCAATAATGATGATCGCCGCGGCGACCACAATTTGTGCCAAGGTGCCGACCGCTGTATCGATGCGTCCCAGTCGAATGTCTTCGGAGGTTACTCCCTTGTCGAGGGTCGCATCGCCCTGAAAGAACACCATCCATGGCGCTAAGGAATTGCCGATGGCTGCAACAATATACCAGGAGACGACAGCAAAAGGTGTCATGGATGGCAAGTGCCAGGTGATTAATACGTGTGCGATGCGCACCAGATTGGGGTGGGTTTGGTAGGCGATAATGAAAAAGACAAAATTAATGAGCCCCAATAGCAGCACCAAGCGTTCTTTGCTGCGGTATCCCGAAATGAACAGCAAACTGAATACCAAGGCCAGCGAGGCCGCGTCACTCATGGCCAGCGATAATCCTGTCATCATGAGACCTGCGGTCATACCAATAAATTCGGTGAGGAGGGTAATTAAATTCTCGAGAAACAGGGTGAGAATATGGTAATAGCCCCACCAGCGACCCCACCGATAAAAAATAAGCTGGGTGAAGCCGGTTGAGGACGCTGCACTCAGGCGCATACTCATTTCTTGGACTGTGTACGTCACAATTCCCAGTACGAGGATCAGGGGAATAAAACCGCTGATACCGAAACGGGCCCCCGTTACGGCATAGGCAATATCGCCTCCCGCATCGTTGTCACCGATAATAGCCAAGACCCCTGGGCCGAGTGCTGCCCAAATGAGAAGGAGAAGTTGCCAAAAGCCAGCAGAAGAAGTGGAAGATAAAACTCGCGGCTGTGTACCCGTGCTCACCGGTGATTCGTTGTGCGAACTCATGAAAATCCTCCCTCTGCCATTCCTGCAGGTCCATGCGCCATGATCCCGACTCTTTCATAACATGTAGGGATGGCCCGCCTAGCGTTCTCGGTTCATAGTACGGTGGGGAGATTCGAAGCGTGACGGGTGTTGACACAATGTTTGCCGTATGTGGGCAACATCTCCGAGAAAGGAGGCGCGCGATGGAAAGGTCGGACACCAATGCTGTGGGGCAGGCCATAAAAGCGTATTTACAGGCACACGGTCTGTCCTTGCGGAAATTTGCCACAATGACAGAGATTCATGTGTCCACGCTGTCCCGACTGGTGAACGGCAAACGCCGGGCGACTGCGCAACAAATGCGCAAATTAGCTCCTTATGTGGCGATTCCAAAGGAAGAAGACGGCCATGATGGAGAGTCGTGGCAACGTCTTCAAGAATTTTTTGCAGTGGTGTCACCGGATATGGAGGTTAGTCAGTGGAATCATCTGAACGCGCATATCAAAGAGATTTTGGATACGTATGAAACATTTGCCCGCACTATAGAGGGTGACAACATGATTCGAACGGAATTTCCCAAAAAAATGGCGCAAGTCGCGGGAATTGGGCCCTTGGTATCAGAAATGGAACGGTGGTTTGCCAACTATCAGACGTTGCCGTGGGCTGCCCCAGAGCGCACGGTGATGGCCAGTGGCCTTTTGTACTTTATTTTGTCAACCGATGCCATTCCGGATTACATGTTTCCCATTGGATACCTCGATGATGCGTTAGCGATTCATTTGGTCATGCAACGGTTGCAACAAATGGCCAAAACTCATCCACCAAGTGATTCTCCCTAGTGGTAAAAGCAGCTGATGGTTTGTGCGCAGGGATTTCGTAACCTAGACGCGATAGGTCTTTAGGGGGTTTTGCCAGCCTTGAGCAAAGCGGTCGTGACGCCTGCGGCCACCGCTTCGGCGATGGTTTGTTGACTCTGCGCAGTTAAGCCGGCAATATGTGGCGTGAGCCAGACATTGGGCAAGGTCGCGAGTGGATCCGGAACGGAAGGCGGTTCGTGCTCGCGCACGTCGAGAATGGCGCCGGCTAATTGGTTCTGGGTTAGTCGTCGCCACAACGCCTGTTCATCAACGAGTTCACCCCGGGCTGTGTTGATAATGAGCGCATCAGGACGCATGAGGCTTAAGGTTTGCGTATTTATCATGTGAAAGGTTTGGGTATTCAAGGGGACATGCAAGGTAATGTGGTCGGATTCGGCATAGAGGTTTTCTAGTGACGTACTGCGCCATGTTTGTGGAATCATTTGGGTTTTGGTCGGATCGTGGACTTTGACCCTTATGTGCAATGCCTGGGCACGCTGGGCCACGGCTTGTCCTGTGGCTCCAAATCCGACAATGCCTAATGTTGTTGCCTTAACTTCGTTTCCCTTCATATCGCGTTTCCAGTGTCCCTCTTTTGTGTGGCGTGCTAAGGTCATGAGGTGGCGACGAAAAATAATCAGCGAGCCTAACACGTACTCGGCCACCGCCGTGGCATTGGCGCCGTAGGGAACGATGACCGCTATGCCGCGTTGGCGTAAGGCCTCTATGTCTAAATTGTTTAACCCCACCCCTAAACGGCCCACTGCTAGGATGTGGGGGCCATGGCGTAATAACTCGGCGTCGACGGCCGTGTGGTTGCGGACAATCAAAGCATCGGCGGTGGCGACTCGTTCCAGCAATTCGGCCCGGCGTTGATACAAGTCGGGGTCATAGTACACGGGGAACGAGCTCAACAGCTCGAGGCCTACAGGGTGGATGACTTCCGATATCACGATCACCTTTTCACACCTCCAGTGTAAGCTTACGAGAGGAAGGGGTTAAAAATGCGTGATTGTCTGTGCCCATGCTCATCTTATAATGAAAAGCCAACTCCTTCGCAGATAAAGTGGGAACCGACTTGTGTGACGCGGGTAATGGACGCATTGGGCAAAGAAAACTGATGAAGGTCTGCCAGGCTCCGATTTTGCAAATAACAAATTAAAGTTTTGAGGGCAAGATGGTGAGAGACGATAATTAGTTGCGAGTAGGCTTGCAGATACTCTTCAAACGCCCCGATCATACGGCGTTGGACTTCGCGCAAACTTTCTCCACCCGGAAAACGAAATTCATGGGGTGCGCGTTGATAGGGCTTCCACAGAGTGCTTTCTTGCACCAACACCTTCGGAATGCCAGACCATTCCCCTACGTCTGCCTCGCGCAGACGGGCATCGGGCTGAACTTTTTGCGTCGGCAGGGCCAAAGCGTGGGCGGTGTCGAGCGCCCGGGATAAATCACTCGTTACAATTACACAGGAGGGGAGAACACCCTGTAGCGCAGCGGCTTGGCGCATGCCTTGGGTAGACAAAGGCGCATTATACCAACCCTGTAATGTGTGTTCCCGATTGAGCGTACTTTCCGCATGACGAATCAGATAATAATCCATAAAAATGAGCTCCTTGGAATTTTTATTCACAAGACTATCATGCGCAAGGGGAATCGACAATCAAATTGAAGAGTAGAAGATTCTGGCACAAGGTCAGACCTTATGCCGAAAATCTCCTACGGGTTAGCAGTTCGCTTAGAACATCTAGTCACGACCAGCCGTTAAAAACTTTCGCATGCGCTCCAAGGCTTTTTCAATATGACCGACCGACGTGGCGTACGAACAGCGGACAAAGCCTTCTCCTTGGTCACCAAAGACATTGCCAGGGACCACGGCGACTTGGCCGTGGATGAGCAACGACTCGGCAAATTGTTCCGATGTGAGCCCTGTTCCACGAATGTCAGGAAACACGTAAAACGCCCCTTGGGGAAGCGGACAGAGGAGTCCTAGTTCGTTGAGACCTTTGGTGATGAGGCGCCTGCGGGCATCGTATTCGGCTACCATCGTAGTTACATCGCCTCGGCCGCGGTTAAGAGCTTCAATGCCCGCAACTTGGGCCGCAACGGGGGCGCACAAAATTGTATATTGATGAATGGTGAGCATCGCATGCAAAATGTACTCGGGGGCTGCGGCATAGCCCAGGCGCCATCCTGTCATGGCATAGGCTTTGGACATGCCGCCAATGAGGACGGTGCGTTCTTGCATGCCTGGCAAAGACGGAAATGATGTATGCGGGTGATCATAGGTGAGTTCCGCGTAAATTTCGTCGACAATCGCGAAAAGGTCGGCCTCTTTAAGCACCTGGGCGATTGGCTCGAGCTGAGCGCGGGTCAGCACGGCCCCAGTGGGATTGTTGGGATTGCATAGGATAATGGCTTTCGTGCGAGAGTTTAGACGGGCACGGATGTCATTGGCATCAAGCTGAAATCCATTTTCGGGTCGTAGCGGAACGGTCACGGGCGTGGCGCCTGTCAAATGCACTAAAGGCCGATATGATACGTAGGCGGGTTCCGCAATCAAGACTTCATCACCAGGGCCTGCTAGGACCCGAATGGCCAGGTCGATTGCTTCGCTGCCGCCGACCGTAACTAAGATTTCATTCTCGGGCTGATATATGGTGCCAAAGCTCTCAAGATAGCGGGAAATCGCCGATCGGAGTTCAAACAACCCGGCGTTGGCGGTATAGGCAGTCATGCCTCGTTCTAGGGCATGTAGGCCCGATTCGCGAATATGCCAGGGAGTAACAAAGTCTGGTTCGCCGACGCCGAGCGATATGACGTCTTTCATTGTGCTGGCCAAATCAAAAAACCGCCGAATGCCTGATGGAGGCAAGGACGCGGCAAGCGGGGCCAAACGGTCTTTCAAGGTGGTCACGGGCTAATCACCAGCCGCTGTTCGTTGTCATCGTCGTCAAGAACCACCCCGTCGACTTTATAGGTTTTGAGAACGAAATGCGTCGTCGTCGATTGTACGTGTTCAATGGTGGCCAACCGTTCGGAAACAAAGCGAGACACTTCTTGAATGCGTTGACCCTCGACAATGACGAGCAGGTCATAACTGCCTGATACGAGGGTGACATCTTTGACTTCAGGATATTGATAGATGCGGCGGGCGACGGCGTCAAAGCCGACTTCGCGTTGTGGAGTGACTTTTACCTCAATAATTCCCCGTACGCGGTCGCGTTCAATGCGGTCCCAGTTAATGACAGCATTATACCCGCGGATGATTCCGGAATTTTCTAGTTCTGCGATTGTGGCTTCCACATCTGCGGGATCCACATCCATCATGGCCGCTAGGGTGTGAACGGACAGCTTGGCGTCGTTGTGAAGATGGACTAGCAACTCATGGCGTTGTGTGGGTGACATACGAGACCTCCAATCAATGGCTCTTTCTTCGCATTCTATTGGACGGCTAGATGGCAGTTGTGTCAAGTCTAAAATGGACGAGACAAGTGGATCAATGTGCCATGATGCAGATGAGGACTGTTGGGGAAGGGTTCTGCGGACGCGTATTGGCGTCCGCAGAATAGGCCTTACGATGTGATGAGTTCTGAACTGGGTTTCCCCTGACCAATTTGGGGTGTAGCGAATAAGGCGGCTAAAGTCGCCCCGATGTCGCCCAAAGTCATACGTGGGCTACCGACATAGGGCGTCAGAGACGGCCCATAGCAAAGCCATGGGAGCGCTTCGCGGGTATGATCGGTCCCGCGGTAGGTGGGGTCACAGCCATGGTCAGCCGTAATCCATAGCTGGTCACCGGGTTCCAAAAGGGCCCACAATTTCGGCAAGAAGTTGTCAAGTTCTTTCAGTGCCTGTGCATAGCCTGCCACATCACGGCGATGCCCGTAATGTGAGTCAAATTCAACAAGGTTGGTAAAAATAAATCCCGACTGTCTATCAGGCCATTCCGCTAAGGCCGCAGCAGTCTTTTCTAGACCATCTTGATTGCTAATGGTTGGCACTTTTACATCAAATCCTCGGCCAGAAAAAATGTCGCCGATTTTTCCGACCGCAATAGTTCGAACGCCTGCTTCTTGCAATGCATCCACTTGAGTGGCCGAAGTTGGGGACACACTGAAATCATGCCGGTGCGCTGTACGGACAAACTGCCCTGGGATGCCTATAAAGGGACGGGCAATAATGCGTCCGACAAGCCACGGGCCTTGCATAATGTCGCGAGCGCTTTGACACCATGTGTATAACTGGGGCAATGGTACGATGTCTTCATGGGCGGCGATTTGCAAGACGCTATCGGCTGAGGTGTAAACAATCGGCCAACCAGTAGCCATATGCTGTTCCCCTAAACGTGCAATGATTTCTGTTCCCGAAGCCACTTCATTGCCTAAAACAGGACGACCGAACGCCGAGCTCAGTTTGTCAATAATGGCTGCGTCGAAGCCATGAGGAAACGTGCGAAAGGGGATGGTGACCGTAAGTCCCATCATTTCCCAGTGGCCAGCTAAAGTGTCTTTGCCTGCGGCTTTGGGATAAACCGGATAGGCCACCCCTTGCAGAGGGACCGCTGGGGTTCCTGGCAGGGTTACGAGCGCGGACAATCCCATGGCCGCCAGGTGAGGCAATGACAATGAGGGCACAGCTTGGGCGGTATGACCGATGGTATTGGCTCCCCCATCGCCAAAGGCTTCGCTGTCGGGGGCTGTGCCTATTCCTCCCGAATCAATAACCAATAATACGATGCGCATAGTATCCGTTGGCGAATGTCGTGTTCGCCTTCTCCTTTCTTCTTAAACGCCGTCCTAGATTTAGGCACTGGCGATGCGGTCTAAAATCAATGCGGGTGCGGGTATCTGTGACGCGCTCCATGAGAAGGCTTGTTGAACGCCAGCGATGGCGTTTTCGGCAGCCAATGGGGTGCGTGCGTAGATGCGCGCAACCAGTTCGCCTTGGTCAAAATGCTGGCCTATTTTGGCAAAGCATTCTAATCCTACACCAAAGTCGACTTGCTCTCCTAGTTCGTGGCGACCGGCACCGAGTTCCAAGGCAACCTCACCTAGAGCTTGGGTTTGAATCGACGAAATCCACCCGGGATTCGGAGCACGCACCTCTGCTGTAACGGGCGCAAGGGGTAGGGGCTGCTCGATGCTTCGCGGATCACCGCCTTGGGCTTGAATCCAACGAACAAAGACCTCCCAGGCTTTACCACTATCTAAGGCTTGGCTGGCACGAGCGTGGGCCGTGTCGGCATCCGTGCCATTGACGGACTGATCGAGAGCTGCTGCGAGAGCGATGACGAGAGTCCGCAAATCTGAAGGTCCTTGCCCTTTAAGACAGGCTACGGCTTCATTGACTTCAATAGCATTGCCCACTGCCCATCCAAGCGGTTCGTTCATCGTTGTTAGAATCGCGGTGACATGACGTTGATGAAACGCGCCAATTTTCACCATGAGTTGGGCTAGTTCACGGGCACGGTCTAACGTCGTCATGAAAGCTCCGTTTCCGACTTTTACGTCTAAGACCATGTGTCTGGTACCGCTGGCCAACTTTTTCGACATGATAGACGAGGCGATGAGTGGGATGGAATCGACCGTGGCAGTCACATCACGCAACGCATATAGTCTCTTATCGGCTGGGGCTAAGCTGGATGACTGCGCCACCACCGCCACCCCAATTTTCTCGACTTGGGCCCGAATGGTGTCGGGTGGCAAGTCTACGCGAAATCCGGGGATGCTCTCCAGCTTGTCGAGCGTGCCTCCGGTATGGCCCAGACCTCGGCCTGACATTTTGGCAATGGGTAGGCCCAAACTGGCGACTAAAGGGGCGAGAACAAGGGTCGTTTTGTCGCCGACGCCTCCCGTAGAATGTTTGTCCACTAACCCCAACGGTTCTGGAATCGGCCCGCCCGACTCTGCCATGGCTCCTGTCAATTCAAAGGTTTCTCGGTCGGTCAACCCCTTAAGGTAGGCCGCCATAAGCCAAGCTGAGAGCTGGTAATCGGGCCAATCGCCATTGACTACGCCAGCAATCAGCGCTTGAATCTCTTCTCGGCTTAAAGCGATCCCATCCCGAGTTTTTGCAATGAGCTGCGGCATAATATCGTGTGCCATTCGCAACACTCTCCTTGATTAGTTTGCCCTATGCCGGTCCTGTTACGAAACGGGCATGGCCTCCAAAATGGTGCGGGTCTGGCTCGCGCCAATTCGGTCAGCACCCGCTGCGATCATCGCCAAGGCCTCATCGGCCGTATGAATACCGCCAGCGGCCTTTACTCCGGTATTGCGTCCCACCACTTGGCGCATGAGTAAAACATCGGACACGTTAGCGCCAGAGGGGCCAAAACCGGTGGAGGTTTTCACAAAATCGGCCCCTGCAGCCACACAGAGAAGACATGAGAGAATAATCTCGTCGCGGCTAAGCAATGCATTTTCAAGGATGACCTTAAGGCGATTAGGCGCTGGAGTTGCCTCGCGGACCGCTTCAATGTCGTCGAGCACACCCCGCCATTGCTGGCTTTTTACTAAACCGATGCTAATGACCATATCAATTTCGTTGGCTCCATGGTCAATACACCACGCGGCCTCTTGAGCTTTGACCCGAGAAGCGGTCGCGCCCAGGGGGAAACCGACAACCGCTGCCAAATCTACCAAGGAGGCCAGATGGGTCCGCGCCAGTGGGATATAGAGAGGATTAATGCAGACCGCCGCCGTGCGCCAGGCTAAGGCTTCGTCACAAAGTGCATGCACTTGCTCCGGCGTAGCGGCCGGAGCAAGTAAGGTATGGTCAATATACTGTGCTAAGTCTTGGCGGGTATGGATTGCAGGGGCTGTCCACGGGGTACGGTCAATCGCATTAACGCGCTCGCGTTCAGCGGGGGTGAATATTGAATCGACAACCGCAATCCATGGGTTCCAATCGGGTGTAGTCATGAGCATTGTCAACTCCTTTATGGATATCAGGGACGACTTACACGGCTTTTTTGCCCTGGGTTACCGGGTTGACCCGGGAAGGCCGCACTCTCCACAGGGCATAAATGACAGCGGACACTAAGCCGCCTACGACCGGCAGGGGAAGGACGGTGGCAAATAAGTCAGGAGCTAAACGGGCTCCCCATAACGAGAAGGCGAGTCCGGCTGCAAACGCCACAATGCTTGGCCAATTCATCCAATCCTCTGGTTTTTCCGGATGAGTGAAGAAGGCTTCAGCAGGAGTACGCCGCCGCTGCACCCACAGCCAATCCACCAACATAATGAACGTAAAGGGAACAATCACGTCGCCAATGGCGTCTAAGAAATTACTCACGTGGTTCAAAATGCCGAGAACGGCTAATACCGTGCTCAAGATTCCCAAGATAATTGTGGCCACCGGTTGCTCCCAGCGCGTCGATTTGCGTAAGGTATTCAACGCCACTAAGAGGTCAACCGTCGAGGGGTAAAGGTTCATGGCGTTCGTGTGGATAATTGCTAACGCCACACCCAATGCTGCGGCTAGCCCCCAGACGGGAATGTGAGGTCCTAACAACGCGACGTTCCAGTTGCCGGTGGCTTGCTGGGCATCCATTCCCACAATTCCCATGAGCAATACGGCTAGCATGATGCCAATAGAGGGGGCTAAAAAGTACCGAGCATTGCCGGTGTTGGAGGACTTGGGTACACAAAAACGGGACACGGTAGACAATTTGTAGGTCCATGCCAAGATCGAGAAGCTTACCACGGTGGAAATGGCCGTACCCCATTGCATCGCGGTGGTGGCATGCGGCGTCGTGATGTGGAAGTGGGTAAAGAGGTACCAAGTCAAGGCACCATAACATAAGAGTAAAAGCACTGACGTGTAACGGTAGAAATATTCTAACCACTTCATGCCAAATAACACCAAAATCACTTGTGCTGCCCCAATCACCCAAAACCAAAAGGAACCGGTGGCGTGGAAGATGGCATTAAGGACTTCGCCAGCCACGGCGGTGTTGAGACCAAACCAGCCCATGTTGACAAAGGTGAACAGCACGGCGAAGAGAAAGGCGCCTACGCGACCATAGGTTTTCCGTGCCACAATGAGACCGGTTAAGGGGACTTCACGGCCCATTTCCGAAAACAACCCAGCAGGAATAAAGCTGATGAGCCAGCTGACGAGAATCGCCAAAATCATGTCGGTCATGCCGAAATGAAATAATAGTAACCCAATGAGCGGGGTCATTGCGGAGGCTGAGGCCATTAACCACACAATCATCAATTTTCCAGACGTCATCGTTCTTTCGGCATCGGGTACGGGCAACACCCCAACTGTTTCAATTTCATTCAAGGTTTTTTGAAAGAGTCCGTTATTGGGGCTATCCGCGGGGTTTTTCACGTCGTCTCCTCCGTTCGCTGAGATTATTTCACGCTCGTGCCGAGCGTGGATGGACTAATGTATCAAGTATTGCGTAAGCCACATACCGCAAAAAATTCCGACAATGCCTAATACTCCCGACAACGTTGGCGGAGCGGGGAGTGGTAAATGCAACAAGGTGAACACGGCGCCGACGACTATGCCGACGCCAAATGACATGAGCACCGTCATCATCTGACCCACCGGCCTTTCACAACAAAACCCGTAAGAACAATGCCATTAAGCTCTATTTATCTGAAAATAACACCAAGAGCATCTTGAATGATGTCTGACGTCTGCTGTGATTGTACCCTATTGCATCCAAAATACAAGAGTGTCCATACGGACGGACGAAAAAACGTTGTTGATTTATGAAAGGCGGGAAAATACAATACAACTTGAGGTCTGACATCTGACCGGGAGGTGATTAACCATGCAGCCCAATCGTCTACCATTGCCCAGGCAAGTGGAGGCGCGAATCAAAGAGCGCATTATTTCTGGAGAGTGCCGAGCTGGGGAACAATTGCCCAGTGAGGAGGAGCTCGCTCATGAATATGGAGTCAGCCGTGCGACCGTAAGGGAAGCGGTGTCTTCTCTGGCGCTGCAGGGATATCTCATTAAGCGGCGCGGTGTTGGAACTTTTGTTGGCCAGCCGGACGCCATTTCGGGTGGTTTGGAATCGCTCATCAGCATTACTGAGTGGATTCGCCAAAGCGGCCGGGAGCCAGGGACAACCTTTGTTGAAATTGACCGGAGGCCGCCGACAGCCCATGAACGGGAGCTATTCGCTCCGTGGAAGACAGAAGAAGTGGCAGAAATCCATCGGGTACGAACCGCTAGTCAAATTCCGGTCTTATATTGTATCGATGTCATTCCGGGTGAATTTGCACCGACTAAAGGTTCTGAGCTCGACGAGTCGCTTCTTACGTTTTTAGAAAAGCGCTGGGGCCAGGTCATCATTTTTGCGCAAACAGAAATTGACGTCGTCACGGCGTCTAAGCCCATGGCAGATCATTTAAAGGTGCCGCGTGCTACGCCGTTGTTATGTTTGCGACAAGCGCATTATAATCAACACTCGACTGTATTGTTGTGGTCTCAAGACCATTTTTTACCGGGACATTTCCGCTTTGATGTGCGGCGTCACCGGCAATAGGGGTTTTATGGTAAAGGGCCACAGTCAGGGTAAAAAGTGGAGTTATGGTTCACACTAAGTGTTCAAGGAGGGAAGTAGGATGACGCAGCCGCCAGTTACAGGGGAAGAGCATTGGACACGAACCGATACCTGGTCATTTTGGGCCTTTGGATTAGGTATGTTGCTTGAAGCGTATATTTTTGGTATGGCGACGATTGCGACGGGCTGGACCCATATGCCCCCAGATCTTCGGTCGTTGCTGTTATCATGGGCACCGCTATGGCTTATTATCGGAATTGCGGTTGCAGGCCCCTTGTCGGACCGGGTGGGTCGCAAGAATACGTTCTATTTGACGATGAGTCTTTATGGGATTGGAGCTATCGGAATTGTTTTTAGTTATTCCTATGTGTTGATCTTGTTATTTTTAGCGGTGCTGCTGTTTGCGGCGGGCGGTGAGATGAATACGATCATGGCGGCTTCGCACGAAATGATGCCGACTAAACATCGTGGTAAGACTATGATGATGGAACTCAACTTTATCAACTTGGGCGGCTTTTTACTGGCCTTGGTTGCGTTGATGAGTGCCTATAACTCGGTGAGCTTCCAGCGGGGCATGATTGCGATTACGATTTTAGTGGTCTTATTTGTGCTGTTTTTGGCGCGAAACCGGACTCCCGAGTCCATTCGGTGGTTGGAACAACGTGGTTTGACAGAACGCGCGAAGGCGGAAGCTGCCAAATATTACGGTGAAGATGAATATCAAGTGCGCCAAAACCTTTTGCGAAGAGAACAAGATCAACACGCGGCACCGAAAACGTCAATGGGTGTTCGGTTTTATGCGACGACGGCCACGGCGTTTGCGGGCAGTGCAGGGTTCGGATTAATGACATATGTGCTGGGGCCTAGCTACTTCAAAAACGATACCGCTCTGATTTTATTGGTGGCGACCGGCGTGGGCTTTTTCTCGGGTTTTTTGGGATTGTTGGCTGACCGGTGGAGCCGGAAAACCATGTTGCTATGGGGCTATGGAGGCACATTTCTGGTCACCTTGATTATTTACTTGTCGGTGGATGCGTGGACGAAAACCGCGGCGTTATTCTGGTTGCTGTTGGTGGTCCTGAACTTCTTTGTCAATATTGGATACTTGACCGAAGACACTTTAAAAGGCGAAGTATGGCCCACCAAGAAGCGTGGGACGTATACAGCTATTGTACGATTTGTTAGCATTGGTCTTTATATTGTCACCATCTACATGAGTCAGAACTATGACCTGCACCAGTATATGCTGTTTAATCTGGTGGTGTGGGCTATTGGTTTAAGCGGCGCGCTGTTGTGGGTTTGGAAAGGCAATGAGACCGGGCGCGGCGTCAGTTTGGAAACCGCATCAGGCGAAGAATAAGATAAGGGCACAGCAGCCCGTAAAAGGGCTGCTGTGCCGCTTTAGGCGCGTCCGGGCGCTCCACTGATATAAATCACTTGACCCGTTACAAAACTGGCATCATCACTGCACAAAAACGCGACGACATTGGCAATATCGCGCGGCGTGCCAACGCGGCGCAACGGAATTTGAGCGGCGCGCTCGGCCTTCCATTCCTCAGGGTCCTTATGCAACCGAAAGGCGGTATCTCTGGTCATGTCGGTATCGACAAAGCCAGGGGCTACGGCATTGACATTAATGTTGAAGGGCCCGAGTTCAATGGCCAAGGTGCGGGTCATGCCAATGAGTCCCGCCTTGGCAGCCGCGTAATTGACCTGGCCCCGGTTGCCAAGCGCTGAGGTTGAAGATGTAAAAACAATTTTCCCCCACTTCTCTTGCACCATATAACGTTGCACCGCGCGTGTGCAGTTAAAAGATCCCGTCAAATGGCTATTGACGACGGACCACCATTCCTCGTCGGTCATTCGAAAAATGAGATTATCGCGGGTGATGCCCGCGTTATTAACGAGGATCGTAATGGGGCCCCACGTGTCTGCAACGGTTTCGACAGCGGATGCGACACTCTTTGGATCTGTGACATCACAACTTACAGCCATAGCCTGTCCACCTTGGGCAATAATGGTGTCTACGGTGTCCTGGCACTTTTGGGCTTCGAGGTCGAATACGGCCACTTTGACGCCTTCTTCGGCCAGCCGGATAGCATCAGCTTGTCCGATGCCCCGGGCGCCGCCCGTAACAATGCCGACCCTTCCTTGCAATCCTGTCATGATTGACTGACTCCTTCCTGTTTGCGTTGCATCATAATATTGAGTTCACCCGATTGCACTACGGTGCCCGTTTGATTGACCAGTTGCACGCTCCGAAAAAGAATCCCGTAGCGGGGGTCCCGGGTTTCGCGCATGTCGCGAATCGTTACCATGGCGTGCACGGTGTCACCAAAAAATATGGGGGCTGAGAACTTCCATTGGTCAATGCCCAGCAGCGCGACAGCAGTGCCATCAAAAATATTAAGCCGGGCAATGAGGCCCAAAACGATGCTGAGCCCCAGCATGCCATGCGCGACCGGTTTTCCAAAACGCTGATGTTTGGCAAACTCAAAGTCGGTGTGTAAGGGGTTAAAATCGCCCGATAACTGTGCGAAATGCATCACATCGCTCTCCGTGATGGTGCGGGCGGGCGTGTTCCACTGGGCTCCGACTTGAAAATCTTCATAATACCATCCCATCTAGTGTCGCTCCTTATTGGGGCGCTCAGCGCCTGCTGTGTCCATCCGGTATACTGTGCCGCGGAAAACGGCGATTAAGTCGCGGCGGCTATTCATAATGCGCACGCTGTAGACGGCGATTTTTCGTTTGCGCACGAGTTCTTCGCAGTGGGCGTACAGCACATCATCTGTATTAGCGGCCCGGGTAAAGGTCATGGAGGTATCTAGCGCGACGGCGGGTATGCCGTCGCGGTTGCTGGCGCGGGCAAACACGGCGTCCGCGAGGGCAAATATCACACCTCCATGAGCGGTGCCGTGTTGATTTAAATGCTGTTCGGTGACCCTTAGGCGTCCGCTGACAAAGCCGTCTTCTTCCTCATCTATGATAATCCCAAGAGTCTCGCTAAATATGTCTCTTGCGGCCATCTTGCTCCCTCCTGACCGTCTTTCTCAAGGCGCATATCCTCCGCAATAACTACATCGATCGGGTGATATGACGCACAAAATATGGCAATACCGCACTGAGCTAGTGAATGGCGATGTCTACGAATATGGACCGTCCATCCGCAAAGCCTTGAGCCCCGTGGTTTCTGGCAATACGTGTTGTATCGGCCGCAAATCCTCAAATAATAGAATATCAAAGAATTGTTGACCAATACTGACGAACATTATATCATGGTGCAAGCAAGCGATTGCTTTGTTTAAAAAGATCTCACTCTTTGGGTGTGGCGGGTTCCTACCAAAAGGAGGGGCAAAAAGCGGTGGATGAGGCGCAAAAAACGGCGGAATTTATGGCGCGGATTGAGAACGGCGAGAAAATCGAAGCAAACGATTGGATGCCCGAGGAATATCGTAATCTGTTAATCAAACAAATTCATATGCATGGGGTCAGCGAAATCATGGGAGCCTATCCCGAAAAGGAATGGGTGCCGAAGGCTCCATCGATACGGCGCAAGCTGGCGCTCAATGCCAAGGTTCAAGACGAAATCGGGCATGGTCAAATGCTTTTGAGACTCGCAGAAGATTTAAGCCGACCGTATGGCCGTGGCCGCGAGGCATTGATGGAGGACTTGCTGAACGGGCACGTGAAATTTCACAATGTGTTTCATATGCCGGCGCCCACATGGGCTGATGCAGGGGTTATTGGTTTTTTGGTCGATGGAGGAGCCATTATTACCCAAGCGGCCTTGCTCGAGAGTTCTTATGCCCCGTATGCGCGCATGCTCAAGCGTATCGTCGCCGAGGAAAGCTTTCACATGCAGTATGGTGAATCGGTGGTTCTGGCGTTGGCCGAAGGCACGACCCGCCAGCGAGAAATGCTACAAGGCGCCATTGATCGGTGGTGGGAACCGATGATGTTCTTTTTTGGGCCGCGGCAAATGGGACAATCTGCGGAAAAAATGATGCACTACCGGATTCGAACCAAAACTAACGAAGAACTGCGCCAGAAATTTATCAATCGCTATGTCCCGAGGCTCCAAGCTTTAGGCATGCGGGTTCCAGATCCTCTTGTCAAAAAAGATCCAGTCACCGGCGAATGGGGTTATACGGAGCCCGATTGGGTCCGGGACACCGAAATGGTCCGGAATAATTCGGGGCCGCAATCTCAAGCCCGCCTGCATTTGCGTCGGCAAGCGCATAGCGAACAACGCTGGGTACGAGAGGCTGTGATGCATGCCACGGCTCTGGCGACCGTATAAAGGGCTCAGACGGGTGACGAGCGAGGGGGGACGGAAGTGGCATTAAATGCAGCGGAGTACCGCGTGTATGAGGTGTTTGTGCAACGCGATGCGAGTCAATTTCATGTGAATGTGGGGAGTCTGCGGGCTGTCAACTCCGAAATGGCCTTACAAATGGCGCGGGAAACTTTTTTTCGGCGGGAAGAACCTTGCGAGGTATGGGTCGTGCCCCAAGACTGCATTGTAGCAAGTCCTCGTGACTCGGCCTATTTACCGGTTCACACCATGGATAAGCAATATCGGTTACCGGCTGGCTATGACAATGCGCCCCGGTGGAAGCGGTTCAAAGCCAAAGCAATGACTATCGAGGAAGTAGCGGAAGAAATGGCTACGCACAAACAGGGAGGAGCGTGATGACCTAGGTGGAATCTCAAGACGTGCCACATTGGATAGCGCTTTTACAGCCGATCGCGGATGATGAGTGGATTATTGCACACCGGGGCTCAGAATGGCTCGGTTTGGCTCCCGATTTGGAAGAGGATTTGGCTTTTAGCTCCATTAATCAGGACAAAATGGGCCATGCTCAATACTATTATGCGCTATTGGAAGAACTAGGCGAGAAAACTCCCGAGGACATGGTGTACGGACGCTCCAAGGAGCAGTGGCGGCATGCCGTCGTGCTGGAAACGGCTCATGGCGATTGGGCCAGACTTGTGGCTTTGCGGTATTTTTACGAAGTCTTCGATGCCCTGCGCCTTGAACGGTTGAGTACGGCGTCCTGGCAGCCTTTGCAAGATGGCGTGCGTAAGATTCGGCGCGAAGAAGCCTATCATCTGCAACACTTTACCACATGGTTTGAGATGTTGGCGACCGGAACCGAGGAGTCGCGCCATCGGCTGCGTGAGGCTATTGCCGACCTTTGGCCGCTTTTAGGGGGTCTGTTTTTGTGGGGCCCTTCGGAGCACTTTTTGACTGCCATTGGGTTAGACAGCCTACGAGGCTCGGAGTTACAGCGGTCGTGGGAAACTCACGTGGCGGAAAAGATGCGGTCTATGGACTTGCCATGGCCAGGAGCGCTTTCGAGTCCGGTGCTCGACGGCCGTCTTGGCGAGCATAGCCCCGACATGCATGATCTTTTGCAGGTGATGACGGAGGTTCGGCGCAGTGAGCCCGCTGCGCACTGGTAACTCGCATACGGAGGCAGGCGATTGCCGACGTCGTGGAGCAGCGACGAGAGCATTGTTGACGTGGGGGTCAAATCGGTGACGACGGGCTCTATGTCGGTAAGGTGATGTGGACCTAAGCGTACGAGCAGTTATTGGTAACAGTCCCTGTCCGGCCCTCTTTTATTGTCTTGATTGTTCACAACCTTTCGAGCAGATGAAAATGTGTTGAAATAGTCAGCGCCTGATGACAATGGGGGTCGCGCTGTCACCAAGGCCAAGACCCACGAGACACCGACCCGGGAGTGAAAATGGGGAAGGAGTGGCAACAGCCAATGATGTTAGACCCAGAAATTGAGACGATGTCACGGGATCAAATGCAAGCCCTCCAGTTGCGCCGCTTGCAAACAACTTTGGAACGTGTGTATCAATCGGTGCCGTTTTATCGTCAAGCCATGGACGAAGCGCATGTGAGGCCCGAGGATATTCAGTCGATGGAGGATATTGTTCGACTGCCTTTTACGCGGAAAAGTCATCTACGCGATCAATACCCGTTTGGATTGATTGCTGTCCCCATGGACCAAGTGGTTCGATTCCACGCATCGTCGGGCACACGGGGAAAACCGACCGTCGTGGCCTATACTAAGGGCGATATCTCGCGTTGGGCTCATATCGTGGCGCGTCAATTGGCGTGTGCAGGCGCAAGACCCGGCGATCGTTTCCATAACGCCTACGGCTACGGTCTATTCACCGGCGGCTTGGGACTTCATTATGGTATTGAAGAGTTAGGAGCGGCCGTGATTCCGGTATCGGGAGGCAACACCCCCCGCCAGGTTCGGCTGATTGAAGACTTTAGGCCGCGTGGGATATCCGGCACTCCGTCTTATATTTTAAATATTGCCGAAGAAATGCGGGCATTGGGTCTCAACCCGCATGAGACAAGTCTTGAATACGGAATTTTGGGTGCCGAGCCATGGAGTGAAGCACTCCGGGAAGAGATTCAAAACACATTAGGGATTAAAGCTATCGATATTTATGGACTGAGTGAGGTCATTGGACCAGGTGTCGCCATGGAATGCTGGGAAGCCCAAAACGGGCTTCATATTGCCGAAGATCACTTCTTGGCAGAAATTATTGACCCTGAGACAGGACTGCCCGTGCCCTATGGGGAAACGGGAGAACTCGTGTTCACGTCGCTAACCAAAGAGGCGTTTCCGGTGATACGTTACCGTACGGGGGATATTGCTTCGCTAAATCCTGAACCTTGCGTTTGTGGGCGGACGGTGATGCGTATGTCTCGAATTAAGGGGCGGTTGGATGACATGCTCATTATTCGAGGTGTCAACGTATTTCCCACCGAGATTGAATACGTATTGTTACAAGTCGATGAAATTGCACCGCACTATCAAGTGGTCGTCGACCACGTGGGGACATTGGATACGCTTGAGGTTCATTGCGAAGTGACGCCAGAATTCCATCAAGCCACGGCGACTAATCCTGAAGACCCGCGCTCGATTCAGTTGCACCGCCAAATTCTTCATGCCCTAAAAAGCGAATTGGGGATCTCTGTGGGATTAAAGATTCATCAACCAGGGACGATTGCGCGCAGCGAAGGCAAGGCGGTGCGGATTGTCGACAATCGGGTGCGGTCGGGCGTTTAGGGACGAGGCCAACTATTGCAGAGTATGCGGAAGGGGACGACAAAGGTGGAGCAGATTCTTAACGCGAAGGCGTCAGTGCAGGAATTTATTCAGCGCACTCATCGTCATTTTATAGGGGGTGAGTGGGTTCCCGCTGCGTCCGGAGAAACGATGGACGATATTGATCCATCCACGCGGGGCGTGTTAACACAGGTGGCTCGGGGCGATAGCGCCGATGTTGACCGGGCTGTGGCCGCCGCCGCACAGGCTTTTCGGGATAAGGCATGGAGACACATGAGTCCGCAGGCCCGCGGCGTCTTAATGTGGAAATTAGCCGATTTGATGGCCGCGCATTTGGAAGAGCTGGCGCAAATTGATAGTTTGGATATGGGCATGCCTCTACGTCAAGCTCAGTATGGCACGGTACCGATGGCGATTGATCACATGCGTTACATGGCCGGTTGGGCTACCAAAATCGAGGGGGAGACGATTCCGGTCTCTGCAGGACCCTTTTTCAATTATACTGTGCGTCAACCCGTTGGGGTCGTGGGAGCCATTATTCCCTGGAACTTTCCTTTATTAATGGCGATTTGGAAGTTAGGTGCAGCCTTGGCGGTGGGATGTACGGTGGTCTTAAAACCTGCCGAACAATCGCCCTTAAGCGTCTTGCGGTTAGCGGAACTGATTACCGAAGCGGGCTTTCCGCCCGGGGTGATTAATATTGTTACAGGCTATGGCCCCGAGGCTGGGGCTGCGTTAGTCGCGCACCCTGGTGTGAATAAAATCGCATTTACGGGATCGACCGAAGTGGGCAAATCCATTATGCGGACTGCTGCCGACCGTATGGCCCGGGTCTCGCTAGAGTTGGGCGGCAAATCGCCTAACATTATATGCGCCGATGCCAATCTCAAGCGGGCCATATCCGGATCAATGCTGGGTATCTTTATGAATCAGGGTGAGGTGTGTTCAGCTGGGTCGCGCATTTACGTGGCGCGTGAAATTTACGATGAAGCGTTGGAACAAATGGCCACGTACGCGAAAAACATGCGAGTCGGGATGGCGTTGGATGCCAAAACGCAAATGGGACCCGTTGTGTCGGCGGAGCAATATGAACGCGTATTGGGTTATATTACCAAAGGACGTCAAGAAGGCGCCACGGTGATTGCCGGCGGCGGTGCAATGCCCGCTGCGGGGTCCGGTTTCTTTATTGAACCCACGGTGTTTGCGCAAGTAACCGACACGATGACGATTGCCCAAGAGGAAATCTTTGGACCTGTTGCTGCCGTGATGCCCTTTGATACGGTGGACGAAGTGATCGAGCGCGCGAATGTTTCGGCTTACGGCTTAGCTGCTGGAGTTTGGACGGAAAACGTGCGCACGGCGCATTATCTTGCCCAGAACTTAGAAGCTGGCACCGTTTGGGTCAACGCCTATCATGTCTATGACGCCGCCGCTCCTTGGGGAGGCTTTAAGCAATCGGGTTTGGGCCGCGAAATGGGGCATCATGCGCTGGAGTTATACACTGAAACCAAAGATGTCTGGATCAGTTTGCAATAACGGCGGCGCATTCCCAAAGGAGGCAGGACTATGCGAGAAGTGGTAGTGGTGGCGGCTAAAAGGACGCCCATTGGTCGCCACCATGGGGTGCTGAAAGATGTACGGCCTGATGACTTAGCGGCCCTCGTACTGAAGGCGTTACTAGAACAAACGGGCCTTGATCCGCGCGAGGTGGACGACGTGCTGCTTGGCGCAGCTAACCAAGCCGGGGAAGACAATCGCAATGTGGCCCGGATGGCTTTGTTATTGGCAGGATTTCCTGTTGAGGTTCCGGGGGCCACCGTTAATCGTCTTTGCGGCAGTTCGCTCGAAGCAGTGAACCGCGGTTATCAAGCCATTTTTTCTGGGGAAGCAGATGTCATTATTGCGGGGGGCGTTGAATCTATGACGCGGGCCCCCTTCGTCCTGCCCAAATTTGATACGGCTTTTCCCGTGGGAAACCGAGAAATTTTTGATACCACAATTGGCTGGCGCATGGTCAATCCGCGTTTGGCCGCACAATACTATCCCTATTCAATGGGAGAAACGGCAGAGAATTTAGCGGAGCGCTTTGGCCTAACGCGCGAGGAGCAAGATGCGTGGGCGCTGCGGTCTCATCAACGTGCGGTTTTAGCGCAAACTGCGGGGCGATTTGCAGATGAACTTATCCCCGTTCCCATTGAAAATCCTAAAACCCATGAAGTGAAGTGGGTCACGCAAGATGAGCATCCCCGACCGGATACGTCGTTGGAAAAACTGGCTCAATTGAAACCGGCTTTTCGGCCAGGCGGGACGGTTACGGCTGGAAACTCATCAGGCATTAATGATGGAGCGGCAGCCGTGATGTTGATGGAGGAAAGTGTGGCCTTGCGGCACAATTTGGAACCCTTAGCCTATATTCGCGGGGGCGGTGTGGCGGGGGTCGACCCGGCAATTATGGGCTATGGTCCCGTACCTGCTACGCAGCGGGCATTGCAGCGGCATGGGTGGACATTGGACGAAATTGAGCGTGTGGAACTCAATGAGGCCTTTGCAGCTCAAGTCTTAGCGGTATTACACGATTTACCATTTGACCGGGATATTGTCAATCCGGAAGGAGGGGCCATAGCCTTGGGTCACCCGCTAGGCGCATCCGGAGCTCGCATCCTTACGACCTTAATTTATGGGATGCGTCGCCAAGGCGCACGCCGGGGAGTGGCAACGATGTGCATTGGGGTTGGCCAAGGTATTACCACATTAGTGGAACGTCCTTAGAACCGTTGTGGTTCTGAGACTCACTTCCTATTTAAGCCAGCATCTTGAGGATCATGTCGGCGTAATGGTCTGCGATTTCGTGGACCATGAGCCGACCTTTTGGATCATACCACCGATGAAAGCCGTTTAAGGCCGAAAGAATAAACAATTTCGTGAGCCCAATATCGATGTCAGAGAACACGTGCTGCTGTTGTCCTTCTTCTAAAAGCTGAATCCAATATTGTTCATAGGTGCGGCGCAATTGGCGCACGGTCGCACGCCCCGTCTCGGAAAATGCCATATCCTCATCTAAATATACAGTGCTCCAAGCGCGAGATGACGCAATGACCCCTAAATGCGCATGGACGGCCGCTCGCATCTTGGCGGTGGGGCTTTCTTGCGATTGCACGATCGGGGCTAAAGCCTGGGCGAATTCATTAGCCGCCTGGCGGACGATTTCGATCAATAAGTCTTCCTTAGTGTCGATGTGCGCATATAGACTACCGGACAATACCCCCGCCCGTTCCGCAATGTCGCGGACTGTGGTCGCCTTAAATCCTTTGGTGCTAAATAATTCTGCGGCGGCTTGAACAATTTCGCTTTTCTTACTAGGCCGTGCCATAATACACTCCTCAATTCGCTAAATGCTCTTTCCTTTATCTTACGACATCGCGTCCGAAGGCGCGAGTCTGGATGGGGATCGAAGGCGTATGTGCCAGGGGCTTGGTATAATAAAGACGACGAAATAGGGGAGGTTTTGAATGTATAAATTTATTCATTGTTCCGATTTGCATTTAGACAGTCCTTTGCGCGGGTTGACCATGCGAGAGGATGCGCCCACGGATGCGATACGGTCGGCCACGCGGCGAGCTCTTGAGAATTTGGTGTCTTTAAGTATTGCCGAAGCTGTGCGATTTGTCGTGATTGCGGGCGACATCTTTGATGGGGACTGGATAGATTACTCAACGGGCTTGTTTTTCAACGCTTGCATGGCGCAATTAACAGCCCAGAATATTGCCGTGTATATCCTCAATGGCAATCATGATGCGGCCAGTCAAATGAGTCGGAAGCTCGTGCCTCCTGACGGCGTGTACCGCTTTTCACATGACCGCCCCGAGACCTTTGTCATTGAGGAGCTACAGGTCGCATTGCATGGTCAAGGATTTAAAAATCGTGCCGTCACCGAGAACCTGGTACCTGAATATCCGACCCCTGTGCGGGGCTATTTTAACATTGGTGTGCTTCATACCTCCCTTGAAGGGCATGAGGGGCACGAGGCGTATGCACCGTGTACCGTACAGGACTTGGTGATGAAGGGATATGACTATTGGGCATTGGGGCACGTGCATAAGAGGCAGGTTATTCGGTCTGAGAATCCTACCATCGTGTATCCGGGAAATATCCAAGGGCGCCATATTCGCGAAACAGGAGACAAGGGGTGCACGGTCGTGACGGTTGATGGGTCCCATGTGTCGCTAGAACATCGCCCGCTAGATGTCTTGCGGTGGTCGTTATGCACGGTGAATTTGGAGAATGCGGCGCAGCCTCAAGATGTGGTGGACCGGTGCTTGACGACTTTTCAGCAAGAACTGGCGAATCATCCCGGCTATCCTTTGGCGGTACGGATTCGGTTGACCGGGACGACCTCTTTGCACGGTGCGTTGCTGGCGGAGTGGGACTATTATTATCATGAAATTCTTAACGCGGCGCAGCAAAGTGGTGTGGACCGGATCTGGGTCGAGAAGGTCCTCATTGACACTCAGCCCATGGCTGTGGAGCAGGTCTCTACAGCGTATCTTGATGCTTGGTCGGAACTCGATCGTCTTTTGCAAGCAGTTCAGATAGGCGACCCTTTTCTCGATGAATTTCTTAAGGATATGAAAGCGATCCAACGTCGCATGCCAGACTATAATAAGGATACAAATGCCTCCGAGGTCCGTCCGATGGACCTCCTCAGCCAAGCGCGGGATCTTCTTGAAGCCTTAATTGCGAAAGGAGGAGCCCTATGAGACTACGTTCCCTCCGTGTTCGTCAGGTTTTACATTATGACGAATTTTCCTTAGAGTTCAATAACGAAGCCTCATTTCATGTATTTTATGGCCCGAATGAAACGGGCAAGTCCACGCTGCTTAGTGTCATTGTGGATTTGTTGTTTGGGGGGCCGATCCCCGAAGCGCTGCGGGCACACTATGACAGCCGCTCCCGGTTGCAAGGGATTGTCGAGCGCGGTGACGATGCTATCTATCACATTGAGCGAAAGAAACGATATAACCGTCTGGTGTTAAGTGACCCAAGTCACCCGGAACTCCCTGAAGATGTGTTGTGGCCATTTATAGGCGGATATCCACGCGATCGCTATATGATGCTGTTTGGGTTTGACCATGATCGCCTTCGCGCGGGCGGACAAAGTTTACTCGAGTCCCAGGGAAATGTGGGGATCTCCTTGTTTGAGGCCGGTGGGGGCATCCAGTATTTAACCAAGATTCTCCAACAATTAAGCCAGCGCTCGGAACAACTGCTCGATCCGTCGTTCAACGCCAGATCCGCTAAGGAACTGAATAAACAATGGCGTGCGTTTACCGAAGCGCAAAAGCGGATTAGGCAGTATAGTCTGCGGGCCGAGGAATGGCACCGGGTCCGTGACGAGGTGGCCCAACACGAAGGCCATTTACAGCATTTACAGCAGCAGTGGCAAGAAGCTCAGGCCCAGTTGCATAAGGTGGAACGGCTCATTCGGGTTCGCCCTTTCCTGATCGAGTGGCAAGAGCATATAAAAGCCATGGCGGGTAAAGCAGTGCCGAAGACGTCTCCTGATGTCGAAGATTATATTCGTCAGCAATTCGAGGTGCTCGATACGACCCAATCCCGCTTGTCCCAACTTCATGATGAATATCAGCGCCAACAAGAACGGATGGGGGAGATTATCCGAGATCCGGCGGTCTTAGCGGTGTTCGACCGAATTGATGCGTTAGGCGAGGGCTTGCAGCATTTTCTTAAATTGCGGGACCACACGTTGCCTGATGCACGCCGGAATCGACAGGTGCTGCAGACGGATTGTGAACAGCGGATTAAAAATTTGGCGCCGGGACTTTCGTGGACTGAACGCGAACAGTTGCGGCTGCCTATTGCCGTAGTGGACCGGGTTACGGAACTGATCAAAGGCCTCGCCGATGTGCGGGTTCGCTATGAGCATGAAAAGGCGCAGCATGATGATATTTTACGCGAACACCAATCTGTCCGAGACCAACTAAGTCACGTCGGGCCAGTGATCGATACCGCCGTTCTTAGCCAACTTATTCGAAAAATCCGAGAACGAGGAAATCTAAGTGAACAATTAGCCCTTCTTTCTCGTGACATCACAAAAAAAACCGTGGACCTCGAGCAAAAAGCGCATCAACAGGCGATATTTACGGGTCCTATCGATCAGCTGGCCACCTTGCCGATTCCTTTGCAAGACACCATGGACCGTTTTGCACAGCAATGGACATACCTAGAACAAGAACTCGCGGATACGGCCAAGACGCTCCAGACGTTAAGTGCTCAATTGCAGGAAATCCAAAGGGATTTGGAGGCGTTGTCCTTGCAGGGGACTGTGCCGATCCTTCATGATTTGTGGGTTGCACGTGAACAGCGCGATATCTCGTGGGCGCAGATTAAACGCGTATGGCTCGAAGGCCATGCGGATGAGGTGCCTCATCCGCATGCGTTGGCCGACGCATATGCCCGGCAGGTGGAGAATGCCGACCGTGTATCTGACGACTTGCGTTTAGATGCTGAACGTTCGGCACGTCGCGCGATGTTATTGCTGCAGCAAAGACAAACGCAAAAAGCTCTGCAAGATAGCCGGGAACACCAAGCCAATTTGGAAGAGCAGTTTTCTGCGCTGCGCACGCAATGGGCTTTGGAATGGACAGCCTCTGGGATTGTACCGCGCAATCCTGGGGCTATGAAAGAATGGCTCAGTATCTTTTATCGCCCCATGATCCAAATGGTCACAGAGCATCAACATATGGAGGAGGCACGTCAAGCGCTCCTAACGGAGATGGAGATGTGGCGCAAAGAGCTGGTCGAGACCTTAGATGAACTGCCTGACAGCGAGGTCGACACGAGTCAACCGTTGAATGCTTTATTAACGCAGGCGGAGCGTTATGTTGAGCGGATGAACAAAATGGCGGCCGAGCGCTTGACGCTGGAGGACCAAGAGCATAAATTAGCTGACAAAATTGTGCAACGGCGCGAAACCATGGCCCGCTGGGAGCGGGAAGGTCAGATACTTAAAGACCAATGGCAGGAGATCGTATCACGCTTTCCTTCATTACCGCCGCGCCCTGAAGATGCAGCGCATTATACGGAACATTTGCGTGAGCTATTGCGGCAGTTAACCACGTTAGAAGGAATCGATACACAGATTCGCTATGATGAGGAGCAATGTCAGGGCTTCAGCCAAGAAGCGAATGCTGTGGCGCAGATGTTAGGGGAGTCTTTAGCGTCGACGATTTCAGTGGAATCGTGGGTAAGAAGCGTCAGGCATCGACTCCAGATAGCTCGCGAACAAGAGCAATTGTGGCAAGTGAGTGCTCATGATGCGGGCATTTTGCGTGAGGAGATTGAGAAAGCGCAGGATGCTGTCTCACGGGTCGTGAATGACTTGACGCAATACGTATCCTTATGCGATGTGGCAGACCTCTCGGCCTTGAGGGCTTATGTTGTAGCCGCCCAACAATTTCGCGAACTGGATACCAAAGGCCATAAGCTGGAACAGACGATTCGGCAAACGGCCGATGGAGTGCCTGTCGAACACTTGCTAGGAGCCTTAAAGGAAATGGGTGATGCCGATAAGCTCTTTGCCCAACAGCTACAGCTCAAGGATAGGAGCGAGCAGCTACAAGGGGATATAGAGCGTGTCAAAGAGCGATTGCAAGAGGTGAAAGGGCAGTTGGCCTCGCTGAGCGCTACCCAGGATGCTGCGGCAACAGCCGCTCAAGACGCGCAAAGGTATTGGGCGGAGGTCGATAAGGCATGGTCTGAGTATTTGCGAGTAGAATTGGCGAGACGCCTTTTAGCGCGTGCGGTCGAGCAATTCCGAGAACGTAATGAGTCAAGCATCTTACGGCGCGCAGAACACTTCTTTACGCGCATGACGCTGGGACAATATGAGGGACTGCTAATCGAATACGCTGAACAGACCCCATATTTATTGGCGGTGCATGCAAGTGGTCAACGCCGTGATATTCATCAACTGAGCGATGGGACACGAGACCAATTGTTTTTGTCCCTGCGCCTCGCCTTCGTGGAACAGCACCTCGAGGCATCCGAACCGTTGCCGCTGGTGATGGATGATATTTTAGTCCACTTTGACGATGAAAGGACGTGGGCAACCTTAGCGGTATTACAAGAACTCTCGCAAAAGACCCAAATTCTTTATTTTACGCACCATCAATCCGTGATTGAGCAGATCAGAACACTGCCACACCCAGACGGGATTGCTGTTTATGATCTAAAGGCCTGCATTGGCCAAACATCATAAGGCGTGTCTGGGGTGAGCAGGTGCGATGAAGAGGTGCGCTAAAGTCTCCCGCCTACTAGGGGGCAGGAGACTTTAGGGGGTCCAAGGCGATGTAGAGTCTTAAGGGATGGTTCTAATCAAGGTGTTGGAGATGAGAGGGCTGTTTCATTCATCATGAGGAAGCGAGGGGGGCAAAGACTCTTCGCTATTTTGTCGCTTGCGCCGGACTGGAGCCATCACTGCGAGCGCTAAGACCGTGCCGATTCCCAATTCGCCGATGCCCAAAAAGAAAGTGCCCGCTCGAAACGGGAAGAGGGCGAGGCTAATGGTGCCAAATCCTAGGATTCCCAACACGCTTCCTAGGGCAAAACGTATCATCTCTAATGAACGTCGGCAATTCTTAGGACTTTTCATGGGAATCCTCCATGGATGCATGGTGGCGGTAAAAGTCTTTCCATACAAGTTTGTACACGCCTAAAAACCACGGGAGGCGATTTAATCCGGGAATCCATGGCATTGCGGCCAGCAAGCACCAGACCACAAATCCGAGGCTCAACGCTATTGCATCGTTAGCGGGAGAATTGGCGACAAACGGCCATTGATAAATCCAGGTGGGGATGGTCATCCACCAAGCCCCTGGATACCCTGGCACCGCAGAGTGAATAATACCCCATTGGGTTCCTTTTAATTGCAAGGGCGCGGCCGCATTGTGAAGGGGCTGACCTTCAAGAAACAACACATAATTTTGGTTATCAAACCGGGTGACAACTTTGGGATTTCGGATGAGCGCGCCGGACAACAATCCACTTTCGCCAAGATGCAACATATCATTCATTAATGTCTGGACCGGCCCATAGTGACCTGGCGGAACAATGACTCGCCCGGCTTGCACCGTGGCGTGGTTTAAGGCGGCCTCGTAGCGATTAGCCCAGGCGATCTGTTGCGCACTTGAGGCGCGATCGAATCGATGTAACGCGGGGATGAAGGAGGGATTGACGGTTGCTGCCATGTTTAGCGGTTTAAGAATAAAATCTTGCTTGGCATTGAGCGGGTGCAAGATCCCAACCCATTTTTGTACGGCGGACTCGAGATTACCGGTGCCATGGTTGTATGGAGGACCATAACTTGCTATGCGTCCTTGCCCATTGAGGTCCCTTGTCGTCATCGCCTCAAACGCGACGGGATGTTCTCGCGCGTCTTGTCGTATGGTCAAGGGCGCTTTTTCCGGTACACCAAAGAGGATTGCGAGAAGAAGAACGAGACCCATAACAATGGCTAACGTTGTTATAAGATGTTTCATAAAATCTTCGGGGACGTATGTGTACTCAGTGACCATATCTGAAGGATGGGGATACTTCATGGTTCTGGGACCTCCTTTTTCGGCGCGGAGTGAGGAGACGAGAGGGGATACGGCGGCACGACACCTTTTAAGCGCACGCGCGCAATATGACCAAAGATAAGGGCTCCTAGGGTGAGTGGTAGGACCACGACATGCATGCCAAACATCTGGCCCGCATTGGGAAGATTGACCCATGCTAGTCCCAAGGCATTGAGGCCGTCTTTAGCTTGCACGGCATTCCATTGCGAGTAGAAATCGCCATTAATCAAATAGCCGGTAAAGGCGGTGGGAATAGCGATTAAAAAGGCTAAAGAACCAAGCAACCAGGTCTCCCGCCGCCCCCCGCGCCACGCACCTGTAAAAAAGACACGCCAGAGATGGAGCATCATAAAAAAGAAAAACGCTTGCACGCCCCAAAAGTGAATAGCTGCTACAAAACGGTCGGCCGGATTATACGACCAGCTTGCCGGACCATTTGCGGCAAGAACAATCCCTGAAATGACGAGGACGACAAAGCTCGACGCAGTTAAAGAGCCCAGCATATACATAAAGCCTTGGGCATATTCGGGCATTGTCTCAGGGAGCCAAGTGTCTAGGGAAAGGATGTCTTTGAGCATATTACGCGAGGCAGTGGTCCAGTTGGCGATGACAGTCAACTCCTTTGGATCATGGATATTCGGCAAAGGGAATGAGGAAAGTGGCCGTCCTTATAAGGGGCCAGCCAGTTTATGTACATTTGAGTCAAGCCGTGCGAGACACCACCGCGCACCTGCTGTGAATGTACGTGACGGGCAATGGGTCGATGACCGTGACGGCTTGCGTTCGAGTGTTGTGTACTGACCACTATTCTTGCCTGAATTTGGGTTCCATCGCACCTCTTTTCTAGAGTGAAGGTCTCATCGATTATTTTCCATAGCATCCTATCGAAACCCTACTTTATAACCATACTATACAATAGCTCCGAACGAAAATATTGTGTAATGTTTCAAAAACATCCACTGAAACTGGAATGCGCCTTTCATTGTGCGGTTGCGCGGGGGGCCTTAGAACGTGAATCAGACGTAAGATAACTGGTCTCACGACTAAGATGCGGCTATTACACCGGTAGATTGCCCCGTAACACCATATAGGCTTTTTGAAAGAGAGACTTCGCCGCCCATGGCCAATGTCCTGCATGCACGATTTCTCGCGATCCTCCGTAATACACATCGCTTTGCACAAATAAGCCGCGCCCTCCGCCGGTTTCAAGAGCCCATAAAAGCTGGGGGCGGTAGGGCTGTGGCAAGGGACGATGATTTTGCACGGCGTGCCAGTGTTTAACAGCAATGTGTGCCTGGACCATGGCACTATGTCCCATCTTGGGCCAGGAATGGCTGACAATATCCCCAACGGCGTAGATCTCTGGGTAGTGGGGATGATTGAGGTACGCATTGGTGGGAACCCATCCGAACCCATCGTCAAGGTCCGTCCCCCGCAAGTACTCTGATCCGATATAGGGCGGAATCCAGACGGTCGCGTCATAACGAATGCGCTGGGTTCTTAAAATGATTTCGCTAGCGGTCACTTGATGATATTGGGCTTCGGTCACGACACCAATGTGACGCCGAGCCAATTCTTGTTGAAGCCAATGTTGGGCTTTGGGGCCAGCGTTTTCGGCAACGGTCTTGGCCGGAGTAAGGACTGTTATTGTCGAATTGCCTCTCTGGTTTTGTTGGCGAAGATGGGTATCCCACAAGAAGGCAGCTTCGAGGAGCGGACACTCGCATCCCACCGTGATGGGGGGTGTCCAAGCGGGATTGCTGTCAATGCCGCCCGCGGCAAATACGATGCGACGGGGAATCTGGTGCGTTAACGTTGATGCCAATTGGCGTGCCAAGTAGTCTTCACATATTCCGCCGCAACTGGGCTCAAGTCCTTTGATAGTATGCCAACCTGGTCGGCTTCCCGTTGCGATGAAAAGAACGGTGTAAGGGACTGGTGGGTGGTTTGCGGTATGAATCAGATGTCTGACAGGATCTATGCCTGTGACGACATCATGGACAAACGTGATCGCATGACGTTTTCGGTAGGCCGTGAGGGGAATCTGGACTGACGACATCACTTTGTTAGGAGGATTGTTGACAGCGTGCACGAGTCCAGGTCGATAGACCGTATCGCGCCATTGGTCTATGACCACGATGGCCAATTGTCCGGGACGATAGAGTCGCCGCAGCCAAGTGCTCACGGCCAATCCTCCAAATCGGGATCCCAAAATCACTGCCTGTTCGGTGCGGCCCACGAATCCATCATCCTTGCTGTTGGGTTCATGGGCGTATTGTGTGTCTCTAGGCGATACTCTATGCGGATTGCCGTTACTTAGGCCTCTATCAATAAAACACAACACTTTGGCTGCAAGGGTCCTCTTTCAGGGGCGACACCATGATGCGGTCTTGGGGCCGATCCTGGCGATTATCTCACAGTGGGCGGAAATGGGCGACATGCTAGTCACCTTTTCGACGTGATCCCATATTATTCCTATAACAACAGGGATGGAACGGAGGACTCGTCATGGGAGATGGATCAGAATCTGTAGAAGTGCGTGTAGCTCGGCTTGAGGAGCGGACGGAGAATCTTGAGAAGTGGATACAGGTCTTGCAGGCGGATATTAAAGAAACCCAACTGCTCATTGCCGCCTTAGATCAAAAGCTTGACCGGGCCATTGAATTGAGTCAACGCAGTGTACCGACGTGGGTCACCTATATCTTTTGGCTGCTGTTTTCCTTATTAGGTGTCATGTTAGGAGGGCGCGTGAAGTTTTAGCAGCCTCTCTATGCATTGCCTTTGTCTCACGGCTCTTGATGGGGGACGACAGGAAGGGACAAATACCCCTACATTAAAGGATGGTTTCAACCGGCTATCTTATTCTATAGTGGGGTGTGAACAATTTATGTTTAAAAAGAACTAATGCAAAAGCGCTATGGATTGATTCGGCCTGACCGATGGAGGATGCACAATGACTCTAATGACATGGGCTTATTTATTGTTTCTAGCCACTTCTACGGGAGGCGGGGTTCTTTTCTTTGCGTACGTATTGCCAGGGCGCAGGTTTCCGTTAATTGCGCTGGTGGGTCACCTCATTTTAGCAACTATTACGATGGTTTTGCTCTTGTTCGCCTTTCGCCACAATGGGTCGTCCGTTTACCATATTCTAGGCTGGACGGTATTCGTGTATATTCTCACTTTCCTGTTGGGCATTATTTTCTTCATGGCATTTGACATGCGCGGTCGGCGATTACCGCTGCGTTATTTAACTCTTCATGTGTCTTTGACCATTGTGACGTTTGTGCTATTTACCAGTGCTGTCTCTTTGCGGATTCCCTATGGAAATCCCCAAGGAATACTCAAGACAGGCAGTCAAAGCAGTTTATGGCAGTTAATCCATCGGCACAATAGCCAGCATCATCATCCCGCTTTACCTCCTAAAGGTCTTTAATGATTGGACTCCCAATGAGGTCCACGACGTCCTGCGCAGGGGATTTCGTGGACTTTTTTTTGCATTAAGAGATCAGAATTGACCATTTCCATTGAATTGAGGAAATATTCGTGGTAACATTTGTACCGTAGTTAAATAAAGCTTAAGATAATTATGGGGTGAGGCCGTGTTGCCGCTATATATGGTGGGCGAGGTTGATTGGCTCACCACCCAAGCCTTATATCATGCGTTGCCGACGATGCATGAAGAAGGAATCGTTCTATGCTGGCCGCGCGATCCTTATGTATCCATCGGTTGTCATCAGGATTGGCAAGAATTTGACGCCCGTGCTGGGCTTCCTGTGGTAAGGCGGCATGTAGGAGGTACGCTAGTTTATTTAGATCAGCACCAAATTTTTTTTCAAGTTATTGTCAATGCATCCCACCACGTTGCAAAAAAGTCCCCGCAGCAATGGTACCAATATGCCTTAGCGCCTGTTGTGTCGTATTTGCAGACCATGGGATTTGCTGCGATGTTCAAGAGCCCTGCCGATATTCTCATCAATAACCGAAAAATTTCTGGGAATGCAGGGGGTCAAATTGAAGATAGTGTCGTTATTGTAGGGAATATTTTGTTGCGCTTTGACCCCGAAATGATGGTCAAAGTGCGAGCGGGCTCCTCTATCTTCAAACACTCCTTTGCAGATGCGCTGGCCCGGCATCTTACCACCCTGGAAGAGCTCAGCGGGCGCGAGTGGCAACCGGAGACCGTGATGAGGGATTTGGCAACCTCTTTCCATCGGCATTGGGACACCGTGCTGCGCGAGGTTCCTTGGGACCGCTGGAACCCGGTGGTTGAGCAAGTGGGACGCAGTCTACTTCAACCGCGGTGGCTTTACGCACCGGGAATGCGGCCACGTTACCATCAAATCAAAGTGCGGGAAGGGGTGTATTTGCGGCAGCCACGTGAAGATGCCTGGTTTCCTGATATTGTGGCGGAAGTGGATACGGAGCGGCAACTATGTTTGCAGATTTGGAACCTGCCGTTTGAGGTGCCCCTGCCGTTGCCGTACGCGCAAATTGGCGATTACATAGGGGATCCTCATTTACAAGAAGTATTGCTAAGTCTTATGGACCGTTCGACGTCTTCGTCCTTATTACCGTAAAGGTCTCTCCCTTGCGGTGTGTCGATATGTTCTGAAAAATCTTTGTGAGGGGTGGGTAAGTATGGCTATCGAACCGATTCATCGGTGGAAAGTGGTGCCGGGTAGGTTGTACGATAGGCATCATCAGTGGGTGCTTCAAGAGGATGTACTTATTACGGTGGGAGTCACGGATTATACCCAAGATACTGCGGGCGATATTCTTTATGCGGCACTGCCGGAGCCCGGAACCGTTCTCGTCGAAGGCATGCCTTTTGGTAGTATCGAGTCGGGCAAGTGGGTGGGGCAGTTATATGCACCTTTTGACGGGGTTGTGATTGTTGCCAATGCTTTAGTGCAAGACGATCCGCAAATACTGAATCGTGATCCGTATGGACAAGGATGGTTAATTAAGGCTAGGGCGACGACGTCCTTGGAGAACTTTTTATCAGCGGACGCGTACAGCGCGTGGCTATCCCAGCAGGATGTGTTGTGATGGACACGTGGCGGATGTTGGATTTAGGGCCGTTGCCTGCATGGAAGCAGATGGCGTTGGATAAAGTGGTTATTGAAGCGCGTGCGCGCGATAGCGTGCCCAACACCTTGCGGTTTATGGAATTTTATCCACCTACAGCGTTAATTGGATATCACCAGAGTGTGGATTTGGAAATAAATAGAAGTCAAGCCGAGCGATTGGGGGTGGAAATCAATCGACGCATTACGGGCGGCGGAGCAATTTATATGGATGCCCAACAACTCGGATGGGAGATATGTATGAAGGTAGGTGCGTCTCAGCGCATTCGTCCAGAATCGCTCTATCCACAGCTCGCGCAAGTGGTCGTGGAGGCGTTGGGTTCATGGGGCATTAAGGCGCACTTTCGTCCTGTCAATGATGTGGAAGTCGATGGGCGTAAAATTTCCGGAACCGGTGGGGTTGATTATTATGGCACCGTGATCTACCAAGGGACACTATTACTGGACTTTGATGTCAAGACCATGCTGGAGGTTTTGCGGCTTCCTGTTGAAAAACTTTCAGACAAAAGTGTCACATCTTTTGCGCAGCGATTAGTAACGATGCGCGAGTTGCTTGGGCAGTCGCCTCCAATGGATGAGGTCAAAGAGCGAGTGCAAGCGGCTTTGATGCATGTCCTAGGAGTCCGTTTAGTTCCCTCCTCGTTAACAGACTTTGAGGCGGATGCATGGCAGCAATCGGCCGAAACCTACCGTATGCCGCAGTGGATTGACCGTCGCAAGCCGCCTCAACCGGATGCCAACTATCCGCTTGAAAATCTGACGTATAAAGCCTCTGGTGGTCTTCTCCGTTTAACCGTGCAAACCAACATGGCGATGACTCACATTAAAACCATTTTTATTACGGGAGATTTTTTTGTCTATCCCGAACGCGCTGTCTTGGATTTAGAAGCGGCCTTGAAAGATGCCCCATTAGAGATCCATGCCTTGCAAAGCATCGTACAGCAACATTACCGCACAGGCTATCAATATCTAGGAGTCAAAGAGGAAGACTGGATTGCCGCATTGTCTCCTCTTTGCCTCAATCGCCGGGAGGGATCGCTATGAACGATGACGCATATCGCCACCAAATTGAGCTGCGTCCCCAACCACACGTTGCCCATGAGAGTCCGACTCATGTGATGACGTCGTTGGCTGGGGCCATAACATTAGGTTTCGAAAAGGGAAAGTTCGCTCGGCCAGAAACGGTGTTAAGGGGTCTTAATATTTTAATGACCTATCAAGAAAATTGTGTCGCGAACTGCTCTTATTGTGGGATGTCTCGGGAGCGCAGGGTGCCGCGTGAAGACGCCACCTTTATTCGGGTCAAGTGGCCCATTGTGGCAGTTGACGATCTCATAGAGCGCAGTGTTCAAGTGCCCCATCAAATGCGCCGATTGTGCGTCGGTATGTTGGCAAATCATCAGTCGTTTGACCATTCGTTGCAGATTATCCGGCAATTTCATGAGCGTACCCCGTTGTTGATTTCTGGTCTCATCACGGCGTCCTTAATCAAGAAGCGTGATGATTTGCAAAAAATCCGCGACGCGGGGGCTGATCGAGTCGATATTGCTATTGATGCCGCGACCCCTGCGCTCTTTGAGAAGCATCGGGGCCGACCTGTCAAAGGGCCTCATCGATGGGAGCATTTTTGGTGGGTAACAGAGGAGGCCACGAAAGTATTCGAACCGGGCACTGTGGGAATTCATTTAGTGGCGGGGTTAGGAGAAACAGAACAAGAACTGCTGGAGGCCTGTCAAAAAGCTCAAGATATGAATGTTGTCACGCATTTATTCTCGTTTAATCCGGAACCGTCAACACTGTTAGGGGATTATCCGCAACCGTCAATGGGTCATTATCGTCGATGCCAACTTGGACGTTACCTTGTCAATGAGTTGGGAGTATCTGTCCATCAGTTTCGTTTCAATGCGCAAGGGCAGGTTATCGATTTTGGCGTAGACCTTGATGTGCTTGCGCGAATTATTGAATCAGGGCAACCGTTTATGACGTCGGGATGTCCCGATGAACAAGGAGAAACCGCATGCAATCGGCCTTATGGTAACGGCCGCCCCAGTGAAAAAATTCGCAACTTCGCCTTTCAGCCGGGACCGCAAGATATCCAAGACATTCGCGCGCAATTATGGACGGATTGGGCCGGGGAGGACATATATCAGGAGGTGGGGCATGAACTGGAGCGATAGACCGCTAGAGGAGCTTATCACCAGGGCGGGGATGCTATCGCAGAATTACTTTGCCCGGTCGTTGACCGTTTCGGCGCCGAGTCAGAAACACTATGATACGGGGATCTATCAAAATCACCGTACTGCTTTTGCGTCCATGAGCGTCACGGGCAATCATTGTGCACTGCAATGTGACCACTGTGGCACAAAAGTCCTCGAAGGGATGACGGTTGCGAATAGTCTTAAGCGCTTTCGTGACGCGGCGGATACCTTGGTTGCCAACGGGACGGATGGGGTTTTGATTAGCGGAGGATGTTTAGAAGACGGGTCGGTGCCTTTAGAACGGTTTGTAGAGGATATTGCGCGTCTTAAAGACCGAGGGCTTACCGTTTTAGTTCACACCGGATTGGTAAAACGTTCGGTCGCTCACGCTTTGAAGATGGCGGGTGTGGACCAAATTCTTTTAGACATTATTGGTGCCGACGAAACCATTCACCGGGTGTATCATCTCGACAAGACGACCCGAGATTACCGTGAGTCCCTGGCGATCTTGCGAGAAGAGGGTTTAAATGCAGTGCCGCATGTCGTGGTTGGATTGCACTTTGGTGCGTTGCTGGGAGAATTTAATGCGTTGGAAATGATCCGTGATGAACGCTGCCAACAACTGGTCATTGTGGCGTTAATGCCGTTGCCGGGGACTCCCATGGCAGGGGCTGCACGGGTTTCAGCCGAGGATGTCGCGCGTGTAATTGCGGCGGCTCGGATTATGATGCCGTCCACGCCTATTTCGTTGGGGTGTGCAAGGCCGCCTGGTCCAGACAAATTGGCTATGGAAGCATACGCGATTGAATGCGGCGTGCAAAGTATTGCCTACCCCTTGGCCGGGACCATTCGCTATGCGGAAGCTAAAGGGTATACCATTCACTACCACGAGAAATGTTGTTCGCTGCTCGCTTAATACATTGGTCCATTATAAACGTCCTTAACGACTCCCCGGTTTCTGACGCGTCGCTACGCGAGAGACCGGGATTTTTCTTGGGACGGTAGGCAGGGATGCCTGTAAATCCCAAGGGTCGCCGATAATCCAAAGGAAGGATCTTGCATTTGATATCCATCGGCTTGCGCTCTCGAACACCTCATTCAAATGAACTCGTGCCTTCGAGGGGTACGTAGTCAGGGGACAAAGTCACCCTGTTTTTAGGATTGTCGCAGATAGCCTTTTTTATTAATTTAAGCATTGGCAATACAAATGCACCCACTTTTAAAGAACTAGTTCTATGGGATCGCGTTTTTCGGGCAAACGCTTTATGCCTGGCGTTTGTCGCAATGTCTGTGAGGAGGTGGCACGGTGGATAACAAAAGTCCATTAGAGACAGAATTGCCTGAAGAATCTACGTGGAGTCGGCGCCAATTTCTGTGGGGTATGGGAGGCGTTGCGGCGGCGGGAGCCGTCACATTGTTTGGTCGGCAGGCGCTTGTTAGCGCGGCTCGAGGGGTCTTTGGGTCTCCGGTGGACTCTGGCAATCTTAACTTTTACGCCTATGACTATTATTACATTCCCAATTATATGACGTGGCGTGTTGGGGATTATATGCGCGTGACGTTCCAAAATCAAAGTCATACGCACTGGCACGAATGGACCATTGGTCGCCATCTTAATGAAGCATATTTCCAAGCCTTTGGGGAAATGGATGCGGATGCGTGGCAGACGGATTTTTGGGATGGTGTCCCTGTCACCTTGAGTAACCCATATAACATTGACAACTTCGTCCCCAACAAAGCCATTGTCACTTACGAGGGTCCCAAATATCTCTATAACATTGCGAGCGGCGGGGACTTTAGTCCCACATTGAAGCCGGGAGGAAGTTTGACATTGTCGTTTCAGGTTCCCAATAAACCGGGCTTGTGGGATTTTGGATGCTTTGTTCAGCAGTACATTCACTACCGGACCGGTATGCGCGGCAAACTGATGATTTTGCCAGCCTAAGGGGTGATGGCGGAAGGGAGAAGGGTGTCTGTGGATGTTTTAGGGTTTGGCATTGTGTGGGTCGTTCTCTCCATTCTCGGAGAAATGGGCGTGCGGGTCATTATTCACAATGACCCGATGTACTATACCGCTTCCAATATTGGACTCATGGTCGAAAGTGCAATGGATTTTCTGATTGTGGTGCTCGTTCCGATTTTCATTTTCGTTGGGCTCACGCTCGTGTGGTCGATGATTCGATTTACGGTGAAACGCGGAGAAACCCCGACGTTACCGGAAAAATTTGCCCGCAGTAACAAATGGTTTGTAGGAAGCTGGGTCATTGGCAGTATAGGCATCAATTTATTGTTCTTCCTGCATCCTACGGCGTCCGCGACCGAACAATTCTTTGCGATGGAAAATCCGCAAGCGGCCGCCAACAAACAAGCCATTATCGTAGACGTCACCGCGCGCCAGTGGGAATGGATTTTTAGCTACCCGCAGTACGGGCTGACGCAGACCTTGGATGCCAATGGTCAAGATCAATTGGAATTGCCGGTGGGGCGGTCGGTGAAATTTGTGTTGCGCTCGTATGACCCGTATCACACCTACGACCAATATGTGGATGTGATTCATAGTTTTTGGGTGCCGTCTTGGGGTATTAAAGAGGACGTCATTCCAGGTGAGGCGCGTTCCATTTATATTACGCCCACCAAGATCACCTCGTTCGCGCAAAACCCGATGTCTCGCGTACAGTGCGCCGAAGTCTGCGGCCCCGGACACCCATGGATGGAAGCGCCGTTAAATGTTGTATCGTCGAGCCAGTTTGCTAAATGGATTCAGTACGAGAAAAAGCTGCAAAGTGGTCTGGGTTAATGATAACGGAGGCTAAGCGTAAAGCGATGGCTGAAGCAAGGAGGGAATTTTAATGGCACAAACCACTATGGTGCCGGCCGCCACTCGTGCACCCAAGGCGGGGAAACGCAATGTCATGCCGCCCGTCTTAAGGGGCTTTTTGTGGGCCGCTATTGGCTTTGTGGTCGTCAACACGTTTGTTGATATTGTCGACCCGTTCCGCGGCCACCCGTTTGTGACGGGCCCATCCGCAACATTTGGATGGGTAGCTGCGGTGATTGGATGGCTACTGGGCGTAGGAGTTTGGGAATCGGTGGCGTTGCCCCTATTTGGATATAAGGACCGTTGGCACGAAAAGTCTACGGGATGGCGGCGCTATTTCGAATATAGTACCGACCATAAGGTTATTGGGTTGCAATATCTTGGATCAGCTATGGGGGGATTCCTCATCGCCGGCGCTGTGGCTATGTTGATGAGGATTCAGCTTATGAGCGACCACCTGACAATTTTCCACTATCCGAGCAATTACCTTACCGCGGTTGGTATTCACGGAACGATTATGATGTTTTCCGTGGCCAACGTGGCTCTTCTCGGTGGGTTCGGCAATTACATGGTGCCCATGATGATTGGGTCTCGGAGCACTGCCTTCCCCAAATTGTCCGGCATTAGCGTCTGGTTAGTACCGGCGGGAATTCTTACGGTACTATTCAGTCCATTGTTAGGGGCTTGGACGACAGGGTGGCGTGGGTATGAGCCGTTGGCCAGTCAGGATGCTAATGGGATTCTATACTACTACCTTGGTGTCGCAGCGCTGACAATGTCTACATTCATCGTCGGACTCAACATGGTGACCACCGTGATGTTCCGCCGGGCCCAGGGAATGACATGGAGTCGATTGCCCTTATTTGCGTGGGGACAGCTCACCGTGGGATTGCTCGTGCTCATATGGATTCCGGAAATTCAGACGACGTTCGTCCTCGCGTTGCTGGAAAAACTGGTGCCGTTTAATTTCTTTGCTGCTACGGGCAGTGTAATGAGTTATCTCGAGTTGTTTTGGCTGTTTGGTCATCCTGAGGTCTATATGATTGCGGTGCCGGCGTTCGCGTTGTGGAATGAAATTATTCCCGTGATGTCGCAGAAGTCGCTGTTTGCCCGCGACTGGGCTGTTATCGGATTGGTTTTCGTAATGATGCTGAGTGGCTTGGTCTGGGCGCACCACATGTTTACGAATATCCGCAACAGTGAACTTTTGCCCTTCTCCTTCTTCACGGAAATGATATCGATTCCCACGGGGTTTGCCTACATGGCGGCGATTGGGACCATGTGGAAGGGAAAAATTCGCCTGACGACGCCCATGCTCTTGATTTTGATGAGTATGTTCAACTTCCTTATCGGCGGATTGACAGGGGTTTTGTTGGCTGACCCCATGGTCAACTTGCAGTTGCATGATACGTTTTATGTTGTAGGACACTTCCATTACACCGTGATTGGCAGTTTAGTCTTTACAGGCTTAGCCGGTGTGTACTATTGGCTGCCTAAAATGTCGGGGCGGTTGTACAACGAGTTTTGGGGTAAGTTCTTGTCGATTGTGTTGTTCCTCACCTTCAACCTGACCTTTAGCCAGTTCTTCCTGTTGGGACTGCATGGGATGAACCGGTGGGTGCCTGCCTATCCTCAGTATTTGCAACCGATGAATTTTGAAGTCTCGATTTTCGCGTTCTTCCTTGGCGCTTCGTTCCTCGGTCACTTCATTCACATCTTCTGGGCATGGGCTAAAGGCGCTAAAGCCACGGAAAACCCATGGAATGCGCGGACCCCGGAATGGTTTACGACGTCGCCGCCGCCTCGTTACAACTTCCCCGTCGAGCCGGAAATCGTGTCGAGTCTATACATTTATGGGTCCAAGCAGCCAGTGTCGGTGCAATTCCCCGCAGAGCAGGAGTTGGCTGCGACTAAAGATCCTCAAGATGAAGGAGGGCCTCACGAATGACGAACCAACCTGTGAGCATGGGTTCTGCGCCGCGCAAAGGGCGGCCGGATTCGAGTCGTCGGATGGGGCGCTTTGGAATGTTCATGTTCATTGCCAGTCAATTGGTGCCCATTATCGTGTTAATCGATGTACGCTACCTCTTTGTGGGAAGCTACGTCTCCTCCTCCGCAGACCAACCGGTTGCCCTTTTAGTGGCGGTTCTCATGGCCGTAAGTGGGATTATGGCGTGGACCGTTCGGGGATCGGCGATTCGCGGGGTGGACCAAGTCGCCCGGGTGAAATGGATGGTGCTGTTGGGGGCTGGGGCGTTACTGGGCGTGCTGTACCAATGGTCTGTGCGGTATCTGTCGCCTGGTACACGTTATGGTGAGGTGTTCTTCACCATGACGGGATTTGCCGTGTTTTATCTCGTTGTGGGCCTTATCGCATTGCTTTCATATATCTCGCGGGTGCGGTTTGTGGCGTCCGCCGATGATGGGTATTGGCATATGGAGGCTGTGTCATTATTGTGGGCAGGAATTTCAGTGATTTGGCTTGTGGTATACATTGTACTCTATCTGTTGTAACGAAAGAGAAGGGAGGACGAAGTCATGGGTAACAACTTTTGGCCCCACTTGCCCTTGCGGATTCCCTACAGCATTGGGATGGCCCACTGGTGGGATCCGATGTGGTGGATCTTTCAAATTGTGGTGATGACGGTATTATTGATTACCTTGCGCAAGGTCGCGATGGACATCGATCGGGAACGCGCAGAAAAACGTTCGTCTAACGCCAACCGTTAGCTTTGAGTGACAAGAACAGTGGCATTCGCTGTGCCACTGTTCTTAAATTACCAACACGATACCGAAATGGGAGGCGAGACGGTGGACGAAGAACGGAAGATGCCAAAACAGCGCTGGGACGCACACCGTGTCACAAGCGCCCTCCACGAACGGCAGGCCAAAGGGTTGTCGATGGCATCAGAGCGGGTGCGTATTGAAGACAGCGCCTTATGGGCAGCCGCTCGCCGCTATTATAAAAGTTGGGCGAAAGCGCTTGAGGCTAGTGACATTGCGGAGGAATTAGGCCACAAAGGGCCTAAGGAGGAGCGGTGGTCTCGTGAACGCATCATCGCTGAAATCCAATCCTATGCCGAACGTGGGGAACCGCTCTATGCTCATCACATGCGATCTCAAAACAACAAACTGGTTTCTGCCGCGACCTATTATTTTGGATCGTGGAGCCGGGCCCTCGAGGCAGCCGGATTCAACGCCGAGGCCGTCCGGGCGTCCATACCGTGGTCGGCGGAACGTGTTCAGACCTTGCTTCAGGATGCGTATGCGTCGGGCGCCGACCTCCGTGATAGTTCGGCGAGGTTTTGGAACCGTGCGCTTTACCGTGCCGCGTGTGACCATTTTGGATCATGGAGTCGTGCTGTGGAACTGGCAACGGGATCTCAAGCGGTGCGGGCAGAGCGGTGGACGAAAGAACGGGTGTTGGCGTTGCTTCGCAACTATTTGAGTCATGGGTTTACAGTGAAAGAAACGTTAGCGTATCATCCACGTTTGTCGCAAGCGATTGCTGATACCTTTGGCGATTGGGAAAATGTTGCTAGGGAATTTGGTCCCACGCCCGACTGGGACCATAATCAGGTGAGCGTGAGGTTGCGCCGATTCCGTGAAGCTAGAGGGTGGTCGCAGGCGGATTTAGCCGAGGCTATTCGCTGGCCGTTGTTTCTAGTAGAATCTTATGAGAGCGGACTGGTTCCCGTGCCGTGGGCGGCGGTATGGGCGTGGGCAAAGGCAACCTCGCACCGCAGTGAAGCCATTCGGTGGGCTAAACGTGGCTTAGGATTGTCTTTTCGTCGGCGGTTATCGGCATCCAAGGCTGTCAAGAAGGATGTAACTACCGCCAGTAACTCGCCGTGTTTTGTTGTAGGCCAAAACGGCCATATTCAATTTTGGAGCGAGTCGCTTAGTCAATTAACTGGGTTATCGCGAGAACGTGTCGAGGGTCAATTATGTGCCGACATTGTGCGAACGTCGCGCATAGACGGCACACCGTATTGTGGAAGTCCTTGCCCCGTGCGTAAAGAGGGGCTGGGGACGTCCGCTCCGGTGCTGGTCATGTCCGGGCCAGAGACTAAGGCGCCTGTGCGGTTCCATATGGCTATCGATGGACATTCTGGCGCGATTACGCATTGGGTGGAACCCACGCGCTATCAAGATATTAGGGGATAGGTGGGAGGACGTCATATGTGGAGCAATGTTCCGACGTTTCTCGTCGGGAGTGATTGGCGCATTATGGATATGGATCCTCAAGTGGCCGAATGGATTGGCAAGCCCGCGCATGCCACGATTGGGCAATTTTGCTATGAAGCTATTGATGCACAAAACTTGGACGGCTCGCCTTTTTGTCGTCCAGAGTGTCCTTTATTGACGGCATTTAAGGAACGCAGAGCCGTTGATGCTGTGGTACGTCTGGGGCCTCAATCGCGAAAGGATTTGCGGGTAGGGGTACACTATGCCATTTTCGATGATCCGCTCCGGATCTTGCATAGCGTTGTGCCGCTAGAATCAGAGGGCTCATTTCACAGTGTTTTGACTCGCCGTCAATATGATATTATTGAGAAACTTGCGCGTGGATTGTCCCATGGGGAGATCGCACAACAATGCCATGTGGCACCTAGTACAATTGAAACGCATTTGAAGCGAATGCGGTCGATGTTGAGTTGCCACTCGGATCGTGAATTAATTGCGTGGTATCGGGAACATCATTAGGTGTGAAGGTTATTCGTTGCGAGCTGTTGGAGAAGAGGATGCACTGGCTGCTATTTGGGCGAGTGCTTCTTGTTCGGTGCGGACACCAAGAATTTCCCGCACACGTTTGATGTGCGTATTCACCGTGCTGAGCTGGATATGAAGTTCCTTGGCGATGGCAGCCCGTGAATATCCTTGGGAACGCAGGGCAAAAATGGCCTGTTGACGAGGAGTTAGGTGCCATGTCGGAGAGACGACCTGGTCGGAGAGTGTGAGCCAGTGTACAATAACCGGCGGAGTATCCAACATGGTGACACGCAATTCCGCAATTCGGTGACCCGTGTACCGAGTAGGAACTAAGATGTTCGACGGGACGGTGCCCGTTGTCAGCAAGGTACAAGAGGCCTGGCAAAACACACTGCCATCGAGATTGGCGCCTCGTATCACGTCATAGCAACGTCGACCCAAGACGGCTTCTTCCGAGAGGCCCGTCATTTGACTGATCGCAGGGTTCCAATGCTCAATGGCTAAATCGTTATTAACAATAAAGCAGGCTCCATTGCTCCACATGTTTGCGTGCACCTCACAGGGTAAGACTCTTTTGCATTATCTCGTAGACGAGGCTTGATGACCAACGAAATAACTAAAAATTGGTTATAAAAGTTGTGGCTGAAATCATTACACGGAAGTATAGTCGGATTCAACTAGTATGAAATTATTATATCACAAGGGCTTTCTCTCTGTCTAATCTACTGAGAAGGGGTAAAGCCTGGGAGAGAATGGCGATGCGATATAACTCCATAACCTGATGGCCGGAAGTCATTCGAGGGGGTTTAAAGGCGAAAGCGGCACGGATATCGGTCATGTTTTGCGGGCTTGGCCTTATAATCCAGACAACAAGCTCGGCAACAAAAAACACCGCGCGAGCTTCGCGCGGTGAGCAAAGGATGGTCATGGGAGTCGCATAGTCGTGTCAAGGGCTCAACCATTCCCGCACCACCTGTTGCAATAACGAATCGGTCGCGGATTTGGTTCCTAGTTGATCCCACAATTGCAATTGGCATTCGCGTTGCACTTGCAGCCGGCAAGGGAGGCACCAATAGACCGTAGGGCGTGATTCTTGTCCGGCTTTGGTCCATTCCGGCTCATTAATCCATTGGCCACAGTTGGCACAACGACGACGCGTCATGGTTAATCCCTCCTTATCTCGTGATTACTTACTAGTATGAGAGGGGGATAATTGCGCATCAACGATTCCGCTAATGGCAGAAAAATCATAATTCCCAGGCTATTATTTTTATCGGTCATTCAGTATGGTTCCTGATCCGATGGAACGAATGGGCGCGCGGCCGACATCGAGTTGGCTTAAGACCGGAAGAGGCGTAAGGGGAAGCGCGCGTGATAGCGCTAATCCGGCGGCTCCAATAGCGACCATGTCTGGGTCGGCGGCAAATATCTCCACGTTTTTGTTGACGCCAATGGCCCGTTTGCGCAGAACGGAGGTGATTTCGGGTAGAATCCATCGCGACGCGCGGGCAATGGTGCCGCCGACGATAATGTAGCGAGGATTTAAGGCGTTGAGGATATTGGCAATGCCGATGCCCAAGTAGTGGCCCACTTGTCTGAAGGCCTCCTGAAAGCGTGGATCGTCGGGGGCGTTAATCAGGGCAGAATCCATAAAAGAGGGCGCAAACGGGTCTCCATCAGGAACGCCCTCTTCTTTTAAATAGCGCGCTAAAGCGCGTTCGGACGCGTATAACTCCCAGCACCCGTAGCTGCCGCACGCGCAAAGCAAGCCCATCGCGTCGATCGTAGTGTGTCCCCATTCACCAGCAATACCATGGTGCCCGCGAACCAATTGCCCCCCTAAAATGAGACCGGCGCCAACACCGATTCCCGCATTGATAAAGACGAGGCTCTCCACAGGGCGACGCAAAAACTCTGCCCAGGCTCCGCAATTGGCATCGTTGTCGATCGCTACGGGCAGCTGCACACGGCTGGCCAGGGCGTTCGTAAAATTCCAATTTTGTACATCAACATTGGGCAAATAATGAACGTGGCCGGTTTGATAGTTCACCATGCCGGGTAAGGCGATCCCCACCCCAAACACCCCGTGGGCGCTTGGGGGACATTGAGCGGTAATGTCGCGGACATGCTCCGTAATCACCTGCAGCATGACTTCGCGAAACGCCCCGTGGCTCGCTGGACGCAATGACGAAAAGCGCCGATCCAATACGTGGCCGCGCGCGTCCGTCAGTACGGTTTTAACCGATGAAATTTGGACATCGACGCCAATGCTGAACCCCGTGCGGGCATTGAATTGAAGAATGATGGGCCTGCGTCCACCCGAGGAATTGCCTTGCCCGATTTCCGAAATATATTGTTCGAATAATAATTCATCAACTAACGACGAAACCGTGGCGCGATTAAGGCCGGTCAGTTTGGCAATGTCGGCGCGTGAGACATTTTCGTGGGAATAAATCCACTGCAATACCGTGTACTTATTAAGTTGTCGCATGGTTTGCGCATCGATATTTGTTCGCACGGACGTCGCTCCATGAAAAAAGTTTTATAGTTAATATACCATATCAATTAAGTTATCGAAAACAACGTTCGAACTTTGGTGATTTTGGCCTATTTGCAGAGAAATTAACGAATTTAAATTGGATATTGTCTTCGCTTTGTTTATTTGTTACATTATATCCGCACTAAATGTTGTCTCGGTTGCTAGAACTGTGGAAATTGCCAATAAGTTTGAGGAGGATGCATTAATGGGAACACGTCGTATAGGGATAGGTTTTGCGGCTTTACTTGCGGCCAGTACGGTCGGGTTAGCAGGTTGTGGTTCACAAAGCGCGCAGGCGCCAGCGACCGTCAACAATTCCCCAAAACAGCTTCAAATTTTTAGCTGGTGGACAGGTGTGGCCAGTAGTAAGGCGTTGGCGGCCCTTAACGCTCAGTTCAACAAAGAATATCCCCAGATCAAAGTGATTAACGAAGCGGTGGCAGGAGGAGCTGGATCGAACGCCAAGGCCGTGCTTGCGAGCCGCATGGAGGCCAACAATCCTCCGGGTACATTTCAAGTCCATGCCGGACATGGATCGTTATATTCTTGGGTTCAAGCGGGCGATATGGCCCCATTAAATTCCTTGTACAAGCAAGAAGGTTGGTATCATGATTATCCCGCATCATTGTTGAACTTACTGACCTTCAATGGCAAAATCTATGCGGTGCCGGTCGATATGCAACGAGGCAACGTACTATGGTACAATCCTGCCATTTTTCAAAAATATAACTTAACCCCGCCGACAACATTTACGCAATTCTTTAACGATGCCCAGGTTCTCGAGGCACATCATATTACGCCGTTGGCGTTAGCGAATCATGGGGACTGGGAAGCCACGCTTTTGTGGAGTGATGTTTTATTAGGCACAGTGGGACCTCAGGAATATGATGCGTTATTAAGCGGGAAAGCCTCGTGGAGTAGTCCTGGGGTAACCACGGCGACCCAAACCTTTGTGAAGATGCTGCAGTATACCAACAGTGACTACACCGCATTGCATTGGCAGCAGGCCGATCAATTAGTTGCTCAGGGATCAGCCGCGATGAATGTCATGGGGGATTGGGCGCAAGGCTACTTTACGACGGACTTACATCTAACGCCTGGCAAAGGATTTGGCTGGGCACCTACACCAGGAACTGCTGGCACATTTGCCGTGGTGTCTGACGTCTTCGGACTGCCATCGCATTTAAAGAACAAGACAGCGACGTTAGATTACCTCAAAGTTTTGGGATCCAAGACCGGGCAAGATATCTTCAACCCCTTAAAAGGGACCTTTTCGCCGCGACTTGATGCGAATCCGGCAGACTATGACGCCTATTCGCGTGCTGCGATGCAATCGTACAAGAAGGACAAACTGGTATTAGTCATCGGTCAGGGGGCTGTCAATCCTGGCTTTACGACTGCGGTCAACAATGCGATGGATATCCTCCTGAGTAATCACAATGTTTCGCAGTTCGTGACCGCGTTGGAAAACGCTGCCCAGTCCAATCCATTATCATAAGGCGCTTGGGTCGTCCGTGCGTGCACGGACGACCGGTATTGCTTGTGGCAGGAGGGTTCAGGTTGATTAAACATGCTATAAAAGACACTCCGAGCTCCATTCCGACATTGCCTCAACCGCGTCGGCGTTGGTCCTGGGATAAAGCGTCGGCGATTTTAGTGTTGGCACCGTCGTTGGTCGCCTTAGGTATTTTTGTCTATGGTTTCATTTTTTGGAATGGCTATATTTCTTTAACGAACTGGAACAGTTACATTCCGAATTTTTCTTATGCGGGTCTGGCAAACTATCTCGCGGTATTTCGGACCTTTCGATTTCAGTCCGACATTCGCAATATCATTGTCTTCACAACCTTGTTTATTTTGGGCTGTCTCAGCCTCGGACTTTTTCTCGCGGTGCTGATTGACCAGAAGATTCGCTTCGAAAGCCTTTTTCGCAGCATCTTTATTTTTCCTATGGCGATTTCATTTGTGGCCACAGGGGTAATCTGGGCGTGGGTATTAAATCCGCAGCCTAACGCTGGGGTCAATCTGATCTTGCGCGCCTTGGGCGATAAACATCCTCCGACATGGTTTCTCAGCCCTCTCATTATTCCGTCGCTGGGTTGGGGCCAAATTAAAGTCGGCATTCCCTTAGCCTTAGTGGCCGTCGCCATCGCCGCAGTGTGGCAAATGTCGGGATTCGCTATGGCCATTTATTTGGCGGGCTTGCGGGCAGTACCTGAAGAAATCAAGGAAGCAGCCCGCATTGATGGAGCGGGTTCGTGGCGTTTGTTCTGGTCCGTCATTTATCCGCAGTTGGCCAGTTCAACGGTCACCGCTGTCATCATTCTGACGGCGGCGTCGTTGAAAGTGTTTGGGCTGGTCTATGCCATGACAGGACCGGGTCAAGATTTTAGTACGGATATGCCGACCTTAAACATGTTTGATACGACGTTCCAAGGGAGTCAGTTTGCCCAAGGCGCAGCCATTGCCACTATCTTGTTTTTACTGATGGCGGCCTTTAGTGTCCCCTATCTAATCTCGGTGTTGCGGCGCGAAAATCGAGAGGAGGAGATGTGATGGCACTAAGACGTCTGAATCGGTCTATCCTTTATCTCGTGCTTACCGTGTTTGCCATTCTCTATCTCATGCCGGTCTATCTCGTTGTGACGACTAGCTTAAAAGCGGGTGCAGCTCTGCATTTGTCGCAGATGTGGGATTTACCGACGCACTGGAGTACATCAAGTTTAGTTTCTGCATGGCAAAAATTAGGCCCAAACTTCCTTAATAGTGTCTATCTTGCTGTGCCCGCGACCGTGATTTCGTCGCTCATTGGAGCGGTGAACGGATATTCTTTGGCGAAGTGGAAGTTTCGCGGCGCCAATGTGGTGTTTTTCATTATTCTTATGGGGATGTTCATTCCCTATCAGGCCGTGCTCATTCCGGTATTGCGGGTTTTAGATGCGATGGGATTATACGGCACGATTCCCGGTCTTATTCTGGTGAACGTGGTCTATGGAATTCCCATTACGACTCTTATTTTTCGAAACTTCTATGCAGCGATTCCGGCCGAAATGATTGAAGCCGCCCAAATTGACGGCGCCGGATATTGGGGTATATTCCGCCGTATTATCCTGCCATTATCCGCTGCAGGGTTTGTAGTGGCCGGTATTTGGCAATTTACGCAAATCTGGAACAACTTCTTATTTGCGGTCGCGATCACCGTACCTCCGCACCAACCGGTGACGGTTGCGGTGGTGAATATTGCCGGAAGCCAAACCATTCAGTGGAATGTCCAGATGGCTAGTGCGCTGATGGCATCCATTCCGACCTTGGTCGTGTATATCTTTTTGGGCAAGTATTTTGTTCGGGGTCTTTTAGCCGGGTCCGTGAAGGGTTAGATGCTGCGATACAGTGCATGACGATAGGCGAGTTATGGGGTTCAAAGAGGATAGGGGCGTGCGCCCCTATCCTCTTTGATTTGCTGACTTTCGGCGACGATCAGACGCTAAGATCAAACTGTGGAATACTAAGAATGCAAAGGATACCTCGTTGAAGGAGGAAGGTGATGGCGCCAGCAAGCCCAGAGTGGAGGGATTTTGATGCGGTGGTGTGTGCATGGGAACGGCTGTGGGCCGAATATAAGGTGGGTCGATGGTCGGGGTTCAAAGAATCAACAGAGGTGGGTCACCATCCCTTTTGGGCCTATAACTGGAGTTTTGGTGCATTGTTGTCAGCCTGTGGTAAACTTACGTGGTTGCCAGATGGCCGAACATTGGTTGAAGAGGTCGAAGGGGACCTTCTTGCTTCGGTGCGGACCTATGAGTCTGGGGATGGCCTTATGGACAGTATTCCTCATCAATCTGACGAGTTTCCGGGTGGCATCTACTTCGACGATAATGCCTGGATTGGTTTAGCTGCCCTTGACTTATATGAAGGATTACGGCATAAGCCGTGGCTTGAGATAGCGCAAGGTCTCTATCAAGGCATTGTGTCCCGCGGCCTTGATGTGGGCAGTGGAGGGATATTGTGGCGTCAAATCCCCCCTCGGACAGTTCATGTGTGTTCGACTGGCCCCACCTTATTGTTAGGACTGCGTTTATGGCGGCTGGCTCAGGGTGACGGTCGAGGAATTGATGCGAAAATGTTGGCCATGGAGCAGTGGGTTCGTTCCATGCAGCGCGCGGATGGGTTGTTTAACGATCATGTAGATTTGGTTTCAGGGCGCGTTGATACACGGGTGTTTACGTATAATGCTGGCACGCCTTTAGAAGCGTATATGCATCTTGCGGCAGTGGACGTTTTACGTGCACCCTTATGGAAGGACCGTGCCATGTCGGTTTTGCGGGGCCTGCCGCTATTTTTTCACGAGACGGGCAGATATCCCTGTACGCCTTGGTTTAATGTGGTTCTCTTGCGCGCGCTTCTTCAAGCGGCAACTGCTTTCGATGTGTCTGCATTCGTTCAGCCATTTATGCTTGCGATAGAAGAATCGTGGGACGCATTTCTCCATACGCGGGAATGTTTGAGCCTAGCGTGTCTTCGTGACGAATCGATCACGCGTTTATTACGTGACAAGGCTGCCGCTTTAGAAACGCTCGTGTTACTGCATCACTACGCATACGCTTGACAAATCCAGGAAACCGGAATACATTGTGAATGAAATCACAAAAGGAGTGGGTGATGACGATGGCAGCCAAGAAATCCGTTACGTATGGAGTATTGTGGACGGGACGCCAATGGGGGGACCCTGTGGTGTTTTATCGCGTGCAGACGAATGAAAGCTTTCGGGTGCTGCAACAATATTTAATGAGTCATACAGAATGGGAGAGCCGTTTTCATTGGAGCCCGAGGCGGTGGCGGCACTATCAACAGGAGTTAACGCGTCAAGGCATTCCCTGGATGGTCTATGAAGAAACGCGTACGGGATGGCGCGTGAGCACGAAGACACCTGCGCCACCATGGCAAGGGGAACACAAAACGGTCAGTCTCCAGTCTCTAAAGGTCTCATGACAAGGCACCCCGGCAAGCAGGTCAAAGAGGTGGCGGGTGGCTCTTCGCAATCCTCAGAGATTTGAACAGAAGTCCTCATTGGGAGGATGGGTTGGCTTCTGTTCAGGTCTGTGGGGATTTCCACCGCATCAGGTGATCTGGTGTGTAAGCACGAGAAGACCATATTATTCCGCCGCGTGTGCGTGGGGGTCTTTCCGTTCCGTCAACGTGCCATTTTTGTCGTCAGACGTTTCTCTGTGTTACTTTTTGCCTACCGTGCAACAAGATACCCCCGCGTCGATACTAGGTTACAAAGTTTCTGTCCGCTTTGTCTTGACGGGCAGTCCTACGCTTAAGATGCCGCTTAGTGCACTGGCCATTGTGAGGGCGACAAACAGCACAACTAGGGTGTGAGTGGCCTCAAAGGCTTGGGCGAGAACAACCGAAGAGGCTATAGTGCCCACATAGCGCAATAAGCTATAGAGTCCCGAAGCGGTGCCAGACTGATGCGCGGGAGCGAGTTCCAAGAACATTTGTTGGAGAACGACATTGGTTACGGCGAAGCTTAGACCCAAAAGCACTAAGGCGAGGCCAATCCAGATTAAGGAGGCCCAAGACTGGCTCCACAGTATAAGACTTGCAGCAACCAGCAGAATGCTTGATAGGAGAATAGGCGATCGACGGCTTTGGGAACGCGCCAAATATCCACCGAGGGGAGAAGCTACCGCTAGCGTGGCGGCAAAAAGTAAAAGCATGAAACCACTCATACTCACGGATAAATGCCTATCGGTTTCTAAAAAAATGGGAATCCCATACAACGCGAGATACATAACCAGGTTGGTTAACAGGGTAATCAGGGCAGCCAAGGTAAATGCACGGCGCAGAAACCACCGAACGGGGATTGTGGGATAGTCATGACGCTTTTCGACCACGATTAACACCACGAGAATCATTAGTCCACCTAAGCTCGCCACCACACTTGCCTTATTTGTTGCTTGCAGAAACGCGAGCATGAGCAACACAAAGAGAACGCTTCCGAGAACGTCTTCGTGGGGTTTGACCGACGATGATGGCCGGGTTGTGTGAGGAATACTGATGGCCAGTAAGAGACCTGCGGCGATCGCGATGGGGATATTGAGCCAAAAAATTGCTTGCCATCCGAAGTGCGCGATGAGCAGCCCGCCTACGGGGGGACCGACTGCCAAAGCGATGCCGGCTGCCATTCCAATCCATCCTAAGATTGTGGGCAGGCGTTTCGTTTGCCATTGGCGTACTAATCCAATGGCATTGGGATAGACCATGGATGTTCCGATCGCTTGCACTACGCGCCATCCGACAAAAACCCACAATTGATGCGAGAGCGGGGCCAAGATCGCCGTAATCAGCACGAGCGTCAACCCCCAATAAAAGAAACGACGATAACCAAACCGATCGCCCAAGCGCCCCATAATCGGTTGCGCCACAGCGCTTCCCAAATAGTATCCTGACACGATCCAAGTAATGCCTTCCGAACTGCTGTGAAAGGCCCGCAGGAGAATGGTTAAACCGACGGAGATGGTTGCGGAATTTAACGGATTTAAGACCACGGCCATTAAGATGGAAGGAGTAAATCCCCACCGTACAGGTCTCGCTGTTTCACGACTGCTATCCATCTGGGCCTCCTTGCACAGCTCTTAGTGTACCAAACACGGTGAAAAATTTCTTCAACAGCAATATGCATATATGAAAACCTATTAATATTCACAGATAATAACTTTATGGTATAATAAAGTTGGGAAAGGAGGCCAGTGGCTGTGGATGCTATGTATGCGTTTAAGGCCGAACTATATAAAACCTTGGGCCATCCTATCAGATTGCGGATTTTAGATCTCTTGCGAGATGGGGAGCGAAGTGTGTCTGAGCTGCAACAGGCTTTGAACATTGAGCCGTCGTCCGTTTCTCAGCAGTTGGCAGTACTACGTTCGCATCATCTGGTCGAATCGCGCAAAAGCGGCACGAATGTGTTTTACAGTGTTCCAGACGTGTTGATCTTTGAGTTGTTGGACATCGCGCGTTCGATATTTCAACATCAAGTCGACAGCATGAATTCGGTATTACGTTCTCAACCCTAGAGGATGGCACTGGCCGTGTGGTCTCGACCGAACGAATGGAGAATGTCAGGTTATGTTAGTAATGGGGCTTTTACTGAGTGGACTCATGATAATGGTTCTTGCCTGGTATGAACAAGGGGCCCGAATCGCGTACATCGCCTGGAGTGTCGCCTTAGTTGTCGTGGCCCTTTTGGGGCTGTGCGATCCGACGTTATCGTGGCTTCAGGGGTCTCAATGGGCCCTAACCCCTTTGCGATCGTGGTTTCTTTTCCTATTAGGGGTGGTAGCGTTGGCCGCTTCTATTTACACCTTAGGTTACCGTTTGCATCATCCATTATGGAGCGCCTTTTGGACTCCGTTATTTTTGGTCAGCATGGTCGGGGTGTTAACAGCCCAAAATCTTTGGGGGTTCATGACGGCATGGGAAATCATGGCGTTGTCCTCTTTTTTCTTAGTCATATCGCACCCTGAACGACCCGGTGTCGTCAAGGCCGGATACGTTTATTTGGTCATGTCGCAAGTGAGCGCCATGCTCATTGTTTTAGGATTGTTGCTGATGGCCTATCATGTACAGTCGGGTGAGTTTGCAATGTGGGCGATAAAAGCCCATGAACTCTCTGCGCCTGAAAAAAATGTGATCTTTGGCCTCTTAACCGCAGGATTCGCCATCAAAAGCGGTGTGGCTCCTTTTCATATATGGCTTCCGCGGGCGCATCCGGCAGCGCCGGCACCGGTATCAAGTTTAATGTCGGGCGTCATGATTAAAGTGGCCGTTTTTGGCATTATACAGTTTGCCATTATGGATTTGGGCCCCACGAACGGCGCTTGGCCTATGGTCTTATTCGTCATTGGGGCTCTTTCAAGCCTCCTCGGGGTGTTATATGCCCTAATGGAAAGAGAGTTCAAGAAATTTTTAGCCTACAGCAGCATGGAAAACATGGGGATTATTTTTATGGCTCTAGGCATCATGGCGGCGGGACTCGACTGGCATCGCCCGAGTTTAGAGGTGATTGGCGGCGTGGGTGCCCTGCTTCATGCATTGAATCATGCCTTGTTTAAGAGTCAGTTGTTTTTGATAGCGGGTGGGGTAGAGCAGCACACAGGCCGTTTGACTATGGACCAATTAGGGGGCTTGATTCACACCTTGCCCGGCATTGGGCTGTCTTTCGTGATGGGAGCCATGGCAATCAGCGGCTTGCCGCCGTTCAATGGTTTTGTCAGCGAATGGCTCGTGTTGCGGGGGATGTTGTTGATGACCTTGCAATCTCCTGTGCTTGTTCGCGTGACAGCGTTGACTTTGGCCTTAATATTGGGGTTGATCGCAGCTTTGGCGGGCATGGCCTTTGTGAAGGCGGTGGGCGTTATGTTTCTTGGACAGGCGCGCCAGCCATTACCTTATACGTCTCTTCCACGAACCATGGGGGCGCCTGTTCTTGTGCTGGGCGTCATTTCATTGTTGTTAGGCATCTTTCCCGGACCTGTCATTGCATTCATCGCTCGACGTCTCTTGGCAACGCGGGCTAGCTCAGGCGCCCTATTGGTACCGGTTCACGTCATAGTGGTTGCGAGTATGCTCCTTCTGGGGATTGGTATCGCAGCGATTACCTCACGCGTTTGGGATGCACCGGAAGTGCCGCGCTGGGGAGGGGGGCGCCAAACGACTTCGGCTATGCAATTTTCTGCGGCCTCTTTTACCAAGGCGATTCGAACCACTTTTGCGGTGATTTACCGGCCCCATCGCCATCTCGCCCGGTTGGGGCCCTATCGTGAGGATTTTCCTGAACGCATTGTCTATCAAGGGGGAACAACGCCAACGTGGGAACGGTATCTATATCGACCTGTGTCTCAAGCTATTTGGCGCATCGCCCAATATAGTACCCGGGTACAAGCGGGGCCTGTCCGACTGTACTTGACGTATTTGCTGGTGACTATCGGGGTCCTGTTGCTGACGCTGCGCTAAGGAAGGGGACAAATCATGGAGTGGTGGGGACAAGCAATCAGCATGGCCGCATCGATCGCCCTAGCGCCGTTGTTGGTAGGCCTCAGTCAGACGACGAAGGCGCGAATTCAAGGGCGCATGGGCCCGTCTGTGTTCCAAGCGTACCGCATTTTGTGGAAGACTTGGCATAAAGAAACGACCGTACCCCAAGACAGTTCCTGGATATTTCGTTTGGCTCCGAGCGTTAATGTGGCTACTATGCTCGTCATCGTTACTATGCTGCCGTGGACGGGAAAATTGCCATCTTCTTGGCCGCATAATGCGCTTGTTCTATTCTTTTTGCTGGCAGTGGAACGATTTTGGAGCGCCTTGGCCGGCATGGATAGTGCGGGAGCCTTTGGCGGGTTGGGAGCTAGCCGAGTGTCAACGGTGGGAAGTGGCATTGAGCCTGCCCTGTTAGCGGCATTTGGCGTGCTCTGGGCCGTGAGCGGTCATACCGCCATCGCGCCGTTAGCCCCTTGGCTACGACACCAAGCCTTAGGTATTCTGCCTTGGATATTGGCCGCATCGAGCTATGTGCTGGTACTGCTAGCTGAAACAGGACGCTTGCCGGTGGATAATCCCGATACCCATTTAGAGCTAACGATGATGCACGAAGCGACCGTATTGGAATATAATGGGCGATTTCTTGCGGAGCAGCAAATGGCTGGTGCGCTCAAATTCACTGCCCTTATCGGATTAGGATGGATTTATTTAGGCCCGGTGATGTCCTCTGTGTGGGCGAACCTTTTCATGCGTGTTGGGGAATTAGCCGTTACGAGTATGGCGTTAGGATGGGCAGAGAGTCGTTTTGTGAAATTACGGTATTTTCAATTGCCAACGTATTTTGCCATGGCGACCGGGGTGGGACTATTGGCATTTTATCTTGTGGCGTCGGGGAGCGTGAGCTAAGGTGGCAACCGCGGGGCTATTGGTCTTTTTGGCGGCGGGTGGTTTGTTGTGGTCTCGCAATATTGCTCGTGGGATTTGGTTTTTGGTTTTCGAGGGAGGAGCACTGGGGGTCATGGTTTGGACATCCGGCCCATTGACCCTAGCGGTCGCGGTGATTGGGGCGGTCACTATGATAGTGAAGGCAGGTCTGATTCCTTATGTCATGCATCGCGTGATGCATAGGTGGCCCCAAGAATTTCGCCAAGATTCTTCTTTGCCTCTTTGGGCCTATGGCATGGCGGCCCTGTTGGTATTAGCGGTTACGCATGCGATGCATCTATTAGCGTCTACTGGAATTATGTTACATCAGGCGCTCTTTTTCTATGGATTGGCCACGATCCATTGGGGTCTATTAATGGTTGTGAGTCGCAGGCACGTCCTCTCGCAAGTCGCCGCCTTGGTTAGTGTCGAAAACGGGTTGGTTATCTTGGCTGCCTCTGTGGCGGGGGCATTGCCCACCTTTATGGAGTTGGGTATGTTAGGAGACTTACTTGTTGCGGCGGGGTTATTGGTTTGGATGAGCTGGCGCATTCATCATCACCTTCAATCCACCGATGTGGCGACCTTGAAGCAGCTAAGGGGGTAACAACATGGTCATATGGGACGGGCTAGGCCCCGTGGGCGTAATGGTTTTCGTGCTGGCGGCGAAGGGGCCAAACGTGCATAAACTGCCCCGGCAGGTCGCTTGGTGGGCGACAATGACATGCCTTGCGACGGCAGGACTTTCGTTTCCGGCCATATGGCGGGGACAGGATACAGCTATTTTAGAGGGAATAGTGAATCTAATCGCCGTCAGCAGTGCCTGGGATAGTGTGATATGGCGGCGTGAGCACCAGGCGATCTCCTTGCGCGCTTATTATTGGTGGTGGTCGTTGTTTTGGCTATCGCTGAACGTCATTGCGTGGTCGCCAAATCTCGCTGTGTCGTGGTTGGCGATTGAATTTTCCACCTTAGCGTCGGGGGCTTTAATCGTACTGGGCAATACGCCGCAAGCGCTGGAAGCAGCATGGAAGTATATTGTTATTGCATCGGTCGGCTTAGCCTTGGGACTCATGGGGATTATTTTCATCTATGGAAGTTTGAGATCGCAAGGACTGGGATGGCAGACGCTGTCATATGTCAATTTATGGCGGCATCATGCCCATATCGCAGAGATAATACGGGCGGTTGCGACGTTGTTGGTTGTGGGGGGGATCGGCACCAAGGTCGGCTTAGTACCCTTTCACACGTGGTTGCCGGATGCTCACTCAGAAGCCCCATCGCCGGTCAGTGGATTGCTGTCGGGCGTGCTTCTAGGGCTCTGTCTTATCACTCTTGTACGTTTTATTCAGGCGGTTCCCGTACCCTCAGAAAGTGTGTTGTCAGGTCCCCATCTGCTTTTGGGCTTTGGCATGGCCTCAGTGGCTATGGGGGCACTTGCGCTGTTTGTCCAGCACGACATCAAACGCTTGTTGGCGTATTCAAGCATCGAACAAATGGGCATTATGGCGATTGGATTTGGCTTGGGCACGCCGCTTGCCGAAACGGCGGCGCTGTGGCAGTACGCGTTTCATGCCGTGATTAAGTCCACGCTATTTTTCACCAGTGGCCATTTAACAGAGCGGTATCATTCCAAGAACCTTGGTCATATCACGGATCTGGCGCGTCAGCATCCAAAAATGGCCGGGCTTTGGGCGGTGGGTATCTTGGCCTTAGCAGGCCTGCCGCCCTTAGGGCTGGCGTATAGTGAATGGATGATACTTTGGGCCTTATGGCAATCCCACGCACTTTGGGCCTTAGTGACGATGAGTACCGCGCTTGTCTTGACTTTTACGGCATTGCTGTACCATCTGTTGAAAGGGCTGTGGGGAGGCTTGGAATCATGGCCACAACTTAAAGCCAACACCCCAGGAGGTAAGACGCTTGCAGAAACCTCAGCGGAGATGTGAACCGGCCCAGTGGATCCAGGCCAATGAACACGCAAAGCAGGCGAAGAGCCATCTGTTAGCGTTAACAGCCTATTCGGACAGGCGTCTTCGTAGTGATTGGCTGAAGGAAGACGGCGATATGCTCACCTATGAGGTGGACGTGGCAGACGGGACCTTTCCCTCCTTAACCCCAAGTCTGCCCGAAGTGTCATGGGATGAGCGAGAAATTCATGATCTATTTGGGTATATCCCACAAGGGCATCCGGATATGCGCCCGTTGATACGAACCCCGCGGTGGCCCCGTAAATTTTTCCCTATGATTATGGAAGCACCCCAGTTTGTGCCCGGTGACGAGTGTGACGTAGGCAATCCACCACGCGTTGTCGACGGCGATGGCGTTACCATCATGACCGTCGGACCCACGCATGCAGGCATTATTGAATCGGGGCATTTTGTGTTTAGTATCATGGGCGAAAATGTTTTGCATTTAGACTTGCATTTGTTTCAGAATCACCGGGGGGTGGAGTCTTGGCTTCAGGGCTTGCCGGTAACCTCCGTGGCAGCTGTTGTGAGCCGTATTTGTGGAGCCGATACCGTGTCTCATCAAGTTAATTGGACCATGGCCGTGGAACACCTCGCAGGCCAAGAACCTCGTCCCGAGGTCGTACAGCAACGTCTTTTGCTGTTAGAATCTGAACGCGTCCTCAACCATCTCAATGATTTAGCGCAAATTCCTGCTGGGGTGGGCTTTGCTGTAGCCAACCAGCGGGCTATGGCCATGAAAGAAATGTGGCAGCGTGCTATGCACCAATTAACGGGTCACCGCTTACTCTTTGACACCGTGTCGCCGCACAGAACCGTTCGCATCGAACCGTCTTTGCTTTTGACCCTGATTGCTGAAATGAGGCAGGTCTGGGCCCCGTGGCGCAAATGGGTGGAAGGCCACCATGGATTTCAAGACCGAATGGCAGGGACAGGCGTGGTGACGCAGGAAGAAGCGTGGCGGCTTGGAGCCCAAGGAGTGGTGGCCAGAGCGTCGGGCTTGGGCTTTGATGCCCGTTTGTTGACTCCTGGGTATGGCGATTTAGACTGGATCCCTGCGTGCGAATCCCGAGGTGATGTCGCAGCGCGGTTTCGGGTCAGACTTCATGAAGTTGAGGAATCGTGGCGTATTCTCGAACAGGTAGCGCGTAATCTCATAGGCGCACCGGATCCAGAGTCGTCTGGGGTGGGGGTCATATTGCCTGACTTAAGTGGCGATATCACGACGTATACCGAGTCTCCACATGGGTTGAATGCCCATGTGATCTCCTTAGACCATGGGCGTGTGCGCCGTTATCATGTGCGCTCAGGCACTTTTCGCAATTGGCCGCTTATGGTCAAGGCGGTGTCAGGCGGCGCGGTGGGTGACTTTCCCTTGATCAACAAGAGTTTCGAGTTGTGTTATAGCTGTACAGATCGATAGATAGCTGGAAGGAGTAAAGGCATATGGGCCACCATTCACATTCACGGTCGTTGCAATGCCGCCATGTTGATGCGGGGAGCTGCAACGGTTGCGAGCAAGAACTAAACGCTTTGACGGGGTCCTTTTACGATATGCAGCATGTGGGACTGGACATCGTCGCCTCTCCACGCCACGCCGATGCCTTGATTGTAACAGGGCCCGTCTCTGATACGATGATGACGCCGCTCAGAGCAGTATGGGCCGCGTTGCCGCGTCCCAAACGGTTGGTGGCATTGGGCGATTGTGCTGCAGGCTACGGGGTGTTTCAAGGAGCCTATGCGACGCGGGGGGGAGTCGAAGGCAGCATGCGTCCACCCGATGTTGTCATTCGGGGATGCCCGCCAACCCCCGCCGAGATTCTGCAAGGGCTTACGGCTGTTATGGATACATTATTGGAACCGTCTTCATTCATTGATAGTCAGCCCTCGGCCGACTTGGTCGAGGCGCGCCGGATTCCGCCGCTTGAGCAACCACGCGGTGACCAAACCCCAGGCGATGTAGGCGAACGTGAGATATAAAAACAAATTAAGGGGCCACGGGGGGATAGGCACAATGGTGGAGACTAATGGAATAGCCATCACCAGGGCGCCCAGCAGTGAGGGCACGATTCCCACTAGCCAGGACATGTGATAGTGCTCGGGGTGCTTGAACCACATAGTCACCCACGCTAGGTTGACTAAAATGTAAAGAGTGAGACCCAGCACGTCTGCTGCGGCGACTAAATCGCTGAAGCCTTGGGGATAGGGCTTGACAGACACGGCCATGATGGTCAGCAAAAACCCTGAAAAGAGAGCTAAACCGGCCATAGCATGAAAGGGCGTGCCAAAACGGTGATGAACTGTGGCAAACCAGCGGGGAATCACGCCGTCCCGCCCCATGGTATAGATGACGCGTGCGCTGGCTGTTGCACTCGCCAAGGCAATGCCCAGTGCCGATGCCATCCCGGCCAGTTCGACGGCCAGCGCCATCCACGGCCCCACATAGCGCGTGGCTAGGACACTTAAAGGCAAGGTAGCGGTGGCCAATGCGTGACCATGGCCGACACCGTAGCCGATAGCAATGGCATAAGCCACCAGGATATAAAGAAAGCCGCCTACGATGATTGTGGCAAATATGGCTAAGGGGATGGTGCGAAAGCGTTGCTGGGTTTCCTCGGCCACGGTGGCGGACGCTTCAAAGCCTGCAAAAGCCCCAACGCCATAGAGCATGCCGAAGATAATACCTACCCAGTGGGTTCGGGCGCGGAACGGGGAGAAGACAGCCCAGGTATTGCCGTTGGCGCCTCCTTGCCCAATAATGGCGGCAGCCAATGCCACAATGATACTAGTTTCGAGAATGACCAACACGAGATCCACGCGCGAGGACATGCGAACACCTCGCATAACCAAGAGCGTGATAGCTAAAAGCGCCGCCACCGTGAAGAGAAACCAGGACAGGTGAATGCCCCAAATCTGCATGGCAAATGCCTGTGAAAAGTAGCCAAACACCAACAAGTTGGAAGGCAAGGAGAGTCCATATGCTAAAAACAGCATCCAGCCGGATACAAATCCCATGACTTTATTGAATGCTAAACTATTAAAGGTATAGGCCGCTCCGGCGGATGCGAAGCGTTTCACAAAGTGCAAAATGGAGGCGGCGGTGAGAAACGAGGCGATCATGGCGAATACAAATGCTAAGGGAACGGCTGTTCCAGTAAATTGTGCCATAGCCTGGGGCAAGAACAAGACGCTTGCGGCCGGTGCCATGTTCCCAAAAGATATGGCAAACGCTCCCCAAAAATTTAGCGTACCTGCTCTAAGAGTCTGTCTTGATTCGGCGTTCCCCATCCATGCACCTCGCGTTTCGTTTTGGGAACTCCCTCGATCCGTAAACAGATTAGTGGGTGAATAACACAAGGAAACTGCCCATGCTCAAGGATAAAAAGATTAAGGCAATGAAAACGGCAAAGAGTTTTTGCCACATGGGCATGGGCTGCGGTGCTCTTTCTTCGTGTTTTTGACGTCTAGGTGAACGCATGGCATGCTAATCTCCTTCGTCAACTCTGTATCCTAACCATAGCACAAAATAAGAAAAGCGGCAGCGGTTTCGGGGGGCCATGCCGTGTGTTGGTATCACGAGCCTAAGAATTTTGACACGGATGACCCCCACCAGTATCCTAAAGGAGAGGTGTCTTCAAGCACTAAGTTTAGGAGGGAATATCGACGGCTAAGTTATTGGTTGTGATTGGAAGTACCCGACCCGGGCGCGTCGCATTGCCTGTTGGGCAATGGATTGCCCAGCGGGCTGAAGCCATGGGGGGATGGGATGTCGCTATCGCGGACTTAGCAGAAATCAATCTGCCGTTTATGGATGAGCCCAAACACCCCCGTTTTCATCAATATGTCCATGATCATACGAAAAAATGGAGTGCGCAGGTCGAGTCGGCTGATGCGGTGGTCTTCGTGACCCCGGAATATAACTATGGATTTAGCGCTCCCCTAAAAAACGCGATCGACTATCTTTTTAGCGAGTGGCACTATAAGCCCGTGGGATTTGTCAGTTATGGGGGTGTTTCAGGTGGGGTGCGAGCGGTTCAGATGCTGAAACAAGTCGTCACGACCTTGAAAATGGTGCCGGTTACTGAAGCCGTAAATATCCCATTCATTCAGCAGTATTTTGATGACCACCACCAGTTTCATCCCAGTGAAGCCACAGAACAAGCGGCCCAGGATATGCTCCAAGAGTTGCGTCGCTGGAGTCATTCTCTGCAGTCTATGAGGAGCACGAACCATCACGTGACCCCCTAAAAAATAAACGCGGGCATGCTGTTCGCAACGATCGGCCTATGACCGATGGGCCGTTTGTCCTTTATCTGCGTCCTGATGCCCTATTGTGATTCTCTCGTCCCTATCGTACGATGACCTGAGACAGCACCAGTAGGGCGCGGTGAAACAATGGTGCCTCTTGGGACACGACTGCGGGGAAGCGGAGGAATGACGAAATGGCTGAAATTGCGATCTCGACGCTCAGCCGATGCCGACAAGATGCGGCGCGGGCGGCAATGCGCTTTTCATTAGAAGCAGAAACGCACTTTCGAGCTCGGCGATATAAGAGTGCGGCTTTTTGGGCTGTGGCCTCATTAGAGGAATCGGGGCGAGCCATACTCTGCCAAGAATGGGTGGCAAGCAGCCATCCTGGCTGCTTAATGACCGCTGTGCCTCAAAAGGCATGGAATGCGGTGCGTTTTGCCGATGCCGATGATGGTCATCAAATTCGCCTCCGCGCCGCGCAAGCAGGAACGGCGATCATGATGAATGCCTTTTTGTTGCACACCCAAGACCAAGAATCCGCGTCTGTCCGGGATTTCCACCAACAACGTGTGCGCGATATTCTGCGGCGCTATCCGGTCGTCAAAGCGTGGGTGCGGGATTGGATTTCCGCATTCATCGGCGGAAGTTTCCAGAGCTCGTTGCCACTGGGACCCTTAGAATCCGGTCCTCAGGCCTTGCCTATGTGGTCGCCTTCTAAGCAGAAGGCGGAGGCTGATGAGGCTCTCGTTTTAGCTCCAGGGTCTACGTCTATCGCAGTAGGATTGCGCCATAAGGTGCGTGCTTATGTGGGGTGGGCTTTATTGCTCAGCAACCTCTTTCGCGTGCAAGAGACCGTGATGTCTTAAGCGAGATGATACAACTGTTTTAGATGCCCGTCTTCTGTGTATGCAGAAGACGGGCATTGCTGTCTTAGCCTAGATGACCAGTCCTTATTGCGCGAACCCATTTCAACGAGCTTACGTTAAATAGGCGTTGACGTCTGAGTTAAAACATTAGTAACATGATAGGAAATAGGGGGTATGGCCATGACGTTGGTCGGTATCGTTTTATACACAGGGATTTTATTAGCCTCCGGCTACCATGCTAAGCGTCGGAGACCAGGAGGGTTTTGGGATGGTGGCCACCAAATATCCACAATCACGACGTTTATCTTGGTGACAGCCCTATGGGCTTCGTCGTGCATCGTCGTGGAGATCGATACGGCGTATGCGGTCGGGTGGTCGGCGGCGTGGTATGGCGTTTCTATCTTCACCTTATCGGTTTTGGTAGCTCTTTTACTGCCTTTTTTTCAATCCCGAAGCTATATCTCTAATAGCGGTTTGTTAGGTGCCGTCTATGGACCGGCTGTGCGTCGCCTTTCGGGATTAATTATTGGCATTACTTTTCCGATTTTTGCGATGTCTAATGCGGTGTTTTCTGCCGTTTTCTTTCATGTGCTATGGGCATGGCCCATGGCATGGAGTCTTGCGATCACCACAGCCGTCTTAATCGCGAGTATTCAGTTTGCGGGAATGAGGTCTTTAGCAGCCACTCAAGGATCAAATTTAGTCTTGATGATGGGCTCTTTGGTGATGATCGCGTGGATTATGCATCAACAACCTCTGACCCATCCGGTTCCTATTCTGTTGGCGAACCGATTGATGGGGTGGGAAAGTGTAGGACTTCCCACCATTCTGGTATGGTTTGGGATGAACTGGCTCAATGTTTTTGCGGCGCAGGCCGAATTTCAAATGTTAGCAGCCTCTCGTTATCCTGGCAAGGTTCGGATGATTGTAGGGTGTTCTTCGGCCGTCCTCCTCGGCGTTGTTGGGATTTCCACTTGGATAGGCCTGCGCCTGCGCATGTTGGCGCCCAGGCCTGGACCCGGAGCTCTTGTTCACCTGGCGGTCTTGTTGACGCGCCACGCACAGCCGTGGCAGATGCTGGTCATTGGGTTAGGCATTTGGGCGATGGCGCTTAGTTGGTGCAGTCCGCTGCTGTTTTCCGGGGCCATTAGCTTGGGCGCCGATGTCATGCCCCAGAAGGCTAGTATGATGGCGACCAAGTGGGCGCTTGGGGTGGAGGGGGCCTTGATGATTGCTTACGCTTTATGGAGACCCGGGGAGATGGCGTGGTGGAGAGTTTTTGGGCTTACCCTGCGTAATGCGGGTGTGGTCGGCCCGACGGTAGGCTTGCTTTTATGGGGGGACGACATGCCGAGTACGGTGATAACGTGGGCCATGGTGAGCGCAGTGGGGGTTGGCTTTGTGTTGAACGCCCTCACTGGATTCTCACCGGTGCATTTCGTTGATGGGGTGAATCCGATGTGGGCTGCTCAAACTGTCTCATTTTTAATACTGGCGGCGGGACGGTGGAGCGCAATCAAGCAGCTTAGACACGGTATCGCGTGGTTAGCCGGGGCGTTACTGATGATGGTGGATGTGGCCTGCAGTGCGTGGAGTGCGGGGGCTTTGCGCGGCATTTTGCTTTTAGGCATCAGTGCGGCATTGGTGGGGTTGACGTGGCATCTGACGGCAGAGCACGCGCCCGGCGATGGGGTGAGCCTCGAGGCGGGCGATTTCTAGTGGGCTGCTCCTTCGGCGCATAGGACGATGAGGCTCGACTCATACTAGGGCCATCATGGTAATAAGGAGGGGTCAAATGAAAGTCAAAGACATTATGACGCATAAGGTGTCGACGGTCGCGCCGAGCGATTCGATCGAGCATGCGGCAAAAATCATGAAGCAATTGCATTGCGGCAGCACGCCCGTGGTTGAAGGCGGCAAAGTGGTGGGAATAATAACCGACCGGGACATTAGCATCAAGGCGGTAGCCGAAGGCAAGGGGCCCAATACGGCAGTCAAGGATATTATGTTTACGCAGGTGGTGACGTGCACACCAGAAACGGATGCCCGGCAAGCAGCGGACATCATGGCCGACAAGCAAATTCGGCGGTTACCTGTTATAGACCAAGGCAAGCTCGTAGGGATTGTCGCCATTGGTGATTTAGCCCGGGTTGACATTTTTACCCACGAATCAGGTCATGCCTTAAGCGATATTTCAGAGCCAAGCCAACGGCCTAACGCGGTGCAATAAGTCCAAAACGCGCCTGACATGACAACAAAGCCGCCGGTTGGCGGCTTTTGCCGTGTGCTGGCTAAAGGAGATATGAATGCCCCTATGAAACGTGTCATTTTAGATATGGACCCCGGGATTGACGATGCACTGGCTTTAATAATCGCGCTTAAGCGCTTTGATGTCCTTCGTGTTTGTACAGTAGGAGGGAACGTGAAGCTCGAGGATACATATCAAAACGCGCGATTTCTCTTAGAGCAGGCTGGACGGTCTGATATTACCGTGTGGGCAGGTGCTTCGCGTCCGTTGTTCTATCCCCTTATCAAGGCCGCCGCCATTCATGGCGGCCATGGTCTCGGATTGTTGACGGATATTCCCAAGCAGAGGTTACCGGAAGACCGGGCATGGATGGAGTTGGCCGCTCTTGCTCATCAAGACGTTGGGCCCATGCATTTGATTTCGACGGGGCCCTTAACAAATTTAGCGCTTCTCTTCTTAGCCCATCCCGATCTCGCCACGCGCTGGACGAGCATTACCTGTATGTTTGGAGCTCTGCCCGGGACGCACGTTGACCGTTTTGAAGAATTCAATGTGTATTTAGATCCCCACGCAGCAGATGTGGTGTTACGTTATGGGGAAAATGTGCAATTAATTGGCATCAATGTGGCGCACCGCGCGTTACTGCCCCTAAAAGATGTCCAGCGTTTTCGCCAATATGGACGAATTGGTCAATTGCTGTTCGAATTAATGACGTTCTACGGGACGAAATCTCAGGGGGAAGGCGGTGATCCGGAGGCCTTTCCGATTGATGATGTCTTAACAATTGCGGCGGTGGATGCGCCTGACTTGTTTCAATGGGTGGAATTGCCACTGGCCGTGGTGCGCGAAGGTCCCTTGCGGGGCACGGTGGTGGTGGCGCAAGGGCCTGCGGATCGCCCTCTTTGCAAAATTGCGTCTTCTATTGATGTCGACGCCTTTTTAAACTGGTTGTGGCAGAGTTTCGCATAACAGAATACTCCATTTCCTATGATCGCCTATGGGCGCGGAATAGAGTAGAATAACCGCATCTAAGGGTATCAGGGATGGAGCGTTGGGCGATGTGGCCATACTACCGCAAGAAGCGGGGCGCGCAAGTCGAGCCATTGCAAGAAGAGGACGTGGATGTGCGGCACAATCAAGCCGTCAATGTCTGGAATGGGCTGCTTAAAGCCGTCGAGTTACGCCTCGTAAACCCCTATTTGGGCATTAATATGGTGCGTTTGGGCGCCCCTAATTTATTTTTAGGGGTCATGATTGCCGTGCCATATCTTGCGCAAGCGTTGGCTGCAGCGATCGGGACGGGTTGGCTACTGCGTGCGCGTCGTCCCAAGCGCTTTACGGCTCAATTATTTCTTGCGGCACGGTTGGGATTTTTGCTTTTAGCGGCCGTGGACTTCTGGGGCAATAAACCCCACGCGGCGCTGTGGTTTTTGTTGGCCGTCATCGTGCTGAATCTGCCAGGCGCTTTAGCGGTCATTGGCTGGCAAACGCTGCTCGGCCAGGTCCTACCGCCCTCGGGGCGTGCGCAAGCGGTGATGTGGCGGCAATGGGGGATGAATGCCATTGGCTTGGTCACTCTCCTCGTGGGGGGGTGGGCCATAGGTACGGCCCCTGGCGTTCATGCCTATGGGGTCATGGACGTTATTGCGGCTGCTGTGGGCATTGGAGAAGTCCTAATTTATCAACGGTTTCGTGTCGGCGAGTATCCAACGCCTCAGGTCACAACATGGCACCGCGAAGCGCCTGGTTTGTGGCGGGATATTCCTTTTCGGCGTTTTGCCTTGGGCGCTGCGGTCTTTTACTTTGGTTGGATTTTTCTGTGGCCCGTTTCCCTCCGCTACCAAGTGTCGGGATTACATGCTACCAATGCGTGGATGGCAATTTGGGCGGCCACCAACGGGGCCGCGACGATGTTCGCTTTACCGGTCTGGAAACGCTTACAAAAACCGATTTCCACAGCTCGGCTGGTGCCTATTGCGGCATTGCTGCTGGTCTTGGTTCCGGTCGGTTACATATGGCATCCAAGCATGATGGGGGTCTTAGGCTTGAATATCGTTGGCGGAATAGCCGGAGCGGGGATGAATCTCCTTATGTTTGTACGCTTGTTGGACGTGGTTCCGGAGTCGACCCGGCTCATGGCGATAAGCGCGTACGGCATCTTGACAAACTTAACTGGAGGACTAGGAGCGGTCGTTGCGATTGGCGCGTTAAACTTTTGGGGGGTGCCGCTGGCAGCGGGCATTGCTGCTGCCATGCGGCTTTTGGGCGTTGCACTCTTAGTTTGGGCCACCACGACCCGTAAATGGGCGTTGCGCGCTCCGGGTATGCCTATGGAGTTATAGAGGCGGATATAGGTGGCGAAGTTCCGTCATTACCGCTTCGGTTACCGATTGCGTTGAGTCCGTTCCTCCTAAATCAGGCGTTTTATGGCCCTTTTCCAAGGCTCGTTCAATGGCTTCTAAGATGTTTGCTCCGACGTCGGGAAAGCCGAGATGGTCGACCATCAATTTGGCCGTCCAAATTTGGCCGATGGGATTGGCAAGACCCTTGCCCGCGATGTCCGGGGCCGATCCATGCACGGGTTCAAACATCGAGGGATACTGGCCTTCGGGGTTGATGTTCGCGGACGCGGCAATGCCAATGCTGCCTTGAATGGCGGCTCCCAAATCGGTTAGTATATCGCCAAACAAATTAGATCCGACGACCACATCAAACGTCTGGGGCCGTGTTACAAAATACGCGGCCAGCGCGTCGATGTGGTAGAGCACTTGTTTTACATCGGGATATTCTTCTCCGACTTCCTGAAATACTTCATCCCAAAACGGCATGGAAAAGTTAATGCCATTGGATTTGGTAGCAGAGGTAAGGGACTGGCGAGAGGCACGGGCTAGGTTAAACGCATAGCGGATAACGCGTTCGGTGCCGAAACGGGTAAACACGCTATTTTGCACCACCACTTCTTGTGGCGTACCTACGCGAAGGCGTCCGCCACTGTTGGAATATTCGCCTTCTGTATTTTCCCGAATGACGACAAAATCAATGTCGCCGGGATGATACCCGCACAAAGGGCTTGTAATCCCGCGTAAGAGTTTGATGGGCCGCAAGTTGATATATTGGTCAAATCCGCGCCGAATCGGCAATAACAGACCCCATAGTGACACGTGGTCGGGAACGGGCGGAAAGCCGACGGCTCCTAAGAAGATCGCGTCAAAGGGTTTCAGTAAATCGAGGCCATTCTCCGGCATCATATGCCCATGGCGTTGAAAATAGGCGCAACTCCAGTCAAAGACGTGGGAACGTACGGCGAATGCGTTGGATAACTGCCCAGCTAACTCCAAAACCCGCCAAGCTGCCGGAACGGTTTCTTGTCCAACCCCGTCCCCGGGGATGACAGCAATATTGAATGTTTTCATGCAGTCGTTGACTCCTTTGGCATGGGAATAGACACGTTATAATGCATAATACAGGGAATCCTCACAATAGCATAGTTTGTGAATTGACTTGCCAATTAGAGGGTAAACGAGTAGTTTTTGTATCGAGAATCATGGGTGTTGTCTTAAGGCCTCTCGGACTGGTTCTGGTTGGCCTTTGCATATCACGCGTTAATTCCGTGACTCTGTGGAGGTGCAACAAGGCCATAAGCATGGACAGCAAACATCAAAGGAGGAGGGCCCTGATATGCAAATTGCGAATGTTTTCTATGGTGGGGAAGAGCGGCTTGCGGTATACCACGCCGAGTCATGGATGATCGTGCCGAAGACGTGGCACGGGTTAACCATGAGCACCACCGACGATTTTCTTTTGCATCAATCGACGTCATCATTTTCTGTGCCGGACTTGCTAGAGGCAGCGGTTCCCGTAAAGTCTGGTGAATGGACGTGGCGGCCTGCGCTGACGCGCCCCGAAAAAATTTTTTGCATTGGACTCAATTATAAGCAACATGCGTTAGAAAGTGGTATGCCTCTGCCTACTTCTCCGGTGGTGTTTAGTAAAATTTCGAATACTCTTGCGGCGCATGAGGAAGGGGTTCCCATTCCGGAAGCCTCATCGCAAGTGGATTATGAAGCGGAATTGGCGATGGTTATTGGCCGTGTGACACACAATGTGTCGGTTGACGAAGCGCTGCAAAGCGTTTGGGGCTATACGATTGCCAATGATATCTCTGCCCGTGACTTGCAAACCAAAACAAGCCAATGGTTGCTAGGCAAGTCATGCGATAAGTTTTTGCCGTTGGGACCTGTAGTCACTTCGGCTGATGCTATTCCCGATCCCAATCGCTTGGCTATTGATCTTTGGCTTAATGGCGAAAACCGCCAGCATTCGAATACCCGCGATATGATTTTTTCGTGTGCGGAAATTGTGTCATACTTGTCGAAAGTATGGACGCTGAAGCCTGGGGATGTCATTTGTACGGGCACGCCCCAAGGCGTCATCTTAGGTCGGCCGGAAGGACAAAGAGACTGGCTGAAGGCGGGCGATGTGGTTCGGTTGCGGATTGAGGGTCTTGGCGAACAACTGTCACACTTTGTTTAACCAAGCCGAAATCACGCCTGTCGCGTGAGAAAGGAGGGGATTGTCATGCCCCAAGCAGCCATATTTGTCACTTGTCTGGTGGACCTCTTTAAACCGCAAACAGGCTATGCCGCGGCTGAAGTCATGGAGCGCCATGGGTGGGAGGTTGAAGTGCCTATATCGCAGACGTGTTGCGGACAGTTTGCGTATAATGCAGGTCATTTTGCCGAAGCCATCAAGCTAGCTCAACATTTTATTGAGGTCTTTGAGAGCGCTAATGCGTCCACCATTGTGGGCTTATCGGCTTCATGTACCGCTATGGTAGCGCATGAATACCCGGAACTTTTCCAGCGTGAAGGAGCCAATATGGGACTAGCGTCCGAAGAGGTCGCCCAATGGGTGCAGCGTGCAACGGTGATGGCGGAACGACTCATGGAATTTGGAGAGTGGGTGCATGGGCAAGAGGCTCTGGCCTTACCGGCGGTCAAGCCAGAAAAGGTGGCGGTGCATCATGGGTGTCATATGCGCCGCGTGTTAAAAGCCATGCAACCGACCGATGAGGCGTTGCGGGCCTATGGAGCGGAATTGGTCGAGTATCCTGATGAGACCCAGTGTTGTGGTTTTGGTGGTACCTACAGCATGATTGAACCCACGATATCGACCCAACTTGCTGATGCGAAGCGGGAGGCGTTGAGCCAAGCGCAAGCCGCAGGTGCCACCAGTCTGATTAGTGGGGACTGGGGATGTCTTTTGCATTTGAGCGGGCGGATGGAATACGAAGGGGATCGTTGGCCGGTGTTGCATGTGGCGGAATGGATTAACCAGCGAGAAAAAATGTCAGCACAGAAAAAAGGAGAGTGATGGCATGGAACGATTGCCGCATGATCCCAGACCCTGGCCAGCAAGACGTGACGAAGCTTTGCATGATCCGGTTTTACAAGCCACATTAAGGCGCGTAACGCACCGTTTGAACACCGCGCGCATCCAAGCCTATCAAAATTACCCGGCCGGCGCAGAGGCGAGGGAGCGTGCTAAACACCGCAAGCGTGAAGCAGTTCGCGAGTGGGAGCCATTATTGGCCCAAGCCGAACAGCAAATTACCGCACACGGTGGGCAAGTGTTTCGTGCTGCCACGCCCGGTGACGTAGGAGCCTACATCAAAAAAGTGGCGCAAGAGCACGGCGTGCAACGCATTATTAAGTCGAAGTCGATGGCCACGGAGGAAGTGCAACTCAACGCCCAATTGGAAGCCACTGGATTTGCAGTAAGGGAGACAGACTTGGGCGAGTATATTATTCAACTAGCGCATGAAAAACCGTCCCACATTTTGGCCCCGGCGGCTCATAAAAATCGCCAACAAATTCAGGCTCTTTTTCGTGAGACCGTTGCGGATGCACACGATGTTGTCTCTGATGACATTCCCGGTCTGACGCAGTTTGCACGGCAGAAGTTACGCCAAGACTTTTTGTCGGCAGATATGGGCATTACCGGGGGAAATTTTCTGGTCGCGGAAACAGGCACGGTAGTGGTCATTACCAATGAAGGCAATGCCGATATGGTGACAACCCTGCCTCGTATTTTAATTTCGCTTGTCGGGTTGGAAAAAATTGTCCAAGACTGGGATGCTCTTATCGATATTATTCAACAACCCGCGTTAAGTGGCGTGGGCCAACGGCTTTCTTCGTATACGACAATGATTTCTGGTCCCCGCGGTCCAGAGAGTTGGGAGGGGCCTGATGAATGGCATGTTGTTTTGCTGGATAATGGCCGTCAGGCCATTCATGATGGCCCATACCAAGATGTTTTAGCATGTATCCGCTGTGGTGCCTGCTTGAATGTCTGCCCGGTCTTCCAACAAGTCGGAGGGCACGGATATGGATCCGTGTATTCAGGGCCCATCGGCACCGTCATTAGTCCTCTAATCGGCGGCATGCAGACGTTCGGCGAGCTGCCACGTTATTTGTGTACCGTCTGTTATGCCTGTCAAGAAGCCTGTCCCATGGACATTCCGTTGCCGGAGCAGATTATCGGCTTGCGTTCCCAAGCTGTAGCTGAAGACCGCGAGCCCGCTGCTGTTCGAACGCAGTATCGGTTGTGGGGACAGGCTTGGTCGACCGTTCATGGCTATCGCCGTTCGGTGCAAGCCGCCCGCATCGCTCAGCGTCTGGCGCTTAGGCACGTAGGATTGGCAGCGGGTTGGCTGAAAACGCGTAAGATGCCCCCTGTGGCAGCGCGCACGTTTCTCGAAGGGTGGGCACACGAACAAAGGAGGCGGCGCCGTGCATGAGCCAGTAGATCTCTTCACCACACAATGGCGATTATTAGGCGGCGAAGTCGTGCTGGCTGACGCCGCGGTGGGCTGGTCACACACGATAGAGGACGTCTTAGCCGGCGTCATTGACCCGGCTTTCCCAACAGTTGTGGGATTTGACACTGGGGATTGGCCGAAAGACGTGCCTTGGTCAGCGTTATGTGAGACAATCGGAGCACGTTTTTATGATAGACACGATCTAGACGTTCTCAGCCGTCAAGAGGCTTTGCAGGATATCGTCGCTCATGCGAGCGTCGGAGTGACGGGCGCGGCATGGGCGGCGGCAGATACTGGAACCGTAGCGCTTTATGCTTCGGCCCAAACGAGTTTGTCGGCGAGCTTGTTGCCACCGACGCATGTGGTATTGCTGCCGAAACGGCGCATTTATGCAACCCTAGCCGAGGGATTGCGGGCAGTGCATGCGCAAGGAGCGGTTCCACACTTGGTGAAATTGATTAGTGGGCCGAGCATGACGGCGGACATTGAAGGACAGCTTGTAGTTGGGGTGCATGGTCCCAGACGCGTCGTCACCGTTATTGGCGATTGGTGATAGTCGTGTTGCCGGCCAGTCATTGCGGATAGAAGAGACAATCGATAGACTGAGAAAAGGGTTGGCAGGAGGCTGGTAGTCACCCATTAGCCCATCTACGGACGGTCGAGGTATCCGAATAAGCTTCACGACTCAGATGGGGGCCGAACTGTAGCGTGGTTGAGGAGGAATTGTGTGTATATTGCTAAGCTGAATCCTTATGCCTTTCACATTGGTCCGGTGGGCGTGCATTGGTATGGGATTTTTATGGTGATGGCCATCTTAGGCGGTTCGTACTACCTAATTGAGCGGGGGAGGCAATTAGGCGAAGACCCTGATGCTCTTTCGAATATTCTGCTCTGGACAGTCTTGTGGGGGGTTGTGGGCGCTCGCGTCGTCTTTGTTCTTGCTAACGAACCCCAATGGATTTGGACCGATCCCGTGCAGATCTTGCGGATATGGGATGGGGGATTGGCCATTGACGGGGCCCTCGGGTTTGGCGTCTTAGCCTTTTGGTATCAACTCCGTCGCAAACCTCTCATATTTAATCATATTGTGGACTGGGCGGTTCCTGGTATTGCGCTCGGCATTTTCATGGTACGGATTGGCAATATCTTTGACCATCAGGTATTAGGTCGCATGACCGAGTTAGGCTTTGGTCGATGGCCCGAGCAGTTGTGGGGATCGTTCATCGGGGTATTTTTGATTTTGCGTTACTTTTGGGTCGAACGCCGCAAGGCTGTGCCTCCGGGCTATCAATTTTGGTCGGCGATGTTCTATTATGCGATCTTGCGTGGCTTTATTGGGGAAACTACGCGCGATAATCCGTTGTATATTTGGCATTACATCAATCCCTATTGGGGCATTGGATTTACGACCCTGATGCAATTATTTACCCCGCCTATTATGATTTTCACGGGATGGATGATGTGGCGCACATGGCGCGTATCGGCGAAAAAGCTTCCGGACCTTTTAAAGGAACAGCCCCAGCCCCCGGTCGACCAAAGTTCGCGATTGTTACCGGGTCGACGCCTCATACGGGTGGTTGGTGGGATTAGCATCGTGGGGGCTGCTATTTTTTACGCCATCGCAGTGCCGAGTATTGCTATCTATTTGTTAGGAGCAGGCATTATTTTTGAAATAGCTACGTTGGGTTGGCACCAACGCTATCAACATGTTCTGGAGGCGCCACCCCCTGAATATGAGCCTACAGGAGAGATTTACGCCAATCCAGGTGCGGAACATCCTGTGGCTGTGTGGCAACACGGCATTCACCGGGTCTATGTCGAGAAGGTGTGACGCATTCCGGTAAATTAGGGACAAATGGGCAAAGAAAATCGGCCGATAGGTCCTACGCGAGGCTTAATTGCCTTCTTTAGAGTAGAAACATAGGGGTTTAGCAAGGAGTGTGGTTATGAAATACGCATTTGACGGCGATTTCCAAACGTCTTCTTGGCTGAAAATGATGCGAGGCGGACTGGAATATGTGATGGATGCTTACGGTCATGAACACGTCGGGCATCCGGATGACGGCGAGCTTGTGTTTCACCTGGTCGACGCCCATAGGCCGCGACCATTTCGGCGTCAGTCCAAGGCTGTGTTTGTGGTCGGAATCACCGAGGTACCTCCCGTAGAGGGATCGCCTTTGAATCACGCCTACCCGTTATTATTGCGGTCGTTGTCCAATCTGCTCATTTATGGCGGACCGGATCCCGAACCTTGGGTATATCTAGTGACTCCTGAATTAGGGTGTTATCCGGCCGAGCCGACCCGAGACCGCGACCAGTGGTTTCACACGATTTATGACCGAATCGCTCCGTTGGCCACCTCGCGTCTGGTGATTGACAATATTTTTGATGAAGATTTACCCCCGGAATTGGCCGAAGGGACGACGGTGACGGACCAGATGCGGCACGCCAGTCGCACGCTGGCCGCTTGGAATTTGTTTCCTACCCCGTATCCGTTGTCGGAGATGTTATCGCCCGCAGACTACCGGCACTTGCAATATGTTTTTAGCATCGGGGGCATTAGCTACGGCAATCTCAGCGCCCGTCATGATCGGCACCGCTTTTGGATGTCAGCGAGTGGGGTCGATAAAGGTAAAATTGGCACGGTGAGCCGGGATATTCTTCTGGTTAAGGGCTATGACGCCGAAGCCAACGCGATGCGTCTGTCCGTTTCCCCGGGCTCATCCCCCTTACGTGTGTCTGTGGATGCGGTAGAACATTGGGGGATCTATGAAGCGCACCCCGAAATTGGAGCGATGATTCACATACATGCATGGGTGGATGGCATCCCCCAAACATCGGTAAATTATCCGTGCGGGACCGTCGAAATGGGTAATGCCATGGCGACCTTATTAGATCAAGATCCTCATCCCGAACGCACCATTATCGGCCTACGTAATCATGGGATTACCGCGACCGGGCCGGATTTCTTGGATATTCTGTCCCGGTTGGAAGGACATGTTCGCACGCAAGTGCCTATGAGTTAAGAACCGGGACAGGCGGACCCTCGCTCCCCATACATAGGGGGGCGAGGATTTTTCTTGCTCCGGTAGGTTTTCGAGAATCGGTCGTTTACGTTTTGTGAACGGCATCCGTTCGCTAATGGGTCAGTTTGGGCACCGCCGCTAGCCTTCGGCTTCTTGCGCGATGGTACTAAGGGCCCTTTGAAGATAGTGAGAGACCTCGGGGCGGCTAAATTCGGCAGGAAGGTTTTGGCCAGCCCGTAAGGTTTCTCGTACTTGTGTGCCTGACAGCGTAAACCACTCGCTACGGTGGGGACACGTGCGTTCGGAGACCGTTTGTTGGCAACGCGGGCAAAATCCCACAGCAGGAAATGCCAAAGGAGTGAGCCCTAACTCCTGCGCATGCTGCTCTAGGAGATGGATGGCGTCATAGGGGCCATAAAAGTCGCCTACCCCGGCGGCATCACGTCCGATAATGAAATGGGTTGCTCCATAGTTCTTGCGCACAATTGCATGAAAGAGCGCCTCGCGGGGGCCGGCGTACCGCATTGCCGCGGGAAACGTGGCCAAAATGACGCGATGCTTGGGATAATAGGCATCGAGCAGGATGTGATAACTGGCCATGCGGATAGCCGCTGGGATATCATCCCTTTTGGTTGACCCGATGAGCGGATGAAGCAACAGACCGTCGCAGACTTCTAACGCGACCTTATGGAGATATTCGTGAGCACGGTGGATCGGATTGCGGGTCTGAAAGGCGGCGATGGTTCGCCACTGGTACTTGCGGATAAGCGCTTTGACCTGGTCTGGATGGACCGGTTCACGAAATGGTAAATCAGGTGGATGTAGGACTTTGATGTCTCCGGCGAGACACCATGGGCTTTGCGATAAAAGGTGCGCAACGCCGGGGTGTCGGATATCGGTCGTCAAATAGACCGTTGCCGCTTCATCGAGTAGGTCTCGCTTAAAAATTTCGGTGACTTTGATCTGGCCTGCAAACCCATATCGCCCAACCATCTCTAGGTCTTCGCCCGGATGAACAGCTTCGGCCACGGACGCTGGCACGGGCAAGACCATAGGAAGAGGAAAAATCGTCCCGTTGGGCAAGCGCATCGTTTCGCAGACGCTGTGATACTCTTCACCCGTCATGAGGTGCTGCAGGGGAGCATAGGCCCCCCAGGTGAGAAGGGTGACATCCCACGCGACGTCCGCCGTAACCGCAATGACTTTGGCGTATGTCATCGGTGTAACCCACATTCTGTCTTGGTAAATCCCGACCACCGTCCACTACGTTCACTGGTTCCATCGCTCGGCTGGGTACAGGGCATACAGCCAATACTGGGATAGCCTTGGTCGTGTAACGGATTGTAAGGAACCTGCCGCTGATGAATGTATTCCCACACGGCATCATGCGTCCAAAACGCTAGAGGATTGACTTTGATGCGCGAAAAAATGGGATCCCATTCGACGACTTCAGCTGTTTGGCGCGTCGGACTTTGACTGCGGCGAATACCTGTTATCCACGCGGAAGCGTCGGCCAATCTTTCGCGCAGCGGTTCGACTTTGCGTAGTCGGCAGCAAACATCAGGGTGCGTTTCCCAAAGACGGGGACCATACTGTTCGGCTTGGTCGGCAAGGCTTTGCTTGGGGGTGATGAGCTCAATGTGAATGTCGTAGAGATGGCATGCTTGGTCCAATAGGGCGAGGGTTTGGGGGAAGAGGACGCCAGTATCAAGACAAATGACGTGAGGGGTCCATCCGGTAGCATGGGCGGCATCAAGAATGACCATATCTTCCGGTCCCAAACTGGAGGCGATGACAATCGTGTCGCCAAAGGTCTCTTTGGCCCAAATCAGAATGTCTTGGAGGGGGGCGTGGCGTAAAGTGTGTTGCCACTGATTGATGCGCAAGTCAGGGGTCACGATCTGTTCATCCTTTCTTGAAAAGTTTCTAAACGCGGTGGTGTCTGCCAACTTGAGAGCGGCTTTACACTAATATGGCTAAAAAGACGATCGGGTTACTATTATATTAATGGGGTCATGCATTCGGTTGGGAAAGCGAACCGGTCGTCCTGTATGGCACCCTATCTGCGTCGTGTTTCAACGCGTGCGGACCGTGGTCAAGTCGTTTTGAAATCCGCTATAGTAAAAGGGGAGCAATGAAATGGAAGGTGGGATACAAGTGGCCAGTCTCAGGGAGCGCATCTTAGGCGCGTGGTATGGACAAATGGCGGGTGACACGCTGGGCAGTCAAGTCGAATTCAAGAGTGCGGAATTTCTCCACGAACACTATCCTGGTGGTGTGCGCAGCATGGAACCGAGTCCTGTTTTTGGGACACTGGCTGGGCAGATTACTGATGATACCGAATTAGCGATTGCGTTAGGGCACGCCCTCATTGAGAGTCCTGATGGACGCTATCATGCGGATTTGGCAGCTAAGCACTATCGCTTATGGTTGGATAGCGGCCCGTTTGACTTGGGACGCACCATCGGGCGAGCTCTTAGCGGTATTCCGCGCTGGGACGAGGAGGCAGGCACGGAAGGTTTAGCCCGGGCGGCACAGCGTCATGCCGATAAGAAGAGCCAGGCGAATGGAGCGTTAATGCGGCATAGCATTTTGGGCATTTGGGGGTACAATCAAAGTCCCGAGGACGTCGCAAACGTCGCCCGGGAAGACAGTCTTTTAACGCATCCGCACATCGTGTGCCAAGATGCTTCGGCCGTTTATGTGGCGACGATAGCGACCGTGGTCCGAGAAGGGCTCAATGCGCAAGGGGCATATGCTTTTGCGAAAGAGTTTGCAAAACAGCAGTCACTCCATGCGGATGTACAAACGGTGATGGAGGAGGCGGCGACCAAGGCTCCCCCGTGGTCAACGGTTCACCACGGATGGGTGTTGGTGGCGTTGCATAATGCGTTTTATCAACTCCTGCACGCCCCATCGTTGGAGGAGGGCATTGTCGCGACGATCATGCTAGGCCACGATACCGATACCAATGCGGCTATTGCAGGCGCTTTGTTGGGAGCCGTGTACGGGTTTTCCCAAATGCCCGAGCCATGGGTGCAAGTTTTAGACCACTGCCGGCCTGCGCCAGAACCTGGTTGTTTTCGGCCTCGCGCCCCCATCTATTGGCCTGCTAATGCTCAAGAGTTTTTGAAACAGCTGGGCGTTCTTCCTCCGGTTTAGCGTATAAGTTCCAAGGAGCAAAGCGACCCCGTCGCATCCACTCCTTGGAGCCGCTTATTGGTTAGGGGCTATCTTATCCAAGATAAACGCAAATTCCTGCGCAAGCTCAGCGAAGCGCTGGTAGCGGCCCGAAGCCCCCGCGTGGCCCGCTCCCATCGCCGTGCGCAGCACAAGAGTGTGGGAATCGGTTTTCACCTCGCGCAGCTTGGCAACAAACTTGGCCGGTTCCCAATAGCCGACGCGTGGATCATTTAGTCCCGTGAATAGCATCATATGGGGATAGTCCTGTGCGGTGATGTTATCATAAGGACTGTAAGATTTCATATACCAGTAGTCTTCTACATGGGCCGGATTGCCCCATTCGTCCCATTCTAATGTGGTCAGTGGGATACTGGCATCAAGCATCGTCGTGAGGACATCCACGAAAGGCACGCCGGGGACGATGACCTGAAACAGATCGGGGGCCATATTGGCGACTGCGCCCATCAGCAAACCGCCCGCACTGCGGCCGCGTGCCGCAAGCTTTTGGGGCGTCGTGTAGCCTTCCTTGATTAAATACCGAGCGGCATCGATAAAGTCGGTAAAGGTATTGCGTTTATGTTGGAGCTTCCCTTGTTCATACCACGCGCGTCCAAGTTCGGCGCCTCCACGGACGTGAGCCGTGACGAGCACAATGCCGCGATCTAACAAAGGGATTTGGGCAGGGTCAAAATGCGGGTCGACACTGACTCCGTAAGATCCGTAGCCATAGAGTATCAGGGGAGCCGGGCCTTGTGACAACGCGTCTACGCGGTATACCACGGACAAAGGAATGGACGGACCGTCTATGGCGGGGGCCCAAAGCCGTTTTTGTTCATAGTGATGGGACTCAAACGGGCGCCCTCCCACCTGTTTGTGGAGCACGGTACGTGTTTGAGTCGTCAGGTTGAATCCCAAGGTGGTTTTCGGGGTGAGAAAAGATTCATAGTCTATCAAGACTTCATCCGTCTCATAGCTACGGTTAGGGCCTAATGCGACATGATAGAGGTTCTCCGGCCATTTCAGTTTTTCGAGACGTTGGTCTTGGTAATAGATCCAGATTTGGCTCAGGCCCTCTTGACGCCCTTCCAGAATCAATGCATGCGCGAACGGAACAACATCTTGTAGGTAGACGGTCGGATCCACGGGTACGAGATCACGCAAGGAGTCCCATCCAGCAGACTCGTCTTCACAGACCTTGACCGCGAAGTTAGGGGCGCCGTCATTAGTGAGGACAACAAATTGATGGTGCCAATGTTCCATAGAGTATATGAGGCCCGTGCGCCGCGGTGTGAACACGGTCCATGGTTCTAGCGGCTGGTTAGCATCGAGCCACCGCACCTCGCTGGTCTCTTTATTTTGTGACGTTAAAAGAAGAAAGCGGCCATCTCGCGTTTTTTTCAATGCCAGCGAAAAAGTGGTGTCCTGTTCTTCGTAAATTAAGCTATCCATGGCTGGGTCTGTGCCCCGCTGATGGCGCATGAGACGGTAAGGACGTTGCGAAGCATCAACTAGCGTATAAAACAAGTAGGTATTCGTCGCGTCCCATTCCACGCTTTGACTGAGAAACACATTGGGAATGGTTTCAGGCAAATACGTTTCGGTGTCGATATGTTTAATGCGTAAGGTATAACGGTCTGTACCGTCGCGATTTTCGAGATAGGCTAACCATTGTTGGTCGGGACTCAGCCGGATGAGGCTAACGTGGTAAAAGGTCTGACCTGCGGCGTGTACGTTGATGTCTAACAGCACTTGCTCGTGGGCTGTGCTGAGATCTTTCCGGTGGTGTGCGGCCTTGCGCGCATAGATGGGATATTGCTGGCCCTTGGCCGTGCGCCGATAATAGTAGTAGGGTGGTTGCGCGGCGGCGACTTCCTCGTCGTCTTCGGGCACATAGGCTAGCATCTCTTGATAGAGAGCGTCTGTAAGACTTCGAAGCGGCTGCATGGTTTCTTCGAAATAACGATTTTCATCGTCTAGATAACGAATGACCTCGGGATTATTGCGGTCTTTCAACCAATAATAATTGTCTTCACGCACATCACCGTGAAGGATGTGGAGATAGGGAATTTTTTCAGCGCGTGGAATCATCGTTGCCTCCTAAGCCATAGAACGTCGTGTTGTTAGCGTATGTAGTTATGATGTGACATCTTTGTAGTTCGCGCTAATGCCTTCTCATTCCTCCCCGACCCAGGTGTTTGGCAAAATTTCTTGCCACGAAGAACGCCGGAAGACGCCCGTGTCGTACCTCTTGTGGTATAAGCGGTCATAATGCCCCACGGATGCACGCCAGAAGGGGACACGTAAGCTATCTGAGAGCTCTTTGGATCTTGTATTATGGAGACGTAATTCCTCTTCGCTGGTTGTTTGCCTTGTGCGAAATAAGGTGTTTTAGGGGTGAGGTGGCATAAAAAGAAAGCACCAAACCGCTTGATAGCTCATCACAGACCATCACTGATATTAAGGAGAGCACACATGGACCCAAACATTTCGTCACGCATCCGCGTACACAGGCACTCGGAGCGCGGGCATTACGATTTTAACACCATCTACAGTATTATGGATGAAGCCCTGTATTGTCATATCGCCGTAATTCGGGACGGTGTGCCGGTGGTCTTGCCGACGTTGCACGTGCGTATTGAAGACCAAGTATATTTCCACGGAGCTGTCGCTGCGGGGATTTTTAAAGATCTAAAGGAAGAGGCCCATGCGACCTTATCAGTCACCCTCTTAGATGGGCTCGTCCTCGCGCGCTCTGCGTATAATCATTCGCTTAACTACCGGTCGGTGGTGGTTATGGGCACGCCGTATGAAGTCACCGATGTTCGGCACAAAACCTCGGTGTTGAAGGCCATGGTCGAGCATGTCATGCCGGGGCGATGGAATGATTGCCGCAGACCAACGGACGTGGAAATCAAAACCACGCGCGTCTTTGGGATCCCGTTAACGGAAGCTTCAGCAAAAATTCGCTCAGGCCCACCTCTTGATGATGTGTCCGACTTGAGCTTGCCATTTTGGGCAGGCGTGGTAAATATGAAGCAATTGGCTGTAGAGTGTGTACAAGACCCTCAACAGTCGCCAGACATCAAGGTCCCGCCGTATTTGCCCGCCAAATGATGCGCTCCTGAGTCCATGGCACTGGTGGTTCTTTGAGAATGCCGGAATGTTGCGACTAAATTCAGCGTGTGACTAAGACGGGGGGCATGTTGATGCACTCAGTGGTTGTCGGATTCGATGGGTCGGATGGGAGTTTTGCGGCGGCAGCTGCTGCTTACCGCATATTGGATGCAAGCGGGACATTATGGGCTATTGACATCAAGACGGTGAAGACCTTCTACCGGGACGAAGCCCGAGCTGATTTAGGGGGGGCTTTGCCTCATGACCCTGATTTTTTTGAAAAGCAGTGGGATAGCGCAGCTCACGCGGCGTTTACCCAGTTGGTGCAGATGCCGCATGCGCCCGGGATTGCTGTACGCCATCACGTTTTAACCCTGATGCCAGGACAACATGGGAGCATTGCTGCCATGCTTGAGGCGTGGGCATGTGAGCACCACGCGGAGGCCATTTGTGTTGGGCGTCATCAGGGGTCTCCCGTTAAGGAAAATTTCCTGGGCAGTGTACCGCACTGGTTAACCACTCACAGTACGTTGCCTGTCCTGATAGCGCCTAGCCCTACAGCGCGTTAAAGGAGGCCGCATGTCCTCATACGACATAGCACGAGTCATGCTTTGGTGGCGAAACCGTGTGGTCTCTTTCGGGAGGGGTGGGCGAGTCGAGCCCCTCAGGTAGTACGCGGTGCGAATTCACGATGTATGAGAAATATATCGCCTTGGGCCCATCTACGGCACGATTTGCAGGATTGGGAAGGTTATAAGGTTCTAATATTAAACAGACAATTGCTACAGATTATTGAAGTTTTAGGGAAGGTTTTATGGTAGCATAACCTTATCGACTGCAAGGTGTCTGAGGACTGATAGCAGATTTCCTCGTTTTTCCTCTCGTGATGAAACCCGCTGAGGACAGGCAGCCTCTGAAGTCACAAGCATAAAATCCCACAGCAGATGCGTTTTTTGGAGGAGGCAGTATGGCAAATACATCAGTATTTATTCCTAACGGTGCCGATGATTGTGTACAGTTAGGACCACAGGGGTGGACATCGTGTCAGAGCGGAGAACATGTGGCCGTCTATGGTCCTGTTCACGGTCAAATTATTGGCAAGGTGCATGCCTTTTCGCGAGAAGAAGTTGACCAGGCGATTGGACGATTACAAGAAGGTTTTCAAAGTTGGAAGCGTATGCTTCTCACCGAACGTGCTCAGCTGCTTCATCAATGGGCAGATAAGCTAGAAGCGAACAGGGCGGAGCTAGCGGAGCTACTGATGTTAGAAATCGCCAAGAACCACCGTGATTCTCTCGATGAAGTGCAGCGATCGGCGGATTTCATCCACTACACCGCCGAGGAAGGGTTGCGACTGGCAGGCGAAACGTTGTTTGGAGACGCGTTTCCGGGTCAAACGCGACAGAAAGTCAGTATTGTTGGCCGCGTACCACTAGGGGTGGTTTTGGCCATTCCTCCGTTTAATTATCCCATCAACCTGGCTGTCACGAAGATTGCGCCTGCTTTAATGGGGGGCAATGTCGTCGTCTTGAAACCGCCGACACAAGGCGCTATTGCGGGGCTGAATATCACACGATTGGCCTACGAAGCGGGGATTCCAGACAACGTCATCATCGCCATTACAGGTTCCGGACGGGTGATTGGCGATTATCTGATTAGCCATCCCCGCGTCAATATGATTAACTTCACGGGTTCGACGCAGACGGGCCAACATATTGCGTCCAAAGCCATTATGGTCCCCTTGCTCCTCGAGCTGGGCGGGAAAGATGCGGCCATTGTGCTCGCTGATGCCAATATTGAACGGGCTCGAGACAATATTGTGAGCGGGGCCTTTTCTTATTCAGGCCAACGCTGTACGGCAGTCAAACGGGTTTTGGTGGTCGAGGAGATCGCGGATCAATTGGCTACGGCCGTGGCCCAAAAGGTGATGACTTTATCGGTGGGGGCACCAGAGGCGGATAGTGTGGTGACGCCTTTGATTTCAAATGAAGCCGCCGATTTTGTTTGGGATATGATACATGAAGCGGTGGCGCAAGGGGCGGTGGCATTGACTCCACTTCGGCGGGAGGGGAATTTGATTTATCCTGTCGTGCTGGATTTTGTAACGCGCGATATGCGGGTAGCTTGGGAAGAACCCTTTGGACCGGTGTTACCGATTATCCGAATTCATGACGCGGAAGAAGGCGTGGAGTTAGCCAACGCCAGTGAGTACGGGCTGCAAGGCGCCATCTTTACACAAGACGTGTCCCAAGCGTTCTTATTGGCCGAAGAGTTGGACGTGGGAACCGTTCAAATTAACGGCAAAACCTCGCGAGGTCCGGACCATTTTCCATTTGTGGGCACTAAAGCCTCGGGCATGGGTGCCCAAGGCGTGCGCTACTCCTTACTCGCTATGACGCGACTGAAGTCAACCGTGTTGAATCTCTAAGAGCCTTTCGAAGGAGATTTGTACCAGCCAGAAAAACCTCTCCCGTTATCGGGAGAGGTTTTTGTGCAATTGTCTCAAATATCGCAATGAATATTCACACAAATAAAGGTTGTACCGTATCGACTTATTTTAGGGTATTATTCAGTAGTATGCAGTATTCACACAAATAAATCCTTTTGGGAGGATTCTTCTATGCGTAAACGCAAGCAAACGATGGCGTTATTTAGCTTATCTGCAGCGTTGCTTGGCACCACATTGGCGGGCTGTGGCACGTCATCTACGACGTCGGTGCCTCCGGCGAAAAATGTTTCCCAAATCACGATCGGGACCTTATATGCGGGGAGTGGATCGTTTGCAACGTCATCGCTCCCAGAATATGATGGATTGAAGTTTTGGGCCAATCAGGTGAACAAGGCGGGCGGGGTGTTTGTCAAAGCCCTGAATAAGAAAGTGCCCATCAAAATTGTGGCCTATAATGATCAAAGTTCAGCGACAACGGCTACGAGTTTGTATTCGCAATTAATCTCGGTTAACCACGTCAACATATTGGTGGCGGACTTTGGTTCGGTGCTAACATCTGTGGCGGTGCCTGTGGCTGAAGAAAACAAAATGGTGCTGTTCGACCAAAGTGGGACAGGTACCACCTTTTTTACGCCCAATAACCCCTATATTGTTTTGACATCCTTGCCTAACTCAGGGTTATGGCCCGATTCCTTAGCGCAATATTTGATTGGTAAGCATTATTCGCGGATTGCGATTTTGTATGATACCAATGACTTTGACCAGTCTCAGGATCAGACCCTGGTGACCAAATTGAAGGCGGCGGGGATCACGCCCGTCTATAACTCGGGGGTTCCGACGAGCACCTCAAGTTACTCGGTGTTGCTGAATAACATCGCGCAGACCAAACCTCAGGCCGTCATCGAGTTCGGATATCCGAATAATGATGTTTCATTCCTTCAAGCGCTCAAGGCCAGCGGAAGCCACTATAAGATGGTATTTACGGTCTTCCCCGGACAACTGCCGTCGCTATTTACGAGTAGTGTTGGGCCTTCAGCGATTAATGGAACATACACGTATCCCGCTCCGCCGTTGATTTCTCATGCACACGTCAACTACGGGATGGATTCCAGCCAATTTATTGCCGCGTTCAAGAAGGCGACGGGGGACAATGCCAACTTCTTGAACATTGCTGGTTACAACACGGGTCTTATCATCCAGAAAACGCTGCAAACCGCTAATAGTCTGAGTCAGTTGTCGTTGCGTCACGCCGTGTCCCGTTTTTCGGGCACGATTGAAACATTAGATGGCAAGTTCCAAATTAACTCCGAGGGTGCCCAAACCGGAGAAACCTTGCCCGTTGGAAAAATTTCTGCCAACGCCCAAGGTCAAGTATCTGTCCAATTGATGACCCCGCTTTCATAACGCATTTTATGCCCCTGGTTTACGTGCCAGGGGCCATTCATAGGAGGGGCGAATGCTCGAATACAGTCTTATTGCCGGTATCTTATTTGGCGTCTTTTTTGGATTTATGGCCCTGGGGCTCAATTTGATCTTTGGTGTGATGCAGGTTGTGAACTTAGCGCATGGCGATTTTGTGGTTCTTGGTGGGTACCTAGCCGTCGTGGCGTACTCATCTGCCCATGTCAATCCATTGATGAGTCTAATCTTAGCGTTGGTTCTATTTGTTGTGGTGGCGTACGTGTTGTACTTTCCTTTAATTCCCCGACTAACCAAGTCGAAGGATCCGGAAATGCTCTCGTTGATTCTATTCTTTGGGTTATCACAAATTATTGAGGCGCTTGATGTGATTGGATTTGGCAACAATCCGCGTTCGTTGCCGTTAGCCATTATGGGATCCGTTCCCCTTCATTTTTTGGGCCAGAATTATCAAATGGCATGGGTAATCACCGCACTTGTGAGTTTGATTATGATTGGCGTCACGTATGGGTTTTTATACTATACCCGCATTGGGTATGCGGCGCGAGCCGTTATGGGCAACCGCGACGAAGCGATGGCGAGCGGATTGCCGGTAGCGCAAACTTCTGCCATTATTTTTGCAGTGGGGATTGGTTTGGCTGCGATGGCGGGGGTGATGAGTCCTTTTATGATTGGCAGCATCGACCCGTCTACGGGATTGGGGCTGACCACCATCGCGTTTGCCATTGTGGTGATTGGTTCTCTAGGTAATCCCTTGGGTTCGGTTCTTGGGGGCTTAGTCTACGGCATTTCGGTCATGCTGATGCAAACGTATTTTTCATCGTGGTCTAATCTTGTGCCGTATCTTCTGCTGTTGATTATTGTGTTGGTCAAACCCTCGGGGCTGTTAGGCAGGGGGGTGCGCAATGCTTAGTCCGAAGCTCGTGAGTCGGCGTTCTCATATGGGCACGAATGTCGCCATCCCGGTTGTCTTACTGGCAGCATTTTCTGTGGCCCCCATGGTTTACGCTAATCAAGCGGTGATTTTTCAAATGATGGCCTTTATGGTTTTGGCCCAAGGTGTGAACTTATTATATGGGTTTACAGGCTATTTGCCGTTTGGTTATGTCGGTTTTTTCGGCATTGGGGCGTATGGCATGGCCATAGGCATTGAGCTTTTTCATCTTCCGGGGCTGGTGGCACTCGTTGTGGGTGCCTTGTTTTCCGTCATTGTGGCATTGATTCTATCTCCGCTATTGCGTCTATCGGGGGCCTATTTTGCTATTAGCAGTCTTGCCGCGTCTGAGGTTTTGTATAATGTGGTCGCCAATCCGGCCCTCGTGCATCTCACGAATGGGCCGTATGGGGAATCATTAGTGCAAAGCTATCATCCTGAAACGAGTTACATCGCCATGGTCGTGTTGTTGATTGTGACCACGATCATTGTCATCGTCATCAAAAATACCGCGTTTGGCCGTGCCCTCATGGCCATCCGTGAAGATCCCGTGAGCGCTGAGATGGCGGGCATTGCAGTCGTGCGCACGCGCACCATAATTTGGATTGTCAGCGCAGTCATCGCCGGGTTGACGGGCGCGATTTTTGGCTGGCATTTGTCTGTGTTTTACCCCAGTACCGTGTTTGATCTCAGCATCAGCATCCTGGCCATTGTGTTTACGTTATTTGGGGGAGGCGGCACCGCGATTGGCCCTATTTTGGGGTCTGTCGTCTTGTACGGGCTCTATAACGCGATTGGGATCTCCGACCCCCAATATTTCGAATTGATTTATGGACTGCTCATTGTGCTGTTGGTATTGTTTTTGCCTGGCGGGGTGGTCTCACTCTTGCAACGGAGGGGAAACTATGTCCCGTGAACCCCTATTACTCGTCGATAAAATTGTGAAGACCTTTGGCGGATTTAAGGCCTTAGATGGCGTGAGCCTTCAAGTTGCGCCAGGGGAAATTCTAGGGTTGGTGGGGCCCAATGGCTCCGGTAAAACGACCCTTATCAACGTCATTTCGGGACTCTATCATCCGGATGGCGGGCTTGTGCAATATCAGGGCCGCACCATCACGAACTGGCCTATGCATCGGCGTGCACGGCACGGGATTAATCGGACGTTTCAAATTCCTAAGCCATTTAAAACCTTGACGGTGGCGGAAAATGTTGAACTCGCGCATCATTTTGCCCGGCCCGGAGCGATGACTCCGCGGGAAGTTCTGGAGTTTACCGGCTTAGCGGATGCTGCGGATCGGTTAGCGCAGAGCCTCAATAGCAGTCAACAGAAGCTGTTGGATTTAGCCCGGGCCTTAACGACAGGGCCCGAGTTGGTGCTCGTGGACGAATTGGCGGCGGGTCTTGGCCCCCACGAACTCCACCAAATGGCGGACAGCTTGCGGCATTTGGCGGATCGGGCGATGGCGCTCATCGTTGTCGAGCATCATTTAGGGTTTGTCAATCAATTGACGGACCGGGTGATTGTGATGAATGCAGGCAAGGAAATTTTTGAAGGGTCGTTGGCCTTAGCCGCACAAGACCCTATTGTGTCGGCGGTTTACCTCGGTAACGACGCGGTGGACGTTAGCTCCGTGCAATAGGTGATGGCGAGAAGGGGGAAGCATACATGGCCATACTCGAGGTGGCAGCGTTAAGCGGTGGCTACGGGACCTTGCAAGTGCTATCCGACATTACGTTTGTGGTGGATCAGGGTCAACAAGTGGTTCTGCTGGGTGCCAATGGAGCGGGCAAAACCACATTGCTTAAAACGGTTGTCGGCTTATTACCCGCTTGGCAGGGGCATGTTAAGTTCGGCGGTGATGATGTGGTGCATTGGCCCACGAGTCGGCGTGTTCGCGCTGGCATGGCCTTCTTATCCGAAATTGGCGTCATTGCGACATTGAGTATTGAAGAAAATCTTAAACTGGGCGCGTATTATCTTTCCGGCTCCCAATCACGGCAACAATTGGATCGGATTTATCAACAATTGCCCTTGCTGAAGGCGCGCCGCAAGCAAGCGGCAGGAAGCCTCAGTGGCGGTCAACGAAAAATTTTAGGATTTGCTAAAGCGTTGATGGGTCAACCCCGGTTAATATTGATGGACGAGCCGTCATCCGGATTGGCTCCTGTGATGGTGAATGAACTGTTGGGGTTGTTAGAAACCTACCGCCGTACGGGACCCGCTTTTCTTATTGCCGAACAAAATATTAAGTTTTTACAGGGTGCTGACCATGTTTACGTCTTGGACAATGGTCGTGTGCACTTTGATGGATCGCCGGAAGAGCTTGATGCGGACACTCATATTAAAGCCGCGTATTTTGGATTGACTTAAGGAACTGGCGCGTGAGGCGCCAGTTTTTTTCGTAGTAGAGGCAAAAAACTGTCTTCTAGGGGCACGTCGTGATATAACCAGCAAGAACCCGACCAGATCAGCGCATCTTGGACTAAGGGGACATAGTTGCCGTCCCAATCATAGACATCGTAATACCAATGAATGGCATACCCTGAGCTGACGAGGGTGATGGATAAGAAGCTAGGGACCGACGAAGACGCTCCCGATTGCGCGCTTAGGCGCCATAAATCCGTGCGCCGTGCGTGAAGTTCAAAGGGCAGCTCTTCCTCTACGAGCCAATTTTGTAAATGCTGAAAGAGGCGATGCGAGGGCGCATCGGGATCGGTGATCTCCCAGTGTGCAATCGCGCACGACGGATTGGTTAGGCATGCCACGGGACTATAGGCACGCGGCACAGGTGGCACATGGATGCGAGAGCGAAACTGCTGCCGAATATCAAGCACATAAGAAAGACTAACCACCGCAGTGGTTGCGATGACCATACCTAAGGCTATCAGTCGTGTCGTTCTCCAGAACAAGAAGGGCGTTGTCCATAACAGGCCTTGCCAGATCCATTCACGGATCTTAAGAGCACATGGAGAATGCCTTACAGACCGAGCCGTCGGCGGGGGAATACGGCCTAGAAAGCCCAGGAACGCTTGCTGAGCTTTATGCATGATATTGCCCTCGTTCTGTCCTACTTCCGTCCATGTATCCTTGTCATATTTTAAGGTCCAGTGGACCGGCGTCGAAGCGGTTTGGGCTTCCCACAGCGCCCATGAGGTACCTGCACGGATCCGCCATAAAGGGGGCCATACTTCATGCTGGTGGCTATAGGGATTGTCATCCCGCGTCCAGACTACGACCCACGTCATTGTCGAAAACGCTTGATGACGATGAATGATGACGCGTTCGCCCAAGTCTGCGACGGCTTCATGAATAATGGTCTCTAAGGATTGCCATGATGGCCTCAATCGCTATCCCTTCCCCGATATCCGTATCCCGTTCTTCCTAGTTATTATGCCCGCGACGGGTCTGTCCCTAACGAAGCCATTTATGTTTTCACGGATTCCTTGGCTACGTGGGGCTGCCGCGCAGATATGGGGATGGCAAAGGCGTGGGAATGCATGTGTTGGAGGCCGCTGCTGCCAGAGAGTAAACTGGGAAAATAGAGCGGGTCACTGGTTGGGCGGGACTACGACAGCTTTAGGGGGGCAGGAGTCTAGAAGCCCCGCAAACTGCGTGCGCGGTGTGAGGGATCGCTCTTCTGGCAGGCGTCGCAATTGACGGACCTGCGTGTCCAGACTTTGCGTAGGCGAACTCACCCGAGCATACCCGTAAATGATGGGGTTTTCGCTCCGGTTTTCAATATGATTAATGAGTCAAGCATACGATACGTTGGAAAAACTGATACTCCAAGAATCCATCACTCCTCACACGGCAGAGAGTTTAACCGAACGGAATCCCCTATTTCTTAACAAGAATGCTCGACACTGCAGCACCTCCGCTGTGGTTTAGCCCTCGTCGTCATGTTGGCGATGGCGCTCGGACGGATACGGCAGCGGCAACCTCAGCGGGCGCGCCGCCTGGCGGGGTCGTGAACCCCACCCAATCATCGAAATTCCTGAACGGCCCGTCGGGCCGCTGTTTTGGCGTCGATTCCTCCTGTTCCGCCATAATTGAGGCCCATTGACTCTCTGGGATCTGCGTTACAAACAGCTGTGGACTCGCCACGCATGGACTGAAATTGGCGACAGCGGAAAAAACTCTTCAATAGGATATACTGTGCACGCTATGTCACCCCGTGATCCGATTAGCCCGCACCAACGACTCACTGAGTAAGAAAACAGCCAGTGCCAGAAATCGCGTCGTAAACACCATTATTGACGCCTCGGGGTGTTAGTCAAACTTACCCAAGTTGAGTCTGCCACGCTTAGGAACATCAGAGATTCGTAGAGATTTAGTTCCATGGATGATGGGTCAAAACTCTAGTAAAACTTGCTTAAGGACAAGTGCCTCCGAGCTACCTGAGAGGCAGTGCCGAAGTGTCAAAGCCGAGAATACCCCCGATCTAGTGCTAGTCAGTAAATTTTGGTCACTATAACTCGAACATCCTTTTGAAGCAATGTTCGGGATAATAGGGACCTTAAGGGCCCTCTCGGGGAAGAAAGTTGCTCACTTGATTGGATATCAACCATTGTCCATTAATTTCTTCCAAAGTAGTTGTTCCATATAATCCATTTATCGCCTTATAAGGTTGTGACCATGAGGCGGTCGTGGAATTTCGCCATTGACTGGTAAAAGAAAGTTGGGCTTGCCATGTTGCTGTCGCTAATCCGTTTTTTATGGTAAGGGACGTTAAGTCGAAAGATGTGACAATATCCTGTGTCCGCCGTTCCGTAGCAACATTGGTCAAAGCTGTTTGATACCCCGCTAAGTCGGTATCAAACAAGGGACTTTGTGGCATAAAGACATTGGATAATACCGTCTCTTGAATTTTGTAAAAGACTATTTTTTTGAGACAGCGAAAGCGCTGTTCCGAGTGGTACGGATGCTAGAGGGATTACTCCTCCGGGAGCCCTAATCGCTTCAGCAATTTTTTCTGCAATTTGGTTGCTATTGCTATTAGTCGAATCAGCCCGTAGTTTGTTCAAGATAATCGTACTCATGATACTCATGAGAACAGCGGCGGCTAGAAATGACCATTTATGATTTTTTACCAATTTCCATGGATGAATAATCATCATAGCACCTCCTTCATTCTTTTCCTTATTTCTGTATATTAAGAGGCATCGATAGTGACCAAATAAATAGTTGTGGTACTAGCCTGACTATTATACGGATATAGAGACCAAAATGCATGGTATCGATTATTTGTATGTTCATCAACGTAATTCCCAACAAAGCCACTGTCAGGATCGGTACCATAGCCGGTCTGAATTGCTGCGTGACTAATACCTAATCCCTGGCCCCAATTAAAAAACAGCACATCGCCCTTATAGATACCGCTTGATGAATTGACATCGGTTCCTGGTGCCGTGCCATAAAGATTACCGTAGCCATACTGGGTTAATCTTTGATAAAGGTCATCAGCTACAGTCCATGAATAGGCATATTGAATTATTAGACGTTGTTTCTGGTTCTCCGGTGTGAGTATCGTAATAAATTGTTTCTGACAATTCCCCTGCATAAAGACTTTGAGATACGAAGTTGGCGACAAGTACCACCGCACGGCGGTGGTCCAATAACGCAGGAGGGATGTATCTTGGCCAACGTGAACTTAGAAACGGACTTCGTCCGGTTTACCGTAGGATCGAAAGGCAAGCACAATCAAGAGTTCCTGCTGGAAAACATGTGCTGAGCATGCTGATGAATGAGTACCGACAGGCGTATGGGCCAGACGCTGCGGCGGCCGTCAGCGAGAAACTGAAGGGGCATTACGGGCGGTAAAGCGTTAGGCGGGTACGCACGATTTACAGTCAGGACTCGCTCCTCGGCAGCGCAAGTGGGCGTCTCCGAACGCGTCATCATAGCACAGGAGGTAGGATTATGAGTGACCATTTAAGTATTCACGAAAGAGTTCAGCCGGCAGTGAGCCGTTGCTTATTCTCCTGCTGGTGGGTGGGGCATGACACCAGCGGCCATTTCGTTGGCGCGAGACAATGGATTTGAGTTATGGGATTCCCGCACTTTACTTAAACGGCAACAACAACGGACGGCGGTCAACGCTCAGCGCGCTCGTCCTCCCAAGAATGCTATCGAACGATTCTTACGCGGCATTAAGTGAGAGGGTTAAATATCGAGAACGTGGTCTGATATGCCCAAGTGTCCGAGCAGTTGATCAGTGTTTGACACCAAAAGAGCCGAACGCTGCTTACCCCATTGGATTGGCCGCAGGGTACTCATTCTCTTTTCCTGTATCTGTGTTTCAGCGCAAAGGGCCGCTATTTCCACTGGGTGGCGACGGTTTGCTTGGCCTCCGCCGCTTGCATGACTTCGTCGAGTTCATCCGCCGCCCGTGGGCTTGGGCATTCCCAGCAAAACCTTGTATGCCTGGGTCGCGGCCTACAAAGCCGATCCGGTCGAACCCTAGGACCAGCGCGAACGCGCTGGAACCGGCACTCGTCCGACGACGCGGGCGAGTGAGCCGAAGTGGCGGTGGCGAGCGGGACATACGCACGGTGACGTAGTCTACAGGAAACGAGGTTTGCGGCGAAGCCATTAAGCCAAGATGAGTCCCTAGGCTAAGAGAGAGACGGTTGACGAACACGAACCGATTCACATGCATCAGTTCTTTGAGAGCGCGTCGCTAGGCAGAGATGTCCGGAGCGACTGGCGGCATGCCAGGATAAAGACTGCGATCGGCAACCTCACTCCCGCATCACGTCCCCCCCCTCCCGTGAACTGGGGAATACGGGGTGCGATGCCATGGGATGATCCCACAACGCCCACCCCGTTGACGCTTACGTTGGAAGCATGTCCTCTTCTTCGACCATAAACCGCCAAATTCCTCATGTTCAGCAAAAGTGCGGGAGAGCCAGTTCTTCTTGACAATAAACACTCGGCTGCATCGATCGCCGTTCACAGGGCCTGCCGATGGCGTCCGCAGGCGCCAGGATGACGGTCTCGCGCACATCTCCGCTAAAACGGGAGTAGTCAGGCGTAAGGCCCGACCGGGCATCGGTGAGGGCGGCACCGACGCGATACGCCGCCGCGTCCACCACTGATCGGCCAGGAGACCACTCGGGTAATGAAAATCAGGCCTTATCCATATTAATAAACCGCAGGATACGGTGGCGTGATAAAATTTGGATGAGTGAGGTTGAGAGGATATGCCAACTCTCAAGGAGAAGGAGAATAAACGATGGAAATTGATAAAGCTCGCTTGTATATCGGGGGCGAATGGACCGAAGCAGTCGCGGGGACGTATTTTGATGTCGTTAATCCTGCCACTGAGCAAGTCATCGCCCGCGTCCCGGATGCTGGGCCTCAAGATATGCGCCGGGCCATTGATGCGGCCTTAGCGGTTCAAGCTTCTTGGGCTGATGCACCGGCCGCTGAGAGGGCGCAAATCTTGTTGCGAGCTGCGCAATCTATGCGGGCGCAATCGGAAGACTTAGCGCGACTCATGACCGAAGAGGAAGGGAAGCCGCTGAGTGAATCGCGCGGCGAGATCGCTTATGCCTCTTCGTTCTTCGAATGGTTTGCGGAAGAGGCAAAACGTGTGTATGGGGAAATAATTCCCGCCAATTCCGCTAATAAACGAATTCTTGTCATTAAACGACCGGTTGGTTTGTCTTTGGCGATTACTCCGTGGAATTTTCCTGCGGCGATGATTACTCGCAAAGTAGGGCCCGCTTTAGCCGCCGGGTGTCCCGTGATTGTCAAACCCTCGGAACTAACACCATTATCCGCTTTCGCTATTGCGAAGATTTTAGAAGACGCGGGCTTGCCACCAGGGGTGTTGTCGGTACTCACCGGAACGCAACCCGGGCCGTTGGTGCAAGTGGCCATGGATGAGTTTTCGGTGCGAAAAATTTCGTTCACTGGGTCGACTGCGGTCGGCAAGCGGTTGATGGTGCAAGCCGCTGAGACCATGAAGCGGGTCTCGTTGGAACTAGGTGGGCAAGCGCCGTTCATTGTGTTTGCTGATGCCGATCTTGACGCGGCAGTAGAAAATGCCGTCATTGCCAAAATGCGGAGTGTTGGCGAAAGTTGCGTGGCTGCGAATCGAATGTATGTCCAACGTCCGGTGCTTGAGGCCTTTAGCCGTAAATTGACGGATGCTTTAGCTGCGATGCGGATGGGCGACGGGTTGCAAAATGATGTGACAGTGGGCCCGCTGATTGACGGGCGAGCGGTGGCGAAGGTTGAACGGCATGTGGCTGATGCCCAAAAACAGGGAGCGCGACTGCTGTTAGGGGGTACGCGCCCACAAGGCCCTGGCTATTTTTATCCACCGACGGTGTTAGCAGGCGTCACGGACTCGATGCTTATTGCCCAGGAAGAAACCTTTGGGCCTGTTGCGGCGATCTTGGCGTTTGATACCGAGGATGAAGTCATTGCACGTGCGAATAATACGCGTGCGGGACTGGCCGCATATTATTTTACACGGGATGTTGGGCGCGTCATGCGTTTAGCCGAACATCTTGAATATGGGATATTGGGTGCTAACGATGGCTTGCCGTCGACGGCCCAAGCGCCCTTTGGCGGTATGAAAGAGTCGGGCTTAGGCCGAGAAGGCAGCCATTATGGGATAGACGAATATTTGGACATCAAATATGTGTCGTTGGGCGGCATTAATCGCTAAAAAAGAGTCGTGGTAGTGGGGTACTCAAGGTGGAATATCGGTCACAGGTCACCAGATGGTCCATGACCACACCAGTAGCTTGGCAAAAGGCATAACAAATCGTGGGGCCGAAAAAGCGAAAGCCTCGCTGTTTGAGGTCCCCGGCAAGGCGATTCGACAACGAAGAGGTGCTAGGTACTTCTGACCGGGTTGTGTAGTGATGGATTTCGGGTCGGTTTCCCGCAAAATGCCAGAGGTAGCGCGCAAAGCTGCCCCATTCCTGCTGAATGCGCAAAAACGCCTGCGCATTGGTCACGGCGGCTGTAATTTTGGCGTGATTGCGAATAATGGCTGGGTTAGCGACACGTTTTACAATATCTTGAGCGCTCCATGTGGCCACCACTTTGGGATCGAAATAATCAAACGCTTGGCGATAGCCGCTGCGTTTACGCAAGATGGTAAGCCAACTAAGCCCTGCTTGGGCACTTTCCAATACGATAAATTCAAACAGGCGCGTGTCGTCTAATACGGGGACACCCCATTCGGTGTCGTGGTATTGCCGATATAACGGATCTGTTCCTTCCCATCCACAGCCAGCCACGTGAAGGTCTCCTTTTCCATGTCATATTCGTGAGTCCGAGGGAACAAAGAAGGCGAGCGCATTATGAATGGCAATTTTTCGCCAACTGCTCGGTTGCGGCGACCATGTGTCAAGAAAATCTGTCAAGGCCCGGATTTCTGCGGGTTCACCGTCTTGGCGATCTTGACGATGGGGCCACGGGGCATCGGTTTCCAGCAAAATTTGGTGCGGGGGCCACAAAGACAAGAGGTTCTGATCCCGCTCACGCCAGATGACATCGGGGGTGATGCCTACAAAGTAGTGGCGTGCGATCATTTCTTGCACTAAATCAAGAGGGGCCTTCAACCAGTGGAAGACGACGCGCGGAATGTGCGGAAAGTCTTCCAAAATGCGCAGCATGGGCTCACACGATTGATGGACGGCATGAATAATCACCGGGAGTTGTCTTTGTTCGGCCCAGCTGAGTTGAATATGGAGCCACTCCCAGTTGCGATTGAATGCAGCGCGAGACAGCTGGCGATAGACCGGCAAACCGATTTCTCCAATGGCCGCGATGGGTTCGTTGTGGATAATGGACCATACGCTGTGAAGCGCATCAGCTGGGTGGTCGACTTCCGGATGAAGCCCGACCGCGCGGATATGCTGGATTCCTGAGAATGCACCTGTTTTTAACAGGCGAGACTGCGTCTTGTAACTATAGGGCGAGGTCGCCACTAAGACCCACGTGGTCACCCCAGCCTCTATGGCCCGCTGGACAGCAGACCGCGGGTGGGGCAATTGGTCGAGATGCACGTGGGTGTCCCACAACGGTGGGGTCTGCGTTAAGCGCCGTTCATCCATGCTATGATGATAGCAGGCAATGGCCTTAGATCCAAGGCAAGGTGAGGGCCTGGGTGCCAGTAACCGATGACATTGAAGGAGCTTCGAGTCTTATGCATGCATTGGAACGCTTATCAGAGGATATTGTGTCATGTGAGCGTTGTCCACGGTTGGTGGCATGGCGCGAACGCGTGGCAGTGGAGAAAGTGCGCCGTTTTGCGCAGGAGACGTATTGGGGAAAACCGCTTTCGGGCTTTGGCGACGCGCATGCTCAATTAGTGATAGTAGGGCTTGCACCCGCCGCTCATGGGGGCAATCGCACGGGAAGGATGTTTACAGGGGATTCGTCCGCCGATTGGCTCGTCCATGCGCTTTATGTGAATGGATTTGCTAATCAGCCCCATAGCGTCGCATCAAACGATGGACTCGCGCTGCGTAACGCCTATGTGACAGCCGCGGTCCGGTGTGCGCCGCCGCAAAACAAACCGACGGCCGAAGAAGTGCAAGCCTGCCGCCCCTATCTGGAAGCTGAGCTCAGAATTTTGGCCCCTCGGGTGATTGTGGCACTGGGGCGGGTGGCGTTTCAAGCGGTCCGGCATTATTTAAAAATTAGCGGATCCGACCAGCGTTCCTTAATCTTCAAGCATGGGGCACAGTTTGATCTCGAGCTACCAAGTCATAGCCTTACCCTGATTGCCTCCTATCACCCCAGTCGGCAAAATACCCAAACGGGAAAATTGACGGTCACGATGTTTAATGACATCTTTCAAAGCGCCAGGGCAATTCTTGAATCGCCTTAAAGGCCAGCCCGTTTACGTGAGGGGCTGGCCTTATGGCGGCCCATAGAGCGTTTTAACTGGCTGAGTAGATGGTGCTTTCTGTGGCTTTGGCCTGATCAATAAGGGCCTTGGCCCGCTGCACATCTTCGGGTGAACCGTGGACAATAAGGACATATTTGTCCGCTTTAATCGCTTCTTCATAACGAATGACGCTATGTTTGGGCACCCCGATATTGACTAAGGCGGCCCCCAAGGCACTCAGCCCTCCAACCACGACGCCGCCTTCCAAAGCGCCGACTAAGACTGCCACTAAGGGGCCGGCAGCTAAAATCGGTCCCACGCCGGGGACTAAGAAGAATCCTGCGCCAAAGAGCAGTCCCCAGAAGCCTCCCCAGATAGCGCCCCATGTGGCGCCGATTCCCCCCCAGACCTTCATCTTTTTTTCTGTAGTGTAATAGCCGATGGGATGTTCTTCAGAATGGTACCCCTTACCAATAATAGACAGCTTCTTCATGTCAAAGCCAGCCTTTTGCAGTTCTTTGACCGCGTTATCGGCTAACTCGTGGGTGTCGTAAATCGCTATTGCGGCGGACCCACCCATGTCTTTTACATCATCGTCTGCCATGGAATCATCCTCCTTGTCGGTGTGCCTCGGATCCAGTATGGGCGATGTCGTGGGGGCTCATACCATGTAGAGCTACGTCTACCCCTACCACTATATCATGGCACACTCTTTGCCTGCAGGCTCTTAGACGGTTGCGATCCTTTTTTGTCTTTATATCATGGATTGTCGTCTGAACAAGATGGTGTGGCTTAACCAATGTGATCTCACGAGGAGGCCCCCTGTTCCCCTCACGGCGCGGGCAATAGCCATGGGGCGTGGGAGCGACTGGATGATGGTCCTATTTCTATGAGCCACCGTGCGTGATGTCCCGCGCCTGGCTAAACGGTACAACGAGCCTAGCACCGCGCTAGGCATTGAACCTGTCATGGGCTGAAGCGTTTTTGGATTAAACGGCCTCACCCCGAGCCTTTTGTGAGATGATGAAGAGCGAAGAAGACGCACGGGAAGAGAACCTTTGTGCGTGAGGTGAGGAGATCGCCCGATAAGGGAGGGGTTTTTATGTCAGCAGCACCAGGCCATCCCGGATTAGACGCGACATGGACTAGTAGCGCCAAGCACGGGGTCGGTACGGCGATGGCAGATACGTCGCGTGTTTGGTTTACGCTATCGCATGGGATTTTGAATGAAATCTATTTCCCCCGGATGGATGTGGCCAATACCCGGGATGCGCAATTGTTAATTGTGTCGCGCGACGGACAGTTTTGGGAAGAAAAACGAGACTTAATTCATGAGGTGCAGTACATTCATCCCGATGCTCCGGCGTATAAGCTGATCAATACGGACCCGCAAGGACGGTTTCGGATTACGAAACGCATTGTGACCTGGCCGGAAGGGGATGCGTTGCTCACGCACGTCCGTTTTGAAGTACTGCAAGGGGCACGGAGCGATTACCGGGTCTTTTTTCTCCTGGCACCTCACATTAAAAATCAAGGTGGCCACAATAACGCCGCGCTAATCGACTTGCGAGGTCGGCAGGCGGTTATGGCTTGGCGTGGAGATGCAGCGCTGTGCATTGGTAGTACGGTGCCCTTTGTGCGACGTAGCGTGGGGTTTGTGGGCTACTCAGATGGATGGACCCAACTGCATGGTACGCGTGAACTCATTGAATATACGGAGGCGCTAGACGGTAATGTCGCCCTGACCGCAGAGCTCGACTTGACATCGGATGAACAAACATTGGCCGTAGCCTTTGGGGGAACTCGTGAAGAGGCGCAGTTTACGGCGGAACTCGCCTTGCTCCACAATTATTATCATATCGAACAAGATTATATTGCCGGATGGTCGGCTTATATGGATAGTCTGCCGGGCTTGGTGCCGCATGACCATCCGCACGCGCACTTGCAACGCGTCTCAGCCTTTGTTCTGAAAACCCATCACGGGAAGTTGTTTCCGGGCGGGATTATTGCCTCCTTATCTATTCCATGGGGTAACGCGGCAGGCGATGGCAATATGGGGGGCTACCACTTGGTATGGCCCCGTGATATGGTCGAAGCCGCGCAAGCGTTCTTAGCATTGGGTGATATCACGTCGGCGCGGCAATCGCTCTTTTTCTTAATGGCCACACAACAAGCCAATGGATCTTGGCCGCAAAATTTTTGGTTGGATGGTCAGCCCTATTGGAAAGGGTCGCAGTTGGATGAAACGGCCTTTCCCATTTTGCTGGCCTATCGTTTGGAACAAATGGATGCCATGCGTACCGGCGAGGACCTTTATCCGATGGTTCGTCGCGCTTTGGCCTATATCTGCCAAACAGGGCCCGTGACAGAGCAAGATCGTTGGGAAGAAGATAGCGGATATTCTCCCTCGACCTTAGCCATTACGATAAGCGCGTTGATCGTCGGCGCCGAACTTGCGCGGCGTCGCGGTGACAATGATGTCGCGGCTTATTGCGAAATGCTGGCGGATTATTGGCAAGGACGCATTGACAAGTGGACTTTCACGGAACATGGTCAAGTGGATCCCCGCTTTCCCTGTCACTACATCCGCATCCATACGCAAGCGCCTCGTAGTCCTGATGGGCGCGTCGACCATGGTTTTGTGCCCATTAAAAATATGCCGCCCGGAGCCCCTAATCTTTACCCAGAAGAGGCGGTGATTGATGGCGGTTTTCTCGAATTAGTCCGTTATGGATTGAAAGCCGCCGATGATCCCCACATCACACAATCTGTTGCTGCGTATGATGCGATTTTAAAGCAAGAGTTGCCATATGGTCCGCTTTGGCATCGTTATAATCATGACGGCTATGGAGAACAAGAAGACGGCTCACCTTTTCAAGGGCATGGACGCGGACGGCTGTGGCCTTTATTAGCTGGGGAGCGAGGGCATTACGCCATAGCGCTGGGACAGTCTCCCGAGCCTTACTTGGCAGCCATGGAAGGGTCGGCCAGTATCGGGGGCCTTTTGCCGGAACAGGTGTGGGATAGCGCGGACATTCCTGAGCGAGAACTTTTTTTGGGACGGCCCTCGGGTTCGGCGATGCCGCTGGTCTGGGCCCATGCCGAATATATCAAACTCGTCCGCTCGGCCATGGATGGGCATGTCTTTGAACTGCCTGAGTTAGTGCATACCCGCTATATTCAACGTCCGCATGACGCTCGCCATTCGGGCATGCTGTTTTGGCAATTCAATCATAAACGCCTACACTGGCATGCGGGGGATCAGCTTTTGCGTATTGCCGTACCACGACCTGGGGTGCTCGTCTATACCACAGACGAGTGGGCCCATGTTTTAAACGCGGAGCTGCACGATGCCCATGTTGGTATGTATTATCACGACATTGCCTTGCATGGCCTTACAGCGGTGGAATTCACTTTTTACTGGTCTACGGAACAACGCTGGGAAGGGATGAATTACCGAATGGAGCGGAGTGAGGGTGTCGCCCCTGCACGGTCAGGATGTCAATAACCCATGCTGAAGCTAGAGTCGGGATAGACGCACGCAATGGACAACAACGATGGGCCCCACGGCTCATCGTTGTTGTCCATTGGGGGGAGAAATCAGGGCCATATGGGCGTATGTACTGTCCGTTGGCTGCCCTCATACTGGAAATGCAGAAGGGCGGACATGGCAAGAGACAAAGACACGCTGTGACTCAGCAGGTAAAGCGAGGCGAATAGTCATGGTTAAAGTCGGTATTAATGGATTTGGAAGTATTGGTCGCCAATTTTTTCGCTTGGCTCATCAGCAACGCCGGTTTGATATTGTGGCCATCAATGATCAAACTGATGCGGCGACGCTGGCGCACTTATTGACCTATGATTCCAACTATGGGCGATTTCACGCGGATGTCGTGGCTGCGGGCCGATCTCTCCGCGTAGATGGTCATGACGTCCACGTTTTCTCCGAACACAATGCTGGGGCCATTCCATGGGGACCGTTAGGCGTCGACATCGTGATTGAGGCCAGCGGGCGCTATACCGATGGGGATTTGGCCCGGGCTCATATTGAGCGGGCAGGAGCTCAAAAAGTGATCATTACGGCACCCGCCGTGCATGAAGATCTGACGGTCGTCTTGGGTGTCAATGAAGAAGAGTATCGACCATGGAAGCATCAGGTACTGTCCATGTCCTCGTGCACGACAAATTGTGCGGCACCAGTAGCCAAGGTGCTGGATGAAACGTTCGGGCTGGAAACAGGCCTCATGACAACGATTCATGCCTACACGAATGATCAAAAATTAATGGATTCGCCTTATCCAGATTGGCGTTTGGCTCGGGCCGCAGCCCAGAACATTATTCCTGCCGGTACAGGTGCGGCTCAGTCATTCGATAGCATCTTACCGAGGTTAAAGGGGCGTCTGAATGGTGTGGCCATGCGCGTCCCCATTTCCGCCGTCTCGGTCGTGGATTTGACGATTCATACGCGATATCCCGCTTCTGTGTCTTCGGTGAATGAAGCCTTTCGCCTGGCGTCGTCGGGACTGCTTAAAGGCATTATGCAATATAGCGAGCTTCCGCTGGTGTCCATGGATTTCAAGGGCAATCCTCATTCGGCTATTGTCGATGGGACGCAAACCCTCGTCGTCGGTGAACATTTGGTCAAAACGATGGCATGGTATGACAATGAGTGGGCGTATGCGCAGCGCTTGGTCGATTTGACAGTGATGGTTGCAGAAAGGGATGGATGGCAATGACATTGACGTTACGGCGGATGAAAGATATGGATTCGGTCTATAACAAGAGAATTTTGGTGCGCGTTGATTTTAATGTGCCAATCGATCCACAAACCGGGTATGTGGGGGATGAAACACGTATCCAAGCGGTCTTGCCGACACTTAATCAGTTATTGCGCGCGGGTGCGCGTGTCGTGGTGATGAGTCATAAAGGTCGACCCCATGGCTGGGATGAGACCCAAAGTTTGGCCCCGGTCGTGCGTTATGTGCAATCACTTTTAGATTACCCCGTGCGCTTTATTGACAGCATTGTGTCCGATGAAACCACTGAGGCCGTCAACGCCCTGAAACCGGGGGAGATGTTGATTCTGCAGAATTTGCGTTTTGATCCCCGAGAACAAGCAAATGATCCGGAATTTGCGAAAGCGTTGGCGGCGTTGGGCGATGCCTATGTTGATGATGCGTTTTCCACCGCTCACCGCAGTGATGCGTCTATTGTCGGAATTCCTCAGTATCTCCCCGCTTATGCAGGACATCTGATGGAAACGGAGGTGATGACACTTGAGCATATCCTGGGCCGTCCTGCCAGGCCATATTGGGCCATTGTCGGTGGGGCGAAAGTGCCGGACAAACTAGCCATGCTTTTGCGACTCGTAGATAAGTTGGATGGACTGGTTCTAGGGGGCGCTATGGCCACCACCTTTTTAGCAGCGAAAGGCTACCCCATCGGACGTTCCTTGTACGGTCAAGGCTTGGAAACTCAGGCCCTGGACATTTTATCCAAGGCCCAAGCGCGGCATGTGCCCGTAATTCTGCCTGAAGACGTGATGGTGGCTCCGGCTATTGGCCCCAATGTTCCCAGCCGTTTGTGTGCGTTGGACGATGTTCATGACGATGAGCACATTGTCGATATCGGCCCCATGACGGTTCAGCGAATGGCAGAGGCCATTGAAGCATCGCGCACGGTTCTTTGGAATGGGCCGATGGGAGTTTTTGAATACGATGCGTTTGCCTACGGGACGCTGATGGTGGCGAACAAAGTAGCGGATATGCGTTGTGCGGTGGTTGTGGGGGGAGGCGATACCGTTGCGGCCATTGCAAAGGCAGGAGTGTCTTCACGCATGACCCATATATCGACGGGAGGTGGGGCATTGCTGCAGTGGGTGGAAGGTGAAGAGTTGCCGGGTTTGCGCGTCCTTTATGCGTAATGTCTACACCCAAACATAATCCGACAGGAGATGTGAAGATGGCTCGCATTGTCGTGATTACCGGAGGAAATCGGGGGTTGGGCCAAGCCCTGGTGACAAAATTTAGTTTGCAAGGAGACCACGTGGCTGTGCTCGACATTGCGCCAACCCCGGATGACGAGACGCAGCAAATGCTGGAGGGGCACCAAGGACAATATCTGCCTTGTGATGTGCGCGATCGCCTCGCTGTGGAGGTGGCGATTCAACACATTACGGAGACGATGGGACCGATCGATGTCTTGGTCAACAATGTCGGGGCTTTACATGTTGCCGAATTTATGCAAATGACCGACGATGAATGGCAGAGGATGTTTGACGTCAACGTGAAAGGGCTTTTTACGGTCACTCAACGCGTCGCGCGAGACATGATAGCGCGGGAGCAAGGAACGATTGTGAATATTGCATCTATGTCGGGAAAAATGGCCATACCCGGTCAATCCGCTTATGGAGCGGCTAAAGCGGCCGTGATTCATTTGACGAAGGTGTTGGCATTGGAACTGGGTGTTTATCACATTCGCGTCAATAGCGTGTGTCCTGGCATCTTGTTTACCGATGTGGGCCACCGTAATATGGTGCAGCTCAGCGCACGCAAGGATTGGAAGGAACGATCGGCATTGAAACGGCTGGGCACACCTGATGACGTCGCAGAAGTGGTCGCGTTTCTCGCTTCGCCTGCGGCTGGGTATATGACGGGCCAAGCCATCAATGTCACGGGTGGCATGGTCATGGATTAAAGGCCTGTCGCGCCAAATGGCAGGAGCGAATTATGGTCTCTTGCGTTCCATGGATGGACCATTTGTCCATTAGCCAGAACGGCAGACTTTGATACAGTTAGGATGGAAAGAGGAGTTCCGCCATAATGCCTTTGAAAGGAGCTGTGTCATATGGCACTAAAAACGATTTTGTGGGCCACGGATGGATCAGAGAGTGCACAGAAAGCGGGAGCGATGGTCAAGCAGTTGAAAGAGGGATTTCCGCAGGCGAAGGTGGTTGCCTTATACGTTCAAGACCAGCTTATCTATCCGCCTGAAACATTAGTGCCAGAAGACGCGACTGATGCCTTAAACGCTCAGAGTTTTGTCGAACAGCAGGTCTTCAGTTTGTTTGAAAGGACGCCTGACATTGAATTCATGGTGGCGGAAGGCCAGCCATCGGCCCAGATCAATAAAATTGCGGAAAAGATTCATGCCGATTTAATTGTAATTGGCAGTCACGGATATACGGCATGGGACCGGTTTGTGTTAGGCAGCGCGAGTCGCCATTTGCTGGATCACACCACCTATCCCGTGTTAGTCGTGCGTTAATACCCTAGGCACCGGCGTGGCGCGGCACGTAAGCGCCACGCCACTGTACCTCGCGTTAAACGCGGACAATGACCCGGCCTAATACCTCTCCGCGTAAAATTTTTTCGCCAACCGCCGGAATCTCCTCTAAGGAGATTTCTTCAGCCAGAATGTCTTCAAGATGACGTGGTTTTAAATCAGAGCCCAGCCGTTCCCATAAATGCCGCCGCGCAAGATATGGATAGGACACCGAGTCAATACCCAGAAGGTTGACCCCACGCAAGATGAAAGGGAATACCGTCGTACTCAAGGTACTGCCGCCCGTTAGGCCACACACGGCAACGGACCCGCCGTATTGGGTGGTCTTAAGCACGTAGGCTAGCGTCTCACCCCCGACCGGGTCTACAGCACCGGCCCAGCGTTCAGCCTCGAGCGCTTTGGCCGAGGCCATGCTGACGTCCTCTCGGGAGAGAATCACATCGGCGCCTAAGCGTTGCAAATAAGCATGCGCTGAGGCTTTACCCGTGCTGGCAACGACGTGATAGCCTAGGCGCGCTAAGATATCGACCGCAAAGCTGCCGACACCGCCGCTAGCGCCCGTCACCAAGACAGGGCCTTGATCGGGTCGAAGCCCATTGCGTTCTAGTTGCGTGATCGAAATACCGGCGGTGAGTCCAGCTGTCCCAATAATCATGGCTTCGCGTAAGCTGAGCCCCGGGGGTTTGGGAATGACCCAATCAGCCGGGACTCGCGCGTATTCGCTAAAACCGCCAAAGTGTTGGACACCTAATCCGTAGCTGGTGACCAGGACTTGGTCGCCTTCATGGAATCTCTTGTCGCTGGAGTGCCGAACCACACCCGCAAGGTCTACACCGGGAACCATGGGGTAGCGAAAAATGACTTTGCCGTGGGGGATCAATGCCAGACCATCCTTAAAATTTATAGAGGAATAATGCACGCGAATGGTTACATCCCCAGCAGGCAAATCGTTTAAGGTCATGTCATGCATCTCGGCGCGAAACTCTGGTTCTTTACTGACCATTAATGCGCGAAATCCTTCACTCATGGGCAGGCCTCTTTTCTAAATAGAATGGGTCGTGGTCAAGGGTCACGACACGTTACTTAAATTGCTGACGCAACACGTTACGCCGGACCTTTCCAGACGCTGTGAGGGGCAACGTGTCTACAAAGGTAATTTCCCGCGGATATTCATGATAGGCCAAGCGGGTTTTGACCCATTGCTGCAAAGTGTCTTTCAGCGCCGCGGAGGCGTCGTTGGGGTTCTTAAGAACCACAAAAGCCGTGACAATTTGGCCACGTAACGCATCGTCCTTGCCTACGACGGCGGCCATCAGCACGCTAGGATGCTGAAGAAGACATTCCTCGATTTCTCCTGGCCCAATGCGGTAACCACCGGATGAAATCAGATCATCGGCGCGCGCCACGAAGTGGATGTACCCGGCATCATCCTGGTAGCCCAGGTCGCCCGTCATCAGCCAATCCTTTTGCATTTTGGCCGCGGTGGCCGCAGGGTTGTTCCAGTATTCCAAAAACATTACAGGGTCAGGGCTTTTGACGGCGATGGTGCCAGTCTGCCCGTTTGCCAAAGGCACTCCGGCCTCGTTAACAATGGCGACGGTATGGCCAAACACAGGCAGCCCTGCAGCTCCCTCGGCGGTGGCCTCTAAGGCATCGCAATTCGACAACACCATATTACATTCGGTTTGCCCATAAAACTCATTAATAGTCAAACCCAACACCGATCGGCCCCACTGAATCATTTCTTGCCCCAGCGGCTCGCCTCCGCTCGCCACACTGCGGAGATGAAGGGCGAAGCGATCTTGGGGATTTTTGACTTGCCGCATCATTTTTAGTGCGGTTGGGGGTAAGAATGTATTCCGGATGGATGCAGTGTCCAGAAGGTGAAAGGCTTCTTCGGGGTCGAACTTCTCCATGCGGTGGGCCACGACGGGCACGCCCCAATATAAGGCAGGAAAGAGGACGTCAAATAGACCCCCAATCCAGGCCCAGTCGGCAGGAGTCCAGATGCGGTCGTGCGGCTGCGGCATGAGATTATGCGACAAGCTTACGCCAGGCAAGTGTCCTAGGAGCACGCGGTGAGCATGTAGCGCCCCTTTGGGTGCTCCCGTCGTGCCGGAGGTATAAATAATGACCGCGGGGTCGTTGCTCTGTGTTACGACGTATTCATGCGTAGGATGAGAACCCTGTAAGAGGTTTTCATAGCCGGCGAGTCCTGGGAGCACGGCCTCGCCGGTAACGACAATGTGTTCTTGGACAAGAGATGGCAGAGCAGGTGCAATGTCGGCGACCATCTCTTGATGACTGGGGTCGGTAATAATGACCTTGGCCGCAGAATCGTTTAAACGATATGTCAGGGCGTCTGGGCCAAATAAAGAGAAGAGAGGAACGGCAACCGCCCCCATGCGGTAGATCGCGAGGTGCGATACCGCGAGTTCTACGCTCTGGCTGAGCAACACCGCCACGCGGTCGCCGCGGGTGATGCCCATGGCACGAAGTCCATTGGCTAAACGTGCGGACTTGTCGTTTAACATCCCAAAGGTAATGGGAGCCGTGCCATAGGGGATAAGCGCCTCTTGATTTGGGGGATGATTCAAACAGGCCGCCGCTATGTTGAATTGTTGGGGAATGTCCCATTGAAAATGGGTATAGGCATCCCAATAGAGGGTAGGCATGGGTGTGGTCCTCCTGACTCCGACTATTCTGGCGCTTCGTCCTCTTTTTAGTATACAAAATATGCTGGCGTCATCGGATAATACAATGGAGAACGGAGGCGTCGGACACCACTTAAATCTTGACACGCAGTAGCTGTTTATTGGGGTAAAGCCGCCAAATCATAATGGGCCAGATAATCCAAATGCCAAAGACCCAACGGATATCTTGTAATGGATCAAGGGGCCAGATCCATAGTACGGCCAATACTAGCAATAAAGCGATAAATCGTCCGACATTAATCCACACTTCCTTTATACCTGTGAGTTGAATTCGTTCTCCTTCGTCGCGGCTATACTCATTTATCATTGTCAGCGCACTGGCTTCCAAGGCGACTTTATAAGGCGGGTAGGAGAGTCCTATAACCATGCCCAACACGAATACGGAGGTACCTGATAAGGGGTGTTGCACGATGAACAAAACAAGGGCTGAGAGGGCTGTAGCAAGGGGGAGGCTCCACGAACGGCTTTGGGGCCACCGAGCTAGTGCCCAAAACACACCTCCTTCTAATACGGACTGACCGGCGATAAAAAGCCCGAGCCAGAGAGTACTGCGGGTTAGGATGTATAAAACGAGGTTCGGCAGAAAGAAATAGAGTCCATCGCGTAAGCCCAAAGCGCCAAAACTCCATAATAGACGTTGCCAATAGGGAATCTTCGGAAGCGGAGGATGGTTGCCGGAAGCAAGGTGCGCGCTTATCGAGGGGCGACTTCCTATAATGAGAATAACAGCGCCCATCAGGCTCAAAAGCGCCATCGCAAAAACGATTCGATATCCCGTTATACCTGGCACACTAGCAATAATCCACCCACTTAGTGGAGGAACCACGAGACCTAGAATCGCTTCAAGCGTCCCGGTCCAGGCATTATACCAACGCGACTGCTCAGAGGGAACCCATGAGGCCGCCAAAACAAAAAGGGCGAGCCAGTAGAAACTAGCGGATAATCCTTCGAGCAAGGCTAGAGGAATGTAATAGGTTCGGGCGTGAGTTTTTAATACCAACAGCAGTGCAAGGTATAAGACGTTGAGCCAAATGCCCCAGGTCATCAGTCGGCGGGCACTAACACGGTGTGAAATGCGTGTGGCGCCCGCAAACGCGACAATCATGACCGCAAATAACAGCGCGTAAAAGAGAATGATCGCCCGCAGCCCTGTGCCGATGTCCCAAAACCAAGCACCTACAAAATTGGACGCCATATAAGATGCCAAGGTCCAGCCCGTGGCAATGAGAAACAAACGTGTAACCGGTTTCACGCGGGCCTCCTCTGTATGCAACAACCAACTCCATCATCCCATACCTAATCGGAAGATGCCAGAGGGAATCAGGGGCGATGATCCGCATGGAACACGGCCATTGTCCCCGGGAGATCCATAACAGGCATCCTTCAGCCACGCGAAGTCCCATGGCTTGTGTCCTTATTGATTAACCATTACAAAAAACAGAAACGTTACTGAACCAGTATTTAAGATATTAAAAATTAGTCCCGATGCGCGGTAATGGTGTAGTCTTGAGTTGGAGCAAGGAGGCGACCTCAAGCCGTGAGCCATTTGGGCATTCGTAATGGGGTCATGATCACCCGCCAGTCATCTTGGGCGTTTTCACCGTAAAGCACAGACTGTACAGTCGCTTCATCAATTCAAGGAGCGGTTTGAGTGGTAACAAGTCGGAAACGTTGGCAAACGTGGATAACGGGGCTTCTTCTCACAAGTTTAGCGATTTGGGGGATACGGTTCTTAGCGCATCCTGCTGTGACGCCTTTTCTCATTTATTATGGGTGGATTCCGCAAACCCGTTCTCACGAAGACCAATGGATTAGGAAAGTCTCTGGCTACCGCATAATCGTTTTAGGAGGTGGCGATGAGTGGAGCGCGTCAGGCGACAAGGTCGCTTGCGCGCACGTCATTAAAGCATTGCCTCACACGACCTTTTATGGATACGTAGACATTGGCGTAACCGACCACCAACCCGATCACACGCTAACGGTAATTGGACGAGACCTTCGGGCGTGGAAGAAATTGGGCGTGCAGGGGGTGCTGCTTGATTGTGCGGGTGCTAGCTATGGGGTGTCACAATCGCGGTTGCGAACCGCCGTCGGATTGGCTCACGATCAAGATCTGAAGGTCTTGTTAAATAGCTGGAATCCCCAAACGGCCTTGGTCGCGGGACTGCGCCGGAACGATGGTTGGCTGGCGGAAAATTGGGTCATCGATCAAGGACGCGTCGTCAATCCTAGCTCAAGCCAAGAGAATCTCACCATGTTACCGCGTCTTCGTGCAAAGCATATCGCGATATGGATGACAGCCACGGATTCAGCAGCGCCCTCACCAACATGGGCTCAGAATTGGGCGTGGGTTACTGTCTCGCGCATTCATGGACAGTATATTGCCGTGGCAGGTCCCGATTATTCAAGCCATTCTAATAAGGTCTTGTCGTGTGCGAGTTGGGCCTATGAGTTCATACCATTTGGAGATATTCTGCACATGATAAATCGACTGTTCTAACGGCGCGAGATAATTGTCTAGCCTCCCCTGGATTAGGGGAATTTCTTTCAGCGTAACTTCTCCGGCCGGTGTTAATCCCTGTGTTTGTATGGCGCCAAGGGATTAGTGGGCGCTGGTCATCCATACGTGCCATCTTGTGTTATCTTCTCTCAGTTCGTAAGGGCATTCGTCGATCGACGAAACCTATGCCAAGACAACGTGGTTTTCCTGGCCTTGACCGCCGTCCTGTTTGTCCTCAATGAAGCTTAGGATGGGACAGCAACCGGCCAAGGAACTCTATGCGGAATTGCGGACTGACTGTATTTGAGGCCTTGCCATAAAATTCGGGATTCACGTACAATCAATGGGAAAAATGGAAAGGAATGATATTATTGTCCAGTGACAATGGGCGTCTTCTATGGCCTTATGCATTCTTTGCGTTTACGTTAGGGTGGGGCTGGTTTGTATTGGCGCCTTTGGTTCCTTATTTGATAGGAACCTTCCACGTCTCCTTAGCTATGATTTTGCTTCTTATCTCATTATATGGGTACGCCATGATTGTGGGAGCACTTCCTGCCGGGTATTGGGTTGCGAAGTCTGGGCCACAAGCGCCCCTCTATGGGAGTATTGTGCTGACGATTGTGGGCTTGGCGCTACGTGCAGGGGCTTCAAGTTTTACCCTCGCCCTAATGGGGCAAGTGGTGGCGGCTTTGGCCTATCCGTTGCTGATTGCGCCCATTGGTTCGGTGTTGCGATTAGGAGGCGTGCGGCAGCTCAAAATGGGGACGGGCTTGGTTATTGGCATGCTTTTTTTAGGAATGGCAGCGGGATCTTTTATTGGACCAGATATGTCTCCGGTTGTGGACCTTTGGATGGCGGTTGTCCTTAATGTCGTCACCGGGTTATGGTTGCTTAGTCAATTGCGGGCAACGAGGAAGTCCCCGGGGGTATCCGTGGGAAAGACGCGTCTTATCGTCTCTTGGTGGTGGGTGATAGGTTTTGTGGTCGCTTCCATAAGTGTGATGTTTGGTTCTGTCAGTACCAGTGCCTTGCTTCATTTGCATGTGCCGGACGCGGCGGCGTTGGGAGGAATGCTGTCTGGCCTGACGTTTTTAGGGTCGGCGATAGGCGCGATCTTATTTGGCTGGTTGGGCGAAAATCCCGCGAGTGTGCGGCGTCTGCCGCGTTTACTAGGCGTGTTGACGTTGGTGTTTTTGTTTCTTTCCGGACTCTTGTTAACAGGCGGGCTTTCCGCGTCAACAGCGGGTCTTGATGCATCGTTTTTTCTCTTCGGGCTATTTAGTAATGGCTGGTACACTTTAGCGTTGGAAGCAGCAGCGGAAAAGGCGCGGACGCGGCACAATGCCGGCATTGCGACAGCCGGTTTTAGCATGGCCTCCAATATTGGCGTCGCGCTTATCCCGGTCATCGTGGGGCCCCTGGTGATAACGCACGCGGCTGTTTGGATGGCTGTTATTCTTGTGATGGGCGTGGGGGCCGCCATTGTGCCGTTTGCGGTTAAAGCCTATGCTGCCAGTAATAACCAGCAGCGAACGGCATAATGTCGCGACCGATTGTCATTTCCAAGCTGAAGCGGCGGCGGAGCTCAGGAACTAGGCGGCGCGGCCCTGGATGGCATCTCGCCTTGACTACACAGAAAACGGTAGGCTAAAAGGGCGTTTTCTATGGCGACACGCCTTTCAAACACGAGGAAGTCGTGGCCTAATAAGGATTTCAAGGCACGAATTCGCGCATAAAGAGTTTGGCGATGAATCCCTAGCCATTGCGAGACTTCTTGTTTGGAGCCATTGAAGGTTAATAAAGCCTCTAAGGTTTGTAGGAGTCCTTCTGTTTCTTTGCCGTGTTCAGGCTGCAACAAGGGACCAAGTTCGGGATGAATGACCAGGCGCCGCAGTACGTCAGGCGGCGTTGCTAAAATCCAGCGATAAGCTCCTAACTTTTCATAGCACTGAGGGCGTGTGCTATCAAGATGAGAGGCCACTTGTGCAGCATCATATGCTTCGGAAAAGGCTTGATGCATTTGAGCGGGATCGCGGTAGGGCGCGGACAAGCCAATATGATTTGGGCGTTCCCCCAAATAGGTGCCGAGCAACTGGGGAAGATTGGTGATATCGCCCTCGCGCCCGGAAATGAGCCAGATATCTCGGTCCGTTTGCGACAAGAGCGCTGTAGCTAATAACGGAGAAAGGCGCTGGATGGCCGCATGCGCTCTAGGAGATGCGCTATCATTCGGCACCACGCAGACACGGTAGCGCCGCGTGCTAGTTAAATTGTAACGCGAGCGACAACGCTGGAGGAGGGTTTCGGAGGGATGTTCTGCAAAAAACAGCTGTTCTAATAACACCGCCTCCTCTTGCCTTTTGCGCTTTTCTAAGGTGTCCATGCGAATAATTTCTTGCGCGGCAGCCGTGGTGATGCGGTCTAACGCTAAGTAGAGATATTCATCAACGTAATTTGTAGAGAGCAAGATGGCGACATCTCCGACAGGTTGTCCAAATACTGAGATTGTCTGCCGCAGGTAGGGTGCGGGAGAGGATTCCACGAGGGGATGTAAAGCGTTCTGACGCACTGGGACCAGAGCAAAGGGCCAATCTCCTAGTTGAACTTTGTCATCCGTTGCGCGTGACAGATAGGCGAGGGGGCGTTTCAATACGTCAAACGAGGCTTCAAAAAGAGCCGTTAATCCTTCCGTTGAGAGCAATACTTTGCGCAAGCGTCCCGATAAAGCATCCAAGTCTTCTAAAATGCGGTGATGCTGGCTAATCAAGAGGCTATTGACTTCCTGGGATAAATCTAAGAACCGGACCAGGTGGGAGAACACGATTACCGGAAGATCGTGAGCGTTGGCCAAGTCGATGAGGTCTTGAGGAATTTGGGTAAAATAGGCTCCTAGCTCAATGACAACGCCTGACGCTTGGGCTTTGACCAGGCCTAGAACAAAGGTCCGACGCTGTTCCTCTGTACTCAGACCGACCCCTGTACTCAGTACTAGCTCTCCTCCACGAAGAAATTCTCCTATATTCGGAATTTCCCCGATATGGACCCACTTCACGGGACGATTCACGCCGGTGTGGCCCGCGATTACCGTCGCATCCGCAAAAGGTTGTCTTTTGAGTACATCACGCAAAACCACCATAAGCGCTTCTCCTCTCATCAATATGTCAGGTTCTCGTTGCAATAATTATACAAACTGTCGGAGCCTTGCCGCCTCTGATTTTGCTACGATGAACAAAAATCGGCGCCGCGCCCAAGCTGTTACTATCGTATAAGCGCCGTTATGAAGGAGAGATATCGATGGCTACACTGAAGCATGTCATTGGTGGTGAACGCATTACGCCAACAGCCAATCAATGGGAGGATGTCATCAATCCCGCTACGGGAGAAATGCTTGGAACCGTTCCTCTGGATGACACCCATGCGCTAGATCGTGCGGTGCAAAGGGCCGCGGAGGCTTTTGAGGCTTGGGCTACCACCCCTATCTTACAGCGTGCGCGGATTATGTTTAAGTTTCATGATCTCATGACGCGCAATCAGGCGGATATCGCGCGGTCGGTCACGATAGAACATGGCAAGACATTACCCGATGCCAGTCTCGAGGTGGCGCGAGCCATTGAAGTGGTGGAACTGGCCGCCTCAGCCCCGTCTTTACTCAAGGGTGAAGTGTTGCCCGATGTGTCACGCGGTGTGGATACGATGATGGTCCGGACACCTTTAGGCGTTGTCGCAGGGATTACCCCCTTTAACTTTCCCGCTATGGTTCCTTTGTGGATGATTCCTCCTGCCTTGGTTAGCGGCAACACCTTTGTGTTGAAACCCTCTGAAAAAACTCCCTTAACCTCTTTACTTATGATGGAATTGTGGGAGGAGGCCGGATTGCCGCCAGGCGTGCTCAATGTGGTATTAGGCGGGCGGTCTACCGTGGATCAGATTTTGACCCACCCGACCATTAAAGCTGTTTCGTTCGTTGGTTCACAACCCGTGGCGGAGTATATTTACCGTACCGCGGCCGCGGCGGGAAAGCGCGTGCAAGCGCTGGGCGGTGCGAAAAACTATCATATTGTCATGCCGGATGCGCATATCCCGCGTACGGTAGAGGCTCTAATGGGATCCGCATTTGGGTCCGCTGGCGAGCGGTGTCTTGCCGGGTCTGTAGCGATTGCAGTGGGCTCTGCGGCGGAGCGTCTAATTCCCACGCTTCGACAAGCCATTCGCGACTGGAAAGTGGGCTCGGGACTGGATGAAACCAATGATATGGGCCCCGTCATTCGCGAACAAAGTCGTGAACGCATTAGCCACTTTATTCGAACCGGCGTAGAAGAGGGTGCTGCATTATTGGAGGATGGCCGAGAAAATCCTGTAGCGGCTGAAGGATTCTTCTTAAGGCCGACGCTATTTGATGAGGTTACGAGTACCATGACGATTGCCCGCGAAGAAATTTTTGGACCCGTCTTAAGTCTAATGCGGGCGCCCGATCTGAAAACAGCAGTGGACATGGCCAACCAGTCGCAATTTGGCAATACCGCGACCATTTATACCGAATCAGGCGCTGCGGCTCGTTACTTTCGCGACCATATTGAAGTGGGGATGGTCGGGGTCAATATTGGCGTGCCGGCACCCGTGGCCATTTTCCCCTTTGCGGGTTGGAAACATTCATTTTATGGGGATTTGCATGCCACAGGCATGGACGCTTTTCGGTTCTACACGGAAGAGAAGGTCGTGATCAGCCGATTTTGGGGTACTGAGCAACCTTAACGTACCGTGCCGGTTGCAAACGGTAGAAGCCACGCCAAGAGAGGATGGAATGTTATGCGTGAAGCATTAGAGCGGCAACGGCGATATTTAGTGCCTGGGATTGGGGTTTATTATAAGCAGCCTTTGACATTGGTGTCTGGTCAAGGGTGCCATGTCCAAGACGATCAAGGGAAATCTTATTTAGATTTTTTTGGCGGCATTCTCACGGTATCGGTGGGGCATTGCCACCCGGTGGTAACCCAGGCCATCACCCAACAGGCTGCGACGTTGGTTCATACCTCAACTCTGTATTTGTCCGAGCCAATGATTGATTTGGCGGAATATCTGGCTAAGATTACGCCGGGTGCTCTTTCCCAAAGCTTTTTTACCACGAGCGGAACCGAAGCCAACGAAACCGCGCTGGTGATGGCGCAGTTGGCCACAGGCCGCAATGAAGTCGTAGCACTGCGACATAGCTATTCTGGACGGTCCCAAGTGACCATGGGGCTAACTGGTCAAGGTGCGTGGAAACTCGGAGGCAGTGGGATGGGTTTACCGATCCGTCACACGCATAATCCATATTGTTATCGGTGCCCCTTTGGCAAGACGCCTGATCGATGTGGGTTGGAATGTGCTCGGGACATGGATGACTTCATTAAAACCAGCACATCTGGGCGATTAGCGGCTTTTATTGCCGAGCCTATCCAGGGGGTGGGTGGGTTTATTACCCCTCCTCCAGCTTTCTTTCAAGAAGCTGTCGGCATTGCTCGCAAGTATGGAGCCCTATTTATTGATGATGAGGTGCAAACGGGATTTGGGCGAACGGGTAAGCCCTTCGGCATTAACCATTACGGGGTGGAACCAGACATTATGACGTTTGCCAAGGGCATGGCCAATGGTATGCCCGTTGGGGCGACTATTGCCACGCCGGATGTGGCTCGTCATTACCAAGGACCCACTATTTCAACTTTTGGAGGTAACCCTGTTGTAATGCAGGCTGCGTTAGCTACGCTGCAGGTCATGGAACAAGAGCAGCTAACTGAGCGCGCTGCCACGCTCGGTCGCATTTTGCGTAGTGGACTTGAACAATTGGCGGATGAATATCCGGTCATGGGCGATGTGCGCGGGATGGGCCTCATGCAAGGGATTGAAATTGTGGAAAAGGATAAGGCGCCAGCAGCGGAATTAGCGGAGGAAATTTTAGAATTGGCGAAAGACCGGGGGCTTTTGTTGGGACTTGGTGGGCTGTACCATAACGTCTTGCGAATTGCGCCGCCGTTGACGGTTAGCGATGAGGAAGTCAACGAAGCGCTGACAGTGTTGCGAGATGTGATGTCGGCCTTATATCAAGCCCATCCCGGCCTAGTAGCCGTGGAATCCACTCGCATCGTCTATCAATAACATCAATAACATGCAGGCGGGTTAGGCCACGCGCTTTGACGCGTGGCCTTTTTGCAGTAGTGCACATCATCTTAAAGGGCTCTTAGGAGCTCCATCCGTCTTGACACTACCGTTATGATAGGGAAAGGCCCTGTTAGGTGGGGAGTGCGACCGGATTTTTGTGCGCCACTCTCTAGGCAAAATCGGCCTTTTACATTATGTATAGAAAATTCCGTTAAAAATCACGGATCTGTCCGTCCTATCTGTGCCGAACACTCGATATCATGGAATCATCCTTGTTGTCCAGCATTTAGCAACAAGAGATACATGGATATCACGTGGATGAGTACGGAGGCATGATACGACTGACTAAGATCCCGTCAGCAAGGGAGACAACATCAGATGGCTGTGAATGTGGAAAACAACGAGGATTTAGCTCGCTATAACCAGGACATTGCCCCCACGACCCAAGAGCAGCGGCAATGGTCCTTATACAACTACCTGAGCTTGTGGATTGGCATGGCTCACAATATTCCCACCTATTTGATGGCTGGCGGCTTTATCGTTCTTGGTCTCAATTGGTGGGAAGCGATCTTAACAGTTTTTGTGGGGAACATGATTGTGCTTGTCCCTATCTTGCTCAATGCCCATCCGGGCACAAAATATGGGATTCCTTTTCCTGTTTTGGCGCGTGCCTCATTTGGCGTGGTAGGGGCGGGGATTCCAGCTTTTTTGCGTGCCTTAGTCGGGGCAGGCTGGTTTGGCATTGAAACCGCCATAGGCGGACAGGCCATTCAAACCTTCCTTCTCATGATTATTCCGGGATGGGCGCATTTTTCCGACGTCTTCTCGTTTGTGGGAATGAACTTGGGCGGATGGATTAGCTTTTTGTTATTTTGGCTCATGAACGTGTGGATCATCTACCATGGCATTCAAGCCGTGCGGCGGTTTGAGGCGTGGGCCGGACCGTTGGTATTGCTGTTAGGCATTGGGCTATTAATTTGGGCCTTGAATGCGGCCCATGGATTTGGCCCCCTACTACAGCGACCTGCGACGGTCCATGGTACGGCCTTTTGGGCCGTCGAGATTCCGGCCTTGACAAGCGTCGTGGGTTTTTGGGCGACATTGTCGTTGAACATCCCCGACTTCACGCGATTTGCTAAGAGTCAACAAGCTCAAGAATGGGGGCAAGCGATTGGATTGCCCTTGACCATGACCATCTTTTCCGGCATCGGGGTTCTCGTGACATCAGCAACGATTGTCGTGTTTCATCACGCGATTTCGGATCCCATTACCTTGTTAGGTCACTTTCACAACGTGGTGATTTTGATTATTGCTTTAGGTGCTGTCGTTGTGGCGACATTATCAGTCAATGTGGCCGCCAACATTGTGTCGCCTGCATATGACTTAATACAGCTGTTCCCCAAACACTTGAACTTCGCACGCGGGGGTCTTATCACGGGCATTCTTGGTATTGTCATGGTGCCGTGGCTTTTGATTTCCAACCCGCACATCTATATTTTTACATGGCTTGATGTCTATTCGGGCTTCTTAGGTCCCATTGCGGCTATTCTGATTGCCGATTACTGGGTATTTCGGCGCAGAACTCTTGAGGTTATTCAATTGTACGAGGCCTCGGGACAGTACTACTACAAGAATGGCTACAATCCGTTAGCGATTTGGGCGTTGGCGGCTGGAATTTTGGTTTCGCTCATTGGTAAAGTCGTACCGCCTTTAGTCTGGCTCTTCAATTATTCATGGTTTGTGGGTTTTGCCGTGTCGTTTGGAGTTTATTTAGTGTTGATGAATGCCAAATACCACAATCCTACACCATCTCGGGAAATGCCGTCATCGCATCTATCCCACTAACGAACAGATTGTGAACACCACTGCGATTGATAGAGGAGGATATTTATGAGCCATATAGTCCGCGTTGGATTAATTCAATCCCAGCACGACGTTTCAGGCGAACGGCCTCTAGACGAGCATAAGCAGTCCGCGATCGATAAACATTTAGGGATGATTTATGAAGCCCACGCCAAGGGGGCGCAGGTAGTATGTCTCCAAGAACTGTTCTATGGACCGTATTTCTGTGCCGAACAAAATACGCGTTGGTATGGGTTAACGGAGCGGGTACCAGACGGTCCGACGACACAAATGATGCAGTCCGTCGCAAAAGAAACCGGGATGGTCATGGTCGTTCCCCTGTATGAAGAGGAGATAACGGGAGTTTACTATAACACTGCGGCCGTGATTGATGCCGATGGGAAATTTTTGGGGAAATACCGAAAAAGTCATCTCCCTCATGTCCAAGCTGGTCCGACGGAGGCGACGGGATTTTGGGAGAAGTTTTACTTTCGCCCGGGTAATTTGGGATATCCCGTATTTGAAACTGCTGTGGGCAAGATTGGGGTATACATTTGCTATGATCGCCACTTTCCGGAAGGTGCCCGGGCGCTGGGATTGAATGGGGCAGAAATCGTCTTTAATCCCTCTGCGACCGTGGCCGGCCTATCCAAGTATTTGTGGAAGTTAGAACAACCGGCTCATGCGGTGGCCAATGGGTATTATTTAGGTGCTATTAACCGCGTGGGCGTCGAGGCGCCGTGGAACATGGGGGAGTTCTATGGAGAAAGCTATCTTGTTGATCCCCGAGGACAATTTGTTGCTATGGGGAGTCCTGACCAGTCGGAGGTCGTGATTGGCGATGCCGATCTGAATGTTGTGCGCGAAGTCCGCAATACCTGGCAGTTTTACCGGGACCGGCGTCCAGAGACCTACCAACGTTTAACGGACTTGTAACTCTAACCCGGATGGTGCCAAAGGAGGACAGCGATGATACCGACTGATTCCACGTTGCGCGCATTTGAGGAAGTGGTACCGCCTCTCACGGATCGAGAAGTCCACGAGGAGGCCTTACGTTGCTATTATTGTGATGATGCGCCATGTATCCAAGGATGCCCCACGGGTATCGATATTCCCCGTTTTATTCGCCAGATCGCACAAGGCGATCTGGCGGCCGCAAGTCGAACGATTTTGGACGCGAATATCGTCGGCGCCACGTGCGCGCGTATTTGCCCAACTGCGACCTTATGTGAGGGGGCCTGTGTGCGTACCCGGGACAGTCATCCCGTTGCTATTGGCCGATTGCAACGTGCCGCGATGGATTATGCAATGCAGTATGTCACGGGCGCTCCGCGGTTGCCTAGGCGCCAAACGCAAGTCACGGGGAAGGTGGCAATTGTAGGTGGAGGACCCGCGGGACTGGCTGCTGCTGCAGAGCTCTTGCGCCATGGTTGTCATGTCGACATCTATGAAGCACAAGCTGCCTTAGGAGGATTAGATACCTACGGTATTGTGTCATTTCGCGAACCTCTGGCAGTCAGCTTGTGGGAGGGAGAACTTATCCGTTCGTTAGGGGCGACGGTGTATTTGAATACGCATGTGGGGACAGATGTCGCCTGGCAGACGTTAAAAGATCAATACGATGCAGTAGTCACCGCTGTTGGCTTGGGAAAAGTGCCGATGATCGGCATTGCTGGAGAAGACCTTCTAGGTGTCTGGGACGCGCTGGACTTTATCCAGCAGAGCAAAACTGATTCCTACCCCCAGATTGCTGCCTCGTCTCGTGTGGTCGTGATAGGGGCGGGGAATACAGCCATTGATGCGGCGACCTGCGCAAAGCGGCTCGGTGCTGAAAACGTTCGCATTCTATATCGCCGGGGTGAGCAAGACATGCCCGCCTATGATTATGAATATTCGTTTGCCAAGCAAGAAGGCATTGTCTTCGAGTGGTGGACACAGCCGGTGGAAATTGTCGGGACAACTCACGTGGAAGCTGTGCGGTGCCAGCGCACGAGACCCGTCGAAGGCCCGTCCAAGGCCGTTGTCATGAATGATACCCCTAGCTGGTTGATGCCGGCGGATATCATTATTCGCGCCATTGGTCAGACGAAATCCGATGCGTTATGGCGTTTACTGGACATTCAGCATCAGGGCGCTGTACCTGTGGTTGACCCCCATACCTATGAAACTTCCTGTCACGGTTTATACGCCGTGGGCGATTGTCTAGCTCCATCCGCTGAGGCGACCGTGGTCACTGCGGCCGCTCAAGGTAAACAGGCAGCTCGTGCCATTATTGCGCGGTTGGAGGGCCATAGTATCACGAAACAGGAGGGCTAACAATGGCAGACTTGTCGGTGAACTTTGCAGGGATTTCTTCTCCTAACCCTTTTTGGTTGGCCTCAGGCCCCTTAACCAATACAGGCTATCAAGTCATGAAGGCGTTTGATATGGGATGGGGCGGAGCTGTCTGGAAGACAGTGGGAGAGCCTGTGATTAATGTCAGCTCTCGTTTGGCGGCGATTGACTATGGGGGTCGCCGTATGATGGGCTTGAACAATATTGAGCTTATCTCCGATCGGCCTATTGACGATAACTTGCGAGAAATTGCAGAAGTCAAACGCCGTTTCCCTCACCATGCGGTTATCGTATCCCTGATGTTGGCGTCCGATCCTACACTGTGGTCAGACATGATGCGTCGCGTAGAAGATACGGGCGCTGATGGGGTAGAGCTCAATTTTGGCTGTCCCCACGGTATGAGCGAGCGCGGCATGGGGTCGGTCGTAGGGCAGGTACCTGAGTACTCGCAGCAAATTACCGCGTATGCCAAATCCGGCTCATCGTTACCGGTTATCGTAAAGTTAACACCCAATGTGACTGATGTGCGAATGCCGGCCAGGGCCGCCGTGGCTGGAGGCGCTGATGCCTTGTCGTTGATTAATACGATCAACAGTGTTATGGGCCTAGATGTTGAGACATGGCTGCCTGACCCCCATGTTGCGGACCGGGGATCCCACGGAGGATATTGTGGACCGGCCGTCAAGCCTATTGGCCTATACATGGTATCGGCACTAGCTAATGACCGAAGAGTGCCCGTGCCCCTATGTGGTATTGGCGGCATCGAGACATGGCGAGATGCCGTCGAATATCTTCTTCTTGGAGCGGGAGCAGTTCAAGTGTGTACGGCGGCGATGCATTACGGATTTCGTATTATTGATGATCTCACCGAAGGATTAAATGATTACCTAGACCGCAAGGGTCTAGCCTCCGTCCAGGACCTTGTGGGGAAAGCCAAACATCGCGTCGGCGATTGGAATGATCTTCGGCTGTCCTACTCGTACAAAACCGTCGCAGAAATCCATGCAGATCAATGCATTGGCTGCAATTTGTGCTTTGTTGCCTGCGATGACGGGGGCCACCAATGTATTGATCGACTCCCAGGACAAAGAGCCCCGGTGGTCAGAAAAGACGATTGTGTCGGGTGCAATTTATGCAGTCTGGTCTGTCCCGTACCAGGATGTATTGAAATGCAAGACATTGACTTGGGCTTGGTGGAGACGTGGCGACAACGCCAAAGTCGTGTGGGATTCTAAAAGCTTGCCAATATGGGGACACGGGAGGAGACTTTAGGATGAAGACATTGATACGAAATGGTCATATCGTCACAGCCACCGATGACTATCATGCCGATTTGTTCATCGACAGAGGAATCATTGTGTATATTGGCCAGGATTTGCAATTTCTTGTCCCTGCCGCCGATGAGGTCATTGATGCAAGCGGTTTGCTGCTGCTGCCCGGCGGTGTCGATGTGCATACGCACCTCGATATGCCATTTGGTGGCACGACGTCCTCCGATGATTTTTTCACCGGCACGCGAGCTGCAGCGTTTGGCGGTACGACGACTATAATTGATTTTGCCATTCAACAACGCGGGCATAGTGTCGAAGAAGCCCTTGATACGTGGTGGGCCAAAGCGGAGGGCAAGGCCAACATTGATTATGGGTTTCACATGATTTTAAGTGAAGTTAATGGCGAAACATTAGCTGGCATGGGGCGTCTGGTAGATCAAGGCATTACGAGTTTCAAGCTGTTTACCGCGTATCCTGGAGTTTTTATGTCAAGTGACGGTGAAATCTTTCAAGCATTACAAAAGGCCGGTGAGATTGGCGCATTGGTAGCAATGCATGCGGAGAACGGCAGCGTTATTGATGTGCTCGTGCAACAAGCCTTGGCTCACGGGCATACGGAACCGAAATATCATGCTATTACGAGGCCGCCTGAAGCCGAGGCCGAAGCGACCCACCGCGTGATTGCGTTGGCGAAAATGGCCCATAGCCCAGTCTATATTGTGCATTTATCGGCGAAAGAAGCGCTTGATGAAGTGACTGTTGCCCGTGACAAAGGACAAGCGGTGTTTGCTGAAACGTGTCCCCAATATTTGTTTTTGGATGATAGCCGTTATGAGGAACCCGATTTTGGCGGCGCTAAATACGTTATGTCGCCACCGTTGCGATCCCCAGACCATGCGACTCATCTTTGGAGGGGACTGGCCGGAGACGATCTGCAGGTCGTCGCAACAGACCATTGTCCGTTTTGCATGCAAGACCAAAAGATTTTAGGAATCAATAATTTTGCCAAGATCCCCAATGGAGCTCCAGGTATTGAGACTCGCGTGAGCCTTCTTTATGATGCCGCGATTCGCTTAAATCGGCTCTCTCTTAATCGTTTTGTGGAAATTATGGCCACAATGCCCGCGAAGCTTTTTGGCATGTTTCCTCAAAAAGGCACGATTGCGGTGGGTTCGGATGCGGACTTGGTTTTATTCGACCCCCAGGCAACTACGACATGGGGCGTGAATACGGCGCACATGCAAGTGGATTATAATCCTTTTGAAGGCTATAATGCCCAGGGCAAAGTGCATATGGTCTTCTCGCGTGGAGAAAAGATTATAGCGAACGGACAGTATTTGGGCCGCGCGGGGCGTGGAAAATTCCTCAAGCGAAAGACCTTTGCCGCACCCTAAAGGCGCGATGGAGAATTAGGTGGCTTAACGATGATCTATAGGTTTAAACGTGGGGCGTGTCATTCATGGCAATGACGACGCCCCGCTTGCTATGCGTATAAAAATCTTAATGGTGACCTATTTGGAGTCAAACAGCTGTCCTGCTATGTAGTAACCCCTATTCCAAGTAATAATGGCGAACCGGGCGGACATCCTCATCAAACTCATAAACTAAGGGAATCCCAGTCGGAATATCTAGGGAAACAATCTCCTGATCAGAGAGGTTATCAAGAGATTTGACGAGCGCTCGCAAGCTATTGCCATGCGCCACAATTAAAGGGTTTTTACCCCGCGTTAAAACCGGTAGAATTTGCGCATTCCAAAAAGGTAGAACACGTTGCACGGTCATGGCGAGGCTTTCTGCACGCGGCAATAGGGCGGGATCGAGGGATTGGTACTTAGGATCGTTGATGGGTAACCTGGGATCGCCTTCAGGTAATAAAGGCGGGACGGTATTGTAACTGCGGCGCCACTCGGCCACTTGTTGGTCTCCATATTTGGCAGCGGTTTCGGCTTTGTTTAGCCCTTGTAATGCGCCGTAGTGGCGTTCATTCAACGTCCATGATTTGACAACATCGAGCCATAGCAGGTCCATTTCTTCCAAGACAATATTCAATGTTTTGATGGCGCGTTTAAGCAGTGACGTATAGGTTGCGTCGATGTGGATTCCTTTCGCTTTGAGGAGTTGTCCGGCGCGGCGCGCCTCTTCGATTCCCTGAGCAGAGAGGTCGACATCGGTCCATCCGGTGAAGCGATTTTCCAAATTCCATTGACTTTGGCCATGCCGAATGACCACCAGGGTTGCCATACTGTGCATCGTCCTTTCTCGATGTCCCGTGACGGCGGTGTTGGGACGGAGTTGCGTGTGCTAAGAGAGTCTCCGCCAACAGTGTATACTTTTTCTAGGCAAACCTCTACGCCCTGTGATTTTTGCACCATTGACAATGTCGCCCATATACTGGTAACAAAAAGTTGCGAGAAAGGCAGTGGAAGCTATGCGTGTCTCCCGGCAGCGACCTTTGGTGCAACCTTTCTATCTCTACCGGCACGAAGATGTCAGTGGCGTGAGTGGTACAGGAATTGTGGCCATTGGGGTGGTTCTTCCCTCCGGGCATGCCGTCATGGAATGGCAATCACGCTGGCCCACCGTCACGATATTTCAGACCATCGAGCATGTGGAACGGATTCATGGACATGGTGGGCGTACTCATATTGGTTGGGGTATCCCGCCTCGCACCAATCAGAATGCAAATGGCTTGCGCTTGCTTAACTGGTGCAAGCAGGTTTTGCAACGAGCAGAAGGAGAATGGCGAGTGAAGGCGTTAGAGTCCTCTAAAGAGGTTAGTCGCAAGGCCGTTCCTGCCGTTTCTGAGAAGAAAGGGCGTTCGCATCACCACCATCATCACCCGCGGCAATCCGCTTCGTTGCGGCATTAATATCGGAGCGCATTCTATTGTCCTTCGTTCAAATCCGTCCGCGTGGCTTGTCTGTTCGAGGAAAAGAGCATTTCAAATGGGAAATGAAGGGGTGTGGTTGGATAATCATGGTTGACACACCCTTTATTATTGCCTATGATTTGCAACATGGAACAAAATACTATAGAAAATCGCCTTCATCAACACGGATTGCGCGCAACGTTACCTCGTACCATCATTATGGACACCTTATCCCAATCGGTGGGTCACTATACTATTGAATCCCTCTGGCGTACTGTCAAAGCAACAGTGCCTTCTATTGAACTCTCGACGGTTTACCGCGTGGTTCAGGCCTTTGTAGAAGTGGGTCTGGCCAGTGAAATGCACTTGCCTGACGGATCTCGCGTAATCGAGGCCACGGTAAAAGCGCACGCGCATTGGGTGTGTCAGCGTTGCCATGCGATTGAACATATTACGGATGACGTAATGCACGGAGTTCATCATATGCTAAAAGCCTCCGTTACCAGCCGCGATATTCAAGGTGTTCAAATTACCGCATGGGGCTTATGCCAATCATGCCAATCGGCCACAAAATAAAAAGCATGCCTTGCAAATAAAATCGGAGCTATCAAGGAACCTTTCTTGATAACTTATCGGGAAGGCCATGATCAGTGTGCAACCATTAGGTAAAAAACCGGTTTTGTTAAGCCTGTCGGATCTTTCGGGACTCTCCATTGCGAGTGTCGCGCCCTTATTTAGTGTGGCGGCTGCCGGCTCCATTATGCTTAGCCTGGCTGGCGCTGATATTATTTGGGCTGTCTTGGCGATTGCCACACCTTTTATTCTAAGTTCATGGCTGTTTCGGATGTTGAATCAACACTATCCCAATACCGGGGCTTCCTATCATTGGTCTCGTAGGATTTTAGGTTTTGGTATCTCGCGATATCAATCATGGATTCTGATGATGGCCTATTTTTGGTCCATTCCTCCCATTATTATTCCAGCAGCAGAGGAGTCTCTCGCCTTAGTTGGAGTCACAGCCCCTCCGTCGTGGTTGGTGATTATCGTGAGCGGGGCGTGGATCGGATTGTCCGCTGGGTTGTTATTGAGAGGGAGTAAAACCGTTGCGCAATTGACCAAAATATTTATGGTTTTAGAATTCATCGCGATCATCATATTTGCCATAGGAGGAGTACTCCATTGGCGTACGCTTCCGGGAAATCATGTGACGCCATCATGGCACGGGTTTGTTATTGCGATGGTTGTAGGCGCGACTATAGTGGATGGTTGGGAAATTGATAGCTATGCGGCGGAAGAAGCTGATTACCCGCAGAAAACCCCGGGAATGGGCGGCGTGGTAGGAGCTTTCATGGTGTTAGCTTTTTATTTAACGATTTTCCCTTTAATGCTACATTCCGTGTCACTAGCCCAGCTGGTAAAGAATCCCGATGTGCTGATTACATGGGCGCAAGCGTTATCGCCTCATCAATTCCGTTGGGCCATTGTGCCCATTGTGGCTTCAACCGCCGGCTCTTTATGGCTTACAACGTTTATTTTGAGTAAGGCGTTGTATGCAATGGCTCGGGACCGAATACTCCCCCGATTTTTTGTGATGAAAAACTCTGCCCAGTCGCCGACGTGGACGATTGTGGTCCCGCTCGTGTTGGGATGGACGATTGTGTCATTGCAGTTACTGGTGGCATCGCTTGCGTCTGTGTTCAATTTAGTGCTCAGTACGGCGGGTTTCTTTCTGATTTTGGAGTTTCTCTTTGACAGCCTTAGTGCGGCGGTGTTTTTAACGCGTATTCATCACCATGGTCTACATGGCATTACGCACCAACACAGAGGCCTTCAGATCATTTCGTATGTGACGACGACGTGGTTTGCGGTGGTCATTAGCATTTTCTTGATTTACGGCCCCGCCGCTATTGGTCGCTCTATCGATGCATTGGTTGCCATTATGCTGGCGGGAGGCATAATTTTTACATTTTGGCGCTTTGAAGGCCGTTGGCGCGGATATCACGTATTTAATCCCGAAACACGTGAATTAACCATAGAAGACGGCGAGGATCTCTAACGGCGGCACCGTATAATGTCGAAATCCGTGGGGTACAATGGTTAAACAAAAAGTTTTCTAATATGGCTAGACAGAACTCACGTCAGGTGTTATTATATCAAAGCTGTCCGCGAGGACAGTGAGCCCCCCGCTTCAGCGGGCGGCGTCGGTCCTTGAAAACTATATCGTCATGAACGCGTCAAGGGAAACAGAAACAGTCAGCAAGACAATGAGTCATGGAGAGTTTGATCCTGGCTCAGGACGAACGCTGGCGGCGTGCGTAATACATGCAAGTCGAGCGGACCTTCGGGTCAGCGGCGGACGGGTGAGGAACACGTGAGTGATCTATCGATGAGTGGGGGATATCGGGCCGAAAGGCGCGGCAATCCCGCATACGTTCCTACGGGAAGAAAGCTGGGCAACTGGCGCTCATCGCGGAGCTCGCGGCCCATTAGCTAGTTGGGGGGGTAACGGCCTCCCAAGGCGACGATGGGTAGCCGGCCTGAGAGGGTGAACGGCCACACTGGGACTGAGACACGGCCCAGACTCCTACGGGAGGCAGCAGTAGGGAATCTTCCACAATGGGCGCAAGCCTGATGGAGCAACGCCGCGTGAGTGAAGACGGCCTTCGGGTTGTAAAGCTCTGTCTGTCGGGACGAAGACCGGGACGGGAGTCCCGGGGAGCCGGTACCGACGAAGGAAGCCCCTGCAAACTACGTGCCAGCAGCCGCGGTAAGACGTAGGGGGCAAGCGTTGTCCGGAATTACTGGGCGTAAAGGGCGTGTAGGCGGTGCGATACGTAGCGGTTTTAAGCCTCCGGCTCACCCGGAGGAGGGCGGCTAAACGGTCGCACTGGAGGGCAGGAGAGGTGCGTGGAATTCCTGGTGGAGCGGTGAAATGCGTAGAGATCAGGAAGAACACCAGTGGCGAAGGCGGCGCACTGGCCTGACCCTGACGCTGAGGCGCGACAGCGTGGGGAGCAAACGGGATTAGATACCCCGGTAGTCCACGCCGTAAACGATGGATACTAGGTGTCGTGGGGGTCCACCCTGCGGTGCCGGAGCTAACGCACTAAGTATCCCGCCTGGGGAGTACGGCCGCAAGGTTGAAACTCAAAGGAATTGACGGGGGCCCGCACAAGCAGTGGAGCATGTGGTTTAATTCGACGCAACGCGCAGAACCTTACCAGGACTGGACAGGCACGTGAGCGCCGCGAAAGCGGCGGGCCCTTCGGGGAGCGTGCTCAGGTGCTGCATGGTTGTCGTCAGCTCGTGTCGTGAGATGTTGGGTTAAGTCCCGCAACGAGCGCAACCCTTGTCGTGTGTTGCCAGCGGTCCGGCCGGGCACTCACACGAGACTGCCGGTGACAAACCGGAGGAAGGTGGGGATGACGTCAAATCCGCATGGCCTTGATGTCCTGGGCTACACACGTGCTACAATGGTCCCGACAACGGGCCGCGACCGCGCGAGCGGGAGCGAATCCTTCAAACGGGATCTCAGTTCGGATTGCAGGCTGCAACTCGCCTGCATGAAGCCGGAATTGCTAGTAATCGCCCATCAGCATGGGGCGGTGAATTCGTTCCCGGGCCTTGTACACACCGCCCGTCACACCACGAGAGTTGGCCACACCCGAAGCCGGTCGGCCGAACCCGTGAGGGACGGTCCCGTCGACGGTGGGGCGGATGATTGGGGTGAAGTCGTAACAAGGTAGCCGTATCGGAAGGTGCGGCTGGATCACCTCCTTTCTAGGGAATGCTCCCGACGCGGCATGACGATATGGTTTCCAAGGACCGACTCGGACCTTGACAACTTTACAGGAGAAAGACAACACCAGCACACGGGGGATGCCTCGGGTGCGGATGGGGCGAAGAAGGTCGTGGCACGCCACGAAAGGCCTCGGGGAGCGGCGTCGCACGCATCGATCCGAGGGTCACCGAATGGGGAAACCCCTAGACCGGCAGGTCTAGACGGCGGGCCACTAGGGCCCGACCGAGTCCAAAGCGGGGAACTGAAACATCTCAGTACCTGTGTCGAGAAAGCGAAAGCGAATCCCTTAGTAGCGGCGAGCGAACGGGGACCAGTCCAAACGACGGCTCCGAGACGGCCTACTTCCGCGGAGTCGTCGGGTTGTGGACAGCGGATGCGGGCCAGTAGGGGGCCCGCGCCGGCGCGGTCGCGGGAGCATGAAGCTGTTGGAATGCAGCGCCCGAGCGGGTGAGAGCCCCGTCGTGCTGCCGCGGCCGGACCGGCCGCTGATCCCGAGTACCACGGTTCTCGTGAAAGACCGTGGGAAGCTGGGCGGCCCACCGCCCAAGACTACCGACCATCCGTCACCGATAGCGCAGAGTACCGTGAGGGAACGGTGAAAAGCCCCCCGGGAGGGGAGTGAAAGAGACCCTGAAACCGTGTGCTGTCAAGCCGTCAGAGTCTCGGCAACGGGATGATGGCGTGCCTATTGAAGAATGAACCGGCGAGTGACCGGCCGCCGCGAGGTTAACGTCCGCAAGGACGGGAGCCGGAGCGCAAGCGAGTCTGAAGAGGGCGACAAGTGGCGGTCGATCGACCCGAAACCGTGTGATCTAGCCGGCGCCAGGCTGCAATCCCCTTAAGCCGGGATGAAGGGCCGCACCCGTGTCCGTTGAAAAGGGCTGGGATGAGCGGCGGCTAGGGGTGAAATGCCAATCGAACACGGAGATAGCTGGTTCTCCCCGAAATCGCTTGAGGGCGAGCCTCCCCGAACAATACCGACGGGGTAGCGCTCTGTGAATGGAAGGGGTCCGTGAAGGATTACTGCCTGTTCGCAAACGACAAAGTCGTCGGTAGGCGGGAGAGAGTCAGACGTTGGGGGATAAGCTCCAAGGTCAAAAGGGCAAGAGCCCAGATCGTCCGCTAAGGTCCCTAAATGTGCGCTGAGTGGCAAAGGTCGTCGCGTGATCGAGACAGCCAGGAGGTTGGCTTAGAAGCAGCTATCCTTGAAAGAGTGCGTAATAGCTCACTGGTCGCAGTCGCGCGGCGCCGAGAATGTCCGGGGCTAAGCGGACTACCGAAGCGGCGAATTGGCCCCCGTACGGGGGCCAGTGGTAGGGGAGCGTCCGCCGGGGGGCGAAGCGGTCGTGGAAACGGCCGTGGACCGCGGCGGAGTGCGAATGCCGGTATGAGTAGCGAAAAGGCCCGTGAGAATCGGGCCCGCCGAAAGCCGCAGGGTTCCGGAGGCAGGATCGTCCGCTCCGGGTTAGTCGGGCCTAAGGCGAGGCCGTTAAGGCGTAGTCGATGGAGACACGGTGGAGATTCCGTGACCAGTCGGACATGGCGAACGAATCAGGACGTCGCGGAGGGGGGTCAGCGCCCCGTTGGTCGAGGGCGTCCCGCCAGGGGGACGGAAACACAAGTACGGAAGTGAGCGCCGTCCGCGACCAAGAAAAGTGATTCGGGAGTGTCCGAGTGTCCGTACCCGAAACCGACACAGGTAGGTGAGGCGAGGAGCCTCAGGCGCGCGAGTGACCTCTCGTTAAGGAACTCGGCAAATTACCCCCGTAACTTCGGGAGAAGGGGGCCCGGCGGCGTCCGCCGCCGGGGGCACTACAGCGGCCCAAGCGACTGTTTACCAAAAACACAGGTCCCTGCGAAGTCGCAAGACGCCGTATAGGGGCTGACGCCTGCCCGGTGCTGGAAGGTTAAGGCGAGGTGTGCAAGCACCGACCCGAAGCCCCAGTCAACGGCGGCCGTAACTATAACGGTCCTAAGGTAGCGAAATTCCTTGTCGGGTAAGTTCCGACCCGCACGAAAGGCGTAACGACTTGGGCACTGTCTCAACGAGAGACTCGGTGAAATTGCAATCCCTGTGAAGATGCAGGGTTCTTACGACTGGACAGAAAGACCCCGTGGAGCTTTACTGTAGCCTGCCATGGGTCGAGCGCGACGTGTGTACAGGATAGGTGGGAGGCGGAGAAGCCGCCGCGTCAGCGGCGGGGGAGCCATCCTTGGGATACCACCCTCACGGCGTGCACGATCTAACCGCCGTCGTCACCCGACGCGGGACAGTGGCAGGGGGGCAGTTTGACTGGGGCGGTCGCCTCCTAAAGTGTAACGGAGGCGCCCCATGGTTCCCTCAGCACGGTTGGACAGCGTGCAGGGCGTGCAAAGGCACAAGGGAGCTTGACTGCGAGCGCGACAGTGCGAGCAGGGCCGAAAGGCGGGCTTAGTGATCCGGTGGCACCGTGTGGCAGGGCCATCGCGCAACGGATAAAAGCTACCCCGGGGATAACAGGCTGATCTTCCCCAAGAGTCCATATCGACGGGAAGGTTTGGCACCTCGATGTCGGCTCATCGCATCCTGGGGCTGAAGTCGGTCCCAAGGGTTTGGCTGTTCGCCAATTAAAGCGGTACGTGAGCTGGGTTCAGAACGTCGTGAGACAGTTCGGTCCCTCTCCGTCGTAAGCGGAGGATATTTGCGGGGCGCGACTCCTAGTACGAGAGGACCGGAGTGGACGAACCGCTGGTGTGCCCAGTTGTGTTGCCAAACGCAGCGCTGGGAAGCTATGTTCGGATCGGAGAAGCGCTGACCGCATCTAAGCGCGAAACCGGCCCCAAGATGAGATATCCAGGGGGCTCGTCAGAGCCCCGAGAGACCCCCACCAGAACAGTGGGTTGATAGGTGGTCCGTGGACACCCGGCAACGGGCGGAGCGAGGCCATACTAATCGGTCAAGTCCTTTCTCCTGTGAAGTTGTTAGGGCCCGAGATGGTCCGACCCCTTTGTCGGTGCCTCAGAGGAAGTGTGTTGACCCGTTCCCATGCCGCACACGGTCGTCCCCCACTCCCTCGCTGGTGGTACTGGATCCGCAGGGATCTGGGAGGCCCAGTCGTGCCGACAAGTTTTTTCACCCCTCGTCTGAAATAGACGGGGGGTTTTTGCGTGCATAAACATGGGACCGTGGAGTCGTCCGGTACATGTGATATGAGCTAAACAAAAGTGGCGTTGACCGGTTGATGCATGTCCGTACCCAGTTTCAATTTTTGCTTGCTACCTGTAGCGCGTCGAACACTGGAATAGAAAAACAATGTGGGAAGCAGCTCCGAATTTTGTAACCCGTTCTGCTAGCGGTTGGTGCGCCGGCCTTAACATCGCCCGTAAGGGTTAACAACGCCGCTCTTATGTCAACACTACCAATGAAAAAAACGTCAAAATAAAAACGCGCCCACCCTTTAAACGAATAGCTGGCGGACGCGGTGTAATGCGGGCTTATATTTATCCGTTGTTTGGTGAGTCCGGTAACGTTTCTAAGGCTTTGATGACATCGCGGGTAATGCGGCTGGGCGTGGAAGAACCTGCGGTGACACCAACCGTCGAAACCCCGATAAACCATTCTGGGCGCAAGTCCTCAGCGCTTTCGACGCGTACGGAGGGTTTATGACCAATTTTCTCAACAACTTCCACCAGACGATTCGAGTTGTTGCTACGGCGGTCTCCGACGACCACCACCATATCCACTTCATCCGCAGCTTTAACGGCCGCTTCTTGCCGTAACTGAGTAGCCATACAGATTTCATTGTGGACCTCCGCATGAGGGTACCGCTCTTGAAGTTTGTCGATAATGGCTGCCGTATCCCATTGGCTGAGGGTTGTTTGCGTGACAATCGCGATCGGGTCATTCGGACTAAAGGGCACGTCGTCAACCTCTTCGAGACGTGTTACCAAGCATACGCGAGACGCTGGTGCTTCCCCCATGGCACCTTCAGGTTCGGGATGTCCTTTGGTGCCAATATACACAATCGAATAGCCCGCACGAGTTTTCTCTTGAATCAGTGTGTGAGTCTTTGTGACATCGGGACAGGTTGCATCAAAGACTGTGAGGCCACGCGCCTGGGCTTTGGCCTTGACGCTGGGAGAAATGCCATGGGCTGTGAAAATAACGGTGGCACCATCCGGGACTTGGTCCAGTAATTCGAGGCGGGACGCTCCGTCTAGCGTGGTAATTCCATATTGTTCTAATTCTAATACCGTGTGTTGATTGTGCACAATTTGGCCAAGAATATAAATAGGCCGTGGCACATTCGGATCTTGCGCTACACGCTTGGCCATGGTGATGGCATCGACCACGCCATAACAATAGCCACGGGGATGAATTTTTAAGACGTCCATTGAAATGCTAGCTCCCTTCTGAGACTCTCGCATGGGCAGGTCGTGCAAGGTGACTGCCGCGGTGTCGCCCGAGGCCATGTAAGGGCGTTCTCGTTTACGCTATTCTTAATGGCTATGGGTCGACTATAGTCATCCCATTATAGACCGAAGAGCAAGGTCAATCTAGGGTTAGAGGGTCATGGTCATGAGCCGATATCCCGTAACCGCCAAGAGCCATGCTGTCCACTGCACCTCGGTAAAGGGCGAACCTGGGGTGCCGGTCGTAAGAGAGGCTACGCCCATGCTTATGGCCGTCATGAGAAGGAAGGTACCGCCCAGTTGTCGATCTTGGCGTGGACGATACCAGTACAGACTCCATAAAAACGCTGTGGTGAGCATCATCAGCAAGGACCACAGAAAATAGGTCGCAAAGTGATCGAGATGGTGGGTTGTAATCGTGAACAGCCAAAGATGCGAAGGGCCCCCAATCCATGAGATTCCTAAGCCCCATATGCTTAAAGCTGGGGCTAAAGTTAGAGCCGCCATATCCGCGTCCGACCATCTCCACAAGTGGCGGTGACGGAAGATTACAGACCCTGCCGCGAGAACCGCCCCCGCGGCAGCTCCCCAAAACCCCAGGGTGCTTTGCGGGGTAAAAATGAGATGAGAGGGATGCCTGATGAAATATCCCACATCGGTTAGTATGTAAATGCCCTTTTCACCCAAAAGCGCCCCAAAAATAATGGCCACGAGGAGGTCCTGATCACGACTAGGCGCGTGTAGATGTTCCAACAGTATGAAGGATAAGGTTGCGCTTGCGATGAGCATGACGCCGGACAAAGGAAGGGGGCCTAATAAGACCTGCGATGGAATATACAAGGGCAGCTACTCCTTTGAATTGCTTACGGCTTCTGCGAGGTTCTGCCTGAGCAACGTCGGGGTCATAGGCCCTACCACCTTGCTAACGATGAGTCCGTACCGATTGACAAAGTAGGAGGTGGGCAACGTTGTGACAAAAAACGCATTGAAAACGTGTCCGCTAGGGTCATACCAACTGACTCTTTTCGGCAACTGGTAACGCATTAAAAATTGTTGGGTCGCATTGGGCGCTCCTTGACTGATCAATATGAGACGGGTGGACGGTGTGTTGGCGATATCCAAATCGGGCAATTCCATACGGCACGCTGGGCACCACGTGGCCCAAAAGTTGATGAGAGCCGCATGATGGTCTAAGAGATGGCCAAGATTGACGGCTTGTCCGTTTGCTCCTACCACGACGATGTTGTTCACGGATTGGCCGCTCTGGGCCGTAAACCCTTGCTGAACGGGGGGACGAATGATAAGGGCTAGGACCATGGTCAGCAGAAAGAGAAGCCCTAGAGCATTGCGTAATGTTTTCATCGCACTAAGGGCGCTAAAGCAACAAGATTGGGGATGCGGTCATACCAGCCGGTAAGTAGACTGATTCCTAAAATCACCAGCATGGCCCCGGAAATGCGCTCAATCCAGGGAAGATATCGTCCCATTTGCCTGGTCCATTGTGCCGCTTGGCCTAAGAAAAAGGCTAAGACAAGAAAGGGAACCGCTAAGCCAGCGGCATAGCTTGCCAGCATAATCCCTCCCGTGCTGACGGTTGATGAATGCGCCGCAAGAAGCAGGATACTGGCCAAAATTGGGCCGACACATGGCGTCCATCCGGCTGCAAAGACCATCCCTAAGATGACGGCAGAAATGCCCTGAGCCTTGGGAGTCACCGAAAAATGCACGTCACGTTTGATGAGGCCGATTTGAATGAGCCCAAAAATCTCCAAGCCGAACACAATCATGATGAGGCCGCCAATCTCCGCAATAATTTGACGGTGGAAATGGATAAACTGCCCCATGCTGCTAGCCCCGAGTCCTGCCAGTACAAGAATGATCGAGAAGCCCAAAACAAACAATACCGCATTTTGCATGACGCGACGCCGAATCACATGGTTATGAACGGATTCCGCGGTTAAAGCGGTTCCTGCCATCGTCGTAAGGTATGACGGGATGAGAGGCAAAACACAAGGCGACAAGACGGAGGCTAGCCCAGCAACGAATGCGACGCCTAGTGATACCAAAGACAACCATGTCGCCTCCTCATACAAAGACTCAATACAAAAATTATATCATGGCGAGGCGCTAGGGCATAACAGCAGGAATTCGTCACTCGATGTCGTATTTTAATATCTCAGGGGGAACGATATGATCCGTTTGGAGAATGTCAGCAAACGTTACGGAAATGGACATTATGGGGTAATTGATGTCAATTTGGAAATCCATCGCGGCGAGTTTTTGTTTCTTGTTGGCCCATCGGGGGCGGGCAAATCCTCGTTAATACGCATGCTCTATCGCGAGGAAGTCCCTACGGCCGGAGAAATCTTTCTGGACGAATTTCGCCTGTCACAGCTACGCCGAAATCAAGTGTCACGGCTTCGGCGCCAACTAGGGGTCGTGTTTCAGGACGTGAAATTGCTGACGAATCGTACGGTCTTTCAAAACGTCGCGTTTGCAATGGAGGTTGTTGGCGCGAAAAGTCATGAAATCCAAAAGCGTGTACCTCAGGTTTTGGATCTCGTCGGCCTTTCGAGAAAACGTAATAACTTTCCGCATCAATTATCCGGAGGAGAGCAGCAGCGGGTTGGAATTGCGCGGGCCTTGGTGAATAATCCGGTTTATGTCATTGCCGATGAACCTACTGGGAATCTGGATCCAGATACCGCATTTGAAATTATCAAGCTGCTCAATGAGATCAATCGCCGCGGCGCGACGATTATTATGGCTACGCATGCGCGCGATATTGTGAATCAAATGCACAAGCGCGTGGTTGCCGTTGAAAACGGGCGAATCGTTCGCGACGAGGCGAGAGGGGCCTATGGCTATGAGTCTTAATAGTGTGTGGTATATTACCAAAGAAACGGGACGAAACCTTGTTTACAATACGTGGATGACCCTAGCCTCCGTATCTACGGTGGCTATTTCGATGTTTGTCTTATCCTTTTTTCTTGTGTTGACGGTCAATATGAATCATCTTACGACCGTGTTGCAGAACCAAGTAGAGATGCGGGTGTTTATCAATACCAATGTTCCACGATCGAAAGAAATGGCGCTGCTGAATGAAGCCGACAAGTGGCCAGGCGTCCGTAAAATTCAGTTCTTTACCAAACAACAAGCGGCAGAAAGTCTCAAAAGGGAGTTTCCAGATCAACGGGATCTCTTGACGCTGATTGCTAAATCCAATCCGCTCTTTGACGGGTTTAATGTCTATACAAAGAACCCAGCCGAAATTCCGGCCTTGGCGGTGCGTTTTCAACATCAAAAAGTGGTCCACAACGTGGTCTATGAAGGGCAGGTTGTCCGACGCTTATCCCGGCTCTCCATCATCATGAAATGGGTGGGATGGGTCGTAGAGCTGTTGTTGGGACTCGCCACGTTGTTCATTATCATCAATACGATACGTTTAGCTGTCTTTGCTCGTCGGAGGGAAGTCGCCGTGATGAAACTTGTGGGTGCCACGGATTGGTTTATTCGCTGGCCTTTCATTTTGGAAGGCTTGGTTCTAGGTTTGGTGGGGGCTGGCATCGCTGATGTCGTAGTGGCACAAGGCTACCATTGGTTGGTGGCGGCCGCCGCTGGCGCCTTGCCGTTTTGGCCTATGGCGCCGTACTCTCAAGTGATGGGGAAAACGGTGGATTTTACTCTAGGGGGAGGGTTGCTTGTCGGAGGATTAGCGAGCATGGTGGCGCTCCGCCGCTTTCTCCGCGTCTGACAATTTGCGCTGCGTGGTATAATGAAAGGAATGGAGAAAAACGTGGAAGCGACGCATTACCCCGTCCGTTTCTCCCTAAACGGGTTGGCGGGCGCGTAAAGAGCCATAGGGGTGTGGGGCTTTGTCTTGCTCGTTACCTTTTTTGCCACGTCGCTGTCGACACAATGTAATGAACCAGTGAGAAAGGATGAACAATGGGCGTCTTTCAACTCGTGAGTCCTTATCAGCCGCAAGGCGATCAGCCTGATGCTATCGCCAAATTGGTGCGTGGAATATCGGATCAAAAACGGCAGCAGGTTTTGCTAGGCGTTACGGGCTCGGGCAAGACTTTTACGATGGCGAACGTCATCCAAGAAGTCAATCGACCCACGTTGGTGATGGCGCCCAACAAGACGCTGGCCGCGCAGTTGGCAGGGGAATTGAAGGCTTTTTTTCCTCATAATGCGGTGGAGTACTTTATTAGCTATTACGATTATTATCAGCCCGAAGCGTATGTCCCGCAAACCGATTTATTCATCGAGAAAGACTCTCAAATCAACGATGAAATTGACAAACTGCGACACTCTGCGACGTCCGCTTTGCTTGAAAGGCCGGATGTGATTATTGTGGCCAGTGTCTCGTGCATTTATGGTTTAGGATCGCCGCAAGATTATCGCGAACTGGTTTTGTCTCTGAGAGTGGGGATGGAACGGGAGCGGGATGCGATTTTGCGCAAATTAGTCGAAATTCAATACGACCGCAATGATGTAAATTTTGTTCGAGGGAAGTTTCGTGTTCATGGCGATGTCATTGAAGTGTTTCCAGCCAACCAAAGTGAGCAGGCAATACGCATTGAGATGTTTGGGGATGAAATTGAGCGCATTCGGGAATTTGATCCCTTGACTGGCGAGATCTTGGGGGAACGAGAACATGTAGCGATTTATCCGGCCTCTCACTATGTTATGGGGCAAGACCGTCTAGCCCCAGCGTTGGCATCCATCGAAGCGGAATTGCAAGACAGGTTGCGGACGTTGAAAGAACTGGGCAAAGATCTCGAAGCCCAACGGCTTGAGCAGCGGACGCGCTATGATTTGGAAATGCTGCAAGAAGTAGGCTTTTGCTCTGGAATTGAAAATTACTCGCGTCATTTTACGGGAAAAAATCCCGGGGAGCCTCCTTTTACGTTACTGGATTATTTTCCGCATCCCTTCTTGACCATTATTGATGAATCGCACGTCACCGTACCCCAAATTCGGGGCATGTATGCAGGGGATATGTCCCGCAAGACGACGCTAGTGGAGCATGGCTTTCGACTCCCATCGGCGTTAGATAACCGTCCGCTGCGTTTTGATGAGTTTCTAAGTAGTCTTGATGACGTGATCTATGTTTCAGCAACGCCTGGTCCTTATGAATTAGAGGTGGCAGGCCAAGTCGTGGAACAAATTGTGCGGCCGACGGGTCTTTTGGATCCGCCGATTGATGTACGGCCTACTAAAGGTCAAATTGATGATTTGCTGGGTGAAATCCGAGATCGTGTCAAGCGGGAGCAACGGGTGTTGGTGACGACACTGACAAAACGAATGGCCGAAGACCTTACGGAGTACTTGCGGGAAAATCAGGTCAAGGTGCGCTATTTGCATTCAGATATTGATGCCCTCGAACGGATGGCCATTATTCGCGACTTGCGGCTCGGGGAATTTGATGTCTTAGTCGGCATTAACTTGTTGCGAGAGGGGTTGGATTTGCCCGAGGTAGGGCTCGTGGCCATTTTGGATGCCGACAAAGAAGGCTATTTGCGTTCGGTTACTTCACTCATCCAAACCATCGGCCGGGCCGCCCGCAATTTGGAGGGGCATGTGATCATGTATGCGGATAAAGTGACGGATTCCATGGCTCGGGCTATTGACGAAACGGATCGTCGGCGTGCGATTCAGCGGCAGTACAACGAGGAGCATCACGTGACCCCCAAAGGCATCACGAAAGCCGTGCGGGAAGTGATTCAGGCGACCAAGTCTGTCTCGGATGATGGTGTGATTGACAAACCGATGAAGGATATGACAGCACGGGAACGTATTCAAATGGCGCGCCAGCTTCGCAAGGAAATGAAAGAGGCCAGCCGCAACTGGGAATTTGAACGGGCGGCCATGCTTCGCGATATGCTTATGGAGTTAGAAAACGAGGCACCCATTAAGGCTGCGGCAGGAGGGAAGCGCAAACGACATGGCTAGCACAGTAATTGCCGTAAAGGGGGCACGGCAGCACAATCTGAAGAATGTGTCCCTGGAGATACCGCGCGACAAGCTAGTGGTCATTACGGGGGTCTCGGGCTCGGGGAAATCGTCGTTAGCCTTTGATACCATCTACGCCGAAGGACAACGCCGCTATGTCGAGTCTTTGTCAAGTTATGCTCGGCAATTTTTGGGACAGATGGACAAGCCGGATGTGGATAGCATTGATGGTCTGTCCCCAGCGATTTCCATTGACCAAAAAACAACCAGCCATAATCCTCGGAGTACCGTCGGTACCGTGACCGAAATTTATGATTATCTCAGGCTTTTATATGCCCGTGTGGGGGTGCCGCACTGTCCCCAATGTGGCAATGAAGTGAGCCAGCAGACCATCGAACAGATGGTCGACCGCATTATGCAAAAACCCGAAGGAACGCGTCTTGAGATTCGTGCGCCTTTGGTGCGGGGCCGAAAAGGAACTCATGAAAAGCTGTTTGATCAGATGCGCCAGCAAGGGTTTACGCGGGCCCGCGTCGATGGGGCATTAGTCGAGGTCGAAAACATTCCCGCGTTGAATAAAAACAAGAAGCATGATATTGCAGCGGTGGTGGACCGCATTGTGGTGCGGGATTCAGTAGGCCACCGCTTGGCCGAATCTTTGGAACAAGCCCTAGAAGTCAGTGGTGGGCTTGCAGAAGTTGGCGAGCCTGAGGGCGAAGCCGAGCTTTTCTCTCGGGAATTGTCTTGTCCTCGGTGCGGAATTTCTCTTGAAGAATTGACACCGCGGATGTTTTCATTTAATGCGCCCTATGGGTCTTGTCCGGCGTGTACGGGCTTAGGATTCAAATTAGAACCCGATCCTGATTTAATTGTGCCTGATCCGTCTTTGTCGATCAATGATGGCGCTGTCGCTCCCATTTTCCGTGCTCCCAGCCGCTTCTACATGAATTTATTGGCGGCGGTGTTTCAAGATGCGGGCTATTCCCTGACCACCCCGTTTCGCGATTTACCCGATGAGGCGAAAAGGATTGTTTTTTACGGCTATGAAAAGACCTTGCCCTTCCACTTTGAAGGTGTTTTTGGCAATCATGTCCAACAGACGCGCTATCAGGGAATTATTCCGATTTTAGCCAAGCGTTACCGAGAGGCAGGAACGGAAAGCGCGAAGCAAGATGTGGAAGAATACATGAGTTCAAAACCCTGTACCGTATGTCATGGAAAGCGACTCAAGCCCGAAGTTTTAGCTGTGACGATAGGGGGGCTCTCCATTGCGGATTTCACCGAGTTGTCCGTTCGTGATGCCAGAGCCTTTGCTGCGGCATTAACGTTTGACGAGCGCGATCAGCGTATTGCGGGACCCATTTTGAAAGAAGTCAATGAACGGTTGAGCTTTTTGGTGGATGTTGGGCTGGGCTATCTCACGCTATCACGGGCTGCGGGATCCCTGTCCGGCGGCGAGGCGCAGCGCATCCGGCTGGCCACGCAAATTGGGTCGTCGCTCGTGGGAGTGCTGTATATTCTTGATGAACCCTCGATTGGCTTGCATCAGCGGGACAATGAGCGATTGATTGCAACGTTGAAAAAGCTTCGGGATTTGGGGAATACCGTCCTGGTCGTGGAACATGATGAAGACACCATGTTAGCCGCTGATTATTTAGTGGATGTCGGGCCTGGGCCTGGCATTTATGGCGGTCATATTGTCTCTCATGGGACGCCTCAGATGGTTATGGCGGACCCTCACAGTTTGACAGGACAGTACTTAGCCGGGACACGTGAAATACCCATACCTGCTGCCTACCGGAAACCGGAAGGACGGTGGCTTCGAGTCGTCGGGGCTACGGAGCACAATCTGAAAAATATCACGGTTAATATTCCCCTAGGCTTAATGGTGGCGGTCACCGGCGTTTCGGGTTCAGGAAAGTCGACGCTGGTTAATGACATCATTCGCAAGCAATTGGAGGTTAGCCTCAACGGAGCACGTAATCGCCGTATTGGGGCTTATGAACGCATGGAAGGCTTAGAGTATTTGGACAAGGTGATTGCGATTGACCAAAGTCCTATTGGGCGTACGCCACGATCCAATCCTGCTACCTACACCGGTGCTTTTGACTTGATTCGTGAAGTCTTTGCCAATACCACGGAGGCCAATATTCGGGGATACAAAGCGGGACGGTTTTCCTTTAATGTACGTGGCGGCCGCTGTGAAGCATGCAAGGGTGATGGCATTCTCAAAATCGAAATGCATTTCTTGCCCGATATTTATGTTCCTTGTGAAGTGTGCAAAGGGACACGCTACAATCGTGAAACGTTGGATGTCCATTATCGAGGCAAGAATATTGCGGATGTGCTTGATATGACCGTTGATGAAGCGCTAGAGTTTTTTCAATTACACAATCGTTTGAAGCGGAAACTCCAGACACTGAAAGATGTGGGATTGGGGTATGTGCGTCTTGGGCAACCTGCTACAACATTGTCGGGTGGAGAAGCGCAGCGGGTTAAGCTCGCGACTGAACTGTCGCGACGTTCGGATGGCCGGACCTTTTATATTTTGGATGAGCCGACAACTGGGTTGCATCAAGAGGATATTCGGCACTTGTTAGAGGTGTTGCAGCGATTGGTGGCGCAAGGCGACACCGTCTTGGTGATAGAGCATAATCTAGACGTAATCAAAACGGCTGACTGGATTATTGACCTAGGGCCGGAAGGAGGCGACATGGGGGGCCAAGTAGTGGCTCAAGGGTCGGTTCCCGAAATAATCGCCAATCCGGATTCGTACACAGGCCAGTTCTTAGGGCGTCACATCGCACGGCGCGAAGGAGCTTCGTTGCCCCATTAGGGTTGGGACGTCGTGCGAAAGGGGAGATATCATGATCTCGGAACACTTGGAGGAAAAGCGCCAACTGTTGCCGGATAAGCCAGGCATTTACCTCATGAAAGACGAAAATGGCCGGGTGATTTATGTCGGCAAGGCACTCAGTCTAAAGCAACGGGTTCGGAGCTATTTCCAAGAAGCGAGCCGTCTTCAGCCGAAAGTGGCGGCTATGATGCGTCACGTGGTGGATTTTGAAATTATTACGACAGACACCGAAGTCGAGGCGTTGATTCTTGAAGCCACTATGATTAAAAAGCTTCAGCCGCATTATAACATCCGGCTGAAGGATGATAAGTCCTATCCCTATATTCGGCTTAGTTGGGAAGAAGAGTTTCCGCGTTTGATGATTGCGCGTCGGCCAGATATCCCAGGCAGCCGTTATTTTGGGCCGTATACGCGTGCGCAATCCGTTCATGAAACGATCCGGCTCTTACGTCATATTTTTCCGATTCGCAACTGCACCAATCAGAAATTTAAAAACGCCGTGCGGCCTTGCTTGGAATACCATATTGAAAGGTGTCCGGCACCGTGTCAAGGCTTAATTGACAAAGACAGCTACCGTAGCATGATGAAAAATGTTGAGCTATTTTTAGACGGAAAAGTTGATGCGGTAGAAAAGACGTTGGTGCAGCAACTGAATGACGCCGCTGCTCATTTGGAGTTTGAAAAGGCAGCGCGTTTTCGTGATCAAGTGAAGGCTGTGCGAGAGATTACGGCCCAGCAAAAAGTGTCGGCGGAGGCGGGACGCCAGCTTGATGCCATCAGTTGGGTGGTCAGCGCAGACGATGCCTACGTTCAAGTTTTTATGGTGCGCGAAGGGCGGTTGATTGGCCGGGAGTCATTCACTCTGACGGGCGTAGACGAAAACAATGAACACGAGATTGCCAAGGCCTTTCTCATGCAATATTATGACCGGGCCCGAGATATTCCGCCTGAAATTCTTATTGAACATTTACCGCCCGAGGTGGATGGCATTGATCAATGGCTGCGGGAAAAACGGGGAGGACGGGTGGAGTTAAAAGTTCCACAGCGTGGAGAAAAACAACGATTGTTGGCGATGGTGCGGCAAAATGCGGCATTGGCACGCGATGAAGCGTTGAGGCGTCTGGAAATTAAAGAGCGCGAACGCGATACAGCGCTATTGGAAATTCAGCATAGTTTAGGATTGCCTAAGTTGCCTGTGCGGATGGAGTGTTATGATATTTCGAATACGCAGGGAACGGAATCCGTGGCATCGATGGTGGTGTTTACCAACGGAAAGCCGGATAAGAGCCAGTACCGACGATTCCGCATTCAAACCGTTGAAGGACCGAATGATTTTTTGTCTATGAAAGAAGTTATTAGACGTCGTTTTCACCATCAAGCGGAGGATGCCAAACTCTTAGGAAAGAGTCGGTTTGCGACGACGCCGGAATTGGTTATCATCGATGGGGGGCGAGGGCAACTGGGATATGCCTATCAAGCGATGCAAGAGTTGGGTGTAGAAGATATCCCGGTATTTGGATTAGCGAAGCAGCATGAATGGCTGTTTGAACCCCAATCAGCGCAACCTATCATTCTCGACCGCGACTCTGCCGCATTGAAATTGATTATGCATCTGCGGGACGAGGCCCATCGCTTCGCGATTACGTATCATCGTCAGTTGCGGACGAAACGCAACTTAGCATCGGTTTTGGATAGTATTCCAGGGGTGGGGCCGGCGCGTAAGAAGGTATTGCGTCAGACTTATGCTGATCTCCACGCCATGCGGCAAGCCACTGTGGAAGAGCTCGCTGCATTGCCTGCGATGACGCGGCCGGTGGCCCTAGCCGTGTATCAATATTTACATGAAGAACGGAGCACAACCGAGGACTCGACGTCGTAGCAGTGGCGGGGTACAACACTCGATGGCGACACAGAGGAGGTATGCGTCATGCGTTGGCTTACGGTATGGATTGCATCCGCTGTGGGGCTCGCGGTGGTCACGCATTTACATCTTGGCGTGCAAGCCGTCAGTGCGGAAAGTATTATTGTAGCGGCCTTGGTACTAGGGCTTGTCAACACAATTATTCGACCGGTTGTCAAGTTGTTAACATTGCCCATTAATCTTCTCACCTTTGGGTTGTTCGGATTAGTGATCAATGCGTTGATGCTATGGTTGGTGTCGGCGGTAGTTCCAGGCTTTATGGTCCATGGATTTGGCGCGGCGTTTTGGGGGGCGTTAATTCTTTCTATTGTATCGGGGGTTGTAGGATGGGTGATCAAGTACGGATAAAATTGTTGGTGTTGGACTTAGACGGCACCGCGCTGCGCCCCGATGGTTCTTTATCGACAGAACTTATTGAGCGTGTCGCGCAGTGCCGGGCTATGGGCGTTCAGGTGATGCTAGCGACGGGGCGTATGCTACGCTCGGCTATTCCTTATTGGATGCGCCTAGATCTTGGCAACGGCCCACTTATTGCCTATAACGGAAGCTTGGTCGCCGAAATCCCGAGTGAAACCCCTTGGTTTGCGTGGCAGCTCAATTCCCAAGTGGCGCATTTCGTGGTGCGGCGGGCGCTTGAGTGGGGGATTTTGGCGCAAGTGTATGTGGGCAATGAATTGTGGTTGTCGCGCGAAGATGAACGAGCTCAACACTATATCACGGTGAATCATATTCCCGGGGAAGTGAAACTGGGCGATGATATTCTGCGCTGGCCAGAACCTCCCATTAAAATTTTGCTGCAGGATGATCCGGAACGCCTGGATGAATTTCGCGTAGAAATTACTCCCGAGGTGCTGGGCCTTCAAGGACGGTTATTCAAATCGCAACAAGATTACCTAGAAATTGTACCTGCGGGTGTGGGCAAAGGGCCAGCTTTGGAAAAGGTCGCGCATCGATTAGGGATTGAGCGCGAAGCCATTATGGCCGTGGGGGATGCCGAGAATGATATTGACATGATACGGTATGCGGGCATTGGCGTCGCCATGGGCCAAGCGTCAGACATGGTCAAACACGCAGCAGACTATGTCACTAAACCCGTACAAGAAGATGGTGCCGCGTATGCTATCACTCATTGGATCTTACGCGATAACGACTAATGCCAACGGCTTAGGATCTGATGCCCCCAGGGCAAGCGCCAAATCAGGTAGAGAGTGGTTAGGGTCACCGTAATGATAAAGGCCCAGGCGAACTGCCGTTCCATTTGCCGTTCCCGGGCTGCTCGTTTCAAATCGGCTCGAGAGGTGCCCATATTGAGATCGATTGGGTCTGTTTGAGTGGTTTGGTGTCGGCGCTTGCGCGACCATGCTTCTGTCGCCATGGACAAAGCCTCCTTGTTCTCCTTACCATCGCCTTTTGATGGGTAATTCGACATCATCTGGCGAATTTCCTGTATTAGAACGCAAAATATCGTGAAGAGCAAGAGGGTATTCGGTAGTTGGCGTGTAATCATTGAAAACGAGGGAGGTGACATGATGGAACCACCACGGCTAGTAGTCATTACGGGGTTATCAGGAGCAGGACGCAGTGAAGCGATGCGTGTGTTCGAAGATTTAGGCTATTTTTGTGTGGACAATCTGCCCCCAAATCTCATCAGCAAGTTTGCAGAACTACTGCATAAGAGCCCTGAGGTGCAAGGAGCGGCGTTAGTGATGGATATTCGGGGTGGAGTTTTCTTTCACCAATTGACCGCATCATTACGCGAATTAGAAGTGGTGGGATTGCCTTATCAGGTGCTTTATTTAGAGGCGGATGAGGAGACCTTAATTCGACGATATAAGCTGTCCAGACGGCGCCATCCCTTAGAGGCCCAAGGCCGACTTGTCGAAGCTTTGCGGAAAGAAAAAAGGGCGCTCCAAGAAATTCGGGGCAAGGCGGATGTTGTTATTGACACATCTGGCTTGACCCCATTGCAATTGCGTCAAAGAATTTCTGACATTTTTCGTTTGGATGCGGGTGCCTCATCGTTTCAGGTGCGCTTAGTATCTTTTGGGTTCAAACATGGCTTGCCTAAGGATGCCGACTTGGTCTTTGATGTCCGTTTCTTGCCTAACCCCTATTATGTAGACGATTTGCGAAGCAAGACGGGTAACGACGCCGCGGTCGATCAATATGTGATGCGCTTTCCCCAGGCCAAGGAGACGCTTGCACATCTTGATACCCTACTGACCTTTCTCATTCCCCAATTTCAGCAAGAGGGAAAACCCCAGATAACCGTGGGCATTGGCTGTACTGGCGGCCAACATCGGTCAGTGGTTTTTGCCAACCATTTAAAGGAATTGCTGCTTGAGCATGGCAGCCAAGCCTTGGTCGAACACCGCGATCTTGAGCTGCGGGAGGATTAACATGTGGCGTTTGTTGATTCCGGGTTTAAAGCTTAAACGCTTTATGGCGCTTATGGCCTTAGGGTTTATGACGTTGGGCATGGCATTGGCGCTCTGGGTCTTGCCTGCCTTGTTGTCCGGATGGCATCGGCCGGCGGTTGAGGGGACGCTTTTGCTAGTCGGCATCGTCAGCATTGTGCTGGGAGTCTATGGCTTGTGGCAATCTCTCAATGAGATGCTGGGATCTGATAGATGGGCAGGCCTGTTATATTCGAAAAGACAACTGGCGCGAGGACCGCATGTGGCCGCTTTAGGTGGGGGAACCGGCATGCCGTCGGTCTTACGTGGGTTAAAACATTACAGTTCCAACTTGACCGCCATAGTCACGGTGGCGGATGATGGGGGCAGCTCTGGGCGTCTGCGCGGCGATATGGGAATGCTTCCCCCAGGTGATATTCGGAACTGCATGGTGGCATTGGCCGATACGGAACCTTTAATGGAACAACTGTTCCAACATCGATTTCCCGCAGGAGAATTAAAAGGGCATAGCTTTGGTAACTTATTTTTGGCAGCCATGGAACAGGTATCTGGTGATTTTGTGACGGCTTTGCGCGAGTCAAGCCGTGTGCTTGCGGTACGGGGAACGGTGCTGCCAGCGACCTTAGAACATGTCACACTCGAAGCTCAATTAGTTGATGGGACGCATGTCACGGGAGAAAGTGCTATTGGCCATAGTGAAAAGCCGATCGAAAGAGTGTGGATGGAGCCCTCTGATGCAACACCGCTACGGGAAGCCGTTGAGGCAATTTTATCGGCCAACATGGTCGTGTTGGGGCCGGGGAGCCTCTATACGTCCATATTGCCCAATCTTTTGATTCCGGCGATTGCCGACGCTATTCGGCAAACCCAAGCCATTCGGGTATATGTCGCCAATATTATGACGCAGCCAGGGGAGACGGCGAACTTCTCCGTTCGTGACCACCTTGCGGCGATTGACAAGCATGTGGGGCCTGGCCTTATTGATATCGTGCTAGTCAATAGTCAGCCTGTCCCCGAAGACTTGTTGGCTCGCTACCGCAAAGAGGGGGCTGACCAAGTCGGAGGTGCTATTGACGGCTTGTCAGGTGCTGAACCGCTGGTGATCTATGATAATCTACTATTAGCAGGGCAAGTGGTTCGCCACGATCCGGAGAAATTGGCAACCGCACTCTTGCGAATTTTAATAAAATTTCGGCCTAAATGGGCTGAAGGCCGTTTAATGGACGCGGCTTGGTTGGAAAATCGTTTACGGGAGCGTCACCAGCCACGATGGGATGGTCTTATGCGCGACAAGTTAAGGCAGAGATAGCGCGGGAGACCATTGAATCTCTCCCCGCTTGCATGTGGGCGGAGTTGTGGGGTCTTGGCGGCTTTTCGCAACCTGACCAATGGCGCGATGGCCTTAAAATAGGCAGTGCTCTCATTGCGCGACGGGCATACCGATTGATGAAAACATTAAATCTTTCTCCGCGCATTATGGTTTACCGGGCGTCGCGCCGCATGCATTTTGTCATTAAGCCAAATCTTAACGTTGATAGCGTCGACGAGCAGAGCTTAATTTTGGGATGTGGACCCAGTTATTTGCGGGGCATGTTCTTAGCGCGTGGATATTTGGCCGATCCTGAGCGGGGAATTCATTTGGAATTCGGGCTTGATAGCGAAGCCCAAAGGGCCTTGCTTCTTCATGTGTTACTCCCGTTGCATCTGCGCCCCAAAGAAACGGTTCGCCGCGGGCGTACCGTGTTGTATTGGAAAGACCGCCAGCAGATTATTCGCTTATTAGCGCAGATGGGCGCGCATCAGGCGGTGCTGGAGTGGGAAAGTGCGCAAGTCATGAAAACCGTAAAAAACCGCGTCAACCGTCTTGTCAATTCGGAAACCGCTAACTTGCGGCGTTCGGTCGAATCGGGCATGGAGCAGGCGCGGATTTTACAAAAAAAGGTTTCCGATCCAAGCCTTCCACCGGCGTTGCGGGAACTAGCTTTATTGCGTATTGCCCATCCGGATTGGTCATTAAAGGAGTTGGGATTGGCGTTATCCCCACCTATTTCCAAATCTGCCGTGAATCATCGTATGCGGCGCCTGCTAAAAGGGCAAAATTTCGAAACGGACGGACAAAATTAGACGATGTGTGCTTTTTTTCACGAGAAAAGGCTACCGTTTTTTCGTGCAGTTTGCCATAATGGTGAATTGTTAGAGAAGTAAGACGATACGGGGATCCCGGTCGACGACGTTGTGACAAGAGCGTATAATCTGTTTGTGAATCCAAGAACGTTCCGTATTAGTTCCTTATAGTGGGAAACTGTGAATCGAAGACAGCGGGGGTGGCGGAGATGTTCACGAATTACACCGCACTATTGATCTATTTCATTGTCGCATTCTTGGTTGCGTTTGGCATGTCGTACACTTCGAATTTATTAGGACCGCAAGCGCCTGGCGGATTGAAAAAGGCGACCTATGAATCAGGTATCGCTCCTGAAGCGCCGGTTGGGTATTTCTCCGTGCGATTTTATCGGGTAGCGATGTTTTTTATGATTTTTGATGTTGGAGTCATGGCTTTATATCCGTGGGCGGTGAGTTTAACGACCTTGCGGCAAATAGGGTTTGAGAAGGCGCTATTCTTCCTGATTATCATCGCGTTTGCGTTTGCGTATGTGTGGAACAGGGGGGGATTCCAATGGGATTAAGTTCGGAACAGAAAGAGGCTGAAAAGTCGCTATTGCTGACAACAGTTGAGAAAATGGGGCGCTGGGCTCAGAAATCTTCCGTATGGCCGGCGACCTTTGGATTGGCGTGTTGTGCGATTGAAATGATGAGTGTCACGAACTCTCGTTATGATTTAGCGCGGTTTGGTGCTGAGGTGTTTCGGGCCTCGCCGCGACAAGCTGACTTGATGATTGTTGCGGGGCGAGTCAGTCAAAAGATGGCGCCAGTTCTTCGGACGATTTGGGAGCAGATGCCTGAGCCAAAATGGGTCATTTCCATGGGCGCATGCGCCTCGTCAGGAGGTGTCTTTGATAATTATGCTATTGTGCAAGGAGTCGACCACATTGTACCGGTTGACATCTATGTCCCGGGGTGTCCCCCCAATCCGGAAGCTTTAATGTTTGGAATTCTCAAATTGCAAGAACAGATTATCAAGGGCATTCCCCCAAAGTATCAACGAATGGCAATGGAGGCTGAGACCCTGTGAATCAGAACGATCCCGACATTATGGCGCGACTGCATGACCAATTTGCCGACAAGATTGAAGACGTGAACGCGGTGGATCAACCAACCTTAATGGTGGCGCTAGATGATTTAATTCCCGTCTTGACCTTTCTCAAGACCCAGGAAAATTATGCGATGTGCCTGGATGTATTAGCCGTGGACTATCTACCCAGCCGACCGCGGTTTGAATTGGTCTATCACTTATATCAACCGTGGAAGCGTGCCCGAATCCGTGTAAAGACGCGGGTGGCCATCGATCAAAGCGTGCCGACCGTAACCACGTTGTGGCCGGGAGCCAATTGGCCAGAACGCGAAGCGTTTGATTTGTTTGGCATCGTGTTTTCCGGACATCCAGATTTAAAGCGCATTTATTTGCCAGAAGACTGGGATGGGCATCCCCTGCGTAAGGATTATCCGCTGACAGGAACTCGTATCGACTGAGAGGTGATGGGAATGGCTGCCGACAAGTTAGAATCGACACAGACAGTGGACCCCGGGCAAACGATGATCATCAATCTGGGGCCGCAACATCCAAGTACGCACGGAGTACTGCGGGTGCGTTTAGAATTGGACGGAGAGCGCGTGGTTCATGCAGAGCCTGTGGTGGGTTATCTTCACACGGGATTTGAGAAGACAGCGGAAAACCTTACGTATCAGCAGTGCAATACCATTACCGATCGTCTCGACTACTTAGCTCCTATGACCAACAACTTGGCGTATGTATTAGCCGTTGAAAAACTGTTAGGGGTTGAAGTCCCCAAACGGGCGCAATATATTCGCGTCTTATTTGCAGAATTAACGCGCGTGGCTAGCCATCTAGTGTGGTTGGGTACGCATGTGATGGACTTGGGCGCGATGAGTCTTTTTTTCTATACGATGCGAGAACGTGAGGTAATTCTGGACCTGATTGAAGATGCGGCGGGAGTGCGTATGAACCCTAGTTATTTTCGCATCGGGGGCTTGGCGTATGATTTGCCTGCGGGTTTTCACGAAAAAGTGCATGAATTTGTGAAGGATTTCCCTCGCTGGATGAAATCATACCGCCATCTGTTTGAAGGGAACCCTCTGATTAATGAACGGCTGGAAGGGATTGCGACGATAACCCAAGAACAGGCCCTTGCGTGGTCTGTTACGGGGCCGAACTTGCGGGCCACGGGATTGCCCATTGACTTACGGAAAGACGAGCCATACTCCTCCTACGAAGATTTTGACTTTGATGTTCCCGTACGTACAGGTGCTGATGCGTATGCGCGCTTCTGGGTGCGTGTGGATGAGATTTACGAAGCGATGAAAATTATTGAGCAAGCCATCGATAAAATTACCCCGACCGGTCCTTACACGTCCAGCGATCGCAAGATTAGCTTGCCTCCCCGTGATGAAATTTACGGCAATATGGAGGCCTTGATTCATCAATTCAAATTGGTCACCCAGGGATTTGTGGTACCCGCTGGCGAAGTTTATCAAGCCGTTGAAGGTCCTCGTGGCGAGATGGGGTTTTATATCGTCTCGGATGGGGGGACGAAACCTTATCGGTGGCGCGCCCGTACGCCGTCTTTTTACAATCTGCAGACGATGCCCTTGATGTGCAAAGATGGATTAGTGGCCGATGTAATTACTGCGATTGGGAGTATTGACATTATGTTAGGGGATGTCGACAAATGAAGCCGGAGTGGAAAGAGTGGGCTCGGGAATTCAAAGAACAATATCCGGGTGCAAACTCGGCGTTAATGCCATTATTGCATCGCATTCAGGCCCACGAGGGTTGGCTGTCCGATGAAACAATCCATGATGTGGCAACTTTATTTGATTTACCAGAGTCCTATGTGGAATCCGTGGCGTCATTCTACTCATTGTTCTATCGCCACAAAGTAGGCAAAAATGTCGTTCACGTTTGTGTGGGCTTATCTTGCGCACTGGCTGGATCAGACCATTTAATGGAGAAATTAGAGCACCATTTGGGCATTAAAGAAGGACAGACGACAGCAGACGGTGAATACACCTTGCTCGAAGCCGAATGCCTTGCGGCGTGCAACGCAGCGCCAGTTGCCCAAGTCAATTTGCGGTATTTCGAGCGGGTTGACTTGGAACGACCGGAAGAAACACTGCTGGGCACATCGTCTGAAAAAGAGGTGACGCCATGAGTCAGAAATATTACCTCTTACGCAATCGTGAGATTCCGAATATTGACCAAATGGCGGTCTACCAGTCACATGGCGGCTATGAAGCGCTGAAAAAAGCGCTAAACGAGTATAAGCCGGAGGAACTGGTCGATCTGGTCAAAAAGTCCGGCTTGCGTGGCAGAGGTGGCGCCGGGTTTCCGACCGGCATGAAATGGGGATTTCTTCCCAACGACGGGCGCAAGCGATATCTTGTAGTAAATTCCGACGAAGCAGAGCCCGGCACTTATAAAGATCGCGAAATCATTGAACAAAACCCGCATCAACTCATTGAAGGCATTATTATTTCCAGTTATGCCACCAAAGCGCGTGAAGCCTACATTTATTGCCGCGGGGAATTCTTGTTCGGTGCGGAGCAGTTACAGCGGGCGGTCGCTGAAGCTTATGCCGCAGGCTATTTAGGGGAAAACATTCTCGGCTCAGGATTCTCGGTAGATTTGAAGGTGTACCGGGGGGCTGGCGCTTACATTTGTGGCGAAGAGTCTGCCCTTCTCGAGTCGCTGGAAGGGCGCCGGGGCAATCCGCGGTTGAAGCCGCCTTTTCCCGCCGTTGCGGGTCTGTATGGGGGTCCCACCGTGGTGAACAATGTCGAGACAATCACCAATGTGCCGGCGATCGTGACGTATGGTGCGGATTGGTACACCTCGATGGGGACGGCGAAAAGTCCAGGTTTGAAGATTTTCAGTGTCAGTGGACGGGTAGTGCGCCCGGACAATTACGAAATTCCTTTAGCTACGCCCTTGCGCACGCTGATTGATGACTATGCTGGGGGTGTATTGCCTGGCCGACGTATCAAGGCCGTTATTCCCGGGGGAAGTTCGGTGCCCTTGCTCTTGCCCGACAAACTGGATACACCGCTGGATTATGAGTCGGTATTGCAAGCGGGGTCCATGCTGGGCTCTGGTGGCTGCATTGTATTGGATGATTCTGTATGCATTGTGGGTGCGACGGCCCGCTTGGTGAAGTTCTACCGAGAAGAGTCGTGTGGTAAGTGCACGCCCTGCCGTGAAGGCACGTATTGGATGACGGATGTGCTCGAGCGGATTGAGCACGGATTAGGCACGGAAGAAGACCTCGATACGCTGATGGATATTGCCGATAACATTGGCGGCAAGTGTTTTTGCCCGCTCGGCGATGCGTCGCTTGGCGTGTTGGTGAGCGCAATGAAATTCTTCCGGGATGAGTTCGAGGCACATGTGCGTGAACATGCATGTCCGATGGGAGCGAAGTTATATGATACGGTTAACCATTGATGGTCAGGAAGTCACAGTGCCCGAAGGCACGATGATCGTAGATGCAGCAGCTCGACTGGGCATTGACGTCCCCGTTTACTGCTATCACCAGGCATTAGGTCCTTTGGGAGCTTGCCGCATGTGTCTGGTTCAAGTGGAGAAAATGCCCAAGTTAGTGACGGGCTGTACGACCGCGGTGACAGAAGGTATGGTCGTGCATACGCAAGGGGAAGCAGTGGAGAAAGGCCGCAAGGGTGTCTTGGAGTTTCTCTTGATTAATCATCCCTTGGATTGTCCCGTGTGTGACAAAGGGGGAGAGTGTTATCTCCAGGATTACACTTTTGAATATGGACCGGGGCGTGGACGGTTTCAAGAGCCGAAAATCCAAAAGGTGAAAAATGGACCGATTAACGACCTGGTTTTGATTGACCAGGAGCGTTGTGTGCTGTGTCAACGTTGTGTGCGGTTTATGGGGGAATACGTGGGCGAGCCGCATTTGCTGTTGGAAGGGCGTGGTGTAGAAACCGTTGTCACGACAGTAGAGCATCAACCGGCCACGAGCCAGTTTACGGGTAACGTCATTGACCTCTGCCCGGTGGGCGCGCTCTTGTCGGCCCCTTATTATCACAAAGGGCGACCATGGAACATTGAGCGCCATAGCACCATTTGCCCGCATTGCCCAGTCGGGTGCTCAAGCCTTGCAACGACCAGAGAGAGCCATATTATTCGGATGGAAGGGCGTCCCGTGCCCGATAGAGATTGGGGTTGGCTGTGCGATCGTGGGCGCTTTGGATATGATTTTGGATACCATCCCGAGCGCATTACAGACTCGTGGGTTCAACAAAAGACCACGTCGGCGGCGCAAGCCACGCGAGATGTGGCGGAATGGATGCAGCGTACTTTGACGCAGTATGGGTCTGGAAGTATTGGGTTTGTCTTAGGAGGCCATTTTACTGCGGAAGAAGCGCATTTGTTGCGCCGCTTTGCCCATGATGTGGCGCATACCGATCATATTGCAATGGTGCGTGATGTGAAGGGCTATCTACCCCTATCCCTTAATGGAACATTTGAGGATGTGGCGCAAGCGGACGCGGTTATCTTTGTGGGGGTTGACCCCTACGAAGCGGTACCCGTTGTTCACCTTAAGCTGCGGGATCGCCTGCACCATTTTCCCCAACTGCAAGTGATGGGCGTGGGGCCACGGCGTCTGACTCGCGAAACCATGCCAGGGCAGGATTATCTGATAGACGCCGAAGACGAGGCTATTTTCTTTGCGAAAGCCTTAGCCTCCAGACTTCCCAACGACTCTAGGGTGCAAGCGTTAATCGCGTCTATTCAAGACTACTCGTTGCCCGTGAGCGATGCGGACTTAGAGGTCTTCGGACAAAAGCTTCTCGACGCGCAGCACCTGACATTGTTATGGGATGGAGAAAATTCCGATATGGCCACGGTCTTAAGCGTCTTGGCGGACGTACGAGAAAATCCGACCGCCGTGCTTCCGACCTTCGGCCCGGTGAATTGGCGTGGGTATGAACAGGCGGGGATTGACCCGCAGTATGCGGCTGTCGAGGACCTTCTGACCAAAGTACGCAACGGCGACATTCATATGTTGGTGCTGTGGGGGGCTGATTTGTTGCGCGAGTTTCCGGACCGGAAGCTGGCCCAGCAAGCCTTAGAGAAGGCGGACTATGTGGTGTCAGCACAAGTGGTGCCGCCTTTAGATATGCCCTATATTGACGCTTTATTGCCGGTGGCGACGTGGGGTGAAGTCGAAGGCACGTACGTCAATATGGAAGGCCGACTGAGTATTGGAGCGGCGGGGGTGCAGCCTCCGGGTCAAGCCCGTCCTACTCGGAGTTATGTGGTCAACTGGGCGCGTTTATTCCGCCAAGAATGGCAAGACGACGCATGGGATGTGTTTGATAATGCGGAGGGCGACGTATTAATCCGCGCAGATGCAGCGGTTGCATCTGAGATTACATTGACGCGTCCAGCAACCAAGCCAGCCGATGGCGTTTGGACCGTGATTCAAGGGGCATGGGTGGTCGAAAACGGATTGCCTTCCGAAATTTTGGAGCCTCGCGAAACCGAATTTGTCGGACGTATCAGTCCAGACGATGCCGCTCGTTTGCAAATCGGTGCCGAGGGGGGGTATGTGCAGGCCCAAACCTCGGAGGGAAGCGTTTTAATAGCGGTTCGGCCTGATCCCGCGATAATGGAACACACCCTATGGATTCCTCGTGGAAGCCGCCATGACTGGGCCCAACATCTAGAAGGGGTGCTGACATTGATGCGTCCTGAGGAGGTGCCAAGCGTATGATTTTGCAGCTCGTCATTCTAATTGTGAAAATCATTTTGTTAATTGCGCTGTTGATGTTAGGGTTTGCCTATACCACGTTATTCGAACGACGGTTGCTGGGATTCTTCCAGCTACGTCTAGGCCCCAATCGGGTAGGTCCTTTTGGACTCATGCAACCCTTGGCCGATGGATTGAAAATGGCCCTAAAAGAGGATTTAATGCCAGCATTGGCGGATAAGTCGGTATTCCGCTTGGCGCCCGTGTTTTCGCTCTTTGCCGCCCTGTGTGTCGATGCTGTGATTCCCTTTGGGGCTCCGATTCATCTCTTTGGAACGACGATTACCCTGGATATTGCGAATCCCTCAATAGGGCTATTAATTGCCTTCGCCTTTAGTTCTTTAGGGATTTACGGCATTGTGCTAGGCGGATGGGCTTCACAGAATAAGTATTCGCTTTTGGGAGGAATCCGAGCATCCGCTCAGATGATTTCCTATGAACTGGCCATGGGTCTTTCTGTCATGGGCGTATTGATGCTAGCGCACACGGCCAATATGGAAGACATTGTTCTCGCCCAAAAAGCGCATGGATGGTTTTTTGTACCGGAAATTATTCCGTTTCTCATCTATTACATTACCGCATTTGCCGAAACCAACCGTACCCCATTTGACTTGCCTGAGGCGGAGTCTGAATTGGTGGCCGGCTATCATACGGAGTATTCCGGGTTTCGCTTTGCGATGTACTACATTGCTGAATATATCAACATGATTACGGTTAGTGGCATTGCTGTGACGCTCTTCTTTGGAGGCTGGTTGGGACCTAGTTTCTTACCGCCGATTGTTTGGTTTTTGCTGAAGGTCGGGGTGTCGATGTTTGTGTTTGTCTGGGTGCGGGCAACATTTCCACGGTTTCGTTATGACAAACTTATGTCCTTTGGGTGGAAATACTTAGTGCCGGCTGCGTTGATCTATTTTGTCGCGACTGCAGCTTTTGTCTCGGGTGTCATTTGAAAGGAGGGGTTTCGATGTTTGAAGGCATCAAGGCTATGGCTCAAGGCTTGGGCTCCACATTCAAGGCATTGGGAGCGCCACGCGATACCATTGAATATCCAGAGAAACGCCGAGAGTATTCGCCCCGGTTTCGAGGCAAACACATGTTGGCGAAAGACGCCGATGGGCACGAATTGTGTGTCGGTTGTGGATTATGTGAGGCGGTGTGCCCCGCTCATGCCATCCGCGTCGTCGCGGCCGAAGCGGAGGAAGGCAAGGCTGTCTCATGGACCAATCGTTACGCGGTGGATTATGAAGTCGATCTGATTCGCTGCATTTTTTGTGGCATGTGTGAGGAAGCATGTCCGACCAATGCAGTGCGGTTGACGCCCTTTAATGAACTGGCGGCCAGCGACCGGTTGGACATGATTGCCGATAAAGAAGAATTACTCCATCCCCCTGTTAGGAAATGAGGTGACCATGGATTATGGTCGGAATAGGCATATTGGGCGTATTGGCGATTGCGGCGGCCATTGGCGTGATTACCGCTCGGCAGCCGGTACACAGTGCGTTGTACCTCGTAGCCAACTTGTTATCGCTGGCGCTATTGTATCTTGACTTAAAAGCCGAATTTTTGGCCGCTGCGCAAGTTATTGTCTACGCTGGAGCCATCATGGTGTTGTTCTTGTTCGTGGTGACCTTGTTGACAGCGGGAAAAGAAGAGCACGAACTTCCCGAAGATCTCCCAGGTCAACGCGCGACGGCGGGCATTTTGTCCATTATTGTGGGGATTGTGCTGGTTGCGCTTGCGATCAAATATCCGGGGACGCAACTGAAGGTCGCGTTGCCCTCTGGCTTTGGCGGCTTGAATTCCACTGGCAAGTTGTTGTGGGGACCTGATTTCATTTATCTGGTGGGCGTCGCCATCATGCTCTTAACGGCAGCCCTTGGGGTCTTGGTGTTGAACCCTCCCAAGCGTGAACGTCTATTAGAAAGGCGCCTCGCGGCTCAAAAAGAACACGATGCTACCGCAGAAACTCGGAAAGGGGCCGGCAAGGAGGGGCAGGGCGCATGATTTACGTCAACTGGGTGGTCGCATTGGCCGCCATTATATTCACAGTGGGGACTATCGGGGTGATGTTTCGCCGCAACCCGCTCATTATGTTTATGGCGTCCGAGATGATGTGGAATGCAGCCGCGCTGGCCTTTATCGCCTATGCACGCCAGCTTCATGACATGAATGGTCAAGTTATGGCCTTCGTCATTATGGCGACAGCTGCGGCGGAAGTGGGGATTGGCTTGGCGATTATCGTCAGCGTATACCACAAGCGTCACCGTCTTGATATTGATGAGATTTCCCGCTTGAAAGGATAGCAATCTCTAACGAAGGGACACGACAAAAGGTGTCCGGTAAGGAGCGGCTGATATGCAAGGTGTGGCAGAAATTGTGCTGTTGCCTCTGTTTGGTGCCATCACTATTGGCATGTTTAAAGGCATTATGCCCAAAAAGCTCCCGGGAGTCTGGGCGAGTTTGTTGGTAGGAATTAGCTTCCTTATTAGTATTGCACAGGTGCTTAAACTGTCGCGGTTACCGGTTCATCATCGGTTTTTGACAGGGACAGCATTTGCGTGGATTACAGGGTTTGGGCCCGCCATTCACTGGCGCTACTATTTGGATCCCTTATCGGGATTGTGGCTCCTCGTCATTACAGGCGTAGGCATGTTGATTCATATCTATTCGATTGGGTACATGCATGATGATGCACAAAAAGCTCGGTATTTTTCCTATCTGAACTTCTTTGTGTTCTCCATGTTGCTTTTAGTATTGGCAGGCAATCTTCTAGTGTTGCTCATCGGATGGGCATTAGTGGGGCTTGCCTCATATTTGCTGATTGGATTTTGGTATCAAAGGCCCTCGGCAGTTCGGGCTGCGAAAAAGGCGTTTGTGATGAACACTGTAGGAGACGTGGGAATACTTTTAGGGTTGGCCTTGTTGTACATTCACTATCACACCGTGTCATATCCAGGCCTCTTTCAAATATTTGACCACCAGAGTCCCACTGCGTTCTTTGAGTGGACGGCTTTCTTGTTATATCTCGGCGCGATGGCCAAATCGGCCCAGTTTCCTCTCCATATGTGGTTGGCAGATGCTATGGAAGGTCCGACACCCGTTTCTGCGTTAATTCACGCGGCTACAATGGTGACAGCAGGGGTCTACTTGATGGCGCGTCTTTACCCTTTACTGCGCATTGCGCCGGACATTGCGTATTTGGTAGCGGCGATTGGCGCGTTTACGGCAATCTTTGCGGCCAGTATAGCCATTTTTCAACGCGATATTAAAAAGGTACTCGCTTATTCGACGTTGAGCCAATTGGGATACATGTTTTTGGGGGTAGGGGTCGGTGCGTACACTGCCGGGGTCTTCCACTTTATGACCCATGCCTTCTTTAAAGCCCTACTGTTTCTTGCCGCAGGCAGTGTGATTCACGCGTTAGCGGGAGAGCAGGACCTCAACCATATGGGGGGGTTATGGCGTAAGATGCCATGGACGACATGGTCGTTCTTGGCCGGCACCTTGGCGATTTCAGGTATTCCTCCCTTTTCAGGGTATTTTTCAAAGGAAGCTATTTTGGGAGAGGCTTTTAACTTAGGACACCCGTTCTTATGGGCCGTCGGAGCCATTACGGCGGGACTTACTACATTTTATATGTTCCGACTCTTCTTTCTCGCTTTCTTCGGGCGTCCTCGCAATCAAAAGCTCTATGATCATGCGCACGAGGCTCCTTGGGTGATGACCGTACCAGTCGTAATCCTCGCGGTGCTGGCGACCTTTGGCGGGTTTCTTAAAGGATGGCTGAACCAATGGTTGGCTCCGGTCTTCGCTTTATACGCGGGAGCTTCGCATGCGGGATTGGAATCGGGACCCTTGTGGACAACAGGGGTGACTGTAGGGTTAGCCGTCATTGCCTTTATCGTGGCGTACATGCTTTACATCCGCAAACAGACACCGGTCAATGCCGCCTCAGAGCATGGAATTGGCCAATGGGCCTACCATGCATGGTATATGGATGCGGTCTGGACAGCAGTAGCCGTAGTTCCTTTCAAGAAAATCGGCAACGCAGTCATGCAGGCTGAGACGGGCATTTTGGCTACGGTCAAAGGCATCGGAACGGTAGTCTGGGACTGGAGTCAAGACTTAAGGCCTTTACAAACAGGGTATGTACGGCGGTATGCACTGTCGATGATGGTCGGTGTCGGAGCCATCTTGGTGTATTACCTTATCCGGGTGTAAAAGCCTGTCTCGGTCATTGCAGAAACTGTGAGGAGGCTGTGAGATGGTTTTGGTGTGGTTATTGGCGATTCCGCTGGTTGGCAGTATTCTTGCTCTTGCCAGTGGCGACCGCGGGGCAAAGTTCGTCGCCGTGGGGCTGAGTCTCGTCGAAATTGTGGCGTTTATTGTGCTCTTGGCCCATGGCCCGGTTACGCTCAATGCGCCATGGATTCCCGACTGGGGCGTGCGCTTCCATTTGGGTGCGGATGGCTTATCCATGTTTTTGATCGGGTTGACCACCGTTATGACGACAATGGCGCTCTTTGCGTCATCCCCGGCGTATCCAAAGAGTTATTTCTTTTGGATTCTATTTCTGGAATTTGGCATGGTCGGGGTCTTTGAATCTCTGGATCTAATGTTGTTTTACGTGTTTTGGGAAGTCATCTTGATTCCGATTTTCTTTCTCTTGACGGGCTACACGGGCAGCCATGGGCGGGCCACAGCAATGAAATGGTTGATTATGAATTTGGTTGGAAGTTTGTTTATGCTCATCGGCATCATTGCCGTGGCGGTCCTGCATGCTCAACCGTTTGGCACGTTGACATTTGAAATTAATCAGTTGACCCACGTTCCCATGTCTGCGGCCGTAGCGCCATGGATTTTTGCTAGCTTCTTCCTAGCGTTTGCGATTAAGGCGCCCTTATGGCCCTTTCACGGCTGGATGCCGGATTCGTATTCGGAAGCACCAGCTCCGGTTACCGCCTTATTATCGGGAGTTATGTCCAAGGCGGGAATTTACGGGTTCTTGCGCATCATGTTACCGATCTTTATGCCTCAAATGCGGCATTACCAAACGGGTCTTTTGATTTTAGCGGCCATTGGATTGGTCTATGGAGCGTTCATGGCGCTGCGGCAAAAGGATATGAAAATGGCGGCGGCTTATGCCTCATTATCCCATATGGGTATGATGGCTCTGGGCGTGTTTTCGTTAACAGAAGCTGGCATTTTGGGGGCGACATTTTTAATGGTCGCGCACGGGCTGATTATCGGGGGCCTGTTTGTGGTGCTTGGCTTTACGGAAGAGCGAACCAAGACCCGTGATATTGCGGCCATGGGGGGACTCAATGACGATGCGCCCAGGCTCGCTGTGTACTTTTTATTCTTTGCTTTAGCCGCTTTGGGATTACCAGGATTGCCTGGATTTACAGGGGAGTACCTTATTATTCAAGGGTTGGTGGCCCACGACATGGTTTTTGCTGTGATTGCGGGCGTCGTGTTGGTGGTCGCCGCGTGGTATATGATTCGACTTTTTCAAGGCGTTATGCAAAGTGTCCGCCAAGGTCCCAAGATTTTTGATTTGAGTGCGGCCCAAGTGGGATACATTGGCACACTGGCACTCTTAGTGGTGTTGTTGGGGGTCTGGCCGGCGGGCATCACCAGCCATGCAGCGCCAACGTTGTATCACGCCGTGCATCTGTTGGCGACGAAAGGAGGCGCTGCATCATGAGCGCGACATCCATGATGATGCCAGAATATCTCATCTTGGCCACCCTACTCATCGCGATGCTGGGTATTATGGTGAGCCGAGCACATTCGACCTTGCCGTCGTGGCTAGGCTTATTAGGCAGTCTTGGAGCATTATGGGCGACCGTGGATATATGGACCCATCATCTCAAACCCGAAGTTCTTTTTAATCAAAGTGTCAGTATTGATACGTATAGTTTGTTCGTGAATGTCTTAGTACTCATTGCGGCAGGATCGACGATTCTCTTAGGATGGCAGGCAGAACGCCATCATGACGAATTTCCCGTTTTAGTCCTGTTATCGGCGTTAGGGATGATGCTGTTAGGCATGTCCGCAAACTTGGTGACCTTGTTTTTAGGAATTGAGATTCTCTCTTTACCTCTCTATATCTTGGCTGCATCGCACCGTAATTCCTTAGGAGGTGAAGCGGGCCTCAAGTACTTGTTGCTAGGGGCGTTTTCGTCCGGCATTTTACTCTTCGGACTGGCGTTAATTTATGGGGCGTCGGGAAGTATGAACTTCACGGACTTTGCCAGCGCGGTGAGTAGCCATTCCCCTATTCTCGGTGCAGGCCTCGTCTTAGCCTTGGTGGGACTGTTATTCAAACTGGCGATTGTGCCCTTCCATATGTGGGTGCCGGATGTCTACGAAGGGTCTCCAGATTCTGTGACGAGTTTTATGGCGTTTGGCACCAAGGTTGGAGCGGCAGTTATTTTACTCCGGTTTTTAGCGTACGGATTTTATCTATCGCCGGATTCATGGGGACCGATTCTGGGATACTTGGCATTGTTAACCATGATAGTAGGGAATTTGGTGGCGCTGACCCAAAATGATCTCAAACGCTTATTCGGGTATTCTGGGATTGGCCATGCGGGATTTTTGCTGGTAGGCGTCGCTGTCCACAGTGTTGTGGGAGCGCGGGCGATGTTGTTTTATCTCTTGCCCTACGGCCTGGCCGTGATTGGGGCCTTTGCCATCATCACTATGATCTCGAATGGCGACAACAATGTGACCATTGATGATTTGCGGTCCTTAGCCTACAAAAAGCCATGGGCTGCGGCACTTTTTATTGTGTTCATGCTATCGTTCGCCGGGATCCCTTTGACAGGGGGATTTATCGGCAAGTTTTATCTCTTGCAAGCGGCGTTGTTTGCCCATCAGCCCGGATTAGCGGTAGGGCTGGTTGTCGGAACCTTTTTAGGACTGGGCGCTTATCTGCGGCCCTTGCAAGCGATGTTTCGGCGTGACGGTCAGGATCAAGCGTTGGCCGGTTGGAATGTAAACTGGGCACAAATTGTTGTGCTCGTTGTCGCGGTCGTCGGCACGATTGGTATTGGGGTCTATCCGACACCGGTTGTACACTGGGTGAATCAGTCTGCCAACTTTTTCTGGCTGCACTAAATGAGAATTTCATTAAGAACCTCTAGGGATGTGCTACACTGAAAAAGATAAGTGGTGGCGCACATTTCATACCCTTCTCAGGTAGAGAGGAGATTATTTTGGAGTTTTTCTCATTGGTGGAGCCGCATCTCGCACAGGTCAATACGATGCTGGAAGAACAATTGTTGACAGATAATGAATCCATTCACGAAGTGGCTCAGTATCTTCTCTTAGCAAGTGGGAAACGCTTACGGCCAGCGCTCGTCCTTCTGGCGGGGCAGTTTGGAAACGAAACTGCCTCCCTGCAACAGCGCCGTTTGCTTGAGGTAGCAACGGCTGTGGAAATGATCCACATGGCCACATTAGTTCACGATGATATTATCGATGATGCGGTCCTCCGGCGTGGTATTCCGGCTGTCAGGACGCAATTTAGCAACGCTGTCGCGGTGCTCTCCGGGGATTTTCTCTTTGCCTTGGCATTCCGTCTCTTTTCTCAAGCCGGTGATTTGGCTATTGTAGAATTAGCCGCGAAAGTCGTGCATGTGATGTGCGTCGGGGAAATATACCAGAATATGGATCATGGACGAATCGCCACGGAAGAAGCGTATTGGAAACGGATTGAGGCGAAAACAGGATTCTTTTTAGAGACGAGTTGCCGCTTAGGGGCGATTGCCACTGGAGTTAGCCAAGACGTAGAGACGTTACTCGGGCAGTATGGCCATCATATTGGACTTGCTTATCAAGTGGTCGATGACTTGCTCGACTGGCTCGCAGATCCCGAAAAATTAGGGAAGGCAGTCATGGAGGATGTAGGGGCTGGCGTTTACACCTTGCCTATCATTTATGCCTTGAAGCAGCCCGCCTATAAAGATAACGTGCAAGAGATCTTGTCTTCGCCAGATCCGGCTCGTTATGTGGAAGACTTAAGGCAAATTCTTGTGCGTAGTGGAGCGCTGGAATATTCCAAGAGTCAAGCCGAACATCATATCGCTTTAGCGTTAGATGTGTGTCGGCAATTGCCGCCTGTTCCAGCCCGGCAGGCATTGCAAGAGCTGGCGGAATTTGTTTTGGCGAGAGAGTATTAACGGTGAGTGAGAAGGAGCGATGTTGTTGCAGCGGATTCCTGATGCGGCCATCCGGCGTCTGCCGGCTTATCTGCGGTGGTTGACCGAATGCCAACAAGAACGGGTAACCTCAGTGATGCTTGGGCAAGCAACAGGCTATTCATCGGAACAAGTGCGCAAGGATTTGGCCTATTTTGGCGCGTTTGGCACCCGGGGTGTGGGATACGATGTTGCGGCGTTGCGAGAAGAAATTTACCATATTCTGCGGCTCGACCGGGGCGTGCGGGCGATGGTGGTTGGGGCCGGGCATTTAGGCACGGCACTGGTACGTTATGTGGATCAAGGCCATCAAGATGTACAGATTATGGCGCTTTTAGACAGTAACCCTGCGATTATTGGATCGCAAGTGGGGTCACTACGAGTCGAGTCTGTTGACCGTTTAGAAGAGCTCGTGCATGAATTCGGAATTGGCATTGCGGTATTAACGGTACCTAAAGAAGCGGCGGTAACGGTCGCGGATCGTTTAGCCCAAAGTGGTGTCCGTGCGATCTTGAATTTCGCGCCGGTTGCTGTGTGTACACACTATCCGGACGTTTTTGTGCAGCCGATTGACTTAACCTTGGAATTGCAGGCTCTTTCGTATTTTGTGGGCCAGAGAGAACAACATACATTATGAATCGACGCGGCTTTGTGATCAGTATGGCTCTTGTGGTCCTGAGTTGGGGCCTCAACTATGTTGTGACTAAAATCGGCGTGGGGCATTATCCACCAGCCGATTTTGTATTTTGGCGTTTTTTGGCCACCGCAGTTCTCACGGTTCCTTGGATGATGAGGCAATATCCAACAAGCCTTGTGGCGGTTGTGAAATTAGTAATTCTTGGGGTCACAGGCGTCACTTTATATCAGCTGTCCTTTACGACCGCCTTGCATGATACGCTGGCCGCTAATGTGGCGTTTTTATTCGATTTGTCGCCCTTGATGACCTTGGTGGGCCAACGCCTGATGCGCTTGCGTCCTTCGGGCCCGCAAATGTTTCTAGGGGCCGGCATTTCATTAATCGGGGTCTTACTCTTAGTGGGCGCTTCTACGGGAGGGACCATCTTAGGGGATGGCTATGCATTGCTTGCCGCCCTGTTATGGGCTCTCTTCACACTGTTGACTGACCGTTTTCATCTGCCCATCTCGGGAATTGCCTTGACAGGATGGATGAGTGTGTTTGGCACTATCGGCATATTACCGTGGATGAGATGGAATCAGGTAGTGCCACATGGTATGGACATTTGGGGTCCCTTGGCCTATACGGTGGTGTTTGTCACCATTATGGGACTCTCACTGTGGCAAAATGCCGTGATGGCCGTAGGAGGCGGAAAAGCCAGCTTGTACCTGTACGTCATACCAGTGATTGCCGCAGTCGCGGGGTGGATTGTTTTAGGAGAAAAACTAGGGTTGCTTGAAGGCGTAGGGGCTGTGCTTATTGTGTTGGGGGTTACGGTAGCGGAAGGGGTGTGGCATTTCCGCCGCGTGGGCAAACACCCCGCGGCAGAATAAGCCACGCGTTTTATTGAACATCAGGCGGTACGTCGTGGCGGAACTGAAATGATGGAGGCTCCGGAAAAATGCCTGGTTGGCCAAGCCATGGACGGACAATACTGCGGACTTTCGCCATTTGGGCGGTCCACGGATCTAGGGCTACCAGGTCGTGCCGGTTGACATCGTGAACGTCGGTTTTACCTAAGGCCTGAACCCCATAGCGCATTTCGTCGCAAGAAGAGCGTAGGAAATGCGCCAGATGGTTGGCCGCACGGTCCACATCGAGCTCGTGTTGATGCTGGCCTTTGTGGTACAACAAGTCTTCAGGTGGCGCAAACGGTAGGACTTTGACCGCCTCGGCGGCCGACAGCGCCATTAAGGCTGCATAGCCTATATAGACGGCGTCAGCGCCGATGGCCATGGCCTTAAGATAGTCTCCGGGGCTGCGGAGGCCGCCTGCTGCAATAATGGAGATCTTATCGCGAACTCCTTGTGATTTGAGATATGCGTCGGCCTCAGAGATAGCCGCCATGGTTGGCAGGCCAAAGTCATCTTGTAAAATGGGGGGACCGCTATGGGTTCCCCCTTCTCCTCCGTCGAGTACGAGAAAGTCCACAGACGCCTCTAATAACACTTCCAAATCATCTTCCAACCACCCAGACGGCGCTAGTTTCACGCCAACAGGCACTCCGTGGCGACCCTTGAGTTTTTGCACCAACTGCACAAAATCCTTTGGCGACTCGACGCCCCGTAGACGGGCAGCCACGACGGCGCGGTCGCCGTCTTTGAGTCCAAAGTATTTTTGCATCTCTTTGTCGACGGAATTCGTAGCCATCGCTGCTCCCGCTTGAGCGCCTTGGCCAATTTGAATTTCAATGGCATCGGCGGTATCAAGATATTCCGGATGGTTTTGCGCGGAGAGAGGCCACGTACCGCGATGATATTGGACAATGAGGCGTTTGGCTGTGTCGCGTTCTTCTGGCAGGTAGGCTTCGCCGGTATTGGTAGCCGTGCCCGCCGCATTGGCACCCATGGCCAGAGCGATTTTAGTTTTGAGGGATAAAGCGCCCCCGTAGCTCATACCAGCAATTAATAAGGGAATATCGGTTGTCAAAGGATGTTGCGATTTGGGCCCAATGATAGTGTGAAGCGATACATCTTCTCGCCTACGGGTGGGCATGCGCGCAATTTGGGCGGGATTAAACACCAACTGTTCCCAATGCGAAAACGTTAGGGGTGTTCCCATGGGACGTCCAATGGCGGTATCTTGCGTGGCGCGTAGCGAGTTTTCAATAAAAATCTGGGGATTGGCGCGGCGCATGAGGGACCAGGCAGAGGTTAGGCTGGTCATGTAGCGCGTCGTGAGCGCCTTTTTGAGAAATCGATCGGACAAGGCATTGAACAGAGACATTTCCAAATACGGCATTAACAACGCAACGGCAATGCTGAACAAACTCAATGCGAAAAGGGTTGCCCCAAAGATCTGCCAAAACACCAATTGTCAGCCCCTCTAACAGCAGTTTAGGCTGTTAGAATGCCCCGCGTTTGCGCATTTATGCCAATTTGAATTAACGCCATCGCCGGACGGATCCATAAAGGAACGCTAGCACTGCGAACCCATAGAACGTGTCACCTAGTAGGGGATGGTGATAGATCACAAGGACACTGGCTGTTAGCGTAAAACCCACCACATACAGGGCTTGAATGACGCCTTGTAACGTGCGGTTTAATTGCCGCAAATGGTACGCACCTTTTTTCCATTCGACTTGGGCTTCTACTTCTCCGTTCTCGACTTGTTTTAACACGCGGTGCGATAAATCGGGGAGGTCGGCTAAGGTAGTGACAAAGTGCGTGGCGGTCCGCTTGACAAAACCTAGGCTACCGCCTTGGTCTTCTGTGACGAAGCGTTTGGCATAGGGGGCAAACAATGTGACGAGGTTGATATCCGGATCCAAGCCTTCCGCTAAACCGACCAAGATGGCAATGGCCCGGCCTAAAAAGGCAAAGTGTCCTGGCACTTGAATCGGCTGGGTACGCAGGAGATTTTCAAAGTCCCGCAAAAGGGCGACTAAATCTAACGATGTCAGTTCATCTAATGTTTCCGCATAATAGCGGTCGAGGAGATATTGAATTTGCCTGCGGAGCTGAACACTATCGGCTTCGGGGCGGACCATTCCTAAGGCTTCCATGCTGGCAGCGAGTTCCGACGGATCGCGTTTGGATACGGCAACAAACAGTCGTCGCAGTTGCTTGCGGGTGGGGACGTCCAAAATCCCAATCATGCCATAATCCAAAAGGACCAGGTCCCCATTGCGGGCTACCAACAAATTGCCTGGGTGGGGGTCCGCGTGAAAGATACCCGACTCCATGACCATATGTAAATAGAGGTGAATGGCATGTTCCGCGATCGTGGTGGGGTTCAGCCCTTGGGCGAGAAGCTCATCCCGTTGGTTGATTTTAATACCGTCACAATATTCCATGGTGAGCACTCTTGTCGTCGAGAGCTCAGGATAGGTTTTGGGCACAATGACCCATGGCAGGTGTCTAATGTCTTCGCGGATCAGTTCGGTATTTTGTAATTCCTGTTGATAGTTAAGTTCTTCGATGACAACCCGCCGAAATTCGCGGAGCACTGTATACAGGTCAAAGGCACGCCCAAAGCGGGTAAAGCGGGTCGCTAATGTGACCACGATCGTCAAGGCTTTGAGGTCCGCTTGAACGGTACCGTCAATATAAGGACGTTGGACCTTGACGGCAACCGGGGTGCCGTCAGGAAGTACGGCGCGGTAGACTTGCCCTAGTGATGCTGCGGCCAAGGGGACTTCGTCAAAAATGAGAAAGGATTCATGCAAGGGCCCTAATTCTTGTTCTAAAATAGGGCGGACCTCAGCCCAAGGGGCTGATTTGACGTTGTCTTGGAGGGCTTGCAACTGTTCAATGAACGGCTGGGGTAACAAATCGACGCGGCTCGAGAGAAATTGCCCAACCTTAATTAACAACCCTCCTTGCTGTTCGGCCGTTTGGCGAAATTTAATGGCTTCGCGCGTATAGAGGTCGTTCCAAAACGCTTCTTTTTCCGCGGTGTCGGGGCGGTTTTTTTGAAACACGGCCGCCCAACTGATTCGGAGCACGATGCTCACGAAGAGGCTGACGACGCGGTAGATGCGGCGTGCCACGGTGAAAGCGCTTAAGCCCTCAGATGGTAGGGCGCGTTGGTAGCCCGGCGAATTCGGCGTCAAATTTTTTCCCCCTCGCGGCTAGTCTATCATAGGCTGCTACGATGTGAATCCGAAAATTGGTATTAGCCTAAGATGCATGGTGTTGGGCTAAGAATATGGTACGCTAAATAGGATGGATAGATATTTGGGGTCTGGTAAGCGGGGTGGAACCGGTGTTGTCATTTGTCCAGAATATGTCGTGGTCGTCATGGCTCCTGTCCGTAGTGGATATTTCGATCGTCGCTTACGGTCTCTATCGATTCTTTTTGTTAATTCGGGGTACGCGAGCGGTTCAGCTGATTAAGGGTATTATTATTCTTTTAGTGGCCGTTCCTGTGTCCAGTTGGCTCCATCTTTATACCACCCACTTTCTGCTGCAAGAAATTCAGGTCATGTTGGTGGTGGCGATCCCGATTATCTTTCAGCCGGAGTTGCGCCGGGCATTGGAGCACATCGGACAAGGACGATTTTTTTCTGAAGGCATTCTCTTGCACGAAGAAGCGGATATCGCTCATGCGATTGACGAATTAGCCCGGGCGTGCGACCATCTCTCACGAAACCGAACGGGGGCCCTATTTGTCTGGGAGCGCACGACAGGACTTAACGAATATGCGGCGACCGGGACCTCGATCGACGCGTTGGTGTCTGCTCCCCTTTTAGAAAACATTTTTGTGCCGAATACGCCACTACATGATGGGGCTTGTATTATCCGTGGTGACCGGGTGATTGCCGCCGCAGCATTTTTGCCTCTTACGGACAGTGCGCAACCTGGTAGTGAATTGGGAAGTCGTCACCGTGCGGCCATTGGCATCAGCGAGCAGTCTGATGCCGTGGTGGTGGCTGTCTCTGAAGAGACCGGTTGGATTTCTGTGGCGCTAGAAGGGCAATTGTACCGCCGGTTGGAAGATCGCGCCTTACGCGAAATGCTGACACGATTACTGATTGCCAAACCTCATACGTCCTTGAAAATTTGGCGGAGGGGCGTGAATTCATGATGGACCGGCTTCTAGAAAACAACACCATTTTGAAAATCCTATCGGTGGTGGTCGCGCTGTTTCTTTGGTTTCAAGTGACGTCCACCAATTCTCATGTCGTGGGCGATCGGTCTATTGGCCCGGTGCCTGTGGAATATAATCCCCCCTCGAAGGCCGATCTGACGGTGATGTCCATGAACTATAAATCGGTGTCGGTTCAGGTTAAGGGGCCGATTGCCACGGTGGCTAAAATTAATCCCCAATCATTTTCTGCGTTTGTCGATATGAAAAATATTACAGCCAGTGGGACTTATTCATTGCCTGTCCGTGTGTCAGTGCCCGCGGGCACGAGTTTCGTCAATGTCGTTCCCAATCACGTTACTGTCGTGATTGACCAAATGGGGGCTAGACATATGAATGTGACGTTGAAAGCGGTGGGGACGCCCGCTCCTGGTTACGAATTGACCCAACTGGCGACGAATACGCAAACGGCGGTGGTATCAGGCCCTATGTCTGATTTGGACAAGATTAAAGAGTTGGTCGCTGATATGCCGGTGGGCGGACGTACAAGCAGTTTTCAAGAACAAGTGATTTTGATGCCGTTAAATAGTGAAGACCGATTAGTGTCCAACGTACAGGTCTCGCCAACCATGGTTACGGCACAGGCCTCCATCAAAAAGCGGCCTCCCGAAAAAACCGTAGGGGTTGTTGCTAAAATATCGGGCTATCCCGCTCACGGCTATGCCGTGTCGACCATTGCGGTGCATCCCGCATCCGTCGTCATTACGGGGAGCAAGTCTGCTTTGTCTCAAATATCCGTGATCTATACGGTGCCAATCTCGGTCTCTAACGATAGCGCGTCCGTGTCGTCTGCCGTGCCCTTGGCCTTTCCTACAGGAGTGAGTGGTGTGACGACGCAAGACGTCAATGTCCACGTCACCATCACGAGGGCTGGATAATACACTAGAAAGCAAGAGTTTAGGACACAAGCCTGAAGGGAATGTAGCCGATGTCATTGTTTGGAACAGATGGGGCCCGTGGGGTTGCCAATGAAGAACTCACGGGTCGCTTAGCTATGGAGATTGCGCAAGCAGCGGCAAGCCAGTTGTCTCCTGGCTCAAAGGTCTTGATTGGCCGCGATACGAGGGTTTCGGGACCCATGTTGGAAGCGGCGTTGACCGCCGGATTTTTGTCGTCCGGGGTCGACGTAGTGCTGGTGGGGATCTTGCCGACGCCCGCTTTAGCGTATCTTATTGGGAAAATGGGGGCGCAGGCGGGGGTGATGATTTCGGCGTCTCATAATCCTCCGCAATACAACGGCATTAAGCTTTTAGACCATATGGGAAGAAAGTGGCCCGTGCAACAAGAAGATAAGGTAGAGCGCACGGTACTATCTCAAGAGTTTGCCTTAGGTCAGGCCCATAAGGTCGGACGTCTTTTCCACTATGAGGAGACGGCTGTGGCGCATTACCACCGGTACTTGGAGTCTTTGTTTGCAGGGATGATGCCGGATTTGCATGTTGGCATCGATTTAGCACATGGGGCTGCTATAGCAACCGCAGAAAAAGTTTTATCCAGCATGGGAGTGCATGTGCATGCCTTGTTTGCCGAACCCGAAGGCCATTTAATCAATGTGCGTTGTGGGGCGACGGATCCGCAGAGCTTGCGTCAGCAGGTATTGGCCCAGCATTGGGATCTCGGATTAGCATTTGACGGGGACGCTGACCGGCTGATTGTGGTGGATCATACCGGGCACATTATCGATGGCGATGAAATATTGTATGTGCTGGCGACCGGTCTCAAGGCCCAAAACCAGCTTGCGCGCAATACCGTCGTGGCCACCGTTATGTCTAATTTAGGACTAGAGCGGGCTCTTGAACAAGAAGGGATTATTCTTGAGCGGACGCCGGTAGGGGACCGGTGGGTGGCGGACCGGATGCGCGAGATCGGGGCGTCAATTGGAGGCGAACAGTCCGGGCATGTCATTTTGTCCGAATATGCAGCCACGGGCGATGGGTTGCTTACGGCTTTGGCGTTATTGGCGGAAGTGCGCCGCAGGGGTCAGCCTTTGGCAGACATGGTACGTCCTGTGGAGCGTTATCCGCAGATTTTACGCAATGTGCACATTGACAAAGAGACAGCATCCTGGGAGAGTATACCCGGGCTCTTGTCTCTCGTTCAAGCTGCGGAGCAAAGCTTGGGACGCGAGGGTCGAGTATTTATTCGGCCATCAGGCACAGAACCCCTCTTGCGTATAATGATTGAAGGCCGTGATCTTGCGGAAATTGAACTTTGGGCGGACCGTCTAACGTCGGTCGTGCAGAGTGCTTTGGAGTCGGCCAAGGCATAATGTCACTATGCCCGTGAGCGCCAGGACCTTTTGCCATAAGGCAGAAGGTTGACGAGGTGAGGGATCTCGAATTTCTCGGCGGGTGACCTCCGGCTCCCCGGCAGTCGTCAAATCACGAACAAAGGCTATCCGCAAGGATAGCACAAACACGTGTGGCCGGGACCGGCTCCTGAATATGGAGGCGATCGATCAATGTGTGGAATTGTTGGGTTTGTGGGAGAACAGAATGATGCCCTCCCATTTATTTTTTCTGGGCTTAAACGGTTGGAATATCGCGGATATGATTCGGCGGGGATTGCTTTGGCCGCGCAAGGAGGTATTGGGATACAAAAGGCGCGCGGCAAGCTCGCTGCATTGGGGGAATTGTTGGGCGCCATGCCGTCGGGGGTTCCTTGTGGCATCGGACATACCAGGTGGGCGACGCACGGCCGTCCCACGGATATTAATGCCCATCCTCATACGGATTGTCATGGAGAAATTGCCACCGTTCACAACGGTATCATTGAAAACTTCCAAGAACTGCGTGCGGAACTCATCGCATTAGGGCACCATTTTCTATCCGATACGGATACGGAAGTCATTCCCCATTTGCTGGAAGAGTATGGGGGAGCCCATGATCTCGAAGGGGCAGTGCGGACCGCCGAAAAGCGACTTATAGGGGCATACGCATTTTTAGCGATATCATCTCGTCAACCTGACCGGATTATCGCGGTCCGTCGCACCAGCCCTTTGATTATTGGGTTGGGCGATGGAGAAAATTATTTGGCGTCGGACTTCAGTGCGTTTTTGTCGGCCACCCGTCAAGCACAAGTCTTGGAAAATGGGGATATGGCGGTTGTCACGCCGCATACGGTGCGGATTATGAATTTGGCTGGGGAAACGGTCGAACGGCCGATTATGACGGTCGATTGGGACATCCGCCAAGCGGAGCGCGGGGGCTATCCTCATTTTATGCTAAAAGAGATTATGGAACAGCCAGATGTTTGGAGCGATTGTTTGTTAGGGCGCATTCAGGGGGACCGGGTAGTGCCGGAACAAATCGGTCTTACTCCGGAGTATCTGCAGCGCGTGAAGCACATTCAAATCATTGCGGCTGGCACCGCCTATCATGCTGGGCTGATTGGTAAGAGTCTTATCGAGAGCTTAGCCCGAATTCCGGTCAATGTGGACGTGGCCTCCGAGTTTCGTTATGCCCATCCCGTTATGGAGCCGGATACCATGGTCATTGCCATTTCGCAATCCGGCGAGACCGCCGATACTTTGGCGTGTTTGCGGCTGGCCCGGGAACTTGGCCACTTTACGTTTAGTATTACCAATACAGTAGGATCAACCGCGGCACGTGAATCTGATGCGGTCGCCTATACGTTAGCGGGGCCAGAAATTGCGGTCGCGTCGACCAAAGCCTACACGACTCAGATCCTTGTATTGACTCTGATTGCGCTGGCGCTCGCAGATATCCATGGCCATCCGCGACCGGACTTAGTGCGCGGCTTGTTGCAACTGCCCTTGTTAGGGCATCAGGTCTTGGACGTCATGGAACCTGTCAAAGATATGGCGGAGCGTCTGGCTAGTGGCCATGATGTCTTTTATATCGGCCGTGGACGGGATTATGCGTTGGCTATGGAAGGGCAGTTGAAAATTAAAGAGATTTCGTATCTCCATGCCGAGGCGTATCCCGCAGGAGAACTGAAACATGGTACGCTGGCCTTAATTGAAGAGAATACCCCGGTCGTCGTCATCATGACGGAAAGGGATGTAGCGGACAAGACCGTCTCTAATATTCTCGAGGTCAAGGCGCGTGGGGCCGAAGTCTGGGGCATAGTGGACAGTTCGCTGCCCGTGGGGTTGCCCATTGATCACCGTATTGATGTGGCGGTCGATCTGCCCGAATTATCACCGGTTCTGGCGGCCATTCCTTTGCAGCTGCTCGCCTATTATACGGCGGTAGCACGTGGAGAAGACGTGGATCAGCCACGCAATTTGGCCAAATCCGTGACGGTGGAATGAGTTGTATTGCCGTGTAGCGGCAAAAAAGCAGATTGCCTCGACGCAAAATACGTTCCATCCGGAGTAAAATCAGTTGGTTCCTATAAGCACGGGTGCATTCGGGTTAAAAAATCTGAATGCGCTCGTGTTTTTCATTACAGGGAAGAGACGTCAATGAAGGAGGTATCTCATGGCGCGGCGCAATCCATACGATTTTTCAGCATATGATGCAAAGTACTCCATCCAACCGGGTCATCGATCAGACCTATCAGTGGGAGAGTCGATGTTAAGATGTTGCTAACCGCGTCTGATGCCCAGCAACGTTGGAATGCCCGCCCCCCTTTGTTTCGGCAATTTATGGGCGGGCAGCGCGATACAACTTATACCACTTGCGCAGCGCGATGACGCCCCATACGGTTTCCACAATTCCAAAGGGCCATGTTCCGGCCAAAAACCCATAACTTGCCGATCCCCAACACGAGATAGCGAATCCTAATGTAAACCACGGGGAACGGGTCTCCAACGCGTAAAAAACCATCATAAGCGTGACGATCGTCGCCCCATAGACGGTGAGCATCGAGAATCTACCTCCTTGATGGCGACCATGTTATCGATAGGGAGGATCGTTGCCAAAACGGGCGAAATTGGGTAGGGAACATATCGGCTCTATTGACGTGCTGAGTCCGCCGTTTCTCGCACTTCTTCGAAGGCATCCCAGGCTTCTCGGGCCACCCAATAGGCAATGGCGAGAGTGGACACAGGGTCCATCCATGTCCACCTTAAGGCCCATACTCCCAGTGTACCACCTAATCCCGCCCACGCCATATACGCACAGGTCCAACTTTCTGTGGCATCCGCCTTTAGTGCGGCGCTCTTTAACGCGATCCCCAATTTCATTTTTTGGCGGGCAAATAGCACCATGAGGAGGCTAGAAATGATCATCACGATAATTCCCAAAGGACTTGGACGTACAGTGCTTGACGTGACCAGCGCCCAGAGGGCCCCACCGATTAAATAGAGCAAGAGCAGCCCTAAGAACCCAACGGTCCATCGCGCGGCTTTGGCTTCCGCATGGTCCACAGCATGGTCGTCAGCGCCACGGGCTTCGATCCGTAATCGCCAGACGAGGAGACTGGCCGATACGAGTTCAATCAGACTATCCGCACCAAAACCCGTGAGCGCCAGCGAATGGGCTCTATAACCTGCCTCGAGAGATAAGATGGCCTCAACCACCATCCATAGGATTGCGGCGATTTCCCACGCTAGTGCTTGGGTGATGTGTTGAGCTCGTGTATGCATGAAATAGTAGTCCTCCCCATGTAATGACAAGACCTTAAGGCGAACTGGATGCTCTTATAATATCCGAACAGCCATGGACAGGTGACCGCGATACCTTCAACGTTTCGGATTGAGGTGATTATTTCTTGTGGGGAAGGTATGTCGTGCTTTTTAACGATATAGAAGCCTTTCGGTGGAAAATCTACTAGACAAAAGAATAGCGTCGTTAACCTAGGGTATTGTCCGTATCTGGTAGGATGGACGGGATGGCGAGGCCACTTGCGTGATGATTATTCGGGTACAAGCTCTTATGGAATTCCGGAAGCTAGGATAAGGCGTTAGCGGGACGGCAGTGTTTTTCGCGGCAAGTGCTCTAGCATTGAAATCAGATCGTCCGTGACGGCGGTGGTAAAAAGAGCTGCGTAATCGCGGACCGTGGCCTCATCCAACTGGCTGTAGTCAATGTTCAAAAGCGTCGCGATAACGTGATCAGGGAATCGGTACCGCAGAATTCGAGCGGGATTGCCGGCGACAATAGCATAGGGAGGAATACTGTGGGTGACGACGCTGCGCGCGGCGACGACAGCCCCTTGACCAATGGAGACCCCGGAGAGGATCATGGCGTCCATCCCTAGCCAGACATCATCGGCCACTTCAATGGGGCCCTTCGTTAAGGCTTCGAAGGGCCTTTGATGAAGTACCATGGTTTCCATCGGATATGTGGATAGCCGGTGGTAATCATGATTACCACCCAGCACAAACTGCACTCCACGAGCAATGGAGACATAGTGGCCAATAGTCAGGTGTTCGGATGGATCGCCCCACGTATGAATTTGCAGTGGACCATAGGTATGATGTCCAACGGTAACCCGATCGATCGGAAAGACATTGACCGGTAATGTGAGATTGTGGGGATTGCGCTGGCGCCATCGGACTTGCATTGTCAATAACCGCCAATGAGATAATCCTGTCCGGCGTATGCGCTCCCATGTGAGTGACCAGCGGCCCATAGCATCTCCTCGGGATGAGTGTATGTCAGAATGGTATCGCAGTTTGAGGTAAAGGACAACCGCTATTCGGCGCGACAGTGTTAGGGGAGCGCAATCAATACGATGATATCAATCGAGCTCAAAGGAGTTCATCAAATAGTTACGGCGCTCCTCTCCGTCCTTCAGGGCGGAGAGGAGCGCCGTGTCCTCCTTTCGGATTGACGTATGGACGTATTTCCTCCGTAATATATCTATGCAACTGACATTGACGGTCCACCTCCAACCGAATACCACCCAAGCCCAATCGCTGTTGGGCACGATGGAACGCTTTAACGCAGCCTGTAACGCGATTGCGAACATCGCTTTTCGCGAACACACCGCGAGTCAAGTGAAGTTGCACCATCTGATGTACCGTGAAGTCCGCGAGCGCTTTGGCCTATCGGCGCAAATGGCCGTGCCTGCCATCGGGAAAGTCGTCGAATCGTACAAGCGGGACAAGTCGATTCAGCCGACTTTTCGCCCGTATAGAGCCATCGTGTACGATGATCGTCTGCTGTCGTGGAAGGGGTTGGATCGCGTGTCGATCTTGACGTTGGCGGGGCGCATTATGGTGCCCGTCGTCATGGGGTCCTACCACGTCCAACGCTTGCGCCGCGTTCGGGGACAAGCGGATCTGATCTACCGCGATGGCCAGTTCTATTTGGCTGTTGTCGTGGATGTGCCCGAACCGCCGCCGTTGCAGCCCGATGACTGGTTGGGCGTCGATCTCGTGATCGTCAACATCGCCGCCGATTCGGACGGGCACACTTACTCGGGGAGCCCCCTGAACGGCCTCCGTAAACGCCACGCCAATCTGCGCCAACGGTTGCAAAAGAAGGGCACGAAATCGGCTAAGCGTCTGCTCAAGAAACGTCGCCGCAAGGAACAACGACTGGCGACGAACGAAAACCACCGCATTGCCAAACGGTTGGTGACGAAAGCCAAAGACACGAGTCGCGGCATTGCCTTGGAAGATTTGACGGGCATCCGTGACCGGATCACGGTTAAAAAGGCTCAGCGGCCTCGCCAACATAGTTGGGGCATTCCACCAATTGCGCACGTTTATCACCTACAAGGCGAAACTGGCGGGCGTGCCCGTCGTCTTGGTCGATCCGCGCAATACCTCGCGGACGTGTCCCGCCTGTGGATTGATTGATCCCCACAATCGTCCAACCCAAGCCTCCTTTCGGTGTATTGGCTGTGGCTTCGCTGGGCCTGCCGACACCATCGCTGCGGGCAACATTGCCCGTAGGGCGGCTGTCAACCAGCCGCACGCAGGATCTCTCTCGGAGATACCTGCAAGCTCCGTCCTTTAGGACGGGGTCGTTGACGCATGCGACCTTATACCCATAAATCAGGAATCAGCTGCTCAGGCTAAACGGGATGCCCTAGAACGTCTTCGTCGAGCCCGTGAAGTGGAAATCGGTTTGGCGACCATGGGGCGGCGTTCCTAAATTTAGGGAATTACGGATTGTGCACATGCAGCAGGGCGTCGAGTTCCTTGGAAGCTAAAGGAGAGGCAGTCATACCAATAGGCTCATTGCTCTATATTTTCGGAGCCGTCCTCCTTTATTGGTAGAGCCAACTTTGTCCCTTTGAAATGCCTGATCATTAGGGGTTCCATAAGGTTGTCTTGTCATGGCAAACAGTATGAATCCAGTTTGCAATGTCCTGTATGACTTGTTCATCGACATGTTGTGCAATGCGGTACTCCTTTTTTGCTTTGCGAATCTCTCCACAAATAGTCGGCATGAACAGATGATTTAGGTTTGGGTAGAGCTTGAATGTGACATTGGGTTTATCGCACAGTAGAGTTCGATAACCCCCGAAGTCCTTTTCAATGGATAGATGAAAATCTTTGTTACCTTGCAAAATCAGCACAGGTTTGTCTAATGCTTTAAGGTAGTCAGAGGATGGATGTTCTCCCATTTCTTTAAAGTAAAAGGCCCTTGTATATTTTCCGAACAACTTCATCAATTTCGCCTCGTCGTCGCTGAGGCTATAGATTTTTCCAAACTTAGCAGACAATGCGGCAATCTGTTTGTTTGCGATCCCTTTCAAGAAACGATTAAGCGAGTGCAGAACCTCATTATTTTGATCCATCAGGATTTCTTCAAGTTTGCGTGGCGAACCGGCCATGATGATGATCCCCGCGAATTGCCCGCCTTCTGCGTCGATTCGAGGAGCTAACATTCCGCCTAAACTGTGACCAATGATAAACACCTTGTGTGGATCGATCCGTGTATCGTTGCGCAATAATTGAGCCGCCAAGATGGCATCTTCGATGGTTTCTTCCCGCACGGAGATATTAACGTCAGCTTTCATTTGTTTTCCGTATACGAAGGTTCTTTTGTCATAACGTAAGACCGCAATGCCTTTTGCCGACAAACCTTCTGCGAGGTCTCGAAACGGATAATTGTTTCCGACTTTCTCATCCATATTGCTCGGACCAGAGCCGTGAACCAATACAACTGCTGGATATGGCCCATTTGTCGGGTCAGGAATGGATAACATGCCATTAAGCGGATGGGCGGTTGCCGCCCCAATAACAACGCGTACATTCGTCATGGCTCTTCTGACCCCCTTGAAACACAGACCCAGTGGGAACCTGCGCTTTAAGCATGTCTTTCCTGCTGTTAGTACGAATCTTCCACGGTAAACGGTACCTATAAGAGAACAGGGATGCTGACTGCCGCTATCCTCAAAAGCATCGCCACATTCTTGAGATACAGAACGTGGCGATGGAATTGGTGTTAAACGGCAACCGAACTGCTTGGTTTGAATTGGCTGTTATAGAGTTCTGCATAAAATCCCTTTAAGGCCAACAACTGCTCGTGCGTGCCTTGCTCCACGACTTTGCCATGATTCATCACTAAGATCACGTCTGCGTCTTGGATTGTGGAGAGACGGTGTGCGATAACAAAACTGGTCCGTCCTTGCATCAGGTGATCCATGGCCTGTTGAATCAGGATTTCGGTCCGCGTGTCGACACTGCTAGTCGCTTCGTCCAAAATGAGAATGGCTGGATCGGCTAAAATGGCGCGAGCGATCGTCAACAGTTGCTTTTGGCCTTGTGAAATATTAGAGGCTTCCTCGTTAAGCACCGTATCATATCCTTCGGGGAGCGTGCGAATAAAGTGGTCGGCCTGCGCAGCTTTGGCAGCTTCGACAATCTCAGCATCCGTAGCCCCTTCGCGTCCGTAACCAATGTTGTCGCGAATTGTGCCGTTGAATAGCCACGTGTCTTGCAAGACCATGCCAAATAAGTGATGCAACTGATCACGTGATATCTGTGTGATATCGATGCCGTCGATGAGAATGCGGCCGCTGGTCAGTTCATAGAAGCGCATCATCAGGTTGACCAGTGTGGTCTTACCAGCCCCGGTCGGGCCAACAATGGCCACCGTTTCGCCAGGGCGCACCTCGAGGTTCATATCCTCTATCAATGGGGTGTCAGGCTGATAGCGGAAACTCACGTGCTCAAATTGAATGTGCCCCCGGGGGTGCGTAAGGACCTCCGTATCCTGAACATCGTCTACTTGTTCAGGTTCATCAAGAATTTCAAACACGCGTTCAGAGGAGGCGATAGTCGATTGGATTACGTTGGAGATACTGGAGAGTTGGGTAATGGGCTGCGTAAATTGGCGCGCATATTGAATGAACGCCAGGATATCTCCAATCTGAATACGACGGCGAATGACAAGAATGCCCCCAATGACGCTGACAAGCACGTAACCAATATTGCCAATAAAGTTCATGAGCGGCATGATAATGCCGGTGATGAACTGGGCTTTCCATGACGCGTCATATAAGCGCTCATTGATTTCGTCAAATTTGGTCAACGCCTTGTCTTCATTGCCGTAAGCCTTGACGATGAGGTGTCCGGTGTACATCTCTTCAATGTGGCCATTGAGCTCACCGAGTCGGCGCTGCCGACTTAAAAAGTATGCTTGGGACCTTACGGCAATGGTTCTCGTGACATAAATGCTAAGCGGCAGGGTAATGACAACCGTTAAGGTCATGAGGGGACTGATCGTCAACATCATAACAATCACCCCAAGAAAGGTGATGACCGCCTGAATTAACTGCGTCAGGCTTTGCTGCAGGGTGCTGCTGATGTTGTCGAAGTCGTTCACAAACCGGCTCATGATTTCCCCGTGGGGATGCTTGTCGAAATAACTAATGGGCAATTTGGTCAACTTTTCGTTGACTTGCTTACGCAAGTCATAGACTGCCCGTTGAGCCACACCTGCCATCACGTATTGTTGAAAATAGTTAAACAGTGAGCTGAATAAATACAGTCCTCCGAGAATCCAGACGAGATGGCCAATTTGCTGAAAGTTGACGCCGCCTCCTGGCATGCCCAGCAATTTGCGGCGGATGCCGTCAAACAGATCAGTCGTCGCATCTCCCATAATTTTAGGGCTGATAATGGAGAATACAGTCCCCAAAATCGTCGCAATCAAAACAAGGAGTAACCGCAACCAATAGGGGCGGAAATAGACCAGCAAGCGCATCAAGGTGCTCTTAAAATTCTTGGGTTTTTGCACAATCATGGCCATACCTTGAGGGCCGCCACCAAACATTCCGGGTCCGCGCCCCGCAGGGGAGGATGGGTGGTGTTTGTCTTCAGTGCTCATGCAATGACCTCCTCAGCATGTTGCGAACGGACAATGTCTTGGTAGATAGGGCATGTAGCCATGAGTTCGCGGTGCGTTCCAATGCCAACCAGTTGGCCTTCGTCGAGCACAATAATTTGGTCCGCGTCGATGACGGTGCTGACCCGCTGAGCGACAATCAGGACCGTTGAGGTATCAAGCTCATTTTGCAAGGCCCGTCGCAGCTTTGCATCGGTTTTAAAATCTAAGGCCGAGAAGCTATCGTCAAAGATATAAATTTCTGGTTTGCGGACCAGAGCCCGGGCAATGGACAAACGTTGTTTTTGCCCGCCCGACAAATCAGCGCCGCCCTGAGAAATGATGGTGTCAAACCCTTGGGGCATTTCCGCAATAAATTCTGTGGCCTGGGCAACGTCAGCTGCATGCTCTACAGCCCAATCGGATGCGTCTTCGTCGCCATAGCGAATGTTGTCGGCAATCGTCCCAGAAAACAACACGGCTTTTTGCGGCACAAAGCCAATTTTTTGGCGTAGGACATGCTGATCCATATCCCGAACATCGATGCCATCGACCAGCACGCGTCCGTGGGTGACATCGTCAAACCGGGGAATTAAGTTGATAAGGGTCGTTTTGCCTGCGCCCGTTCCGCCAATCACCGCGGTAATCTGTCCGGGATGAAGTGTAAATGAAATATGGGAAAGCACCATAGATTCAGCCCCAGGATATTGAAAACTGACATCCTCAAACACCACTTCGCCCGTGGACTGTGTAGGCAATGTGGGGACGGCCGGATCGAGAATCGTGGGTTCGATATCTAAGACTTCGTTTATTCGTCGTGCAGATGCCTGGGCCCGAGGCACCATGAAGAACATGGCGGAGACCATCATGACCGAGAACATTATCTGTGTAACGTATTGGATAAACGCCATCAAACTTCCGACCTGCATGGCGTTATCGTTAATCAGTTTGCCTCCAAACCAGATAATCGCCAAAGTCGAAAAGTTGATAATCAGCATGAGCAGTGGCATCAAAGCGGCCATGATCTGATAGACATGGATGGAAATATCAGTTAGTTCGATATTCGCCTCGTTAAAGCGATGGACCTCGTAGCGGACTCGTTGGAATGAGCGGATGACGCGTACGCCGGTCAGGTGTTCTCGCAAGACGCGGTTTAATTGGTCAACTTTCCCCTGCATGGCACGAAAGAGTCCAACACTCCGGCCAAGGACGGCATAAATGGCAAGACCTAACACGGGCATGATGACCAATAAGATTAGGGACAGACGCGCATCGGTGTAAATGGCCATGATGATGCCGCCTAGGGCCATTAATGGGGCCATGACCATCATGCGCAAGAGCATGTTGACGAATTGCTGAACTTGCATAATATCATTCGTGGTGCGAACGATGAGAGACGATGTGCCCAATGTGTCAAACTCTTTCAGCATAAAGGTTTCGACATGAGCAAAGACTTTGCGGCGCACAATTTTTCCGAAGCCTGCGGAGGCTTTGGAAGATAACAGGCCGGCTGCGACGGAGCACACCACGCTAAACACCGTCACGGCCATCATGAACTCGCCGACATGGATGATGTAGGGGATGTTGCCTTTGACCACGCCGTTATCCACAATTTTGGACATTAATTCCGGCAGGTATAAGGTCGTTAACGATTGCAAAAATAGCAATACGAGTATCCAGATGACCGACTGACGATACGGACGGAGAAAACGAAGGATGCGACGCATCAGTGAGCTCCTCCTGTGGGCAAGCTTTGGTGTTCGTGATAATACGCCAGCACCTGGCCTAGTAAGTGCGCCAAGGTGGTGCTTTGTTCGGGACCAAGATAATCAATCAGTCCGTCAAACGCGTCGGATACGGCTTGGCGCGCCTGAATATAAGCCTCTTCGCCATGGGATGTCAGACGGACGCGACTTACCCGCCGGTCTTCTTGATCGATGTGGCGTTCGACCAGACCGCGTTCCTCCATTTCGTTGATGAGTTGAGTGACGGTTGGGGTGCTTACACGGAGTTGGGTACTGATAGCGCTGACCGGTATCCCAGAGCCGTCGCCTGGACTATCTTTCTTAATGCAAAATAAGGCGCGGGCATCACTGGGACGTGGACCAGTCCCGTGCCAATTTAACCAGTTGAGCTTACGGACCCGCATGAACGCTTCAAACAGTTGTTGGCTGATTGGATTATCACTGATGGGCATTGCTGGCCTCCGACAACTATTTTGTTAGGCAACCTAATTATAGAGAATAGAGTCTGTGGGGTCAATTCCGCATAGTCATGAAGATTCGTACGTAAGAATACTAAAAGTCCAGGTATTGGAGCAAACGGGGAGAACTGTGACATGTCGAAGAATGTGCGCCTAACAAGTCTTTATGTCTCGTTTGGAACCGCGGTCATGACGACAGTCGCACTGTCTCAAGTTACCTCCAATTTGATGGTGCTGTTTGTGATATTGATGGGCGCAACAGGTGCTGTGTTGGGGTTTTGGGCTACTTTAACGAAACATCTTGATGCTATGGCCTCCATGAGTGGTGCGACAGCTGGGGGAGTCATGGGGGCTTTGTTAAGCATGGCTATTACCGTTACGTGGTTGCATCCGATGCACAGTCATCAGGGGATGATGATTATGGGCGATACGATGGCCCAGATGGCCGGAGCGGCTTTGGCGGGGTTTTTTGTTCCCGAAGCGTCCCACTCGTCGAGATGAGAAGGGATGCGCCCAGGGTGAAAGATGTCATAATGCTAAAGTGGCAGTGACACGTCAATGTGTGGTCCCACATAGAAACGCCCGGCCTTGTTTCCCGGGCGTTTCTCCCTACTAACTATTGACAGAGGCTTGCGGCGGGGTTTTATTCCACCATTTTTGCCACCATGACTTAGGCTGTTCTGGTCTTGATTTCATCATATCCCGCATTTGCGACATGATGAATTGATCGCGCTCCCGCGCGAGTCGCATATTTTTCGTGTCTTGCGTATCCAAGTGTGACTTGAGTGACTCAAAGGCTTCGGTTAGCGCTTGGACATCTTGTGCGTGATGTTGATCAAGCTCTGCCTTAATCTGCTCTAAGGACAGCCGCATGGCTTGGATTTCTTCTGACTGTTGATAGAGTACTTGGACCATCGCTTGTGCCACCTGTTGAGGGGCCGCCGAGGGAGACTGCTGTGCCAATTCGGTGTCGGTGCTGACATTGCGAGGAAAAAGACGCGAGAGTGTTTCGTCAACCATGGTGGCGGTTTGTCCGTTGCGCAGGCCGTCCGCAATCGTCCGGAAAACCTCTACCGCCTCGTCGGGATAACGCCGTCCCCGTCCCTTGCCGACAACCGGAACGTACGCACTAAATCGGTCTCGGTAATAGCGAACGGTGCTTTCTGGGAGATCTAGCCGAGAAGCAATTTCTGCAATCGTTAAGGTATCCATCATATCCTCCTTACATTTTGTCCCAACAATACCAGTAAATACCATTTAATGCGAGAACGCAAGTAAAAGCTGCGGTTCGCGACCGCAACGACGTAAATTTTTTGTTAGGGCTGGTCAGCTTTTTGGCGCTGCTCTCATTCGCGTAAAGGGCAACGAACGCAAATAGTCGGCGATAACTATAGCGAGATAAGCAAAAGAAATCGACTATCGATTAATAAATTGATATAAGGATGATATAATGAACGCATGGAGACAAAAAAATTTTTAGATAGTGTGGCAAACAATCTCGAAAGGTTGCGACACGCGCGGCAATGGAGCAGTGCGGAATTAGCCAAACGAGCGGGAGTGGCCAAAGCGACGGTTTCGCAGTTAGAACGTCGATTAGCAAATCCCACATTAGAAACCTTGTGGGCATTAGCTAACGCCCTTGGAGTGCCATTTAGTGCGTTAATTGAGGATGAGCCGGTCAAGGGGATAAGAGCGGTCGTTGAAGAAGGGACCATTACGACCTTGCTGGCCGTTTACGGTCCGCCGTTGACGGAAGTCTACCACATGGATATGCGATCGGGAATTGCGCGGGATGCTGCGCCCCATCCGCGAGGGGTGCGAGAAACGGTGGTGGTGCTTAGTGGACGAGCTGAAGTGGGTTCGGAAGACTTCCGATTTCTGTTAGAGCGAGGGCAAAGCACATCGTTTGCTGCGGACGTTCCGCACTTTTATCGTCCCCTTCACGAGGACTGTGCCTTAGTCGTGTTTGTGTTCTATCCCGCGTCGCCTTTGCGGCTGCAATGGGAAAAAGCGCGACACCGATGTCACAATGCTCCTGACGTCTATGAGGGGGATATCGAGGGGGACCTACTTGATGCGATAAGGGCCGATAACCGGAGCAATGAGCGGTGTCAGACATTTGTGGTGTCGACTCATGAAGACGGTCTGCTGCATTACTATGTGCTGCCTTTAGGACGATGGGTGGACAATCAAAAAGAGTCGATACTAGAAGAAGAAACTCAAGAAATTTTGGGCCCTGGGCTGCGGGTCAACACGGTTCAGGATCCGGATTTGAATACTGTGCGAGACGTACCGTGGATTCTTGTGAGGGATTTTGAGCCAACAGAGGCCGCCTTTCACGTATTGGCAGAGGCGTTGGCGCCCAAAGGTCGCCTTATTGTGCGCGTGACAGTTCTTAATCCTTACCAAGGACGATGCGGCTATGTTCGCGAATCCGTGCTTTACGCCGCGTCAAGGCGCCTCAGTCAATGGGATAAGGAGAAAGTTGTCGATAATGATCTAATGCGGCAGGCGTTAGAGGCCTTTGTCCAGGCCTGGCGTTGGAACGATGTGCTGACATCTCGCACGTTTATGAAGCAGTGGGTTACAACACCCAAGCGGCTTGACGGGCCGCGTCTTATAGAAATGGCATCGCATGCGGGATTTCAGTTAATTCGGCATCGACTAGTTGAGGGTATGATAAGCCACACAGAATGGGGAGCGGGATCTTATGTTGTGGTGTTTGCGCGCAGGGGAGGTGCTTAATTGAAGACTTTGGATCGACGACAAAGCACATCACAAGCCCTTCCGGAAGGGCTTGCCATTGTTTTAGGGTATCTGCCCGCGTCCATGGCGTTTGGCATGGCGGCTCGTCACTTTGGTATACCCACGTGGGGAATTCTGGCGATGTCGGCATTCATTTACGCAGGAACGAGTCAATTTGCTTTGGCAGGGTTATGGGCAGGGCATGCCCCGCTATGGCTTGATGTGGGGACGGTCTGGCTTATCAATATGCGCCACGCGGTCTATGGTCCGGCATTGACCATGAGGCAATCGTTAGCGCGTAAGATTTTTCCGCTGTTGACAGGATGGGGATTGACCGATGAGGTATTCGCCGCTTTGGTGCGTTATAAGCAGGCATCATTGGCGCATTATGGGCAAGTCACCGCGATGGCGTATAGTGCATGGTTGACAGGCACGATGGCGGGCGTGTTGTTTGGGACAGTGATACTGCGTCAGGTTCCGTCCGCTTCTGAGGCTTTGGCATTTGTGTTGCCCGCCTTATTTATTGCTATTTTGTGGCATTGGATTACACCGTTGCCTGGTCAATGGGACCGTATGGCCATTGCCGTCGTCGTTTTGACAAGTGTTTTCTATGGGGGAATGCGCATAAGTCAAATGGGCAGTCTGGCTGTTCCGTTAGCTGCGGGCAGTGCGGCTAGTGTGGTGACCGTCTACGGTTCTTGGAAGAGCAAGCAGGGAGAAGAATCATGACATTGGCCGTTGTGGTAACCTTGGCGGCTTTGGGAACATGGGCAGAGCGCGTGGTGCCGTGGCTATGGGCGATTCGTGCGCATGCCCAACAATCTCCCGTATTGCGGTCGTTAGACGCATTTGTCAGAGCTTTTGCTCCAGCGGTGGTGATGGCGCTTTTGTTATCGGCATTATGGGCGTTTCCCATGAGGTCGTTGATGGGGGCTGTGCCGATTGCTATGGCGATGACGGTGATTTTCGCATGGAGATTTCGCTCCTTAGCCCTAAGTATTGTGGCGGGAATGGGGGCGTTTTGGTTGGTTCACGTGTTGTAGTATATGCCTAAAACTTGTCCTTAGTAAAAAATTGCGGTTGTCGCAATTCCACACATTGACGCTTATTCTCTTTAGTGGCACAATTCTCTCACCGTTATAAAAGGAAAGGGGGTGAGGGTATGCAAGTACGTCCGAAAACCGGGTGGTATTGGCTGTTTGTCATTCCGTTTATTGCGACCTTGTGGCCGCCATTTTTTGCGTCCTATCGGCCAACACTGGCGGGGTTTCCTTTTATGTATTGGTATCTTATCCTTTGGATCTTCTTGGTTTCGCTGTTAAGCGGAATCGTCTATTTCATTGACAATCGATAGCACAGACATAAGAGAAAGGGGCGTCCCATGTACTGGTCGGCATTTATTGTTTTTCTTATCTTGTTCATTTTAGTGACCGTCCTAGGCTTTTATGCGGGCCGCTGGCACCGTGGCGACTTGGACCTCATTGAAGAGTGGGGATTAGCGGGACGTCGCTTTGGGACGTTCGTGACGTGGTTTTTACTGGGTGGAGATTTATACACGGCGTATACCTTTATTGCTGTTCCAGCTTTAGTGTATGGAGCAGGAGCGTTTGGTTTTTTTGCTGTGCCTTACACGATTGTGGTGTTTCCGATTATGTACATTATCATGCCGCGTTTGTGGCGTGTTTCAAAACAGCGCGACTACGTGACGGCGGCTGATTTTGTACGCGGACGCTTTGATAGTTCGCTCTTAGCGTTGGCGGTGGCGATTACAGGGATTTTAGCCACGATGCCATACATTGCGCTGCAGTTAACCGGTATTCAAGCTGTTTTGGCGGCGATGGGCCTATCCGGGCACGGCATCATGAAGGACCTCCCGTTGATTGTGGCATTTCTTATTTTGGCGGCGTACACATATACCAGTGGATTGCGGGCTCCAGCATTGACCGCTATTCTTAAAGACTTGCTGATTTACGTGACGGTCATTGTCGCTTGTATTGCCATTCCCATGCAACTCGGGGGTTATGGGCATATTTTCCACGTGGCGGCGCAAGCGTTACCGCCTAAAGGCAGCGTAATTTTGTCGCCGAAGTTATTTAGTGCGTTTGCGACCTTGGCTTTGGGTTCGGCCTTTGCCCTGTTGCTTTACCCGCACGCCGTGACAGGCACATTAGGGGCCAAAAGCGGCCGTACCATTCAGCGTAACGCCGCGTTATTGCCACTTTATTCCTTGGCGCTGACGTTCATTGCCCTTTTGGGGTATATGGCCATTGCTGCGGGAATTCATACGACGGATACAAGTTTGGTCGTGCCGTTGTTGTTCTTAAAGACGCTCCCGACATGGTTTGCAGGCTTTGCATTTGGCGCGATTGCGATTGGAGCCCTAGTCCCTGCCGCTATCATGGCGATTGCAGCTGCGAACTTGTTTACCCGTAATATTTACCGGGAATACTTTGCGGCTGCCAATGGGCCTAACCGCGAAGCGCAAGTGGCGAAGATTGTGGGCCTAATCGTGATTATTGGGGCGTTGTTCTTTATTGTCGTCATTCCCTTGCAGTATGCGATTTACTTTCAGACTCTTGGAGGCATTTGGATTTTGCAGACGGTGCCAGCGATTATGTTTGGATTGTATACGCGTTGGTTCCATCGCTGGGCGCTATTCCTGGGATGGCTGGCGGGTATGGTCGTGGGCACAGGCATGGCGGCAGCCGAATCCTTTAAAACCTCCTTATATCCGTTGCATCTTGGCCATTCCGTTATCTTGGGCTATGCGGGTATCTGGGCTATCATTGTCAATATCGTACTCACATTCGTGTTGACACTGATTTTCAATGCCATGCATGTGTCAAATGGCCGTGATGAAACCGCGGAAGCGGATTACACGACCGAACCGGCATAATCTGCAAAGGGCAATCATTGACATACGTATAAAAGGGCCCGGCCAACGGCCGGGCCCTTTTATACGTATTGTGCATTGAAACCAGACGACTCAGGCGCCTTTATTGGGGAATGGATTTTAACCGTAAAGCGCCTATGACTCCTAGAAGAAGTAGAACTCCTATGACCGTAAAGGCGGGAACTAACCCAAAGGTTTTGGCAATTAGTCCGGCGCCAAAGGCGCCGATGCCACCTCCCACGCCTAAAATGAGACCCCGTAGGGTCAAGACGCGCGGCCGCATGGCCTCAGGTGTGGTGCGCTGAATCCAGGTGATAATGGAACCGTTGAAAAAGACATTCAACAATCCACTCACAAAGAGAATCGACAAGGCGAGGATAATCTCGTGAACATGAGAGACGGCGAACATAGTCAGGGCCATTCCCGCAAAACCGATAAGCATCAGGCGCCGGTAATTCTCGGGGCGGAGCCAACGCTGAAGGCCTCGGCTTCCGAGCATAGCGCCGAACGCAATAGCGACAAGTGCCCACGAGTAATGGGCGGTCGGCTGATGCCATAAGGATCGCATGGCAGGCGCTGTGAGCACATTTGCGCCGCCTAACGCCATCATGGCGACAATAGAGATGGCGGTTAAAATCATCAAAGTGGGTGCACTGCGGTAATATTGGATGGCCTCAACAATACTCCGGAGAAAGGTCCCACGCTGATTTTTTGTCGTGGGAGCCCAAAACGAGGGGCTGGTCTGAATGGAGTAAATCGCCACGGCGGAAATCATAAAGGTCAGCGCATCGACTCCAAATCCAAACGTGACGCCAAATTTTAAAATGAGAAATCCCGCGGCAATGTATGAGATAACTTGAGCCGTCGATGACCACAATTCCATTTGGGCATTGGCACGGTCGTTGGTGTCAGGATTCCCGGCGAGGGACGGTTGCACGGACCGGATGACCGGACGATAGAACGTGGCTAGCGAATACATGAGAAACATCGCGACCGTAGCCCATGACAGAGAATGAATGAGAGGGATGCTCAAGACTAAAATAGCCCGCAGAAGATCCCCAGCGATGAGTACCATCCTTTTGTTCAAACGGTCGATAAAGCCGGCTACGACGCCGCTCCAGATAACGCCTGGCCAAAAGACCATGGATAACACCAGACCAAGGGCCGCCGGATTATGACGAGAGACGTCGAGAGCAAAAATCGCTATGGCGACTTCAGTAAAATCGTCTCCAAAAATCGAAAAAGTTTGTGCAATAATGAGCCGGACGACAGAACGGGGTAAGGGCGTGTGCTGGACCGGTGCTGGGTTCGACGACAAGATCTTTCCGATCTCCTTCCATGGACATAGGTGGCATGAATCTTCCCACGACATCATACGCTAAACGCGGCGTCTATTGTGTCGATTGCTGTCTTTCTTCCAAAATAGTTGACGTAATCAAATAAATGCGGCAGTGATACAAAAGCCCGTGCCAATCATGGCACGGGCTGGATAGATGGCCTCGTAATGAAGGATTATTTAACCTTCAAGCAACAAAGACTCTGGATCCTCGAGTAATTCCTTAATTAAGGCTAAGAAGCGTACGGCCTCGCTGCCATCTACAATACGGTGGTCATAGGACAAGGCGAGGTACATCATGGGGCGAATGACGATTTCTTTGTTGACGACGACCGGCCGCTCTTCAATTTTATGCATACCGAGGATAGCGACTTGGGGTGCGTTCAGAATGGGAGTCGACAACAACGAACCAAACGTTCCGCCGTTGGTAATGGTAAACGTTCCCCCTTGCAGGTCGGCGATGGATAATTTGTTTTCACGAGCTTTCGTGGCTAGTGCGGCGATTTCTTTTTCTAGCGCGGCGAAGTTGAGCTCATCAGCATTGCGGACCACGGGGACCACGAGCCCATTGTCCGTTGATACGGCCACGCCGATATCGTAATAATGCTTGATAAGCATGTCCTCGCCATCAATTTCCGCGTTCAAACGCGGAAAGGCCTTCAGCGCGCCGATGGAGGCTTTGGTGAAAAAGGACATGAAGCCAAGGCGTATGCCATGTCGCTTTTCAAAGGCATCGCGATGCCTTTGGCGAATATCCAAAATCCGGCTCATGTCAACTTCGTTGAACGTCGTCAGCATGGCCGCTGTATGTTGCGCACTGACTAATCGATTGGCAATCGTGATGCGGCGCCGTGACATTTTGATGCGCTCGGTGCGCCGGTCTTCGACTAATTCCGTGTCCGTCGACGGAGTCGGCGCCACAAACGGCTTTTCCGTAGCGGGCGCGGCGGGAGGCGTGGGGGCTGTCCGCATTGTTTGGGCTTGAACGTAAGATTCGACGTCACTATGGGTGACTCGTCCTTTATTGCCACTGGTAGGTACCTCGTTGATGTCGATGCCCTTTTCATCGGCCAGGCGCCGCACGTCGGGCGTGGCGCGGACTGGTGGGGTAGAGGCAGGAGCTGGGGAGGACGCTACGGGAGCCTCTGGGGTCGGCTCAGGTTTCGGGGCTGGTGCAGCAGGCTGGCTTCCTGCGGGTGCGACCGTAGCCAAGATGTCGCCCACAACTACGGTATCACCGCTGGGTTTGAGAATTTCGGCGAGCACACCATCTTCATTAGCGGTGATTTCTAGATTGACTTTATCCGTTTCAAGTTCTACGACGGCATCACCGGCTTTGATGATGTCCCCCGGTTTTTTTAACCATTCGCCCACTGTGGCTTCTGTGACGGATTCTCCGACTTCCGGCACCGTAATCTGTGTCATGAGTCTTCCTCCTAACGGCTTATCGCTTCTTGAATAATACGGTGTTGCTCCGCAGCATGGCGTTGCGCATAACCTTCCGCTGGCGCAGAATGAGCTGGCCGACCGACATAGGTCAACGACAGGCCATGCAAAGACGGTGCGGCGGTCGTGGCCACATAGGTCCATGCCCCCATGTTTTGCGGCTCTTCTTGCACCCAGTAGATTTCTTTAAGATTTGGCAAGGATGCCACTAAATCCGAGAGTTCGGCCGCCGGGAAGGGATACAGTTGTTCTAAACGGGCCATGGCTAACCATGGCGTGCCTCCCTCCACCTCTTGGGCCGCTTGCCGTACTTCAATCCCAATTTTACCAGAGCTAAGCACAAGGCGCGTGATCTCTGCAGGATTGGCGACCGGCATGGCCCATAAGGCTTTAAACGACCCGTGCGTCAGTTCCGCAGCGGCTGAAGCTGCTTGAGGATTGCGCAGCAAACTCTTAGGAGCCATAACGACCAGTGGACGAGGACGCTTACTAATCCAAGCGGCTTGAGAGCGCAGCAAGTGGAAATACTGGGCCGCAGATGTTGGAATCGTTACCCGCCAATTCTCGTCCGCTGAGAGTTGCAAAAAGCGTTCAAGACGGGCACTGGAATGTTCAGGCCCCATTCCTTCATACCCATGGGGTAAGAGCATAATCAACGACGAGGTTTGCAACCACTTAGAACGTCCCGGTCCGATAAATTGGTCAAAGAGTACTTGAGCGACATTAGCGAAGTCTCCGTACTGCGCTTCCCAAAATACCATCGCTTCAGAGGCTTGCGTGCTGTAGCCGTATTCGAACCCTAGCACAGCGGTTTCCGACAACGGGCTATTCGAAATGAGAAACGATGCCTGTGCTTGGGGCAAATGATCAAGAGGGCAATACTTTTCCCCGGTTTTTACATCATGTAGCACTAAGTGCCGTTGACTAAAGGTGCCGCGTTCAGAATCTTGCCCGGTAAAGCGGATAGGCGTCCCCTCGGCCAAGATTGTAGCCATCGCCAAAGTTTCCGCCAGGGCCCAATCGACACCTTGTGGAGCGGTAAAGGCTTCTTGGCGTTTGGCTAAAATACGGTCCAATTTAGGGTAGACATGGAACCCGGCCGGGCGTTGCAACAAGGCCTGATTGATCGATTTGAGCAATTCCTCAGACACCGGGGCTGGCTCTGGGTTAATGGGATCTTCGGGCATTACCCCTCGTTTCGTGAGCACGGCTTCTCCCCGTGTCAGGGCTTGGTATGTCGAACGAAATTCCTCTTGGATGGCTTCAATAATTTGTTCAACAGCTTGATGGGTGACAACGCCCTCGCGTTCAAGTTGTTGCGCATAGACTTCCGCGGGCACCAGATGCGCTTGAACCGCCTCATAGAGCAATGGCTGCGTCACACTGGGATCATCACCCTCATTGTGACCCCATCGACGATACCCGACGAGGTCAATCAAAAAGTCTTTATGAAACTTCTGCCGGTAAAGATGCGCCATTTTTGTCACGCCGAGACACGCTTCAGCGTCATCCGCATTGACATGGACAATGGGGATTTCAAAGCCTTTGGCAAGGTCGCTGGCATATAACGTACTGCGTCCTTGATCGGGTTCTGTGGTAAATCCCATGACGTTATTCGCGATAATGTGCACTGTGCCTCCTGTGTTGTAGGCGGCCAGCCGGGATAAGTTTAAGGTTTCTGAGACGACTCCTTCTCCGGGGAAAGAGGCGTCACCGTGAATGAGTACGGCTAACGCGTTGTCAGGGTTTTGAACGGGCAGTCCTGGCTGTTCGCGAGAATCTTGAACCGCTCGGGCCATGCCTTCTACCACAGGGTCAACAAACTCCAAATGGCTGGGATTGTCTGCGAGCGTTAGATGCATTTCCACCATGTTCGATTCTTGCATGACCTTACGTGCACCCAGATGGTATTTCACATCACCGGTCCAGCCAAAATTGATGCCTGATGATCCCGCGGAGGGGACGAGGTCTTTGTTGGGCGCACTATGAAACTCTGCAAATATATCAGCATAGGGCTTGCCTAGAATATGGGCTAAAACGTTCAGACGGCCCCGGTGGGCCATGCCGATGACAACATTGCGAATGGTGGTTGTCGATGCGGACAAGTGAATTAGTTGATCTAACATCGGGACCATCGCATCGGTGCCTTCAATAGAAAATCGCTTTTGACCGGGGAATGTATGATGTAAGAATTTCTCAAATTGGTCTACCGCGATGAGGCGCCGCAATAACGCGCGCTTTTCAACGGCCGAAAGGTGAGGGCGCACTTGGTTGGAGTCCACGTAGTTGTCCAGCCATTGTCGTTCTTCTGGATTATGCACATGGCTGAATTCGTAGGCTAATGTACCTGTATAAAGAGAAAATAAATGTTGAATCACATCCCATCCTGTGCGCAGTTCAGGCCCACATGTAGGCCACAGACTTTGTGCCGGAATGCGCTGCAGTTTTTCCGCCGTGAGTCCATAGGTTTCCAACTGCAACAAAGGAGAGCTGGCCACGGAGGTGTCTAACGGATTTAAGTGCGCTTGCAAGTGGCCCAGGTCGCGAATATTACGGGCTAATTCCGTACCTTGCCGGATGATGTGGAGAGTGTCCTCATCCACCCCTTCCACCACGGCATCGGGTTCAGCCAAATCCATAGGTGGCGGACCCCATTCCGCAAAAAGATTGCGCGTCGCCTGGTCAACAGATTCTGGATTGCGTAGATAATTTTCATACAGCTCAATAATATAGCCAGCATTCGGTCCATAAAAGTCCTGCCATGATGTATGGTGCACGCGAGCCGCCATGATTTCCATCTCCTTCTTACCCTTTGTGAGGATAACCCGAACCCCAGAAAATATCCTCGCCTCGAAAAATCTTCCAAGACGCAGTGCTCTACAGCGCCCTTGTTCGGTTCTTACTATACTGGTCCAATGCTATTCTGGCTAATGACTGTTTTCTATGCGAAAGTAAACTTTTGGTTATGGTAGAGCTTTTAGGGTGCTCGGTCAACTTGTCAGATATTCGCTGGTCGCGTAAAATTTCATCATCTCTACTTTACTAAGCGTGTTTGAAAGACATGGGAGGGTTCTAATGCATTTTGGTTACTTTGCGGCCAACCCTTACCTGTGGGCCTTTCTGATTGTCCTGGCAGCCTTCGGCATTCGAGGCATGTTAGGGTTCGGTTCCGGCCTGATTTCGGTATCGTTGTTGATTTTTTTTCTGCCGATTAAACAGGTGGTGCCGGTCGTTTTTCTATTGGATGGGGTCGCGTCGTTGGCGCTTGGTTCCTACGATTTTAAGGAAATTCGGTGGAAGGAAATCCCTTGGTTGTGGCCTTTTACCATTCTTGGACTAGTGGTAGGGGCGTGGATTTTAAAAGCCGAATCGGCTCAGAGTGTGACGTTGTTGCTCGGGGTGTTTATCCTTTTGTATGTGCTGTACGCGGCGCTTACGCGCCCGGAACGGTTACCGCAAGCCCCGCGGCAGTGGGGGGCGCCCTTGGGATTTTTAGGGGGCGTGATTGGTAGTCTCTACGGTGGAGGCGGTCCCTCGATTGTGGCTTATTTTCAAATGCGGCATATGGATAAGCGAGCATTTCGAGCAACCTTTCAATTCATCGCCGTGACCGACACGGTGGTGCGTGGCTCGTTATACTTTGCTTTAGGACTCTTGAGTGCCCAAACCGTTGTGACCTCCGCTTGGCTTCTGCCGGCCGTAGCTTTAGGGTTAGTGGGGGGCAATATTTTGCACTTCCGGATTGATGCTAAGAAGTTTCAGATTATGGTGTTGCTAGTGTTGGCCTTTGCGGGTCTTCGACTCGTCGTGGCTTAAAGTCGAATTCCGGGGGAAAGAGGAATGCGCGCTCACCTCTTGCGTACGCAGCAGTATCCAGACTTATTATCGTTGCTGGCGATGAATCTGATATGGGCGGGAACCTACCCAGCGACGGGACTGGCCTTAACTGCGGCGAGTGCCACATTTCTTACGATGTTTCGACTCTTGACAGGAACCTTGGTGTTTGCGCCTTTTCTTTTCAGAGGACGCCCGTGGACCGCGTCTAAGATTGTGCGAACCTTAGGGCTTGGGGTCATTGGGTTTTCTTTGCCGCTTGTGCTGCAGACGCAAGGATTAAGGGCGTCTACACCCGCGATGGCCGCGATTTCGATCGCGTTAGAACCCTTGTTGACGGCATTAATGGCCAGTCTGCTTTTGAAAGAACGGCTACCCAAGGCACGCAAATGGGCGTTGGCTTTGGCGGCTGTGGGGGCGTGGGCCGTGGCCGGCTTTCCTCGCCCAGGAGTTCAAGGCTACGGGATGGGTGATGGATTACTGGTGGCCGCTCTGGGGTGTTTTGCCATCTATAACGTGTATTCTTCATCGCTGAGTCGTATGCTTTCGCCACAACAGGCCACAGCAGCAACGTTTGCCGGTGGATTCTTAGGAACGGTTCCGCTGTGGTTAGCCACCGGAGCACAGGTGCCCCATCACTGGAGTGGCCCCCCTTTGTGGGCGGCTTTGTATTTGGCGGTGTTGGGCACCGCAGTGGCGTATTTTCTATGGATGTTGACCGCATCTCGGATTCCTATGGCGATTATGGCGTTATTTCTTTATATACAGCCGGTGTTGGGCGTGGTGCTATCGGCTTGGATTACGCCTGAGCCTATGACAGGGTCGTTTTATTTGGGGTCTGCGGCGATTTTGCTTGCGTTGTATCTGGGACGGGACGTTATACCTGCAGCACCGCTAGACGAGCAAGCCATGTAAAGGTCTTTTTTACGAGGCAAGAAGCAGGACCTCCTTTAGGGGGAGGTCCTGTTTTTATTAGCCATGTTGTAATTCGTATTGAGCAATGAGGTCTTCATGCTGTAACGTGCGGCCGATATCATCTAATCCTTCGACCAAGGTTTGCTGGAGATACGGATCAAGAGAAAATGCATAGGTTTCTCCTTGATCCGTCCGGATTTCTAGGTTTTCGACATCGACCGTAAGGTAAAATGGTTCCGCCTTTTCGGCTTGCGCCATTAAGTGCGTAACCGCGTCTTCGGCCAGAATGAGCGGCAACATGCCGTTTTTGAAACAGTTGTTATAGAAAATGTCCGCAAAGGAGGACGCGATAATCACGCGGAAACCGTAATCCGCTAGAGCCCACGGAGCATGCTCCCGCGACGAGCCGCACCCAAAGTTGCTACCGGAAATCAAAATGCTAGCACCTGCATATTGAGGACGATTTAGCACAAAATCCGGATTGGGTTGGCCCTCAAGGTAACGCCAGTCGAAAAACAGAAATTCCCCAAAGCCTGTGCGTTCGACCCGTTTGAGAAATTGCTTGGGAATAATCTGATCCGTATCAACGTTGGCCCGATGCAGGGGGGCGACCAAACCGCGATGTTGGCGTAATGGGGTCATAGCGATGCCTCCTCTTTAGATACCGTGCGAACATCCACAAAGTGGCCAAATAACGCCGCGGCGGCGGCCATTTCGGGACTGACCAAATGAGTTCGCCCGCCTTTGCCTTGGCGTCCTTCAAAGTTGCGGTTAGAGGTGGAGGCGCAGCGTTCGCCGGGTTCGAGAATGTCTGGATTCATGCCCAGGCACATACTGCAACCGGGTTCTCGCCATTCGAATCCCGCTTCCTTGAAAATGACATCAAGTCCAAGCTGTTCGGCTTGCCGTTTGACTTGTCCTGAACCGGGCACGACCATGGCGCGTACATGGGGATGAACGTGTCGGCCTTGGACCACTTCGGCAGCCCGTTGCAAGTCCTCTAATCGGCCATTGGTGCACGAGCCAATAAAGACGCGGTCAATGGTAACATCTGTGATGGGCGTGCCGGGTGTCAGACCCATATATTCCAGTGCATACTGAGCGGATTCGCGCTCTGTCGGATCGACAAACGTGTTGGGATCGGGAATGGTTTCGTCAATACGCAGCACCATGCCGGGACTTGTCCCCCACGTCACCAAAGGAATGAGGTTGTCCAGTTCCACGGTCACCGTACGATCATAAGAAGCCCCGGGATCCGTAGCGTAGCTCAGCCAACGGGCCGCGGCCGCATCAAAGGCTTCGCCTTGGGGTGCATAGGGGCGACCCTTTAAGTAGTTGATCGTTGTGGCATCGGGGGAAACCATACCGGCTCGTGCGCCTGCTTCAATAGACATATTGCATAACGTCATGCGCTCTTCCATGCTGAGTTCATGGACCGCGTCACCTGTGTATTCAATGACGTAGCCAGTGGCGCCAGACGTGCCGATTTGCCCGATAAGAGCCATAATCATGTCTTTCGGCGTCACCCCAAAGGGGCGTTTTCCCGAAAAGTGCACGGCCATGGTTTTTGGACGCGCTTGTACCAAGCATTGTGTTGCTAAGACATGCTCGACTTCGCTCGTTCCAATGCCAAAAGCTAAGGCGCCAAAGGCCCCGTGCGTGGCAGTATGGCTGTCGCCGCACACAATCGTCATACCTGGTTGCGTTAACCCTTGCTCGGGTCCAATAATATGCACGATGCCTTGATCGGGGTGGTGTAAATTAAATAGTCGAATCCCAGCTTCCACGCAGTTTTGTTCCAATAAGTCCATCTGCCGACGTGCAATGGGATCAGCCACCGGCACGGAACGGTCCGTGGTGGGAACATTGTGGTCCATGACCGCAAAGGTTTTGTCAGGCCGTCTTACCGTGCGGTGATGCATTCGCAGACCTTCAAAGGCCTGTGGTGAGGTTACTTCGTGAACTAAGTGCAGGTCAATATAGAGTAATGCAGGTTGACCCGGCTCTTGCATGACAACGTGATCTTCCCAGATTTTTTCGAATAATGTTTTTGGAGGCAGCGAAATCACCTTCTTTGTTATTGATAACCTCTCCACACTGTGGAGGAGCATAGAGTAAAAACGAGGCAGGTAACGGACGGCCTATCATAGGCAGTACCAAGTATTAAGACGACTGCTACATCGTCGAAACACCCATTATTGCACCGAGGTGTTCAGAAAAATATACACTGTTCGCGAAGCAATGCCAAGGGAAAGAGGAACCAGGACGGCAATTACTGTTGCTCGTCCTGGCTTAATCCAGTAATTCGCAGAAACCATTTCCCGAAGACAGCAAAGACAAGAGTGACCACAACGACTGCCACAATTATAATGGGAACCGTGGCATGACTATTTAATGCTTGTGGAACTGATGGCCACATTGGGTATCCCTCCCAACTGAAAGAATACAACGGGCGTGCCGCCGCTATGAGTGTATTATAACCTGTTTCCTAAAAAATGTTTGCGTAAATGGATACGTCATGATTGCAGTATGCCAACGTGAGCAAGGCGGGTGGAGGACCTTGGAATGTATGGTTGGGTACACTATGAGCGGGGAATTTATGGCTTGATTTTGGGTTTTTGGGAGAAAAAATCGGTTGTCGCTTCCAAACGATGTCCTTTGGATTGTGGAAATTGAAAGTTCAGCTATGCTTCAGCTTGCTTTCGCAGGAATCAGATATGATAGGGATAGTGCGATCGGCAAGGGATTTGAGCCTTATTGGACATTAGGGTAAAGGAGGAACAGCATGCAGGCATGGAAGCAGCAAGGCGTGCGGATCAGCCGTTCCAAATGGTTGGGGGCGCTGATTGTGCTCTTGTTGACAGGAATGGCTGTGGTGCTGTTCTTTCACAAAATTCCTGTGCATGCCATTGAGGCAGCATGGGACCGTCTGTCCTGGCCGGTGCTCCTGTGGGCGCTTGGATGCCAGATCGTGTTTGTCGAATTGCGTACGTTGCGTTTTTCCAGGATGGCAGGGTCTTTGCAGGCCACAGCCCAAGAGGTGGCGGCGCGACCGTACCAGTGGTTTGGGCCCACCGCCGCTTATTCCATGACGTGTAGCGTGTTTCCCGGGGGCGTGGGGGAACTTCTGTTGCCGCTCTATTTGAAGCCCTATGGAGTGCCAGGAAGCGCCAGCCTAGGGCTGGCGGTGGGTGGACGGCTATTTGACGTGGGATGGTCGGTTATTCTCGCCTTCGTCTTTAGCCTGTGGCTGTTGCCCCAACATGGTTGGACAACCGTTCGGTTCTCTCTTATTGTAGGGGCCATCGCCATGCTTGCGGTGATTCTTTTGATCCGGTTGGTTAACGGGGAACGCCTGATCCAACGAGTGGAACAGCGTCATTTGCCGCACTGGATGGGGAAAGTCATCACCGCGACGTTTCGCGCTCAAGCGGTGATGACGCGCTTATCGTGGATGGACATGGTGGTCTTGTCTTTAATCACGATCGGCATGAAGATATCGAGCACGTTATTTTATCAAGTGATTGCCCATGGTTTGGGGTATTCTGTAGGGTTTTTCCATATTGGAGCTGCCATGATGTTTTTTTCTTTGTTCATGGTCTTTCCTTTGCAGGGCGTGGCGGGATTTGGCACCACCGAAGCGTGGTGGATGTTAGCATTAACGCTCGTAGGAACGCCGCTGAAAGAGTCTATAGTTTTAGCGCTAGCGTTTCATGTGCTAAATCTTCTTTACGTCTCAGGTCTAGGCGGCATTTATATGCTGGCGCGCTTGCGTCCTGCTGTGGGTATGATCCACAGGAATGCCAAAGTTAAATAGGAGGGTTTGTGGTTATGGTCGCTGTTCGGGTGGTCTTCGCAGCTTTTCTTGTGATGACGTTGGGGTTAATGGGATTTTTAGAGAATTGGCGCAGCAAAATTGGTTGGAGTTTGGCGGTCGTATTTGGTGTTATTGCGTTTGAACCGGCGTTGGTTGCCCCGATTGGGCGTCTTTTACGGAATCATAATCTCACCATTATTGATGGCGTCGCCATTTTGCTTGTGCTGATGGTGGTGTTGCTGTTTGGAGCCTTGCGTGCGGCCAATGGGAAATCCGCCAAGTCTTTAAATATTATCAACCAGCTCGTAGACGAACAGGCGTTTGACGACTTTGACAAGGATTATGGGGCGGTTCAATTTAATCCCATTACCGTGGTCATACCGGCTTACTACGAGGCGGCGAATATTGGCAAGGTCCTCGAAAGTATTCCCCGTGTGGTGCATAACACGGCGGTGTCTGTATTGGTTGTGGTCGATGGGAGTCCTGACGGGACAGATAAAATTGTCAAAGAACATGGAGATTTTGCGTCTTATGTACGGGTCAATCGGGGGCAGGGTGCAGCGTTGCGCGTGGGCTATCACCTAGCTATTGAACATGGCGCGCAATATATCGTGACTCTCGATGCCGACGGGCAGTATGATCCCGAAGAAATGCGCGACTTAGTCGAACCCGTGTTAAATGACGAAGCCGATTACGTGCAAGGCTCACGCCGTATGGGTAATTATGTAACAGATGATATGATTCGCGTGTTGGGAGTTTATTGGTTTAACTGGCTCATTGGCATATTGATTAAGCAAAAGATTACGGACTCATCCAATGGATTTCGGGCTATTAAAGCGCAAGTGCTTAAAGATTTGTCGTTAAGCGAAGATCAGTACCATGCGGCCGAACTGCTCATTTTATCCATGCGTAAAAATTACCGAGTCATTGAGCGTCCGGCGTCTATGTATCCACGGACATCGGGTCATACCAAAAAAGGTCATAATTTAACCTATGCTTACCATTATGCGCGTGTCATTTTCAAGAGCTGGCTCCGCGCCATATGATCTCAAGCCCCATTCGGTCCCAGCGTGTGTGGGACCGTAAAGACATTTGGGCTTTGGCGTTCTTGGTAGGGTTTCCTATGTTAGTGGCCGTCAGTCTTAAGCCGGGACTTTTGACGCTACACGGGGACAACCTCATTCAGAACTATCCCTTGCGGATTTTGGTGGGTAAAATCCTCCGCGAAGGGCATTTGCCTTTGTGGGATCCATATATTTGGAGTGGCACGCCGCTTTTAGCGGGATTTAATGCAGGCGCAGCATATCCTTTGACGTGGCTGTTTGCGCTATTGTCCGGACCTTGGGCATGGACGTTGACCATTGGCATTAGTTACGCGGTCGCCAGCACCGGCTTTTACACGTTTTTGCGCGTACTCGGTCGCAGTGTGTGGGCCAGTTTGTTAGGGTCATGGGCTTTTGCGTTCGGGGGGTTCATGGCCGCCCAAATGGTGCACCTCGAAACCTTGCAAGGCGTCGGATGGTTGACCTGGGTGGCCGTGGCCTTATATCAAATAGCCCACGCCTCGACGCCTCGGATGAAATGGGCGTGGGTGTTAGCGTTAGGGGTGTTTGCGGGGGCTGTCATTTTGGTCGGCAGCCCTGAACCCATGGCTTATGGCGCAATTTTTTCTGCCATTTTGGCCGCGTTTTTTGTTACCAGCACGGCTTACAAGGGAGCGACGATGGCCGGATATGGTGTAGCCGCCGCCATTGCTTTATTGCTGGGGGCTGCTCAGTGGGTGCCTGGGGAGGCTTTTATTCATCTATCGCAGCGGTCCCACGCCAGTTTTCAATTTTTCGGGTCCATGTCCGTTCCTCCCGCTGATGCGGTGTTATTGTTCTTTCCCTATATTTTAGGTGGGTATCACCGTTTTCTTGCGATGATGTACTATGCTGGGCGGTTTAACTTGCCCGAGGTGTCCAGCTACGTGGGAATTTTGCCGCTGTATGCCGCAGTGCGGATGTTTCCTGTATGGGCACCGCCCGCGGTAAGACGTCTTGTGACCATGTTCTATACGCTCGCCATTGTGGGGGCTGTCCTAGCGCTGGGGAAATATACGCCCTTGAGCCACCTCTTGTTTCATGTGCCCGTGTATAACGGGATTCGCGCCCAAAATCGCAATCTCTTTATGCTTGATTTTGCGCTGGCGGCTCTGTTTGCTTTGTGGATTGACAACGTCCGTGATACGGCTTTTGCGGCGGACCGCCAACGCCTGACCAAAGTCTTTGGGGTGGTACTCGCCAGCGTTTTTGCGTGGGGCTTGTGGGAGGCGACGTCGCGCCTTTTTTCCTTCATGGTGCCGTATTTGATCGTGAGCGTGTTGCTGGGCGCCGCCGCGGTGGCTGTGATAATAGGGTTGCCGCGCGTGCCCGAGCGTTGGCGGATTGGGATTTTGGCTCTGTTTACCGCTGTGGATTTGGGATTGTATGATGCAGGACAATATTGGCTCAATGTACCCAAACCGTCTGTCGCCACGGGGACCGGATATCTCGTGGCCAAAGCCCGGGCTGAAGTTCCGGTAAGGACCCGTTATGCTCTGTATAATCCGGACCTGAATGACTACCGGCAGGTTGATGCTATTGGGCAGCCTGACCTCAATATTTTAACGGGGCTGCCCAGTTTTCAGGGCTATGGGTCACTCGTATCCAGCCGTTATAACAATGCGACCGGAGCGCATTTGCAAGCGACGTTTTCGCCTACGGTTCTGAATCTGCCCCTTATCAATCAGTTGAATGTTAGTACGTTGTTTACGGTGCCGTCGTCGTTTATTCAGAGGGTACCTTTATCATGGCATCCCCGTACACACGTTGCAGAGCCCTTGGCAACCGCCGAGAAGCCATGGTTTTTTGGGAAAATGCTTGACGTGACGGCGCTGCACTTGGACATGGTAAAGCCCTTAACAGCGTCAAAAGGACGCTGGCGAGTGGGACTTGTGGTATCTGGGTCTGATAAAGAAAAGTGGCTGACACCGCAGGTACGGTTCTCAGGGCAAACCGTCACGTTGTCATGGCCAGCGACACCTATGGCCGGACTGGCGATTCATAGTCCTGGTCATCGACCGATTGATGGGGCCATGATTGTAACGTCCGAGGGCAAGGCCTACCGGATCACGGGGCCTCTACAGAATATGATAGCATTTCCCAAGTGGCGATTTGTGGGTACCATTGGGGCGTTTGGGGTGTTCCGCAATACAAAGACTCAGGGCATGGTGTGGCTTACAGGTCCAGGCAAGGCGGAAATCGTTCACCAAACGCTTCAAGCTCAAGATACTGTCGTCGTGTCTGCGCCGCGGGCGACGACGTTAATCCGTAGTGAAGCGTATCAGCCCGGTTGGACGGCGACCATCACGGGGCCCCATCTCGATAAAACAGAGCGTGTAGAGCCCGAAGGAGTGATTCAGGCCGTGGCGATACCAAAAGGCCGATACCAAGTCATCTTTCGGTATCGGCCCCGCAGTGTTCGTATAGGGCTATGGGGTTCTGGCGTGGGCATTGCGGTGGTCGTGCTAGGCGCTCTTACGCTATGGGCTACACGCCGCCGCAACATGTCACGTACGATGATATGACGCATAGTCTCGATTACGAAAAGGTTTGGAAGTCTTCCCACACGGCTTTGAGGCCCTCAGGTAAGTCTACTTGAGGCGCCATGCCTAAGCTTTTGAGACGAGCAGTATTGACGATTACCGCGGGCATTTCGCCAGGCATCGCGGCAATGTGGTCGACCTCAATAGGTCGTCCGACGGCTTCAGAGGCCAGTTCACACAAGGTGTTGACGCTGACGGAACGGCCAAAGCCCGTCGTCAACGGGCCTGTAATATTCTTGGTTAGGGCGTTGACAAAGACCTCAACCACGTCGCCCAAGTAAATATAGTCGCGTACTTGCTCACCATCTCCATAGATATGCACAGGGCTTTGCCCCAGCGCTGCGCGCATGAGGCGTGGGATCATACTGTCTTTGTGCATCATCCCGGTCCCATAAACATTGGTCAAACGTACGGCACACCCGTAAATACCATAGGAAGCCGTGTAAGCCGAGATGAGCATTTCCGAGGCAGCTTTGGTGGCCCCATAGGGCGTTAGGGGCTGCAAAGGCATGTCCTCATTGATGAGGCGAGAGCCTACATTGCCAACCACGGCATTGGACGAGGCAAATACGAAATTCTTAACGCCAAGTTGACGGGAACGCTCTAGCAAGTCGGCCGTCATCTTCAGGTTTGTTTCATAGACTTGATATGGAATGGGGATGGACTTTAGCACGGAGGTAAACCCAGCCAAATGGATCACGGCGTCCGTCCCTGGGGTTAAACTTTGTTCGAGAATAGTGCGGTCAAGAAGGTCCCCTACGACTTGCTGCACGTTAGGGTGTCGGGATGGGACTAAATCCGCAACGACCACGTCCATCCCCATCGCCATCAGGCGGGCTACTAGGGCGTGCCCGATAAAACCTGAGCCACCAGTCACTAAAATGCGCAAATTTATCGCTCCTTTAACATAACAACCTTGCCTAGCACATTCGACGGGCGGATGCTAGGGAATAATACACGGCGAATCATAGCACAAGCCAGCGAATTTTACGATTCAGGGGTATTTAAAATGTCTAGCCGGGCGAGACGGCGCAAGCTGTCCATTTTCGTTCGATCCTCGACTTTTGCGCGAGAAATGGCTTGTTCGAGTACGGCCAGCGATGTCTCATAGTCCTGGCGATCTACGGGGAAGGGAATACCGTCTTTCCCGCCATGCGCAAAACTGTAGCGCACGGGATCGTGATAGGTGAGGGGCGATCCGAAAACGACCTCGGAGACCATGGCTAGTGCGCGCATGGTACTGGCGCCGACGCCAGGGATACGGAGAAGATCTTCGTAATTGTGCGGTGCGCGGTCATAAATTTGGTACAAAATTTTGTTGAGGTATGACGCAGACGGAATGTCGTGATGGGCAGGCATGACCAATTCGGCCTGTCCTTGCTCTCGGCGCAACTCGCGCAGTGCCAATAACACCTCTTCGGGATGCTGCGTCAATTCGACGCAATGCCCTTGTATCTCCTGGTTATGGTGGTCAGTCAAGTCCAGCACGTATGGTAGGCTTCGCCCCACAATGCCATGATGCGGCTCCACTGTGTAGGCCGTGACGGTTTGACTGAGCCAATGGTAACGGCGGGCCGTTTGATTGTCGGCGTTCATGCCTTGTTGGATGACAGTCCATTGGCCCGCCTTATCAAATAGCATGACATGATGATAGAGTTGATATCCATCTTGCACAAGCGCATTATCGACTTTCGCCACCATGCGGCTTACATCGGTTAGTGGATGAATCGTAGTGGGGAGGCCTAACGCATCCCCAATCTGCTCAATTTCCTGGGGCGTGTTGCGCGACGCTTTACCTTTTCCCCCAACAACAAACAGTCCCAGGTCATGTTGTTTGGCGGCGAGCCCTTCCTTGAGCGCTCCAAGGCCGACGGTCGTGAGGCCCGATGAGTGCCAGTCAAACCCGATAACGCTGCCAAAGGCTTGAAACCAAACGGGATCTGCCATGCGCCGCAAGGCTTCGGCCGTACCAAATTCGTAGGCGACAGCTTCGATGATCGCGGCACTAAGCCGGGTCATTTTCTGGAATAACCAAGGGGGACAATGCCCACCGTGTAGCGGTGACATCGCTGTTCCCATTTTTGGCATGTGAAAAAACGCCTCCTTATTTTGATTGTAACAGGTAAGGCGGTGCTGGCAGCACGACGATTTTTTGTGATTGGCGTTGCAATATTTGGCATGGTTTTGGGCAAGTCATTACAATGAATTGAAGATGAAATGGACGTTGGAGGCGCATGATGCCCTTTCCTTGGCGAGGACCAGTGGATGTCTCATTCTTTTTACAGCCCACAAACGTGTTAGCGAAGGCGTTATTAGGAACGGTTTTGGTGCATGACACACCCGAAGGCCTAACGGCTGGACGCATTGTCGAAGTCGAAATGTATCAAGGGCCGTGGGATAAAGCGGCGCACAGCTATGGCGGACGGATGACCGAGCGCACTCGCATTATGTACGAAGACGCGGGGCATGCGTATGTCTACTTCATTTATGGCATGCACTATTGCTTAAACGTCGTGTCGGGGCCGCATGGCGCGCCTGAGGCGATTTTAATTCGGGCGTTGGAGCCATTGGAGGGATTAGAGCTGATGGCGCAGCGCCGCAGATTGGCTTGGCCGCGGAAAGGTCTTTGTGAGCTCACCAACGGACCTGGTAAATTGGCCCAAGCTATGGGAATTACCAAAAGACAATACGGATGGCATCTGGCTCATTCGGCTTTGCGCCTGTATCACGATCAGGACCCGTTGCCAGACAATCAGCTGGCAACGGGTCCGCGCATCAATGTGAATTATGCCGAGGAGGCTGCCCTCTATCCGTGGCGCTTTTGGGTGGCTGGGCATGCTTGCCTATCGGTTAAAAACCGCGCCTAGAAGACAAATACGTGGTGGATATCGGTAATTTGATTTAAATCCCGGACCAGGTCATCGGGAACCGTCTGGTCAAGCGATAAAATCATCAGGGCTTGGTGATTATTCTCCTGCCGGCCCAAATGTAAATTACCGATATTGATGCCGTACTGACCGACTAGGGTGCCTACTTTGCCGACTACGCCGGGTGCATCGTCATGCACTGTCATCAGGGCAATGTCTGGCCATGGCAGATCAACAGCCACCCCATTAATGCGCCGCAGACGGGGTACGTGATTTTCTAAAGACACTTCGGTCGTGGTTTCAGGATGGCCCTCGAGCCGGAGTGCCAACGTCGGCAATGCGTTTGCGTCGCGTTCTTCGACGAGCAGTTTGAGACCTTGTTCTTCAGCTTTGACGAGTGCGTTGACAGCGTTCACACGGTCGGCTAGCTGTTCGTTTAAAATTGCGGCCAAAACCGTTTGCTTGAGCCATGGCAACGCATTCTTGGGAATAGGGCCTTTTAAGCTCAAAACAATAGGCGCATGCAAGGTGCGATGCATTTGGGCAAAAATGCGGCCGACAATGCGAGCTCCCTCATCAAGCATGCCGAACTCATCGGGGGTTAAGGGGGGCACAGGCACGTTGACGATATTGGGGGGGGTTAACCCTTGCAAGGCGGCGATAACCCCTTGCGCTGTCATCACGGCCACGCCAGTCATGGCTTCATGCGTGCTGCCTCCAAGGTGGGGCGTTAACACCGCCCGGGGATGACGGAATAGAGGAAAATCGGCGGGCGGCGGCTCTTGGCTGAACACATCCAACCCGACGCCAAGCAGGTGACCGGTGTCCATTAAGGTCGCTAAGGCTTCTTCATCAATCATTCCACCGCGCGCCACATTGATGACGATAGCGCCAGCGGGAAGAGTGGACAACAAGTCAAGGCCGATTTGAGGTCCTGACTTCGGGGTATGCAAGGTCAGGATATCGGACACCGGCAGAAGCTCTTCGAGGGTTTCCATACGGGTAACATTGTGTGCTTGAAAAATCTCATCGGCGACAAAGGGGTCATAGGCATACACCTTCATGCGGAAACCATTGGCAATGCGAGCGGCTTCACGGCCAACCTTTCCAAATCCGATAATGCCTAAACGCCTTTCATGGAGCTCGCCCCCTAGAAATTTCTTTCGGCTCCACTCCCCGCTGCGAACATGAGCATCACCGAGGTGGACGTTGCGCAAGATGGCAAGCATGTGTGCGAAGGCCTGTTCGGCGGCCGCTACCGCGTTAGCGCCTGGGGCATTGATGACGGCAATGCCCAGTTCGGTGCAAGTCTTTAGATCCACGTTGTCGACACCCGAGCCTGCCCGTGCGACGACTTTGAGCCGAGGATGACCGATTAGGGTCTCACGGGGGAGGCGATGTGCACTGCGCACAATCACGGCATCATAGTTGTCGATGATTTCGGGAAGCTGTTCTTTGGGGAGCAGGTCATAGGCATCGACATCGGCTACTTCGCGCAGGAGATCAATGCCTTCTTGCCCAAGGGTTTCAGTAATTAAGATGCGGGGCCTCGTCATTATCGGTACGCCTCCTTTTGAATGGCCAGATTGTCGTGCCATACTTTCCAAGCTGCCTGCACCCCGTCAAGACCGCGGGGGAGAAGATGGGCTAGGGTGCTGAGTCCCTCAAACAATTGATTGGGCATCAGCGCGCCTACGTGGCCGATACGCACCATTTCATGATGCCATGGACCCATGCCACCGGCGATTTGTAGACCTAATACGGCTGTCTGATTCCGGAATTCTTGAGGCTCAAAGCCTTCTGCAACGTGCAGGGCTGTCACGGTGGGAGACGCGACTGCGGGGTCTACGGCGGGCTCCATGCCAGCGGCGGCACCAAAAGCATGGGTCATCTGCGCCATAAGGCGGTGCCGCGCGAGACGGGCCTCGACGCCTTCTTGTTCGAGCAGATTAAGGGCCTCTTCGAGGCCGTTCCACAATGAGACGGCGGGAGTGTAGGGGAATTGCCCGGCCAAATATGGTTGCAGGTCAAAGAATAGCCGACCCGGCCGGTCTTTTAACACGTGCTCACGAGCCCGAGCTGAGAGCGCTAAGATGCCGAGACCGGGAGGGCACATAAAGCCTTTTTGAGATGCGGCGACAATGACGTCCACATCGTCTTGCTCAATCGTCAGAGGCACCGATGGCACACCACTGATGCTATCGACAATTAATAACGGGCGATTGGGGTGGTGTTTGAGCAGTTCGGCTAATTGTGTCACGGGATTCAACACGCCCGTCGAGGTTTCATTATGCGTCACGAGGATCCCTTTGATGTGGTGTTCTTCGTCAAGCGTTTCGATAACATGCTGGGGGTCAAACGCTTGCCCATAGGGCACGCGGATATGACGCACCTCGACGCCCATTTTCTCGGCGATATCGACAAAGCGTTCACCAAAGGCGCCTGTGCTCACGCCAATGACACGATCGCCGGGATTAAAAAAGTTTTGGACAGCGGTTTCCAACGCACCCGTGCCGGTGGTTGGGATTACCGCGACGCCTCCATCTGCTCCGACCTTAAAGAGGTCTTGAAGCTGCGCGGTGACATGATTCTTGACCCGTGTAAAGACCGCGCCACGGTGATCTGACATAGCTTGTTGCATGGCGAGGTTAACACTAGGGGGGACAGGGGTGGGGCCTGGTAAAAGAATTTGTGGTGGATACATCATTGGGGATTCCTCCTTAAGATTATGGGGTTTATTTTTATCACGCAAAACAAAAAACGCCCCTAAATTATTAGGGACGGTAGTCACCGCGGTGCCACCCTATTTGGCAGATCGATAGATTCTGCCCGCTCTTTGGCTTTTAACGCAGCTCCGCGATCAACTCATCGCTGATGTCCTCCTGGGTGGAATCGGGTTCGGGCAGCACATCGGGTTCCATCCTACCGACTTTCTAGAGAACCGCCCGGCTCTTCCCATTCATTGGCCGTTTGTGAAATTATAATCACAGGAGCGTGAAGCTGTAAAGAGTTTTGGCAAAATAAATTTGAGCGAGACAATACCAACCCAAACTTCCAGGAATTGTCCGCGGCGTTTTCTTGTCATTTTGTCAGCTAACGCATAGGATGAAGGAGATAAGGTTGGAGGTTGGACTACGAAACGAAAGAGGACAAGCACGTGAGAAAATGGTCATTCCTAGTTGCAGGGATTGCCTTGGCAGGTACGATGTCAGGGTGCGGACTCTTTGCAGGTCCCCCTCAGCAAAAAGTTCCTGCCATGGTGATACCGTCACCAAGTCATTCCCAAAGTGTGTGGATGCACGCCAATGCGGCACAACACACCGTGGATTTGACGGTGATTGCCGGGTATGCCAGTCAGGGCTTTAATCTTAATGGTACGGCCAACGGCGCGATGTGGGTCACAGTGCCAGAAGGCTGGCATGTGGTGATTGAATTTACGAATGATAGTGGGCTTGCCAATTCATTGGCGGTTGTGCGGGGACCGCAAAGTACACAAGCGCTGTTTCCCGGTGCAGGAACACCGCCGTTGGCGAAAGGAATTTCCCAGGGCCAACGGCGAACATTGAGTTTTGTGCCGACCATACCTGGCTCATTTCGTTTGGCCAGCTTAGTGCCAGGCCATGAATCATCAGGGATGTGGGCTCATTTCGTTGTGACACCATCGGGCCAACCCTCGTTGCGGCTGTGAACACGCCACACGACGAGGTCGTGCATCAAGTCTGCCCGCATGACTGTTATGACACGTGTGGTCTCGATGTCAAACGCGTGAACGGGCGCATTATGCGCATCACAGGGGCGAAAGACCATCCTATCACGCAAGGTTTTGCCTGCTTAAAAGTTAATCGCTATCTTGAACGACTGAACCATCAAGATCGCGTGCTGTTTCCCTTGAAACGCACTGGCCCCAAGGGCTCAGGGAATTTTCAGCGTGCCTCGTGGGATGAGGCCCTCGATGCGATTGGCACAAAAATGCAGCATATCGTTCAAACATATGGTGGCGAAGCCATTCTTCCTTATAGTTTTTCAGGCAACATGGGGGTGTTGAGCGAGGCGTCCATGGATCGGCGCTTTTTTAACGCCTTGGGTGCCTCACAACTGGCGCGGACGATCTGTACAGCCTCAGCGGATATGGCTTTGCGCTGGGTGTATGGGCAAAGGCTAGGGCCTGATCCAGAAACCATTGGGCGGGCTGCATTAATCCTCTTGTGGGGAAGCAACCCGGTTGTGACTAATGTTCATGAAATTCCTTTGTTAGATCAGGCGCAATCGCAAGGCGCTGACATTTATGTGGTCGATCCGCTTTACACGGACACCGCCGCCCGTTATGGTCACCATATCGACCTTAACCCTGGCAGCGATGTTGCTTTAGCGTTAGGTCTCGGTCGGTATTTAGTGGCCACGGGACAATATGACAAATCCTTCGTTGCCCAGTATGCGCAAGGATTCGACGCCTATCTCGAACGCGCGTGGCCGTGGACCTTGGATGAGACAGCCCGGGTTACTGGTGTGCCTGTGGCGACCATAGAGCGTTTAGGCGAGCGCCTGGCGAGCGTGCATCCTTTGCTCTTGCGTACCGGGTATGGTGTACAAAGACAGGAGCATGCGGGGGAAGCTGTCTGGGCGATTTCTGCGTTGTCCGTGATCACCGGATCATACCGGGATGTGGGGGGCGGACACTTGCTAGGGAATGGCGATGCTTTTCCCCTTAACTGGGACCGATTAACACGCCCAGAATTGCGACCTGGAAATCCCCGCACGATTAATATGGTACAGTTGGGAGATGCCTTAACCCAATTGGATGATCCCCCTGTTAAAGCTTTGATTGTGTATAACAGCAACCCCGCCGCGACGGCGCCGGATCAAGGGCGGGTTCTGGCGGGACTACGGCGTGAGGATTTGTTTACGGTCGTGCACGAGCAAATGTTGACGGACACGGCTCAGTATGCGGATTGGATATTGCCCGCGGCGATGGCCTTTGAAACCCTCGATCTCCATACGTCGTATTGGCACCGTTATATTCAGTTAAGCCCGCAAGCTGTATTGCCGGCAGGCGAAGCGGTATCGAATACCGAATTTTTTCGGCGTTTGGCTAGAGCCTGTGGATTTAAGGACGCTCCATGGTGTCAGGATAGTGATGAAGATCTGATTCGGCAAGCCCTTGATACACAGCATCCGTGGCTTCATGGCATTACGTGGGAAAGTCTGCAAAAACGTCCGGTGCAAAAAGTTAACCTTAAGGTGTCGGACCGTCCATTTTTAGATACTAAGGACCACAACGGTCCTCTCTTTAGGTTGTACCCTTTACCTGTGTTGCCGTTTACTCCACCTCAGACGCCAGCAGAATATCCTCTTGTTCTGATTACGCCTTCGCGCAAAAATACGATTAAGTCGAGTTTTGGTAATAATCCCCGGTTGCTTATTCGAGAGCCTAATCCCACCATTTATGCGCATCAAGAGGATATAGAGCACTTGGGATTGCAAGATGGGCAGCGCGTACGCGTCGAAAGCCCGACAGGCCATGTAATTTTGCAGCTGCGCGGCAGCAAGCAGGCACGACCCGGCGTCGTCTTGAGTTATGCCGTACGTTGGAACCAAGACGGGGGAGGCGTCAATATTAATCAGTTGACGAGTCAAACGCTGTCAGACTTTGGTGGGGGGGCCACGTTTTACAGTACGCGGGTGAGGATAATTCCCTGGGAAAATGAGGTCGAGTGATATGTGGATAGAATGTGTGCCCAATTTTTCAGAGGGTCGGCGTCTGGACGTCATGCAAGCCATCGCGGAGGCGGCCGCTAGTGCGGGAGCTCGGGTGTTGGGAATGGAAGGGGATTATGACCATAATCGGTCGGTGTTGACATTAGCCGGGGAGACCGCGACTGTCGAAGAGGCCGTACTGCGTGCGGCGTTTGTGGCGGTGTCGCAAATTGATTTGCGTCGGCACGTGGGAACTCATCCGCGGATGGGCGCTATCGATGTCATTCCTTTCATTCCCTTAGAGGGTACGAGCATGGCGGATGCCGTCCAGGCGGCGCAGAGGGTGGGCGAGCGGTTGGGGCGTGAGCTTGGACTTCCCGTGTATTTGTATGAGCACGCGGCGACGATTCCACAGAGGCGTAACTTGGCCGATGTGCGGCGCGGAGAATTTGAGGGTCTGGCAGCGCGAATGTCCAGTGATGTGCCGGACTACGGCCCCTCGTCTCCCCATCCGAGCGCGGGGGCGGTAGCAGTGGGGGCGCGCAGGCCGTTGATTGCCTTTAATGTTTTTTTAAACACGACGGATATTCAAGTCGCGCAGGCCGTAGCTAAAGCAGTGCGTAATTCCAGCGGAGGGCTCGCAGGGGTCAAGGCATTGGCCATGGATACCGTCTCGCAAGGACAGGTACAGGTATCGCTCAATTTGGTCGATTATCCTAAGACATCTTTGCCGCGGGCTGTGGAAATGGTCCGGCAAGAGGCGCAGCAGTATGGCGTTAGTGTGGCCCGCACCGAATTGGTGGGGTTGATGCCCGTCCAAGCTCTATTGGATACGGCACGGTATTACTTGCAACAGCCCGACTTAACTTTAGAACGGATTTTAGAATGGCAATTAATGGAACAACTAGATGATGCGGGGCGGGTTGACAAGCCATGAGGAGAACGGGGCGGGCATGATTCACGGAATAGGCGTCGATGCGACGGAAATTGCACGGATTGCGAAAGCATTGGAAAACCCGCGTTTTTTACCGCGCATCTTTACCCCCGCCGAATCACTGAGCGTTGGGGACGGACCCGAAGCGGTTAGGCGTTGGGCGGCTCGGTTTGCGGCAAAAGAAGCGCTCATTAAGGCTTGCGGAGGGATTCGAGGTAGCCGCTGGACTGATATTGAGATCGTGCGCCAAGAGCATCATGAGCCTTTGGTGAGGGTTAAAGGGCCTTTAGGCGTGTGGTTGCAAGAGCGCCAATTGCACATCTGGATGTCTTTTACCCATGAAAGGCTTTATGCTATTGCCATGGTGGTGCTGGAGAAGAGGGAGGACTATGCGTCACAACCAGATATGGAGCGTTGAAGAGGCCAGGCATTATGACCGCCGGGCCCAAGACTTTGGGGTCGGGTTTCTGTCCTTAATGGAAGTGGCGGGCGCCAAAGCCGCAGCACGGTGGGTTACGCAACTACCGAAAGGTCGAGGACTCGTACTAGCAGGTCCTGGGCATAATGGCGGCGATGCGTTAGTTGTAGCACGCTACCTAGCCCGCGACCATGATACCGACGTTTGTTTTCCTTTGGTGGAGCCGCAGTTTGCGGGAGCAAAGGGTCTGAAACAAGCGGCTATTGCGCACGGTGCTAGGGTGGTGGAGGTTGATGACGTCATACCGTCGGTCGCGCACTATGCCTGGGTAGTGGATGGAATCTTTGGCACGGGTTTTCACGGGAATCTTGATCCAACCGTCGCGCAAATTTTTGAGTCAATATCCGCAGCCGGTACGGCGATGTATGTGCTAGACATCTTGTCTGGCGTTGATGCCGATAGTGGGGCATATCAGGGGCCGCCATTGGCTATCGCGAGTACAGTCACTTTTGGCGGTGCGAAATGGGGCCACTTCGGGTATCCGGGTGCCCTCTACACGGGGCCATTGACGATCGCGGATATTGGATTGGAGTGGCCAACAAACGGTGACGGGTGGATTAGTCCCAAATGGGCGTATGATCACAGACCTGCGCTTGCCGTGGGGGCTCACAAGTATCAGCGTGGACGAGTGGCTGTTGTCGGAGGCTCGGTGGCGATGACGGGCGCTCCTGTCATGGCGGGAATGGCGGCCTTGCGGGCGGGCGCAGGTCTTGTGCAACTCATTGTTCCGCACAAAGCCCGTCGACGCATGGCCGTACCGGAGCCGTTGATGGTATGGCCGTCGACGGGACGCGGATTATTGACCACCCAGGATTTAGAACAACTCATGCGTGCCGACGTCATTATCTTTGGACCGGGTATGGGGCGTGAGACGGGTGTTTTAGCGTTAGAACAGGTCGTGGGCTTGGGTAAGCCGTTAATCGTGGATGCGGATGGGCTATACTGGCTTGCCAAACGGCCGGACTTGAGGTTACCCGCGCGGTCGTTGTTAACCCCACATAGCGGGGAAATGGGCATGCTGTTAGGGATCAGTGCGGCGGTGGTGGATCATAATCGGGTCAGTGCATTTCACCAAGCCTATCGTCGGTATCAGACGACGTTGGTGCTCAAAGGACTTTATACGCTCACGGGGGATGCCCAGATCCTAGTGAATACGGCGAATACGCCGGCGTTAGCCACGGCTGGGTCCGGGGACGTGCTAAGCGGTATTGTGGCGGGGATTTTAGCCTCAGCACCTCAAATGTCTAGTGCACAAGCGGCGGCGCTGGCCACGTATGTGCATGGGTGGAGTGGCATTCATGCCGCACGCCACCATGGCCGTAGCGTTGTGGCAACGGACCTGATTGAGTGCTTGGGGCAAGCGTGGCACAGTGTGGAAACCGAAGAGGAGCCTCCACAGTTGCCGCAGTGGATATAGCCTCATAGCCCAAGAGAACAGGGGGACCACCAGTGAGACCAACAATTGCGCGCATTTATTTAGACCGTTTGCAGCATAACGTGTCATGGATTTTGAACCGGTTGAATCCGCATGTACAACTGATGGCCGTGGTCAAGGCAGACGGGTATGGCCACGGAGCGGTTCCGGTGGCACAAGCGGCCTTAAGTGCGGGAGCTTCGTATTTGGGTGTCGCTCTCGTGGGAGAGGGCGTGGCTTTGCGTAACGCTGGCATAGACGCTCCTATTTTAGTGCTGGGCCAACCGGCCGCCCAAGAAGTTACGGAGGCGCTGGACAATCAGCTGGATTTAGTGGTCTTTGACCCGGAGCGATTTGCGCAAATCGAAGAGGCGGCCAAAAAGCGTCAGAGGCCGGCACGGGTGCACTTGAAGATGGATACTGGGATGGGACGCATTGGTATGCTTCCCGCACACTTGGATGATGCGTGGATTGAACGTCTGCGCTCGCCCCACGTGATATTAGCGGGCCTTATGACGCATTTCGCGAATGCGGATGCGTCTGACCCGCTACTCACCCAGCATCAAGTGGCGGTGTTCTTGGATATTGCCGAACGTCTGCGACAAGCCTCTATCGAGCCATTACTGATGCATGCCGCTAATTCGGCTGCGGCACTAAAATATCCAGGAACGCAATTTAGCATGGTGCGGGTGGGGATTGCGATGTATGGTCTTGAAGCATACCATCCGATGCCTAAGGGATTACGGCCTGTCATGGAGTTGATCAGTACAGTGACCTTTGTCAAAGACGTGGACGAAGGGTTTGCTGTAGGCTACGGGAGCACATTTGTGACCGACCGTCCCATGAAAATTATCACCGTCCCCATTGGCTACGCGGATGGATACCGGCGTGCTCTCTCTAACCGTGCCCAGGTATTGATTCGAGGTCATCGTTACCCGGTGGTTGGCCGCATTTCGATGGATCAGTTGTCCGTCGGGGCAGATGCCGCTGCACCCATTCATGTAGGGGATCCGGTGGTGCTGATAGGCGAGTCGGGGGGGCTCACCGTAACGGCTGATGACTTAGCCCGGGAAGCGGATACCATTGGGTATGAAATTGTTACCGGAATTTCGGCGCGAGTGCCCCGTGTTTACGGTGATTGACAGCGATTTTTTGCGCAGACTATAATGAAGAGCATCAGGGAAAGAGGTGGGCATTTTGGAAGAAAACCGTCGGGTGATAGTGCGCATGCCCCATCATTTGGTGGACGCACTGGACAAAGTGGCGGATGGCGAAGGGCGTCACCGGAGCGAGGTCATTCGCGAAAGTGTCGAGTTTTACATCGCCGAACAAAGAAAACGGCAACTCCGGCAAGAACTGATTCAAGGATATCAAGAGCTTGGCGCGCTCAATGCGTCCTTGGCAGAAGAACCGTGGGAATATGCCGGGAGCCCTCAGGAGTAAATGACGGTGGCCATATCTGATGTAGTTGTAAAACGCGGCGATATTTTTTTTGCGGATTTGTCTCCCGTGGTCGGTTCCGAACAGGGAGGAATCCGCCCAGTTTTAATACTGCAGAATGATATTGGCAATCGCTATAGTCCCACGACGATTATCTGCGCGGTCACATCGCAAGTCTTCAAAACGCGGCTGCCCATCCACGTGGATGTCAAGGCCCACGAATCCAACCTCGATCGGGATTCCGTTATTCTTCTCGAACAAATTCGGACGATTGACAAAAGACGACTGAAAGAGCGCATTGCGCACTTGAATCCTGATATTATGAATCGTGTCAATCAAGCGATTGTCATCAGCCTGGGGCTTACTGACCTCTAAACAGGCTGATTACGTATTTTCGTCTTAATAAGGAGCGAGAGTTTATTGGAAAGCAAACCCCTCATAGCGATTTCCATGTCTCGTGAGTTAGGACCGGATAATGTCTATCGGGACTTTTTACGGGCGCCGTATTTGCATGCCGTTGTTCAAGCGGGAGGCATTCCTGTGTTATTGCCCAATGTTCCTGAAAGTCAAGAAGCATTGTTGCGGTGCGATGGGCTATTGTTAACGGGAGGCGGCGATTTTGATCCCGCAGCCTACGGGGCTCTGGATGCGGGAACGAACCAAGCTAGTATCTCAAAAGACCGTGACCGTACAGAAATCGCATTAGTGCGCGCGGCCCTCCAACACAAAATGCCTGTGTTTGGCATTTGCCGCGGTGTGCAGGCGATTGCGGTGGCTCAAGAGGGGACGTTGGTTCAAGATATCCCTCGTGTGTATCCTACGTCTGATATTCACCATAATCAGTCGCAGCCGCGTCAACAGGCCACCCACGGTGTCACGGTATTGCCGGGTACGAAACTTCACCATGTTACGGAAACAACGGATTTGCGGGTTAACTCCTTTCACCATCAGGCTTTAGACAAGGTGCCCCGTGGATGGAATGTGGCCGCCCATGCAGAAGATGGACTCGTTGAAGCGATTGAATATCCGGGAAACTCATGGGGCATTGGCGTTCAGTGGCATCCTGAGGACCTTGTCGATTCCGAGACTCATGCCCGCAAACTGTTTGCGGACTTTGTTGATGCCGCACGGCAATATATGGAACAGGAGAGGCATAATGTCTGAACTGGCTGTAGAAATTACGCGGGGCGGTCATGTAGAAAGTCGAGCCTATGCCGACGTGGCGGTGGTGGATAGTCTTGGGCATATTCGCTATTGGCTCGGAGATCCACAACGTCCCACGTTTTGGCGCTCTAGCGCCAAACCCTTTCAAGCGTTGCCAGTGGTGTTGGCCGGGGGAACAAGCCAATACCACTTCACCACGGAAGAGGTGGCCATGATTTGTGCGTCACACGGTGGAGAGCCCGAGCATGTGAAGACGGTTGCAGGTTTGCTGTCTCGTATCGGGGCAACGCCGGAGGATTTAGCCTGTGGCGTGCATGCGCCAAGCTATGGGCCCGCAGCGCATGATCTCGAGGCCAAAGGGATAGCGCCCAGTCCGCTCCACAACAATTGTAGTGGCAAGCATACGGGAATGTTGACCTTAGCCAAAGTCTTGGGTGTACCCTTTGAGGGCTATGAAAATCCGAGTCATCTTGTGCAACAAAAGATTCGTGAGAGCATCGCAAAGATGACCGGCGTGGACCAGTCTGCGCTCCAGACGGGTATCGACGGCTGTAGCGTGCCCACATTTTTTCTCCCCTTGGCACGTATGGCGTACGCTTATGCACGATTGGTCGACCCGCGGGGACTGGAAGAGCCTTGGCAGGTGGGCTCGACCCTTATCGCGGAAGCAATGCGGCTTCACCCCTATTTAGTATCGGGAACGGGACGTCTCGAAGTCACTTTAGCGGAGGCCACAGCGCACCGGTTTGTTGCCAAAGGCGGAGCCGAGGCGGTATTTTGCCTTGGAATTCCAGAACGAGGCTTGGGGCTTGCGGTGAAAATGGACGACGGCATGTCCCGGACCGTGCCGACCGTTGTCATTCAAGCCTTGCGTGACATGGGGGCCCTTAGTGATAGCGAAATGGCGGCGTTAACAGACGTCATGGCGCCCATTTTGCGTAATCACCGTGGGGTGGAAGTGGGTCAGATTCGTCCGGCCTTTCACCTGCACTCAGGAAAATTAGCCTAGGCTTAGATTGCTGGATAAATAATATCCGTTACATGATTGAAAAGAACATCCTCTCTCATTAGAATAATTCTTAGGTAATCTCGGTTACCGAAAAAATCTAACGAGGGGGGTTTTCTTTTGCCGTCACTGCTGAATACCCAGACTCACAGCAATCTTAAAGAAGCTTTTGCCGGAGAGTCGCAAGCTAATCGGCGTTATCTGTATTTCGCGCAAAAAGCCGACATTGAGGGGCGTCCCGATGTCGCAGGACTATTTCGTGATGTTGCTGAGGGAGAAACGGGTCATGCTTTTGGGCATTTTGAGTTTTTAGAGGAAGTGGGCGATCCCGTGACTGGGGTACCTGTGGGCTCAACCGAGGATAACTTGAAAAGCGCTATTGAAGGCGAAACGTATGAATACACCCAAATGTATCCTGGGTTTGCTAAAGTGGCCCGTGAAGAGGGCTTCGACGACATTGCTGAATGGTTCGAAACCTTGGCACGCGCTGAAAAGAGCCATGCAGGACGATTTACCAAAGGCTTGGCGGCACTAGACGATTAAGTCACCGCACATCAAGGGGCCTTTAAGGCCCCTTGATGGCGATGAGGCGAAAAGGGGTGTCCTGTATGGAATATAATCCTAATCACGAGCGTTATTGGGATGAGACGGCCTTATCCGAAGATATGAAGAAAGCCTTTGATATTTGCAATGGCTGTCGGTTGTGCTATAGCCTTTGTCCTTCCTTTCCTGAACTCTTTCGAGTGGTCGAGTCTCATGAGGATGACGTTGATCTGTTGACAGATGAGGAAATGGCCAAGACCGCAGACCTCTGTTATCAATGCAAATTATGCTATCTCAAGTGTCCATACATTCCGCCGCATCGTTTTGATTTGGATTTTCCCCGTTTGATGCTCAGATCCAAAGCGGTCCGCGCCAAAAAGCACGGAATTAAACCCGTCGATCGGTTTTTAGGGGACCCCGAGCGCATTGGGCGATTGGGCACAGCAGCGCCTACGTTATCCAATTGGAGCAATCTTCAGCCGGTGATGCGACAACTCTTGGAAAAAACCGTGGGCATTGACCATCGCCGACATTTGCCTAAGTTTGCGCTTATGAGGTTTTCACAATGGATTGAAAAACACCAAGAGCGCACCAAAACGGCGGATGTGGCAATCTTTTCGACGTGCACAGTGGAATATCATGAACCAGGCATTGGGCAGGCAGCGCTTAAAGTGTTAGCGCATAACGGTATTCAAGCGGAAGTGCCAGCTTTTCAACAATGTTGTGGCATGCCTGCTTTAGATGGTGGGGATATAGCCGGGGCCACCTTGCGTGCGCGCCAGAATGTGGCGGTCTTGAAACAATTTGCCCGCGACGGCAAGCCCATTTTAGCGTTACAGCCTACCTGCGCATACGTTCTGAAGAAGGAATACCCGCTGCTCCTCGGAACCGAAGATGCGGAATTGGTAAGCCGTAACACGTGGGACGTGACGGAATATTTGGCCCAGATGGCGCGAAAAGGCGAATTAAAGAAGGATTTTGCGCAAGCCTTGGGTACAGTTACCTACCACTTATCATGTCATACAAAGGCTGAGGGGCTCAAGCGGCAAGCTCGGGATCTGCTCACTTATGTAGACGGCACGACAGTCAATGTTGTCGATCATTGTGCCGGGATCGATGGAACATGGGGGCTGAAAGCGGAATTTTATGATGAATCACAGAAGGTGGCCGCCAAGTTAACGCAGGCTTTTCACAAAGCCCATGATACCCAAGCTTGCTCAGATTGTGCTTTGGCAGGATTGCAGATTGAAACGGTCACCGATCAGCCACCGCGTCATCCTGTCGAGCTTTTAGCTCAGGCCTATGGATTGCACAAAGCCCCTGAATAACGTGGTACAACGCAGCAGTCTGCGCGAAGTAAGCGTTTAATTCTAAGAATAGGAGGGAAAGCCATTGAAGCCATTGACTTTGGCAGACATCGCGTCGGCTGAACAATTTGCCAAAGAACGCGATGCATTGCGGAAGCGTCTGATTGCGCTTAAGAAGATTCGTCGTGTTGACGTCGGACCGCGCATCGCCATTGTGTTTGAAAATCGCGAGACGATGCGATTTCAAATCCAAGAAATGTGCCGCATTGAACATATTACAGATCCGCGTTTGATCCAGCAAGAAATTGACATCTACAATGAGCTATTGCCCCTAGGTCACGCGATTGGCGCGACCTTACTGATTGCCCTGACCCAAGAGGATGATATTGCGCAAGTCTTACAGCAACTGTCGGGCGTCGAAGAACACGTCTTTTTAGTGGGTGAGGGATTTCGTGTGCATGCGCAAGCCGAAGCAGGACGATCCACCGAAGAGAAGACCAGCGCAGTGCACTATCTTACTTTTAATTTTACGCTCGATCAAATTAATGCGCTCGCGTTGTCACCGCGAGTGTCCTTGGCCATTCATCATGCGGGATATGATTTTCAAACGGTTCTCGAGGACATGACGAAGGCATCATTGTTAGCCGATCTTATCCACTAACTCCACTAAGGGGTGAAAGCCCTTTGTCGGACGGTTGCCGATAGATGTCGCACTGAGGAGTCTAGGTCGGGGCTCCTTTGTTTTTTAAGTGGACAAGTGTAAAAACCGCTTGTAGACTAAATGCTAGAGTTTTTAATTCTTCCTAAATTGGCTATCATCCTTGCATGCGGCTCTTGTCACCATGACCGGGAATGAGGTGGTTTTTTTGTGTGGTAAGAGCCTATTTAGGGTAAACTTGACTCGTATTCGTAGGAACAAGGGCCCGCACGTCATCAGATGAAGAAAGGAGGGAAGCCCGTTTCCGTTCCTGGGGCTTTTCGGGTTCGAGGATTCCAGCGGGCGCGTTGATGTCAAATCCTATTTGCCCGCAGTGCGGAAATCGCTGGCTGGGACGTCTTAGAGGGCCTGGATGGTTTTATTGCGATATTTGTATGGTGGAATTGCGTTGGGAAGCTGGTGCTATGGCCGTGTATATGATTACACCAGAAGGTGACCGGGATCGGGTCGTGAATGACATCGGTCAATCTGTCTGATTTTCGCAGGGGTCCCCTTCCCGAAGGAGGAAGGGGAAGAGGTTGCTAAGCAAGCAGGTTGGCATGGCGTGATAAAAAGTCGGCCATAGTACGGCAAGTCATTTGCGGTTCTTCGATGTGCGGCAGATGACCGACATCATCAATGATGAGCAACTCAGCATCAGCTAAAGCCTTTTCGAGTTGGCGGCCGTACTCGACCGGCACGATGATATCGTCACGGCCCCAGAGCAACAATGTGGGCATGTTGACCCGGGTTAAATCGAGGGACGGATCCGAGGCAATGCCGTCATTCCCTAAATATTGCGCAAAGACATGGCGGCCATGATTTAATTCTTGGGCATCAGACAGTGTTCGGTAGGGCGTCAGTTTACGATATCGGTCGGGATGCTTGACGAGCCCCGACATAAACTGGTCAGGAGGCAGGGTCAGCGGGTTGACAATGGGGACATCTTTAAGATTCACACCCACGGCATCTAATAACATGAGGGCTCGCACTTGCGTGGGCATTTGGGCTGCAACGCCAAGAGCAACTCGTCCACCCATGGAGTTGCCGCCAATGGCGAATCGCTCAATATTCCACACACCCAGCCAGCCTTGGATAGCGACGACGATGTCACTCACCCGTTCAATTCCCGGCACTTTTTCAGATTGCCCGAATCCGGGCATATCGGGGGCGATCACGCGGAAATGGGTACTGAGACACTCTAACTGGTACCACCATGCTTTGCCAGTGCCTCCGCCACCGTGTAGGAGGATAATGGGGAACCCTTGACCGGATTCAAACCAGCTAAACTGCTTGCCACGCCATGTGCTATGCTGGCGTATAATGTCTGTGGGAATGGTTGTCGCCTCCTAATAAGTATGCTGTCGTTATTGTAAACTTGTCGCGGCCGAAGGCCAAGGGAAGGAAGGACGTTACGAAACAGAAGATGATACGGACGTCGACCGTGCGTAAAGATCAGGAGGCGGTGAAGGTCAGCGACGTCGGTGAACGGGCGCTGATCTCAGTGATACACCGCTTACAAGCGATTGTACCAATGGGCTATTTGGGCATTGGAGATGATGCGGCATATCTTCCGCCATCGGATCTCGGATGGTTAGTAAGTCAAGATATGCTGGTAGAAGGAGTGCACTTCCGCTGGGATTGGATGACGCCGGAACAGTTGGGAGAAAAAGCGGTAGCGGTCAATATTAGCGATATTGCGGCAATGGGGGGCGTACCCAAGGCCATTTTAACCAGCATTGCCTTACCAGCGGATACTGAAGTCGAGCGGGTCGAACGGCTCTACCGTGGCATGGCTAAGGCATTAGACCGTTATGGGGCCGTGCTGCTGGGAGGAGACACGGTACATTCGCCGAGTGAGATGTCTCTGGACGTGGCGGTGTTTGGACAGCCTAGTGTGACCGGCCCTATCTTGTTGAATGGTGCAAAGCCCGGAGATCGGCTTTTCGTGACGGGACGACTGGGTGCCGCTCATGCGGGCTATACGTTGTTATCCCATGGCGTCAGGTGGCCGAGTACTTCGATTCAGCATCGCAGTGTACTCCAAGCGCATTTGGCGCCGGTAGCCCGCGTAGAAGCGGGAAAGCAATTGGGGGCCCTCGCTCATGCTATGACCGATATATCCGATGGATTGCTGTCGGAAATTCGGACCATGACGCGTTTTGGAGGGATTGGTGTCCAAATTGATGCCGATAAGATGCCTATTGACGCGGCGACGCGGTCTGTAGCCAAGGAGTACGGTGAGGATGCGTTGGATTTTGCATTGTACGGTGGTGAGGATTACGAATTATTAGCGGCGATTCCGCCGTCCCGTGCCCAACAGGCGGAACAACTCTGTTTGCAGTGTGGGGTGCCAATTACCGAGATTGGCGTCGTAACTGATACCTTAGGCATTCGGGTGATGCGCGCGGGAGAGGAGATAGCCGTCGATGAAAGAAAATCCTATCATCACTTCACCGTGGACCCGGATTAGCCATAGTCCCGAGGAGACGGCCGAGCTTGCCAATGAACTAGCGGGATTGTTCGCCCCTAAGGGATTAGTGATGCTGTCGGGAGACCTTGGGTCCGGCAAAACGACGCTGACGCAGGATCTGCTGAAAGCCTGGGGATATAAGGGATCGGTAAAATCGCCAACGTTTGACTTGGTCCATGTTTATCCGCTTCCGGCCTTTACCGTGTACCATGCAGACTTATACCGATTGCAGGGCGATGATGGGTTGGACATTTTAGACTTGCCGTCGCCGCACGATGCGCATAGTATCATTATTGCAGAATGGGGCGAAGCCCTGCGATCGCTTTATCCTGAAGGGTTTGCACTGTCGTTAGAGGCTTGTGGGGAAAACTGCCGGCAAGTAGAACTGACGGCTTACGGCCCTGGGGCGCAACAGCGATTGCAGCAGTGGCGAACGTCGCAGTCCTTAAAGAGGCGGTCATGAGTCATAAAGTATTAGGATTTGATGCATCGGGACCTGGTTTGTCGGCTGGGTATCTGATAGAGGGAGAGGTGGCCGCGGATTTGTCGTGGCGCCGCTCAAAATCGGCAGGCTCGCATTTAGTCCCGTGGCTTGACATGCTCATTCAGGAATTTGGAACGCCTACCGTCATCGCTGTGGGAATTGGCCCGGGATCTTTTACGGGCGTCCGAATTGCTGTGACGGCGGCCAAGGCCTTAGCTTATGCCTTGCATGTTCCCGTTGTTGGGGTGTCGTCTTTGCAGGCTTGGGCGTATTCACCGCATTTGCAAGGGCCGGTCCTTGTCAGTAGTGAACGACGCGGTCCAGCCTTTTATGCGGGGTTGTATTATTGTGGGGGAAGCGTGCCCGAACCGCTGGTACCAGATTTTGCTGCCAATGGCGCCTTGCCCGAACAATTTCCTTGGTCCGGCCCCGTTGGGGTGTTAGGGCCTTTGGCAAGCGACAGCGAGATGCTAAAGGCTATTAGCCCAGAAGCTTATCGTTTGGATCTGCCCTTATTAGGGAGCCAAGTAGCAAGACTGGCTGAGTTCACAGTACAATATGGAGATGGGGTGGGGGCGTTAAACCTGTCGCCCGCCTATTTGCGAGCACCAGCTATTTCAAACCTGGGCCAAGCGTCGGCCGTGGTGCATGGAAAGGAAGAGAGCAGCCGTGGCAGTGAGCGATGACAAAGCCAAAGCCGGACCGGATGGGTCGCCAGAGGTTGTCGTGCGGGATATGTATATGGCCGATTTGGATGCGGTCATGGGGATTGAAGCCCATTCCTTTCCCACACCATGGTCGCGCAATGCGTTTCAAACAGAATTGCTGGAAAACACATTTGCGACCTATTTAGTGGTGGAGTTCCACGGGCAAGTGGTGGCCTATGGTGGAATGTGGGTCATTTTAGACGAAGCCCATGTAACGAATATCGCTGTTCATCCAGACTTTCGGGGCCATCATTTAGGCGAAACGATTATGACAGGATTAATGGCTCGCGCCAAGGCCTTGGGCGTCGTGCGCATGACCTTGGAAGTGCGGCGAGGCAATACCGTCGCGCAAAATTTATACAACAAGTTAGGGTTTGTTCAACTAGGCGTACGGCGGGGCTACTACACCGATACTCACGAAGATGCCTTTATTATGTGGAAAGATCCCATATAAGAATTAACTGGCCTTGGGATCTTGGCGGGCAGGCGCTTCGGGGGGCGGGAGCTTGGGCACGGTGCGTCCGCCCCACCATGCGGCGAATCCTCCCAAGACGCCATAGAACACGGCGGCGAACCCTCCCGTAATAAGGGCGCTGGATACGACGTGCAGGTGCAGCATGGTGCGAGCAGCTGCTACGGGTACCCCATGCAACTGCGCAATAAAGGCTTGTTCGGCGGCGGGCAACCGGATCACATACTGACTGATGAGGGTGCCGGCAAAAGCGGTTACAGCGCCGATAACAGCGACTGGCCAAAAAGGCCGTCGCCCATGGCGTTTTATCGTGCGTCCTAAGAGGACAAAAAGGACAACACTGGCTAAAAAGGTGAATAGATGCCCCAGCGTCATCAACGGATATGTGGTTGGAGAAAGGGCCAAACTTGAGGGGCCCGCAAAAACAATTAACAAGACCATCCCATAGAGTATTATAATCCACCCCATAACAAACCCTCCCTAACAGTCATGGGAGTAGTTTTCCCAGATCGGCCAAAGATATTTCGCGCAACCAAGGAGAGGAGCATAGCCTACGAAAATCCTCGGAATCGAATCATCTTGTGATGAAACGGCGGCCGCTGTTGTTGAAGATGGCACACGTCTTTTAGCGACCAGTTTGGTATCATCTGCGGCCATTCAGGCCCAATACGGAGGCGTGGTGCCGGAAGTGGCGGCCAGGGAGCATGCGATGGCTATTTTGCCAGTCGTCGATTGGGTTTTGAAAGAGGCAGGGTTGGACTTAGCGGACATTGATGCGGTGGCGGTGACGCAAGGACCTGGCTTGTTGGGCTCCTTGCTGGTCGGGGTGACTTTTGCCAAAACGTTGGGAGCGAGTTTGCATGTGCCGGTAATCGGAGTTCATCATCTGGAGGCGCATTTGTATGCTAATGCGCTCATGGCTCCCATTGAGTTTCCCGCCTTGGCGTTGCTTGTCTCTGGGGGGCATACTAGTCTTTTTTACTGGCAAGGCCATCGGGATTTGCGGCTTCTGGGAGAAACGCAAGATGATGCGGCTGGGGAAGCCTTTGATAAAGCGGCACGTATTCTTCACATGACCTATCCGGGAGGACCGCAAATTGAACGGTTAGCGCGCCAAGCGCGTAAGAAATCGTTCAAGCTACCCGTGGCCGATATGCATGGCCGGTTGGACTTTAGCTTTAGTGGGGTGAAGACAGCGACCGCCGCGTTATATCGCGAGCATCCTGACGAACCGGAAGAAGTGGCTTATGCATTGCAAGAGGCGGTCGTGCGCGCATTGGTCCAAACCGTCAAGAGGGCCCTTGCACGTTATCCGGTGGGCGATCTCTATCTTGCGGGTGGAGTGACAGCCAATGAAGCCATTCGCGAAGCGTTTTTGCATCTTGGCGCGGAGCTGGGCATAAGGATCCACATACCCCCGGTGTCTTACTGCACAGATAATGCGGCGATGGTCGCAAGTTTGGGATATTACCAATGGCAAGCGGGAGAGACCATGGGGGCTTTTGAAGGACCCAAAGTGCTTTTTCCGCTCGGACAACGGGAGGGAGAATAAGTATTGCTGCTCAAATTTGGAGACTTTTATCCTCAAGTTGGCCATCCGGTGTTTGTGGCCCCGGGTTCTTATCTGATTGGCCAAGTGACGCTTGGGGATTATAGCTCGGTATGGTTTAATGCCGTGATTCGCGCTGATAGCGCGCCTATTACCTTGGGCGAGGGATCCAATGTCCAAGATAATGCCACACTGCATGCAGACCCTGGGTTTCCTTGCATGATTGGTGCGGGGGTCACGATTGGTCATGGGGCCATTGTTCATGGAGCGCAGGTGGACGATGATGTGTTAATTGGGATGGGAGCTATCATTATGAACGGGTCCCATATTCACCCCGGTACCATCATCGCGGCGGGTTGCTTGGTTCCCCAAGGCATGGAAATTCCTGCGGGTGTTTTAGTGATGGGATCGCCCGCCCGCATTGTTCGTGAGTTGCGGCCCGAGGAACATGAACAAATTCGGTCAGCAGCCCTGCACTACCGCGCACTATGGGTGGAACAGGGATGGCAGTTTCGTTAATAAATAGAGGATGAAACAGCTGTGCTTGGCAAATCCTACCCATAAATGGCTGGAGGGACAAATGTGACGCATGTGCATTTTATAGGAATTGGCGGATACAGCATGAGTGGTCTGGCGCTGTTGCTAAAGCATCAAGGATATGAGGTCACGGGCTCCGATGTCAATCCATCAAGCCGAACGGAGCGCGTCGAACGTCAAGGCATCACGGTGCAATATGTCCATCGGCCAGAAAATGTGGCGGGAGCAGATTGGGTGGTATATAACACGGACGTGGCGGAGGACAATCCGGAGCGGGCTGAAGCGGTGCGGTTGGGGATACCCCTGTATCATCGGTCGGAAATTTTAGCCCGGGTGCTTGAAGGGTTTGAGGCCATAACGGTGAGCGGCACGCATGGCAAAACCACCACGACCACCATGATTGGCACCATTTTGCAAGATGCGGGGGCAGATCCGGCGGTCTTAGTGGGGGGAGAGGTTGCGCAATTTGAGGGGAATGTGCGCGTCGGTCATGGCCGTTATGCCGTGGCAGAAGCCGATGAAAGTGACGGCACGTTCTTGCGATATCATCCGTGGGTTGCGGTGGCAACTAATGTGGAGCCCGAGCATCTCGATCATTATGATGGGTCTTTTGACGCGCTGCAGCAGGCATTTGCGGTCTATTTAAATAAAGTGCCGGATACGGGCTTAGCGGTCATTGGGATAGACAATCCTGTGTTACGGACTATCAGTCAGACTCTGGCAGTACCTTTCGTCACGTATGGCCTGACGGAAGAGGCGATGCTTAGGGCAACCAATATCCAATTGACGCCCGCTTTAACGCGGTACACGGTAATGTGGCAAAACCAGCCGGTGGGAACCGCGACGCTCGCGGTGCCGGGGGTGCATAACGTCGTCAATAGCTTAGCGGCGCTGGCGGTAGCCCACCATACGGGGATTGCGTGGGATGATGCCTTACAATCTTTGGCCACATTTTCTAATGCTCAACGCCGGTTTCAGGTTATTGTGGATACCCCTGTCATGATTGTCGATGATTATGCGCATCATCCTACAGAGATTCGCTCGACCCTCCAAGCCTGCCGGCAGCGCACACCAGGGCGCATTTTTGCTTTATTTCAACCGCAAAGGTATATTCGAACCAAGAACTTGTGGACGGAGTTTACCCACGCTTTTGATGATGCCGATGAGCTCTATTTGACCGAGATTTATGCACCTCCGGGAGAAGCGCCCATTGCGGGCGTATCAGGAGAACGATTGGCCCAAGCGATTGCCGACCAAGGGAAAACCGTACATTTTCGTCCGGATATGTTTTCTGTTGTGGAGGACGTCTTGGGGCGCATGGTTCCGGGCGATACCTTTATCACCATGGGAGCTGGGAATGTCTATATGGTCGGACGAGAACTTGCGAAGAAATTAGAGGCAAGCGATGTCGCGGGCTCAGGGTTGTGATAGACTGATGAGAAATTCCCTGGATGCCCCGGGGTGGTGAGTCAATACGAAGGAGAGATTAGAAGTGGAGTTTCAGGAAAAGTTTGGGCCCGAGGCCTTGACTTTCGACGATGTTTTGTTAGTCCCAGGACATTCAACCGTTCTGCCTAAGGATGTGAGTTTGACGACGCGCTTTACGCGTAATGTGTCGCTCAATATTCCCTTGGTTTCGGCCGGGATGGATACCGTCACAGAAGCGCGAATGGCCATTGCAATGGCGCGGGAAGGCGGGATCGGCGTGATTCATAAAAACATGTCGATTGAACGCCAAGCCGCAGAGGTGGACAAAGTTAAGCGGTCTGAACATGGGGTCATTATTGACCCAATCTTTTTGGGTCCGGATAATTTTGTGCGCGACGCCTTGGAAATGATGCGTCACTACCGTATTTCGGGCGTTCCGATTGTCCGAGATGGCGGATATTTGGTGGGTATTCTCACCAACCGGGATTTGCGGTTTGAGACAGATTTCGGTCGGCCGATTCATGAAGTGATGACGAAAGATAGTTTAGTCACGGCGCCTGAAGGAACCACATTGGAAGAGGCCAAAGCCATATTAGGCCGCCACCGCATTGAAAAACTTCCCTTGGTCGATCGCATGGGTCGGTTGCGTGGCTTGATCACGATTAAGGACATTGAGAAAGCCAAAAAGTTTCCCCATTCCGCGAAGGATCATAATGGACGGTTGCTGGTCGCGGCAGCTGTTTCAGTGGGGCCGGAAACCATAGCGCGCGTCGAAGCGCTCGTCGCGGCACGGGTGGACGTCATTGTCGTGGATACGGCGCATGGTCATTCGCAAGGGGTTATTGACACCGTGCGTCAAATTAAACAACTGTTTCCTCATGTAGATGTCGTGGGCGGTAACGTGGCGACACCGGAAGGAACCTTAGCGCTTATTGAAGCAGGGGCGGATGCGGTCAAAGTCGGGGTGGGTCCTGGGTCCATTTGTACAACCCGTGTGGTAGCCGGAATCGGCGTGCCGCAGGTGACTGCGGTCTTCGGGGCTGCGCAGGTGGCACAGTCTCATGGGGTGCCTATTATCGCCGATGGTGGTATTCGTTGGTCTGGCGATATCGTGAAGGCCCTAGCCGCCGGAGCATCAACGGTCATGATTGGCTCTTTGTTTGCAGGGACGGAAGAGAGTCCAGGCGAGATGGAAATATTTAAGGGCAGGTCGTTTAAAGTTTACCGGGGCATGGGGTCTTTGGCGGCCATGAAAGAAGGATCGCGCGATCGTTATTTTCAGGACGATCAAGACGTGGATAAACTGGTGCCGGAGGGGATTGAAGGGCGTGTGCCTTACCGCGGATCCACAGCGGATACGGTGTATCAATTGGTCGGGGGCATTCGCTCAGGGATGGGCTATTGTGGCACACCGACGGTCGAGGATTTGTGGAGTCGTGGAAAGTTTATCAAAATCACTAACGCGGGCTTGCTCGAAAGCCATCCCCACGACATTCAGATTACGAAAGAGGCGCCGAATTACAGCTTATAGGGGTTTGCCCGATATGAAAGGCGGATTAGTGTGGCACGGCTTGTCATCGAAGGCCAGCACCCACTGGCTGGGGAAGTAAGTGTAGAAGGGTCGAAAAACAGTGCGCTGCCCATTATTGTGGCAGCGGCGCTGGCGTCAATAGGGACCACCATTTTAGATAATGTCCCGCGTTATACCGATATTTTGGACTTATGTCAGATATTGCGGGAATTAGGAGCCCGCGTGGAATGGACTGGTGAAACCCAGCTTGAAATTGATGCCACAAACTTGTCGGGATATCATGCGCCGTATGAATTGGCGAAGAAGTTGCGAGGATCGACCTATGTGGTGGGCTTGCTGTTGGCACGCATGGGGCAGGCCGATGTGGCTTTTCCGGGCGGGTGTCAAATTGGATCACGCCCCGTGAATTTTCATGTACGGGGTTTTGAAGCACTAGGGGCTCATATGTGGCTGGAACACGGATCGATTCACGGCGAAGTCGGATCCCAAGGACTGCAGGGCACGCGCATTTATATTGAGCGGGCGTCTTTTGGCACCACCATTAATTTAATGATTGCCGCGTCCTTGGCACATGGGACGACGATATTAGAAAATGCGGCCATGGAGCCAGAAACCGTAGATTTGGCCAACTTTCTCAATGCCATGGGGGCGGTTGTGAGGGGAGCTGGGACAAGCCTTATACGCATCGAGGGTGTGACAACGCTGCATGGGACGCGTCATGAAATCATTCCGGACCGTTTAGAGGCCGGGACATATTTGTTGGCGGCAGGGGTTGCTGGAGGTTCAGTAACTGTAACCAATGTGATCCCGGAACACTTGCGGACCGTTTTGTTGAAACTGGAGCAGGCTGGTTGCCACATCGAAGAAGATATGGACTGGATTCGTATTAGCGTCGAGGGACGTTTACGTGCGGTCGATATTGAGACCCTACCGTACCCCGGTTTTCCGACCGACCTCCACCCTCAAATGGTCAGCGTTTTGAGCCTATCTGAAGGGGTTTCTGTCGTCCAGGAGACGGTGTTTGAGAATCGCTTTGGCTATACCAACGACCTTGTGCGCTTAGGGGCTGATATTAAATTGGACCGGGAAACGGCGATTGTCCGGGGTGTTGACCAGTTGACGGGGGCCCCCGTGCAAGCTCAAGATATTAGAGGTGGAGCTGCGCTGGTTTTGGCAGGGTTGGGAGCGTTAGGCACTACCGTCGTCGACGGTCTGGAGTATATAGACCGGGGTTATCATGCCTTGGAATATAAACTAAGCAGGTTAGGGGCCCGGATTATCCGGGAAGGATGAGGAGATGAGGAGCAATGCCAGAAACCGTGGTAGTGAGTCTAGCACGGACACCCTTCACGCCCTTTGGGGGCGCACTCAAAGACGTCAAAGCAACGGATCTAGGAGCCCATGCTATTCGTGAGGCGCTAAAACGGGCCATGATACCAGGCGACGCCATCGACTATGTTTTTATGGGCCAGGTCCTTCAGGCGGGAGCCGGACAGATTCCCTCGCGACAAGCCTCGATGGGAGCGGGAATGCCGGAGACGGTACCATCGGATACGATAAACAAAGTCTGTGCCTCGAGTCTTAGAGCCGTGAATTTAGCAGATATGGCCATCAGGGCGGGCGAAATTCAATCGGCTGTTGCCGGGGGGATGGAATCGATGAGCCGGGCGCCATATTTGGTGGATGGGGCTCGCTTTGGTTTGCGGATGGGAGATGGGGCTCTTGTCGATGCCGCGGTGCACGACGGATTGTGGTGTAGTTTTGGCCAGTGTCATATGGGCGTTTATGGCAGCGAAGTTGCGAAGGAATTTGGCATTAGCCGTGAAGAACAAGATGAGTGGGCCTACCGCAGTCACGTAAGGGCGATTCAAGCGACGGATTCAGGGCGATTTGCCAAAGAAATTGCGCCATTGACATTGACGGGGCGTCGCGGTGAGCAGTCGGTCATTGATCACGATTTAGGCCCCCGGCGTGATACATCACTGGAGAAAATGCGGGCCCTTAAACCAGTGTTCGTCGCCGACGGGACTGTGACGGCGGGAAATGCGCCTGGGCTGACAGACGGAGCCGCCGTATTGGTCTTGATGGAGCGCACACAAGCAGAAAATTTGGGGTTGCCGATATTAGCGACGATCGTGAGTTCGGGATTCGTGTCGCGCGCTCCTAAATACTTGCATACCGTGCCCGCTTATGCGGCTGAAATGGCTTTGGCAAAAGCGGGGATTGACAAATCCCAACTCAAACTCATCGAAATTAATGAGGCCTTTGCGGCGGTGACGTTGACGAGTATTAAAGTTGGAGAATTTAATCCCGAAATTGTCAATGTCAATGGGGGTGCTGTCGCGTTAGGACATCCGATCGGCGCGTCGGGGGCACGCATTTTGATGACGTTAATTGTCGAACTGCAAGAACGGGGCGGCGGTTACGGTGTGGCCGCGATCTGCAGCGGAGGTGGCCAGGGGGAAGCGACGCTGGTCAAAGTCGGGTAGGGGGTCAATATGATGGAAAATCAGCGCCTGTTAGTCGTAGGGGCTGGACAAATGGGAGCCGGCATTGCGCAGACTGCGGCGACTCAGGGCTTTGAGGTGTGGTTGACGGACAATGCCCCGGAACAAGTGCAAAAAGCCCTCAGTGGCATGCAAGCGCGACTGAGCCGTGCGGTTGAGACGGGTAAATTGACCGCCGATCAACAAAGGGATATTTTGTCTCGCATTCATGCCGTGCCCACGGCCCAGAGTGTTTCTTCCATTGATCTTTGTATTGAAGCGATTGTTGAAGCGGAGGCCGTCAAAGTGGGGGTGTTTCGTGAGCTGGGCGAGCACTTCGGTCCCGACACGATACTGGCCTCCAATACGTCATCCATCTCGATTTCTCGAATTGCGCGTGACACGCGGTATCCGGAACGGGTTATCGGCATGCATTTTATGAATCCGGTTCCCGTAATGCGTTTGGTTGAAGTCGTGGAGGGAGCTCTTACAAAGAGCGAGGTCACCCAGCACGTCATGGCGGCAGCCGAAGCCATGGGGAAGGTGCCCGTCCTAGTGCAAGATTACCCTGGTTTTGTCTCCAACCGCATTTTGATGCCGATGATTAACGAGGCGATCTTTGCGTTGCAAGAAGGCGTGGCGAGTCGTGAGGCGATTGATACGGTGATGAAATTAGGCATGAATCACCCCATGGGGCCTCTGACGCTAGCAGATTTTATTGGACTTGATACCTGTTTATCTATTATGGAAGTGCTTTATCAAGGTTTTAGTGATTCCAAATATCGGCCAGCGCCCTTACTACGGAAAATGGTGGATGCAGGGCTTTTGGGCCGGAAAAGCGGACAAGGGTTTTATCACTATGACAAGTAGGAAAAACGAGGCGGATTCCCGCCTCGTTTTTCTTTTTCATGGGTCTAATAGCGCGTTAAATGGGAGAAGAGTGGGGTACTTGGTCTTGTATGAGTTGAGGCAAAGTGACCGCTTGGTAGCCCATCTGCTTTAGTTGCTCTAAAATGGCATTGAGGGCAGTCGCGGTCTGCGAACGATTCCCGCCGCCATCGTGCATGAGAATAATGGAGCCAGGTTTTACTTGGGTTGCGACTTTGTTAATAATAGAGCCAACCCCGGGGCGAGCCCAATCTCGCGTGTCGATAGACCATAAGACAACGGTGTACCCGTGATCGGCAAACAAATGTATCATGGGTTGGCTGACTAGGCCATAAGGGGGCCGGTAGAATAATGAGGGGTCGACGCCTAAGGATCGGACAAAATCTTGCGATTTGCTCGCGTCTTGCCATAGCGCGGCGGCGCCGACGCGGCGTAAATTCAAATGCTGCCAGCCATGATTTGCGACTGCCGAGCCTTGACGGGCGATGTCGCGCACCAGTTGTGGAAATCGCTCGGCCTCACTACCGACAACGAAGAAAGTGGCGTGCGCATGATACCGTGTCAGGGTACTGAGAATTAAGGGTGTGTATTTGGGTGATGGTCCATCATCAAACGTAATCGCCACGATTTTTTTGTTGGTGGGGACATGGGTTAGGACATTTTGGGAAACGGGCTGAGTGACCAGAAGAAAGGCTAACGCGATTAAGACGAATGGACTGATGACGAGCCATCGCCAACCATTCATGGGGCAATCATCTCCTTGGGCGGTGCTAAAGCCCGTCCGGCGTGTTTGTGAATATGTACGCACTGCTTGCCGCGAATATGCGGCGGACGAGACACAATGAAGATATGCGAGAAAGGGGAGAATAATCGGTGGCAGAAAACCTTTGGCAAACCATCGAGCCTTGGATGGTCGACGTGCGAAGACAAATTCATCGTTTTCCAGAATTAGGGCTTGAAACACCCCATACCCAACAAGTCGTGGAAGAGGCTTTAGATTTCTTGCAGATTTCGCATCACCGCTTAATTGGCACGGGGGTGGTGGGCGTGATTGCCCCCAATGCACAAGGTCCTGCCATGTTATTGCGCGCGGACATGGACGCTTTGCCGATTTTAGAGGCCACCGGTCTGCCTTTTAGCTCAGAAATCTCTGGCCGCATGCATGCATGTGGTCATGACATGCATACGGCCATGCTATTGGGCGCCGCATATTACTTAAAACATCACGAGGCGCAATTAAGCCACCCGGTTATTTTAATGTTCCAACCAGGAGAAGAAGGACCGGGAGGCGCTTTGCCGATGATCGAAGCGGGCATTTTAGACAATCCTCCGGTGAGTCGGGCCGTAATGGTGCACGTGGATAGCGATCTTGCCGCGGGAGTTGTTGGCCTGTTCAGCGGTCCCGCCATGGCCTCACCGAATGATTTTTCGATAACGGTTAAAGGCCGGGGCGGGCACGGGGCTCATCCGGATAAAACGGTGGATGCCATTATCGCGGCAACGGCGATTGTGCAAGCGTGTCAGACATTAGTGAGCCGCGAAGAAGATCCCACCGAGCCTTTAGTGGTGACGTTTGGCACAATTTGCGGGGGTTACCGGGAAAATGTGATTGCAGATACGGTAGAGATGACGGGTACGATTCGTATTTTGTCACCCAATAATCTCGATGGGACCCTTGAGCGCTTTGACAATTTGGTCCATCAAATCGCGCAAGCATACCGCGCGGAAGCTGTCATTTCTATGCACCGAGGATATCCTCCGCTGGTGGCTGATCCCGCCTTTACGGGTTTGGCGCAGCAGGTCTTGACACAGGAATTGGGAGAGGCTGCTGTCGTTTTACTGCCACGGCCATCGATGGGCGCGGAGGATTTTGCCTATGTCGCACAAAGAGTGCCCGCCACAAACGTGCATGTTGGCGTCGTGGGCCCGGATTTCGTCACAGGAATTCATTCGGCAGCGTTTAATCCCGATGAGCGCGCATTGCGAACAGGTGCCCAGGCGTTTGCGGCGATTGCGATGCATTTGTAGGAGGGTCATACGTGGGTACCCAACCAAACCATCTTAATGAACGCGGAGAAGTACATATGGTGGAAGTGGGCGAGAAGCCGGCAACCCGGCGCCTAGGGCGTGCCGTTGGGTATTTATCGGCGCGCCCGGATATTTGCCAAGCGGTTAAGAACGGCCAGATCCCTAAGGGTGACGTTTTGGCCGTCTCCCGCGTGGCGGGAATTATGGCGGCCAAAAAGACCAGTGACATCATTCCATTGTGTCATCCTTTGCCATTAACTCATATAGACGTCCAGATTGAAATTGAATCAGAAGCTTTTCGGGTGGAAGCGGTGGTGGAAACAACGGCTCCGACGGGCGTGGAAATGGAAGCGCTAACCGCGGTATCAGCGAGCCTTCTCACGCTTTATGACATGCTTAAAGGGATGGACCGAACCCTGGAGATTGGGCACATTGTCTTGTTGGAAAAGGCCGGAGGCCGTTCCGGGCATTTTCTGCGGGAAGGAGCTTCCCATGTGGACCATAGCGATTCTCACCAGTAGTGATCAAGGCGCTACGGGGAAGCGCGCAGACGAATCGGGGGCAATTTTGGCGACCCATTTGGAACAAGTTGGAAAAGTTGTCGAACGCAAGATTCTGCCCGATGAAGAAGAGCTGTTAGCTCAGCAGATGCAGAAGTGGATAGACCAAGGCATTGATCTGATTCTGACCACAGGGGGCACCGGGTTAGGGCCCAGGGACGTGACGCCCGAGGCTACAAGACGAGTCATCGACCGCGATATTTCGGGTATCGCGGAGGCCCTGCGACAAGAGTCGATGCGCCACACCCCCATGGGCATGCTGTCTCGAGGGATAGCGGGCCAGGCCAAGACGACGCTCATCATCAATCTTCCCGGCTCTCCTCGTGCGATTGAGGAACTCTTGCCAGTCATTTTTCCTGTTTTAGACCATGCGATGCACCTCATTCATGGGCAAACCACTCATGAAAAATGATGTTTAGGGTAGAACTAAAAAGATTTTACGAGATTGGTGGCCGTAAAGGGCCATATTTCCGGTTTCTGCCGGGAAGAGAATTATTTGACGTGTTTCGGCCTTTTGAGTAAACTGCTCTATGGGTACGTTAGCACTCGCTGAGCGTGAGTGCTAACAAAAAACATAGTTAGCTATTACTGAGGAGGGAACATCTGTGGAGCTTCGTCCTCTGGCAGACCACTTGGTCGTGGAAATGACAGACGACGATTCACTGCCTTCGGGGATTGTGTTGCCCGACACCGCGAAGGAGAATCCGCAGCGGGGACGTGTTCGAGCGGTTGGCCCTGGCCGACTCTTGAATGATGGTACCCGGGCACCTTTGGAGGTCGGACCCGAAGATGTCGTGCTGTTCGACTTGGAAGCAGCAAAGAAAGTTAGAGTGAACAATCATGATTACTGGTTGCTGCGGGAACAAGATGTTCTGGCAGTAATCGTGCCGGCAATGGTTCACGCCTAACCACATGCACCATAAACGCTTAGGAGGGTAACAGTTAATGGCGAAGCAAATCATTTATGAAGAGGAAGCCCGTCGCGCTTTAGAGCGGGGTGTTGACAAGCTGGCCAATGCTGTCAAGGTCACGTTGGGACCCAAGGGACGCAATGTTGTGTTGGAGAAGAAGTTTGGAGCCCCTTTGATCACCAATGACGGAGTCACCATTGCACGCGAAATTGAACTGGAAGACCCATTTGAGGCGATGGGCGCTCAGCTCGTGAAAGAAGTCGCCACCAAGACCCAAGATGTTGCAGGGGATGGAACGACCACGGCGACCGTGTTAGGTCAGGCCATGATCAAGGAAGGATTGAAGAATGTTACCGCCGGGGCAAATCCCATGGGGATCAAGCGGGGCATTGAGCGGGCGGTCGCGGTTGCAGTTGAAGAGATTCGCAAGATTGCTACCCCGATTGAAGGTAAAGAGGCGATTACCCAAGTGGCTTCCATTTCGGCCAACGACGAAGAAATTGGGCGCCTTATTGCCGAAGCTATGGAAAAAGTGGGCGCTGATGGCGTCATCACCGTCGAGGAATCCAAGACCACGGGCACGACCTTAGAAACCGTGGAAGGCATGCAGTTTGACCGTGGTTACATTTCGCCTTACATGGTCACAGACACGGAGAAAATGGAAGCCGTCTTGTCCGATCCGTACATTTTGATTACTGACCGCAAGATTTCTGCTATTCAAGACTTGCTGCCTGTGTTAGAGAAGATCGTTCAGCGTGGCAAGCCCTTGGTTATTATTGCCGAGGATGTTGAAGGGGAAGCGCTTGCGACGTTGGTCGTCAACAAGCTGCGTGGAACATTGACGGCCGTTGCCGTGAAAGCTCCCGGATTTGGTGACCGCCGCAAGGCGATGCTCGAAGACATTGCCATCTTGACCGGAGGTCAGGTCATTTCCGAGGACATCGGGTTGAAATTGGAAAATGTGACGCCAGAGATGCTCGGTCAGGCACGTCAAATCAAGATTGCTAAAGAAGAGACCACGATTGTCGAAGGTCATGGCTCTGCGGAAGACATTAAGAAGCGGGTCGCGGTGATTCGCAAGCAAATCGAAGACACGACCTCTGATTATGACCGTGAGAAATTGCAAGAGCGCTTGGCCAAATTGTCTGGTGGAGTGGCGGTCATTCAAGTGGGTGCAGCCACCGAAGTAGAACTAAAAGAAAAGAAACTGCGTATCGAAGACGCGCTGTCCGCAACCCGGGCCGCTGTTGAGGAGGGTATCGTAGCTGGCGGTGGCACCACCTTGTTGCGCGCCATTCCCGCAGTAGACGCCATTGAGGCATCGGGTGACGAGCGCATTGGAGTCAACATTGTTCGCCGTGCGTTAGAAGAACCCGTGCGTCAGATTGCTCACAACGCCGGTTTGGAAGGTTCCGTCATTGTTGACGCCATTAAGAAGGAAAAGGGCAACATGGGTTATGATGCGGCTCACAACCGAGTGGTTGACATGGTCAAGACAGGGATTGTTGACCCTGCTAAAGTCACGCGGTCGACGTTGCAAAATGCAGCCTCCATTGCGGCGATGTTATTGACCACTGAAGCGTTAGTGGCTGACAAGCCCGAGAAGAAAGACGCGGCTGGAGCCCCTGGCGGTATGGGTGGCATGGGCGGTATGGGCGGCATGGGCGACATGATGATGTAAGTCGTTCTTGCTCAACAAAAGAGGGGAGCCTTGAGGCTCTCCTCTTTCTTTTTGCGGCTCGGACAGGAATAATAGAGAGCACAAGATGATGAGGAGCGACGTAGGAGGGAATGAAATGGGGGCATTAGCTATTGGCATCGTCATCGTGGCATTTTTCTTGGGAGCCATACCTTTTGGGTACCTCCTCGCACGTCTCCGTTTTCAAACGGACATTCGCCAACATGGCAGTCAGAATATCGGTGCGACCAATGTGGCGCGGACTTTTGGACTGAGTATAGGACTCATCGTGTTGGGCTTGGACGCCTTAAAGGGAATTCTAGCCGTGCAACTGGCCTATTGGGTCACGCCTGCGCATCCGGCATGGGCGGCATTGGCAGGGTTTTTTGCTGTTTTGGGCCATGTGTTTTCCCCGTTTATGCGATTTAAAGGCGGAAAGGGCATTGCGTGCGGCTTGGGCGTTGTCATCAGTTTATTTTGGCCTGCGGCATTGGGGGCGGCCTTGGTCTTTGCAGGGGTTGTCCTGATCTTTCGCATTGTCTCCGTTGCGTCATTGATGGGCATGATTGCTGCCCTGGTGACGCTATGGGCGGCTGGCCGTTTCGTGGATCTCTGGTATTTTGCCGTTCCCACGGTGATTTTGGCGTTATGGGCCCACCGCAAGAATTGGGAGCGCTTGATTCAGGGGAAGGAACCCCGTTTCGGTCGATAAAAATTTTTTTGGAAAGTATGGCAATGGATTGAAATGGGTAAAAATGGGAAGGCTGAAGATAGACGAATCGCTGTTAAGGAGGCCTAACCATTGGAAGTGACATTATCTCAGCTTATTGAAGCGGCTCCAGAATTGGCTGTCGCGTTGCGCACCGATATTCGGCGAGGAAAGCTGCCGGCGAAACGGCAAGAAGGGGTGGCCGGTCGTCCCTACCTCGTGGATACCCATGCGCTGTTACAATCGGACCGCGAAGGATTTCGTCAGTTAGCCCAGGATTTAGAAGCCGGTCGGGAAATTATCCGGACCAAATCTGATAAAGGAAGCGCTGGCGTGTCGCATTCTCGCCGCATTGGGGAAGAAATTTGGCCGCCTTTCATGAAGATTATGGAGTCTCAGCAATCGATGATGAATCAATTGTTGGATGTCTTTACGGAAGAGATGCGGCGTCGGCAGGACCGTGTCGACCGTCAGGCGCGGGAGATGCAGGAGTTGTCGTATAAACTCGGGCAATCGCATCAACAAATTGAGCGATTGGAACGTATCCTCAAAGAACGAACAGAAACCCGACTTGAACAGGCGTAAAACGATTATAGAAAGTCGAAAATGATGGCAGGGGTTTTTGGACCCCTGCCAAATTCTCGTCAACGGGTTTAGTTTGTTGTTAAAGTTCGGTAAGATATTGACAGGAACACAGGGGTTTTATCACGAGGAGATGTTTTATGAAAAGTGGCAGCCATTCCGACCAGCCATCTTTCTCTATTGGGGTTGTCAAAGAGGCGACCGGCTTGACAGAAAGACGCATCCGCTATTATGAGACGCTGGGGATGTTAGCGCCGGGACGTACTCAGGGTAATCAGCGTCTTTATAGCCAGGGGGATATTGACCGCCTCAAATATATTAAAGCGTTGCTTGATCACGGGGTCACCTTGAAAGAGGTGCGTGCTCAACTGCAACAGGAAGATACGGCCACGTACCGCCACGACTTTGACGAGGTGGAACGGGATGCGGAGAGTTACTTTCAGGGGAAGCTGATTGCGCGGCGGGCCGACGTCCACCGCGATTCGCTGTACCCGTTGATTAATCGCCAAGATATTATGCGCCGTTTGGCTCGTGAGCACAAGGACGGGCAGGGAGATACGAAGGGAGACCATTAAGCATTGCAAGCCGCGCAAGGAGAACGATTAGAAGTGTTGTTATCGGCTCAGCAGATCGCTAGCCGAATTCAGAACCTCGGCAAGCGGATTACGCTGGATTATCAAAACAAGCCGTTGATTTTAATTGGGATTTTAAAGGGCTCTTTTATCTTTTTGGCCGACCTCGTCCGCTATATTGATTTGCCCATTTCTGTGGATTTTATGGCGCTGTCTTCCTACGGCAGTTCAACCAAATCTAGTGGAGTTGTACGCATTATCAAAGATCTTGATCACAGCATTGAAGGCCACCACGTGTTAGTCGTGGAAGATATTGTGGATACAGGTCTTACGCTGAACTATATTTACGGCCATGTGAAATCGCGCGGCGCTCTCAGCGTGAAAATCTGCTCATTGCTAGACAAGCCGGATAGACGGCAGGTGGCGGTGCCCTTACATTACAAAGGATTTGAAATCCCCGACGAGTTTGTTGTGGGATACGGACTTGATGTGGGCGAGCGCTACCGTAATTTGCCCGATGTCTGTAAGTTGGTGAGGACAGACGCATGAATTCTGGAGTGTTAGTGTTAGATTTTGGAGCGCAATATAATCAACTTATTGCGCGGCGGGTACGCGAAGCCCATGTCTTTTGTGAAGTCGTGCCTGGAGACATTGCCTTGGACGAGTTAAAAGCCAAGCAACCGCAGGCGATTATTTTGTCGGGCGGGCCCGCGAGTGTTTTTGAACCAGGGGCCCCGACCATGGATCCGCGTATTTTGTCCTTGGGGATTCCCACGTTAGGCATTTGTTACGGCATGCAATTGATGGCCAAGCTTTTGGAGGGCGGAGTTGAGCCGGCAGCTCAACGAGAATATGGTCGCACAATGATGGAGCTGGACGTCGACTCTAGCCCACTGTTTACGCATATTCCCGCCCAATCGACGGTGTGGATGAGTCATGGAGATCATGTATTTCGTGCTCCTCCCGGGTTTCGTGTGTTAGCACATACCGCGACGACGCCTATCGCAGCGATGGCCGATCCAGCACGGAACTTATGGGCCGTACAATATCATCCCGAAGTTCGCCATACAGAGGGCGGATTTCAAATGCTAGAGAACTTTTTATTTGACGTAGCTCAATTAACCCCTTCTTGGGAGCCTGCTCAATTCATTCCGGAAGCGATTGCGCAAATTCAACGGGAGGTGGGCGCGGGACGTGCGCTCATTGCATTGTCCGGCGGCGTAGATTCGGCTGTGGCGGCGGCTTTAGCACATGAAGCGCTAGGCCCGCGATTAAGCGCCATTTTGATTGATCACGGCCTGATGCGCGCGGGTGAGATTGAAGAAGTGGTGCGTGCTTTTCCAACCTTGGACTTACATGTCATCAACCGTGCGGATGTATTTTTTGACGCGCTCAAGGGTGTCACAGATCCGGAAGCCAAAAGGAAAATCATTGGACGCGAATTTATTGCGGCGTTTGAATACGCCAAGCGCACTGCCGGACATGCTGACGTGTTGATTCAAGGCACTGTCTATCCCGACGTCATTGAGTCCGGAGGGAAAAATGCACGGACGATTAAATCCCATCACAATGTTGGAGGACTACCGGAAGAGGTGGGTTTCACCATCGTTGAACCCTTGCGCTGGCTTTTTAAAGATGAGGTACGCAATGTCGGATTAGCCTTAGGGATGCCACAGAGTATTGTCTGGCGTCAGCCATTTCCGGGACCGGGTTTGGCGGTGAGAATCGTGGGCGAAGTCACCCGGGAAAAAGTGGAGATTGTGCGTCAAGCGGACGCGATTGTGCGTCAAGAGATTGAGGCGCGTGGACTGCAGCGCGCGATTTGGCAGGCGTTTGCCGTGTTGTTGGACGTGCGGTCGGTGGGGGTTATGGGCGACCAAAGGACTTATGGCTATCCGATTGTTGTGCGCGCGGTGCAAAGCGATGACGGGATGACGGCGGATTGGGTGCGCTTGGATCCGGACTTGCTGGAAACGTTAGCGCACCGGATTATTGGAGAAGTGCCGAATGTAAACCGGGTGGTCTACGATGTGACCTCAAAGCCCCCGGGGACCATTGAATGGGAATAAGTCCTAAAGGATGAGGAATAAGGACAGTGGCCATAGAGGACATTAGCTATGGCCACTTTTTTTTGGAAAGGCGGACGGGAAGGGTCGACATTTCCGAACAATTTATATAAGATTACCGTGTAATGTTCGGTTACTGTGAGAGAGGGGATCCCAAGGTGATTAATCGGTATGCGCGGCCCGTGATGCAGGATTTGTGGTCGGATCAAAATCGCTATGACCGCTGGCTGGATGTGGAACGCTATGTCGTAGAAGCATGGGAGACACTGGGAAAGATTCCCCATGGTGTGGCGGCAAGACTTTCTAAGGCTACCGTCGATCCCAAACGGGTGGATGAGTATGAAAAGACATTTCATCACGACATGATTGCTTTTATTAATGCAGCAGGTGAAACCGTAGATCCTGAAGACGCGAAATACATTCATTTTGGTTTGACGTCTACGGATGTGGTTGACACGGCGTTGGCATCCTTAACGCGCGATGCGCTCATGATTGTGCAAGAGGGCGTGTCACGATTGTCACAGGCCGTGCGAAAGCTAGCGCTTGAACATCGCCACACGCCGGTGATGGGGCGCACCCACGGGATTCATGCTGAACCCACCAGCTTTGGTCTCAAACTTGCGTTATGGTGGTTGGAACTTGAACGGGATAGAGAACGCATTGTGCATGCCACAGAGAATATCAGCGTGATAAAAATATCGGGGGCGGTTGGCAATTATGCCAATATTCCTCCGGTCATTGAGGCCCAAGTGGCAGAAAAAATGGGGATGAAACCGGCGCCATTGTCGACCCAAGTGCTGCAGCGGGACCGCCATGCCGAAGTCATCACGGCTTTAGCGATTTTAGCGGGGACGTTGGATAAAATGGCTACGGAAATTCGCCATATGCAGCGCACCGAAGTGGGGGAATTGGCCGAACCCTTTGGCGAAGGCCAACGGGGATCATCGGCCATGCCACACAAGCGAAACCCGGTGATGGCCGAGCAAGTGTCAGGACTGGCGCGCGTGTTGCGTGGTTATGTGGTGCCGGCTTTGGAAGATATGGCATTGTGGCATGAGCGCGATATATCGCATTCGTCGGTGGAGCGGGTCATCTTGCCCGATGCGACAACCTTGGCGGACTACCTGCTCGATGTGATGAGCCGCATTATGGAAAACTTGACCGTGAATACCCGTAGGATGCGACAAAACATCGATATGACGGGCGGTTTGGTGTTTTCCCAGAAACTGTTGTTGGCGCTGGTCGAGGCGGGGATGACGCGCGAAGAGGCTTATAAACGAGTGCAGCACCACGCCATGGAAGCGTCCGCAGATCCGGCGGTCAGCTTTCGCGAACGGGTCCTTGCAGATTCTGTGATTGCTAGCTACTTGACTCCTGAACACATTGCCAGCTTGTTTTCAGTTGACCCTTATCTCAAGGAAGTCGACGCCATTTATGAGCGTCTGGGACTTACCTAAACCTAAGCGGTATTCGAGTTATTCAAGGAGGACATGCGATGTTGACGGCAACAGAACTGCTTTATGAAGGCAAAGCCAAGAAAGTGTATGCGACAACCGATCCTCGTGTGGTGATTGTAGATTTTAAGGATGATGCGACAGCCTTTAATGGCGAAAAAAAGGGCCAAATTGCCGGTAAAGGAGAAGTCAATGCGGCGATTACCACCCGACTAATGACATATTTAGAAGCGCATGGCATTCCAACGCACTTTCGTGAGCAACTAGATGCACGGCGGCTTGTCGTGTCCCATTTGCAAATGGTGCCTTTAGAAGTCGTGGTACGCAACCGGGTGGCGGGTTCACTTGAGAAACGGCTGGGCCTGGCGGAAGGCACGGTTTTGGATGAACCCGTAATCGAATTGTATTACAAGAATGATGCTTTAGGAGATCCTTTGTTGAATGACGACCACATTCGGGTTTTACAGGCGGCGTCACCTGCCGTGGTTACCCAACTCAAGCAGCAAGCCCGCGACATTAATCGGTTACTGCAGAATTTTTTCGAAGAGCGCGGCCTAATTCTTGTGGACTTTAAACTGGAGTTCGGCATCCAAGAGCATGCTTTGGTCCTGGGCGATGAGATCTCTCCCGATACCTGCCGGCTCTGGGACAAAGAAACGTTGCAAAAAATGGACAAAGACCGGTTTCGCCGCGACTTAGGTGGCGTGGAAGATGCGTACCAGGAAGTCTTGAAAAGGGTGATGTCATGACGTTTGACCTCATAGTCAATGTGGCCTGGAAAGAGGAAATCTTAGATCCGGCCGGGCAATCGACGACGAAAGTGCTCCAACAAATGGGGTATGCCGTAGACAACGTGCGGATTGGCAAACAAATCAGATTGCAAGTCGAAGCCCAAGACCAGGACAGGGCCTTAGAAGCTGGGCGCGAGATGGCGAAACGATTGCTCGCCAATCCTGTTATGGAGACGTATACCGTGCAGGTGGTGGAAGCATGAGAGTCGGTGTCATTTCGTTTCCTGGCTCGAATTGCGATGATGATACGTTGAACGCTTTGGCTGCGCTTGGGGTGGAGGGCGTGCCGTTATGGTACCAGCAGACGGAATTGCCCCCGGTTGACCGTCTGATTTTACCTGGAGGCTTTTCTTATGGCGACTATTTGCGCAGTGGCGCCTTAGCAGCGCAAGCCCCGATCATGGCCAGTGTGGAGCAGGCCATCGCCACACAGGCGATGCCGGTTTTAGGCATTTGTAACGGGTTTCAGATTTTATGTGAACGAGGACTCTTGCCAGGCGCATTGCGTCCTAACGTGTCTGGAGAATTTCTTTGCACATGGGAAACGCTGCGAGTCGTCTCTGTGCCCCAGGGGTTTGTGGGTCTTAAAACGGGGGATTTGTTACGGATGCCGATTGCCCATCATGAAGGAGCCTTTGCGGTGGAGCCCGGTTTTCTTTCCACACTTTTTGATCAGGGACAGGTTTTTTTGCAGTATAGCGACCCCGACGGGCAAGTGCATGCCCTGACTAATCCTAATGGCTCGGTGGCCAATATTGCTGGGATTAGCCAAGGAAGTGTGACGGGACTAATGCCTCATCCCGAACGGGCCATGGCCCAATATTTAGGCTCGGTGGATGGCCGTAGATTCTTAAAGGCCTGGCTTGGGGAGGAAGACCAATGACGTACGAAGAGGTAGGGCTGACGGCCGAAGAGTTCACGCATATTTGTGATCAGATGGGCCGCGTGCCCAATGACCTGGAGTTGGGATTGTTTGGCGTATTGTGGTCGGAGCATTGCAGTTACAAAAGTTCCAAAAATTTGCTGGCGTGGTTGCCACATGACGGCCCGGCTGTTGTCCAAGGCCCCGGAGAAAATGCGGGTGTGGTGCAATTGGACGACAAAGTTCATGTGGCGTTTAAGGTCGAAAGCCACAACCATCCCTCGTACGTGGAGCCAGTCCAAGGGGCAGCGACCGGGGTTGGGGGCATCTTACGCGATATTGTGGCCATGGGGGCAAGGCCGGTAGCGTTGGCGGATTCCTTGCGCTTTGGTACCGATGACCCATCCCAGCACTTGCAACACGCGGTGGTCGAAGGGGTGGGGGCCTACGGCAATGCTATCGGAATTCCCACCGTGACGGGTGAGGTCGGCTATGGGGCGGTCTACGATAAAAATCCTTTAGTGAATGTGATGGCCGTAGGATTATTGCCGGCTCAACGTAAGATTAGTGCGCGCGGGGCAAGACCGGGGTCGTATCTTCTGTTAGTAGGACAGCCCACGGGCCGTGACGGTATTCATGGCGCCAGTCTGTTAGCATCGCAGGACTTTGGCGAAGGCACAGAACACATGCGGCCTACCGTCCAAGTGGGGGATCCGTTTATGGGGAAGCTGCTTATGGAAGCTACCTTGGCCGCTGTGGAAACAGGCTTGTTGGACGCTGTGCAAGATCTGGGCGCGGCCGGCTTAACGTCAGCTATTGCGGAATTGGTTTATAGGTCGCAGGTGGGAGCTCAAGTTTGGCTCGACGACGTGCCGTGTCGTGAACCGCATATGACGCCTTATGAAATTATGTTGTCCGAAACCCAAGAACGCATGCTGTTGATTGTGGCTCCTCATCATTTGGAAGCCATCGAGGCCATTATGAACCACTGGGAGTTGCCGCATCGTGTCATTGGCGAGGTGACGGAGGAACCCTTGTTAGTGATTGGGACGCGGGACAACCCTCGGCAAGCCGTTTTGCCACCAGAAATTCTGGCCGGCGCTTGTCCGCTCAAGCCGGTACCGGCTAATGGGCGGGATAAAGGGCGCCAGCTTGTGCCGTCCATGCCAGCCTTTAAGCCGCTGACACTTGAGCGCGAATGGGGTTTGAACGTTTTGGGCGCTCCAGAGTGTAAAAGCCGCGCGCCTATTTATCAGCGATATGACTCCATGATCTTGACAAACACCGTTTGGGGGCCTGACCATCCTTTGGCAGTGTTGCGGGTGAAAGACTCTACCGCTGGGTTGGCTATAGCAGTCCGGGGCCCTGGACGCTATGCAGCGCTCGACCCCTACAGCGGGGGGATGGCGGCCGTGGCTCGCGTTATATCGCTGCTCGCAACGCAAGGCGCGCAGCCCCTTGGATTAACCGATGGGATCAATGCGGGCAATCCAGATCGAGAGGACGTATTTCAAGACCTTATGGCCTTGTTGGCCGGGATTGCTGATGCGAGTCAAGCCCTAGGTGTGCCGGTAACCGGAGGCAATGTGTCGTTGCATAACGAAACCAGTGGTCATCCAATTTGGCCAACGGCGGTCATTGGTGCGGTAGGACGCCATTCTTGTCCTCTTGAACCCGTTCCCGATGCGCCTATGGCGGCGGGCATGGATATCTTGTGGGTTGGTCCTGAGGATTTAGGGCTTGGCGGTAGCATTTTTGAATCGCTATATAGTCCGCGCCTGACTCCCTACCCACGGGCGAATCTTACCCAGCTTGCCGAGGTATTGGCATGGGTGACAAGCCTGGCACGCACGGCACCTGGTATAGCGCTTCGAACCATTGAAGAGGGGGGGCTTTTTGTCGCGATGAGTCGGGCCTTCATAAAGGCACCGGAAAAGCTAGGGATCACGGTGAAAGCTGACGACCCTGTAGTAGAATGGTTGTTTTCTGAAGCGGTTGGCCAGTTTTTGATTTTTTCAACGCCGGAGTCAACGGCACGCCTTTTGGAGGAGAGCCCAAAGTCGGTTACAGTGCGGGTTGTTGGTCAAACCACGCTAGATGGGGCACTGCAATTCAGAGCGCACAAGACGTTACACTATAGCCGGGAAGAACTCGAACGGACGTTTGCACAGGGTTATAGGGGGTAGACATGGCACAGGAGTTGCACGATGAATGCGGCGTGTTTGGCATCTATGGCGATCCTCAAGCCGCGCTGAAGTCCTATTGGGGGACATTTAGCCTGCAGCATCGGGGCCAAGAAAGCGCAGGATTGGCCGTCTTGCATGAGGACGCCATTACCGTGAATAAGGGCATGGGATTGGTCACCGAGGCGCTAAAGGTCGAGCAAGAAAGCCAGCGTATTGGCCACGCGGCGATTGGCCATGTGCGCTATTCCACGACGGGAGAATCTTCATTAGTCAATGCCCAGCCGTTGCTGATGAAGACCCGATTTGGTTTGTTGGCATTGGGGCAAAATGGCAACTTGGTAAATGGGGAGTCCTTGCGGGAACGTCTTGAAAGCCAAGGAGCGATCTTTCAAGGGACAACGGATAGTGAAGTGTTGGCTCATTTGATTGCCAGGAGTGCTGAGCCGTCTTTTTATGATGCACTAAAGGAGTCATTGCGCCTGTTAGAAGGAGGCTTTGCGTTTACCGTGTTAACGCCACAAGCCCTGTATGGCGCGCGCGATGTCCACGGCATCCGCCCCTTGGCTCTGGGACAGACCAAAGAAGGGGCCTATATTTTGGCGTCGGAGTCGTGTGCTTTTGATGTGGTTGGGGCTCGTTACGTGCGCGATATCGAACCCGGGGAACTGGTGCGTATTAATGACGATGGGATAGAGACGGACCGTTTCGTCGAAAAAAAGTCGGAACGGGCCTTATGTGCGTTTGAAATGATTTATTTTGCCAGACCGGATTCCCGTATGGAAGGACAAAGCACGCACGTTGTGAGGCGACGCCTAGGACAGATCTTGGCGCAAGAAGCCCCAGCCCGGGCCGATGTCGTCGTAGGGGTGCCGGACTCTAGCATTCCTGCCGCCATGGGATATGCCCAAGCGTCGGGGTTACCCTTTGATTTTGGGTTGGTCAAAAACCGGTACGTGGCAAGGACGTTTATTGCACCCAGTCAAGCCTTGCGTGAATCGGCTGTGCAAATGAAGTTGTCGGCGGTTCGTGATGTGGTATTTGGCAAACGGGTGATTTTGGTGGACGACAGTTTGGTACGAGGTACCACATCTCGCCACTTAGTGCAACTCCTGAGGCAGGCGGGAGCTACGGAAGTCCATATGCGGATTGCGTCGCCGCCTTATACCGATCCGTGCCACTATGGGATTGATACGTCCCGGGCTACAGAACTCGCCGCTCGCAATATGAACATTGAAGAGATTCGTACGATGGTAGGAGCCGATTCTTTGGCCTATTTGTCGCTTCAGGGACTAAAAACCGGTCTTGGGCAACAGGGCTGGTGCATGGCGTGTTTCGGGGCAGGCTATCCCGTTCCTTTAGAGGAACAGCCAGTTTTGCCGCTGATGCAACGACCAATCGGGGTGAAGGGAGATTAGTGATGCCGGAGCCAAAGCGGCCCATGAATTACCGTGACGCGGGTGTGGATATTGACCAGGGTAACGAAGCGGTAAAGAAAATCCGGCCCTGGGCGGAAAAAACCCAGCGTCCCGAAGTGTTAGCGGGTGTTGGAGGATTTGCGGGCGCCTTTGCGTGGAATCAGGCTGGAGTCCTGTTAGCCGGGGCTGATGGGGTGGGCTCGAAATTATTATTGGCCCAGCAGCTCAACAAGCTAGATACGATAGGCATAGACTTGGTGGCCATGAATGTCAACGATATTCTCGCCCAAGGGGGTGAGCCGTTATTCTTTCTCGACTATATTGCTACGCACCGGGTCATTCCCGAGGAAATTGAAACGGTGGTGGCGGGCATCGCTCAGGGGTGTTTGGAAGCGGGCTGTGCGCTTTTGGGAGGCGAAACCGCTGAATTGCCGGATTTATATGCCCCAGGGCATTTTGATTTAGCGGGCTTTGCTGTGGGTCATCAGCGCTATGTACCGCCTGCTCTCCCTGAGCCGGGAGATGTCGTTTTGGGCTTAGCTTCCAGCGGTTTTCATTCTAACGGTTACCAATTGGTCCGGCGCATCATTGCGGACAACGGCGTCGATTTGAATGCCCCTCTTTTTGACGACAACGGCGTCTCATGGGGCAGTGCGCTCTTAACCCCAACTCGCATCTATGTGAAGGCCGTTCGGGCCTTATGGGATCATGCCATCGTCAAGGCTATGGCGCATATTACGGGGGGCGGTTTAGTAGACAATCTTCCTAGGACCTTGCCCGAAGGGGTCGCGGCCGTTATTCGCAAACAGTCATGGCCGATTTTACCCTTGATGAGTCGCGTGGCCGAAATGGGCTGCATGGAGGATCAGGAGTTTTATCGGACCTTCAATGCGGGTATCGGCTTTACGGTTGTTGTGGCGCCAGACCGAGTCGGTCAAGCCCAGACCATCCTCGCGCAGCACCAAGTGGCGTCCTATCCCATTGGGCGGATTACCCAAGGTCAAGGGGTGGTATGGGAATGAAATGGGCGGCACTTGTGGGGGGATATGGAAGCAACTTAGAGGCCATGTTGGAATATGGCAATGCGGTGCATTTGGTCATTTCGCATAAGGCCAACGTCCGGGCGCTCGAGGTAGCCGAAAAATATCACGTGCCTCAGGTTGTTTTACTTCCGAAAGCGTATGAAAGTCGACAAGCTTTTGATGCAGCTTTGTTAGCGGTTTTGCAAAAAGAAAACATTGAGGCATTGGCGTTGGCAGGGTACTTACGTTGGTTGGGCCCTGAAGTCATCGCCCACTACAGGGGGCGGGCCGTCAACTTGCATCCCGCCTTGCTGCCTTCGTTTCCGGGTCTTAATGCCATCGAGCAAGCTTTTGCTCATGGCGTGTTTTGGACCGGGGTTACAGTCCATTTTGTGGATGATGGCCATGACACGGGCCCAATCATCGCACAGGCGGCGGTACCACGGTACCGCGAAGATACGTTGGACGACTTGCGGGAACGTATTCAGCATCATGAGCACCGTCTGTATCCCCGAATTGTGGAGGCGGTCGACAAGGGGATCGTTCATCTTGAAGGAGAACATGTAATCTGGGAGGAGTCTAAATCGTGGATCAATGGGCATTATTAAGCGTTAGTGATAAGACGGGTATCGTGGAATTAGCCCAGGGGTTTGTGGATCAAGGCATTGGGTTGTTAGCGAGTGGCGGAACTTATCAATACTTACGAGATCACGGCTTAACCGTCAAGTCGTTGGAAGACCTGACGGGTTTTACAGAGATATTAGGCGGCCGCGTGAAAACACTGCACCCGCGCATTTATGCGGGAATTTTATCACGGGAAACCCGTGACGATGTTAACGACCGTCAAAAAGTTGACGCACCCCATGTGGTGGCGGTCGTTGTGAACTTGTATCCCTTTGAGGCATTTCTCAACCAAGGGGCGGATCAAGCCACCCTAATTGAAAAAATTGATATTGGTGGCGTCGCTTTGATTCGGGCTGCGGCCAAGAACTTCCAGCACGTGGCCGTGGTGGTTGATCCTAGTCAATATGCCACCGTTCTGGCCAAGCCGCTTCATGCCGTGACAGTGGAAGAGAGGCGGCGGTGGGCCTATCAGGCCTTTAACCATGTTGCGTACTATGATGCTTTAATTGCGCAGAGTTTTGGGGATTGGGAAGGCCACCAAGCGGAGCTACCGGAACTATACGTCGTGGCAGGCCGCAAATCGGGCATGTTGCGTTATGGAGAAAATCCTCATCAACGCGCGGGGTTTTATGCTCAGACACGGGACGTCGGATTTCAGAGTGCAAAGCTTCATCAAGGGAAAGCCTTGTCTTATAACAATTTAGCGGATGCTGACACCGCGTGGCGTCTAGCCGCGACGTTGACGGCACCGGCTGCGGTGGCGGTGAAGCATCAGACGCCCTGCGGCGCGGGGGTGGGGCAAAGCCTCGCTGAGGCATATGAGAAAGCGTATCAGGCCGATCCGGTGTCGATCTTTGGAGGCATTGTGGCCTTAAATGGCATCGTGGATGCGCCATTGGCCAACCGCCTCACGGAGATTTTTTTGGAAGTTATCATTGCGGAAGGATTTACGGATGAGGCTTTAAAGGTGTTGAGCGCCAAAAAGAATGTGCGAGTACTGGAGATGCCCTTTGTGTTGCCCGAGCAGTCAGAGGAAATTCGCACGGTAACCGGTGGATTTTTGGTCCAGGAGCGCGACCGTATTACCGTTCCGTGGCAGTCGCTAAAGCAAGTGGCGGGACCGGCGGTATCACTGGCAGAATACGAACAGGATATTACGCTAGCTTGGGCAACTGTGGGATTTGTGAAGTCGAATGCGATTGTTGTTGTGAACGCGGGCATGACCGTGGGAATAGGTGGAGGGCAAACGAACCGCATTGATGCGGCCAGGCAAGCACTGGCTCAAGCGGGTGATAAGGCCCATGGCGCCGTTTTGGCATCCGATGCCTTTTTCCCGTTTGGGGATGTGATGGAAGAAGCCGCGAAGCACCGCATTGGGCTTGTAATTCAGCCAGGTGGCTCGGTGCGGGATAACGAGTCCATTGACGCCGCTAACGCCCATGGAATTCCCCTGTTCTTTACGGGAGAGCGCCATTTTCGGCATTAAAAAGTGCGCAAGGAACAGGAGGCGATGGTCATGCTAGCTTTACGCGATATGCAAGGGATTGTGGTGATCGGGTCAGGCGCTCGCGAGCATGCGATTTTGTGGGGGTTAGCGCAACAAGTACCCCAGGTGCCGTTGTATGCAGCTCCCGGGAACCCGGGTATGGAACAGTGGGCTTCATGCCTCGGATTGGACACCGTGGCCGATATTGTGCAGTGGGCAAGTCAGCAGTCCGGGCCGTTGTTGGTCATCATTGGACCGGAAGGCCCTTTAGCCGAAGGCTTGTCGGACCACTTGCGAGCTCAAGGCCATGTTGTGGTGGGGCCTTCCAAAGAAGCAGCCAGGCTGGAGAGCAGCAAGGCGTTTGCTAAAGAGTTTATGGATCGTCATCACATTCCGACCGCTCGTTGGACATTATTTCATGATCCCAGCGCGTTGGCCGCCTACACTGCGCAATATGCTGAGTGGCCCTTGGTACTTAAGCAAAGCCGCTTGGCGCAAGGCAAGGGGGTCGTGGTAGCGGCTGACGAGACAGTGGCCAAAAAAGCTATTGCGGAGTGGTCGGAGGATCCGACGGTTTATGACGATGGGGTGATTGCCGAAGCTTGTCTTGTCGGACGTGAGGTCTCGGTGCATATTTTGACGAATGGCCAAGACTATGTATGGATGCCATTAGCCCAAGATTATAAGCGCTTAAGCGAAGATCCGCAGAGTCCCAATACCGGCGGCATGGGGGCGTATGCGCCCGTCACGTGGCTGACGGATGCAGACCGAAAGGCGATTCAAACCGCCGTGCTCGACCCCTTGATGCAAGCAATCCAAAAAGACCATTTACTTTACCGCGGTGTGTTGTACGTCGGTATTATGATGACGGCGCAAGGTCCCATGGTGCTCGAGTTTAATGTGAGGATGGGCGATCCCGAAACGGAGGTTATTATTCCGATTTTGGATGTGGACTGGATTCAGTGGTGGTGGGAATTGGGCCAAGGGCACTTACATGCTCAAACATTGCCCGAACCCGCCCGTGCGGCCGTCGCGGTCGTGCTAGCCTCTGACGGCTACCCGAAAACCCCTCGGCGTGGGCAGCCGCTCGCGATAACGCCGACAGAAGAGGCGATTGTCTTCCAAGCGGCGACTCGCCGTGATCCGAAGGGACAACTTCAAGCGAATGGGGGGCGGGTATTGACGGTTGTAGGACTTGGAGCCAGCATTTCCGAGGCGCGGCGCCACAGTTACCAGCAAGTGACCGCCATTGATTTTCCTTTCAGCTGTATGCGGCACGATATTGCGCTTGAGGCGTTAGAGTAAATTTTAGGTTAATGGGGCATTCTGAACACATGAAACTGTTCGGAGGTGCCACTAGTGCACAATGGGCTTCGTAAGACCTTCATGGTAACGGCTACGGGATTGCTGCTGTGGACTGCTGCGGGCTGCAGCTTTACCATGGGAGCTCCCGCCCCAGAACATGGCAGTACAGCCTCAACGAATCAAACGGAGGGCACTGCTAGCTCGGGCAGTTCCTCGTCTGCGAGCGGTGCGTCATCAGGGAGCTCGGGGGGAGCATCTGGGGCTTCAGGCGGGACGGAACCCTCTATGCAAATTCAAAAAGCTGTTCGCGATGAGATGGAAACACCGAAAATGCAAAAAATGATAGCGGAAACGGTTTCCACGTCGCAGTTGCAACAAGCGTTGATGACGCCGGCTGGCCAGTCCACCATGGAGAAAGCCTTACTCATGGTGGTCAATAGTCCTACGTTTCAAAAGACCTTGGAAATGGATGTCACAAAGGCCATGAGTACATCTAAGGTGACACAGATTATTGATACCGCAGTAAAGGCGAGTCTTATGAAGATGGCGACGAGTTCATCCAGCAGTGCGTCAGGAGGTAATGCATCAGGCGGCACGAGTTCTTCCTCCACGTCCAGCGGGGCGTCCTCTTCGATGAGTGGGGGGCAGGGGTCCTCTGCGACAAAAAGTGGGTCGGGAAGCGAATAAGGCTGGGGTCGATATCGCGAGCCCATGTTCGGGCAGAACCCCGTCAGCAACCAGGATACGGCAGGCTGGTGTTTCCATACGGAAAAGGAAATAAAAATTTTCTTTAGTACCACAGGGATGGAATCCCAAATTCATGAACGTCCTCAGTCCTCCTTACTCTAGATAGGTGGTTTGGGGGCGTTTGTTGCGTCAGGAAAGGTATCAGCTCGCGGGGATCGGGTAAATGAGTAAACCTTACGACCAGTGCGCGTGTGTAATCGTTGATCACGACGCCACGCATCAGGCGCAAGCTGCGTGAAATTGCAATGTCTCTTGCTGCAGGAAGATGAGGGAGTGACCATGTGCAATAGCGTAAAATGTTGTTGGCACATTGCTTGTACGGATTGTGCCTACCGGTGCAATGCCAATTGACAAAATATCCGATAATCCCGCTCCTTTATGCGAGGTCGTTGACTCTGGCTAAAAATAGGCTATAGTGAAAAGACAACGGACCATGATAATGGTGATAGGAGTGTCCTTTATGAATGCAAAGCTTCGTACCAAGGAAACGGCCATGTTGTGTCAAGCGTTCTTGGCCCTGGAGGCCGAGGAGGAATGCTTGGCGTTCTTTGAAGATTTGCTAACCGTTCAAGAACTGCAGTCCATTGCCCAGCGCCTTGCGGTGGCGCAGTTGTTGGATCAGGGGCAGACGTACGAAGACATTGCTCGTTTGACAGGTGCCTCGTCGGCTACGATTTCTCGAGTCAAGAGAGCCCTGGCATTTGGCGCGGATGGCTATCGTCTCGTATTGGACCGATTGGCGAAAGCCCGATAATTTTTTATCTAAAAACTTTAACACACTACTGTGGTAAGGCGGTGTAGTCATGCGGGTGGAAGTGTTGTTGGCAGAAGCCGGGTTTAGTGAGCATGGACGGGTTAAGGGCTATGCCTGGCACGATACACAATCCTTAGACATTTGGTATTGCTTGCCGAATACAAAAGTGGCTGAGGATGAACTGACAGCGTTGGTCGCGTCTATACAAGGGACGTTGCTAAACTCGCCTCTGAATGGAGAGAACCCCAGCAAAGCCCACTGCGCCAGGCGGCGAGTGTTGATTGCGCCCGAAGATTCCAGTCTGTCCTATGCCTGCAGCAATTATGCGTCATTCCATTAGACGCGTAGTATCCGTGCTATAATGGCAGTTGAGGAAGTTACGGGAGGCTGCCATGGATTTACTGCAAGAATTGAATGAGCAACAACGTGAAGCATGTGAAATCACTGAAGGACCATTGCTGCTACTTGCGGGAGCTGGCAGCGGAAAAACACGCACCTTGACTTATCGTATTGCCCACCTTTTACAAAATCACCACGTATACCCAAGCCAGATATTAGCCTTTACGTTTACGAATAAAGCCGCTCGTGAAATGAAAGAACGGATTGACAAGTTGGTTGGTGAAGAAGCCCGTTCGATGTGGGTCGGGACCTTCCATGCGATTGCGATTCGTATTCTGCGTCAAGACATTCAACGGTTGGGATACGGACCGCAGTTTTTGGTTTATGACACGGATGATACCAAAGGCTTGATTAAGGACATTATTAAAGAATGGGGCTGGGATGACAAGCAGTGGCCCGCTGCGCAATTTGTCCATGCCATCAGTCGTGCGAAAAATGGCTTTATCGCGCCGGACAACTACCCGTCGGCGACATTTGTGGACGAGAAAGTGCAACAAGTGTACAAGCAGTATCAGACGCGTTTGAAGATGCTCAATGCATTAGACTTCGATGACCTTATCTATCTCACGGTGAAGCTCTTCGACCAATTTCCGGATGTGTTAGAGCACTATCACAAGCGTTTTCATTATGTTTTTGTCGACGAGTATCAAGATACGAACCTTGCCCAGTACCGATTGATTCAGCATTTAGCGCGTGCTCGGCAGAATTTGTGTGCGGTTGGTGATGATGATCAAGCCATTTATGGGTGGCGTGGCGCCGATATGCGCAATATTTTGGAATTCCAACGGGATTTTCCGGGGGCACATATTATTCGCCTAGAACAAAATTACCGCTCGACCCAAACTATTTTAGATGCGGCCAATGCGGTGGTGGCACATAATGCCGAGCGTTTGGGGAAAAAATTATGGACAACAAAAGGTGAGGGGCGCAAAATCCGGCTTTACGAAGCTCCTGATGAGGAGTCTGAGGCGTGGTTTGCCGCCGAAATGATTCACGAAGCGGTGCGCCGTGGACATAGTTTGTCCGAATGTGCAGTATTATACCGAACTAACGCGCAGTCTCGAGCCTATGAAATGGCGTTGGCCCGGGCGGGCATTGCGTACCGGTTAGTGGGAGGGAAGCGGTTTTACGAACGAAAAGAAGTGAAAGACTTATTGGCGTACCTAAAGGTGCTTTTTAATCGCCAAGATGACTTTTCGTTAGCGCGCATTATCAATTTTCCTCGTCGCGGAATTGGCGACGTGGCGATTGAAAAGATTCGAGCCTATCAGCAAGCCAACGGTCTGTCTCTGTATGAAGCATTGGGGGAAGCGTCCTCGGTGACGGGGTTGTCATCACAGGCGCAGAAAGCCTGTCGCGAGTTACATCGGCTCTTCGAGAGCTGGCAATCAGGATTAGAGGGGTCGTTGGCAGACTTGACCCAGCGCGTGGCAGAAGAAAGTGGCATTATGGCTCTATTTCGTATGGATCATAGCCGCGAAGCGCAAGACCGTATGGAAAATATCGGGGAGTTGCTATCCGAAGCTAAGCGGTTTGAAGATGATCAAGGAACCCATGACCTCGGCGAATTTCTAGCCCAAGTCGCGTTGGTCTCAGACTGGGATCAAACGCAAGAAGATAGTGGCGGCGTGTGGTTGATGACGTTGCACAGTGCAAAAGGGTTGGAGTTTCCTGTTGTGATTATTGGGGGATTGGAGGAAGGTATATGCCCCCACATGCGATCGATTGACGAAGGCAATTTGGAAGAGGAACGGCGACTCATGTATGTAGGCATTACCCGCGCTCAAGACGAATTGTACTTGTCGTATGCGAAAACCCGAACAATGCTTGGACGGACTCAACAAAATCCAGTCTCACGGTTCATTGCGGAAATTCCTTCATCCTTGGTGGATATGCCCAAACGCGTTGCCCCTGCGGATCGGGCCATGACGCAGAAGGACCATCAATTGACAGGATTAGTGATTGGAGAAAAGGTGCGGCATCCCCGTTTTGGCTGGGGGACCATTGTGGCAATGCGGGGTGAAGGGGACAACCTTGAATTGACGATAGCATTTCCCGGCGGAGGCGTTCGCTCATTTCTTGCCCGGTTCGCCCAACTCAGCCGTGAAGGAGCGGAAAGCGTTTAATGGCTTCGGACGCAAGCGCAATTGAGCACCGCATCCGGCAACTTCAAGAAGCGATTGCTTATCACAATCATCGCTATTACGATCTGGATGCCCCGGAAATTACGGATGCGGAATATGACAGTCTTGTTCAGGAATTGTCCGCGTTGGAACGCGATTACCCCCAGTGGCGTTCACAAACCTCGGTACTTAGGCAAGTGGGCGGCTCAGCGAACCCTCAGCTGGGTGTGGTTCATTTTTCCCCCCGTGTGCTTAGCCTTAACAATGTGCATAGCGAAGAAGAACTCCGAGATTTTTATCTCCGAGTTGCGTCCTCTTTAGGCCTGGCGGATCCAGCTTTTACCGCTGAATTAAAAATTGATGGATTAAGCGTCGTCGTGACGTATCAAGACGGTCATTTGATTCAGGCGGCGACCCGCGGAGATGGGAGCACGGGGGAAGATGTTACCGCCAACGTGCGCATGATCCAGGCCATTCCACAGACCCTTGCTACCCCGGTCAGTATGGAAATCCGCGGAGAGGTCTATATGCCGCGGACAGCGTTTGAAGCACTGAACAATCGGCGCGAAGAAGAAGGACAACCGCTTTTTGCCAATCCCCGCAATGCGGCAGCGGGCTCTTTGCGTCAGCTTGATCCCCAAGTTACAGCGGAACGTGAACTTGCCGCGTTTTTTTATCAAATTCGGCAGTGGGTAGCCGATGCCCCACATCCTGTGATTGCTACACAACATGCAGCCTTGGAATTTTTACGGGAGGCCGGACTTCCGGTTGAACCGCATTTTCAGCGCTGTGACAGCGTGGATGAGATTATTGCGTATGTCCAGCACTGGTCGACGGCCAGACAGCCGCTGAATTATGACACAGATGGTTTGGTTATCAAACTCGATGATTTAGCGCTGCAAGATCAATTAGGAGAAACGCAAAAGGCGCCACGGTGGGCTGTCGCTTACAAGTTTCCGCCGGAAGAAGTCCTGACGGTAGTCAAAGACATTGAAATATCCGTCGGTCGCACGGGGGTGCTCACACCGACGGCTATTTTGCAGCCGGTTACGGTGGCCCAGACCACAGTCAGTCGGGCCTCATTGCACAACGAAGATATCATCCGGGAGCGGGATATTCGGGTAGGAGACTCGGTTTACGTCCGTAAAGCGGGGGAAATTATCCCGGAGGTTGTTCGCGTTGAAAAGACACTGCGGCCTAAAGATGCGGTACCGTTTGTGTTTCCGCAGGTATGTCCCGTGTGCGGGTCGGAAGTGGTACGGCTTCCTGGCGAATCGGCCTACCGATGCACTGGAGGAATGGCGTGTCCTGCTCAATTGCGCGAAAGCCTGATTCATTTTGGTTCCCGTGATGCGATGGATATTGAGGGGTTAGGCGACAAAACGGTGGACTTGCTCCTATCCGCGGGCCTGGTGCGCCGCGTGGACGATCTCTATCGTTTGTCACGGGCAGATCTTACGGCGTTGCCGCGATTTGGCGAGATGTCTGCTACGAATTTATTGCGCAGCATCGAAGACAGCAAGAGCCAGCCGCTTCACCGTTTAATTTTTGCTTTGGGGATGCGCTTTGTGGGACAGCGTGTAGCGACCCTCTTGGCAAGCCATTTTCACACTATGGACAAGTTAGCGTCTGCATCCGCTGAAGAACTGATAGCCGTACCTGAAATTGGGGAGACGATTGCCAATAGCGTTGTGCATTTCTTTGCCCAACCCCTTAACCGGGAGGTCATTGCGAATCTCCGGCAGCTAGGGGTGAACATGACTGAGCAGCAGGCCGTGATGAAAGAAACCCCAGTGACCGGGAAAACCATTGTCGTGACGGGAACATTTGGGCAAATGCCCAGAAAACAATTAGAAGCGTGGATTACCCAAGCTGGTGGCAAAGTGGCATCATCGGTATCGCGGCGCACGGCCCTAGTGATTGCGGGCGACAAACCCGGATCGAAAGTGGCGAAGGCATTGGAATTATCTGTGCCGATTATGAGTGAGCAGGAATTTTTGGAGTGGATGGCGAAATCAGGCAGTCCGTTGACCGGATCAGACGACGGCCGTTAACGGTTAAGGCAGGAAGGCAAGACCATTGCAGGTGATAAAAGCAGCCCGTATAATAGGGTCGTTAAGTTGTCGGATTCTGTCAGGGTTTTTATAGCAGGGGCCAGTGGGAAGGAGAGAGCGGTGTGCCGCATAGGGTACTGGACGTAAAGAATTTAAGCACCTACTTTTTCACGGAAGACGGTCCGGTTAAGTCCGTGGATCAGGTGAGCTTTTATATCGATTCAGAAGAAACGCTCGCTGTGGTCGGAGAGTCAGGTTGCGGCAAAAGCGTAACATCGCTATCTATTATGCAATTAATTCCCTCACCTCCGGGTAAGATCGTGGGCGGCGAAATTCTTTTTCAAGGCGAGGATCTTTTAAAGAAGAGTCCGGATGAAATGCGCAAAATTCGTGGCAACCAGATTGCCATGATCTTTCAAGAGCCCATGACGTCGCTCAATCCCGTTTACACCATAGGCGACCAGATTGCAGAAGCCGTGATATTGCATCAAAAGCTTGACAAGCGGAAAGCATGGGAACGAGCTGTCGAGATGTTGCGGGAAGTGGGTATTCCTTCACCGGAAAAAAGGGCGCATGAATATCCGCACCAGATGTCAGGGGGAATGCGGCAGCGGGTGATGATTGCGATGGCTATGTCTTGTAATCCCTCCTTGCTTATCGCGGACGAGCCTACCACGGCATTGGATGTGACCATTCAGGCACAGATTTTGGACCTCATGCGCAAGTTGAAACGTGAATTTCATACGGCGATTATGCTGATTACGCACGATCTGGGTGTGGTTGCGGAAATGGCTGACCGTGTCGTCGTGATGTATGCCGGGAAGATTGTAGAAGAAAGTCCTACGGTGGATCTCTTTCGAGAGCCTTTGCATCCTTATACGCAAGGTCTGTTAGAATCGATCCCGCGTTTGGATCAGCCCACAAGTGAGAAACTTCACGTCATCGATGGGACCGTGCCAAATCCGTTGCACTTGCCGAAAGGGTGTACATTTGCGCCGCGGTGTCCCAAAGCCATGGATGTATGCCGCGAGAAGGCGCCAACACTCACGGCGGTGTCGGAGGGACGTAAGGTGAGCTGCTGGATGCATGTGGATCCCCAACATGTCGATCCCCCGACGGATGGTTCGGGTAAGGAGGTAGCCTCATGAGTGCTGTGATGGAAAACCAGCCGCATGAAGTCTTAATGGAAGTTCGTGATCTGACGAAATATTTTCCCATTACGGGAGGATTGTTTTCGCGGGTGGTGGGCCATGTCAAAGCGGTGGATGGCGTTAGTTTTGATTTGCGTCGCGGTGAGACATTGGGGTTAGTGGGAGAATCCGGTTGTGGAAAAACGACCACTGGCCGGGCGGTATTGCGTCTTATTGAACCCACATCGGGCACAATAAAGTTTGAAGGGCAAGACATTACGCATTACAACAAGCAGCAAATGCGGGCTTTGCGTCGGCAGATGCAAATTATCTTTCAAGATCCCTTTGGCTCCTTAAATCCGCGCATGTCGGTGGAACAAATCATTGAAGAACCGTTGGTGATTCACCACATGGGCAACCGCAAAGAACGCGAAGCGCGGGTGCGGGAATTGCTGGATGTGGTCGGATTGGCGTCTTATCATATGCGTCGGTATCCGCATGAGTTTTCTGGGGGCCAGCGTCAGCGTATTGGGATCGCCCGGGCATTGGCACTAAATCCTAAGCTGATTGTGGCGGACGAACCTGTATCGGCGTTGGATGTGTCCATTCAGTCTCAGATTCTCAACTTGTTGGAGGACTTGCAGGCGGAATTTGGGCTAACGTACCTGTTTATCGCCCATGGTTTGAACGTTATTCGGCATATTTCCGACCGGGTCGGTGTAATGTATTTAGGAGCTATGGCGGAAATTGCTAGTTCTGAAGATATCTACCGTAAACCGCTTCATCCCTATACCGAGGCGTTGTTTTCTGCCATTCCCATTCCCAATCCCGATATCAAACGGGAGCGCATCATTTTACAAGGGGATGTGCCAAGCCCTGTGAATCCACCGTCTGGATGCCGGTTTCATACACGGTGCCCCATCGCGCAAGAAAAATGTCGCGTGGAGCGGCCGGTCCTTAAAGAATCGGAACCCGATCATTGGGTCGCTTGTCATTTTCGTTAAGGAAAAGCGTTACAAGCCCGGACGTCTTCTGATAAGGAAGAGGTCCGGGTTTCTTTATCGCGAGTCAAGAGCTAGTGGGATGTTGCGCGGCGAATGGCGATTAGCGTGACAACTTCCGGCGGTGCAGGGTGCGTTTGCCACCACGGCATATTGGCCGTCCATTGGCCCATTGCGGTTACCGTGTCTCCTACGCGTAATGCCGCGGGAAGCGCCACAGAAGGCACGACGCTTGAAGACGTTTGAGGATCTTCAAAGGTGACGGAGTCCACGGTAATTTCAATAAAGCCTGCATCGAAACTCTCGCCTAAGTGGGTGACGGGGCCGGTCCGAGTTAGGGTTAAAGATTCTGTTCGGCGTGGAAAAAAGTAAAAGAAGACGGCCACGCACAATCCGGCGATAACGAAGGGCAACGCCCTTTGGCGCATCAAGATCGGCTCCTTTTTTTCTTTATAAGGTGCTCAAGTTATTCCTGCGGGGTACCTCATGGTCTTCATTATAACGCGGGGGTTGGGCGTGGAAAATCGCAACGGGGCCCGTCAAGCTTTTTACTCTCATTCCAAGCATGGTATACTTTGGAGGTTATGGAGGGATATGCTGTGGCTTTGTCGGAAATACAAGTCAAACATGTTGCACGCCTTGCGCGCTTGCGGGTAGAATCGGACGAGATTGCCCAAATAACCCAAGATTTAGACCGGGTGTTGGAGTATGTGGCACAGTTGAGCCAATTGGATACGGACACTGTTGAGCCGACGATGCACGTTATGGGATTGGCTATGCCTTTGAGGGCCGATGAGGTCAAGCCATCTTTGCCAGTAGATGCTGCGTTAAAGAATGCGCCCGATCCCCGCGATCATATGTTTGGTGTACCGCGGATTATGGATGGAGGCGACGCCTAATGCGGGCTTATGACATGACGGCTACGGAAATTTCCCAAAGGGTCCATCGCAAAGAAATGTCGGCCACTGAATGTGTCAGGGAAGTTGCCGACCGCATTACGGCATTGGAACCCCTAGTAGGAGCTTTTTTGCATCTTGACGTGCAAGGAGCCCTGAACCAAGCGCGAGCAATTGATGCGCTCTCCGACGACGAACGGCAACAGATGCCGCTGGCGGGAGTGCCGGTAGCGGTGAAAGACAATATGACCACAATGGACATGCCCACCACGGCAGCTTCGAAGATTTTAGAAGGATTTATGGCACCTTATAATGCCACTGTGGTTAACCGTTTGAAGGCGGCAGGCGCCATTATTGTGGGCAAGACCAATATGGATGAGTTTGCCATGGGGTCTTCCACAGAGCATTCCGCGTATCAACTGACCCATAATCCATGGGATTTAAGTCGCGTGCCCGGCGGTTCGAGTGGTGGTTCGGCCGCGGCTGTTGCGGCACGGATGGTGCCTATCGCCTTGGGTTCGGATACGGGGGGCTCGATTCGCCAGCCGGCGAGTTACTGTGGCGTGACGGGGCTGAAACCGAGTTATGGGCGGGTGTCGCGATATGGGCTGATCGCCTATGCATCGAGCCTCGACCAGATCGGTCCTTTGGCCCGGAGTGTGGACGATGTCGCATTGCTCTACGATATTATTGCGGGATATGATCCGTTGGACGCCACCTCCATACGTGCGGAAACAGCGCGGGTATCAGAGGGTCCGGTGGATTGGAAGGGGCTTCGTGTGGGAGTTCCCAAAGAATATCTCTCGGCTGACCTTGGCGGCGTGGTGGCCCAACGCCTGCAAGACGTCATCACGCAATTGGAGGCCCAAGGGGCTTCTGTGCTCGAAGTATCGTTGCCGCATACGGCGTATGCGATTGCCACCTATTATTTGATCGCGCCCGCTGAGGCGTCGAGCAATCTTTCGCGCTTTGATGGGGTACGCTATGGCTACCGGGCATCAGGGGCCGATTTACTAGAGATGTATGAAAACACTCGAGCCCAGGGCTTTGGACCGGAAGTTAAGCGCCGCATTCTTTTAGGTACGCACGCGCTGTCTGCGGGATATTATGATGCCTATTATCTTAAAGCGCAGAAAGTCCGGACGTTGATTCGGCAAGACTTCGAGCAAGCTTTTGCCTTGGTGGACGTTATTCTCACGCCTACAACGCCAGACGTTGCCTTTCGCTTTGGCGAAAAGAGCAGCGATCCTTTGCAAATGTATTTATCAGACGTCTACACCGTAACCGCCAACTTGGCGGGAATTCCGGCCATATCTACTCCAGCGGGGTTGGCTGATGGACTGCCGGTGGGGATTCAGTGGTTGGGGCCGGTGATGGGAGAGGACCGCCTGTTGCAGGTTGCGCGCGGCTTTGAAGAGTTGTGGCCATCTTCAACGTGGCCAGGTTTAGGAGGCGAGGCATGAATAGCGGGTATGATGTGATTATTGGACTGGAAGTACATGTCGAGCTGAAAACCCAGTCTAAGCTATTTTGTTCTTGTTCGGCGTCTTTTGGGGCCGAACCCAATACCCATACCTGTCCGGTATGCTTAGGGATGCCTGGGGTCTTGCCGGTGCTCAACGAAGAGGCGGTAGCCTACGCCGTTAAGGCCGCTCTGGCTTTACGGTGTACGGTGCATCCCTTTTCAAAATTTGACCGCAAGCAGTACTTCTATCCTGACCTTCCTAAAGCCTACCAAATTTCGCAATATGATCAACCTTTAGCGGAGTATGGTGCTGTGCCTATTATTGTGGATGGGCATGTGGTGAAAGAGGTGACGGTACGCCGTATTCACATGGAAGAAGACGCGGGGAAGCTCAACCATTTGGGAATACGTCTGGGGGATGCCAAGGGGTCGTTGGTGGACCTTAATCGTGCGGGCGTGCCCTTAATTGAAATTGTGTCGGAACCGGATATGCGCTCGGCTGATGAAGCGCGGTTATACTTAACGGAGCTGCGCAACGTGCTAAGTTATCTCGACATCTCCGATTTGCGGATGGAGGAGGGCTCCATGCGCTGTGATGCGAATGTCTCACTGCGCCCACATGATTACGTCGGTTCGCTGGAAGACTTGCCGCGGGTAGAAATTAAAAACGTCAATTCGATTCGCAATGTGCAAAGAGGCATTGAATATGAGGTGGCCAGGCAAGCCGAATTGCTCGCGCGAGGCGAACGGATTGTGAAAGAAACGCGGGGATTTGACGATCAAAATGGTCGCACATACAGTCAGCGCAGTAAAGAGGAAGCGAACGACTACCGGTACTTTCCCGAGCCCGATCTGCCGCCTTTAGTATTGACCCAAGAGGCGATTGAGCGGGTGGCCCGCAGCTTGCCGCCGGCACCGACTGTGTTGCGCGAGGAGTTACAGCAAGCCGGGGTGACGGCCAAAGAGGCAGAAATCATTGTGGGGGACCGCGCCCTTTGGGAATATTGGCGGGAAGCCACTACGCATTATGAGGACAAACGCCAAGTTACGAACTGGATTTTGTCCGATTTGTCTCGTCTTCTCAACGCCCATGGTGATACCTGGTTGACGCCTCGCGTCACGCCGGCGGCATTGGCGGATTTGTTACGGTTGATTGCGAACGGCACCTTATCGGGACGTATGGCTAAAGAGGTTTTGGACCGGATGTATGAAAGTGGTGCAACGGCTGCACAGACCGTTGAAGCCATGGGTGTGAGTCAAATTACGGACCATGGCGCCATCCAAGCGGTTGTGCAGCAAGTAGTGGCGGACAACCCTCATGTTGTTCAAGATTATCTCAATGGCAAGGAAAAGGCGCTAGGATTTTTGGTTGGACAAGTCATGAAGCAAACCAAAGGTCAAGCCAAACCAGACATGGTCAATGCGATTCTTAAAGGCGTGATAGCAGACTATGCAAAAACCTAAGCGGTTGCGCGATGGGGCTCATATCCGCGTTGTAGCGCCAGCTTCTATCTGCAACCAAGCCGCCGTGGAGCGCACGGCAGCTTGGTTGCAGCAGCGGGGATACCGGGTATCGATGGGAAGTCATGTCTATGATGTGGACCGGATTTTCGCTGGGCGCGACGTAGACCGTGCGCAAGATATCGTGGATGCCGTGAATGATCCATCTGTTGATGCTATCTTTGCCGCCCGTGGGGGCTATGGCAGCGCACGGGTTTTGCCTTATTTGGCTAGGTACGATTGGCGGGATATTAAGCCCAAAATATTTCTAGGCTATAGCGATATGACGGCCCTCCATAGTTTCTGGCAAACGGTGTGCGGCTGGGTGACGTTTCATGGGCCCATGATGGAAAGCGATTGGACCGGAATAAATGGCGAGACGGCTTTAGCGGTGTTGCGAGGGGATATGACGGCTTTGGGGCCGGTCCCCTTAGAACCGCTTTTGCCGTCTGTGCTAGAGCTGCCGCAGGCTTGTTGGCAAGGCGGCAATCTCGCGGTGTTGACATCGCTTATTGGCACGCCGTATTTTCCGTCATTGCAAGGGAGTGTGTGCTACTTAGAGGAAGTACAAGAAGCTCCTTATCGGGTGGACCGTATGCTTCAACAATTGTACCAATCGGGCAGTCTTGAAGGCGCGGTGGGGCTTGTGTTTGGCGAAGCGACGCGCTGCGATTCACAAGATGAACGAGGGTATCAGGTGCGTGAGGTGGTGCAAGACTTCGCCCTTCAACATCAAATTCCGGCGTGGTGGGGATTTTGGGCAGGACACGGGCCAACCAATTTAACCGTGCCATTGGGTATTGAGTTGCGCCATGAGGGATCGAGCATGGTTTTTGAGGAGGCAGCGGTGCAATGAGCGCCCGTTTAGAGGAGTCATACACCGTGCGCATTGAGCGGATGGGGCAGTCTGGCCAGGGTGTAGCCTATTTGCCTGATGGGCGCATCTTTTTTGTTGACGATGCCTTGCCCGGAGAATTGGTGCGCGCGCAGGTGACCCAGGTGAAGCCGCGGTATGCGAAAGGACGGATCGAGACCATTCTCGAGCCCAGCTCGAGCCGGATCACACCAGTTTGCTCCTACGCTGAGCAATGTGGGGGCTGCAGTTTTCAACATTGGGATTACCGTGCGGAAACGGAATACAAACAAGAGTGGGTGCGGCAGGCTCTCAAACGGATTGCCAAAATTCCGGAACCCCCTCTTTTCCCCATTGTTCCAGCGACTGGGCCGGATCATTACCGCAATAAGGGGCAGTTTCCTTGGGGCCAGCAAGGGCAGCAGCTCAGTTTGGGTCTTTATGCACGGGGCAGTCATCAATTAGTGGAGTTGGCATCGTGTCTTATTCAAGATGAGGGCATTAATCGGGTGCTGCGTCGTGCCCCGGAACTGGCCCGTCCCTATCACTTCACCGCGTATCAAGAGACAACAGGACAGGGCTTGTTGCGGCATTTGTTGATTCGCTCGGCGCGTGCGACCAAGGACTTGCTTGTATTAATTGTAGCGACCGCTTTTGATCCCAATCTTTCCGCGTATGCTAGGGATTTGATGGCGGATAACCCGCATATTAAGGGAGTGGGGCTCAACATCAATACGGAACGCACCAATCGTATATTGGGCCCCTCCACCCGGTTATTGCACGGGCAAAGTACGATCATTGATCAGATATTGGGGCTGTCTTTCCATGTCTCCTTTGAATCATTTTTCCAAGTCAATCCCGAACAAGTTGAGCGGTTGTACCGCTTAGCGCTCGACAATATTCCCGAAAGCACGGGGGTGTTATGGGACCTATATGCGGGCGTCGGGACGTTGGCGTCTTTGGCTAGTGCACGGGCCCAAAAGGTTTACGCGATTGAACTGAATTCGGCGGCGGCTTCGGATGGACGGAAAAACTTTGCGCTCAATGGCCTGCACAATATACAAATGATAACAGGACGCGTTGAGGATGTCATTGATGAGAACGTTTTACGAAAGCCAGATGTCGTGCTGATGGATCCCCCGCGCAAAGGCGTCGATAGCCATGTGCTGAGTCGTTTAAAGCGATTACATCCTTCGCGCATTGTCTACATCAGCTGCAATCCGGATACCCTGGCGCGAGATGTGCAGCTCTTGTCGCCAGAATATCGGTTGACAGCGGTGACCCCTGTGGACATGTTTCCGCGGACGGACCATGTTGAAGCCGTGGCAGTGCTCGATACGGCCCAGGTCTAATCATCCAGGGCGTTGTCCAAGAACGCCGTGGAACTCCACCGATAATCCATGGATCATGTGATATTATTAGCCGAGAATCGGACGACATTTGTTGCGATATGCGGGTTCCGCCATTATCTGGGCAAAGGAGGGACGGGGCTCGGTTATTTGTTTGCCCCAAGGAGAATGAACCAGTCCTTGTTTATTAACCAGAGGCTCACGCGCTCGTCGTTGAATAAAGTGCCGGCTATTACCGCGTATTTTTGGGTCTTAAAATTGTTAACGACGGCGATGGGGGAAGCGACATCCGATTATCTTGTCCATCACCTGAATCCCTATTTGGCGGTTGGATTGGGGTTCATGGGGTTTGTAGTCGCGTTTGTGTGGCAATGGCAGGCGCCACGTTATATCGCCCCGATTTACTGGTTTTTGGTTCTGATGGTGGCGATTTTTGGGACGATGGTCGCGGATTCAGTGCATGTGGCTTTAGGCGTGCCCTATTATCTGTCGAGTTCGGTCTTTGCGGTCGTTTTAGCCGTGGTGTTCAGAACTTGGTATAAGACAGAGAAAACGGTGTCGATTCACCGTATCAATACAAAACGACGCGAGTTGTTTTATTGGGCCGCGGTGTTGGCGACTTTTGCCATGGGGACCGCTACAGGGGACATGACGGCCACCACGCTGCATCTGGGTTATTTGCCTTCGGGATTATTATTTTTGGCGTTATTCGGTTTAACGGGTGTGGCGTACGTGTTAGGTTTCAACACAATATGGGTTTTTTGGGTTGCCTATGTGCTGACCAGACCCTTAGGGGCGTCGTTTGCGGATTGGACAGCCAAACCGCCAAGTATGACGGGATTGGGATATGGAGATGGTGTGGTCAGTGCTGTTCTTGGGATCGCCCTTATTGTGGGGGTAGGATATTTAGCCATCACTCAACGTGACGTGCAACAAGATTAGGGTTCGTTGTGGAGTGCGGAAAGAATACGCGGGCGGAGCCACAGCCAGACAATCCACGCGACAACGATGCCCCCAAATCCCACGATGGCGCCCATCGCTTCGCCCGTAGCGAGCGGAGAGGTTGCGAGGGCGATGAAGACGATGAGGATGACAAAGTAGGTGGTATAAGGAAAGCCCCACAGTTTATATGTGAGCCTATCCGGATGGTGTTTTTGCAAGTAGGGTCGATAGTGTAATTGGGTCAACAAAACCATGAACCAAATGAACATGGCTTGAAATCCCGTTGCGGTGACGAGATAGGCATAGGCTTTTTGGGGCAGCACATAGGCTAGAATAATGGTGAGTGCTAAAAGGCCAGCACTCATCCAAATCGCATTGGCCGGAATACCTTTGGCGTTGAGACGTCCTAGAACCCCTGGGGCTTGGTGGGCGTGTGATAAGCCATAAAGGACACGGACATTCGAATAGAGTGCGGCATTCATTGTGGACAGCACGGCAAATAAGAGGACAAAATTCATGACGAATCCCCCATAGGGAACATGTGTAGCGCGGATGGCGAGAACAAAGGGCGAGATTTGGGAGGACATTTTATCCCACGGTACTAAATTCAAGATTAGGAACATCGAGCCCATATACATCAAGACGATTAAGGCTACGGTCCACCGTACCGCGCGGGCAATGGTGGTCGTAGGATTTTTTGTTTCCGCCGCGGCTAATCCGATGACACCGGTTCCGGCGTAGGCGAAGAGCACGAGCAATAGGGCGGGACTGGCATGAAGCCAGCCATTCGGGATCCAACCTCCATGATGAAGTAACGAACGGAATCCATGCGGTGCAACCAAGGGTGGCGTCATAGGTAAGACATGCGTGACGGATAAGACGCCAATGATTAAAAACGATAAGACTGCCGTCGATTTAATCCCTGCCATGACGTTTTCAACCGTACCGAAGCCGCGAACACTGACGAAATTAACAGCAATAATGAAAATGGAATAGGCTAAGGACCAAGTCCATAACGGAATACTTGGGAACCATAGCCGGGAAAACAAACTGGCTGCTGTCACCTCACTAGACATGGTGAGCACACTTGAGAACCAGAAGATCCATCCCGCAACAAATGTCCATCCGGGACCCAAAACGAGTTTGGTGTAATTTAAAAAAGATCCGGGAGTGGGAGATGCGATCGACATCTCTGCTAAAGCCGAAATTTCAAGATACATTGCTACGGCGGCAACGGCAAAGAATACTAAAATAACGGGACCGGCCATGCGCATTGCTAAGCCACTGGCCATAAAAAGACCAGACCCCATAATGCCACCAATGGTCAATAAGGTGAGAGTCGGAGCCCTGAGACTTTTTTGAAAGGCGTGGGTGTGCTTTGCCTTTTTAAGACGTGCGCCAAATTTGCCCGATTTAATACTCAAATAATTGGCCTCCTCATCCCGTGTTGATGGTAGCATGTATTGTTGTTGACAGGCCTATACCTGAAAAGAGAGGACGACCTTACGCTAATGGATACAGAACGACGCACCCCAGCGTTTTCGCGGACGGAAATGACGGAGTTAGTGTTGCCCGGAGACTCAAACCAGCTGGGCAATATATTGGGCGGACGAATGATGCATTGGATCGACTTGGCGGCGGCCATTGCTGCTGGGCGCCATGCTGGACGGGTGGCTGTGACAGCCTCTATGGACTCGTTAGAATTTCTCCACCCGGTAAAGGTAGGACAAGTGGTTCGGTTGGTAGCCCAAGTGAATTGGGTGGGACATACGTCGATGGAAATCGGGGTTGATGTGTTTCGGGAAGACCTCAATCTGGGTGATGTGAAAAAAACGAGTACCGCGTATCTAACCTTTGTGGCGTTGGATGAAGAGGGGAAGCCAGTGCCTGTGCCACCCTTGATTTGTGAAACGGAGGAAGAGCAGGCACGATTTCATGAGGCCGAAGAGCGCCGTAAGGAACGCCTTAAGCACCGGCATCACCGCGATTAGTGCAACAAGCCCAGAACCAAGCGGCGAACGTCGCGTCACGGGTAAAAAGGACATCACGAAGATGATGTCCTTTTTGAATGGGGTGTAAGTTGTTAGGCGCATCCCAAAGAGGTTGTGAGGTGTCACAGGGGTCAGGGCGTCTGGAATCCGGAATCGGAGTGCGAGTCAAAAAGGGAACAACAAATACCGTACGCGGAAGTGTGCTCGTCGCGCCAATGTATCTTACATTGTGCACCAACAACCAGCCCATCGCTCTGATCACGTCTTGTCAAGTGGTGTTAGCTTGGCTTCCTAGAAGGCGGGCTGAGCCGGCCATACGGGACTAAAGGCCGCGGGGTCCATCCCTCAAGGGGAGCTGCTATTCGTTAACGGGACTCGGGCGCCGGGGCGACTGCCGCCGCTGACGCCAGCAACCTGGCTGGCAATTCCAATTGCCTTTTTGATTACGACCCTGTTTAGGGGGCAATTTCTTCGAAACCGCACTTCGCCACTCAATGATCTTTAGTCCCGTTACATCTTGAGATCCCATTATTTAGTTGTAGGGCTTTTGAGCTCGCAGGGGTTCTTCTGACCTCATGCGACCGCGGCAAAAGTTCAAATCATGGAACGCGTGGCAAGCGATTGTTACGTGGCCAACGGGACCTTTTGCGTACATGCATGGGGGAGGAAATCTTTTGCCGTTTCATAGAACACCTTGATTGAGTAAAAAGGCGAAATGCCATGATGGCTTGATAATCGGTATGGGGAAACGATCTGTAAAACGTCGGACAAATCTTATCTATTAAAATAATTCTTGACGAATGATAAGGAAGAGGCATAATCTTTTATTAAACAAGCGCTTGGTAGGTTAAATATCTGTTGATTGTTTAGGGGGGATGGAAAATGGAGGATGCACAGCGTTTTCATGACTTTATGCAGCGTATTGAAGCGGGAGAAAAGATTGAATCAACAGACTGGATGCCCAAAGAATACCGTGATTTACTGATCAAGCAAATTCACATGCATGGGATTAGCGAAATCATGGGGGCTTATCCAGAAAAGGAATGGGTGACCAAAGCGCCCACGATTCGCCGCAAATTAGCGCTGAATGCTAAAGTTCAAGATGAGATTGGTCATGGTCAGATGTTGTTGCGCTTGGCCGAAGATTTAAGTCGTCCATACGGACGGGGCCGTGAAGAACTCATGGATGATGTGCTCGATGGCCGTGTAAAGTTTCACAACGTCTTTCATTTAGAGGCGCCCACGTGGGCTGATGCTGGCGTGATTGGTTTTATGGTCGATGGAGGAGCGATTATTACCCAAGCTATGCTCCTTGAGAGTTCCTATGCTCCTTATGCCCGCATGCTCAAAAGGATTGTGGCGGAAGAGAGTTTTCATATGCAACATGGTGAGTCCGTCGTGTTGGCACTAGCAGAAGGGACTGAGGCCCAAAGGCGGATGCTGCAAGACGCTATTGCGCGGTGGTGGCCTGCTATGATGTACTTTTTCGGTCCGCGTGAAATGGGCCCGTCTTCCAAGAAAATGATGGAATACAAGATTCGGACGATGACGAATGAACAATTGCGGCAGAAGTTTATCAATCGCTATGTCCCTCGGATTCGCGCATTGGGCATGGTTATTCCCGACCCCAATCTATACCAAGATCCTGACGACCATGTCTGGCATTACACGGACCCCGATTGGAATTGGTTTAATGAGGTCGTTCATCATAACACGGGTCCAATGAGCCAAGCTCGTCTGGCTTTGCGGCGCCAGGCGCACACGGAACAACGTTGGGTGAGAGAAGCGGCGTTTCAGGCGGGTCAAGTGTTGCAAAATCAAGGGGCATAACGCGGGTAGACGCGAACGGTTCTTGCTTAATGACAAAAGGAGGGACTTTTGATGAATCCGCAAGAAATACCTGTGTACGAAGTCTTTGTGCAAGCGGATGCTCTAAGCTTTCCAACGCATGTGGGAAGCCTGCGTGCTGCCTCGCCAGCCTTTGCGCTACAATTAGCTAAAGAAACATTTTGCCGCCGCGAAGATGCACATGATGTGTGGGTGGTGCCGTCACAAGCGATATCGCGGGCCCGCCGTGACGCTACCGCCGCATTACCTACAACGACTTCCGACAAACGTTACCGGCTGCCGAGTGGCTATGACAACGCGCCTCACTGGAAACGGTTCAAGGCACAGGCCATGACGATTGAAGAAGTGGCTGCCGACATGCGGACGAAGGGGCGGTGATGATTGTGGAGATATTGACGGACGCAGAGCGTGTGGCATTGCAGCGTATTTTGATCCCGGTGGCTGATGATGAGTGGATTTTGGGGCACCGCGGATCGGAGTGGTTGGGCTTGGCACCGGACTTGGAAGAAGACTTGGCGCTGAGTTCAATAACGCAAGATAATCTTGGTCATGCGCAGTTGCTTTATGATATCGTAGCTGACCTTGGAGGCTATAGTGCAGACCAATGGGTGTACGCCAGGTCGCCTAGCGAATGGAAACATTGTCAATTAGTCGAGATGTCCCGTCAAGATTGGGCGGACCTTGTAGCGGGCCGTTTTGTTTATGAGACGTTTGATGAGATGCGCCTGCAAATGCTAAATCTTATTGCATATCAACCATTGCAGGCGGCTGTGACGAAAATTCGGCAAGAAAAGATGTATCATCTGCAACACTTTGAGAGTTGGGTAGACACTTTGGTGTTGGGTGGTCAAAGCGCTAGGCAGCGTATATTGGAGGCTTTAACGGATGTGTATGCGCAAATCGGCGATATGTTTGTGTGGGAAGAGACTAACCCGGGTTTAGATTTGTGGCATTTGAACGAGACCGCCCGTGGGCTACCGCAAAAATGGGTTACGCGTCTTCAAGGGAAGTATGAGTCTTTGGGTTTACCTTGGCACACCAGGGTTATTCCTCAGGCAGAAAGCAATGGTCGATTAGGCCAACACGCCGAATCCTTTTTCCCCTTATGGAAGGAAATGACGAGTGTGCGGGAGATCGCGCCCTTGAGCGGCTGGTAAATAGTACCGGAAGGAGAGATGGCTTATGTCGACGGACGAGATATGGGACCGTTTGAAGACGGTTGCAGATCCTGAGATTCCCAACTTGAGCATTGTCGATTTAGGCATGGTTGATCGCGTTGAGATAGACCAGGGCCATGTCAAGGTGGACTTAATGCCCACGTTTGTGGGGTGTCCCGCGTTGCATTGGATTGAGCAGAAAGTGGAAGAAGCCTTAGCGCCTTATCCTACCACCGTCAAATTTGTCTATCGAACGCCATGGACAACAGAGCGGTTAACCGCACGCGGCCGTGAACGGCTATTAGAATGGGGGGTGGCACCACCTCTTAACCAGCCTGGACCCGTGACGTGTCCGTTATGTGGATCGCAAAAAACCCATCTCAATAGTGCCTTTGGGCCGAGTTTGTGTCGAGCGATCTATTATTGCGACGAGTGTCAGCAACCCTTTGAGGCAATGAAAGCGATTTAGTCGGCCTGTAACCCATAGAGAACCGTCCCAAAATGGGACGGTTTTTTGTGTTTTAAAGGATTGACGGGAAGGCTGTTGCATCGTGGCAAGAATCTATACCGATCGCGTCAACGGGTCCTTCGCTATGATAAGGACAGGCCCGAGGACGCGGCCAAATAACGGGGAGGGAATACCATGCCAACGGCCCACGTACTGTCCTTGATTACCAAATTAACAAGTGTCTTGGTCGACATCGCTGGGGGACTGTTTTCATTAGTGATGGTCTATGGCGGAATACGGTTTATGGTGGCACAAAGTCCGCGCTCGGTGCAAGCGGCCAAAGAATTAATGACGCGGGCAGCTGGCGGTTTGATTTTAATTTTATTGGTTGATGTAATACGGCAGGTTATCCAGTATGCGGCTAGCTGATCCCTCCGCTTTGGTGAAAAGCAGTGTGTTAAAAGGCGTATTATCATGGGTGGCCAAAACGCTCGACAGCACACTGATTCAAGTGAGTCACGTAGTCTTTATGCATGTTGTTTTTCGTCCTTTCCAGCTATCGTCCACGGCCATGCAAGTCTATGGTGTCAGCCGCAGTTTGGCTATCTCCGCGAGTGCGGCATTTTTGATGTGGGCCATTATTCAAGTGCAGTGGCCTGAATTGCGAGTGGGGCCATGGATGTCAACTCCAGTTATTACGGTGCACCGGGCGGTGACACAAGCTTTGTGGGCCATCACGGCTATACCGGTCGTACGCTTGCTTCTAAATCTCAATAACGCGGTGGTGAGAGCTTTAGACACGCCGGCAACCAGCATGGGATCACCATCTTTTGGGTCTTTGGGTGTGGTAACAGATCCCGTAGCTGCTGTGCTGATATTCTTGGCGGTCTTGGTCTTGATGGTGCTGTTAGGCGTTTATTATGGAGTCCGAAGTGTGGAAATTGTTGTCTTAATGGCGCTCATTCCGTGGTTTGCCTTAGTGTGGATGGCCCATCCTGGCAGTCTGGTGTTACAAAAGTTGACGAAGGAGCTCATCGTGGCCATCTTTATACAGAGTCTTCATGCGTTGATGTTTTATTTCTTTCTCCATGTCACGCAAGGGGCCGGAAGCACTGTGCCCGGACAATTAGCAGAAATCGGGATCTTGTGGTATATGCTCAAGCTTCCTCAGCAACTGCGGCGTATGGTGGGTGCTGTGGGGCCAGGAGGTGTCGCGTAGTTTCATGGCGCCATCCTCATCATCTATCGTTTCACGGCCTTTATCCAAAAATCCCCCGCTTATTTGGGGCATGACAGTAAAAGACCTTATGTGGCCCGTATTAAGTCTGGCACTAGACGCCATCATCTGGCGTCACGATCCCCGCGGCGGTTTTGTCGAAGTGCTTGTCCTCACCGCGTGTGCCGCATTGGGAATGGCTTTGGGGATCGTGCGCGTGCATGGTCGTTCTATTCCTTCTTGGCTTCTTGTTATTCTCCTGTTTTATTTGCACCCGCGTCTCTATTTGCCTTGAATCCCTGCCTTGCGGAAAGGAACGATGGCGATGGATATTTTGATAAACAAGTTATTTCCTATTCAAGCTATTGGTCCGGGGCTTTGTTTACTTCACAAAAATCGCTATGTTGCTGTGTTGGAGGCTATTCCCGTAAATTTTGCGATGCGTTCTGACGTTGACCAGGAACGTATGGTATCCGGTTATGCCAACTTCTTAAATGGGCTAAGCTTTCCCGTGCAAATTTTTGTCCGGTCCGAGACGTTGCGCGTGAATGATTATCTGGCAGACCTCGTAGACCAAACCACTCAGATGGAGCCTTCATTGCGCCCAGCTCTAGACGATTACCTCCAGTTTATAAAGGAATCGGTCACGGTGCATCGCCTTATTAAACGCCATTTCTACTTGGTGTTGTCATGGATATCAAACGATTTCCGAAAACCATTAGGAACAGGAGAACCGTTGTGGGACGAAGCGGCGCAAGAATTATTACGACGTCAAGAACTCATTGCTCAAGGGTTAATGGCATTGGGGATTCGCGTCAACACCTTGGATCAGGCAATGATGCTCAAGTTTTTACACGCGAGTTTTGGGCGGGAACAGCCCAGCACGGAGCTGGCGCCATGGAGCTGAAACACAAACGGCACCGGCGTGTATTCGGGCCATTTGAAGGCATTTGGCCTGATTATTTGCAGGTCTTTCCCAAACAATTGGCGGTGGGGGACCGCATGGTCCGCTCTTTTGTGGTCGTGGATTACCCGCGCCACGTCCAACGGGGATGGTTTGAACCCTTGCTGCGCTTTCCTTACCCTATGACGATGGCCATATACCAGGCGCCATTACCGCCGCAAGTGGTGATGCGTTCTATGCACCGACATTTGCTCTGGAATCGGGGCATCGACGGGGCAAATCAAGCTAGTGGCCATCTACGCGATCCGGAAATGACGGCATCCATTGAAGATGCGGAGCGCATTCGCCTGAAAATTGCCCAAGGCGATGCGCGGGTGCTCGATACGAGCTTGCATCTGACCCTATGGGCTTCGAGTTTGGAGGAGCTGGATGAAGCGACGGCGCTTCTCATCAGTTTAGCACAGAGTATGCTGTTGGTAATTCGCCCGCTTCACTTTCAACACCTGAATGGGATGAAGTGGACCCTTCCTATCGGCGAGTATGCGCCCGATGTTCGGGAAATGGAAACGGACGCGTGGGCAACCTTATTTCCTCTGGTATCCGAAGAAATTTTTCATCCGCGTGGCAATTTGTGGGGAATGAATGGGCAAAACCATTCCCTGATTTTAGTGGATCGCTTCAGTATGCCGTCTCCCCATTCGATTACTATCGCCTGGTCAGGGGCGGGAAAGAGCTACGCGGCGAAATTGGAAGCGATCCGCGCCAGGTATCGACATTTGCCCGTCTATATCGTGGATCCCGAAGGGGAATACAGTCCATTGGAACAAGCGGGCGCCTCAATTTGGCGTATTGGAGACCCTAAGACCCCCCAATTTCCGTTTGACCCTTGCGCCATTTCCTATGACGAGCCGGAAGGCCATTGGGAACGCGAGGCTGACTTTATCATCCGTTTTTTGTCGCGACTCATGCCAGAAGAGGCATCACAAATCAAGACGGTCATGTGGCCCTTGCTATGGCAATGTCGGCCACAGGCCACACGCAACGCGACTTGGCAATTCAATGCGCCACCTTTGGACCTTTTGCACTTGTTGCCGCAGGTTAGGGCCGTGGATGAAGCCTTTGCGCGACAACTGCAAACGGCTCTAGAACGGTGGAAACTCTTGGTGGGTTCAGGACCGACACAGGCCGGGAACCCGGATTTTCAAGTCTTTGATCTCAGCCGCCTCACGCCTTTAATGAAAAGTGCGGCATATCTTGCGCTTACGGAGTGGATTGCCAGGCAGACACACCAAAAACAACGACGACTCGTGATTTTTGATGAAGCTTGGCATTTATTGAATGAGAAAGAGACAGCGGGATATCTCGAAGAATTGTTTCGGCGTGCGCGTAAATGGGGAACCGCTTTGTCGCTGATTACGCAAGACATTAACGATTTTGTCCAGAGCCGCGCGGCAGAAGTGTGTCTTCGGAACGCGCCCATTGTGCTCCTTCTGAAACAGCATCCCGAAAGCTTGGCGCAATTGGCGACACAACTGCGCCTGCATGAGGGCGAAATGATGCGCATTGCGACGGCCGGACGCGGAGAGGGAATTTTAATGGTCGGAGACGATCACGTCCCGATCAAGATCAATGCCTCACCGGCCGAGCATGCACTGATAGGCGGACAATACCGGAGATAGAAGGGGGAAGAGTAGCCATGGGATTGAAAAACATATCATTGTCAAGGCCCGCGGCATTAGCAATGGCTGTTGCGGGTGCGGTTTATGCTGGTTTAAGCCTTGTCCCGCTGTTAAAACCCGCTCCCCTTATTCCCGTGGCCAATAAAAATTTGGCGGCCGGCACGTATTTGCAGCGCTCAGATATCGTGTGGGTATCGGCCAATAACTCACGGCCGGTTGTGGTGCAAAAATATTTAGCCGTGGGGGTGCGTAAAGGTCAAGTGCTATCGGCGGCAATGCTGACGGCGAGACCCTCCACTCACCGAGGATTTTTGGTGTCCATTGCAGGCAATGTCCCGCCCGTTCAAGTAGGACAAGAAGTGGAAATATTTATTATAAGTCAATCCGGGCACCTGTGGCAATTGGGACCGGTTATGGTGTTTAAAGCGGCGTCTGGTGCTAGCCTTACCGGTACGGCTGGGAGCCCACTCATAGTCGAGATGAATGCCAAGCAGGCCGCGGAGTATGAAGAGGCGAGTCTTCATGGGACCGTCTCTGTGGTAGGACTGCAACCATGATTGTCATCGGCGTGGGTCATGCAGGGGTAGAACGCTTCGTTCAGCAAAAAATGGCGCAAGCGGCCTATACGGATGACGTGGTCATTATTCATACATGGGATCAATTGTCTTCGCATTTGAAACAGGCTCACAAGGTGTTAATAGGCGATCGGTTGTTGCGTGACGTGCCGCTCCCAGCGTTGACGGAGCTCTTACAATCCTATCCCCATATCGAGTGGCTGCTTTGGACAGCCGAAAACTCGGTGTGGACGGCGCTTAATGGGGGGGTAGAGATCTGGACAGGGGAGTTGACACCAGAGAAACTCGAGGGGTGGATTCAACACACAACGTCAAAGGGAAGTGCTACACTCCGTACCCACTGGTTATTATGGTCACCTAGTGGTTGCTATGACCGAGTTCTATCGATTGCGTTATTAACCCACAAGATGCGCCAGATGCATAAAATCGGGACGTGGATTGATCTTGATTGGACGCATAGTTTGCTCACGTCTTGGTGGAACCCACAAGGCGCAGGACATGAAGCCTTTCCTTATGCACGGTTGACGCGGCAAAAGGCCGATTGGGGATATATTGCGCCTGCACCGTTGCCGTGGATGCCGGTGCTGTTTCAACCAGATGTCAGAGATATTGAACGCATGTTGCGTACAGTTCACGGATGGCAAGGATGGGATATTGGGGTGGATTTACGTCCGCTAAGCGTAGGGGTTGTCGCTCAATCGGTCGATCAAGCCGTGATACATATCTCCAGCGGGCTTAGACAACCCTTAGAACAGGGGTTGCAGCTCTTACGTTCGATGAATCCTCGTCTCGAGTTCATTGCCACAGGACCTGACCCTAACAATCTGTCGAGAAAACTGGGATTACCGTCTCTGGACGCCGATGCTTCAACCGATACCGGTTTGCGGAGGCTATTTAAGCGTCGGCACCGGAAGAATTCTCATTGACAATTTGGCGATAGGTGGCGAGAAATGAGGCCAGGGATTGTTGACGTACTTCCATTTCGCGGACCCATTCTTCAAGGCGCAGACGGCCATGGTCCGTCAATTGGTATTGGCGGATGGGAGCGCCGCTATCTTCTGTCACCCATGTTGAATGCAAGCAGCCGGTAGCTTCGAGTTCGCGCAACAAGCGGTAAATACGGCCGCTGTCAACCGTCCATTCCTCGGGTAATACAGCGGTTAGACGATTCAGCAGATGGCCGCCATGGTCAGGTTTTTGCATTAACAACAACAGAATAAAGGCTTCAAGATGTTTGCCCGTTTGATATCGTCGTAAATTCTCGGACATAAATAAGGCCTCCTGCAACCAATGAGAAAAGAGGCCGACCAGGCCTCTTTTTTTGCTTTAGACGTTTTGGGGTTGTAAAATGCTTTCTAGGCCTTCTAGTGACGCAGAGTAGACGGCCGTCCCGGCAATATACTGGGCATGGGCCATCACTGCGCCAACTTCTTCGTGGGTCAGACCGGCTTTCAAGGCCGCTTGCATATTGTTACGAATACACATGGGCACTCGGGTCACTAAAGCCGCTGCCAAATTGATAATCGCAATGGTTTTTTCATCCAGCGGGCTGTCTTCCCGGTAGAGCTTGGCGGCTGTGGATTGTGCTTCAGAAATGTTGGGGTTGATTTCTGCGAGATAACGACGCAGTTTCATAGGACGCCCCAACTTGACTTCTTCTTGGTGAATTTGTTCGAGAATCTTGGCTTTTTTTTCTTGGTTCACGGGAATATCCTCCTCAAATTGGACGGCTTATCGGCTGCTGCCAAACGCCATCATGCGTTCTTTGACTTGATCAATGGCCTGGGCCGGTAGCTCCTTGGCGCCCCCGAGGCTTGCTGCCATGATATAAAGTTCTGCAGCTTCATCTAAGGTGCCCAGCAAACTTGCGGTCCGCATGGGGGTGTCATTAAAGACAAGCACACCGTGGTTCGCCATCATCAAAGCCGGTAGCCCCGGATGGTTTTGGGCGATTTCGATAATGCTGTCAACAGAGGCACGGGATCCGCGTGGGGCCCACGGCACGACAGGGATGGGTTCACTGACGCCAAAACGCAGCAGCGGCTCATAAATTAACGGAATGGGCTTTTGCGCGACGCCAAATGCGGTAACATGTGGTGCGTGGGTATGAATAACTGAGCCGACCGAATCCCTGACCCGGTAGATGCCGGTGTGCATCTCGATAATTTCTTTCATCGTCGGCTCCATTTCGCCTTCGATCACGGTACCATTGAGGTCAACCAAAGCAAAATCGTCTAACGTCAAATTTTCAATGCTGCCGCCTTTGGTCATAATAATGTGGTTGTCACCAACCTTGGCGGACAAATTAGCATGGTTGCCGCGGAAAAGCAAGCCATGTTCGGCAAGATAGTGAGCAGCCTCGACTAACTGCTGCTTGGCTTGATTCTGAGAAAGCATCGACATAAACTTCCCTCCTTGCATCTTCGCTTCATGAGGTTAAGATCCCCCAAAAGGGGCTTAATCTATGCATCTGATATCTACCTTATAAAACATTATTCATTATGTAACAAAAAATACTATAGTGCAATACTCAGTATATAAATCGAAGGAAATTGCTAAGGTATACCTATAATAAAGAACAAAGGGAGTGTTCAGGACTGGCTTTAGTCTGGGTTTTTTTGGGCGGATTTGTCGGGGCGGTGGCGCGATTTGAAGCGGGTCAATGGATAGGGCAGCGCACAACAGGACCTTTTCCGTGGGGAACGTTTTCGATTAATACCGTGGGTAGTTTTTTTATTGGTTTGCTCTTTGCACGTCCGCTTGCCCCTCCCCTTCTCAATTTATTGGATGTGGGTTTTACAGGAGCTTTTACAACTTTTTCTACGTTTAGTTATGAAACCTTGCGTTTAATGGAAGAAAAACGCTATCGAACGGCGTTCTTGAATGCGGCGGTAAGTTTGGCTACGGGGCTTGGAGCCGTAGCCCTAGGCATCAGCATTGGAAGAGGGATGGGAATATGAAAAGGCATGTTTGGGTAGCGATAGGCATCGGCGGAGGACTTGGGGCTCTTGCTCGGGAGGGTGTGTCTACTTTGGGAAATGCGGGTTGGTTTCCTTTAAATTTCTTTACGATTAATATTGTGGGAAGCTTTCTCATTGGCATTGTCATGGCATTAAGTGTGGAATATGAACTGTTGCCTGCCGCCTGGAGAATGTTCTTAGGCGTCGGATTCTTAGGAGGATTTACGACATTTTCAACCTATATGTTAGGGGTTCATGATTTGTTGCGTACATCGCTCTGGCAAGGGGTTGTCTATCTATTGGGGGCTTGGGGTATTGGTCTTGTTGCCGTCTATGGCGGTCTTGTCGCAGTACGGTCTCTTCTGCATTGGGTTAAAACCGCCGAGTAATCCCACCAGGTTTTAGTTTTCCCCCCGCTCTAGCCGGTTTGGCGTGGACATGGTATCATGACCCATAACGACATATCACACTTTAAAGGTGCCTGCATTCGCAGGAGAATAGGGAATCAGGTGCAAAACCTGAGCGGTCCCGCCACTGTAATTCCTCAAAGGAAGAGCCAGGAGACCTGCCTTTAAAGTTTGTTTCACTCGTATTCGCGGAAATAGGGGTGGCATTTTCTTTATTTGTTGGAAACTGTCATCCTCTCGTCCAATCGGGAGGATTTTTTATGGGCTATTTACCAGTTATGATGAACTTACAACGCCTTCCGGTGCTTATTGTGGGAGGCGGCGCGGTGGCAGCGCGCAAGGCCAAGAAATTCATCGCACAAGGCGCGAGACTCACCATTATCAGTCCTACTCTTCATCCGACACTTTATCCTACGCTCACGGACGCCTCCTTACCGGGCTCTTTGCATTGGATTCCTCGTTCATATCACGCTGGCGATTTACAAGATATGCGTTTGGTTATCACGGCCACGAATTGTGCTGAAGTGAATCATGCGGTGATGTCCGACGCGCAGGCGTTGAACATTTTGGTGTCGGATGCCAGTCACGAAGACGAGAGTGACTTCATGATGATGGCAGACCATTGGCATTCAAATCATCTTGTCACGGCAGTTTCTACGACGGGCATATGGCCGGCTGCTGCCCGCGAGGTTCTACGTCATCATTCCCGATACCTAAGCCCTTGGTGGAACGACGTCATAGCGGTTATGGACAGCCTGTTGGCTGAGCTCGAAGCCGTTCCGGACCCTGCAAGACGGGCTAGCCTGCGTCGGGCACTGCGCTCTTCTTCTCCTTCAAAGTGGTTGGATCAGATCGATAAACAGGGGCCGGAAGGCTTAAGGCCCTCTATGCATCAATGGCTCAGCCGTCTTGCTGGGGTTGAAGGAGGTCAAGGTGTATGGGGCGAGGAGTAGGGCGCGTTTTTCTCGTAGGCGCGGGACCTGGGGACCCACGGCTCCTGACCTTGAGAGCTAAGACGGTGTTAGCATCGGCTGACGTCGTGGTGTATGACCGCTTGATCCACCCCAATGTCATGGACCTGGCCCCTGGTCATGCGCGCCATATCTATGTGGGAAAAGAGCACGGCAAAGCCAGTGCGCGCCAAGACGACATCCATGCCATTCTTTTAGAACACGCCAAGACGGGGGCTCATGTTGTCCGGTTAAAGGGCGGAGATCCGTTGATTTTTGGTCGCGGGGGCGAAGAAGCCGAATTTCTTCGTGCCCACCAGATTGACTTTGAGATTGTGCCAGGGCTAAGTGCCTCATCTGCTGCCTTAACCTATGCCGGAATTCCTATGACCCACCGTCACAGAATTCAAGGGGCGACGATTGTGGCGGGCTATTCGGGCCATTTTCCTTATTCGTGGCAACCGCACCATACATGGATCATTATGATGGGGCTCGAAAAAGTCGATATGCTGGTGCAAGAAGCGCTCGCCCAGGGATTTCCGCCGCAATTGCCTGCTTGTGCCATTGAATGGGGCACATGGGGTCACCAACGTTTAGTTGCGAGCGAGTTGGCTCAATTGCCCAACCGGGTGGTGCAAGAAAGGATCTTTTCCCCAGGGGTATTGGTGTGGGGGGAAAACGCGTCGATGGCGCGAGAAATGGATTGGTTTGCCTCACGGGTTGATTACCAAAAGAGAATTTTGATTCTCACCCGCTATCCTTTGCCCTTTGATGAGCTGCTTGCGGCACGTGAAGATGGCGCCGAAGTGCTGAATTGGTCGATGTTCTGGAGCCCTCAAGCTGATCTCGAAGTCCTTAAAGACTTAACGCCCAGTACACAGGTGTGGCTGCCAGAGGCAGCGTTCGTGGATCCTCTGTTGCAGGGATGGACAGCTGCGGGCCGCGATGTGCGCGACTTGCCATCCTTACAGGGCCCAGATCCCGTCGTGAAGAGCTTGTTTCGCCATGGCGTGCATCATGTGCTCAGCGTGTCTGAGATAAGGCACGACTCCTCATTGGACCGGACATGGACGTTGCCGGACCAAGTGCGAGATGATGACCCTTTGTGGCGCTATCAGCTAGCGTTACCGTTCGAGGCGGTGGTTGTTGGACCTCGTACGGACGCGCACCCGGCTTGGCGGTCGCCGCTTGTCGCCCAAACGTTTTATGGACCATGTCCTAGGTGGGGAATCGAAGGCCCGTGTCATTCTTTGCAGGCACTGCCTCATGAACCGTGGGCTTTAAGACTGCGCTCATTATGGATGGAAGGGGACGGGGCATGATTATTTATCTGACTACGGCTGAGACGGATTTGTTAAGTCTTTCTCAAGCAGTCGAAAAGTGGCGGGAGTTATCGTTGGAACCCGTAAATGCGGTTAACCTTTCGGTTGACTACGACACCCACGAGATTATTCAGAAAATCCAAAAACATGGACGTGTTGTGATGATGCGTCTTTTGGGAGGACGTAAAGCGGCTCCAGCCTTATTTGACGCTGTTGTAACCCTATGCCAAGACACCCAAATTCCTCTCATGGTTTGGCCTGGCGATCTAGAGCCCAGTGACGAATTGCTTCAGGCCAACACGGTAGATCCGGTTGTGTCACATCAAGCCATGCAATATGCGGCGATGGGTGGCGTGAGCAATTTCTTAGAGCTCCTCCGTTACGTTTCCGACCACTGGCTCGGGACGCATTATGGCTATCAGCCGCCATTTGAGGAACCGTGGACGGGGATTTACTGGCCTGGCCATGAAAGGTCTTTAACCCTGGAGGAATGGAGAGCATTACATGGCGGGGGTGATGATCTGCCGGTGATTGCCATCGTTTTTTATCGGGCCCATTGGCTCAGCGGCAATGTTGGGTTTGTGGATCACATGATTGAGCAGTTTCAGCGTGCGCATAGTGTGCCCTTACCTATTTTCACCCAGTCATTGAAGACAGGAGACGAGGTCACGCCACTGATTAAAGGCACGGCGGATGCGGTTGTTGTCACCATGAGTTTTTCGGCGGCCTCTTTGGAAAGCGCACCACAAGGGGTCTCAGGACGCGTGGCGGCCAAGGTTCCGACGCTCCTTGAGGAGTGGGATCTGCCCATATTTCAAGCCATGGTATCCCTTGGATCGCAAGAAGCGTGGCAGCGCAGTGCTTTAGGTTTAGCGCCGCTTGAAACGGCGATGAATGTGGCCATTCCGGAATTTGATGGGCGCATCATAACGGTCCCCATTAGTTTTCGCGAGGACGTGGAAGATAGGGCAGGGATTGTTCGGCGTTTATATGTTCCGCGGCCTGACCGTGTCGAGCGGCTGGCAGGGCTCGTCAGCAAGTGGGCGAGACTGCGCAAAACGCCTGTCGCCGAGCGCCGTATCGCGATTGTGCTGACCAATTATCCCTCGAAAAACTCACGGATCGGCAATGCGGTGGGACTGGACACGCCGATGTCTTTGGTCAAGATTTTGGAGCAATTGGCTGTAGAGGGGTATGATGTTGGCCCGCTCGACGCTTTACCGCGTGACGGGGACGATCTCATGCGGAGACTGATTGGGGCCGGAACGCATGATGAGGATTATGTGACGTGGGAGCAATTGCACCACATGCAAGGGCTTGACTCGCTTGCGTACACCGACCGGTTTGGCCGGCTTGGAGCCGTGGTCCAGTCTCAGGTTGAACGGCACTGGGGCTTGGCGCCTGGGTCTTCATGGGTAGACCAAGGACGGATGGTGGTTCCGGGCTTACGCTTGGGCAACATCTTCGTAGGCATTCAGCCACCGCGGGGGAACGGGGACGATGAGGTCGGTATTTATCACAGCCCAGAGTTGCCTCCATCGCACCATTATATGGCCTATTACCAATGGATTGCGGAAGGATTTAGGGCCGATGCGGTGATCCATTTAGGCAAGCATGGGACGCTGGAATGGCTTCCGGGAAAGGGGATTGGATTATCTCAAGATTGCTTTCCCGACATTGTTTTGGGCGACTTGCCCAATTTTTACCCCTTCATCGTGGATGATCCGGGTGAAGGAACACAAGCCAAGCGCCGTAGCCATGCCGTTATTGTTGATCACATGGTACCACCGGTGACCCAGGCCGGACTTTATGACGATTTGGTAAAAATGCAGCAATTGCTTGACCAATATTATCAAGCCGAAACGTTAGATCCGACGAAATTGCCGATGATTCAAAACGCGGTATGGGAATTAGCGGAAGCCATCCATCTCAACCATGATTTGAAGCAAATGGACCGTCCTGACGACTTTTCGCAATATCTCTTGGATATTGATGGCTATTTGTGTGAATTGGAAGCACGGCAAATCCGAGACGGACTGCATATTCTAGGGCAATCGCCAACCACGGCCAACAGTTGGGGAGAATTGCTCTATGCCATGACGCGATTGCCGCTGGCGGAGCAGGTGCCGTCAGCCCCGGCTGCGTTATGTGCGCAGTGGGATTTGTCGTGGGAGGACCTTCAGGACCGCTTGGGCGAACCCTTTTGGGGTCATTTGCCAGCACCCTTAGAGCCGTGGATGCGGCCAGGAACGCGGTATACCAAGGGAGACGTGAAAAACGCGTGCGAACAGTTTTTAAAAGAGGTCTTAGGACATTTTGCCATGACCAGGGAACGTCCGCGGGATTTGCCCCGTTTGGGACCGGTTTTGGATCATCTAAAGATGCATGTCCTACCGCACTTACAAGATCTCTCCACCGAAATCGCGGCATTGAGCCATGGATTAGAGGGTGGCTACGTGCCGCCAGGACCTAGTGGTGCTCCGACTCGCGGGATGACGGATGTCTTGCCGACGGGGAGAAATTTTTATTCCGTGGATCCACGGGGTCTGCCGTCTCTACCCGCATGGCATGTGGGAAAACGGTTAGCGAACGAATTAATTGAGAAATATGTGGCGGAGCACCATGAAATGCCGGCTTCGGTGGCCATTGTGGTATGGGGAACGGCTGCCATGCGTACGGGCGGAGATGATATCGCAGAAATCCTGGCCTTGCTTGGCGTGAAACCGCTTTGGGAAGAAGCCAATGGACGGGTTAAAGGATTGGAACTGATTGGGCTCCAGGAGTTGGGGAGACCGCGGGTCGATGTCACGGTGCGGATTAGTGGATTTTTCCGGGATGCCTTTCGCAATGTGATCGATATCATTCATGAAGCGGTTGAGATGGTAGCCCAGGCCCCGGAGCCTTTGCCCATGAATCCGGTACGCGCACATTGGTTGGCAGAACGCGCCGCGAGGGAGGCGTGTGGTGACAATGCGGAAGAGGCGGCCAAAACGTCCTTATTTCGGGTGTTCGGCAGTCAGCCTGGCAGTTACGGCTCCGGCATTCTGCCTTTGCTGCACACGGGCCAATGGCAAAATCCCGACGACCTTGCGCGCGTGTACTTAGCGTGGTCGAGTTATGCCTATACAGCAACAGACTATGGCATCCCCGCACCAGAGGCTTTTCGTACACGCATGGCATCCGTGCAAATTGCCACCAAAAATCAAGACAACCGGGAACACGACATTTTTGATAGTGATGACTATCTTCAAGATCATGGCGGAATGGCCGCGACCATCCGCTCGCTGACAGGGGCGATGCCGGATTTATACTTCGGAGATTCCTCTGACCCTGGCCGGGTGGGCATGCGCAGTTTTCAAGATGAAGCCTACCGGGTGTTCCGCAGCCGCGTGGTCAATCCTCGGTGGATTGAAGCTGCGATGCGCCATCACTATAAGGGGGCTTTAGAAATGGCCAACACGATGGACTTTCTTTTTGGCTATGACGCGACGGCAGACTTGTTAGACGACTGGATGTATGAGCAAGTTGCGCAGTCTTATGTCTTAGATCCCACGGTGCAGCAGTTTATGAAGCAATCGAACCCTTGGGCCTTAAAAGACATCACCGAGCGCTTGCTGGAAGCCAATGACCGGGGCATGTGGGAGAACCCCAGCCCTACGACCTTAGAGCAATTGCAAGGGGTCATGTTGGATGTTGACAATACCATTGAGGAATGGGGCGATGATACGCATTGAATACGGTGCCAAATTTTCCCCTCGCTGCAATTGTGGGCCAAGACACCCTCAAATTAGCCCTGAGCTTAAATGCCATAGCGCCGGCAATAGGGGGAGTATTGATTCAAGGAGAGCGCGGCAATGCCAAATCGACCACGGTTCGGGCTTTTTCTGATATATTGCCGCGGATTGCTGTTCGTGCTCATTGTCCGTATCACTGCGACCCTGCCAGTCCGTTCTCGTTTTGTTCGGTATGCCAGGAGGTACCCACGGGCGACGATCTGACAGGTGTGCGGGCCCCCATAATTGATCTGCCCATAGGCGCGACGGAAGATCGCGTGTTGGGTCATTTAGACTTGGAGCATGTCTTGCAAAATGCGCACCAAAAGTTTGTACCAGGACTTCTCGCCCGAGCACACCGCGGCATCTTATATGTAGATGAAGTCAACTTGCTTGATGACCAATTAATCGATCTCTTATTAGACGCAGCGGCTTCAGGGATGGTGCATATTGAACGAGACGGATTTTCACTGACGTATCCTGCACGGTTTATCTTGGTCGGTACGATGAATCCCGAAGAAGGGGAGTTAAGGCCGCAGCTGTTAGATCGTTTTGGCTTATCGGTCGACATTACCACGCCACAGCAGGTTGAGGAACGCATGGAGATTGCGGAGAGACGGCTGGATTTTCATCGAAATCCCCAGGCGTTTCTGGAAAAATGGACGGAGCAAACGCATTGGTGGGAAACTCGTATTGCCGAAGCATCCCAGCGGCTTACGGACATCAATCTCGGCCGCGATATCCTTCGCTATATCGCCCAAAAAGCTTTGGATGCGCATGTGGAAGGCGTGCGTGCTGATTTGGTAATGGCCCAAGCGGCACAGGCTTATACCGCGTGGAGAGGAGGGACGACTGTCACGGAAGAGGATGTGGAAGCCATCAGTGAACTTGTGTTGGCACACCGCAGGCGACCTGCACCGCCCGGGGCCCCGCGCCCTCATCCGCCTCAAGATACGCCGCCACGAGGAGGCGCTACGCCTACTGGGCCTACGGGATTCCAGTCGCTAGGGGCCGGACCTAGTCAAAATCCTCCTCCAGAGCGTGTTGTTCGCTCCCAAAACTTTACCGGTGAGATGTCGATTTTACAGGGCGCATGGCCCAAGACAGGGCGCCGTAGCGTAACCGATAGGCTTCAGGACAAACCACGCCGTTTGGGACAGCCCTATGGGCGTCTGGGATTAGGCGCCAGGCGCCAATGGCCCCAGACGACAAAAGCCGCCTTGTGGATCCACTGGCCGCTGACGATTACCCAGGCACTGCGGCGTGGAGTCCAGCCATTTAAGGTCTTAGGCCCCGATTTATCTTTTCGGGCCGCGAAAAGACGCAGTACCGTCGTGTTTGTTTTTGTTTTGGATACGAGTGCGTCTATGGCCAGTATCAAACGTTTGGGACGGGTCAAAGGGGCAGTGGCACAAGCAGCACAACCCATCTATCTAACGCGGTCGCGTTTTGCTGTGCTGGCTTTTGGGCGGGGGCAGGCGACGGTGTTGCTCACTCCCACGCATAAAAAAACGCGGCTCCAGCGCGTGTTAGACGAGCTTCCGGCAGGAGGCAACACGCCTTTGTGGGATGGCCTGAGCGAAACCGCTGAACACTTGCGGCGTTGGCGGGAAAAGCATGCGTGGGTTTATCACGTGGTACTTATTACTGATGGCAAAGTGGCAGGGTTGTCAGATACTCCAAGGACATTAGCCTCTGCGGCGCGTTGCCGACACGCGCTTAGGCAATCTCCGGTAGTGCTGCATGTCATTGATGCGGAAATTGGGCGAACGACGACGCCCTGGGCTAAAGTGGTGGCCCAAGCTTTGCAAGCGTCTTACCGAACCTTAGAAGATTGGGCCGTGAGGAGACCATCATGAGAGCCACAGACATCTATCGTGCGAGCTTTGCCTTGATTCGGCAGCAGTTGTCTGAGTTTCCAGGTACGCGTAGAGAACGCGACGTCGTGGAACGAATTATTCATGCGACGGCTGATTGGGATTTTGCCCACGTCATGCGGTTTCATCCTGAGGCGGTTGACCAGGCCCTGAAGACACTTTTAGGACAGGGGCGCGTTATTGTCGATGTGCGGATGGCGTTAGCCGGAATGGATCACATGCGGATGGCGAAGTTAGGCGTGCAGACGGCTTGTTATATTGATGACGTGGAGGTCACCAAGGAGGCTGCCCGCTCGTCGGTAACCCGAGCAGCACTCGGTATTCGTAAGGCGGTGCATGATAACCGGGGGGATGCTCCCATTGTCGTGGTAGCCAATGCCCCTACCGCGCTATTTGAAGCCTTGGAATGGGTGAATCAGGGGTGGCGCCCCGCTGTCATTATTGGTGTTCCCGTGGGATTTATTATGGCACAAGAGTCTAAAGAGGCATTGATTGACAACGGACGGGTTCCTTATATAGCAAATCCGACACCCAAGGGGGGAAGTCCAGTGGCTGCAGCGATTATGAATGCGTTGTTGCGCATGGCCACCGGGGAGAACCCATGGTAGCGGCAGGAATTTATGTTATTGGGGTGCCCCCTGAAGGATTGAAAGCCGTTGAGGAATCATGGCGTCGAGTCATTCAAAGCGCCGACTGGGTCTACGGGGGTCGACGTCTTTTGAATATGTTGCCGTCTGGTTCCCAGACGCTAGAAATCAGCTCTCCTTTGACCCCTGTTCTTGACCATCTCAGGGTGCATGAAGGAACCTTGCGAGTGGTGTTAGCCACGGGCGATCCAAATTTCTTTGGGGTGGCTGAGGCCATTTATCGGAACATACCGGCATCTTTGGTGACCGTGGTTCCTGCTTTGTCTTCTATGCAAGCTGCATTTGCGCGATTAAAAATGTCATGGCATGATGCCTATTTTGGCAGCGTCCATGGACGGCCGCTCGAACAGGCCATTTCCTGGGTTGCCCGTTATAACAAGGTGGTCATTCTGACAGATCCTCACCACAATACGGCGGCCTTAGCCAAGGATTTGACGGCGCGGGGATTCGGAGAGGTGACGCTTTATGTGTGTGCGAATTTAGGGATGGATTCGGAGAAGGTCTTTTCGGGAACGGCGATGGCGCTGCAAGGTGCGGATGATGACGGGTTTTCCGTCGTTGTGGTTTGCAATCCTCATGGCGGTCAAGCCGTTTACGGCATGGATGATGACAGGTTATTGCGGCCCGAAGAACAGCCAGGCATGATGACGAAAAAGGCCGTGCGCGCTGTTAGTATTGCGCAGTTAGGGCTTAGCCCGCGCAGCATCTTATGGGATATTGGAGCGGGCACCGGGGCTGTCTCGATTGATGCATCGCGCGTTATCGGACCACAAGGTGCGGTTTATGCGGTGGAAGCGAATCCTCAAGACTACGAGATCTTATGCCAGAATATCCAAACGCATCAAGCGCCAGTTTATCCCATTTTGGGGAGAGCCCCACAGGGACTTGAAAGGTTGCCCGATCCCGATGCCGTATTTATTGGGGGATCTGGTGGGCAATTAGCGGAGATTATTGATAGAGCGGGGGAGCGGCTACATGTGGGCGGTCGAATGGTTTTGACCCTTGTACGGTTCGACCACTTAACCCAGCTGTCCCATCTTTTTCCGCGTCATTTTCATTGGACAGTTCAGTGGTTGAGTTCGGCGTTAATGAATCCCGAGCGACAAGTTCCACGATTTGTCCCAGAGAATCCGGTATTTGTGGTCACGGCGGAAAAAGGGGTGAAACAATGAGCGTTAAAGGCCGTCTCTATGCTATTGGAGCAGGGCCTGGTCACGTTGAATGGTTGACGTTGCATGCTGATCGTATTTTAAAGCAGGTGGAAGTGATTGCTGTACCCCAAGGTCAAGGGGGAAAAGGACGGGCTGAACAGATTATTGCGAGCTATATTACCCCGGCTAAAGTTTTGCTTCAACTGCACTTTCCTATGATTACCAGCACCGAGCTGTTAACGAAAGCGTGGGACGAAGCGGCTTTGCAAGTGGCATCTTTCTTGACCCAAGGACAAGACGTTGCCTTTGTCACGGAGGGCGATCCATCGTTGTTCTCTACGTTTTATTATTTACTGCAAGCGCTACGCGTGATGATCCCAGATGTGGCATTAGAAATTATTCCCGGCATTTCATCAATATTTGGTGCCTCAGCCATCCTTGCCACCCCCTTAGTCATGGGCGCTGAATCGTTGGCGGTCGTGCCGGCATCATCCAATTTGGCAGCCGTGGCGCAGGCTCTTCAGCATTTTGATACCGTGGTCATTCTCAAGATTGCGCGGGTTTTTGAGCAGGTGCTGGCGATGCTTGACCAAAAGGGGTTGGTGGAGCGCACTGTTTATGTGGAAAATGTCGGATATTCTCATGCACAAGTCGTGATGGATGTGCACCAACTAGATCCTCACACGGTGCCTTATATGTCGTTGTTCATTGTGCGCTCTGGGCGTCAGGATGCAAGGGAAAGCACGCGAGAGTCGGTGCTGTGACAGCGGTTTTATCGAGTTGGGGATTTTCATTAGGAAGGCCGAAGGAGGCAGGCGGAATTGGCGACGTTACCAACAAAATTCCGAGCACGGATATGAAAGACATTCGTCCTGGAACGGTTTACATTATCGGAGCCGGGCCGGGGGATCCGGAGTTGCTCACCATCCGCGGGCAACACATTCTCGAACACGCGGATCTGGTGGTCTATGCGGATTCGTTGGTCAATCCAGAGCTGTTGGCCTATTGCCAGTCCGGCGCTGAAGTCGTGACGAGCAGTGATAGGGATTTGCAAGACATTGTGGGGGTGATGACAAAAGGGGCGCAGAGCGGAAAAGTGGTGGCCCGGCTGCATTCGGGGGATCCAGCCATATATGGGGCTATGGCAGAACAAATCCAGGCATTGCGCGCTCAGGAAGTGCCTTTTGAAATTGTTCCAGGGGTCAGTGCGGTCTTTGCGGCAGCAGCGGTCATAGAACGGGAACTGACGGTTCCTGGAGAAAGTCAGACAGTGATTTTGACCCGGGTGCAAGGGCGCGCTTCACAGGTTCCTGCGTCAGCGTCTTTAGAAAGCTTGGCGCGTCATCAAGCGACCGTGGCGATTTTTCTCAGTGCGGCATTAGGCCACAAAGTCTCCCGCGAACTGCAAGCGGCAGGCCATAGCCCAGACGCTCTGGTCTGTATTGTGTACCGTGCGACATGGGAAGACCAGCAGATAGTTTGGAGTACGGTCGCCAGATTGGCGGAGGATTTGCGCACGGCCGGCATTCATCGCCAGGCGTTGATTTTAGTAGGTCCGGCGATCACCCATGACGGCTTACAACGTTCACGGCTGTATGATGAGGCCTTTGGCCATTTATTTCGACGGCCCAAAGGGCCTAAGCCATGAGCTCTGCTCCTTGGGCGGCGGTAGCGGTGACCCGGCGGGGCCGTAGCACATTGGATGCACTGCGTGAGCAAGGTGTGGCGTTTGATGCATGGGTTCCGACCCGCCTGGCCGACGGGACTCGCTATCACGGGTACGGGGGATCTTTGTCCGCGCTCGTGAGCGAGAAATTCTTTGATTACCGGGCTTGGATTTTCCTTTTGCCCGTCAGTGCTGTGGTCCGCATTATCGCGCCACTGTTGGTGAGCAAATACACGGATCCGTGCGTTGTCGCGATCGACGAGCGTCCACAATATGCGGTCTGTTTGTTATCTTGCCACGAGGGTGCAGGCAATGATGTCACAAGGCGCGTTGCGGCTCTATTAGGCGTGCATGCTGTGGTGACGACTGGGTCTGAGGTGTTAAATCGCTTCTCTTTAGACCTATGGGAACGGGAGCTAAGATGGGTTCGGGGGCCCTCGCGCGATATGACGACGCTATCTCGTCTTATTGTCGAAGGAGAGGCCGTTGGTGTTGTGCAAGAAAGCGGCCCCGTGTTATGGCCGCATCGCATGGATTTCATGCCGTGGATTTATCCCAATTGGGATCGTGTTCCCGCCCAAAACCTTAAGACCCTGCGGGGGTGGCTCTGGATTACCCACCGTTCAGGGCCGTTACCTCATCATCCCGGCGTGATTTTCTACCCTCCCGTGTTGGCTGTTGGAATTGGGGTGAGCCGCGGTACAAAGGCCACGCACATTGCCGATGTGGTGGACCGCGTGTTCAGTGAGAATCAGTTAGCTCTGCAGAGTGTGGCGAAGGTGGCGACCATTGATATCAAAAAGGATGAAGAAGGTTTGACGGAGTTTGCGGCTCAAAGAGGATGGCCTATTGAATATTTTAGCGCTCCCACCTTAAATGACACGCCTGGTGTGTTTTCTCCTTCGCATGTGGCGGTTCGTCGCGTGACGGGCGCGGTGGCGGTAGCGGAGCCCGCCGCCCTTCGGGCGGCAAAGCTTGGCACATTGTTGGTGCCTAAAGTGAAGACGGACCGGGTTACTGTAGCGGTGGCGTTACAAACCACGTGGTAAGCCAGACATTTAGGAGGGGTTTCCAACGGAAAAATCAGCGGTGTTATTAATTGGACATGGGAGTCAAGATGCAGAAGGTTCTCAGCAATTTGATGAAATGGCCCGCCAAGTGGCCCAACGTTTGCAACAATCTCATTCGATTCCGGTGCACCGGGCGTTTTTAGAATTTGCCGAGCCAGCTATCGGCCCCTATATCGACGTTTTAGTTGCTGAGGGGACAATGCAAATTACCGCGGTACCGGTCATGTTGTTGGATGCGGGACACTGTATGGAGGATATTCCGCATGTCTTGCATGCATCGTTACACCGTCATAACGGACTTCAGATTCACTATGGCAATCACTTGGGCTTTCATCCCGCGTTGCAAGACGTGTTGCTAAGGCGCCTAGCTCCATATCCGCCTACCCCACAGACCGGCATTTTATTCGTGGGCCGCGGTAGCTCTGATCCCGTGGCGAATGCCCATTTTTATCAGCTTTCACGTATGTTGTGGGAGCGGACACAGTATGAGTGGATTGAAAATGCTTTTATTGGCATTACCTTTCCAAGAATGGCCGAGGGGTTAGAGCGTTTATACCGTTTGGGAATGCGCCGTGTGGTGGTGGTTCCGTATTTTTTGTTTACGGGAACGCTCTTCAAGAAAATCAAGGCGATTGCCCAGCAATTTGCAGCGGACCACCATGGGGTGGAAGTGGCCGTGACAGACTACTTTGGTCTGGAGAACGATGTCATTGAGGTGGTGGTTCAGAGGGTGACGGAAGCATTAGACCATATCTCCACCGCTTCTGATACGGACTGGATGAGACCTTTGGCCCAACACCGGTATCCATTGTCTCACCATCATGGACCAGGCCATTCTCATGATCATGGGCATCACCATGGGTAACAAGCAGTGCTCAAAAGGGCGCATCGACATTGTGGGCATTGGGCCTGGTGATGTGAATTTGTTGTCAATGCAAGCGCGGCAGGCATTAGAACAGGCCCAGGTGATTATTGGCTATCAAGGCTATATGCGCTTGATTGCGGCCATTTTGCATCCCCAACGGCAAATGATTGTAACAAAAAATTTGTCCGAGGAAATTGAACGGGCCCAGCTAGCCATGGAGTATGCGTGCCAGGGGCAACATGTGGCGGTCATTTCGAGTGGGGATGCGGGCATTTATGGCATGGCGAGTGTGGTATTTGAATGGGCGGCCCGTCAGCATGAGAGTCCAGAAATTGTTGTCCTCCCGGGCATCTCAGCCTTACAAGCCGCTGCCGCACGCTGTGGTGCCCCGCTGTCCCATGATTTTGCGGCGATTAGTTTAAGTGACTTGTTGACTCCGTGGCCACTGATTGAGAAACGTCTTCAAGCGGCCATCCGGGCAGACTTTGTCTTAGCCCTTTATAATCCCCGCAGTCAGAGGCGACAAAAGCAGTGGGAACGAGCTGAGGCCATCATCCGTACGCATTGCTCTCCTAGAACACCGGTAGGCATTGTTCGCAATGCCTTTCGTGACGGCGAATCGGTGGTCATCACCGATGTGGCACATTTGGAAGCGGATACGGTCGATATGTTCACGATTGTCTTGGTCGGGAATTCCCAAAGTTTTGTTTGGAATTCCCGCATGATTACCCCGCGCGGGTATTACCCGCCGTCTGATCGTGGACCACGCGTGTTAGTCCTGGGGGGCACCCGTGAGGCTAAGATCATGGCGGAACGTCTGGGACGACGGGGCGCGCGCGTCACGTTATCTTACCGGTTACCGCCTCCTCCGGGTCCATACGGGGAGGGCGTTATGGTCCGCTGGGGAGCATGGGACGACGTGGGCTTAGCACAGTTTTTACGCGATGAAGGCATTGCATGGATTGTTGATATGACCCACCCCGATGCCCAGATTATCCAGAAGGTGGCTCGCTGGGCAGCTCGTGAGCAGCAGGTGCCCTATCTGCGCTGGGAAAGACCGCGAGGTCTTGAACAGGAGGCTTTGGTCAGGCGCGTAGATAGCCATCAGCAAGCGGCAGCGGCCTTGCGGCAATATCAGGGGAATGTCTTGCTGCTGACAGGCATTAAATCTTTAGCCATATATACGGAAGCTTTAGCGGATGATCCCGAGATCACGGTTATGATCCGGCTTTTACCGCGATCTGAAACGCTTTTGCAAGCCGAACAGTTGGGGCTAGGACCCCATCAAATGGTGGCGATGGTGGGCCCATATTCGGCAGCGTTAAATGGGGCCATATATGACCGCTACAACATTCGCGCTGTCGTTGTGAAAGATTCGAGTGATGATTTAGCGAGCAAAGTCGAACCTGCGTTAGAACGAGGGATTGCCGTGATTATGGTTCAATCTACCTCAGACGGGGCTGATGAGGGCCTAAGCTTTGACGCCATTGAATGCCAGATTTTTGAAACGTCAGGCGCGGTGATATGCTAGAGGTATGGACGGACTGCGCTTAGAAAATATGTTTGAAGACGTGGAAGTGGACGGCCAGTTGCGCCGTCTTCGGCAGGGCTTCACTACAGGGACTTGCGCTCAAGCGGCAACAAAGGCCGCGCTTATGGCTTTGATGGGCCATGATCCTGGAGCGGAAGTGTCAGTGATATTGCCGACAAAACAGCTTGCGTGTCTGACAATCCATGGGGTTCATAAAATGGGCGATGGGGTTGTATGCCGCATTATCAAAAATGGCGGAGATGATCCCGACGCAACGCACGGGGCAGAAATTTGGGCCCACGTCAGTTGGCGCGATGACCGTGACATTATCGTGGATGGCGGTCATGGCGTCGGACGTGTGACCAAACCAGGATTGGGATTGCCCCTTGGTGCGGCCGCTATTAACCGGATTCCACGCAAGATGATTTTGCAAGAAGTGCTGGCTGGGCTAAGTGCCAGACCACGGGGCGTAAATATTGTCATAAGCGTCCCTCAAGGACAAGACATTGCTCTAAGGACATGCAATCCACGGCTAGGCATTGTTGGAGGCATTTCAATTTTGGGGACGACAGGAATTGTTCGTCCGTATTCTTTGTCATCATGGAAGGCGTCCGTCGTTCTGGCAGTGAAAGTGGCGGCTGAGAGTAGCGACCATGTCGTGTTGGTCACCGGAAGCCGGAGTCGAGATTTTGCCGAACAACAATTTTCTTATGCGCCGATTGTCGAAATTGGGAGATTCTTAGGACCGGCTTTGCATGCTGCAGCCATTCGTCCCCAAATTCGGCGTGTTTCGCTGGTGGGCATGATGGGCAAGCTGGCCAAAGTGGCGCAAGGAGCGCTGGATCTTCACGCCTATGAGTCTCCCCTTATTTTAGAGAGCTTACGGGATATAGCCGCGCGCGCAGGCGCGCGTTTGGATCTGCTCAACGCACTTGGGGACGATGCGACAGCTCAACGCGTGGCTGAGGTCGTGGGCACGCGGTATCCAGATTTTTATCGTTTGGTTGCGCAGCGTGTTAAAGCCACTGTGCAGGCAAAATTGCCTTCAACGGTGGCCGTGGATGTGTGGCTTGTCAGTGCAACCGGCCAAGTGTTGGCAATGGTTCGCCAATAAATCTCAAGATCGTGACCGCAAAACATTTGCTTCCTTCCTTCCTTCCTTTAACCGTTCTGATGGACTTATCCAAGTCTGATCATCGTTAATCAATTGATCAAACGGAGCCACCTTCCTGTGTCATCATGCCACCGCTTCTTAGGGCCATTGGCCGGTCGTCCACGGGCGGGCACTCCACAGGCTGTCACCGAGCAGGTCTGCCGTCAGGCAGACACGGGTGAGGAGCTCCTCACCGAACTCTCGGCCACGTTTCGCAAATTGATCGCCGCATTGATGTCGCGGTCGTGGTGTGTGTGACATTCTGGGCACGTCCACTCCCGCATAGCGAGCGGCATTTTCGGCATTTTGTATCCACACGCGGAACACGTTTTGCTGCTCGGATACCAACGGCTCACGATGACCACCGTTTTCCCGCATTGGGCCGCTTTGTATGCGAGTTGCCGACGGAATTCCCCAAAGCTCATATCAGCAATCGCCCGGGCGAGAGGATGATTTTTGAGCATCCCGGCGACGTTCAGGTCCTCGATGGCAATGACATCGAAGCGCTGCACGAGATCGGTGGTCAGTTGGTGTAACGCATCCGCCCGGATATTCGCAATCCGCGCATGGCGTCGGGCCATGCGCCGCTGCGTCTTTCGCATATTCTGGGACAAGGGCATGGGCATCCCTTTCGGGGTGGGCTGGCCGGGCTGAAGCCCGGCGCGGACTTTGGCGACTTCCATCTGGCGACTGAATTGTTTCGATAACCGCCGAAGCTGTGCCAAGGCGTCCGCATAGGCTTTCGGTCCCACGATCTTCTCTCCGGTCGAGAGCGTCGCCAACGCCGACACGCCCAAATCCACGCCGACTACCGCTTGGCTTTCGCGGCGGACACTGGGGGGATCGGGAAGTTCGACGGTGACGCTCAAAAACCAGCGATCAGCGGTCCGCGACACGGTGCCTGCTACCACTGTGCCGATAAATCGCAACGGTTCGTGCATGCGCACCCAGCCTAATTTGGGCATATGCACTTTTTGCCCTTTGACCGTGAATGGGTCGTTGGTGAGCGTAAAGCTGTCGTGTCGGCCCTTTTTCTTAAACGTGGGATACTCGGCGATCCCCGCAAAGAAATTCTTGAACGCTTGACCCAAGTGCATAATCGCCATCTGGGGGGCGTTCTTGGTAACCTCCAGCATCCAGGGGAAGGCGTCGCGCTTGAGTGCATTGAGTTGACGCCGCAGAGCTGCTTCGGTCGGCTTGGGCAACGTAGGATCGGCTTTCCATGCGTCGAACTGTTGTTGCCACTGATCCAAGGCCCCATTGTACGCGAAACGGGCCGTCCCGGCGGCCTTGCGGAAATACGTCTCTTGAACGTTATTCGGGTCGAGCGCAATCTTATGGGCCAGAATCATGATGACGCCTCCTCCACGGCGTGTCTCACGCCGTCGAGCAATTTTTGGTTCTTGCGGGAGCGGCTGCCGTAGAGCCGAGCCGAAAACACGGTGATTATTTCGAGGACGTCTTGAGCCAGCTCTTCCTCAAAGGTCGTGTCCTCGCCTTGATTGAGAATCACCACCTCCACCTGCTTGGCTTCGCAGATCGCAAAGACGAGCTCCGCCCCAAAGCGCAAGAGACGGTCCTTATGGGTCACAACCAGCCGACCGACCCGGTTGGCGAGGATGTCATTTAAGAGGCGCTTGAGACCCTTTTTGTGATAATTCATCCCGGATCCGAGATCCGCCACGACCTCAAAGGTCCACCCTTGACGGGCACAATAGATCTCCAGCACGTGCTTTTGCCGCTCCAGATCGTCTTTCTGGTCGTGGCTCGATACGCGGGCATAGGCGACGGTTTTGCGGCGCGGGCTGCGTCGGTGAAACTGGTCAGGTCGCAACCGGGCCAAGTCGTAACGCCGATACCCACCCGCTGTGCGTTCATCGGGCAACAACGTTCCTTCGTGTTCCCATCGACGTAACGTCGATGGGGTCACACCTAAAAATTCCGCCGCTTCACGAATGCCGACAAGTTTTCTATGCATACCTAAATTATACAATAATGGGTAACCATAGGTAAAATTTTAGCAAACTGTTAAAACCCTTTAGTTTGGTTACTCTCTTCGTTGGAATGACTCCATGGCGCTCTCGAGTATCCTTTTTTATCCAATCCCATAAAATGGTTTTAACATGAGATCTTCATCATGGGCTTCTTGACCTGTGAAATTACGACATAATTTGTCGAATCATAAAAGAGGACTCTTGTGATATGCGGCGAAGATTGTAGTAATGGATTGGGTTGCGGTTCCAAGGAGGGGACACGTCATGATCTCAAAAGATGCTGCCCAGCAGGCGCTGGTCGCGGCTCTTCGGCGTGGTGATATTCGCGCCGTCTTTCAACCCATATGGACAATACAAGGGCAGTGTGTGGGTTTTGAGGCGTTATCGCGCTTCGCTAATGGTTGTCCTCCGGACAGAGTGTGGGATTATGCTGAACGTGTTCATCAGGTGATGCGTCTTGATCGGATAGCGATTCAACAAGCCGTACGTTCTGCATACGGATTGATGGGGAAATTGTTTCTGAACATTCGCGCAGTCCATCTGACAGCCGCTTCAACCCTTCCTTTTTTAGGCTCCTCCAATCGCATTATCTGGGAAATCACGGAAAGCCAAGTCGCAGATCAAGATGGAGCATCAGGCAGCCTCTGGCTCCGGCAACAGGGTTATGCTTTGGCCTTGGATGATGCGGGCTCTGGGTGTTCAACGCCTCATCGCTTAGACTGGTTGCGGCCCCAAATCGTAAAAATTGATTCGAACGTGGTGCAAGAATGGGCTCAAGGATCGCCCGAAGGGCTGCGTCGCTGGATTGCAGCTGCGCGGGCTATTCACGCGGTGGTTGTGGCTGAAGGTGTGGAAGAACGCGCGTGGCTTGAAGGCTTGGCGCGTGAAGGAATTCAGGCCGTGCAAGGATATGCTTTGGGTCGCCCTGCATCGGCCCCTTATTGGCGTGCGCATACGTCGTACGACCAGGGCCAGGTGGGCCTTTCATGATGAATCACAAGAAGCGAGATTCCCCAATCACTGTGGGGACCGGCCGACACGATGGAGGTTCTCAAACGAAGCCGACCGGCGTTTTAGAGATTTCATCTCATATTGACAAAGGCGGTGGAGCGAAGATGCCCAGGGAGGGTCGAGATACAACGTCACAGGATAACGCCGTACGAACGGATCGCAACAGCTGGTGGGGTTGGCTATGGGAGCGCTACTTACAATGGCCATTATCCAAAAAATTTGCGTGGCAACTTGGCGGAGCTATGGTCATGATTGCCATCATTGAGGTAACCAGCGTCACGCTTTTGCTGCTTGCCCACGTAAGAACACTCAATGGGATCGTCGGGCTGATTTTGGCTTTAGGTTTGATAGCGGAACTCAGCGGCATCGTAGCGTTATGGGCTAATGCGCGTTATGTCAGCGCATCGATTGCGATACAAATTGCCAGTATTCAGCGGGTCGTGTCTGGCGATTTGGAAACGACTCGGGAGGCGCCTTTGGGATATGATGAAGTGCGTAGTCTCTATGAAGCCGGTGAGACATTGGTTGAACGGCTGCGCGCGGTATTATATCGGGTCCTATATACGGGTGCTGCTTTGATGAGGCAAACCGCTGCATCATCGGAGAGTGTTCGGCGCGTCAAAACGACCACGGGGCGCATTAGGCAACTCGTGACTGAGATGCGCCAAACGTCGTTAGACGACGGAGAATCCTTGCGGATGGTCTCGAGCTCATTAGAAGAGTTAACGGTGGTCGCGGATCAGGTGGCGCAGGCGGCTGAGAGTCAGGCGCGCGAAGCCCATACAGCGAATTTGGAGATGGCGGAATTGGCTTTGGCCGTGCAAGGTGCGGCACAAGCCCAAGTTAAAGGACAAGCTTTGGTAGCCGAATCGCAAGCGCGAATTGAGGGTGCGGTGCACTCTGTCAACCAAGCGTTAGATCAAATCGAGGCATTGCCGGATGCGATTGCGCGCAGCAATAAGGAAAACCAGGCGCTGGCGCAGCGTGTGCGGGAACTATCGCCGGTCGTGACGACAATTCAAGAAATCGCGCAACAGACGCAGATGTTGGCATTAAATGCGGCGATTGAGGCAGCGCGGGCAGGGGAAGCCGGCCGAGGATTTGCGGTCGTAGCAGAGTCGGTGAGGTCTTTGGCTGAGCAAAGTCTAGAGGCTGCTCATCAGACATCACACACCTTGACCGCCGTGAGTGAGGCGATTGAACAAGGGGCTCGACAAAGTGCAGGAATCGCTGATCGGGCTCTACAAGGGCAAAAAGTCCTTACAAGTGTGCGCCAAGAAATCATGGCTATCCCCGAAGCTCTACACGACTTAACGGCGGCGTTGGCTGCGGTGGGTCAAGAAGTCCAGCAAGCCACATCGCTCGCGGACCGTGTGGCTCAAAAAGTGACAAGTGAGGCAGCCGCTGCAGAACAATATGCCGCCGCTGTTGAAGAAATGACCGCGACGATTCAAGGTTTGCGAGGGACAGCACAAGACTTAACCAAGACAGCACAAAGTAATTTGCAACGCACGGAATCTGTTCCCCATGAATTGGCCACGATTGCGCAAGAAATGGATATCAGTGTGGGGACTGTCGTGGCAATGAATGATACTGTGCAGGATCTGCAAAATGTTCTGTCCGAGTGGCGTCTGGTCGGCACGCGAAAGCCTGTCAAATCCTACGTGTCAGCAATGCGCGCATGGCTTGGGGACGAGGCGGGGCGTATGTGCGACTCGTTGCAAAAGCAGGTGAATCTGGAGGATTTGACGTTTGATTATCGGCCGGTTTCACCAGGCGAGTTGCGCCATTTATTTGATCCAGGGCCGGTGACGCAGTTTTCACCACCTAAATATAGCTGTGGATGGGACCATGCGGTGGATGTCATGTTGGCGCAATGGATGGAAACCCTGACACAACGGGTGCAGCAGCAATATCCTGGGGTCTTGCGTGTCACGTTTGTAGATGTAAACGGGTTTGTCATCGCAGAGCCCCGTGCGTTTGCCGCAGCGTTGACGGGCGATCCTCAAAAGGATCAGAAAAACTTAGTCAAACAGTGGTTGTATGATTCACCAGGATTAATGAGTTTAGTCCGTCATGCGGGCTTAATCGATGACCTGTTGGATCAACGCCGACTAACGGCTCAAGACATTCGGTCTCACATGTTGCCGCCCGATTCGCATCCGTTTGATGTGTTGACGTATCGCCGCGTTACGGGCGATTTAATGTTAGACATTGCTGTACCTGTTTACCTTCATAACCTGTATGTGGGTGCGCTTGTTGGAGGAGGACCCACCGCGTCATTGTTTTAAGCGGGCACATAGGGTCGACAGCTAATCGCCGTCAATGAGAATGAGAAGAGATAGAGGAGGTTATTTGAAGATGGAATCACCTATAAATTCCGAACGTCTGATGTCATTAAATGCACCGCTTGAGGTCATTTGCCAACTTCTTCCGGGTTTGCACATGTCGTATATGGATGACACGCAGTTAATCGTGGTTGATCATGCGATGCGCATCTTAGCGGTTGTTCCCGGCAAGCAAATCGATTTGGGTTTAAAAATTGGGGAGATAGCGCCTAGCGGAACGGTGAGTGAACGAGCCTTAAAGGCGGGACGGGTTCTCAAAGACGAGCGTGATGCGAGCGCGTTTGGGGTGCCCTATCAGTCGGTGGCGATCCCCATTATGCAAGACAATGAGGCGGTTGGGGTCCTGGCGGTCGTCACCTCCACGCAAGCGCGCCAAGCTATGCAATCCGCTGAACAAGATTTATGGCAGCACGCCGAACATTTAGCTGCGACGGCGGAAGAAACGCATGCGGCGGTTACACATTTAAAGGAAACATTTGACATGTTGGCGCGCCAAGCCTCTGTGATCCAAGACGGGATGGCCTCTACGGAACAATTTACGGATGCGGGAAGGCAAACCATTCAGTCGTTAACCGTCCACACGGAAACCTTGGGGAGCACGATGAAGGGGGTGGGCAGTGCGCGCGAAGCTTTGGAAGGACAAGTGACGACAATTTCGCAATCGACCTCTTTGATTCAGGATATTGCGCGTCAAACCAATTTATTGGCGTTGAACGCAGCCATTGAAGCGGCTAGGGCGGGCGATGCGGGCCGAGGATTTGCGGTTGTGGCCGAGGAAGTGAAAAAGTTGTCAGAAGGGTCGCGTGATGCCACGCGTCACATTGAAGAGACGATTGCAGGCATTGGATCCCGCCTTGTTGAACTAAGCCAAGCTGTCGCTGCGGCGCAGACGGCCCAAGCCGCCGAACACGAGATGAGCCAAAAGGTTTCCGCAAATTTCTTAGATATTGGTGCGGCAGTACGTGAGACAGCGCAGGCATTGCATGCGATCCATGACCAGATTCAGGCCGCAACGAGTGCCATTGAACAACTCACGGCGGCTGCGGCATTGACAGCTGAGCAAGCAACGCAAGTATCAGGATTGGCCACGCGACTTCGTACGCAAGGGCAATAAATTTATGACGAAAAATTCCAGAGGAGGCGTTAGAGAGTGGAGGAGCAATTGTTGACCGTACGGGTGGGATCGTATTTGTTTGGGGCACCCGTCACAGCTGTGACAGAAATTCTTTCGAACCTTTCTGTAACCCACATCCCCCAGACTCCGGAGCTTATTGCAGGAGTCGCGGTGGTCAGAGGACAACCCTTAGAGGTGTGGACCTTAGGAGCGCCTTTGGGCTTGCCGCCAAAAGACGTGGGTTTGGCTTTACGTTGGGAATCCTCTCGGGGGGTATCGTTGGTAGCGGTTGATATGGTCGAGAGTTTATGGACCCCTGGGCCCCCTTTGTCCCGCGATTTGTGGGAAAACTTGATTCCTCAAGCAGCCGCTCCGTGGGTGGTTGGGGCATACCGGATGGAGTCGGAGTGGCTCTGGGCGTTTGCTCCGGATTTGCCTGATCGCTTGCAAGCATCGGTTTTGGGGTCGGGCCGAGTCGCCACGGGCTAAGGGATTGACCAAAGAGGGAACTATTTGAAAGAGGAGGCGGGCAATCATGCGGTTTTCAGAGATTCAGTGGGATTCTCCTGAAGAACGGGACTTATTTATGCAAGAAGCAACAGAATTGTTGGCATCGTTGGAAGAGGGGGCTTTGATGGCTTCACCGCCTCTTGATGCATTGTTTCGCGCGGCGCATACCCTGAAAGGGTCTGGAGGCATGGTCGGGCTTACCGATTGGGTAACCGCAGCGCATGACCTTGAGGACGCGTTAGACAAGGTTCGTCAAGGCGCCCGGCAGTTTGATGAAGATCTGCAGAAAGAAACCTTGCATACTGTGGATGTGTTGCGGGCGGAATTGGCGGGCGCTGCACCGATGTCCTCCGGTGACGAGACGGTGGTTTGGGAACTGACATGGGACAAGAATGCGCCCATGCTGGGAGTCAGGGCGTACCAGGCTTGGCAATCCGTGTCAGCCGCTTTTCCTGGCACCCAAAGTGATCCGCCAGAAGCGGAGCTCTCTGGGTGGACCGGCACCACAAGTCGGCTGCGGGTGCCAAAATCTGCTGAGGCGAGCAAAGTCAGGGCATTGCTTGCCGAGATCGACAATTTAGTCAGTGTGGACGTCGTGCGGGGACCTGAGGGGGCAAGCGAGGATGCCAAAGCGGTTCCGGCTGTCAGCACGTCTGCCCCAGTGACCGGGTCGGCGCCTCGTGAAGGGACGATACGCATTGGTGCCGCGTCGTTGGAACGGATTTTAGAAGGTTTGGGCGAGCTGTTATTAGATCAAGGCCAGCTCGAGCACCATTTTGGCGGCAGCGCTGATCAAGCGACGCGCAGTGTTTTAGACCATATGCGCCGCCGTGCCTTGGATTTACAAGACCTCACCTTGCGTGCGCGCATGTTGCCTTTGGATACATTGTTTCGGCAGTATCCCCGAGCCATTCACGATATGGCAAAACAATTAGACAAGAAAATTCGTCTGGAGACCCAAGGGGGCGAGACCGAGCTAGATCGATTGGTCATGGACCGTTTGCATGAACCCCTCTTGCATTTATTGCGTAATGCGTGTGACCACGGTATTGAATCCGGAGAGGTTCGCGTGGCCCATGGCAAGCCGGAAATGGGAACGGTGCGACTCGCTGCATACGCGGCCCAGGGTCATGTGCATGTAAGGGTCGAGGACGACGGGGGAGGGATTGAGTGGGACCGGTTGCGGGAAAAAGCAGTGCGCCAAGGGTGGATGAGTGCGGAAGAAGCGTTGCATGCATCAACAGACCGGCTATCAGAGCTCTTATTCCGGCCAGGGGTGTCAACGGCCGAAAAAGTAACGGATCTCTCCGGCCGGGGAGTGGGCTTGGATGTCGTTAAAGCCTTTTTGGACGAAATTCACGGCACGATTACGGTGGAGAGTGACCTCCATAAGGGTACAGCGTTTCATCTAGAATTGCCCATGACGATGGCAATTATGACGGCCTTGATTGTTGATGCGGGCCCGTGGACGATAGGATTGCCGATCTTGACGGTTGAACGCATTGATGTGGCGCAACAAGCGGGGATTAGCACCGTATTAGGGCAGACCGCCGTTCCCGACGATGATGCGCCAATTCCTGTTTACTCCCTTGCGCAGTTGCTAGACCCGACAGCTGCCCATGAGGACACCTATCTCATCCGCGTTAAAGATGGCCGCACACAAGCCGCTTTAGCGGTGGATGAGGTGCGGGGGCAGCAGGAAGTGGTCGTCAAGCCGGTGGCGACACTTGCCTCGGTTACACCGTGGCTGAGTGGGGTCGCTTTATTGGGCGATGGGCGCTTAGCGCTCATGATAGACGTACGGCGTTTGGTTCCGAGTACGCGGACAGACCGGGAACGGGTTCATGATGACGGCATTTTACGGGCTGGCTCTAATCAAATGGAGCTCTTAGTATTTCAATTGAGTGATGGTCAGCGGTACGGCATCAATGTGTATAAAACGCGCGAAGTGTTGAGGGCGGCGGAGGTTACGCGGGTACCAGAACAACATGGCTGGCTGTATGGCTTCTTGCGATTGCGTGGACAAACGGTGCCCGTGGTGAGTCTGCACCGAGCCTTGGGACTCCCTGAGCCAGGGCCCGATGCAGTGATGCTGATGACCGAGTTTAATCAAAGTGTGCAGGCGTTTCCTGTCGATATGGTGGACCGCATGGTGCGCGTCAGCTGGGACCGGGTAGAACCATTGCCACCTGTTCTCGATACCGCTGTTAGTGGGCGGCGGCGCTTTACTGGACTTATCGATCATCCGGAACTAGGTCCCATTCAATTGATAGACTTTGAGCAGATTTTAGAGCAAGTGGCCCCGCCAGAATATCCACCGGTGAAGGCCGACATCCATAGTCCTATCACGGGAAAAACAGTCTGGTTAGCCGATGATTCGCGGGTTGCCTTAAATCAAGTGGAGAAGGCATTACATCCGCTAGGACTCCAAGTACGGACCTTTGCGGATGGAGAAGCGTTGTGGGAAGCAGTGGAAAAAGCCGAATCCTTGCCGGCCCTGTTTGTGCTTGACGTGGAGATGCCGCGTCTTGATGGATATACGTTGACACAGCGGTTGAAACATGAAGCGCGCACGCATGAGATTCCGATTTTATTGCATACCTCGTTGTCTGGGCACTGGCATGCTGACCGGGCTCAACAAGTCGAGGCCGATGCCATTGTGACGAAATTTGATCCGGCGATGCTTGCGCGTACGGTAGCAGGTTTGTTGTTGCCCGTTTCTGCGCACCATGAGAGCGTGCCTGCGTTATCGTAACAGACGAGTGGCCTGGTGTAATCCGCGCGTTCCGCACATTGCGGAACGCGCCTCTTCTTGTTTTTGCGGATGGTCCTTAAAAGAGGCTGCCCCAGGAAGTTGAAAAGGGCATTGGGACAGTTCCAAACTTAAAAGTAAAGGGCCGCTTAAAAGCGGCCCTTTACGGAATCCGATCCCTCAACCAATTCCTCGGCACGGCCTCAATCCGTTTCCGTGCGTCCCTACGGTTTACATAATATATCGTTCTGTCCATTGTGTCAAGAATTTTTCTGCGCCGGATGGGGTTGGATCAGCGGATGGCGAGTTCTTCGCATCTGAGCCTATATTGAACAGTATTTCTGTCATAAGTCTCCTTTATGCTAAGGATATTGCGAAAGGAGGCAAAAATCGTGGGAACGTATTCATGGAAACCTGAAGAATCGTTTGCATCGCTCTGGCCGCATGGGGCCGCCGAAGAACATACGCAAATGGGGCAACGTGTCGACCAATGGCAACAAGTGATACAAAATCGCTTTCCTGAGCTGTTGCGTCATTTAGTGTGGGACCGCGATCGTCTTAATCAGCTTGAGGAAGCTGTGGATCAAGTGATTGCGGATGACGGGTTAAATGTCGCGGCGGTGGCATTATATCGACGGTCCTTGTTAAATCGCTTGACGGGTTTGGGACCTCTTGACCAGTTGTTGACGGATGACCATGTCACCGAGATTATGGTGAATGGTCCACAGCAAATTTATTGTGAGCGGGATGGCCGCATTATGCTCGTCAATCAACAATTTGCCGACCCCGATGAGGTAACGTTGTTGGCGCAGCGTTTAGCCAGTCGGGCAGGACGCGTTCTCAATACGGAATCTCCTCTTTGTGATGCGCAGCTCGCGGATGGTTCACGCATTCATTGCGTGCTGCCGCCCGTGGCAGAAAAACCTACTATCACCATTCGCCGGGCTCGTGCTGAACCTCTGGTGCTAACGGACCTTATTGAGGCGGGCAGTTTGTCTCACGCATTATGGCAGGACTTGTCTCAATATATTGAGGAACGCCGCAATATTATTATTGCAGGCGGGGCTGGTTCTGGTAAGACGTCACTGTTAAGGTTGTTGGCCTCCCACATTGATCCAGCACAGCGCGTTGTCACCATCGAAGACGTGCGTGAGTTGAATTTAACGCATTCTCATACGGTCAGCCTTGAAGCCACTCGTGCGCATGATGTGCATACCTTACTGGTCAATGCGCTGCGTATGCGGCCGGATCGCATTATTGTTGGTGAGGTCCGGGGCGCGGAAGCCTTAGAACTTATCGAGGCGATGTCGACGGGACATTATGGAAGTATTTCGACCGTGCATGCCCAATCGGGAGGCATGGCCACCGTCTTACGATTAGCGCGGATGTGCGCCAGAAATCAGCTAGGGATTCCTTTTGAGGAATTGCTTGGCCAAATTCAGGACACGCTTGACGTCATTGTGTATGTACGCAGAGGTCCCGATGGGGTTCGGCGCATTGAATCGGTGCAGCAACCAACACGTGAGGGGATGCGTGTGCTGTGGGTCTATCGTCCCGACGCCGGGTTTGTCAAAGTAGGTGAACAAGATGGATAGTCTGGCGCTGCTCAGTGCCGGGATGCTGGGACTCGCCGTGTATGCCTGGCATGCCCGAAGAGTCTTTCGCGTAATTTTTCCACTCAGCCTTGCGTTATTATGGGTGCGCCCTCATGTGTTGACCTTGTCCGTATTGTTGGCTGCGGCAGGTTTCGAAGTGTTTTTAACAAGCCGACGTATGCGCGCGGGACGTGATCTTGCAGAACAGGAGACCGAAGTTTTTCTGCAACGGCTAAGCCGGACCTTAAGAAACCGGGGGAGTTTATCACAGGCATTGGATGATGTGGCGCGTAGTGACAGCCGCATCGTGCCGCATCCCGATCCCCACCGGGTGCTAATGGAATTACGTGAGCGGTGGCACACGGAAGCAATGTTGATTGTGAGCCTAGCTGCCGGTTTGTCGAATCGTTACGGAGGCTCCTTGGCACCGATTATCGATAATGTGATTCAACATATGGGCCGCGCGCGTCGTCAACGTTTTGGGCGGCGGCTCGAAGAAACGGCGTTGGAGTCAACGGTTATGGTTCTCGCTGTTGTGCCCTATGGTCTTTTGCTGATTTTTCGCATGGCGTTGCCTAGCTTCTATAATATTTTGACCCAGACTACGGCAGGGCATATGGTGATTGGCATGTTGGGTATGAGTACGGCGGGGGTCTTGATGGGGTTATCTTGGTACATCCGCAAGGAGGAATCCTCATGATCCTCGTGGCGGCCTTATGTAGTGGTTTGGCGATATATCTATGGACGGCCCACCAGGTGTCATGGAACGAGGCCGGCTGGATGAGTGTAGGGTTATGGCCCGCTTGGCTCATTCACCCTCAGATGAACACCGGACTGGCGCTAGGAGCTATGACGTTGGGGTTTGTCCTCTCTCGTCGCCCTTCACGTCCCCAGGGAACGGCCATACGCCGCAAACGCCGTCTATTAGTGCGGTTTTGGCGTATTGTTTCGTTTTTTCTTACCGCAGGCATGACGTTTTGGCAGGCCATCGATCAAGCGTTAGCGGTGGTGCCGGAGTTAGATGGCGCAATTCGGGAGTTGGTGCAAACCATGCTGCGGTCACGGTTTGACCTGTCGGCTATGGAGGTATTTCGCAGGGAATATCCGGGTCCCGAGTCCGATGTGATAGCCACCATGCTACTGCATGGTTATCACCACGGAATCGCCCCAGATGATGCCATGAAGCAAGCGAGCGAGATGGAAGAACAATTGTCCCTCGAAGAAGCCTTGCGCAGACAATCTCACCCCATGTTACTTACTATTCTTCCGGCATTGCTGTTGCTAAACGTTTTAGCCTTGTTTGGGGCTCCTATGGGCTTGTTAGCTCTGCATAGTTGGACTGTTGTAAGAGGAGGATAGCCAAAGCCCAATTTTAGTGCTCGCAAAGCCTTATCCGGTTTCCGGGGCCAATGCACCCGCTGCAATAATTCACGCCGTCTGTACTGGGACATGATCATAAGATCATGGGGGGCTAGATCTACAACCGGCGCTAATAATCATGATGATCTGTTTGGGTGATTATTGGGAGCGTGTCAACATTTCTGCAACCATGGCCTGCTGTAGGGCCAGCTTTCGTGATCCCAATGACCAACTGATTTGGGCTACCGCCAAAATGCCTCCCGAGAACGCAAAGGGCCGGCATCAATGGGAAGGCAACGAGTATTTTCCTGCGGACACTTTTCTCACGAATGTGATCGTCACTCCCAAGATTTTAGCAACGTGGGCCGCGGTTCATAGGGTCTTCATGTCTACTTTATACACTAGACGACTCATTAAAAAGCTATGATGCATCTTCCCTGCCTTGCGCAGGAAATCGGTGTTGTGAACATCGACCTGGCGTCATAGATTACGGCATGGGACAGTAAGGCTACCGCATCTCATTCGGACCTCTGTGATCTCGACCATCTCTAGGAACCCGAATGGGATGCGGTGTTATTCAGACAAAATGTGCATGACATCCATCCTATGTACACCACACAATGGGCCATTAACTTACCTAAAAGAAGGAGGCGGGTTATGAATTGGCGCGGTGCCTGGCAACTTTCTAGGCCATTGCCATTAGCAATATGGAGCATCCCCACCGTGCTTATGGGGTTTTTCTTGCAGCAAGGGGCCCATGTTCCCCATGAGGGCATATCTTTAGCCCTAGCCATGATAGGGGCTATGTTGTTGCAAGGTTTTGTCACGCATGGTCTAAACGATTTATATGACTGGGATTCGGGAACTGACCAGGCGACCACAGGGATTATTTCCGGGGGATCTCGCGTCTTGGTACACGGGCTGTTGACCGCACGTCAAATCTGGTGGTTGGTAGGCGCCGGTACTCTTGGATACATCGTAACGGCCATAGGTCTTATAGCACTGCGTGGCGATGGGGTGGGAATATGGGCGATCTTGGCGTTATTTGGGGCAGTGGCCTACAGTGTTCCGCCCGCACGGTGGTCGTATCGCCCTTTTGCGGGCGAGTGGGGAGCGCTTTTTCCAACCATGGTTTCGGGCGTTGTGTTAGGGGCCATGGCGAAAAATCCACAGCTGTCAAGCACGGTCTACATCGGCGCGGGTGTTTATGGCCTTTACTGTGTTGCGTCGGTGATGCAACATCATTTAACCGATATGGATGCCGATTGGCAGGCGCATCCTCCTAAACGCACGACACCGGCCTATTGGTGGCGTCAGAAGCACCGTTCTCCATTGGAGATTATCCTCGCTTATCAAGGATTGGGGATTATAGTCTGCTTGCTCGGCCTATATAGCGACCCTCGAATCTTCGGGGCTTGGGCAGGCATTTTCGCTGTCGCTATGCTGATTACGGCTCTCACGCCGTGGCACGATGATCCGTGGAGTTTGACACGGCGTGATGTAGCCTTGAAACTCTTGGCGATTATTGGCGTGATGAGTATCGCGCATTAAAAAGTTTAGGGCTAAGCACTTTATGATATCTTCCGCATAAGGTGGGAAACGCAACCCAATTAATCCTTGTGAGGTGTGTTTCCATGGATGCGGACTGGGCTTTATTGGACCGGGATTTTTATGTGGATGCCGTGATGTATGCAGTGACCTTGTCAGGGCTATATCTTATGTTGGTTGAGGGCGCTGATAATGAAATGATAAGGGAGTTGGGGAGAAACAAAGGATTTCCAGCTTGTGAAATAGTGCATACATTGGCACAACTCGGGGTGGTGCGCTACAGTGGGCAACGGTGGCTGTGGTGCGGCGCACCCCCGGATCCCCGTCGTATCACGCGCATTGATGCGGTGAGGCGCTGGGTTCACTTGGTGCCTTTTTGTGAGGAAGCGCTGGCACCATGGAAGCATGTGGCGGATGATATGCGCCTTACCGACTCCGGTCAAGAGATGAATACCTTCCTTATCGCCAATATCAACCCCTCAACAGGAATGCGCTGGCTTGATATTGGCGGGGGCACGGGTGATTTGGCACGGCAGCTAAGCCAAATGGGGGTTGATGTGACGATGTTGGATACCCCTTCAGTTATTGCTCGGTGTCGCACAAGCTCCTCCTCATCAGTACGTTTAGTCGCTGGCGACGTTTTAGCGGGTTTGCCAACAGGGCCGTTTGATGTGGTGAGTGCAGTACGGTTTTTAGAAGAATTTTCAGCGACGCAGGTGCGGCAAATCTTTCATCATATGCGCAAGCAGTTGGCACCCAATGGAATCGTTTGTGTGATTTCTTCGGTGGATGATAATACCTTGTGGTCAAAACTGTTTGCTATAGAAGTGGCGAGTACGAGCCCAAAAGGACGGACATATAGTGTGCGTACGCTCGGGATTCTTGCAGCGCGGGAACATTTGGCCTTGATGCGCATGAAAACCCATGGCCCGTATACTCTCATAGTATTGAGGCGAATGACGCTGGCTGGGCGGCGTAAGGACCGTGGCACCATGCAGTTAGTCGAATACTGACCCAAAAGGGGCCAGTGTAGGCGTTTTAGGTTCACACTGGCCACAATAATTAGACGTGAGTGGACGCGTTTAATGCTTGCTCCAAATCGGCCCATAGGTCGTGAGCATTCTCCAGCCCTACGGATAACCGAATGAGGTCACCCCCGGCGCCCGCTAGTTCTTGTTCTTGCGGACTTAACTGTTGATGGGTTGTCGATGCCGGGTGAATGGCCATAGACCGGGCATCGCCGACGTTGGCCACAATAATCCAGAGCTGCAAATGATTCATGACTTGCTCGGCTTGTGCGCGTCCACCTTTGACACCGAAATTGAGCATGGTACCAAAGAGGTTTTCCCGTAAATACTTGCGCGCGTTCAAATGGGCGGGGTCGGCTGGCAGACCGGGATAATTGACCCAACTGACGAGGGGATGATGGGCTAGGCGGTCGGCAATGAATGCGGCAGACTGGCTTGCTTCTTTCATGCGCAATGCCAATGTTTCAAGCCCTAATAGAATCAAAAACGCATTGAAAGGGGCTAATGCGGCGCCTGTATCTCGCACGGTTTTCACGCGCAAGCGTAGGGCATAGGAGCTGGGTTGTTCGCCGAACACAATGCCGTGGTAGCTTGCATCAGGCTCCGAATAGAGAGGGAATTTTGGTACATTGTAATTAAATCGGCCCGAGTCAATGACGATGCCGCCGAGTGAGGTGCCATGTCCGCCAATCCATTTCGTCAGTGAATGGATGACAATATCTGCCCCGTACGCGATGGGCTGCTCTAAATATGGAGTCGCAAAGGTATTGTCCACGATAAGCGGCACGTGGTGCCGATGCGCAAAATCTGCCCACGCGGCGATATCGGTCACATTGAGCCGAGGATTGCCAATTGACTCCACGAAGACACCGCGCGTGTGCTCGGTGATGAGGGCATCGGCCTCAGCAAGGTCGTTGTCGGCCACAAACCGGACGGTGATGCCGAAATCCTTAAGCGTGGAGGTAAAGAGTGTCCAGGTACCTCCATATAAAGACGTCGAGGCAATAATGTCATCACCCGCTCGACAGAGATTCAAAATGGCCGCCGTAATAGCTGCCATGCCTGATGAAAAGGCGACAGCCGCTTGGCCGCCTTCGAGCGCGGCTAGACGTTGTTCCAGAATATCGGTGGTGGGATTCATGATACGCGTATAAATATTGCCAGGTTCTTCAAGATTAAAGAGCCGGGCTGCGTGTTCGGAATCTTTAAAGGCATAACCTACCGTTTGATAAATCGGGGTCGCGACGGCCGATGTTGCCGCATCCGGTGTGTATCCACCCCGGACAGCCGTTGTTTCGAATTGCCAATGGTTTGGCTTTTCCATTAATTTAAAGCCTCCTTATCAAGGTGACGCATAAAAAAACACCAGTAAGAGCCGGCTCTTCTGGTGTCGGCCTCTCATTTCTCAGCAATATGCTGCAGGAATTGGCACCATAACCATCAAGGCCGGTTGCCGGGCATCATCGGGCCAGTCCCTCCGCCACTCTCCATAAGAGGTTTTCAATTGAATAACAGGATAAAGAATGTCAGGTATTTCGTCAATATGGATTAGTTAGTTTTCCTCATTGGTTTCGGGTGCATTATAGCGGGCAAAATGGGCAGCCGCTTCTGAACGTCTGGTATATCCTAATTTACTGAGAATGTTGCTGACATAATGCTTGACCGTTTTATCACTCAAGAAAATTAGTTGGCCAATCTCTTTGTTGGTTCGGCCTTGGGCAATGAGTTCGAGGACTTTCTTTTCCTGCGCGGTGAGCGTTTCCACGGCATCGGTACTGACTTTAGGATTGCGAAGGCGCTCGAGCAACTGTGAGGTGACTTCAGGGCCAAATAATGCGCCACCTTGAGCGACCGTGCGGATGCCGTCAATAACAGCGCGTCCGCGGGATTCCTTGAGGAGGTAGCCTGAAGCCCCGGCATTCACCGCGTCAACCACCAAATCTTGGCTCCCAAATGAGGTGAGCATAATAATGCGAAGATTGGGATCTTGATCTTTAAGCTTGCGGCAGACTTCCATGCCATTGATATCCGGCAAACGAACGTCTAGGACCACAACATCAACATTACCTGGAATATGGTCGATGGCCTCTTGGCCGCTTTCCCATTCTTGGGCCATAACCATATCGGGTTGGCGTTCAATCATATTGCGCAGACCAATGCGTACGACTTCATGATCATCGACAATAGCAACGCGTATCGGATTATCCTCGGGCATTGTTTGTGCCCTCCTTAAATAAAGAGTTCTTACCCCTCATTATAGCCAGGGGGCGGTAAGGGTGACAGTTGTACCTTCATGCAATCGACTTTGGATATCCACGTGCCCATGCCATCGCTCCATGCGCTTAGACATGTTCCGTACCCCGAAGTGCGTATGGGAGGCATCTGGCTGCGGAACAAAGCCCTCGCCGTCATCGATGATTTGCACTTGGTATGATTCCGCAGTGGAATGCCAATGCACCAATATGTGATGAGCATGGCCATGGCTACGCGCATTGGAGACGGCTTCTTGTATGCTTAACAGCAAATCGTGAATACGTTCGGGGTGTAAGTCCAAATACCGGGAATCATCAAATTCCATGGAAATGTCATCCATTGGCCCTTGGCGCCTAAGCATGTCCGTCAGGGCAATTTTAAAGTCAATGGTTGTCGACTCGAGACTTTGGATAAAGAACCGAATGTCGGTCATGAGAAGGCTTAACGTTTCGCTGATGCGCATGAGCTCTTTAATCGCAAACGGATCTAGTGTCTCGACGGAGTCTACAAGGTTATCAATGGACAGAGTCGTTCCGTAAAGCGTCTGCAATACGCCATCATGAAGATCTCGGCCAATGCGTTCACGTTCTTTTAACGTCGCAAATGATTCACGGTCTTGATAAAAGCGGGCATTGGCAATGACCGCTGCGGCTTGTCGGGCAAATAGTTCGACCATGGATTGATCGTCTGCTGTAAAGCCTCCGGCTTTTTCCGTAAGGTATAAATGGCCCATGACTTGATTTTGATAGAGTAAAGGGAGACCTAAAAAGCTTTCCATTTTGGGGTGATGTGGCGGAAATCCAACGGATGCTGGATGGTCTTGCAGGCGCTGCAGGCGAATCGGACGACGCGTGCGAATCACTTCGCCCAGTAGTCCACGCCCCGTCGGATAAGGGCCCATTGCTGCCACTTCTTCGGCACTTAAACCAGATGTGAAGAATTGGCTGATTGTATAGGCGTCGTCGTCTTCCAGTACTGCGAGCGCGGCGTATCGGGCCCCTGTGAGCTTGCGCGCAACATCTACCACATTTTGGACAATATCATGCCAGTCTCCCACCGTGGTCATGGCGTACGAGGCTTCACGCAACGCGGTGAGTCCGTCACGTTGTCGTTCTAAGCGCTGATTGGCTAGTGTGACCGCCTTTTGTTGTTGCGATAGGATGCCAAAAACAAAATAGGAGAAGAAACCTGTACCAATCACTAAGATAATAGCTAGAGAAAAATCGTGCGATCCACGCGGCAGATAAGGGGCGACCAGATAATGAAATAAGACAATGGTCACGCTGACTCCTGCCATGGCCATCAGTGTTGCAATCCATCGCCATGGTTTTGCGGACGTCCGTTGTGCGGGGTCGGCTGTTGGGGGCATTTTCAACCTCTTTAGCTTAATTATGAATGTATATTGACTATAGCACGAAATGGGCGCACTGTCTTTTTATGCGGTTTTTATCGGGGCAAGGAAAATTTTTACGGATTTATTCGCAGCAGGCTTGATATACTAGTGTCGTTTGTTACACCCATGTATGGAAGGAGTCACCATATGGCAGACGTGGAAATGGTGGTTTTGACTTTGCTGCTATATGCCGCCATGGTGGCATTGCTTCATTTTCTCGAGCAGTTGTCATAAGGGGGATTTTATGGACTGGTTCTTATTGGCGCTATCCGTTCTTGTGATGATCTATCTCGTGTATGTTATTGTACATCCAGAAAAATTTTAATACGGGAGTTTGACGTATCCGGGACATTTTTAAGGGGGGACAATGTGTGTCGACACAAACGGTGATAACGTGGATAGTGGTTATCGCGGTTTTTGCCTTTACCGTGAAGCCACTGGGCACGTATATTGCCAAAGTCTTCACGTTTCAGCCTACGCTACTTGATAAACCCCTGACTCCCATTGAAAACACGATATTTCGCGCGATGGGCGTGACGCGTCAGAGTGCCATGACGGTCAAACAATATGGGCTGGCGTTGATTTTCACGAATGTTGTGTGGATGTTAGGAGCCTATTTTCTATTGCGCGTGCAAGGAATAATGCCCTTTAATCCCCAGCATTTGAAAGGAATTAACCCCGAGTTGGCTTTTAATACGGCGGCCAGTTTCGTTACGAATACGAATTGGCAGGCGTATTCTGGGGAATTAACGATGTCCTATTTTTCACAGTTTGCCGTTTTATCCTATTTACAATTTGTAACGCCGGCTACCGCCGTGGCGGCCGCTATCGCATTTTTGCGCATGCTGTCCGGAAAGAAGATGGGCAATTTCTTTGTGGACGTGACCTTGGTCGTAACTCGCTTATTGCTGCCAATGGCCATCGTTGTTGCTCTTGTTCTGGTCGGGCAGGGGGTGCCCCAATCGTTGGGGCCGTATCTTCATCTACATACCATTACGGGACAGACGCAGACCGTGCCTCAAGGGCCAATAGCCACGTGGGAAGCCATAGAGCACCTAGGGCAAAATGGGGGCGGGTTTACGAACGCCAATAGCGCCAACCCGTTAGAAAACCCCACGGCGTTTTCTAACCTGATCGAAACGATTTCGATGGGACTCTTGCCCGTTGCCCTCTTTTATACGTTCGGGGTGATGACCGGGAGAAAACGATTGGCATGGACGCTCATTGGTGTGGCCGGGGTGTTTTATCTGGTTATGCTCGCATTGCTGTATTTTCCGGAAATGGCTGGAAACCCGATTATCAATGCGCTAGGCCTGCATGGCCACGCGAACATGGTGGGTAAGGAAATGCGGTTTGGCATGGGCGGCACATCGATTTTTGAAACATCGACGATGGCGTTTTCGACCGGTTCCGTGGCGAGTGCGCACGATAGTTATTTACCGTTATCGTCGTTATCGTTTTTCCTCGGCATGTTTTTGAACATGGTCTTTGGTGCCTCTGGTTCTGGACTTTTGAATATGGTGATGTTCGTCATTATTACGATCTTTTTAATGGGACTCATGGTCGGGCGGACCCCGGAGTTTTTGGGCAAGAAAATTGAAGCGCGGGAGGTGTCTTTGGCCTCCATCGCCTTTTTAATGCACCCGCTTTTAATATTAGTGGGGACGGCCATCGCTGTGGCTAGTCCTATAGGACTGGCGGGAATTTTGAATCCGGGGCCGCATGGTTTGTCCGAAATTCTCTACGCTTTTAGTTCAGCGGCGGCGAATAACGGGTCAGCGTTTGCAGGTCTTAATGCTGGGCTGCCATTTTATGAAGTGGCCATCGGTGTTGTGATGATTCTCGGCCGTTACGCATCCATTTTAGTCATGCTGTTGGTGGGAGCATCTTTGGCAAGAAAACGCGCTGTGCCTGAGACATCTGGCACAATGCATACCGACACCGTGCTGTTTGGCGGCATTTTACTGGGGGCCATTGTGGTCTTAAATGCGTTGACCTTTTTCCCGGTGATGGCCTTGGGGCCTTTGGCCGAACAGTACTTAATGATGGCACACCACCTTTTTTAACGGATGATTTGGATGAGAAAGGAGTCTGAAGCCCGTTGGCAGCACAAGAAATTGCAGGACAGCGAAGCTATACAGCGAGCATTCTCAAGGCGACCATCCGCAAACTGGATCCTCGGGAAATGATTCACAATCCGGTGATGTTTGTCGTGGAATTGGGAACGGCTGTCGTGGTTTGGCTAACATTGATTCAAAAAGGTGCGGCCGACCGTAATTACGATCTTCTGGTGGCAATTATTTTGTTTCTAACCATTCTTTTTGCCAACTTTGCGGAAGCCTTTGCTGAGGCCAGAGGGCGTGCCCAAGCCGATTTTCTTCGGCGTACTAAGTCCTCGACACGTGCGAAGCTCTTATTGCCAGATGGAACGACGTCATGGGTTGATGCACCCCAACTTACTAAGGGCGCTAAGGTGCTTGTAGAAGCAGGGGACGTCATTCCGGGCGATGGCGTAGTCATTGAAGGCGTGGGTTCTGTTGATGAATCCGCTATCACCGGCGAATCGGCTCCTGTGGTTAAGGCGGCGGATGATGGCGTGACAGGCGGGACGGTGTTGTTGTCTGATCACTTGGTGATAGAAATTACCGTTAATGCTGGAGAGACGTTCTTAGACCGGATGATCGCGTTGGTGGAGGGCGCAGAACGGCAGAAAACACCCAATGAGATAGCGCTCTCGGCTCTTTTAGGGGTGCTTACGCTGATTTTTGTTCTCGTCGTGGTGACTCTCGTGCCCATTGCGCGTTATTTTGGACCGCATGCCGCCAATATTACCACGATGGTAGCCCTTTTAGTGTGTTTGATTCCCACCACGATTGGCGCTTTATTATCAGCCATTGGGATTGCAGGTATGAACCGTGTCTCATTGGTCAACGTCGTTGCGAAAAGTGGTCGGGCGGTGGAAGCAGCCGGAGATATTGACACTATTATTTTAGATAAAACGGGAACCATTACGATCGGCAACCGCATGGCCACAGAATTTTTACCCGTACCCGGAGTTACGCAAGAAGAACTGGCGGAAGCCTCTCTCATATCCTCCTTAGCGGACACCACCCCCGAAGGACGATCGGTGGTGGAATTAGCCCAAGACATCCTGCACATCAAAGAGCTTCCACAGTATGAAGGGGAAGCCGTGCCATTTTCGGCACATACGCGTATGAGTGGCATTGATTTGGCGGATGGGAGGAAAATTCGTAAAGGCGCGGTGAGTGCCATTCGCGATATTGTAGAGGATCCTCCTGCGGAGTTAGAGCAAAACGCTGAACGTGTGGCGAAAGATGGGGGCACGCCGTTGGCTGTGGAGATGGATGGCAGGGCGCTTGGGATCATTCGTCTGAAAGACATTGTCAAATCGGGGCTCAAGGAGCGGTTTAATGATTTTCGGGCCATGGGCATTCGGACCGTTATGGCTACGGGCGACAATAAGATTACAGCAGCGGTCATTGCGCAAGAGGCGGGTGTTGATGATTTCATCGCAGAGGCCAAACCCGAAGATAAAATTGCGTTGATTAAAAAGGAACAGAGTCAGGGAAAATTAGTGGCGATGACGGGAGACGGCACCAATGACGCTCCAGCCTTGGCGCAAGCGGATGTCGGGCTGGCAATGAATAGCGGAACGATGGCGGCCAAAGAAGCCGGGAATATGATTGACTTAGACTCCAACCCTACCAAGCTGTTAGATGTGGTGATGGTGGGGAAACAACTTCTCATTACGCGCGGAGCGCTTACGACCTTTTCGATTTCTAATGATATCGCCAAATACTTTGCGATCATTCCCGCGATGTTTGCGGCCGTGCCGGAATTATCGGGACTTAAGGCGCTCAACATTATGGGGCTCAAAACACCCCATGGCGCTATTTTGTCTGCGCTCATTTTTAATGCACTCATTATCCCTGCGCTTATTCCTTTTGCGATTCGCGGCGTGAAATACCGGGCGGAAAGTGCGGATGCGATGCTGGCGCGAAATATTTTTAATTGGGGTGTTTTGGGGGTAATTATTCCGTTTATTGCGATCTGGGGCATTGACCACATCTTAGGTCTTTTTGGTTTGGCATAGAGGGAGGAAGCCTATGAAGTTTTTACGGCCCATCATTGTCTTGACAGTATCAACTTGGTTATTGGTCGGTGTCGCCTATCCACTGGTCATGACTGGGATTAGTCAAGTGGTGTTTCCGTGGCAAGCCAACGGTAGCCCCGTGCGTATAGGAACGACCGTTGTGGCGTCCCGTCATGTCGGACAATATTTTGACGAGAATCAATATTTTTGGGGGCGACCGTCTGCGACTATTCCTCCGTATAATCCAGCCGCTTCAACAGCGAGCAATTTGGGCCCCACCAATCGGCTGTTGATAAGCCATATTGTGCAACGCATTCATACGCTGAAGGCCACGATTCCTGGCCTTCGTACCAATCAGATTCCGGCAAGTTTGGTCGAAAGCTCAGGATCTGGGCTTGATCCGGACATCTCGGTGCAGGCAGCTCTGATTCAAATTCCTCGAGTGGCCAAGGCTACCGGTTTAAGCCCTGCCGTGTTGAAACATCTTGTCGATAGCCAGATTCTAGGTCCGCAATTTGGTATTTTTGGCGTTCAGCGCATCAATGTCGTCCAACTTAACCTCGCGCTGTATAAACTGGTGCACCGGGGTTAAGGGTGACAAAATGGGAAGGCTTCTGACGACTAGAACATTGATCCGAATAACACACCAGCCATCCTTATTATGGATGGCTGGTGTGTTATCGATGGCAAGATTACTGACAGCGTTTTTAGCCACGTTCCATAGGGTGGCGTTTGCCAGCCCATAACGACATGCCGCCCACGACATTGGATACATCATAACCAAGTTGCGACATCCACGCCGCTACGGAAGAACTGCGTCCACCCGATGCACATACAATGGCGTACGCTTTGTCTTTTTCCAATTCATTAATCCGGCTTTGCAATTGGCCCATGGGAATGTGCAGAGCCCCAGGGATCTTTCCACTACGCAATTCGTAGGCTTCACGTACATCAATGACGACATAATCCCCAAGGCTCTTGGCGAGCTCATCAGGTGTGAGATCTTTGACACGCTCAACCGGAAGTTTTTCCTTTTCCCACGCGATTAAACCATGGCCGAATTTGAAGACGACGGACAATCCTTCATCCTCTAGACTTTGCGCGGCTGCATCGACAGTCGCGGTGTCATTGCCAAAAAGACCAATCGGGGGCGTTTGACCGTTTAACGCGCGCTTGACGTCACGTCCCCAGTTGCGACGATGATAGGGGAAATTGTAGGTCCCTGCAGGGTGACCTTTGGAATAGATGTCCGGAGGATTAATGTCTAGAAATAGTGCTACCCCCCGTCCCACTTCCGACACAAATTCCTCCGCCGTGATTTCTGCCATGTTATGCATCTCCTTCTCCATGGTGCGGAATTGGGTTTTGGGTTGTTACGGATCAAACCGGTCGCACAGCCCGATTGAACCCTTATACCATATAGGGTATATTGTGGCGATTTTCTATCAGTTGTCAACTACACTTGAGTATAAAACAGCTTCACTTAATAGCTAAGAACGAAGGTGTCCCCTTAAGTAATGACTTCACACGTGTTCACATAAGACCTCAGTTGATAACGAGATTAATAGCCCTTGTCATAAGGATTAGGTTGTTAAGGCCAGAATATGCAGTCGATCTTACACAGACATGAGTCACACACCTTTTATCGGACACGGCGTTATACGATCCGAAGTGGTATGGTGCGAAAGGAGGCACGCGGTTGACCTAGTCGTTCAGCGACCGCAGAATTTTACGAGAATCCGAGTGGTATAGTCTGGTTTATCACCTTCTGTTGGGCGACTCTGGGGAGGCGTCCCCAGTCTCTTGCGCCAACATTCCGCGCGGTTATTATCTTCTTCACGACTACACATGGATTATCACGTTTTAGGTGCCAGGAAAGGCGATTGCCGTGCACTAACAAAAATTGTGCTTTCAGCTCTAAAAATGTTAATCGTTATCTTGGATAGTTTTTAGAGCATGGTCTCAACACGAGTCGTGTTGCCCATTGATTCGCGATGCACTGGGATTTGCGCCGGAGGTAGAGTACTTCACAATAGTGGGAGTTAGGGAGCGAATGACTGAGGGGTGTGTAATCCTCTGGGTGCTTGCCTTTCACCAGCCATACAGGCAGGAGGCAGATTTATGACAAAAACTCGGTGGGTCTTGGGGATTTCAACATGTATGGTCTTGCTCTCTGGATGTGGCAATACGGCGGCGGCGACGGGGTCCTCAGCCGAAACCCGTAACGCTACAGTGGTCGTGGCGTTGGCGCCTGACAGCCCGCCCAACTGGTTTGTGCCCGTCTTCAGTGCTTCTGCCTATATTGAGATCAATGCGCAGATTCAATTTTTGATGTATCGCCCACTCATCTATCTTAACAAGAATAGTCAAGTCGATTATTCGCGTTCGTTGGTCAGCCATATCGCTGTTAACACTTCAGGAACCACCTACACATTAACACTCAACCACAAGTATGCATGGTCCAATGGGGCACCTGTAACTGCGCAAGATGTTGTATTTACTTGGGATTTGATCAAGGACGCGTCCGCACCCGACTCGCCATGGCCCTATGGCGCTGAAGGAAGCGGAGGTGTTCCCAACGATTGGAAGAGCGTTACAGCTCAGGGGTCTAACACGGTGGTCGTCCAGTTGAGAAGCCCTGCGAATCCCCAGTGGTTCATACATAATGGGCTCAGTCAAATCTCTCCGATTCCCAAAGCGATATGGGACAAGTACCCGAACAATGAGATTAAAGAATTGCGCTACATTCAGTCTGTTGCCAACTCGCCCACCAATTCAGTCTACCACGTTGTAGACGGTCCCTTTCAGTTCAAAAGCTGGCAGCCCAACAATTATTGGGAGCTTGTCCCCAATCCTAAATTTGGAGGACACCAAGCTTCCATCGGAAAGTTGATTTTCCAAGATGAGAGCTCTTCGGCCAACGAGTTTGCAGGATTGCACACCGGTGCCATCAGCGTGGGATACCTACCGCCTTCGATGTGGAAATCTCGGGGGGAACTGTCTGACGATGTGATGACGTCCAGTTATCTCTTTGGAACTAATTACATTATCCCTAATCTCAATGCGAAAGCCCCGGGGGGGCTGGGAACACTGTTTTCCAAGCTTTATATCCGCCAGGCTTTGGAAATGGGAATCAATCAGAAGGGGATTGTTGGTTCTCTCTATCACGGGGCGGGAGTGATGACGGATGGTCCCGTGCCGTCAAAGCCCAAAACGATTTATATCGATACAGCGTTGGCGAAATTTCCCTACCCCTATAATCCCGCTAAAGGCAAGGCGTTGTTAGAGCGTCATGGCTGGCATGACGTTAATGGTGTCATGACTCGCCAGGGGCGAGCGCTGCGATTCAATCTCATCTATGGTGCAGGTAGTCCGACCGAAACCGATATGGTCTCGTTGATCAAGGCAGGTTGGGCTCAGGAAGGAATAGATGTGAGTTTGCAGCAGATGCCGCAAAATCAAGTCTTTGCAATGACTGCTCAATCTGATCCTAGTAAATGGCAAATGGGCTATTGGGGCGCGGGTTGGACGTATCAGCTCGATTATTATCCCACTGGAGGCAATCTTTTTGCCACATCAGGAGGAGAGAACGCCAGCGGCTACAACAATGCCACCCTTGACCAGCTTATTCAGGACACCTATGAGCTAGGAACACCGGCCCAGATTAGGGCACGGATGGATGCCTATCAGCAGTTCGCTGCAATTCATCTCCCCGTACTTTGGGTGCCATGGCTACCTATGGGTTATGCCCGCGTAGCGGGCTATAACGAGCATGCACGGAATGTTCACGGGACTGTTAAAACCTTCAATCCTGTAACTGACTACCTTTACGCCAATTATTGGACCGTGAGCAATAATTAATTGAGTGTTGGTCTGGCAACTTTCGTGGCTTCATTATTTAGGACTTTTTGGGCAGGGAAACGAAATATTGTTGATCAAGGTTTGAAAGGAGCTGTGGTTTGATGCCATCATTTCATTTATCTAGGGAGCAATCGCACTCGGTGTGGAACAATTCCATTGAACCTGCCCTGCATGTTCGGTCGCAAGATACGGTTCGAATGCAGATTGCAGAAGCTTCGGGCGGACAGCTTAGTCAAAACTCCACTCCGGCTGATGTTCGTCAACTGGACTTTTCCCATATCAATCCGGTGACGGGACCTGTATATGTGGAGGGGGCTGAGCCTGGCGATGCTTTAGTGGTGGATATTCTTTCTATGGAGATGGAGACCTGGGGCTGGACCGCGATCATTCCCGGTTTTGGTCTCCTGGCGGATGAATTTCAAGAACCGCACCTACGCATATCGCGGATTACCTCGAAATACGCCGAGCTTTTGCCAGGCTTACGCGTACCGCTTTCTCCGTTTATTGGAACTATCGGGGTGGCCATAGCTGAAGCCGGTGAACATTCCATTGTGCCTCCACGTGCTCAGGGCGGTAATATGGATATTCGCCATATGACTCCGGGATCTCGATTATGGCTTCCGGTGGCCGTAGAAGGTGCGCTCTTGTCTGTCGGAGACACGCACTCGGCTCAAGGTGATGGCGAGGTTTGCGGAACTGCTGTGGAGACTGCTTCAGAGGTCACTCTTCGGGTCAATTTGGTCAAAAATCGCCCACTTACTTCGCCCATGGTGGAGACCCACCCCAGATCGCTACGTTCAGGCCACGCTTGGGCTGTCACGGGCATTGCATCCGATTTGTGGGAGGCAGCACGGATAGCCACACGCCATATGATTGCCTTGATAAGCGAAAAGACGGGTCTATCTGACGAAGATGCTTATATGGTGGCGAGCATTGCGGGCGATTTAAAGATTTCAGAGATTGTGGATGCGCCGAATTGGGTTGTCTCCATGCACCTTGATAAGGAGATTTTCGAGGGCGGATTATAAAGACGGATAAAGGTGCCTTTTGTATACAATGAAATGCCTATGAGGTTGGATGGGATCGGCATGTTGATTTTCTGTCGCATCCCGGTCCTTTTTTCATCCAGCCCAGAGCAATGTATCTAGCTTGCCTGAGGCGTAGGATAGGACAAGGCCCGGGGTCTAGCGGTACACACCCAGTTGCTCCTTGAGAGACCACAAAGCTATGCTAGGGCCGTGCCGTCCAATGTCGCTGGCATGGCCCGTCGATTTAGAAGTGTGCTGAGAGCGTGAGCAGAGACGGTTCATGGGCTAAGCGAATCAGTCCACTTTTCGTCTTCCCCCAGTTATAATCGTAGACATTGCCGTGTTCTGCATCGACCTCATTCCAAAAAGTTGCGGGGCCCGGTCCGGCAACGGAATAGAATGTTACGTCTTGTGCATTGATTTTATAAAGCCAGTATTGGCTGGGACCAGGGCCTAAGCCACCTGCAGAAATTTGAACTAAGGCAGGGGTGATTGGCTGGACCGAGGCGGCGTGAACGTGACCGCAACCATAAAGGCGTACGCGCGGTGAAGACTTTAAGATACGTCGAAATTCGGGCATGGTATTCGGAATGTATTGACTCCAACCAAATTCCGCTAACACTCCTTGAGTGCGAACAGGGCGTAAAGGATAATGACCAAAGACTAAGACGGGTCCTGGAGCCTGTGACAAGGCGGTTTTTAGCTGTAACAGCGATTGATCTGGATCGCCGTCTCGTAACGCAATGCCGATGACGCTCACCGGCCCTATGTGTTGGGTTACAGTAGATGGTTGTGAAAAAACTTGGGAAAAATGTGTCTTAGGCCATTTGACATCTTCGTAACATTCATCCTTACGCATCACAGAGGATGGGGACAAGTCATGGTTACCAGGCACTACCAAATAGGGACGCCCTGTGCTTGCTAAAAATTCCCGGGCTTGATAGAGCGCTTGGATATCACACCCTCCATGTGTCGTAAGATCGCCTGTCACGACGATTAAATCAGGATTAAGGCGATTTAGCGTTACTGCCATAGTGGACCAATATGAAGCGGGCAGTTTTCGGTCACTATCAAGCCCATCGACATGCAAGTCCGAGATATGAAGAAGGGTAATGTCCTCCATGAACACCAGTCCTTTATCGAAAAGTCATTGTCACGACAGGGACGGTCCCAGTCGTATAACGCGCTCATCTTCGCATTAGCGGATGATGAGGGCATGATCGTGGTATTAGGGATTAATTAATGTTTCGTAGAGCCTGCTTCGCCGGTGAGACTCTTCATGACAAGCCGTGGTGTTCCCCGGCGTCCTCATCTGCGGGAAGTTTATTGCGTTCGTTCAGAAGCCGGTCCTCGACTATGCTATAATGTTGCAAGCTTGGCAGGATCCATCTGCCGTCGTCATAGTAGGGAGGACCAATAGCATGCGTCAAGAGTTGCAACGCCCCAGAGGCACTCAGGATATTCTTGCGCCGATCTCGAGCCGAATGGAGCAGTTACGACGAATTGCCATCGATACGGCTACGCGGTACGGATATGATTTATTGGAAACACCAATTTTTGAGCAAAGTGCAGTATTCTTGCGTGTAGGGGAATCAACGGATATTGTTCAGCATGAACGTTACACCTTTACCGATGTGGGTGGCGTGGATTTAACCTTGCGTCCTGAAGGTACTGCGGCTGTAGCGCGGGCGTATGTGGAAAATGGTATGGCTAATAAACCACAACCGGTTCGTCTTTGTTATTATGGCCCCATGTTTCGTCGTGAAAAACCTGAGGCATTACGTTATCGCCAACATACCCAATTCGGCGCCGAACTCTATGGCTCAACACAGCCAGAAGCCGATGCAGAAGTTATTTTGCTAGCGTGCGCAACGGTTGAGGCGATGGGGTTACCAGCACCCTTAGTGCGGCTGAATTCCATTGGGTGTTCGGTGTGTCGGCCTCAATACCGAGCGAGTCTTCTAGAGTACTATCACTCCCATGAGGAAGAACTCTGTGCGGATTGCCAAAGTCGGTTAGAGACTAATCCTCTTAGGCTATTAGACTGCAAAGTTGACATAGACATTCGCGACCGGGCACCTGACATTAAAGATTATTGGTGTGCAGATTGTGCGGCGCACTATGCCGAGCTCGTGGCGTTATTAGAAGCTTCTGGGCGGACAGTGGTGCGAGATCCGTTCTTAGTCCGAGGGCTTGACTATTATACGAGGACTGTTTTTGAAATCGCTCACCCCAGTTTGGGGAATCGTGCGGCGCTATTTGGCGGAGGGCGTTATGACGGCTTGGCTACCACGTTGGATGGTCCGGAAACGACACCGGCGGTGGGCTTTGGCATGGGAATGGAACGGATATTGTCCGTCTTAGAGGATAAAAACCTGACGCCTGAACGCCGCATCTATGTCGCACACATTCCTGGGTCCGAAGCCGATGCTTTTGTATTAGCGGAACATCTGCGCCAGGAGGGCTTTCCCATTGACACAGATTTGCTGCGGCGCAGTCTTAAAGCCCAATTGCGCGACGCCAGCAAGCGAAGCAACATTGTCATTATCGTGGGTGGAGACGAATGGGCACAGTTTAAGCAGGTAACGGTGAAAGACTTGGCACAAAACGAGCAGAGGACAATGCCCGTGGAGGATCTGGTTCCGTACCTTCAGCAACTGTCCTAGATATTTGAGCGATGCATCATTTCACGGCGTGGTTTTTGGACTAGACCTGGCATATGACGGCCAGAAGCATCTGACGGGCTGACCCAAAAAAGGATATAACGGGACGGTTTAGAAATGAGAAAGGGTGGTGCATGGGGGCATGGGGAATGCCAATGATGTCACCTACGATGCAATTTATCAAAAGCTTTGGTTGGCCCATGCGATTTATGACGCGAGTTGGGATGGCAAGAAACACCGTTTAGGCGCAGAGGAACCTGTTTACGCCGTGCTAACGGCAGCAGATCAGCAACATCCCGCGTGGTGGCAATATAGCACACTGATGGGCCGTTCTGAGGAATTTTTTCACTTTATTGAAGCCCGTTTGGGTGTCACACCGGCTAACTATGGAGAGAAATTACAAGATGCGTGGGAGACGGTTGTGACCCCTCGTGTGGCTAATTACGTGCGTACGAACATCACGAACAACAAAATTGTGCGCTGGCCCTTGCCGGTGGTTTGAAAGGAGTCAAATTGAGATGCCGATGGACCAAGCCATTGCGGAAAAAATGTTATGGATAGATCAACAGGCTAATACATCCAGTCGCGAAAAACTTGCCATTTTGTGCGCATCGTTTAGCGATGACGAACGACAGCATCCCCTTGGGCAGTGGATCATTGCACAACAGCATCGACTGGATTGGGAGGATAACATTGGCCAGTTCTTGACGGCTTTTTGGGGACTGCCGCGGCGACCTTGGGTACCAGGGGAACAGACCGAAGAGGCCGTCATTTATCAAGCAGCTTTGGAAAAGGTGTTGGCACGTTTAGACAGGTCTGAGGCCACACATGGTGTCTGATTATCGTTAAGGCCATGACTTCTCGGTATCCCATTGCGGTGGCCTAGTTCATTAAAACTCTAGGAATCCGATGGGACTTTTTTGTATGCGAAGAACGTATTGCGGTTGTGTACCCCACGCTTCCTATATTTCTATTTCGCTAGCGTATGTTCAGTGCAGCCCCTAATGACTTGCCAAATGATCAAATTGTTGTGGGATCCGGTAATGGGAGGGAATCCATGACAATTTTTCCTGTACAATGGGCTTATGAGTCATTGCCACATGCTACCAGTTGCTCTCACCTATTGTATGGTCGTCAGAACAGGCACGCGATAGTGATTTTGTAGATTGAGGTTATGGGGGGATAAACGTGTCACCGATCGAAAAGATAGAGATTTCTCGACCCGCAGCCGAGTTGGTTAACGATTTCACTCATTGGTTAGAGGGAAAAGGCATTATTGTTTATGCTGTGGTTCATCATACGGAAGACATGAAGGCCCGTGGAATTGATCCGCAAATTGATGCATGGACTGTGATTTTTGGGAATCCCACTCTTGGCGCGGCATTTCTCGAGGACTCTTCGGATGTTGTGGTGGACATTCCCTTGCGTCTTGGGCTGTATCAAAAAGAAGAAGGAGAAACAGTCGTGGTTAGACGGTATATGGAAGAGTTATTTGCTGATTATCAAGTGCCGTCTTTAGTTGTTAAAAGCCGAAAAGCCGACGGATTAATAGATCAATGGATAGCGTTAATGAAGGGATAGTCTCTTAGCCACCAATACATGGGGCCTTTTTTATTGCGCCTAACCGGGTTCTGCCTTTTATGTTTATGGTTGTCCTCCGGCGGGTATGGGCTCAGACACTCCCATATAACTAGAAAGGCATTTGAGGGTAATGCACAACTCTGGAGTGTTTGGGGGCCTATTGGATAGGACAGGAATGGAGAGCGGGAAGATCGATAATGTGGACAGTTCGATTGATTGACAAGACGGATGTAGCCAAGTTTATAGATTTGCAAAACGCGTTGGATAAAGAGACACAGTACATGTTAATGGAGCCTGGTGAACTTTCGGATAGTGTGGCCGAATGGGAGAAACGGATTGTTCCCTTCATCGATCAGCCTCAGAATGGATTTTGGGTGGTTGAGGCTGATGATGGAACGTTGGTTGGATTTTTACGAGCGCGAGGCCAGACCCCACGGCGCTTGGCGCATTCGGCGTTGATTGTTGTCGGTATTCGTCAGGCGTATTGGGGACAAGGGATAGGCACTCAGCTTTTTCAAATATTGGAGAGTTGGGCTAAAGACCACCGGATTCATCGAATGGAATTAGACGTTATGGTGACAAATCGCCGTGCCCTTGGGCTATACCACAAAATGGGATTTCAAGTCGAGGGATTGCGGCGACACAGTATTCGCTATACGGATGGCCAATTTGTGGATGAGTACATGATGGCGAAATGGTTGGATTGACATCCTCCCCACGGCTTGAGTTATCTAAAGTCAAATGTTAAAAACCTTACAGAGTGAGGCCGTTGACATCGTAGACGTATCTATGATGGTAAACACGAAAAGCGAAGGACTTCATCAAAGGGTAAGACATTCGGGGCTTTGAGCCGTCGGTGTGCGGGCTTTCTACTTCAGAAAATCCCTAAAGATAATCATTCTCCGGTGAAGAATTTCTTTCCATTAGGCGACATATTTGTCATAGAAGGCATGTTGACCCCTTAAGATAACTGAAGGCAGGGGCTTTTCAGCGCACGTTGGTAAAAGAGTCGTTGTCCAGAGAATTTTAGATGTCAAGGGATTGGGCGCTTTGTGATTGTGAGAACGATTTTTGTTTTATGGCCCTATTAAAAACCAGTGGCCTTTGTTATGGTTGAGGCAAATACCACGTTCAGCGTGCCGGCCTGCAAACTTAAAGTGGGGAAAATGCCAATGTGGATTGGAGCTCAAGACTTAGAAACAGCGCTTGATGATGTGATGTTGCGGGCACACTTGAGCCGACGACTCACGGCCCCCTTGTCTCACGAACCCGTGCGCGTTGTCCAGCCAGACGACAAAGGCCATCTTATTTTAATGGCGGCCAGCTGGGCAGACCTTAGTCTATCGTTGGTGAAGGTCTTATACGAGCGTCCAGCTAACAAAAGTCTTGCAAAGACCAAACCGGTATTAAACGGTACGGTCAGTATTTACGGTGCTGACGGTGAGGTGATCGCTATTGCCGATGGGGCAGCTTTCACTGGGCTGCGCACCGCAGCCATTGCCGCTCTTTCAACGCAGTGGCTTAGTGTAGCGAATGCGTGTCAATGCATCCTCGGGGCTGGCTTTGAGGCCTATTATCACGCCAAAGCCTTCGTGCGTTTGGCGGGAGTTCGCTCCATTCGCTTATGGAACCGCACACCAGACGCGGCATATGCCCTGCGAGACAGACTGTGTTCCCTTCCTCAATTTGCTCATGTGTCCATTAGTGTCCATACCGCCATTGACGAAGCAGTAGCTGATGCCGATGTTATCACCACGGTTACATCTTCACCGACCCCCTTATTTGATTCCCGTATTATCAAAACGCCAGTGCTCATTAATGCGATGGGAGCCTATTTACCCACCACGCGAGAACTTGCTAGCGACATTGTGGCCAAAGCTACGTTGTATGCTGATTTTCTGCCAGCTTGCCTCAGAGAGGCTGGTGACTTTCTCATTCCTGCTGCAGAAGGTCTTGTCGATTTAACAAAAATTCGTCCTTTGGCTAGTGCCCCGCATTATGGACCCCAAGAGGGGATTACGGTCATGAAAAGTGTCGGGTCGGCCGTTTTTGATCTCGCTTGTGCCGAATATTTGGTCGGAGTTCAAGATCAACGCCCAACAGGGTAGAAAAGAGGAGAATCGGTGACGGATAATGCGGACGTCATTATTGTGGGAGCAGGCCTCATTGGCTTATCCATTGCCTATCATTTAGCGAGCAAAGGAATTTCCAACGTCATTGTCATCGACAAAGAAGGGGTGTGGGGCCACGGCTCGTCTGGACGTAGTGCAGGGGGAGTCCGCCTTGAATTTTCTCATCCGAGCGCCGTTAAATTTTCCCAATACGGTCTTGAAATGTTTCGCCATTTTGAAGACATTTTCGGAATTTCGTCGTCATTTAATGCGTGCGGATATCTCTTTTTAACGCGCGATGCGAGCAAGTGGACGGTTATGCAGAACTTATCGTTAATGCAACAAGCCCTAGGCGTTCCCGTTAAATGTCTTTCGCCCCAAGAGGTCGCGAGCCAGTTTTCGTATGTCCAAATGGAAGGACTCGTGGGAGGAACGTTTTGTGCAGATGATGGCATTGCCGACCCGGGCGCGGTCCTTTATGGTTTTGCCAGACGGGCCATAGACCTTGGGGTCACGATTCGCTTGGATGAACAAGTCACTGGTATTCTCATGAACCATAATCACATTGCTGGCGTGAAAACCACCAAGGGGATCGTTCTGGGAGGCGTCGTGGTGAATGCCGCGGGTCCGTATGCCGCCACCGTAGGGCAGATGGCAGGGGTAGAAATCCCTGTGCGTCCGTACCGCCGTAGTATTTATGTTACGACGCCCTTTAGCAAACTTCCTCAAACGATCCCAATGACCTTGGAATTAGAAACGACATCCTATCTTCGCCGCGAAGGTGACAGTATTTTGCTTGGGATGTCCGACCCTCATGAACCGAGCAGTTATCATACGGACGTCGACCACCAGACCTTGGAGAAGCTCATTGACACTATACTGCGATGGGTTCCCAATTTAGCGGAGGCTTCCATTATGCGTGGATGGGCGGGCTTATATGAGGTGTCGCCGGATGACACGGCGATTATCGGTGAAGTGCCGGAAATCCCAGGATTTTATATGGCAAACGGGTTTAGTGGCCACGGCTTTATGCACTCTCCTGCTACGGGGCGAGTCATTGCCGAGCTCATTATGGGGGAAGAGCCCTTTGTTGATTTGACCCCATTTGCGCTCGCTCGCTTTAATGCGGATCGTCCGACCCCAGAAACGTTTGTGATTTAGTAGGCTAGGCGGTTTCCCCTTCCGCCTCCGTAGATTTTGTCACCTAATTGGAGGGTGTCCTGTGCGTAGTGGAATTTTGCTTTTTCGGTGATTCAGCCGATGTCTTGTTGATATACGAGCGCTTAAACGGGCGTAGATAAGGCAGAGGTCAAACAGCAAGCGACACAAGTCATATATAACCATTCAATGAGTCTGAGGCTGCAACTGAAATCTCTTCAATGCCTCAAGGCCGGAGGTGTGGTAGTGGGCATCGCAAACAAGTCCGTTCTGTCCGATTCCAGTGAGGTTTATGGTGCGAGTTGTAACGGGCTTCACGGCAGAAACACATCGGATACGTTCAGGGGAGTGTCTGGAAAGAGAGTGCTGTGAATTGTCTCATCAGCCCGAAACGGTCCAGTGACTTCGTAGCCCTCTGACGTTAAATGATAGAGAGTCAACGTTTCGGTCTCAGGATCGACAATCCAATATTCTGGCACACCAAAGCGGGCATAGAGGTGGGCCTTCACGCCGCGATCTCGCTCACGGGTGCTAGGGGATAAGACCTCGACAACCAGATCTGGTTCACCTTGCACGTTGGCTTCCTTGATGATATTCAGATGTTCAGTCAGAACAAAGAGCAGGTCCGGTTCGGTCACGTTGTTGTCATCAAATACGACATCAAATGGGGCAGGATACCACCGTCCATAACCATGAGATTCAACATGGATAAAAAATGCTGATAAGTGTCGAATGACATTTTGATGTTTCTGATTAGGCGAAGGCCTCACGGCCAAATCTCCTTCTAAAATCTCATAGCGTTTGCCGTCGTCTGGGAGCTGGGCTAAGTCTTTTGCCGTAAACACGGGACGGATAATGTCCATGCATTCTCGCCTGGTAAAAAAAACCTACGATAATCTCTTTCGGCTTTTCTCGGCCCCTCACGGGACCCGCAGTCCTCACAGGATTCGTCTGCTCGGAGGTGGCTTCCGCCCCATCGCGTGGGGATGTTTTCCCCCCACGCACCGCTCAAGATCCCGGCAGGAGAAGGATGGCAGGAAACTCCCCTCGGTGTCCCGTCGGTGGTGCCCTGAGCCCCAGTGTTACTGGGCCCTCATCAAGATGCCCCGTCGCTCCTTTCGCCACGTGGTGGCGACGGGGGAATGCGATGGGGGTCATTCGGAGAATAACGTCTTGCGATACCCTAACCAGGCACTCAAATACTGATGGTGCGAGGCCAACGTCTTCGTCATGATCCGTTTAATCCGAGCCCAGGCACTCCAATCATTTTTCCGATAAGTGGGGTCGTTCCATTGATCGCGGTCTTGCATCCAGAGCCGCAAGGCTTTAGGGACGTTTTCCCGGCGGACTTTCAGTCCGCCTCGTCGCCCGATCACGAGGGCCGCGGCGTGATGCACGCTCATCCCGTATTGCGGCTGATACTGGAACCGCCCGATAATCGAGGTATAAGCCGGTTTGACTTTCCGCAAGGCGACGCCTTCCCGCGCGGCCGGTCGTTCGACCGCTGTCAGCAAGGCCCGGTCATTAAACTGGTGCGTCACGCGGTTAAACTTGGCGCTCACATCCCGATCATGAGGAACTGCACGTCTTCCACGACCAGTCCCGCTCCACGCGCCTTAGCCCACTGAACGGTCTCGACCGCGAGACCTCCCACCAACGCGGCGCGTTGGGGCGATCGGACATCGAAGAGACGGGGGGCCCCGATCGTCGCGAAGGCGTGGGGATTGCCGTTCGGCAACACGTGACAGAGCGCCAAAAAGGTGCTGGTATCCACTCCCACCCAGCCATGACGCGGATCGGTCTGGATGGGCGCGGGGACTTCTTCGACGGTCACGCGGACCTGATACCGTCCTTGACGTCGGAGCATGTCGACTTGATAGGGGTCGCCGGAGGCGAGCACCCGACGCAGCAGCCCCTCATAATCACGGCCATTGACTGGGCCCGTTGTCTTGGACACCGTCCGCGCAATATAGAGCGGGATCTCCAGTTTCTCATACCGAGGGACTTGGGCGTCGGGGTTGCCCGGTTTGAGGCAATCGAGAGAGATTTCTAAGATCCAATGGTCGGTTCCTGCGCGGACGCGCAGGAGGGGATTGCCCCTTTGGGTTCGATCCCCACGCGCTGACAGCCGACCATTCCGGCTCTCGTCCCATTCTTTCCGCCACGCCTGCTGGCGTTCCTGTTCGGCGAGGGGGTCATCGAGAGCCTTGAACTGATCCAACCACCGTTTTTTTGTGCCAAACACCACAGGAGGAAAGGTGCCTGCCTCGACATGCTGTGGATAAAACGCTTGCTGGGCTTCTTGATGCGTGAGCTTACGTTCTTGTCCCGCAATGCGGCGGGCATTCGGATGCGGGGAGGCCCGGAGTGCGGTCAACCGTTCGCGGGTTGTTTTCACGCGTTGCGTCCATAAAGTCGCCCCGTCTTTCATGGCTTGATGGCGGGCCCGCATGAGGTCTTGCGCTTCTTGCACCGCATCTTTGGCGTAACGCAGCGGCAACTCCGTTTCACTTGCACAGTGACGTTCCAACCCGCCTATGTTTTGTAGTCCTCCAACCACGCGTTGAAAGGCAAACCGTAGCATGAACCCCTATTTGCGCCGCAAACGACGGAACACCGTGTCCTGATCGGGCGTGACATCGAGCAAGACACCCAAAATGGTTGTCGTCATTCGGGGACTCCGTCCTGAGCTAAGGTCGCCATCGCTTGACGCACGGTCGACCCCATCTTTTCCCCTCCGCGTTTGCCATAAATGCGGGCCGCGAACGACGTGGTAATGGCAATCACGTCCTCCACGAGTTCCTGCGGATCGTCTTTCCCCGTGTGTTCCATGACAACAACACGCACGCCAAAGGCGTGCAGGTACCTTTCCCGATAAGTAAACCCGAAGCGTGCCAATCGATCCTGGGACTCCACAGCCACGATGCCCGCTTGGTGTTGCTGAGCAAGATCCAGCAACCGATGGAGACCCCGCCGTTTGTCATTCAAGCCGCTCGCGACATCGGTAAGAGCCGCCACCACAGTCCATCGCTGCTCCGCAGCGAACGCGGTTAACCGCCCGAGTTGACGATCCAAGTTCCCCGCGTCTTGTTGTTTTTTGGTCGAGACGCGGGCATAGAGGAGACAACGAGTATCCCTAGCAACATCAGGCGCATCCGCATGCATCAGGGCGCGTAAGTCCGCGACCCGATAGCGCCGATGATTCGTCACGGTACGCACCGGAATCAGGCGCCCTTCGCGTTCCCACTTCCGGAGTCCGTCGATGCTCATGCCGAGCATCTTGGCCGCCTTGCCGATGCTGACAAACTGCTCATCCATAATACAATCACGGAATTATATTATAACATATTATCAGAGATCATCATAGATTGACAGCAAGCAGCTTAAACCTCCTACTTCTCATTATAGCAATGCAATGGAATGCTGGAGATTCCCGAGTCTGTCTGATAATTCGCCTTTTTGCCAATCCAAATATACGGGTGGTATACGTGAGCCGTTGTCTCCGGGTCGTGGGATGACAGCGTTTACCTAAGGGGTCTACGTTATTAATGCCTAGAACCGGGACCGAATTGGGTAGGAATCCTCCCATGGAAACTTGCTATGCTGAGAGCACCACACCCAGCAGGGGTGGCAATCGGATGAGGAGGGTGTCATGTGAAACAATGGTGGCAGACGATCAAGGTCGCGGTCCGCAAGCGGATAGGGGCCAAAGAGGGCAATGTGTTTATCGAAAATGGGATTTGGATCATAATTGTCGTATTGGCTATGATTTTGCCAATAGAAGCATTGCGCAATGCGCTAATCGGCGCATTCAATCAAATCACCAGCAATCTCAATACGATCCCGTAAGGCGTGTTCAGGACCGCCAGGGCAATAGTTTTATCGAAATCCTATTAGTGCTGCCTTTAGTTCTCACCGTTATCTTTGGAACAATCGGCATTTTCCAGTGGGCGCAAGTGAGCGATATCGCTGGCAATGCGGCACAAGCCGCGGCGCAAGAATGGGCGGCGACGGGAAATCCTACGCTCGCTCAAGAATATGTGCGTCTTACCCTTACTAATGAGGGATATTATCCGTCAGGGGCCACGGCAGAATATGTTCAGCAAGGAAGTCTCGATGAGGTGACCGTGTCGTTGCCCGTCCAAGCGACGATGTGGCCGTATTACACCATATCGTCGACGCGTTCAGCCGTCGAGCAAACGGGAGTGAATAACAATGCTCCAGCACCGTGGTGGTAACGTATTTATTTGGACTCTCTTATGGTTGATGCTAGTCATGGGAGTGCTTCCCATGTTTATTGATACCGCCGTATTGATGGAGCGACATCAAGCGTTGGTAGATGCTATGGATAGTGCGCTTTTAGCGGTTCAGAGTCAACATGGTCCCGCGAATGAGGCTGAGAGTCTTTTTACGACCGATTTGGAAAGTGAACTTCCCCAAATGCCGCTGCGTACCATGTCATTTTTAGATGAGAAAGGCACGCTGACCGCCACAGTTCAAATGACTGTAGCGCTTCCCATCATTGCGGGGCCGTGGAACCTGGTGACGACGCAAGGGTCGGTATCCATCACGTAACGGGGGGCAGGCATTGGCCTGTCCCTTTTTAATGCGAGAGGGCTATGTTTAGTAAAAGATGGACGAGGGACGAATCCTCGAGTGATGGGACCACATAGGGCGTCACGGTCTGCAGGTCTTGGATGCTTTGTTTGCCTGTCGCTACGGCAAGGAGAGGATAGCCACACTGTTTGGCGGCTAGACCATCTTGTACGGTATCTGCAATCACCACACAGGACGTGTAGTGTTTTTGGTAATAGCGCTCGGTGTTATTCCTGGCTGCCGTCATAATGGCATCACGAGTATATCCATCTTCAGCAAATCCGCCAATGGGAAAGTAGTGGTCAAGACCAAAGTGCGCCAATTTGATGTAGGCAGCGTCGCGGTAATTTCCTGTGGCTAGACTCAGGTCGAAACGGGGGTCCTTATGTAAGGTCTGTAATAACTGAGAGACCCCGGGCAAAATGTGTCCGGGGTATTCCTTAAGCGTCCGAGAAAGCTGGCGACAATATGCGGTCTTAAAGAGCATGCTATACTGCTGATGATCGAGATGATGCTGCTGGAACGCCGAGTCGACAATATAGGAATCGGTTCCCCCGGCAAATTCTACATGAGCAAAAGCATTAGGAATTGCAAACAAACGCTGAAACGTTTGAGTCATAGCCGAAGCTCCTGCCCCTGGCACTAACAACAGGGTACCGTCGATATCCCATAGCAATAGGATAGGGGATGTTGGCATGGTCACGACGGCAGAATATTGGGATTTAGGCGTTGTGCACTAGCGCTGTCTAAAAACCAATGCACGTCACCCGGGACTGGGTGAATCATGCTGGCGGGAACCGGTGCTTGGTGCGTGAAAATCTGGTCAATAATCTCTTGTTTTTCCGAACCCGTGACAAGAAAGGCAATATGGCGACTGGCGTTCAACAGCGGAAGTGTAAACGTATAGCGCCATGAATTGTGCGTGGGCACATAGGTGTGACTCACAATGTCTTCGGAATCTAGGACAGGGCGATCAGGAAATAGTGAAGCCGTGTGTCCTTCTGGCCCGACGCCTAACAGAACCACATCTAAGGTAGGGGGCACGGGTAAGGTATTGTCCAACGTTAAATGGTGTCGATAGTCTGCTAAGGCCATCGCGGGAGAATATTCGGTATGCCAACGGTAAATGGCTTGAGGTACGGGATTTAAATGGGATAACAGGGCATCTGAGGCCATTTTAAAATTGCTATCGGGATGGGTTGGCGGCACATCGCGTTCATCGCTGAAAAACACGAGAGTGTGCGCCCAATCCAAACGCTGTTGCCATGACGGTTCGGCTAACAGGGTATAGAGTTGGCGCGGCGTCGAGCCACCAGACAACGCCAAAAGAAACCGTCCGCGGTCGCGAATGGCTAACTCGGCCTCCTGACATAACCACTGAGCCAAATCATGGATCGTGTCTGGCGTAGTGGGGCCGACATGAAGAATCGGGTCCGACATGGTGCTCTCTCCCTTTTTAGGTATCGTTATTGCTCGGGGCGTTCGCTTAGAAGCAAAGCCGACATCGCTTCGTCGTAAAGTTGGTCATGACCGCGGTTCAACAGTTTTACCACATCAGACACGGGATCAGCTAGATTGCACGGATCGCTGATCTCATACAACACGTCAGATCCTATCTCAAATTGAGTGGTCAATTGATTGTGTGCTTCTTGCGATGATAGACGCCGGTTGCCTTGATAAAACGTAATCCCGGGATCCGCCCCCGTTGTGATATGGACAGGGATGGTATTCCCAGATTCAGTGGCCATGAGGAGCCGATTGGGCGCAATATCGACGATTTGCCACGACAGTCGACTCACAAGCCATCCGAGAAGCATCTGCCATCCCGTGGATTTCTCCACCGGCCATACGACGCTAATACTTTCAGGCGTGCTGACTACCGCTAGGGCCTCGGGTCGGTCCGTTACATTGGCCCAATGGACGCGCCATAGCCCTAGGCGTTGCCAATAGAGATCATCAATCATCAACCCTAAACGAGGACTTTGCAACATCACATGATGCCACGGCTCAATCCCCGTTTGTTCGGTGTCGATGACGAGATGGCTAAACCCTGTACTTAATAAGTCCCAACGAAATCCTGGCAGAGGCGGCATACCTAACCACAGCAAATAGGCGGGAAGGTCGGATTTGATAAGGGATTGAACTAAATCGATCCAGTGGTTGGCCAAGCCGCCTTGGAGATTCATTTGGACGCATTCGGAAAACAAGATAGGCGGCTCATGCGGTCGCCGATATGTAATGGTGGCTGAAAGTTCCGCATCAACGTGGGTTGGAGCGTTGGCGGAATTAACGATGGGGTTGATGATGAGAACCCGAGAGGGATGAACCCGCGAAATCTTTCCGGCCAGCTCTGCCCAATCGGTGGGTAAAATGCCTTTCACATACAATCCTAAAGTCAGTACTGTCGCCGTGACCGGAAGAGTACCGCCGAGGGATTGCGGCACGGAGGTGCGCAGGAGTTCAAGCAGCTCCGGTCCCATGATATTCGGATGATTCCAATGTAATGTTTGGCTTTCCACTCGTGTCTTCCCTCCGCTTTATGACGTTGTTAGGGCCGCCGCCACCGAAATCCGTCACGGGCAATCAATTCATCGGCTTCTGGAGGGCCCCAGGTACCCGCTTCATAAGTTGGAATGGGACCTTTGGCGCGTTCCCAACCGTTCAAAATCGTCGTGACGAGGGACCAAGCGGCTTCCACTTCATCCTTGCGGGTAAAGAGCGTGGAATCTCCAATCATCGCATCCAACAATAGGCGCTCATAGGCTTCTGGGGCTTGGTCAGCAAAGGAGGTGCCGTAGAGAAAGTCCATGTTTACGGTGCGGATGCGTACCACAGGTCCCGGGACCTTGGCGCCAAAGCGCAGCGCGATGCCTTCGTCCGGCTGAATCTTCAGCGTGAGCAGATTCGGTTCCAAGTCGGGGGTGGCAGTTTGGTTGAAAAACCGGTGCGGGGCTTTTTTGAACTGAATGGCAATCTCGGTCGCCCGTTTAGCGAGCCGTTTGCCGGTGCGCAAGTAAAAGGGGACTCCGGCCCATCGCCAATTGTCAATTAAAAGGCGCATGGCCATATAGGATTCGGTGCGGCTATCTGAAGGGATATCCGGCTCATCAAGGTACCCAGGCACCATGGAACCTTCCACGTAGCCTTCGTCATATTGGGCACGAACGGTGAATTGCGTGACGTCACGCGTAGATAGTGGCCGAATGGCTTTTAGCACTTTGACCTTTTCGTCGCGTACAGCATCAGCTTCAAAGACAACAGGCGGTTCCATGGCAATAAGGGAGACCAGCTGCATCATATGGTTTTGCACGATGTCCCGTAATGCTCCTGCCGTATCATAATAGGTGCCGCGTCCCTCGACTCCCAACGATTCGGCAACGGTAATCTGCACATGGTCAATGTATTGCCGGTTCCACAACGGCTCAAAAATCCCATTCGCAAAACGGAATACCAAGATGTTTTGCACCGTTTCTTTTCCAAGATAATGGTCGATGCGAAAGATTTGCGTTTCATCAAAGACCTTGTGTAATTGGGCATTGAGTTCGATGGCCGATGCTAAATCACGGCCAAAGGGTTTCTCCACGATAATCCGGACCCATCCCTGCTCACTAGGCGAAACGTTTAGCCCTACCGCACCAAGATGTTCAGCAATAATGGGATAAAAAGATGGAGGGGTTGCGAGATAGAACAAGTAATTGCCCGGCAAATGTTGTTCCTCATTGAGACGGGTTAAGAGATTGCGCAATTCGATATACGCTTGCGGATCGTTGAAGTTGGCCGAGATATAATGCATGCCACTTGCGAATTGGTCAAACACGTCGGCATTTAAGGGTTGACGAGAAAATTGTTCGATGGAGTGTTTGATCTCCTTGCGAAAATTGTCATCATCAAAGGGCTGCCGAGAAAATCCTACAACATTGACCTGATGGGGAAGCCAATGGTCCACCATCAGGTTATAGAGGGCAGGAAATAGCTTGCGGTGCGCGAGGTCTCCGGCGGCACCAAAGATGATCATGGTAAAAGGCTGTGGACGGCGGCTCTCAACGAGCCCCTCCCGCAGAGGATTCGCTGTGCTGTGGATATCGATCATGTCTTCTCTCCGTCCCTTTCGCAAGTCACTTTTTACTCAGTTTTGACGGCGTGCCCGCCAAACTCATTGCGCAATGCGGCAATGACTTTGGCACCATAAGATTCTTCCTGGCGGGAGGCAAAACGGGCAAATAACGAGGCGGTAATGACGGGCGCGGGGACGTTTTCGTTGATAGCTTCTTGCACAGTCCACCGACCTTCTCCGGAATCTTCGACATAACCCCGGATATCCTTGAGACCTGGGTTTTTGGCATAGGCATCTTCAAGCAGTTCTAATAACCATGAACGGACAACACTACCGTGGTTCCACAATTTGGTGATGGCCGGCAAATCTAGCGGAAATTGACTTTCTTTGAGTATTTCAAATCCTTCTGCGTAGGCTTGGAGCAAGCCATATTCGATACCGTTATGTACCATTTTGACAAAGTGGCCGGAGCCGACGGCACCGGTATGCAAATAACCGTCTTCAGGAGCTAAGGTGGTGAAGATGGGTTCGCAGTAGTGAACAGCATCATCAGAGCCTCCCACCATGAGGCAGTAGCCATTCGCTAACCCCCAAACGCCCCCACTGGTGCCCGAATCAATAAATTCAATTTGTTGGGCATGCGCTAATTTTGCGCGGCGCATGGAATCACGGAAATTCGAATTGCCTCCGTCAATAATAATATCGCCTGGAGACAGCAGGCTTAGCAATGTCTCCAGGGTTTGTTCCGTCGGGTCGCCAGAGGGGACCATCATCCACACGACACGGCGACCTTCAAGTTTATTGACGAGATCGGGAATTGATGCCGCTCCTACGGCTCCCGTACTCTTTGCAATCTCTGTGACCGCATCCGGGCTGCGGTCATAGGCTACCACTTCGTGCCCATTTTGCGTTAAACGCTTGACCATATTTCCGCCCATGCGACCTAATCCAATCATGCCAATCTTCATCATGCGTCGCCTCACTTTGTACGGAGGGCCCGTACAGTATTTTCGAGAACCTTCAATCCTTCTACCGTGGATTCTGTCATGACAATGCGAATGACGCGTCGATTATGGCTGCGCAAGGCTTGATAGTCACCAATGGCTTGCGCCTTAATGAGAGTCAGGAAATCAAATGGCTCGCCCGGGATGGGAACGTGGGCGCCCGCATCTGCAACAATTTGGATAAAGAGGCCGTGATCATTTCCCCCTTTATGCAACTGGCCTGTGCTGTGTAAGAAGCGTGGACCGAATCCAAGCGTTGTCGGAACATTCCATTGCCGACCAATTTCTGCACGAATGGCTTGTAGCATTTCCCATGATTTGGGATTGGGATCGACATAGGCCATCATGGCGACGTAGTCATTGGTCTTGAATGTGCGCATAAGAGCCGTCAAACTCTCAGCGAGAGAGGATCCAGGCGCAATAGCAAAATGCGCTGCCGACCAATAGAACCCGGCTTGGGAGCCAACGCGTTCTTCCTCGGGCAAAGCCTTCTTTTCTTTGAATTCTTGAAGGACACGTTTGGTATTGTCCTTGCTTTCTTGGACATTAGGCTGATCAAAAGCGTCGATACGCAGTACCGATCCGGCAATCGCTGTTGCAAATTCCCAGCGGAATAGTTCCCCACCTAATGCGGTGCGGTCGGCCATGGGTAATACAACCACCGGATGGCCAGCCTGACGTAGCTCTTGAATTCGGGCGTCCAGGTCCGAATCGGGTTCACTCTCCATTTGGCAGGCAATAAATAGCCGGTCATGGGAGTATTCGTGGGCGGGCAGCGCTGGTTCGTGGGCGATGGGCAAAAGTCCTGTGCCTTCTTTGCCGGTGGATTCGGCCAATAATTGTTCAATCCAGTCCGAGAACTGGCTGAGGGCTTCGGGCATAAGCAGGGTCATCTTATCACGACCGCTTACGGCAAAGGCGCCCATCAAGGCTCCGAGTAAGGCGCCAGGGTTATCCTTCACCGATGCGACGTGGCATAGTTGCTGCATGTCTTGCGCATTGGTGAGCAACGCCTCTAAATCCACGCCGCTGAGTGCAGCAGGAACCATACCAAACCATGACAAGGCCGAGTAGCGCCCCCCAATATCGGCGGGATTCAAAAAAGTTTTGCGGAATCCATGAGATGCCGCTTCCTCAACGAGCAATGTCCCGGGGTCGGTAATGGCAACAAAGTGCTCTCCAGGTTTGCTGCTAATCGCGCTGACTTCTTCCCAGAAGTACCGGAAGTATTCCTGAGGTTCGGTTGTGGTGCCAGACTTGCTAGCGACAATGAAGAGGCTAGTCGCCAAGGGCAGGCGGTTTCTCACGGCTTGCACAGCGTCGGGACTGGTTGAATCCAGCACGTGCAAGCGCAGATAGGGTGCTGGGGCCGGAAACGTGTGTAGCAAGACGTCGGAGATAAGGCTACTTCCTCCCATACCTAGCACCACAACGTCGGTGTACCCGTCGTCAATAACACTTTGGGTAAAGGCCTTGAGGTTGGGCAGATCTTGGGCCACCTTTTCCGGCACGCTTAGCCATCCCAACGCGTTGCGGATGATCGCCTGATGGTCTGGATCGGTCTTCCATAGCGACGCATCGTGACTCCATACCCGGGCCACGGCGTCTTGTTTGGTGAGCTCTTCTACCACCGCATCGGCCGTTGCATGAAGAATATCTTGCGACCAGTCGACGGGCTCAAGCTCACTGACAATCGCAGCGCGCTTACGCTTCAGACCCCGGAATAAGGTGACAAAGGACTGGGAGAAGCTCTCGACGCCTTCTTGCAACAATTGGTCCGTCACCGCATGCATCGAAATGCCTGCCGCTTCCAAAGTATCTATCACTTGGTGAGCGCCCGCGAGATCTTCGTCGACGGTCCGCTTAACGGTGACATGGTCTAAAACGGCGGCTACCGTTTGCGGAGGGAGCGTGTTGACGGTGTCTGGACCAATCAGGGTATCGACGTATAAGAGGTCAGGATATGATGGGTTTTTGGTGCTCGTGGAGGCCCACAGGGGACGCTGCACCATGGCGCCTTCGGCTTTTAGGGCTTCAAAACGGGGTGAGTTGAAGAGCTGGGTAAAGAGCTCATAGGCCAACTTGGCATTGGCCACGGCGGCTTTGCCCGCCAAATCTTGGGGCAAGCCTTTTTCTTTGATTAATTGATCCACCAAGGTATCGAGGCGGCTGACGAAAAAGCTGGCGACGGATGCAACGTGGTTAATAGGTTGCCCGCGGCTGACGCGGTCTTCTAGTCCTGAGAGGTAGGCGTCGATTACCGTGCGGTAAGCGTCGAGACTAAAAATTAAGGTGACGTTGACGTTGATCCCATCGGCAATCAGTTGGCGAATGGCTGGGATGCCCTCGGGGGTTGCCGGCACCTTAATCATCACATTGGGACGTCCTAAGGCTTTGAACAGACGTCGGCCTTCTTCAATCGTTTTATCCGTTTGGGCCGCCAAAGTTGGCGGCACCTCCACACTAATGTATCCATCGAGACCATGAGTTCGGTCATACACGGGACGAAGCAGATCAGCGCCATTCGCGATGTCTTCTAAAACAAGCGTGTCATAAATCGTTTCCAAAGATGCGCGCTGGGCGACAAGCTGACGCAGCGCGGCATCATAATCATGCGAACCATTGATAGCTTTTTCAAAAATCGTGGGATTGGACGTGACGCCTGAAACACCTTGGGCAATCAGGTCGGACAATTCACCCGACTCGATAAGTCCGCGGCGGACGTTATCATACCAAATGCTTTGGCCCAGTTCGTTTAAACGGTGGATCGCTGTACTCATCGTCATTTCCCCTTTGCTCACATCAAGAGAGATTGTTCAGGAACGCGCTAGGAGAGCATGTGCCTCTTCCACCACGTGTTCGGGTGTAAATCCGAAATGCGCCATTAAGTCCTCAATTTTTCCGGAGGCGCCGAAGGTTGTCATGCCAATAATCTTGCCATCATCGCCGACAAAGCGTTCCCAACCCATGGTTGAAGCAGCTTCAATGGCAATGCGGCGCGTGACCGATGGGGGCAATACCGCGTCTTTGTAAGACTGGGGCTGCGCTTCAAAGAGTTCCCACGACGGAAGCGATACCACGCGCACGCGGTGGCCTTCAGCTGCTAAGATCTTATAGGCATTTTGGGCCAATCCGACTTCAGAACCTGTGGCTATTAAAATCAAATCCGGTTCGGCTGCATTTTCTTCCAGAATGTATCCACCACGCGTCAATCCTTCGGCTTTCACTGCAGGGACCGTGGGGACTTTTTGACGCGTTAAAGCCAATACAATGGGCTTATCGTGCGTGGTTAACGCCACTTTCCATGCTTCGGCCGTTTCGTTGGCATCGGCTGGGCGAATCACCAAAATGTTCGGCATGGCCCGAAGTGCAGCTAATTGTTCAATCGGTTGGTGAGTGGGACCGTCTTCGCCCAGTCCAATGGAGTCGTGCGTAAAGATGTAAATCACGGGTTGATGCATCAGACTGGAGAGGCGAATGGCGGGTTTCGCGTAATCCGAAAAAATGAGGAACGTCCCGCCGTAGACACGCAAACCGCCGTGCAGAGACATGCCATTTAACGCCGCCGCCATGGTGAATTCGCGAACGCCAAAATGCAAGTTGCGCCCAGCGGGGTCAAAGGCCGAGAAATCACCGCCCTCTTGAATATGGGTGTTGTTCGAGGGCGCTAAGTCCGCGGAACCCCCAATAAGATTGGGTAGGTGAGGGGCTAGTGCATTAATGACTTTACCAGAAGCGGACCGGGTTTCGACCATGTCGCCTTCTTTAAACGTGGGTAAATGCTCAAATAGCCCCTGAGGGAGTTCTTGCTTTAACGATTGTTCGAATTCCCGGGCAAGGTCAGGATATTTGGCTTGATATTGGCTGAAAAGATGGTTCCACTCGGCTTCCCATTCCTGACCTTGCGGGACCGCTTCGCGGAAATGGGCGAGGGCTTCTTCCGGGATATAGAAGGTTTTATCCACAGGCCACCCATAAGCTTCTTTCGTTAAACGCACTTCCTCTTCGCCTAAGGGGGAGCCATGCGCGGACGGCTTATCTTGTTTGTTCGGACTACCATAACCAATATGAGTCCGTACGGCAATTAACGAGGGCCGGTCCTGAGCTTGTGCCCTTAAAATCGCCTGTTCAATGGCTTCGGTATCATTACCATCGGCTACGCGATCCGTATACCAGCCATATGCTTGAAAGCGTTCGAGAACATTCTCTGAGAAAGCGATGTCCGTCGTGCCCTCAATGGAGATGTGGTTATCATCGTATAGGTAAATCAATTTGCCGAGTTTCAGATGGCCAGCCAAAGAAGCCGATTCGCCGCTGATACCTTCCATTAAATCGCCATCGGAGACAATGGCATACGTATAATGATCGACGATAGGGAGGCCAGGCTTGTTGTAGCGTGCGGCGAGGTAGCGCTCGGCAATGGCCATACCAATGGCGGTGGCAAATCCCTGCCCTAAAGGTCCTGTCGTTGTTTCTACACCGGGTGTATGTCCGTACTCGGGATGACCCGGAGTCTTGGAGCCAAGTTGACGAAAATTCTTCAGGTCATCTAATGAGAGGTCGTATCCCGTCAAGTGAAGTAGGGCGTACAGTAACATGGAGCCGTGTCCCGCTGACAGAACAAATCGGTCCCTGTTGAACCATGTCGGATTATGAGGATTGTGCTTAAGGAATTTCGTCCATAAAACATAAGCCATCGGGGCGGTACCCATGGGCAACCCTGGATGGCCAGAATTAGCCTTTTGTACGCCGTCGATGGCTAGTGTGCGGATCGTGTTGACAGAAAGAAGATCTAAATTTTGAGAATTCATTGCAACGCTCCTTCGTGGTTAATGGGTGAGATGCGCGCCCAAGTGTGCTCTGTGGTGTCAACTACCTCTTTCGTCTGTTCGTCTTGAGTAGGCTGTTCATCTGTTGCTAATTTTAGTAGTCCTTGCTGGGATTAGCAACGTGCGCCATTATCAAAAGCGTCTGGCGAATATGGTCGAATCGATATTTTCAGTACAGTCATGCAGCGAGCGCATCAGGGCATGGTGAAGCCTGGTGTTTTGGTATAATCATTCCTAAAAGAAAGGGTCACGGCTATGCACCCACAGAAGAGCTGAGGAACCAGAATTTTCAGGTGCGTCTGCGGTGGGAACAACCATACATCAAAGAATCATTTTCTCAGCAATAAAAGCCTTGGATAATGACCCTTCCTCTTCAGAGCAATTTTACGATTTTTATTGAGAAATCAGCAAGGGTCGATATCGGCAGGCAATGCGTACGGGTTGATTGCGACATAGGAGGAAACTATATTGGATTACTTTGCAGGGGTCGATATTGGGGGGACCAAAATAGCGGTCGGCATAGGGGATGCCAGCGGTCGCATTCTTTTAGAGAGTCAGTTAGTGACGGCTGATTTACCCGGGGGAGGCGAGGCGCTTGATGCCATCACTGCGGAAATTGATGCCTTGTGCCAGCGGCTAGGCATTGAACGGGCACAATTGCGTGCCATTGGTGTCGGATCCCCCGGACCGTTAAATGGAGGGAAGTTATTTAAGACCGCCAATTTGCCGGCCGAATGGGAGGGGTTGGATATTGAAGGGGGTCTCCGTCTGCGCTCGGGCATATTGACAGTGGTTGAAAACGACGCCACGGCTGCGGCCATGGGAGAGTGGCTATACGGAGCAGGCAAGGGTTTGAAGCATATGGTCTATGTCACCATATCTACGGGCATTGGAGCCGGAATGGTGGTGAATGGCATGCGCGATGCGGGAGTTCAAGGCAACGCGGGAGAGTTCGGCCATATCGTCATGAAGCCGGATGGTCCCTTGTGCCGCTGTGGCAAACACGGCTGTTTAGAAACATTGGCATCAGGAACAGCTATTGCTCGGATGGCGGCGGAACGTTTAGCAGACAGCCCCTTTCTGCAGCAATCCCAGACGATCGATGCGGCTTTGGTCTTCTCAGGTGCGAACGCACAGGATGCGACATGTCAGTCGATTTTAGATACAGCGTCGTTCTATTTGGGATTGGGCCTATCGTATTTGGTGAATCTCTATAACCCCGAAATGATTGTCTTAGGCGGGGGAGTCATGGCCAATCACCACGAATGGATACAATCGATTCATGATAATACTCAGCGCTTTAGTATGGACGCGATGTTTCCTGCGGTGCGGATCGTTCCCGCACAACTAGGGACAGCGTCCGGTATGCAAGGAGCATTAGCCGCGGCCGTTATGGGCCAAACACGCATTTAGGAGGCGGCGATATCCGCCTCCTTGGATTACGAGGGGGCCTTTACGGGGTCCACGTTTTGGCCCAGCTGAATCGCTCGTTCCCCAGCGGCTTGGAGTGCTTGACTGAGAATGTCTTGCCATCCGGCATTGCGGAGAACTTTGAGCATCGCTTCGGTTGTGCCGCCTGGAGAGACAACTTCGTCGACCAATTGTCCAAGGGTTTTGTCATGGTCGGTGAGGGCCATCTCACAAGCTCCTTGAACCATATAGGCTGCGAACGATCGAGAGTGTTCTGCAGGAATTCCTAATTCGTGTGCCGCTTGCATGATCGCGTCAATGAAAATATAGACATAAGCAGGGCCACTGCCATAGAGGGCTGTCATGGGATTAAGTAAGTGTTCTGGCATTTCTTGGGTGTATCCGAGAAGTGTGAGCAAATCGTTGACCCAGGCTTTGTCGTGATCGGTAATGTGATAATAGGCTACGCCGGTGACAGAACGGCCAATTTCCGCGCAAATATTTGGCATGGTTCGGACGATAGCGTGGTCGGGCCAAATCTTTCGAATTTGGTCAATACTGATGCCAGCGGCTACGGAGAGAACTACGGCATGAGGCGCTATTTCATCTTTTAATTGATTTAACGTACCAGGCATGTCTTTAGGTTTGACGGCGAGCAAGACCAAGTCAGCGTCACGCAGTACAGATGTGTCAAATGTCACGAGCGCCTGCTCGTCAAGGCTCCAACCTTTGGATAAATATTTGTTTGAACGCGCTAACACATGAATATCTAACGCACGGGCTTGTTGCCAACGGCTTACCACAGCGCGCGCGAGATGGCCAGAACCTACGATGACGATCTTTCGCATGATATTGCCCCCTTAAGGAAATAAAAAAAGAAAAACCCATTCAACCCTAAGGACGAATGGGATTCGCGGTACCACCTTAGTTACATCAAAGCTGTGCCTTGATGTATCTCCAATGCCTCTATAACGTGAGGAACTCGCCTATACGGTCACTCGTTGAGATGGGACGGGACGATTGTGACGACCTTTCACCATGCGTCGCTCGCTAAAACACAATCCATTCCCTCAGCCTCAGTCATCGTGAATAGCGATGAAATTTTATGCAAATTCTAATGGGTTTCTTTTAGATTGTCAAGGTAAGGTACGGAAAAGCGCGCGGATTTTTAAGGAAAGAAAGAAGGCGGAGCGGGCCCGGGCATGTGGGTCAGAATCTGTCTAACCAACGTGTCGACTCGTGGGTCGCTGTCGATGACAGAGTTTGATATTATCATGATGTTCAGGCGTGAAGGGAGAACTCATCACGCGACATCACGGGGAATGGTGCATGACTCCCGCACCGTGACGAGGGGAGCAGGAGGGCTTCACATTATGGGGAGATATCCTTATCCAATTTGGCCATGGCAGGTTAGTCAGGGGTTTCCTTGGCCGCGGCTGCAATTTTACCGCGCCAAAGGCCCCTTTGTTTTGGATAGCGGGGAATCCCTGCCAGAATTGCTTCTGGCCTATGAGGAATGGGGAAAAATTGGCTCGGGAATTCCCGTCGTAATATTCCATGCTCTCACAGGGGATAGCCATGTGACCCGGCATACCTACCAAGATGCGGCAGGGTGGTGGGATGCTATGGTCGGTTTTGGGAAGGCCATTGATTTACATCAGTATCATGTGATTTCGGTAAACGTCTTAGGGGGGGCGATGGGGACAACCGGCCCGCATTCGCCGGGCCCAGATGGGCATCCCTATGGCAGCAGGTTTCCCCGCATTACCCTGTATGATATGGCACGGGCTAGTCGGATTTTGTTAGAAGAGGCGGTGCAATTGGCCGATCGTCCGATTCTCATTGGAGGTTCCATGGGGGGGATGGTAGCCTACGCCTATGGCGCGCTCTATGCCAAAGATATCCGCGGCATTTTGGCGATTGGCTCACCGATTAGACATTCTCCGTGGGCTATTGCCTTTCACACAGTTGGACGCATGGCAATCACAAGCGACCCCGCGTTCAACAATGGCGATTATTATCTCAGTGGTTCTTATCCGACGCATGGCTTAGCATTAGCCCGGATGGCGGATATGATTTCTTATCAAAGTCCCGTTTCAATGGACAAGAAATTTGGTCGCCATTATCAAACCGCCGAACGTGAGGAGTTTCAGATTTCTTCATATTTGCGTTATCAGGGTCTCAAACTGGTCCGCCGATTTGATGCCAACACCTATCTAAAAATTACCGAAGCCATGGACCGCTTTGATTTGGTGGAAGATGAGGCGGTGGACGCCATGCGCAGTGTACCCGTATGGATGGTAGGCATTACCAGTGACCAATTATATTTATATGATGAAATTCGTCAGCACGCAGAAATTTTGCGCGAGGCTGGTGTGCGTACACGCTTTGAGACCTTAAACTCGCCGTGGGGGCACGACAGTTTTTTGGTCGACGCAGTGGCTATGGCCAAAATTGTTCGCCGATTTTTGCAGGCCATGTCAAGAGTTTTGGTCTCATCCGAATAGAAAAGCCCATTATGGTCCATGCTGTGTGCATGCGTACTCTATATGAAGTCACCCTCAAGGGTCAGCACACATTCTATGCCACTCATATTCAGTGGTTTTCTCACTCTTTTCGTGCGTGGGGAAAGTTTCATCCTCATGAACGTCCACGGTGCTTTGAATTTCCCACGACGTGGTTAATTTCTGTAGAGCTGGTTGGCACCTCTCCTAGACGGTCGCGACCGCGTCGGTCGGTAGCAGGAGATTTGTATGGGCATGGAGAATTATTGTCTAGAAAAAGACAGGCCATTATCAGGAGGACACATCAGTCCCATGCCCATCAAGTCACTGTACATGGACAAAAGCGGAATGCCTTACGTGGTAAGGTCCGCGTATCCCGATGACGCGGACGATATTGTTTCGCTGATTCGCACCGTGGGTCGAGAAGAGGTGTATATTGCCAACGAAGAGGACTATTATTCTGCCGAACAACAACGGCGCATTCTAACGCAGCTTAATGATTCCGTGCAATTGGTATTGGTGGCGGAAAGCCAAGGACAGGTGTTTGGCACCTTAGAAGCGGTGCGCGGAACGTTTCGTAAAAATCGTCACGTCGTGACCTTTGGAATGGCTTTAAGTGAAGCGTTTCGCGGTCAAGGCCGGGGTGCGGGATTAATCGCTACGATGGAAGAATGGGCGGCACGCGGGGCCGTGCAAAAGATCGCATTATCGGTATTTGAAAGTAACGAGCGAGCCATCCGGTTTTATGAGCATCATGGATATCACAAGGAAGCGGCGCGGCCTGGGCAATTTGTGATCCAAGGCCGCATGGTGGCGGAAGTGTTTATGGCCAAATATTTATAGATAGGCCTAGCTATTAAGCGCTTCGACAAATCCCCAAAAAGCATCATCATCTCCCGGAGGCTCTGTCGCTAAATGCAGAGCCTGTTCGGCGGTATCACGCATTTTGGCTGTGTAAAAATAAAATGTTTGGCGGCTTTCAACGAGCCGGTCGTTTTGGTCGGGATGGCCAGACCAAGCGGCAGCAAATGTCCACGAATTTAAGAGAATACGCATCTCCTCTTCCCTTTCGTCCCAAGCCGACGCGATTAATTCTTCTAAGATAGCTTGTCGATTCCCCGCCCATGGCGCTCCTTGTGGCAACCGGTGGCTAATTGCATGTAACACATGATCGCGATGTTCCGCGCTTAATTGATCCCAATTAATGGTGGACTGAGGGGCTTCCATAATGGGATTATCGCGGTAGTCGCGCGGGGTCCATCCAACTTTTTTCAGCGCGCGCATCTCTTCTGGGCTTAATTGCTTTTGCGGTAAATGGCCATATAATGCGCCTTCATGAATATATTCTTGCTCGATGCGGTTTTTCAGATCATCGCTCAGCCCATAGGCTAAGGTGGTTTCGTCAGGCATTAGGGCATGTTCCTTCCGTTAATATCTTCGTTCCTTTGTGGACGTCCTCACCTTTATTATACCGTTTTGACCGGCCTAACTTACAAGGTACGGGATATGTCGTGTTCTGTATAACTGCTTCTCCCCGCGGCCACGCTAGGAGGTAGAAGGGAGGGATGAACAGATGCAACGGCGCGTTTTTTCGATTATGCTGTTTGCCGCGGCTTTGACAACCACTATTAGTGCCTGCGGTCATAATTCCAGCGCTCCATCTAACGTTAAGCAAAGCGCCCGGCATTCTGGCAACGTTCCTAAAAATGTTAAAACCAGTCCCTATAATGCCGCCGACAATACCAAAGTCTCTCCGCCTAACATCACAACAGGCGCAAAACTTTATGCCTCCACATGTCAGTCTTGCCACGGGAAAAATGGTGCCGGAACCAGTCAAGGACCCAAATTGGCGGCTTCCCCCACCGTGGTCTCGCGATTTGGCAGCGAGACGGCATTGGAGGCATTTGTAGCGCACAATATGCCGGCTACAGATCCGGGATCGCTAACGCCTCAACAAGCGACAAATGTGTCCGGTTATGTATGGGGTCTTGCAAAGAAATAAAAGACTTTACCGCGATGTTTACCGAAAAAGCCGCCCCTTGGGACGGCTTTTTCGGTAAAATCTCATGCCGCATTATCTGAATCCCGAAAAGCCTTGCTATAATGAAGACAAATTACGTAAAGAATTGGGGAGATTAGATGTCCCTTTGGCTGGTGCTTGGCGGCAGCGCGTCAGGGAAAAGCGCATTTGCCGAACGGCTGATCGGGTCGACCATGGGGCATATGGGGGTACAATACATCGCGACAATCGATGAAACATTAATGGACCCGACCGATGTGGAGTTTCAGGGAAGACTTGCGGCACACCGCCTGCGGCGCCCGCAAGATTGGACCCTATGGCAAGAACCAAGTGATCCGGTGGCACGTATCTTGTCTTTAGCGACGGACGCTCCGGTATTGTGGGATGGTATTGGTCCTGTGTTAAGCCGTATGCTGCTCGAGAATTCTGAGCATTTCACGGAGTGGCTCAATCGGCTTTCTCTTTTGGCCCAAAGGCAAGGGGACACAGTCGTTGTGAGCGAAGAAGTCGGCTGGGGGCTATTGGCTTCGTCCCCACAAACACGGTCCTTTGTCGATGCCTTAGGCCAAGTCAATCAACGATTGGCCGAGTTAGCTACCAGCGTCGTGCTCGTCGTCGCGGGGTTACCGTTGTGGATAAAGGGTCGACCCGTATGACCGCCAAAGCGCTGAGTGTCCTTGGGACAAGTTCTCATGTAGGGAAAACATGGATGGTGGCCGGACTATGCCGGGTTTTTCGTGACCGGGGAATTCGGGTGGCTCCATTCAAAGCTCAAAACATGTCTCTTAATGCCTATATCACCCGTGAAGGCGCGGAGATTTCTTATGCTCAGGCATTGCAAGCCTGGAGCGCCGGGATTGCTCCGCATCGCGATATGAATCCGATCCTGCTCAAACCGCAAAGTGCCCAGCAATCGCAATTGATTGTGCATGGACAGGTCCAAGGCGCATACGGCACTCATCATTTTCGTTACAATCGTGATGAGTTGTTTCGTGCGGTCACAGAGTCATATGATCGATTGGCCGCCCAATACGATGTCGTGATTATTGAAGGGGCGGGTAGCCCTGTGGAATTGAATCTGATGCACACCGATTTATCCAACGTGCGCATGGCAGAATATGCGGATGCCGACATGATTTTGGTGGGGGATATCGACCGCGGCGGGATTTTTGCGTCGTTATACGGAACGGTCGCGTTGTTACCCGAAACTGTGCAAACGCGTCTTAAAGGATTGATTATCAACAAGTTTAGGGGGGATGCATCCTTATTTACAGAAGGTGTGCAGATCTTGCAATCCTTGACGCATCAGCCGGTATTGGGTGTCGTGCCCTATGTTCCTTTGCAATTTCCTGAAGAAGATAGCCTAGGCGTACCGCAAGGGGGAAAGGGTTCGGCGCGGGTGACGGTGGTGGTGCCCACATTGCCTTATATGAGTAATTTTACCGACTTTGATCCCTTGCGGATGGAACCCGATGTTGACGTGATTTTTACTTCTGAGTTGCCATCGGAGCCGCCCGATTTGGTGGTTGTGCCGGGCAGTAAGAATACCCTAGCCGATTTGGCATGGTTGAAGCGGTCAGGATGGTCGGATGCTATCAAGAAATGGGCCTATGAGGGCATCATGGTCGCCGGAATCTGTGGAGGCTATCAAATGCTGGGAGAATCCGTGCGCGATCCTTTGGGGGTCGAGAGCCATGCCTTGTCACAAGAAGACGGTTTGGGGTTGCTGCCGATTGAGACCGTATTGACGGAGACCAAGATTACGCGTCAAGTGAGTGGTTTTGTTTGTGCTGGCCCATGGCAAGGTGAGCACGTGCACGGTTATGAATTGCATATGGGCGACACGACACGGGTGGAATCTCAAAACCAAACCAGGTATGCGCCTTTGTTTTCGTTAGATGACCGTTCAGACGGCTTGACTAGTGAAGACGGCCACATCTGGGGGACGTACTTGCATGGCGTTTTTCATAATCCAGAATTTCGTCACCGCATCATTCGTCAACTCGGTGCGCGGTCGCTCTTGGCTGGCGACGTGTTTGAATCTGTAATCCGACAATGGAAAGAGGTGATAGAACAATATGTCGATATCGCTGCTCTTATCCGTTTGGTGGGGGGCTAGTCAAGCTGCCTGGATTTTGTTGGGACTCGTGCTGGATATTCTGTTCGGCGATCCACCGTGGCGTTTTCATCCTGTACGCTTAATTGGCATGTTAGTTACACGGCTCGAAAAAGTGGCCCGCTATATCGCTCATAGCCCTCGGCAACTGCGTTGGGCCGGCATGGCGCTTACGATGCTCGTTATGGTCATTGTTCTGGGCTTGGTGACGGCTTTATTGATCGTGGCCCATGTGGTATCCATCTGGCTATTTCGTTTGCTCATTGTGTTGCTCACCTACTGGGGGGTGGCGGTACGGGGTTTAGCGGAGGCGGCATTGGCGGTTTACCGGCCATTGGCTCAAGGAAAATGGAATGAAGCCCGCTATTATCTTTCCATGATTGTTGGTCGTGATACGGAAAAATTGTCACAAAGTGAAATGATTCGCGCGACGATTGAGACCGTGGCGGAAAACACCTGTGACAGTATCGTAGCTCCTCTCTTGTTTACCTTTATCGGGGGCCCTGCATGGCTTTGGCTCTATAAAGCAGTGAATACGATGGATTCGATGATTGGACACCGTTCCGCAGAATACCAAGATTTAGGGTGGTTTGCAGCGCGCACGGACGATTGGTTTAACTGGATTCCGGCCCGCATTTCAGGCCCGGCGATTGCTTTAGCGGCAGGTGTTGATGGGCGTTTACACCAGGCCTTCGCGGTGATGCGTGCGGATGGCAGGCGTCATCCGAGTCCCAATAGTGGGATATCCGAGGCGGCCATGGCGGGGGCTTTGGGGGTAAGCTTAGGCGGCGTCAATACCTATCAAGGGGTCGTTTCGCTTAGGCCCAAAATTGGCCGCAGCGACCGGGCCCTTTCGGTCCCGATGATTATTCAAGCCGTGTCGATTACGATGCGGGTCACGCTGGTCGTCTCGTTGGTGTTAGGCTTTGTGGCATTCATGGCAACAGGGCGGTGGCTGTCATAGACGGGTTGCGCCAAGCCGTGAGCTTGTTAACCCGCATTCCCATGGGACCTTTTAGCGAGCACGGCGCCAAACGTTCATGGGCGTTGGCTTGGTTTCCTGTAGTGGGGGCGGGTGTCGGTGTCTTGTGGCTGGCCTGGTGGAAACTATTTTCAGGGATGCCGGTACCATTGCGAGCGACCGGCGCTATCGTCAGCGAAATTTTATTGACAGGCGGCATGCACTGGGATGGATGGGCTGATGTCTTTGATGGGTGGGGAGCTGGGCCTGGCCGCCGGGAACAAGCCCGTAAGGATTCACGCATCGGAGCTATAGGCGTGCTATGGCTCGTGGCCGGGTTTGTGGCTATGGTGCAGCTGTGGCGGCAGGGGGCTGACACCCTCCGTTGGCCTCTTTTATTTTTGAGTCCCGTCTTTGCGCGCGGAGTCATTAGTGTGGCCACGGCTTTGCCCAAAGCCTCTGCCCAAAGCCAATTGGCACAATGGGTCCAACAGATGACCGACCCTAGGGGCAGCATCATCAGCAGTTTATTAACGGTGGGGCTCAGTTATTGGTTAATAGGTCCCCGTGCTTTGGTGTTAGACGCGGGGGTTGTGCTGCTGGCGGCGATGTTCGTGAGCTATTGGCAGCGGATCTTTTCAGGATTAAATGGCGATATTTTAGGAGCGACCGTCATCTTTACGGAGCTTGCGGTGCTCGCTGTAGGCTCATGGAGCTGGATTTGGAGATGAGAGAATGCATGGAGGAGACTGGGCTTCACTAGAACCTGGGCCTTATCCTATGCTCGATTTATCAAGCAGTATCTCGCCGTATGGCCCAGGGCCGAAAGCTCGGGCGCTATGGCCAACGTTGGTGAATAGGATTGACCGTTATCCGGACTGGAAAGCACGAGAGGCCACCCAGATAACCGCGCAGCACCTGCATATCGCGAAAAGCCACCTCATGTTGACCGCAGGGGGGGTCGAAGCCATTGACTTGGTGTTGCAAGTGTTTCGGCCAACGCAGGTATTTGTTAAAATTCCTGCTTTTAGTGAATACCAAGAACGTGCAGAAATACACGGAATGACGGTAGAGTCCATTTCTCGCATTGAAGACATAACAAACCGTTCGGGTCTGTTGTTTTTAGCCAATCCGGCTAACCCTACGGGAGAGGTTCTTCGCGCAGAGCAACTCCTTCCGTATGTAAAATGGGCACAGCGTCAGGGTTCACTGTTGGTCGTCGATGAAGCTTTTTTAGAATTTCTCCCGGACTGGAGAAACATTACCTTAAGTCAGCACGCTGAACGGGATTCCCATTTGATTGTGATCGGATCACTCACCAAGTTTTATGGGTTAGCAGGCTTGCGCGTGGGATATTTGGTCGGGGCATCTGACTATATACAGGCTGTGCGCCGATACGCACTTCCATGGCACGTATCTTTGGTGGCGCAAGCCATGGCTCAGGCAGCGCTTCAGGATCAAGAGTATTTTTCACAAACCCGCGAAGATCTTCAGCAAGAGCGTGAGCGACTGTCACACCTGCTTCGCCAATGGGGGACAGTTCGTGAAGGGGCGGAGGCAAATTTTGTCTTATTTTCTCCACGGATGCCCTTGGACCCGGTGATTGCGGCATTGAGGGCTCGCGCGATTTTGGTGCGCGATGCGCGTGACTTTGAAGGGTTGGATAAGGAGTACGTCCGCATTGCGGTTAAAACCCCTCAAGATTCCAATCGTCTTATGGAGGCGCTTGACGAGATATTTCAGAAAGAAGGGACAGCACCATGGACCTGACCATTGCCCATTTGTATCCACGTCATATGAACTTATATGGGGACCGCGGCAATGTCCTGGCTTTGCGGTATCGCGCCTTGGGTCGGGGTATCGCGGTTCGTGTTATCGATGTGGATTTAGACGATCCGGTGGATTGGGATGCGGTCGATTTAGTGTTTATGGGGGGCGGGGAAGATTCCCATCAAGCCCGGATTTATGAAGATTTTTTGCGCCGCGCGGAACCTCTTATGGAAATTCTTGACAAAGGGGTGCCAATGCTCGCGATTTGTGGCGCCTATCAGTTATTGGGCCATCACTATCAGACGGCGGATGGCCAAAGGCTTCAGGGCCTGGGCTACTTGGACGTTACCACAGAAGCTGGGTCCACCCGAGCCATTGGTGATGTCGTGTGTGAGACGCCGCTCTTTGATTATCCGAAAACGCTTGTAGGTTTTGAAAACCATGGCGGCCGCACATTTTTGGGTCCAAGCAGTCAAGCCTTAGGCACCGTTCGGCTGGGCAAGGGAAATAACGGAGAAGACGGGACGGAAGGAGCATGGAAGAATCACACCATTGGCACTTATTTGCACGGCTCGTTATTGCCCAAAAATCCGCATTTAACGGACCTATTGCTTGAGTGGGCTCTTGATTGCAAATATGATGGTGGGGTGGTCTTAGAGCCCATGGAGAGCACGCGGGAAATGGCAGCGCATGAGGTAATTGTTGCGCGCAGCAAAATAAAGCATGTTTAATGCGTAGTCGTGCTATAATAGCCTATATGGCAGACAAGGTTTCGGGTGACTAGAAAGGGGATTGTCCTATGGATTTGCTATCACCTATGCATATTATTGTATTACTCGTCGTGGCGCTCTTAATCTTTGGACCTAAAAGACTTCCGGAAATCGGTTCGGGACTGGGCAAAAGTATTCGAGAATTCAAGCAGTCCATGAATCAAATGACGGAAGAAACCAAAAATCCGGCAGCACCAGCACCAACCGAATATCCGGCACAAGCTGTTATAAAGGAACAACAACCGCCAACAGAATGATGGCGTGAGACTATTGAAAAGGCCTTCTTTGCGGCAATTGCCTGCAACTGGAGGCTTTTTTGCTTAAGGAGAGATATTATGGCGGATTTGTCATCCCTTATTGGCCACACACCAATGGTTCTTTTAGATTCTTTAGCTCCGCGCGCCCAGGTCTTTGCGAAGCTGGAGTCTTTCAATCCTGGCGGATCGATTAAGGACCGAACGGCATGGTCGTTGCTTAAAGATGCCATGGACCGAGGCAAAGTCGGTCCCAAGACCGTCATCATTGAAGCGACGTCCGGGAATACTGGGATCGCGTTAGCGATGGTCTGTGCTTTGAACCATCTGCGCTTGGTGGTCTTTATGCCGGAGGGACAAAGCTCGGAGCGCAAGCAGCTGTTTTGGGCTTATGGCGCTACAATCATTGAGACGCCGCGGGAGGAAAAGACCGCGGGAGCGATTCGTCGGGCAAAGGCCTTGGAGGCATCGCTGCCTGATGCGCTAATGTTGCGCCAACATGAAAATCCAGCAAACCCTTCGATTCATGAGATGACAACCGGGCCGGAAATTTGGGAGCAAATGGGACAGCGTGTCGATGTGCTTGTTGCTGGAGTGGGAACTGGCGGTACGATAACGGGCACGGGTAAATTCCTCAAACGCGTCAATCCGGATATCGAAATTGTCGCTGTGGAACCAGAAAATTCGGCGGTCATGAACGGCAAGCCAGCTGGCAACCACCGTATTCAAGGCATTGGCGCTGGCTTTATTCCCCAAGTCCTCGATATGTCAGTGGTCACGAAGGTGGTGGATGTCCCGGATGAAGGCGCCATTCAAGCCACCCAATTGTTAGCACGTGAAGAAGGCTTGGTGGTCGGTTTGTCCTCGGGGGCTGCGTATTGGGCTGTCCAGCATCTATTAGACACGGGGGACTATGATGGCAAACACATAGCTGTCATTTTTCCAGATTCCGGCGAGCGTTATTTGTCGACAGGCCTGTATCCGCCCACTTCATCAGAGTGGCTAAAGATGGCCGAGAAAGAATAGTGCTGCGTGATTTTGACAAATTACGTTTTTTTCCGTACAATAAAGCAGCTTTGGGGGTAGTTGAGGGCATGGTGCCTTCCTTGGACTTCAAATCCAGTGGTCGGCGTTAGACGTCGATGGTGGGTTCGATTCCCACATGCTCCCGCCAAAGTCAATTTCCGCAAGGCTTCCGAGGACCGGAGGCCATTTTATTTTACCTTCAAAATACCCAAAAATCCCCAGTTCTATTCCGCCCGTCACCACGAGCCGTCACCAAGAGAGTGCGGAGCCGAAAGACCGCAGTAAATTCCAGTGACAGTAGAGACGCTCGCCATGGTAACGGCCAGCGCCAGATTTGCTACTGAGAATTCTGAGGCGTCAATGAGTCATGGCAAACTTCGCGGGTGTATTTCACGCGTTCGAAGTTTGCGGACATACATCACGATGTATAATGAATACATAGACTGATGGGAGAGCTATGAGTCGTTGGGACTATGGCCCACATAGCAAGGAGGAGATGGCATGCAGCGGACCAACATTTATCTGGACGAGGACCAGTTACGACTCCTCAAACATCTGGCTGCCGAAGAGAATAAGCCGGTGGCCGATTTTGTTCGGCAAGCGGTGGACCAGTTCTTGCGCAGTCGATTAGAAAACGATGTGACGTGGCAAAGCGATATGACGGCCCTCATCGAGCGGGTGCGTAGCCGCGTGTCTCCTGCCATCGATCCCGACCAAATTGAGCGCGATATCCGCGAGGCGAGGCACGACGTGAGAACTCGACGACGATGAACGCGGTCATTGATACCAACGTCTGGGTTTCAGGATTGATTTATCGGAACGGAATGCCGGCGCGAGTGCTGGACGCCTATCGAGATCTGCGGTTTACCGTTGTCACCAGTGAGCCCCTGTTGGAAGAGCTAGTGGAGGTTCTGCGACGGCCCAAGATCGTGCGGAAATACGGCGTGACGGATGAAGACGTTCAGGCCCTACAGGCACTCCTGAGGAGACATGCCGTCGTTGTCCCTATCCATCACACGGTCCGTGTATGTCGGGACCCGGATGACAATGTGGTGATCGAGACGGCGGAAAGGGGAAAGGCCCAGTTTTTGGTCAGTGGGGATGCGGAGGAGGTGAAGGCCTACCTCCGCGACCAGCGAATTCACGTGCTCAATGCCAAGGAGTTTTTGGACAAGATTGGCATTCTCGGTTGATAAGACCGTGACTTCTCGGTAGCTCTCGAACTACGGCAGTTGAAATTTTGCAAGTGAGCGTTGCCCTCCGTGGGGCTGTGGTCGTGTGTAGGCAAATCCGAATTTTATGATTGATCGGCAACAGGACAGGTAGTCCCTAGCGCACTAACGGGCCGGTTAATTGGTTATTCGCATTGCTAAGCAACCGAAGCGCCCCGTGCGAGATACTTCATACGTTGACTTCTTCCCACCTGTTCCCTTGTTAGCGTGCGGAATTCCATCCTTGGACGTGTTTTCCGCCCTTCCAAATCTCAGCACGTCACCTGCAAACCTAGCTTTCGAGAAGGAACATTGGTACTTTCGGGCTCACCCAAGTCGGTGCAACGGGCAAGTTGTAGAGGTGTTTTGGCTTCCGCCCCAGTATTGGACAGGTTGCCAATTGCACGATGGTTACTATCGGATCAAGGTGCCGGCGGCAATAGGTCCGAAGGGCATCCCGGTAGTATGGCGCGAGCTTTGGGCGCTACCAAGCATGGCTGCTGGACTGGTAGGTGTGGTTGTTAGCCATAGCCCGACCCCAGCAGAGTCTCGCAGTCCTAAAATTATAATCGGTGGAGACATGAAAATAACCTCAAGCAGTTGGAACCCAGGAGAATGATGGCAGCGACGGGAAAGGGATCAAAACGGGACACCGACGATGTAACGGACGGTCCTACGGGGTCAGAACAATTTCGGAGACTTGATGACTTCTCCCACCGCGACTGAATGTTTGGCATCATCGTCAACGTGAAGTTCATGATGTCTGCAAGGGCGAAGTGTGTCAAAATGGCGCGACACAGTGGCAAAATTCAGACATTACAATTGGTGGGAGGTCTAATGTATGCGACTCATTCAAGCAAGAATTCAATATTTCAAAAACTACGTCGAACCCCAAACGGTCTCAGTCGAATCGGACATCACGTGCCTAGTGGGGAAAAATGAATCGGGTAAAACGACTCTGCTTCAAGCCATTCACCGTGTAAACCCAGCTAACAAGGCTGAGTCATTCAATTTAATCCAAGAGTATCCTCGTTGGCGTCTTGCCAGAGATCGACGGCAGAACCCCAACTTGGAAAGCGAGGTCGAACCAATCACCTTAACATACGTGCTTGACGATCCAGACCGCCGGGTTTTGTCCGAGAACTTGGAGGGCGAACCGCCAGCCGGAACGCACTTGGTCGTTAGCAGGAACTATGCCAACGAGATGCGAGTTCGTCTAGCAATTACCTACGCGGACTTGATTGCTGCTGGAGTGGCTCAATATAATCTGACACACACTGGATGTGGGTTGAATGGACCTTCACCATGCATGGTCCTGTCCGGCACATGGTATGGTAAGCGCAAGACGCGTTCCTCGCCGCCGAACCGACAATCGTATCCTCGAAACCCCTGGAGAGCGATGTCTCGGACACACGTTCCGGCGCGACGGCAGGCGAGACCCCTGCCCGTCGGTTTCCCCTTTTGTGAGACCCTTCGAGGAGGTTAGAGAAGCAGACCACCCCACGCGGATGGCGTACGAACTATTCTCAGCCTTCCCTAATCGCGGCGTTTAGTAGCTCGAAGAGACTCGCAAACCGGGGTAATCACTTATGATGGTTACCCGATGGACGATTCGGATAAAAGGCGTTGTTACTGAATCCCGGCGGATAACGCGCTATCAATGGGCTGTGAATGTGCCGTGGCGGTTCATGAAATGTCCAAAGCAGTTTTCAATTCTCTTCGTCACCACGAGCCGTCACCATGAGTGGGGCGGAACCCAGATGTGCCATAGATGGGAGACTACTCGGAAGACGTTTTGAAATGATCCTAACATCAAACGCCCCTTCTAAAGAATCGACGTCCGATACATGGTATTGCCGGAGCCATGGTTACCCCCGTCACCACGGCGTCACCAATAGCGGATGGAAACGCGGATTTCATGGAGACGCGATAGACAGCCTCGATCACCTAAACCCTTGTTAATCAAGCACTCTAGCCTATTCCGTAGACGGTATTGACCGGTGTTACTGTGTCTTCAAATCCAGTGAGTCGGCGTTAGACGTCGATGGTGGGTTCGATTCCCACATGCTTCCGCCAAAGTCAATTTCCGCAAGGCTTCCGAGGACCGGAGGCCATTTTTATTTACCTCAAAATGTGCAAACACCGCAAGTTTTATCCGGCCCGAGCGTGGAGCTGAAAGACCGTAGGAAATTCCAGTGACAGTAGAGACGCTCGCGATGGTAATGGCCAGCACCAGATTTGCTTCTGAGAACTCTGAAGTGTGACTCGGCGATTTAGCTATTTAAAGAGCCTACGAATTACGGGGAAGGCGATGGCCCCAGGCCTTAATCAGTCCCCCCAATGCTCGCAGCTCCCCACTGATTTGGAATAGCATAAGATACTGGGCAGGATGCGTCACTCCAAACAAAGAGCCCCATATGGTAGGATGCTGTGCAAGGGTTTTGCCATATTGCACCGCTAATAACAGGTCTTGAGCAAGTTTCGTTTCGTCCCTTGCGGCGGCGCGCAGCGATTCTGGAAGCGCACCGACTTGGATAGTACGGTCAGCCTCCCCCGCTCTGTGAAAATCATCTAGCGCGGAGGGGAGGGTACGCGTGAGGGTCGATCAATGGTGAAGAAAGCTTGCGACCAGGGATGAAGAATCCAAGGTGCGATTCGCGGGAGAAAGGGGAAAGCCTTCAATACCCGCTGCTGTCCAATACACACCGTTAACTGTGGCGGCAGCGTTGTGGAATTTCTCTCCTACCCCAGGAATCCATCCTACGTATATCAGGCGGCCGAGGGCCTCGTGCGCTTCGGTGAGGGCGGGTGGTTTCCGGTTATTATCGCGGTATTGAGTTGCTTCCTTCTCTGCCCATTGCTTCGCGTCACGTTTGATGTCTGCCCATCTTGTCATAGCGCACGACGCGGTCTTTCCAACGGCCAGAAGGGATTTTTCGCGGTTCCACTGCATACGGGCCTTTCGGCCTCACTTAGGGACAAACGGGGGCAAATGCGCATCACGGCACTCTGCGTAAGATCGTCATTACGGTCTATCAGCCGGATCCGATGCGATGGGAGGAAGGTTTTTCAAGGAGGCAACCATGACCTGTGTGATTTGCAAGACCGGAACACTGGAATCTGGCAAGGCTACGGTCGCCGAAGTCTACCTTGCCGCTGATCAGGCTGATAAAGCGGGCGTGGAAGTCGACGCGTGCGAATTTCATCATGTCTCAGCGTAGCTGCTCATATCAAGTTCTAGTGCGTTTTTGGGGGCCGATGGGCCGCAAACATGGATTAGCGAAGCCGTTTTTTCTCAAGTCCTACGCGAACGGATTCTGATTTGTTAGGCGTTTTTTGATCAAGGACGGCCGTGGCAATAACTGAACGTGGATGTTGTTGAACTGGCCCCGAAACTCCGGTGGTCACTGTGGTACGGTATACTTAAGAGACAATGGGAGGTGTACGGTCATGGATCGTGCAGCGATTCTCCAGGACTACATTCCATAAGATGGTGGTGGCTGGGCATCCGAAGCCATTGTGCTTGTTGGGTCGGAAGTAAGCCATGTGGCAAACGACGAAAGCGACTTCGATTTCTTGATCATCGAACAAAGTTCAAGCATCCTTTGCCAACGGAGCAAATATCAAATGGCCCTGCGACCCCGTGCGAACCCCGAAAGAAGTGTGGAAATCCTGCAAAAGGGGCGATGGGGGTATGCTAGTCGCGTACCTTCGGGACTACTTGTTTTAGCGGCAGCAGATGTGACCACGGTTCACCATCTCGTGGTGCCCGGGTTGTACCATAGCACCTGCTATCATGCTCAACAAGCTGCCGAAAAGGCGTTGAAAGAGTCTTGTTACACGAAATGGCGGTCTTTCCCATCGCTTAAGTCGATTGGTCGATGCTATCGGCCGCTCAAGCCGCCTGTCCGGAATTCTCAATGGAATAGGCAAAATTTAATGGGTATGCAGTGGATATGCGTTGCGATTCCCAAGTTCTATCGATATCGCTGGGAATGAGGCTGAAACGGACATCGCCGCAGCCCAAGACAGTCTGGATCATGCGCGACGGTTTCTTGGCGAATCCAGCCCGCCTCCGGTTACCAGCCCTAACCTATTGGCATGAGTCAGGTATCGTTGTCAGCGCGTTACGCCTCAAGCCCTACGGCATAGCGGCCAGCATAGGTTTTGTTAACCACGTTTGTCATCAATACCTAGCGTACAAATGGATTCATGAGGGGGCCAGATGATGGCATTTTCGTTCCGCACTATCGATGTGACAAGGGACCTCAGTACATGCATCGACTTTCGGAAGGATTCGTTTCGGGTGAGTTTTGGCTCCGAAAAGGGCTTTAATCTCGGTGAATACGTTAAACTTCTGACGGAACGGACCGTTCAATTTCCGTGGGGATATGTGATGGTGGAAGAAAACGGAGATACAGTTGGGCAAATGGAGATTTTCACGAGAGACCATGAGGAGAGGTTGATAGGGTTTGTCAGTCTATATTACCTCGTTCCGTCGATTCGCGGACAAGGAAAGGGAGCACAGTTGTCTGATTATGCGGAACATTGCTTCCGTAACCAGGGGGTCACTGAATATCATTTACGAGTATCCCCGGCCAATCTTCGTGCTGTTCGATTCTATCAAAAGTGCGGTCTAATCAAGCTCCAAGAAGAAGGTTCTGATCATACGGTATGGAGAATGGGTAAGAAGTTGATTTAATGAGTAATGGACGTGAAAAAGGTCGTGGATGGCGATCGTATCAGGATGATTGTTCGGTCCGTGTATTGGCTCGAGATGGGCGGAGGCATGTCGAGTTTGATAGGATTGGTTCATGGGGGAACAGAACTCAAGAGCATCAAGAACTTGGAATCGACTTTCTGCGTGATCTTTCTATCCAGGTGTGTGAGCCATCTCGAAATCCTTGGGGTCACCGCTTTAAGGACGATGCCACCTGCCGCACGGGCACGCGAAAAGTAGGCTATACTAACATAAAATGTTCGGATTGATTGATGTGGTGAGGAGATGACGTCGCTTGACAAAGCGGTGGGCGCTCGTTACGGCTAGCGGCATTGGGGCGATTAGTGCGGCGGCACTTTATATAATTACTCTGCGGTATGAGTCGTGGGCCATGACGTGGCATCAAGGGTCTGTCTTTCTCGGATTTGGGCCCTTTCAGATCTTTTATGCGCAAGTCTTCCCGAGGTTTCATGGACTATCGGATGTGACAATGGGTATAGGGTGGGGTGTGGTCTTTGACCCGCTGTTAATCAGCTACGGTGTATATCGCTTGCTAAGTCGCTACCGGAGCGACTAAGAGTAGGTCTCCCACAGATTCGGAAGCAAAAGTTTCTTCATGAAATTCGTAGGCGAGAGATCGTTTTACGCCGGGTTTTCGGATTCATGGTTAGAGAGGCGGATGTCATGGCAAGTCACGAAGGCGAGTTGCTGAGCCAAATTGCCCAGGGAAATCAGCAAGCCATGATGGAATTTTATGATCAATATTTTGGCATTGTGGCAGGGTATTGTCGCAAGATGATTGCTGATCGGAACATTGCAGACGAGGTTATTCAAGACACCTTTATGCAGGTGTGGCGAACGGCGGCTGTCTATGATGCCGGAAGGGCGCCGGTGACCGGGTGGCTGTTAACGTTGGCGCGGAGTCGAGCGATAGATCGGCTTCGCAAGGTGGCACGCGAACCGACCCAAGCAGGTCTCGACGAAGCGGTCGGTATGGAGGGCGGCCCGAGCGACCAGGTCGAGACGGCCGTGGTCAAGCGAGAAGCGGAGACCACGCTTCATCAAGCGATGGAAACCTTGCCGGCTGCCCAGAAAAATATGATTGAAGCGGTGTATATTCGGGGACAAACTGCGGAAGAAGCGGCCAGGCGCCAAAACATCCCGGTAGGGACGGCGAAAACGCGATTGAGATTAGGCTTGGAAAAATTGCGAAGGGCCTTGGAGGTGTATACGAGTGGACCATGACAGACTAGAGCTCAACTTACCGCTTTTGGCAGCAGGCTCGTTGCCTTCAGATGAAGCGGCAGAACTCGAAGTCCATCTCCAGACTTGTGTCAGTTGCCAAAAAGCCTATCATGACTACCAGGCCTTGTTGCAGCAGTTGGACCCGCATGAGGACGATGTGACGGAAGACTGGGACCAACACGACCGTTTACGCCAAGAATTTCTTGAAAAGCTGAACGCCGAACATATTACACCCCAGACGGCTACCAATTGTCGCCACACAGGATTCCTCCCATCGGCAGTAGGGTGGGCAGCCGTTGTGGTGATCGGGTTAGGAGGCTGGGCTAGTGCATATCACTTGCATCATGTGGCCGCTCAGCAAGAACAGGTCATTAGACTCATGGCCAGTGGTCAACGACTGGATTTGACATCACCGCATGGGCCTTACCGTGCCGCCTTGTATCTGTCCAAGAACCGCGCCGTTGTTTTGGCAAATCATCTGCCCGTTCCGGGCCACGGGCAAACCTATGAAGGTTGGTGGATTCAAGGCGGACATCCCGTTGCGGCGGGAACTTTTGGTTCCACACCTTCGGCGTTGAAAGTGCCCGTACCGCACCCAGAAGCATTCGCCATTACGGTAGAGCCTGTTGGTGGCACGAAAACCCCAACTACCCCGATTTTGGTCATGGCTACCTTGCCGGGTTAGAAGAACCTCTAGCACGTTAAGGCCCCCGTGTTTGAAGTGGGGGTCTTTGAATCTTGGTCTTATGCGGACTGGGACGAGTGTTCACCCGAACCGGTTATGTGAAGAGCCTTTTTGGTGGAGGAACAGCCGTATAAAGCAAGCGCTAATAATGCCCACAACGCTCCACTGTTGAAGTCCGTCGCATAGGGCAGCCAAAATTGTCCTGCTTGTTGCATGGTAATCCAAGCCCAAATGGACAAAACGATAAGGCCTGCAGCACCTAAGCGGCGGAGGCGCGGCCAAATAAGTGCAGCCAAAGCCCCTAGAACGCCAAGCGCAAAGAGATGGCTGGGAACTGTGGAAAATCCGGTTGTGGCAAAGGGATAATACCAGGATTGCCACGCGGTTTCGAGCCATCCCGCTAGACTTAGGGTGAGCAACAGAGGTTTAGCGAAACGGTTCCACTGGATGGGGGCATCGGCACTGGGCCAAAGAGCAACGCCAAGGAGGGCATAAAGTAGTGCGGCCCCGGGTGCTCCGTCTTTGAGACTCCACTGGCCGAACGCAAGATTGCCTAGTGCTTCGCCAAACAGCCATACCAAAAGGGCCCAAACAATGGATAGGGTTAGAGCTGTTTTGAGATAGCGATTGCTTAGCAGCATCACCCCAATGGATATTTGGGTGAGAGTAATGATTAAATTAAAGGGCCATTCAGCATGCGATCCCCAGAAGATTTCCCACTCCAGGAGATGTTGAAGCCAAAGCGGTTGACCCGGGAGATTTGACGAGATGTTTGCGGTAATAAATCCGTTTGTAAACATTTGTGGCTTTAATTGCAGTAAACCATCGCATAACCAAATGGCGCCCAAAATCCGTTGAATAAGAATGCGCGTCATGAAGCACCTCCTGATGACATTAATCGTTCGAAATGCACTTGGCGAATGAAGAGCGTGTGGCCGGTAAACTTGGTGTCCATAGTAACGGAAAACAGTTGATTATTGATCCGGACAAACGGGTCACGAAGGGTAATGGCTAGCGGTTGGCCTGAGGCATTGAGGCGAAAGAGCAAGGATAAGGTTCCGGGAAATGCAATCGCCTTGGCGTTGACATAAGGGTTGCCTACCGCATGAGTCCAAAGAGCTTGCATGGCAGACGAGTTATCCACTTGGCTTGCGTCTTTAAACGCCAACCAAAGATTCACAGCCTCCGTTGCGGCTTGCAGTGGTAAAACAGATTGCTGGTAGGTAAAATCGGCTGCTGTGCCGGCGTCTTGATAGCGCAAGGTACCCATCGGTAGAGAATTGTCTTGCAGAGACAAAGAATAGTGGTCCGTCACAAAAGACGGGATCATGGCGTGATAGGGTGAGGCGGGGGGCATGAGAACCCTTGGGGTCGCATGGTCCGTCAGGACCGACCGGACCAGTCGACTCTCAACGATATATCGATTCGGGGTCAAGTACAGGGCATTTAACGGATCACAGGCTTCAAGATCTAATGTTGATGCGGGACTGACGGGTAATCCTGCCGTATCTGAAACAATTTCATGGCCTGTGACATCAAACCAAAATGTGCCTTGAGATGTTGTCACAATCAAGCGATTGCCTGGTCGTAATTGGTTGAGATGTCGGAAATAGGTCGCGTTATGCGCGGCAATAACGCTAGTGCCTAATTGGCCTGGCATGACTGAACCAGGATAATGACCGGCAGCTAGCAGCAGCTCGCCATAGGCGGTGCCTTGGACGATGGGCACTTTCAAATGGAGCGAGGGGATCCAAAGGGTTGCACAGCGTTGACCGAGTTTAGGGTTGTCTTGTAGAGGGGCTGCTTGCAGTGATTGGGGCTCTGGGGATAAGGATTGAGATGGCTGTATGGTGCGAGACGGCTTAACCGTAGGTAAAGGAGCAGCAAATTGGCTGGTCCATTGCACCGCGGGGCCAATCCATAACGGAATGGCCAGCATGCCTAGACCCAAGGCGGCCAGACTTATTGCGAATGTTCGACGCATGGTATTCCCTCCTCGTTATCGTGCTTTACTTGGGCCTACGTAAAAATCCTCGGATGCGATCTCTTCCACAAAAAATCCAGGAAATCTTCTCGAAAAAAAACCTTAAATTTTTTCTCCAAAAAGAGATCGGGTTCGTTCTGCGTTCCGTATATGAAGTGAAATCAGTCATCACGAGGAGGAAAAATTCATGCGTTATCTGACAAAAATCTTGAGTGCGACAGCCCTGAGTGTGGCGACGATTGGGGCATCTGTATCCATGGCCTTTGCTGCTTCACCGAGCTCGTCGATGACCGCGACTCCTGGGGTCTCATTGCGCCTTACATTGGATCAGTTGCTGGGAGAGCATGCCTTAGTACTCGAAGAACGCATGCAAGCATTATATAGTGGGAATACCGCGCAATATAATGCCCTAACATCCATTATGAACCAAGATACGCAACAACTGACTCAGGCAGTGTCGTCCATTTATGGCAGTGCCGCGGGGACAAAGTTTGCGTCTTTGTGGAACCAGCACATGCACTTCTTTAACTACGTGAATGCGGTAAAGGGGGAAAATGCGGCGCAAGAGGCGTTAACGCAGTATAAGAACCAATTTAGCCAATTTTTAGCGGGGGCCAATCCGAACTTGAGTGAGAGCACCTTGTCCACGGTGCTGCAAGAGCACATCAATCAAATTACCACAGCCTTCAATGACTATGCCCAGGGTCAAGATAGCGCTGCGACGCAAGAACTCGTGCAAGATTATAACTTGATGTACACGGCAGGCGGATATCTTGCGGGCGGTATTGCAAAACAATTTCCTGCCAAGTTTGACAACCAGTCCCCATCGACTCCGGCTGTCAATCTACAAGTGGCACTCGATCAACTACTGGGAGAACATGCCATGATTTTAGAGTTGGCGATGCAAGCTCTCTATAGTGGCAACCAAGGTTTGTATCATGCTTATATGATGCAAATGAATGCGAATACGCAAGCATTGACTCAGGCCATAGCCAGTATTTACGGGACGGCTGCGGGTCAGCAGTTCGAGCATTTGTGGGAGCAGCACCAGTACTTCTTTACCTATGTGAACGACGTTAAAGATGGCAATACGGCCGGTGCTAGGGCCGCGCAAGAGGCGTTAACGCAGTATAAGAACCAATTTAGCCAATTTTTAGCGGGGGCCAATCCGAACTTGAGTGAGAGCACCTTGTCCACCGTGTTGCAAGAGCACATCAATCAAATTACCGCCGCATTTCAAGATTATGTGGCGGGCAATGATGCGGCCGCAACTCAAGAGTTGATGCAGGACTATAATCTGATGTATACGGCGGGGGGATATTTAGCTCAGGGCATTGTCGCGCAATTTCCAAGCAAATTTGATCACACGGAGACGAATACTGCGGCCGGAAACTTGCGGGTGGATTTGGATCAACTGCTTGGTGAGCACGCGTTGATTCTCGAATTACGCATGCAAGCCTTATATAGCGGCAATACCAATCTCTATAATGCCTATACCGCCGTCATGAATCAAAATACGCAGTCGTTGACAGCGGCCATAACCAGTATTTACGGGCAAAGTGCTGGACAAAAGTTTGAATCGTTATGGAACGAGCATATGTACTTTTTTTCCTACGTTACGGATTTGGTCGACGCGAATAGCGCTCAAGCCACACTCACGCATTATAAGGACGCTTTCGCGGCATTTTTAGCAAGTGCTGATCCACATCTCAGTGACAGCGTCTTATCCTCAGTGCTCCAAGAGCATATTGATCAAATTACGGCAGCGTTTAATGATTTTACACAGGGCAATCAGGCAGGAGCGGTGCAGGAACTCACCGCGGATTATGGGTTGATGTACCAAGCCGCCGATTATTTGGCATCGGGCATTGAAGCGCAGTTTCCCGAGAAATTTGCCAGTACCTCTCCGAATACTGCGGCGGGATCATTGGTAAGTTCTTTGGACCAATTGTTAGGGATGCATGCTTTCTTGTTGGAAATGCGAATGCAGGCCCTTTACGCCAATAATACCGCCGCGGAACAAGCCTTCACGGCAGCTATGAATCAAAATACCACCAGTCTCACTCAAGCCATTGGCAGTATTTATGGCCCGAAGGCGGCGAGCGAGTTCGAGACCTTGTGGAACCACCATATGCTCTTCTTCACCTATGCAGAGGATATTAAAGATGGCAACGCGTCTGGAGCTCAAGCCGCACAAATGGCACTGACGCAATACAAGAACCAGTTCAGCCAATTTTTGGCCGCGGCCGATCCGCATCTGAGTGAAAGTACGCTATCGACGGTTTTACAAGAACACATCAACCAAATCACCACTGCCTTTCTCGATGACACTAAGGGAGAAGCTGCGGCGTCTGATGCCAGTTTGTGGCAAGACTACAATTTAATGTACACGGCGGGCCAATATCTGGCGTCAGGCATTGTCGCTCAATTTCCGAATAAGTTTGGTTCAACGCCTGCGGTAACGCGGCCTGCAACGACGCCTACAGCCATGATGAAAGGAGCGACATCGCCCGTTACGGGCCTGCCCTTATTGCCGATTATGGGAATCGGAGCTGGGTTGATGGGAGCAGCGGGACTGTTATTAAAGACGCGACGGCAATCCTAGTAGCGAAAACGGGTTATCACCGTTCGGGCTTTCAGCCCGGACGGTTTTTTTATGTTAATAAACAAAAAAACCTTGCAGGAATTTTATGGCAAAAACCGAATATTTTGATCAGATTCATGGACTTAACATAAAGGGGGACGGTTTCATGAAACGGACATGGGCGGTACTAAGTACCGCGACGGTTTTAGCCCTACCGGCCTTGGCTCTACCGGGATCGGCCGCTGCCAGTCAATATGGACGAGTCTCGGGGAATATTGCCCATGCGTTGCTGGCTCAATCCACAATGACTGGGGCAGCAAACACGTCGGCGAAAGTTACCCTATATGTGGGGTTTAATTTTGTCAAACCGGCCAACATGCCAAGTCTTGCGCAGTACATTCAGGATACTGAAACGCCGGGCAATGCGTTGTTTCACCATTTTCTTACGGAGACCCAGTTTGCTGCGGACTACGCGCCATCCCCGGATCAAGTCGATGCATTGCTTAATTATTTGGCGCAATACCATATTGTTCCGGTCACTGTCCATGGTCACGCCGTCCAATACCCTTTAGGCATTAATGTGACCGGGACAGTAGGCGACGTGGAGCAGGCGTTTTCGGTTTCCATCAACAATTATCTTTCGGCGGGAAAATCCTATATTGCCAACGATGAAAACCCCTCGCTGCCAATGTCCTATACGTATCAAGGTACGTCATATAATTTAGCGCGTTTAGTTTCCGGGGTCGCAGGGATGACCACCTATAACGGGATTGGACCCCATACCGTGCAACAGTCCAATGTGACGCATCTCAATGACCAATCCGGGCCCGTCGGCTATTCACCGCAGCAAATTGCTGCGGCTTATAACGCCACGCCATTGCTGGCGCATCACATTACAGGAAAGGGGGTTACGATTGGGGTGGCCACTTTGGCGCCCTTTGTGCCAAGTGATGCGACGTATTTTTGGCAGTATTATGGCATTAACCGAACCGGGAGCCTCAGTGAAGTTGGAGTCGACGGGCAAAGCACGACCGCTTCTGGGAAAGGAATAGGGGGGAGTGAAACCTCATTAGATGTTGAACGTTCTGGCGCCATGGCGCCAGGGGCCAACATCATTGTGTATGAAGCACCGAATACCACTACGGGCTTTATTGATCTCTATGACACGGTCGCTACAGCTGACCAAGTCCAAGTCATGACGACGAGTTGGGGAGAAGCGGAGTTTTTCGAACCGTTCTCTTATGCCTACATGCTCAACCAAGCGTTTATGCAAGGGGCCGCTGAAGGGATGACCATGATTGCAGCGTCTGGCGATGATGGGGCATATGACGGCTATCCTACCGACAAACAGCTCGCGGTCGACTCGCCCGCGTCAAGCCCCGATATTTTGGCGGCTGGTGGGACGACGTTGCCTATGGTGTCGACCCAGCCGAACGCGAATCCGATATCACCCGGGACCTCAGAAACGGGATATATTCCCATTCCTAACGGATCGATTGCCATGGTGGGAGAGCAAGGCTGGGGATGGCAATATTTATTGCCTTATTACGCTAATTTTGGTGTCAAATCTGAAGCCATATGGGAAAGAGATATTTATCCCTTCGGATCAACGGGAGGATATAGCGCGTTTTGGACGTCATCGACTCCTGACAATGGCGCGAGTCTTTATTGGTGGCAATCGGGTACGGGGAATGCCAATGCTCGGGGTGTGCCCGATGTGGCGTTTGATGCCGATCCGTTTACAGGCTATGCGATTTACGACACGAATTCGCTCTATACGACCGAATCTGACGGTTGGACCAATGGATGGGGCGGTACGTCTTTTGCCGCACCGCAATGGGCAGGGATTATGGCCTTGATCGACCAAGATCTCCGGGGCCCGCAAGGATTGGTGAACGCGGCATTTTATGCGAATGCCAATGGCGGGGGATTTCATCCCATCACGCAAGGCAACAATTGGTATTATAATGCGGGACCTGGATGGAACGCCGTCACGGGCCTTGGCTCTCCTGACGTGGCCCAGTTGGCGAAAAGTCTTGCGGCGTGGAATCAAGAGTAGAGGTTGGCAAAGGCGAAGGAGCGAAAAGCTTGCTTCGCCTTTTTGTCACGGGGCTACATGGAAAAAACGGGCATGATAAGGAGGAGATGTGTTTAAGGAGGACCATTGCGTGGGGACGAAGATGTTGTTATTTGCGATTGTTTTAGAAGGGTTTGCAGTACTCATGAATGCTGATTCAAGCGGATTAGGCTTAGTATGGGTGGGCGTTGCGGTGATTGGTCTGGGTATGGGGGGCTTAGGTCTCTTTTTGAAAAATTGAGCATGTCAGGGTGGCGATGGGTCAGTAGTCTCGCTCAGTCAGAAAGATGTGGAGTCGCTAGACGTACAAAGAAGCCCGCTTCTCATGACGGTTGACCCTGGTTGAGGATTTGTGAATTGCATTATGTGCGCAAAAAAAGTATGGCTCGGGGCCATTGTTGCCGTCTCGAAACGGCTCCAATCAGCCCTTTTGTCTTCTTTCCTATGTTTGGGTCTATTCTTACATGGTAGACTGAATGCCTAACTGCTGATTTGTCGACACCACGGAATTTTTCACTAATTTAGCAGCTTTTTAGACTGGACTTTGCTTCCGGATAAGCGTCTTCGCCAAGGACGCCAGAGGGCTTTATATCGTGGCAGGGGACCGAAGGCTCCGAATACTAGGCATGTCATACGCATCCCAAAAGATTGAGAACACATCCAACGGCCAAGGCTACCATGCCGCTGCTATGGCAGCGACAGCGTTATTAATTATGATTTGCACTAGAAGATTGGGATCGACTTGGAGCCTTGGAGAAAACTGACCGCCACCGCCAATGCGTGAAGGATGTGGCGGTCATGGCCACGATTAAGCACGGTAAATGGGTGCCGATAACGAAGCGTGATGGTCCACAAGGTGGGCTGTTGGCGGAGTGTACTGACGGCACCATATTGTTGTTACAAGGAATAGTTGTGATATCGCCATTTGGTTCCTCACTTGTTCCCTAATGGTGCATCCGGATGACGCCGAAACGAGGAAAAAAATACAACCCCAAAAAATTCTATGGAAAAAGAAGGAAAATCAACAGAAAGAACAGAACACACAATATGTACCATAGATATGCTGTTAAAGGGATTGACCATCCATTTGCTCTTACCGAGGAGGAATTTATTCATGCGTGTTCGTTCATGGATTATGACAGCTGCGATGGCATCTTTTGTCGCGGGTGCGCCGACTATGGCTATGGGATCGTCGGCTCTTCCTTTAATTACCCATGCTCCAAGACTTAAACTGTCCCGCCCATCTCATGCAATTGGCAACTATGGATGGTCTTCGAGCAATTGGTCCGGCTACGCCGTAACCAATGGGCCCTACACCCAAATTACGGGAAGTTGGATTGTCCCAACGGTTACAGCAGGGCATGGGTCGACCTATTCGTCGGCGTGGATTGGGATTGACGGCTTTAATAATAGCGATCTAATTCAGACAGGCACAGAACAAGACTATACTGGGGGATCGGCACAGTATTCGGCATGGTGGGAAATTCTTCCGGCAGCAGAAACGGTCATTAACGAACCGGTTGCGCCGGGCGACCAGATGGATGCGTCTATTGTGAACGACGGCAACGGGGTATGGACTATCACGCTAAAGGATGTCACGGAAGGCTGGACCTTTACAACCAATCAGGACTACTCAGGACCCGGTGCGTCTGCTGAATGGATCTTGGAGGCTCCGACCATCGGAGGGCATGTCGCTACATTGGCCAACTACGGGGAGACAACGTTTAATCCCGGCACAGTCAATGGGGGAGCCAATCCTGATTTCACGACCGAGGATGGGGGCGTCATGATTCAAAAGAACAAGCAAGTTTCGACACCCTCGGTTCCGGACAGCGATACGGATGGGTTTAACGTGGCCTATGGCCCCACAGCGCCTAGCGCTCCCGCCTCGTAAACAAGGGCCCCTGCGGGGGCCTTGTTTACGAGGTTTCTTCGGCTTGTGACGGATGGCGGTGAGCTTTTAGCAACGATTTATAGAACACGGCACCATTTGAAACGCTGTTGTCTAGTCGCTTGCAAAATCTGGTTAATCATACCAATGCGAGTCGTCATAGCGTGAATACGAAGCCACAAATGCCACAACGAATCCGAGTCCCATAAAAGCTTCCAGAATAACCACACCGAGTTGTTGATCCGCAAGCGGTGTCAGGGACAACAGGCGCGGGGCGTGCACATAGAACGAGTAGAAAGCGACGTGGGTATCAATAATGTAAAACCACACGAGCATCATCAGAGCGAAGTTGAAAAAAATATACATGAGTTGATAGATCCGGGACACCATGCCTAATTCGATGTGGTCTTGATCCCAGGAATCAGATGGCGTGAACCCTTTGAGCGGCAGCGGGGCTAAGATAGGCCACCACATGGTAATAGCCAAGATCAATACGACGTATGATTCGAGAATATAAAGCCATCCCGATAATAGGCTGACATCGAGCAGGGGTGGATAGTTGAATCCAGCAAAAACGATGTTAAATAGTAAAATAGCAACAACAGGATTCGTGACGCCCGCTAAAAGGCGTGACCACGTCCCGTGATGCCAAACGCGTGCCAGCAGCGCTTCGGGAAGGCCTAACAAAAATAGCGGAGGGATTACCATCGTGAGTAGTGCATATTGCAACATATGAGCAGAAAAAAGATAGTGTTCGGCCGCCAGCCGGATGGGAGAGCCCATGGCGAGATAGAACATCAAAAGAGCCAGCGTGAAATAGGCTTGCTGTAAAAAGCTGGCAGAGTATCCCGTGGCGTGGTGATGCCTTCGTCCTGTCAAGCGAAGATAGAAAGAGAAAAGTAATATCAGAATCAATGCCATGACCGGGTGCCATAAGAAAAATACATTGTGTCGCCAAAAGTTGGCCATAGTCCACCTCGCATGCGTCTGTGTCATTGTCGGTCGTTCTCCTTAACATTGTACTCGGAGTCGCCACACTTAGCAGGCGTCTTAGACGATGGATGCTTGCCAACATCAGACAGGCCTCGCTCGGATGACGTTATGACATCTCTGAGGGGCCAACACCCGGGACGGGGCTAGGGGAAGCGGTCCGGCTGTGAAAGAAACGTAGAACAATGCCTTTCATTCCATCGAGGATCAGCATATACAGCAGCGTGAACACAAAGAGGTAGACGATAGCGCGTAAGGTGACGGCATGCATGAGCCAGCCATGAACGGCCAATAGCGACACGACGATGACGTCGCCTAGGGCAGCCAGTGTCAGAAAGCGTCCGGGCCGTGATAGCCAGAACCACGAGCGTTCCCGAACGACAAAGACATTGCCAAGGCCAGAAAACACGAGACCCAAAAAGTCCATGGTTTGCAAGGTGGGGAGCGGCCAATGGAAATCATACCGGCCGACCAGGAAGACGGCAAAAATGTAAATGAGCCAGGCCATGGCAATGATGAGCGATGTGCCTATGAGTGATGGAAGATCCCAGTGGTCAGGGTCTTGAGAGTACCGCACGTTATCATCGGCCAATGACATGGTCACGAAATCATTGGCAAAGAGCAGCAAGAGGACAAGAAGCGGAGTGACGACAAATTGTCCAAATAACAGTAAGCCGAGACTTAAGAACATAGCGACCTGAAAAGTTTTCACGATTTTATTGAGGGTATAGGTCAGCATGCGTTGATACACAAGTCGCCCTGTTTTGACGGCGGTGACCACATCGGTTAGCCCAGGTCGCGTGAGCACTAAGCTTGCCGCGGCTTTCGCGACATCCATGGCATTGGACACGGCAATACCGACTTCCGCCTGTTTGAGCGCTGGTGCGTCATTGACGCCATCCCCGGTCATGCCGGTGATGCGGTGTTGTTTTTGCAGGCGTTGCACAATATGAAATTTGTCTTCGGGAAATACACCCGCAAATACGCCGCAATCTTGGTTTGACGTTTGAATGGCGTCGTGCTCGCAGACGGGACCTGCAATATGCAATTGGCTCGCAACGGCTTGAGCCGTGGGGACACTGTCTCCTGTGACCATGCGCACGTGAATGCCCAAAGCCGTCAAATCGGCCACAGCTTGGGCGGCATCAGGTCTTGGAGGATCGGAGAGCGCTAAAAATCCTTGAAAAGTCAAAGAATGTTCCGGGCCTGCTGCTACCCCCAAAATCCGCGCACCGGTTTGTGACAGTTTTTCGGCAGCGTCTTGCCAGTCGGTCAGTGCGGTTAAAGCTGCAATGGTCTGAGGGGCTCCTTTAATGGCTTTCCACGGCACACCGTTATGAATAAACGTGGCCTCCGACCGCTTTGTGGCAGGATCGAAGGGAATAAAGTCTTGACGGGGCGGTAAGGTAAGATGCTGCTCTTGAACCGCTTGCAAAATTGCAAGATCTAAAGGATCCTGGGTAGCGGTATCACAAGCGATGGCTGCCATGGTAACAAAGTCCGATTCTAAGACACCTGGGGCAGGTTGCATAGCCGTCAGGGTCAGTTGATTGAGGGTCAAGGTTCCTGTTTTGTCTGTACACAACTCGTCCATCGACGATGCTTCTTCTATCGCGGCAAGACGCGTGACTAAGACCCCATGATGTGCCAGATCTAAGGAGGCTAAGGCCGTAGCTAGGGTAAACGTGGCGGGGAGCGCGACCGGAACGGATGCGACGAGCAAAATGAGGGCAAATGGTAAAATATCGCCAAGAGCAATGCTGTGCACGGTGGCGTAAATTAAAATACCCACCACGAGAATGCCATCAAGCAAGACCAGGTAGCGCACAATGCCCATGACGAGGTCTTCAAGGTGACTCCTAGACCCTGCGCCCCGCACCAGCTCAGCGGTTTTCCCGAAATAACTCCGGGCCCCTGTCGCTTGAACGGTTCCGCTCGCTTCACCACGGCGTAAGATGGAACCCGAATAGATGATGCTGCCCGCGCTGCGTTCTACCGGTGCTGCTTCCCCGGTCAGAGACGATTGGTCAACCAGCACGGATCCGGTATCCAGAAGCGTGTCGGCCGGGGCAAAGTCACCCATGCGCAAATGAATATAGTCTCCAGGAACCAGATCGGCGGCGGGAATTTCGGTCCACGAGCCATCTCTTAACACGCGGGCATTAATTTTTAACTGAGTCCGTAAGAGATCCAAAGCACTTTGGGCCCGGCGTTCTTGAGTAAACCCTAAAATGGCATTGAACACCAAGAGGAATGCGATAATCAGCGCTTCAGGAGTTTTGTGGAGAATGCCCTCGAGAATCAGCGTGACTTCCAGCATCCACGGAACTGGTCCCCAAAATTTCATCAGAAACAACCGGATGGGGTGCGGAGCTTCCTCTTTGACTTGATTCGGTCCGAATTGGCGAAGAAGCGCTTGCGCTTCGCTCGTAGTTAGTCCCTTTGTAGTGTCCATAGAACGCCCCTTTGTTGAGACCTGTGCTGTCTTAGGTGTATGAGCTTGTTCATATCATGGCGATTTGTCCAAGGGGGTGTCTACGACCAAATGGCTCTCTTTAGAGGTCATTTGGTCGTAGACCTTATGACCGCCTAATCGCTTTACGGCGCTCTTAATTTTTTGTACCCTAGGCAAAGATGTGCTAAAAGAACGGCTGAGAATGGAGTGGGAATCATGACGGCGTCTGTGAAGCAAATGACTACGCTCGATGACTTGGAAGTAGTTATGCGGGAATGGGTGGAACAAACCTTTTTTAACAGCCCTTTTTTTGAAGCGCTCGCAGCGGGACAGTACACCCCAATACAATTGCGTCACTTTGCCATTCAATATGGCTATTATAGTCGGCATTTTCCGCGGGTGTTAGGCGCGGCGATCTCGGCAATGGCGCCGTACCCGCAGTGGTGGATGCCTCTGGCCGATAACTTATGGGATGAGGCGGGACGAGGTGTGCCCGGTAAATCCCATGAAGAACTGTACCGGACCTTTTTGTTATCCGTTGACCCTACCGTGACACTTGACGCCCAAGGGCTACCGCCGGAACCTATGTCGTCTGTTGTGGCTCAGGCTACGGACTTTTTTATTGATTTCTTTAGACGTTCGACTCCGTTGGAAGCCATGGCGGCGGTGGGCTTGGGTTCGGAATTTTTTGCTGGGGAAGTCATGGGCCGCATTGGACATTCCTTAGAGCATATGCGGTATCAACAACATCACGAGTTTGATCTCACCTTTTGGAGGGTCCATGCGGAAACGGATGAACCCCGCCATTACCAGCTCTGTCGTAGCATTTTGCAGCAGTTTCGGGATCCTGCCGATCTCGGCATGATGTTGGAAACAGGGCAAATGATTGCTGCGTCGGAATTGGCGATGTATACGGGATTGCATCAGGAAATGCAGGCATTAGTAGCGCGCTGACGGATTGTTCGTCACATAAGTGATTAAGACACTTTCGATGAAAAGGAGGCAACCATGCCTAGGGCTGCACATGGTTGCCCCCTGTACTGCACAATGTCAAGGGGTCGCGGAAAACCACCAGTGATTCGGCAAAAATAGGGCCCCCGCCGGGTCAAAGTACGTCGAGACCCCGTGTAATGTTTTCGAATGCACTAAGATTTCGGCCGGATCGGGAATGAATAAGACCGGCAGTTGCCGAGCGGCATAGGACTCGTAGGCGTAAAGATTGTGCAAGGTCTGGGCTGTCGTACCCGGAGCGTAAGTGGCTTGGATGAGTTGGTTCATGCGCTGATTGTCGTAGCTTCCCATATTTTCTGATCCTGTCGACGCAAATAATCCGCCGCCACTTGGATAACCGGTACCGTAGGTCCAACCACCCACCGATTGATCCCAATCGATCATGGCCCAGCTTGAGGCATTTGCGGCGCCGTGGGTGACGACTTCGTCGAATGGCTCTGCATAGAGACTCACACTAATCCCTTCTTGGGCCCAATCACTCTTAAGAAGTTCGGCCAAGTCGGTTCCGGCAGTGCTTCCAGAGGCGTAAATTAAAGTGAATTTGAGTGGGATGCCGTGTTTCGTCATGACTCCCCCGACTTCATGCCATCCGTTTTTCTCCAATAGGGCTTTACCAGCGGCTGGATTAAAAGCATAGGGCGATTTGGCTAGAGCTGGATTAAAAAATGGTGTACGCGGCAATGGCGCCAAAGTTGTGTCGTCTGCTACCGCATAGCCGTGGTAAAAATCTTGAATGATCGCTTTTTGATCGATCCCCATTTGCAACGCCTGTCTGACGGGAAGCTGTTGAAAGGCTTTGCCAATGCCGTTGGGCGCGGCTGTATTTTGGTTAGGCACAATGTAGTTAAAGCCAATGGCGTATTCGGGGACTTCGGTGTCGCTGGTCAATTGAGCTTTTGACGTCATCAGGGAGGGCGGCAACGACCCTGCATTGATCGCTCCCGTTTTGAGCGCTGCAAACTCGCTAGAGGGTGACGATTCGTATTGGTACATCACCTTGCTCAGCCATGATTTATGCCCACTATAGGCTTTGTTGGGGACAAAGGTCCAGAAATTGTTGGGCGACATTGCACTCAGTTTGTAGGGACCATCGACAACACGATAGACGGAGTTAAGCGGTGAATTGGCCAATGACGCGATATAGTGCAGTTCTTCGGTCATGTTGGTGGGGTATTTGTCCCAGACGGACGCAGGAGCAGGAATGATTTGGCCTAGTCCATTGCGCACAAACCATGCGGGGTTGCGCGGTGCAGCAATCTTTACCACGACAGTATATGGGCCTTTGGCGGTGACACTTTGCCATAAGCTGGGGAAGCCTCCAAAGCCTTCACCCCAAAAGGTCCAAGGAGCACTGGCATTGCTTGCCGCTTTCATGACGTTCCAGGAAAATACGACGTCGGCTGCGGTAACCGGTGTGCCATTGGACCAATGCCATTTCGGATTCAGCTTGATGGTGTAAACATCCCCGGCCGCATTCCAAGTAATAGACTGCGCGAGGGAACGCTGATAGTCGAGTTGATCATGGCCATTCACGGCAATTAAGGGCTTATACATCATGAGTTCTACTTGCTCGTTGGTTACCGTATCCGTGACCGCTGACCGCAATGGGAAAAACCAATTGGGGGATTGCTGGCTGGTAAGCGCAATCACCGCGGTCCCTCCATGAATGGGGTGGCCCGCACCAGTGGAGGAGTTAGAAGATTGGGCTGCATTCGTCCCGCAACCGGCCAAAAGTGCTCCGAGTAAAAGGGATGACGATGTCAGGGCTAAGACTTTTCGCATCTGTTGCACTCCTTCACTATTAACGTGTGTGGTTTCATGTCTGTGTGATAGCGAGGACACATTATTTGGAAATGTTGCCATTATATCATCGATGATGGGAGTAACCAATTGGAAAATAGCCTCGGGGACACATTTTAAGGCTCGGATCCTAGTTTTTGGCGTAGCAACCGTTCCGCCTCAATGGAGAACTCTAGAGGCAACTGGTCCACAAACGGCTGGGTCAAGGGTTTGGCAGCGGTCCAAGATAGGGAGGGTGTAGAAGTTGTCCATAAGGGACCTGTAATCACGTCAGGCAAAGTGAGCCAGACATTCTCCTCAGTGGCCGTGGCCTGTGGGCCCGTCGACAACACATCGCGCTCAAGGCGGGCATGGGTAGCCGTTGGTGCAAGAAAGATACCGCCCTGTATGCTCATAGGCCCATCTTTGCTGAATCCATGGACCGATAAGGACGATGCGGTATGTGATCCCAAATGATAAATTGTGGGTCGGTAGATGATGTGTTGGTCGCTTTCGGCTACTGCACAGGTGATGACCCGAGTACTGGCCTGTGTGCCCTGAAGAATAATTTGCGTGGATTCATAAGTCTTCGCCCCGCCAAAATGCCCTTCGACCCATGTGAGCTGACTTTCCGCTTCACATACCACCCGCTTTGTTACCCAAGTGGATACGGTATGGGCCCAATTTTTCACCGCAATGTATTGGAAGGTGGCCTTCGCTCCTAAGAGCACTTCGGTGTGCACGAGATGGGACGGCGCAAAGTCCAATGAGGGGCGTCCTTCAATGAATTGCGCGTGGGCACCACGGTCTAGCCAAATGAGATGGCGCTCGATTTGACCCGGGTGTCCCTGGGGTCGAAAATAGCTGACCGGCACTGGGCAAGTCACTCCCGGTGGGACATATAACACCATACCGCCGGTGAAGAGCACGGCATTAAGCGCACTGCTCGCGCTTTCTTGGAGGGGAAGAATGTGGCCCAAAAGTTTGTGCAGTAACTGCGGGTGCGTGCGCATGACGTCATAAAAGTTCCCATAAATGATTTGATCCTGCGCTAAGCGTTTTGTTAATTGCTGGTAAACGACTTCCGCTTCATCAGCGTGTGTTTGACCAGACTCTGCCATATTGGTGTTTGGTTTTTGAAACCTTGGATAGGCCAATAAGGGGTGACGAGATCTGCATTGAGCGTGGCGAGAGCTGAAAGGCGAAACTCTGTAAGCCACGAGGGTTCACCCCGCTTTTGGCTGTGGGCTACGATGGACTGCGGGGTGATGTCAGTAAATGTTTTCCAAATCTCTTGGGCCACGGGTTTTCCTCCTGCCGGATGATATAGCTTTTGGGGCTAATTGTTAAGGTTATTGTAGCGTATTCGCATGAGGATATCAGAAATGGTCTTAGGGGGAAATTACAACGAGGGTCGTTGCAAGGGAAATGGCATCGTTGTGACCATGATATTGTGACCGAATACCAGTTGTTGATGGAGAGATCTCTCGAATTGGTTATAGAGAAAGCCTTCCCATGGATTTTTGCTGGTCAATATTGGGAGAATAACCCATAAGACTTGGCCGGGATTTTGTTGTTGCCAGTCCTCAATATAGGCCATCAAAGATTCCATCACCGAGGCGTTTTGAACGGACGTTGTCTGCAAATGCAGTGGACCGTGGGTATCGGACTGGGCCCAGACCGCCGCAAATTCCTGTTCGGCGGCTTCGTTAGGTGCGATGTGTAACGCGATGACTTGAGGTGCGAGGTACTGGGCGGTGTGCAATGCTTGTACGGTGAGTTGATTTAATGTGTCGACGGGTACGAGAACCGCTGAGGGTCGGCTTGGAGGAATGTGTACAGGCTGGGCGAGGGAGAGGATTTGATCCACGGTTCGATATCGTCGCCGAATGGAGACCATGCCCCACATCATCAGAGGGATAGCAATGACAATTATCCAGGCACCTCCTTGAAACTTGGAGATAATCGACGAAATCACCACGGCCATCGTCAGTAGTGATCCGATCGCAACGAAGGGCAACACGCGCAGTTGGACTGTGGGCTTTCCTGCTCTTCGGTCGGTGAGGGCTTTCTTGATTAAACTCACTTGAGCGATGGTGAAGCTGAGATAGACACCAATGGCGTACATGGGAATGAGACGATTAATATTGCCATTAAACAGGAGGACAAGAAATGCCGCGACTCCTCCCAAGACAAAAATGCCATTGCGATACACGTCTTGATCATTGCGAAAGAGAAACATGCGCGGCATCCATTGATCCCATGACATTAAACTGGCTAACTGAGGTAAGCCGGTAAAACTTGTATTAGCGCCAATAGCCAAAATAGCCATGGTGACGAAAGATAGCAGATAAAAGAATATGCCATGGCCAAAAGTTTCTTGGGCGATTTGTTGAAGTAGTGTCATATGTGCGGTTGGCATCGCATGTTCTCTTAAGGCTGCTAGAATAACACCGACATACATGCTGCCAAGGAAAATTCCTAATAATGTTTCGGTCCTTTTGGCAAATTTGGCCGAAGGCGCTTTAAATATCGGGACGGCATTCGACACGGATTCGATGCCCGTCAACGCCGACGAGCCTGACGTGTAGGATCGCAACAGCATTAGCACGCCAACCGAAGGCAAAGCCGACGGCAAGGGAAAAATTTTGGGGTGGGGGGCTATCGGCTGAAATGGATGTACCAGTCCGACTGTCGCCATCATCAAGATCATGGCGATGAACAGGTACGTGACGGGACTTAAGACCTGTGCCGTTTTTCGCACGCCTTGAAGGTTCAACACCATAATCGCTACGATAATCAAGACATCGGCGGTCACCATGTCGTGCTGAAGGGATGGGAAGGCGGACACTAGAGCGTCTACGCCTGCCGTAACACTGACGGCCACTGTCATGATATAGTCGATAATTAATGAGGATCCTGCCAATATGCCAATAGTACTGCCAAATGTGGCTTGTCCAATCACATAGCTGCCACCACCATTGGGATAGGACTGGATAATTTGTCGGTAACTGAAGACAAGAAATCCGAGCAAGAAAATGAGTACGAAGCCCAGGGGCAAAATGTACCATTCGGCTCGAAGGCCTGCGGGTTCCAATTGGATAATCATCTCTTGCGGTCCGTAGGCGATCGAAGACAAAGCGTCAGGCGCTAACGCTGCGAGTCCTGCCCAGACGCCAACGAGGAGACGCTGAGTTTGCCTGGTGTTCGAGGAACCTTGGGTGGTCATCAAATGGTCTCCTGCCCTTTTAATGGTGCGATATACTACTTGCAAAACAGTATAAGGGATTTGTCTTATAGTGCCTATACAGAGGCGCTTGGGACGCTTGATGGCCTGATATTTTGCTGAAATGGTTGATGATAGATGAAATCATGCTGTAATTGAGGGAGTTGAGATTGTGACTTGGATTGACGAATTGATAGAGATTGTCGGACCCGATGGCTTGTCCACGGGCGAGTCAGTGAAAGCGCAACATGCGCGTGACTTTTCCTATCACCATGGCCATCAACCCGATGTCGTGGTATTTCCTACGAACGCGCGGCAAGTCAGTCGCATCATGCAGGTGGCATATCGGTACCAAATTCCCGTGATTGCCTACGGTCAGGGGACGGGAGTGGAAGGACATACGATCCCTTTACAAAGCGGTATTACTATTGATTTTGCCAACATGAATCGCGTGGTGGCTGTTCGGCCCGAAGACTTTGTGGTGCAGGTGGAACCAGGTATTACTCGACAAGCGTTAAATAAAATCTTGGGACCTTACGGATTGTTTTTCCCCGTGGATCCCGGAGCTGACGCGTCACTCGGGGGAATGGCTTCCACGAATGCAGCGGGCACTGAGGCTTTACGATATGGGGCGATGCGGCAGCATGTGTTGGGGCTTGAAGTAGTGTTAGCCGATGGACGCGTTATGCGTCTAGGAGGTCCGACGATGAAATCGTCGGCGGGTTATCAACTGACGAGCCTGTTTGTCGGTGCAGAAGGAACATTAGGGATCCTTACGGAGTTGACCTTAAAGGTCTATGCGATTCCTCAGCTGACGGTTGCGGCACGCGCTGTATTTAACACGATTGAAGACGCAGGGGAAGCCGCGACCGAGATGATTATGCACGGGGTGGCCGCTAATCGCCTGGAATTGATGGATGAACAAACGATTCATTCTGTGAATGTGGTCGAAGGCACCGAATTTCCTGAACAGCCTACGTTATTCTTGGAACTAGCAGGCAATCACCACAATGCGCTCTTAGAAGACTTGGAGACGTGCCGAAGTGTGGCTTCTGATCATGGCACGAGCGACTGGACTGTGGAATGGGATGCCGATCGTCGCCAAGCCTTATGGCATGCCCGGCACAAAGCCGCTTTGGATATTTTGGCAGCATCTGGAGGAAGCCATCCTTTTACAACCGATACTGCTGTTCCCCTATCGGCTTTGCCACGAGCCTTGCGACATGCTCGGGAGACATTAAATCGTATGGGGATTCAAGGGGCGGTCTTAGGGCATGTCGGCGATGGCAATTATCATATTGTGATGGGGATTAACCCAGAGGATCCACACCAGCTGGATCAAGCGCGAGCGGTCAATGAGGCGGTCATTCGGTATGCATGGGAGCAAGGGGGAACGTGTACAGGGGAACACGGCATTGGAATGGGGAAAACACGCTTTTTACGCGAAGAACGGGGGGAATCCAGTGCACTGTATTGGCTTATTAAAGATGCGCTGGACCCGCACAATCTCTTGAATCCAGGGAAAACCATACCGCTGCGTGATTAGGGACAGCGGGCGTAAAATTGAAGACCAGGACGTTCCCTCGAACTGACAGTATCATGTTTGAGGGAACGTCTGACAGTCCAGCGCTAAGCAGTTGGTGACTAGGAGCAAGGCTTGCATTTCCCTCTTTGAGTTCCAGAAGGCGGCGTGGCCCATCGCATGGAGCTTGGTTCTTTGTTTTCAAATGCCAAAAGCCACAAAGAGGTTCGACCGGTGGGTCGGCTTTGAGACGTCGAGCTCGCCATACAAGGTTTTCTAGGATTCATCAGTGCCCGATCTACTTATTTGTTACCTCAAACCGCATTGAATTGTTGGCGCTTATGCTGGATCATGTGCTGATGGGCTGTATTTCAATGCGAGATATCACAATTTAGAATAACATCGATTTGAGGCTTTATTAATTTCACAATCAATTAATTGCTAATGTTGAAAAAACAGGCAACCCAAAATCTTTGGCCTGTTTCTTTGCACAGGGCAGCGACGTTGACGGCTAACACATTCATGACGAGCCGGCGGCAGGCGCTTGATCGACACGTACCGCTGGCTCGTCACGCAAGCAGTTTTTGATGTCATTGTCAGATCGCTGTTAAGGCTTTATCAAGCGCCATTAAAAACTCAGCGGCTTCGGCTCCGTCCACGGCTCGGTGGTCGAAGGTTAAGGAGACGGGAACGGAGCTGTCGACCGCGCCTATTCCAAGAATGGCGATGGTGGGGCTCATAAGTCGGGGCGTAAAGTATTCGATCTGGCGTGCCCCTAAATTGCTGATAACAAAAGACGGCGGGGAGAAGTCAAGGCTGTTAAGCGTTTGATTGCGTATAGCTGTGCGTAAGGTGCTAAACGCCTTGTTCCATGCATCGAGGCTGTTTTGTTGACGGAGTACAGGCACCAACAGCCCTTGGCTTGTTTGGGAAGCAATGCCCAGCAAGAGTTCTTGAGCGCTGGTGTATCCCTGGGCATCAGCCCACCCGTGAAGGCGTGGGAATTGGGGGAGGGTTTGCGTGAGCGCCCATGCTATCTGAGGGAGAACTTCAGCGGCTGGCATGCCCCGAGCCATGCGTCGATGCAGCGTTGTTGGCAAAGCGCCGGGGTCTGTCAAGTGTTCAATTAAGGCTTGGCGAAAGGGGGAATAGGGTAGGGTTGGTGGGCGTTGGTGTTCGAGAAGCCATTGGTCGACATCGGCCAAGCTTAGACGCTTGCCAGGTGTACGGGGGCGAACCTCGGCTAAGGGAACGCCCTTTTCCTCGGCGTAGCGGCGAACCGCGGGAGGCGCTGGGATGAAGGGGTCACGGGCTAATTCTTCTTGTTTCTCTCCAGGACTGCTATCTCGCATAGCAGAGGAAACGTCGCTTTTAGAAGCGGTGAGGTGTCCGATCGTTTGGCCCGATCGAAATACCTCATTCGCGGCGAGAAGAGGAACCAAGAAGCCATCGGTAGGTGCCTCAATTTCCAAGGTAACTTTGTCTACCATAGCTTCCGCCACCATATCGCCCGCGTGCACAAAGGCTCCCTCATCATACACCCAGTGAACCAGAACCGCTTCCGCGTCGTGTTGATCGCTAAAGTTGACTGTGATATCCATGCTGTCCACACTCATCATCTACCTTTCGGGCCAAGCCTGAATTGAGATATTTAGTCCATCATGGCACGCACCGTGTCTGCAATGCGTGTTGTGGAGGGAATAGTAAATTGCTCGAGGGGACGGCTATACGGGATGGGAACGTCTGGGATGGCGAGCCGCCGGACAGGGCATTCCAAGTAGTCAAGCGCGTCTTCGGCCAAAATCGCGGCTACTTCTCCGCTCATGCCAAATGACCGGTAATCCTCATCTACAATAAGAACGCGGTGAGTTTTCTTCGCCGTTTGGATAATGGCTTGTTTGTCTAAGGGGACGAGTGTTCGTAGGTCGAGAACTTCAACGGAAATCCCTTCTTGCCTGAGCTGTTCTCGTACTTTAGAGGCTTTGGGGACCATAGCTCCGATAGTAATGATACTAATGTCCGTACCCTCCCCGATATTAGCGGCTTGTCCAAAGGGGATGGTATAAGCCTCTTCAGGCACGTGGACTTCCGCCCAATCATCAGAGGGCATCCAACCCAATCCGAGTAGACCTTTGTGAAAAAAATACATAACAGGGTTATTGTCTCGAATGGCTGTGGTCATGAGCCCCTTCGCATCGTAGGCATTGGAGGGGACTACGATTTTCAAGCCGGGGACATGGGCAAAAAGGCTATAGAGTGTCTGGCTGTGTTGGGCGGCGTCGCTGTAGCCGCCCCCAATAGCGGTCATGAGCACAACCGGCAGAGTCACGCTGCCTCCTGACATATAGTGATTTTTCGCCAAATGATTATAGATTTGGTCCATCGCCACGCCGAAGAAATCAACGAACATTAGCTCCACAATGGGCCGTAATCCTTCAGCGCTTGCCCCGATGGCGGCGCCAATAAACGCGCTTTCGGAGATAGGGGTGTCAATCACTCGGTCTTGTCCAAATTTCTGATACAATCCCTGCGTTGCGCCAAAGATGCCTCCGTATACGCCTACGTCTTCGCCCCAAACGAGGACATTGGGGTCTCGTGCCATCTCTTGGGCGATGGCCTCACTAATAGCGCGTGCCATGGTTAATTTTCGTATGGTTGTCGTCATTGTCACATTTCCCCCTTGTCACTTAAGCGAAAACATCCGTTAAAGCGTCGGCTGGCTGGGGCTCGGGTGACTCACGGGCGAAGGCTATAGCGTCCTCGACAAGCTCTGCTACCTCTTGTTGAATGGCCACATCTTGATCGGCTGTTAACAAGCGTTGGGCGAATAGGCTGTCGCGAAATCGCGGAATAGGATCGAGCGCACGCCATGTATCTTTTTCGCCAGGATGCAAATAGGCTTCGGCGTCACCTTGAAAATGCCCAAAAAATCGTGTGGTTTCAATCTCTAAGAGGCTAGGGCCTTTACCGGCGCGGGCCCGGGCGATGGCTTCACTGGCTGCTTCGGAAATCGCCAACACATCATTGCCACGGATAAAAACGCCGGGAATGCCGTACGCCCCAGCCCGGTCACTGTTTTTGGCGATGGCGGTAGAGGTGTCTTTAGCAACGGAAATCGCGTAGTGGTTGTCCTCAATAACGAAAATCACAGGAGCTTTCCACGTCGCGGCAAGGTTTAAACTTTCGTGAAAGGTTCCTTGATTTGCAGCACCTTCACCAGCAAAAGCGACCGCAACGTGGTCTTGCCCCCGGTGGCGAAAAGCAAGGGCAGCGCCTACGGCTGGCGGAAAACTAGCACCGACAATGCCGGAACAACTAAAGTGTACCCGCGGGTCAAACAGATGCATGTGCCCGCCTTTTCCATGGGATAATCCGTCTGTGCGGCCAAAAATTTCCGCGGTCATGCGCCTGAGATCGACATGTTTGGCGATCGCGAAATGATGTGGCCTGTGTGGGGCTGTGACGACATCCTCTTCACGGAGATGGTGGATCACGCCTACGGCTACTGGTTCTTGTCCGGCGGCCAGATGCATTTCACCGGGAACAGGGCCCGCGGCGATACTAAATAGCGGGCTTTTGCCCTCGGCATACACTTCCGCCATTCGGTTTTCATATTGACGAATCAGGCACATCATGCGGTACATCTCAACCGGTGCGTCCAATATTAATCCCCCCTTGGTATTTGCAATCACGGATCTCTTGGGTTTCTATGCAACTATGGACCAGATAAGAACGGCACTGACGAACGGCTCGATTGTGGTTGGCCTAAATATTTAGACATGGCTTGCGCGTATTTTTTGAGGTAGTGTACGGTATCTTCCGACCGGGGATCGTAGCGGCTTTCTGGCATCGAGATGGCGACTGCGCCCCAAATCGTGCCGTCGTACTGGAAAATGGGAGCGCCAATGCAACAACACACGCCGTCTTCCCACTCTCCAACGTCGAGGCTATACCCTCTTTCGGCGGTAATTTGCAATTCGCGCACAATCTGTTCGTCGGTGGCATGGGAGCGAGCGGTGCGGGCCACTGGGAAGTGAGTCTGTCGATAGCGAGCCAAAACGCGTGGCGGTAACGCTGATAGAATGGCTTTGCCCAGTGCGTGGACAAAGGCGTGGTCGCGGTATCCGACATATAAGGCGCGCACTTTTACCGCCTGATTGCCTTCGGCAATATGTTCTATAATGACCTCTTCATGTTCCCACTTCGCAACGTACGTGGTCTCTTGCAAGTCCGCAACGATTTCGTGGGAGAGAGACCGTATAGCGTCGGGGACCGTTAACGCAGGACGCATTTGATTATACAAATAGGCTATTTTGTAGGACAGTTTGTAGAGTAGGGTTATCTTGTCTTTTTCGACGTAGCCTTCCTCAACCATGGTTTTGATGAGGTGATAGCACGTTCCCAAAGGAATACCCGTTGCCGCGCTGAGCCACTTTACGGTCACGCCTTCCGGATATTGGGCGATGTAATCCAGTAAGCGCAACCCACGGGATAGGCTGTGAATCGTCGAGTTACTCACGACAAGCCCCTCTTTCCCAATGATTAAAACTGAATGAAAAAACCAATGGTTCTGACTTCATTATACGAAGAATGTTTGCTGGTTCAACCGACAAAATTTCAGATGATGAGAATTAGGGGACAAGGGTTTCGCTAGGTGAAGCCCCCGTAAGAAAAGGCGCTTCGCCTAGCGAAATACCGGTTGATGGTTTAGGTGCGCGGTTTTCCCAATGGCCCACCCACCGCTTAACTCAGGCGAAGTGGGAGGGTACATCGCGGCACGTGCGGTTACAGATCTTTGTCCAACACGTGATGAATGATTGGAAGAGCTTGTGGGCTTTCAGCACTGCTGCTATTCCACCAAATTCCTTTATTGCCGACGGTGATGGGGGTATTTTGCGGCAGAGCCACTGGTACCGGCTGCCACTGTTGAGCATGAGGAGGGAGCACAAACCAGGCGTTGGGTCCTTGACTTTCAATCACATCGGCGAGCAAAGAACCGCTGGGCAACAGTTGCAAAGTCTGGTATGGACTTTGTTGGGTTGTGGCGCCAGGAGGTGTTGGCAATTGAATGTTCTGCCATGTTTTTCCGCCATTGCGGCTAAATTGCACGGGATAGGAAGTGCTACTAGAGACCAGCAGAGCTTGATGGTGAGGCAAACGGACAAGATCTGAGGGCCCTTCTAATAAGCCAACATGGGCAGTAGGTGTCCAGTCGCCTTGGTTATTTTTATAAAGGACCAACTGGGGTGAAAAGCCTCCCATTTGCCCGTTGTTTTGGTTGGGCACCGCTCCCCAAATGAGTGTGGCATGATTCACTGCAGCGCTCAACGATTGTTGAGACCAGCTTTGACCGCCATTAGACGTTTCTTCGGTCTCTGTTAAGGAGCCGTTGGAAAAAAGCGCATAGACCGCTTGCGATGTGTGATAGAATCCGCCAAAGTCGCCTAAAACCATGCCAGAGGGAACGGGGACGAGTTGCCAACTACCTCCTGCGTTGGTCGAGAAAGCGGGAAGATTGTAGACGGGCGGCGCCTGATCATACTTTTTTAAGACCCCGCTAAAGGCGACAAACAGACTGTGAGGATAGGCCGGATCCAAGGTAATGGAGGTGGCTTGAACGCTCGTGGAGTTACCCGGCCAAACCGCGGGGAAACCGGCTGCATTACTTAAGGGAATCAGAGGTTGGAGTGACAATGGTTGCCAACTTTGTCCGCCATTGTATGATTGCCACAAAGGGCCATGATAAGCGCTTTGGATCACGAGATGTTGACCGTTGACGGCTAAGGGCGTTGGCGCAGCAAAAGAGAGACCGTTTTGGTTCGAAGCGATGTGGCGAGGAATTATGGTAAGATTCGACCACTCAGGAGACGATGTGTCCACAAACTGGGTTGGTGCTATTGTGATAAATCCCGCCCCTCTTGAAGAATGCAATGGGCCTAGGGACGACTGAGGATTGCTCGTAAAGACATAGGCGAGATCAAGAGTTGCGGGACCTGCGGACAGCTCGCCCATGGACGGCAAAAACGCTGGTACCTGAAAGGTCCCCGTGAGATCGCCATTCCACTGCTGTTTGACTTGACCGAGTTGGCCAACAACGGCACGCTTGCCAGGTTCTTGCCAGTCCAGTTCATAGCCAAAGGGTTCGCCAATAACGGTGGTCAGAGGTGCCCACCCAGATACGTGGATCACGGTACCAGCGGCGCCGTGATCGGGATGAAGGTGCAACACGGCATGAGAAGGCGCCTTGGGGATAGGTCCTGTGAAGTCAAACGTGGCCTGCATGGTGGGAGCCTTGAGACCGCAGCCTTGCACGGGTTCACCAAGACACTGAATACCGATGCTTACGGGACCATCTTTTAGGGGATGAGCCCCATGCGGGGTGATCCAAGGGACGGCGGGCATGCGGAAGCGGACGAAGAAATAACCCGGATGGGCTTTCGACCACGTGACGGGTAACCCTTGCTCTTGGAGTCCTTCAGTCCAAGAACCGATAACAACATTTGCCGTTTCGTTCGGTAAGCGCGTATCGTGTGCCAAATGAGGCAGGTTGCCGTATGCGGTAATCATCGCGCCGGGGGCTCCATGGCTCGGAGAGAGGACGAGGTGATCGGGTGAGATAGGAAACGTCTTCGCAGGTATGGAGGTTGAAACAGGAGGAGACGCGGCGGGTTGATTGCCACACCCTGTTAAAAGGGCTGCGAGACCTGCTGCGGTCATCCAAAGGACGTGGGTTTTCATGGAGTTTACTCCTTTCAGGCGAATCGTTCTGCTGATTATAAAACGCCGTGCGTGGTGGGGGGTTACGTTTTGTCGTAACCGGGGATGAGGTCATGTATTTTCGGTCCATGAGGGCCCGTATGTATAGGTCATCAGGCCGTGCAGATGAGAGAGAGGCCTGTGTACAATGAATATCATTGCAAGGCGATTACGCGCTGGGGGATATGCAAATGGGAGAGACGCCAGAGCTTTTTAATGAAATTGCCAGCCATTATGACCGGTGGAGCAATCTGTTATCGGGAGAAGGAATTCGCGCGTGGCATCATTTTGCCGTGGATCAGATGCGTCTGGGTCCTGGTCTTAACATATTAGACGTGGGCTGTGGAACAGGCACCGCGACGCGTCTGATGGCGAAAGCTGCGGGGCCGACTTCGCGTGTCGTGGGTTTGGATCCGGCTGAGGCAATGCTGGGCGTGGCTCGTAAGATAGTCCCCGATCCTGAGAGCGCCCCAGTCGAGTGGGTGCTAGGCGCGGCAGAACACCTGCCCTTTGCCGACCAAACGTTCGATCGGGTGACGGCACAATTTTCTTTACGTAATATGAGTGATTGGCTTGAGGGTCTGAAAGAAATGGTGCGTGTTCTAAAAGTGGGAGGCAGATTGACCATTTTAGAAATGGTGCAGCCGGTGACGTCGTTGGGGGCGTTGGCACGCAGGGGTCTTGATGCCATCACGGCCAATTTGTCGAACGATGCGCTCGTGCCTTATCAATGGCTTGGTGTCTCGTTACAACACGCGCCTACGGCCGATGAGCTGAGCTGGGAGGCTGCACACTTAGGCATTGGAACAATAACTCGCCATTATTGGTTAGGGGATTTAGTCGCGGTGGTGTCGGGCGTTCGGGCGTCTGACGAGGTGTCTTCGCATCAGGCGACACAGAGGGGACCTGTGGTGTGGGCTATTGATGGCTCGGTAACGGCGCTCAAAGGTGCTGCATGGATTAACCGCTTTGTGGCTTCAGGCACAGGCATTCATCTCATTACCATTATTCCCCCAAAGGTTAGGGCCGAAGAGGTGGCGGAAACAGACCGTCTCTTTTGGTCACGGCAACACCGCCGTGCGCAGGCATTATTGGATGAGCACCGATTTCGGTGCGAGTCCTCGGTCTTAGAAGGGGAGCCAGGGCCAACGATGGTACGCTTCTTGGAAGATGTTCACGCTAGCATGGTAGTGATGGGAAAGAAAACGCGTACCCCTTCAGCCGATTTGTGGATGGGAAGCGTCGCGCGTTATGTCTTCATGCATGCGCCAGTGCCAACCCTATTTGTTCCGACGGCGGAATCCATGGACTAATCGTCAGCCGATAGGGGTGAAAATGTATAAAGAATTCACCGTTACATAGAACGCAAAAATTATATAACAAGCGCCAAGGGTGTTGCCCTTGGCGCTCGTTCATTGCGGTCCAAGAAGGGGGTCTACTGGCCAGACACTACGGCATTGGTTTGTTGCGCGGCCGTCTTCATGGCATGGGCCACGGAGGTATTGGTAAAGTATGCCGACTGCATGGCATCTTGGACATATTGGAGCAAGGCCAAGTAGTGAGGGGACTGCGGGGGCTGCTTTTGATACGCTAATTCGGCTAATGCCACCTTATTCTGAGGATGGGTGGCCAAAAACTGCTGATATTTGGCGTTGGATAAGACGGCTTGCTGTACTGGGAGGTATCCTGTGGCCTCCGACCAGGCCATGGTTTGGGCAGGTGCTGTCCACCACTGAATGAAGGTCCATGCTGCGCTAGCGACTTGTTTGGAAGAGTTTTTGAAAATCACCGCATCGGCTCCCCCTGGGGGCACGGCTTCGACGGGATCTTTCGGCATCATGGTAGCACCCCATGCAAACTTATTGCCAATTTGTTGGGCGTCATACCCGAGGTCTCCCGACGAATCTTCCATCATCGCCACTTTGCCTTGATAGAATGCGGTCATGGTATTGTCCCATCCTTCCGATCCGGGAAAGGCTTCAGCATCGCCTGCATGGATTAGCGCTGCCAGTGCCTTGGTGACCTTTTCGCCAGAAGGGCTGTCGAAAGTGGCCTGGGTTAGGGATTTATTCATAATGTGACCGCCCGCGGACCAAACTTGGGATTCCCATGGCCACCAATTTGCCAGTGGGGCAAATCCGTAAACGCTTTGGCTGCCGTCATGTTGGGTCAACAGTTGGGCATCATGGATGAGCTCAGGCCACGTGGCTGGGGGTTGGGTAATGCCAGCTTTTTTGAACAACGTCTCGTTATAAATGATCAGGGGAACGCTACGGTTGAATGGCACGCCATAAATCGTACCATGAATCGTTGTGGTGACCGCCATCCCGGGCAAGTAGTGAGAGGGCCCGTCAATGGATGAGCGGCTAATGTCCTGATTTAAGGGGGCTAGTGCCCCGGTAGCGGCAAATACCGGCATGGAATGGACTTCAATCTGCGCCACGTCGGGTGGTCGATGGGCGACGATGGCGGCGAGCAATTTCTGTTGTAACGGACCACTGTCGCTATAACTCCCTTCATAGTCGGCTTCGACGTGAATCAAAGGATGGCTGCGATTAAACTCGGCAACCATGGTTTGCACCTGTTGACCCAGTGAGCCCCCAAGACCATACCAGAAGACAACGGTCGTCGGATGCGCGGCGGTGGCTTGTATTGGTTGGGGCGCACTAGCCGTACTAGTGCCACATCCGGCAAGTAGAGCGCTGGAGAGAATAGCAAGGGAAGTGGCTTTTACAAAGGTTGTCATCAGTGTTCTCCTTTTTAAGTAAGGTTGGCGACTATCCGCGGATTCCGTAGTGCATCACGCCGGCTCGCAAATAGCGCTGGGCTAAAGCAAATAAAACCATCATGGGTAAGACCGTCATTAAGACCGCTGCCATCATCAGATTCCATTGCATGAATCCGCTTTGCTGCGCAACAAAATAGGATAGACCTAAAGGCAACACGCGGTAAGCGGCCGTGTTGGTGACAAGTAGCGGCCAGAATAGATATCCGTAATGAAAGACGGTGTTAAGAACCGCTAGGGTGATAACGGCAGGGCGCGTATTAGGCAAAATCAATTGCCACAGAATCGTAAGAGGCGAAGCACCATCCATCATCATGGCTTCTACGAGGGCCCGTGGTACATTTCGAAATGCTTGGTGTAGCCAAAAGATACCAAAGGCGGATGCCGCAAAGGGGAGAATTAAGGCTTGGTAGGTATTGATCCAATTCAATTGACTCAAGATCAGGTAGTCTGGAATGAAGATGGCCTGCACGGGAATCATCATGGCCAGCAAAGTCATTCCCCAGATGATGCGTTTTCCGCGGAATGTCAGAAAAGCCAAGGCATACGCCGCTAATGACGAGGTAAGAATTTGCAAAGTCACAATGCCAATGGTCGTGGCGATGGAATTTACGTAATACCTCCCAAAGGGCTGGCTGCGCCACGCGGCGACAAAGTTTTTCAAATTCCATGTAACGGGCCATAGCGTGAGATGCCCCCCAATTAAGGCGTGCATCGGATCAAAAGCCGCAACAACCATCCACCACAAAGGCAGCAACATGATGGCGCTTAATAGAATAAGGGGGACATGCCACAGCCACAGTTTGCGAGGTGCGTTCATGAGCCGTCGCCTCCCCACCGATGCATTCCGCGCCACTGTATTACCGTAATAGCGCCGACCAGCATGACGAACAAGACAGAGGCTGTAGAGGCTTGGCCGACATTAAAAAACTGAAAGCCTTGCTCATAGATGTAATACACTAAGGTGGTTGTTGCCGTGACAGGCCCTCCAGCAGTCATGACATAGATTTGGTCAAAGGCCTGAAAGGTCTGAATAACCACCATGACCCCAGCAAAAACGATCGTGGGGATCAATTGGGGTAAGATGACGTGCCAGAACCGAGGCCAGCTGCCAGCGCCATCCATGGCGGCGGCTTCGGATAGTGCAGGGTTCAACTGCTGTAGCCCGCTTAAGAAGAGCAGCATATAAAACCCTACATATTCCCAGATTGTGACGGCGATGACAGCTATTAACGCCCAATGCACGGAACCTAACCAATTGGGGCCGGTAATGTGCAGATGGCCCAGTAGAATATTGATCAATCCGCTTGATGGCGAAAGCAGGCCGCTGAACACAATGCCACTGGCAGCTAAGGGCATAACATAGGGGAGAAAGAAAATCATGCGGTACACATGGCGCCCTCGAAGAGGATAATTGAGGAGCCATGCCAGTCCGAAACTCGCTGGAAGAATGACGATTGCCACGGCTGCTGCATAGATCACGGTATGTTGCATGGCGTTCCAGAAGTCGAAAGAGGTGAGCACCGATCGATAGTTGGCAACGCCTGCCCAGTGTGGATGAGGCGTCATCAGGTTCCAGTTTGTAAAGCTCAATCCGACAATAGCCACAGTAGGAAGCAAGACGAAGACGCTCAGCCCAAGAAGGGCAGGTGCAAGCATAAGCCAAGGCGTTACTAGCCTTGTGCGATGGGCGTAGCGCACAAGAGACGATGCGTTGATCCATGGCGTTCTTTCGCGCACGGAGTGTTCTTTCAACATGGGGCCAACCTCGGCACGTAGGGCCAGTGCGGGTCATCCACGAAGAGCGCGGCGGGCCACTGATTTTTTAGTGTGAGAGAGATTTGATCGCTTGAGGTAAATCCCCACAATGCTGCATGGACACGGCTGTCGCCAAGAGCTTGCCATGACTCCCAATCCTGATAGTGCAGATGCACCCACTGGGGAGAGCATGCGGACATGGACTGTTGCCACGTATCGACATCGAAGGGACTAATAGCCAATGCTCGGGGAATATCGGGCATATGGGTGGCTAGCAGTTCCAAAGAGGCGACGTCAAAGGATGAGATCATAATCTGTGAGGTCATCCCCATTTGCTGAAGGGTCTCGATCGTACGCTCCACCAACGTCCTTCTAGTCTCTTCTACAGGCTTAAGTTCCAAACAATACTGGGTGGTCTTGGCGAACAAACGAAACAAATCTTCCAAGCGCAAGAGACCTTCTGTAGATAAGTCGCCGTTGGGCCGCCGAACCCGCGCCAATTGAAGTTCGGACCAACGTTTCGACCGGACCAAGCCGTTTAGGTTCGTGACGCGTTCTAAGTGAGTGTCGTGAAAAAGGACTACCTCGCCATCGGCGGTCAATTGCAGATCGGTTTCAATGCCATTGACTCCTGCGGCAATAGCGGCGGCAAAACCCGCAGCTGTGTTTTCTGGATAACACGAGGGATATCCGCGGTGTCCCCATACCCAGCAATGCTGCGCCACAATGGTATTCTCCTTTCTCATCAGCTTGTGTGACGAAGCAAATGTATCAGTTGGGCATTAAGACTAGGCGATTAGAGGGTGAAGATTGTGGGAAGATTAGGTTGAGCCCAACCGCACTGCATATGCCCACACACCACCACCTTGTTCTGATGACAACGCATTGCATCGCGTTCCTTAAAGGTCTCTTGAAGGTGTCTCACTATGGGTCATAAACCACATGCCGGGGGATTCAGCGGCTCACGGGGTTCCCATGGCTGCCGAAACGTACACGAGTGGCTTAGTGGGCATGTGCTTGGAGTTTCGGGAAAATGGTCGAGCACAGGCATGATATGATTAATGACAAGATGGGGAAATCATCAACAACAGATCGTAGTGGAGGATGGGCATTGACAACGGGACGCAATGATCCCTGCCCTTGTGGCAGTGGAAAGAAGTATAAGAAGTGTTGTATTGATCAGGATCTGGAACACGTGAAGGGCCAAAGACGTGGGCTTGCGGAATTATTAGACCAAGCTCTGGCCATGGCTGAAAGGGGTCAAATCACCCAATCAATAGACACCGGAGAAGAGATCTGGCAAGTCATCCAGCAACAAAATGTCACCCAGTTGACAGCCGTTCCTGCGCTTCGTAGCAAGCTTCGCGTGTGGCTTTCAGATTATCATGATCTCTTGCATAATGCGATGTATACCGACCGCAAGATAGCGGGGCGTTGCCTAAATTTTATTGACGGCGTTCTTGTCCGGTTTAAAGATTGGGTCTCGGAAGAGGAAGCGTCTTTACAAGCCGCTCGAGGCGATGCGTTATTCCTCATGGGCAATTTCGTTGCGGGGGATGAGGTTTTTGCGGCATTGCACCACCGTTATCCCAATGACCCATGGCCTCTCATTTGGTGGGGCGATCAATATAACCCGGTTTTTCGGTGGGCGCTACCGCAGCCAGATAAAGCTGCTAGTCTCTATCAAAAAGCACGAGCCATGGATGAAGCGGACGACGGGATACGGCGGCGGTGGGATGACCTCATGGCATGGCGCAGCCAGAAAGGAATCGCACCATGATGCATAGGACGAAGTCGAGGACTCACCGCGTGGGCATTAGTCGGTGGGTTGGTATGGGATTGGGGCTGGGACTTGCGGGACTGCTTACAGGATGTGGTCAACAGGCCGCGTTGGCATCAGCGCCTGCACTTCATGAAGCGCATCCGAGCAATGATAATAAATATTCGGGGGGCGTAAGTGCGAAGATTGTTTTGTCACCGACGCGCCTGTTAAAGCCGGCCATTCCTTTAGCCGTTCGCCGTGACGTGCCGAAATTTGTGGTTCAAGGACTCTCGACGGGGCTTCCTCATTTGACAAGTTCTTCTACAGGTGCCGCGCGTCAGATTTTTGGACCTCAGCAGTCTTTTCCCTGGTATTATCAAGGCACCACGACGCGCAATAATCCAGTGCTCCTTATGGTCGATACGATTCGCCACCTGGCTTATCCGTCGCGCTTTAGGGGGATTCGTGACGATATTCTGCGTGGGGCGGGCACAACATTCAATAGTTCTAATCCTGTCACCATAAACCAAGAGTTGCATGGAAATATAGCCGAGCAAGATCCGGGGTTTCAATCGCTTTATATTCCGACGTTATTCACGGAAACTATGGGTCTTAAGTCTTTCCAACAGAGTGATCCACATGAAATTGACGTGGTGGCAGTCGGAACGCAATATACCGTGCCGGTCTATTCGGTAAAATCACACGGCCCCGTCCTGTATACGGCATTTCACGCCTATTCCCCTCAACAATCGTTAGCGCCTAAGGTGATGCTGCCTGCAGGCTACCAGTTGCAAGAGGGACCTGGAACGATTTTAGTCGGACAACCAATTTCAGACGTGGTGTTTCGCGATGGGAACTTATGGGCACTAGGAAAGATTCAATGGACAATTATTGAGGCGTTTACGAATCGCGGATGGTTTGTGGTGACCTTTGATGTTAACCCTGTTCCAAAGAACCTGGGGGCTACGGCTGTCCCTTCGTCTCAGGATGTTGAGGCCCATATTCTTCCGTAATGACATGGAAGTGGCAGGAGGGAACTCGCGTTTTGGTCCCTCCTGCGCGTCTTTTATGATGCGGAGTAGATGCTGCTTTCGGTGGCATGGGCTTGGTCAATGATTTTTTTGGCACGAGCCACATCGTCATCCGAGCCATGAACAATCAAAACGAATTTATCCGCTTTGATCGCGCTCTCATAGCGAACGATGCGATCTTTGGGTACGCCGATATTGAATAAAGCGGCGCCCAGCGCGCTGAGCCCTCCGACTACCACACCACCCTCCAATGCTCCCACGACGAGACCGACCAATGGGCCAGCGGCTAAAACGGGCCCAACCCCTGGAATCATGAAAAAACCAGCACCCATTAATAGACCCCAAAACCCTCCCCATAAGGCACCCCAGCTGGCGCCAATGCCTCCCCAGACTTCCATTTTCTTGCCCGTGGTGTAATAGCCAATGGGCTGCTCTTCGCTGTGATAACCTTTGCCAATAATCGAGAGCTTCTTCATATCAAATCCCGCATGTTGCAATTCTTTGACTGCCTGGTCAGCCAATTCGTGGGTATCATAAATACCGATAACTGCAGATTCTGCCTTAGAAGTTTGATCGGCCATTTTCAATTCTCCTTTCGTTTTGCGGGGCGTCTACACATTAAGGATCCGCCCAGTAGTGTCAGCGTATCAATTTCGCGGTGTAACACACAGGGACTCTTGGGCCATTCTTGTCCACCGAATGGTCACATTTTATGGGGATTATGGGCCATGGAGAAGGGGGGGCGCCTACGCGGCTCATCTCCGGCCTAAAGGCCGACGTATCCGCTGCGCTATATTTTGATGAAAGAGTTGATTATGGATGCACGATGAATGGAAGAAAGACCGATTTGGAGCGATAGAACGCGGGGAGAATCCAATGGTTATGGCCCGAATGGAAAGCGGATATGTGGTCATCGGTGATACGCAGTTCCTGCCGGGGTATTGTGTGTTGTTGGCCTATCCCAAGGTGCATGCGCTCGAAGACCTATGAGTGGCGGACCGCAACCAATACTTAGCGGACATGGCTCTCTTAGGCCAAGCGGTGGCCGATGTGTGCCAGCCTTGGCGCATGAATTACGCGATTTACGGGAACTCCGATGAATTCCTTCATGCTCACGTGATTCCTCGGTACGCATGGGAACCTAAAGAGCGGAGACGGCGTCCGGTGCGGCGATACCCCGCCGAAATGTGGCAAATGCCGATCACATAATATACGGATGCACTCCATGGGGCTATGCGAACGGATATTACGCAGCGATTGGAGGAACTTATGGTGGAAAGTGACCGCTGAGCTATTCTTGTCGGCGTTAGCGTTCTGCGCAAGACATCCACACCACAATCACTTTAACGGGTTGTGCCGCCTTACACATCACTCCGGTCAGATCACCCGAAGCCCTCTTAGTTAAACCAAGAGACGGCAACAGCCGATCAATCCCAAAATACGGATACCCTCATTAGTGAAATAGTCTATAATATCCGTAACATTAAGCATTTAGGGCGTGCTTCATATTCCACACCGAAAAACGCCAGCGCCGAGGTGTTCACTTCAAAAGGAAGAGAAGGGGGGAATTGGCGGGAAGGTCCTGGTTTGAACGTTAGGGTCTTACGCCGTGAAACTGATGAAAGCCGCTCGTATCCATGGATATAACGAACCGATTATGATTGATGATGTCGCAGACCCCCAAATTACAGATCCAACCGATGTCATTATTAAAGTCGGTGGAGCTGGAGTGTGCCGAACGGACCTCCATATTCTTGAAGGGGTATGGAAAGATGCGTTGGCGGATCCTGTCTTGCCCTATACGATTGGACATGAGAATGCAGGATGGGTAGAGCAAGTGGGATCTGGGGTGAAGCATTTGAAACCGGGTGATCCGGTTATTTTGCATCCGTTGATGTCTTGTGGTCTTTGTCCCGCTTGCCGGGCTGGACAGGATATGCATTGCATAGCGGGACGCTTTCCGGGACTTGATGGGACCGATGGCGGTTATGCTGAGTATATGAAAACGTCGGTGCGCGCCGTGGTTCCTTTGTCGCCAGATATTGATCCCGTCGCGTTAGCGCCATTTGCAGATGCCGGTATTACCGCTTACCATGCGGTGAAGAAACTTGTGCCATTGCTCTATCCTGGGAGCTTTGTGGTCGTTATTGGTATTGGAGGGTTGGGCCATTTTGCTATCCAAATTCTTCGGGCCTTGACGCCGGCTACGATTATTGCGGTCGACACGCACAAAGCGCGCCTGGCCTTTGCCGAGAGATTGGGAGCGCATTATGGGGTGTTGGCGGGTTCGGATGGGGGGCTAAAAGATGTCGTAGGAATTGCTCCCCGTGGTGCGGATGTTGTCTTCGATTTTGTGGGAGAACATTGCACCCCTGCCGTGGCGCCTTCTATGCTGGCGAAAGGAGGCACCTATTCGGTCATTGGATATGGCGGCCAGGTGTCGACACCAACGCTAGATTTTGTAAATCGGGAAATTAATATCGTAGGTAATTTGGTAGGGACCTACAATGAGTTAGTTGAGCTGATGGAACTGCATCGGCAAGGCCGTGTATCGATTTCCGCACAACAATACCCATTGGCGGATGCTCCAGATGTTCTCAAGATGTTGGACCGGGGAGAAATTATAGGCAGAGCCGTGTTGGTGCCGTAACGGCGACAAGGAGGCCTGTAGGGGTCATGACCGTAGCGCACTTACGGGTACGCTGTGGTCATGACCGTAGTTTTACAGACGTAATTGAGGCACGATTTTTTTCAAGGGAATGGCCATAATCCAGTCATAGCTATTGTCAATGTACATGGTTCCTCCGGCGATGACAGGATTAACGATGCCGAAACGCCCTCCGACATGGTAGCTGTTTAAAAGATCTCCCGTGCGCGCATTAAAAGCGTTGATGTTCTGCGCCGTCGCAATCCAAATGATACCGTCCGCGTAGGTGGGGGCGCCTCTTCCCGCTCCTGCGGAGAGGACGTTAGGGATTGCGCTGTGCCAAAGAACAGTTCCCGTCTTCGCGTTAATGGCAAATAAGGTGCTTGTGGCGGTATCGGACACATAAACGATGCCGTTGTGCGACGTCGATACCGCTCCCCGGTACGCTGCAGGGACCGAGCCCCGGCCCAAGGAATCTTGCCATACGACGGCGCCAGTTTGGGGATTGATACCGTATACGCCGAAATTGCTGGTTTGTCCGTTGCTGCCTGACTCCATGCGAACCGATTCCGATTCAATTAACATATTGGCTGTTCGGGAATAGGTCGGAGTCGAGTCACCCATGCCGGTCAGGGTAATGCCCGGCACCGTTAATGTCCAAGCCAGTCGGTGTGTGCTTAAATTAATGGCGTTGAGCACGTTGGGTTCGGTCGTTCCTAAAATGGCATAACTTTGGTGGGTTAGGGGATTAGTCCAAATGGTGGTCGAAGACATGCTGTCAAACCCGCCGAGTAAAAGTTTCCACTGGGTTTTGCCCGTTGCAGCGGACAGAGCATAGAAATAGCCATTACCATTGGCAAAATAAAGTGTCCCTCGGTATAGCGCGGGCGTTGGCATTTGCTCGCCGGATAGTGGGTGGAACCAACGCAGTTGGCCGGTCTGGGCATTTAGGGCATAGACGCCACCGTATCCTCCGCCGCGTACGGTGGGTTGTCCAGCAGCAAATGTCATAAGGGCAGGAAAATTAAAAGCCACGTTGCCGGTCCCGGCATAGACCGTATCATGGGCCACCAAAGGATTGGACATGTCGACGTTCAAAGTCCGAAATTTCCATTGCATGTGACCGGTTAAGGCATTAACAGCATAAATGTAACCCGCACTAGAGGCCGCATAGATATCCCTCCCCCAAGCTGATACCCCGACGCCGTTGCCCAAATTTTGGGTCATGGTAACGGCGGCATTGACCATGCCACCAAAGGCTTGGGTACCAAGGGGTTGGCGGCTAAGCGGTACGGCATCGAATTCCGGTGTTTGCCATTGTACCCCGGTCCTTAAAGGTGTGGGAGCTGTTTTAGAAAGGGCGACGACGGCGTTGTGACCGGGAAACTCGCTATATGAACGCCAAGCCGTGTCGGTGAAATACCCGCTAGGGCCGGGGGAAGCATCGACCGGTTGCGAAGATATGAGGCTTGTCGCCATGAGACCGCAACACGCGATGGAAACCATAGCTCCGACCACCAAAGGCTTGTTATTTTTTATTCTGGGCCATATTGCCCCTCCTTTGCAAAGTATAATCTACAGCATGTAAATCTAGACCATTATATGGAAGAGAGGACGAACAAGTCAACGGATTATTTAGAATATTTAGGTAAAATAATGCTTAAATCAAGTTAAGGGTTATAGGATTTAAAGCTTAGATGGTTTTAAATGCCTGTCGCTAGATTAAACGGAGATAGAAATGGGCCAAGACCTATAGGGTGATGCAGTCATTCCGAGATTCTGGGTCGGACTCTTTAGTGATTTAGATAAGCCGGAGCAAAGGACATCGTGTGAGTTATTGTTCAGACAAATCGGGATTAAAGCGGTTTCCATTTTTACACAATGCGAAATGATTCTTTTGCAAAAGGTACCACCTAGAAAAACGTAGGCAGTAATACGTGAAGTTGGCGGCATGTATGAGATGGGCGCGTTCACAGAGACGGTCGGGTGCAAACTTAATCGTTTCCATTACAAAAGAAGATGCCCATACGAAGGGAGCTGTCCCTGCTTGGGACAGCTCCCTTCGTAGTCACCAAGATTTAAGGCTGTAGCACGACACTTGGATCAATTGTTTTTAAAGGAATGGCTTGAACCCAGTCGTAGGAATTATCGACATACATGGTGCCGCCCACAATCACGGGATTTACAATGCCAAATCGACCTCCAGGGGTATAGTGGCCGAGTTCTTGCCCCGTGTAAGGGTTTAGGGCATAGATCTGCGGGCCTGCTGCTACCCAGAGAACCCCATCGGCGATGACGGCGTTGCCGCGTCCAGCGCCTGCTGGTCCTGCGCCTACAAAGGGAAAGGTCCATAAAATAGATCCGGTTGATTCATTTAAGGCGTAAAAGGTAGAAGTGACGGGGGAGCCCACATAGACAATGCCATCGTGTACCATGCTGACCCCAGCTTTATAAGCTGGTGGAGCGCTGCCTACACCCAGGTTGGTCGACCATAAGACGGATCCGTTTGTAGCATTCATTGCATAAACGGCCAAATTAGTAGTTCCGAGAGTTTTGTCGAAGTTGACCACGGAATCTTGTATAACAAGATTGTGCGTTTCATCGACGGTGGGCGAATTGTCGCCCATGCCGGTATTAAAGATGTTGAGAGCTGTTTTTTGAGTCCAAAGGATTTGCCCGGTGGTAGCATTGACCGCCACGACATGATTGCTATCAGACGTTCCCACGATAATTTCGGTTTGGTGGGTGGTGGGATTGACATAGACGTTGGGGCTCGACATGCTGTCGAATCCGCCTAGAGCCGTCTTCCGCTCCAATTGTCCCGTGTTGGCGTTGAGTGCCCACAAATTGCCGCCGCCCGTTGGTTCGTAGATCGTTTGGCCTACAATAACGGGGGAGGGCATAGCGTTTCCGTGGAAATCTTGCCGCCACACGAGTCGGCCGGTGTAGCGATTAAAGGCATAAAGCGCAGAATACATGAGCCCGCGAACTAATGAGGCTTGTCCACCCGATAGTTCGTATTTTAGGACTTGGGAGAATGGAAATCCGGTATCGCCGGCTGTGACATAGACCATATTGCCTTGGACGATCGGATTACCCATCAGATTGTTGACCAAGGGGCCCGTTTGCCATAATAAAGCTCCTGTGCGGGCGTTTAAGGCGTATAAGTGATAATCGTCAGATTCCGCATAAATAATGCCGCCAACCGCCGTAACCCCTACCGCGTTGCCGAGGTTTTGGGTCATTTTGACTGGGGCGCCACGTGCGCCTAAATTGGAGAGGTCAGGAAAGGAAGAGTTCAGGGGTACAGCAGAATCTTCGGCAAAATTCCATTGAACTCCCGTCTGTTCCCATTTCGGGCTTGTGGCTGGTACGGGAAAGTCTGCGTTATGAGATGGAGAGCCTGCGTATACGTCCCATGATTGGGCAAACCCCGGCAATTGAGCGGCGTTTGGAATGGGAGGAGCGACGATGTGGATAAGCTTTTGAATCAGGGACGAACCGTGCCCTGAGATTCTCGCCACGGGATAGCCTTGAGCTCTAAGTGTTTGCTCAAGGCTCGCGCTGATGGCGGACGTATTGCCAACGATAGTGACGGTGGGTTTTCCGGCTGGTGGTTGATACGGCTGGACGGTTCCGATTGGCGATACTTGAGGAACCGTCATTAAACTCAAGGCATGAGCGGTCGCTTGTCCTAGGTCAACCGCATTCTCCGTTAACAATAACGCAGCTCCTATTTTTGTGGCGAGGCCTTGCGCGGCAACCACGGTTTGTGCCTGGGATGGCAACGACGAGCACAAAATCACATTGTTAGTCCCACTAGGGAAAAGACGGAGGGCCATTGTCGCTGCTGTGGCAGAAGGTGAAGCCGATAATGTCGGATGAAGAGTCGTGTGATGCGTCATAGCTAAGACGGACGCGGGCAAAAAGCCTAGGGCGCCAATACTCAGAGTGCTGAGTGTGGCACGAATGATTTTTTTCATAAGAAGGCTCCTTTCTTTGCGAAATGCAATGTCAGTATGGAGCCATAGGATTCTTATAATCTATTGGATTATTTCTTATTTTTAGACTAATAAGGGCAGTGGCAATATTGAATTCACGAGGCAGATTTTGGATAATGAGAGCGATGTTGGAGGCTCTAGGTGTAGAGAGAATTTAAGGAGGTGAAAATGTGCCGATGACTTTATGGGCTCCAAGACAATTTGTTGCAGTGGCTCGTTATATTCTCCCCATCTTGTGTTTGGCGGAAATTCTAACGGGACTGCGCAACGTTCAGCCAGCCTTTGTTATTGGCGGCGCAGCAGCCTTGGATGTTACCTTATGTTGCACGTCTTATGCATCTAAGCAATGGCAATGTACGGCGAGTTGGCGTGATTGCCTCTACGCCATAGGATTCTACGTGGTCTATTTAACAAATTCCCATGTGCCGGCGATGTTGCTTGCCGCTATCCCTGTCATGGAACTGAGTTATATGGGGACGAAAACTCTCGTGCATAAAGTGTTTGGTGTCAGTGTGGGATTGGTTGGTGTGCGCATCTGGACGTTGCATCGCATGGTGGGGTGGTTCCCCCATCCAGCATGGCCTCTGTTTATTGTTTTAGTGGTGGCGATGGCTGCGGTTCTAGGACGGATGTTGCGGTATGTTGCGCTGCCTGAAGACCTTATGCGTTCGCGGCAACGAGATGTTCGAGCCGCTGTTGCTACGTTAATTCACGAAATGGTGGTCCATGGGGTTGGGGAGCCATGGAGGAATAGCTCGTTGGAAGAGCTCTTAGCTCAAATGCCTGAACGCTTTGAACCGGGCCAATGCGCAGGACTTGCCCAAGCGCTGGCCAATGTGCTTCAAGGTGCGGGCACGGTAGTGCGGCCTTTGCTTTTGACGCCTAGGGAACACGAAGTCATACGGTTGATGGCAGACGGCCACCCCTACCGTGTGATCGCGCACATGCTAAAAATTAGCGAAGGGACTGCTCGGGCTCATGCGGCAAGTATTTTGCGCAAAGCTGGAGCCCATAGTCGTGAAGAAGCTCTCCAGTGGGCCCATCAACACCATCTCTTGCCTTAGTACTGTGGGTGGGGCCTGATGAGCAACCGACACGCTAAGAGGAAAGCCTTTTAACGCTCCTGCTCATGGTATACTACATTGTGATTTGATTTTTCCGCGATGAAGAAGGAATAATGATGAGATCTTCTAGAATGGGTAAGGCTTTGGCGGTATTTGCATTGGGTTTTTTGATCCAAGGGTGTGGAATTCAAGGGGGAACGTCGGCATCTTCGGGGCAAACCGCAACGTTGCCTCCGGTCCCTCATAGTCCTAATCCTCATACATTTATGCACGACAACATTCAGCATAAAACGGCAACATTGACTATGGATGCCGATTATAACAACGAAAATGGTGGATTCGATTTTGATGGGTACTCGTTTGGAGAATTGACCATTCAGATGCCGGAGAATTACACGGTGACCGTGAATTTTACCAATGATGGGAACATGCCGCATTCGGTTGGTTTGGTTAAAGCGGGCGCAGAAAATCCTACAGGGCCTATAATCAAGGGTGCTGCTATTCCGCAGGCGGTAGCAGGTCTGCCGCCAGGGAGCACGGCCACATTCTCATTCCGGACTCCTTCTCATCCTGCACATTATGAGTTGGCTTGCTTGGTACCCGGTCATATTGCCGTGGGCATGTACGTGAATTTTGATGTGATATCAGGACCAAAGCCATCCATGGTGGTGGGAAAACCATAAAAATAGAAGCACGCCCCGGGCTCCAAACGCCGGGCGTGCTTCTATTGACGAACTAATCTGTGACGATATTACTGTGATCGACGGGCCGGGTCATCAACGTGAAAATCAAGGACAATACGCTGGTGAGTCCTAGCGTTACGAGACCTGCAGTTTCGAAACCTGCGGGCAGCAGCGCTGCAAAGAGCGGGCCTCCTAATAACGCACCGATGTTAAAAACAAGAAACAGCCAGCCCGTAACACTGCCGGCAATGGAGTCATCCACGGAGTCTTGCCCCATTGTCGCTACTAAATCAACAAAGATTCCCCAACCTGCCCCAAAAATAAAGGTGAGAATAAGAAGAAGAGGAATACTGTTGCCGACGCTAAACATGCCTAAGCATCCGATGGCGATGAGTAGGGCCGCGAATGACACAATGCGTTTTCGCCCCAGCTTGTCGGCCAAATAGCCAATGGGAAAGGCGCAGATGAACCCACCAAGTCCGCTCATGGAAACAATTTCAGCGCTGTGTGCAGAGGACAAGGCAATGGCTTTAAGCAAATACTCGGCATAGTAACCAAGAAATCCAAATAGGGCGATCCCAAAGAGAAAGATAGCGAAAGACAACACAACCACATTGCGGTGGAATAGGCCAGAAAATCCTACCTGGCGTTTTTCGAGTTTCTTATAGGTCTTGGGAATGATGAGGTAAAACAACAGAAGCGAGATAACGGCAGCAATGCCGGATAAAATAAAGGGAGTACGGTAATGCGGTAAGAAAGGGTTCATGAGATAGGGACCGACAAAAAGTCCTAGCCCAAAGAACACCGCAAAGGCGGAGACAGCACGTCCTCGGGTTTCAAAGAAGATATCGCCCAACAACGCCACGATAGCGGGTTGGAAAATGCCGACGCCAATGCCTACCCCTAGGCGGGCGATAAATAAGCCCGTGGGACTGGTAACATATCCGGTCCACACGGTAAAGAAGGCAAAGATGACGACCGATGTCATAATGGTGTATTTGACAGAATAACGGTCAAATAAGTAGCCGCCAACTAAGCTAAACACTGCCACGCCAAACGCATAACCGGTAGACACTTCACCTAATAACGCTACAGTGCCATGCACGTTGTGAACGACAAAGGGCGAGCCAAACGTATATAGATTGGTATCAAACCCTTCAAGAAACGCTGGAATGGCGGAAATGATGACGATGAGTACGAACATCGCTGTACTACGTCTGGCCACGGACCTGACAGTAACTTCGCTCGCCGGTTGAGGACGGGGATTGGTGGACATAAAGTGCCTCCTTATTCGAATATATAGGGCACCCGATTGGGGCCAAGAGAATGAGTTTGATGGCAACGATGTTGTATTTCACGAGTGCGTGTTTGAGATGGGGTTAAATATCATAGGTGCGAGAAAGGAGTCTTGCACTTACATGATAATCTACCACATATTGGTCTAAAATATCACCATTTTTTGGATTAGACCGAAATGTTTTGTCAAAAATGCCAGTAATCAACGCAAATAGGTTATGTGTATTCCCAAGATACGTATGAGGTCGTGGGATGTTTGTCTCGACGTTGTCAGGGGACTGGTAAAGACCCTGCAATGGTATATGTCACGAATGGCCCCAAAAGCTTTGTAGGATATAACAATGCTTGGCGCCTACGACACGATCACAATATTAACGGGTGGTCTTGTCGTGGGCGCATGGCGTCACGCGCTGATTGTGGGAAAGAAAGGGGCAAGTTGCGTGCGAGTTCTTGTTATTAATCCAAATACGCAGGTGGAATTATCTTACGCATTGGCCGAGACGGTCCGCAACAAGCTGCCAGAGGCGGAAATCGTGGCTTTTTGTCCGACAAGGGGCCCGCTTTCTATTGAATCTGAACGGGATGCGTGGGAGAGTGCTTGGTATTGTATGGAGGAATTAGGCGAACTGCCTGCGGAAATGGATGCCGTTATTGTCGCGTGTTATAGTGACCATCCATTAATTCCGGTCTTGCGGGACCGATTGGTCCATAAACCTGTTATTGGCATTTTGCAAGCATCATTATGGGCTTCAGCAAATGCTGGAATTCCCCCCTTAATTGTAACAAGTGGTGATTCATGGATTCCTGTGTTGTCTAATTATTTATCCCAGCGGCAGCACGAGGGCATTGTCCGGGCTGTCCATGCATCGGCGGCCGACCTCTTTGCGAATTCCTCTGCGACTATTGATGCGATTCGGACAGAATTGGTGGATGCGGATCCATCTACGCCGTATGCTCTGTGTTTAGGATGTGCGGCGATGACGGGGCTGACATCTCATATCACGCCGCATTGGTCCTATCCGGTTATAGATGGGGTAGAGGCGGCGGCGGACTGGATAAAAAATTGGTGTGAGGAGCGAGTGTGCGATGGGGATAAGCGGCTTCGCTGAGATGCAAAGGCTTCAAGATCACGTTATGAGACAATTTATTGAAGATTTTCGCGGTCTATTGCAGGTGCGTTGTGAAAACCCTGGGGCGGATATGTCGTTGGCCGCTGAATATGTAGCGGCAGTCGCCGAGCGATTAGGGTATACCGTTAGAATCGATCACGTGCCAGACAGTTTAGCGCACCAGCACCATGTGAGGAAAGCGGTGAATGTTTTAGCCCGAATCGGTCCAGACGCCGATCAGGCCGTGATTCTTAATGCGCATTTTGATACAACGCCTCCCGGGGAGGGCTGGAGTGTCGACCCCTACAGCGGCCACCTGAAAGATGAGGTGATCTATGGCCGGGGTGCTGCTGTGTCAAAATCCGACGTCATGGGATATTTGTATGCGGTATATATGGCATATCAGATGGTAAGGCCTTCATTTCCTGTGTTTGTCATGCTCACTGGCGATGAGGAAACAGGGGGATACCTTGGTCCCCAGCGCCTGTTGGCACTTGGCTCATGGCCTGCCCACACGGTGGCCATTTGCCCCGGTAGTGCTGATGTGGTAGTGGATCGACACGGAGGGGCTCTTTTGTGGACCATTGTGCTTAGGGGGCGGTCGCGGCATGCCGCTGTCAGTGAACGCGGCGGCGACAGTGTGAAAGCCGGAGCGGAACTGATTACCGAGTTCTATCAATATCGCGATGCGGATGCTGTGCGCCGTGGTGGATGGCTAACCTGTGGCATAGCTAGGGGAGGCGTAGCAGCCAATATGGTAGCGGGGTCTTTTGAAATTCACATTGACCGCCGAGTTAATCCGCGTGAGCAATTAAGTGCCGTGCGTCAGGAGTTGCAGGCGGTCTTAGACGGCTGGGCAAAGCGGCATCGCGATATTCAGTGGCATGTCGAGGAGGTTGTTGCGGCTGAGCCTATGAATGGAGAAAACAATCACACATGGGCAAAGTGGTTTGCAGACCATGCCGCAGGTGTACTGAAGCAGCCTATTCCCCTTGGGGCATCGCCGTTATTTACCGATGCACGCCATTTTGATCAAGCACAGATTCCGACTATTTGTTATGGGGCGGGGCAAGCCAATCTTTTCGAAATGGGGGCGCATGGCCCTGATGAACACATTGCCATGGCCGATTCATCTCGGGCCATGTTGGTACTTTCAACCGTAGTGGCGACGTTGTGGCGTGAAGGTCCTACGAGTCTTGTTGATTTAGCTTTGACCGCGAAAGGTGATGAGCATGATTGATCTCAACCCATACAGAAGAATAGAAGACGATTTACAACAGTTAGCCCAATACACGGAAGAACCGACGCGAAAAGGGGTTACAAGGCGCCTGTATTCCCCTCAATGGGCAGCGGCACAGAGACACCTTGTGCAGTTAATGCGCGGGGAAGGATTAAATCCCTGGGTTGACGCGGTAGGCAATGTACATGGGCGGATTGAGGGCCGTTCTCGCCATACGATTCTTACGGGATCGCATTTCGATACCGTTCGGGGTGGTGGCGCTTATGACGGAGTGTACGGCGTCGTGGCGGGAATTTTCGCCTTATCACAAATTAAGAAGCGGTGTAGAGTGCCTGAAAAATCTTTAGAAGTGGTAGCGTTTTGTGAAGAAGAAGGAAGCCGTTTTCCCATGACATGTTTGGGCAGTCGAGCCATCTTGGGCGCTTGGCAGCCGGAAGAAGTGGCGCGTCTTGTGGATGATCAAGGGACGAGCTTGTTCGAAGCCATGCAGATGAATGGCCTCGATTGGCGATCTATGGGAGAAGCAAATCGTTCGGATTATGAAGCCTATATTGAGCTTCATGTGGAGCAGGGTCCAGAATTAGAAGATGCCCAGTGTGCCATCGGCGTGGTTTCTGAAATTTTTGGCCAAGAACGATGGCTTGTCAGCGTAAGGGGTGACAGTGCTCATGCGGGGACGACGCCGTTGGCACGTCGTCAAGATGCTTTGGTCGCGGCCAGTGCAATGGTTTTGGCCATCAATACCTTGGGGTATCGCTATGAACCGATTGGTATAGCCACTGTGGGGATATTGGAAGTCATTCACGGGTCAATCAACTGTGTTCCTGGTCATGTGCAATTTTCGGTCGATTTTCGAGCTGCCCAAGATTCCGTGCGTCAAAGACTGGCGGATGAAATCCGCCATGCCATAGAAGATGAGGCAAAAAGGTATGGTGTGCGCGTGAATATTTCCCCGAAAACCGTGGCCCAAGCCGTACCAATGCACGAGTCCTTGCGGAATACGATTGGTGAACGTGCCCGCGCCATTGGGCTTTCTCAAATGCCAATAGCTAGCCGGGCAGGTCATGATGCGCAAATTATTGCGCAAGCCTTGCCAACTGCGATGATCTTTGTGCCGAGTGCCCAAGGTCTTAGCCATCATCCTGACGAATATACGCATCGTCAGCATTTAATGAATGGCAGTGTTGTTCTCGAATCCACGTTGGAGAAACTGGCAAATGGCTAGGTAAGGGACGAGGGAGGAATGCCTGTGCCGCTGACGATCGCTCGCCTGATGAAAACGCCGATTCTAAAAGAAGCGCGCTTAGTGGCCGGATATGATGGGATTAACCGCATGGCCGACTCTGTCAACATGATGGATGCACCGGATATTGTGGAATGGATTCGTCCCCAGCAAATTCTGATTACGACCCTTTACAGTGTTAAAGACGATAGGTCGGTCCTTAATACGCTCATTCCTCAACTAGCGGAAAGAGGATGTGCGGCATTAGGTATTAAACCTCAACGGTATTTGGAGCGCGTTCCTGCTGAACTCTACGATCAAGCGAATCAATGGGGTTTGCCTATTATTGAGCTGCCTCAGCAATTGCCATTGGGAATAATCTCTCACGAGATTACTCGTGCGTTACTGAGGCGCGACGACGTGGACTGGAATGATGACACGCAAGAGAAAGTCTTTTTAGAAATGACGGATATCGCGTTAAGAGGGCATCAGGGATGGGAGATGGTGGCTCAACATCTTAGCCAGCTGTGGCATGCTTCGGTTGGATTATTAGATAATACCCGGGCTATTCGCGCCGTGGCCGCAAGAGGCATAAATAATGCTCTCTTTGAAATGGTTGCACAGCAATTGCGCGACAGAGCTTCTTATGTGCGTGATGGAAGTCCTCAAGGACTTGTAGCCAGTGGGGAAACTGCAGAAGGCTATCCCGTTATTCGGGAAGGTGTATGGTACGGAGAGATTATTCTTGTAAGGCGGCGAAAACCGCTAGGAATGGCGCTGTCGGCGGCGATCCATGCCATTGCCTTATTGAGAGCCAAGCAGTATTGGTCCATGCAGCAATTGTACGTCCAACAACGTCAATGGATTGAGGGTATGACCCGTGAAGGCTCGTTGACACCTGTATCGACATTGACTTCGCCATTTCGGCTCGATCGCGTATTGTTCAAGGGTCCTTATGGTGCCATGGTGGTGCATGTGCAAACGGGACCGGGCTTTCAGAGAATGGGTAACCATTGGAATCAACGCGTTTCGCTCTTGGATGAAACGGCTCAATGGCTCCAGGTGTTTTTGACCCAGAAGGGGTGGGGACTGATTCTGGCTTCTGACGATGATGAGTTGGTGGGAATCGCTTCGCCTGGTTCTAAGTCGATGGAAGGAGACGATTTCTCGTGGAATTATCGTCAATTAGAAGAGGCCAGCCAGGCTTTGTGGGCTCACTTTCATGTTAAGGTGTCGTTTCATTTAGGACGATTATATCCTTCAGCAAGTCATTTGCCATTGTCTTTGCAAGAAGCCCGCGAGGTCGCAAAGACGCTTACGAATCATGTGATCAACGTCTACCAGGCTCGAAGTCTTCAAGCATTGCTTCGCCAGATTGCTCCCGAAGACCGTGCGCGTTTTGTGACAGAAGTATTTGGGCCCTTGTTAACACTCTCAGAACCGGAACGTGCTGTTTTGCTGGAAACCATGGATATTTTTTTTGAAAACCAAAATCAGGCATCGGAAGCGGCTAAAGCTCTGTATGTCCACCGCAACACAGTGTTGTACCGAATACGTAAGTTGGAAGATTTGCTGCATCGGTCGCTTAGTGATGCCGAAGATCTTTTGACAGTGCGGGTTGCGCTCCTTTTTCTTAAAGAACTGGATTTAAGGGAAGGAGCGCCGCGTCATGACATGCACTAAGATGCGTACGATTTACAATGCCCACATTGTGCTGGAGGACAATGAGATGTGGGGACACTTGACTATTGATCAGGGACGCATCCAAAGGATTGGCCCAGGAAACTTAGCTAAGGGATTAGTTTCCGCAAGTTATGATGCGCGGGGCGCGGTCGTTATGCCGGCCATGATCGATGCGCATGTGCACTTCAATGAACCAGGACGTACTCACTGGGAAGGATTTCATCAGGGGTCTCGTGCGGCTTTGGCTGGCGGGGTTGGTGTTATCTTTGACATGCCATTGAATAGTCTGCCTCCTACCACAACTAGGGAAGCTTTACAGCAAAAATTGGCGGCTGCCCAAGCGCATTGTCGCACTCACTTTGGATTATGGGGTGGAGTAGCGAATAATGGAATAGAGCAATGGCGCGCATTGTGGAACGCGGGCGTCATGGGATTTAAACTTTTTATGGCAGACTCTGGCGTTCCGGAATTTCCTGCGGCTGATGAAGAGACGCTCATAGCGGCTTTGCGTTTTTCGGCGGAGTCGGGTGCCTTGATCGCCGTGCATGCTGAGGACCAATCCGTAATGGATGGTCAACGGCGTTTTCTTGAAAATGGCTGGCGGCGCGAAGATTATTTGCAGGTTCACAACCCAGATAGTGAAATAGCGGCGGTCGACCGACTTTTATACTGGGCAGAGCGTTTGAGGGCTAAAATTCATATTGTTCATGCTTCTTTGGCAGATACAGTGGTGAAAACTTTCAAGGCGAAACAGCGTGGTGTCGATGTTTCAGTAGAGACGTGTCCGCATTACCTGACTTTGACCGATCGGGACTATTTGACAAGGGGAGCACGTTATCAATGCGCCCCGCCGCTGCGCTCTGCCCAAAATGTCGAGGATTTGTGGGACTGTGTGGCGAAGGGCTATGTGGATTGGATCGCGAGTGATCATTCCCCGAGTCCGCCAGGGCTGAAAACGGGGAGCGATGTGTCAAAAATTTGGGGAGGGATATCCGGGATACAATCGAGTGTGGAAGTCCTGTTATCGGAAGGGTGGTTGAAGCGGCAAATCCCATTGCCACGGCTGTCCGCGTTGCTTAGTACCAATGTGGCCAAAAGATTTGGTTTGCAAGACCGGGGGGCTATTCAACGAGGGTATTGGGCGGATTTAGCCATAGTTGATTCTCATTCTGATCACTCTTTGGAGTCTTCAACTATCTACGATGCCCACCGACACAATCCTTATTACGGGAAAGTATTGCCCGCGCAAATTCAAGCGACTTGGCTTAATGGCCAAATAGCATATGCGCAGGGCGAATGGTATGATTTCACGCCGCAATGGATCCCTGGCCCAGGCGTATTGCTGTGACGCCGGGGCAGTGGATCTTTTGACGCTATCAGGGTATAGATGCTATAGAGATCGCTTGGGCCCCGGCGTGTTGCCAAAAATGAAGAGAAAGCCCCGGCGTACGTTTGCAAGACATAGGCTCTTTTGGTTCGTGAAAGCCAAAAGAGCTTTAATAGTATGAGGCAGCATTGCTTGCGTATAAGCGCATGGTGGATTATAAGTTCAATTCTAATTTTGTGTGTTCTGTAAACGCCACTTGGTTTCTGCTGCAAGTGTCTGCGTGCGTTGTGGGTGATCCGCGTTGCGAGTGTTATGGAACTTTTCGCATCAACCTCAGTGCCCCCCAAGGCATTTAAAGCACAACATTCTGCAGTCGCTGAGTATCCAGAAAGAATACGATTTGCGAGCGGCTTCTTTTGACGTGCCTGACATAAGATTTCCGAAATATATGAGTGCGTTGCACAGGAATTTGGTTGATTAGTTGTCCGTGTAAACGTGTATTGATGGGTCTTTCGTCTTACAGGATTCATTCACTAGGCCACGCTAACCGTTACTGCCGATCAGTTTTGAGTGAAAGAAATACATTACACAATTAAATAGCGTTTTGTAATAAATAACATACGAAATAAAAATTTTTGTCATATCCTATATCGGTAATGGTAGATAAAAATGATAGGTTAACCATGAAGTTAACATGAAAAAGGAGAGAGCGGCAATGGCCAACGATTTGATGGTAAAAGACCCTGAATTGTACAATGTCGACCTTGCTCCCATTGCGAAAGAAAAGAGGCGCTGGACATGGGTGAATTACAGCACCATTTGGATGGGAATGGTCCACAATATTGTCGCCTACGAAACTGCCGCGGCTCTTCTAAGCCAAGGTTTTAGTGTGGCGCAAGCCTTGCTTGCTGTCATAATTGCCAATGCAATTCTGGTCTTGGCCATGTGGTTGAATGGGGTGGCGGGAGCTAAATATGGATTGCCTTTTCCAGTATTGATTCGTTCCGCTTTTGGCTACAAAGGAGCACAGATCCCCGTGTTATTGCGTGCCTTTGTCGCGATATTTTGGTTTGCCGTGCAGAGCTACGCGGGTAGCTTAGCCATCAATGCCTTGTTTGGTTTATTGATTCCGGGTTGGAACAGTCTCTCACAATATGCTTTCTTGGGCTTGCAGGCAAATGTCGCGATTGCGTTTGGATTGTTCTGGATTCTGCATGCGTTGGTCATATCCCATGGTATGGAGAGAATTCGACATTTCGAATTATGGGCGGGCCCCATGGTGATTATTATGGGATTGATTGCAGTGGTATGGGCGGTTAACGCTGCTCATGGATTAGGGCCCCTGTTTACCGAGCCAAGTCACCTATCACCGGCCGCATTTGACGCGGCGTTTCCCTTGGCGGTTACCGGACTGATTGGAGTATGGGCAACATTAGTCCTGAACATTCCCGATTTCACAAGATTTGCTAAAAGCCAGCGCGATCAGGTAGTAGGGCAGGCTATTGGATTGCCGATTACCGCCATCCTCTTTGCCCTTATTAGCATTATCACGACGTCTGGGGCTTTAGCAGCTTTTGGAAGCGCCATTTCAAATCCCGTCGATTTATTGCAGCGCTTCCATAATCCTCTCATCTTGGTATTTGGTGCTTTGACTCTTATCGTCGCTACGCTATCCGTGAATGTTGGTGCCAATGTCGTATCGCCTGCTTACGATTTAGTCAATTTGTTCCCGAGAAAACTGCATTTTGTGAGCGCGGGGATCTTAGCTATTGCCTTAGGAGTCTTGTTTGTCCCGTGGATGTGGTTTAACAATGCCACCACGATTTACGATGTGTTAGGTGCCATTGGTGGGGCTTTAGGGCCTGTTGCGGGGTTGATGTTGGCGGACTTCTATGTCGTACGCAACCAACATTATGATGTCGAGCAATTCTTCGAACGGTCGGGAGATTTTCGTTATCAAAACGGCTGGAATCTCAGGGGTCTAATGGCCTTTGGGGTGGGGCTCTTGGGAGCTTTTATCGGACTTTTTATTCCAAGCCTGCACGTTTTGTATACGTATTCGTGGTTTGTCGGAATCGTTGCTAGTTTTGTAAGTTATGCGTTGCTGATGAGACCCTATGTGGTTGCTACGGTTATTCCAGAGCCCCAAGAAGCAGAGCTTTAATGCATCACAAAGTGGCGATGCGCCTAACGCGTCCTATATACGCATCGCTACTTTGTTTCAGAGGGTTCGCGTGAGTATAACAACGTCAATATCAATAGTAGGAGGGGCTACTCGTGCGCACGATAATTCGAAACGGCTACATTGGTCTGACGCCAGATACACTCATTCAGGCAGACTTGGGCATTGTCCAGGGAAGCGTTTACTCTATTGGCCGGGATGTGAATCGTCAAGATTATGATGTGGAAGTGGATGCGAGTGGATGCTGGGTTCTCCCTGGCGGGATTGACCCGCATGTGCACCTCGATTGGGATTTTGGCGATACGGTGACGACTGATGATATGGGTTCAGGGACAAAGGCCGCCGTGTTTGGTGGTACGACAACCGTCATGAATTTTATCCAGCCACAACCGGGGGAATCGTTGTCCGCGTTAGTGGAACGATGGAAAGAAAAAAGTGGGGCGTCGTGGGCCCACTACGGCTTTCACATCATCATTCCCGAAATGAATGACCAGTGGCTTAAAGAACTGGCATTATTGCCTTCCCTAGGAGTGCACACGATTAAGGTATTTACTGCTTATCCTGGCAAACTTATGCTCTCCGATGCGGATATTTATAAAGTTTTGCGAACGGCAGGTCACAGTGGTGTTATGACCATGGTTCATGCGGAAAATGGTCCGGTAATCGATGTGATTGCCGAAGACGCCATTATGGCTGGTCATTATCAAGCGGGTTATCATGGGATAACGAGGCCGGCGGAACTGGAAGGGGAAGCGGTGTTTCGTGTGGGCCAACTCGCCAGACTAGCCAAAGCGGCAGCATATATTGTGCACATGAGTTCTCATGAGGCGGTCCAAGCTCTCGCGTTCGCGCGCCAATTAGGTGCGAACTTGGCAGCGGAGACGTGCCCGCAATATTTATTCTTGGATGACCAAGTCTATGAATCGGACAGTTTTTCTGTCGCGCGTTTTGTGTACACGCCCCCATCACGCTCCCTTAAAGACCAGGAAGTTTTATGGACGGCATTGAAAAGAGGAGACATTGGCATTGTCTCGAGCGATCATTGTCCTTTTGACATGGAGGGGGCAAAGCAACTCGGCATTCATGATTTTCGACAGATTCCTAATGGAGGGCCAGGAATTGAGACGCGTGTGCCATTATTGTTAAATGCGGTTCAGCGTAAAGAGATTGACTTGGGTTCCACGGTCGGTTGGATGTCGACGCATGCTGCTAAAACGTTTGGACTTTTTCCGTATAAGGGTGCACTGTTGCCCGGTAGCGATGCTGACATTATTATTGTTGATCCTCAAAGGGTTCCACCGCCCATCCATGTGGAACAATTGCATCAGCGTGTCGATTATACACCATATGAAGGGTGGGCCGTTCGAGGTTTTCCGCGGGACGTGATGGTAGGTGGCCAATGGGCTATTCGGGACTATCAATCGACAGGCCTGCCCCCTAATGGGCAGTTTATTGGTTTTCAGCATGCGGCAGTGAGGGCGTAGCCCATGAACCGACGAAGGTTTTGGGATTACTTTAACAGACTACAAGGCATTGGGCGCCAGGACAATGGAGTATTTCGGGTAGCATGGACGGATGAGGATATGTTGGCGCGGCGAGAGTTGGCAGAGATCCTCACGTATGAGGGGTTTACAGCGTTTCGCGACGGGGCGGGTAATGTTTGGGGCCTGTGGACACCTAAGCCAGGGCAAGAATATCTAGTGCTCGGTAGCCATCTAGATAGCGTGGCGGGCGGAGGTGATTTCGATGGAGTCTACGGGGTAGCCGCGGCACTAGAAACGCTCTTGTCCTTGCGTGAATGCCAATTTGGCGATTATGGCAATGTGGCCATCGTGGCATTCGCTGATGAAGAAGGGGTGCGGTTTAATTCCGGTTTATTAGGAAGCCGAGCTATCACAGGCGCTTTGACGCGCCAAGAATTTATGACAATGGCAGATGCAAGTGGGAACCACAGTTTAGAGGATGCGGCGGCTGCGTATGGGGTGACATGGGAATCCTTGTCTGCCATAAGACCGGTGCCGATCTGTGCGTATCTAGAAATCCACGTGGAACAAGGTCCGATCCTTGAAGAGCGCCAAATTCCTTTAGGGATTGTGAACGTGATTGCGGGAAGGTCGCAAGGGTATGTGCGGTTTACGGGGCGTCAAAACCACGCAGGGACTACGCCCATGGACAAAAGACAAGATGCCTTGCTTGCGGCAGCGCAGGCTGTTGTGGGCTTGCATGAGGCCGTTATGGACCATGAATGTGTGGGGACGGTTGGCGATATTATCGCGGATCCTGGTAGTCCTAATGTTATTGCCGGTCATTCTGCAATTTCTTTTGATGTTCGCGCACCTAAAGACGATATACGGGAAGCGGTTTTGCGTCGGTGGCAAGCCTCATGGGCGGCAGGGGCTATCGTGCAAAGGGTTGATAAGGCGGCAGTAGCGTTAGACCTTATGATTCGCAATATCTTACGCGACGCTGCTGCTCGCCTTCAGATTCCAACAATGTTTCTCAATAGTTGGGCTGTACATGATGCTATGATCTTGGCTCAATCCGTGCCCTCAGGACTGCTGTTTATTCCAAGTGCTGCGGGCGTTAGTCATGCTCGCGATGAATGGTCTTCGCCCCAAGATTGCGAAATCGGGGTGATGGTGTTCGAAGAAGCAGCTCGGACAATATTGACAGGGACTTGAACATTGAAGGCTTAGTAGAAACCTGCTAGACCATGCTTGCTAACCTTGATCCATGGGCATAAAAAGAGCCAAACATGGGGGCAAGGAAGTCAGGGCTCTAACCGGTTACTGTATAGGCCTGAAGGCATGGGATGGGACAGGATTTGACAAGAGGAGAGTGTGGGCGGTCCCAGACAAGTGGCATCCTCGTGTCTGAGACCGCTATTTTGTCATGTATTTTGAGTTAAATAACATATTTTACCCAATCATTTCCAATAATATTTATAATGAAGCCATCCTCCATGGACATTCTCAGTCCCTTTGGGGATATGAAGGAAAATGGTATACGCAAGGGGTTGTCGAAGCGATATGTAATAAGGAGGTTTTAATCGAAGGTGGGCTATGAGATCTAATACCACACCATCTTTGAGATGGCTAAAAGCGATGGGCATCATCAGTGTCATCGGTGTCTTTGCTGTGAACGCTGCAGGCTTTATCGATCATGATACGCATTCAGGCCAGGGATGCGGCGCGGATTGGCCATTGTGCCACGGCGCGGTGGTCCCTCGTTTTGATAAAATACGCTAAAGACCAAAGCCGCCCCGGTGACAGGAATCCGGAGCGGTTTTTAGTTGAAGGCCAATGCGTCCTATTCCAAAGGAAGGTCCTCAGCAATGGCATGAATATGAATGCCTTTCTTTTTGGCGTGTGCTACAGACCAATGGTAGATGGCTGTTCCTACGAGAATGGCAACGACGGCTTGAAAGGCAGGCTGGAAGACTACGGGGGTTTTCGGTACGATGAGGACGCTGCTAATTAACAGGGCTGCAATAATAATTCCTAAGACAGCGGCGATAACGACTGCCCAACCATGGGCAATCGGTTCTCGCCAATGGCTGTGGCGAAAATGCGATCCCCACCTTAGGTTTAGCACGCCAATGCCGAGCAGGGCTAAGACCAATAAGATCGCAATGGACCGAAATGTCACGCCGATCGACCATCCGACGAGCGCCGACTGTATTAAAGATAAGGTGCCGATCACGGCGCTGAGAAATAGAGCAGCCGACGGAGTGTGCCATTTCGATGTTTTGGCAAACAGGGCCGGAAACAAATGGTCTTGGGCCCATGCAAAGACGAGACGAGATGTGCCCATCATTTGTGGAGCGAGGGTTTTGCCAACAATGAGGGCGACTAATAGATTAAGAGCGGCGGCAAGGCTTGGAGATCCTAAGAGTCCTACCAGTCCTGGGGTGGTTGCGTACGCTGTATCGCCGTGATGAATTAATGTGACGACGCCCCACCAGGGAGCCGCGTGGAAAATGGCCAGGGATACCAGAGAAAACAACACGATTGCCGAAAGCCATCCCCAAAAAATTCCGAGGGGAATGGAACGCGTGCTGTCTTTGGCTTCTCCGCCTAAAAACGGCGCCGCAGAGATTCCTCCGTAAGCAAAAATGAAGAGGGTTTATGTCTCGTAACGTTTGTTAATAAGCACAAAGGGCAGGCTGTTCAGGGCCTGCCCTTTGTGTTTATTATTCGTCTTTTGCAGTGGAAGCAAGGGATTGGGCTAACCAGTTATGGTATTCATGCAGCAAGTGTGTACTGAGAATCATAGCGGCGTCAAGAATCACGGGACTCAAGGTTTCCGGTGATTCTTGACCACTGGCTAGGCGGTCGGTCAGCATTTTTAAGGCGTTGTCATAAACCTTACCTAATCGGTCTGGATTCAATTGCGAGTAAAACACGGTGAATTCCGGCAGTGTCATTAGCAACCCTCTTCTCTTAATATTTGGTGGTAGCGGATGGACCGGAGCGCGGTCCATATGGCCCTTCATCAAGCCAGCGCCCGAGTGCAGGCCACGCAGGAGACAAAGCAGCAGCGACATAACGTTTGGCTTGCATGCCGCTCGATGCGCCTTGGATGTGTTCGAGGGCGATGCCGGCTGCGTTCCGGTTGTAAATCGCGGCGTGGTGGCGTTGCTCGGCAAAATGAGCAATAGCCTCTTGCGCTGCGGAGGACGACTTGGCGTTCAGCGCTTGGTGAATGGCTTGCGCAGCGGTTACGGCATCGGGGACGCCGGAATTAAATCCGCGGGCACCGAAGGGCGCGAACAGGTGGGCGGCTTCGCCAACGAGCAGGACACGGTACAAAGAATCAGTGAAGGAATTCGCGACAACTTGAAGGAATTGATAGGTCGATACCCACGTAATGCGGTCCGCATATTTCTTATCCATAACAAGTGGAAGCCAACGTCGTACCGCGTCGAGACCAGCAAAGTCCTCGACGACGTCACTGTCCTTTAATTGAAGATCGATGCGCCAACCGCCCGCAAAAGGCACGAACAAGACATTGCGTCCATCCATTTGCGGGTGGTTGTAATGGAACACGCGTTCTAGCGGTAGGGGATCATCGGGGTCTTCAGAAACATCGACGACAATAAAGGTATTGGCAGAGCGTGTGCCTTCCATATCGATATGAGCAGCATGACGCACAGTGGAATGGGCTCCGTCAGCGCCGATGACATAGGACGTGGTATAAGTGTGGCCATTGCGGGTTTTCACCACAACGCCGGTGGGCTCGATCTGTAATGTCTCAACAGGACTGGACCACACAAATTCAACCCCTTGCTCCAAGCACGCTTGATATAAAAATTGCTCGATTTGTACTTGGGGCAAGCTGGTAAACGGGGGAAGAGTATCGGGGGAAGGGGATGGATACGTTTTGGTGTATACTTCTTGCCCTTCAAACCACGTGCGCTTAACCGGCCAAACCACTCCATGTTGTGCCATGGTCTTCCCCAACGAGGGGGCGATGTCTTCGAGTAATTGCAGTGTGGCCTTATGCAGAAAAATGGCACGGCTACCGGGACGTAGGCGGTCTTGAGATTCCGCTTCTAAGACCATGACCGGAATATTTTCATGACGCAAAGCTAAGGCGGCCGTCATGCCTACAGGACCAGCGCCGACGACAATGGCGGGAAATGCGATATCTTGTAAACTCACCGGTTGACCTCCTAGGATGATGAATTGTGACGGACAAAATCAATGCTCTAGCATGCTGCATGGGCCCAATCCATTATGCAGGGCACCATGTTGTTTCGCCATGGAGCGCAAGTTCGTGGTTATCATGACAATTTAGATTGTCTTCAAGAAAAAGTATAATATATAATATAGAAGATGTCGCGCCTTGCATATTAATCTGACGAATAAAGAATCCTGGATGTATTTCTGAGCAAGGAGAGGTAGCCATGATAGAAGACCGTATGGAGCAGGACGATGAACCAACACCAGGGCAGGATATCTGGCGCACTACGGTAGCATGGGGGGATACCGACGCGGCGGGTTTCGTATTTTATCCGAATTATTTTGCCTGGTTTGATGAAGCAACTCATCACTTTATCGGATCTTTAGCACAGAGTAGCCCCCAGTGGTTTACGGTGGAGCGTATTGGTTTTCCTTTGCTCGAGGCCTCTATTCAATTTTTTGCTCCGTTGCATTTTGGCGATCCTATTGAAGTGTCGACGACGGTGGAGCACGTCGGTAATAAGTCTATGACATTGTTACACGATATTGTCTGTCGTGGTCAACGTATTGCGCATGGCCGTGAAAAACGGGCGTGGGTAACATTTAAAGATGTAGAAACTCCCGTGGCGATTCCTATTCCGGAGACAGTTCGCCCCGAATTGTTGCGCCGATTAGTATCTCAGCAGTCATCGTAGTCAGGAGGAAACCGAATGAAGTTAGCCGTATTTGATGAAGCGCGAGTTGGCCTTATTGTCGATCACAGCGTGGTTGATATTACCGATTGGGTTCCGGATTGGTCACCTCGTTGGCCGTATGCTTGGATGCTCCCCTTTATTGCTCAGTTTGACGCGAAACGTGCGCAGTGGGAAGATTTAGCAGCCAATGGCCCACGGCAGCCGCTCGACAAGGTGCATTTACGCGCGCCTGTGCCCATGCCCTCGAAAATTATTGCTGCCCCCGTAAACTACGTATTGCATCAGCAAGAGATGGGGGGGGCCAAAGGCGTATACGCCGGCACACAAGTCAAAACCATTGAAGATTACGGCTTATTTCTGAAGCCTTCCTCATCTATTGCAGGGCCGGATGAGACCATCACGCTTCCCTTTGCCGAACGGCGAACGGATCACGAGGCGGAAGTCGGTGTCATCATCGGTCGTCAAGTGCGAAACATTACAGAAGACGAGGCAGAACAAGCGATTTTTGGATTTACGGGATTGCTCGATCTGTCCGTGCGCGGGCCTGAAGATCGCCCGTATCGTAAAGGGTTTGACGGGTTTTGTCCGATTGGGCCGTGGATTGTTACCAAAGATGAAATGCCGGATATCAACCACATGACCTTTCGATTATGGGTTAATGGGGCGTTGCGGCAAGAAGGCTGCACCCAAGACATGATTTATTCCATCCGGCGATTAATCTCGTTGGCCTCGTATCAAACGACCTTATTCCCTGGCGACATTATTGCCTCGGGAACGCCGCAAGGCGTGGGGGAAGTCAAGCCTGGCGACGAGATGCATTTGCAAGTGGATGGGATTGGGGATTTAATCGTGCGGGTGTCAAAGATGACAGCCACTCCACCAAAAAATATGGGGGACTGGTTCAACAAATTTACCGTGGCCCGCACTGTGACCGCATAAATTGTTTTTGCTAATAACAAGCCGAGTGAGAATATATTCTCACTCGGCTTATCGGTGCGCCCGGCATGGGTGTGTGCTTTAGGGTGAAAGTCCCAAAGGGGGGATGACCGTTCCAACCATAGCTTAAGGGTGCTCGTCACGAGGCGAGATCTGAAGGAAGCCGGTCGCAAACCTCCGGCCGGACGAACAGGAAGGGTATCCGAGGCGGGGCGCGTGGGGTGTATTCGCTGAACAGAACGAAGCCCAATACGGTCAAGCGCGCGTCACGTAAATGCACCTGGTAGATGGAGGGACCGTACACGTTCTTAGCCGAGGAGGTCTCTCGCGGTACCGCTAAAGCGGACAGGCGCACCGCAAGGTGCGCGTTACGGGAGAGAAGTCTAGGCCCGCGCGGGCTGCAGAACCGAACATGATCAGAAAGTGGTGCAGCTTATGAATTCGTGGGACTCACGACGGCAGCCGACTACCTAAGGTCTTACTGGGAATGCCCAATTCGCGTGCCACTTTTTTGTGTTGTGTCACCGCCAGTTGAACCGATTGTTCTTTAAACGTTCGATCATATGGATTGGCCGTCGGATACCTGCTCAACCTGACCGTCGGGGATGTGCGCGAAACGCCCACAAAGTGGCGGGAGCGCATTCAGATTACCGAACAGAAGACCGGGAAGACGAAAGACTTTCCGATGAGTGCGTCCGCGAAGAAAGCGTTGGGACCACCGTGATCCACACAAAACCAGATACTGTGTTTAAGTATTTTAGAAAATCCTGACAGAGAGGGAACCCTATGTCTCACAACCACTCAGCGCTGAAGAGCTCAGTGAGGGAAACCCGCACGCTGGGTTCCGTGGGGGTTGGGCTACTCCAAGTGAGTAGCCCTTCTACCCGGCGGCGCGGGTTAGTCACCCGCCGCTACTCGAATTTTGACCTCAATCAAGGTAGGGTTTACGGACAGAAAAGTTACGGGGAAATTTCCTCTAGCTGGCGCCCGCGGGTTTTGACCCCGAATTGGGCAATGATGGCGCCTACGGCTAAAAATGCTCCCGTCATCAAAAATGCGGACATCACACTCATGTGTAAGGCTAGTGGTGCAATCACCATCAAGCCAACACCGCCGCCTAAATGGCCAATGCCATCCACCAAAGCAAATCCCGTGGTGCGCGCGCGAGTGGGGTAATTTTCTGTCGACCAACTATAAGTCATGGGGACCCAGAGGTTAAAGCCAAAAAAGATCATCGAGGAACCCAGCACAGACAACACAAAATCTGATCCCGCTTCGGCAACGAAAATGCCGCCTAATATGCAAATGACGGCAGAAATCGGCAGCCAGTATTTTCGCTCAAGCCGCTCTGCTGTGTAAAATGCGACAATCGTGGCTAAAATAAATCCGAAGGTTCCAAATGCGGCGATCAGCCCTGCTTCTGGTGGCGCGAAATGCAAGCTGACCAAAATACTGGTCATCCCCGCTGCATACGTATACACCGTCACGTAACTGATAAACCACATGGCCATGAGTAAAATTGTCCGTTTAAGATAGAGCGGATTGGAGAAAATTGCGGAGTAGGGAATGGCAGGTTCTCCAATTGCTGGTGGCTCGACTTGTTCTGTGATAGGGGGCAAGGGTCCGCGTAAAGACGCCATGTCTTCCATGAGGGACACAACCATGCTGGCCTCATGAATTCGATTTTGGGTAATGAGCCAACGGGGCGATTCGGGAAGGCGGATACGAACAAAAATGCCCGTGACAGCAAGCAGTCCGCCAATCAAATACATGGTGCGCCAGCCATTGGTGTAATGGGCGCTAGCCATAGCAAACGGCAAGCCCAGAGGGAATGGAGTGGCAGGCGTTGTCAGCAACAAGCCTAGCCAAATGCCTAAAAATGCTCCTAACGAGGACATTATAAAAATCAAGGAGGTATACTTGGCCCGACCCTGTCGTGGGGCGATTTCGTTGATATACGTATTGACAATGGCCAAGTCTGCGCCGACTCCCACGCCAGTCAGAATGCGAGAGAAGATGAATTGGTTATAGGTGGGAGAAAAAGCTGTCCATAAGGAGCCGATTCCTGTAATCATCATGGTGACAAGCAGCATATCGCGGCGCCCGATGCGGTCAGACAAAGGGCTTAAAATTAAGGTGCCGATGACATAGCCGACAAGGTTTAAAAGAACGGGCAAACCAAGCCATGTGGACGAACTCTCCGGCGTACAACCATGGACGAGTTGGGTGCAGGTTTGAATAAACGACACATTAATATCAAACATGTCGTAGAACGTGAACAAAAAACCCACGCCGATGACGCCAATAAATAAATAGGGCATAGACCAAACGGATAACCGTTCGAGTCGGGAGAGCACGCTGCTCGGAGAAATCGCTGTTTCAGGCTTCATAAATTCACCTCTGTTTGTCAGAAAATAGAGATAAGGAGGATATGCGCATATATAATATATTATATTAAAGAGGGCTTCAATAAAAATGATGCCAATAGCAAGGTTTTATTTGTGAGTAGCCTTGTGTGAGGGGTCAATGAGGGGGAGGCCTTAATATTGCGAGAATAATAGCACGATAGTAAGAACTTGGCCTAGGAGGCTTTGGAATATTTACGAGGTTTGGAGTCTTGCGGCAGGGGCTTTGGTTGGCTAGAATGAATAATACATTATATATAATGTTTTCCGCTAAATTTTAATTACCGCAATCGCTCACGCGCAACGTGCAGCGGATCTCAAAGAAGGGAGGATGCCTGGCTATGTAGTTCGTCTTGAGCATGTAGACGGCTACAACCCTGGGGCAACACGATTTGTAGGATGGCCCCAAGGACTCAGCTAGGTGACGCCAGTGCTAACGGAAAAAGACTATTTATTTAACATTCCAGTGTCATTGCAATCCTACCTTCAGGGCTACACACTCCCTGACGTCTTTGACAAAACCGTGGCGCGTTATGGCCACCGTATTGCGGCATACGATGGGGAAAGGTCATATACCTGGCAACAATGGCAGGAAGACGCTCGCGCTTTTGCAACAGCTCTGGCCAACATGGGGATTGGACGTGGGGATGTTGTTGGCGTTCATTTGCCCAATTCGTGGGAATTTTTAGTGGCTCATGTGGGTATTGCCATGCGCGGCGCGGTTATGCTGCCATTGCATATGGCGCACGGGGAGCGGGAAATATCGGCTCTATTATCCCGGACTCAAGCTCGTGTTGTCATCACGCCAGATCAATTTCGGGGGCATCAGCAATCCACGTTGACACAACATCTGCTGGAAACGCTTCCCTTTCTGGAAACAATTATTGTGGTAGGAGCTCAGAGAGGGTCGTTCTCGCACCCCGCCATGAAGGATTACCATACGTTAATGGAGCACGGTCGCCAAGATTCGTGGCAACCCGTTCCGGTGCGTCCGGACGATCCGTTTATGCTTATCGCGTCATCCGGCACAACATCGACGCGTCCTAAAATTTGTTTGCATAGCCATGACGGACTGCTGTCTAATGCTTGGGTTACGGCCACCGAAGGGCAAGCGCGGCCCGAGGACATCATTCTCAGTGGCAGCCCTTTTACCCATTTGTTTGGCATCTTATCGGTTCATATCAGTCTGCTTATGGGGGGAGGGCAAAGCCTTATCGCGTACTGGAATGTTATGGACTTTCTAGAACGTGCGCAATCGTCTCAGGCCACTGTTATTTTTGCCGTTCCGACGCAGTTGCGCGACATGATGAATGCTTTGGATGCCCATCCTCATTCTTATCAACTATCGGTTCGTGAGATTCGTACAGGTGGGGCTGCCGTTCCCAAAGAGCTCATTGCTGCGGTACGTCAGCATTTGAATGCAGGAGTAGTGATTCAGTGGGGTATGTCAGAAATTGGGTCGGGTATCTTTACGAGGCCCGGCGTACCTGATGCCATTGTTGGGGAGAGTGTGGGGCGTCCGGCTCCCGGTGCGGAGGTGCGGATTTTGATCGAGGGGGCTCCAGCGCCCGTTGGGGATATCGGCGATTTGTATTACCGGAGTCCCTATCTCTTTCATGGCTATTATGGCGATCCGGAATTGACGGCGGAGCAGGTGGATGCGGAGGCGTGGCTTCGTACGGGAGATTTAGCGAGTTGGAATGCCGATGGGACGATTCAGTATCGGGGACGGGCGACGGAAACCTTGAATCGTGGGGGACTGAAATTTAGTGCATTGGAAGTCGAGTCCTTATTATCTGACCTGCCAGAAATTGCTCAACACGCGATTCTGCCGCGTCCCGATTTACGATTGGGGGAACGCGCTTGTCTTGCGGTGTCTTTCCGTGAGGGAGCCTCTTTGACGCTTCAAGACATCTGTCACCATTTGGAGGCCAAAGGGCTCGCGAAATATAAATGGCCAGAAGAATTAGTCGTGCTAGAGAAATTGCCAACTACGCCGACAGGAAAAATTGCTCGCGCATTGCTCAAAGAAGCGGTTCTAGAAGCGGAACGTAACAAGACATCGGAAGGAGCATCGAAATGATACAAGATCCGTATGAAGCCATTAAAGAATTAGGGGCGGCTCCCTTATGGAAATACTATGGCAATCTGTTCCCCGCTGAGCCTAAAAGTGAAGCCGTGCCTTATGTGTGGCGTTATCGAGACCTTCGCCCCTACATGTTGCATTTTTCCGAGGTGCTGTCCTTACATGAAGCGGAGCGGCGCGTCTTAATGTTAGTCAACCCTGGATTAACGGAGCCTCCTGCGACGGTGAATTCTTTATACGCGGGTATCCAGATTATTTTGCCGGGTGAGACGGCTCAAGCCCATCGTCACTCCGCCTCGGCGTTTCGCTTCATTATTGAAGGGGAAGGAGCTTATACCACGGTCAATGGGGAGCGAGTTGATATGCATCCGGGTGATTTGCTGTTAACGCCGGGCTGGCATTGGCACGATCATTCCCATGAAGGAAATGGCCCCATGATGTGGCTCGATGGGCTAGATTATCCTCTTGTCAATAAGCTTGAAGCAGGCTTCTTTGAACTTTTGGGCGTAAGAATGCAAGAACAGACAGTGCCTGCCAATAGTTCGACGAAAAAGTTTATTCATGGGCGGTTGTTGCCACTTTGGGAAAGTCCAGCGGGCCCTCACTCACCTATTGGAAACTATCCCTGGTCAGAAACTGAAAAGGCTCTTGCTGGGATTTCTGATGAAGCCGAAGGGAGTGCAGTCGAGGGGATTGTTCTCGAATATACCAATCCCTGGACGGGTGGGCCGGTGATGCCTACGATGAGTTGCCGGGTGAGTCGATTGAAGCCTGGATTTCATGGATTGCCCTTTAAGCACACTGCGAGCACTATTTATCACGTCGTCAAGGGTCAAGGCGAAACCGTGGTTGATGGAGTCAAATTGGATTGGGCGGAACACGACACGTTTTGTGTTCCCGGTTGGGCACAGTATGCGCATGTCAATCGCTCGGCGTCTGAAGATGCGATCTTATTCTCGTATTCCGATGAACCCGTCATGAAAGCGTTAGGTTTATATCGCCACATATAGTAAAGGTCGAGCGAAAGGCCTAGAAGAGTGGCACTACGAAGATTTTTCGTGGTGCCACTTTTTATGTTAAAAAACTTCGGAAAAGATTTCCACAGGACCCCCAGAGATTTCTTTGACGTATCGAATGTTGTATCAGAACCGTAAAAGGCAAAAAGAGGTCAGTGGTAAAAACACGGTAGGAAAAAGAGGAAGGATTACGGTGGTGTCGAATCATGCATGATGAAGACACAACGAAAGGAAGGGAATCCATGTTACGCCACGGATGGCGTGTTGGCGGGCTCCTAATTATAGGGAGCTTAACCGCGGGATGTGGGGTCGCTCATACCGCGACGGCCACGCCCCAAAGTCCTACTGCTGTATCTGGTTCCGTTGTGACCGCAAAATCGGTGACCAAATCACCAGCGGTTCATATTAGCGTGGTGCAAAATCATGGGCAATTAGCGGTTAAGGTAGCGACATCGTCGAAGGCTTCGACGGCTACCGTCGAACAACTGCAGAAATCTGTTGCGCAATTGAATCAGCTTTTGCAAGAACTGCAAAATCCCTGAACGAGAAAACAAGACAAAACATTTGGTAGGAGTGATGGAATAATGAACGTGTGGAAAACAGCGCCTATTGTGGCGGCGGCATTAGCGGTGACCGCGGCCGTACCCGTCATGGCAGCAGGCCATGGACACAGTCCAGCCAACTTGCCCAGTCAGGCTGTCGCGCATGCCGTGTCTACGACATCCAATGGGGTTTCGGCCCGTGTATCGCAGGCGAGTTCTGTGGCATCTAAGAGTTCGACCGCTGTCCCCAGCCATGTAGTGTCGTTGCCAAAACAGGCGACCAGCCACGCTCACGGCCAGTCGTCTCAGGTGCTGGCGGATGTTGAAAAAATGCATGCCCTCATCATGCAGGTAAAGACGGCGCGTCAGCAATATGTCGCGGCCATTCGCGCCTATCTGCAAGGCTTATCGCAGACGGTCTCGACAGGATCTGCGACCGGAATGCAGCAAGCGTTGACGCAATTGCAGACGATTAAAACGACGTTAGCGCAAACGGTCCAAACGGTCATGGCAGCTCAACATGCGCAAGCAACGATGGGGGGTCAATCTGGACCGACCGCGTTATCTAACGTCATCGCCAAATTTCAAGCGGAACTCGCAGCCCTTGTCAAAGCGACTGCCCAGGTCAAGGCTTTGACGACGACGGTGAGTACTAGCCCTAGTACAGCGCCTTCCACGGGATCCAGTACGTCGCCCTCGACGAGTACGAGCACCGCTCCAAGCACGTCGCCTTCGGCGTCATCTACGGCGAGTTCAAGTAATTGACCTTAAATGGCCTAGGGCTGTCCCCATGGGGGCAGCCTTCTTTTTTATTTGGGGATGACTCCCAAGTAGCGCAGGTGGGCGCGACAAGGTTTGCTGACGAACAGACAGGGACTACGGCTGGTATGATTGATGTGGCGCGGTCTAAAGCGCGTTGAACTATGGACGGTTACTTCGAACCTAAACGGATGCCTCGTGTTGCGGAGAGGGGCTTGGGCGAATTGGGCTGTTAAGCAGAATACACAGCAGTTTAGAGTTTGGCGAAGAGACCTTCGCTCGTTCAGCATACTAGAGGAGCCCAGCAACGAAAGGAGCTTTTATGCAACGAATTCTCGTTATTGGTCCCAGTGGGGCTGGTAAGTCCACGCTGGCGAGACAATTACAAGAACTGACGGGGATTTTTGTCATTCATTTAGACCAAGTCTATTGGCATCCGAATTGGCAAAAAACCAGCCGAAACGAATGGCGAATTTTGCAAGAAAATCTCGTGCAAAGACCCACGTGGATTATCGATGGCAATTATGGGGCGACATTGGATATTCGGCTGCAAGCTGCGGATACCGTGATTTTTTTGGATTTTCCCCGGGGCCTGTGTTTGTGGAGAGTGCTAAAGCGCCTGGTCCAATATCGTGGACGAAGTCGTCCGGACATGGCGCCGGGCTGTCCAGAAAAAATCGATAGGGAGTTTTTACGGTGGATTTGGCGCTGGCCGGTGGATGAACGGCCGCTGGTTATGACACGGCTCAGCCAAGCTCCTAACGTGACGCAAATAACGCTTAAAACACCCAGGCAAGTGCGTGATTTTCTTGCGCGCATGGCTCAACAATGCCGAGAGCAGTCATCTCAGGGAGAGGGCTAGGAAGAGAAATGGTAACCGAAAATGCGCGGGCTGGTTGGGACCGGCATATTAGGGGCCGGTTCCATGGTAATGCCGACGGCGCGCGCATCGCGCGCGGGGTATGGCACCGCAAAAGTTATCGTCTGGGGTGTGCGCGTGAGAGGCAACACGGTGACAGGGATGTGTTGGTGTCCTTTGACCATCCAAACTTCGAGGACTCGGCCCAAGTGGGGGCTCAGATTTGTGGTGTGGATACGTCCCATAACATCGCCTGGACGCCACTGAAGAGTGACGTGACTAGTGCTAAACGGTAGACTTGACGCCGTCATGGCAACAGGAGTGGGCCACGTGGGATGTGATGGGGCCACTGGGATGGCTGCCAAAACAGCTGCACTGGCTACCACCGCAAGGATACGGGAAACCTTTGGACGTGGCGTAAAGTGGGCTTGGGCCAAAATGCTATAGGCATCGACATTAGGGTACGCGTAGGGTTCCGGTGCAAGTTGATGTAAGGCGCGAAGTAGGTCGGCTTGGCGCTTCTGACATAATTGGCAGGTCTGCAAGTGTTTGGGCACGCGGCCGTAGCGACGATGTGCTGTGAGCAATGCCTCATCAGTTAAATGGGCCACGGGGTTCTCTCCTTTCTGTTTCTTGATGAGTCTCCAATGCGGTTCGCAGTTTATGAAGTCCTCTGTGTATCCAACTCTTCACGGATCCTAAGGGCTTCCTTAGCATTTGCGCGATTTCTCGTTGACTAAATCCTCCGTAAACCGTCAAGATAATGGCTTGTCGTTCCTGCGAACTCAGAGGTTGGATCAATTGTCTGGCCGTCAATAAGGCGTCAATTTTGGCCATCTCATCTTCAGACGGCGCTGGCTCATCGAGAAAGGTGCTAGAGACTTCGGTCACTACCCGTCGCTTTTGGCGCAATGCATCGATGATGCGGCTTTTAGCAATTTGAAAAATATAGGCTTCAACGGACCCCCGCTCAGGTTTATAGGCATGGCATCTTTGCCATATATTAAGAAATACGATCTGCATCACGTCTTCGGATTCACGGTCATCAAAAATGATGCGTCTCGTGAGCCCGAGCACGCGAGGGGCATAGCGGTTATATAAAATGGCAAAGGCATCCTGATCGCCTGCTTGAATTCGTACCATTAACTCTAAATCGGTACGCTGTTCATCCTCTCCCTGCGTTTTCATCCATCGCCCCAAGAAAGTCGTCTTCGTCTTAAAGTCATCATAGCATGAGAATCCGACAGAATTCGTGGATGATATTTTCAGCGTATAAAAACATTGGATGAAGCCCATTGGCGTGCATCCATGGGGAACCTTTTCAGCGTATTGCTAAATGAAGGTTAGAACAAATTACCAAAACCGTGATGACACGGCATTTTTATCAAGGAGGCTATTGCATGACAATGGGGAAGAGTTCACGGATTATTTTGGCATCTGCTGCCTTGTCTATGGCATGGTTACCATTAACGGCCTATGCGGCAAGTTCCGGACCTATCTTACAAGCAAGCGCGGAGACTGCCAGTATTGGGCAAACGATTCAATACACCGTGCAAGACGGTCAAGCGACCTCGTCGACAGAGTACCAGTTTTGGATTGAAACACCTTCGGGTCAATGGAAAATGGCGCAATCCTATTCAGCTAACCCGCATTTTATATTGCCCCATGTCCAAGCAGGAAGTTATGAGGTTGTCGCCTACGCGCTAAGCCGTCAAGATGTGGAACAAGGTGATTGGGCAAAGGCCATGGCCACAACGCCGGACAGTTTGTATGTCAATGCTACCGTGTCTGTCAAAATGATGAGCGAACAAGGCGCATCCGGACCTGCGGAAGCGGTTACCGTAGCGACATCGAACGTGAGTCAGCCTGTTTATCAACTATGGTGGAAGACTCCAAGCGGCGTATGGCAAGCCAGTGGCCCATATCAATCTGATCCGAATTTTTCGGTTCCGTTAACAGAAAATGGCGCCTATCAATTTGTGGCGTACGCGAAATCTATTGACAGTCCGGCGACGAGTGCGCAGACTATGGCATCGTCGACTCAAAGCCTGATGAATAGCAATGTTAGCATCATGCATACCATCCAAAAAGTTGCCAGCACTGTCGATGCTACGAATGGCGACAGTAATCCCTATGGACTCACTTACGACAGTTTTGCCGGCACCTCGGCTGCGCCCAACCCCTATTATGGCGATCTGCTGGTCTCCAACTTTTCGAATGCAGCAGGGGCCCAAGGTGCGGGCACTACGATTGAAGCGATTAATCCCCAGACTGGTAGCGTTAAGACGTTCTCATCTGATGTGCAAGGAGCTGATGCGTTGGCCGTCAGCCCTAAGGGTCCACTTTGGGTGGCAGACTTTGGCACCATGGGAACGAATGGCAATGTTATGGTGTTAACGCCGGGTGGCGGTGTATTTCCCAACGGTGGCAGTGAGATAACGGGAAGCAACCTCGATGGCCCATGGGGGCAAGCGTTCGTTCCCAATCCAACGACGCCGGCATTCTTTGTGACGAATGCCCTCAATGGGACAGTCGATGCCATGTATGGTTTTGCGCCGCCTAATTTTAACACCGATACCCATTTTATGGAGATTGGCAGTGGATTGGCGCATTCAGGGTCGACGGCTAGTACCATCGAAGGGCCACAAGGGATGGTCTATGATCCGATGACGCACATGGTTTATGTCACGGACACAGCAGACAATTCCATTCGCGCCTACGAGTGGACAGGCGCCAATACCCCAAATCAAGGGCAAGGACAGCTCATCTACCAGGGTGGTGCATTGATGAAACCGGCGGGTATTACCCTCGATCCTCTGAATGGCGACTTGCTGGTTGTAAATCAGGGTAACAACAACCTGGTCGAAATCGCTTTGAATAATGGCCATGCCTATGTCGCAGGGCAGAAGGTGTTGGATAATACGCCGGTGAATCCTAAGACGGGTGCGGGCTCGGCTTTATTTGGTGTCGATGCTGTTGCCTCCAATGGACATTTATTCGTCTACTACACCGACGACAACACCAATACGGTAAACGTTTTAGAGTAAACCGGGACCATGAGCTGGTGAGCGGAACGCGGTTGTGAATAGAGAACAAACCGTCATAAAGGCTTAAGCAATAAGGGGCGCCAGAATTGGCGCCCCTTATTAAGGGTACAAGGTGCATGCAGAGCCTATTGAGAAACCGTCCAGTAGTTCGGGAAAATCATGTCCGTAATGGGGTTGAAGGTACTAACCGTGCCGTGGAGGTTCTTGGCGTGTTCTGGCAAGGATGCTCCAGCGTATGATGACGCAGGGTACGGAAGCCAGATGACCGGAAGTTGTTGCGCTGCGAATTTCTCATAGTTATAGAGGGCTTGCAGCGTTTGGGCAGAAGTCCCCGGCGCGTAGGATTTTTGAATCAGGGTATCCATCGTTTGGTTGCTGTAGCCTTGGAAGTTGGAGGCAGCGCCGGTCGCAAACAATCCGCCCCCTGTGGGATAGTAATCGGGCTGATAAGTCCAACCGCCGCCCCAGTCGGCCATGCTCCATTTCTCAGGGTCTGTGCCTTGCTGGTTGGCGTCTGCAATAATGTTGTTAAACTGCTGCTGTTGGATGTTGACGACAATGCCTTCTTGAGCCCAGTCGCTCTTCAGTAGTTGTTGCAAGTTGGTCTGGGCTTGGTCTCCGGAAACCGCTAAGAAGGTAAATTCCAGTTTGATGCCGTTGCGTGTCATGACTCCGTTAACTTCGTGCCATCCGTGCTTCTCTAACAGTGCTTTCCCCTTAGCCGGATCAAACCCGTACAGGGGTTTGGATAGTGCGGGATCCGCATAGGGGGTTTTGGGCAAGGAAGCCACCGGCCCTCCTTCTTCGATGGCATTGCCGTTGAAAATACTTTGAATAATGCCGGGTTGATCCACGCCCATTTGCAAGGCTTGGCGAATATACAACTTGGAGAAAATTGGCCCTAGTCCACCGGGGGCTTTGGGATTGAAATTGAGAATCAAATAATTGAAGCCCAGCTGATAAGGAATGGTTAGGACGTCATTCGTGAGTTGCGAGCGAGCTCCCCATGATGAGAATGGGAGGTAACCCATGTTGACGGTCCCGGTCTTTAATGCCGTGAATTCTGCGTCGTCAGAGGCTTCATATTCAAAGATCACCTTGCTCAAACTGGACTTGTGTCCGCCAAATGAGGGGTTGGGGACAAATGTCCAGTGGCTGTTTGGCGCATAGGACTGGAAGTGGTATGGACCATCTACGACCTTGTACACGGGATTTGACGGGGAGTTGGCCACTGACTCAATAAACTTGAGTTCAGCCGTCATGTTGTTAGGATCTTTGTTCCATACCGACTCTGGTACGGGCCAAATTTGGCCAAGCCCGTTGTGAATAAACCAATCAGGGTTGGACGGAGTGGTCAATGTGACAACCACTTTGTCGTTGCCTTCGGCTTGGACGTTTTGCCACCTTGTGGGCAGTCCACCAATTCCTACGCCGCCATAGGTCCACGGTGCCGAAGAGCCGCTGGTGGCTTTTAAGATATTCCAGGTGAAAACCACGTCTTGAGCCGTAATGGGCTGTCCATTGGACCATTTGTACTTTTTGCTAAGCGTCAGCACATATTGCGTTCCTGTGCTGTTGTAAGAAATGTTCGATACTAGCGACCGCGCATAATCGACTTGATCTTGTTTGTTAAACATGATTAAGGGTCGATACATCATGCTGTCGACCTGCGTGTTGACATCGCTAAAGGCTGCCGCAGACAGATCAGGGAAAAACCAGTTGGGTGAGGTCTGGGTGGCCAGAGCAATGACAGCGGTGCCTCCGGCGTGCGATGATGTTGCTGAACTGGTTGAAGATGTAGTTCCGCAGCCGGAAAGTGCTGCAGCGGATAGCAGTAATCCCACGGATCCTGCAGCCAATGCTTTGCGTTTAATCAACATATAGCCTCCTTCTATTGGCCTTTATCCGCCGACATCGCAAGATGTTGGCGCAAAAAAAGACTAGGGCGATATATTCGACAACACTCATCAAAACTCCTGCCGATATCACTCGGATCTTGTATTTCGTCTTCTTTTGGTCATGGCTACAATTCTTTGCGCAAAGACCGGGATGCGGTCCATGATGCCCAAGACAGTGTGAAAGCGACCGAAAGCAGCACGGCAAGGACACCGTGCCAATAAACTGTTGTCGAAAAATGGGGAGAAAGCAGGCTGCGCATGGCGTTAAAGACATATGTGGTGGGATTGAACTGGGCTGCGATGCGCATCCAGTGAGCACGGATAGCACGAATCGGAACAAAGGTATCACTTAAAAAGAGCAGGGGAAAGAACACAAAGGTGGCAGCTTGAGCGGCTTGACTATTTTTGGACCGGAGAGCCATGGCTACCGCGTAGCCGGCAAAGGCCAATCCCCACCCCGCGGTTAAGACTAGTAGGCCCACAAGCGATAGAGCTCCGTGGGGCAGTGTTAATCCCATCGCATAGGCCACCGCGATAATCAGAGCGGTTTGAACGAGCAATTGGGCCATGCCCGCAATCATCGGAGCTAAAACAAGGGCGGTACGCGATACTGGGCTGAGACGGAGTTTCATAAAATACCCCGAGTCGATGTCACGAATTAGCGATTGTCCAGCACCACCAGCACCTCCGACTGCGCCGGAAACAACAGCAACGGGCAAAATAAAATTGATATAGGGTAACTTACCAAACACAGGTAAAGCTGCGATGCCCGAGAGTCCTCCTTGATAGACGAGAAGGAAGAAGAGGCTAATCAGCAAGTTGGGAATGATGGCGAATGGTACGCGTATGGTTACACGCAATGCGCGGACGGTAAGAAGCCACAAATCACTCAGAAATTTGCGCATGGCGGATGCCTCCTTCAGGAGAATTCGTAACGGCCAAAAATACATCGTCTAACGAAGGCGATGAGACATGAAAATCCTCCACTGAAATATTTGCTGACTGTAACCACATGGTGGTTTGCGCGACATCCGCCAGCGTATCGCGAGTAGTCATACGCACGCGTTGGCCGGTCACAGAACCCAACATGTTGGATTTTTGTAACCACTGTTCGATGCGAGGGATATGGTCAGGGGAAGGGACGGAGAATGTCACCACGTCATGCCCCAGCTGCTGCTTCAAGTGGCTGGGTGTGTCTTCTGCCACAATTTGCCCTTGGCGCATAAAAGCCACTCGGTTGCATAAAACGTCTGCCTCTTCGAGATACTGGGTTGTGAGAAAAATGGTAATCCCGGCGTCATGGTTCAGTTGGCGGAGAAGATCCCACAGCATAAAGCGGTTCGTGGGATCGAGTCCAGTCGTTGGTTCGTCTAAGAATAAGATGAGGGGTTTGTGAACTAACGCCAACGCTAAATCCAATCGTCTGCGCATGCCTCCCGAATACGTGCGAAGTCTTTGATGTTGGGCGGTCGTTAGTCCAAACTGGTCGAGTAATTCGTCGACGCGTGCTTGACTTTGACGGGGAGAGAGTCCAAAAAGGCGGCATTGGAGGAGAAGGTTTTCACGACCGGTGAGTAAGGGATCCACGCCCACATCTTGCAATGCGACGCCTATATGACTCCGAATAGCTTCGTCGTCATCACCGATTCGGTATTCTCCAACCCAAGCTTCCCCTGTGCTCGGAGCCATAAGTGTTGTCAAAATTTTAATTAAGGTGGTTTTTCCGGCCCCGTTAGGCCCAAGAAACCCAAAAAACTCTCCATAGGCTACGGTGAGGTCCAAATTATTTAAAGCGAGAAAGTCTCCATATTGCTTCGTAAGATGGCGAACATTTATGGCAAAGTGCGGTGTTTCACTCATAGTGATTACCTCCCTATTTATTTAACCGTTTATTTAATTAATGTGCAAGCAGACTATGATAAAATTCTTGCGAGGTGATTCAACGTGGCTCCCGGATCCAGGCCGCTGGGGCGGCCGAGGGCCGTTCCGGAAGGACAAACCCAAGAACGCATTTTAAGCACGGCGGCTCAGTTATTTATGGAGCTTGGATATGATGGGGTAAGTATTGCCGATGTGGCCACACAAGCTGGAATTACAAAAGCCGCTATTTATTATTATTTCTCGACGAAAACCGAGTTATTTGTCGCGTCCCTAGTGCAGTTGTTGACGATTATCCGGCAGCAGACGGCTAAAATTTTACACGAGCCGGTTTCTCTCCGAGAACGATTAATGCGCTTGACATTGACGCGTTTACAAGTGGCTCAAACCCGATTGGATTTTAATCAAGTGCTTAGTGAAGCGCTGCCGGCGTTAACGGCGAAACAGCAGCAAGAATTGCATGCGTGTATGGATGACTTAGCCCAAGTGTTGGTTCAAGCATTTGATAACGCCCAAGAATTGGGAGAAATCAACGCGGATCATACACCGGAATTTTTAGCGCATGCGTACTTAGCTTTGCTTTCTTTAGCCTATGCCAAAGATCGCGACGGCCAGCCCTTGTATCCTACCGAGGACATTCCCGCAAAAATCATAAGCTTGTTGTGGATGGGAATCGCACCAATCTCGCACTAATTACAACCAACGTCGCACGGTTTGTTGATATTGAGAGAAGGTTTGTGGAAACTTGTGCAGAAGATATCGCTCTTCGGCTCGAATGATTTTGTAATGCACAATAAGGAGTGTAGGAATGATGAGGAGAAGGCTCCAAGTCAAATGCCAGTAGAGAGCTGCGCCTAGGTACAATAATGTCTGTGCGACGTAAAGGGGATTACGTGACCACCGGTAAGGGCCAGTCGTTACCAAAAAATTGACCGGGCGAGAGGGGTCGACCGGGGTATGATGCTGCCGGAGAACCCTTAAACTCGCCATCGTGATCCCTACTCCACTAAGAAACAGAAGAATACCGCTCCACCGAGTGATGGAGACAGCGGGCCATGCTATGGCTTTGAGAGATTGAGCAAACGCGCCTAAAACAAAGGCGGCTGCGTATACCAAAGGCGCTGGAATGATGTGTGGGGAATTTTTGATTGCGTAAACCCTCCTTTATCGATAAATCGATCCTAACACACTTCTTAAGAGACTGGCGCATGGGTACCCTGCCTGGTATTGTAAGGATTATCGAACGCGAGGAGGCGCCTTAGGTGGCCAACTATATTCAAGAATTGCGTCAACAAGTGGGTAAAAAGCCACTGATTATGGCCGGATCAGGTGTCATTATTCTTAATGCACAGGGGCAACTGTTATTGCAACATCGCCGAGATAATGAATGCTGGGGATTGCCTGGCGGAGCGATGGAAATCGGAGAAAGTTTTGAAGAAACGGCCCGGCGCGAGGTGCGCGAAGAAACCGGGTTGGAACTCTATGAGTTGGAATATTTTATGACAGATTCGGGTGCCGCGACTTTTCATGTGTATCCCAATGGGGATCCCGTGTATTTGGCGGCCGTGTATTATATATCCAAGAATTTTTCAGGAACAATGCATGCGGATCCGCAAGAAACTTTGCAATTGCAGTGGTTTGGACCTCGTGAATTGCCTGATTGCATGGGTCCTAACGATACGCGTGTTTTACATGAATACCTGCGCCGATTCGTGGCATCATGAGAGCACCTGTTTATTCTTAAGGACGCACCGAAGCGATTGCTCTAGACTATTAAATGAACCACTGTGAATGGGCATGTGCGATGGCCTTTTAGAATGTCGATACACACTGTTCGCGTCCGTCCTTCGGTGTTATGAAAATCCTGCCGTGCATTGGGTTTATCATCTAGCCTTGCACGGCAGTCGATGTTTTGAGGGTCTTGTCGTGGGTATGGGTTAATCGGCATTATGCGATGACAATTTCGCTAACAACCCGGTCAGGGCAAAAAGACCTCCCAAGGTGGCGGCGGCATTCCATGTGTCGAGTGCTGACGTTGACGCCAGCACGACCCCATGACGCAAGACAGCCATGAGCACCAAAGCCAATAACGGTCTTAAAGGTAAGTGGTGCGTTTGCAAGGCCATGAGGATGGTGTGGAGTAGTTCAGCGAGCATGAGAAGAAACAAAAGAGGGTCTAAAACGTCAACGATGGCGCTGTAAGATGGGGCGTGCCACAAGATCTCGATGATGCTGTAGACGACCCGACCAGCTAAAGCCAAAACCGCAATGACGGTTAAAAGGTAGACCGCATCAACGCCCCACCTTGTCAGGCGATTGACAAGAGGACGCATGGGAGAGCCTTCCAGCATGGAGCTCATCAGATCACCTCATAGCACTCTATGGTTTACGGCGGGTGCTGATGATAGGGTCGTAAGCGAGGGGCCATGGAACGTAATGGCCCTCGTTAATGGAACGGAAAGAAGATAGGGATAAGCAATGTTGTGACGATCCCCATGACCAGGCTTAAAGGAATGCCCAGACGCAAAAAGTCTCCATAGCGAAAGCCGCCCGGTCCCATAATCAGAAGGTCAACTTTATTAGCCAGCGGCGTGAGGGGGGAAACGGAGACCGCCACAATTACCGCCATGACAAAGGGATAAGGGAGTAGATGCAAGGTCTTGGCGAGTTCTGCTGCTACGGGGGCCATGACTAAGACGGTGGCGATGTTAGACAGCACCTGGGTCAAGATCGCAGCGATTACGAAGAGGACGGCGATCATGAGCACAGGATGAAGGGCTACGCTTTTCCAGAGTGCAAGGGCGTGGACCATGTGGTGGGTAATCCCCGTACTAATGAGAGCAGACCCTAAAGGAATCATTCCGGCCACAAATACTACAATCCTCCACTCGATAGCGTTATAGGCATTCGACAAGGATAAGATGCCGGTACCGGCCATGAGAGCGACTCCCAAGACGATAGCTAACCGCAAGCCCATGACGCCGAAGGCCGCGAGCAACAAACTGCCTAACAAAATGGCTGGAGAGAGCCAGAGTCGGTAGGAGGGCTGCGCACGTCGTGTGATGGGGGCATTAAGGGGAATGAGGCCGTGTAATCCTCTTAAAGCCGCAACACTTTCCGGGGCCCCTTGTACGAGCAAAATGTCTCCGGTGCGTAAGCGTACGGTAGCTAGCCGTTGCAGTAATAATTGGCCGTCGCGGTAAATACCTAGGACACTGATTCCGTAGCGTTGCCGTAAATTGAGTTGGACGACGGTGCGTCCAAGCCATGGTGCACGGTGACCTAGCAGGAGTTCTACGACGTCAACGTGTTCCTTTAGGGACAAGGTTGTGGATTCGCCTGCGATTCCCACTCCCCATTGCACACTGTCTGACTCTAGCAGCTGGTCGACATCACCGAGCACCAATAAAATATCGTTCGGCGCTAAAATTGTTTTCCCGTTCACCGTCATGATTTGCTCATCATGAATACGGCGTAAGATGGTAATGCCGTGGTCCGAGAAAAAGTGAACCTGGTCCAAGGATTTTCCAATAAGAGGAGAATCGGGAAGGATCTTCAACTCAGAGACGAATTGTCTGAGATGCCCTTCATCGGCATCAAGCAACATGGTCGTTGAGGGAGGAGTTTTGGGTAGCAGTATCCGACCTATGGTGGTCATAAAGGCCACTCCAGATAATAAGAGCAAAAACCCAAGAGGTGTAATTCCAAAAATACCTAGAGGACGATAGCCGGCCGTAACCAGGGCCTGATTGCCCACGATATTGCCAGCACTGCCGACCATGGTAAGCAACCCGCCAAACGTGGCAGCGATTCCTAAGGGCATTAATAAACGGCTAGCGGGGATCTGTACGCGACGGGTGAGGCTGCGTACCACCGGAATAAACATGCCAACGAGGCCGACATCGCTAATAAAGGCGGACGGCAAGGCGGACACGATCATGAGAACAATGGCCAGGCGACGCTCATGGCCTTGACCCATCTTCCTTACAAAGTTAGCAAGGGCTTCGGTAACGCCCGAGGCAACCAACCCTTCGCCTAATGCGAGCATTCCTGCAATTAAAATAGCGGCTTCTGATGAAAATCCGTCAAATAATTGAGAGGATGGGACTACACCGGTGAGGCCTAATCCTAGCAAAACAATGAGACCGATGAGGTCAATGCGCACCCGATTCGACGCCAGAAGTATCATGGCGATAACAAAGATGCTTAGTACGATGTTGGTTTGCACAAACCCGCTCCTTTTATTTTCTTGGATGGTTTTGGTCGTATGCGAGCCCTTACTATCATACAGAAAGATCGCAATGGGGGGAATTTGTCCCAAGACATGTGAGGAACCCATCCCAAGATCCGAAGAGTATAATGATAGCAGGGGTTTTAACAGTTTGCTAAAAGTTTACCTATGGTTACCCATTATTGTATAATTTAGGTATGCATAGAAAACTTGTCGGCATTCGTGAAGCGGCGGAATTTTTAGGTGTGACCCCATCGTCGTTACGTCGATGGGAACACGAAGGAACGTTGTTGCCCGATGAACGCACAGCGGGTGGGTATCGGCGTTACGACTTGGCCCGGTTGCGACCTGACCAGTTTCACCGACGCAGCCCGCGTCGCAAAACCGTCGCCTATGCCCGCGTATCGAGCCACGACCAGAAAGACGATCTGGAGCGGCAAAAGCACGTGCTGGAGATCTATTGTGCCCGTCAAGGGTGGACCTTTGAGGTCGTGGCGGATCTCGGATCCGGGATGAATTATCACAAAAAGGGTCTCAAGCGCCTCTTAAATGACATCCTCGCCGACCGGGTCGGTCGGCTGGTTGTGACCCATAAGGACCGTCTCTTGCGCTTTGGGGCGGAGCTCGTCTTTGCGATCTGCGAAGCCAAGCAGGTGGAGGTGGTGATTCTCAATCAAGGCGAGGACACGACCTTTGAGGAAGAGCTGGCTCAAGACGTCCTCGAAATAATCACCGTGTTTTCGGCTCGGCTCTACGGCAGCCGCTCCCGCAAGAACCAAAAATTGCTCGACGGCGTGAAACACGCCGTGGAGGAGGCGTCATCATGATTCTGGCCCATAAGATTGCGCTCGACCCGAATAACGTTCAAGAGACGTATTTCCGCAAGGCCGCCGGGACGGCCCGTTTCGCGTACAATGGGGCCTTGGATCAGTGGCAACAACAGTTCGACGCATGGAAAGCCGATCCTACGTTGCCCAAGCCGACCGAAGCCGCTCTGCGGCGTCAACTCAATGCACTCAAGCGCGACGCCTTCCCCTGGATGCTGGAGGTTACCAAGAACGCCCCCCAGATGGCGATTATGCACTTGGGTCAAGCGTTCAAGAATTTCTTTGCGGGGATCGCCGAGTATCCCACGTTTAAGAAAAAGGGCCGACACGACAGCTTTACGCTCACCAACGACCAATTCACGGTCAAAGGGCAAAAAGTGCATATTCCCAAATTAGGCTGGGTGCGCATGCACGAACCGTTGCGATTTATCGGCAAAGTGGTAGAAGGCACCGTGTCGCGGACCGCTGATCGCTGGTTTTTGAGCGTCACCGTCGAACTTCCTGATCCCCCCAGTGTCCGCCGCGAAAGCCAAGCGGTAGTCGGCGTGGATTTGGGCGTGTCGGCGTTGGCGACGCTCTCGACCGGAGAGAAGATCGTGGGACCGAAAGCCTATGCGGACGCCTTGGCACAGCTTCGTCGGTTATCGAAACAATTCAGTCGCCAGATGGAAGTCGCCAAAGTCCGCGCCGGGCTTCAGCCCGGCCAGCCCACCCCGAAAGGGATGCCCATGCCCTTGTCCCAGAATATGCGAAAGACGCAGCGGCGCATGGCCCGACTCCATGCGCGGATTGCGAATATCCGGGCGGATGCGTTACACCAACTGACCACCGATCTTGTGCAGCGCTTCGATGTCATTGCCATCGAGGACCTGAACGTCGCCGGGATGCTCAAAAATCATCCTCTCGCCCGGGCGATTGCTGATATGGGCTTTGGGGAATTCCGTCGGCAACTCGCATACAAAGCGGCCCAATGCGGGAAAACGGTGGTCATCGTGAGCCGTTGGTATCCGAGCAGCAAAACGTGTTCCGCGTGTGGATACAAAATGCCGAAAATGCCGCTCGCTATGCGGGAGTGGACGTGCCCAGAATGTCACACACACCACGACCGCGACATCAATGCGGCGATCAATTTGCGAACCGTGGCCGAGAGTTCGGTGAGGGGCTCCTCACCCGTGTCTGCCTGACGGCAGACCTGCTCGGTGACAGCCTGTGGAGTGCCCGCCCGTGGACGACCGGCCAATGGCCCTAAGAAGCGGTGGCATGATGACACAGGAAGGTGGCTCCGTTTGATCAATTGATTAACGATGATCAGACTTGGATAAGTCCATCAGAACGGCTAAAGTGAGTGAGCTTCAGGACCTATTTTCCTTTATAGACGAACCAGACACGATAAGCGACGGGCGGGTTCGCTACGCGAACCGTTGAGAGTTTTAGTGCACTGGCGATTTACTTGAAGCTCTGCGCATTGACGTCTAGTGGTTCGAGAGTTCGGGCCAGCTTGTGTTATAACCTGCAAGCTCAGCGCATGGCATAACACCGGTAAATCCCGTTTGGTCTTCTTATAGATACCCCAAACCACCAAGAAGAAAGACTGTAGGGACGGCGGGCCGTCCATGAGTTGTGGACAAGTCAACCATAACAACAGCGCCTAACGGGCAGATGTGGTTTTTAAATCCCTTATATAAAGGAAGGCGATGAACGAAGTGGCGGAAGATAACATGCAATGGACTGCGGCTGACTATTTCGATCATTGGTCGGTGGTACAACCTGATGCGGTCTACGTCGTCGATCATTCTTTAGAACGGGCGGAAGAGGTTTATACATACGGACAGTTTGCGGTGCTTGTAAAGAAAACCGCGCGGGCATTACAAAATATTGGTATTAGTTCTGGAGATGTGGTAGCAGTCCAATTGCCCAATAGTTGGGAATTTGTTGTACTGACATGGGCGATTTGGAAAATTGGCGCAGTCATTTGTCCCATTATGCCGATTTTTCGTCTCCATGAGGTGCGCCAAATTTTAGGACAAACGGACGCGAAACTTTGGGTGGTGCCGCAGACCTTTCGTCGCTTTGATTTTGCTGAAATGGTTAATACCATGCGGCAAGAACGGCCACAGATGCAAGTGTGGTCTTATGGGCCAGACGTAGCCCCTGATCAGAACTTTCATCAGCTGCTTGTTGATACACCCGCAGATGTTTTGCCGGTCTCAGGGGTGTCTTACGATCAGATAGCAGAAATTGTGTTTACTTCGGGCACGACAGGACGTCCTAAAGGTGTTGTGCACAGTCATCGTACGCTGATGACGGGATTGTTGTTGCAAACGGGATTTTTACATCTAGGACACGATGATGTTATCTTTATGGCCTCGCCGTTTGCCCATCAAACGGGATTTCTTTACGGGGTGTTATTGCCCGTAATTTTAGGCGTCCGGGCAATTTATCAAGACATTTGGGATGCTGACACGGCTTTGGCTCTCATGTCACAGTGGCACGTGACGTTTTCCATGGGCGCGACGCCGTTTTTAGCGGACTTGACCGACCGTTACCAGGCACAGGTTCATAACTTAGCGGCGCTTAAAATCTTTATTAGTGCCGGTGCCCCTATTCCTCGCATTTTGGTCGAAAAAGCACATGACCAGTTTGGGGTGCACATCCTAGCGGGGTGGGGGATGTCCGAGAATTCGTTGGTGACGCTAGTTCGCCCGGAGGATGACTTGGAAAAAACCTACACGACCGATGGTCGACCCGTTCCACACATGCAATGTCGTGTGGTCAATACCCAAGGACAAGAACTGGGTCCCTATCAGGAAGGGGAATTGCAAGTCAAAGGGCCTCAAAATTTCATCGGATACTATCAAGATCTTGAGACAACCAAACAAGTGTTGAACGATGATGGGTGGCTGTCGACCGGGGATATGGCGGTACTAGACACACAAGGCTATGTGCGGATTACGGGACGAGTCCGCGATATGATCAATCGTGGCGGAGAGAAAGTACCGGTTGCTGATGTAGAGGAATTGCTGTACCGTCATCCTGCCATCCGTGAAGCGGCATTAGTGGCGGTAGACGATTCTCGCCTCGTCCACCGCGCCTGCGCCTGTGTGGTACTTAATGAAGGGCATTCGTTAACGTTGCCAGAGTTGCTACGTTATCTTGAGGCGTGCGACCTCACGAAGCAGTTTTGGCCAGAACGTTTGGAAGTATTGGAGTCAATGCCGAAAACACCGAGCGGCAAAATTCAGAAATACCGGTTGCGTGAATGGCTGAGTCATGGAGTTCTTGGCTCACCCCAGCAGCCGGCTTAAGATAATCGAGGCATTTTGTCCGCCAAAACCAAAAGCATTAACTTGAATTGTTGATAGGGAAAAGGGTTTGGCCTTGTCTTGAACAAGGTCAAACTCTACTTCTGGGTCTAGCTCTGTGGTGCCAACCGTGGGGGGGAGTATTCCGTCTTGCAAGGCATAAAGGGCCGCGATGGCGGACATGGCACCCGAAGCTCCCATACTATGGCCGAGGTGTCCTTTGATCGACGTGACCGGAACGTGGTGATAAGCATAGACGTCGTGCATCGCGCGCATTTCTGCTCGGTCTCCTACGACGGTGCTGGTGCCATGGGCAATAATGGCGTCGATATCTTGCGGCGTCCGTTGGGCATCGGCTAAGGCTTGCCGCATTGCTAGGGCTTCCCACGTTCCGGATGGTTCAGGAGAGGTCACGTGGTAGCCATCGGCTAATGATGCATAGCCTAACACCTGGCCAAAAATCTTTGCATCCCGTTGTTGGGCATGATGATACGACTCAAGTACCAAGATCGCGGCTCCTTCTCCCATGACGAATCCTGTTCGGTGGGCATCAAATGGTTGTGAAGCATTTTGAGCTGACGCCGCTTGTGACAACGCATGCGCATTAAAGAGGCTATAGCCAACAACGGGGTTGATGAGTGTTTCGGCGCCGCCTGCGATGGCTACGTCGACGGAGCCGGATTGGATAAGGCGAGCTGCGAGGCCCAAGGCATCGATAGACGAGGCGCACGCATTGGTCAGGGTGAGTTGCGGGCCGTGTAATCCATATAGCAGGGCTATTTGTGCACTGGCCATGTTCGGGATTACGGTGGCCATGAGGCGCGCCGACACAGCTTGAGGGCCTTTGGCTAACTGTTCTTGGGCGTCCACCAACTCCGGTACGCCGCCCATTGAGGTGCCTATGATGACCGCTGTGCGAAGGGCAGGAGGAGTTGGTAAGGCAGCTTGGTCCAATGCTTGTGCGACAGCGGCTAAGGCATAGAGCGTAAAGCGGGCTGAATTTTTGAGAATCTTTGGATGGTGGATCCATTGCGAAGCATCGAAATGTGGCGTGATAGGCGATTGCCATATCGGATGCTGTATCGGGCTAAAAGGCCAGTCAACGGCACTAATTTGTTGGGTTCCCAATAGAAGTTGTTGCCAAAAATCTTGGGTCGTTAATCCTAAGGATGAAACAATTCCCATACCTGTGACGACCGGAATTTGCATAGTGTTGTGGCGCTCTTGGCGTCTGTCCCCCCTTGTAAAAAAGGCCTGTCTACTTGCTGTGATGCCGAAGATGGTTTAATTGCATCGGCAGGCATGTGTTAAGTGTGATTATGATAGCACTTTGCAGGATTTTACGTTTGACTTCAACGGTTCTGGTCTTCGGTGGGTGTTCGCGGGGTGACCAATAGAACGTCAGACACGGGTGATGTTCGTCATCGGCACTGTAAAGGCCGTATGGGAGTCCGTGTTCTTCTGGGGGGAGCTCCTACGCTTAGGCGGGTAAGGTGCGCCTTAGCTTAAGAAAAGGAGGCATCCCATTCGGCTTCCTAAGTGAGATTTCAGTGACCTTTTGGGAACCGAATGGGATGCCTGTTATGCCGATAGACGGTGTCATCCGTGACGTAACGTCTATCACAACGCATCGTTGGACGGCCACTTTCGTTGGCGTCTTTTTTCTCTCAAGGTGACGCTGGTGTGATGATAATGGCTTATCCGCCGGCTAACTCTTGGCCTTTGGGCTCGGGGGCTAACCATAGGGTCAACACCATGCCTATTAAATCCAAAATCCCAAAGACAATAAGACCGGTTGATAATCCGACGTGGGCGATAAAGAGGGGGAGCACTAAAATCCCTATCAAGGCTCCCACACGGGATGAAGCTGTCGCAAACCCATGACCGGTGGCCCGCACGGATGTGGGAAAGACTTCGCCAGCGTATACGTACGTCAGTTGGCCAGGTCCTTGGTCCACGACCGAAAGAACCAGAAATAACGAGAGAAAGAGTCCGAATCCGGGGTGATGTAATAATCCGGTAAGAATGAAAATCAAGCCTAAACCCAAAAACCCATAAGATTGCAGGCGTTTTCGTCCGGCGCGGTCGACGAGGATCCACACCACAGCAATTCCTACGAGCCCAATCGCCTGCATGGCCGCCGAGGCCAGTACCGATGACGTCAATGTAGAACCCTTGAGCATTTTGAAAATGGTAGGGCTGAAAACGATCGTTGCATAATTGCCGACATCAAATAAAAGCCATGTCACTGACGCAAAAAGCGTCATGCGGATCAGATCTTTGTGAAATAAACGGGAAAATGACGCCATCGTGGTGGGGGTTTCTTGGCCTAATCCTCCGCCACCTTGGATATTGAGGGTGGTGTCAGCTTCACGCGCCACTTGCTGGGCAATGGCAATGGCCTTGTCATGTTGTCCGTCAGCTGCTAGCCACCTGGGCGATTCTGGTATAGAGCGTCGACCCCAGATGACTAAGATGGCGGGAATCGCTCCAGATGCCAACATCCAGCGCCATGCGTTGGGACCGGTGTGCAGAAGCAGTAAACTGACAAAATAGGAGACAATGGCACCGACTGTCCAAAAGCCGATTGTCGTGACCATTAGGATACCGCGGCGGCGTCGTGGAGCAAATTCTGCGGTCAGGGTTGATGAAATCGGATAATCGGCCCCCAGTCCAATCCCTAGGAAAAAGCGAAAAATGATAAGCTCAGCCATGTTCTGCGATATGGCAGCTAATAGTGCGAAGACCACAAAGAATACTAAATCGAGAAGATACATGGTACGGCGTCCAAATCGATCGGTCAGGTTGCCAAATAACAAGGCTCCTATCAGCATTCCTAAAACGGCTGCTGAACCCACTAATCCTAATAAGAATGGAGAGGGATGAAATTGCGGTTTGATAAATAACAGGGCCACCGAAATAATGGTGAGGTCGTAACCATCAAGAAATAATCCCATTGCTGATAGAAAGGTCAGACGACGAATAAAGCGACTAACGGGTAAGTCTCCAAAATTGACACCCGTTTGAAGTCCATCCATGATGACGCCTCCTTTTTGACCTAGTCAGATCAGTCGGCGTGCGTATCGGCATGCACGTTCTTTTATGAGGGAAAAGAAGAATATTAAATCGGTACACAGTATTCTGTCAAAAATGGCTTTATGAATGTCTGGTGCGCCGTCATAGCCTGCTTTTGTAACGCAAAGTCAGAGGACAACAACGTGTCAGTTTGCAAAGGGGCTGCCGTGAGGATTGTCATACGTTGGGGTTCGATGCAATGCGGTCAACAAGGGCTATTACTGCTTCATGCGTAGGAAGATGCATTCCATGAGCGCGTGCTTGTTGCACAAGATATCCATTAATCGCGTTGATTTCTGTTGGGCGGTGCCGCCTGACATCTTGGAGCATTGAGGAGATATTGGGAGCTGTGGCGCGGGCCAACTGAGTTACTTTCTCGCCGAGATTTGAGGGTAAAACAATTCCGGCCGTTTGGGCTATCATGCGCGCTTCGTGAATTAAATCTGGCATCAGATGCCACAATGGCAGGTCGGGGAGTGCGCCATTGGGGGTATTGGCCAGGACAGATAAGGGATTAATGACGCTGTTTTGAACCAGTTTAACCCAGCGTGCGCGTAGAACGGCCTCCAAGGGGAGAAACCGCCATGACCATCCGATATGGTCAAGCGTTTCCTTCCAAAAAGGGATGAGAGGATGAGGCATCAACGGAATCGTCGTTTCTCCCCGCGCCGTCACCGTGGCTTCAGGTAAACGGTGGTGTTTGTTCCACGAAAGCGTTACGGCATTAGTGGTTAAGCCGCAGGCCAGTTGTTGAGGGGACAAGGGCGGAATTAAAGCCGCCTCTTGCCCCATGCCATTCATTAGCGAAATAATCAAGCACTCATTGGGTTGATGGGCCAATAATTGCTGGACAAGCGGCATGGCAGGCCATTTTACAGCCAAAATAATCACATCCCAGGGTGTGTCAGCTGCGTCGTTCCACGAGACAAAAGGCGGATCAAGCAGTGTTTGCTTGTCGCTTTCTGTGACCAAAAACGGGCGGTAACGCCGCCCGATTAACGTGGGTGATAAAGGCTTTAGGCTATAGGCATAGAACATGGCCATGGCGCCTGTGCCCGCTATGGCAATGTTCATGAATTTTCTCTCGCTTGGATAAATTTTTCCCATTCGCTATCAGGCAGGTGATAGGATTCTGCGTCTTGCGGGAACGTGCGGTTGATAACACTGTCGCGATAGGACTGTAACCCCGCAATCATGGCGTGCCGAATATCAGCAAATGGGCGGGCAAACTTAGGCAATGATGAGCTAAGTCCTAAACAATCGTGAAATACTAAGACTTGTCCGTCGACGTCGGGACCGGCGCCAATGCCTATGGTTGGTGCCTCGATGTGTGCGGTGACATAAGCGGCTACCCGGTCTGGGATTCCTTCAAGGACGATGGCGCTTACGCCATGCTCGCTGAGTGCTTGTGCATCTTGGACCAATTCTTCAATGGCCGATGAGGATTTGGCTTGAACTTTATATCCGCCCATGGTATGCACGCTTTGTGGAGTTAGACCTAGGTGGCCGATGACGGGAATCTTTTCTTGGATAAGGGCATCCACCACAGGAAGAATGGCTTGTCCTCCCTCTAATTTGACGCCGTTCGCTAGCGTTTGCTGCATAATGCGTCCAGCGCTTGCGAGCGCAATGTCCTTATTGTAATACGTCAGATAGGGCAAATCGACAATCATCATCGTGTGAGGAGCTCCACGACGCACCATGGCCGCATGGCGCAGCATATCATCCAATGTGACGGGAATGGTCGACTCGTATCCTAAGGTGGTCATGCCTAGCGAGTCACCCACCAAAATCACATCGATAGCGGCCTCTTCGGCGACTTGGGCTTGCACGACGTCATAGGCGGTAATCCATGTGATAGGGCGTGTGCCCTTTAACGATCGCAGTTGTGGAGCAGTTAACATGTTGTATTCACCTGTCTTTGATGGCGCAGAAGTGCTGCCGGATTTATTTAGATTATAGTCGTTTTGGACAAATTCGCGGTAGAATGAATTCTGGATGGATGTAGCCATGTAAAGGGGATATGACGCATGGATTGGGATATTACGCCCGAAGAGCGCCTGATTCAAGAGACAGTTCGAGAATTTGCTAATGAGATGGTAGCACCTGAGGCAGACGTCATAGGCGGTAATCCATGTGATAGGGCGTGTGCCCTTTAACGATCGCAGTTGTGGAGCAGTTAACATGTTGTATTCACCTGTCTTTGATGGCGCAGAAGTGCTGCCGGATTTATTTAGATTATAGTCGTTTTGGACAAATTCGCGGTAGAATGAATTCTGGATGGATGTAGCCATGTAAAGGGGATATGACGCATGGATTGGGATATTACGCCCGAAGAGCGCCTGATTCAAGAGACAGTTCGAGAATTTGCTAATGAGATGGTAGCACCTGAGGCAGGCTACCGCGATGAGCACGAAGAGTTTCCATGGGATTTAATGCAACAGATGGGGCAACTAGGGTTTTATGGATTGCCGTTTTCGGAAGAATGGGGTGGGTCTGGGGCCGGGACCGTAAGCTATGCGTTAGCCGTGGAGGAAATTGGGCGGGTTGATGCCTCGTTAGGGTTGGGATTTGCGGCCCATGTGTCTTTAGGATGTTCGCCCATTTATGCTTTTGGCACTCAGGAACAGAAAGAAACCTTTTTAGTTCCGGCCATACGAGGGGAGTTTTTGGCCTCGTTTGGCTTAACTGAGCCGGAAGCTGGCTCAGATGCCGGAGGAACGCAAACGTTTGCCCAAGAAGATGGGGACCGTTACCGCATTTCAGGAACGAAAATCTATATAACCAATGCGAAGCATGCCGGTTATATTGTGGTGACGGCTCGAACCGACCGCAATGAGCGCCGTATTTCGGCGTTTATTGTTCCTCAAGGGAGTCCCGGCTTGTCTGTCAATGCGGGGTATAAAAAGATGGGTATGCGCTCTAGCGAAACCTGTGAGGTCTACTTGGATAACGTGGAAGTTCCTGTCAAATACTTATTAGGGCAAAAGGATAAGGGTTTTCACCAGTTTCTCGACATTTTGGATGGAGGAAGAATTAGCATTGGGGCGTTGAGTGTGGGGGTCGCTCAGGGGTGTTTGGATGCGTCCTTGCGATATAGTCGGCAACGTCGTCAATTTGGAAAAACGTTAGATCGTTTTCAAGCGATTCAATTTAAGCTGGCGGATATGGCAATGGAAGTTGAACTGGCGCGCATGATGGTATTGAAAGCGGCGTGGTTGAAAGATCAGCATCGCCCCTATGCTAAAGAGGCGGCAATGGCCAAGCTTTATGCGTCTGAGACTGCCATGCGGGCCGCATTGCAAGCGGTGCAAATTCATGGGGGGGCAGGATACATGCATGACTTCCCTGTGGAGCGCTTTATGCGCGATGCGAAACTTCTGGAAATCGGAGAGGGGACATCGGAGATTCAACGCATGGTGATTGCAAGACAGCTGGAGTCCGTAGAATAGTGCATACGGTCATGGCGACTTGGGAACGCGACGCGGCACTTCGGACGCAACTCACACCTGAACGTCTAGAGTATTGGCAGCGTCTTTCAGGGTTTGCAGAGCTCCCTCACAATTGGGCCGATATTTGGGCTGGATGGGTTACGCATCATGTCTTTTGTCTCAATGCATCAAAAAAGGCTCGGTTGACGCCTCTGCAAATTTTAGATGGACGGGAAAGTCAGGGATACTGGGCCCTAGCGACAATATTTCACCATAAACTATGGGTATTTTCCCATCAAGCGGTCTATTATGGGGCTTGTGCATGGAAATCTTGGGATATTCACGCCGTAGTGGGACATGGGCAAGAGATTAGCTGGATGAACGATATGCCCGGCTTTAACGGAAAGACGCTTTATATTCGTTGCCCATCCCCCATTCCCGGATTTTGGGCTGCTCGCAGTGCCGATCATGTGCTCCTGTGGCATCCTTTGATATTGGGACCAGTGGGAGAGTGGGTGGAGGGACGTTTGGTGGCGTCAGTGGGTCTCGCCGCAGAATACGCGCCTCCCCGAGAGTGGAAAATCCGCGGTGAGGCCGTTGCTGGTGGCGTATGGGGCTCTACGGGGCTACGTCCACTACCTGCCTTAGAGGGATGGTTTTCCGAACAATCAATATGGCAAATCGAGGAGATGAATTCATGAGTAGTGTTGTTGCAAGTTTGGCAGGAACCGTATTTAAGGTGTTGGTCGGGCCGGGAGATCAGGTGGCCGTCGGACAAGAGGTGGTTCGGTTGGAGTCGATGAAAATGGAAATTCCCATTGAATCGGAAGTGGCGGGCCGGGTCATTGAAGTGCTAGTGCATGAAGGGGATTTTGTCAACGAAAGCGATCCTCTGCTGATTTTGGAATAACATAGATATCAGAAGGGGGATATCGGCATTGAGTCCCGAGGAGTTAAGCCAACAACGTGCGCGAGCTTTAGCTGGAGGATCACAGAAATATCAGCAAAAGCTGGCAGAATCCCACAAATTATCGGTGCGCCAGCGTCTTGATCTCTTACTTGACCCTGGCTATGTCGAAGATGGGTTGTTTGCCAATGCCAAGGCGGATGGTCTTGCGGCTGATGGCGTGGTGACTGTTACCGGAACGATCGATGGACGTACGGTCGTTGTCATGGCCAATGATCCGACCATTAAAGCTGGGTCATGGGGGGCGCGTACGGTCGAAAAAATTCTGCGCATCCAAGAAAAGGCATTGGATTTGAATTGCCCTATTTTTTACTTGGTGGATTCGGCAGGCGCACGCATAACGGATCAAGTTGAGATGTTTCCCGGACGCCGGGGGGCTGGCCGGATATTTTACAATCAGGTCAAGCTATCGGGCCGTGTCCCGCAAATTTGTTTGTTATTCGGGCCATCAGCCGCAGGCGGAGCCTACATTCCGGCCTTTACGGATGTGGTCATTATGGTCGATGGCAATGCATCAATGTATTTAGGTTCTCCGCGCATGGCGGAAATGGTGATTGGAGAAAAAGTGAGTTTGGAAGAAATGGGTGGGGCCCGGATGCATTGCACGGTAAGTGGCAACGGTGATTTATTGGCGGCCGATGAGCCGCAAGCAATTGCATGGGGTAAGCAGTATCTCAGTTACTTTCCCGACCATTATCAAGCCGCACCGCCGGCAATTGCTCCACAGCCTCCCGTGTCAACCGATTGGGATCGTGTGATTCCAAGCAATCAAAATGTGCCGTTTGATATGCACCGAGTGATTTTTGGATTGGTGGACGAAGGCACTTGGTTTCCAATCAAGCCGTTGTTTGCACCAGAAATTTTGGTAGGGCTGGCACGGTTAAATGGCGAGCCTATCGCCATCGTAGCCAATCAATCTAAGGTCAAGGGCGGGGTGTTGTTTGTGGATTCCGCCGACAAAGCCGCACGCTTTATTACCTTGGCAGATGCGTTCAATATTCCTTTATTATTCTTGGCGGATGTGCCGGGATTTATGATCGGGACCAAGGTTGAACGCATGGGCATCATTCGCCATGGGGCGAAAATGATTGCCGCAGTGTCCGAAGCGACCGTTCCCAAAATTAGTGTGATTGTTCGTAAAGCGTACGGAGCAGGACTCTATGCTATGGCGGGGCCAGCTTTTGGAGCGGATGCGACGTTGGCGTTGCCGTCGGCGCAAATTGCGGTTATGGGGCCAGAGGCTGCGGTCAATGCTGTGTATTTTAATAAGATTCATGAACTCGACGGAGCCGAGCGTCAGCAGTTTATTCAAGAACGGCAGAGGGAATACCGTGAGGATATCGATATTCTGCGCTTAGCCTCTGAATTGGTTGTGGATGAACTCGTGCAACCGCATGAGTTACGCCAAGAGTTGATTCGGCGTTTTCACTTGTATCGGAATAAATCACGGGATTTTAGTGCTAGGCGTCATCCAGTGACTCCGGTATAAATCCCGTAGAAGGGGAGTCAAGCAATGAGCTGGGAATGGCAAGCACCACCGAAAGTCTGGATTCGGGACGTGTCTCCTCGAGATGGACTACAAGCGGAAAAAGTGATTGTGTCCACTGAGGATAAGGTCTCGCTCGTTGATCAACTGACCCATGCCGGGGTACCCCGTATTGAGGTAACGTCTTTTGTGAGCCCCAAGTGGCTGCCGCAAATGGCGGATGCGGAGCAGGTTATGGCAAAGATCGCCCGGCGTGCGGACGTCGTGTACTCGGTATTGGTGCCCAATCCTGTAGGAGCCGAGCGCGCTTTAGCAACACATCCCGATGAGATGACTGTGTTTGTGTCGGCCAGTGAAACGCATAATCAAAAAAATGTGCACCGGACCATTGACGAGTCATTAAAAGGCTTTGCAGAGATCAGCGCAATGGCACGGTCCCATGGCGTAGTTCTTTCTGCGGTTATTGTCACAGCTTTTGGCTGTCCTTATGAAGGCACCGTGCCTTTGTCTCAAGTACTGGGCTTGGCGGAGCGGTTGCGCGATATGGGCATTCATGAATTGGCCCTGGGGGATACCGTGGGCGTTGCTAATCCGCGGCAGGTTGCGCACGTTGTGCAGGCTTTTCGCGAAAAATTGCCGGATATCTCATTGGCTTTGCATTTCCATGATACGCGGGGAACGGCATTATCCAATTTGCTAGCCGCTGTTGGTAGTGGTGCCTCGCGTTTTGAAACCGCGTTAGGAGGGATTGGGGGCTCGCCTTTTTCTCCAGGGGCCGGTGGCAATTTATCGACAGAAGATACCGTGTATTGTTTGGATGAAATGGGTATAGAAACCGGCATTGATTTAGATCAGCTGTTACAGACAGCACGTTTTTTGGTTGAGAAATTGGGCCATGATGTTCCCGCTAAAGTTTTTCATGCGGGCGGGAAGATGATTCCTGTAAACGCTTCGAAATCATAAAGCGACCTAAACCGTCAGATGCGGTCTCCAAGATCGCGCTGGCGGTTTGTGTTTTAGGTGATGCAACGACTGGGGGATAGCGATGAACAATATAGAGGTGGAATCCGGGGCGATTAGCCGGATTTGGTTGAATCGGCCTGCTGTACGCAATGCATTAAACGGACAAACGATTCAAGAATTAATTGGGACATTCGAACGCCTTGGTCAGGATCCTACGGTTCACGTAATTATTTTAAGCGCACGTGGGGAAAAAGCATTTTGCGCGGGAGCGGACCTAAATGAAGTGGCGACATTGCGGGATGTGGAGTCGGTCCGTACATATTTTTCTTTAATGGCGCAACTGATTGAGACCATACGCAGCGTGAAGGTGCCCGTCATTGGAGCGGCCTTCGGATATACGTTGGCAGGGGGGATGGGGCTGGCAGCGGCTTGCGATATTTTGATAGCGGCGGATAACGGGTCGTTTGGGCTGCCAGAAGTAAAAATTGGATTGTTCCCTATGGTGGTGATGGCGCCCATTACTCAGCTTATTGGGCCAAGAAGGACCCTTGAGCTGGCATTAACAGGACGCATTATTTCGGCGCAGGAATTACATCAATGGGGGTTTTTCAATCAGTTGGTGCCGTTTTCTCTCTTGCAAGACAAGGCATGGGAGGTAGCTGACGCGATCAATCAAGGCAGCCCATTTATTGCGCAAATGGGAAAGGAAGCATGGCGGCATATTCAAGGGATGGATACATCACAAGCCATGGACTATCTGAAAAATATGGTGAGCTTAGTCGCTTTATCAGAGGATTCCCGGGAAGGTATCTTGGCATTTCAAGAAAAGCGTTCGCCACGGTGGCCTTCCGCACAGTAACGAGGGGACATTGCCTCACTGAGCTAGCAATCTGCAGGGTCTATGTGGGCGTTAGTTATTCTTGCGTCACCTGAAAAGCACGTTCGGACATAAAAAATCTCTAAGCTTCGTGACTATTGCGCGGCTTAGAGATTTTGCCGATAGGATTGTTTTAATTTTTGTTTTGGGCGGCTTTTTTGGCACCGTTATGGCCTTGATGATCTTCTTTATGACGAGAATTCTGTTCGACATTGAGATGAGCTTCGATTTTACGGGCGATTAAGTCCTTTGGCCCGGGTATGACGTCTGCCGTAATGCGCAGTTGATGGTTTTGCAAGGCGGTCATAATGGCGCTGACCGAGCCTTGTGCTTCTAATGAGATGCGTGTTGAACGTGTTAGGTCAATAGTAACCATTTTTCCTGAGGATGTTTTGAGGGTAATTTCCGCCCCCGTAAAGTTGCCGGATTCAAACATCCCGTGAATGGTCTCCATATGCTTGGAATGGTCTGGCATATCGTGCTGCTTTTGCGCAAAAGCAGCCCCAGATAAGGCGAGAACGCTGACCATAGCTCCTGCGGTTATGATTCCCCGTGACTTTTCCATTAAATAGCCCTCCTTGGCTTTTCTTGAAGAAATTGATCTCCGTAAAAATTCGCCACGGCGTGGATGTTTCCTGTTTTTATGATCGAGATTTTGCGTAGGCTAGAGCTTCGGCACAAAGCGCGGTAGAACCCTTTACGATGCTCACGCGTTTTCGAAGCATGTGCTAAACCTGGTCAAGAGGAAGAAAAAGTATTTGATAAAGCGCTATCTTGTGGGTATAATAAAGATCGCTTAGGCGAACAAATGTTCCGTGAAGCTGAGGTGTAAGCAATGACGGTAGTGTACTGGCGTTTAGCACATCTCAAGCGAAGTGGCCAGGATCAAGACGGATTTATAGTCGAGCGTGAAAATAAGGTTTATGATACAGACCCTTTAGGGTGGAATAATGGCGTACGGCAAGGCATGTCGATACAGGAGATGAAATGGCGTTATCCCTACGCAAAAATCATTCCCTGGAGCAAAAAAGATTACCAATCTACCTATGACAACCTGTGTCAATGGCTCAATGACAACGCATTATTTTATGTGCAAGATGATGTACAACAAGGGTATTGGGGTTGTCAGGAAATGAATAGCAACCAATGGCAACACCTTGTGACGTCGACCTTACTTCAATGGGCCACAAGAAGTACGATGGGCATTGCTTCTCATTCGTTGTTAGCACAATGGCTTGCTCATGAAGGAGCACACTATCCCCAATTAACAGAGCATTGGACACAGGCGCACCATGAGGCGTATGTCGCGCGGGAAAATAAAGAGGAAGAGCTGTGGAAATTATTACCGTTAGAATACTTACCAGAAAACATTCCAGAGTACTATCCGAAAGATTGGAAAAAAAGAGGATGGCTGAGAGTTGGAGATGTACCCAATTTATATACGAAAGTCAAGACAAGGGAGTTTGGGGGACAGCATTTCAAAAGTACGGCAGTAATCCGTGTAGAGAAACGATTTGATAGTCCTGTAGAACAAGGAATTCCTGAGTTAGTGCGTATCATGGCAGAGGAAATCGCGAGGATTTTACGTGAAAGAAGGCAGGGGAGCCGACAGTTGCGGATTATTTGGGAACATGAGCAGGGAGATGAAATGCGCAAAAGAACTTGGCCAGTGCAAACCGAAAATCCTCAGCAAGTCGTGACGCGGTTTTTAACGTTGCTTTCCGTACTCCCCCAAGCGCCTCCTCAAGGAATTATATTAGAAGCTCATCAAATTGAAGATTTACGGGCAGAACAAATGGCTTGGTGGTCCGGCCCTGTTGTGCGTCGTTTTCAGGGAGATCCGGAGGGGCCAATATCAGAATCCCGCCGAACGCGAATGCTTCAGTATTGGGATCCTTGGCGGAGAGGACATTCACTGGACAGATAACGGGAAATGGGTAATACAACGGGTCTATGATTGCCATCGAAAAGGGGGATTGCGGCGTGAGTCCAGAAGGAATTCCCCATTTCAGTCGTGAAGAAAAGGTTCGCCCCATTTCTCAGGTGCGAATACGTAACCATGTACCGTATCAGTTCTTCTTGAACGGTCAATCTCATAAGATTATCCGTATTATGGACTACTGGCGAGATGTTTCCGAATGGTGGCGAGGAGAACCGGAACTATGGTTTTGGCGCGTTTTAACAGATCGTCAGGGGGTGTACGAGCTAGTATGCCATCCTCAGAGTAACCAATGGTGGGTTTATCATGTCTACGACTAGGAAGGTGAAGACTATGGCGAAAATTATTATCTTCCCCAAGCAATACCAAGCGCGCGAGTTAGAGATGGTGATTCACATTGGCCAAAGGACATTTCGTATTCGGGAGCATTCCTTGCTTGATCGGGTGTGGAGGAATTGGAAAAAACATGCACCGGGCGCTTGATAGAGCGGACGTCTTAATAAAAAGATGATAGGGGCACATCTTCATGTTCATTCGGCGTTTTCCTTTTTAGAAGGTGCTTCACTTCCTCAAGACCTCGTCCGCGTTGCTGCAGAAGAAGGAATTTCTACGTTAGCGTTGACCGATCTTCACCGCGTATCGGGCATTGTCCCATTTTTGACTGAAGCGAGCGCTTTAGGCATTAAAGCTGTTGTGGGGGCCGAAGTCGAACTCTTAGATATCGGGCGCATCGTGCTCTTAGTTCCTGATACGGCGCATTATTCTGCGCTTGTCAATATCTTGTCGGAAGCACATCTTCTTGCTCCACGAAAGACGCCTTATGTGACGTGGGACACACTAAACCGTTGGGGAAAGGGTCTCATGGTTCTGACGGGCGACCGTATGGGCGCTATTATGCGTGCATGGTTTCGTGGTCAAAAAATGTTCATGGGAGAATTGCTCGATCGGTTTATTGAAATTTTTGGAACGGGCCATGTTTTTATTGAATTACCAGCGAATTATCTTCCCGGAGACAGCGCTCTTTTTCGAGTATTAACGGACTTATCGCAGTGGAAAAATGTACAGACTGTAGTGAGTGCCGCAGCCCATTATGCCAGAAAAAAAGACTTCGCAACGTTTGATTTGTTAACCAGCATACGGTTAGGGCAAAAAATTGAGGACGTCGGGCCCGGGCGCTATTTAAATGCCGAAAATTATATTAAGCCATGGCAGGCCATCGTCACCTCTTTGGCGCAGTGGCCTGAAGCATTGCGGAACACCTTGGCATTAGCGGAGCGTTTGCAAACCCCTCAAATTTTGCACAAACGCCGTACTCCTCATTTTCCTTTGCCGCCTAAAACGTCTGCGTTTGAATACCTACGGTCGCAAGTGGTCGCGGGTATGCGCTGGCGGTATCCGCGCAATGCCCGAGATGTTTGGCCGCGTATTCAACATGAACTGAACATTATTGAATCTTTAGGGTTTACCGAGTATTTTTTAGTGGTCTGGGACATCGCCCACTATGCTCGGCAAAAGGGCATTCGGTTTGCCGGACGAGGATCTGCCGCGGATTCTGTGGTGGCATATTGTCTAGGAATTACAGATGTGGACGCCTATGCACGCAATCTTTTATTTGAACGGTTCATGAGTCCAGAACGACAGGAAATGCCTGACATTGATATCGATTTTGATACCCGCTATCGGGATGATGTGATTGCCTATGTTCAAGATCGCTATGGTGAGGCACATGTCGCTCGCGTTGCAACTTATCAAACTTTTCGTCAGCGGTCAGCTGTGAGAGAAATTGGAAAAGTGTTGGGATTTCCCGCGTTAGAGTTGGATCGACTAGTCAAATCGCTGCCAGAAGCCTCCTTATCCCAAATTGTTGCTCGCTGGGATGAAATTCCCGAGTTGCGTCAATATGCCGAACGTCCTATGCTGCAAAAAATCATAGAGTGGGCTTCACATATAGAAGGATTGCCGCGGCATATCGGCACACACTTGGGTGGGGTGGTGATTAGTCATGAGCCATTGTCGATGATTAGTCCACGCGAAATATCACACAAAGGGGTTCAAATCATTCCGTTTGATAAGCGGGATGTCGAAGCTTTGGGGTTGTTGAAATTAGATTTACTGGGATTACGGACCTTTACCGCTGTAGAAATCGCTAATCAAGCCATCCAACAGAGTACGCCAACATTTGTGTATGATGAGATTCCTTTGGATGATGAGGCTACTTACCGGACGCTGCGGCAAGGGGACGGGATCGGAGTGTTTCAATTGGAAAGCCCTGCGCAAAGATCACTCGCTGTCAAACTTGAACCCGATCGGTGGGAAGATATCGTTGCCAGTTTAGCATTGATTCGCCCAGGACCGATTAAAGGCAATATGGTTGATCCATTTATTGCACGGCGTAAAGGACAAGAGCCGATATCCTATCTCCATCCAGCACTGGAACCGATCTTGTCTAAAACCTATGGCGTGGTGCTTTTTCAAGAGCAAGTCATTGCCATTGCGAGTACATTAGCGGGATTTACCCCGGGAGAATCAGATGCCCTGCGTCGTGTCATGACCCATGCTCGGTCCGTAGAGGACATGCGAGAATTGGGCCAGAAGTTTTTGGAAAAGGCTCAAGCGCGGGGAATTGATCCTGAAATTGCACAGGCGGCATTTCAACAAATGGTGGGATATGCAAGCTATGGGTTCAATGAAGCGCATGCTGCGGCATTTGCAGCGACGGCCTACCGTACAGCCTATCTTTTAACCCATTATCCCACCGAATATTTTATCGGGTTGTTCAATGCTGAACCGTTAGGCTATTATCCTCTAGATGTGCTGATGGTGGAAGCTCGAAGACGGGGAGTGGAGATACAGCCTATCGATATTAATGCCAGTGCGGTAAAAGCGCAGAAATCGGGAACTCACCGGATTCGCATGGGGCTGGCTTTCATTAAACGGTTAGGAATAGAGTTGGCTAAAAATATTGTAGCGCGACGGCCTCGAGAAGGGTATAAGACGCCTCGTCAGTTGCGATCTTGCGGCTTAAACGAGTCGCAAATTATGGTGACGATTCAAATTGGTGCGTGGGATGAGACGGGTTTGTCGCGTGAGGCCTTAATCGATGAGTTGACATTACCAGATGGTCTAGTCTTGACATCAAAAATCTCTTCTCAAAAGACCCCATCCCCCATTGAGCAAAATCTTTGGGACTATCAGCACTGTGGATTTGGTCAACATCAGCAATGGATGGCTCCGTGGCGAAATCTTTTGACTCAGCAGGGGTTTGTGCCGATTAACGCCCTGGATCATCTGCCTGCTGGACGATTTGTTCGCTGTGTAGGCTTACTGATTCGACCTCATCGCCCGCCTACACGCAGTGGGAAGATCGTGGTATTCTTTTCATTACTGGACGAAACCGGTGTGCTCGAAGCACGATTAGGCCCGGATGGTTATCAAAAATTTGGGCACTTGCTTTTTGGACCGCGTAATCCGGTGATTGTTGTGGCGGGACGTATTGGACAAAAGAGTCTCGACGTGCGCGCCATTTCCGTATGGAATGGCCCGGGTTAGCAACCGGATAGAAAGGGAAGCGAAAAATGGATACGGGAGCAAAATTTGATTGGACCGAACCCGTCTATGATGCGCGTAGGCGGGGAACCTTTATTATTTCCACATCCGACGGAGAACGTAGCCATATGCATACGGGATGTTGGGTTAGCCCTATCTCTCATAAGCCGCCCCGGATGGGAGTAGCGATGGCAAAAGAAATTGAAGGCGCACGCATTGTTCAAAAAGGACGTCGTTTTGGGCTATCGTTGGTAGCAGCAGATCAGTATGACCTTTATGTTCGGTTTTTACAAGGTGCGCATACGCCTGATTTACTTGGCGAAGGGGCTATTGTCTATGGCGAAAAGACGGGCGTTCCGTTATGGGCCAATGCCGTTGCAAATTTTGAGTGTTGGCTTGATGACCTTATAGATTTAGGCGACTTTTACTGGATGATTGGACAAACCGTGACGGCTACGCCGCTGCGAGAGGTCCCTGATTTGCTCGTTAACGACATTGGCCCGGTGACGAAAGTGAAAATGCCCTTTCGTGGATATGATGATTCGAGAGTTTTGCCAGACCGTTCTAATGATGCCCGGTAACCCATTTCCTCCTGTAACTCTAAAATTGATGTGAACGCCAAACGGCAAGCACGGAAGAGTGGTCTAAAGCTTTTCCGTGCTTTACATGCCTTTCCCACCGAGAGGATCTCATTTTTACGTCCCTGACTTGACGAAAAATCATGATGTTCTTTTCCCATAATTAATCGATTTATAGGAAACTTTCTTCAAGATTTGTAAAAAGTTTCCTATGAATTAAAGGATTTTTATTGGATAAAGCGAAATAGTATCTAATACGCCATAATGTTGGGTGAACATTGTGAAGGTCAAGCAAGCGCCGTACCGTATCGAAACCGAAAGGGCCATTTGGAAGATTCGTCCTTTAGAATGGTTGCTTGCCGCGGGGCTATTGGGGGTCCAACAGCCTCGCGACTTGATAGTGACGCTCATATGGGGGCTTATGGCTCTTTTGATGCTGTGGAAGATGCCCCAAAGCGGTCTGCGAACATGGAATGTCTTATTGATTCCCGTCGATATGATCGTGATATCCACCGCGGTATTTCTCTCCGGCGGATTACAAAGTCATGGTTTTCTCCTCTATAGCATTGATGTGTTGTTTTTGGTGACGTATGTGTCGTGGCAATGGATCGCGGTGGGGACGGGCTTAATCTTAGTCAGCTATGGCATAGTATCTAATGGATGGACCCATGGCTTGTTTTGGTGGCAAGTCCTGTTATTAGTCTTGCTGGCATTGAGCGCCCATACATTAGGCTCCTCGGTTCTCAAAGCCATGCGTAGTGCCAATACCGGAAAAGTCAAACTGGAACAATTGGCTGCTTTGAAATCTTTACAAGGTTCTTTAGTGGAATTATCGGATTTAAGTACCATGGTCATGACGATTCTCCAGGCAGGAACTCAGTTATTGCAAACGCGGGTAGGATATGTTGCGCGGTGGACAACCTCTGGAACACTACAGATGGTGGCTCAAGTGGGGTTGAGTGAAGACGAGGAAGAATGGGATCCGCGTGACAGTTATGAAGCCGATGCCCTTAACCGCACTGAAATGACTTATTGGAAACACATTGCGAGTCTTCCACCTGTTAAGGTGGACCATGGCCTGTTAGCCCTTCGGTATTATCAATTGGCCCTGGTGCCGTTAAGAGATGGCGCTAAGGTAATTGGGGTGATGGCGTTTGCAGGAGACCGGGGAGGAGTGCCGCTCAATCAACAACAGGTTGTGCTTGAGGGACTTGCTGACATGGTGGTGAACCAGAGCCGATTTGCTCAGGCTCAATCTGACGCGCGTAAACGCGGTCGATTGCTAGGAATTCTAGAGCGAGTCGGACGTATTGTGAATAAAAACCTTGAAATGGGCATGCTTTTGCGGTCATTGCACCAAGCCGTCGCTGAGGAATTAGAAACCGATTCGTTTTTTGTCGCACTGACGTTGCCTGATGATTCGGAGCGTATCCTTATGGAGTATCTTTTTGATGAAGGTCAAGAATATCCTGCGGAAGTGATGTCGATTACGCCTGGCAGTCCTACGGAACGGGTGTTAGAAGGACAAGAAGCATTACTCATTGCGGGAGATATTGGACCATCACAATTATTGGGATCATACCGTGTGCCCAAGAGCGCAATTTTTGCGCCGTTGATATTTGAAGGCACTATCATTGGTGTGATCTCTACTCAGTCCTACCGGATAGACTATGACCAAGATCATGTGGAGTTTGTCTCATCGATTGCCTCTCAAGCGGCAATCGCGATTCAAAATGCCCAGTTGTACCAACAAACCGAGTCGGTGGCCTTAACAGACCACCTGACCAATCTTGGAAACTCTCGGCGTTTTACGATAGCCTTGCGATTGGCTATCGACCATGCTCGGGCTACTCATACAGCCCTATCGTTGCTCTTGATTGACTCTGATAGCTTGAAGCAAATCAACGACCGTTATGGACATATGGCAGGCGATACCCACTTACAGATGCTATCCCATGTGATTCTGCGCAATATACGAGAAAATGATACGGCGTGTCGTTATGCTGGCGATGAATTTGTTATTATTTTGCCCAATACCCGGGTGGATGAAGCCATGTCCGTTGGGGAACGCATTCGGCGGGAGATGGATGGGAAATTTGCGTGGAACGATTCTATGATTGGAACGACTATTAGTGTGGGGGCGGCACAGTTAGACTCATCCATGTCGCAAGAAGAGCTTTTTGCAGCCGCTGACCGCGCGATGTATGAAGCCAAGCAATCAGGGAAAAATCGAGTCGTTGCAGTATCGTAAATCATTGGCTGTGGTCGCGTTCTTGTTTCGACGTAACATAGGAAAAAACGTTGTCCGGCCCAATGGGTCGGCGTGGGGGCTACGCATTGCTCTGAAAACCGATCGCCGATTGATCGAGCCAGCTATAACCAGCTTAAATGGAAGCGGGAATATGCCAAGCGTACGACCGCCGAACGGGGAACAGTCGCGTGGCCATCTCCTTTGCAATGGAACTTCACACCATTTGCGGAAGGAGAGCTGAGAGCCCGGAACAGGCTCAATGACGGAGAGAAAAGCACAACATTATACAATATGGCACGTATGCCAAAAACTATCACCTGTGTTATCAATAAAATGCGTCCATAAGCTTTTTAATGGGTACAATGCAAAAAAGCTCGTGGATGAAACCTCTTGACCATATGCTGGGGTGATGATAAAATTGCTTTTGTTGCAACGCCGACAAGGCAGAGCAAAAAAAGAACTTGACAAGCCAAGTGAAGATCACTATAATAAGAAAGCGGCTCGTTAAGGCCAGTCAATGGGGATGTAGCTCAGTTGGGAGAGCGCTTGAATGGCATTCAAGAGGTCAGGGGTTCGACTCCCCTCATCTCCACCAGCGACCCCATGGTCTAGAGGCCTAGGACATCACCCTTTCAAGGTGGTAACCCGGGTTCGAATCCCGGTGGGGTCGCCATCTATTCGGGCCATTAGCTCAGTTGGTTAGAGCATCCGCCTTTTAAGCGGAGTGTCGAAGGTTCGAGTCCTTCATGGCCCACCATTACATGAACTTAGGCCAGTAGCTCGAATTGGTAGAGCAGCGGACTCCAAATCCGCGGGTTGGGGGTTCGAGTCCCTCCTGGCCTGCCATTTAAGCGGGTGTAGCTCAATGGTAGAGCCTCAGCCTTCCAAGCTGATCACGTGGGTTCGATTCCCATCACCCGCTCCATCGGGGCTTTAGCTCAGCTGGGAGAGCGCCTGCTTTGCACGCAGGAGGTCAGCGGTTCGATCCCGCTAAGCTCCACCATATCAATTTAATATTTATTGGGGAGTCGCCAAGCTGGTAAGGCACGGGACTTTGGATCCCGCATGCGCAGGTTCGAGTCCTGCCTCCCCAGCCAGTTTAAGCCTACAAATTGTTGTAGGGCTTTTTTTATGTCCATTCCTTTTTGTCAAAACGGCGAAATTATGGCCGATGTTGGGTTGCCAGGCTTTTCAGTGCTGATGCGAGTGGGACCGGGAATCATGTTTGAAATGGCTAAACATTACCAGCACCCCCTTTTCTGGACGATAGGACATGATGGCGGTAAAATAAAGCGACAGTATACCGTGTTTCAGGCCGGCTAGTTGCGTTGGGTAATGCGATGATAGGACGACGAACGGAAAGCAGGAGGACGTACATGAATACGCAGAGTATGAAGTTTGTCTTTGGAGTGTCGGCGCTACTAACCATCGGCGTCATTTTTGTGCCGATGACAACCTCCTTGGGTCAGAATATTACTGAGGCGAATGTAACAGGATGGCAAGGAGAATATGAGGCCGATACGCAACAATTTAAGCTCCGCATGGAAACGCCAAATCCCCAAACGACGGTCGTGGTAAACATGGCGCCTTTACCGTTAAAGGATTTTAGTATTCACCGAGGAGAAAATTGGTACACACCTGTTGATACCAAAGCGCCTATGCAAGCAGCCATGGCCGACGATCCGCATTTGTTGGAACAAGCTTTGGGAACCCGCAACAATGTCTTTACGCCGCTGACACCCTTTCCGGGGAATCCTGTCGCATATAGCGTGGGGATGCTTAAAACCTTAGCAAAAAATCGCATTAATCCCGACCAATTTGGGGGGCCTAATATTCCTCCGGGCAGCGTTCCCGTATCCCACCTCAGTGACGGAATGCTGCAAATTGACACACAAGCCAATGCCGATACGTTTAAACAACTAAAGCCCGGGCAAATGCCACCCGAGCTTAGTGCGTTAATCAAAGAATATCATTGATGGCCAGGGCGCCGTTATGCAGCTTTTTTAGCACGCGAAGCGCCCATTTCAGCCAATCCCATTGCGACGAGCATGAGGAGCAAATGCACAATGCCTAACGCGTTGCCGCGTATGTGCAACGTCAAGCCCATCAATCCTCCAACTGCGACAAGTACGGCGCCCGTCCACAGGGCGCCAGCCCCGGGTTTACGGGCTTTGCCAATGCTGCTCGCTACGGTAATCATGGCGCCTAGGACGATAATCCCCGATACAATATGTAAGTCAACCGTCGCGCGATTCAAGGCGAACCAGCCAAACATGCCTCCAAGGCCAATAATCAAAGCGACGAGAAAAGCTAAGCGCAAGATCATTTGAGTGATTTTGATGCCGCGTAGGGCGACAGATTGTTGTGCCATCGTGCTTGTCTCCTTCCTTAAACATCACCCTACCATAGAATACCGATTGCAAGCAAAACCCCGATGATGACGTGAATACGTCCTGTAATCGGGACGGCTTTGCCCCATGCCTGCCCCGAGGACAGTTTTTTTAAGTTGGCAATAATAACAGGCAGTGAAAGCCAAATGATGAGGACGCTGTAGGGCAAGAGGCCCGTGAAGGCCATAACGGTAATCCAGAGCAGGACGATTGCAATCATGCTGATTAAAATGAGCAGTCCGCGTTTGGCCCCAAAGACAATAGGGAGGGTATGTCGCCCGTGACGCCGATCTTTTTCCAAGTCGCGTAAATTGTTTGCAATTAAAATCGTTGCGACGGAAATCCCTACGGGCCAGGAAATCAACTCAGCAACGGGCGTGATAACGCCCGCTGATGCAAATTGCGTCGCAAGCACTTCAATCGGGCCCATAATGAGCGCGACTAACAATTCCCCGAAGGGGGTCGAGGAAATGGGGTAGGGTCCGCTTGTGTAGAGAAAGCCGGCAATGATGCCCAACAGTCCCATGACCAAGAGCAAGGGGCCACGGTAATAGACAAGAATTAATCCGAGAATAAGGGCTAGAGCATAAGTGAGCAATCCCGCATGCCAGACGGTGCGGGGCTTCACTTCCCCTGTGACAATAATGCCGCCAATGCCCAACGATTCGTGGTCATCTAAGCCACGACGGTAGTCAAAGTATTCATTGAGCATATTCACGCCGATCTGCATACTAAAAGCGATGACTACCATATCAAGCCATGCCCACCATTGAAAATGATGGGTTATCCAGCCCATTGCGCCCCCAATGAGCAATGGGACAATGGTCGCTAAAAGCGTAGGGGGGCGGCTAACACGGAGAAATTGTTTAAAGTTCATGAAGGATTCCTTCCTCAACGGTTCCGATTAAATTGGCGCGTATTGCCCGTTTTCCCACATCGCTGCTAATTCGCGGCGCCTAAGCTTTCCGCTGGCGGTTCGTGGGAGAGTATTCGCTTGGTAATATTGCGTTGGCTGCTTCACGGTTGACAAGTGGAGCTGGGCCCACCGATGCAATTCATCACGGGAAATCGATTGGTCTGTGGCAATAATGGCCACAGGCACTTGACCCCATTGCGGATCAGGAACGCCTATGACGCCCGCATCGTTGATATGGGGATGAGCTAGTAATGCGGCTTCGATCTCACTCGGAGAGAGATTTTCACCGCCTTTGATAATGAGTTCCTTCTGCCGGTCAATGACGGTCAGGTAGCCCCTCTCATCAAGATATCCGATATCGCCGGTTCTGAGCCAGTCATTCCAAAATGTTGCTTGAGTCGCGTCTGGCTGCTTCCAATAGCCTTGAAAGACTGTAGGGCCTTTGACTAACACTTCACCGTGTTGATAGGGGCTAAAGCTAGGCCCTTGAGGCGTCATAATCGCAATTTGAGTCGGATAGATGGCGGGGCCTGATGATAGGGTACCATAGGCATCGTCCGGCAAGCGGGTTGCAATTTGCGAACTGGTTTCAGTCAGTCCGTAGGTTTGCACGGCCGGCACGTTGCGTCTATGCGCTTCTTCAACGAGGGAGGCAGGCGCAGGAGCGCCGCCTAACAGCACAATGCGTAGGTTAGACCCAAACGATTCATCCGATTCGAGCAAGCGATACAACATGGTGGGCACGACGGATATTAATGTAATGGGATAGCGATGGAGCAAATCAAAGACCGTCTGAGGGTCAAAGCGATTGAGCCAGACAATGCCACTGCCCGTGATCACGCTCCGAAAGAGAATGGAAAGACCGCCAATATGAGACAAAGGCATCATGTGTAGCCACAGGTCTTGAGGCAGCGTTCCCAAGTGAATCGCGCTCGATACAGCGCTCGCATAGATATTTCCAAAGGATAACAAGGCTCCTTTGGGGCGTCCCGTCGTCCCAGACGTATATACGAGAAACTGTGTAGCCGTTAAATCAATGAATGACGCCGGCATTGGTTCATAAGTGTTCAACTTGTCGAACAGATTTTCTAGACAGATGGCCGTCCCAAAGGAGGATGGAAAGGAATCTTGGGCAATGATGAGATCAACGTCGGCATCGGCCACAAGAGGGGCCAGTTCTTGCTGTTTCAACCTACCATTTAATGGAACGAGCACCGCGCCGATCCGGGCCAGTGCATGAATGACGGGCACCGCCTGCCACTCGCCGGACACTATTAAGGCGACACGGCGTCCTTTGACAACACCGCTTTGTGTCAAACGAGTGGCAACGCGGGCCACCATGTCATCGAGTTGCTGAAAGGTCCAACTCTCTTGCCCGTTGGTGAAAGCAAGAGAGTGAGCGGACGTTTTTGCACGGGCATGAAGCCAGTCAGGAAGGATGGTTGCCATCATCATAAACCCCCTAGGGAAGACGAGGGAATTTGGAAAAGTCGGGTTGCCGTTTTTCCAAAAACGCGTTTTTCCCTTCCTTGGCCTCCTCTGTCATATAGTAGAGCATTGTGGCGTTGCCAGCGAGTTCTTGAAGGCCAGCAAGCCCATCGGTATCTGCGTTAAAGGCAGACTTCAGGAACCGCAAAGCCAAGGGGCTTTTTTGCATCATTTCTTGTGCCCATTGAACCGTGACTTCTTCGACTTGGTCCAACGGAACCACGGTGTTGACCAATCCCATGTCTAGCGCTTCTTGGGCGGAGTATTGACGACATAAATACCAAATCTCTCGCGCTTTTTTATGGCCAACAATACGGGCCAACAAGGTCGCGCCATAGCCTGCGTCAAAACTTCCGACTTTTGGACCCGTCTGGCCAAACACCGCATTGTCCGCCGCAATGGTCAAATCGCAGACAATATGCAGGACATGGCCACCGCCTATCGCGTAGCCTTTGACCATGGCAATGACAGGTTTGGGAAGGGCGCGAATCTGCTTTTGCAAGTCCAAAACATTCAAGCGTGCGACGCCTTCGTCATCCACATATCCACCCTCACCGCGGATACGTTGGTCGCCGCCTGAGCAAAACGCCTTATCGCCCTGCCCGGTAAGAATGACCACTCCAATGTGTGGGTCATCTCGCACAATATTAAATGCATCAGATAATTGAAAGAGGGTTTGCGGACGAAAGGCATTGCGCACCTCGGGCCGATTAATGGTGATTTTCGCAATGCCTTCATATTCTTCTAAAATCACATCGGAATAGTTTTTCAGTAGTTGCCATGAAATGGTTGCCATAATTGCTCACCTCAAATGTCATATTGTGGCTTCGGATCTGTCTACCCATGTCCGAAGAGCTTGATGAAAGGCCCCTGGCGCTTGTTTGTGCACCGTGTGTCCAGCGTGAGGAATGAGATGCACCTGACTATTGGGTAACGCCGTGTGCAAGGATTCCGCCAGGGCCTGAAACTTTTGGTCATGCGCGCCAGCAATAAGGAGAACCGGCATATGGTAGGAGGGCAGAATGCTCCATAAAGAAGCTTGGTGCCCTGTTCCGGCCGCGCGCAGACTGGACGCTAGTCCTACCGGATTATTCCCTAATCGTTCTTCGTATTGCTGGGCTGCTAAAGCCGGATCGTCTGTGCGCAACAAGGGCAATGTGCCCCAGTAGTCTGCAAACCATTTGATGCCGCGTTCCTCAATGTGGCGTGCTAGTTGTTCGTCTGCTTGGCGTCGTAGAGCTCGTTCTTCTCTGCTGCGAAGCCCTGCGGTGGTACTTTCGAGAATCAGCGACCGCACCCTGGCTCCTCCACCATACAAGGGAAGATGCAAAGCAAGTCTACCGCCCATAGAATATCCTAAAATCCCCACATCGGATACGCCAAGATGTTTGAGTAAGCGCCATAGGTCTCGTGCGGTTGTGGGAAGGGCCATATCGTCCACGGTTCCTGTGTGAAAACTCTGGCCATGGCCAGGTAAATCGGGCATAATGCAGTAATATTTCGAAGCCAAAGTCTCGGCTGTCGGCCACCAATCGTGGTGGCTTCCTGTAAATCCATGGAGTAACAGCCACGCTGGATGGCCTGATTGACCCGCGGTCACGAAGTGATAGGTGCGGGTCGGTGTGGCTGCAAACTGGTGGTGTTGGACGTTCATACGGGGTCACCCCAAAGAAAGGCATGCCACGAGACATTGTCCTGGCGGCTTGCCGTGTGCCATTCGATAATGCGCAAACCGGGCAAAGGAGCTAAGTCTTGAATTGCGGCCTTCAGCTCTTCTACAGTCTGGGTGTGGCGATAGGCCGCGTGATAGAGCGCTGCTGCATGTTCAAAGGTTAAGCCATGAGGTGTACCGAATAACGCCTCAAAGGTTGGTTCAGCCAACTGGCTTTGGGGCAGGAACGAAAAAATCCCTCCGCCGTCGTTATTGACAACAATGATAAGCGCATTGAGACCATATTTTTTAGCGGCCAAGAGTCCATTCATGTCATGATAAAAAGCAAGGTCTCCGGTGATTAAGACCACTTGGCCTTGTACCGCGGACATCCCTAACGCCGTGGACGTTACGCCATCGATTCCGTTGGCGCCCCGGTTAGCCCAAAACCGTAACTGACGACCTGGATTGAGCGTGAAGGCATCGACGTCACGGATCGGCATGCTGTTGCTCACAAAAACGTCGACAGGCTCTAATGGGGCCAACCAATTCACCAGATGGTAATAAAGGGACGGCTCGTTGGGGGTATTCACGGACGCCAAGCGTTGCGCTAATTGCGCACGCATACCCCGGTCTTGCTCCTGCCATAAATGATGCCACGCTGGATCCACGGTTTGGTTAGAAAGGGCGGTCGCCAATTCATCAAGCACCTGATCCGCTGACCCCTGAAGAATTTGGGCCTCTTGGAGCATGGGTTCTCGGTAGCTGTTTTCCGCGTCGATGACGACTAACAGGCTCTGGGCAATAAATTGATTAAGAGCTTTGGATGTTGGCGGCGCCCCGATTCGAATAACGGCTTGCGGGGTGGGCAAAGAGGCCGCATGGGCCCGCAAGATAGCATCGTGGGTGCCCAAAATCGCCGGGTCTAGGCCCCGAAGATTAGATAGCGGATCGGCCCAAATAGGCCATCCTAACTGGCGAGAGAGGCGGAGCATGGCGGGTAAAGCCTGCGCCATGTGTCCTGGTCCCGCCACAATGAAGCCTTGGCTGATGTGGCGCAGCCACTGGGCCACGAGCAAAATGCCTTGTGGGTCGGGTTGCTCCTGGGCGGGAATAATTCGAGCAGGACCCGGATCTAACAGCGTCGAGGGGTCGGGAAAGACCGTCAACAGGGGTTCTCGGAATGGAAAATTGAGATGCACAGGTCCCGCTGGATTTTGTTGGGCGGTAATGGCGGCGCGCTGAGCCGTGATGTTGGCAAATCGGTCCAAAATCTCCGTGCCATCTGCTAAGGGCATGTCTTGAAACCATTTGACATGAGAGCCATAAAGGCGGATCTGGTCAATGGTCTGAGCGGCGCCTGAATCGCGCAGTTCAGGAGGCCGATCCGCCGTGAGCACAATCAATGGCACATGAGACCAAAAGGCTTCGACCACGGCGGGCATAAAATTGGCGGCGGCTGTGCCTGAAGTCGAGACCAAAAGGGTTGGCCGTCTTAAGTTTTTCGCGATGCCTAACGCAAAAAAAGCCGCGGACCGTTCATCCATAAGGACGTATGTCTTTAAATGCGACGCATAAAGGGCAAGAGACAAAGGGGTTGAGCGTGACCCCGGACATATAACAGCATGCGTGACGCCACTGTGTTCAAGAGAGATGACAAATTGCGCTAAATAGCGGCCGACCTCGGAAGATTGAGTGGACATCACGACTTCACTCCTAACGCGTTTAACATGGCTTGTAGTTTCCATTCTGATTCCTCGAGTTCTTTGTGAGGATCCGAATCGTGCATAATGCCGCATCCGGCATAACAGGACGCTCTATTGCCTGCCACCAGCGCAGACCGTAGCGCAACCCATAGGCTTCCTTGACCCTTAAGGTCCATCGTGCCAACACTGCCCGCATACCATCCTCGGTCCAGTCCTTCATGGGTGCGCAACCATTGTTGGGCAACGGTTCGGGGTTCTCCGCCTACTGCCGGTGTCGGGTGTAGTTTCAAGGCCAATGACCAAAGAGACTGATCGCCTCGCACACCCCCCTGAATAGGGGTCCAGAGATGATGGACATTGGCTAACGTGAGAATCTGCGGAGCCTGGGGCACGTGTAAATCGGCGTAGGGCCTTAAGGTATCGACAATGCGGTTGACCACCGCATCATGCTCACGACGATTTTTTGCACTGTTCATGAGCATTTGTGCGGCGTGGGCGTCAGCGGAAGCTGATGGTTGACGCGCTGTGGTTCCAGCTAGCGCCATGGTTTCTAGCGTGTGGTCGTGGATGGACAAAAGCAACTCGGGCGTCGCTCCGAGAAATGTTTGACCTTGGGCGCGGAGGCCAAAAATGGTTGTTGAGGGGTTATGGTGATGCAATGTGTGTAATAGGTGCCCGACGGCTAATGGCGCTGCAAACGTTGTATCCACGCGGCGGGCTACCACGACTTTGTGTAAAAGACCTTGCTGGATAGCGGCTGTGGCTTCTTCGACGAGCGCCATCCATTGGGATGATGGTGGAATCATATTTTGCGACAAGACGGGAACAGGATCCTTGGAGTCCGGACGTTGGGGACGGTCGACAGCAGCCCACAGAGTGCCATAATACTGCACAGCGTCCTGGGCTGATGCGAAATGCTTAGGGTACACCGTCACGACAATATGGGCTTGTCCTTCCGACTGATGAATATACAGAGCGGGCAGTACCCACCGAGCATGCCCAAATGCTGCCCAAGCCTCATCATGGCTGTCTGACGCGTCAAAAGCAAATCCTCCTCCTAAGGTGGTCTTAGAGGAGAGACCGGCGGCTAACAACTTGAGACGCTCACGCTCCATATCGATGAAGTCTTGGGAACTTGTCGTTTGCCAACGCATCGCAGCCCCCAGGCCGCATTGTTCCTGCCCCTGGGGATGTGCAAAATACCAGCCGTCTGCGGTATCTTGCAATGCCATTGGCAAATCCACCGCTGGATAGTCAAATTCTTTTTGCCAGAACTGTTGATCTGGCGCATACCGCCAATGTTCCCAAGCGGCTGCAACGAACTCTAAAAGGCTTGTGCTCTCAGTGACTGAATGCGTGTTCATATTGCCATCATAAGACGGAATGAGAAGGAAATCAATCAATCTTGTACGCCGAAGACTAATACAGGAATGGATTCATCACGGGGCGCATAGATTGGTACAAATAACAAGGGGAGGTCATTCGTGACGAGAGCTGTCAAAAAATATTTTACGAAATTCGGCATTTAGCCCTTGTTATTTTCAGAACGAATGGTATAGTGCTTGTATAAATTCTTAGTCGGAGTGTACCTAGGGATCCGCCCGTAGCGGTAGGACCAAGCGGTACAGGCTCTTTTCTCAAAAAGGGCTACACCATGGGGATAAAAGACTCGTGGCAGGTTCGGCAGTAACTGAACTTGCTATGGGTTTTTTTATACCTACGGCTAGATTTGAGCGATGACGGGGTATCATGGCCTCATTGCCCAGACTACAGCGACTCGAGGATGGTGGAAGCTCGAGGTTTGGCGAGGTTGTGTGTCTCACCCTTGAGCGCGCTTCCCGAGTCCAGAGTGTTCTGGAGGTAGACGAAGCCGGGTGATGTCGTTAACCATCAACGAGTCCTTTGGTCTTGCCAAGGGAAAAATAAGGGTGGTACCACGCCAACGCGTCCCTTTTAGCCAATAGCGGCTGAAGGGGTTTTTCTTTTATTAGCCATTATTTCTAAGACTTGGGGGGTGTCTCTCATGAATCCATTCATTGGGGTGGAAATGCAGGATAAGCCGGGCGCTATTCAACGTCTTTTGCTGCTTCTTGGACAGCGCAATGTTGAAATCGAACAGATGACCATTAAAAAAGACCGAGAGGCTGGTCGGCTCACTGCCATGATTGGCATTGACGCGACGGCTGAAAAAGCGCGGTGGGTAATGCGCCAATTGACAAGGCATCAGGACATTGTGCGCACCTTTCTCGCGAAGAACTCTTTTCATACGGTGCTTGTCGCTGCAGGGCCTAAGGATTCTGCTGTGCGCGATGTCCCAGCGGTCTCTTGTTCACCCATTGACGCGCATGCAGGGTACTACACCGTAGCGGGACCCCGTCACGCCGTGGACACGTGGATTGAAGAAAACCATGCCCGTGTTTTTGCTCTCTTCCCTAGTTGCTTATCGGGAAAAATCAATGACAAACACGCTCGAACTCAGACTCACCACATTCAAGGAGGATGGAATCATGAACGCAAAATTATACTACGACGACAGCGCCGATCTGAGGTGGTTAGCCGATAAGACAGTGGCGATCATTGGCTATGGGAGCCAAGGTCACGCTCACGCATTAAATCTGCGCGATTCGGGAGTCAATGTCATCATCGGTATCCGCCCAGGACATTCCCGGGACCGGGCCAACGAACAAGGGTTTCGGACGATGGACGTGAAAGATGCCGCACGTGAAGCAGACATTATTCAAATTCTTACACCCGACCATCTCCAAGGACAGTTGTTTGAAGAAGATATTTTGCCTGGCTTAGAGCCCGGCAACGCCCTAGCGTTTGCTCATGGATTTGCCATTCGGTTCAAGCAGATTATTCCACCGCCTGACGTCGATGTGTTTATGGTGGCTCCCAAGGCTCCAGGCCATTTGGTTCGCCGACTCTACGTGGAAGGTCAAGGAACTCCTGCGTTGGTGGCGGTTGAACAAGATGCGACAGGACATGCGCTGGATATGGCTCTGGCGTATGCCAAAGGTATTGGTGCCACGCGAGCCGGCGTTATCCGCACCACATTTGCGGAGGAAACGGAAACGGACTTGTTTGGCGAACAAGCGGTATTGTGCGGTGGTGTGACCAGTTTGATCCAGGCAGGGTTTGAAACGCTGACGGGCGCGGGCTATCAACCCGAAATTGCTTACTTTGAAACGTTGCACGAACTAAAACTTATTGTGGACTTGATTTATGAGGGTGGAATGGGCGCCATGTGGTATTCCGTTTCTGATACCGCAGAGTACGGCGGTTTAACCGTCGGTCCCAAAATTGTCACCGAGGAAACCAAGCAGGAGATGCAGCGTGTATTGGCGGATATTCAAAATGGTACCTTTGCCGAACGCTGGATTGCGGAAAATCAAGCGGGTCGTCCCTCGTTTAACCGGATGCGTCAGGCCGCTAAAGAACACAGTGTGGAGGACGTGGGACGCGAATTGCGATCGATGATGTCTTGGTTGAAGCCGTCAGTCGTTGAACAAGATGGGGTTGGCAAATAAGAGGGAGGTTCGTCCATGGCCGACACGGTACGCATTTTCGATACGACTTTGCGAGATGGGGAACAGTCGCCGGGCGTGGCATTGACCGCACAGGAAAAATTGGCCATTGCTGAGCAGCTGGCGCGTTTAGGGGTCGATTATCTGGAAGCAGGTTTTCCACAAGCGTCGGAGGGAGACTTTGACGCCGTGTCTCGGATTGCCTCTTCCATTCAAGGCCCATCCATAGTGGCGTTGGCCCGTTGCAATCGCCAGGATATTGAACGGGCGGCACAGGCTCTTGAAAAGGCACAAAACGCGCGCATTCATGTGTTTATCGCGACATCGCCCATTCATATGCAGGCGAAGTTGCGGATGAGCCCCGAAGAGGTGTTGGAACGCATCGATGCGATGGTGCGGTTGGCCAAGAGCTATCGTGACGACGTGGAGTTTTCGTGTGAAGACGCAACGCGTTCTCATCATGATTTTCTAATCCGGGCGGGGCGCATCGCGGTTGCGGCAGGGGCGTCCACCCTGAACTTTCCCGACACGGTCGGCTATACGAGTCCTCGAGAATATTTCCAGTTGATCACGGCCATGCGCGAAGCGATTCCTGATCCGGATGTCATCTTGTCTGTACATTGCCATGATGATCTCGGAATGGCCGTCGCTAATACATTAGCAGGCATTGAAGCTGGTTGTCGGCAAGTGGAGGTGGCCGTTAATGGCATTGGCGAACGGGCGGGGAATGCCTCATTAGAAGAGGTTGTGATGAACCTCACCGCGCGTCAAGACCAATATCAAGTCCAACACCACATCAAAACCCAAGAGATTTACCGTGCGAGCCAATTGGTCAGTAAATTAACCGGAATGACTGTACAGCCGAATAAAGCGATTGTTGGCAAAAATGCCTTTCGTCACGAGTCCGGGATCCACCAAGATGGGATGCTAAAAGACCGGTCGACGTACGAAATCATGACGCCAGAGACGGTTGGCTGGGGTCTTAGTCGGTTAGTATTAGGCAAGCATTCCGGTCGTCATGCGCTGAGACAGCGCCTTGAGGAATTGGGGCTTACCGCCACGAGCCAGCAAATCGACCAAATCCAAGCGCGGATCAAGGAACTGGGTGAGCTGAAGAGCGACATCAATGACCAAGACCTGGAGGCGGTATGGCAAGAGGAAGTGGGGCAAATGCGGCGTTCTAGGCATACGGAGCTCGTCGCATGGCAGGTTAGTACCGGTAGCCAAAATCACCCGGTGGCCTATGTCAAAGTCCGCGTGGGTCAAGAAACCCGCGAAGACTCTGGGAGTGGCGATGGTCCGGTCCATGCGCTCTTTCAAGCTTTTTCCCGAGCCTTGGCATTGAATCATGTGGAATTAACCGCTTATCATTTGTCCCCCATTTCTCCCGGTGAGGCAGGTCTTGCCACGGTGCAGGTGGAGATTAACGGCTATGACTGCGAAACACGAGGGCAGGCGTCGGACAGCGATGTCATGAAAGCGACAGCGATAGCCTTGCACGAAGCGCTTTCCTATTTATATGAACGCACACAGAACGTCGTGGCTTAAGCCACAACCAAGGAGGACATCATGGCGAGTCACCAATTACTAGTGTTGGCTGGAGATGGAATTGGGCCCGAGGTCACGGAGTCTGCATTGAAGATTCTGGAAATTATGGCGAAGCTGGAAGATTGGCAGGTTGAAGTGGATCATGCCGCGATTGGCGGTGCTGCCATCGACCAATACGGCGATCCGTTTCCGGAGGCGACGCAGCAGGCGATTGACCGGTCTTCTGCTGTATTGTTGGGAGCGGTTGGAGGACCCAAGTGGGATAACGCGCCAAGGCGTCCAGAGGCAGGGTTGCTCGACATGCGCCAATACATGGGACTGTGGGCTAATCTACGACCGTTCGAAATGATTCCCGGTCTCGAGCATTTATCTCCATTACGACATCCTGTGATGAATGGCATTATTTTTCGAGAATTGACAGGTGGCCTTTACTTTGGGCAGCCACGGGGACGGCGGTTTTTACCAGGAGACTTGGAAGTCATTGATACGCTACAATACCGTAAATCCGAAATGACGCGGATTATACAATTGGCTTTTCAATACGCTAAGGACCACGGTTTGACATTGACGTCTGTGGACAAAGCCAATGTATTGGAAAGCTCCCGAGTATGGCGTGAAGTGACGGAAGAGCTGGCTCGTCAATATCCCGACGTGCCGCTTAGCCACCGATATGTTGATGCTGCAGCTATGGATATGGTACTCAATCCGCAAAATTACCAAGTCGTGGTGACGGAAAATCTCTTTGGCGATATTTTAAGTGATTTAGCTGGGGGATTGGTGGGGTCTCTTGGACTTCTTGGTTCCTTGTCTGTGGCCGGAACCCCAGGCACGCGTGGACTATTCGAACCTGTTCATGGCTCGGCCCCCGATATTGCTGGACAAAACCGCGCGAATCCCACAGGAGCCATTTTATCCCTCGCATTTCTTGTCGGATGGAGTTGGCAAGAACACGACGCCGAGCACCTGATTCGCGAGGCTGTGACCCAGACGTTAAGCGAAGGGCCCCGAACCGTTGACTTGGGAGGTCAAGCCACGACGCAAGAATTCACGGAGGCTGTAGGCAATCGGTTAAAGGACATTTGGCAGAGGAGGAGACAGCAATGACCGGTGCAGAATTGGCGTGGGAAGTTTTGTCGAAACTCGGTACAACGGTTGTGTTTGGTGTGCCAGGCGGCGCCATTCTTCCTTTAGTAGACTCGTTAGCAACCCGCAAAGACAACCCCATTGAATTTGTGGTGTCTCGTCATGAAGCAGCTTCGATTCACGCGGCCGATGGTTATGCCCGTGTGACCGGAAAACCCGCCATTGCCATGGCGACTTCGGGCCCGGGAGGGACTAACGTCATTACTGGTCTTGTGACCGCTATGACCGATTCTGTTCCGATTGTTTTGTTGATTGGTCAAGTGCCGACCACCCTCATTGGTACCGATGCCTTCCAAGAGGCGGATTTGTTTAATATGACAATGCCTGTGGTAAAACACAGTTGGCGTATTTCGGATCCCAGTCAGGTGGCCGATGTCTTAATTGAGGCGTATGAGACCGCACGGCGTGGCCGTCCTGGCCCAGTGGTGGTGGAATTTCCTAAGAACATTCAGTTCATGGAGTGCCCGCCGTGGGAATTTCAGCCGAAGCAAGAAGAACAGGCTGAATGGGATGAGAAGCCCCTGGTGTTGGCGCGTATTAAGTCCTATCTGCGCAACGCGAAACGGCCCTTACTATACATTGGCGGCGGTGTCGTTTCAAGCGGGACCCAGGAGTATGTGCGTCAAATTGCCGAAACCTATCAATGTCCCGTTGCTCATACTCTGATGGGAGTGGGAGCATTTCCTAGCACCCATCCATTGGCGCTCGGGATGTTGGGGATGCATGGCACGTGGTATGCGAACAATGCCATTCAAAATGCGGACCTTATTTTAGCCCTTGGAGTGCGTTTTGACGATCGCGTCACGGGCAAACTGGATGAATTTGCTCCGAATGCTCACATTATCCATGTGGAAGTCGATGCGGCAGAACTGAGTAAATTGGTTCCGGCAGACATTGCCATTCGTGGAGATCTGCGAACCATTCTACCGAAGTTTGTCGAAATGGTTCCCGCACGCACCAACGAGGAGTGGTGGGCGACCATTAATGAATGGAAAAAGGATCATCCCCTGCGTCCCCCTGCGGCTCCTGACGGGAGTATCGCGACGCCCAAGGTGATGGAAATCGTCAATCGCCATCTCCAAGCTGACGACATTGTGGTGACGGAGGTTGGTCAACATCAGATGTGGGCCGCTTTATATCTCCGCCGGGAAAAGCCACGGACTTTTCTCACCTCAGGAGGCGCCGGAACGATGGGTTATGGGTTTCCCGCGGCGATGGGCGCACAGTTTGCTGCTGAAGGGCACCGTGTGGTCCTTCTGGCGGGAGACGGGAGCTTTCAGATGAATTTGCAAGAAATGGGCACCGTGGCCCAATACAAGATCCCCATCTGGATGATTGTCCTTAATAATCAGGGACATGGCATGGTACGACAGTGGCAAGACCTTTTTCATGGCCAACGCCGTATTGGTGTCGACTTGTTGAATCCCGACTTTGTGCGACTGGCACAGTCATTTGGTATCCCAGGCTTTAGTGTGAATTCTGAAGAGGCCTTGGAAGAAGCCTTACAAACTATGGAGACGATCGAGGGGCCGATTATGCTTGAAGTTCGGGTGCCACAGGATGAACATGTTTTTCCAATGGTCCCGGCGGGGCAGCCATTATCAATGGTTCTAGAAGGATAACAGCATCGTGACGCTTGCAAAACAGGAGGAACATGGGATGGATGAACTAAAGGTCTATTTTAACGGAGTAATGGTACCCGGTAGTGAGGCCCGCGTATCCGTGTTTGATCATGGGTTTCTTTATGGGGATGGGATTTTTGAAGGCATTCGGGCATATGAAGGACGTGTATTTAAACTCGCCGAGCATCTTGACCGGCTTTACGATTCCGCCAAAAGTATTCTTTTGGAAATTCCTTATACAAAAGAGGAATTATCCGAGGCCGTGTGCGCTACCGTGCGCGCAAACAATTTGCAAGATGCCTATATTCGCTTAGTTGTTTCACGCGGTAAAGGCGATTTGGGATTAGATCCTAACAAATGTCCTGTGCCTAGTGTGATTATCATTGCGGACCGGATTGCCCTATATCCGGAAGAGTTGTATCTTAATGGCCTACAACTAGCGTCGGTTTCCACGAGGCGCCCAGCGACCGATGTGCTTAATCCCTCTATTAAGTCCCTCAATTACCTCAACAACATTCTTGCGAAGATTGAGGCGAACTTGCGCGGGCTACCAGAGGTAGTCTTATTGAACCACCAAGGCTACGTGGTGGAGGGTACAGGCGACAATATTTTTATTGTCAAAAATGGCGAGCTCCTGACTCCTCCCGTCTATGCGGGAATTCTTAACGGCATTACCCGCCAATGCGTTATGGAGTTGGCGCGCGACATGGGGATTCCTTGCCGTGAGCAAAACCTGACCCTGCATGACCTGTACAATGCCGATGAGTGCTTTTTAACGGGGACAGCTGCAGAAATTGTGCCGGCGGTCGGATGTGATGGGCGTGTGATTGGGGATGGAATGGTTGGTCCAATTACGAAGCAGACACTCGAGGCGTTTAAACGGTATTCCCGTTCGACGGGAGTTCCCGTTTATGATAAAAATGTGGCGACCGCATGACAGATGTGCCCGTGATTTATTATCAAGGCTCGCCGGGGGCTTTTAGTGAAGCCGCTATCTTGTCGCATTGGCCGCATGCAAAAGCTAAAGGGTTTGAGACTTTTGCGTTGACATTCCAAGCGCTATTGGACGACCCCAACGCGGTAGGTCTTCTCCCAATTGAAAATGCCTACCGCGGCCCCGTGTATGATGTGCTGGATTTGTTGACAGCTTCTGCCCCATTATCTATTTGGGCGGAAGCTGTCCAGCCCGTCGAGTTAGCGTTGATGGCCTATGGACATCAAGACTTGTCGCGCCTGCGCCGGGTTCGGTCGCATCCCCAAGCGCTTATGCAAAGTCAAAAATTTTGCCAAGAGCATGGGCTCACGGTCGAAGTGGCCTTAGACACCGCGGGAAGCGCGAAAGAGTTGCTCGAAAATCCCCGGGAAGATACCGGGGCGATTGCCAGTCCAAGGGCGGCCGAAATATACGGCTTGAGCATTGTCCGTACGGGAATTCAGGACCATCCGGATAACCGGACACGGTTTTGGCTGCTGAGTCAAAAGCAACTGACTATTGAATCGCCGCTGGGATTAACCAAAACCAGTGGGGTTGTGGATTTGCCAGACGAACCCGGCTCGTTGGTTGCGTATTTGCAGGAGTTTCAAAAAGCGGGCATCAATTTGTCTAAGGTCGAGTCGCGGCCGAGACCGGGGGCGCCGTTTGCCTATCGGTTTTGGATCGATGCGGTCGGAACGGTGGATGCATTAAACGCCGCGTGGTCGGCTGGGGCGTCCCACGCGGAGTGGTCTCGCCGTTTTGGCACCTACCCCGTGTTAAGTCAATAAGGCTGTAAAGAATCGTGTTGGGTTGGCCGGCTCTAATCTAGGAAGTTTTGGTGCGAGCGGGGCCTAACAACCAATAACCGAAAAACCGTTTGCATTTACGCCGGGGTTGTCAACCCCGGCAATTCTACGCTGACGTATGCGGTTTTATACTTCTTTTCGTTTTCGCTTGATGCTATGCTACAAGGTGATGTCAGTTCCCAAAAAATGACGCCGAAGCGAGCAAAGAGGCCGGGCATCTCGGAACTGTGGCCGGCCTTTTAGTCTGCAACATCATTCGGCGATGGGTGAATGGAGGAACGTTGTGGGAAAGTCAGAAATGCCAGCAATGGGAAAAATTTCTCCGGAAGTGTTTCGGGACTATGTTTATCCCAATTTGGGACAAGACCGGCCTGAAGTGTTGGTTGGACCGCGTTCAGGCGTGGACATTGCGATTACTCGGGTCGCTCCGGGAACCGTAATGGCGACGACGACCGATCCGGTTTTTATAGTGCCGGCTTATGGATGGGAACGGGCGGCTTGGTTTGCCGTTCATATTCTGGCGTCGGATGCGGCTACGTCTGGACTGCCGCCCTCGTTAATGACGGTTGACTTAAATCTCCCCCTTACCATTACTACGCAAGATTTTCAAAAGCTCTGGGAAGCCTTTGCTAAAACATGTCAATCATTGGGCATTGCTGTCGTGTCAGGCCATACCGCGCGTTACGAAGGTTGCGATTTCCCTATGGTGGGAGGGGCCACTGTGATGAGTATTGGCCCGGAAGATCGCTACGTCACGACGGCCATGGCTGAGGTTGGTGATCTGTTGCTATGTACCAAAGGCGCAGCCATTGAAACAACCGGTCTAATGGCTGCAACATTTCCTGATTATATCCGTCAGCATCTGGGGCATGATCTCTGGGCACGGGCCGATGCGCTATTTGATGAGATGACTGTCGTAACAGATGCCTTAACAGCGGCTGCACAAGGGGTTCGGTCCCAGGGCGTGACGGCGATGCATGATGCCACCGAATGCGGGGTTGTGGGTGGCGTGTATGAGATTGCCGAAGCCTCAGGGCTAGGCGTAGTGATGCGTGACGAGGCGGTGATTGTGCGGGAAGAGACCAAAGCCATTTGCGATCTGACCGGCATCGACCCTCTCATTGCCATTAGCGAGGGCACCTTGTTGCTAACGGTCAAACCCCATGCGGTGGATAAAGTGATGCGGGCATTAAAGGCGCAAGGCATTGACGTGTCAGTCATTGGGGAAATGCGTCCAGCGTCTGAGGGCATGTGGCGGGAGGCTCATGGGCGACGGATGCCCTTGGTACATCCGCGCATTGATCCGTTTTGGGCGGCGTTTGGCGCTTTGGCCGCCGGGAGATCGCCCAAATGATGGCGAGAGCTTTGACGATTGCAGGATCGGATTCGGGGGGCGGGGCTGGCATTCAGGCTGACCTGAAAACCTTTATGGCATTTTCTGTTTTTGGAATGTCGGCGATTACTGCCATCACCGTGCAAAACACGGTTGGTGTTGAACGTGTCCAAGCGTTGGATCCCGAAGTCGTGGGGGCGCAAATCGACGCCGTCACTCGGGACTTGGGTACAGATGCTATCAAGATTGGCATGTTGTTTTCGAAGCCCATCATTGAGGTAGTCGCAGAGCGGCTACGCCAATGGCCTGGCATTCCTGTCGTCCTTGATCCCGTGATGCGCGCCAAAGGAGGGGCACCCCTTCTCGATCCTGGCGCGGAAAAGGCTTTGCGTGATGTACTGTTGCCCCTTGCCACCGTCGTGACTCCCAACTTGCCAGAAGCCTCGGCGTTAGTGGGATTTCCTGTGCAAACCCGTGCCGATATGCAAAAGGCTGCGCATGTTCTAGAGAATTTGGGGGTCCCCTTTGTGTTGGTCAAAGGCGGTCATTTGGCGGACGAAGAGGCGGTGGATTTATTGCTACATGAGGGCCGGGAAACATGGCTATCGGCTCCGCGAATCGAGACCTTGCATACACATGGCACGGGCTGTACCCTATCAAGTGCGATTGCCGCAGGCTTGGCGCGTCACGACAATATCGAGCAGGCGATTTCGACTGCCAAGGAGTATGTTACGCAAGCCATTCGTCATGCTCCGGGGCTTGGGCACGGACATGGGCCATTGCTTCACCACTGGGGGCAATCGCCATGGATTTAAGTTTGCACGTTTTGGTGGACCCGTTTGCCTTGTCTGAAGAATCCTTACGGAGTGGCGTGCAAGCCATCGCTCTGGGAGGGGCGACGGTCGTGCAAATGCGCAGCAAAGACCGGTCAACACGCGAGTTAATAGACGGTGGGCGCATGCTCAAGGCATTATGTCAGAAGTATGGGTTGGCGTTTATCGTCAATGATCGGGTCGATGTGGCTTTAGCGTTAGGAGCCGATGGGGTTCATGTGGGGCAAGACGACATGCCCGTCTCCATGGTGAGAACGTTAGCGTCGCAGTTGACGGTCGGGTTATCCGTCAGTTCGCTACAAGAAGTGTTGGCGGCTGAGGCTAGTCCCCCGGACTATTTTGGTATGGGGCCCGTCTTTGCGACGGCATCAAAATCTGATGCTGGCCCGGCTGTGGGCACAAGTAAGCTTCGAGAATGGACTAGGGTCGCACAGGCCATGGCACCGGTTGTGGCCATTGGAGGCATTAGCTTGGAGAATGCAGGGGCGGTGTGGCAGTGCGGGGTTAACGGGATTGCCGTCATCTCTGCTGTCTGGCAAGCAGCGGACAAACAAGAAGCGTGCCGCAGATTAAGAGAGCACTAATAAAGGGGTGAAGACCCATGACGATGGTAAACCGATTAAAAGATTCGGCTACGGATCAATGGCAGCAGTTGATTCACCACCCATTTGTCGCCGGAATCGGGGAGGGCACCGTGTCACATCGGCAGTTTGGGTATTTTTTGACGCAAGATGCTCTTTATCTAGGGGATTTTTTGTCCACACTCGCCGTTGCCGCGTCGCGTGCTCCAAGACGGGAATGGACAGAAACGCTCTTGCGCCACGCGGAGAATGTGACGACTGTGGAAACGGCGCTCCATGCTTCGCTGTTGCCAGCATTTGGCGTGTCGGCCGCGGATCTGGGCAGGGCAGTGCCTGGTTTAGCGACCATCGCATATACGGACCATTTGGTGCGAACGGCGTGGAGCCGCACCTGGCCGGCAACGATGGCGGCGGTCTTGCCGTGCTACCTCAGCTATCAAGAAATCGGCATTCATCTCAAGGCGCATTACCATTCGCCTGACCCGCTCTATCAACAGTGGATTGAGACGTATGCGGGAGATGAGTACGGCCAAGCGGTCGAGGAACTATTGGCCATTGTGAACGCGATGGCGGTTGATGAAGCAGATTGGCCGCAGGTGCAGAACGTATTTGAACGGTCCGTAGGATATGAATATCTATTTTGGAGTCAAGCGGCCACCGAGGGACATCTTATCGACCGTTAGTTTAGGGATAGGGCAGGACTAAGGGGACCCGGTGGGTTGCCACGACTTGGCTGTTGGGGGCAATTTTATATAAAATCGTGTCGTGGATTTGATCCCAAAGCGTCTCGGACAGCGCGCACTGGACCCCTACGGTTTGTGAAAAATCAACGGAGACGTTTAACGCATTATCCGCCATGAATTTTTTAAGGGGCTCCCATTGGGAGTAGGGGACGAGCAAGTGAATCTCAATCCCTTCTTGCTCTTGGCCCAGTTTCGCCTGGGCAAGAGCCTCTTTTGCTGCGTCTTGATAAGCATGCACAAGGCCGCCCGTTCCCAGCTTTGTGCCCCCAAAATAACGAACCGTGATAAGCATGGTGTGAATCAGGTGATGTTTTTGCAAAAGGGCTAAAGTGGGGGCTCCTGCGGTGCCTTGAGGCTCCTTGTCGTCGGTCATGCGCTCATGACCTGGATCTAAAATATAGGCCCAGACGTAATGGGTGGCCTTGGGCCATTGATTTTGAACCGAGGTTAATCGGGATAAAGCCTCGTCATGCGTGCGCACGTGATAGGCGACACTAATAAACCGTGATTGCTTAATAATCTTTTCAACGGGGATGCCTTGAATGACCGTGAGCACGACAAGCTCTCCTTTCTCTCTGCATAGCATATATTAGGATGCAATGGCAGACTAGCCACTTTTTAGCGTCCATGGTATCGTACACTTGAGATGAAACAAAACATGAAGGTGGTTGCGAGCCACGCGCATGATGGAGGTGAATGAATGGACATGGTTCCCGCATCAGGACAAGACCTTAAGCAGTCGTCAGATTGGATTGACTGGTTGGCCACCCACCATGATGCAACCTTAAGCCTCCATCCCGAAGTGATGATTTTGGCTGCCCGTTATGGAGACGGTCATTTGCGAGCGGCTAAAGCAGTGGCCTTACAACTTCTCTTGATGGACAGTCAGATTAGCCTGGGCATTTTGGATTATTACCGATTTGTCAATCCGGGCCTAGATAATCTTATTCGTTGGGGCTATTTGACAAGCGTGAAACGGGCGCCGTCATTGTGGCGTTGGTTCTATATGTCAACGCAAAGTATCGATCCCATGTCGCATACCCAGCGCATGATTAATCATATCGGCATGAGACGATTCTATACGGCGTTAAAGGATGCTCCGCCCAAATTGATTGTGTCGACTTATCCTACGGCGGCGGGAGTGGTCTCAACGCTGAAGCAGCAGGGCAAGCTCGACGCCATTAACTTTGTGGTGATGACCGATTACAGCGTTCATTCGCAGTGGATTCATCCCGCCGTTGACATGTACTTCGTCGGTAGCGAAGATATGCGTAACGAATTACTCGACCGTAAGGTGCCTGACAGCAAAATTATGGTGTCGGGAATTCCGGTGGATGAGCGCTTTCAAGAAGAGGTCGATATAGAACGGGTGAAAGCGTCGTTAAACGTGGATGCTACTTTGCCGATTTTATTATTTATGGGCGGCGCTTATATGCCCATCGGGGAATATGTTCAAGTCCTTAAGATTCTGGATCAAGTGCGGGTACCGCATACAACCATTGTGATTGCTGGCCATGAAGCCGTGCGGATGAACTTGGCCAAACAATACTTGCCGCAGGCGGCGAATCCTATGGTCGTGCTAGGCTACGTGAATAATGTCCACGAATTGATGGCGATATCCTCGTTGCTCATTAGCAAGGCAGGAGGGCTTACGACAACGGAGTCGCTATGTCGAGGGCTGCCCACGATCATTTATCGGCCCATTCCGGGCCAAGAGGACGCCAACGCCGAATTTTTGGTGCGTAATGGCGCAGGGCGTCGAGCGCATAGTGAAGAGGATTTGGGGGAGATCGTGACGCATTTGTTAGAACACCCTTGGGAACTGAAATCCATGGCGCATCAAGCGCGCGCGTTAGGTCATGCCGACGCTGCGCAGATTGTGGCACAACAAATCTATTTGGCGCTGCAAAATGAGGAAGCTCATGCTCCAGCGTGAGCGTATGTCTTTGCCGCAGACATTATTGCTCGTGATATTGGGATTAGCGGAATTTGCCCGCGGTGCTCTCATTATTTCGTTACTTCCTGCCTACGTGACCGGCCCCTTAGGCGCCTCGTTAACCATTGTCGGGTGGGCCCTATCTAGTCACTATTTTTTGGATACGGTCTTTAGAGGGCCTGCGGGCTGGCTGGTCGACCATATCGGAGTACCGCGGGTGTTGACGATTGGTTTGGCGATTGAGTGCTTGTCCCTTATTGGGGCGATGAATACGACTCAGCCGGCGATGATTATTGTGTTTGTGGCGCTGTTAGGCGTGGGGACGGCCACGCATTGGCCGGCTATCGTGACGGGGACAAATCGACTTACCGCGCCCGAACGGCGGGCGTCCATGATGGGCGTGGTCTTTGCGGCATGGTTAACCGGTTCAGGGTTGGGCCCGGTGCTGATTAATTTTCTCTTGGGGGGACGGGACCGTACAGCATTTCTTTTGTTGGTGATAGCGGACGTGGTAGCCTTTGCGGTGACCATCATGGTCTCTGACCCACGTTTGACCCACATTCATGAGCAGCATTTGAAATCCCACCCCCTATGGAAAACATTGTGGCGGTTTCGCTGGGTGATTCCTGGTACCTTTGTTCAAAATATGACCCTTGGACTAATGTTGCCGATTTTGCAGCCGTTTACAACGCGGGTATTACACCTCAGTCACGTAGAATTTGCCGAATTGTTATTGGGCAGTGGCGCTTTTACCGTGATCTTACTCGTCCCCATGGGAAAAATTACGGACCGCTTTGGCTTGCGGGTTCCCCTTGTGGGCGGATTTTTCGTTGCCGGCAGTGCTTTATTGGGAATTGCCTTTTTTCGCCACTTCTTTCAATTGATCGTCTTTGGGGGTATTTTAGGGCTCTCGTATGCGATGATCTTGCCATCCTGGAACGCATTTTTAGCGGAACTCATCCCTAAGGAGATCGAGGGATGGCTTTGGGGTGTGTTTATGACCATTGAAGGATTTGGCATGTCGGTGGGTCCTATTTTAGGGACTCGGTTGTTTGCGTACCGAATTTGGCTACCCTTTGTAGCCTCAGCCATCATTTTACTCATCATGGGCACCTTTTACGCATCATTTCGCGTGCAAGACAAAATATCGGTGTAAGAAGCGCCGGCGATGAACATAGGGGGATTGCTGGATTCATGGGTTGGATTATTGGGTTACTAATCGTGATATGGGCTATCCTCTATCTCATTCCCGATTTGCTCTGGCATCAGTTGCAGTGGAAAGGGGCGCTTGGGGCTAGGGATAGCCACCAAATCGCGCTGACGTTTGATGATGGGCCGGGATCCGATACCGCGGCCATTTTAGAGTCTTTGAATACGCACGGAGCTCATGCGACTTTTTTTGTTGTTGCTGAGCGCGCGCGTCATTATCCCGAAGTGCTTCAGGCTATCGTACAAGGCGGGCATGAAATTGGACTGCATGGGTTTCAGCATCGCTCGATGTATTTATTCTGGCCGTGGAGTGTACGGAAAGAATTGGAGCAAGGGATTGAAATTATTGAGCAAATTACGGGTGTAAGGCCGCTTGTATACCGCCCACCGTGGGGGCATTTCAATCTTATGACCTACTGGGTGTCCCATCAACTGGGGTTGCGCCGTGTGCTATGGACCATTGCACCAGATGATTGGAAGCCGGGACGCACGGCCGAATTTATTGATCACTACGTGACTCAGTTAGCGCAGCCGGGAGCCATTGTTGTGATGCACGATGCGGGGGGAGACCGGAAGGCGACCGCCCAAGCGGTGGCAATGATGATCCCGCAACTTAGAAAATTAGGCATGGAGCCAGTCCGTGTGTCTGACTTAAAACCGGAAGTGTCGGAATTGCGGCGGTGGTGGACGTGGTGGGAAACCCGATTCACGCGCAGCTGGGACATTGATACTATTGCTTCATCTTTAGGAGGGGATCCCGTTCTCCGCCTGGGCTATATCCGCTTTCCCTACCCGTCTATCACGCTGAGTTCGGGGCGTACGGTAAGCAAAGGTGACCCTATGGGAGAAATCCATTTTGGTAATCCGGCCTTGTCTCAAATGAGCGCGGGCCGAGCCGGAGGTTTGCGAGCGTTTCATGCTGTAATGCGTTCGCTTAGCGATCTCGCGCAGTATGTGGATGAACATCCCAAATACCAGCATATTGAAGTGGTGGGCGGGATTACGTTGTTGGATGCGACGAGCGCGATTGAGAAGTTGGGGTTTGACCGGGTCCCCGTATCGGGGTTTCGCAAATGGACGATGTGGGTCTATTTAATCTTTCTCATGGCGATTTATCATTCTGAAGGATGGCGGACATTCCATAGATTTTTGCGGCTCCATCCGGTTCTGTTGGTCATGGACCGTGAAACCTTGATGAAAAAGTATCGGCGGGCTTCGAACAAACGCCAAGCTTGACACTTAAGACTTGGGACTTTCTTTGGCGGTCACGATGGCTAAGAGACGGGTACGAAACTCGGGGTTATCCTTAAGACGGCCTACGAGGTCTAAGACAATGCCTTCTAAATAACTATGGCCTTCGGAAGATCCAGGACGCATCCAAGATACCATGACATCCGCGAGAATGCCGGAAATTAGCTCTTCTCCTGCCGGGGAGTCTAGAAACTTGCGGAACCAGCGTTCAATTCGTGGCTCCAGAAATGCCTCAAACCGCTCTTCTAATTGTTGTTCCACGTTGAACAGTCGCACGGGTGTACCCTCCTTATCCCACAGGGTGTGATATCGCTATCCTACCATGTCAGGCGTTCGTGGGCAAAAACAGGAAACAGCACTAAGTACTACGGTTCATGAATATACCTAAAAGGGCGTCAATAGCGGCCTTGGGGCTTAGATATGCTCTCAGTTGGCTTAAGGGGGATGCGCATGGAGATAGATAACCACAAAGTGATCGACGCGACGGCTGAGACGACGTTTGGGTTGCTGATGGATCCGGCGGTGTTAGTGGAGGCGATGCCGGGGTTAAAACGTATGACACCCGAAGGCGACAACATTTACCATGTAGAGATGGAGTTAGGGATTCCCGGATTTAAAGGGAAATATGCCGGCACCATGCAGATTGACCAGATTAAGGCTCCGGTTTTCTACCATCTCCATCTTAGCGGGAACGGTCCGGCAGGAACGATCGAGATGGATCTGAGGATTACCTTGACGGCTAGTGGAAATGGACAGCAAACGGATCTACACTATGAGGGAGAAGGACAATTCGGATCTCCTTCATCAGGAGTGGCTCAAAAAGTGCTGTCGGGCGCGTCGAGTGTCATTTTAGGACAATTTTTTAGTGAAATTTCCAAACGTGCTCACAAAATTGATGGGTGAGGTCGATTGGGTCAGCCTCGAACGGAAGGGAAGACCGGTGGCGATGAGCACAACCGAACAGCCCGAGCAGAGACGTAAGCCTCCTGCCCGCGTCGTCGCGGTGCTGTTGGCGGCCGGTCTTTCGTCACGGATGGGGCGCCCTAAATATTTGTTGCCATGGGGTCGCCGCACGGTGCTAGGCCACATTGTGGAAACCATTCAGGCTGTGGGAATGCCCGTTGCGGTTGTTCATCACCAGGTCTTGCCGAAGGCGCTTGGTGTGGACTATGTGTTTAACCCGGCCCCGGAGCGCGGCTTATCTGGGTCCTTGCGTTTAGGGCTTGAGCGGGTTGCGTACCGGTGGCCCGGCGCCGCGGCGGCGGTGTTTTTAGCGGATCAACCTTTTATTACGGCGGATGATATCGACTTTGTACTCGAAGGGTTTTTATGCAGGAAAAAAACGTGTCATGCTGTGCGTCCCTATTATAATGGGCAAGTGGGGCATCCCGTGCTGTTGGATGCGGAAGCGATAAGATGGACTCGCGATGCACAAGGAGATGCGGGATTGGGTCCCGTGTTAGCGGCGTTGGCTCCAGAATGCCGGCTTCTGCGGACCATCGAGGGGCGTCCTAATCCGGCTATAGATATTGACACCCCAGAGGACTATCGTCTAGCGTTCAAATTATGGAATGGTGGGGACAAGCCATGAGTCTTTGGAAGGAAGGGGTGGACCAGCGTCGTATGCGGACGGCCACAGGATTGACGTATTATGTCTATGGCAAGGGGCATGAAGCGGTGTTGTGCCATCCGAGTCTCGGATTGGGACGCTTTTTATTTCACCGCATGGTCCCCGCCTTGTCACGGGAGTTTGTCATGGTGACATGGGATCCCCGGGGAATTGGAGACCATACCGAATGGCAACCGACCATGTCTGACTGGGTGCATGATGTGGCCGATATTGTCCAAGCGCTTAATATGCCCGTGCATTTGTTGGGGGTGTCATTAGGAACATGGGTGATGGCTCGTGCTGCCGTGCAAAATCCGTCCGGTCTGGTACGATCCTTAACGGTTATCGGCGCTACTTTGGGATTTTATGGGCAAGAGGCGGATGTATCGAAGCGACAACAACAGTTGGAGACGAATGGGATGGCGGCATTTGCGCGTGAATATGCACACAATACCCTGACGATGTACGCTTCGGAGGAAATCCAAGAAAACTTAGCCCTTGAGCTGGGCAGTTGTAATGTGCAGCGGTATTTAGAGGCGATGCGCATCATTTACGCCGAATCAAACGAACGGATTTATCCGGCCGTGTCTGTGCCGACGCTGGTGATGGTGGGAGCTTTAGATACGCGTACCGATGCCGCTCAGGCCGACGCGGTGTGTCAGTTGCTGCCACAGGGAACGCTTAAGGTGTTGCCTCGTAGTGGGCATTTGGCTTTATTGGACCAGCCTGACCGTGTACACCGGGAATGTCGTTATTTTTGGCAGCATGGCGTGGCTGCGGACGACTAAGGCGCGGGAATAGGTGTTTGGGACTGCTTCCAAGGATCTACCTAGCCCCTTTACCGTTATTTCATGGTATAGGTAAAATATACGAGTCAGGAATAGATGGTGCGGCAAGGAGGAACGAACATGGGCTATGATGACCATAGACGGTATCGCAGGCTAAAACTGCTAACGACTATCGGTCCCACGCTCTTTGTCGCCATAGCGGAGACGGTCCGATTTTATTATTTGCGTCAGATTCTGCCTCCAGCGGGGGTCAGCTTGGTAGCGGTAGCCGTGACCTTAGTGGGGGCGGCGGGTTTTTCGTCCTATGTGTTTGATGTGATTGAAAAAATCGAACGGGAACGGCGGCAATATCAGGATGCGATGTTGTCGTTGCAAGAACGAGAACGCTTGGCACGGGAAATGCATGACGGGTTGGCGCAAAGTCTGGCGGTCATTAATCTCAAGGTCTATCAAGCCAAAACACTGCTCGAGGCTAACCGAACTGACGAGCTAAAGGTAGAACTTGAAGATATTCGCGCCGCTGTCAATAAGTCATATTCTGAAGTTCGGCAATCCCTTTATGACTTGCGTGCGGGAAAGCGCCTAGAAGAGGGGTTTTGGCCAGCCGTGCGGACGTTGGCCAAAGATTTCGAAGAGGGCAGTCATATTGCCGTGGAAGTCACCGCGTTGCCGAACGACGGGGTACCTTGGAGCGATATGGCGTCCGTTCAGATCTTGCGCATTATTCAGGAATCTCTGGCCAATGTTCGCAAGCATGCCCAAGCCCAACATGTGCATATTCGGGCGGAAATGCAACGAGATAGGGTTGAGGTTGTGGTCCAAGATGATGGGAAAGGATTTATTGTGAGTCAGGACCGCCCCACTCATCATTTTGGGCTAGGCATTATGCAAGAACGTGCCCAAACTTTTGGTGGAAAGGTATCGATTCAGTCTGTGCCTGGACAAGGAACGACAGTTACGATATCGTATCAGTTGGATGGTGACAAAGGAGGAGAGCTTGGTGGAAAAGGCAAGAGTTATGCTGGTGGATGATCATGCATTATTTCGGTCCGGTATGGCGTCATTATTGTCCAGCCGTCCCGACCTTGAAGTGGTAGGGCAGGCCGAAACAGGCGAAGAAGCGGTGCGACTGGCCGAAGAATTGATGCCCGATTTGATTTTAATGGACATTAATATGCCGGGTGGCGGGGGCTTGGAAGCCACACGGATTATCAAAGAACAAATGCCGTATGTGAAGATTGTGGTGTTGACGGCTAGCGATGAGAATGATTTATTGTTTGAAGCCGTTAAGGCTGGGGCGCAGGGCTACTTACTCAAACATCTAGATCCTGAGCAATTTCTCGAAGAGTTGTCGGCGCAAATTCGGGGTGAGGCATCGATTTCCGGGGATGTGGCGTTGAAAATTATCCGTGCCTTTTCGTCTCATGACGTTGAACGCCAGCAAACCCAGTTGACCACGCGTGAACTCGAAGTATTGAAACTGGTTGGAGAAGGCTTTTCTAACCGAGACATTGCGACCCGGTTGTTTATTTCGGAAAACACGGTTAAGAATCACCTCCGCAACATTTTACAAAAACTGCACTTTGAAAATCGTGTGCAAGCCGCCGCCTATGCGATTCGGCGCGGGTTGGTGGACCCTCATTAGGTTGCGGTAGAGGAGCGGCTATGAACGATAGAGAGATGACGTTAACGGAACACTTAACGGAACTCCGCAACCGACTCTTTGTCATCTTGGGAGCGGTTGCGGTGGTTTTTTTAGTAGGGTTTTTCTTTACGCGTCCCGTCTTGCACTGGATTATTCAGCATACGCCGGTGCATCACGTCATTGTGACGGGCGTCACCGAAGCGTTTTTTGCGCTCATTAAATTAGATTTTGCAATGGCGCTGATTTTGACGTCGCCATTGATTTTGTATGAAGTGGCGTCGTTTATTTTGCCCGGGCTAACGCCTGTGGAGCGTCATGTTGTGGGCGTAGTGGTGGGACCTGGTCTGGTTTTATTTTTGGTAGGCACAGCGGCCGGGTATTTTGTTTTTGTGCCGATTGTCTTGCATGTGATGCTATCCTTTACGGGGCACGGCATCCAACCTATGTGGCGTCTTGGAAGTCTTTTAAGCTTTATTATTGATTTGTCAGTTCCTTTTGGCATCGTGGCCGAATTACCGCTGGTGTCTGGGGTCTTGGCACACTTGGGTCTGGTGCAGCCTATCATGTTTCGGCGCTACCGCCGCTATGCGATTTTATTAGCCTTCTTTATTGCTGCTATTTTAGCGCCTCCTGATGCGTTGTCGATGACATTGATGGCGATTCCCATCTATTTAGTTTACGAGATTTCCGCATTGGTTGCCCGCCTTGCATATAAGGCACCTGCGACCACGGTTGCGGCCACAAGCGGACCTCCTGACGCGGAGGGAACACGGTGACACTCGATGAGGTAAAGCCAGGCCAACAAGTGCTGGTATCGGAGATTTTGTTGCCTGACAGCCGCTTGCAAGCGATTCGCTTGGGCATTGTTCCAGGTCGGGTGCTGACGGTGCACCAGCAATTGCCGAAGGGGCCGGTGATTGTGTTGGTTGGCCCCAGTAAAATTGCGCTCGGACGTGCATTGGCCCAGCACGTTGTCGTCACCCTGATGAAAGATTTTTAAAAGAAATATTTGTATACAACAATAATTAACTAATGGTAGAATGGGACAGAAGACCTCATATGAGGAGGCAACGGCCGTGACGCTTAACCATATTTTCTTTATCGCGCTGGTGGCTTTGGCCCTGTTGTGGTTTGGGTTGTTAGTCCAGGAAAAATTAGCGCTCGTTCACTTAGGACAGGCGGATGACCGCACAGGTCAATCAGGGAAACGATGGGCTGGAGTGATGACGGAAGTTTTTGGTCAACACCGGGTGCTCAAAGAACGTTTCTCGGGCATCATGCATGTCTTGATGTTTTGGGGTTTTTTTGTGGTCTCCGTCGAAACCGCTATTTTTTTCTTGGATGGTCTCTTCCCGGGTTTAGGAGCGCCAGGGGGGATTGCAGGAACGCTCATCGATTCGGCCTTTGATATCGTCGCGGTACTGGTGTTGATTGCCGTCGGCATGGCTGCGTATAAACGGTATGTGGCTCACACACCGCGGTTAGTCCGAAATTGGGATGCGGGTGCCGTGCTGATTTTGATTGCGTTAATTATTTTGGCGCAGCTGAGTATCGAGGGCTTTCAGATGGCGCTGGCACCGCATGGTAGTTATGCGCCTATTGGCAGCGCTTTGGGACGCTGGCTCCGCCACTTTGGCCCCGCTGCTGACGTGATGGGGCTGCACATCTCGATGTGGGTTAATGCCTTGGTTTTGTTGGGATTTCTTGTATATCTGCCGTATTCCAAGCACTTTCACTTAATGGTGGCGCCGTTTAATATTTATTATCGCAATTTAGGACCTAAAGGGCAGTTGCCGGCGTTGAATTTTGAAGATGAGACCCAAGAAAGTTTTGGCATTGGCCAGGTCAATGATTTGACGTGGAAAGATTTGCTTGATACCTATGCGTGTGTACAGTGCGGACGTTGCACCGCGCAGTGTCCAGCCAATCAGACAGGAAAATCCCTGTCCCCCAAAAATATTATCGTCACCCTGCGCCACCAACTCGAAGAAGTCGGTCCGATTTTGCAAAAATCACCGGAAGAACGGTCTGCGGAGGAAATCGCGTGTGTCGAACTGCCGCTTGCCGGTGGTGTTATCGCCCAAGAGGATTTGTGGGCGTGTACGACCTGTGGGGCGTGTGTGCAGGCCTGTCCTGTCTTTGATGAGCATGTCGTGAAAATCGTCGGGATGCGCCGTCATCTCGTGTTGACCCAAGGAGAAATGCCAGCGGAAGCGCAAAATGTTTTTCGTAACATGGAAACGCAGGGTAATCCCTGGGGATTAGGATCCGATCCTCGGCAGCGTTTTGCCCAAGAGATGGGAATTAAGGATGTGAGTAAGGGTGATCGGCCCAAGGTGTTGTACTGGATGGGATGCGCGGCCACATACGACGACCGCGCGCACAAGGTCGCTGAAGCCACGGTTAAGCTGTTGAAAGAGGCAGGTGTGGATGTTGGCGTATTGGGCGCGCTGGAAAAATGTACGGGTGACTCCGCCAGACGGCTTGGAAACGAATATCTCTTCCAATCCCTGGCGGCTGAAAATATTGAGAACTTAAACGCCGTGCATCCGGATCTAATTTTGACGACGTGTCCGCACTGCTTTAATACCATTAAAAACGAATATCCTGAATTTGGGGGTGAGTATACCGTCAAGCATCATGCGGAATATCTCGCCGAATTGGTCGCGGAGGGCAAACTGGTTCCTCAGGCACAAGAGGCGCAGACCCTGACGTACCATGACTCGTGTTATTTAGGACGATACAATGGTGTTTTTGATGCCCCGCGCGATGTGTTGCAATCGGTGCCCGGTTTGTCCTTGGTAGAAATGGACCATTCACGGGAGCAAAGTTTCTGCTGTGGAGCGGGAGGCGGGAGAATGTGGCTAGAGGAGAAGCAAGGCCAGCGCATTAACCAAAATCGTGCGCAAGAGGCCGTCGCGACGGGGGCTAGCACGGTGGCCACGGCCTGTCCTTTTTGTTTGACGATGCTGAAAGATGGGGTGCAGTCCTTGGGGGCCGAAGAGGGTGTCAGGGTGCGAGATTTCTCTGAGATTTTAGCGGATGCGGTATTGCCTGTAATCCAATAGAATGATGGCGTCAAGGCCAAGGGCTGGTGCCGCATAAGCCGCGGGACCAGCCCTTGGCCTTTCGTTAGGGGCGCACAATCTGAGCGCGTTTGCGCGCGACACTTGTACCGATGGCCAAAAATGTTATCGCGCCACACGCTCTCCAAATGGAGGACAATACCATGGCGCCGTGCATATGCCACTGATGTAGCGCTACAATGCCAAATTCCGGGGCAATAAAAGCGACGGCGCCTAAGGCGACGTTGTACATGACAATATATTGGGTGCGGTAGGCAGGGGGAATATGGGCGAGGAGTTCGGTAAACAGCAGCAAATTCACACCACTTAAAAACAGGCCACTTTCGAAGTTGACGCCGGTTAAGATCCATAAGTTGCGTGAAAGAACGGTGAGCCACGGAACGGAGGCGAGTCCCAAGGCGGATATTCCCAGTGCCCGCATGCCTCCCTGGCGGCGGGCTAAAGCGCGCCAGCTTGGGAAACTGATGGCTTGAGAGATTAAAGCGGCCACGGTGAACAATCCCAGCCACAAAGCGGTGGCATGAGCCTGTCCGATTTGATATAGGCTAAATAGCGGCCATGACATTTGCCAACCAAAATTAAAGAACGCTGAGAGGACGAGATAGCGAACAAAGACGGGATTCTGCCAAATGGCCCGCCAAGCAATCGGGGGGATGACAGGAGTGGCAGCCGGGGGCCGGACTGGAAGACGGTGGCGTGCGAGCGTGATAACCTCTGCAATGCCCAAGCCAGCTGCCAAGATAAAAAAGGCTTTGAGAAAGAGACCAGTATGACTTCCTCCCCACTGCGTGATAAGCCCCGTCACGAGGCTGACCACTAAAGCGACCAAGGTTGTCACAATACTACGGTAGCTGAAAAAACTTTCCCGGACTAAGGGGGGAATGGCGTGGCCAATAATCGTTTGCCATCCCATAAGGCCCCAAGTCTGCGGGATATTGCCGACCGTGAGGATGAGGACAGCTGCTAGTGCGGCATGGTGAGGCGTTAGCCAGGGGGCTACGGCAATCAATAAATAGGAAAGGCGCGTCGCCAAAAACGAATGGGTCGTCCATGATAGCAACGCGGGCGTCTTGGGAAGCCGTACCATGAGGACAAGACTAGCGATGAGTGCGGCCAGCGCCGGCAGTGCGCTCGACAAGCCGACCAGCTGAGCGCTGGCATGAAGATAGTCAATTAAAAAAAGAGGAAAAAATGTTGTGACAATGGTGGTGGCCGCCGTAAAGAACGCGCCGTGCCACAATGATAGTCGCATGTTTTTCCGCAGCAACGATGTGCGCATGGTTCGCCCGTCCTAGGTCTCATTCGTATCGCTATTATACAAGCCTTTACCGCCGCAAAGATCAGCGCAAAAAAATTCCGCTTCTCTTTGGAACAAATCCTATATTGTGCCGAACTTATCAGGCATTGGGGTGTGATGGACCTCGCACAGACGTACGGTTATCGTCCGTTTTTTTTACCGCGAAGGACGGAGCATGATGTGGGGAAATCAAGACAATGGTCATACCGCGGCGCTGAAACGGGGCTTTTGCCAAACGCTTGAGGTGTGATGCGAGATGGGGGGGAGCATCCGGGGCACAAATGACATCACAGACCGCAGCAAAATAACGTCCATCAGAAATGGTACGGGCCATGCCAATGAGGTCCTCTCCCCGCCAGGCGTGTACCACGTAGGCGCTGTTCTGCCAGGCTAAATCGATGCTTTCGGGATCACGCCCTGCCGTGTCTGAACACGTATCCCACAAACGTTTCAATGTCCTTATCGAGACATGGCGATCAAAGCGAAATTCAATCATGGCAGCAGTTCTTCCTTCCATATTTTGGTCATAGTCTGTCCTAGGAGGGACAAACCTATGCCAGGCCGTAAAATTGTTCTCGTAGGCAACCCCAATGTGGGAAAATCTGTGGTGTTTCAAAAACTTACAGGGCGTTATGTGGAAGTTTCCAATTTCCCCGGAAGCACCGTACAAATGTTTGAATCGGTGGTCGGAGACGATCTGGTAGTGGACACGCCTGGGGTCTATGGACTGAGTCGGTGGACGGAAGAAGAGCGAATTACCGTAGAAGCCTTAAAGAACGCCGATCTTGTGGTCAATGTGGTGGATGGGACCCATTTATCGCGCGACTTATTTTTGACCCTGCAACTGCTCGATGCGGGATTTTGTGTCATCGTCGCCGTCAACATGATGGATCAAGTCGCGGCGCAAGGAGGCTTTGTCGACACGGCTCGTCTCGAAGAAGAACTCAAAGTGCCGGTTGTTGGGGTTGCCGCTGTTCAAGGGCGCAATATCGCTGTCTTGAAAAGTCTGCTCGATACACGCTTGGAGCCCCCCGTAATTGACCCCCAGTGGGCCGTGCCTGAAACGTGGCATCTGTCTTCATTGGAGGCGGTCTTGTGGTATGAAGAAGACAAGGAACTGCGGCGTCAAGTGGGCACGGGCCCTGAACCCGGAGAGCGAGAACGGCGCTATATTGAACGCCGTGAGCGGGCAGACCGCATAGCGGCTGCCGTATATCGCCCCGGGCGGGGCGCACCCGCTTTGGAGCAATGGCTTGACCGCGTTTTGTTAAGTCCGTGGGGGGGCTTGGCCAGTGCGGGGGTTCTCTCAATTCTGGTGTACTATTTTGTGGGCACGGTTGTGGCAGGAACGGTGGTCAATTTTTTACAAGGTGTCACGATGCAGTGGGTTGTGCCCTTTATGGGACATCTCATTGGGAGTGTCGTGCCCAGGACGTCTTTGCCGTACCGGCTGCTGATGGGCCAATATGGCATCGTTTCGGCGGGCTTGCTCTATATTGTGGCCCTTTTGCTGCCCTTAGTCACAGGCTTTTACCTCCTGCTGGCCTTGCTGGAAGATAGTGGGTACTTGCCGCGGTTAGCGACAGTGCTGGATCGTTGGTTTTTGCGTCTGGGCCTCAATGGTCGTGCGGTCATTCCATTGGTGCTGGGATTTGGATGTGTGACGATGGCAACATTGACGACGCGTGTGTTGGAGACTCAGCGGGAGCGCACGATTGCCACCATTTTGTTAGCGTGGACGATTCCGTGCTCTGCGCAAATGGGCGTCATCATTGGGCTGCTAAGCGGCATTGGATGGCCTTATGCCCTAAGCTATGTGCTGATTATTACGGGATTATTTGTGGCCGTGGGAACGGTCTTAGATCGGTCGTTGCCGGGCCGTCCTACCCCATTACTGTTGGATTTGCCGCGTTTAAGCGTCCCTCAGTTGAGCAATGTTGTCTGGAAAACACAAACAAAAGTCTTAGAGTTTCTTAGGGAGGCGGGACCTTTGTTCTTATGGGGATCCGCATTGGTGGAACTCGGGGACATTTTTGGGTTTTTGCCTTGGTTGGACCGGACTTTGGCCCCGGTGATGCGTTATTGGTTGGGGTTGCCAGCGCAAGCGGTCCAGCCCTTTGTGTTGGGCTTTATTCGCCGGGATTTTGGAGCCGCAGGATTTTATCAGTTAGGGTTGACTCCGCATCAGATTTTGACAGGGGCTGTGACCCTGACGCTATTTGTTCCTTGTATGGCTTCGACCTTGGTCATCTTAAAAGAGCGAGGCTGGATGCAAGGGGCAGCCATTTGGGGTGGATCCATTGCTCTGGCCTTGGTCGTAGGCGGATTGGTCGCGCGCTTTGGACCCATTTAATGGGGAGCGGCATAGGATGAAGATGAGGTGATGAGAATGGCGCCAACGTCTTTAGGATCCTCGTGTCGTCAATGCGGATATCCTCTGTCGCGAGGAGTTGGCCGATGTCCTCGGTGCGGGGCTGCAGCAGTGGTGGAGTGGGGCAGTCCGTGTCAAGTGTGCCGCTTCGAGAAATCTTGTGGGGGGAAGGAATCTCGCCACTTCGGACGGGTGTTGCGGCGTTCGAAATCTGTCAAATCAATTCAAAACAATGAAATTTGTTGAACTTATCAACGATCCTTGAGTCCCTCGCCAAATTTGTGCGATCATAAGAGAGCAATCGAGGAAGGGGAGAGGGCCAATGGAACAAGGTCATGCCATTGTGTATCACAATGGGAAAATTATGGTGCCCAACGATCCCATCATCCCGTATATCGAGGGAGATGGCATTGGGCCAGATATTTGGCGCGCCACGGTGCGGGTGGTTGATGCCGCTGTTAAAGCCAGTTATCAAGGCCAGAGACAAATCCACTGGGTGGAAGTCCTAGCGGGCGAGAAAGCCCATACGCAAGTGGGAGAATGGTTGCCTGCCAAAACGTTGGACATGTTCCGCGAATACAAAGTGGGGATTAAAGGACCGCTGACGACTCCCGTTGGCGGAGGCATTCGCAGTTTAAATGTCACATTGCGTCAAGAACTTGACTTATATGCCTGTGTTCGACCCGTCCGTTATGTGCCCGGAGTTCCGTCGCCGGTGGTGCACCCTGAATGGGTCGATATGGTCATTTTTCGCGAAAATACGGAAGATGTCTATGCCGGTGTGGAATGGCCAGCGGGCTCTGAAGAAGCCCAAAAGATTATCGCGTTTATCAACAAGGAAACTTCGAAACATATTGATGAATTAGCGGGTATTGGCATTAAGCCCATTACGCGCTTTGGCAGTGAACGCCTCATACGCAGTGCGATTCAATATGCGATTGAGCACCACCGCCGTTCCGTGACGTTGATGCATAAAGGGAATATTATGAAGTTCACAGAAGGAGCATTTCGTGACTATGGGTATCAACTCGCTGCGCGCGAGTTCCCTGATATCGTAATTACCGAAGATGTCCTCTACAGCGAGTACGGCGGCAAGCAGCCCGAGGGGAAGATTGTGCTGAAGGACCGCATCGCCGATATTACTTTTCAGCAAGTGTTGCTCAGGCCTAAGGAATTTGACGTTATTGCGACCCCCAACCTCAATGGCGATTATCTGTCTGACGGGTTGGCGGCGCAAGTGGGCGGTGTAGGCATGGCACCGGGAAACAATATGTCTGATGAAATTGCTGTGTTCGAGGCCACTCACGGGACAGCCCCGAAATATGCCAACTTGGACAAAGTCAATCCGGGCTCACTTATTTTGTCGGCAGTGATGATGCTGCAGCATTTGCATTGGGATGAAGCGGCGGATTTGATTGTCCGGGGGCTCGAGGAGACCATTCAAGCGAAGACGGTGACCTACGACTTGGCAAGGCAATTGGAAGGGGCGACGGAACTGAAAACATCGCAGTTTGCCGACGCCATCATCAGCCGATTTTAAAACAGACCAAGGGGTGATCAGAATGTTCAAAAGGCACAAAATTACCATTATCGGGGCCGGCGCTACAGGAGCTACGACTGCGCATGTCATGGCCTTGAAAGAAATGGGCGATATTGTCCTGGTTGATGTGGCTGAAGGGATTCCTGAGGGGAAAGCGCTAGATATTTGGGAAGCCGGACCCATTGAGCGTTTTAGTCTCAAAGTGACGGGCTCTAATGATTATGATGCCACGGCAGACTCCGATATTATTGTGGTGACCGCGGGTATGCCGCGTAAGCCCGGCATGAGCCGTGACGACCTCTTGAAAGTCAATGCGGAGATTGTCTATCAAGTCGTTGAAAAAGCCGCGAAGCTTTCCCCTAATGCGTTGCTGGTGGTCTTGAGCAACCCCGCGGATGTGATGGCGTACGTTGCCCAAAAAGCTAGCGGGTTCCCTTATCACCGGGTCATTGGGCAAGCGGGTGTACTGGATTCTGCCCGATTCCGTGCGTTCTTAGCGGATGCGTTAAATGTGTCGCCCAAAGATGTGACGGCGTTTGTGATGGGCGGTCATGGCGACGATATGGTGCCGCTCGTGCGCTATTCTTCCGTCGGCGGCATTCCGATCGAAAAATTGCTGCCAGCCGACACCATCGCCCAAATCGTCCAGCGCACGCGCACGGGTGGTGGTGAAGTGTTGAATCTCATGAAAATCTCAGCCTTTTATGCGCCGGCTTCGTCGCTGGCGGAGATGGTGGAAGCCATGCTCAAAGATGAGCGCCGGGTGATTCCGGTGATTAGCTACTTGAATGGCGAATATGGCGAGCACGATATCTTTGTCGGAGTTCCCGCCATTGTGGGCGGCAATGGCATAGAAAAAGTGCTTGAAGTGGAATTCACAGAAGAAGAGCGCCAAGCTTTTGCCAAGTCTGTCGCCTCTGTGCGTAAGCCGCTATCCATGCTGAACTATTAGAATTTGTGAGCGATGCCTCCTATCCAAGGGGGACTATGAGGATGGGGCGTGGCGAACAAGCACAAAGGCTTGACTTCCCGCGCCCCCACTCGTGACAGAACCCTTACGCCCACGAGGTGGGGAGCGTTCCCATTGACCTTGTGATATTCCTTACGTCTAGGTCATCAATTTTTGTCTAGTTGAGATCCCAAGGATGTCAGGGTAGGGCATTGTGGTTAGTGAAAGTCAAAAGAGAACACATGGGATAAAAGGAGGGTGCCGCGTGAAGCAATATGAATATCTAGCCAAAGGCACATTAAAAGCCTACGGCATACCTATTCCCCCGGGTCAGCTTGTTCGTACTCCTGAGGACGGGGCGGAGGCGGTGGCAACCATTGGGCCGGCTGCTTTGAAGGCGCAGGTCTTAGTGGGAGGCCGGGGCAAAGCAGGGGGCATTCGCTTTGCCCAAACTCCTGAAGAAGGACGTCGTGTAGCCCAGGACATGTTGGGGATGGACCTTAAGGGGTATACCGTCGAACTGCTGTACGCAGAAAGCAAGCTGGCGATTGAGCGGGAGCTGTATATTTCCGTGACAACCGATCGCAATGCCAAAAAACCCCTGGTCATGGCTTCTTTAGCGGGTGGGATGGAAATTGAAGATGTGGCCGACGACCAGATTGTGAAAGCTTATGTGGATCCCGCGGTTGGCGTCTTGCCATACTTTGGGAGAGAAGTAGCTGCCGCGTTAGGGTTGGAGGGCACCATTTTTAAAGAGTTTGCCGACTTGGTGGTCAAGCTCTATCAGATTTACCGCGAGAAGGACGCCGAATTAGTGGAAATCAATCCGCTTGCGGTTGTGGATGGGCACTTAGTGGCGGCCGATGCCCGCTTGAACTTGGATGACAGTGCGCTCTATCGCCACAAAGATGTGACGGTGGTTGACGAGGGATCAGCATTGGAGCGCAAAGTGCATGAAATTGGCCTAGCCTATGTCGAGCTCGATGGTGATATTGCCGTCATGGCCAATGGCGCCGGTATGGCCATGGCCACGTTAGACGCTATTCAACATTTTGGCGGAAGGCCAGCCAACTTTTTGGATGCGGGGGGAGGAGCTTCAGTAGGTCCTACAGCAGAAGCGCTCGGGGTGTTAGTCTCGATGCATCCCAAAGCCATTTTGGTCAATATATTTGGGGGCATTACCCGGTGTGATGATGTGGCTTCCGCAATTTTGCAAGTGAAACAAACCACGGGGATTCCCGTACCATTGGTCGTGCGCTTAGTGGGGACCAATGAAAAAGAAGGGGTGGCCCTCTTGAAAGCAGCGGGTATCGAAGCGTATTCGGAAATGGCTGAAGCCGCGGAACAAGCGGTGCGCCTCGCAAAGGAGGCGATGTAATGTCTATTTTGCTCACGCAGGACACGCGCATTATTGTCCAAGGCATTACAGGGAATCAAGGACGATTTCATACGCGCCAAATGCTCGCCTTTGGCTCCCGGGTGGTGGGTGGGATTTCGCCGACCAAATCCGGACAAATGGTGGAAGGGGTTCCGGTGTTTGACACCGTGCGCCAAGCTGTGGATGCCACCAAAGCCGATGCATCCATTGTTTTTGTGCCGGCACCCTATGCGAAGGATGCGGCATTTGAAGCCTTGGAAAATGGTATTCGTTTGCTGGTCATGATTCCTGAACACATTCCCGTGCAAGATTCCATTGATATTGTGGCGCGCGCCAAAGCGCTGGGGGCGACGGTTATTGGCCCGAATACCTTTGGGATTATTTCCCCGGGTGAACACACGAAAATGGGGATTATGCCGAACCATATTTATCAACCGGGCCCGATTGGCGTCGTGGCGCGCTCAGGGACCCTGAGCTACGAAATTGCGTTTAGTCTGACCAATGCGCAACTGGGGCAATCCACGGTGGTAGGGATGGGGGGTGATCCGGTGGTGGGTCAGACCTTTATTACGGTGCTCGAGCATTTTCGCCAGGATCCCGACACCAAAGCGGTGGTAATGGTTGGTGAAATTGGAGGCAGCGCCGAAGAAGAAGCAGCGGAATATCTTGAGACATTGGGCAAGCCTGTGGTCGCATATTTAGCGGGCCGGGCAGCTCCTGCTGGAAAACGCATGGGCCATGCAGGGGCTATCATTGAGCGTGGACGCGGCACTTTGGAGAGCAAAGAGCAAGCGCTGCGCGCGCATGGTGCGGAAGTGGTGACGATGCCGTGGCAAGTCGCAGAGGCCGTCCGTTCCGTAATGTCGTAACGGCTTGACAGGATATCCCTATTAAGACGAGTGGCCTTGTTTTCTTCGGGCCACTTTGTTTTGTATAAGGGCCCGCACATCGGCCCAATCATCCTCTGACAAGGTGGCGAGTGCTTCGGCCCATTCGTCCGGTTGTATCCCGTAGGGAGCGGATTCTTCTTGTAAATGCGGCGTGAGGTAGCCGGCTTGTTGCATTAATTGTTCATAGGGTAAGTCGAGGGCATCGGCTAAACGACCTAAAATAGCGGGGCGGGGAGGTTCCCTGAGTCCACGTTCGACGCGCGAGAGGTACGAAGGGCTGGTGCGGCTCAGACGAGCCAGTTCCACCAAGGATAGATGGCAGGCTTGTCGCCTGGATCGTAGAAAATGCCCAAAACGCATCACCAGCCCTCCTTTGTCCGTACGGTATCATCCCTATCCTACTCAATTCGTTGCCTGTAGGCAACTCCCGTGCTGCCTAAGAAAATTGCCAAAATAGCAAATCTGGGCTATGATTTTGCCAAAAAGGTAAAAGAGGGATTGTCATGGCTACGTTAACAGTAAATATACCGGCAATGAGGAATTATATGGAACAACGAGGATGGTCCGAACGTGACCTGGCGGCCCATATGGATTTAGCGTATTCTTATGTGAATCGGGTACTGGGAGGCAAAAGGCAGCCAGGAGCCAAATTTATAGCCGGCGTGCTGCTCTTAGGTATGACGCTTGAAGAAGCTTTTATTTTACAACGATAGCCCTAGGTCGCGATGATGAGTGGCCTAAAAGGCTATGGCGAACACTTGGTTGCCGTATCTAGTATAGTGAATGCTTAATGTTGTTTAATTTCGGTTAAACTTCCTTTGATTTTTTAATATTGGATGCGTTCATAGCCGATGAACGTGTTATGATGAGAGAAATAGTGATCGGCACATAGGTTTGCCAGAATACGGTCACGCTAGATTTGAGGTGGCTTGGATGCAGATACAGGTTGTCGGAATTAATCACAAAACTGCATCGCTAAAAATACGCGCTCGGGTGGGGCTCACGCCGGAGTTAATTGCTGATGCATATCAGCGACTCGGTGAGTTGCATGGTAATCAAGGCGTGGTCATTTTGTCGACGTGCAATCGCACAGAAATATATGTCGCCGGAAATGTGTCTTATGCCGCCATGGTGAAATGGTGGGCGAAGATTGTTGGCGTCGATCAGAGTGAATTCGTCGATGCAGTGTTTTGGTATGCAGATGACCGGGCATTCGATCATCTCTTTCGGGTGGCAGCGGGGCTGGATTCAATGGTTTTGGGCGAAACACAAATCCTGGGGCAGGTCAAAGCGGCTTATGAGGTATCGCAGCGCTATGGTGCGGCCAAAGCCCTGCACCGTCTATTTCGCTATACCCTGACCGTCGGTAAAAGAGCCCATGCCGAAACGGGCATTAGTCATAATGCGCTGTCGATGGGGCATGCCGTGGTGGAATTGGCACGCAAGGTGTTTGAGGATATTCATAAGACGCATGCCCTGGTGATTGGTTCGGGTGAAATGGGAACGCTGGTGGGCCGTCATTTAACATCAGCGGGTGTGGGCAGGTTGACGCTGGTCAATCGTACGGTTGCCAAGGCGCAAGAATTGGCAGAGGAATTGGGCGCCGACTATGCGGATATGGCAGCTCTCCCACAACTATTGCGTGGAGCGGATATTGTCGTTACGGCCACGAATGCGTCGGGGTTTTTACTTGACGAAACCATGGTACGCACGGCAATTCGGGGAAACACCCAGAAGTTGCGGTTTCTCTTTGACTTATCTGTGCCTCGCAATATCGACCCGGCCATTGCTAAATTAGGGGCGGGAATCTTTTTGTATGATGTCGATGATGTGGAGGCGGTTGTGCAAGCAAATTTGGCACAACGGCAAAAAGAAGCCGTGAAAGTCGAGCGCATTATCCAGGAGGAGATCCGTTCTTTGAAAGAAGAATTGGCGGCATCGGAAGTGGGGCCCGTTATTCGCCAGCTGCGTTCCAAGGCCGATGCCATTCGCACGGCTGAGTTGGAGAAGGCTATGAACCGTTTGCCGCACTTGTCCGCTGAGGAAAAGGCCGTTGTGGCTGATACGACACGGCTTATCCTCAATAAGTTTCTTAATGATGCTATGGTGACTATGCGCTCCTGGGCAGCCGAAGGGGACAAGCAAAATCATATTGATGCCGTGCGCGAACTGTTTAAGCTGACGGAGTCCAACGAGCCCTCCAGTGTCCCGATGCAAGGTGTGGCGCTCGAACCAGAGCGGTAAACTAGGGCGGGGATACCGGTGGAAGCGCTGTTAGCCGTAACCTTTTTAGGATACATGATAGCAGCGGCCGCATTTGTGGCCGCTTTATATGATGCCCAGTGGAAACGCTGGGCTTTTTCGAGTTTAGCTGTGGGCTGGGGGGCACAGACCGCATGGCTGGTCCGTGAGGGTTTTCAACGGGGGCTATGGCCTATCACCACGATGTATGACTGGACAGCCGGATTCGTTTGGCTGTCCATTGTGGCATTTGTCTTCTATCAACGGCTTCGTCCCACATGGCCGCTTGGGGGATTTTTAATGCCTGTGGTGGTTGTGGTATGGTTGGGAGGGCAGGTGCTACCGAGAACGCCCGGCACGTCCACGGTTCTTGTATCCTCCATCGCTTCCATGGCGGCATACGTGGCCTTTTTAATTGCCGCAGTGTTTAGTGTCATGTATTTTGAAAAAGAGCGGGAGCTTAAATGGAAGAAAGTTCGCGTCTTCTATTATCAATTGCCTTCCCTCGACGTGATGGATATGGTCAGTGCCCGGTTGGTGTGGCTCGGACTCGCATTGTTGACAATGGCGTTAGGCGCGGGATTTTTGGTGCCGACTGGCAGCCGGATGGGGCTTCGTGCCGTGTCGACGGTCATTGTGTGGGTAATCTATGCGCTATATGTCGCGCTTCGGCAATGGGGTTGGCAAGGACACCGGGCTGCGGTGTATCTTATGCTGGCGTTTGTCTTGATTTTGGTCGACGTCTTTCTCGTGGGGAGTCTCACCCACGGAGCATTTTATTAAAAGCATGGGGATTTGAAGGCAGAAAGAAGGCAAAATAAACGATGCTCAAAGTAGGGTCACGCGCTAGCACTTTGGCAACAGCGCAGGCAGAACAGGTGGTGCGTTTAATTACGGATGCGGGTGTGGCGTGCGAACTTGTCCTCTTTGAAACGAAGGGCGATAAAATCCTTGATCGGGCCTTGGACGCGATTGGCGATAAAGGGCTTTTTACCACGGAGCTTGAAAATGCGCTGATTGCCGGGACGATTGACTTGGCTGTGCACTCGCTTAAAGACTTGCCGACTACCCTGATGGAGGACTTGACGATTGGCGCCTATCTCTTGCCGGAAGATCCACGCGATGTCTTGATTGCGGCGCCACACCTTACTTGGGAGACACTTCCTTCGGGGGCGGTGATTGGCACCTCCAGTTTGCGCCGCAAGGCGTTTTTGTCCGCCATGCGCCCCGATTTAGAAATTGTGCCGGTCCGAGGCAATTTGCAGACTCGCGTCGAGAAATGGAAGTCCCAAGGCTGGGACGGCTTGATATTAGCGGCTGCAGGCGTTCACCGATTGCACTGGCAGGACATGATCGCCAGTTACATGGACCCTTGGACGTTTGTGCCGAGTCCGGGCCAAGGAGTCTTGGCGGCCGAAATACGCCGTGATAACGAACCTATTCAACAGTTACTCGCCTCACTCAATGATGAACAAGCGGCCTTGCGTGCGCGGGCGGTGCGCGCCTGTTTGGCGCAACTCGGCGGCGGCTGTCAAATTCCTTTTGGCGCCTATGCCGAACTTGTGGATTCGCATGTCCTGCGGATGCGTGCAAAAGTGGGTGATCTTCAAGGCGAACATATTCTTGTGGCCGATGTTCAGGGCAATGTGGCCGACCCGGAACGGATTGGGCGCGAAGCAGGACAGCGTCTGATAGAACAAGGTGCCTTAAAATTGCTCTAGAGGGGGGTGTGTGGTGGCTAGGGTATATTTTATCGGGGCGGGCCCAGCTGGCGTGCGGTGGATAACCCAACAAGGCTGGGATATCCTTGCGCGCGTGGATGTGGCATTAGTTACGGATCAAGCAGTACCGGAAGGCGAGTGGCCGTGGCCGGCACAGGCAGAACACATCACAGCGGATGAGGTCATCTCCCGTTTAAAGCACTGGACGGACCAGGACCGGACGGTGGCGGTTCTGGTGCCCGAATCTCCTGCTCACCATCCCTTGTTGCCGACATGGGTGACCTGGGTGCAAGAGCGCAGGCAATTGGGGGCGGTTGTGCCAGGGATTTGGCGCATGACGGCCGTGTTGGATACCGAAGGCTTTACCCTCGCGAAACCGCTTGAAGCGGTGGAGCCTGCGCAACACCTGCAGATAGCGACGTATACCCTTTCAGCTGACACGACAACTTGGGCATATGGGGCGCCTGGGCAATGGAGGCAGATAGGCAATGACGAAATGGATTTTAAGGCATGGTTGACTGTCAAAACCCCCGCGTCTGTTGCTCCTTCATTGTGGTTTTCCCGCAGGCCCTTGGCGGGTCGTACCGTCATGCTCTTAAGGGCCGGCCGCGCGGCGGCTCGGGCCCGCGAACGACTTGAGGAGTATGGCGCTACGGTCTTACTCGCACCGGTGTCGGCTGTTACCGATCCCGTATCATGGGAAGCGGTGGACGAAGCAATCACGCATTTAGAACGGTTTGACTGGGTCATTTTTACCAGTCAAGAGGCCGTCTCGCGCTTCTTTTCCGCGATGCGGCGCTTGCGCCTGGACATTCGTAAGTTGTCTGCGCAAATTGCTGTAGTCGGACCGCAGACTGCGGCTGCGGTTCAAGACTACGGCATTTACCCTAGTCTTATGCCTGATGAAGAATATAGTCAGGAGGGACTGGCGGAGCGCTTGGCGTCTTTACCGTTGTTGGGCAAAGGCATTTTGCTTCCGGGCGGCAACCTCAATCGCTCTTATCTCAAGGACTTTCTTATGCAGCAGGGCGCATTGGTCACGTCTATCGCCCTCTATCAAAATCTCCTAGTGCCCTTAAGCCCTGCAGTGGCTAAGCGGGTAGCCGCTCACGACATCGACGCTGTGTTTTATACGGCATCGTCGGCGGTTGAGCATTTATGGGAACCGCATCCCGAGTTGCGTGAGGCGTTGCGGCAAACGCAAGCCGTGAGTATCGGCCCCTTAACAACAAGAACATTGCATCACTATGTCGTGGGGGAAATCTTGGAGGCCGAGACATCCTCTATGGAAGCCATGGTCGAGGCGTTGGTGCGGCATTATCAAACTCATCGTTAAGGAGTGATTTCCATTATGTTTCCGATAGAACGTCCGAGACGTCTTCGTCAAACTGAAGGGCTAAGGGCATTGGTGCGTGAAACACGCGTGGCCGTCGAACAATTAATTTATCCGGTGTTTGTTCGCCCCGGGCAAGGACTTCAAGAACCCATTAGCTCGATGCCCGGGATTTATCAGTGGTCGGTAGATACCTTATGTGCTCATCTTGAAGAGGTCTATGCATTAGGTGTGCATGCTTTTCTCTTCTTCGGCATTCCCAGCCATAAGGATGCGCAAGGATCCGAAGCCTATAGTCCTGATGGGATTGTCCAGCGTGCGCTGCAGGCGGTTCACGAACGGCTTCCCGACGCGACCTTGATTGCCGATTTGTGTTTATGTGAATATACGGACCATGGTCATTGTGGCCTATTGCATGGAGAGATTGTGGACAATGACGCGACGATTGATGTCTTAGCTCGTACGGCTGTCGTCCAAGCGCGGGCCGGGGCCACGGTGGTAGCGCCTTCGGATATGATGGATGGGCGGGTGGGCGCTATACGTCGCGCCTTGGACGCTGCTGGCTTTGAACAGGTGCCGATTATGTCTTATGCGGCCAAATATGCGTCGGGTTTTTACGGGCCCTTCCGCGAAGCGGCAGAGAATACCCCGACCTTTGGTGATCGGCGGGCTTACCAAATGGACCCGGCCAATCGCCAAGAGGCCTTAAAAGAGGTGTTGCTGGATTTAGAAGAAGGGGCGGACATGGTCATTGTGAAGCCGGCGATGCCATATTTGGATGTGCTGTCTGATGTCAAAAAGGCGGTCAGAGTGCCAGTGGCGGCTTACCAAGTGTCGGGAGAATTTGCCATGATTAAGGCGGCCGGACAATTGGGATGGCTGGAAGAACGTCGCGTGATTGAAGAATCATTAGTGAGCATCAAACGCGCGGGCGCTGACATGATTATCACCTACTTTGCGCCTGATATGGCGCGCTGGGCGCAAGAGCGTTAGGGGGAAGAGGGGCGCACAGGGTACAATAGAAGAGGGGACTGGGTTTTCTGTTAACCCTGCTGAATAGAGGAGAGGAGGCGTTATGAATGGAGTTCGCATCTCAACGCAAATCGGGTAAGGTGCGTAATGAGGCCGTGTTTCTCTATGACATGAATGCTGACGACCTATTCGAGTCTCAAGGCTACCTAGTGATAGATTCGTCACTGGGTATGATCACTTCGCCGGTTCCTCCAGTCTCCCCAGAGCATCAGAAGATGCATTAAAACCGCAAAGACAAGGCCGCCTTGTGGCGGCCTTGCGTAGGAGTGTGGCCGGACAATATGCAAGACCCAGATATTCGCAGACAAATTCCTGCAGCGCAAAAAATATGGCAAGCCATGCCAAACCCTTTGCCGGTGTCCCGTTATTGGGTCCGGCGGGCGATGGACGTGGTACTGGACGAGTTAAGACAAGATGCGGTACAAGGACAGTTGCCGCCGCCCGTGCCCATAATTGTTCAAAACATTTTGCATAAGGCCGAAGAGTGGGCCATTCCGCACCTCAAACCGGTGATTAATGCTACAGGGGTCCTTATCCATACAAATTTAGGGCGTTCTCCGCTACCGGCTGAGATTATGGAGATGGTAAAGGACGTTGCGACCCAATATTCGACCTTGGAATATGAAGTGGAAGCCGGGCGCCGGGGCTCGCGCCATGATCATGTGGCAGGGGTTTTGGCGGACCTGGTAGGCGGCGAGGCCGCGATGGTGGTCAATAATAATGCGGCTGCCGTTTTGATGGCGTTGTCGGCATTGGCTCGGGGCCAAGAAGTGGTGGTGTCCCGGGGAGAATTGGTGGAAATTGGCGGTTCTTTTCGCATTCCCGAGGTGATGGCCTTGTCGGGTGCGATTTTGCGCGAAGTGGGGGCGACGAATAAGACGCATGCGCGCGATTATATTGGCGCGATTAACACCAACACGGGCATGCTGCTTAAGGTCCATCAGTCAAATTTTCGTGTGATTGGATTTACCCAAGGGTTATCCACGGCTGATCTTGTCCGCATTGGTCGTGAATATGGGATTGTGGTGATGGAAGATCTAGGAAGTGGCGTGATTGATCCGCTGCGGCTGGAGGATGTGGTCGAGCCTAGCGTCAAAGAGGTTGTGGGCGCTGGAGTTGATATCGTCACCTTTTCGGGCGATAAGCTGCTTGGGGGACCGCAGGCCGGCATTATTGTGGGGAAGGCGGCGATTATTGACCGGCTGAAAAAATATCCGTTGGCTCGGGCCGTTCGGGTCGATAAAATGACGTTGAGCGCTTTAGAGGGGACCATTCGGTGGTATTTGGAAGGGCGCGCTCAAGAGTTGCCACTGTGGCACATGATGACCCAAACGGTGGATACCCTTCAGCAACGTGCCACGGCCGTGGCGCAGGTGCTTCGCCAGCGCGTAAGCGGCCCTGTGGACATTGATACCGCTCCCGATTTTTCCCAAATTGGAGGAGGGTCTATGCCTGGGACCCATATTCCTTCGGTTGTTGTCCGGGTGACGCCGCAAGACGGCAGCGTGGTACCGCATTTCGAACAACGCCTAAGATACGCCCGGATGCCGGTGATTGCACGCATTAGTCATGGTTCGGTAATTTTTGATCTGCGCACAATTTTCCCTAGTCAAGAATCTTTGTTGATTGATACTATAGTGATGGCTCTGGAAGAGGCGCTCTTTACCTGATACTCAAGAGCAAGGGAGAGATAGCGATGAAAATTTTAGTCACCGTGAAGCAGGTGCCCGATACCGCGACGAAGATTCAAATTCGTGCGGACGGACAAGGCATTCACGAAGAAGGGATTAAATGGGTTATTAATCCTTATGATGAATTTGCGATTGAAGAAGCCTTGCGTATAAAAGAAAAGCATGGGGGTGAAGTGGTGGTTCTGGCTTTGGGACCATCACGCGTGGAAGAGGCTGTGCGCCAGTCGCTGGCGATGGGAGCGGACCGGGCTGTCATTGTTACGACTGAGGGCTCAGTGGAACCCGCGACAGCGGCTCATGCCTTGGCCGCCATTTGCCAACAAGAGGGATTTGATTTGATTATTACGGGCAAACAAGCGGTTGACGATGATTCCGCTCAGGTTGGGCCTATGATTGCGGCCGGATTGGGCTTACCACAAGTGACGGTGGTGATTCACCTAGAAGTCGATGAAGCGTCGAAACGGCTGCGAGCGGAACGCGAATTAGAAGGCGCGAGCGAGATTGTGGAATTGCCCTATCCCGCCGTTGTGACAGCTCAACGGGGTTTAAACGAGCCGCGCTATCCGACGTTGCCCAATATTATGAAGGCCAAGAAGAAAGAAGTGCGGCGGGTCACTTTAGAGTCGTTGTCGTTACCGGCCCAACCGTGGGTGACGGTTAACCGGTTATTTGAACCACCAACACGGCCAGAGCCCACCATTCTCAGTGGGGATCCTGCCGAAACGGCGAAGGAATTGGTACGCCTGCTGCACAACCAGGCAAAAGTTTTATAGGGAAATGCAGAAGTAGGAGGGATTTAGGATGGCTAATGGCGTGTTGGTAATTTTTGATCAAAATGCGGGCGATATCCGCCATGTTGTCTTAGAGATGTTGACGGTCGCGCGGTCTTTGGGAAAAGGACCCGTAACGGCCTTGACGTTCGGTACAGATGCGGCAAAGACTCTTCCAAAATTAGCCGAATATGGAGCCGATCGGGCGGTGTTTTGGGAATCGTACACACAATACAGTTCGGATGGATTTTCAGCAGCGATTGCGCAAAGCTTTCCGCAGTTTGACGCGGACGTGATCCTCTTTCCAGCGAATGCGTGGGGCAAAGACTTATCCGCTCGCCTATCCGAAGTTCTTGGAGCCGGATTGGCCACCGACTGCCTCCATTTAGAGGCGGAGGCATCGGGGCGAGTGAAGGCTATTCGTCCTGTTTATGCGGGCAAGGCGTTGGCTGAGGTGGTCATCAACACGCCGGTGCAAATGTTTTCATTGCGTCCGAATATCAATGCCGCTGAAGTGCACCATGTAAACCCAGAGGTATTGGACATTGCTCCATCTGTTGACCCTGCGACATTTCAAGCTGTTGTGGTCGAGCGCAAGGAGGCGCAAACCGGCACCATAGAATTGACGGAAGCGGACATTATCGTATCCGGCGGGCGTGGTATGAAAGCCCCAGAAAATTTTCAGTTGTTAGATGCCCTTGCCGCAGCGCTGGGAGCTGCGGTGGGATCGTCGCGGCCGGTGGCCGATGAAGGCTGGGTTCCGCATTCGTATCACATCGGCCAAACGGGCAAGGTCGTGAGCCCTACCGTCTATTTTGCTATTGGCATCTCGGGGGCGATTCAGCATTTAGCAGGAATTTCGGGGTCGAAGTATATTGTAGCGGTCAATAACGATCCGGAAGCGCCCATTTTTAAAGTGGCCAACTATGGTATTGTAGGGGATCTCTTTGAAGTCGTACCCCGCCTGACGGAGGAGATTAAAGCCTTGAAGGCGCAACAATAAATCCCTTCGCATAAAACAATGGGACGGGCATAGGGATATGGAGGAAGGCGCCAAGGAGGAATATCCCTATGAAACGTCCCATTTCCGTTTTTCTATTGCTGATGTTTGCCGTGCTGCAAATCTATGTGGCAAAAGTCCCCGCCTCGCACCAAGTGCAAACGTCTAGTTGGATGATGGTAAGCGCGCAGCCTGGTGGGTTAGTGGAGCAAAATGGTCAATTTTATCTTGTGACCCCCGAGTTGGCCATGACGATCCATGCCACAGGGATTCATATTACCACGGATTCCCCAACGCCTCTTGCGTGGGAAGACGTGCCGGAACCATCTGGGGCAGGCGTGTGGCGCGTGGGAGTCAGTGCTGGCCATGCCTTGCTAGGGATTGGGGGCAAACTCTATCCCGCACCCAACGGCACGAGCGCTTTGTGGATAGATGGAGGAAGCCAGCAACTCTATTTTACGCAACCTGTCGTCTCCGCCATGCACATGGCGGCAAGAGGGTTGCAAACGAGCCATCAGGTCGTTTGGGCATCGGATGCGGAAAGCGCAGCCATTTTAGGGCAAGCCGCTCAGGGATCGGGTATATATGTTTGGACACGCGACCACCACTTGTCTCCGGCTATTATTCCCGAATCACCCCATGATATTATCAATTTTGGCGTAACTCGTGACCAAAGTGTCATTGCGGCACTGAGTAATGGGACGGTTCTCTGGCAAGGCCATGGACTAGTGAAGCTGCCACGTCTGTCGGAACTCCGGGTCTCGCGTCATCATGCGACGGCATTAGGCCAATCAGGTCAACAAGTGGTATTGTGGCACCGGGGACAGGTGTTCCATTATCCTTTGCCCGCGCAGGTGAAGTGGGTTGGGGTCCCTCGATTTTCCCCCAAAGGGGACATGGCGGCGACTTTGGGCCAGTCACACCAAGGCGTCTGGCACTTGCTCCTTTATGGGCCACATCGCGCATTAAATATTCGCATGCCATTTTCTTCGGTGTCGGACTATCATTTGTTAGGATTCGTAGGCGAACACTGGGTCTTAGTGACAGTGCCACAGGGGCCTCACCACGGGACGTACGCATGGTGGATTAATGATGCGTCATAACCGTGACAAAAACGTAGGCCGGGCGGAGATGGCATCACCACACCGTCATCTCCGCTGACATGGATCTAGAAAGGGATCTTTTCGTGTCGGAGGCGTTGCTATTTCTCGTCAGAGCATGTATAATCAAAAACGCTTCTTAAGGTTGTGGGCGGATAGCTCAGCGGTAGAGCACCTGCTTTACACGCAGGGGGTCACAGGTTCGAGACCTGTTCCGCCTACCATGATGAAATTATCTTACGGAGGCGTGGTGTAGTCGGCCTAACACGCATGCCTGTCACGCATGAGATCACGGGTTCGAATCCCGTCGCCTCCGCCACTACACGCCGCGGTAGCTCAGTCGGTAGAGCAGAGGACTGAAAATCCTCGTGTCGGCGGTTCGATTCCGCCCTGCGGCACCATTGTACCCTGCCACCGAAGCGGGGTTTTTTTATGCTCGCCAAACGAAATATTGTCAAAACAACGCTTGTTTTCTCCAACAGGTTTCCGCACGTGAATCTCTTGGGCAATGCATTTTTCGACGTCTAATATTCCGCAAAGGAATACCGGATGGCTGTGGCAAAGTATTTCCCTATGATGACGCTTTCTGAAACGACCCGCCGCGTACCCGGATTTCTCCGGGGGAAGTTAATGTCCAATTGTGTGGTGTAAATAGGGGTTAGGTGTTTGCCAGATTTTGTCTGGACAATTGCGCTTTAAACGCGGCATCATATTTTTTGGCCATGGCAATTCACCTCAATGGGAGTTAGCGTATCATCCCCGAGTTCAAGGTGTCCACAATTTTCAAGAACCACTCCACCGCCTCGCGTAGGAAATCGCGGCCAGGGAGACCAGCCTTGCGTTACCGATCAAATCATGACACCGAAGGGGTCGTTATGCCATTCGGCCCCCTTTGTGATCGAAGCAATCTCTCGGGAACCGACCGGGAGACGGTGTTGTCTATGCAAACGCTGGTAATAATCTCAGCTATATTTACGGCACATAATTGGACATTAACAGGGATATATGGGAAATGGTGTTACCCCATTAGTGTGCAAATAATTGGGTATGGTAGGATTGATATAGCAGTTCACATCTTGAGGTTATTACGTCACTCTATAAGCTAACGGAGGGAGGATTGTGGGGGAAAGCCCTTTACGGCAAAATTATTCACGTAAACAAGCCTATTCACGTAAACAAGCCCATTCACGTCACCGTAACATCAGGAGGTGTCTAGGATGGACTCTCGGAGCACTCTTGACTCTTAGTGGTCTGGTGGAGTTAGGACGAATTCCCTTTTTTATGTCCAATCGTGGTGGGTAGGAAAGCATCTTATTGCTGAGACAGTGCCGCAGCCTACACACAAACTGCGAAAAGCCACACCCACGTGGCCTAAGGGGCTGATGGATATTATTCGTATTCCGAAGTTGGATCTGACCGCCCCTGTCTTGCAAGGCATTCAAGATGCTGTGTTAAATGTGGCCGTGGGGCACTTACCCACTAGCGTGAACCCGGGACGGCCTGGGTTAAGCGTCTTGGCGGGTCATGACGTGACCTGGTTTCGCCATATTAACCGCCTGAAACCGGGCGATGTCATCGTGGTTCAAGGACGCACGCATACCTATACCTTTCACGTGACGCACAGCACGGTCGTGCATGTGGGGGCACCGGTGTACAATACCCCAGGACCATCGATTGTTCTCGAGGCCTGTTATCCCTTAAATGCCCTCTATTTGACCCCGTACCGCTATCTGGTGTGGGCTAGCCTAGTCAAGGAGACTGGGCAACGTCAAATGCCGTCAGTTCCGGCTAATACACAATATATTCCCCAGGGCATTCCGTCTGCGGTTGCCGCGCAAGGACTCACCTTAGCGACGAACGATCTACCCATGGGGCACTTAACGATTCTAGGGCAGCCCTCTGCCACATGGAAGCAAAGCAATGCGCCGCTTAACGCCGCAGATGCGACTACCACTCTATTTATCGCCGCACTGCATATTGCGCATGCGAATAATGCCAGATGGTGGCATCAGTTGGCTCCATCGGTCCCATATGCCACAATCATGCCGTTAGTTACGGGACAGATTACCAAATATTTGAGCCTGGTTAACGAAATCGAGAACGTCCAGGGCACTAATCTGAAAGATACCGAGATTCGGCTGACGGTGGAGATTACTGGCGGAATTGCTCCTGGAATATATCAGGTGGAAGCAGCAACGTTAGCTAATAGCCAGAAAATAACTTTAACAGCATTTAATCTCTATTCTCCATAAGCTTTCAAACTTTTCTTTAATTTTTTTTCTATTCTACAACCGCTTTTTGATAAGCTTTACCGTATAAACGTTGGTGATAGCGTTATTTGGTTGCCAAATACGGACTTCAACGCGGTCGCCAGGTCGAGGCAGAATTGGTTCAATCTGAAAAGGTCCCCAACCATGATATGTATGAGGCATTCCTAATTGATTGATATCGAAGGGGACATTAACAGTTCTAACGCTATTTGTCGCTGTAAGCGCTCGTCTTGCTAGTAAGATATCACGAGTTGTATCCCATATCTCTAAATTAACAGCTCTAGAAGAAGCTAATGTAACGGAAACATCATAATGACCATTTTCGATTCTCCAATAATCATGGTCCAGCACATATCCTGTCCCATCCATAGAAGCTATATGCCATGTGGAAGAGCGACCTACGAGGACCGGAGTTCCGTTCGTCGTACTTAGTACCCAAGCTGGAATTGTGTTAGATGAAGAATCTAGGGTGATAAAATGTTGCCCTCTGGGGACAACCCATGACAAAACCCACACTCCTCCGCCGTGCATAACAAGTTTAGCGTGGTTGTTCCTCACTAAATTAGCGATTATTGATAACTGATCAGTTTCTTTGACCGTTTCTATTCCTTGTAAAGGGCTGACTACAAAAAACAATTTATGCGAATGGATTGGGAAGGATGAATTGTCGTTTACTAATATAGTATATAGCCAAGGCCTAGCCGCGAATCGTCCCGCGATTCCTTGGGATGCAATAACCTCTGAGTCATTTGGTATCATTTTTAAAGCCTTCAAGAGCGTGTCAGCGGCTTTTGGCGAGACGGTAAGCCAATGCGACGGAGTCTTAGGTGCCCATGTAATAAACCATCCCATGCTATTTGCGGCTATAAGAAAAACAACAATTGAAGTTACGTACGCTTTAAATCGACCACCATAGTTTTTCATAAACTTAATCAAGACATCAATAGTACCAATCACAACAAAACCATACAGAGGAAAATTTTGAAAAGAAACGGATGCGAAAGCTCTCGAAAGAATATTACTAGCTCCAATCACAATAGGTATCGCTAGCCCCCAAGGAGAGAAGATACCTATAATACCTCCAGCTGACAAGTCAGCCCAAATATTTAATCGTTCATTCCATATTGCTATTAATACATGGAAAGGATGAACAAGCATTCCGATAATTAGAGAACCAAACCCCAATTTAGACCCTGCTGAGCCTGGATCAACAAGATATCCATAAACAATACCGGGAGGAGGAAGTTTATTCGCACCTAAGAAATGATCCAATAAAATGAAGCAAATTGTTCCGGCTAGGACTAAAATAAATCCAGCTCTTTGGCGACCCTTCCCAACAATGATCAAAGTAATCCCCAAAGCAACGACATAGGTACATTCGACTAACCCTCCTGTTAAGGTGGCCATAACCCACAATGCGGTCCACTTCCACCTACGATGAAAAGTTTCCCGAGCGGCCAAAATGATAAATGCCGCTGCAAATGGCTCTGTATGAACATCGAACGACACAGCCCAATAGGTCCATGGATTGAACACAATAAGAATACCGGTTAATAACAGCAACATTATCCTATTTTTGTCGCTGATTTCATTAGTTTTAGCAGCACTTATTAAGTCAATCACAAATAAGAGTGTAACTATTTCAGTAGTTTCAACTGCGATATCTTGCAAAATCAAGATGCTAATTCCGTGAGGATAAATTCGGGTTAACAACGCAATAAACCAAAATAATGATTGTCCTCCATTGCCCCACAAAGGAAATCCCAGAACAGTGCTGAAAGGATTCAAATGCCCATGCCATATATTCCACACGCCTTGAAAATATGTGGCAAAATCATAGGTAAGAGCGAACCGATGGTACAACACTATACTCCAGGCCATAAATACAAGAAATTGAACTCCTAAAATGGCTAAGATAAAGTATAGTATCCATTGTTCAGTTTGCCTATTTCTTTTTGCAATATCCGTACCCTTGTCGTTAGATTCACGATGTAATGGAAGCCACTGAATTTTTTCTGTTATTCCCAGCCAACTTTTCAACATATCCCACCCCAAGTAATTTACAAGCGTGATTCTTAAAATCAATCCTTAAAATAGGCGTGTTTCGCTGATAGAATTATCTGCTGAGTGTGACATTGAAAGTTCCAATTCTTTCATTTGAATGTTCAAAAAAGAATAATGCCATATGTTCCACGTGTGTACACGAAACTCTAGTGCTGTTTTGATTACACCAAATCCATAGATAATGCTTCGTTGCAAATTAATCGATGAAGACTCCGCCTCATAGCGGGTCGGACAAGATATTTCGCCAATGCGAAAACCGGCCATATGGGCCTGGGCTATCATTTGGTTGTCGAAGACAAAGTCATCGGAATTGCGGTCCAGCGGTAAAGTCTCCAGTACTTGTCGACTGAAGGCCCGGTAACCCGTATGGTATTCTGACAACTTTAGACCTAGCAAGATGTTTTCAATGAGAGTGAGTAATCGGTTAAAAACATATTTATATCGCGGCATACCGCCCTTCAGCGCGCCCTTTCCTAAAATACGCGAGGCTAATACAAAGTCGTATGTTCCATACGCTATCATGCCGGCCATGGCCACCAGTAGTTGGGGCGTGTATTGATAGTCGGGATGCAACATTATTACAACATCTGCCCCGCGGTCCAATGCAGCACGATAGCAGGTTTTTTGATTGCCTCCATAGCCTTTGTTCGTCGTATGGCGAATGACGGGAAGTCCTAGCCTAGTTGCCTCGGTCACCGTGCCATCCCGACTGTTGTCGTCAACGAGCAGAATATCATCAATGATTGTCCGGTCAATTTCCTGTACCGTTCGGTGCAGTGTTGTTTCCGCATTGTACGCAGGCATGACGACCGCAATGCGTTTACCATTTAACAATGTTTTGACCTCCTACCGTAGTGTCTTGTGCTATCTCCAACAGTTGTCCCTCGATGAACGATGCTCCCCTAAGGCGGGGGAGGCGCGAGGCGGACTAGGCTGACGTAATCACGACAATGCCCCCAATAATGAGACCGAGGCCGAGGATCATGTGCCAAGAGATTCGCTCGTGAAGCACCCATGCGCCAGCCATCGCCACGAAGACAAAGTTGAGACTCACTAGAGGGTAAGCGACGACCAAGGGCAACTTGGCCAATACTTGCAACCACAAAATCGCACTCAGTCCGTACGCCAAAAAGCCTGCATAAAATAGGGGCTGCGTAAGCAAACCGAAACTTAAGATGTGATCTCGCATCAATAGTTTTAATAACACTTGCGCGAGGCTGCTAAGAACAATGGAAACAAAGGCGGTGATATATGGCATCCACATCAGGCCGTGTACTTCTTCTGCCGTCATGCTGCGTCCTCCATTAACGAGTTAGTGGCCAAACCGAACAGGTAGAATTTGGGAATATCCATAGGGATAATAATCCTGATTATTGACGAGATTGGCCTCAAAATAAATGGGATTACTTTCGGGATGCACATCCCGTATGGTGAATACGGCCTGGCCTTGCGCATTGGTCAGGGCGGTCATTGGCGTCTCTCCGGGGTATCCGGCATCAATTAAGGCCTGTCCATATTCGAGACCACGCTGGGCATAGACGATTTGTCCTAAGTAAATAGGAATACCAGCCGCGGACACGGGTTGGTCTAACCGATTGAGAATCTGCGCGGTGATAGTGACGGTGTGTCCGTACGGGATGAGATGATTTATGGCGTCGGGCACCAAGGCAATGTGCCACGTGGTCGGCACGTATGCGCGAGTATGGCTGACGGTTTTGGTTCGAGCAGTGAATCCGACCATTTGAAAGCCGCCAGTAAGCGGCGGTTGGGCATAAAAATTCGGAGCCGCTAGCGTGTAGACCGCACTCTGGTGCGGTCGCAATATCTGGGGACCTTCTAAACGCTGCCAAAACGCCGTCAGAGTGCCGCTGATGTCAGCGGTAAAATAGGGTCGAAGGGGCCGATTCGTGGCGTTATGCACCGCGACCTCTACCTGGTCGACGGTCGCCAATTGCCCTGTCGTGTGGACGCCGACTAATTGCATGTCCATAGGGCTCGGAATACCCAAGGCTGCGGTGAGCCCCGCCACCATTGCCCCGCCAATTCCCATTACCGCCCAGCGCGTCCGGTGTGTTAATGGTTTGGCTGTGGAAGGGTTTGTGGTCAGCAGAGCCATTAAGGTGCTGGGGACGAGCATAACGAGGTAGCTTCCAAAGGACCGGGTTGCAAAAAACAGCACGACGGACGGTAATAAAAACGTCCACGCTTTCATGCGGGGATACGTTAGGACGTATAGAACCAATAGCCCGAACAGGATAACGAGGCTCAACACCGTATAGGCGAGTAACGATCCACCACCAATGTGTAGAAAGAGACTTAGGGTAATGAGCCCCTGCCCGGCGGGAACGGTCGAACTCATGAGGGGAGCCAAAATACCGTGTATCCACGATACGGGATTCTTAAGAATAAAAGGGATGTTAGGCAGGATAAACACGCCACCTGTGATGAGAGCATAACGGATGGCGGGGGACAACCCGTCTCGCCATCGCCCCGAGGTTCGCATGCCTTCAAGGCCAATACCCAACAACAGAAACGGTAGTAAAACCCAAGGAGTTTGTTTGATGCCCATCGCGAGCCCGAACCAGAAGGGGCTCCAGAATGCCGCCCATCCGCGCCGCAAGGGATATTGGTCCCATGCGCGTGCGGCCAGCACCAGAAACGGAACAAATAACGCGTCGGTAACGCCACCGACGGCGTAGCTGATATAGACACTTAAACTGGCTAGCACGATGACCAAAGGTCTAACAGAACGAGGGACCCCGAGCGCCAGAAGAACAAGGCCAGCCGCCCAAAATACAATATTCATCCATACCGCCAGCTGTGCCGACCACCCCATAAGCAGAAAGGGAACATAGATTTCAAAAGATAAAGCAGGGTAGGATAACAACGTGACGGGAGCTCCCGTTAGCGTCCACGTATACCCATTGGGGGAAACTTGGTAACGAGCAAAAGCAGCAGCTAAGGATCGGCCATACGGATCAATGCCGTGAACCCATAATTGGGCCGCGTACTGATCGAAAGCCATTTCATCGGTCCCATAGGCGGGGATCGTGAGAACTTGCGTATAACTCCAAATTCCCAGCGCAATAAGGGTTAGCACCAGCGTTAGGCCGAAAACCCATTGTGCCTTGCGAGAAGATGTTTGCCGTCCGCCATGCCATACCAACAAGCCGAGCCCCCAGGCAATTAAGACGGTGGAAGGAATGGTGACCATGGGGGCAAGCGTACCATATCCCCATAGGCGTAATCCCCATAGGATGAGAATCACGCCGCAAAGAATCCAACTTGCTGCGTTCCACAGACTTGGCATGGGGTCGACGGCTATGGGGGTGATCCTGTCGAAGTTTTCCGGAATTTGGGTCTTAGCCATGACTGGCGCGGTCTCCTTTCGCAGTGGCAGAAGGCATCCGCGTTTCTACAGCTTAAAGGCCTGGAGATTGCCGTAAGTCGGAGTGCCTACGACATCATAAAGTGTCTGCCCATCAGGAGATAGCACGATGTCTTGGGTACTGGCTGCGGCTGGCAGTACCTCCTTGACACTTTCCGTTGCAAGATTAACGACAGCTACATTGCGAATGGGGCCTTGACCTTTTAACACATAGAGCGTCGCCCCGTTAGGACCTAGCGCCAGGGCACGACCCGAGTGACCAATAGAGAACTGTGTTGTAATGTGCCCGCCGGCCACCGTAATTTCACTGACCACGCCATTAGGTTGTAGCACATAAACATTATGCTCGCCTGGAGATGGTACAACGCTCACGGCATTAGCGGGTACGGGGACATTGCCGACAACTTTATCCGTTTGCCCATTGATCACCGTAACACTGCGTGCTTGACTGCTTCCGTTTAGGACATAGAAAGAGACCCCATCATCCCCGGCTGCCACACTGTAAACGGGACCGCTGACAGGAATCGTTGCAAGAACCCCACCGGACGTACCGTTAGCCACTTCGACTGCACCCGACGAGACCGTACCTATGCCAAGGGCGAGCAATCCTGTGGACGATTGGGCAATACTCGTGACATTATTTGATACGGACTCACTGCCGAGCGCTTTTCGCTGGCTGACATCGTACTGGTAAATTCCTTTGCTGGCCCCATTACCAGCAAGAACCCAGAGAGTCCCGTTCGGTTCAGGCGCAGTCGCCGACAGAGTCCCTTGTGGGGTGGCAATTATTGCACTCGGATGGAGGTGGCTTACAGATGATGGGCCTGTGCTTACGGGTGGGGGAGCACTGCCACACGCAGTCAGTCCTAATCCGACCAATGCGGTCATTCCGCTGATGGCCCAGTACTTTGTTGAACTCAACATCTTCTTAAACTCCTTGTAATAAGTCTGTCAGGTGGCAAGGATAGAAAACTCTCCTCCTTCACATCCCTCCGTCCAAACCGATGGCCCACAAGAAATAGCTACGCGTCTATTAATGGTTGTGTTAGTCTTCATCACAAGAATTTCCGACCGCGTACGCTCAGGAGCCGATCCGCAAGTCGGAAGGACCAAAACGCATTGTTATGATGCGTTGCGTCGCCGTGTCCACCATAAAACGCTACCGCCTAGTGCCACTAATGCAAGTCCTGTAACAGCATCTGCCCTGAAAGGTTTGCCCGTGACGGGCGACGTCGCTCCCGGTACAAGAGATGAGGGAGCCACTATCGCGAAGGCTGGATCTTGTTGAAAACTCCACGATGCGATGCCATTGCTGAATGTTGCCGAGGTGACAGTGGAAAAGGTGCCGTGGGCATTCCACTCTACAACTTTATCACCGGGTTTAATGGCTGAGTTGTGAACTGTCACATGGACCGGTTTGAGAAAGGTTCCCGCAAGCGGTTGCCCCGACACGTTGACCACATTTACCCCCAAGCCCGCTATAGCCGAGTAACCCCCTAGGCCTAAAGCGGATAATGATGATGTGACTTGACTCAGAATGGGAGCCGTGATGACAACCTGCACGGGAACAGAAAATGTTCCGGGGGCCACAGCAATAGTTATGGGAACGTTATCCACGGTGACGGAGATGTTGCTGGTGGTCGTGCTGGTTGGGGAAACTGTTGTAGCCGTGACGACCTGAGTGAATCCGCCAGGAGTACCGGATGGGACAGTTGTGGTCCCGGGAGAATATCCAAATCCGGCCGCATAGGCGGCGGCCCCACTTAACGCTAATATTCCTACAATTCCCGACATCAAGCTCACTTTGTTCATCAGCCGCATTGCTGACTTCCCCCTTATTGAGTACCGCATTTTTACGTTTGTCTAAGATGTTTTGCGTTAAAACAATTTCAAATAGATTTCACAATGGATTCGCGTTTTACCATAACATAGCAGTCTGAATGTTATCAACGTAATAAGGCCTATTTTCGCCACAAAACATTCATTTTCGATAAACTTCGATAAACTGAAGGATATATGTGGTCGAAGTGTAGACCAAGGTCTCGACATAAGGATTTTAAAGGGAAATGACATTTCCCAAACTTGTCTCTGGTATTCTTGGAGCAAAGTGCGGTCCGAGAGTACGGTGGCCAGCACAATGGCACTGCGGCGTTCGAGGGCGCGCTGCGGCACGGCAGCATCAGGGTGACAACTGACACGCACCATCACGCAACAGGTATCTCGTGACAAAGTACGCCATGGCTTGACAAACGCTGCAAAGTCTTCCACCAAAAGTGCGGGACAGCCATGTATTTGGCCTTATACATGCGCATTCGCCTCACACGCAAACTCCTGACGGGTCAGCCGCTGCGCCATCTTTTCGAGGGTGTATCGAGCCTGCTGAGTTTAGCGATCCAGCTGGTCTGAGGCCAGTACTGGGCGGCTTGGGCTTGCTCGGCGGCCGTCCAAAACCCGGGGCGCCATCCGGCGGAACGGCATCATTACCAAAGACATCAGGAGGTACTGTCCCCATGCCCTGTCCGTAAAGAAATCTCTTCCCCCGTGCATGGCTAAGGTGCTGGCCGGTTCCGCACGGGCACCTTGGCCATGGCGCGGCCTAGAGTATCGTCGTTAAAGTCCGGCGTTCACCACAATGTCCAGATCGGTGGTGGTCAAACGGGCAGACTAACAGGTTCCAAGATGTTATGAGTCATAGCGAGACGATTCGCGTTGCCCTCCGCAAACGCCTTTGCGAACCATTCCGACTATTGGACTTTTCAATTGCCAAAAATTATGTGTGGAATACTTTTGTTCTCCATTATTCGCTAAGGTCTTCCCGGCTCTAAAAAATTCGAGGGTGAAAATCCTGAAATATGCCAGCAGGAACGTGGTCTGCAGGGGAATGGAAGACCATGGTTCTTTAATGCCTGCTTGCGTCGCGCCTTGTCTAAGGATGAAGCAAACGCGAGCTCTGTTGCATATCTTTCTGAGTCTTTCCGTGTTCTGTGGCTAAGTAGTGATTAGCGCTTCAAACCGAGTAAGATAAGGATAGGTTATGGTGGGAAATTATCTTGCCGTTAATGTCAGTACTGTTTCGAGCTGCAATTCACCACGGGATATCATGCATTGCCCCGACGATTGTTGTGAGTGGGGCGTAGACTTGGCATACTGTGACTGGAGGCGATCGCATGGTTTCGGTGGATCCACAGCAGTTGATTCAATCGTGGATAGCGGAATATGGACGAGAGGATGTTAATGCTGGATGGTTTTTAGTGGGCCGTCATGCGCTGACTAAACCTGAACATGGTGCGTTTCATCTGGTAACAGCGTCAGGGGAAGATACCACTTATACCTTTGCTATGTTGGACGAGATGACCGCCCGGATAGCAGGGGGGTTAAGGGACTTAGGAGTCGAAGCGGGTGACCGGGTCGCAGCACTGTTGCCAAAAGGATTACCGCTCGCCTTGACAGCATTGGCGGCATGGCGGCTAGGAGCTATTTACGTGCCGCTTTTTACTGCTTTCGGAAGCGAAGCGGTCAGCTACCGGTTGACAGACAGTCAAGCGCGGGTGGTGGTTACGGACCAAGCGAATCGACACAAAGTGCCAGAGGGGAACAGGGCGGTAGTGGTTGTAGAACCCTCGCCACAGCAGAGTCAAGATCAGTCTTTTGAGGCTTTGCTAAGGGCATCGTCATTCAGAACATGGACGGCCCGTAAGGGCTCAGACGCGATGATTCTGCTTTATACTTCAGGCACGACCGGACAGCCTAAAGGGGTCGTTGTTCCAATCTGGGCGCTAGCTGCTTTTGAAGCATATATGCGTTTTGGACTCGATCTACTCGATCTACAAGAAGGAGACCGCTTTTGGAACATGGCGGATCCTGGATGGGCCTATGGCCTCTATTTTGGTCTTGTCGGTCCCTTGCTTTTAGGTCAAGAGACATTGGCTTATCAAGGACCATTTGATCCCGAACAAACCATGCAGCTTCTGAAGCAGCACCGTATTACAAATTTCGCAGCAGCACCCACGGCATTTCGTGCGATGCGGGCGTCTGACCTAGGGCCACAAGATACGGTTTTACGGGTTTTGTCCAGTGCCGGAGAACCCTTGAATCCTGAGGTCAGCACATGGGCGGAAGAAGTGTTTGGCATTCCCATCTTTGACCACTATGGTCAGACCGAATTGGGTATGGTCATCAACAATCACCACATGTCTGCGCTGCGCCAAGAAGTCTTACCGGGTTCCATGGGAGTTGCTATGCCAGGCATTAAGGCCGCTGTCGTCGATGATGATGGACAAGAAGTGCCTCGAGGTTGCGTTGGACACCTAGCCATTGATGTTAAGGCGTCTCCGCTCTTTTGGTTATCGGGGTATTACCGCGCCCCAGAACGCACCCAGGAACGTTTTACGGCAGATAGGCACTACTATTTGACCGGTGACGACGCAAACCAGGATATTAAGGGAAACTTTTTCTTTTCCGGGCGGTCTGACGACATTATTCTTTCCGCAGGGTATCGCATTGGACCGTTCGAAGTGGAAAACATGCTAATGACGCATAAAGCCGTAGCGGAATGCGCCGTGATTGGGGTGCCGGACGCACTGCGAGGAGAATCTGTGAAGGCTTTCGTTGTATTGCGCGACAGCTATCAGCCTAGCAGCGAATTAGAAAAGGAACTCAAAGAGTGGGTGCGCCAGCGCCTAGCGAAGACGGCCTATCCCCGAGAAATTGACTTTGTGGCGGTACTGCCTAAGACACCAAGCGGGAAGGTGCAGCGGTTTCGGCTACGTAGTCGATAATCCTTGTCTTATACCGTGATGCACATCGGTATTGTTTTTAGATCTTTAGGGTCATCTTAATGGCCACCATGAAGTTTAGGGAAAACACGGCGACTTTGACGCCGTTGTAAACTTAGAAAGTACGGCGTGAGAAACGTTGAAAAATGCGTTCAACCCAAGGAGCACCCTATTTTCTTTGCGTATATCAGAGGCGATTTGGCTTCGGGGAGACTCTGTGCTGTAAATCCGAACTCAATGGACCAACATCCAAACTCCGACGGCAAAAAGGAGTAGACCGGTTCCACCGACTTGATAGCGTTCACGAATACCTTGAGCGTAGTGTGCTACGAGATACCCCGTGATGACGGCAATCACTCCAATCAGCAGAAAGCCGATGACATCTATTTCGTGATGCCAGCCGTATCCTAAAGCGCCACTGAGGGCTGATAATGCCATGGCAGCGGTTCCTGTGCCAATAGCGGTGCGCAGAGGATATCGTAGGCCATAGAGCAGCGCAACTAAAAAGAGAATGCCTCCGGAAGCGCCGATCAGTCCGGAAATGTTGCCAATGAGAAACCCCCAGGCGCTGACCGCTGCTACCACTTTCCAGTTTGGGGGTTTTGGTGCCTGGCCGGCCGGGGGAGGGGTGATGAGGGGGATATTACGCCATGCGTGGGACAAAAAATTCCAGGACATGGCGACCATGAAAATGCCAAACGCTACCGTCAACCATGCGGTCGGAATGTGGTGCGACAAAATCACTCCGGTTTGAGCCCCGGCCATGGCTCCTCCCATGAGGAGCGCTCCTTTATTAAACGCCACGTGACGCTGCCGAGCATAACTCCATGCCACCGTGACCGACGTTACTACATCGACAGCGAGGCTGGTGCCAACGGCCGTGCGAAAAGGGATATGCATACCCAAAGTCAAAGCAGGTACCACGATAACGACCGCGCTTGCTCCGGAAAATCCGGTCAGGGCACCAGTAATGAGGCCAATGATTAAATACACTATGATATCCATTTCGCATAAGGCTCCTCTGCGCGTAACGTTGAGTTCTCTGGCGAGTATTTTCATTATTCAGAAAAGGTGTTTGGCGTAAGGCGTTAGAACACAACGGCTCTATTACTATACAAAGTATAGCAATAAAGGTCAATCAAATGCTAGGAGTATCGGTATTTTATGGTCGATCAACCGTTGTATCTGTCTTGATAAAGATGTTTTTCTGTTGATCGGAGACATGCGTAAGGCCCCAATCAGTCAAAAGTGACAGGAGAGGATGTTTCGCTAACGCTCTCATTAGCTGACGAGTCGCCCCTGTTAACCATACGGTGGCGATCGGCTTGATTTCTTCTTCTATACATTCGGGTATCACTTCATCATTGACCTTATACGTACTGTCCACTTGCCGGTTATAATGACACTCCGTATGGAATTTGTGGCAAAGGGTTAGAGCCTGACTGTGGAGGGACTGGTCCCCAATTGCTTGCAGGCCGTTTTTGCGAACAGTCGTAGGCCTGGCGAGAAAAGTTCTCTTGGGGGTGATTATGAGAACGTTGCTGTTATGTTTCAGAGGTTCTGATCACTTGACCATTGACGCCATGCGTGGCGCCAAATAGTCTATGTGAAGGGATAAGGCAAAGGGATGGATAGAAGGGTCCACAAAAAATTAAATCTAATGCGAGGACAAAAATGCGTACAAAAATGAAAATGATGTTAGTCAAGCAAGGCGTCGCTTTTTCTGGAGAAGTTGTCCTCAAAAATATCCAACAAAATGATGTTTTACGTTTAGGAAAGCTGTTTTACGAAGCCTATTATGACACCATTGATTATGAGGGAGAAACGCCAGAACAAGCTGTTCAAGAAATTAATGATACCATTAATGGCAAGTACGGGCCTTTTATAAACGACTGTTCCTTTGTAGCCGAAGTGAGGGGAAGGCCTGTGTCGTTTTCACTGGTTACGATGTGGCAGGGGAGACCGTTGCTGGCGTATACGGCAACGCATCCTCAATATCTAAATCAAGGTCTTTCGACAAATTTAATCAAGAATAGCATCAATGCGTTGCTCATGAGGGGGCATGAAGACCTCTATTTGTTTGTAACCGTGGGAAATGAACCTGCCAGGCATGTGTACGAAAAACTCGGGTTTATTCCCATTACCTGAGTTGAACATCTGCCGGGCTGTGCACCTGCTTGCGCTCTTTGTATTTGTTCGGGAACGACAACCTCTTCAAGCTGAATGTTGTGCAAGAGAAAAACTACAAGGTCCACCGCTGCTGCACCAAATAGTAGACGTTATACATACAAGAAGGTACGTATGGAGTATAAAAACATTTATTCAAACATCATCTTAAATATTATATGTGATCATGGAAATAGAAGAATTTTTACCCATTGGTAAGGCAGCTAAATGACTTGGTGTCACACCCCAAACGATTCGCAGGTGGCAGAAAGAAGGGAAGATTCAAGAAACGTTCACCCACTGATCGACGCTTATACAGCGTCCGCGAAGTGAAACGCATTCTGGGAGTGCGCACACAAGAACACGTCGTGATTTACGCCAGAGTGTCGTCTGCCCAGCAGAAAACGGATGGTAATTTAGCACGGCAAGTCCAGCGGTTGAAGCAATACGCACAAGATCACGGATATGAAGTGTCGCGTGTGTTTCAAGAGCAAGCATCTGGTATCAACGAGAACCGCAAGCAACTCCATCAACTGCTACAACTCGCGGAACAGCACGAGATTCAACGCGTGTTGATTGAATGTCCTAATCGAGTGGCACGGTTTGGGTATCGGTATGTGGAGCGATTTTTCAGGAGTCACGGAGTGACAGTCGAAGTTACGCATAAAACAGAACCGAAGTCGTCACAAGAAGAATTGGTAAACGATTTATTGACGATCGTGACGGTGTTTTCGGCTCGCTTGTATGGAAAACGATCCCAGAAATTTCGACAAAAAGCCAAACAGCTAATCCATGAGATGGAGGGGGGAAAACGCATGCCGATGCTAGTAAAAACGGTCAAGATCGGTGTCCATAAAGAACTTCATGCGGTCAAACAACAATCCATCTTAGCCACACAAGCATTATATAACCAGACGATGGCGTTTTATATGGAGTTTTTCGTCGGGCATGTCGCGGTGTTGGATGCCAAGAAAGAAGCCCGTCATAAGAATGGCACACCGTATGAACGAATGTGGACCAATCAAGAATTGCTCGCGTTTGCCGAAAGGCACACGCTGGACACCAAGACACATCCTCATCCCTTGCAGCCCTTGATGGAAAGTCTGCCTAGTGCGCGAACCATGCCAGTCAGCCTTCGTCGTGCCGCCATTAACCACGCGATTGGCAAAGTAAAGTCGTGGTACAGTCTACTCAAATTATGGGAAGCCACCGACCGCAAAAAGCGGCCACCACAACTCGGCACACCCCACGAACCCATCACGTTTTATTCGGATATGGTGGAATATCCTGATGTGGATTTGGAATTTCAGCGCCAAGGTCGCCATGATTTTGTCGCGGTGAAATTGTTTCACGAAGGCCAATGGCAGTTAGTGCCCCTGCCTGTGATTCTCCATCCTCACGCACAAAAAGTATTGGGTGAATCACAAACGGAATCGGCACGTATCGCGGAAACAACAAGTCAGATCACAGCGCGTAAAGCCCCGAAAGAAGCATGGACAAAAGAAGAAAAGGCATCCGTTCGCCCAAAGCGGTGGTACACCCTGTCCCTGTCCCTTTACGTGAAACGGGACAAGCAATATCGGGGCGGGTTGCGCTTTGCGCTCCATATACCGTTTGAGAAGGGGTAGATGCACCCAAAAATGCCAAAGAACAATTCGCCACGGATCCAAAAATGCCTGTCGTCACCGTTGATCTTGGGGTGAATCGTTTGGCTGTTATGGGGGCGTTTCGTGATGACAAATTGCTGGCTACGCAATGCATTCACGGCGGAAAAGTCAATCATCATCGGCATCAGTTGTTAAATGCCATTGCGAACAAACGCCCAAAGCGGAAGACTTCAAGCCAATGTGCACGATAACGTCGGTCTCTGGAACAAGGTGCGAAACATTGATGAGAACGCGGCGCGGCAGGTTGCCCGCCAGATCGTCAAATTCGCCATTGACCACGGAGCCAAAGTGGTTGTGTTTGAGTATCTTCGCGGGTATCGTCCGCCAAAGGAACGGATGAGCCGATCTGGTCGGAAGAATCACAAACGAGCCTACTGGCTACGTGGCAAGATCGTCACATGGGTGCGTGATTTGGCGTTTCGCGAAGGCATCTTAACAGTGGAACGCAATCCCGCGTATACATCGCAAATGTGCCCGCATTGTCACATGCCAGGAGAGCGAACTGGTCATCATTTTACCTGTCAAAATCCCGTCCATTCCTACCGTGCGGATGCTGATTTTGTGGGCATGATGAATCTGTACAGAAAGTGGAACGGCACGTTCGTCTATCCGCGAAAAAAACGTGCGGATGAACCAAATCCTGCGCAGGTGACGGCCTAAAACAGTGCAGGTCTATCATTCAGCCAATGACTGTCTGATAGTGCAAGGATAGCGCAGAGGCTAAGACATTCAGTGCATGCAAGGAGCTGTGACCCCATAAGAAACTTGGCGTTTGCCCCTCAAGAGGATAGACGGCTCATTGCACTGCCGTTGCGGGTTCGGTGTGCGACTGAATATGCTGAGATGGTCGTAAATCATCTCAGGGATAGAGGCTGTAATGGGGGATTGGGCTACCTTTGGACGGCTCGCCACGTTAATTCATCGACCCGGACCTCGCCCATGCCATTGCACATGCGGCACGTGGTGTACCCGCGGTGGTCGCAGTGGATACAGCCCTCACTTTCGCATTCTGGGCAAATATCTTCGCCATAGCCAAAGCATTGAAGACAGGGTTCCCATATTGCGGAAGGAGATTTACGAAATAGGGGCGATTGTCTCGATTTGAACATCCTCTTCACCTCCATGGAGTAAGGGGTTCTTGCGGTAAAAAGCGAGTGCTAATCCTAGGTCAATGACTGTATCGAGATCCTTAAGATCGCAGCCAAGTATCGTCTGCAAGCGGCTAAGACGGTACGAAAGGGTATTGCGATGGATATATAGACGCTTTGAGGCGGCCCGTGCGTGGCCATTGCTTTCCAGATAGACTTGTAAGGTCCATAACAATTCTTGGCTATACGCGCTAGATTGCAATAAGGCGCCAAGTTTTTCTTGGACAAATTCCGCCTGCACCGCTTCCGGTATAGTATCGAACCAGCGTGACAATTGTGACATCTCCTTTTGAACCATTGGCCATTTCTCGCTTTGCCACCTTGAGAATAGCATCTCGCCTAACAGCCGACTAATACCAAAATCCGAAACCATTTATAAGTGCGCAATGATAGATACATGACGCCTCCGTTTTTTCGGGACCGCTATTCGTCAGTGCGAGGTGACTTTGCACCTGAAACTGTACTGACTCAAGCGAGGTTCTGTTGGACAGGGCGTTCTTCATTGGTTGGCGGCGGCAAGAATAGCGATTCGGAAACGAGGGAGGTTAATGGCATTGCTCTGGGCTATCAACGCACGGAAATTTTTTTAAAGTGATTGCATTTTCAACCAGAGGACTCGTATAATAGTAAACGACTTTGAATTCACGAATTTTATATCGCATATAAAACGTCGTGAAGTGAACTTCCGTAAACTGATGCATTGTGGTGAGCGACGAGAGGAGTTAAGGGCTATGATGGAATTGTCGAAAGTCATATCAGACATCTTGGGGATACTGCCCTGGCCTTTCGTATTCGCAGGGTTAATCGCTATGGGCGCTTACCGCAATCCTGGGGTCATTAAAAAGATGGTCTTGGGGGCGTCAGTGATCACCTTACTATTGGCAGGGCTGGACGCCGTCCTATACTTTGTGGGCTGGTCCACCGCACATCATGCGCCGCTAGGTTCTTCACGGGGGCTGGGAGCGTGGGTTGACGTCAATGTCTTAACCATTTTGATGTCGTTGTTGGTGAGCTTCGTAGGATTAGTCGTCACGCGTTATGCCTATACCTATATGCGTGGCGATGTGCACGAGGGACGGTTTCACCAATGGCTAAGCCTGACATTAGGATCATTTCTATGGATGATTGCGGCTTCCAATTTGTGGACGTTTTTCATTTTTTGGATTGCGGCCAGTTTGAGTTTGCATCCATTGTTAGCGTTTTACCGCGGGCGTCCCGCGGCGGTGTTGACGGCGCGTAAGAAATATTTTGTCGACCGCCTTGCAGACGGTAGTCTATTGGTCGCCTTTATCCTCATCGCACGTACTCTGCATACAGCACGGTTTGCTGTGATTGGGAGCACGTTGATGAATTTTTCGGGTCCGCTGCCTTTCGCTTTGCAACTGGCTGGGGGACTTCTGATTGTGAGTGCCGTCCTCAAAAGTGCACAATTTCCTTTCCATGGGTGGTTGATTCAAGTCATGGAAGCGCCGACGCCGGTTTCTGCGGTGCTGCATGCTGGCATCATTTATACAGGGGTATTGTTGTTACTACGGCTAGAACCGCTCGTAGCGCAAGAAACATGGACAGGTGACGTTTTGATTGGAATTGGATTGCTGTCGATGATTTCAGGGTCGTTGATGATGATGGCGGCGTCTAATATCAAGGCGTCTTTAGCCTATTCGACGCACGCGCAAATGAGTTTTGTGCTGATTGAATGTGGGTTAGGGCTTTATAGTCTGGCGTTGTTACACATTATGTCACATGCCGTGTATAAGGCTCATGCCTTTCTCTCGTCGGGAAGTGTCGTGGAACAATTTCGAGCGCCCAAATTACAACGCGGGCCGGTGTTTCTTCCAGCCTCGCGCATGCTGATGAGTGTGGGAGTGGCCTTGGGTTCGGTTGTGGGTGTCAGTGTTGTGATGGGACTTCCACTATTCGCGCACGTTCCGCTATTGGTGATGGAAACGATTCTTTTAATCGCCTTGATTCAAATGGTTATGCTGGCGTTGACCGAGAAAGCTGTCGAAGGAATCCAATTCGTGGGGCTCATTCTGGGGCTGAACGTTGGTGTGTCTTTGGCCTTCTTAGGGCTTGGGTCCGTGTTCAATGGGTTCTTGGCGACTTTGTGGCCGCCCGTAGCTCATGCCAATGGGGGAGTTTTGCAATACGTGCTATGGGGATTGATTATCGTGAGCTTTGTCGGCTTGCTCTTCGTTCAGTACAATTTGCCGCGGATCCGCCGGCATCCCTGGGGGTTGGCCATTTACTTGCATTTGTATACCGACTATGTCGACCTGATAGTCACGCGGTGGGTGCGCCAATTGTGGGGCTGTAAGATCGTGCAAGCGTCGGTCCTACCGGCTGCTCATCCATCGGAGGTCTTGTCATGACGATGGTGCATTTCAAGGGCCCACAACTCATCCAGCAAGCCCAAAGTGTCATGGAACGGATTGCCCCACTGTGGCCGCTAGACAGTTTTGTCGCCGTCAATCCCTATATGGGCCTCATGCAGTCCTTTTGGGATGCGCACGAAACGTTGAAACGTGTTGTGGGCCAAGGTCTATGCATGCCGCGAGAGTATTATTGGCAGAAAATGAAAGACGGCCGCATCACGCATGAGGATATCGCCACAGCCATTCAAGAATTTGGTTATGGGGACGAGGCGGCGGGTATTGAACAGATGTTAGTCCAACCGTCCCGATCCCGAGATATACCCTTTAAGTTGCTGACGGATATTTTGGGGCAAATCGAGCAGCAAGATTGGTCAGCCTTTGTTGTCGAACACACCAGTCGTTATTGCGCCGCGTATTACGACCAAGGGCAGGCTCTTTGGTCATTTCCTTGGAAAGACTTGCCGCTGTATACCAGTTGGCGCCAATTTGTGCGGTATGATAAAAGCCCACGGCTATGGGGCGTCAAAGGTTTTGGCGAGGCGTTGGACCGGTGGCCGGATACGGCCGAAGGGGCCATCGTGCAAGCGATTCAAACACTCGATGTGCCAGGGGAAGTTTTGGACGACTATCTTTATGCCGTTTTGTTGAGCATTGGGGGATGGGCAGGGTGGACACGGTATTTGCGATTCCAGGCCGAACTGCAAGGACACGACAATGCTGACCTCCAGGATCTGCTAGCGATCCGTCTGTCGTGGGAGGCCTTGTTGTATCAGTTAAAGTCCAGCGATCTATTGAAGAGTCGGTGGCGTGAATTCTTGGTCCAAGCCGCCGAGTCCGCAGGGCATTCGTCCAAGGAAATCCCAATCGATCCGATTTGGCAAACGGCATTGGAAATAGGATACCAGCGCCAGTTGTTGGGGCTTTTGAACGGTTCTGTCGAATCACAACCCTTCCAGGACCGGGCATCGGTGCAAGCGGTGTTTTGTATCGATGTGCGTTCAGAGGTCTTTCGCCGCGCTTTCGAGACGGTGGAGCCGGGCGTGCAGACCTTAGGTTTTGCCGGATTTTTTGGCATACCTATGGAATATGTTCGCTTTGGCGATAGTGCAGGGCAGGCCCATCTTCCGGTCTTGTTCACGCCTAGCTACCGTATCGCAGAATCTTTGAATCCGGATTCTGAACGACAAGACACGAAAACCCTCTTGGTCAAACGACATAACCAGCTACGGTTAAATAAGGTCTGGAAAATCTTTAAAACTTCTGCAACGTCCACCTTTGCGTTTGTGGAATCCGTAGGGCTTTTATGGGCGCCCAAGCTAATCAGCGACAGTATGGGGTGGACCCGTCCTGTTCCCAAACCAGATGACGTGGGCCTTTCACGAACTGACCGCCGTCGTTTGCAGCCTCAACTGTCATCTGAGAGCAAATCTCAGGACCTTGTTTCCGACATGATCACCGGTATTCCCGAAGCCGATCGACCTGCCCTAGCGGAATCGGTGTTACGCAACATGGGCTTGATGGGGAACTTCGCCCGTCTAGTGCTCTTAGTCGGGCATGGGAGCATGACGGTGAACAATCCCCAGGCTTCTGCGTTGGACTGTGGTGCGTGTGGAGGGCAATCCGGAGAGGCCAATGCGCGTGTGGCAGCCGCTTTGTTAAATGACCCGGGTACACGTCACGGCTTGGCACAGCGAGGGTTAGCCATTCCTGATGACACCTATTTTTTGGCGGGATTGCATGACACCGTGACCGAAGAGCTACGTTTGTTAAATAAAGAGGTCATACCGTCTTCACATGTCTTAGATGTTCAGCAATTGGAACAGTGGTTACAGCAAGCGGGACAGCTTGCCCGGGCAGAACGCTTGTCCCGTGAGACAAATCAGGAGAACACCCCGGCTAAGGCCCGTGCAGTCTTATGGCGACGGGCCCGTGATTGGGCAGAGGTGCGACCGGAGTGGGCTTTAGCCGGCAATGCCGCATTTATTGCGGCTCCACGGTACAGAACGCGTCAGCGAGATTTAGCGGGCCGGGCGTTTTTGCATGAATATGATTGGCACCTTGACCCCACATTTAGCACCCTGCAGCAAATCATGACGGCACCGATGGTTGTAGCACAATGGATTAATATGCAATATTACGGGTCTATGGTGGATCCGCGTCGTTTGGGCAGTGGCAATAAAGTGTTGCATAACGTGACGGGGGGATCTGTTGGGGTGCTCGAAGGAAATGGAGGCGATTTGCGGGCCGGATTAGCCTGGCAGTCTTTGCATGACGGTACCCGCTGGATGCATGAGCCAATGCGTCTCACAGTGCTCATTGAGGCCCCTCGGGAGGCCATCGATGAGGTCATTGCGCACCATGACGAGGTGCAGCACCTTGTCGAAGATGCATGGATTTATCTGTTTCAGATTGATGACGACGGGCGTATCCATCGCCGTGGTCTTAATAAACAATGGGCTCTCGTGGGCGCCCAGTGACTTAATTAGGGTGAGCAAGCCTCATATTGGTAGGCGATAAAATGTGAGAGGCAAAGGGTTCAGGAGGGGACGCGATTTGAAAGAAGACGAGGTTCTCATTAATCTCCATCAATTACGGGTCTTCCGAGAAGTAGCGCGTCGCATGAGTTTTTCCCGGGCCGCGGAGGAAATGATTTTGAGTCAACCGGCGGTGTCCATGCATATCAAACACCTCGAAGAAACGATGGGAATGCCGCTATTTGAAAAAGTCGGCCGACAAATTTATCTCACAGAGGCGGGAACTCAGCTGTTAGAGTACAGTCAGCGAGTATTTGCCGTGTTGCAAGAAACGCGTGAAGCGATGGATGCGTTGCAAGGGGGCGATGCTGGACGTCTTCGGGTCGCAGCTGACACGACGGCGGGTGTCTATGTGGTCCCCGAGTATTTAGGCATTTTTCGTCAAAAGTTTGCCCGAGTGGACATTAACCTCGATGTTACAAATCGCAAGACGGTCATCGAACGGTTATTGTCTCGAGAAGCGGACTTAGCGGTTATCGGCAAATTTCCTCATGAAGCGGAATTGGAGGCTATCCCATTTTTGGTCAATGAACTTGTGGTCATTGCGTGGCCGGACCACCCTTTGGCCCATCATGAGAACATTCCATTAAATGCGCTTGCAGACGAAACGTTTCTGATTCGAGAAGAAGGCTCAGGCACCCGGGCAACGATGGAACAGTTTTTTGACGAGTCAGGCGTCAGGCCTCGTATTGGCATGGAAGTCGCAAGCAATAGCGCCATTAAACGGGCTGTAGTCCACGGTCTTGGGCTTGCAATCGTTCCGCGCCGCGCAATTGAACTGGAACTTCGAACTCAGCAATTAGTGGTGTTGAACGTCCAAGGATTCCCTCGGGTACGCTATTGGCATGTGGTCCAATTGCGTGACCGGATGTTGCCACCGCCTGCAGTGCATTTTAAGGCGTTGTTGCTCAAACACATCTCCACTCCAAATCCGTCCTTGGATGTCTCCTCTTAAGTTGTGGCATTGAACTGTCGCGCCCTTAGGCATGTAGCGGGCGTGCCGGGAGCGGTAATGGGGCTGTTCGACACGGTTTGTAAGATATTCTCTTACACCAGGTCATGTTGACGCTGGGTAGCCTCATGGCCTGCTCTAATTACGTACACATGCTAAACGCAATGGCCTTCAGGGGATCCTCCGGTCACCTAGCCTATCCATTATTTCTGACTTATGGGTTCTTTTATGTTTCGGTATTAGTCAACAATGGGCTGAGCTGATACGCTTAATTCACAAAAAAACCACGTAATAGGTACTCACAAGGCCCATCATCGAAACAAAAGGCTGGAGAACCTGTCAGGACGGCTAAAGATATTAATGGGGGGAATGGCGTGAATCGTACGGTATGCTTTGCGGCCACCAGTGCTCTGAACTGCTTATGTATAGACGCTCGCAGTCCCCCAAACCCTGTTAAGCGGCAAAGTCATCAGGGTGAACAGAAGCGATGAACATTTGGAGGTCGAAGAATTGGCGATGAAAACGGTGTACTTTGTCCGGCATGGTCGAACAACATGGAATGACCGCGGCAATCGTTACTGTGGACGATCAGATTTAGAGTTGACGGAAGCGGGAATGGGCCAAGCTCTTCGGCTTGCGCAAATGTTTGAGGATGTACCTTTAGATGTGGCTTTTGCGTCACCTTTGCAGCGCGCTATTGCGACAGCGTTTCCGATTGCCAACCGCGCGGGCGTGTCCTTGCATATCGATAGCCGGTTGCAAGAAATTGATTTCGGCAACTGGGAAGGATTAACCCAACAAGAAATCGAGTCATCCGATACGCTCCAGTGGCAACGCTGGGTGCAAGATCCGGCCGTGACCAAAGCAGGAGGAACGGGCGAAACGGGGCAGGAGGCTGTAGTCCGCATGCAGCATTTTATTGAGGACGTGAAAAGTTGGCCGTTTCAAAATGTGTTGGTCACGTCCCACAATACCGTGATGCGTCTTTTTATTGCCGCATCTTTGGCATTGCCGTTGGCCAGTTATCGGCACTTTGAAATGGATAATGGAGACGTTTGGGTGATGAGGATTGGAGAAATGGGGGAGATGAAGTGGAAACCTGGAATTTCTTGCGCGCATAGAAATTCCACCACCGAAAATGCGGCAGCCATGACTGAACTGAGGTAATTAGCCCTTAGGCGGCCATAGAAGAAAACCACCATGTCCTCAAAAAAGTATTTGACAAACTCCTTAATGTAGTGGATAATAGCAACGTTGCTGTTGTGGAACTCGGAGGCGTGGTGTAGTCGGCCTAACACGCATGCCTGTCACGCATGAGATCACGGGTTCGAATCCCGTCGCCTCCGCCACAAATGCCGCGGTAGCTCAGTCGGTAGAGCAGAGGACTGAAAATCCTCGTGTCGGCGGTTCGATTCCGCCCTGCGGCACCACTATAAGGTAAATGATGTGCATACCATTTGGGTGTGCTTTTTTTATTGTCATCAATGCCCTATGCACATGATGCCCGAGGATTTGGGGAAACTAACCGTCATAAAAGAGGCGGAGGCGTCAGCGTCATGAAGTGGGCAGTGGTGGTGGCGATCGCCTGTATGGCGATGGGCATAGGGCTAAAATCTGCCAATGCAAGCGGGTCAGCGCCCAATCAAATGCCGCCGTGGCCATGGTCAGGCCGAGGTTTTGCAGCGGAATCGGTGCAATTTACGCCCGTTGCCTATCCGGTGAAAACCGTGAAAGACAATATGCTGCCCCAAGGCCAGACGTTGCTGTTGCAGCCGGGTCGACCGGGCATTGTCTTTCAAGTGGGTCCTGTTCGCACGTCTATCACCGCGCCCACCCAACAAATAGTCGCTCAAGGAACGGCGCCCGTCCATACGATTGTCATTAACGGGGTTACGTATCATTACGACCGGGTCTTCTCTGTTTTGACGACCGCTTACAATGGCCAATACTCCATGAACGGCCCGTCCGGCGCGGTAGCGGCTTGGGATGGACTTCCCTTGCACCAAGGCGATGTGGCGGTAGACCCTAATGTCATCCCGTTAGGAACGTATTTGTATATTGATGGATATGGTCCCGCGCGGGCTGTGGATACGGGCTCGGCCATTATTGGGGATCATATTGACTTATTCTTTCCGGAGCCCGCCTCTCAAATTGCTCGTTATGGAATTCAGTTTCACACGGTATACATTTTAACCCAGCGCCCCTCTTCGTATCCCGGCTAATCTCGCTCTCTTCTGAATGGTGTTCTTCGTGATCGATGTCACAATGCTCCTTAAAGTGCTGCGATAGAGTGTGGGCATGAAAGGAGCGCATGCCCGGTGGAAACGGCTGGCATCAAAGTCAAAAGTCTTGTGAAACAAACAATGGGGCGTTGGCGGCTATGCCCGCGGCCTGCAACGACCGCGTACCGATATGATTATTGCTGGCTCGGCTCGATCGGGAGGGATTTGCTTACGAAATCACGGTAGGACCTGACGATTCTGTCATTGTTCGAATTTTGAAATCCCAATAGGAGGAGACGGTATGGATTTGTCGGAAGCAGCCCGTTATAAACCCAGTATCAATATCGCACAGGCCCCGCGAATTTCGGCGCCGCTGCTGTATATGGGCACGGGATATGCATTTTTCATTTTGGCGGCCATCGTGGTTATCGTCCTTGGGCAGCCTATCGCTTTGGGACGCGCCGGGGAGCCGCACGTGATTATGGCTGTTCACTTTTTTACGTTGGGATTCTTGTCCATGACAGCTCAAGGCATCTTAACCCAGTGGATTCCGGTGGTGTTTGATGTCCCACCGCTATCTTTTCGCCGTACGGTCATCCAATTTCTTGTGTATCTGAGTGGCGTTATCGGGTTCGCGTGGGGACTGATGTATGGGAACTGGCGAGTGTTGGCGCTGAGTGGAGGGATCTTAGCCGTTGCCATTGTATTGTGGTCAGTCGCATTATGGGGACAAATGAGGCGATCTGAGAAACACGGCAGCGTCTACCGAGGTATTCAAGGAGCGATTTTGGGGTTTAACGCGACATGGATTCTGGGTTTGTTTATGGCGTTGTCTTTCTTGGGATGGTGGCCTGAGTATCAAGTGCTGCGCGTACATATCGCGACAGCGCTCGGGACTTGGTTGGGTCTTTTAGTGTTAAGTGTGCAATTAAAACTGAACCCCATGTTTTCAATGTCTAAAGCTGAACGCACGAAACCCGCTCTGCCGATTATTTTGGCGGGAATAGGGACGCTCATGGTGTGGGCCTCGCTTGTGACCTCTGCACTTGTAATGCGACTGGGGGCCACCATATGGGTGGGCGCCGTGGTGGCATCTATCGTGCAACTCGTGAGTACCGTGCGACAGGGGAAAATGTTTGACTGGGTGTTTGCAGGGGTGGGAACGGCTTGGGCGCTATTTCTTGCATCCTCCGTGTTAGGGATATGGCTTAGCCCTTTGGCGGTGGTAACCGCGTTTTGGGGGTTTCTTATTCTTATCTTTAGTTATCAATCTCGCATCATTCCCTTTATGGTGGCTCTATTTGTATCGAATAAACTGCCAGGTCCTGTGTTCAAGGCTTTCTTCTTGGCTCAAGCAATGTATTCGCCTCGGCAACCCATCGTAGTCGCTGTCTTAGGCGTCACGGGGGCCTTGTTATCTGTAGTGGGATGGGTTGGTCATTTTGGCGCTATGGTGTCGGCAAGCGGGGTTGTGGCTCTGGGACTGGTTGTGACGCTGGTAATTAATATGGTTGTGGCAATAAGGCGCGCGTCCAAAAGACGTGAAGCACAAGTATAGGGTGCACAACGTCTCTACCGATTGCTACGCGTGACGCGTATAATATCGGGCATAGGGAGGGACGCCATGACCGGTAAGCGCTATGATGTGCCCTTGCTTCAGTTAATTCCGGAATCGACATTGTCCGAGATCCTCGTGATGCGTCATTATGAGGCGGGCGACCGAGTCTTTGAACAGGGCGAACCGACGTCAGGGTTATGGTTTGTCCTCGAGGGACGTGTGGCGATGGAACGGATCGGATTCGAAGGCCAATTAACCACGACCGGTGTGTGGGTGCTGGGCGATATTGTGGGGATTGCGGGGCTTTGGGATCAGAGCGGCTATCCTGCGTCGGCTCGGGCGCTGTCAACGCCGACGGTGATGGGCTGGATTGCGCGCACGACGGTACTGCGGCTGCATCAAGAAATCCCGGCGTTTGGCCTCGAAATTAGTCGGGTGTTGGCCGAACGTTTGCGATTCATCCAAGAGTCCATTGCCGACCGTAAAGGGTTGCCAATGGTGAACCAAGTCGCTTCGGTCCTATGGACCTTGTTTATTCGGATGGGACGCATGATTAATCTGACCCATGAAGATATTGCCCGGTTAATTGGCACGCGTCGGGAGACAGTGACGCGTGCCATTCACATACTTGCGCAAGATGGCGTGATCTATGCGCACCATGGGATGCTGGAAGTCACTGACGCGGTCAAGCTGAAGCAATGGATGGCGGTGGTGGATAAAGATAGCGATTAGAATCCTCAAAAAGCGACCATCATGGCGGGATTCCAAGGTGGCGACTAGACAACGGTCGCTCTGCACGTCTGTTAAACCCGCGTGCGATATCATATGACGTGCTCATATCACCATGTGATGAAAAGAGGACTTCTACGTATAGCCGTCCATGTCTCGATGCGGTATGATGTTCCAAAAAACGGATTACCACGGAGGAGAGATATTTTTGGGGCTTTTAGAGGGAAAGACGGCCATTGTTACAGGCATTGCAAATAAGAGGAGTATTGCATGGGGGATTGCCAGGGCCTTTGAACGGGAAGGCGCTCAGTTGATTTTGACGTATCAAAACGATCGACTGAAAGAAAATTTGGATAAATTGATCGAGGAGTTGCATACGCCGGTCAAGACCGTCTTACTAGATGTGATGAACGACACTCTGATGGCAGAGTTTGCTGACCAATTGGGTCATATGGCTCCTGATGGCGTTCATGCATTAATCCATTCCATCGCGTATGCCGACCGTAAAGATTTAGAAGGGCGTTTTCTGGATACGACACGCGAGGGCTTTACGTTAGCGCAGACGGTCAGTGCTTATTCCTTGACCGAACTCACGCGGGCTGCTTATCCGTCCCTATTAAAGGCGGGATCGGCTAGCATTGTGGCGCTAACTTATCAAGGGGCTACGCGCGTCATGCCCAATTACAACGTGATGGGGGTGGCAAAGGCTTCGTTAGAAGCGTCGGTACGCTACTTAGCTTTTGACCTCGGTAAAGACCATATTCGTGTCAATGCGATCTCAGCGGGACCGGTGAAAACATTGGCGGCGTCTGGGGTGAAAGGCATTTCATCGGCGCTACACAGTACGGCCGAACGGGCCCCCATTCCCGAGAACATATCGACGGACGATGTCGGCAATGCCGCGGTGTTTCTGTCGTCAGATTGGGCTAAACGCATTACTGGACATATCCTGTTTGTGGACAGTGGATTTCACATTATGGGTTACTAAAAGCATCAAATAGGGGTAAAGGAGGCACTAAGGTGCAAACGATAGGGATTGTGGGAGCCGGCACCATGGGAGCGGGAATCAGCCAACTGGCGGCGGTGAGCGGATTTGAGGTGTTGATGCATGATGCCGCGCCAGGGGCTGTAGGACGCGGAAAGGACCGAATTGCTGCGCGGTTGGCGCGGGCCGTTGAACGGGGCCAAATGACGGCGGACGCGGCGGAAGCCGCCATGGAGCGCCTTAAAGAAGCCGCGCTCGAAGATTTTTCGGTGGCAGATGTGGTCATCGAAGCGGTTGTAGAAGTCATGGATGTCAAAAAAGCGGTGTTTCAAAGCCTAGATGCGGTGGTTCGCCCACAGGCCTTGCTGGCGACCAATACGTCATCGTTTTCTATTACAGAACTTAGTCGTTCAACCCGCCATCCCGAAAACTTCTTGGGGATGCACTTTTTCAATCCGGCGCCAGTGATGAAATTGGTGGAACTGGTACGCGGAGAAGATACCTCCGATGAGACGGTGGCGCTCGCGCAAGATATTGCCCGGCGATTTGGCAAAGAAACCGTGGTGGTACAAAAAGACACACCGGGATTTGTTGTCAACCGGATACTAATGCCTTTATTTATTGAAGCGATGAGGATTCTTGAGGAAGGCGTAGCAAGCAAGGAGGATATCGATAAAGCGGTGCAGTTAGGCCTCAATCATCCGATGGGCCCGTTGACGCTAGCGGATTTCACGGGGTTGGATGTGGATTTAGAAGTGATGGATTATTTGTATGATGAGTTTCATGACGACCGGTTTGCTGCGCCTCAAGTGTTGCGCCGTCTTGTGCGTGCGGGCCGTCTTGGTAAGAAAAGTGGCCGTGGATTTTACCAATATTAAACTCGCTAAAAACGAAAATTTTGTGGCCTAGGTGACTTGCACAATGCGAGAGAAGTTGTTATACTAGCAGAGCGTGATGCGGAAGTAGCTCAGTGGTAGAGCATTGCCTTGCCAAGGCAAGGGTCGCGGGTTCAAATCCCGTCTTCCGCTCCAATCTGCCGCCTGACCTATCAGGCGACGTAGCCAAGTGGTAAGGCAGAGGTCTGCAAAACCTCTATGCCCCGGTTCGAATCCGGGCGTCGCCTCCAATACACATGGGTGGTTAGCTCAGTTGGTTAGAGCGCTCGCTTGACATGCGAGAGGTTCACAGGTTCGAGTCCTGTACCGCCCACCATAAAAACCCGCAAATTTTATGCGGATTTTTTATTTTGCGCAAAGTACATTTCATGGTTACCTCCTTTATCTCCGTCCAATGCTTCCGTTTTCATCATGGTGCATCGATGTCTTACGAATAGAAATGTGATTCAGATGTTCTTCAGCTTGGCAGAAAACCTAGGCGTGAATAGGTTTTGATAATCTGGAATATACTAGCAATATCTTAGAACTAATACAGGCGGGGATATTTCAAAGAGATGGAGGCGACAAGGTGGTGCAGTGGTGTATTGGCAGTCAAGAGGATACTCCGCGGATTGATGCATATTTGGAGGCGCCTGTAGAGTGGACCAGGCAATCCCGAATGGAGTGGGCCGTCTGCGACATGGACGGCACAAGAACGGAGGGAGCCTATACCATGGCCCGCGCCGTGGCCAAACTCATTAGTGCCCATTATGAACCCTGGGTGACGCGGATTTTGCGGCAGCAGTACAGCTACTTGACACAGGAAGAACGCCGCATCATTTTGAGCCGGGTAGTCCAAAACCTTCGTACGGAAGACCCTGAGGCGGCGCAAGCGCGTGTGGATGCGATTGCTGCTCGGCTCACCGCATATTTTTGGACACACGATGTGCTGGTGATTGAAGGCGCCGAAGATTTTTTGTTGCATGATGTCCGTGCGGGCTTGATCGACGTGGTGGGACATATCGTGGATGAGTATTTTGCGGAGCATGAATACCGCCAATTTATTGGGTTTCTTAAGGATTATGTCAGTCAACAAGCGCCTCACGCAGACGTCGTGCATGTCCGGTGTTGTGGCAAACACGTGCATATTGCGGATGCCCAAGGGACTGACGTTGGCCGCGAGATTATCGATGCTTTAGCCGAAGATTTGGATGATAGCGAAGAAACGCGCCAGGAGCTCTTGGTGAGTGCCTTGGTGTTGCTCGCACCTGCGCGCGTTGTATTGGACAGCACACTGCCTTCCAATTTGCAAGAGATGCTGCGCGCTATTTTTGACGATCGCATTCAATCGGTTGAAACAAAGTTGCATCCAGCGTCTTCAGCAAAACGGCCGGCCCGGGCTGATTCATGAAAATCAGGGCATACTACTCTCATGGACGCTGCTTGCCATGCCTAAGGGCTATTGACACGGCTTTGCGCTTTTCGGTATCGTAAAGGGCAAATAGTACTGCGATGAAGAGATGTGAATTTCCGTATTCTTTAAGAGAGAGATGTCCTTGGCTGAAAGACGTCTTAGTGACGCGGAAGTTCTAACCACCTTGGAGCGTCTAGCGAGCCTATAGCAGGCGAAGTTAGCGGCGGCGACCGATATTGCGCATAAAAGTCGGGCAGATTGTATGCCAATGGCGGTGGAACCGCGGAATTTTTCCGTCCCCCAGACAGATGGGGTGGCGGATTTTTTTATGGGGAGGACGAAGGTATGGAGGACTTGACGATTGAGCTACACGGCGATTATGTCGTAAAGAGCCCCGGGGTGCGGCCTATTGACTTTCAAGAAGAAATGCCGCAAGACGCTCTGGCGGCATGGATTGATGGAGACGTGGTGGATTTAAAGCGGCCATTGACGCACGGCGGGCAGCTGCAATGGTTGACGTTTGCTGATAGTAGTGGCCAAAAGGTGTTTCGACATTCCAGCGCGCATTTAATGGCGCAGGCTGTCAAACGCTTATGGCCGGAGGCTAAACTGGGGACCGGTCCTGCGTTGGAGGACGGGTTCTATTATGACATTTGGCTCCCTAAACCGTTGACAGAGACAGACTTGAGCGCGATTGAAGAGATGATGCGGCAAATTGTTCAGGAAAATCTTGCGATCGAACGTTTGGAATTGACTCGTGATGAGGCACTTGCACTTTTTGCTGATCGTCATGAAGATTTTAAGTTGGAAATTGTGCGTCGAATTCCTGAGGGCATGACCATTTCCGCCTATCAACAAGGCGAGTTTGTGGACTTGTGCTCAGGTCCTCACGTGCCCCGCACCGGAGTGATTCAAGCGATCAAGTTGACCAATGTCTCGGGGGCCTATTGGCGTGGTGATGAAAAGAATCCCATGATGACCCGCATTTATGGTACGTCTTTTCCTTCCGAAGAAGAGTTGACACAACATCTTCAACGGTTGGAAGAGGTGAAGTTGCGAGATCACAGGCGGCTAGGACCGCAATTGGATTTGTTTAGCTTTCGGGAAGAGGCACCAGGCTTTGCCTTCTGGCATCCCAAAGGATATCAACTATACCGGACACTGGAGGAATTCTCGCGCCGCTTGCAGACGGAACGGGGCTATGAGGAAGTCTCGACTCCTTGGATTTACCGCGTCGGGTTGTGGCAGCGTTCAGGCCATTGGGACCATTACCGCGACAATATGTTTCTCATGGAACGGGAAGAAGAAGTGCTGGGCGCCAAGCCGATGAACTGCCCGGGACACGCTTTACTTTTTAAAAATCAAGTCCGCTCGTACCGAGATCTTCCGATTCGTTATGCCGAATATGGACCCTTGTCACGGTTTGAACGTTCCGGCACGTTGCACGGATTAATGCGTGTGAGGGGCTTTCACCAAGATGATGCGCATCTGTTTGTGCGAGAAGACCAAATCACCCAAGAGATCTTAGGGGTATTAGATTTAGTCGATGTGGTGTTTCGGGCATTTGGCTTGCCTTACGAAGTGGTTTTCTCGACGCGGCCCGATGACTATATGGGGTCTTTGGAATTGTGGAACAAGGCGGAGCACGATCTCGAAGCGGTTTTGCGCGAACGCGCCATTAAATACCAAATCAACCCGGGCGACGGTGCGTTTTATGGGCCGAAGCTCGATATCTCAGCGATTGACTCGCTGGGTCGACATTGGCAGTTGGCGACCATCCAGTTGGACTTCCAATTGCCTGAGAAATTTGATCTAACCTATGCCGACCAAGATGGAACGAATAAGCGTCCGGTTATGATTCACCGCGCGATTATGGGATCGGTCGAGCGATTCTTGGGGATTTTGGTGGAACATTATGCGGGAGCTTTCCCGCTGTGGTTGGCGCCTGTGCAGGTCATGGTCATTCCTATTACCGACCAGCAAAGCGCCTATGCTCAGGACATCGCCACGAAACTCAGGCGGCGGGGGTTGCGCGTTGAAGTCGATACCCGTAATCAGAAAATGGGCTACAAGATTCGCGAAGCCCAGGTGAATAAGGTCCCGCGCATGTTGATTGTCGGCGGCCGTGACTTGGAAAATCACACGGTGTCGGTGCGTACACGCGAAGAAGGGGATATTGGCGCTAAGGCCTGGCCCGAATATCTAGAAGAGTTGGTTGAACAAGCGCAAATGCCCTTAGACTAGGCCGTTAAAGAGGGGCGACGGTCCCTTTGTACTAAATATGTTTACCAAGGAGGCTCGTCTCAGTAGGCGATGAGCCTCCTTGTGCTGTTTAAGAAAGAGAGTGGGCCAAGCAATACAGTTATGACCGTTTATTTGCTAGAAAGCCTCAAGCACGAAAAGAACTTGAGCAGTGGTTCTGTCAAAAACTGGGCGGACGTCCGACGTTCAAGAAAAATTTGGTCCGCAGATATATTCAACAAAAGTCCGATTGACAATTGGACTCTATCTATCAAGTTCCAATCCAAAGAGAAGAGCAGCCAGAATCGCCAGCGGCAATCGGATTTTTGCCAAGGTTAACACGTCAAGAGATCCCAGAGCAGTGGGTGAGTAGCATCTTTGTGATTGACGGGGGTAAGGCTTTTCGCTTACAATATTACTGCATATGCCGAACAAAGCAGAAGCATCAGCTTCTCACCCTCCGGTTTGGACCAAAAGGGTTGATGGAACGTGGTTTCTGTATTTGGGCGGAGTGATCCGCCCTTTTTTGTTTGGACCACCAAGAAAGCATTCGAAGGAGGGAAAAAAACTATCAAAGATCTCAGGATTAACAATGAGATCCGAGCACGCGACGTGCGTCTGGTAGGAGACGACTCCGAACAGTTGGGAGTCGTGTCATTGCGTGAGGCATTAGCGTTAGCTGAGGAGCGCCATCTTGATCTCGTGGAGGTATCCCCTACCGCTCGTCCCCCGGTGTGTCGGCTTATGGATTATGGGAAGTATAAATATGAGCAGGCGAAACGCGAAAGGGAGTCCCGCAAAAAGCAGAAGGTTGTGAGTGTCAAGGAACTCAAAATTCGTCCGAACATTGAAGACCATGATTTTGACGTCAAAGTCAAAAGTGCTCATCGCTTTTTGACGGAAGGCGACAAGGTCAAGTGTACGATGATGTTTCGGGGACGAGAAATTGTGCATGCGGGATTGGGTCAGGAGACTTTGAGCAAGTTGGCCGAACTGGTTAACGATGTGGGGATAGTGGAGCGTCCGCCTCGTGTAGAGGGACGTAGCATGATAATGATTTTAGCGCCGAAAAAGGGAGTGTAACGCATGCCAAAGATGAAGACACATCGTGGAGCCGCCAAGCGCCTCATGATTACCGGGAAAGGGAAAGTCGCGCGAAACCGTGCCGGCAAGAGTCACTTGCTCGAGCACAAGTCACCGTCGCAAAAACGCCGGTTGCGCCAAGGGGTTCTGTTGTCTCATGCGGATTACCACCGTGCAAAGCGTTTGTTGCCCAACGGCAAGTAAGTGGCCTTGGGGTAAACTAATTGTTGTGGAGGGGTTTGGAAGATGGCTCGGGTAAAACATGGGATGGTGAGACATCGCCGTCACAAAAAGATTTTAAAGATGGCACGGGGTTACCGGGGTGCGCGTTCCCGTCATTTTAAACCGGCAAACGAAGCGGTTATGCATTCATTGTGGTATGCCTATCAGCACCGCAAGAAGCGTAAAGGTGATTTCCGTCGTCTATGGATCACCCGTATTAATGCGGCTGCTCGCTTGAATGGGTTGTCGTATAGCAAACTGATGAACGGGTTGCACCGGGCAGGCATTGGACTGGACCGTAAAATTTTGGCGGACTTGGCCGTACGCGATATGGACAGCTTTAAGGTCCTCGTAGCCAAAGCCAAAGAACAACTGTAATTATGGCCGTGATACAGCCATTGGACTCACTGGACAACAAATCTGTTCGGACAGTGCGTCATCTTCTTACCAGTCGGACGTTTCGCGAAAAGCAGAAACAGGCGGTACTGGAAGGATTTCACATGGTATTAGACGCGGTGGATGCGGGGGCCCTCATCCACCTTGTTCTTTATTCTCAACGCATTGCCCAACAAGGGCCAGGACGCAGCTTGCTGGCACGCTTGCAAGCGGGACGCACGCGGTTAGTGTATGTGACAGATCGTGTGCTCAGTGAGTTGTCTGCCGTCGAGACGCATCAAGGCATTTTGGCGGTGGTAGGCATGCCCAAGTGGCCTGCTCCCTTTCCTTTGCCACAGGGTACGCCGTGGCTTTTAGGCATCGCCCATGAGATCCAAGATCCTGGCAATTTGGGCACCCTTATTCGCAGTTTTCACGCAGCGGGAGCTCACATGATGGGTTTGACTAAAGGTACGGTTGACCCTTTTAACCCCAAAGCTTTGCGGGCGTCTGCCGGTAGTGTGTTTAAATTGCCGGTGGTGGCGCTAGATGACTCGTGGCTAGAGGACCTCGCGGCGCGCGGCGTGCAGGTCATCACGGCCGTAGCGGAAGGGGGAGAAGACTACACCCGCATGGACTGGACGCGGTCTGTGGCTCTTGTGCTCGGCAATGAAGGAGCGGGATTGCCAGACGCGGTGGTACAACAATCCCATGCGGTCACGATTCCTATGGTGGATTCCGCAGAATCCTTGAATGTGGCTGTCGCGGGCTCTGTTTTGGTCTTTCAAGCGGCTGCGGCGCGTCGCCACGCGGGGCTTTTGCCAGTTCCGCCGGTTATGATACAATAACCGGAAAATAAAAGACAGTAAGCGATGATCCAGAACATGTCAGCCATCCCTGCAGCGCAGAGAATCCGGGTATTGGTGGGAACGGATCTGCAGGCGGTCGATATTCGCTGGGGAGTGCAAACTTGAACTTTACAGTAGGGTTTGCCGGCCGGTGCCGTTATCAACAGCCAAAGGACACATTCTGTGTCGAATTAAGGTGGTACCGCGAACACGTTCGCCCTTGGGGGGAACGTGATTTTTTTTGGAAAGGGTGATTCGGTCGTGCCATCGGACAATCGCTATGAGACATGGTTAGAGGACATACAGGAACAGACCGCGCAGGCTCAGGATGTTGACCAGGTGCAAGAAGTGCGCAACCGGTGGCTGGGTCGGCGTGGACTGATTGCCCAAGCGATGAAAGAACTCGCGGCTTTGCCTCTCGAAGAAAAGCGCCATCAGGGCCAGCTATTGAACGCTTTGCGGGAAAAGGCGCTAGAAACGATAGGGGGGCGGCAAGCCGCTCTGGAATTGGCGGAAGAGACCCGCCAGTTGCAACAAGAACGGTTAGACATGACCCTTCCTGGGACCCTTCCCCACACGGGGTTGCTACATCCGACCACGCGCGTGCGCCGATTCATTGAAGATGTATTTTTGCGGATGGGCTTTTCGTTGGAATATGGGCCAGAAATTGAACAAGAATGGTATAACTTTGAAGCGTTGAATATTCCCGCGAATCATCCAGCACGGGACATGCAGGATTCCTTTTTTACCAACTGTCCGGACAGGGTTTTGCGCACACATACCTCGCCGGTGCAAATTCGGGCCATGCAAAAATATCAGGGCTCGTTGCCCGTGAAAATTATCGCGCCCGGCCGCGTCTTTCGTCGCGATGATGATGCGACCCATGTTCCGATGTTTTTCCAGGTCGAGGGATTAGTGATTGATCACGGCATTACTTTGGCAGATCTCAAAGGCACATTGACGGCGATGGCGCTAGAACTGTTAGGGAGTGAGATCAAAACCCGATTCCGCCCGTCATATTTTCCTTTTACCGAACCGTCGGTGGAAATGGACGTCACGTGCGCGGCTTGTGGGGGGACAGGCTGCCGGGTGTGCAAGGGCACGGGCTGGGTGGAAATTTTGGGGTCGGGCATGGTTCATCCCACTGTGTTGCGCAACGGGGGGTATGACCCCGACGTGGTGACGGGATTTGCCTTTGGATTAGGAATTGAACGGTTAGCCATGCGTCTTTTTGGTATTGATGATTTGCGGTTGCTCTATCAAAACGACATGCAGTTTCTCTCTCAATTTCAGACGTACATAGGGAGGCCTGGGTTATGAAAGTTAGTTACCGGTGGTTAACTCGCTATGTTCCGGATTTGCCAGCGCCGGCGAAGGTCGCCGACACCCTGACGCAAATGGGGTGGGAAGTGGCGCAGATGGAGGCTTGGGGACGGTGGTACGAACCCGTGGAACTGGTGGAAGTCGTTCAGCGGGTGAAGCATCCTGATGCCGACCATTTGTCGGTGGTCAGCGTCAGGCGCGGTGACGGCAGCACGATTGACATTGTCACGGGGGCTTCCAATGGATTTGTTGGAGACCGCGTCTGGTATGCGCCTGTGGGGACCGAACTGGTTGACGGCCGTGTATTGGAAGCGGTTCGCATGCGCGGCATCCTTTCACCAGGCATGTTGCTGTCAGCGGAAGAATTGGGATTTGACCAAGGGCCTCAAGATTTATGGATTTGGTCAGGGCCCGAACCGCTTGGGACGCACTTTATTGACGTCATTGGCGGTCAAGACACCGTCTTTGAATTGGAGCTCACACCCAATTTAGCCGTCTTTGGTCAAAGCATGCAGGCCATTGCTCGCGAATTGGCGGCCGCATTGTCTTTGCCGTTGACCGAACACAGTCGCGGTTTTGAATACGGGGAAGATGCGTTGGCGCGCGTTTTAGATCTTCATGACTGTCCGCTCTATGGGCTTGTAGCATTTCAGATTCAACCGGACGCGCCAACACCTTTGTGGATGCAAGTCTTGTTGCGCGCCATTGGCCAGCGTGTGATTTTTCCGGCCGTAGATATCACGAACTTTTTGCTGTGGGATATAGGCCAACCGCTCCATGCCTTTGACCGCGATACCGTCCAGGGCTCTATTACCGTGCGTCTGGCGCATCCGGGTGAGCGGCTTGAGACTTTGGATGGGGAAGAGCGCACATTAGGGCCTGAGGACTTAGTGATTGCGGACGATGCGGGCGCACTGGCCCTGGCAGGCGTCATGGGCGGCACCCGGTCGGCGATTTCTTCAAAGACGCGCCATGTGTTGTTGGAGGCGGCGCATTTTGATTCCTCGCGCATTTTCCAAACCATGCGTCGGCATCAAATTTTTTCCGATGCGGCACTGCATTTTGGCAAAGGCACGGATCCCTTGGCGGTGTACACCGCCCCAGATCGCTACCGTGCACTGTTACAAGAGGCCGGACTCTTTGTGGCTACTGGGCCGAGCCAAGTGGTGGGGCGTATTGCCCCGGCTCGTCAAATTGCCTTTGAACCGGACAAGATTCGGCGTTTATTGGGGGTCGATTGGTCCGATGACAAATTGCGTCAAGGGTTAGAACGGCTGGGGTTTGGCGTGACAGCTGCAGGCGACGTCGTGATTCCTCATGCGCGTCACGACGTTAGTGGCAGTCACGATTTAGCCGAAGAAGTGGCAAGGCTGTATGGCTTAGAAACCATTAAGCCCTCGGTGTTTCTGGCGCCTGCCGTACCCGGTCAAAAAAACAGCCACGAAGCGTACCTTGAATTTTTAAAGAATTTGCTGGCTGAGGCGGGATATTGGGAAGTTGTGACGCGGTCGTTTACGTCACCGGAGCGGTTAGCCCGGGCAGAAATGACGGTCTCAGATGCGGTTGTCGTGCGCAATCCCTTGCGCGACGAAGAGCGGATTTTGCGCACGTCATTGCTTCCGGGCCTGCTCGAAACGGTTGAGGCGAACCGCGCCCGGCGGGGACTAGCCCTACGCCTGTTCGAAATTGCGCCCGTCTATCAATCGCATGCGGACGGGTGTCAAGAGATAGCGGAGCTGGCCGTTGTGCAAACCCTGGAGGGACAACCTGCTTATCCCCATCCTGAAGCCCCTCATGTGTTGGATTTGAAAGGCGTGATGGAATGGGTCAATGTGCGCGCTGATATGGGCTTGACATGGCGCCAGGTCGAGGAGCCGCCAGCGTATTTGCATCCCGGACGGACGTTAGCACTAACGAATCGCAACGGCACGGTGTGCGGGTATCTAGGCGAAGTGCGACCGCGCATAGCCCAGCGCTATCATGCCAAACGTCTAGCGGTTTGGGTCATGCGGCTCGACCTTCTGCCGTCTTCGGCCGCCGTGTCTTCCCAAATGCATAGGCCCTTACGTCTGCCCGAAGCCGTGCGCGATTTGTCCTTGGTGGTTCCAGCCAATATCGCCTACCAGCAAATCGTGGATGTGGTCAACGCTCTGGCCCTACCGGCTTTGCGCCGCATGACGCCTATCGACCACTATGTGGGTGCATTTGGTGAATCATGGACCTTGCGCTTTGTCTTCCAACCCGAAGAGGTCACCTTGACGGAAGAGGACGTCGATCGCGCGATTCAGCAAATTCTGTCGTCGCTGGACCCTTACGGTGTAAAAATACGCCAATAATGCCTGATTATGGCGTGACAGCACAGGAAAAAAGCGGTATTGTCGAGGGGAGGAGAAAGACAGAATAATCAAGGGAGGCAGGCGTGTGACAGAACCCATTCGGACGACCGTGACCATTTATGGCGAGGAGTATTCTCTCAAAGGAGACCTGCCCAAAGATGTGATTCAGGCACTCGCGCACCATGTGGATGGCCGCCTGCGGGTTCTGGCCGCCAAAAATCCGCATCTTGGGATTTCCCGCATTGCTGTCTTGGCGCTTTTGAACATGGCGGAAGATTTGTACCATCTTCAAGAGCAAAATGAAGAACTTGTCCGGGCGATGCAAGAACAGTGGCGTAGTAACCGCAGCGTGAAGAATAAGACACCGTGATGGGGACAGGGAAAAGGCCACTGCAAACGCAGTGGCCTTTTCAGGTGCTATAATCCAAAGGTGCATACGCAAGAGTTTAACAGATCTTTAGAGAAGAGAAAGGCAGGGGCACGTGAACACTCTTGATACCATAGCGGACAGCCGGCTGCGGATCAGTCTCGATTTAGTCCAGTTTCCTGCCGTGCTTCAGCAAGTCGCCGCCTGGACGGATACGCCCATGGGCCATGAGCGCATTGTCAACGCGGGGTATTTGAGCGAGGCTGCGTTGCGCCAACGGCATGATGCCTTGCAAGAAGTCATGCGACTGGTGCGTGACGCCGAGACGCTGGAGATCTCCCTCAAAGGCGCCATTCCTCTAAAGGATTTGGTGCGGCGGGCGCAAAAAGGCGGAATGTTGAACCCCGAAGAATTGTTAGGGATTGGGGTGACGCTGAAGGTTGCCGAGGCGGTTAGTACGTGGACAAATGATCAAGACATGCCGTTATTGGCCCAGCGCATTGCCCGCTTGCCGTCCTTAGGTTACGTCGCGCAGGCCATCTTTCGCATATTAGACGAGCATGGACAGGTAAAGGACCATGCCAGTCCTGTTTTGCAAAAAATTCGCCGTGAAATCAGACAATCGGAGGCAGAGATTGACCGCCTGCTCGATGGGATTATTCATTCGGGGCATTGGGCCGAATTTTTGCAAGATCCCGTAGTCACCCTACGATTTGGACGCCGTGTGGTGCCCGTCAAGGCGATGTTTCGTAATCAAGTGCCAGGGATTGTGCATGACCGGTCATCTAGTGGGCAAACGGTATTTGTGGAGCCCATGCCGGTTGTGCAGAAACAAAATCAATTGACAGAACTGCGCAATCAAGAAGATGAAGAAATTCGCCACTTGCTCGCGGAGTTGTCCCGCACGGTCGGAAGTGTGGCCGATGACTGTGTGGTGACAGAACAGACATTGGCGTGGCTTGATGAACTGTTGGGGATTGTCCGCTACGGCCAGCACACCGGGGCAGTTCTGCCCATTATCGGCGGGGAAGATTTACAGATTATCGAGGGCCGACATCCCTTGATTGAAGACCCGGTCCCGCTCGATTTGTCATTAGCCAAGTCCCGTCATATTTTAATCATTACGGGTCCCAATACGGGAGGCAAGACCGTCGCGCTGAGAACGACCGGCTTGATTGTGAGTCTGGCTTTGGCCGGTATGATGGTGCCGTGCCGCGCAGGGACAACGATTCCGCTCTTTGACCGGATATGGGTGGATATTGGCGATGAGCAAAGCATTGAGCAAAATTTGTCCACCTTTTCGAGCCACATGGCGCGGCTGATTCCCATGATGGAATTTGCCGACGACAAGACGCTTTGTCTCATTGACGAATTGGGGGCCGGAACGGATCCCGACGAAGGTTCGGCCCTCGCCGAAGCCATGATTCACCGCTTGCGCGCTCATCATGTTTATGCGGTTGTTACGACGCACTACAGCCGTTTGAAATTGCTGGGATTTCGCTTGCCGGACGTCGAAAATGCCCAAGTGGCATTTAATCGCGAAACCCTCACACCGACGTACCATCTCATCATGGGTCAACCCGGCAGTTCGCATGCTCTCTATATTGCCCAGCGCCTAGGCATGCCTGCTGAGGTTATTGACCAGGCACGGGCCTTAATGGATGAAGAAGGCACGACCTTGGCCGATGTGATTGAAGAAGCCAATCACTTGCAAATGGAGTTGCGTGCTGCCAAACAGCAAGTGCGCGAACAAGCGGACGCCTTAGCGGCCCAAACCTTGGCCTTGGAACAAGAGCGGCGCAAATGGCTTGACACACGGGAAAAGGAAATGCGCCGGATTCGCGATCAGTGGCGGCATGAACTGGACCAGTTGCATGATCAGATGACCGAAGCCATTTTAGAAGTGCGCCATCAACAAGGACCAGACCAGGCGCGCGCGGTGGAGGCTTTGCGGGATACTTGGCGGCGGCGGGGCATTTTGCCCCAAGAGTTAGAAACGACGAAAGCGCGTCCCGAAGGGCATTGGCAGGCAGGAGATTATGTTCACGTGCGCGACTTTGAAGGGCTTGGGCAGGTCCTGGAGGTCAACGGCAAGGTGGCGTTGGTCGAAGTGGGGGCGCTGAGAGTCAAGGTGCCCGTTGGGGATTTAGAGGCCGCTAAGGCTCCGCAACCGGGGCGAACGAGAAAACCGCCGGGTCGCCATCAAGGGCTGTCGTCGGCCAAAGCGCAAAATCTTCACATGGAGTGTGATGTGCGCGGGATGACGGTCGATGAGATGGTGGATGTGGTGGACAAATATCTCGATGACGCGGTCTTGGCTGGAGCCTTTCAAGTTCGGATTATTCACGGCAAAGGCACCGGGGTGTTGCGCAAGGCTGTTGGACAGCTGTTAAAGGCTGACCCTAGGGTCAGCACCTACCGACTGGGCGAGCGCGGTGAAGGGGGCGACGGCGTAACGGTCGCGACGTTGGGAGACCGAGAGTAAGATTTTTAGGCAATCTATCAGTATGATATACTCTCGGCAGGATAATAGGGAGGATTGGGTTTGCAAGACATTCATAAACAATTGGACTGGCTTATCAGCGGCACCGATGACGTCGTCAGTCCCGCCTTGCTCAAAGAGAAATTAGAGAAATCGCAGGCGACGGGGCGCCCTTTGACGGTTAAGCTGGGGGTAGATCCGACGGCCCCTGACATTCACCTGGGGCATACGGTAGTCATCGAGAAACTCCGCCAATTCCAGGAACTGGGCCATACCGTGGTCTTTTTGATTGGTGACATGACGGGCCGCATTGGAGATCCGACAGACCGCGCGGCTACGCGCAAGCAACTGACTGCGGATGAAGTCAAGGCTTTTGCCGCCACTTATATTGAACAGGCGCGCAAAATCTTAGATGCGGACCGGCTGACTTTACGCTACAACAGTGAATGGCTGGAGCCGATGCAGCTGGCCGACACGATTCGGCTCATGGGTCAAATGACGATTGCCCGTTTGTTAGAACGAGATGATTTTCATAATCGGTTTACTGAACATGTGCCCATCTATTTTCATGAACTTCTCTACCCCCTGATGCAGGGCTATGATTCGGTAGCATTAAAGGCGGATGTGGAACTGGGCGGCACCGATCAGCGATTCAATATCATGACGGCCCGTCAAATTCAAGAAGCCTATGGGTTGGAGCCGGAGGTCGGAATTTTCTTGCCGATTTTAGAAGGCACCGACGGCGTTCGACGCATGGGAAAAAGTTTGGGGAACTATGTCGGCATCAGTGAACCCCCCGAGGAGATGTACGGCAAAATCATGTCCATTCCCGACACCTTGATTAGCCGGTGGGCCATGCTGCTCTTAGGAGAAAATCGCACGGTATGGGAAGAACGGGTGCAAAGTGAGAATCCACGTGATGTGAAGGCCGATTTAGCGAAACGGCTGGTGACGCGATTTGCGGGCGAGGACGCAGCGGTGGCAGCACAAGAGGCTTTTGACCGCAAGTTTCGCGAGCATCAAGTGCCCGAGGACATGCCTTCGGTGGCGATGCCTAGCAATCCATGGCAGGTGTCGGCGATTGAGTGTGTGGCAAAGATGCCCGATGTGCCTAGCAAACAAGAAGCACGGCGGTTATTGCAGCAAGGAGCCGTGGTGCTGGATGGCAATCGCTTAGCGGTGACAGATGTCTTAAGCATCGCTGCGGGGTCATGGATGCGTATTGGCCGACGCCGGTATTACCGGTTTACGGTGTAAGGAGTGAGGGCATGGTAGCGCAAGATGAAGAGCGGTTAGGATGGCAAGAGATGGAGCAAGGCCAACTGGAAAATGCAGAAGTTCATTTTCGACGGGCTCTTGAACTCGACCCTTACCGTGCAGATGCTTTAAACGGCCTGGGTCAGGTCTATTTGTCGTGGGGCGATTTCGAACAAGCGCAAGAATTGTTTCAGATGGCTATTGCGCAAGCGCAGGAGGATTTGCCGCATCACCAACGCCATACGAGTTGGGAAGATGTCAACATTCGCCCCTACTTGCGGGGCTTGTATCATCTGGCCGTGACCTTATTTCGTCAAGGACTGTGGGATGAAGCCTGCGAACCATTGGAAGAGTTAGTCGCTTGGGATACCGAGGCGATAGGTCAAGATGGCTATTACTTGCTGGGCATGCTGCAGCTACGCGCGAATCGTCCGACAGAAGCTGTAGAATGTTTTCAACAAAGCTTGTCACGTTATCCCGAAGCATTTTACAGTTTGGGATTAGCACATTTTCTTCAAGGACAACTAACGGATGCGCGTCAGGCGTGGGCTGATGCGTTAGCTGTCATTCCGGATCTCAGCTTGTTTATTACCCACTATCCGGCCTTATTGCCGTTTCCATTATGGCAATCGGATGATGAGACCTTTGTGCGCACCTCGCGTTATGTGGATGATATGGTGGATTTATGGACACCAGAAGCCAAAGAGGAACTGGGGCGATGCATGAAAGCGTGAGCTGAGCGGGGAGGAAATGGAGGGAGCGGGCAGTGCGAGCAGCCATAGTGGGGGGCGGCGCGATTGGATCGCCGCTGGCGATGCAGTTGGCGCACGATCCGGTGATTGAAGAGTTACGAGTGATTGATGCCGACCGCATCGCCTTGTCCAATTTGCCTAGGCAGCCATGGTTCAACGAGACGGATATTGGCGACTTTAAGGCAGAATGTCTTGTGCGCTATGCGCCAGAGCGTTTGACGGCGCGGGTTGAGGCGTTGACGAACGACAACGCGGCCCGGTTATTAGCGGGTTGCGATATCGTTTTTGATGCCTCGGATAATTGGCCCGCGCGCATGGCCATTCAACAATGGTCGTTTCAGACCGGTGCTCCCTGGATTTTCGCCTCGGCGCTTCGCGCGGAAGGGATGTCTGCACTGCTTTCTCCTAAGACGCAGTGTCTTTTTTGTTTATTTGGCACATTGCAACAAGGTCCTCGGTGCTTTGAAGCGGGGGTGTTAGGAACTTTGACCCTTGCTGTGGCCGGCCAAGCGGTCACGTTGTGGGAGTTGTGGCGGGAGCATCCTGACGATGTCCAGTATTGGCCACAGGGTCTATTTTTAGTCGATGGGGTGCAAGGAGCCGTAACGAAAATTGGCATGAAGGCGGTGCAATGCACGCATGGAGCTCGATAACCGGACGATTGAAAAGTTTTCTCGCCAAATATTGATGGATGAGATTGGCTATGATGGACAGTTGCGCCTGCTCTCGGAAACAGTGTGGCTGACGGGGCCAGACCCTTGGCGTGCGTGGGCTGCTCGCTATTTGCGCGCCGCCGGTTTAGAGGTCAAAGAGAGCCCCGCCGTCAAGACCTCTAGGAATCTTCGTCTTATAGCCTCAAGTGGGCGTTGTCCAGACCTTGTGATTCCTGTGAGCGGTGAAGGCGGTCAGACGATGGTGGCGATGGGTTTGGCCATGACGCAATGGTTGCGGACTTTAGCATCGGGGGAGATGGAAGCATGACGCAACTCAATGTGCGTCTGGTGCAAATGAATAGTGTGGTGGGCGACGTCGCAGGAAATTTACAGCGTATGCTGTCCGCCATGGAGCGGGCCCGGCGCGATCACATCGATGTTGTCGTGTTCCCAGAATTGGCGCTTGCAGGATATCCGCCGGAAGACTTGCTGTTTCGTGCAGACTTTCTTGAAACCCTGCAACAGGCTTGTGATGAAATGGTCAGGCATTCGCAAGGACTGATGGCGATTTTTGGCTATGCTTATGCCGATGGGGGCTTGTTCAACGCAGCGGTGGTGGCGCACGAAGGGACTTGGGTGACGCGGGTGCAAAAACAGTATTTGCCCAATTATGGGGTATTTGATGAGGCGAGATATTTTACGCCGGGGCGTGAGACGGAAATTATTGATGCGGGCGCCTGGAAAATTGGGGTATCCATCTGTGAAGACGTCTGGTATCCTGACGGTCCTTACTTAGATCAAGCGCGGCAAGGGGCCAATCTTTTAATCAACATCAGTGCATCACCTTATTCTCGGGGAAAACGGGCGGCCAGGGAACGGATGTTAGCTACGCGTGCGGATGACGTGGCCTCTTATCTGCTGTGGACGAATTTGGTGGGAGCGCAAGACGAATTAGTGTTTGATGGGCAAAGTGCGGTATTTGGGCCCGACGGCCAGGTGCTCGCCAGAGCGCGCGCTTTTGGCGAAGACGAATTGTCGTTGACCCTGCACGCGACGCCTAGTCAGCACCGGCGATTTATCGACCCCAGGTGGCGCTTGGGCCCAGTCTCTGACCAGGTAGGCGTTGTCCGCATAGGCTCCTTGGGCCATTTAGATGCTCCACGCTATGACCTCACGTGTACGCCGGTTTTAGAAGACGATGCCGAACTTTATCAGGCTCTCGTGTTAGGGGTCGCGGATTATGTCGAGAAGAATCATTTTCAGGACGTAGTCATTGGCTTGTCAGGCGGCATTGACTCCGCGTTGACGGCGGCGATTGCTGTGGATGCTTTAGGCAGTGAGCGAGTGCATGGGGTGTTGATGCCTTCAATCATTACGTCGAATGAGAGCCGGGAAGACGCATTGGCAGTCGCCAAGAATTTGGGCATTGCGACATGGGAGCTAGGGATTCAGGATATTATGACGGCGTTTTTGGATGAGTTGGGGCCGGTGTTTGCGGGGCGTGCTGTGGATTTAACCGAAGAGAATCTCCAAGCACGAATTCGCGGCACTTTGTTGATGGCGTTGTCGAATAAATTTGGTTGGCTGGTGTTGACCACGGGAAACAAAAGCGAAATGGCCACGGGGTATAGCACTCTTTATGGAGATATGGCAGGGGGATTTGCTGTATTGAAAGATGTGCTAAAGACCCAAGTATTTCGCCTGGCGCGGTGGCTCAATCAGGAGCGGACGCGTATCCCCAAGCGCGTGATATCAAAGCCACCGAGTGCTGAGTTGCGGCCTAATCAAAAGGACGAAGATAGCTTGCCGCCTTATGATATATTAGATCAGATCTTAGAGGGTTATATTGAAGAAGATTTGTCTCCGGAGGCGTTAAAGGCCCGTGACTTAAACCCGGCTCTTGTAGATCTGGTTGTTAAGTTGGTGAACCGTAATGAATACAAGAGGCGTCAAGCTCCCGTAGGGATTAAAGTGACTCCGCGGGCGTTTGGGCGGGACAGGCGCATGCCAATCACACGCCATTTTGAATGAGGCGTAAAGACAATAGGAGACGGTACTTGTTTTTAAGGAGGACTGCACGATGTCGGGGCATTCGAAGTGGGCCAATATTAAACGCAAAAAGGCCAAAGTGGACGCGGTGAAGGGGACCGTCTTCTCGCGCCTAACCAAAGAGATTATGGCGGCGGCGAAGCGAGGAGGCGGCAATCCCGATACGAATTTCCGCTTGCGCTTGGCTATCCAAAAAGCGAAAGACAACAACTTGCCTCAAGCCAATATTGACCGGGCCATTAGGCGGGCTACCGGTCAGGAAGAGGGCGTGCACTACGAAGAAGTGGTCTACGAGGGCTATGGGCCCGGCGGTGTGGCGGTTTACTTGCAAATCTTGACGGACAACCGTAACCGCACCGCGGGAGAAGTGCGGCATATTTTTTCCCGTCATGGAGGGGCTTTGGGGGAAACAGGCTGTGTGGCCTGGATGTTTGAGTCCAAAGGTCGACTGACCATTACCGAGACGAACAAGAGCGAAGAGGAATTGCTCGATGTGGCGATTGAGGCGGGGGCAGACGATTTGCGCCGAGAAGACGGGGAATTTGTCGTCCTCACGGCTCCTGATGTGCTGGATCAGGTGCGGGAATCGTTTGAAAGCCAAGGCATTAAAGTGGATGATGTGGAATTAGTGCAATTGCCGAAAACGACGACCGAAGTGAGCAGTGACGATGCCCACAAACTGTTAGACCTGATTGATTTACTAGAAGACCATGATGATGTCGAAAAAGTCTTCTTTAACGCGGAGTTCCCAGAAGACTTTGAGATGGACGAAGCCTAATAAGGGGTTTTTGTGAGGCCCAAGCGTGACTGGGGCTTACGCCCCAGTAAGCCGCTTTTCATAGACGGGCGCCAGAGGTCTTTCACCCCATAGGTGGGGAGAACCATGGCGTGTTTTTCCGTCTCGGCATAAACGCAGCGCATGCCCTAAAGTCGCATAGAACATATGTCCTGACAAAAAATAGAGGATTTTTTCCTGCCGCTGTGGTATTTAACAAAGCAAGACGCTATAAGCAGCGCAGGGACATTGTGGAAGCGGGTGTGTTATGCGGATGTTAGGAATTGACCCGGGCACGGCCATATGCGGGTGGGGCATTATTGACAAAGTGCGCCATGAGCCCTTGGCCCATGATTACGGGGCTGTGCTGACTTCCTCCACGTTGTCCGCACCCGAGCGCCTAAAACATCTGTATGAGGGGCTCATCGCGGTGATTGACCGCTATCAGCCGGAATATGGAGCGGTGGAGAAACTTTTTTTTGGGCAAAACACGAAAACGGCCTTGGCGGTGGGACAGGCACGTGGGGTGGTGCTCTTAGCCTTGAGCCAGCGCAATATTCCTATTGTCGAAATCTCACCGGCGGAAGTGAAGCAAACAGTGGCCGGCTATGGCCGGGCCGACAAGCACCAAGTGCAGATGATGGTCACGCGCTTGCTGCATCTGGAGGCCGTGCCCAAGCCCGACGATGTCGCCGATGCGTTAGCGATTGCGATGACGGGGTTGGAATGGGTGAAATTCCGGGAGGTGCTGCGATGATAAGCGAACTAACCGGCAAAATTGTCCACAAAGATGACGACGCGTGTGTGGTGGATGTTCACGGTATTGGATTTCGGGTGGATATGTCGAAACGGGCCTTGGCAGCACTGCCGGACGTCCAAAACCCCGTCCATCTCTATACCCACTTGGTGGTGCGAGAAGACAATTGGCGGTTGATTGGCTTTTTGGAGGTCGAGGAGCGGGAAACGTTTTTGGACCTGATTGCGGTGGGGGGCATGGGCATTAAGACCGCCTTATCCGTGCTCGGGGTACTAGGCGTCGACGGCCTGGAAGAGGCGATTTCTCAAGAACAATGGCAAACCATTAAGGATGCGCCAGGAGTCGGAGCCAAATTGGCTCAGCGTATTTTGTTGGAGCTTTCGGGAAAATGGCAGAACAAGCCTCGCCGTCACTCTCCGAATGCTGGGCCATCTTTGCCCCGCTCGGTCAAACTCGATGACGTGGGGGAAGCGTTAATGGCTCTTGGCTATTCCTTGGAGGAAGCCCAAGCGGCGTCTCGGCAAACGGCGGCCGAAGGAGATTTGGCTGACCGAATTCGTGAGGCATTGCGTACGCTTGACAGGCGATAAAGGGGGCAAGGACGATGCAAGACCGGGTAGTCTCTGGTCATTCGGGGGCAGAGGCTGAGACAGAAGGGACACTGCGCCCCGATCGGCTCAAGGAGTATATCGGCCAAGAGGAACTCAAAGAGAAACTGTCCATCTTTATCGAAGCGAGTCTAGCACGCCAAGAGCCGTTGGACCATGTGTTGTTATACGGCCCGCCGGGTTTGGGAAAAACCACACTGGCCCATATTATTGCCAACGAACTCGGCGTCGGCATCCGCTATACATCGGGGCCGGCGATTGAACGACCTGGCGATCTCGCCTCTATTTTAACGAATATTGATGATCGCGAAGTGTTGTTTATTGATGAAATCCACCGTCTGTCCCGTCCCGTTGAAGAAGTGCTGTATCCGGCCATGGAAGATTTTGCCTTGGATTTGGTCTTGGGAAAAGGACCTGGAGCGCGGTCGGTCCGTCTCGACTTGCCCCGATTCACCTTAGTTGGGGCGACGACGCGGCCTGGCATGTTGGCGTCGCCGTTGCGGGACCGTTTTGGGGTGCTGTTGCATCTCGATTTCTATCATCCCGAAGAGCTCGCTCACATTGTGGACCGTTCTGCGCGGGTCTTAGGGATTCCTATGCATCCGGATGCAGCCTATGAGATTGCGCGGCGGAGCCGGGGCACGCCTCGCATTGCCAATCGGTTGCTAAAGCGGATTCGGGATTATGCGCAGGTGCGGGGAGACGGACAGGTTTCGCTTGTCCTAGCGACCGAGGCATTGGAACTATTGGCCGTCGATCCGATGGGGCTCGATCAAGTGGATCGGCGCCTGTTGGTGTCGATTGCGGAACGCTATCATGGCGGCCCGGTGGGCCTAGAAACCTTGTCGGCTGCGGTCGGAGAAGAAAGCGGCACAATTGAAGAAGTCGTCGAGCCCTATTTGCTGCAACAGGGATTTTTACAACGTACGCCACGTGGGCGCATTCTAACCCGCCGGGCATATTTGCATTTGGGCTTGCCGGCCGAACCGGAGTTAACGGACGAATAGACCAGAGCATGAGGAGAGGGGGAGTGGGAATGCGGTCGGATCCAGCGGCCAATGTCTCGATTTCTCTGCTCGCACGCGCATCAAGCGGCGATGTGGCCGCTAGAGATCAACTCATTTCGGAATATGTTCCGTTCATCTTAAAGACCGCTAGCAAGGTAGCGGGCCGCTATCTGCATCAAGGCGTTGATGAGGAAATTTCGGTGGCGATGTTGGCATTCAATGAAGCCATTGGCGCATACACCAAGACCAAGGGCAGTTTTGTGGGATTTGCCCAGACAGTGATTAAGCGCCGCTTGATCGATTATTACCGGAAGAAAAATTCGGGTCCGGCGGAGGTCTTGCTGAGCGAACTCGAACACGAGGATCCCCAAGGGCATGTGTTGCAAACGCAGATTGACTTCATGGCTCACCGAGTGTGGCGCGACAAGCTGAGCCAAGAGGTGAGGGTGCAGGAAATTGCGGAATTGGAACAGGCACTTCATGCGTTTGGGATGCATGTAGCCGAGTTACCCAAAATTTCTCCACGGCACCAAGATGCGCGCCAGCGTGCGATCGCCGTGAGTCATCACATTGCGCATAGTGCCCGGCACCGAGAATATTTTTGGACGCGTAAGGAGTTACCGATTAAGGACTTAGTGTTGGAGACGGGGATAAGCCGCAAAGTCATTGAACGGCACCGCAAGTACATTATTGCGATTACGCTGATTTTAGTTTCGGACTGGCCCTACTTGCAACACTATGTGCGGGGGCGAATACAAGATGAATAACGTCTTGCACCGTCAGGCGCTGGTTATTGCGGTAGAACCTCACCATGTGACGCTCCTATTGCCCGGGGGGCAGTTTAAGCGCGTGCGCATGCTAAGGCATCATCTAGAGGTGGGCCAGGAATATCGTCTCCCCGAGCACCCGCCATGGCGGCGGGCGCTGTGGGGCGTTGCGGCCGCGGTGGGCGCATTAGCCCTTCTTTTGACTAACGGCCCACAGTCTCCCACACCGCTGAAAGCCACGGCGGTTGTGAGCTTGGACATGAATTCGAGCATGAGCATGGTGGTCGCGGGCCCCAACCACATTGTGGTCAGCGCCAGTGGGAAAGATGCGAGGGGCCGTCGTGTGCTCTCCCAAATTCCGATTACCGGGCTACCCATTGTCCGCGCGGTGGCTGACTTAACCCGCCAAGCCCGCAAAGACGGCTACCTCAACGCACACCATCCGTTTGTCGTGTTGGCGGCTGCCTTTGGCGTGCAGCGCCAAACCTGGTTTGCGCAGGTGCAAACCACTGAGCGGCACTTGTTGCAACAAAGCGGATTGTGGAAAGGGCGGCTAGTGGTTGTCTCGGCCGTCAGTCATTCCTCCTTAACGGCCATTGCGCGGCAACCCAGTTCTGTGGGACGCACATTGCTGTGGAGCGAGGTCCAAGGGGCCAAACACCATGTGCCTTGGGCCAGTCCGGTTCCCATGAGCAAACCCTTGCAATCTTTAGTCGAACCCATCTTGCACAACCACCGTCACAAGCCAGGACATCCCTTAGAAGAGCCCGTAGCCCCAGGAATTCGGGTTAAAGCGCCGGTATCTAGCGCTCTTTTTACCCGTCATTCGGCCATTAGGCAACACATTGTTCCGATCGTGCCAAAGCCTGCTCCGGCAGCCGCTGTGACAGGACACGCGTTGCCACTAGGGTGGATACACCGGCCGTTATCCCGGGGACATTTCGCCTTACACCCCTTGGCTCATATCCAAGGTTCTGCCAAATGGAAACGTTAGACTTGCGAAGTCTTAGGAAAATCTGCCACAATAAGGCGCAGAAATGACTGACAGGAAATGGGGAGATGACCACGCATACAACGCATGGCACGAGCACACTGTACTGGGTTTTTTTCGCCGTACTAATCGGCATGACGATTTGGATGTTCATGCAGCAATCACGGAATCAAAAAAACCGGCAAAAGCTGCAAAACAGCTTGCAAAAGGGCGATCAAGTGGTAACGGTAGGCGGTCTGATTGGTACGGTGGCCTCTATTGATGACAAAGTGGTCGTTCTGAAGATCGCCGACGATGTCAAGATAAAAGTCCTCAAAACAGGAATCGGCGGAAAATATCAAGACGCTTGAGCAATTCCGGTTTTCTCTCTAAGGTGTGCTATAATACGGGCGAATTCGGGACCAGACCGGATTCGATGAGACACACTGGGGGAGGCGGAAACAGTGGCGGATTCGTCACTTAACCCGTACTTGCGGGCACAACAGGCGTTTAAAGAGGCCGTGGATACGCTAGGGTTAGAGCCAGCCGTTTATGAAATTCTCAAACAGCCACTCCGATCATTCGAAGTGGCAGTCCCTTTTATACGGGACGATGGCAATTTACAAGTCTTCAACGGATACCGTGTGCAGCACAATGATGCTTTGGGACCGACCAAAGGCGGCTTGCGCTTTCACACGGCAGTCAACATGGATGAAGTCAAGGCGCTCGCCATGTGGATGAGTGTGAAATGCGCATTGCTTGGATTGCCTTATGGCGGTGCCAAAGGAGGAATTGCCTGCGACGTGGATCAGTTGTCCGACCACGAACTTGAGCGCCTCAGCCGCGAGTACATTCGTGCCGTCAGTTTGGTCATTGGTCCCGATAAGGATATTCCGGCACCAGATGTCTCCACGAATCCTCAGATTATGGCGTGGATGGTTGATGAATATTCGCGGATACGTGGGGAAAACACGTTTGGCTTGATTACGGGCAAACCGATGGTAATTGGGGGATCGGCAGGACGCGTTGCGGCCACTGGTCGTGGCTTAGTCTTTGCTACAAAACAGTTGGCCACAGAACTGGGCATCGATTTTGCCAAAAGCCAGATTGCTATTCAGGGATTTGGCAATGTCGGGTCGGTGGCGGCCGATATTGCCTATGCTATGGGAGCCAAGGTGTTAGCCATCTCGGACAAGGATGGCGGCTTGTACAATCCCAGTGGCATTAATATTCCTGAGTTATTGGAATACCAAAGAGTGCACCGCTTTCTTACAGGATTCCCGGGTGCAGAACCCATCTCCAATGAGGAACTGCTCGAGTTGCCCGTTGACATTCTCTTTCCAGCCGCGTTGGAAAACCAGATTACAGCGGACAATGCGGGCAAGATTCGGGCGCGCATTGTGGGAGAGGGGGCCAATGGGCCCACAACGCCTGAGGCCGATCGCATTTTGTTTGATAAAGGCATTATGGTCATTCCCGACGTTCTTGGTAACTCTGGCGGTGTGACGGTTTCCTATTTCGAGTGGGTGCAAAATCAGACACGATTTTATTGGAGCGAAGACGAGGTTAACCGCCGCCTGGAAGAATATATGTCCCGCGCCATGGCCGAAATGCATACCATGCATGAACGTTTTGGGGTGACGTTGCGAAAGGCTGCCTATTTAGTGGCGGTTGAACGCATTGCGCAGGCGATGCGTTATCGGGGCTGGTTGAAGTAAACACAAGGGCCCGCTGTTTGGGCCCTTTTCAGGAGGTTTTGTGGTGGACAAGGAACCCTTAGAAGAGTTGCGGCGACGCCAAGCAGCGATTGTCGGAATGGGGGGACCTAGCCGCATTGCTCGTCAACATGCGGCAGGGAAGATGACGGCGCGCGAACGGGTGGCCGCGTTGCTTGATCCGGACTCATTTGAGGAAATTGGCGCGCATGTCCGCCACCGCGCTCGGGCATTTGGCATGGATCAGCAAGAGATTCCCGCAGATGCCGTGGTGACAGGTGTAGGGCGTATTCACGGCCGCGTAGTCTATGTGTTCTCGCAAGACTTCACTTCCGCGGGCGGATCACTTGGAGAGATGCATGCTCAAAAAATTGTCCGTTTGCAGGATTTAGCGCTCAAAACCGGAGCTCCGATTATCGGATTAAATGACTCGGGTGGGGCACGCATTCAAGAAGGCGTGGATGCGCTCTCTGGCTATGGGGAGATTTTCAAGCGCAACACCTGGTCTTCAGGCGTTATTCCCCAAATTACGGTGATTATGGGGCCAAGTGCCGGCGGGGCGGTCTATTCCCCAGCGCTGACGGACCTTATTGTAATGGTCGAACATACAGGACAGATGTTCATTACTGGTCCTCAAGTCATTAAGACGGTGACGGGAGAAAATGTGACCGGGGAGCAAATTGGAGGAGCTCAGGCTCAAATTCGCAAATCCGGCGTGGCTCATATGGCCGCGGCTGATGATGCCGAAGCCTTGGCACTAGTCCGTACGATTTTGAGCTATTTGCCGAACAATAACCGGGAGCTGCCACCTGTCACGGCGTGCACGGATCCTTTGGACCGCATGGATGAGGCGTTGGCCGAGACGGTGCCTTTGGACCCGAATAAGCCCTATGATGTGAAGCGCATCATTGCGAGTGTTGTGGATCCGGACTCTTTTTTAGAAATTCAAAACGGCTATGCTGACAATATTGTGATTGGATTGGCGCGCATTGGCGGACATTCGGTCGGCATTTGTGCCAATCAGCCCCGCGTGTTGGCAGGCACGATGGATATCAATGCTTCGGACAAACTGGCGCGGTTTGTAAGACTGTGTGACAGTTTTAATATTCCGCTGGTCACCTTTGTGGACACGCCAGGTTATTTGCCAGGAACCGCCCAAGAGTTTGGCGGGATCATTCGCCATGGCGCCAAAGTCTTGTATGCCTATGCCGAGGCGACGGTTCCCAAGGTGACGGTGATCTTGCGCAAAGCTTACGGAGGGGCCTATTTGGCGATGTGTAGCCGCTCACTGGGGGCAGACTGGGTATTTGCCTGGCCGACGGCAGAGATAGCGGTTATGGGACCGGAAGGGGCCGCCAATATTATTTTTCGTGAAGATATCAATGCCGCAGAAGATCCCCAGGCGATGCGCCGTACAAAGGCTGAAGAGTACCGAGAAGAGTTTGCCAATCCGTATGTGGCGGCGGCACGTGGTTTTGTGGATGCGGTGATTGAACCCGCGCAGACGCGAGGACATATTGCACAAGCGCTGATGGCGCTGCAAAACAAACGCGATGATCGTCCGCATAAACGCCATGGCAATATGCCGCTGTAACGCGGTGAAGGGAGGATATTATGCCGGAATCGACAAGGCCCGATGACCTCGCCGCGGTCATGATGGCTGTCGCGCTCATGATGGAAGATGACCTAGAACAGACGGCATTCACCGTGAAGGTTCGCGAAGTCTGGCCCCAGCCTTCGGAATGGCGATGGGTTGGTTGGTAACGAACACAAGGGTTTAATGGCATGAAATTTGGTGGAGGAGGCACAGGAGATGGCGGTACGCAAGTTTCGAATTCGAGTGAATGGGGTTCTATATGAAGTAGAGGCGGAAGAAGTCAAAGAGGCCAGCGCTCCGCGTCAGGAAGTCTCCGCGCAGCCTGCCCCGGTTAGGGAGCCCAAAGCGTCGGCGGAACCTGCGCGGAAGCCAGCTGCTGTCGTCTCCCAAGATGGGGAGACGATCATCGAGGCGCCGTTGCCGGGATCTGTCCTCGACGTCAAAGTGCAAGAAGGGAGTTCGGTCGAGGTCGGGCAGGTGTTGGTGATTTTGGAAGCGATGAAGATGGAAAATGAGGTCACGTCACCGGTGCCAGGACGCGTCAAGAGCGTAAAGGTTCAAAAAGGCAGTGCAGTCGACGCGAATGACGTCTTACTTGTCATCGACCGAGCGTAAGATGGCAGGACGGCGGCGGGTCTTGGTGATGGCGCCTCATCCTGATGACGAGGCATTAGGCGCGGGTGGTTTTATCCATCAGGCAGTGCGGCAGGGCTATGATGTCTATGTCGTTTTGATGACCTCGGGTGACGGCTTTGTACAAGATGCCGAACGCTATTATCTTTCGCTGACCGTTACGTCGGAAGAATACATTCACCTAGGTTATGAGCGCCAAATTGAGGCGCAAAAAGCCATGGCGGCCTTGGGAGTGCCTAAAGAACGGGTGATCTTTTTAGGGTTTCCTGATGGAGGCCTGGATCATTTGTTTTTGCATTATGATGCGGCCGCTTTATTCGTCAGCCCGACCACGGGTTGCAGCCGCGTTCCGTACATCGAGTCACCCACTTACGGCACCCCTTATACCGGGGCCGAATTACTGAATGCCATTATTCGACTGTTCACCGAGATTCAGCCTGATTGGGTGGTTACCCCCCTTATGCTGGACCAGCACCCCGACCACTGGGCGACGTCGGCTTTTGGGAGCCTCGCCCTGATGGCGTGCCGCGCCCAAGGTTTGTCATGGGCGGAGCATACGGTACATTTGGGGTATTTGGTGCATTGGAATGGCTGGCCCTTGCCTTTAGCATATCGCCCGGAAATGCGTCAGGAGGTTCCACCTGCGCTTACCACCTATCCTGGTTTGCGCTGGGAGGAGTTTGGCTATGACGCCCCGACGGTTGAAGCCAAAAGGGTCTCGCTGCTGTCTTATGAGAGTCAAGTGGAATTAATCAAGCCCTTTCTTCTGGCTTTCGCGCGTAAGACGGAGGTTTTCGGCCGTGTCACGCCTACGGTCGTTGATCAGGAAGCGGTCTGGCCCCAGCCACGAGCCGAGTCTTTGACGAAATTTTTGCGTCGTGATTATGGTATTGTGGCTAGCCGTTGGCGACATAGGCAAGGGCAGGACCATGTGCAATGCAGGGTCAAACTCGAGGGACTATGGTCCGCGCGGGTCGTCGTGTATGCGTGGGGAAAGGGTCTAGAGTTTTCGGGGTGGACGTCTGGAATGCAGGGCGGAGATGATCCGGGACTGCTGGTAACGCCATCGGCAGACCATGTGGACCTCACGTGGTCTGTGTCAGAAACGGGGACAGAACGGGAGTGGCTGAAGGGCATTGTGTTTTACCGGAATAATAAAATCACGGGGCGCACGGGGTTCTGGCCGTGGCTGTCCGCCGATCCGGAAAGGAAGGGATAGACGTGAATGTATGGATCTCTGTCGATATGGAGGGCATCAGCGGGATTGTGGACCGTGACCAATTACTTCCTCAGGGGCAGCGTTACAGCCAAGCCGTGCACTACTTGATGCAAGATATCACGACGGTTATTGGTGCTGTGCAAGAGGACCCTGCAGTGACAGGCATTGTCGTCAATGATTCCCACGATGGGATGCTCAATGTGCTATGGTCGTCGATGCCGCAAGGGGTGACGTTAATCTCAGGCGGGGGTAAGCCGTGGTCGATGGTGCAAGGGGTAGATCAGGCGGATGTGGCATTCTTTGTCGGCTATCACGCTATGGCGGGAACGCCGCAGGCCGTGATGGACCATACCTATTCAGGCGAGATTTTTCAAGTGCGGCTCAATGGCGTGGAAGTCGGGGAAACGGGGCTGAATGCTGCCGTGGCCGGTCATTATCAGGTCCCAGTCGGCTTCGTCAGTGGCGATGACAAAGTGTGTGCCGAAGCGTCGCAATTGCTGCCATGGGTCACTGCGGTGAGCGTGAAAACAGCCACCAACAGACGGGCAGCCCACCTGTTAAGTGGCTTGGAAAGTGCGATGGCTTTGCGTCAAGGCGTACATGATGCGCTAGCGAAGTGGCACAGTGGGCGCTTGTCGCCCTTTATTCCTGATACACCTGTGACCTTAGAAGTGACGGTGATGACGACGGATATGGCCGACCGCGCCACGTATTGCCCGGGCACCCAACGCACCGGGGGACGTACGGTGCAGTATACGTCTCACAGCATGCTAGAGGTTTACCGCGCTTTTTACACCATCATGGCATTGGCTGCGGGCCGCCCGCTATACTAAAATGCCATGCGTTTGGCATAGGAGGGTCCATGAGTCTTTTTCTCGCCTTGAAGAAATTTTGTTATTTGTGCCGGACGTGCAAAGTGCTAAACCGTGGTACGCGGATTTTTTAGGAGTCGACCCCGTTTTTGATGACCTCCACTATTGTGCATTTCGACTCTGTGGGGTGAGCATTGGGCTTCACCCATACGATGACAAAACGCCGACCCGTTCAACAGGGCCTGTGCCTTATTGGCGGGTGGCGGATATCCATCAGAGTATCGCGCAGCTACAGTCCAAAGGCTGTGGGCTGTTTCGTGGGCCAATTTTTGGGGTGGACCAACGTTGGGTCTGTCAAATGACTGATCCTTTTGGCAATGTATGGGGCCTCGTTCAAGTTTACTAGCATTGTTAAAGCATAAGATGTCCGCATTGCGTCCAACCTATGCGGAGTAGCGTGTTATCACGTGCATTTTATGACGCAAAAAGACGGCACCTTTTTGTTGACAGAACTCGAACAGGCCACTATAATAGGCAATGCACTGGGGGCGTAGCTCAGTTGGGAGAGCGCTAGAATCGCACTCTAGAGGTCAGGGGTTCGACTCCCCTCGTCTCCACCAGTTATCCTCTTCAATTTTTTATCATAGCTATTTATCCCGTCGTTTAGTTTTATCACGGACTGTAAGATATTCCGAGCTTGAATGGGTCTTTAGGTATTTTTCTATTTGGACGTCTCAAACATTCGAAGGTTCCCCAAGAAGTACTCTTCCCGTTGTCTTAACAATCCACCTAAAAAGAAAGAGTATCTGTATTCTGTGATTGAAATAGGGTCCCCTTCCCGGTTTTGTTCATCCTCATCCTCGTCTTCCCCAATGGGTAGTGACCTATCGTGTCTGCGCATGCCGTCGACACAGTCTTCATTCGTGTCGTAACCAGCTGGCCTTCCGCGTTGGGCGCATTTTGTCAGAATTTCACCGCGATCTTGTGGAGATTTCGGCAATCCCTTGGGCCATCACACTTTTCGAACTTCAAAAAGTGTCGGCAAAGTGTCGCCACCACTGTAGCCGATAACTGCGTTTACATTGCGTACAATCCTTCTGAGCAGACACTCCTTTTGACAGGCCCGCACGCGGATCCGTTTTCCAAGTGTGATATAGGGTAGTCGATAGGGGCTCGGGATCGATGGTGTAGGTCCGTCACGGGCGTGAAGAAGACGTGACAGTTGTTACCATCCGGCGACAGCAGGGAACCCTTTGAGAACCGTTTGGCCAATCGCCTAACTAGAAGTAAACCGCAAGGGTCAGCGAAATATCGAATCGCAGCTCGGGCTACGGATTAAACTCTTTAGTCCGTGCAATCACAGACACTTCGATACCGGAACTGGAGGAGAAATAAGCGTCGGCATAGGGTAGCCACGCCGACACCACAAACGATCGCGTACTGCCCGGCGGCGTAATCCGTAATTGGTGATAGATTATAGCTGCCTTGCCGTTCTGACCCGGCATATCAGACCCGATGAATGTCTCTTCGGCCGAACGCCCGGGTTTCAGGGTAACTGTGGGTACGTTCGGGATACCGTGGCCAAAGTAGGGCCCAAACATGGTCGAATCACGGCGAACGGCAGGATGAGATTGGTTCCCGGCTGCCGTAATACCGACGACGGTGGACCATCCGCGGAGCGATACGGGCGAACGGCCAATATTCGTAAAATGGATAACGCCGCCGTCTGCGCCGGCAGCCACGGCGCTATGCACAATGGTCACTTTGAGGGTCCCCGTGGAATGGCCATGCGTGGGGGTGGTTACGGTGGTGCTCCCTGTCGAAGAGGACGTCATCGACCTCGATAGCTTCAATCCGGTGCGGGGAACGATATGCGAAACGCGGACCGCTCCATTGCCCGTCGGATTGGCTGCGAGGTAGCGGCTGACGCCGCATCCCGCAAGCGAGAACACACCAACGGCCACGCTCGCAACGATTGAAACGTGTCTTCTCATTAGAATGCCTCCCCGAGGCGCGTCTCAAGCCGTCTAACTCATCTGCTTAAAGAACGACGGATGGAGCGGATGGGTTACGCACAGAGAAGGAACCGGCCATGCGCGACGGGGATCATAATCGAAGGGAGGAGGGCAATGCTCAGTGGGGCGATGCTTGGCACCGCCACTGTGCAACCATGTTCGCACATGCCTCGCCGTTCTGAGCCTGTTGCCGAGATTTCGCGTCACAAATTCGAAAAAGAGTCCACTTTCATTCGATGTGGGCATGGCCTAACGTTTGGATAGTTTTTGATCCCCCAAGACCGGAGTCAGGCATCCTTTTCCTAGAAATCGGCCCGCGGGCTGGCGGAGGACAATGGGCGATTGTTAAGTCGTCTTGAGGAACAGATGGCTGTGATTTTCGGCCGCCCTACCGAACCTTCACACATGGACGGAAATTCACTCAAAATTGCAACCGAAGATTCAACACGAAGGAGCATCCGCGTTTGAGATGATGAGGTCATCATCAAAACCGTGGTTGATGCGTTTACCACGATTTTACACTGCGGACCGAGCCAGTTGAGCTGGCGCTTAAAAGATCGATACTCACACATCTTGTGGCGTGACATGATTGGCTTACGCCATCGAGTTCACCATTATGGTGGAATTGATTTGTTGCGGTGCGGGAAACAATCCGAACGGATTTGACGCCGCTTATCGAACAATTTATTGCGTTACAAGACCAGATGACATCGATGTAATAGTGCTTAGGGACCGCCTGATTGCTTGGCCTTGTTTTTTATGAACTCCATGAATATCCTACAAATACCGAATGGGGGAGGGATGGCAATGATGCAAAGGATGGTATGCCTAAAGAACTTAAGACCGGAAGGATTCATGCGTCATAAAAAAATTAGAGAGAGTGTGAGATTGTAGATCACGGGGCATTATCCTCAATTTCTTCGGTGTGGCAGCGGTCAGACCTCTCGTGGGAGGCATTTTGCTTGATCCAAGGAACCCGAATCACCCTGCGTCCTTTTACCCGCGATATGTGGCGTACGTATTACCATTGGCGTCTCGACCCTGAAGTCATGTTTTGGGCTACGGGAGAGTCATATGCTTTTAGCCTTGTACCGGAAGAAGCATTTATGGCGGCATTCGAGCAGAGTATTTTAGTGGACTATCACCTAGTATCTGGCTGTTTGGGAATATTTACGGATGACGATGACTTTATCGGTGAAATCAGTTATCGGGATATGGATGTTGTGGCAGGCAGCGCCGTTCTAGGGATTCTGATTGGGAATAAATCTTACTGCGGCAAGGGATATGGGACGGATGCAGTTCGAACGATGTGTCGCTTTCTGTTTCAGCGATTTGGACTGCGCCGCATACAATTAGACACGTGGCCTGGCAATGTCCGTGCCTTGAAGGCCTATGCTAAAGTCGGATTTCAAGTGGAAGGACGCTTACGTGAAGCGTTACGAGTTAACGGGCAGCCTATGGATCAAATGATATTGGGTCTATTGCGCCACGAGCTGTTGGAAGACGAAGCAATGGCCTAAATGGGACAAAAGCCCCGGTAAGATTGGTTACCGGGGCCCTTTTTAGGAGCCAACGCTAGTCAACGGATTCCTTGGTGCGCACCGCGTCCAATAGCAATGTATTGAATTGGTCAAAGAGATCGCGTAAGGACAGCTCAGGAATCATGCCGAGCTGGTCACCCACACTGACCTCAAAAGAGCAGCTGTGGGTTCCGTGTTCGCGTAAAACTCCTGTCAGACCGATGGCGGTTGCGCGGTGAAGCTGTTCTAATATCGCCTCGACTTGTTCTTTGGGCAAGTCAACGTAGACATGAAACATATTGCTGACAGGGACCAAAGGCATAGTCCAAACGCCCTGCAAACGATTAAAGCGTGCGGCTAACTCTTGCGCTTGGGCGTAATAACGGGCCATGTTGTTGACACGCCGATGAAAAAAGTAGTCGGCGGCTAGAATGTACGGATATAAACTGATGAGGTCGCCGCCATGGCGGCGTTTCCATATTTTTGCCTGATCTGTGAATGGCTTAGGTCCGGCCAAGATGGCTCCTGCAATGCCACCGATCCCTTTATAAAATGAGACATAGACGCTATCAAAGAGGGCAGACACCTCAGCCGCAGTTTTTTGGTAATAGGGCAACACCTCGAACAGCCGTGCGCCATCTAAGTGCAGAACGATGCCTCGCTCACGGCAGACATGGGCGATGTCTTGGAGCGTTTCGAACGGGGGAAGTTGACCACCAATTTCCCGTTGGGGTAACTCGAGCAGTAAAACCGCGACGGATTCAGGCAAGTTGACGACGTCCGCTAGGTCGATGAGGCGATCGGGGGCACCAAGGAGGATCGGCTCAATATGGTGAAGGTGGCGCAATCCGCCTTCTTCGTGAATTTCTAAATGGCATAGGGGATGGTACGCTACTTTGGGAAGATGTTGTTGGTCGCACCAAATGCGCAAGGCAATTTGCTGTGCCATGGTCCCGCTAGGAAAAAATACGGCACTCTCTTTACCCAAGTACTCGGCGATTTTGTTCTGAAACTCCTCGATGATCACGCCTTGACCATAATAGTCCGCGTCCGTCATTTCCTCAGTGTCCGCTAACGCTTCTTTTAATATCTGGACTCGCCGGCGGCCATGGCCGCTGATTTGATGGGACGTTTCTTTAAACGAAGTCAAAAGCGCATTGGGATTCGGCATCGGTCAGCTCCTTCAGGTTCATCTGAGGGCAGTTCGGCCCTGCAGACGATGCATTCGTTTTTTCCTAGGGGTCCTAGGCTGGACCTGGTCATTCTCTTGAGAAGTATAGCGCTTTTTCCGTAATCGTGGCGCCGTGATTAGCCAAGGGGGAGCAGAAGACGTTGTGTGTAACCTCCGACGGGTGCACTACGTTCTATATTGCAGAAATCGGAGGTGCGAAATGATGAAGACTTTCAGTATGGTGGCGGCGGGCGTGGCATGCGGCTGGGTTTTGACCGGATGCGGCGCTACGCATCAGGCCGTGCCACCGCAACCGAACAAAGCCGCGTCACGAACCCAAACATCGCCGGCACGCAACAAGTCGACGGCGACCCCACAGCCTACGTCTCCTTCACCAAATCTTGCAAGCCAACCAAATGGGACATCCGCGATTAAAACGTCTGTGGTCACAACAACAGCGCCAACGGTGACAGGACCCTTTAATCCGGTTGTGATGCAGGCCATGAATTACGTAAAAGTGCATACTCAAGTGGCCTTGCAAGCCCCGGAAACCATTGCGATTCCTGCGACCTCTCGCTACCTTGCCGCATCAGCCACCGCTTCTCCCACGTTCTACCGGGTGAATCTTCAGCTGACCAAGACACCCATGGGTTTAAACAATCCCCAGGATGACTCCGGCGTTAACGGTGGTTTAGCAGATGTGCTTGGCGGATTTGGAGCCACAGAATATGGTTCCCCGAGTGGAGCCGCTGCCACCTTGCATCAGTTGCTCTATATTCAACCACCGTCTTCGGCGCCCCAAACGGTGAATCTCGGAACCGGGTTGACAGGAACTCGTTGGAATAGTGGACTGGTCGAGTGGCACGAAGGCGACTGGACGTTAGAAGTGGTGGGAGGATCTGTCTTAGGGGATGTGCAAAAGGCGCAAGAGGTGGTGCTATATCTGCACCGTCATTTGTTGCCGGAGACCCGCGGGGTGCTCGAAGTGTTGAATGCGCCGGACGGGGCGCATACCACAGTGATATGGCAGGAAGGCTCGGTATTATACCAAGCTGATGACTATCATTCTGCCACCGGCGCCATGGAAATGGCGATGTCCATGCGCGAATATCCTTCCGGGGCGATGCCGTCGATGGACGCTGCGGCCACATTTTCGACACCGGAATTTGCGGGGGTTCATGTCAGGCGTCTCACCGGTACGCAAATCGTGCCCGCCATTGCGCAGGGATATCAAAGCCCTACCGATAAGGCGATGGTGTTTTCCAGCAAGGCGTTTGTGCCACTGGAGGGATTTTCTGGATATTTAGATGGGCATTCGTTCGTCTTCGATATCTATCAAAATTACCCGAATGGCTTAGTATTGGGAGCAAGCTATCATCATGTGCCAGTGTATTTTGGCCCCGGCCCCAGCCCGGTCTTTAGCGTGATCAACTTTACAGGGGATGAGGTGGTGTTAGGAAATCCTGCGGCGGGCAGTTATATGGCCATTAATCTGATGACGGGGCAACGTACGGTGAATCTGTCCGCCGTTCTTTCGTTGAAAGGCTATCCAGGAATCGGATTGCCCTCGCACATTCTTGGGCTCCCCGGCACCCATTATTCGCCCCAAATTGCATATCCCCAAGACCCTTCTTAAGAGACGTGCACAATAAGGGCGACCAATTGGTGGCCCTTTTGGTGTTGACCCTTGACCATAACGACATTGCCCACTTTGACTGATGTGACGGCAATCGGTTTGTGTTGTGATGTAAATCGCGTGTGAGGTGTCAACACGAACACTTTCGTTTTGTCTTTTTTCGTCGTAATGGTGAGCGATGTCGAGGAGATAGCGGTGACATGACCTTTCACATGGACATCTCGCGGATGAGAAAAAGTATGGGGAGAGCTGACGGTCTGCGTAGGTGCTTCGGAACTCGGTTTCGGTGTTGCTCCGCATCCCGTGATAAGCCACCCCGCAGTGGCGGCAAGAAGAGTGATGCGGAGGATAAGTGATCGACGCATTGGGGTTTTAACCTCCTGTTGATATAAAAAGGACGGCAATGAGCAGATTTATCTTTGGTCCAAGGGAGTGTGGAGCAAGGGCGTTAGAGCGTCCTTGCTCCACAATAGTTTAATTAGCCGTGGAGGCGTCATGCATGACACGAATATGCACCTTATGGGCGGTGACGTGAACGGCGACCATGGCCCCCGCAGGAATTTGCGCTAAGGATGCATTGGGATGGTCGGGGTAGACGACGGTGACAGTCTTAGATCCGACAGTGATAGTGGCTTGGCCCCAAGCGGTCGTGAGGTTAAGGGCCGAGGTATTGCTTCCCGTTAAGGTCCCCACGACATTGTGTCGTGCGATATCAGCAACTTTTTTCCATGGTGCGAGGTGTTCGGGCATTAATTCCAAGACAGCGTGGGTTTGCGGGTTGAGAATGGCCTGGACGTGTTGACCGACTTTTAGGTGGTCAAGCCAATGAGGCGCCGGGGAAGGCACCGTATAAGATACGGTTCCCCATTTTTTGGTCGTGAGCGTAATAAGGCCATTGGCAGCACTTGTCACTTGGGCGAGGGTCCGGTTAGCCGGTGCTGCCAAAACCGTCGGGGTGAGGCTTGTCGAGGACGTCACACCGTAGACGGTCACGCTTTGCCCTGGCGTGAGAGTCGAAAAACCAACGAGTTGTGCGGTACTGACTGCGGTCAGCGTCCAGGTTTTCTTTTTGCCCACAACTGTCCAAGTTCCATTAGTATTTTGTAAGGTGCCGTGGACCACCGGGACCAGAAAGATCTGGGGATGCGAACCTTGCCAGCTAACAATGCGCAGGTGTTCTCCTGTTTTGATAGTATTAGCAAGGACACTATAGGGGCCCGCTTTTATCGCGGCATTAGCTAACGATATGGTGTGAGACAGTGCGTTCTTGCCATGCGTCACGGTCAGCGTTTGTCCGCTAATCGCTGTAACCCGGACAGCTAGGCCCTTATAGTGGGTATGTTTTTTCGTATGGGGCATGACGGTGTTTGTGCTAAGTTGAATGGCTGGGGAAGGGGCTGGTGAGGACTGAGCGAATGCTACGGCGCCTCCTCCGACGACCATGAGGCCGGATAGACCAATAATTAGGGTCTTGGTGCGATTGGTCATCACAAATGTGCCCTCTTTCGTTGTAATTTGTGGAAGAATGCAAGGCAGACTTGATTGCACTTCCAGTGTCATCTTAACCACTCTTACTGAAGTCGCCCTGAAAGTGCCCTGAACTTCTGCTGAATCTTTGAATTGGACGATACCATTGATGGGAAAGACAGCGGTTTTGGGTGTCTTGGATAAAGGTGGAGGGTGGTGCACCGTGAAAGGGTGAGCGCGGCCTTAACAAAAGCCCAAGGAAGCACCTCCCGGGGCCGTCTTCAGTGGTGCGTCGTCACTGTGCGAAGGTGATCCAGCGATTTGCGGTAAAATTCCAGAGAAAGGCAGTGAATAATCCCATTGCCATCGCAATGGGGACTGCGATATGTGCGGAGGCGACCGCGACCCACACCGCGCCTTCGTTCAGAGCTAGCCCCATGAGCGCGACGCCAATGAACAATGGTAATTGACGCGAGAGCATAGCGGATGGGCTGCGAAAGGTCCAACGGTGGCTTAAAGGATAGTTGACCGCAAGGCCTACGAGAAAGCCCATACTTTGACAAGCCAGGTAGGACCAATGGCTAAGGTTGTAAAGAACAAAGCTCATTGTCCATGCCACAAGGGCGGCGATACCGCCTGAGAGCGCATATTTTATGGCTTGGCGGATTAGAGAGACGCGCAATAGAGCAGCCAGACAAAGACCGGGGGCAATGAAAAGCTGTTTTACGCTTTGACGACCTTTTGAGGTACCCACCGTTCTTGTTGCGTGTGTTCGAGATATTCGGCATCGGTGTTGACGGCCCATAAATTGTAATCTCCACCTAATAGATTGCGAGCGGCTAAAAACCCTGTCATCATCGCATGATCTTGATTATTATAACGGTGCATGCCATTGCGGCCCACGAGCTGCAAGTTGTGAGCGATGTGCGCTAATTCGTGTCGGATGGTGGCAATTCGCTCTTGATATCCTTCATCGTAAACCGGATAGGCTTTCGGCACGCGTACGACCTGTCCATCCATAATAAGGTGCTCCTGTTTGATGAGCTTCATGCTTCGCAGCTCGGACTCGGCAAGCGCTAGCAGCGCGTCATCGCTCTGATTCCACAACCCGTCACCTTCAAAACAAAAGTATTCCATGCCTAGACATGTTGTGGACGGATCAGGGACCATGGCCGGACTCCAGTTGCCGAAGTTCTGTATGCGTCCAACTAATACCGATGGGTCGTGGATGTAGATCCAGTTGTCGGGAAATAAATTGGAGGTGTTGATAATGAGCGCGACTGTAATGAAATCGCGGTAGTGCAGTGCGCTAGCGGCGTTCCGCGTTGCAGAACGTCGTGGGCCAGGGCGAATAGCTTGTAGGTTTAAGACCTCTTCTCAAACAACCAAATGTTGTGTTGGTGGGCGATGACTTTCCAGTGGGAATTCGCTCGCAATATATGGAACCAATGGTGGAGGGCCTTTGCAGACACGAGTTCATTCGACATATCGTTCATATCCATAAAGGCGTAGGTGCCAGGTGTGCTATGAGCTATTGCGGATGCATCAATTAAACGAAGTTGGGTGCGGTTGGCCAACAATGCGATGTCTTTGTTCATGCCGATCACAGGAGCGTTCCTAGGGATGCGGTGCCACATAGTTCGCAAGACGCTTTGGTATGGTTGATAAAAGGTTAGCAATTGACCCGAAGCTTGGGTAAAAGTGAACAGCAAAAGACCGGCCATGGCCCACAGCCATAGCCATTTGGTTTGTAAACGGATCTTTGGCCAGAGTGTGAGAGCTGTTGCAAACAAAAAGGGGACGGCGGGAATCCAGTATTGGTGAAATGGATAGATTTGTGGGTCAAATCCGGACAACCCATTAAAGGCGAAAACGGATAAAATGGGAAGTCCATAAGGTGAGAAGAATGCGCTCCACAGCGGTAGAACAAAGCCGAATGCCAGAAGAAGCACGACAACGGCAGCAACCACGTTGGGACGGGTCCATGCTTTGATAATGAGCCCGGGATGTGACACAAGGTGTTGAAAGGCTGCCGTGGGGTCTACTCCAAGCCACCCATAGGTAACGGTCCAGACCACGACGCCATGGGGATAGATCCAGGGCAAGACCACGAAAAAATCGAGCAGCACGGTTCCTAATCCAATCAAGATAGCGATAATGCCGTAACGCGTCTCCTTGTGAAGCAGAAGACCAACGCCAAAAACAGCGGTCACCGCGGCACCGACGTCTTTGGTCGCGGAGGCAATGACGAGCCCTATCACGAATAGTCCAAGGCGCCTATTCTCAAAAGCACAAATGGCCAGAAAGAATCCTGGAATCATCATGACGTCGGGATGCCAATCGAAAAAGGCAGGGCCTATCACGGCGGGATAGAAGGCATAAAGGAGTAGCCAGCCTATGAGATCGAATGCGGTGAATTGATATTTTTGAGCGTAATAAAAGATCCCCAAAAAGCCTGTGCTCAGGGCAAGAGTTTGAACGATGAGGATGCCCGGCTGACCGATTAAGCCATAGAGCAATCCTAAGGGATAAAGAATGTAGCTGCCGGAGTCTGCTAATGCGGGATATCCCACCACCGTGTCGTAGGCGCGCCAGTGTCCTTGACTGATGAGCCACAGGGCTTGACTATACCAAGCCATGTCCATGCCCGTGGCGTGCCAGCTTTCTAGACGCCATAGGGATATAACTCCCGCCGCAAGGGACAAAGCAAGCGCCACTGCGATGGCAACCGCTTGGAAAGAGCGTTTCGGATGAGAAACAGGAGTGGCTAGAGATTCGTTCACAGGAAATGCTCCGTTTCATGCGTAGTGTGAGGGATTTTGCCTAATTCACATGATATGAAAAGTCCCAAAGAGCAAGCCACAAATCAGCTCCAAGCGAAACGCTTGCCAATAGCGAAGACGAGGCCACCCAAAGAGGTCTGGCAAGGTGAGATTCCAGAGCCACATCAGAAGAGCAGGAATGCCAAAGACGACCACGGCGACCAAGAAGACACCCAACGAACCGAATCCAGCAAACGGTAACAAGGGAAACCCGCTAAAGTTCATACGATCACGCTCCTTTTTGTGAGTCCGACTGGTAAGTTTAGGATATCATAGGCCAACTTTTCTGATGGATATGGAAAGCTTATGTCGTAAAATAGTTTGGAAGGTCATAGCCCATCATGGAAACCTGTTGGTACGTGGGCTAGTCATTGATTCGATGGGGACGTAAGCGTAGAGGCAGGGGTTGCCCCTTGTTGGGAAGGTTATTTCGGAGAAGGGATTTGAAAGCTGTGGCCAAGCACGTTGTGCAAGAAGCCGTCTATTGGGACCGACTAGATCAAGGGGACTGGTCGTTGTATTTAGCAGCGACTGAGTCCGGATTGTGTGCCATCACGCTCCCCTATGACACGCTTGCTACGTTAGAACAGTGGATTGGTGCGCATATTCCCGGGGCCGTACTCGAGCACAATGTCATAGCGCTTGCACCATATACGACTCAACTACAGGAGTATTTTAACGGCCAGCGTCAGCACTTTACCTGTGCTGTGGATATGCGTGGCACAACCTTTCAACGCCGTGTTTGGAACGCGTTGCGGGATATTCCCTTTGGCACGGTGCAAAGTTATTCCGATATCGCTGCCCGGATTGGAAGACCGCAAGCGGTTAGGGCTGTTGGTGCCGCCAACCGGGCCAACCCGGTGCCCATTGTCGTGCCTTGCCACCGCGTTATCGGCAAGAATGGAACGCTCACTGGCTACCGAGGAGGGTTAGAGGTGAAAGCGCATTTACTGGAACTCGAAGGAATAGCGGTGAGTCTAGATGCGCGGCGCTAAGACTAATCTTTGTGAAGATTGTTCGTTTTGTACTCTCAGCGGGAACAATTCCTACTGCACGCTCAGCCGGTCATTTCTACTCTAGTCTTCTTCGTAGCGATTTCCCCGTGGTAGGCCAAGGATTGGTGTCATGAAATAATGTCAGAGCGCACATGGAAAACCGAAGAGGAAGCACCCATTGCCTTTTGTACGCTATAATAGTCGCGACATATGAGTCGTACGACGGATATCAGAATGCTTCGGGGTTGGTGCAAGGCTTAAGAAGCGAGGAGCGTGGGCGTTAATGAGTGACCCATATGAACCGCACCCTTATCAGGGCCAGAAGGCGGTGTTAGCGACCAAGCATCAAAAGGAAATCGTATTGGGACCACCCTTACAGCAAGCCGTCGGATTGGACCTCTATGTTCCTGAAAACATCGATACGGACTTGTTGGGGACGTTTAGTGGAGAAATTGAACGACATGGCACACCGCGGGACGTTGCGTTACGCAAAGCCCGGTGGGGGATGGAATTGACAGGCTTGTCGTTAGGTTTGGCGAGTGAGGGGAGTTTTGGGCCTCATCCGCAGCTGCTTTTTGTGCCGTCGGATCATGAATTACTCGCGTTTATTGATCAAGAGCGAGGCATAGAAATTGTTGAGCAAACGCTGAGTGTCGAAACCAATTATGGCCATCAGGCGGCGAAATCTGTGGATGACCTGCAAGAATTTTTAACCCAGGTGCAATTTCCTTCGCATGCGCTGATTGTGCGGCCACACTCGGGATTTCAACCGGATTTATTGTTCAAGGGGATCTCTGATGTGCCTAGCCTTCGCAATGCTGTCGCCTTATGCAGCGCAGCATCGGCAGATGGGATGGCTCAAGTAGAGACGGATATGCGAGCGCATGTGAATCCCATGCGGCAGCGCGTCCTAAATGCGTTAGCGGCCCAGTTAGGCAGACGGCTCGCATCGCGTTGTCCTTCCTGTCACGCACCGGGATTTGGCGTGGTCGACGTGGTCAAAGGTCTGCCCTGCGAGCAATGTGGGCTTCCTACCCAGCTCATTAGTGAAGAGGTGTTTGGCTGCGCGGTGTGCACCTACCGTGAACAATACCCGCGAAGTGATGGGTTGCAGGTAGCGCCTGCGGCGAGTTGTTCCTTTTGCAACCCGTAATATTCAAAGGTCTTCTCATTAAGGAATCCATCCTTTAGCAACCCAGGTGTTCCGGATTGTAGAATCTACGAGAGCAGAGGCACTTTTATGGTAGGTCTGACACTGATGAGTATTGCAAGGCCTTCGGGAATGAATTCGCGCGAAATGACGCGGCCGGTTGGATGGTCTATTCCATGGATACTTGGAACTCGCGGATGATATCCTTACTCCAATTGAGGTGAACGCCATGGCAACAAAATGCGATGCCGCGTTTAACCACAAGCGGTGAAATTAGTCACGGACCTCAAGACGTTAATCGTTTCCGGGATCCGCGAGTTAGGGGTCCCGGAAACGACGCGCCACCGATAGATGAAAGATGTGCGGCGCATCCAGACCGTCTTTTTGTAGGTAGCGGCGCATCCCGGCCGGCGGACCGGATCTTAAAACTCGGGTAGGCTCTCACGTGAGCGCATTTTTGCTTTTTTCTCCGGGCCTCCGCATCCGACCTGAGTTATTTAGCGAGGTATGGTGCGTACACAAGACGATAAAGCCTGAAATGTGGGGGGGGGGTGGGCTATAGGCATTTGCCGATCGTGGTGGAATCTGAATATCTCCGAAGATAGGCGCCTATAAAGGACGATGACTAAACCGTCCTTGTTGTCTATTGTTCTATTCGTGCCACGCGCACATTTTCTCTTCTACATTATTCTGGGGATATTGAAGGACGGCGGCAACACTGTCACAATTTCCCGCGACTTTTACACTGCAAGCCAGATTGCGGGGAGGATGGATGCGGCTAAACAGAGTGCGGCTGCGATAACTGCCCAGCTGAGTCCCCCGCTCTCCGCCAAACGACCCATAACCCAGGCGCCAAATCCTCCAATGGTATTTCCTAGTCCAAGCGTCAATCCCGACGCCATGCCCGCGCGTCCTGGAAACAGTGACTGACCATAGACCAACAGCACGGCTCCGGCTCCGTTTATCATAAACCCCCAGACGGCGACTGCGAACCAGAAGATGTCCTTTGTGCCCGAGATTAATGGCCAACCTAGAGCTGCTCCCGCGGCACCCAACAAGGAGATGACTAATATGGGACGCGGTCCCCAACGGTCTGATTGTCGGCCTCCCATTAGATTGCCAATCATGCCAGCAGCGTAAACTATACTAAGTAATAATCCCGTTTGAGACAAGGCTCCCCCTCTGTGAGTCCAGAAGATTGGCAGCAGTGTCAAAAGGCTCGCTGTGCCTAAATTGCGAAGAACAATCATAAGGAAAAAGGCGCGTCCTCTGTTCCATGCATTTCTCAAGGCTTCACGCGCGTGTGGTTTGACGGTTGCCGCGGGTCGCTTTAGCTTGCGAGCTGACTGATACAGAATTCCCGCCGCCAACACGCCAGGGATTGCCATGGCTGTTAGACCCCACTTTCCTTCCCATTGCCACATTGCCACGGCCACCAGAGGCGCTAGGGCATGTCCGATCATGCCGCTGACCATCCATCCACTCATTTTTCGTCCTTTGTCCGTCGAATCGGTTTGTGTGACGAGGGCGGCCATGTGCGGATGAAATGCAGCATTGCCAAGGCCTGCCAGCATTAAAGCCAGTGCAAATACCGCATATGATGGAGCCCACGCCAGTCCTAAGGCATTGCCCACGCTTCCAGCGACCAAGCCTCCTACGATAAACCAAGGACCTCCTAAACGGTCAGCCCACCAACCCCACAGAGGTTGCATGGCCTGGGTGGTCAAGGTCAGGAACCCGGCAAGGAGACCAGCTTGAGCAACGCCAAAGTGCCAACGCACCATCAATACCGGTAGCAATGCTAGGTACAGTGTGGGATAACCGTCATTTATCGCGTGTGCTATGCTCCATATGATGGCGGTGTGGCGGATTTCGCGGGTATTGTGGCGTCCTAGTGCGGTCACGTCTTGCGGACCTCCGCTTCTTGATCCAGATCATAGCGCAGAACAAGAAACCCTGCCTCGGCTAGAGGACGCTCTGCGGTCCGTCTGCGCTCGATAAGCCAACCCTGCGCTTCGGAAAGAAATTCTGTGGGGCCGATGTAAAGACCGCCCCGTACTGCGGAGGGGAAAGTCCGCAGCAACTGGTCGATGGTCGATTGGGTGAAAAAATGCGCACGGCGGTATACGGACGATGAATGGGTTTTGGCCCTTTCTTGATAGTACCGAGCCCAAGGCCCGCTGGCATTTATTAAACCGATGACTAGCCGGCCGCCTGGCTTAATTACCCGCACGGCCTCCTGCAGCACGGCTGCAGGCTCTTGAACAAACTCCAGAGTAACTTGGAGTAGCCCCCCATGGAAATAAGCGGAGGGATATGGCAAACGCGCCAAATCTGCTTGGATATAGTCGGCAGTACCTTGACGCACGGGCTTGGCACGCGCTTTTGCCAACATCATTGCGGATTCATCCACACCGGTCATATGACAGCCCAGGGACGCCCAATCGACCGTGATAGAACCCGTTCCGCATCCTAGGTCAACTAGGTTTTCCCCTGCTTGGGGATTCATTAATTCTCGAACCAGTTTCCGTTCCACTGTGTCGACAAATGCACCCAAAGGCGTCTGACAAAAATCATCATAATGTTCTGCCTTTTTATCGAAAAGCGCCATCGTGATATTCGTCCCCTTTGTCTGTTCAACCATCTTTAGTCAGCAGCGCACAGCGATTCTAATAGGGTCGGTGTGACTAGAAGAGCCAATGGCGGCGAGAATTTTCACCATCCAGGAGCAGGCGTCTGCAGCACCGAAATCAGCGATTGACCAGCGATAGCCAACTCAGCCTGCGTAGTGCTTCTTCCCAGACTCAGCCGTACCAGTCCAAGGGCCAGGTTAGGAGCAATACCCATGGCGCGTAGCACAGGAGAGCCTGTGTCGGAGGAATGATGGCATGCTGACCCAGTGCCAGCGCGGATCGCGGGACATGCGGCAAGGACGGACGCTCCTGGCCAGCGGGGATGGGCTAGTGCCAAGGTATTGGGAAGGCGGAGCACCTCTTGCCCGAAGACTCGCAGTGCGGGGATGCTCTTCAATAAGTGCGCTTCCAACGCATCGCGTAATGCGGCTTGCTGCAAAGGCCCACTCGTTGCCAGCCAATCTTGGGCGAGTCTTGCTGCCATTCCCAGTCCAGCTATTAGTGCGACGGGTTCCGTTCCACTCCGGTATCCGCGCTCCTGGCCGCCTCCGGTGAGGAACGGGGGAAGGGGCAATCCGTTGTGAATATACAGGGCGCCGATTCCCTTGGGCGCATACAGTTTATGTCCTGCGACTGTTAAGAGATCGACTCCGAGAGCCTCTACATTAACGGAAATCTTTCCCACGGCCTGGGCTGCGTCTGTGTGCATCCAGGCGCCAGCTGCGTGCGCTAAGTGTGCGATCTCAGCTACGGGCTGCAGGGTGCCGATTTCGTTGTTGGCGAGCATGACGCTGACCAAGGCTGTGCGGTCATCAAGCGCCTCCCTCAACGCATCAAGCCGGACTACTCCCTGAGCGTCCACAGGGATGGTGACAATCTCGGCACCGAGGTGTTGCAAGTCCAAAGCTGTCTCTAGCACTGCCGGATGTTCGATGGCGGAGATAAGAATGCGGGGGCGTGTCGCCTGCCAGTATGTCCAGGCTCCGCGCAGAGCCATATTATTACTTTCTGTGCCGCCGCTGGTAAAGATGATGCGGGCGGGATCCGTACCGAGAAGAGCGGCCAAAGCAGCCCGTCCGTTCTCAACAACCTTGCGTGCTACCATCGCTTCGGGATAGGAAGAGGAAGGATTGAAAAAGTGCTCACTCCAATAGGGGGTCATAGCTGCCACAACCTCCGGCAAACATGGTGTCGTGGCGTTGTAATCTAGATAAATAGGCATCTCAGTGACCGTGTGTTCAGAAATCATCTTTGACCTCTTTCCTAAATAGTCAGGTGCCCACGATGCTCCGTGTTAAGGGACGCTACATGACAACCTTCGTGCTGAGGTCATCCCGCCAAGAGCGAGGCTACCACCATTACGGCCGCCAGTCATGTTCCAATGCCACCTTGCTCGCGCTTGGCGTGAATGGCGGGCAATGGCTCTCCGTAAAAGTTTCTTTGAGCCGTGCCAGCAATGCCTCATCCCATTTGAATAAAACACTAGACGGTGTAAAGGAATCATGCACATTTGCTGGATAGACAACGGGTGTGCTGGCCCTAGCCGGAACACGGCGTCTTAGGCGAGATCTTGGCCTTGCGACACAGGAAGCCCTTGGGCGCGCCAATCAGCCACTCCTTCGGCCAGCCGGATTGTCTGGAATCCGTGCTGTTGCAACACTTCCACGGCATGCAGGGCTAGCACGCAATATGGTCCTCGGCAATAAGCTACTACTGTACGGTCGCGCGGCAATTCCTCAAGGCGCTCGACCAACTCCTCCAAGGGCAAAGACCACGCTCCAGGCCAGTGCGCCGCTGCAAACTCGTCAGGGGGGCGAACATCCAAGAGCACTAAGTCCTCATCATCCATCCGCTGTTGCAGGGTCCGGGTATCGAGCGGTTCCAGGGCCTCCCGGTCATGAAGAAATGTCTCGGTCACCGCCTTGACGTCGGCATAGTAACGTTCCGCCAGTCCGCGCAAACTGCGAAAGAGATCACAAGCGGCAGCGTCGTGAAGATGATAGATACGAGCTGGTCCCCGGGGTTCCACGCGGACGAGTTGCGCTTCTTTGAGATGCTGCAGATGCTGTGAGGCGCTTCCAATGGACATCGCGCTCTTCTGGGCTAATGTTTCCACGCTCATCGGCGCCTGGCACAGGAGATCCAGCAATTCCAGTCGGCGGGGATGCGCTACGGCTCGCCCTACACGCGCAATTTGTTCATAAATCGCTTCTTTGAATACTCGGTCCGGATCCATCCTATTCCTCCATAATTCAATAGTGCAATAGAATACTAGAATAAGCTAGCATAATTGACAACGGCCGTCAATTTCTATTCGCCGAAAAAGCGGCGCGCGTAGACAATCCGGACATGATTCTGAAAAAAGGGACAAAATTAATGGAACGCAATGATATTGCGGTCGAGCCGTTGTTTGGAACGATTTAAGCGGGGAAAGAGTATTGGGAGTAGGCACAGTTTAAGTTTCGTGCAACCCGGATGCCTTCGTTTTATGGCACGGGGTAGGAGAATGCAAACCGGTCGGTGCCCTTTAGCTTGACAGGGGATGATCTAGCTGTTCTGTGAAAAACTAATTCAGCGCCTTACGGCAACGCCATGATTCAATCTTGGTCAAGCCTCGTCAAAAAGGAGTTGATTTATCTGCTGAAATTGCGTAGCCGACCGCGGGCGACCTTTGCTTCTAGCGAGATGTTCTCTAATGGACAGCAGCTCCCTAGGACTCTGGATTTTCGCACGCCACCCGACGTCGAAGCGGCGTATCCTGCTGGACCGGTTAATATCTCCAGGGCGTTGATAGTGCAATAAGAGCAAGAATCCATGTCATTAGAGACAATGCGTCGTTTAATAAGGATAGCCCCAGGTACCTTTGGGTAACCGCAACATGACATAGATGAGTGTGTCTCGCAAAAGACCTTGGGGATCCCGCGTATTTTGATGAAGCACAGCTTCGCGATGAAATCCGGCCTGTTCGGCTACGTGTTGACTACGGTGGTTGCGGGGATCACAACGAATTTCAAGCCGCTTAGCATCTAAATGGTGAGCCGCCCAGTCTACAATGCCTTGAACAGCTTCAGTCATCAGCCCTTGGCCCACTGCGGAGGTACGAAGCCAATAACCGATCTCGAAACATCCGGCCTCCCAATTGAGATTATGCAGACCACTGCTGCCAACAAACTGGCCTGACGATTTGAGAAAAAGATGCAGGCGTAAGTTCTTGCGGAGTAAAAATTCAGCAGAGGCCTGGCGGACATTGCTTTCTGAGTCGGATACCGACGGTAGCGTGTGGGCCCACGGCATCCACTGCCTGAGCTCCTCATAGGATTCGACGATGGCCTCATTGACCATGAGACCGTCCCCGGATAATGGACTTCGGATGAGCAGGCGTTCTGTTTCAAAAGCGTTGGGAAAGTCTATGAGAAGCGGATTCATAAGGACTCCTTTTTATTACAATTATCATCATGACCAGGAGTGATCGCAAGAGTGTCCCTCGCAAATCAACACGTAAAAATGCTTGATAAAGTAAGGTCTATGAGCTTTTGTCTTGATGGGCCGTGGCCTTAAGCCTGGCAAGCAATGAGAAAAATATATCAAAATGGGTCAAACATCTGCGTTCCCGAGTGAAGGAGATAATCGTCTTTCATTGCCAAGGTGACACAAATAGCTTTCGCGGATCCCATAGTCGTTCGATCTTTTCAATAAAGGGTCGCCATTCGTGGTAGGCCATGACCTTGGCATGCCCTCGTAGTACCTGGCGGGTTAATCCTGGCAGAGTCTGAGACAATACATGAGCCGCGTATACTTCCCACGATCCAGTGCCAAGAAAGAGGGTTTTAACAGTTTGCTAAAAGTTTACCTATGGTTACCCATTATTGTATAATTTAGGTATGCATAGAAAACTTGTCGGCATTCGTGAAGCGGCGGAATTTTTAGGTGTGACCCCATCGACGTTACGTCGATGGGAACACGAAGGAACGTTGTTGCCCGATGAACGCACAGCGGGTGGGTATCGGCGTTACGACTTGGCCCGGTTGCGACCTGACCAGTTTCACCGACGCAGCCCGCGTCGCAAAACCGTCGCCTATGCCCGCGTATCGAGCCACGACCAGAAAGACGATCTGGAGCGGCAAAAGCACGTGCTGGAGATCTATTGTGCCCGTCAAGGGTGGACCTTTGAGGTCGTGGCGGATCTCGGATCCGGGATGAATTATCACAAAAAGGGTCTCAAGCGCCTCTTAAATGACATCCTCGCCGACCGGGTCGGTCGGCTGGTTGTGACCCATAAGGACCGTCTCGTGCGCTTTGGGGCGGAGCTCGTCTTTGCGATCTGCGAAGCCAAGCAGGTGGAGGTGGTGATTCTCAATCAAGGCGAGGACACGACCTTTGAGGAAGAGCTGGCTCAAGACGTCCTCGAAATAATCACCGTGTTTTCGGCTCGGCTCTACGGCAGCCGCTCCCGCAAGAACCAAAAATTGCTCGACGGCGTGAAACACGCCGTGGAGGAGGCGTCATCATGATTCTGGCCCATAAGATTGCGCTCGACCCGAATAACGTTCAAGAGACGTATTTCCGCAAGGCCGCCGGGACGGCCCGTTTCGCGTACAATGGGGCCTTGGATCAGTGGCAACAACAGTTCGACGCATGGAAAGCCGATCCTACGTTGCCCAAGCCGACCGAAGCCGCTCTGCGGCGTCAACTCAATGCACTCAAGCGCGACGCCTTCCCCTGGATGCTGGAGGTTACCAAGAACGCCCCCCAGATGGCGATTATGCACTTGGGTCAAGCGTTCAAGAATTTCTTTGCGGGGATCGCCGAGTATCCCACGTTTAAGAAAAAGGGCCGACACGACAGCTTTACGCTCACCAACGACCCATTCACGGTCAAAGGGCAAAAAGTGCATATTCCCAAATTAGGCTGGGTGCGCATGCACGAACCGTTGCGATTTATCGGCACAGTGGTAGCAGGCACCGTGTCGCGGACCGCTGATCGCTGGTTTTTGAGCGTCACCGTCGAACTTCCCGATCCCCCCAGTGTCCGCCGCGAAAGCCAAGCGGTAGTCGGCGTGGATTTGGGCGTGTCGGCGTTGGCGACGCTCTCGACCGGAGAGAAGATCGTGGGACCGAAAGCCTATGCGGACGCCTTGGCACAGCTTCGTCGGTTATCGAAACAATTCAGTCGCCAGATGGAAGTCGCCAAAGTCCGCGCCGGGCTTCAGCCCGGCCAGCCCACCCCGAAAGGGATGCCCATGCCCTTGTCCCAGAATATGCGAAAGACGCAGCGGCGCATGGCCCGACTCCATGCGCGGATTGCGAATATCCGGGCGGATGCGTTACACCAACTGACCACCGATCTTGTGCAGCGCTTCGATGTCATTGCCATCGAGGACCTGAACGTCGCCGGGATGCTCAAAAATCATCCTCTCGCCCGGGCGATTGCTGATATGGGCTTTGGGGAATTCCGTCGGCAACTCGCATACAAAGCGGCCCAATGCGGGAAAACGGTGGTCATCGTGAGCCGTTGGTATCCGAGCAGCAAAACGTGTTCCGCGTGTGGATACAAAATGCCGAAAATGCCGCTCGCTATGCGGGAGTGGACGTGCCCAGAATGTCACACACACCACGACCGCGACATCAATGCGGCGATCAATTTGCGAAACGTGGCCGAGAGTTCGGTGAGGAGCTCCTCACCCGTGTCTGCCTGACGGCAGACCTGCTCGGTGACAGCCTGTGGAGTGCCCGCCCGTGGACGACCGGCCAATGGCCCTAAGAAGCGGTGGCATGATGACACAGGAAGGTGGCTCCGTTTGATCAATTGATTAACGATGATCAGACTTGGATAAGTCCATCAGAACGGTAAAAGAGTCAGAATCGCGGATTTGGAGTAATAGGTCTTTTAATCGCGAACGGAGCAGTCCGCCTTCGTAGAAGGCGCCGTGTTTTGCAGCGTGTTCCGCAAGCAACAAACGTTCCTGGTCGATCGTGTCTTCATAATCCGCGACCGGTTCCCACGATACTTGTGTGCCGTACTGAAATGCCTGCCATTGCGCATACTCGACCTGATGCACGGTTAGAGCCACAAGCACGAGTTCTACGTTTTTATTCCATCTGCGAAGAATCAGGCTGTGGGGACGGTCATACGCCGTAGAAATAGCAAGAGCCATGTCGAGCAACACGAGTGGAGACAGGTTGTCGATGGTGCCCATATAAACGGGAGAATTGCCGCGCCTTGCACGTAATGTCATTTGCGTAATGACGCCCAGTTTACCCCATGACCCGATCATGAGTTTAGCCACATCATAGCCGGCCACATTTTTCATCGTATGGCTCCCAAATTGCATCAATCGTCCTCGACCATCGATCCATTGCATTTGCAAGACAACATCGCGCCATTCCCGGCCGTATCCGTGCCGCCAGTGTCGTGTGTTGGCGGCGATGAGGCCCCCTATCGTATCATGAGTGTGAAGGCTTAAGCCGTCGATGACCATGCCGTAAGCAGCTAGCCTCTCAGCAATTTCGCAGGCCTCTATCCCCGCGTCGACTGTGATTGTAAAATTGTCTTGGTCTATGTCAAGTACATGGTTGAGATGTCGGGTGGTAATGGCGCGACTTGGAGTTTTGTACCCCATTTGTTGGAGGCGCAGATTATGTCCAGTGATAAGACACGATCCGGGCTCTTGAGAATCTAAAATGCGAGTCTGGATATCACGCCGCGCCAAATCCATGACCCGCTTAGGTTCAGTGAACTGGGTAGTTCGTTCCGTAGAGATGGCTTTGCCGGGATTCAGTACATTTTGGGGGTCCAACGCGTTCTTGATTTCCTCCATTAATCTTCTTTCGTGAGTCGTGAACATGAGAGGCATATAGGCGAGCTTTTCCTTACCAATACCATGTTCTCCCGATATGGATCCGCCTAAGGCTACTGCGCGGGTGAGTAAATGCGAGACGGCCTCTTGAACTCGAGAAACTTCCTCCGCATCCTTTGGGTCATAGGCAATGTCGGGATGTAAATTCCCATCACCCGCGTGGGCCACAGTGAAAATTTTAACGTTGTAACGCTCACTAATGCGTAAGACGTGTTCCATCATCTTCCCAAGTTCGGGACGAGGCACCACAATATCTTGAACCCACACTCTTGGAGCTAGCCGAGCAGCGGCACCATATTGCGCTCTGCGACCCTCCCACAGGGTCTGACAAGATGCCCTATCGGTTGCGATCTTAATAAGATTGGCTCCGTGCTCTGTTAAAAGGACTGAAAGCCCTTGAGCCAATTCTGCTAACTCAGAATCATGTCCTTCGATTTCAATGAGAAGAATGGCTGCGGCATCTGGTGGATATTGCGCGTGAGTATACGCCATGACGATATCCATGGACGGGCGGTCCATGAGCTCCAGGGCAACGACCGGTACGTCACGCGCAATGAGCGCGGTCGCGGATGCCGTGGCTTGCGTGATGCTTTCGAAAGCTGCTAGGAAAGTTGCCGCGGCAGGGGCTTGCGGAAGAAGAGACACCGTTATCGATTCGGCAATGGCTAATGTTCCTTCAGATCCGACAAGAAGCCCGGTGATATCAAGTACGGAGCGGTAATCAGCGGTCGGCGGGGTATCCAACGTGGAACCATCGGCCATCAGAACGTGGGCACACAAAACATGATGGGTTGTCACCCCATAGCGAATGCTGTGGATTCCTCCTGCATTTTGAGCAAAGTTGCCGCCCAGTGTTGACACATGGTAGCTCCCCGGATCGGGTGCATAAAATAAGCCAAGGGGTTGTAAGACGGCTTCAAGGCTTTTTGTCAGAACACCGGGCTCAGCACTTAGCACGAGGTCCTCTTTGCTGAACGGTTCGACATCCCGCAATAGGGCGGTAGAAATTATGACGCCTGTCTTCACAATCACGGTGGCACCACAAAGGTTTGTCCCGGACCCTCGTATAATAAAGGGAATGGCATGCGAGATACACTGCATCATACAGGCATGGAATTCCGCACGTGTTTGGGGCAGGAGCACGAGGCTCGGCAAAGGTCCTCGTGCGCTGCCATCGTATTGGTAGGGGGTTAAGCGGGCGCGGTCGGCAATAATGCGCGCTGCTGGCAATATCCGGCAAAATAGGGTTGATAGGTCTGTCGGAGGTATGACGGAGTCTTTAAATGTCATAGCGAATTCGGCCCTGGTTAGCCTCTACTTTGAGGGGCATGCCGGCGTGGACATCCTGGTAAAAAGCTGCGTCAACACGGTCCACAAGGGGTATTTCCAAAATAATACAGCTGGCCACCAAAACGGTGTCGGGGTTCTCGATTACTAGTGCCGCCGGTGCATTGTGATGTAGGGCTAATTGGTAGAGCCCATCGGTTTGCACTACGGAACTGCCCTTTCCTCCCGGAAAAACTAGCACTTTGTTGGCCACGCTTAGGCCATAAAGAGCGTGGCCTTCTTCGATGACTTGGCCGGTACTGGGATCGCATAGGTAGAAACAGATGTCATCGGCCGAAACGAGTGCCGGACCTTCGGCTTCGCCCGGAGCAATTGTATGGCATGCTCGTGAGACGTTATAGTTCGGGGCTGAATTCATTCTCCTATTGCTCCCTTCAGTGATGCCTCAATGCAAGCTTCAATGCTGCCTAAAGAAAAGCCAAGAGAACGTCTAGTCGTATAGTAGGCACATTTCAGGGAATCTGTTGCTCCAATTTTGCCTGCTAAGTGATTCCAGATGGGTTGGTCGACGCATATGCCTCGGCCGGCACCGGTTACGATGGCGATTTTGTCTTTCCAGATTGCACGGTGGTGCAGAAAGTCTCGGCTCATTATCGTCCTCCTTATCAATGAGGATAGACCCGTTAGTCCGTGGCAGTGGCTTCGGGGATGGATTGATGGGAGTCTTTTCGCTGTATGGGGCGCATCAACGCATAATACAAGACAGAGGCAACGATCAGACCCACGATCCAGGAAATGTCGGCCCCTCCTAACAATTTGGCCAAAGGCCCTTCATAGAGCGTCGTGTTGATGAATGGGACTTCTATAGCGATTGTTACAAAGAAGGTGATTAGGGTTCTGAAATTGAATAGAGGGTATTGTCCTCCGACATGAAGGATGGAGGGCACGTCGTAGTGGCCATGACGGACAAAATAAAAGTCAGTCAAATTGATAGCGGTCCACGGCACGAGGAAATACAAAATGATTAAGAGAAAGTTCCCGTAGTTATTAAGAAAGTTACCTTGACCCCAAATGGCTAAAGAGGTGCCAAGGACCGCTGCGGCTAAGACGATAGTGATGCGTGATGACACGTGGAAATTCCAGGGCTTAATGGCGTTGAGAGTAGTTGTAGTTGACATAAAAACACCATAAAGATTCAAGACATTGGCTCCTATAATGCCCAGAATAATCACGGGGAACACAATGTTGGAGAGTGATCCCCCAATATGGTTAGCCACAAACGACACGGAATTGGCATTGAATGCTTTAGCCGCGAAACTTATGGCTATAGCACCAAGGGACATCATCCAAACTGTTCCAATGACGGAACCGAAATATGTGTACAAAAAAGATTGTCGGATTGATGTCGTCGTGGGTAAATAGCGCGAGTAATCGGCTACATAAGGCGCATAAGTAATTTGCCATGTGGCTGAGATGGATATGGCGAGTAAGAACGTGCTCCATGTGAAATGACCACTGGGCGTGTAGTGGTGGGGCAGCATGTTTAATAGTTTGACGGTGAGAATCACGAAGACAATGGCAAAGAGATATCCGGCCCACCGCTCATAGTGGTGAATCAAGTCGTAACCTACTATCGCGAGCAGGGCATTAATCGCACTGACAAGGATAATGGCCACGTCGATCGGCATCCCGAGCCAGCCCGCAAGAGCCTGTCCCCCAAGCACTGCGCTCGTAGCAAAGTATCCTAAGTACATCATAAGCACCAAAAGAAGAGGAAGGATCGCACCATAAAACCCGAACTGGGCACGGCTTTGAATCATCTGCGGGATTCCTAATTTGGGACCTTGTGCGGAGTGATACGCCATGAAGATGGCGCCCAGCGCGTTGCCTATTACAATAGCTAGCAATGTCCCGGTTAAATTGAGGCCTAGAACGATACCCAATGCGCCTGTGACGATGGTCGTTATCTGCATGTTTGATGTAAACCATATAAAGAACAGATTGCTAACCTTGCCATGACGTTCGGATTCCGGAATGTAGTCAATCGACCGAACTTCTACTTTCATAGGCTCACTCCTTTTGGAATTTGCTGTACCATAAATACTGGTGTGTGAAAGAGTTCAATCACGATAAGATAAATGTGTAAATGGTTATATACAAAATGTTACTATGTGGTTGCTAAAACACAAGAGTATTTCGACGTTTTAGGGAAAAGTCACAAGATGTTTTCTCGAATATCCTGATTTATATGCTAAAATATAGATGGTTAGAGTCAATCGTAGAAAATAGGAAGGTGAATGATATAATTCGTCAGATAGATAAGAACGTAACAATGGAGTCATTCACAGAACTGATTCATCACGTTTCTGACGACTCTGCCACGAATCAACAAATTGCTGAGTATCTGTCCACACATTTGCGCGATGTTTCATTCATGAGCTCGGCGGATTTAGCGAAACAGACAGGGGTAAGTCAGGCGTCTATTACGCGCTTCTGTACAGCTATGGGATTTGCGGGGTATGGCGACTTCGTGCGCACTTTGCAGAATGTGGTCCGAGAGGAGTGGAAAGCACCGGAACGAACGGTGTACCTGCGTCCCAGTCTTCCCGAAGGTGCTGATCCCTTGTTACTGCAAGAGATTGCCAACTTAGAGCAGTTGCCGGAAATTCTGGAGAGCGAAGCGGTGGCCCAGCTTGTTGATCTTGTGGCCAAGGCAGAGCGGGTCGTGCTGGCGGGAGCGCGTATTTCTAGCACTCTTATTCCTTATGCCGCCTATTGCTTGGGAAAAGTTAGAAACGGCATTGAGGTAGCGACGCCGGGCTCAGTGGCATGGGATAATTTTTCGCCAACACCCGAGACTTTGATTATTGGGTGGGTGTTTCCGCGCTATCCCCGCGTATTGTTGGAGTGGTTGGAGGAGGCGAGAAAGGGTGGCGTACGGGTGGCGGCGATTACCGACCGTTGGATGTCGCCAGCCATGGCCTGGGCTGATCCGGCGCTCGTCGTGCCGGTCTCCAATGCTTCGCTCTTCGATTCTTACGTGGCCCCTATGTTCTTGGTGAATTACCTGACTCGGCAAGTTGCACAGCGGATTCCAGTGGTGCGTGAGCGCTTGGAGCAGCTTGAGGAGCGCGATCAGCGTTTAGGGGTGTACTGGACGCGCCCGCATCATTGAGCACAAGGAGATGGATGGATGTCCGAGATTTCTTCACAGCGCTTGTTATCGCGTATAGAGCAATTGCGCGTGATTGGCGAAGATCCTCAAGGCGGTATTACCCGCCCGTTTGGCAGCACGGCGGAGATTGATGCGCGCCAGTGGTTTGTGTCAGAAGCTCAGCAGGCAGGGCTTAGCCTGCACGTTGATGCGGCGGGCAATATATGGGCGCGTTACCCCGGCAAGCGCCCTGGGGTGTTGGCCGTGGGATCACATTTGGATACGGTGCCTCACGGGGGTGCCTATGACGGGGCGCTTGGGGTACTGATGGCGCTTGAAGCGATTCAGAGCTTAAAGGAGTCCGGATATGCCCCCGAACATACGTTGGCCGTTTTAGTGTTTACCGGCGAAGAACCCAACGCGTTTCGGTTGTCTACCTTGGGGAGCCGCCTTTTAACGGGGGTTTTGTCATGGGAAGATATTGTCTCGGTCACGGATGATGAGGGTCGGCCTGTCATGAAGGCCCTTGAGGACGCAGGGGCCAGTCCTGATGCTTACGATTTGTCACTGGACGATGTCCGGGGCTTTGTAGAACCGCATATCGAACAAGGGCCACGCCTGCAAGACAGCGGGGAAGTTCTGGGCGTAGTCTCCACGATTACGGGGATTATCCGGCACGCCGTGACGTTAGTGGGCGAGCAAAATCATGCCGGGACGACACCTTGGGCGCTCAGACGCGACAGCGTGCAAGCGTTTGCGCAGGTTATGATGATTTTTCAGCAGTGGTTGGCCCGCTATGCGGGCCGAGTCACGGGCACCGTGGGATTTGTGGACGTTTATCCAAACGCGGTGAATATTGTGCCCTCTCGGGTCGAATTTATCGTGGAATGGCGATCGCCCGACCTGGACCTTTTGCAACAGGTCGCTCAAGGGTATTGGGAGGCGGTAGAAGCATGGAGCCGCACCCACCAAATTACGGCGAGTCGTCATGTGATATTGAACCAGCCGCCTAGTCCCATGGATCAAAGCGTGCAAACCTTATTGGCTGAAACCATTGCCCACCATGGGATGGCGGCCCCGGTTATGGCGAGCTGGGCCGGCCATGACGCGGCGCATATGGCCCGCCGTGTGCCAACGGGGATGCTCTTTATCCGCAACAATGGGAAAAGCCACTGTCCTGATGAAGATTGTGCACAGGATGATATTCTCGCGGCCCAGCAGGTGCTCACCGACTTTCTCGTGCAGTGGGATGAAACGCTGGCTAAGGAGGGAATCCGGTGATAGACGCTTTCGTGGCTTATTATCCTGAGTGGCTATGGTATCAAGGGGCATTTGTGCCGGCCTTTGGCGTCGTGGTCAGTTCAACGACCGGCCTCATTGTCGCGGTTGGCCCCAAGGAGAAAATTTCAACCCAATATCCGCATGCGGCGTCTTGTCATTGGCCGCACTTGGCTATGGTGCCGGGCACCGTGAATACGCATACGCATTCCTTTCAACATTTATTGCGCGGTTTAGCTGTGGATGAACCCTTCTTAGTCTGGCGCGATCAAGCACTGTACCGGGTCACGCCACACTTAGACGCTCAAGCAATTTACTGGGGCGCTAAGCTGGCCTTTAGCGAAATGCTGCGGCATGGGATTACGACCGTCGCAGACTTTTTTTACGTCCATTCCCACGGCCTTGAAAATGATGAGGCGGTGATTCAGGCTGCCATTGACGTGGGTATTCGGCTGGTCTTAGCCCGGACGTTTTATGACTGGGAGGGAGCACCTGCCGCTTACCGGGAGACGCCAGAAGAAGCCATAAGGCGCACGCGGGCGCTGGCGGTCAAATATCAAGGGAATCCGACGGTATCCATTCATCCTGCGCCGCACAGTGTGCACGGGGCATCGGACGAGATGATTCAGGCCGGGGTAGCCCTGGCGCGTGAGATGGATACGCCTTGGCATATTCATGTCGCCGAAGAGCCTTTCGAGGTCGAAGAGTGTCAAGCGCGTACGGGCCTTACGCCGGTCGCGCATTTGCAGCAAATGGGCGCGCTGGACGACCGCATGATTGCGATTCACTTAACATGGGCCAATGCTGACGATATTGCCCTATTGGGCGAAGCCAAGGCTCACCTTGCCTATTGCCCATCTAGCAATATGTTTTTGGCAGACGGAGTGACGCCCCTAGGAGCGCTACGAACGGCCGGGGTGACAGCGGGCCTAGGTACGGATGGGGGATGTAGCAATAACCGCGCGAGCATTTTTGAAGAAATGCGAATGGCCGCTTTACTACAAAAAGTCCACACCTTGGATGCTACCGCCTTGGACGCGTCCTCCGTATGGGCGATGGGCACCACAGCTGGGGCGCAGATGCTTCAGGTGAACGCCGGAGACATCGCGGTAGGCCGTTTGGCTGATTTCGTGGCGGTGAACTTAACGCATGTCTCGTTGTTACCGTGGTTGCCCCAAACGCTGCTAGCCAATATTGTGTACGCCATGAGTCCAGAAGCTATTCGGCATGTCGTGGTGGGCGGACGGGCGGTGGTTACAGACGGCGAGCTTGTCACAGTAGATGCCAACGAGTTGTTTCAGCAGGTCCAAAATGTGAGCACGCGCTGGAGCGGGCAATAAAGAGTTTGACACATCTTGAAGGAGGTCTTTGTTAATGCAGGATTTTATGCGTCATAGCGAAATTCAAGCCCCCACTGGCCCCGAGCTTCACTGTAAAGGATGGGGGCAAGAAGGTGCATTGCGGATGCTCATGAACAACTTGGATGCGCGAGTTGGGGAAAATCCGGCGCAGCGCATTGTGTACGGCGGACGCGGGCGGGCGGCCCGGTCATGGCCCGCTTATGACAAAATTGTGGAAAGCTTGCTGACCATGGACAATGATGAAACGCTCCTCATTCAATCGGGAAAGCCGGTCGGCGTCTTTAAGACGCAGCCGGGGGCGCCGCGTGTGCTGATTGCCAATGCTAATCTTGTGGGGAAGTGGGCGACGCTTGAGGAATTTGACCGGCTGGAGCAAATGGGTTTAACCATGTTCGGTCAAATGACCGCAGGATCGTGGATTTACATCGGGAGTCAAGGTGTGATTCAAGGAACGTTTGAAACCCTAGCGGCGTTAGCGACCAAGCATTTTGACGGTACACTGCGCGGACGCCTCTATGTTTCGGCGGGGTTAGGGGGCATGGGGGGCGCTCAGCCTCTGTCTGTGAAAATGCTTGATGGGGTGGCGTTATTGGCCGAAGTGGATGCACGCCGCATTCAAAAGCGTTTGGATTCAGGGTATTTGGATGTTGGGTTGGAGAGTATCCCCGAAGCCGTGAACATCGCGTTACAGGCCAAGGCGGAAGGACGCGCACTCTCTATTGGGGTGCATTGCCACGCCAATGAATTATTGCAATACCTTGTGGCGGAACGGATTACGCCGGATGTCTTGTCGGATCAAACTGCGGCCCATGATCCGTTGGTCGGGTATATTCCCGATGAATTGACTGTGGAGGAAGCCACGATTCTGCGTGCTGAAGACCCGAGCCAATACCTGCAAAAAGCCCGGCAGTCTATTGCCCACCACGTCGAAAATATGTTGGTGCTGCAGCGTGCAGGGGCCCAAACTTTTGATTATGGCAATAACATTCGGCGTGAAGCGTTTGATCAGGGCGTAACCGACGCCTTTGAAATTTTAGGATACGTGCCGGCCTATTTGCGCGATTTATTCTGTGAAGGCAAAGGTCCATTCAGGTGGGCCGTATTGTCCGGCAAACCGGAAGAATTATACCAACTCGATCAACTCGCCCTCGATATGTTTGGGGATAATCCCCTTTTGCGGAGGTGGTTTACGTTGGCTCGGCAATATATTCAGTTCCAGGGTCTCCCGGCCCGGATTGCCTATATGGGTCTGGGCGAACGTGACGCATTTGCGGTGCGGGTCAATGAGTGGGTAGCTCAGGGTAAATTGTCGGCACCCGTCGTCTTCGGACGTGATCACCATGACACGGGTTCGGTGGCCTCGCCATACCGGGAAACCGAAAAAATGGCAGACGGTTCGGATGCGATTGCGGACTGGCCAATTCTCAATGCCTTGCTTAATACGGCAGCGGGCGCGCACTGGGTGTCCTTCCATCATGGCGGAGGCACCGGCATCGGCTATTCCTTGCACGCGGGCGCCGTGGTGGTGGCGGATGGGAGTGATGACAGTGCGGGACGCTTGTCGCGGGTCTTTTTCAATGATCCGGGCATCGGCGTCATTCGTCATGCCGATGCAGGCTATTCTTTAGCGGAAAAAACCATGCTGGCGCACAGTGCGCGCATGCGAGCACCTTTTGTGGGTCCGGCATCGAACATCCCCTCGGATACTCGCGCGTAGAATCCCCTAGCGTGAGGCGAATGCTAAACACAACCGAAAGTGAGCGATGTCATGCGCCAGCTCATTATTCATGGCACGATTTTTCCGGTGAAGACCTCTAGAGCACCCCGACGAGGCCAAGCACTTCCGGCAGAACCGCCGATCCGAGATGGTGCGATAGTGATAGAGGACGATATCATCCAGGCCGTGGGACCGACCAAGGACATTGTGGCGCAATATCCCGGAGTGCATGCCGTGTGGGATGCTAAGGGGTGTGCGGTCCTTCCAGGATTTGTGGATTGCCATACCCATCTCCCTTTTGCGGCATGGCGGGCCGATGAATACCGCCTGCGGCTTGCCGGCAAGCGCTATGAAGAGATTGCCCATGCGCGGGGCGGGATTGTTCGCTCAAGTCAACAATTGCGGCAAACGCCAAGTGACCATGTCACTAGCTTTGTGCGGGCGCTGGCTGGTGAGATGCTGATGACCGGAACGACCACCATGGAAATGAAAAGCGGCTATGGGCTGAGCGTGCGTGATGAGTTGCGGCAATTGCGCCTGATTCAGACGCTGCGCAAGCAAGTCAAGCAGCGGATTGTTTCCACCGGACTTTTTCTGCATGCGCCGCCGCCCGAGACGTCACGATCCTTATGGATTGATCAAGTGATGCACCAGCTTTGGCCGGCAGCTTACGATGAGGGGCTACTGGACGCCGTCGATGCCTTTGTCGAAGAGGGCGCTTTTACCCCTAGCGAAGTGCGATCGTTGCTCGTACAGGCGTCTCAGCATCAGCTATTGACGAGACTGCATGCAGACCAATTGAGCCGCATGGGAGGAACCAAGATGGGACTCGACCTAGCGGTGCGTGGCCTAGATCATCTTGACTACTTGGCTGCTGAGGATTTGGAGCGATTAGCCTCATCCGGTACGGTGGCGGTACTGTTGCCAGCGGCAACATATAGTATGAAGCAAACGGTGCGCCCGCCAGCGCGCGAAATAATTGACGCCGGCGGAGCGGTGGCGATTGCCACCGATTTCAATCCCGGGACTGCGCCCATCTCGAGCATCCCGTTGACGATGTCGCTAGCGGTTCATCTCTTTGATCTCACACCCGAAGAAGCGCTGTCTGCGGTGACGATTAACGCCGCTTATGTCTTGGGATTGGATCAACAAATCGGCTCACTGGAAGTCGGGAAACAAGCTGATGTCCTGATCTTGGATACCGATGAACTGGCGATGATTCCATACCGCGCGGGTCACAATCCTGTGGCGCGGGTCATGGTGCGAGGGCAGTGGGTGGTCGGCGAGAAGGGATTGGGTGGGGTATAACGGGATTGATTACCGCGGTCCCGCCGGATACGGACATTGGCTATGGGCATTGCTTTCTTTAGGGGCATCCGAGGATTCTTTGGGATTTTTAGAGATCGAAAAAAGAGACAGCACACCTCTAAACGTGCTGTCTCTTGATGAGAACTGTGTTGTGTAAAAGCCGATCCCATGCTTAGGAAGGGGATATCCACCAATATTGGGGCGAGATGGCGTTGGTGAAATTGTTGGCCGATTGCTTCACGCCATGAACATTCTGCGCAACTTCTCCTAAATCTTCCGGCATGGGCATCCACAAATTAGGCAATTGTTTGGCTGCAAACACTTGATAGGCATCAAGAGCTTGCTGAGCCGCTTGTGGGGACGGTTGGGGCTGGTGCGTGGCGGCGATGAGCTTATTCATTTCTGAATTGCTATAGCCGTAGAAATTATATCCGCCTCCCGATTCATACATCCCGCCGCCGGTGGGATAACTGCCGCCATAACTCCAGTTGAGCCCGGTTTGTATCTCCCATTTGCTGGGCTGGGCGTGATATTGCAGCATTTGTACAAACTCGACGGGTGTGAGCGAGACTTTAATCCCTTCTTTGGCCCAATCTTGCTGCATCAGCTGAGCCATGTCTAGTGTAGTGTTGCTCCCCGCAGCAAACTGCATGTTGAAAACGAGCTTTTGACCTTGCTGATTGGTCATCACACCATTGACTAAATGCCAGCCATTTTTCTCCAGCAAGGCTTTTCCGGCATTAATGTTGAAGGGGTAAATGGGCTGCGTGAGTTGGGGGGCCAGGAATGTCGGGGGATGAAGGGGGACAGGACCTGTTCCCAACACGCCCATGCCATGATAGAGCGTCTTGATAATTGCGGGCTGGTCAATGCCCATTTGCAAAGCTTGGCGAACCGGCAGTTGGCGCAAAATGCTCCCGACTTGGGGGCTGCGGAAATTTAACGGATTGCGCGCAATGGAATACGTATAGGCTGTATAGAGTTTGTCTTGGGGCAATTGCTGACGAATGGAATACATGGATAACGGCAAGTAGCCGACCTGGATGGTCCCTGTTTTTAGTCCGTTGACTTCAGACGTTTCCGACGTCTCATACGCTAAAATCAATTTGTTGATATACGGTTTGTGACCATCATAGTGAATATTGGGCACAAAGGTCCAGGAGTTGTTTTGCACGGCATTGACAATGCGAAAGGGGCCATCGACGACATGAAAAAAAGAGACATTATCAGCGTTATTGGCTAAGTACGTCAATTCTCGGTTGACGTTGTTAGGATATTGGTTCCACGATTGCGCTGGTAAGGGTAACAAATCCGCAAGTCCGTTATATTCAAACCAAATTTGGTTGACGGGTTGTGTGAGTGTGACTTGAAACGCATGGGAATTTAAAACCGTGACACTGCGAATGAGCGTGGGGATGCCGCCGGAACCGGCTCCTGAATACGGCCATGGGGCCGGCGCATTCGGAGAAGATGCGGCTTTAATTAAGTGCCATGTAAACAAGACGTCTTGCGCCGTCACCGGAGTCCCGTCGGACCAATGCCACTTCTTATTCATGGTTATGGTGTAAACCGTGCCGGTCTTATTCCAATGAATGCCGCTAGCGATGCTACGCGCATAGTCAATGGTGCCGTTTGATGCGATATGGAAGAGTCCTTTGTACATCAGAGATGCCGCCCAAGCATCGTAGAGGCTGTTGTCAGCGTTGGGACGCAGTGGATTGTACCAATTGATTGAAATGAGAGGGCCCAACGCGTCGACAATGGTGCCGCCTTTCGTGATATGCCCGGCCTTACTCACAGCCGCAGGGGGCGAGGTCGCGTTGGTGCCGCACGCCGCAAGTCCTGCCGACAACAACGCGCTGGTGGTGATGACTCCGAAGGTTTTCGAGATCTTTCTCATTGTCATAGGAATGCGCCTCCGCTTTTTGCCGACTTTGATACGCAGGTATGTTCTTGTCCACATCATACGGACGGGCGTATACTGCCGCGTTTATTTTTACAAATCACAACTTATAAAGGTACCTATCCTTGCATCGTTCCGAGCAAGGAGTAATGAAGAGCATAGAGGAAGGGCCCGGGTGAATTCCTGTGCATTTAACACAATAAATTTATCATATTTTCTTCCGATATGTTGAGAATAGTGCGGCAATCAATGCTTAAACAAGAGCAAAGCATGCGAATGATAGACCTAGTATTTTCATTTCTCAAAAGGCGCGAGCCCTGTATCTGCAAATATCTAACATAGAAATCATAATAATGTTAAGTCTATGCGTAAATTATGTAATATATTACAAGAAAAATGCACAACATTTCGGTAATATAACAGAAAAATCCACAAAAAGAGAGGGAGAAAGTCGGCGGTATAGCGACTACAGAAGGGAGCGAAAGCTGATGCGGTGGAATGTGATGCCGGAAGGATCTTTAGATCGTGGGGCCTTGCGTTTAACAGGAGAGTTTATTCGTCTTCACGCTAATGAATCGCCGTTTTTATTGCCTGACGTGGTGCGCGCTGCCGTCGTAGAGGAACTGACATGGCGAGGGCAATATTATCCTGACCCGAGTGGGTCGTCTTTAAAACGCGTGTTGGCTGAACGGTTGGGCCTTGCTCCGGATCAGATTGTCTTGGGATCTGGGTCGGGTGATATTATTGAACATCTGATTCGAGGATTGACCCAAGCGCCTTACGAGATGATTATTCCTGAGCCCTCGTTTCCTTTATATGAAGCCATCGCACGAACACAGTCAGCCGTGGTTCGCCACGTTCCTCTTCGCAGTGATGGGTGCCTAGACTTATTCGGGACCTTACAAGCTGTTAATGAGGGAACATCCCTTATCATCCTTTGCAATCCCAATAATCCCACAGGAGGATACCTCCCTTTATCCGAAATTGCAGCGTTTTTGGACGAGGTCCCCTCAGAGGTGGCGGTATTGTTGGACGAAGCCTATTGGGAAATGACCGATGCCTATGCCAAAGGACAGCCTGGGGCTGAAACGCTATTAGCACGCTATGACAACCTCTTAATTTCCCGTACCTTTTCTAAGTACTATGGGATGGCGGGTATGCGCTTAGGGTATCTCTTGGCTGCGAATGCGGCCGTGGCGCAGGCGGTGCAGCGCCGCATGAGTCGCGCCATGCCTAACCGGTTAGCCTTAAAAGGCGCAGAAGCGGCACTGTCTTCGGCGGCAGAGGTGGCATACCGGGAATATGGAGCCATCATCCGCCGCGAGCGGGAGTTGATGGTACGGGAAATGACCGCGTGGAACCTTTCGGTCTACCCCACTCAGACCAATTTTATTAGTGTGGCATGGCAGGACCACAGCCATGCTATGGATAGTGCCCATATTGCGATACGCTCCGGTCAGACAATGGGCTTACCGGGTTTTTCCCGCATTACGATTGGTACGCCTGAACAAAATGACCAGGTTTTACGAGTGATTAAAAACAGTTTGGTGACCACAAATCTTTCTGCACCGTCGACCATTGATGCCAGATAGAGAGGATGGACAACCATGGCAGAAAATCGCGCATTGGGACAAGATGTGGGTCAATTGCAACCGCCCCAGCAGCTCGCTAAAGACCTGGGGTGGTTAGCCGTCATTGGACTCGGCATTACTAGTGAAGTGGGGGCTGGGATCTTTTATTTGACCGCCCAGGTGCAAGCCGAGGTTCCTGGTATTGGTCCTCATGTTCCGTTGGCCTTAATTGTGGACGCTTTACTCGCCACCGTTTTGGCCTTGACCTATTGGTTCTTTTCTCACTCTATTGCGGGTGCTGGCGGAGAATATCTTTTTGTCTCGCGTAGTCTTGGACCGCAAGCCGGGTTCATTGTCCATGTCGTCTCATGGTTTGGTGCAACGGCCAGCATGGGATTTTTGGCTTATACCGCGCCGTCTTTTTTGTCCGCTGCCCTGATGCCTATTGCTTCTGGTCTGGGGACATGGCTGGCCACACCCATGGGTACGGTCGTTGCGGGGTTGATAATGATATGGGGGGCGTGGGCGATTCATGCCCGAGGCGTCAAGCATGTCGGAACATTAGTGAAGGTGGCGACGGCGGTTATCGCGGTGGCGGCTAGCATGGTCATTGTTGTCGGGTTTGCGCACGGGCCGACCGCTTTAGCACAGAGGCTAGCTGAAAAAGATCATTTGTCGTTCGCCTTTTTAAATGCGCACGCGGGTGCTTCACCGCATTGGATGGCCTTTTTAGAGGCATTGCCGATATTGTATTTCGCTTATGCTGGTTTGCGCAGCACGACATATGCGGGTGGCGAAGTGCGTCAAGCACGTAAAGTGGTGAGTGGTAGTGTCTTGGTGGTGCTAGGCTTGGTTGCGATATTGTACGTCACATTTGCCTTGGCACTCTATCATATGGCGCCTTGGTCGGTTATCGCGGGCCTTATCGCGACGGGACACAAGTCATTGGCGAATGCTTCTGCACTAACGGGATTGTTTTTACCCGCGTGGGCGGCTATTCTCTTAAGTTTCGCCGTTGCGGCCATTGTGTTTAAGACAATCTTGCCCGGAATGATGGGCCAATCGCGGATGTTGTTGGCCTTTGCCGAAGATGGACTCGTGCCGCAAGGCCTTACGCATTTATCCTCGAAGAAAACACCGGTACGGGCCTTAACGGTTGGGGCGGCACTGGCTAGCGTGGTCTTAATCCAAACCGGGTTGACCGGGACGCCTTTTGGAGTGGCCGCAAGCGTGTTAGCAGGTGCTATTGTACACGCTGCCTTGGGACTCGGGCTTATTATGATGCCGCGCATGGCACCAGGTTTATTTGCCGCCAATCAGAGCTGGCTTGCTGGGCGACCGGGTCTGCGAGTCGCCTTAGGGACGCTGATGATCCTGATTGGGGGTGGTATGGGGGTCCTTGTTGTGATTCCCGAAATAGCCAATCCATGGTATGACAATCCACTTTTTGAAGTCGCCTTGTTCGCGGTAATTGGGATCGCCTTATACCGAAACTATTGGCAAAACGTTCAGCGGACCCAATCCGAACAGGCTCACCGCAGTAAATTCTTTCCCGCACCACAAGAGCTTGAAGCTGTCCAACAAGATGCCTAGGTGTGACACAGCAGAGACCAGGAATTAAAGACTTCCGCAGAAGAGGGATAGACACGTCTGTCTAACAATGCCTACAATGCGTTGTACCAGTAGGGCGATTATCGGCAGGTGTGGCCCGTAGTCAGCTCATAAGGAGCAATTTGTGTTTGTGCTTAAGTGTTGTGTGACTTCGTCAAGCAGCGGGCAAAACGCTCTTCTTAAATGAGGACCGTTTTGCTTTGCCATGTTCCTACCGAGTAGGCCGTTTAAGTTTAGTTAAAGATTCCGCAATGGCGTCGACTTGTGTTTGCGATATATCCCGGGAACCTTGGATGAGGTAGTACATGCCTTGCCTATGAAAAGTTAAAGGCGGCGCGCCCCCACTTGCGGCTGCGGGTTGATTCCACGTCGCGGTAAGCGAAGAATCCAATATCGTGAGGCGCACCGTCCTTAAGACCGGGCGACCTGTCAGTATTGGCCTGGTAAACTCCTGAACACTTAAAGTTACTATATTGTATTACGAGCATAGATCCTCCCCCGCTCATAAGGATTCTTTGCGTGTACTGGTATTGCGACCCGAACCCCCTCATAGGGACAGCCACCGCGGGCAAGCCGATGGACTGGGCCGCCTGCATGATAAATGATTGTTGTTGATGGGTATACAGAATTGCGCTTTCCGCGTGCGTGTTGGAGGACCAACTGGGTAGCGCGGATGGCAGCGCCGTAGATGGAGAGCTCGGCAAAGGCGAAGATGGGGAGGAGGGAGATGAGGATACGGGACGTGATGACGGTGTGATCGGCGGGGATGGATTCACAGTTCGTGACTGATTATGGGGAGCACCGGTCACGGGATGCCTGTTGGTGCCACACCCGACGAGGACTATACTGCCCCAAAATATGGCTGTGCTGATGATGCCATATTGTCGTGTAAACATGTTATAAGGCCTCCTAGGTGGCAAAATGATGCCGTTGTCTAGAACAACGCGGCTTGTTCCCGTGCCGGTTACAAGAAATTTGTGACAGGGGCCGTGCTGTGGATAGCCACGGCCCCGGAAGGGCTCTTGCCTAGTGTGCGTTGCTTCTTATGGCGTAGGAGAGGTTGTTCCGGTCCACGTTTGCCAATGCACTAACTCTTTGACGGCGAGGGCATCCGCCCACCGAACTGTTTTCAGTTGTGGTTCTGGCGGGAAATGATCAGTATAGCCGACACACAGGACGGCAACGGGTTGGATACCAGGGGGAATCTCAAGAACTTGGCGCAGGTGACGCGGTTCAAATAAACTTACCCAGCCCACGGCGACACCTTCTGCGCGGGCGGCAAGCCAAAGGTTTTGCACCGCACATACGGCAGAATAGAGAGTCGTTTCCTCCATCGTGTGGCGGCCAAGCACTTCGGGTCCTCCGCGTTCGAGGTTGGCGGTAATCACTAGGACAATGGGTGCCTCGAGTAATCCTTCTAATTTCAGCTGTAAGAACTGTTGCGCGCGGTCGTCATCAAAGTACAGCTTTTGAACTTGTCGTTCGCGATCTGCTAAGCTTTTTAATTGTTGTTTGATGGCGGGATCTGTAATTAGAATGAAGTCCCATGGCTGTGAAAAGCCGACAGATGGCGCATGATGGGCCGCCCACAACAAGCGCTCTAAAATCTCGGGAGGCACGGGGTCGGAACGAAACTGCCGGATATCGCGGCGGCTTTCAATAGTCCGGTAAACGGCTGCACGCTCAGGCCAGGAAAACTGATGGCGTGTGATGGCCCCAGTCGAGGCATGACTTGAGCTGTTAGCCAGCTCGGCTTCTTCAAATGTGGCCATTTCGCTAGCGATGGCGCAGGCTTGACGCAGCAGGGGCAAAGCTAATGCGGCGCCGCTGCCCTCCCCTAAGCGCAAGCCCCATTCCAACAGAGGATTTAGGCCTAAAGCGCTTAGTACCCGGCCATGGCCCGGTTCTGCGGATTGGTGGGAGGCGACAAGATAGTCGACCGAGGCGGGGGCTAAACGCACCGCGAGCAAGGCCGCAACACCGGTGAGATAGCCATCCAAAATGGTTACGATATGGTGCTGGGCTGCTCCCAAAATGGTTCCGACCATGGCCGCGACTTCAAAGCCACCGAGTCGTGTGAGGACGTCAAAAGGCTCTAAATCCGGCCGATGATGTCGCGTCAGTGCGGCTTCAACTGTTCGGATTTTGTGTTCCCAACGGTCTTGGTCAATGCCTGTGCCGTGTCCCGTCATGGTGCGGGGCGATTCATTTAATAACGCGGAGGCTAAGGCGGCGGCAATGGTCGTATTGCCAATGCCCACTTCGCCTAATAAAATCGCACGGTAGCCTTGGGCATGGGCGGCTTCTGCGCGTTGAATGCCTATAGTAAGCGCCATCAGGCATTCATCGGGCGTCATGGCGGACTCTTCCACAAAATTGCGGGTGCCGGGCCGAATTTTTTGAGAGACAACGATCTTATCACGATCGTCATTGGTCCATTCGCCGTTCACGCCGACGTCAATGACTTCCACAACACTCCCAGCATGACGCGCCAAAACGGAAATGGCGGCAAATTGGTGTTGATAGGCGCTGAGCATTTGGGCTGTTACGCTTGCCGGATATTGTGATACCCCGAGCGATGCGACGCCGTGATCGCCTGCGTAAATGAGCGTAATCGACGGATCGACAGCAGGTCTGAGGGTGCGCTCGGCGCTCGCGAGCTGACACGCCAAGCGTTCTAATCGGCCTAAACTCCCAGGAGGTTTGATTAAGGCATCTAAATGATTTTGCATTTCGCGGTGAATCAATCGGTCCTTAGGCAAAATGTTGTTCAGTACTTGATCGAGGTCAGTTAAAGTTGTTGCCATCGTTGTTCTCTCCTTAGTCACCGTAAGTTCTAGAACGAGTTGGGCCAAGATGGGGTGAAAAAAATGCCCGACCTTAATAGGTCAGGCATTTTACCATCACGCCCTCGTAGCCTTTGTCAATTGGGCAGGTCTCCTGGCTTCGGTTCATCGTAGCATCGTCTTCCCACCCCAAACGGGGCAGTGACGTGTTGATGCGTCTCACCGATTACAGTGGCGGGACCGCTCCGGACTTTCACCGGATTTCCTATTCTCCCGTTCGGGCACCCAATGACGTTATGAGCATTGTAGCGTACAGGAGAAATTCCAACAAACCTAAAATTGGTAAAGAAAGACAAGAAGGCATGCTCGAATCCACAAGAAATCTGTCTCAGATGTCCTGGGCTCATGGTTTTTCGCAGAGGACGCTTTTTGAATATAGCGCGAAACGCCCGTTATCGTTATCCTTATGGTCCCTCTTGTTTTAGCAAGTCCATGATCCGTGCATAATCATGGGCGCCTTGAATAGCTTGTGCAACCAGCTTCTCGTACTCCTGGTGGCGAGATAGGGCTGCCTTTATGGGCTGAACAGAAGGAAGAGGCACGCTTAAGGAATAAATGCCCATAGCCGCAAACAAAATGGCCCACGGGACATCGGCCGCTAATCCTCCACAAACACCTAATGGCAACTGAACGTCGCGTGCACTCGCTGCAATGGCGTGGATGAAGCGGAGCAGGGCGAGACCACTATGAAAAGAAGCGTCCGATTCCCTATCGGTGGCAAAGAAGTATTGCGACAAGTCGTTCGTGCCTAATGAGGCAAAATGGGCGCCATGTAAGGCAAGTTCGGGAACTAAAAATCCTAAGGACGGCACCTCGATCATGACGCCCAGGCTAACGTCATTGGCCGGGGATGATGACACCGTGGAAGCCACGCGCTTCGCCTGATCGCGACAAAAATCCCAGTCCTCGGTGGTTGTTACCATCGGAAACATAATGGACATGGGAGCGACTTCGGAGGCCCGGTAAAGGGCGGTTAATTGGTCCTGAAACAAGGTAGGATGGGTCCGGTATAACCGCATGCCGCGTGTGCCCAAGGCAGGATTCGGCTCAGAGGGCATGTCTAAAAAGGCCAGCGGTTTATCGGCTCCAATGTCAAAAGTTCGGAATATCACCGGTCCTGAACTCTTCCGAAGAACATCACGGTATATCTCTTCTTGTTCGGCGATGGATAAAAGACGGCCGGCTTGTTCTAATAGCATTTCCGTGCGAAAAAGTCCTACCCCATCTGCGCCAACCGCCCGGGTTCTTTCGGCTTCGACGAGGGATGCGATGTTGGCGCGCACCTCAACCGTTCGCCCACTTGGGAGGGTGATGGGGTTTGTATGACCTAGCAATCTCTGCTCAGTGGGGCTTGAAGCAGGAGCTTGGGCCTCGGTATCGACCATGCCATTGGCGCCGTCGATGCTGACAACTTGTCCTTCATGCATGTCACGAACGGCGGCTTTGTCCATAACAACTACAGGGATGCCAAGATTTTGAGCAATGAGGGCGGCGTGCATCAGGGGGCTGCCTTGCGTGCAAATCACCCCAGCGACCGGGATTTCGGCCCATTTCAAAATGTTTTGGACCAAAAGGGTCTCACAGAGCACAATAGAGCCTTGCGGGCAGGCATCTTCTTGAACGGGGCCAACGCATTTTGCCATAACTGACCCACTTCGCGAATATCCGCCGCACGTTGGGCGAGGTACGGGTCGTCAACTTGCAGCAAGGTGTTGGCAAATTCGTCGCAAGCCTGAGCGATGGCACTATACGCGCTAACACCGCTGCTGATGAGCGCTTCGACGCGGGCAAGGAGTTCGGGATCTTCTAACATGGATTTTTGGGCTAACAAGATATCCGCCCCGGTAGAAACGTGCTGGGCCTGCGTCTCTAATTGCAAGGCAGCGCTCTCCCGGGCTTGTTGCACGTTGGGGGATGTGCTAGGCGCTTCTGAGGTGGCTTGTACGATATGAATAGGGCCAGTGGTGCTCCCGGGAGATAACACACGACAGGAATAGTGCATTTATATGTCACCTTCTCTTGATAAATTGTGGGAGAGCGTTGAGGATGTATTCGTGTTCCCAACCACGAGGCACTTTACAATGCTTTCACTATGATTCATAATATTTTATGAAGTCAATAGCGAGTCGAAAATTTCACGGTATTTGTCTGAGCAGAGATAAAGAGAGCTCGGCGACACCCCTCAGGTGTCGTCGGGCTTTTTTAATGGGAGGTAGGAAAATGGTCGTGGTGATAGGGGCGGGCGCTACTGGATTGGGGGTGGCAAGGGACCTGGCCTTGCGGGGCGTGAAGGTCACGGTGGTGGACCAGTGGGAACCAGGCTTTGGGACATCGGGGCGTTTTCATGGTCTCTTGCACAGTGGAGCGCGCTACGTTGTGACCGATCCGACCGCTGCTGAAGATTGTTACCGTGAAAATACGTTGTTGCGGGCGGTGGCTCCGGACGCGATTGAGCAGACGGGTGGGATATTTGTTCGTTCGGAGGATGATGATCCCGGGTTCGAACAGGCGTGGCTGAAGGGCTGTGATCGTGCCGGCATTCCCGTGACGGCATTGGATCCTCGCGCCGTGCGTCAGCGGTATCCGGACTTGACAACACGGGTGGCGTCAGCGTATTGGGTGCCCGATGGGGTCTTGGAAGGCTTTCATCTCTTGCAAATGCTGGCTAAAGACGTGCTTGCCCATGACGGGACATTATTGAGCAAACACCGCGTTACCGCAATACAGACCGTGAACGGTCGGGTGACAAGCGTGAGTGCCCAAGGTCCGAATGGGGAAGTCGAGGTAGGGTGTGACGCCGTTGTCAACGCGGCCGGCCCTTGGGCCGGAGCCGTCGCCGACCTGTTTGAAGATCCGATCCCGATGCATCTCTCGTATGGATTAATGATTTTGTTTGCGCACCGCAAGTTTCCGGTGGTGGTGAATCGTCTAAAATCCCCGGGGGATGGGGACATTTTTGTCCCCCATCAGCATGTAACGATCTTGGGGACGACCGATGTTGCGCAAGATTCTCCTATCGCTCCAGATATTCAAGCCTCTGAGGTCTTGCGTCTTATGGACCTGGGACGTGAGTTGGTGCCCGGTTTAGATTCTTGGCGCGTGCTGCGTGCCTTTACCGGCGTGCGTCCGCTTTATGATGGACAGGGGCACGCCGCCACGTCACGCGAAGTCAGCCGCGACTTTAAAGTGATTGATCATCAGCGGCGCAAGGGTCCGGCAGGCAGTTTTTCGGTTGTCGGAGGCAAATGGACAACATTTCGTTTAATGGCCGAGCGCACGGCTGATATCGTGACGCAGTATCTAGGTATATCGGCTCCTTGTGTGACCGCCCAGGTGCCGTTAACGCTGCATCCAGTGACATCTTTTTCGGCTTCTGAGCCTTACCTATGCGAATGTGAAAAAGTTTCCGCGTCGCAATTGACAGCCATTGATGGATCGTTGTCCGAATGGCGTACGGCAACATGGTTTGCGATGGGGCCGTGTCAAGGGACGTTCTGTGCTCACCGCGTCACCGCGCTGCATCATGCGCTGTTTCCCAGTGAAGATTCAGGTGCGGCACTACAGGACTTGCGCGCCGAGCGCACCAAAGGCATGCTTCCCGTGTTGTGGGGAGCCAATGCGCGTGAATACGCACTACAGCAGGCCGTCCGCTTCCAAACGCTCGCGGAAGGGGACCCGCAGTGGGCGGGCAACTCACCAGGGCTGAAAAATTCATCGCCTAGCTCAGAAGGGGTGACGCTATGAGCGCGATAACCATTATTGGGCAAGGGCCTGCTGCGCTATTAGCCGCCTCTTTTATCCAGGAAGTTCAGCAAGACTGTGTGATCGTGGCAGATTCGGAAGGCAGTTTGCCTTTGTGGAGCGGTAGCTTTGATTTTCATGCTCCAAGTGACGATATCAGCAACCCGTGGTCTTTACTCGACCGTCAACCGCTGATGCTGCCCGCTGAGACATGGGCTTTTCTCTGGGAAAGCTTGGTGGGTTTTGAGCGAGCGGCCGGCATTCCTGTTGCGGCCGATATCCCGTCACATAATTGGTGGACGATAACGTGCACCGGTAAGTCAAAATCGGTGTTTGTTGTGCCACAGTGGCAATACGTTCAAAAAACCTTTCTGCCCGTTTGGTTTATCGGATTTCAAGGCTTGGCGGATTCCATGGCGGATTTTCAATGCCACACCTATCAGCAGCAAACGGGCGTTGACGCAGGGTTTCATGTGTTGCCTAACCCGACCCCTTGGACGCCTTCTTGGGGGCCGATTCGGTGGGCTAGCTACATGGATACCGATGAGGGACTAAGTTGGTTATTGTCAGAAATCCAGAAGGTGGCCCCAGAAATTCCTAAAACCTGGCCGATTTTGCTGCCTCAAGTGATAGGGCGCAGGAGGGCTGAGCACAACTTGCAAGCTCTGACGACGGCGTTGGGTCAGATGGTGTTTGAATACCCCCTCGTCACGCCGTCTTTAGGGGGCATGCGCATCCGCGACCGTTGGGTGTGGTATCTCAAAAAACAAGGCGTGCCGTTTTTAACGGGGCGCGCCATCTCAGTCGAGAAGGGGTGGGTCACTTTGGCGGATGGGCGCCAGTGGCACAGTGACCATGTGATTGTCGCCACGGGCGGCATTCTCGGAGGTGGGCTTGAGGTGATGGTGGACGGACGCCTGCGAGATCCTCTTCGAGACACCGTGGTGGGAAGAATGCCACCCGGTCGTGCCATTGATCTGTACTCCTGGGGACAACCGGCCGACTACGGCACGCCGGAGATGACCGCATGCGGGAGTCAATGTGGGGGGTGGGATCCCAACCAAGATGGAAATGGGGGCGCCATGATTCTGGCAACAGTGTGGCAGAGTTTATGCCGGACCGGGATTTTCTCCAACCTTGGATCTTGTAACTCCGAAAGGAGCGTCACGCATGTGGGAAAATGATGATGCCTGCATCAAATGTTCCATCTGTATTAGTGTCTGTCCGGTCTATGGTCAGGACTTGGAGTTTCCCGGACCTAAGGCATTGGGGCCCGATTGGTTTCGAGCGTATCAAGCCAACCCGTTGACGGTACCCAGCGAGCACGTCGATGACTGCACATTTTGTCAGTTGTGTGAGGCATCGTGTCCGGTGCATGTGCCCATCGCACATCTTATCGCGCAACATAAGAGTCTTAAGAAGAAAACGTGGCGCATCAACTTGCGAGACCGTATTTTGGCGCATCCGCACTGGGTGGCGCGCTATCCGCGCCTAGCGAATGCCCCCAACTTTTTGGTCCGCCCCTTAGGCTTTGGCACACAAAGTCGCTGGCCTCGTCCCCAAAGACGTGTGGCCCCGTTGTCTTCCTCACCTCAAGCGGATACTAGGCAGATTGTGGGGTTGTTTGTAGACTGTTATAGCAGGGGGTTTGACCAAGATGTCCTGTCAGCGGCTCAAGCATTATTGGAGCTTTGGGGGTTTTCGGTGCGGCTGTTGCCGCACGCTAGTCATTGCTGCGGTGCCGCCGCTTATGCTGCCGGCCAACCTGAGGAAGGACAGCGCATTGCACACTCAACCTATGACGCCATGACCCCAGGTCTCACGGATCTCTCGCAGATTGTGACACTCAATGCGACGTGTGACAGTACGCTCAGGGAAGAATGGCCGCTGTACTGGAATTTGTCGTTGCCTGTACCTGTCCTATCCTTTTCGGAATTCGCTTTAGATAAGGCGCCTGCATGGTTTTGGGATGCAATGCATAAGGGGATGACAGCACGCCAGGAACAGGGGGAAACCACGTCTTGGATTCATACCACGTGCCGAAGCCGTGTGTCGCGTGGGGACGGCATATTAGAACAACTTGCCGACAAGGCGGGCTTAGCTGCCATTCAACCATTGAATTTGGCCTGTTGCGGAGCGGGCGGATCCTATGCGTTCAAAGAGGAGCATGAAAAAACGGCTCATGCCTTGGGAGCGGCGGCGCTTGAGCAGGTCACAGAGACCCATGATCGGATTATCGTCGATAGCGGAACGTGTGCGTTGCATCTCACGCAGATTACAGGAGCATTGGCGAAACATCCCGCCTACTGGCTCTATCAACGCTTTTTGTCACTGACACAAAGGAGTGGGGACATTGCCTCTCAAGAAAAGTGATATGCCTGTGATCATTCAGGCCATTCGAGATCCCAATCAATGGCAGGACCTATCTCCATCCAGTCCCTGCTGGGTCTTCATTCTCGGGGGGACAATTGACAGTGTCGCAGAAAGTGTGGCGCGGTTGCAGCGCTGGGGTTGCAAAGTCTTTGTGCATGTCGATATGGTTAAGGGGCTCAATGGGGATTTTGAAGGGATTCGCTTTTTTCAAGAGTTTGCGGCGCCTGACGGTATTATCACGACGCATCCTTATACGATTACGCATGCGAAAAAGCTGGGCTTGGCCGCCATCCAAAGAATTTTTTTACTAGATAGCCAATCGGTCGAGTCTGGCATTCAACAAATCGCGCATGTCGATGCCGATGCCGTGGAAGTGCTGCCGGGATTGTTGCCCGTCCTCATTCGCTATCTGTGCCAGCGCATCGCTAAGCCTTTGATAGCCGGAGGCCTTATTACGACGACTGAACATGTGGCCGGTGCCTTAAACGCTGGCGCTATCAGTGTGTCGACCAGCAGCCAGCGCCTGTGGCATCAATCATGGGACCGGGCGTCTCTGACAGCGCCCCATCAGTCCAATCAATATCAGGAAGGATGACCAGAGATATGATTACGCGTTCTTATGTGATTGCCGACCCCCAAGGATTACATGCCCGGCCGGCCGCGCAGTTTATTCAGGCTATGGCGCTATGCCCGGAAGCAGTGCAAGTCACCTTTGGAGAAAAGCACGCTAACGGCAAAAGTATTCTGAATGTCTTGGCTCTTGGAGTACGGGCAGGTGATGCAATCGTTGTACACTATCAGACAGACGATGAAGCGATTGTAAAGCGGTGCGAGGAAGCGCTAAAGCCTTTATTGTCATAAAAGGACAAAGGAACGTCTAAGGGCGTTCCTTGTGAATAGAAGACGTAAAAGGTTCCGTTTGATATAAATTTACTGAATTATACGGGTAATCAATCTAAAACATGACGTTGTGTAGATGCCGCTAGGCCGCCGGGACCCTTTGGCTACTGGTGGGTTCCGATATTAGGGCCATTCGTGGGGGCGGTTATCGGTGTGGTGGTATACAAATACTTCATTGAATTGACGCTGGCGAAGCGGCAAATGACCTCAAAGAGGCTACGGGATTAGTGGATCCCGAGCCTCAATCTGAAGCCCAAGGGGGAACGGTCAATGTCTGAAGCGAACTATGTGTTAGCACTCGATCAAGGGACCACGAGCAGTCGTGCGATCTTATTTGACCAGCAGGGCTTGCCGGTCGCCACCGGCCAACAGGAATTTAGGCAAATCTATCCCCAACCGGGGTGGGTAGAACATGATCCTGAAGAGATATGGCAATCGCAATGGCAATCTATTCAAGCGTGTCTTGCTCAAGCTAACGTGCCCATTGAGCAGATCAAGGCCATTGGCATTACCAATCAGAGGGAAACGACGGTGGTCTGGGACAGGCGGACAGGCAAAGCCATCTACAATGCCATTGTATGGCAGTGTCGGCGTACAGCCGATGTCTGTGATAGGTTACGGGCGCAAGGGTTCACGTCAACCTTTCAAGAAAAAACCGGTTTGGTTTTGGATGCGTATTTTTCGGGCACAAAAGTGGGATGGATTTTAGACCATGTGCCAGGAGCACGCCAAGACGCTGAAGCGGGGCACTTGGCCTTTGGGACAATTGACAGCTGGTTGATTTACAAACTGACAGGTGGCAAGAAGCATGTCACGGATTATTCCAACGCATCAAGAACACTGCTTTACAATATTCATACGCTTCAGTGGGATGCCGACTTGCTCAATATTTTGCAAGTGCCGCAGAATATGTGCCCCACGGTTGTCGATTCCTCCGGAATTGCGGGATACACAGATACGCAATGGTTTGGGAACGAAATTCCCATTGCGGGCATTGCCGGGGATCAACAAGCCGCGCTCTTTGGCCAAGGCTGTTGGACTCCGGGTACGGCCAAAAACACCTATGGTACCGGTTCGTTTTTGCTTATGAATACCGGCGAAGAACCTGTGCCTTCGCATCAAGGCCTTGTCACAACCATTGCATGGGGCATTAACGGGCAGGTGACGTATGCGTTAGAAGGCTCAATTTTTATCACGGGTGCGGTCGTTCAGTGGCTGCGCGATGAATTACAATTAATTCATGACGCCAAAGAAACAGAAGATATCGCCTTGTCTGTGCCGGATACGGGTGGGGTCTACGTCGTCCCAGCATTTGTGGGATTAGGGGCCCCGTATTGGGATAGTTATGCGCGTGGTACGATTGTTGGTCTGACCCGTGGAAGCAACCGCGCGCATATTGTGCGCGCAGCCTTGGAGTCGATTGCTTATCAGAGCCGCGATGTATTGGAGGCGATGATGAAAGATTCTGGACGGCAGATCAGTATGTTGCGTGTCGACGGGGGCGCTATCGCGAACAGGTTCTTGGCGCAATTTCAAGCAGATTTATTAAATTGCACGGTGGAACGGCCTCAAGTTACGGAAACAACGGCGATGGGAGCGGCATTTTTAGCAGGTCTTGCGACGGGTGTATGGCCGGGCTTTGAGCCTTTAGCCCAAGCATGGAAACGGGATGCGCTGTTTTACCCCTCTATGGCGGAAGACACGCGGGATCATCTCTATCAACAGTGGCAGCGAGCGGTCGAGCGCGCGAAGAACTGGATTGAGCCCAGTGAGATGTAAAGGAGGCGACGACATTGAAAAAAATTATGAACAGTCCGGACACGTTAGTGGCAGAAGCGCTTGAGGGTCTTGTTATTTCCTTTCCCCAATACCTTAAGCAAGTCCCTGGAACCCATGTGTTGACAAGGGCCACCCCGAAGCCAGCCGGACGCGTAGGGCTTGTCTCCGGCGGTGGGTCCGGCCATGAGCCGGCCCACGCCGGCTATGTGGGTTACGGCATGCTCGATGCCGCGGTAGCAGGGGAGGTATTTACGTCGCCGACCCCCGATCAAGTCTTGGAAGGCATTCGCGTGGCCGATCATGGGGCAGGAGTTTTGTTGGTGGTAAAAAATTATACGGGCGATGTCATGAATTTTGATATTGCGCGGGAACTAGCGGAAGCTGAGGGCATTAAAGTGGCCACGGTAGTTGTGAACGACGATGTCGCCGTGGAAAACTCTTCGTTTACCACCGGCCGAAGGGGTATTGCGGGGACCATTTTTGTGCATAAAATCGCCGGCGCTTTAGCAGAGCAAGGGGCATCGCTAGAGGAAGTAGAAGCGGTGGCTAACCGTGTGATTGCCCATGTCCGCTCTATGGGCTTTGCCCTTGAGCCGTGCACCGTGCCGCAAGCCGGTCAACCCACATTTACTTTGGCCGATGATGAAATCGAGATGGGCATTGGGATTCACGGAGAGCCAGGCATTGAGCGCCAGAAGTTGCGGTCAGCGCACGAATTAGCCCAGAGCTTGCTGGAGAAGATTGCCATGGACTTGCCGCTTAAGGCCGGAGATCACTTAGCTTGTATGGTCAACGGCATGGGAGCGACTCCGCTGTTGGAATTAGCGGCCTTGGCGCGAGAGGTGTCTTTATGGTCGAAAAGCCACGATATGCCACTAGATGTGGTGTGGACCGGTGAGTTTATGACGTCATTGGAAATGGCCGGTGCTTCCCTAACGCTATTGCCCTTGGACGATACCTTAAGGACGTTGTTGGCAGCACCTTGCGACACACCGCAGCTGCGACAAGGAGTTCACCATGACTAATACACAATTTCAACAACTCTGGGTTTGTTTTGGTCAGGCAGTGAGCAAACATAAAGACGAGTTGAACCAATTGGATGCGGCGATCGGGGATGCGGATCACGGCACGAATTTAGACCGAGGTCTACAACAAGTTCTTGAAAAAATGCAGGCGGCGTCTCCTGCGACATTGCAAGCCACCTGCAAGCTGGTCGCTATGACGCTCTTAAGCACGGTTGGCGGAGCATCCGGAGCCCTTTGGGGCTCCGGGCTTCTCGCGGCGGCCAAAGTGTTTCCAGACACTGACACATGTGACGACAAGACGCTCACACAGGCCATACAAGCGTTTGTTGATAGCATTGAGCAAAGGGGCAAGGCCGTGGTGGGTGACAAGACCATGCTGGACGTATTCGTTCCGGCCCTGTCTTCGCTGGCACAAGACGCTGAACCTATAACCGTAGTTGTGCCTGAAATTGCCGCACACGCGAAAGAATGGGCCGAAGCCACGGCTTCGTTGCAGGCCAAAAAGGGGCGCGCGGCATATCTGGGCCCTCGCAGTGTGGGTCATATTGACCCAGGCGCCACGTCTTCAGCGCTTTGGTGGCAGTGTTTAGGGCGCATTATAGGAGGGTCTGTATGACGGGCATGCTCTTGGTCTCTCATTCCAGAAAATTAGTGAACGGTTTGGCGGACTTAACACGAGAGCTAAGCGGTTCGGTGGTTCCAATAGAAACTGCAGGAGGTGAAGATAGTTTAGGCGTCACAGCGTCCATGGTAGCTAGCGGCATAACGTCCTTGTTGGTGCAAGGAGTGGATGGCATTCTAATTTTGGGGGACCTTGGCAGTGCCTTTATTTCGGCAGAAACAGCCATTGACCTTGTATCAAGTCCAACGCCCGTGCATATTGTCGACGCGCCGCTCGTCGAAGGTACCATCGCGGCTGCCATGACGCTTAGCACCGGAGCTGCAATTCAAGATGCTATCAGCGCGGCAACAGAGGCTTATACGATCCGTAAAAGGTGACACTTGGTTGGTCGTGCCACTGTCCGATTCTCAGGTGTGAGTTTGACAAGGTCTTTAGTTCCGCTGGGTTTGTTTAAGTGGCATAGAGTTGTTATTTTCAGAGAAGTTTATGTGGATTTCATGAGTTCTTTGCTGAAAATACCGAAGAGCGACGTTGGGATGGGTACTAGCCATTTCAAAGTGGTCCATTGGACCCGGATGATGACCGGGCCCTACAACAACGAACTTTGCGCGGTTCGGGGACCATACACTAGTTGCTAGGAGACTCCCATTTTTCTGTAATGATCCACAATCGACTTTGGTAAGGACCAAAAAATCTTGATAGTACCAAACCTTTTAAACGTAGTTCAGATCCATATGCTAGAATTGTATCTCCAGAATCGACATCCGTTACATCGTAGATTGCATCGTCTGATAAATCAGCAATGGTGAGCCGCCGTGACAATTGGTTAGGGCGGTTGCGGCGGGAAAACCAGTAGATAATTCCGCGTCGAGTCTGGTTGTCCCAAAACATCCATGAGGCTTGGTCAAGATCGTCGTCCACAATTAATGGAATGTACTCGCCAGAAATCAGGATATCTCGGTGCTCTTTATACCATCTTATATGTTCGCGCGTTAACGCTTTTTCTTCTTCGGTCAATTGAGATACATTCAGTTCATATCCGAGCACACCGGATGCCGCTACACGGTATCTATAAGTTAATGAAACTTCCCGGCCTGTTTGATGGTTGGGAACCGCGCTGACGTGCGCACTGATTGTACTGATTGGATAGAGCAAAGCGGTGTTACTTTGGATCGTAAGACGATCGATAGCATCGGTATTGTCACTTGGCCAAATTTGAGGGGTAAAAGCTAACATACCAGGATCAAATCGACCGCCGCCTCCCGCACAGCCTTCAATTAATAAATCAGGAAAACGCTGGGTTAATGAATTCAAGATACGGTATAGACCCAAAACATAGCGGTGAGCCATTTCCCCTTGGCGCTCTGCAGGCAAATTAAGCGAGCCGCCAAGAGCCATAGGACGATTCCAGTCCCACTTAAGATACGATAGGTCGTACTGAGTTACGAGGTCAGTTACAGTACTAATAATCCAATCTTGTACGGGTTTTATGCTAAGATCCAAAAGCAACTGATGTCGGCCTTCCAAGGCAGGCCGGTTGGGTGCTGTTAGGCACCAATTCGGATGAGCTCGATATAATTCGCTATCCGGCGATACCATTTCTGGCTCAATCCATAGTCCGACTTGAAGACCCCGTGCCTTTAACTGTTGAAAAATCGGCAATAGCCCTTCTGGAAACTTAGCATTGTTCACCTTCCAGTCGCCTAAAGAAGATTTGTCGTCATTTCGATGTCCGAACCATCCATCATCAACGACTAAGAGTTCGACTCCAAGGTCTTGGGCCTGTTTACCGAGGTCTAGGATATTTGCGGCTTCAACTTGGAAATAGCTGGCTTCCCAAGTGTTAACAGCGATGGGGCGAGGGCGATTCTGCCAGTTTGGTTGTATGAGGCGTTGCTGATAGACTTGATGCAATCGTTGGCTAATACCGTGTAATCCGTGAGACGAAAAGCCTAGGACTACCTCAGGAGTTTGAAATGTCTCGCCGGGACGAAGGAGCCATTCAAATTCCTTTGGATGAATACCTAAACCTAGTCGCAAATGTTGGTATTCGTCTACTTGCGCAAAGCCCATAAAGTTTCCGCTGTATACAAGGTGCAACGCGTAAGTGTCCCCGTGATGGAGACTTGAATTGGCGCGTGCGAGAATAATAGCCGGTTGCTCCTGATGACTACTGCTTCCCCGAAGACTCTCGATGACAAGGCGTTGCGGTGCTGCTAAGGAATGCCACGATTGTTCGCGTTCTCGAGCCCAAGCTCCGCTTAGATGCAAAAGCCGAAACGACGACTCATCAAAGTCAACGATGGCACTCAGTGTTTGCGTTAAACGAACGTCAAGAGTGCCTTCGTTATCCCAGCGGACAGAACGTGTAATGATATCGTAATCTGCCAATATAGAATATTGCAGGGTGATCTTTAAGAGACTTATACGGTCTTTAAGATAAATCTCTAGTGTGTCCGTATCATCTGTTGATGAGGCTCGAAGACAGGGGAGACCTTCTAACGGAGGCTTCCCATGGATGATTCGATATCCCTCGTATGCTAGATCTAGAGAGGTTGTACCATCTAAAAATTTCACTCCGAATAAAGGCTCCCGATAGTCTGAGGAACCAATCCATGAACACTCGAGCGGTAAGGCATGCAGACTAATCCCGTTAGGTCCTGTCCCAATTGAGTGTGGAATAGGTTCTATGATTGGCTCAAGCAACGAACCGGGTTTTAAAACGGCACCCCAATAAACGTGATGTACAATTCCATGCTCATCAGGTTTTAGCACATAACTTGTATGTGGGGTGAACAAATGGAATCGCCCGTCTTGTAACAGTTCAATAGGCATAACGTTTACTGTCCTTTCCGCTCCGCGAAAACCAGCACATCTTTGGACCTTAATCGCTCGATGGTCTTTGCGGAACTGCCCGTAAATAAGTTTGTCATATCAGTAGCGGGCATCGCGATGTCCACGTCATCGTCTCGGTGATTTAATAGAAAATAATAACGAGTGTCTGTTGTTTCTCGAATACGTACTTCGACATTGGTGGGAACGGACAGTGGGGCTGTAATGTGGTGCTGAGAAAGAATATTGTCCAAAATTTCGGTGAGTAAATAATTGTCAACGGCCGTGGCTAGATATAAGGCCTCGCCGTGACCCCAGTGATTGCGTGTTACTGCTGGGCCATGCAAAAAACCGTCGTTAAAAACCGCTAAAGGTTCGGCGGATATTAGCTGCACATGTTCGGCCCAGAACGCGGCGTTATATGACGTTCTGGATAATATTGAATGGGATCGTGACAACCTTATTTTTTGGTCATTTCCTAACGGGTAAAACTCGCTGACTGTTAGCCCCAGAATCTTTTGCATTGGTGCTGGATAGCCCCCGAGCAAAATGCGATCGTTGTTGTCGACTATTCCCGAAAAGTAGTCCGTCAGGAGAGTTCCGCCTTTTTCTACAAATTCCTCAAGTTTTGTGGAATAGCCTTCTTGGAATAAATACAGACCAGGAGCGATCACGAGGTCGTATTGATCAACGGCCATGGAGGGATGAATAACGTCAACGGGGATGTTTCGTTGGAACAATATGTTATAGTAGGGCATAATTCGATTTAAATACTTCATTTCTCTTGGTTTTGATGGGAGTTCTAATGCCCACCAGTTCTCCCAATCAAATATAATGGCGACGCGAGCTGGCACCCGTGAATCAACTATTTCGGACAAGTTTCTTAATTCTTGGCCTAGTTCAGCAACTTCCATAAAGACCCGGTCTGTTTTTTGTCCACTATGGCCGACAATAGCCCCATGGAATTTTTCCGCACCGGCCTTTGATGCGCGCCATTGAAAAAACATGATACCGTCTCCTCCATGGGCCAGGGTCTGATAGCTCCACAGTCGCATAACTTTGGGAGGTTTGATTTGGTTTATGGGACGCCAGTTTACGGCACTGGGCGTTTGTTCCATTAAAATAAACGGTTGTCCCGCCTTTAGGCCTCTCATCAAATCGTTGGCTAGAGCTGCAGAGACTGGCGTTCCCTCTGCAGGATCCGGATAACTGTCCCATGATACGATATCGAGACCGGGAGCCCACCGGAAATAGTCTACCGGTTTAAACAGTCCCATAAGGTTTGTTGTGATTGGGATATCGGGCGTAATTTCTCTTAAAATGGCGACTTCATTTTCATAACAAGCGTAAAGACTATCAGACATGAATCGAGCATAATCTAGCTCTTGGCCAGGATTGCGAAATGTTGGAGTATGGCCTGGCAACCCAATTTCGTCCCAGTTTCCATAACGTTGGCTCCAAAAGTTTGTTCCCCACCGGTCGTTAAGAACTTCAAGGGTCTGATAACGGTTGCGAAGCCATATACGAAAAGTTTTTTGACATGTATTGCAATAACAAGCAGAAACATGGCATCCATACTCATTATTCACATGCCACATACTTAGAGCGGGGTGATTTTGATAACGCTCGGCAATCTGATGAACTAATTCCGCCGACGCTTTGCGGTAATGCTCATTGTTTGGACAATAATGCTGTCGTGACCCATGTACATATCGAGATCCATACTGATCGACAGGAAGAATGTCGGGATATTGATTTATCAGCCAAGCTGGGGGTGACGCAGTTGCCGTGGCTAAATCGACTGAAATGCCATTTTGGGTCAGAAGGTCCATGATTTCATCTAACCATGCAAAATCATATCTGCCAGCTTCCGGTTGTAATAATGCCCACGAAAAAATTCCTACACTGACCATGTTAATGCCGGCTTCTTGCATCAATGCAATATCTTGCTTCCATGTATCTCGGTTCCATTGTTCGGGATTATAATCAGCTCCGAAGAGTATATGGTTTGCCATCTTAGTCATTAAACTCACTCCTTAGGATGTCTGTGGGGGCTGTTGAGTGTCGTAGGATGAGCCTGCCCTTAAGGGGAGGGAGGCTGAAAAATTGTTTGTGACCCTCGATGTGGTCAATAAGTTGTGTTGCTAAAATTCGACCGATATCTCGCTTAGGAATTTGAACGGTAGTCAAAGGCGGATCAATATAAGAGGCAATGTCTATATCGTCAATACCTGTTACGGAGATATCTTCTGGAACTTTAAACCCTTTGTCGTGTAGAGCACGAATTGCTCCGATTGCTAATAAGTCATTTGCCGCGGCAATTGCTGTGAAGGTTTGGCCATCATTTAAGACGTCTATTACACGCTCGTAGCCGGCCGATAAACTATCTTCCCACCGCGGAATTCCTTGAATTAAATGCGGTCGAATCGGAATTCCAGCTTCGGAAAGGGCACGTTGATATCCGAGAAGTCGAGGATTTTGCTCAAGACGTTGGGCTTCGTGTCCTAAAAATAATACCCGTTCATGTTTTAGACTGAGCAAGTGATACACGGCTAATTTCATGGCATCCACTAAATCCGCCGATACGTAGGGGATAGTGGGATTTTCAAGCCAGTCCCAATATGCGATAACCGGGAGTCCATTTAAATGAGATTGTAAATCTGCTACGCGCGTCCATTCAACAGGAGATAGGACGATCAATCCATCGTGTGCTTGGCGGCGGAGGGCGTCATAGTAGTCCCGTTCATTTAAGTCGCGATTAAATAAAGAAAAAGAATAACCCCTTCGGTAAGCCTCTTCTTCGATTCCTAAGACGAGTTCCCCATAAAATGGATTGGTGACACTGTGCGTGATGCATGCGATATCTTGGGTCTTGCCTGTTTTTAGACTTCGGGCAATCCTGTGCGGCACGTAATTTAAGTCTTTGATGGCTTGAAGTACTCTTTGACGGACAGTCTCTTCAACGTAGCCATTGCTATTAAGTACTCGGGAAACAGTGGTTTCTGAAACTTCTGCACGAACCGCCACATCCTTGCGCGTTGCCATTGACTAATCACCTCTTGTTTATGTATAACGCCATTTGGATTTAGCGGCTATATCCAGACATAATCCCGGAGATAAAATTACGCCTTAATAAGGCAAATAGAATCAACATTGGCAGTGTTGCGATACTTGCTGCCAGCATTACCATGCCATAATTAGGTAATGTTTGGACGCTCTCCAAGATGCTTAATGCAACGGGAATTGTGTAGCTGGATGAATTGTTTAACACGACTAGTGGCCATAATAGATTGGTCCATGAAGCCAAAAAGACAATAATACTTAAAGCGGATAAGGTTGAGCGTGATAGTGGGACCACAATGCGAAAATAAATACTGAGTTCGGATAATCCATCAATCCTTGCTGCGTCAATTAACTCCTCAGGAAAAGACAAAAAGGCTTGTCGCATTAAAAAGACCCCAAATACCGAAGGTACAGCAGGTAAAATAATCGCCCACCAGGTATCAATCAGATGTAAATGTGTCATCAAAATAAACAAGGGAATTAACGTCACTTGAGCAGGAATCATAAGGGCTCCTAATACTACGGCAAAGATCGTGTTCCGACCTCGGAACTGATAGCGTGCAAATCCATACCCAGCCATAGATGAAAAGGTGACGGCGACTATCGTGGTGCCTCCAGCAATAACAATACTGTTAAGGATTGCCCGGAAGATGTCAACGCTTCCATTAGTCATTAAGGCGTGAAAGTTAGCCTGCAGAGAATGGCCAATCCACAGGTCTGGAGAGACTCCCAAAATCTGCTGATTACTTTGTGTTCCTGCAATAAACATCCAGTAAACAGGAAAAACAGAGATCACAAAACCAATAATGACGACAATATGCAACAAGCTGGCACTTAATTTTTTTTTCATATGTTTGCCCTCTCACGACTAACGCGCAGTTGAACGATTGACAATAACGCAATTAAAACGGCTACGGCAAAAGCTATGGCCGAGGCGTAACCAAAGTGAAATTGTTGAAAGGCAACTTGGTATAAGTATAGAACGGGCGTCATACTTGAATGTTCTGGGCCACCAGCCGTTAGAATATAGGGTTCAGTAAATAGTTGCAATGTGCCAATAGTGGATAGCACGGACTCGAATAGTAAAATTGGTGCTACAAGAGGTAAGGTAATGGATGCCCATTGTTTCACGGCTCCCGCTCCATCGAGGCTTGCCGCTTCATAAATCGATACCGGGATCGATTGCATGGCGCCTAGCAAAATAATTATATTGTAACCCGTCCAATGCCACGTCATTGCGATCATGATTGCAATTTTTGACCATTGGGGGGAATTAAGCCAATTAATCGGAGGTATGCCAAAAAGTCCGATAAAGTGATTCAATAGTCCATCTGGAGCTAAGAGAAACGAAAACACCAACGAGTAGGCAACCATGTCAATCAGTACTGGCAAAAAGAATCCTAACTGAAACAGGGCTCGGCCTTTCAAACGAGGAGAATTCAGCAGCGATGCATATATGGCGGCTAACGTCAGCATAATCGGGACTTGGACAACGAGAATGATGCCGACGTTCAATAGGCTTTCCCAAAACTCCCCATCATTTAACAACAACCGGTACTGGAAAAGACCTCGGAAGACTAAGTGTCCTGCTTGCCAGTGAGATAAACTGATAATGAAAGAGTAGATAATGGGGTAAACCAAAAATACTCCAAACATCACAATGAATGGTGTCAGAAACATATATGGTGTCACCATTAATTGCGCTCTACGTACTCTGGAACCCGTGTGCTGCAGGGATTCCGCGGGGGCTGGGGCACTCATTAAGTTATCACTCCTAGCGTGGGATTGAAAAAGGGGGAAGGGATCCCCCGGGGATCCCCCTAAATCTACGGCGCTATTGATTGCCCTGTTTGTTGGGAAATTTTTTGGGCTGCTTGTCTCATAGCAGTCGCGGCAGGAACACCATTTAAAACGGCCTCTTGCAATGCATTTTCGATGATAGGATGTGCGGTCTCCCAGTTTGACGTATGATTGACCACAGGTATTTCTTTGGCTTCCTCTGCAGCAAGTTCAAACACCTTTTGGTTATCAAAAAATGGCAAAGGTTTTTGAATAATGGGGTTAGAGTAATAAGGTAAATATGAGGGGAAAATTCCATAATGCATGGAATTGTTCAATGCCTGCGTATTGGTCATACAAAATTCAGCGAAGCTAACGGCCGTTTTGGGGTGCGGGGTAGAGGCCGAGATTAATAGATTAGATCCACCTAAATTGGCAGCGTGACTTCCGTTGGGTGTAAATGCAGGCAACGGGAAAACGCCCCACTTGCCGCTTTGAGATGGAGCAGATTGCTCTATGGTCCCAACATACCAGATACCGTCTGGAGCCGTTGCAATTTGGTTGTTGGTGAAAGCCTGTATGGTGTCGTTCCAACCGTTGGCGTATGGTACGACGCTAAGTAAACCGTCTTTATACATTTCACGAAGTACATCAACTGCGCGAATGGAAGCTGGAGAAGTGATAGCAATTTGTCCTTTCTTATTAAACCAATACGTGTTTTGCTCATAGAGCATCTCGCGATATAAACCTGTTGAGCCTGAACCCCAAGTCGTTAGCTTGACTTGACCGTGATAGTGGTTCTCGATTTTCTGACCGGCCTGAATAAATTGTTGCCATGTTTGGATTGTTGATGGATTTACATCGGCTGCTTTAAACATATCTCGCCGATAAAAAATCATCGAGGGTCCAACGTCCCACGGTATCCCATAAATTTTCCCATTGGAAGTCAGGCTGGCCCATTTTTCAGCCGCAAACTTTGGCTTTAAACTTCCTACGTCTTTTGTAACATTGAGAAAACTTGTTGGAAATCGATTTAGAAATGATGGGGCAATATAGGTCTCAATCGTCATGATGTCCGGAACGTTAGATCCCGAAGCGAGTTCGGCGTTTAACTTTGTATATGTGCTGGTAGGACTGTTCTCGATAATTACGTGAATTGTGACGTTTGGGTGTGCCTTCTCATAAAGAGCGGCATCGCGTTGCAAAGTATCTGCTGCTACATTCCAACTCATCACTGATAATGTAATGTGATGAGAACTGGTGCCGCTTGTTGCAGAAGTTGAGCCACAACCAGCGAGAGCTAACGAAAGCATACTGGTCGCGCCGATTGCGAAGATGCTTGTTCGTATATTTCGTGCCATACTGATCCTCCTTAAATAACAAATATTCGCAATAAAAAGTAATATGAACACGTGTCCATATCAATCATCCTCAATATTATATGTTTTGTCAATGCTGTCTGTTTTTTATTTTTTAGCCAAATTTCTCTTTATTAGCGGAGTACTCTAATTATTTATTCGAAAAAGTTTGGGGTGTTCTGAGGTGTTTTAGCGCAGAGACGGGTAACTCTGCCGTTGGTTTGAGGAGGAGTTAGGACGTAGCGTTTGCGCTGTCGTGAAGAGATTGTTGTCTCTTGGTATAACTATTATTCGACAAACCAAGAATGTCCGGTGGGTCTCGGGTTTTTCGGTAATCCGAAAAAATTTACGGCAAGGGTTTGCTTGCTACATTTTGCATTTTGATGTTCTGGCTAGTTGGGGCGAGAGAACCCTGTTCCGTAATTGAGGCAAAGTTGGCACGGGCAATGGTTGCCGAACTCCATGCGATTTGAAGGGTTTATCGAAACGGGAGGGCCGCGTGTAATTTATGGGTAGCCAGAATTGCTACAGCATCAGCCACATGAGCAAAAATCCGTGCCATGTCATTTACGCTTCACGCGTTTCAATGGCGGTATGTAACACCATGGCGCCGGCGCCAAAGACACTGGTTAGGTCGCCTAGGCTCGTGATTTGCACGGCAATTTGGCGGCGTCCTTCGGCAATCCCCCGAGCATTGACTGCTTCGTCAATTTCATGTCGAAGAAATTCCCCTAAATGGGATAATGGGCCGCCCAGAATAATCGTGTCGGGATCATAAATATTCGCCACATTCACGAGGCCGATTTTCAAATACGTCAACGTTTCTTCGACAGCTCGAACCGCCCAGTCTTCGCCTGCGGCGAAGCTAGTGAGGATGTGGTCGAGTTCAATCCACTGCCTGACATCGGCCGTGCGCATTGCGCGTTCGGTTAACGCGCGTACAGAGGCCATAGCTTCAAAACAACCGTGACGTCCGCAACGACACAGCGGGCCGTTCTCAACAATAACCATGTGGCCGACTTCAGTGCCCGCGCCCGTCGCACCTTGCATGAGGTTGCCTTCAACAACCGCACCTCCGCCAATGCCCATGCCGAGTGAGAGATAGAGCAAGAGTTCGCTATGTTGCGCTTCGCCAAAAAAGTATTCGCCTACGGCTCCCGCATTGGCATCGTTCACAATGAACACAGGCTCCCCAAACAGTCGGACAAAAAAGTCGCGCATGGGGACGTTGGTCCAACGAATATTAGGCGCATAAATCACATCACCCCCTGTGGAGATGATGCCGGGAATGGATATCCCAAATCCCAAGTAGCGTCCTTGGTCAATATCTTGGCGGAAGGCGGCGGCATCTTGGCCAATCGACTCGAGGACTTTTTCTGGAGGACTCGATAAATCGTAGTAGCCAATGGTTTGCCGTATAATACGGGCTTGCAAGTCAAACAAGATGACGTGGTAGCTACCGACGTCGATGGCGGCGCCAATAATGAAACCACCGGTGGGATTAATATCGAGCAATCGTTCGGGATGGCCGGGTCCTGCACTGACTGACCCTACTTCAGTTAGGATATGCTTTTGTAATAAACGTTGGGTCGCGACGGTAACGGTCGATTTTGTTAGCCCTAAAATTTCAGCGATGCGGCGACGTGAGGTGGGACCATTTTGACGAACAACGGTAAGAACAGCAATATCGTTCATTTGGCGCATTAAACTGTGGCGCGCCACAGAAATTGGCATAGAAGCGAGCTCCTTGACCTGTAGATTATAGGTATCAGAGTATCACAGCATAATGGCCATGCCAAATGTATGATGAAAATATTGCGAAATCTTTTAGCTTTGAGTCAAAATATCTGCTAAAATGAACACAATCCGAATTAATTAAGGAGGAAGACTTTATTATGGCGACTGATAAGTTGGCTCCGCAAAAAGACGATCATTTTACTTTTGGCTTGTGGACTGTTGGCAACCGAGGGCGAGATCCATTTGGTGATGCTGTTAGAGATACACTTGCGCCCACAACGATTGTTAGGGAATTAAGTAAGCTGGGGGCTTATGGTATTACGCTTCATGATAATGACCTTATTCCCATGGAGGCAACTTCCGCTGAAAGAGACCGGATTGTGAACGAATTTCGCAAGGCATTAGACGAATTCGGCATGGTTGTACCGATGGTCACCGTGAACTTGTTTTATGATCCGATTTTTAAAGATGGAGCCTTTACCTCCTCAGCTCCAGCCGTAAGGCGTTTTGCGATAGACAAAGCCAAACGGGCGATCGATTTAGGGCAGGAGTTAGGAGCGCACATTTTTGTTGTGTGGGGTGGACGCGAAGGTGCGGAAGTCGATGGAGCGAAAGATCCCCGTGATGCGCTAGCGTGGTACCGGGAAGGAATTAATACACTAACCGAACATATTCGTAGTCGGCGCTACGATATGCGCATTGCTTTGGAACCGAAGCCTAACGAACCGCGCGGTGATATTTATTTGCCGACGGTGGGATCGATGTTATCGTTTATTGGAACTCTCGATGATGCGGAACTTGTCGGAGTCAACCCCGAAATTGCGCATGCCAAAATGGCGGGTTTGAATCCAGTACACGAGATTGCCCAGGCCATTGACCAAAATAAGCTATTTCATATTGATCTTAATGATCAGCGGATTGCCCGTTTTGACCAAGATTTGCGCTTTGGGTCCGATGATATCAAGGGCGCGTTTTATATCGTTAAACTACTTGAAGACAGCGGATACGATGGGCCTCTCCATTTTGATGCGCATCCCTACCGCACAGAAGATGCTGAAGGCGTCTGGGAATTTGCGCGTGGCTCTATGCGCAGCTACCTAGGATATCGGGAAAAAGTGCGTCAATTTCATACGGATGCGGAAATCTCTGGAGTTTTAGCGCGCATTCGGGAGTTAAATGAAACGGGGCCTGCTGTTGTGGATAGCTCAAGTTTGGCATACTGGCGCGAACGCGGCTATGCGTATGAAAAGCTTGACCAGCTTGTGACCGAGTTACTCTTGGGGCTAAGATAAGGGGCGGTAGGCTAACTTAGCCAAGCACAAGCGCACAGAGAATTACGACACCATTGCGTCACGTAGCGGAATTGGAGGGCCACTTAGCTGTGGAGAAGGTCACGCACCATATTGGAGACATTGACGTTATTAGTTTGGAGAATCCCTATTGGGCCTGCCTTATTGCCCCAGCGCTGGGAGGACAGATTCTGTCGTTGCGCTTCAAGCCGTTGAATTGGGAATTGCTCCGCGTGCCGAGTCACCAGAAAGCATGGGAAGATGAGCCATTCTTATTTGGTATTCCCATTTTAATCCCCCCTGGCCGGATTGCAGAAGGACAGTTTACCTGGAACGGGACTCATTACCACTGGCCTCAGAATGACACGGCTGGACCAAATCATCTTCATGGGTTTGTTTGGAATCGGCCATGGCGGGTTGTCGACGTGAGCGCGGCACATTTGTGGTTGACGCTAGGCGCGCAAGGCACTGCGGACCTGGCGTGGTATATGGGGTCTCGCTTGAACGTTGGTGTGGAATATGCGTTGCGTGGCCCAGAGCTCCTAATTCGGGTCACAGCGCAAAATACGGGATCAATGAGCGTGCCATTCGGCATAGGATTTCATACGACTTGGAACTTGCAAGAACAGGATTGGGAGGTACTGGTTCCTCGTGGGCGAGAGTGGGCCATGACTACGGCAGTGATGCCCAACGGAACATTTCTTCCCCATTTATCATCGTTGCGAGGTTTACCCGTTGGACGATTAGCCACGTCCGTAGTGGCTGATGCCTGTTACCGCCTCGATGACGACGTTGATACCGCGGTATTCATGCGAGGTGCCGAGTCGGCTTTCGAATTTATTTGGCAACCCGATGCACAATTTCGTCAGTTGACGATCTTCCGGCCCTCGTTAAACAGTCCATTCATCTGCGTTGAGCCCTGTACGTGGACACACAACGCACCCAATTTGTCCGTAGACCAGGCTATCAGCGGAATGAGTGGCTTAGATTCAGGTGAGGAAAAGGTGTTTGAGTATCGTATTCTGGCTAATGCGCAGTAGAATTCGTTACAAATGTTCGTTTATTGATCGATCAGGGTGTCCGCGGTTAGATACAATATATCAATCTTTTTCCTCTTCGTATGATGTCGTTCTGCTGTAGATTTAAAGTATCCCAAAGGCCTACTTTAGGTAAATAAGGGATTTAATCGTTTGATGTCTCCGTGTTAGCCACTTGTCCTAAGAGCGCGCTCTGTTCCTGTTGTGGCCCTCGGGGGAAGGAATTGGCGAAGGACAATCATGCTATGCTATGGATTAAAGGAACGTGTTCTCTTCAATATGCAACATCTGACACAAACCTTCGATTATCCACCTAGACAATTGGGGAAGAACGTAAACGCATTCACCGAAAGCCTTCAAGAATCATCCCAAGAGTTGTGCTGTTAGCTAAACATGTTATTGAGCAGCAGACAAATCAACGCAATTATGAAATAATTTTGACGAGAATACAGAAATTCCATCCCAGGAAGTCCGATAGGAGGGGTTGTCAGACGATAAGACAAGAAATTTCCCAAATTGTCGCTGAGAATAGTGATGCGTTGTGGACTATAGCACATACCATCCATGAACTTCACGAGTTACGGTTCGCCGAAGTTAAATCTGTCGCAGTGCTCACCCAATGGTTGACAGAACAAGGATTCAGCGTGGAAAGGCCCGTTGCCGACATGGTCACAGCATTTGTTGCGCATCGCATCATAGGAAAATGCGGAAATGGCCATCCGGCGGTGGCCTTTGTGGCGGAATATGATGCGTTGCCTAACATGGGTCATGCGTGTGGCCATAATCTTATTGCGACTATGTCCGTAGGCGGTGCTGTCGCTCTGGCGACGTGGCTAGAAGACCACGAATACTCCGCCCATATCCAGGTCATTGGAAGCCCTGGCGAAGAAGGCGGTGGCGGCAAAATCTTTTTGCTTGAGAAGGGGGTTTTTGAAAACGTCGACTTGGCTCTGATGCTTCATCCAGCGGCAAACGACGAAGTGGCGCCGCAGTATCTGGCACGCGAAGGCATTGATGTGGAGTTCTTCGGTGTGGCAGCTCACGCCGCTGCTGCACCCGAACAGGGAATTAATGCGCTTGACGCCGTCGTCGCATTCTATCAGTTGCTTCATGCGCTACGTCCTCGTTTAAGGCCTACTGACCGGATTCACGGCATTATTACTCATGGTGGAGATTCACCCAACGTTATCCCTGAATACACTAGTGCCCGCATCCTGGTTCGATCCATTGATGCTGAGCGTGTGCATGAGCTCTTAACATGGGTTGAAATGGCGGCGGATTCTGCAGCGAAAGGAACAGGTTGTCAATTTCGTTGGTCCCGGTTCGTGCCCTTTTATGAAAATGTTGTGCACAATTCTAAACTCACGGGTCTCGCTGAACACGTGTTTCGTGAATTCGGTCGTGTTCCGGTAACGGGTACACAGTCTCATGGCTCAACCGATATGGGAAATGTCAGCCATCTGGTGCCATCTTTACATGCCAACATTGGGCTCGGTCAAGGTCTTGTTGCCCACACTCATGACTTTTGTACGGCAGCCGATTCGGTACAAGCTAGGCAGACGATGATTGATGGGGCTGGCATTTTGGCGACGATGGGGGCGCGCTATGTGACTGACATGGGGTTGCAAAATAGCGTGCATTCCCAATTCTTGCGACCCCAAGGGGTGTTTGTCGATAGAGATTGATTGATTTTCAAAACCCAAGGGAATGGCAAGAATTCAAGTTTAGGTAAACCGTAGCGTTCATGACCATTATGAGGGGAGATAAAAGGAAATGGGCCAAGAAGTTACCGTCAAAACCATGAAAGCGCCTGACACATTACGAGGACGGGCTAGACAAAGTCGCACCATGTTTATTGTGATGGTTCTCGTTGCGGGCTTGCCGGCGTTAATTGAAGGGTTTGATACGAGCTTATATGCTTTTGGATCCCCGTATATTCTCAAGGACATGCATGCGCATTCCTTGGCCTTGTTAGGCTTAATTGGTACAGCTTATGCTCTTGGTATTGCGGTGTTTAGCTTAATCGGTGGCTTGCTATTTGACTATTTTTCCGTAAAGTGGACAGTGATGATAGCTGTTTTAATTTTTGCCATTTTTACATTGCTAACAGGCTATGCCCCAAACGTTATGTCGTTATTTTGGATGCGTCTACTAGTAGGATTTGGCGAGGGGATGTTCCAGCCGGCTATTATCACTTTGCTCGGAGACATTTTCTTTGAAACACGAGGACGAGGGGTTTCTGTATTTGCCGTTTTCTTTGGCGCTGGTGTTTTTTTTAGCCCCTATGTCATTGCGCCTTTTCTTCCCCATGTGCAAATTCCTTTTGCTATATCCGCCCTTTTAAGCGTTATTGTGTTAGGACTTTTTGCTTGGATAATACCCCCCGTTTACAAAACGGTGACGGCGAGACGACTTCAATTGGGAAATATCTTCAACCGCAACGTGTTAGCCTTATCTACATCCATTTTCTTATTTGGTATTAGTTTGTTTGGCTTTCGCAGTTATTTCTCAGATTACCTATTGTTTGGGTTACATTTAGTGAAAGCACAAGCTGCAACTATCGCATCCATGGAAGGATTAGGCGGCCTCTTATTGGCCTTTCCTCTAGGATCTTTAGCAGATAAATGGGGACGCAAACCGGTGGTGAGTGTTGCTTCGGTTCTGGTCATGTTGGGTAGTTTGTTAGTGTTTAGTGGTAGCGGACAAGTCGGTTTTTTGATCTTTTCTACATTCTTATTTGGTGCCGGATGGGGCGTTTATGTAGACTTGGTATCGGCTCTCGGCCAGGACTCTGTATCTGATGTGATTGCTGGGACCGTGACTGGTTGGCTTTTGCTAATCTTTAATGTGGGAGCACTTTTGGGTGGACCGTTGTTTGGCCTTTTGCTCCATCAAGGGTATCAAAAAGCGGGGCTCTTTGGTATTGGAATCCCAGCCGTCTTAGCCTTTGTAATGACCTTAGCGACAAAGCCTGTTCGAACTAGCAACATCTTGACTGATTAACTGCTACATTGTCACAACGCGTTGCGAGTGGGCGCGACGTCAAGATGCCAAGACTGCGATTAGTATCTGCCTTGTCACAGGTAAAGTTGTCTGTCAATCGCTGTCAAGGCTTGGACACACCGGGCTTTCGGGCTTTTAACCAGGACGATGATGAAGTAGACACTGCAAGTCAATTGTCTGCAAAGATGGCGAATTACGCCAGAGTCAGATTCAGGCTTTCCGTCGGCAGGCCGGGTGGTTGCGTTTAAAAGGTTTATAATTGCTTCTTGCCCGAGACCGCCTTTTGCGGTCTCGGTGTCTCGGCCGTCACTTAGTGGACTTTTTGAGGACGTGGCGGGTTGTTTGCATTTATTTTACATCGTTGTGATAGCAACTCTTTTGATTCCTGATTCACCTTTGGAGACCTAGGTATTAAAGGTTATTAATACCACGTTTGGCGATAGACTGAGTACTTTTAAAGGGGAGACAAAGCACGGATTTGATTTCTTAGTAAGCGTGACTCGCGTTGATTATTGACAATGCCGATTGCTACGGAACCAAATGTTATGATAGCTGCAAACATATACTGGATGGCAATTGCTATTGAACTAAATCCATGATTACCACCGGGTAGTGCAAAATAGCCTGACAAAATCCTATGATGAGAAAAAATACTTGGTTCTATCCATTGGCGAATTAATGGGACGCCATTAACAGAAGGCAACACGGCCGGTATATTAGGAGCGATAAAGAAAAGCCATGCTAAAAAGATGAGAGATAGCGGAAATAATTGATTGAGTTTGGGAGACTCGCGAATCATATCTAACCAATAGCCAGTAGAAAGAAGTAATGGGGTTACGATCAGCAACCAAGTATGAATTTCAATTAGAGGCGAGGAAAAAAGTATTAAAAATCCTAACAACGCTACCACTAGTCTCAAGTCATAGTGTTGTTCGGGTTTTTGTTTTTCAAAATAAACCAAAAAAGCAATGGGAACTCCGAAACCAAAAACCCACGCACTTATCGGCGCCAAGCTTTTGAAGCGTGTAGCCATTAGAATGCCTTTGAACGAACCGTTCCACGGAGCGCCGCCGTAGCGAAAGTCGACTGCATTGACTTGGGACAATGTATGGAAGATGTAGTAAGAATATAAATTCATGGGAACCAAGAGACTGGTAAGTATAATGCTACCAACAACCATTATTGAGGCGCCCTTAATAATCCTCCATTTTCTTTGAATAAGCCAGAAGACGATAAATATTGCTGGGGTGACTTTGATACAAGCTGCAAGGGCGATAAGCGCACCGCCAGTTGAGTTCTTTTCCTTTCCATAAATTAAATAGAAACCTAAGGCAACTAAAAAAGAGAGAAATATGTCGACTTGGCCCATATAGAAGTTTTCGAAAAGGGGATAAAAGAGCAGTCCTAAACTTATAAGGATGAGTTGGTTCATCTTAAGGCGGGTGGCCCACCTGCTTATGAGAACAACCATTGCAGTATATGCGGCGGCAGATAAAAGGTTCCATGTCCAAAAAGCCCATTTTAAGGGTAGCAATCCTAGCGGTGAAAAAATCACGGCAAATAATGGAGGGTATGCATAGATGTTCAAACCGATTTTGGTGATGTCATGGCGATGTAACCACGCATGTTGAGCGCCAGCATTATAAAGCGTTTGTCCACCGTGGAGTAAGATATCTCTAAAAGAGAAATAAAACCATAAAAAGTCAGGTTTAACATGTTGAACGTAACTGATTGAGAAATCGCTAACTTGGTAAAATGCCCATATAAAATGGCAAAGAGCTCCCCAAAAGAAAAAATACGTAAGCCACAAGAAAATGTTGTTCAAAGGCGCACGCAATAGTATCAAGCCCCTTATATTATAAAATTGTTCATTTCCCTGCTAGATTCGACTTTTTCGTGAAAAATCCTCTTTCATAAAACGCGCTGAAGCAAATTTTCTTAATGAAATGGCCAAAGCCATATCAAATAGTTATCTTTTTCACAATATAAAATACATCGATTTTTGATGTATCATGTATTTAATCGGTTACGGTAAACGATTACGAGTAACCGATTGCGGAGGGAACAATGGCGACTATTAAAGATGTGGCTCGCAAAGCTGGGGTGTCTACGGCAACGGTATCGCACGTTATAAATGGAACCCGAGTTGTCGCTGCGGCGACCATTGAAGCGGTACGACAGGCCATGGCGGAATTGGATTATAGCCCATCGGCTTATGGCCGAGCTTTGCGGACGCGGACATTAAAGCAGATTGGGTTTGTTGTTGCAGATTTGACAAATCCATTTTTTGCTGCAGTCTTTTCAGGCGTTGAGAAGTTGGCATTGCAGAATGGTTACAGTGTCGTGGTTAGCCATTCCGGCGAGAATGCGTCTCTTGAAGAACAAGCTGTGAATAGCCTGATTGCCCGTGGCGTCGATGGTTTAATTGTGGCGCCGGTGGCCCAAAGTCGTTTGTGTCAGTCACTGGATAACATCGCTGTTCCTGTGGTTTTTATTGACCGTGATTGCGGGAATAGCGGTATTCCTGCCGTAACGACACAAATGGAGCAAGCCATTTACGAGGCGGTGGCGGCGCTGCATGAAGCCGGATTTAAAGATATCGGGTTTATGGCTGGCCGCGCAGGACTGTCGACGACTCTACATCGGCGGCAAGCCTATGACCATGCGATGCGCAAATTAGGATTGGAGCCCCGTGTATTTGAGGGAGACTCGCGGATGGACAGTGGGCGCGAGGCAGTAGAGTGGGCTAATAGTCTCGTTCCTCCCTTTGGTATGATTTGTGGCAATAACTTGATGGCGATGGGGTTTGTACAGGAATTGCTTCAACGGGGCCTCATGGCGCGATGGGGAAATGGGATTGTGGTGATCGATGATGAGGTATGGACGACTTTTACTACGCCAAAAGTATCGGTTATTGCTCAGCCTACGGTTGCTATGGGCGAACAAAGCATGCGGTTGCTGTTGTCGGTCATCGCTCATGACGAAGACAAATCGTCGGTCTGTTTGCCCTGCGTGTTCGAGCCACGCGGAATTCTTGGGGCCACGATGATGGAAGAGGGGACGAACGGATGAGTATGGTTGTGTTGGGGAGTGCGGTAGTCGACATGCCATTGGCCTATGACCACATGCCGGTGGATGGAGAAACAGCGCGCGTGACCAAGAGCGATATGATGGTTGGCGGTAAAGGCGTCAATCAAGCATTACAACTTGCGCATTTGGGAGAAGATGTGACGCTGATTACCGCCCTTGGGAAGGATCCCTTAGGGCAATGGATGAAAGACCGCCTCTCCGACGCTCATTTAACGCTACGAGTTATTACAGGATCCCGAAATACGGCCTATGCCGTACCGATTCAGTTGCCTGACCGTCATTTTATTTTTCATGTGCCCGGTGTCAATGAAGAGGTATCGGTTTCTGACTTACAGGCATTGGCATACGACTGGTTGTCGGTTGATACGTTGATCTTGCAAGGCGAGTTACCGTGGGATGTGTCCTTGTGGGCGGCGTCGCAGGTCGTCAGTGCCGGCGGTCGTGTTGTGCTGAATCCAGCTCCCGCCAATAACTTGCCTCCTGCATTGCTGGCCTTGGCGAGCGTTGTGACGCCCAATGAGTCGGAATTTTCCATGATGATTCAAGCGCCAGAGGATGAATGGGATGATGCGGCGGTCGCCTTATTTGCCCAAAACCCGCGACTCGAGGCGTGTTTGGTGACGTTAGGTGCTAGGGGCCTCTGGTTGTTTCGAAGGCAGCAAGCACGGATAGAATTTCCGGCAGTTCCCGTGGAAGTGGTTGACCCAACCGGTGCGGGGGACGCTGTTACGGCAGTATGGACGTGGGCAGTATTTCGCCAGCACATGTCCTATGAAGCGGCATGTAAGCTGGCATTGAAGGCGGGCGCCTTAGTTGTAAGTCGTTGGGGGGCAGGGACAGCATTGCCAGTCAAAGACGAGCTATTAAGTGGGTGGGCAACGCAATAGAGACTGAGGGTCTTAAAGCGAGGACGTTGCTAATCTAAGCGGCAGAAAATAGAGGAACAACTCTTAACATTTGGGAGGTTTATATAATGACCAAGAAAGTTATCGGGTTAGCATTGGGAACGGTATTGGCAAGCATGGCCATTGCAGGATGTGGCACGACCCAAACCGCGGCAGGGACTACATCTCACAGCAAAGTCATTGGGGTATCAATGTATTCGCTTACTAATCCGTACTTTGCTGCGATGAAGAAGAGTTTTATTGAGAATGGCAAGAAAGATGGTTTGCAGGTAGAAGTCGAAGCGTCTAACGGAGACCAGTCTACGCAGTTGGCGCAAATTGAGACATTTATTCAGCAACATGTGGCGGCAGTGGCTATTGTCCCCCAAGACTCGAATTCGATTGTGACGGCTATTAAGGAACTCAATCAGGCTCATATTCCCGTCTTCTTTGTCGATTCGAATGCTAATACGAAGCTTATGGCCCAAGACGGTGCCCATGAAGTTGAAGTCGTGGAATCCAACAACTACACAGGGGGCCAAACGGTCGGACAAGAAATGGTTGATCACTACGGCAAAAATGCGCATGTGGAAATTGGGATTGTCAACTTTCCGACGGCATCTTCGACCCAAGAACGGGATGCGGGATTTTTGAGCGTGATTCACCAATATCCTGGTTACCACGTGGTCAGCACCTTGGATGGCAATGTGTCTCCGGTTACGGGTCTGCAAGTCGCTACGGATATGATGGAGGCCCATCCTCATTTACAGGCGATTTTTTCTGACACTGGGCCTGCGGCGTTAGGGGTCGACCAAGCGATTACCTCAATGCATAAACAAGGGCAAGTCGACTTGTTTGCATTTTCCAGTGCAAGGCAAAACATTGCTGAGATCGAAAACAACTCGGTATACAAAGCAGGTGCCATGCAGCAGCCAAAGGTCGAGGCACAGGTAGAGGTCGCGAATATCGCAAAATATCTCGATCATAAATCAGTTCCGAGTCGAGTGCTCATTCCTGTATTGGGAGTGACGAAGGCAAATGCGGCGTCGAGGCTCCCACTGAGTTTCGGAAAGGTTTAAGGTGAGTACACATGACTTCCATTCCTGTGCTCCAAGTCTCAGGCATTTCGAAGTCGTACAATCGGGTAGAAGTGCTACATCACGTGGACTTAACCGTTTATCCTGGTGAAGTTCGAGCATTAATTGGCCATAATGGAGCGGGAAAATCGACGCTGCTTCGAATTTTATCCGGCGCGGAAGCACCGGATCAGGGAAGCATTATGGTCGGAGGCGAGAAACGATTCTTTGCCAGTCCACGGGATGCTCAAGAATTCGGCGTGGCCGCTGTATATCAAGAGCTCCGCTTACTACCGCAGTTAAGTGTAGGAGAAAATATCTACTTAGGACACGAGCCGCGCTCGCGCTACGGGATTGACCGCAAGAAGATGTTTCGTGCAGCAGAGCAACTTCTACAGCGCCACAATATCCATATCGACCCACGAGAGCAAGTCGGTCGTCTGTCGCATGCTCAGCGTCAGTTGGTCGAAGTTGTTGCGGCATTGGAACGGCAAGCGCGGGTCATCCTACTCGATGAGCCGACGACGGCTTTGCAGGCAGACCAAGTGGACGATTTAATTCGCACCGTGCGCGGGATTGTCGCGGATGGTACAGTGGGTGTTATTTTTGTGAGTCATAAACTGGATGAGGTATGGAGTGTTGCGGATCGTCTGACGGTTCTCCGGAATGGTGATGTCGTTCTCGACAAAGCGACGCGTGAAGCCGACAAACAAGAAGTCATACGGTTTATTGTCGGAGATACCCATGTTGTTGAGTCGTCCCATGGGTTGCTCTCTAGCCAAAAAGGGTCTTCTGGATCCCAGCGGACTGAATCTCGCAAAATGGGGCCTGAAATTTTACGAGTAGACAATCTTAGCAGTCGTTCTCTACGCTCTATTTCTTTGAATGTTAACGTAGGTGAGGTGGTCGGGCTCTATGGGTTGGAAGGATCAGGGCGGACCGATTTCTTTCGCTTGCTCTACGGGCTAGATAGCATGATAGGGGGGCGCATTGACCTCGCCGGCCGCCCCTACCATCCACATTCTCCGAAACGTGCTATGGCTCTTGGAATTGCGTTTGTGACAGAAGAAAGGAAGAAAGACGGTTTTGTTCCGATGCTGTCGACCATTCAGAATGTTGCGCTTCCCGTTCTGTCGCGATATCAATCTTTTGGATTTATTCATCGTTCTACCGTTGAACGTGCCGTGCTTGACACACTCAAGCCCTTACAGTTGCGCGGGGACCCTAGTTTGCCTGCGACTCATTTAAGTGGGGGGAATCAGCAGAAAATGCTGTTTGCTCGTACGCTCATGCAAAACCCGCGTCTCATTTTATTGGATGAACCCACCAAAGGGGTCGATATCGGGGCTAAAGCCGAAATACATCGTTTGATTCGGGATTTGGTTCAAGGAGGCGACGTCGGGGTGATGGTGATTTCTTCGGAAGAAGAAGAGCTTCTGGAAGTGAGTGACCGAATCATTGTCTTTCGCGACCGCACAACCGATGGCACGTCCTATCAAACTAAAGCTTTAACAGACATTGACTTGCGAAACTTAGCATTAAGCGAGGTGGTCTCATGAAACGCACACGGCATATTCCAAAAGAAATGGGGATATTCTCGGTTCTTGTTGTCGTTTATCTGCTCTTTGGTTTGTTGGCTCCCACGTTTATGACGACCTCGAACACGTTTACTTTGTTACTGAACGGTAGTGTGGTTGCTTTATTAGCAATTGGTGAAACGTTTGTGCTGTTGACGGCAGGTATTGACTTGTCAGTCGGGGCTGGAATTGCATTGTCGGGTGTGGTGGCCGCGATTGCTATTCAACATGGATTGCCATGGTACGTAGGGGTTTTGTTGGCTTTAGCCTCCACCACACTAATTGGTTTGTTCAATGGCGTGGTCATTCATTACGTGAAGGTACCTCCGTTTATCGTGACCTTTGCAACCATGGGGGTCGCCTCAAGCATTCCCTTGATCTTGACAAATGCCACACCCATTCCGATTACCAGTAACACGTTTTCCTTTATTGGGCAGGGATTTATTGGACCTATTCCATTTGCCGTTCTACTGTTAGCGGTAGTCGCGATTATTGCTCATCTAATTCTTTCTAGGACCGTGTTTGGTTTGCACGTGTACTCAGTGGGAGGGAATAGAGAGTCTGCGCGATTGGCCGGAGTTAATACCGCCAAAGTGGATGTCGTGGTGTATATGGTCAGTGGGTTAATGGCAGGACTAGGGGGGCTCGTAGATGCATCGCGATTGATGTCTGGGTACCCAACGGCTGGATCTGGAACTTCTTTGTTCTTTTCCATCTCTGCGGCCGTGGTGGGTGGTGTCAGTTTATTTGGGGGCGTTGGAACCATTTTGGGCGCAATCATTGGAGCAGTGTTAATTGCTGTGGTCAGTGACGGGATGGATATTATGAATGTCAGCAGTTACTGGCAGCCTTTGGTGATTGGGCTCATTATTCTGGTGGGAGTGACTATTGACACATTGCGCGTGGCGCAGTCCCAGCGTGTATCGTTTCGTGAGGTATTTGTGGCCCGGTTTACACGGCGAGCAGTCGACCACGCTGCGGGAGAGGCCAAATCAGCAAGTAAGTAAGAGAATTAAGTCATGCCAGGAGGGACTATGCGATGCTCGTCACCTTGTTGAATCGTCCACACGATGTGACAATTGTTTCACGCTCCGAACCAGAAGAAATTCCGCCAGGGTTTGTCCGGGTAGCCATTAAATCAGTTGGCATCTGTGGGTCAGACGTTCATTATTATGAAAAAGGTCGCATCGGAGACTTTGTGCTGCGGTCCCCGATGGTACTGGGGCATGAATCGGCGGGAATTGTGGACCAGGTGGGAGAAGGAGTGTCTTTGGTACCGGGACAGGTAGTAGCCTTGGAACCGGGAATTCCTTGTAGACGTTGCCGATATTGCTTGTCCGGCCACTATAATCTTTGCCCAGATGTGAAATTTTTTGCGACCCCACCCGTGGACGGAGCATTGCAGGAATATGTCGTGCATCCAGCCCAATTTACGTTCCCTGCAGAGGGCTTAAGCCCTGATGAGGCGTGTTTGGCTGAGCCGCTATCTGTCGGTGTATATGCCGCACGGCGGGCGAGTGTGGGGTTGGGAGACAAGGTTCTCGTTATCGGCGCCGGACCTGTAGGCTTAGCGACAGCATTTGCGTCGGAAGCTCAAGGGGGGGAAGCGGCATTAACCGATGTTGCGTCTAATCGGATTGCTACAGCTAGAGCGGCAGGATTTTCAGCCAGTTTCTTTAATAGCGAGATGACCGGAAAGTATGATGTGGTGTTTGAGTGCACAGGCACCCAGTCTGGAATAAGTGATGCTCAACGAGCACTTCGGCCAGGAGGGGTGTTAGCTTTGATTGGGATGGGTCAACCTGAGACAATGCAACTGAATGGGCTTGACCTCAATGTGCGGGGAATTACCGTCATCGGTATTTTTCGTTATGCCAATACTTATCCCAGTGCCTTGGCGTTAATTCGGCGCTACCGTGACCGTATGAAAGTATTCCAAGGGTCCTATGTGGATATGACCGATTTGCCTCAATTTCTAGCGGATCGTGGATATCAGCATTACGTAAAAACTATTGTGCATGTGAAGTAGAGTAAGAACGACACCCTATAATTCCCTCCGAATGTGCGAGCGACATTCGGAGGGATACATGGTTGTTGGACCTTAGCCAAACAGGCTCAGAAGCAGAGTCTCAATGCGAGCCTTTCCCCTATCTTTATCTGACTCATCTATACCACCTGAGGTCGACCACCGTCCTGACAGTAATGTGGAATTGTCGTGGCAGGTTTTTGGAGGAGAACCTCCATAATTGTATGCGGCGTTAACCTTTCATTGCTGCCTTTTAGATGAACTTGGCGGCAGCCATAAGACAATTCACCAACATTTTTGGTTGCATCTTCAGCGGCATAGTTTTTGTATGCAACTTGAATTTTTCTCACACATTAAATTTGGCCTAACAAAGTGTTACGCAGCATACGGGCTGGCGAAGTGTTTCTCGGTGGGAGTGTAGTTCTAACACTTGTGGGGCCTCTAGAGGTCTGTCATGCTAGACGTCAGGAAATGGCTAGGAGGTTGGATATGGAGCGCGCTCTTATCGCCTTTGACCTTGGCACAACCCATTTGAAGTGGGTTGTTACCGACTTATCTGGCCAAATTATTCTGGCACAAAATCAAATGCCATCGGGAGTCAGAACGGATGGGTGTCATTCCGAACAAAATCCCCTTTGGGTATATGACCGGATTGTCGAAGTCTTAAAAGATGCCAGGGTTCAGTGGAACATTCAACGTCTGAGCTTTTCTTGCGCAATGCACACGTTGCTGGCAGTGGACAGCGAGGGCAATCCTGTGACCCAGAGTCTGACCTGGATGGACTCATGCGCGTTTTCTGCGGCAGAACATCTGCGCAAGCAAGATGTGGCGGGGGATTTAAAGCGGCAAACAGGCGTTCCCCTACATGCCATGTCACCACTGGTCAAGTGGATTCATCTGCGCTCCACGCTGCCGAAGTCCGCACGACCCGTATCGCTCAAAGATTACCTCGTATTTCGCCTCACCAACCAATGGCAAACCGACTACTCTACGGCTGCGGCCAGTGGTTTTCTAGGACTTAACGGGGATTGGTGTCCTCTTGCATTGCACTATGCGGATGTGTCTGCGCGTGACCTTCCTGAATTGCATCCTGTGACGTTTGCCATTCCTGATACCACCGGTCAATTCGAAGTTGTGCTTGGCGGCAATGATGCTGCGACTGCTCATATTCATTTGGGTATTGCCCCAGATGGAGGGGTGGGGGTATTAGCGATGGGGACCAGTGGAGCGCTACGCACGACGTCAGCACATACAGTGGATTCGCCCGAGCTCTTCTGCTATACCATGGGACCAACCCGAGGGTATCTCGTCGGTTCTGCCTTTTCCAATATCGGCAATTACTTATCGTGGGTGGCGAACCTATTTGCGCTTTCGGTCGATGAGGTCCTTCACAGGGGGATTGATACCGTCCGTCGTGGGGAGCCCTTGCCGGTGGCGATCCCTTATTTATACGGTGAAAGATCGCCGTGGTGGCGTGAAGATCTCCACGCCGAATGGCGTGGTCTAACCTCATTACATGGAAGGGATCACCTATTAGGATCGGCGCTCTTGTCCATAGCCGCTATGTACTTAAGAGGGCTTCAAACTCTCGAACACCAAGGAGTGCCGCTAGAAGATCTCCGCATTGGTTCTGGTCTTCTTGACAGGCCATTTTTAGCGCAATTTCTTTCGGATTCGCTGAGTCGTCCGTTGTCGCTCGTCGATGCTCAAGACGCATCACTTATGGGGGCAATCGACCTTGCTCGTTCAGAAAAGGGTCCTACAACTCCGTTGATACAACGCTACTACCATCCATCCCATTCGTCACTGTATGAACGAACCCTTGAGAGGGTGTCTATTCTTGCTGCGTATCAAAAATCCTAGCATCGAAAGACAGTTCATAGCCCCCGCTCGCTTGGCTGTGCGAAATATTCCGGCATGGCCACCGCAAAAAATCGAACCTTTTAGGAGTGGATGAATTTCAGGGTGTGATAAATTACTTCATTTGTCGCGAAGGCCAATTGCGCTTCCTGCCGAGGATAGTGACCTGTGCTCGCAATCAACACACTCAGCCCGACGTCGCTCATTGTAGTTTCCACATACGGCACAAGCTATGACTATATCGATGTCGCATCGGCCCCGGACCTGGGCATTCTTGTCACGCATACACCGCAGGCGGTAGTCGCAGCAACGGCAGAGCTCGGTCTCACATTGATTATGGCTTTGATGCGCCACATCGTTCCGCATGACTGCCGCTGCGGGGCTATCAAAAACGCTTCATATTACCGCAGGATCCACGGCGCTTTTAGGAGCGATGTTCTTTCTGGGCTATTTTTTCTTTCAAATTCCAGGCGCGCATTATGCGGAAACGAAAAGTGCCAAAAAGGAGCAGAATGCGTTTGCGCATCCGGTGAATTACTGGAATGCTTGTCACTTCCGATAAGGGACCACGTGCGTTAGGAGGGGTCTGCGCGGCACCGGTTCTCTTTACCCGCACCAACATCGTAAGAATTGCGACACAGCGCCATAAACAAAAATCCATCGTTAGGCGAGCCGGTCGCTACGGACAAATAACCTACATAACATGCCGGGAAGAAACGGCTGGGGTCTAGGTTCCTCATGAGCCCATAATATTTCTGGATCAATAGTTGGTGTGTCCGTATAAGAAGGTGGCTACTGCTTAGCTGCCAACATTTTATGGTGGGGACACAGGCAAGATTGCATCATCTATCAATCTGTGGGTTTATCTTTAGGAAGTCATCATTTGAGTGCTAGTCCCCGGCAACAAGAAGTGGTGAACGGGATATAGATAAAAGTTCGAGTGCGGTGGCAATATGATGTCTTGCCAAGGATTCGGCGCGAATTGCGTCATGTTCTGCTAGGGCATTCACAATTAGTCGATGCTCTTGTAGAGCATGTTGTGCTCTTTGCAACTGGATTTGGATAGTGGGAAAGAACAGGCGTGCAGAAATGTTAATGACTTCTTCTAAATGATGACGTAGCGGCATGTTATCTGCTATGACCGTGATGAGTTGATGAAAAGCGAGATTATGATTCAACCATTCGCTTGGAGACCAAGGCTCAATAGTGTTTTCCATGTGGTTTAATATTTCGTGAAGTTCTGCAATATGGCTAGCCGTACATTTTTGGGCGGCAAGCCGTGCAGCCGCCCCGTCGAGGACCTCGCGAACGACGTAATAATCTCGAACATTTTCATAGGTGATGGGTAGGACGGTCATGCCTTGGGTAGGGGACACTACGAGGAATCCTTCTTTTTCTAAAATTCGCAATGCCTCTCGCAACGGTGTTCTGCTAATCCCAAATCTTTCAGCAAGCTCTTCTTGGATAAGATGCACGCCTGGTTGAAGTTCGCCACTCAAAATCACTTCACGTAAATTTCGCACGGCCGTGTCAACAAGATGGTTTTTTGTCATTAAGAGCCTCCATCATCTTCAATATTGTATCCAATTAAGTCTGAATGAATTATAAGTAACGATTGCATACTGCGCAACGGGAAGATAGAACAAATCTTGTCGACACCCTTGAAAATAAAGGAAAAATGTCGTGTCGAAAAACTGTTAGATATTATTGTTAACTTTTACAAAAGCAATAAATATGCTGACCAACCCATTACATTAGTGTAAATTTCATGATATATTCCCTCTATATTGGATACAAAATATGTCAAGGGGGTGGCTCTGATGTGTACGACAGGTATATTGAAAGGGACGGATAAAGAGTGGTTGTTGGGGTTTAAGACGTTGGATGCTGCTCCTACTGGCACATGGCATGCAGAAGTCTCTTTCCCTTCGGGCATGCGCGCTTTAGCCGTAGGGATTACTGTTCAGCTGGGAATTAATTCAGGATTAAATTCCCAAGGGTTATGTTCTGTCCTTTCATATCTGGATACATGCATGCCCGATCCCAATGGCGGCCCGCAAGAATCGGGATGGGTGGGTGACAACCGAGGGTTGGCCAATGCATCAATGTTGGCGGAGTGTACGACTGTGCAGGAAGGGTATCAGTTTTTGTCAAAATACTTTCAACAATTTCCCAGTAACGTTGGAGGTAACTTCTTGTTAGCGGATCACCACGGCACAATAGGCGTGGTCGAATATTATCAAGGACAAGTTCGATTTCAAGAGGGTACAGAAAATTATTTGGTGCGCGCGAATAACGGCGTCTTGTTGGCTCAGGAGGAACAAAAGCTTCTTTCACCCGAGATTCAATTCGATCGCTTTGGGCGTTATTCACTGGCCGAAACATTTGGAAGAACGAATCACCAACAGGCGAAATCTGACGCTATTAAAGCTATCAAAGAATTTTTGAGTAGCCACGGCGATGCGCTAAATCCTCCCATTTGTGTTCATGATTATGATGTGCCAGGAGCTCGCTACTCTCGCAGTGAGCCGATCTCTACGGTAACGGCTGCCATTTTTGATATGATGAACTACCGGATGCTGTTTACCCGTTCCAATCCATGTTCCTTGTCGTGGGAAGATATGGCGCCGCTGGAGATTAGCGTATGACAGCAGCGTTACAGGTAAGTGGTCTCCATCATGGCTATTTTAACCGCGGACAATACACGGAAATTCTGCAAGATATATCCTTTAGTGTTCCCAAAGGTTCATTTGTTTGCATAGTGGGACCGAGCGGTGCGGGCAAGACAACCCTGTTCAACCTCCTAGCGCGATTTATGCCGGTGCAACAAGGCACCATCTTGCTCGACGGATCCGCAGACAATGCTCAACGAGACAAACTTGGCTATATGTTGCAAAAGGATCTCCTGTTTCCTTGGCGAACCATATTGGACAACGTATTGCTGGGGCTGGATATACACCGTCGCCGGGACCGGCGGCACATCGAACGGGCGCACGAATACTTAAGGCGTTATGGACTAGAAGGCTACGCACATGCTTATCCGAACCAGTTGTCTGGTGGCATGCGGCAGCGTGCCGCGCTGATTCGGACCTTGATGGTGGAGCCTTCACTCATTTTGCTCGACGAGCCATTTTCCGCACTTGATTATCAAACACGGTTATTACTCGAAAATGAGTTACTTGAGATTAATCGTCGTGAACACCGAACGATGATGTTGGTGACTCATGATATAGGGGAAGCTATTTCACTTGCAGATAGGGTCATTGTTTTGAGCCACCGTCCAGCGCATGTCAAAGCCATTCACGAGATTCGTCTGACAATCTCCGGGACTAGGACGCCATGGGAGGCGCGTAAGGCTCCCGAATATCACACGTATTTTGATATCTTGTGGCAGGAGTTAGGCCTTCAAATGGAGATGGCAGGGGGAATGAGCGCAAGTGGCCGTGAAACAGAAAATAGAGATCAACAGTCCCTCCAAGCCACAAATTTTCAATAGACACGTATCGACCGTTAAAAGCCTCGGATGGCAGACCCTCATAGTGGGGATCGTGGTAGCGCTGTGGCAAATTGCTGTATGGCGTCACTGGGTCAATGGATTTTTGACCGGCAGCCCGGTGTTGATTTGGCAAAGCGCCCGGTCAATGTGGAGTACGGGAAGTCTTCAAACCGATATTGAAATAACCGCGATTGAGACGCTCAGTGGTTTCGTCTTGGGGACGGTGGGAGGAACGGTCATTGGCTATTCATTTTGGTATTGGACAGGAACGTCGAAGGTATTTCAGCCATTTGCCGTGGTGTTCAATGGTATTCCGAAGATTGCTCTGGCGCCCTTGATTATTATTTGGTTTGGAACGGGCATTCAATCGAAGATTCTGTTGGCCTTCGCGTCGACTGTAGTGGTTGCATTGCTCGCTGCCTACCAAGGAGCCATGGAACTTGATAGGGATTTTGAACGCCTATTATGGGCATTTGGTGCCAACAGGCGACAAGTGTTTCTTCATTTGATTCTTCCAGGAAGTATGCCGTGGGTCGTTAATGCGATGCGTATTAACGTAGGGCTGGCTTTGGTAGGAGCCGTTATCGGGGAGTTTATCGCGTCCCAGGCGGGATTAGGCCATGCTGTGTTTGTCGCCGGGAATTTGTTCGAATTAAATGTTGTCTGGGTGGGCGTCTTAGTCTTATCGCTGATGGCGTTGGTCTTGTACGGCGGGGTTGCGGTCGTCGAACGCCTCGTTATTCGAGGTCGCCCCTGGTAAGTGCGCTTAACTAATTGAGGGGGATGATTCATTGTGATAAGACCTAAACGGCTGATGGGACTTCTAGGAGCCACGGTACTATTATCCGGATGTGGTGCGTCGTCCGCCAAAGCAGGAGCCAGCGCTTCTGCAGGTACGAAAGTCGTTATTGCTCAAGCTTTTCAGTCCTTATTGTATTTACCTTTGTATGTTGCGATGGACAAAGGGTACTTTGCTTCAGAAGGGTTACAGGTAAGTAAAGTTACGAGCAATAGCGGTGCCAACGCCGTAGCGTCCGTTATCTCGGGCTCAGCACAGTTTTCCTTGCAGGACCCCATGATCGCGACATTGTCAGATATTAAGGGAGCTTCCGTGGTGCCTGTTGCGGCGGTTGTTAATGGAGTACCCGTATGGATTGTTGGTCATCAAAGGGGGGCATTTAGCAACTTAGCGGGACAAAATATTGCGACTGCGATTCCGCCTTCCACCAGTACCTATTTGCTTCAACGCGCATTGAAGCAAAAACACATGAAAGCTAATTTGGAGTTTGTGGAGTTAGGGACCGAAGCTGCGCCAGTTTTAGCGGGTAAGGCGCAGTATGGTGTAGTTTACGAACCTACCGTGGAAGAAGCTGTCGCTCAGGGATTAAAAGTCGTCTATTCCTTTGCGCATCAATATCAATCCGATTACGCGTTCTCGAGTATTGATACGAGTCGGGCCTTTATCGCGAAACACCCTCGGGTCGTACAAGAATTTGTCGACGGTATCGACAAAAGTCTTCAATACATTGCTCAGCATCCCCAAGGAACGATACAAATTGCGATAAAAGAGTTCCCGACGCTTCCGCCGTCTGTTGTCAAGGCGGGAGTTCTGCGGATGATTCGGGATAAGGTTTACGCCACTAGTCCCGTCATTACGCCAAGCGAATTCCATAACGCTCTTCAGCTACAAGAATTTTTGGGAAATATCCGTCCCGGACAGGTGTCGTATGCAGACATTGTGAATACAAAGTTTGCGCGCAATGCCAAATAAACGATGTTTTCGTGTTAGTTGGCAATTTTAACAAGAAATCGCCCAGAAAACTATGTACGGTATTAGTAGGCTGTGGTGAGCAATATTCTAACTCAGCTAAAACCAAGAAGAATTTCAGATTATCGTTCGTTGTTACCTTGCCCACGTTGTTAGGCCAGACCAGCAAATTCGCACCCCGTTTTCTTGTTCCTGATGTTCACTTCTTAGGTGCAACACTCCGCGGTATTCCACGCTCAAAGGCAAAGGTTCTTTGACGATCTTTTTGATAAATAATTCATCTGCCAATGCGGCTAACGAGATCACGAACTTTACAAGGAGGGCTAAATGATGGCAACAAAGAGAACCTTTGGAAACTTGGTCAACAATCCGATTATGGAAGACTATGCGTTACGATATGCGCCATCGTCCTTTCGCAAATGGTCTCCATGGGCTGTTCTTATTTCTGCCCTAGGCGGTCAGACCGCTATGGCCAGTTATGCCATTGGTGGGTCCCTGATTTTGGTTTTTGGCTTCGCCAACGCCTTGTGGGCTGTCATTGGAGTTTCCTTGATTACCTTTTTAACGGCATTACCCATTGCTTATTATATTGGCAAAAACCATATTGACATGGATCTTCTCACGCGTGGCGCGGGATTTGGGTATCTTGGCTCTACGGTGACGTCACTGATTTATGCTTCGTTTACGTTTATTTATTTTTCACTTGAGGGCGCTATTATGGGTCAAGCGATCTCAGATTTCTTTCACATCAGTGTGGCGTGGAGTTATCTCATTGCGGTGCTCATTATCATTCCACTTGTGATGTTTGGAATGACACTGCTCTCGAAGTTTCAGGCGTGGACCCAACCCTTGTGGGTTATTCTCATTGCATTTGCATTATGGGCTGTATTTGCTCATAACCCTGGGGCTATTAGTGCGTGGACTCATTTTGGAGGCCATTCTGCATCAGGGGCACATTTTTCATGGTTGCTTGCTGCTACGGCAGGAGGGGTGATGATGTCCCTTGTCGCTCAAATAGGGGAGCAAGCCGACTATCTCCGGTTTATGCCCGATCAAACTAAGTCGAATCGTACCGCTTGGCTTTGGGCTTTGGTTTTAGCTGGACCGGGGTGGATTCTCATTAGCACCCCACAGAATATCTTAGGCCAGTTTTTTACATCCTTTGTCGTTGGTAAGGGGTTGGCATCGCAAGCGGATGTGCCGGTGGTGATGTTCACGCAGGCTTTTCACAGTGTTATTCCTAACGTGGGCACAGCATTAACCATTGCCACGATTTTGGTGGTTCTCTCGCAATTGAAAATTAACGTGACGAATGCCTATTCCGGATCTTTGTCATGGTCGAATTTCTTCTCGCGCACGTTACATCGTCATCCCGGCCGGGTTGTCTGGCTAATGTTTCAACTGGGCATTGGGCTGTTGATTATGGAAATGGGGATTTTCGGAGCGATTGATAAGGTGTTAGGGTTTTATTCCAATGTCGCCGTGGCATGGATTGGGGCGGTCGTGGCAGATTTAGTGATTAACAAAGGTCTTTTGAAAATTAGTCCACCGGTTGTGGAATTCAGGCGGGCCCATCTCTACAACTTTAATCCTGTAGGATTTGGCGCCATGATTATCGCTTCAGTCATCTCGTTAGCCGCTTATTTTGGTCTGTTTGGAACAGCTCTGGCAGCATTTTCCTCCTACCTGTCTTTGGTTGTGGCGATGATAGCCGCTCCGCTTATCGCCATTATGACGAAGGGTAAGTACTACATTGCCCGTGAAAGCGACGCAGAAAAGGAGATTACTGAAGAATTAGAGCTGGCTAGAACGAAGAGTCAATCCACCTGTATCAGTTGCGGGTTTGATTTTGAACAACCCGACATGGCTAATTGCCCATTTCACGAAGGATCCATCTGCTCCCTGTGTTGCACTTTGGAGTCATCCTGTCACGACATGTGCAAATTACCCCAAGGAGCCGGCTTGCATATCAAGTTTGGCGAAGAAGCGGTGGTCGACGAATAAGGGGACAAGGACGTTATCAAAGAAAAGAGAGGAGCGAACGTTAGATGGTGAAGAAGCAGGCCGTCTTAGACGCCGCAATTGCAGACCAAGCGACTATGGTATGGCAAAGTATCGTAGAAAATTTCGCTACCTTATCGATCCCGCATAATGTACTGCCTGCTGTGCATGTTGTGTTGCCATCGACAACGCAGAAAGAGAGCCTTTTATGATGAAGGCAGATATAACCAATTTATCTCTTCGTGAGATATTAGATGCTGTTGGCGAAAAAGAGTTGAGTGTCAATGAGATTTTTGCGGCCTATCATGAGCAAATCGTCGATCGCAATCCTGTACTGAATGCTTTTACGGCAATAGAACAGGTGCCACCCGTTAAGGTCCCTATGGGTCCTCTTTCCGGAATCCCTTTGGCCATCAAAGACATTTTTGACGTAGGAGGTTATCCAACTACCGCTGGCAGTGCCTTTCTTGAGGAGATTCCAAAGGCGGATGCGGTGGTTGTGGCCCAGCTGCGAGAAGCCGGTTGCCTTGTCATGGGAAAGACCAACACCCACGAATTTGCTATGGGCGCGACTACCATCAATCCTCATTTCGGGGCGACCCGCAATCCGTGGGATACCGAACGGATTGCGGGAGGCTCGAGCGGTGGGTCGGCTGCGGCAGTGGCGGCTGGGATGGCGATAGTCGGATTGGGCAGTGATACGGCCGGCTCGATTCGTATTCCTGCCGCATTGTGTGGGGTGGTGGGATTGAAACCGACGTATGGACGATTGTCTTGCGAAGGGGTTATTCCCCTCAGTTGGTCCTTGGACCATGTCGGTTTTTTAACCAAAACGGTGACGGACATGACCGAGGTATTCCGGGTTTGGGATCCCAACGTGTGGGATAGCAGCCGTCTATCGTCGTCGCGTGTGGGTGTCGTCCTGACGTCGATTGAGTCTTTGCTTGATGACGCGGTACGTCAAGGCATGAATGAAGCTATTAGAATGATCGCACGTCTCGGCCACCCTACCGAGGAGACCGTCTTACCATTATGGGAGCAAGGATTGGGCGCGGCGTTTATTTTGTCCCGCGTAGAGGGAGCGAGTTATCACCACGAGTGGTTAGAAAAATATCCCGAACAATATGGATCCGACGTCCGCATCTTGTTGGAAGCGGGACGACGTTTTTCGGGCGTGGACTATGTGAATAGCCTGCGACTGCGTTCTATGGTCATGGCAGAGTACCAGGCTTTATTTGAGCGTTTTGACTTTTTGATGCTACCGACTGTCAGTATTGAGGCGCCGCTTATCGCGGAACCCTCAACGCGTAATGTCCTTACGCAGTTGACCTCACCCTTTAATTTCTCAGGTCTGCCCGCCATCTCAGTACCTTTGATGCCCCAAGGGCGCGAGCTGCCTGTGGGAATCCAATTTGTAGCGCCTTGGGGACAAGAGCATCGTTTGTTGGCATTAGCACAGCAATGGGAACAGGTTCGCGGGCCTTTTCTGAGTCCGGTTGCATAACACGTGATAACAGGAGGAGCGATAGATTATGAAGAGTCCGGAGTTCAAAGATTTTAAGGAGATTGCTCAGAGTCTGGGATTGCAGTTAAGCGACGAGGAACTAGGTCAATATTACAGCGCGCTTCAGCCATCTTTTGATGGCTACGTGCAACTGGAAACGTTAAGTCAGGAAAAAGAAACCCCATTTAACGAAGCACGAGAAGGGCATCTGGTGGATCCTCAAGATAATCCGCTGGGAGCGTGGTACTGGAAAGGAGAAATCGTTGGCGCTAAGACCGGACTACTCGTCGGGAAACGCGTCGTTATTAAGGACAATGTGGCTGTTGCAGGTATGCCGCTCAGTAATGGCACGTCCCTTATGGCAGACTTTCGTCCAAGTGAGGATGCAACGGTCGTCCAACGCATTCTTGGTGCAGGCGGCACAATCGTTGGCCAATCGGTCTGTGAGAATCTCTGCTTTTCGGGCAGTAGCTTTACCAGTGATACAGGGCCTGTACGTAACCCCTATGACCCATCGAGATCTTCAGGAGGCTCTTCAAGTGGCAGTGCCGTATTGCTTGCCACGGGCGAAGTGGATATGGCAATTGGCGGCGATCAGGGGGGATCTATACGCATTCCAGCGGCATGGTGTGGAGTCTATGGGTTAAAACCGACATGGGGACTTGTACCGTATACCGGAGCATTTCCTATTGAACCCAGTTTGGACCATTTAGGGCCCATGGCCCGCACGGTTCCCGATGTCGCTCGTCTTCTTGAGGTGATAGCCGGACCTGATGGGAATGATCCACGTCAGAAAGGCCTGACCTTTGCTTCATCTGGTGACTATATGGCGGCGCTAGGCCAGGAATTAAGAGGATTTCGTCTTGGAGTCGTCAAAGAGGGATTTGGATGGCCGCAGTCTGATCCGCGTGTTGACGACATGGTATGGGGTGTCTCGGAAAGCCTGGAGTCAAAGGGCGTTAGCCTCGCATCTGTTTCGATTCCTTGGCATCGTCAGGCTATGCTCGTGTGGAATGCGATTGCTGTGGAAGGTACATGGGCCGTGATGATGAAGGGCAATGCATCAGGGTACGGTTGGAAGGGGCGTTATTCCGCAGACCTCATGTCCTATTGGGCGAAAGCATGGCGCCAAAATGCAGCAGCATTGCCGGCGACGGTCAAGCAGTTGTTACTGGTAGCGTCGTACATGGAAGAACATACCTATGGGAAGTATTACGCTATGGCGCAGAATTTGGCAGGGGAACTGCGCCGGGCCTATGATAACGCTTTAAAGGACGTCGACTTGCTTGTGATGCCTACTCTTCCGATGACGGCAACACGGCTTCCCGGTAAGGATGACCCCATAGCTGAACAATTAAACAAGGCGTTTGAAATGGTGGTGAATACCGCTCCTTTTGATGTGAGTGGGCATCCTGCCATGACATTGCCATGTGGTCTGATCGATGGATTGCCGGTGGGCATGATGATTGTGGGCAAGTATGGGGATGAGGCGACGCTCTTGCGATTTGCGGACGCTTTTGCACGCCAAGTATCTAGCCCGCCCTCTCCTCCCGAGGCCGTGAAATTAGGGCAAGAACAATGAACAGAATAATTTCCGGGGCCACGATTCTTCACGATTTGGAGAGCCTTGCCCGGTTTAGTGTGCCAACGTCTAAGGGAGGAGTCACGCGCCTGCCATGGACATATGAAGATGAACAAGTCGTGTTGTTGCTGACGGACACCCTGACCGCCTTAGGTCTTCAGGTCTCTAGAGACACAGCAAATAATCTGTGGGCTGTGTGGGATGTCGATGCTGACCGCAGCATTGTTATCGGCTCACACCGCGACAGCGTTCCGAACGGTGGACGTTTTGACGGCGCACTTGGGGTCATCGGAGCGATGCGGGTTATCCAGCAACTCAAGGCCGACCAGTATCGTCCACGGCATAATATCGAACTAGTGGCGTGGAATGATGAAGAGGGTGCGCGCTTTGGGACTACCCTTTTCGGGAGCCGGATTTATTCGGGGGCCACGCAAGTGACGCAGTTCTCTGACAAAATTGATCGACAAGGTACCTCTTTGGCGGAGGCTGCTCTTCAAGCCGGTTACAGTGTGGAGAAGATGGAGGCAACAAATCATTTATCACGAATGGCAGCGTACCTCGAACTCCATATCGAGCAAGGTCCAATCCTGGAAAGAAATCACTGCCATATCGGGGTGGTGTCGGGCATTAATGTGCAGTTTCGCGAACGGTTTACCATGCGTGGAATACGGGTTCATGCGGCTTATAGTGGAGCCGACCGGGCGGATCCTATTTTTGCAACCGCTGAGGTATGGCATAATCTTATGACCACCATTCACCAAGCGAATCATGGATACCCGTATCCGCGGATTGCGGCGACTGTAGGACAAGTCGATGTGCATTCCCATTTAATTAATGCCGTGCCACCGGACATTATCTGGACGTTGGACTTGCGATCGGACGATGCGAGTCTTGCTCAAGAAATGCTGGAAATGGTTCATGGGAACGTGGAACGCATTGCCCAACGGGCAGGCTTTAATGCGGAAATCACTAGTGTGGATGATCATACGGTGTTAGCCGGAACAACGGATTCCTCGCAACCGATTGCGTTTGATCCGGTGCTGCAATCTATAGTGTCGGACGCGGCGCGCGACGGTGGATATTCATTTCAGCATATGGCCAGTTGGGCTGGACATGATGCCATGGCATTAGCGCCGCGGGTACCTACAGCAATGATTTTTGTGCCGAGTTACAAGGGTCTTAGTCATACGCCCGAGGAATGGACAGACCCCATGGACCTCGAACGGGGGGTGGATGTGCTGTTAAGGAGCGTGATCAAAGCCGATACACTGCCATAGATGTTAATATGACAGCTAAAAACACTCTGTAGTCTGACATAATTCGCCGTTTGATCGGCGTAAACTTCAAGTTGGAGGGTTGTTTACTCGTGAAGGATTGATGAAACAGCCCGACTTGTCAGAGTCGAGCTGTTTCATCCTGTGTCCTTGTCGTCATGGCGTGGGGTTAACTTATGGGTCCACTCATTAAAAACAGCGGCTGGCCAAACGCAAAGTGGTTCGGTGGTTACTTACGAGTAGTTAATGCCGATTGTCGTGTTAATGGGTTGAGGTCGTTGCCAGATAAGGTCTTGGTAACGCCGCATTCCATACGGGTCCCAAGAGATCATCCATATAACTAAGGAGGTCCGAATGATATTACGACTCCGACTGTGCTACGACGTAGTCCATCACGCGAGGCCGCGATTAACGACGCCGATTTCCTGGGCGAGGTTGGGGGTCTTTTAACCTCTTCCCCTTGATTCGAGTCTCTCTGGCCGGCCATATTGGACTGAGTGTCTATCACAGTCACTAAGTCGTCCATTAATGCTCGTGGATTCTCATGACGCATCACTTCTAGCCGTAATTTACGTGAGTTCCGAGTAATTTCTTGGTAACTGTTTCGGGAACCGCTTGACGTATGATGCGGCTTCATCTTTAAGTGCGGGAATAAATACCTGTTCCAGCCACGTATTCCACTGATTCCATTCGTCTTGAGAAATGGGGGAAAATCCGTGAGCACACAGGGAGTGGTTACGAATGCTGAGGAGATTTTGCATGGCGCCTTTTTGTTCTTTGATGACCATGGACAAGGGGCCTTTATGGATATGCGGAACTAACGTCCAGATTTGCATGAGGGCCAATTTGTAAGGTCCTTCTTTGCCCATGTTTATACCAAGGTCTTCTGCGTATGGCGCAATGGTTTCCATTTCCACTTTACTACTGTCAATATCGTACATGCCTAATATCCACTGTCCACTGGCTTCGATAAGGCGGTAACAGCGACCAATGGCGTCATCATAGCGCTGTTGAGCGGCTCGCCGTTGCGCGTTGAGCCATAAATCCCAGAGCTGAAGAAATCGCCCTATCAGAGGCTTGTTAGAATGTGTCAGTTCTTTCAAGTCAATATAATAGGCGCGTAAGGCAGACGTCATCTTTTTTTCAAAAATAGCGAGTGTTGCAAGAGCGTCTTGGTGCTGAAAACGATCCCATAATTGAAAAGCTCGACTTATGGCTCGAGCATAGGTGAGTTCGCTTCGCAGATGCATGTTGGCTAAACCATTGAGGAGATTGTCCAGACCTTGCGCGGCGGATTCATACGAATAAGATTGCCAGTGACTTAACATAAGGCTGGCATCGCGTTGGGTCTGTACTTCACTCATTTCAACCGGTTGCAGCGATTCCGTGCCGGCGGAGACTTTGATTAAATCATTACGAGCCCCCGCCATGACGCTTACCTTGACGTATTCTGCTTCACTGGCTGCCAACACTAATGCGGCAGACATGCTTTTCGTACCACCTGTGTAATTGGCGTGAAGCGTGGCGTTAGGATAGGTGACATGAAATTGCTGCAACGTCTGTTTGATAAGGTGGTAGGCGGTGACTAAGTCATCGGTGGGCACTAATTGAATGGTATAGGATTCGGGGGCTAAGGATAAGGTTTTAGAAATGGTTATCGCCCGAGGATTCTTGTCTGTGACATAACGGTATGACCCCGCTTCGCCTGTAGTCGTATTGTCCTCCGAACAAACAAAAATGGTGAATTCCGGCTGAAGACTCCTCCACGCGGACAATATCGGATCAGGGCTTCCGCCCACCGTGATGATGAGAACATTCATGACTACACCCTCCATTACATTGAGATCGACAAAGCTTGGTAATATTTTACTATCCATTGCAGGAGTTTAACAGAATTTGGCGAAATATACTGTCGTTGGAAATAGAAACCTTAGTGTTTGAGCGAAAAGAGGCTAGTGGTATGCATAAAATCGTGGCCCGATTTGAGTTAACGACGCCCAGTTTCTTAGGAGGAATGGATCCTAACAATGCGACTGATCCCGTTTTACTTCGAGGAGCTTCCCTGAGGGGGGTTTTGAGATTTTGGTGGCGCGCGTACATGTTTTCGGTACTAGGACAAGATCTCAAGAAACTTCACGAATATGAAGATAAACTTTTTGGATCGAGTGAGAAGGGGACCGGTCGTGTTCAAATCGTGTCGGTCCAGACTAGTTCGATCATGAAAAGAGAGCTAGGGAAACAGTTTATTGAGAAGAAGCCTGGCCTCAAGTACTTGTCTTATGGTGCGGCGAATCGCCAGGCAATTATGGCGCCGTTAGAGTTTGATCTGACCTTAGCTATACGGTCGGCGCCGGATGATAGTGTGAACAAAGCTTTGATGCTACTGGGAACTTTAGGGGGGATTGGCGCACGCAGTCGTCGGGGCTGGGGCTCACTGTCCTTGTTGTCTCTTCAAGAAAATGGCCGTGAGATATGGCGGGCTCCGGAAACTGTCGCAGATTTGGCTACTTTTTGGAAAACAATCGCCGAGGAAAGTCTGATGTTGCAGACATCACTACCATCTTTTACGGCATTAAGTTCGCGTATGCGGATTTATGTGTTAGAGGAGGGCGAGGCAGTGGATTTGCTGAATCTTGTGGGCACAGAGTTTCAGCGATACCGAAGTTTTGGGCTAAAAGGTAAATTGGGAAATGAAGACGCCGAACAGAATTTTAAAGATGATCATGATGCCATGCAACGAGCCGTTGTAGAGAAGGAACCTCCTCATAAAGCGCCTAAGCGGACAATTTTTGGATTGCCGCATAACTATCAATTTAGTAGCGCAAAAGGGGCGAAACTTTCCATCACCAGTTCCGGGCAACGGCGAGCTAGCCCGCTGTTCTTTCACATTCAAAAGTTAGGAACCCATTATGCCGCGGTCGCAGCCATAATTCCTGCGACATTCTTAAACGAACCCACGCTTACGATTATGATGAACCCGAGACAAACGGTGTCTGCACGTATCGAGTCCTACTATGACGTCATTGAGCAATTCATCACCGGGAAACACCGGCATTCGGGGACTGCGAGATTTCCCAAGGAGGTGTGCATATGGCCCTAAGGAAATTTCATTTTGCTCTGGGGCCTGTTCAATCCTTTGTGAGTCAATCACGCCGGACGCGAGACTTGTGGGCAGGGTCCTTTATCATCTCGCATTTGACAGCTCAGGCTATGGCCAACGTAATTCAACAAGGCGGCCGTATCGAATTTCCGGCCATAAGCAACCAATCGGGAAGGGTTACAGACGTTTTGGTCGCAGCAGCTATAAATGGGACGCCTCCAGCCCACTTTTTGGGGACCATTCCCAATCGATTTGTCGCGGAAGTCCCGGAGGCATTTGATCCGGCCCAACCAGTGCAAGCGGTTAGCCGGGAATGGCAGAACATTGCACGCCATGTGTGGGACGCGTCAATCGCACCTTATGCCCACTATGGAAACCAAACCCAGCAGATCTGGGCGCGTCAAGTCGATACGTTTTGGGAAATGACGTGGGCGCTTGGCGACGATATGGATTTACTGGATCGCCGGAAGAATTGGCGGACTCATACATGGCTTCCGGAAGAAGGCGTAAAGTGCGTCATGATGCCTCAATTTCAGGAAATTTCGGGGCAGTGGGCCTCTCAAAAGCGCCAAGCCTTTTGGCATGCGGTCAAAGCGGGGCTGGCATCGGATTTAGATTTAAAGGACGATGAACATCTCTGTGCGATTGCGCTGATAAAAAGACTGTATCCCGTCGTGGCTGAAAAATATGGATGGACTGGGGTGCCTGCCACCTATCCTTCGACGATCGAATTAGCGGTCTCGTCGTGGCGTGAGCGTCAGCGGCGTGAAAATCCCAAGTGGTATCAGGCTTATATCCATCTCGCTCGTCATGCTAAGTTCAAAGATATGAGTGAAGGCCGCCATGACGTTGATCCAGCCTTGTTTTATAAGGGAACTCTTACGAATCGGGAGTTGTGGGCTCCGGAAATGGAAGAATTGCGTCGTCAAATGCAACAGGCCTTGGACGCTATGCCGTCACGTCCCACTCCTTATTATGCAGTGTTATTAATGGATGGAGACCACTTGGGAAGTCTTCTGCAAAGTCAAGGAGGGGCTCGCGTTAGTGAAGCGTTAGCCCAGTTTACCCACGAGGTGCCGCCAATTATAAAGGCCGCATCCGGTACCCTCGTCTACGCGGGGGGTGACGATGTGCTAGCACTACTTCCTCGAGAAAATGTCTTGCAAGCAGCATTTTCTTTGCGTCAGTCTTACCAGAAGGCGATGCACCAACTTGGTGGTACCATCTCGGGAACCGCGCTCTTTGCTCATATGCATGCCCCATTGACCACTCTTATACCTACAGCCCATAAAATTTTAGATCAAACGGCCAAAGACGGTAACGGACGGGACTCCCTAGCATTAGCGATTTGGAATTCGGGGGGGTTAGATGTCTCTTGGGTGTCTAAGTGGGACCCTTTGATAGCCGATATGCCGTTGCAGAGATTATCTCAGTACTTGGGCGATACGGTATCTTCCCAGTTTCTTTTCAAAGTTCAGGAATTAGAGCGGCGCTTAGGAAACGCCTTGCCACTTGAGGATTGGGTGCCGCTCTTAATGAGTGAACTGCGCAAGAGTTTTGATGACGAAGGGGTACCGAGCCTCGCGGCCTTACAAGATATTATCCATGCTCTCATCACCTTGTCACAGGGCCGTAATGAGATCACGCAGAACTTAGGTCTCAGCAGTGCCTTGAAGGTATTGCGGTTTATTGCAAAAGACCAGGAGGTGATTGTGTGACAAGTGTCGTGTGGGATTTTCACGCCATGGATACATGGTTTTTCCGTAATGGGACGCCGTTTAATCTGGGCAATAACGTTGGGGATGGCGATATGATGTTTCCGCCGTCCATGAGTACGGTCCAAGGTGCGATTCGTACGGCTATCGCACGCGGTCAAGGATGGACGCCGCAACATCCGGAACGGTGGCCGTCGCTTTTAGGAAGTGCTGACTCTTTAGGAGCGCTGTCATTAAAAGGACCATACCTTCTTCGCTGTGACGACTATTTATTTCCCTTGCCGCGGCATTTGTTGCGGGTGTCGGATACGTGGGTTCGCTTGCGGCCTGGCCCTTTTGTCGAGACGGATATAGGAGTGAGGCGATTACCTGTCGTCGAAAACCGTGTCAACGGGGTACAAACGGTTGACAACGCCTGGATCACATCGGCGGGGCTGTCCCGTGTTCTGCGTGGGGACGTTCCGCGCAGCGACGATGTCGTATTGTCCTCAAAATTGTGGAAAGCAGAGCCTCATACAGGGCTCACCATTAACCCTTCTACGGGGGCGGCGGCCTCTAGTCTTTTGTACCATACGGTTCACACCCGCGTCGTCTCCACCACCCATCTAGTCGTGACGGTAGAGGGCATTCCTTCGGAATGGCAAGCGCGCTCTCTCCTCATTCCCTTTGGCGGAGAAGGACGTTACGCTTACGTGACTACGCGCTCGTCAACGGTACCTATTCCCACTCTGCCTGAGGTGAAGCCCGTTCATTCCTCTAATGAATACCGGGTGTGGGTGTTGCTTCTGACGGCCGGTTCGTTTGACGATGTGAGCAAGGTGATGCAAGAGGGGCCATTGCCGTGGCCTTGTCTATCCGCCGTTACCGGGAGGGTGCACATGCAAGGTGGATGGGATCTCCAAAGACAACGGCCCAGACCCTTGAAACCATTTATTCCGAGTGGCAGCATGTGGTTTTATCAATTAACTCCGTCCCAATGGGAGCAAGTCCAGGGATGGCATGGCCAGCAGGTGGGGCTAGACCAAGAATATGGATATGGTCAATTCGTATTTGGACTATGGGAGGAATGATGATGATGGAAGCAATGATGGTGGGAATGCTCGCGGAGACTCCTGTTCATTCGGGGTCAGGTCAAAGTATGGGGGCGATTGACCTTCCCGTACAACGAGAAGCGACGACAAGTTATCCTATCATAGTGGGGTCTAGCGTTAAAGGCTCTATGCGTGATGCGGTAGAAAAGACGGAATTAAAAACACGAGTGGACGAACTTTTTGGGATCGCGGAAACAGCAGGACAGGTCGGAGTCACTGACGCGAGACTACTATTGTTACCGGTACGCACGCTTCATCAAGCCTACTTATGGGTGACCTGTCCCTATGCTTTGGAGAAATTTTACCGGGATTTATTGCTACTAGGGCTCCATGAACAATCTTACTGGCAAGGCTTACAGATTGCCGATCATGAGGTAATGACGGAGGCAGGCGAAACGGGCCAAGCGATCTACTTAGAAGAATACGTTTATACGCAAGTGAATCCCAATGCCGACTGGGACAGGATATTGGAGACTCTTAAGCCGTTAATGCATCACGAACAAGCTCGCCTAAGGTTGCCTCAACAACTGGCGATTATCTCTGATGCGGAATTTCGCCATTTTGCCGAATATGGTCTCACGGTACGAGCCCGAAATCAATTAAACGACGATAAGAAGAGTCAGAATTTATGGTATGAAGAAAGTTTGCCACCGGATACTCTTCTTTATTTCATGGTGATAAGTCGCTTTCATGATGATAAGGCAGTGGCGGATATTGGCGAATGGTTAGTACGGCATCCGTATCTTCAAGTCGGTGGGAACGAGAGTGTCGGACAAGGGTGGTGCATTTTGCAGCAATATTCGGGAGGGGTAGCGTAAAATGGCTCTTCAAATACAAACGATGGAACAAATGCGGGCAACCCATGCGATGAAGCGGATTAAGGACGTTGCAGACACGGAAAAAGCTTGGCAAAGCCGGTGCAAAAGCTACGTGAAAGCTCTCCCAGCAGAAATTCTTACAGAAGGCCTTGGGCAAGCATTGGCTACGCATTTAGCGGCTGCCGAGAACGGCCGAGATCCCCATAGGTTTTTATATGATGCGGTGAGTGATTGGTTATGCCGTTCGAGTCCGTATGCTCCATATCAGGGAGAATCGGACATCTTATTAGCCATCACTCGTCATGGTGCATCGGCCTACCGCGCAGCGCAAAGAGAAGCCATGAGCTATTTAGTCTGGTTAAAGAAGTTTGCCGTCGCATTTCTTGCTGATGTGGAGGGAGCGGAATGAGACCGTTATATCAAGTTCCTTCAACGCATGTTGCACAATACAAGCCGTCGGGCAATCTGGGGTTGTGGCATGAGAAATTTTACGACGAATGGAAGCAAGATTCGTCTGGGATCAAGCACGATGCACTTTCTAAGGTGAAATGGATTCACGAGATTGTTCAAAAAAAGGATGAGAGTGCGAACACAAGGCAACTGGCCAAAGAATGGCACGAACGGCTCATCAGTTTAGTGAATTCAGCCCAAGGAACTTTTTGGATCTTCGAGAGCACTGCGCCCTTTGTAACGGGTCTTGGTCAAGGGCACCCTATTGAGAATGGCTTTGCTTGGCATCCACTGCTTGGGATGCCGTACATTCCCGGAAGTTCATTAAAAGGCATGCTCAAAGCGTGGCCAACATGGAGCGGGGATGCGGCAGAAGAACTAGAGCAGGCGCTGCAGCACGTGATTATTTTTGATGCATTGCCGATCTTACCCGTGCGTTTACAAGGCGAGGTCATGACGCCGCATTATGGTCCGTACTACCAAGGAAATAAGGTGCCGGGCGATTATCATAATCCTATCCCCATTCCATTTCTGGCGGTGGCTCCGGGACAAAAATTTGTTATAGCCGCTATCGGTGGTGCCGAACAGTTAAAGGTAATAGAAGGCTATTTAGAACAGAGCTTAGAAATAATGGGGATTGGTGCGAAGACGTCTAACGGATTTGGACGGTTCAAACGCCATAAGGCCTTAGAAACTGACTGGCGTCAAGCGCAGGAACTAAAACGCATGGAGGCTCAAAAGGCACAGCGCTTGGCAGCTTTGGCACCGTGGGAGCGAGAAATGGTTGAGGATGGCTATGATACCGACCCGGAGATCTTTATGAACGCAATTACGACGAAATGGCTTGACCGTTTGGATGAACCGACGCTGTCCGCTGAAGAGCGAAGTCAAGTGGCTGAACGCTTAGAACGATGGTATTTGGCGTATCGGGCTGATCAATGGAAGAAGCCTAACAAGAAAAACGCAGCTAAGATTGCGCGCATCAAGCAGCACTTGACAAAGGGGTCATAGCCATGGAGCCCAATGCCGCGTATGTCTGCTTCGTATCTGATAACGTGTTGCCGAACATTATTCCGCTTGTGGATCCGGCCACGCGTCCTCGCAACGTGGTATTAATCGTGACTCAGGGCTATGAGCGACAGGCAAAATGGTTCATGAAAGCGACAGAAGGTTGGGGGATGGCAATCCAGAAGCATCCAGGGTTTCCTTATTCTTATGAGAAAATGCACAGCGCTTTGGAACAGATTGCGCGCGAATACAAGTCTATCGTGATTAATGTCACCGGCGGAACAAAACTAATGGCTTTAGCGGGATTTGCGATTGGTCAAGGACGGTATCCCGTCATGTACGTCGATTCAAGAAATCAACGGATTCAATATCTGGGGGGCCAATGGCATGATATGGAGTGGCCTCCCAACATGAGAGTAAAGCAATATCTCGCGAGTTACGGGTATACCTTAGAGTCCAAGGCAGAAAGTCATTATCTTGCCTCGTGGCGTGGGGTGGGAGATGTATTAGTCACTAAGAGCTCCGGATGGCAGAAGGGCCTTCACGCCTTGAATTGGGAAGCGAGTCAACGCACTACCGATTTGCGTAAGCCCTTCTCGATATCACTCCAGGAATTAGCTCAGACGTTAGTTCAGGGAGGTCTAATTGAAGCGGCCGGCCCTAATCAGTGGAGATTTGTGTCGGAAGAGGCTAGGGCGTTTCTTAATGGAGGTTGGTTTGAAGGGTACGTCATGTCACAACTCAGAGCCATCCAAAAACAACTCAGGCTGACCGACCTCTTATCTAATGTCGTAATCAGCAAAGAAAACGTGCGAAATGAACTAGACATTGTGTTTATGTTCCAAAACCGGTTGCATATTATTGAATGTAAAACGAAGAATTTCGACCGTGATGGTGAATTAATACAATCACAACCGGTTTATAAACTTGATTCGTTGTCGCGCAATATTGCCGGTATTATGGGAAAAGCTCTATTAGTGTCCTATTTGCCGTTACCAATCCATGCAAGGAACCGATGCGACAATTTGAATAACTTGAGCTATGTGGATTCCCGTGATATCCAAGGCATGAAAGATAAGTTACTTAATTGGATCGTCGACCGTCAGTAGCGCAAAAAAACCCGGAGATCGACGACACCTCTAAACTCGTCAAATCTGTTGATCGATAACGGGTTTGGCTGATTTTGTGACTCTTCAATTTGCAACAAGAAGTTTTTACAGAGTTGACAACCCTTGATGCAACAAGGCAAAATGGGTTCGTAGCCTACCTATGAGGAATTGAAACACCCACGACGATCGCATCATCATGGACAAGCTGGCCAGTTCGTAGCCTACCTATGAGGAATTGAAACTGCGATTTCGCGCAGTCCCTCATGGTAAGTCTGCGGAGTTCGTAGCCTACCTATGAGGAATTGAAACTTCGAAACAAAGGCCACTGGATGCCTTTGTGCTCGCGTTCGTAGCCTACCTATGAGGAATTGAAACACAGCCGCTCTCACACTCTGCTCGTCTGCCTTAGTGGTTCGTAGCCTACCTATGAGGAATTGAAACACAGGTACCCCCATCACCAATAAACCGGGGGATTTGGTTCGTAGCCTACCTATGAGGAATTGAAACCGGTCGCCGGGACGGTCAGCGCCACGATTACGGGGTTCGTAGCCTACCTATGAGGAATTGAAACATTTTTTCAGCATACCACAACTTTTGAATGTTGTCAGTTCGTAGCCTACCTATGAGGAATTGAAACCCAAAAGGTCTCCTACCACAGCGAAGAATTTTCCTTGTTCGTAGCCTACCTATGAGGAATTGAAACTAGTGATAGGGTTTGTTGGGCCCCGGGGAGAATTTCGTTCGTAGCCTACCTATGAGGAATTGAAACTCCAGTATACCGTTACTCTCATTTCATCTTGGTAGATAGTTCGTAGCCTACCTATGAGGAATTGAAACCTTTCAAGGTACTTGAATGCCCATTCAACATCCTCAGTTCGTAGCCTACCTATGAGGAATTGAAACTAGGTAAAGTCTCCCACAACAACAGGGTCCCATAGCGGTTCGTAGCCTACCTATGAGGAATTGAAACCGTTCGTAATGCGAACGTGATACACTTAGACCATCAAGTTCGTAGCCTACCTATGAGGAATTGAAACTCGTTCTTCGGCAGCACCGCTAAGACGGCGGCGGGGTTCGTAGCCTACCTATGAGGAATTGAAACAAGCCACGGGATATCACACGGAAGAAGAACTATTTGGTTCGTAGCCTACCTATGAGGAATTGAAACACCTCCATGTTCAGCATGTTCAATGAGAAGGCGTGTTCGTAGCCTACCTATGAGGAATTGAAACACCATAAAGCAGCTACACAGCCTGCTAATAACGTGTTCGTAGCCTACCTATGAGGAATTGAAACCGGGCAAGATCCGCAAACGTATCATGAGGGACTTCGTGTTCGTAGCCTACCTATGAGGAATTGAAACACGGCATTTTTCACACCTTGTTCGTCCGTCTTAGTGGTTCGTAGCCTACCTATGAGGAATTGAAACGGGCATGTGTTGGTGCTGGCAGTTCCGGCGGCTCTAGTTCGTAGCCTACCTATGAGGAATTGAAACAGTGGTGCTGGTCTAGATGTGTCGGGGGAAATTGCCGTTCGTAGCCTACCTATGAGGAATTGAAACTCTACTAAAAAGCAATATGCTTCCGCCTCCCTGCCCTGTTCGTAGCCTACCTATGAGGAATTGAAACATACGGAAATCAAGAAAAATGTGCGCGAATTATCCCTTCGTTCGTAGCCTACCTATGAGGAATTGAAACTTCCAGATATGGAGAGTCCTCAATTCATACTTTTCTGAGTTCGTAGCCTACCTATGAGGAATTGAAACTCGGGAAGGTCACGAAAAAAGAGGTTAGCGTGCCAGTTCGTAGCCTACCTATGAGGAATTGAAACTCGTACACCCAGTGAGGGTCCACTCCCTCACACGGTTCGTAGCCTACCTATGAGGAATTGAAACTCAAGACTGATACCTTGTTGTTCTTCAAACTCCTCTGTTCGTAGCCTACCTATGAGGAATTGAAACATCGTCTCATCATCCCCCAACTCCGCCATCAGGCAATCGTTCGTAGCCTACCTATGAGGAATCGAATCGTAACTGTTCGGCCTCTTGCCATGCTGTCCACGGTTCAGTTTGGTATGGAACTTGGAGGATAGTGTAAAAATTAACAAATAAAAGCAAAATAGTGCAGGAATTATTAGATTCATGACGAAACTATTATTGAAGAACGTATTAGAGTGTGGGGGTGTCTCTATTGCGCGTTCTAATGGAGTTGACATCAAAAAAAGCAGAACTTATTGTACCATTTCATTACACTGAATGGTTACAAGCTGCCATTTATAGCGCAATGGGGCAGCCCGTGGCGCAGGCAGTTCACGATGTGGGATTTCCCGTCGATAATCGAGCTCTAAAATTGTTTACGTTTTCTCGTCTTTTGGGCAAGTATCGCGTCGGTCGCGAAACCCTGTCATTTTCTTCTCCAGTGAAACTAGTCGTTGCATCTCCGCTCAAGATAATGATCCAAGAATTTGTGAATGCTATTGTGTTTCGCAACGAGTTTCGGTTAGGCCCTGAAGTTTTAACACTGTCCCAAATCACAGTGGATAACAGTCAGGTAGACAAGCCATATGTGAGAGTAAAAACATTATCTCCAATCTCGACGCATAGTACCTTGTCGAAAGGTGACGGTTCGAAATATACGGTGTATTATCATCCCCGCGAGCAAGAATTCTCTCAATTCCTCCATCAGAATCTTGTAAGGAAATACTTGGCTATTCATGGTCAACCATGGCGTGCCTCCGATGTTCGTGTTCATATTACTGGGAAAACAGAATCGAAAATGAATATCGTCTATTACAAGGACACGATTATCAAAGGGTATAGCGGCGTGTTTGATATCAGCGGTCCTGTAGAACTTCTACAAACCGGAATGGATGCGGGGTTTGGCGACCGGAGTTCACTTGGATTCGGGCTCGTCGAGTTGATGGGAAGGAGGTAAGAGGCTATTCTTGCGGAAAATCTCATTCGTTTAGGAATGCCTTTTATTGACGATGGCGGATCGCCAGCGGACTTAATTGGTCGGTTAACGACAATCAGGGAAAGGTCCCGTGATTTTTACGTACAGGTATTCCTTGTTGAAATCGACAACGACATCATTGCCGTTCATGACTTTCAACAATGGGGGGACTTTGAGGATAATTCAAAGACACCTCGTTTTATTCCAAGCGGCCTTGCTCTGGCGGCTCCGGTGGTAACGTCTTCTGGAGGCAATCCGCGTGTCGCTCAGGGGCGTTATGCGGTACCCGCGTATCCTATTTATGGGCTCGAACAAATTGATAGCGAGGACAAGATCAGGGACTTTCTTTCGAGTCGAATGACGAAGACCTTTGATGGCGAGAAACTTCTTAGAAGTTTAGACAAAATTGTGGGTGCTGTAGCTCCTCGGCTAAAATCTCAACTTGCAGGCAAGGGCTTGGTGGTTCTATGTGATATGGGCGACGGTGCACCGTATCATAGAACCAGCAGGCCGCTGAGCAAGAATTTTGTTCGCGTCACAGAAAGTGCTCTAGGCGGCGATATTTATGCGGACCTTGATGAAGTTCTCAAACGCTTGTGGTGGGCAAAACTGGAAGAGGGAGCAGAATGGGGCCACCGTCTCGAAAGTACTTGCTCGATATGCGGCGCGGTGGGGGAGACGGTATCACTTTACTCGAAGTCGTGGCCGTTGTTTCGTGTGACATGGTCCGCCCCTTTTTCCACCGAACTAGATGTTCATGAACTAAACGAAGCCATTGGGCTTTGCCAGCGATGCTCTGCAGCGTTATCCTATGGCGGCAAACTGTTTACGGATCTTTCTCGTCCCATCCCTCCACAAATTTTACAGGCGGCTTTTCAAGCTGGAGTGGATACGAAGTCTAAAGCGGGTCAGAGTACCGTCATTCGCGGGGTAGCTCTCCCGTTTCCGGTTTTGGATAACGGACTGGCTGATGAGGATTATCGGGATGACTATCGGCATGCGGTTACGCATATGCGCGATGAACCACGAGATGGGAATGGGACGGCGAAACACGTTGCTCAAATCGTGGGATTTGAGAGCATTTTACCAGAAGAAGTGATTGATGATGCATTTCGCCTCTCGATCTATTATTACACGGAGGCTAATGCCGACATTCAACTCATTGCAACGGTAGAAGATGTTTCTCCTGCTCATATACAAGCGTTGATGGAAGTGATGGAAGGCACGATGCATCAGCAGTTTGATTTGTTGCACATGCGAGATGCTTCGATTCCGCGACTACTTGCGCGGGCATACGGTGCCGGTTATCTTTGGCAGTCGCTCGCTCATGTTTTAAGGGGGAGACCTCTTGCCCGTCAACGCTTTCTGCAACGGATGGCCCGGGCATTAAATGATATAGGAAAGTTAACAGGTGGGCCACAAGGACTATCCGAACTGCAAGCAGAGGCTAAATTTTACGCGGTGTTTAACGTGTTTTGGCAAGCTTATAGCCAATTAATTCATAATGGGGGAGAAGGTATGCGCACATGGCAAGTGTTGCAAGAAATGGCCGAGGGTCCTTCCTCAGACTTCGTCTTTAGTGATGTGGAAGATTTAGGTTTTATCATTGGCCACTTGGTGAGAAGATTTGCGGCCCAGTTTTATTCTGCACAGCACAAAGATTTTATGAGAACGCGGGTGATGACCTTTGGTTCAGCGCTGACGCCCGATGTTGTTGGGTATAAGGCACTGGGGCGTTTACAAGAATTTGCATTGAAGTTAGATATCCATCTTGATCAAGAGTTTCGCAAAAAGATCTCAGCGGCTTTGGCAGAATTTATTCATCATGAAGATGTTGTGCAAAAGAACCGCGATGGCTTCTTAGCGGCCTTTTGGGCGGGATATGGTTTATACGGTGTGTCAGCCCCAACACAGATTGAGGAGGCGTTATCTTAAATGGCAATACGGAGTAGTGAGTTATTGTTTATAAAATCCGCCAAAGACGGTATTCCCAATCGTGATCCCCTTGCAGACAGCGATGCCCGGCGAATCTTTGGGGAAGAAGACGGAAGAATTTCATTATCAGATGTGAGTATTAAGCGAGATGTACGCGATTATATCCAAGCTCGCTATCCGGATGGAGGAGAAGACCGGGACCGATATATTTTTGTTCGAGAGGAGCGTACCCCTGAAGGAAAATTGATGGGGCGTAGTAGTTTAGTGCAAAAAATCTTTGCCAATGCCGGCGTCGACATCAAGTCTTTGAAGTCGACGGAGGACAAGCGGCAAGCATTGTGTAGCCATTCGTTTGATGCTCGGGCTTTTGGTGCCGTGTATTCTGTTTCCAAGGAAAACTTTCACATAACAGGACCGGTCCAATTTGGATGGGCCCATTCGCTACACCCCGTCGAAACGCGTTATGTTCAAGGGACTGTTGTGATGCCCTCAGCGGATTCTGTCATTAAAGACGGCGCGGAAGAAGGGAAAACCCAGGGCACTATTTGGACCACATGGATTGCGCCATTTGCGGTGTTTGCGATGCCTGGGGTGATTAACGCCACTATTGCGCAACAAACGGGTCTTACCGAACCAGACATTGATCTCCTGTTAGAAGCGTTATGGCGGGGCACGTTGTTTCGCCAGGCGCGTGGTCGTGGCATTCAGTTGCCGCTGTTATTGGTTCATGTGGAGTACCGCGACCCATTTTTCCGGCTCGGGTATCTTGAAGAGAACGTGCGCATGGAGACGAAGACCTCGCAACCGACTCAATTAACCGATGTCTCTCTTAATATGAATGACTTAGTCGACCGGTTAGATGCACACAGGAGCCAGATTGCTCGTGTGCGGTGGTGGAAAAATCCCCAGGTTCACGTGATAGGTGACATGGAGGGGCAGCAAGAGGAGATGTGATAACGGTGGGCGACTTACCAGTCTTAGTCTTTGATCTTCGAGCCCCTCTTGCTCATTTTCGTCGACCCGATACGACGTTAACGCATGCGACGTATCCTTTTATTACCCGTACCGCATTGCGGGGGTTACTTGGGGCCGTTATGGGTTTCGAACAATGGCCGGAAGAGGATGGTGGCTGGACAGGGATTCAAATCTTGCGCCCCGTAACCACGCGGGTACAGCAATTGTCCATGCTAGGGAAAGGCTTTCTCGAATCGGGTCCGACATTTAATCGTCCGACGACAGTCGAACTCGTTATTCAACCTTATTACCGAATTTTTTATACGGGGAAATTTATATCGGAACTAACAGATCATATTCGAAATCATCGAGCGGTATATCATACCTATTTGGGATCGGCGTTTGCTCTGGTTGTGCCAGAGTTTGTCGGCCTGTATCCTGGTAGCCCCTTACGCCCTCAAGAAGAGGAGGTGCTGGTGGCTTCGGTAATTCCTGCCGATGCGGTGAAAAGTATTGTGCCAGAGCCAGGGCTTATTTTTAATAGGGTCGGCGGACTATTGTATCAAGCGTTGCCACATCGCCGCTTCACCGGCACAATCAACGTGATTTATGAAGAAAATAATCGTCCCTACCGTGTTCAATTGATGCCGTCCCCGGTGCACCCGGTTTCCCTCGTCGGGGTGCCGGACATTAAAGGGTATGTCGCGCTATGGTGAGATAAAGGCGTTGACTTTTTCCATGCGACTAGCGGCTTGGGCCCTGGGGGCCGGTTACGAGCGTTCCACGCAATGTAAGGAGGAGGGGGCATGGAAAGTCCGGAGCATATCCCCGAGTGGGCGTCGTGTATTGCGCGTCCGCCTCGTATTAACAAAATTTATGGGTTAGAAGCGCACCTGTGCAATGTGGCTGACAATGCCAGTATGCAAGATCGCGGGTTATTGCGTGATTGGATGTACTTGGCTGGGTTATTGCATGACCTCGGCAAAGCGCGTGCTAGTTGGCAGCGGTATATTCGTGGGCACGGCGCTGGTGTCAACCATGCCTTTTTAGGATCGGTGCTGTTCTTTTTTCTCATCCAAGCGTCTCGTCCTCCGCGTGAATATCGTCGTTATCTTTTGTTGTTGTGCCGAGACATTGCAGACCATCACGGCGCTCTGGGTGATCTTGAGGAACAGCCACCGTGGATAGGCGGATGGCAGCCACAGACCTTAACGGAAATTGATTGGATCGGGGTGAAGGCGTTTCTCCAGCGATATGCGCCAGCCTATGCTAAATTTTTTCCGGAAAATTACCAAACCTTGCAAGATGAATTGGCGCGCATGCCCAGACTTTGGAGAAAATGGGTGGTGACACTACCGGTTGTTGAGGATGTGAATAAAGCCGCCTACGATGCCCTACGGATCCCAACCAGCCGATTGATTGCCGCTGACCGCTTTGATGCCGCGTCCATTGAACGCGATGAGGGAATCTCTATGAGGGATATCTTGCCCGCACAAAAGCGGTTGTCCGACTATGTTTCCGGCCGCCATGACGTTACGCTTCAGGTGGGGGGAACCGTCATGGCCAACTACCGGGATTATGCGCAAAGAGAAGTTCTTGCTCAACTACAACAATCGCACTCCGTTGTCACCACATTGCAAATGCCGACAGGATCCGGTAAAACCGTGGTGGCTATGCAATACAGCCTAGAATTAATGAAAACCTACGGATTGAAAAGAATCATTTATGCGGCGCCCTACTTGTCGATTGTTTCGCAAGTCGCGCAGAGTATTCGCGAGGCTACCCCGTTCGAGGTGCTAGAGCAACATCATTTGGCATTGCCGGATATTGATAGTGCTAGCGCCTACATCTCGGCGGATATCGGGGAGGGGCCTTTGCTGACGCTTGAGTCATGGCAAGCGCCGGTCGTGGTTACGACATTCAACCAATTGTTTCGGGCCTTATTTCCGTATTCTGCCCAACAAAGTCTTCGGCTGGTTGCTCTTGAACAGGCGATACTCATTATTGACGAGCCCCAGATTATCAATCCCACCACCTGGAATGCTTTTCTTCTTATGCTTGAAACGGCGTGCCAGTCGCTCAATGCGCGGAGTCTTTTAATGTCAGCGACCGTACCGCCCCATCACTATGCAATGCTTTCGGAGCCCATCACGCAGGTCGCAGCCCCCTTATTATCGGCCGAAGCCAGTCGCTATCGTCTGCGGGTCGAGGAATTGCCGCTGGATTCGGTGGCGGTGTTGGAGTCTGTACAACATCGTTTACGGCAGCAGCAATCTGTTGCAGTCATTGTCAACACCATCGGCGACGTGGCAAGGCTTTATCAGGTGTGGAAGGACATGAAACAGGATTTCTTGGTGCTCACGCTACATGGGGCGATGCATGCTCTTCATAAGCGTTATCAGATTCAACGCATTACCCAAGCCCTTGAGAAACACGAGCCGCTGGTGGTGATTGCCACTCAGACGTTAGAAGCGGGAATTGACTTGAGTTTTGATCATATCTTGCGGGCTCGGCCCGTGTTTCCCTCCGTGGTACAGGCCGCTGGTCGGGCTAATCGGCATGGGCAGGGATCTCAAGCCGAGGTGGTGGTATTCGATTATCTTCGTCCAGATGGGCGCGACTCGCGGGCAATGGTTTACCGCGATGTGGTCGCGCGAGATGAAACTGACCGTATATTAACGCCCGGACGGTCGTTGTTGGAGCATGAAGTGGACGCTGCTTTAAGGGCATATTATCACAACGTATTTGAGCGGAATAACTACACGGTGGCACTCGAGAAAATTACGCAAGCCGCATCGGGTCGGTGGAGTGCGTTGGCAGGGTTAGAACCGTTTGGGTCGTCTCATGTGCGTGAATCAGTGTTCGTTCCGGTGTCTGGATCACAAGAGTGTCCAGACGCGTGGGTTGATGATGAGACCCAGCAGTTGCTCACGCACTTTGATGTCACTGTCGGTAGTCTCTATCAAAAGTTTCTTGATCCCCGGACGTATGCAGGGTCTTTTACGGAACGCAAAAGATTTTTAAATCTTTTTGGTCGGTTTGTGACGGGCGTACCGTTTCATGCTCTACAGACCTTAACAGACGCCGATCCCAATCGCCGCGTGCAATTACTGGTTAATCCGTCCGACTACTCCACAGACTTAGGATTCGCTGCATGGTTCTTAAATGAAAAACTCGAAGAGATGGTGCTGCTATGAACACGGATGAAGAGCGCGTGGAAGAACCGCAACCCTTAGCGATAGGGGGAACATGGGTTTGGTATTATGCTATTTGCCACCGAGAACTTTGGCTCATGGCCCACGCCATTACGCCGGATGAAGATGATGAAAATCTTCAATATGGCCGGTTCATGCATGACCGAGCATACCAACGCGAAGGGGAAGAGGTCAGCGTTGGAGCGAGTAAAATGGACCGCGTCATAGAGGTCCAAGGAAAAGTGGTTGTGGTCGAGATAAAGAAATCTAGTCGTGCGATTGAGAGCGCCCGCTTACAATTGGCGAATTACCTTGTTGAACTCGAAAATCGCGGCATTGTGGCCCAAGGAGAGTTGCGATTTCCTGATGAACGGCGGCGGGAGTCGTTGGTTCTCGATGACTCGTGGCGGCACAGAGTTGAGGAAGCCCATCATCACATCGCACAAATTGTGGCAGCCCATACACCTCCGCCCGTGAAACATGTTGCCTGGTGTGGTCATTGTGCCTACCGCGACCTCTGTTGGGCCTAACACATTACGCGAAAGGTGAGAGATACCATGGACAGGACGCTGCATGTTTTTTCAAGTGGTAGTTTTCACCGCAAGGGCAATACGATTTATTTTGAAGGAGAAAAAGGCCATCGGTATCTCCCTGTGGAATCAGTCCGTGAGATTGTAGTGCACGGGGAGGTGGATTTTAATAAGAGGGTTTTGGAGTTTCTCTCGGAAAAGGAGATCCTCTTGCATTATTTTAATCACTATGGCTATTATATGGGTTCTTTTTATCCCCGCGAACACTACAATTCGGGCTATATGACGTTGCGGCAAGCAGAATTTTATTTAGATGAAATAAAGCGCTTCACGCTTGCCCGTGCTTTTGTGCAAGGTGCCGCGGCGAATATACTGCGCGTGCTTCGATATTATGGCAATCGAGGTAAAGAGATGGCTCATCCGATTGACGAAATTGTCAAATTGGAACAGCGAACGGACCTGGTAGCAACGATTCCGGAGTTGATGGCCATTGAAGGAAATATTCGCGAGCATTATTATCAGGCCTTTGACGCAATTTTGGAGGGATCTGGGTTTGTGTTTGGCACGCGGACGCGCAGGCCTCCGGCCAATCAACTCAATGCTCTAATCAGCTTTGGGAATTCGCTAATGTATACATCTGTTATGGGAGAAATTTATAAAACGCATCTTGATCCTCGCTTAGGTTATTTGCACACCAGCAATCAGCGCCGATTTTCTCTGAATCTCGATGTGGCAGAAATTTTTAAACCGATAGTGGTAGATCGATTAATTTTTACATTAGTCGGTAAGAAAGTTATCACCTTGAAGGACTTCAATAAGAATCAAGGCGGCATTCTGATGTCAGATCGTGCTCGTAAAGAATTTGTAGAAGCTTATGACGAAAGGCTCCGAGCCGTCATTCGCCATCGCCAATCCAAACGGCTGGTGTCATATCGGCGGCTCATTCGTATGGAGTTATATAAGCTGGAAAAGCATTTCATGGGAGACCACGATTACGAGCCATTTGTGGCTCAATGGTAGGTGAACGGCGATGTTTGTGATTCTGGTCTATGATGCGGGGGTAAAACGCGATCCAAAGATCCTAAAAATCTGTCGTAAGTACCTCAATTGGGTGCAAAACTCGGTTTTTGAAGGCGAACTGACAGAAGGTAAATTTAAAGCTTTGCAGAAAGAATTGGGTCGGATAATTAATAAAAAGGAAGACTATATCATTATGTACACATGGGCCACCTTGCGTTATTCAGAACGGATTACACTCGGGAGCCCTAAGGTCGAGGAAGGATTTATTTTTTAATTGCTGGGTTTTTTGTCGTCGCTCTCCAGTAGCGCAAAAAGTGCCGTCGATCGACGACACATCATGATTGCTTCTCAGCCTTTGCTGACAAGGGTTAGCGTCTCAGCACTAAAATATTGGATCCCTTGCTGGAGAAACCTTTCGTTGACAAATCAAGCTATATCAGCGCAAAATGGGTTCGTAGCCTACCTATGAGGAATTGAAACTCTCATATGACGAGCACTTCGCTTGGTGCATTTGGGAGTTCGTAGCCTACCTATGAGGAATTGAAACTCGCAATCATATGAAGCCGCCAAAATTCTTCTTTCAGTTCGTAGCCTACCTATGAGGAATTGAAACTCATGCGACCAACAAGGGACGGGCAGGCACTTATTAGGTTCGTAGCCTACCTATGAGGAATTGAAACACAGGCTATGTGCGCCACATCACCCATGATGGCCAAGTTCGTAGCCTACCTATGAGGAATTGAAACCTGCGAAACACATGGATGGTCAGGCAATACGGGGGTTCGTAGCCTACCTATGAGGAATTGAAACGAGCACCTTGATAGCGGCCATCGACGCTTGGCAGGCGTTCGTAGCCTACCTATGAGGAATTGAAACGTGAGACTGCGAGCTACCATCTTATGAACCTCATCGGTTCGTAGCCTACCTATGAGGAATTGAAACGCCACAGACCTTAAAACCTTGCTCAAGGCTAATGCGTTCGTAGCCTACCTATGAGGAATTGAAACCATAGAATCGGTGAACAGTTTCAATGTGAGCATCAGTTCGTAGCCTACCTATGAGGAATTGAAACGCATTTTCGACGAGGAAGGCTTTTCCTTCCTGTACGTTCGTAGCCTACCTATGAGGAATTGAAACCCGCTACGGCATCCTGCCACGAGGGCGCCGTCATGGGGTTCGTAGCCTACCTATGAGGAATTGAAACCGGAAATCTAGCGTTTACCACGGCGCGTAATACCCGTTCGTAGCCTACCTATGAGGAATTGAAACGACGCTCAGCCGTTCTTGCCCTTTTTCCTCTAATCGGTTCGTAGCCTACCTATGAGGAATTGAAACCAACATTGTTGGGTACACATCTCCCTCCTCCTTCTTGGGTTCGTAGCCTACCTATGAGGAATCACTCAGCATTCTCGGAGGAGTAAAACACCGCTCCTTCCCGGTCGTTGGCTACCTATAGTGGAAAAAGTTCTATGTTTAAAAACAAAAAAAAGAAAGCTGCTAAGCATGTTCCTTTATCCATGTTGTCCTCATGGCAGCCAACAAGATATGAGGAGGTAATGGTCATGTCAGCGGCTACGTCTCATTTTTGCTCTATAACTTCCGCACACATTTGATTTTGCGAGGTATAAGCCGTTAATTGGCCTTGCAACATCGGTCGAGCTGTTGTTTTGGCTGGTAGGGCCTTCTAAGACTGTGCCCTTTGATATACTGCTGAGTCATTTGGGAAACTTTCACGCGAGTAGCAAAAAAGTTTTTGAAGCCTAAAGTGAGATATCGGGCTAATGGCATGGGTGGGGAACACGGTCTTTGAGAAAAGATGGCATGTGATAGGCGACAGAAAACGAGGAAAGGACGTCTCATATTTTGTTATAGTAAGGATATGGATATTTTGGTAAATGTGTCTCGTGGGATCAAGTTCAAGAGCAGGGGAATTTTTTGTAGGAATACGCGAATGCATGGGGTTTGTGAAAGTGCCTGTTCTTACCCCCAAGGGAGCTAAGACGCGATTGAAGTTTTCTGATATGAATGCGAAACACATAGACGATCGTTTGTTAAGACGTGTTAAGCGCCATCCATCCCCAAAGACGCCATGGGCCCACGTGGATTTGATAGGGAGCGTGGCGGCAGCTCTTGGATTATGGGGCACATACGCCGTTCCTTTCCTAGAACCCATCCGCGTTGTGCTGGGCCTCGTATTGGGGTTGTTCGTGCCAGGCTATTTAATTATGGAGCTCTTAATCCCGCCGCAGAAAATCTCTCAGCTTGAACGAATCGGATTGTCGTTGGCCATGAATATTGTCTTGCTCATTGTGATGGGGTTACTCATGGCACTCGCTCAGTTTCCTTTTACTGCTTCTCACGTGATGCTATTGCTGCTCATCGTAACTATGGTATTGGCGGTGAGTAATTACTGGGTTCGGCAACATGGGCATGGGATCCGTTTGGAGCGTGGGGGATGGAACTGGAAGGACTGGCGTGTGCTTGGGGTTGTGGGTGGAGTGGCCGCACTGGTTCTGATGACGGGGATCGTCGTGAGCCGGACCTTAGCCGACCGCACCGTGGCCTTTTCGATTACCTCGCCCCAAGGACAACTGGCTGGCTTTCCCTATGAGATACCTGTTGGCCAAAAGTACCCTATGCGACTCAATGTCTCCAATCCTCATGCCCGCGTCGAAGTGTTTCAGCTACAAGAGATTGCTAATGCGTCCGTTATTCGCAAAGAAACGGTGAAGGTGTCTGCTCATGGGCATTGGAGCCAGTTAATTATCTTGCCATCACGCGAACCAGGACGCATGCATGTGGAATTTCGCCTTCTGCAGGAGAAGGGAGGGCTTTTTCGCCAGCTATGGATCACATACCGAATTACGCCTTAAGGCGTACGCGTAGCAAGCGCGGTTTTACGATGGGGCCAGTCGCCGAACTCTGGGGTTACGTCATAGCGCTGGGGCTTGCAGAGATTGTTTCGGATATCATCGCTCCGCTGGTGGGCATATGGCTTCATGCTATTTTAGCAGCCGTTATTGTTTACCGCGCGACAACAGAACAAAACGCTCTTAAGCGCCAATTCTTTTGGGTGTTAGCCATCTTGCCGTTGGTTCGGATTGTCAGTTTTGCGATTTCTTCCAAGACGTTGCCGGGCGTTTGGTACTACGTGTTGGCGGAAACGCCTTTATTGGGAGCGGCTCTTACGGCCAAGCGGGTGTTTCAATTGTCGTGGCAAGACGTGGGCATGGTGTGGCCAAAGCACTGGAGCCTCGTCATTATCACTGTGGTCACGTCGCCCTTTCTAGGGTTGCTGGAAAGCCGTCTCATTCATCCCGCGGCCCTGATTACCCATTTGACGTGGGGTCAGGCGCTATTACCATCCATATTGCTGATTGTCTTTACGGGATTATCTGAGGAGCTTCTCTTCCGCGGCCTATTGCAGCACTATAGCCTGCCTCTTTTACATTATTGGCAGGGGATTATCTATGTGGCATTGGCTTGGGGCTTGTTACACATTGGTTGGCATTCGGGCCCAGATGTCCTCTTCGTCTTTATCGTCGGGCTTGCATGGGGCTGGATGCGGGAAAAAACCGGATCCATTTACCCCACCATTTTGGGGCACGGATTGGCCAATATTGTCTTGTTCTTAATTGTGCCGTTTGTGATGAAATAAGTGGTTCAGCTACTGCTTTTATGACAAGTCGTCCTGACGCACTGAAAGCCGCGCCCTTATATGCGGTCTCGCAAATTCCCCAAAAATCGCAGGAGGAAGCTTCTGTGGCGCCGAGCCTGTTTCATGATGTTTGTGTAAACTTTGGTGAGAACATTGCCCCAGGGCTACCTCAAGGCGGGTCTGGGACCGAGGAGGTCTCTTGCGGCCTTGAACCATGAGGGCCAACCGCTGATGCATTGAAAGACGCAAGCCCGTCCTATGACGGGTGGTCGGAAGGTTATCCGTAGGGAACTGCAGGTAGAAAATCTGTCGTGACCGATGGTGACTTTAGGGACTCCTGATAAAAATTGCGGGCTATGTCATGCTTAAGCAATAACGTCCTTCTATGGTCAAGAGAACGATCTCGTACTTGGGAATATATGGGCACTGTAGGCAACAAGGGGTCAACGGGATACGAATAGTGCTTAAGGTTATGACAACTTCTCAGTAGCATTTTCCGGCAGGCCTCTTTCGAGAACAGCTGTTGTGATAGGCCATACTTGCCAAATTGCACAATTTCGACACAGGGCAGACTTTTCAGCAAAAATGAGGCCAGGAATCTGTACTGAACAGAACTATGCCTCGAATGACGGCAGGTTCGGAATATATCCTCAGTAATTTACGGAAATATCGACGAATATTGCCAACGCAGGGGAATAAAATGTAAAATTATAAAAAACATTTGGTGATTAGATGAGCAATCAAGACTATCTTAAAATGCTTCCGCCAAATATCATTCACATATTAGTTGATTTGTTTGGGAATGCTAGTGAAGATTTTTCTTTCGCTTCACGGATAGCATACTATCTATACGTGGAAAGTCGATTGTCTCCTGAGGAGTGGACCCGCGATAAATTTTTTGAGATGGCGTCGCGTAGAGGATGGTCGAATTCGGAAACCAGACGAAGGTGGGCGCAATTTCAGAGAGTAGTGACGCGTCTTGGAGAAAGCCACGAACAAGCCGTTTGTCTTATCGATTCAAATGGAAACGGAAAAATTCGTGTACTGAGCGGAAGAACGCCGTGGACCTTAAAGCTTTATTGTTCTGGGTACACCAACACAATAGATTTTATGCGACGCATTGAAGCTATAAAGGACCAAGGATGGGTCATTATGGACCCTGTATTGAATGGCAACGCTACAGACTTTGAGGTCAGTGTGAAAAAAACCTCTTCGGCTACCACAGTTCATGTTTCTGACCTTGTACTTCAGCTAACTCGCTTAGGGATGACTCAAAATGTAAAAGAGGCCGTACAGTCTAAGCCCGAAATAGCATTAATTGGTTATAAGACTGACCTTAGTTATCTTCAAAGACAACTACGCCTTATTGTTGAGGGATGGCAGCGTATTCGGAACTGGTTAGAGCTATATCGTCAAAGCTGTGATTCCAATCAAGTTCCTTCTCCGCAGAGCTTAGAACGTATATATCAACTCGTAACGGAAGCGCCTCATACGGGCGGGTTTAACACCATAATTTTGGATTTGGATAGGATAATGAAGAAGTATGATAGATTGTGTCGAGAATTTGATGACGAAGTAGTACATATCGAAGAGTTTCTGTTGATTGCTCAGCGACAACCTCTAATTCAACCTCTATGGAAAAATTTAGAATTAGAATTGATTGGTTTTATGTCAAAGCAGCTTCAGAATATTGGAAATCCCATAAGTTCAGTACATTCATTGGACAAAAGCTCCCGTGAACAATGGGCCAATCAAATTGCCATTAGATTTAATGCTCTCAAGCTGGCAGGAGAAGTTTTGGAGGAAAGAGCAAAGATTGTACACCAAATCGATGCTGAGCTTCGATGGGTTGAATGGCAGACTGCTAGGCAACTAGTCTTTTTAGATGACGAAAGTGCAATAGATCGGCTTCTTAATCCTGATTTTCGAGAAATGATGGCAGTTGATTTGGATGCATGCACAAAAGGATTAGAGCTTGCAGCTCGACGGTTGCGATACGATGCGGTTATCGCTTTTCGCGATATTCTACCTTTTAAAGCATCCCCAAGTATACATCAGTGGACCGCTCACGCCTATGTGGCTCAAGGGAATGATGTAAAGGCCTTACAAGAGTTGGAAGCTGTAAAAAATATAGAGTGGTTGCCGTGCACGTATGGTGTTGCAGCTACCGCCTTAATACGCTTAGGACATCATGAAGAAGCTGTCCCAATTGCCAAAATTGCTATCTCCCATGGGTGGCTAGAGAGGCCTGAAGCTCCCGAAATGGTTGATGAACTTGTATTAACCGGAAGTTTGGTGCGTGACGAGCTTTTAGATTTTTGTAACTTAGTTGTAGACCATTGTACGAGTTATTCTCAAGCTAAATTATTTGAGTCGGCCTATGAGCAACGGATTGCTTGTCTATTGGATATCCAAGGCGTGGATCCGCGGGAGGTATTGGATGCATGCGCGAGCTTTACCGAAATGCTTACAGGTAAAGGGGAAACGTCGGATGCATGGCGGATCTACTGTAGCTTTAAGCCGCAAATAAAGGACGTGATAAAACTTCAGTGGCTGGATAGTTTGGCGGCTGACATCCCTGAGGCACTTAATGAAGTCAAGAACATTGCATGGAAGTCTTTAAGTAATTCTTTAATTCATGAACAGGCTGTTGAGATACTAAAAGCGTATAAGTCTGTACCTAAGGAATTTCGCCATGATGATGCTCTTTCATCTCCCGATCACATTAAAATTCAGCCGTTATCACTTCTTTTGGCAGGCGCAACTAAGAGCATTCGTACTCAAGTGAGAAAGCGTTTGGTAGAGGAGTATGGATTTCCTGCGCATTCCATAGCCGAGGTAGCTTCACCATGGGAAGGTCATACAAGCACTTCAGAAATTCGGTCCCTTGTAAACAGGCACGATCTTGTTGTTGCTTATACATCCATGATGAAACATTCGTTGTGGGAGCAACTGGACGTACCCTCTGAGAAATTGGTCTATCCGCCGTCGGGAGGAGTATCTGGCTCGCTTGCGGTCATTCTTGAAAGATGTCGACAGTCAATGGAGGCTTCTTAAGTATGGAGACGTTAATTGGATTGCTTGAAATGGAACAAGAGCTTGAACAATGGCTTCAAGAAACAAGTGCTCCAGTCCTACTCATTGAATTGCCATTTCGAAACAAAGGGCTAGTACTTGAGTCGCTTAGAAGCCTTATAGACGAATTAGGAAAAAATGCTTTCGAAGAATTCGCTAGATTGTATCCGCTGACTTTTTCACGGTGGCTTGTAGACGAGGCAGTAGATGTTTACGAGGATGGTGCACTGTGGCCACGAATCGCTGCACTTTTGTATATACCAGAGACATGGACAAATGAATGTGGTCGTGCTTTTTATAATGCTGTTCAAAATTTGGGACTACAAACCCATCACGGAGGAAAGCAATTTGTCGCTACCATACTAGCCCATGGGGCGATTCCCACACAAGAGTTACCAGCTTTATTCCGCTTGTTACAAAACGTCTTAAGCCACTTGCCTCGTTCATCGTCAGGGGATGTAATTCTGCGGAAACTGCGGGAACTCCCAGCATTAACTTATCAATCCAAACCAATTCGGCGTTTTCTGTTCAACGCTCCTTCAAATTTTGTAAAGGGATATTTGCAAGAGATGGCCACCATGTTGATGAATGGGCCAAATTCGGACTGTCGGAGGAGCTTGCAACAAGGATATCGCCTTTTCCAGCTTGGGGACCAACACCCCGTGAAGTTGAGCGTGCGTAAGAAGCGCCCATATCTGAGGTTAGGGCTAGAGCCACAAGATACACACCCAATGGTCCTTGTTTTCCCAGAATGTGAAACCTCTTCAGAAAAATCACCGTGGCGAATTTATACTTCGTTGGGTGACATGGTTGTAAATTGGCCACCACCATCCTCGCTTCAAATCGACCGTTATCGCCATTCGTTATGGGAGGTTGAATTAGACAAACCGAGATTATGGCTAGACATATGGTATCAGGATACCTTTGTTGAAGAAATTTCGATTCGTCAACCGGTCCTCATTTTTTCTGATGATGGAACTCTCTATAAACATCCTTGGCTGTTAAAGGGACGGTTTTACTTCATTTTGATGGCCCCGGGATGGCGTATCATCAATAAGGATCTGATTCGTGGAGAGTCACCTGCCTATTTTGGGGACTGGTCTGGATACCATATATTATCTATTGAAGCGTTAGGACCCGCTCTTGAGTGGACAGGCCCGCAAGGGAATGGAAAGATGCTTATTTTGGTTCAACCGTCAGTAGATAAATACATTCGGGTTTTATCAGATCAAATACCGATTATTCGTGTCATTGGGTTGCCAGTCGACGCTGATTTTGCACCAATGGACTTTACTATTCGTAATTTGGCGTCTGAGACTACGGTTACATTATCTGAGGGAGAAGTCTTGATAGACGATAATAGAATCAGTCTTGATGTCTCTAGAGCTATACCGTCGTTTGGCCAATATTCTCTTCATATCCATGGACCATATGGCATTAACGACAGTGTTGATGTTGACTATGGTCCATTCATTCAGTGGCAAGTGCCAGAAACTGTAAGATGGCCTCACGTCGAAACAGGGCAGTACCCATTAGGATGCATCAGTGCAACCTATAATCCTGAAACGACCGTGACTGTATCTGATTCTTGGCGTGTAAAGTCGACGCGGTCGGGATACACAGAGTATTGGGTTGGGGGGTACGAGTTCCATTTAGGTCTGAATGTTTACTATCAAAGCCAAACATATTCGCCTTCCGTAGTGCTGCGAGAAATAACATGGGAATGGACTTCTAAACAATATGCGAAAATTGAGAACGCTCCCCTGCGTATCACATGGGAGCAATTTCTTCATGATGAATGGACCTTAGAATGGCATTGTCGAACCGGAAATGAAATGGAGTTATCTCTTTGGGACAAAACAAGGATCTTAAAGACTTTGGGTTTACGTCAGACAGGTAAATCGTACGTTATTAATGATCTTATCCGTGATGAAATTCAACGAGAGTCATCTACCGAGTTTCGGCTTATGGCTCAAATTCGCGATAATCATGAGGTTAGAAGTTTTCCAATACTGTTTCTTCAACGTGCTGCACCTCGAGACATAGTTCTCCACGAGAACGACGCAATCATTCGACTTTCATGGCGAGGACACTATGTTTCGAATGTTTCTGGCTTTATCACGTCTCTATTAGGTTTGTATGATCCAGTACAATTTTCTTTTAAACAAGTCTTGCGGCATGGCGAACACTTTGAAATAATTGTTGACCATCCTAAATACAAAGGACCAACCATTGTAAAAATTAAGGGCGATAAAGGGGGCATCCTTCAGTGGCATGGTCTTCTTAATAGGGGAGGTACGGGAAATTTAACGCCTTTTATGAAGCGAGTACAACGATGGATAAGCGACCGTGAAGACGCGCCTTTCCCTGAAAGCTCTCATGATTATGTTTTATGGGTAGAAGGTCTGGTTTTCTTATCGAGCGGGCAGACATCCCGGGCTGTAAATTACATCATTTTATCACATTTGCGCAAGGCAGCAAGTCGTTGGATAACCGCTGCTTTAATGAGCACTCGGCCGCGACATAATCTATTTATTTTAGGACTGCCACAATGGAAGATTTTTGACACTGTAGGTTCTTTGGATATGTCTGCTTTAATTAAACAGTTGGATGCTGTTGGCAAAAAATCAAAAGTTCTTGCGTGGTTACTAGGAAATTCTTGTTATAAATTTGATGAGTATTTGGCTATAGCCGTATTTGGTGAGCAAGGAACTGAGATATCGAGGACATTATCTAACGGAGAATTCTCTACAGAAACACGCCGAATGTTCATGAGCATTATTAAATCTCAAATTTATCCAGTGTCGTTTGGTGAGAGTTTGGAACCGCCTATATTGGACGTTGACCGTCAGTGGTTGTCACAAATGGTAAACATTTTGGGAAAAGGTAGGCATTTAGTACACGATTACATTTCGTGGGCAGTCCATGCGCTTTATACAGAAGAAGTGTCAATTGGATATTTGGCGCTATTACAACGAGCTGTAGCTAGAGGAATGCTGGAGATTAATGAGGGTCGTCTACTGCATATCCAGCAAAAGTTGTCGACAAATTGGTGGCTTGTTTATGAAAGGGAATTGGCTCGCAGTGAGCTTCTTTGTAGCATTTTAGAAGATATTGATCAGAGGAGGGAATATAGATGATTAATCCTATCAAGCTTACTAGAGAGGTACAAGAATCTTATCTTCGTTATTTAATGACAACATTCGAGATTGCTGATGAGCGCATTCGTGAAGCATTCAGGAGAGAGCTTTATAGGGATGAAGGATATATCAATGGTCCATTCCTTGAAGCAACGCCTCCTTTTCGGCTCGGCCGATCGCTACGGGAATTAATCGTGGCAGGAAACTTATCTTCTGCATGGTTGGATGTGCCTTCAGTGGACGTCGACCGGAGACTCTATTCTCATCAAGACCGAGCTCTTGAAAAAATCCAAGACAATCGAAACGTAATTGTTTCCACGGGTACTGGGAGCGGGAAAACAGAATCTTTTTTGTATCCTATCATTGACAGTTTAATGCGAGAGCATATAGAAGGGAAGTTATCTCCAGGAATCCGGGCGCTTCTTTTGTATCCTATGAATGCGCTTGTCAATGATCAACTTAAACGATTGCGAGGGTTGCTTCGGGACATACCTTACATAACTTTTGGTAGATTCACCGGAGAAACACGCGATACCGATGCGCAGGCCATGGCAGAGTTTCGGTTCGCTCCACCTCCAAATGAAATCATTAGCCGCGCGCAGTTGCGAAGGACGCCTCCCCACATTTTAGTTACCAACTACGCAATGCTAGAATATCTCTTACAGAGACCCGATGATACTCCGTTATTTGATGGTCAATTCGCAGGAAATTGGCGGTTCCTAGTTTTGGATGAGGTCCATACGTATAGCGGTGCAAGCGGCGCAGAAGTAGGAATGTTGATTCGGCGGCTAAAAGACCAGCTCAATCAACCGAAGTTGCAAGCTATTGGCACAAGCGCAACGATAGGGTCAGGAGAAAAAGATTATGTAAAGGTGGCACAATTTGCCTCAAATTTATTTGCTGAGTCCTTTGAATGGGTTGTTGGGGACTCCCGACGCCAAGATATTGTTGGAGCCGCCAGATTGTCATTGGAGGAGGTGAGTCCGACATGGGGACGCTTATCTCCACAAGGCTATGAGGTTCTATATGAGTGGGCGTTAGAGGGAAAAAATCCCGAAAGAATTGACTTCATGGAAATTGGGATAGCTACCCATGTTTCACAACGATTTTGTGTTGAATGGCACACTAAAGGGAGTAAATATGCTATTTATAATCTTTTAGTCGGTGATGAGAATATCCGTGATTTGTCAAGATATTTGGAAGAAAGCCAACCATTAGGTCATCTTATTGAAATGTTTTCGAGTGTGCAAAGCTTTACGGATAGAGATTTTCTGTCTATGGTTAACCTTGCAGTGTGGGCCAAACCAACCGATCAAGATCAGTCATTGATACCAGCACGTTATCATCTCTTTGTTCGGGCAACTGAAGGAGTATTTTTGGCCCTCTATCCTGAATGGAAGGTCTTTTTACAAAGGCACGAATCCTATACATTGGGGGATGAAACCTATCCTGTTTGCGAGTTAGGATATTGTCGACGGTGTGGTGCGCCCTATTTAGTGGGTAACATTAATGAATCGGAGTCTCGGTTAGTCCCATATGCCCCATATCGATTGCAAAATGACGTTCATGCCCAACAGTTTCCGGACTATTTTGCCGTGACCGTAAATGATGAAGAAGTGGAAGATGACACGGATGGAATACTTACTCCGGAGAATTTAGAAACGTTCCAGTTTTGTCGTCGTTGCGGTTGGATTGCATCATCAAAGGTCAAGGTATTTGGTGGGTGCAAGGATGATGGCACACATGAACTTATAAGCCTAATAAAATCTCCCCTCTCACAACAAGGGTATCATCGGTGTGTTCAATGTGGTGCTGGTTCAGGACGAGGTCCGTCGCGATTTGTCACCGGCCAAGACGCAGCGGCCGCGGTAGTTGCTACTGCTGTGTATTCAGCCTTGCAACCTGATCGGCCAGCGGATAGTATTCAATTAGAAGACCTAGGGAAACTTCTTGTTTTTTCAGACAGCAGACAAGATGCCGCCTTTTTTGCTCCTTATCTTGAAACATCCTATCAGCGCATCGTCTGGCGTCGACTTATATGGGAAGCTTTGACACGGGAAGACATGGTAGGTCAGGATAATCCTTGGATTGCTGATGTACATGAACGTCTTCTGACATTGGCAGAAGAATATGGCATGCTAGCCCTTCTTTCAGGCCTCAGCGTGAATCAAAAATCAGCGATGGTTTGGGAAGTTCTGCTACGGGAGTTAGTGAGTGACAGTGATATTGGATTAGAACGCGTCGGAATGATTGCAATTGACCCGATTATCGATTCGAAGTGGCGTGTTCCCTCGCTTGCTCATTGGTCGGATACAGAACATACTTGGGATTTAATATCAGTATTGTGGAACGAGTTTCGTACCGTTGGAGCATTGTCGTTGCCCAAGCAAGTTTCTGCTTCCAAAGTTCTCCCGTATGAAAGTTCTCAAATGCCAGGGTTTAGCCGCGTTACACGTGCTGGGGGTATTTTACCTTGGCTTCCGGAAAAGACTGGCTACCGAAATAGTCGACTTGATTATGTGGCTCGCATTGGCATTAAACTTGGATGGCCGGAAGAAGCGGCCTTAGAGTGGGCTCGCGATTTACTGAATGAGGCATTTACATATTTTACGGATGAATCGCAACCGTGGGCTCATGTAAATACAGTGTTCAGTAGTGGAAAAACTGGCATGAAAGTCCAAGCGACCCATCTACGCTGGGTTCTACGACCTCTTGCTATGCATGAAGTTTTTCGTTGCAATACATGTGGTCGAATTACTGTGCATAATTTACTGGGAGTGTGCCCGGCGTGGAAATGTGCGGGAACATTAGAACCAGCTGATCCAGCTCGCCTGAGTGAAAACCACTATTATCAAATGTATAGAGGTATCAATCCGGTACCGATGGTGGCTCGTGAGCATACAGCGCAAATAAACAGTCAAGATGCGCAACGGTTACAAGAAGACTTTTCTCAAGGACGGGTAAGCGTGCTGAGTTGTTCTACTACATTTGAGCTTGGGGTAGATGCGGGCGACTTAGAAGCTGTTTTCATGAGAAATGTGCCGCCTGAACCGGCTAACTATGTCCAACGTGTCGGCCGGGCTGGGCGTCGCACATCTTCGGCGGCAATTGCGGTTACGTTTGCACAGAGACGTTCGCATGATATCGCCCAGTTTAACAATCCCAAACGATATGTTGATGGACGTGTATCGCCGCCACGAATTATCCTTAATAACGAGAAAATTGCTCGACGTCATCTTCATGCTGTCGTAACATCGTGGTATTTTCATCACCATCCTGAATCATTTGGGTCAATGAAGGAGTTTCTTTCCGGAGCCAATGAGCAGTGGGAATACCATTTACAGCAACTCAGGCAAGAGCTTCACCCGGTTCCTTCTGAGCTCAAGAGAAGTATAGAAAGAGTTATCCCTCCCGACTTGCACGAAGTTATGGAAATTGAGACTGATGGGTGGGTGGACAAGCTTGTTGGTCCAAATGGAGTAATGACTCAAAGTATTGATACCCTTCACGATACCCTACTTCAAATTCAACAAGTTCGTAATCAAATGTTTCAGGCTGGTAAGCATATCGATGCATTCACCCGAATCCTAGATACCTTGTTGTCGCAGCATTGTCTGCAGTTTTTTCCATCTCATAATGTGCTACCGAAATATGGATTTCCTGTCGATTTGGTAGAGCTACGGATTATGGATACAAGCCCAGAAGCATTGCGGGTGGACTTGACCCGCGACCTTGGGCTAGCAATTCTTGAATATGCTCCTGGAAATACGGTGGTTGCAGGAGGTCTCTTGTGGAAGAGCCATGGTTTACTTCGGCGTCCTGGACTTGAGTGGAGACGTCATACCTATTCCCAATGTCGTGAGTGCGGATACTTTGCTATTAGTAAACCATTTCTCGGACTTGAGACAGAAGTCTGTCCAGGGTGTGGAAGTCCGTTATCGAGGCCGCTAACCATGGTTATTCCACAGTTTGGATTTACGACTTCCTTGGAGGATAAGCCATCGAAACCAGGAAATCAACGTCCAGAACGTGTGGGAGCTCGTAGAGTATTTTTTTCAGCTTTCGGTGAACACGGCGAACCAGAAATTCGTTCAGAACATCTCCTAGATGGAACGTTCATCCAATGGTCATACTCAAGGTGGGGACAATTTACTGTTTTGAATCATGGCCAATACGGGCGAGGTTATCACATCTGTAATACATGTGGATGGGCCGCGCCAGTTAAAGAGATATCGAAAAGGCGACAAAACAAGCAAAATCTAGATCACAGAAATTCTATGGGGACACCATGTCCGGGTAGTTATTTCTATACGGCATCCCTTGGCCACCAATTTGGTACCGATGTGGTACTTTTGACATTTTCACAACTTCAAAATGCCAATCTGTCATTTTGGTACTCACTCTTATATGCTTTATTAGAAGGCGCAATTGAAGGACTTTCAATCAATCGTAGAGATTTAGGTGCAACACTATATTGGACTGGGACAAAGATGACTCCAACGTTAGTCTTCTATGACGACGTTCCTGGTGGGGCTGGGCATGTCCAACATATAACAGAAAATTGGATGACGGTGTTTAGGGAAGCTCGTATGCGCGTTGCAGGAGGATGTGGTTGTGGTCCCGAAACAAGTTGTTATGGCTGTTTAAGAAGCTATGAGAATCAGTTATTTCACGATTTGCTAACACGTGGGAGTGTAAAGGACTTTTTGGATGGAGTGTTGGGGTATAGGTGAAATTAAACGCGATTGATTTAATCGACACAAAGGTGCTCCTTAAAAGGAAGTCAACTTGGTTTTCTCTTGTATGTGGAGACTTAATTCCACGGCATACGGCGGAGAACGAGTAGTTATTACACGTTTGTCTTCTCTAGTGACCAACGTCCTAACAACTGTTGTTTACAAGCCTTCAGTTTTCTGATTTGATAGTGGCTTTGCCGCAATGGTCCCGTTGTAGCTGCGTCGAATGTAAGTTTTCTGATAGAGGGTAGCCTAAATATCTGCTGAGCGAGACGGTATGTTTCTTTCGGGTACTCAATCTACCAGCCGCGTTGTTCGAAAATCGACTCATATGTTCGGTATGAGGGGATTTCGCGACGCCGTGGAAGTGTGAGTCGGTGGTCGGACATAAAACCAATCTCACTACCGAATCGTCCAGGGTTTTCCAAAGAGACGGTTTTCGTGGACTTATCCTGACATGGTTGGGCGAAGGTGGTGAGTAACAAGTGCGGATACCATTTTCTTTAACCGTCCTCATGCATTCGTTCATTCTTCACATGCAGACGAGGCGTGCATAGAATACGGTGAGGTGAAATCCCAATGGTCCCGTGGCGCCATATTGTCGTTCTGACGCAGGAGAATCATTCGTTTGATCAAATGTTCGGGCATTATCCTGGCGCCGATGGAACTCCAAGGGGCGTCTTAATGCCTAATCCTCGGGGACGTCCCATAGCTCCGTTTCCTTATTCGCATGATGATTGCGCGCTATACTGGACCAATCCCCCGCATTCATGGGATGCGATCCATGCCGAATGGAATGACGGAAAAATGAACGGTTTTGTACAGGTCGGTGGCCCCATGACCATGGGCTATTTTCCGGAAGGGTGGATCACAGGATATCTTGGGTTGGCGCGACAAGGGATCCTCTTAGACCAATATCATGCATCCGTCTTAGGTCCGACATTGCCCAATCGACTCTATCTAATTTCCGGAACCAGCGCCGGATGCCGCAATGACCCCCCACTTGGCAGCCGCCTAACCTTTAATCAAGTCACTGTTTTTGATCAGCTCAATGACAAGGGGATTACTTGGGCGTATTATGTGAACGGATATCGGCCAAACCTGCTGTCGCGTGCTTTGGCGAAAGCGTTGTATTTCTGTCCATTACTGTGGTTTCCCCGTTTTATAGATGATCCGGTATTATCCTCCCATATTTTGCCGTTGTCCCGCTTCTATGAAGCCGTTGCAAAGCGCTGTTTGCCCGACGTGGTGTTTATTGCGCCGGGCTTATGGACTAGTGGTCATCCGCCTACTCCTATTTCTGTGAGTATGCAACAAGCTGTGTCGATTGTTCGACATTTGGCGAAGTCCCCGGACTGGAAGAATACCCTCATGGTGCTTAATTTTGATGAAGCCGGTGGCTATTATGACCACGTCGCACCGAAACTGGTCGATGACTTTGGGCCAGGCATTCGAGTGCCGGCTATCTTATTGTCGGGCCGTTTGAGGTCACGAATTGACCATACCGTCTTCGATCATACCTCGGTGCTTCGCATGATCGAAGAGCAATATGATTTGCCGTTGTTGGGCGAGCGCACGAATCATATGACCAGCTTGGCGGCCGCTTGGTGATCAAAACAAGTGGTTGAAGCTCGAAGAGGGTGGCGGCCTCGTGGGTATGTAGTGCTCGGTTCGCGTTATGAGTGCATGTTGAATAGAGAAGTTAAGGGGGACTCCTTAGTCGAACAAAATGGTCGTCATAGACAGTGCAGGATCCTTATTGTGTTTTCTGTCCTGTTGTTTCGCTGGCTAACATTTGCTCTAAAACTTTATGCTCACAACAGTGGGTCGTGGACGCACTGACAAACACAGCTCGTGGACAAACGAAAGCCGCCCGTCGTTTTTGCATTAACGGGCGGCGAACTTGGTCACAAGGAAGACAAGTAAGCTGAGCGGTTAGGTGCGAGACAGGGCGTTTCTCGCGGTCTACCTAGGCGGTTAGGCTTCTTTGCGGGCCGAAGAACTCATAGTGAATCTGATCTGGGGAGACGTTCAACTGACTTAGGGCGGCGACCATGGCTTGCATAAAGGGTTGGGGACCGCAGATGTAGAACTCGGCTTCGGGGGCAATCAGGGTCGATAATAAGGGGGCGTCAATACGTCCGGCTCTCAGAAAGTGCGCCCGCTCCGTATCGTCTTTCTCGGGGTTTTCATACACAATGGCGTAGCGAAGTGACGGATGTGTTGATGCTAGGGACTCCATTTCTGTTTGAAAGGCATGCACCCGGCCATGCAATGCTGCATGCACATAGGTCACCTCGTGCTCGGGGTCATACGCTAGTAAGGAATGAAGCATACTCAGCAATGGAGTCATGCCGACACCACCACTTAAGAAGACAATAGGCCGAGGAGTGGTGACATCGAGCGTGAAGTCACCAGCTGGAGCCGCCACTTCTAAGATATCGCCCACATGTACTTGCCGATGCAGGTAGGTTGAGACCAAACCGTCGGGCCATCCGTCATGGGCCTCTTCGCGTTTCACGCTAATGCGGTAGTGAGATTGACCCGGTTGGCCCGAGAGGCTGTAATGGCGACGTTGGGTATGGGCTAAGCCTGGAATGTTAACTTTGAGGGTGAGGTATTGTCCGGGTTCATACGTGGCGATGGCACCCCCATCTTGGGGCTCAAGATAAAAGGACGTGATGACGTCGCTTTCTTGTACTTTTTTCTTGACGACAAAGGGCCGAAATCCGTCCCATCCCCCATGTTGGGATGCCGCTTGAGTGTACATTGCTTGTTCCACATCAATAAAGGCGCCTGCGATCATCTCATAGGCTTGGGCCCACGCTCCAATGATGTCGTCGGTCGCGGCATCCCCTAACACTTCTTTCATGGCGGCTAGGAGGTTCTCGCCGATAATTGGGTAATGCTCAGGCTTGACCCCGAGCCCACGGTGTTTGTGTCCAACCTGTCGGACAACTGGTAAAATGTCTTCAATGTGGTCAATATGCAAGGCGGCGGCATATAAGGCATTGGCCAACGCGGTTTGTTGTTGACCCCTGCGTTGGTTGGTTTGATTAAAGATATCTAGCATAGATGGTTCATTGTCAAATAAACGCTCATAAAACCGCGTGGTAATGTGTTCGCCATGCATTTCGAGGACAGGGACGGTTGATTTAATTATGTCTTTAGTGGTTTGCGAAAGCATAGAGGAACCTCCTAATAACTAGTCTAAAATAACCTCGTCGATGATTATAGTTCATTTGAACCGGAAAAGATATATATAAAATACATGTTTAAAAACGATATATAGGTGTTACTAGAAGGGAAGACATTTTGTGAATCTGACGCTGTTTACCGATTATTCCTTAAGAGTGCTCATCTATGTGGCGACGCAACCCGAAAATCGATTGACGAATGTTCAAGAGGTGGCCACAGCGTATCACATCTCTAATAATCATCTCGTGAAAGTCGTTCATAAACTGGGTAACTTGGGGTTATTAGAAACAGTACGTGGCCGCCATGGGGGCATACGGTTAGCACTACCGCCCGAAGCAATCAATCTGGGATGGTTGGTACGGCAAACTGAAGAAAATTGGAATATTGTTGAATGCTTTGATGCAGAACAGGGATTTTGTGTGTTAAGTCCCGTGTGCCGCTTAAAAGCTATTCTCAACCAAGCTTTGCAGTCCTATCTGGGTGTGCTGGATACCTACACTCTGGCGGATCTCGTCGTTAATCGGGATGCACTGCAAGGCTTATTTCGGCTGGAGATCAAAAGTCCTTAAAAATTCAAAGAACGGTGGGGTATGCGCGAAGTGCTTATCCCCAAGTCAAACGGATTACTATTGGGGAGTTGACGACGACGAAGTGAGATTTGAGAAGAGTCCGTAGGAAATAATGACCTTAGGGAGCGAAACGCATATCAGATGCCCAAGAGGGAGAGTGACTTTTTACGAAATAAAAAAGCCTCATGAGTAGCACGACATCTCATGAGGCCGACTATCTTAATTTTAATGAAAGAACACGCTGATTTGTTGAAAGAGCACGACCGCGACGGCCAGACTTAATGGAGCGATAAGAATGGTCAGACCCCGGCGTAGTTCCATCGCAGACGCCATGGTTGACGAAGACAGAATTTCCCGGGAGACAATAGCCAATAACAGAAAGACAAGAGCGAGCTCGCCGAGCACGCGAATATTGGAGCCTGCCGCAGCCGTTGTGGCTGCTACCACCACCATCATGGGAAACCCACTCCCTCAACACTTAATAGGTTCATTATACACAGATGGCATCCAAAGACCAAGGGTTTAGGGTATAATTAACCAAATTCTACTAAAAAATGACTGGGAACTATTGGAGATCATTATGAAAGTCGGGCTCTTTACGTACGGTATGAAAGATCAGCTCACGGGCATTGGGCAGTATGCGATGCAGTTGAGTTACGCCTTAAAAGCGCAATATCCTGATATCCAGATTATCTTGCTAAACCCTTATCCCCATTCATCTTTGGAATGGTATCGCGATTTTCCCGTAATCCCCATGCCTCGCTTAGGTCTGTTGCCAGGGGTGATCATCGCAGGGTCTATGGCGCTAGCAACGACCGCTAGGCGGTATCATTTGGATATCATTCATGATCCTTGCGGTATCGCCCCTTTTGCATTTCCCGGCCGATATAGACGCGTGGTCACGATTCACGATGCGATTCCCTATATTTACCCCCAGTACTATCCATTGTTGGGTAAGGTGGTATACCGGACGACCGTGCCTTTGGCACGGTGGACCGCTGATGCCGTATTAACCGTGAGCGAGAGCGCTAAGGACGATTTGATTCGGTATACACAAATTTCTCGTAGTCACATTGTGGTCACGCCTCTGGGCACGCGAGTGCCCACGCCAAAGGCTCTTCAGATATGGCGGCAAGACCTGCCGAATATCCAAAAGGCCTTCGGTGTGTCAGGGCCTTACTTTCTGGTTGTTGGTGCGAATCACCCGCGAAAGAATGTGACCCGCGTCATCGAAGCCTTGCGGTTAATGAGACAAAGCGGTGAGCCAGTAGAGTTAATCGTGACAGGGCAGCCGCCGCAGGGGACGGGGAGGACTGCAGAGCCAGGTTTGCAGTTCGTCGGCCACGTCAATGATGAGACGCTTCATCGTTTGTATGCCAATGCAACTGGCGTGTTGGTCCCTTCGTATTATGAAGGATTTGGCCTTCCAGCGCTAGAAGCGATGGCCCATGGTACTCCTGTCATTGCGTCACCCGTCTCCTCACTACCTGAAATCATTCAGGACACGGGACTTTATGCGTCTCCTTCGGACACGTTAGCATGGGTTGGTGCGATGCGGCGTCTTCTATCTGATACCGCTTTGCGTCAGCATCTGGCCGATGCAGGGTACCACCGCGCGAGCCAATATTCCTGGGCGCAGACGGCCAAAGAGACCGTTTGGGTGTATCGCCGCATCATGAAGGGCCAAGCGTCATGATCCTCATCGATGCGACGCCTTTGCAATCCGAACATCGTGTACGGGGGGTGGGGACCTATGTTTACTACTTAACCCGCGAACTAACGCGGTTAGCGGGGCCGTCGTGCGCTTTCTTTGTGGCGACACAAGATCAGAAGTTGTTGCCCCAGTGGGTGGCACCTGTCCATGCGGTGTATCGTCCCCACCGTCCTGCGCAGGTCTATTGGTTATACAATGAGTGGGCGATTCGTCAGGTCGTGAAAAAAAGTCATCCCCAAATCTTTCATGCAACCGATTTTAATGGGTTGGTTCCCCTGCACGATGTTCCTGTGGTGGCGACATTGCATGATTTAACCGGACTACAAAGTCACACCAAGCATGGCAATTTGTCGCAACGGTTGAGCGCATGGCGCTGGAGAACTTATTATTACGAGAAATTACCGGCTGCCACTCATGTGATTGCGATAAGTGAACAGGTGAAACAAGACGCTATTGTGAAATTAGGCCTTGATGCCCAAAAAATTTCCGTGATTCCTCATGGTGTCGATACCGACACCTTATCGCCACGCCATAAAGGCCATGGCCTTTATGGCAATCATCCGCCTTATTTGCTTTATTTAGGGAGTGCGGAGCCCCACAAAAATCTGCCGCGCCTTCTTGAGGCTTTTCGTCTTGTTGCTTCAGACTATCCCGACCTGTCGTTGTACTTGGGGGGGCGATGGCAACAACGTGATCAGGCCGGTTTAGATAAAGTCATAGACGATCTGAAGCTACGAGATAGGGTCAAGATATTAGGTTACGTACATCCAGAAGACAAGCCCAGTCTTCTTGCTAACGCTACCGCCTTTGTTTTTGTGTCCACAGCTGAAGGATTTGGGCTACCAATATTGGAAGCTATGGCCAGTGGAGTGCCAGTGGTGGCCAGTGACATTCCGGTGTTCCGAGAAATCGCTACAGATGCAGCACTCTTCGTCAACCCTAGCGATGTCGCTCATCTCGCAAAAGGTTTGCAACAAATCCTTGCGGACCAATCCCTTCGCGACGATTTCGCCAGGCGTGGTCTGCGGGACATCGAGAGTCTTACGTGGCATTCCGTAGCGGTTAAGACGTGGGCAGTCTACCACAAGCAGTAGTGACGTGTTTGTGATATGAAATGATAGGGTTCAAGGGATAGCTAATCCCGTAGCTTTTTAATAATACGGGCAGGTACACCTCCTACGAGCACATTGGGCTCAACATCCTTAGTAACCACTGCGTTAGCTGCTACGACACTATTGTCTCCAATATTGATACCTTTCGTGATCGTGACCTTATTACCTAGCCATACATTTTGGCCAATCCGAATAGGGGCCGATATAAAGCCTTGCTTCCTATATGGTCTGGGATCATCTGTCAGCATATTATGGTCATGGTCTCGAATCGTCACCATTTCAGCGATGAGGGTGTCATCACCGATTTCAACACTCTCTAACACGTGGATAGATGTGTATGCGCGTAAACAAACGTCGCGTCCCAGAATCAGACGTGCGCCGGGCTGAACGCGAATGGATACCGAAGGTGACAGGATATAGCTTCCTATTCCCGTTTTAATGGTACTACCATGCAGCCTCGACAAAATCTTTATTTTCCACCACCGCCATCCACGAAAGAATCGGTAAACATTGCGCAAATTGTCTTGGAACATCATTTGTCTTTATCTCCTTAAGGCAAGGCCGAGTTTTTATTGCTTAATTTTCAAAAGGTGTTTGAGGCCGCAACCGATAGATTTGAGCTGACCCGTTATCATATATTCGGTTTTGATTGAGGTATGGGGGTACAGGCTTTTGTTCGACAAGACTGCTGGCGATAACCTCCGGAGAAATAAGCAAGTCTCGATCGGCTTGGCTAAATTGAAAACCTGTGACGGTATTGTCACCACGATTACGAAAATGCCACATCATATCCGCATAAACTAGACGGTTATCAGGACCCGTCCATATCGTCTCAGAACGGCTATGATGATTAAAGGCGGACAGAGCCTGACGTTCTGCTGGTGTGTAGAACATCCATTGGTTCGAAATGACAGGATCTAACGTACTCTTGAACAAGCCAATGAGAACAAAGACCGCCAAGACGATGGCGGAGCTGGTTGTGACCCACGGGCGCCAGGTGGTCTTAAGGGTGTCTAGGCGGGGAATGAGGCCCCATACTAACACCGGAGACGCCATGAGGGCATAGTAGGGAAAATTGCGCACCTCAAGGTTTGTCCCGGCATTCATGCCGGTGAAATCTAAAGGAATGGCAAGTGCTACAAGGAAACCAAACGCGCCGTAGAGCGCCAAGAGAAATAGGTGTTCAAAGGACCAAGTATGCTTGCGCCAAATCATTTTCCAAAGGGCATAACCCCAAATAACGATCGACACCACGGAAAGAACCCACCGGAATGAGGCGACTAATATTTGATCGAGTTTGCCCGCCCATTGCGATGCGGGCGCACTGTAAGGATTACTCGACGTATGCAATGTGAGAAAAAGGTCAACGATTTTGTTAAGCGCCGTATGTGCTAAGGCAAAGTCGTGACCTGCCGGGGGAAACACATAAAGCATGACCCACCACACCAATAGCCATGAACCGATAACGTAGCTGCCGAGCCGAACAATTTGCCGGCGGTACTGTATTGTGGCAGGGGTATTTAGCCGTAATAAGATCCATCCGCCTATCAAAGTCAGGCTAGCGGCAACGGCAAATGTTGAAGCAAAATAATCATTGACGGTCGCGTTCGTGAACACGAATACATAAAACAAGCCGATCCACACCGCGGACTCGCGCATTGACCCTTGTTGAACGGCACGGAAGGCTCGGAAGAGAACCACGAGCGCCCACAGCATCAATACGATATTGAGCTTTTCGTGATTGCCGCGTAATAGAGTGAACATGACGTCGGGAATGGCAAAGATAAGAAGGACAGAAAGTGCGGCCAGTTTATCCGAGTTAAGAAATGTTCGGTATGCGATATAGGCCGCAATCGTAAAGAGCAGCATAGCGATAAAGGGCATGACAATGGTGTTCATCACCGGAACTGAAAGGCCCGTCAACAAAGAGAGAGAGCCGAGCCACGTCGGATAGCCAAACCCGTGGCTATATTGTCCAGGAAAGAGGACGGAATGGGCAGAAAGCATACGTGCAGTCACTTGAGTAAACACTGCCGTGTCATTTTCGGTCCAGAGTCCGCCGAAGCGGAGAACGAAGTACGCAGCATACGTTAAACCTGAAAATATAATTAGCGCCGAGTAATAATTTGATGAAATACCTTCTCGAGATAATGATTTCATTCCTGCCCACCCTTTATTTATATGGTAATATTATCAAAAAATGGGATTAACTAATAGCATTAGTGAACGATAGGCAGTAGTGTATATTTATTGAGATTTTTAGAGGTTCATAGGATGTTTTGAGGGGACGAAGGCTTTTGTCTATTGATAAATTAAAAATTGGTTTTATTGACTATGTTTTAGATCCTCAACGGCCTGGTAGGTCAGGCCTCTCGGACATTGTTTGGGACATGGCTGAAAACCTAACAGATCTAGGGCATCAAGTGCATATATTGGGCCCGTATTCTGAGACACTTAACCCAAAAGTTTCTGTTCATAGAATTCCCATTCCTCCGATGGGTCTACGGAATGTCGTGGGGAACATTTGGTTGTTGCGTAGAGCTGCTAAAATGGTACGGACCTTTAATTTTGATGTGGTTCATGTTCCGGAATATATGTCTAGTGCAGTTTGTGTTCTTAGTCGCTGTTCGGTTCCTATTGTGCTGACTGTACCAGGTAACATATATCATAGGCTTTCGGTTCCAAACGGGTCAGGCTACGAATGGCATTACGCACAAGTTCTTAAGGTTGCAGCAAAAATATCAGCCAAAAAGTGTCGCAGAGTCATCGCGATAAGCCAAGAAATGAAGATGTGGTGGGAGAAAACAGGAAGTTTGCCAGAACGAACCCCGTATATTCCATTAGGAGTGAATCATGAACGATTTTATTTTGTCGACCATTCTCGTCAAATCCTTAAAGACAAGTTGCTAGGTGGTGGCGACAGCGTAATTTTTATTTATGTCGGGCGGTTATCCACAGAAAAAGGATTGATGGATTTAGTTGATGCAGTAGCGTCAATAAAGGCACCTGTTTCGTCAGCCCGCTTCTATCTCATTGGGGACGGGCCCCTTCGCGACCAACTTCAAAAGAAAATTACCGATTATGGTCTTACCTCAATCATCACAATCTGCGCGTGGGTTCAACAGGACACATTGAGGTTATGGTATAGCGCGGCGGATGCGCTGATTCTTCCTAGTTTTACGGAAGGCATGAGTCGTACGATGGGGGAGGCTTTAGCGTGCGGAACTCCCGTGATTGGCACAGACGTTGCGGGAATTTCAGACCATATTCGCAATGGCGCTAATGGATTTAAATATAAGGTGGGGGATATAGATGGGTTGGCAAGAATCTTACAGCAAGTGATTCAATCCCCCGATTCTCTTCGAAATTTACGTAAGAGCGCTCTAACTTACTTTAGAGAAACCTTGATGTGGCCGACAATTACACGTCGGATTGTCGAGGAAGTCTATCTTTCGATGTTGAATGAGTCAGATAATGTGCGGAACAGCATATAAGTCCGAGGAGATGTTTTTAGTGCTCACATTTTTACTAAAGTATTATTTATGTGTAGATGGGATAAGGGTACCACAGTGAAAATTCTCCACATTGTAAATGGGAAAGTTCCGCGGAACCCTTCCGAATCGTCGGTCAGTGGCATAGTGCTGGCTACTATTAATATTGCTCAGAGACAGGCAGAACTTGGCCATACGGTTAGTGTTGTCAGTGTATCTTCGGAAGTCTTTAATCGGCAGTGGAAAGGCATTAACCTTTATTCTCTCAAGGAATGGCCTTATGCCCGTATAATTTTAGGTAAAAAGAACCTTAATTTTAGGATTCATGGACCGCTAATTTCGTTAACCCGAAGGTATCAATTTGACGTAATACATGGACACCAATATACTTATTTCCGGTTTCTGCGGGCTAAGAGGTTTTATGCGCACTTTCATAGTGATCCGTTTCATCCTGGTGCCAAACCTTATGAATCGTTAGATTACAAGCCCAGCGATTGGCTTACTGTTTCTCGCTATAGTACCGGTTATTTTGTTCCTAGTAATTTTCTCGCGGGGCAGCTGATTTTGGGGGGCCTAGAAAGGGATAAGATTACAGTCGTTCCCAACGGTATTGAAATTAATAAGTTTTTGCAGCCAGTAGCGTCATCCACTATACGAGGATTTCGCAATAAATGGAATTTAACGAGTAAGGATTATATTTTTCTATTCGTTGGTGCTATAACACCTGAAAAAGGTTTATTGGAGCTCCTTCAGTCTTTTCGTTATTTACAAAAGCGGAAGTTGAATATTAAGTTGCTGATTGTTGGGTCCAGCTCTTTGTGGGGCATGAACAGTAATCGGATAAGCCAGTACGAAGATAGTCTTAGACACTATTCGAACAATAGGACGACGAGAGGCTCTGTTGTGTGGGCTGGAAAGATTCGTAATGATTCAATGCCTGTTGTCTACTCTAGCGTAGACGCCGTTGTTGCACCGTCTCTATGGTCAGAGGGCTTCCATCTGGTAACACTGGAAGCAATGGTCAGTGGCAAACCTGTTATTGGATCTTCCCATGGAGGGATTGGTGAGCTACTAAACTTGTCTGGTGGATTAACGATATCCCCATTTCGTCCAAGAACGATGGTAAGTTCTATGAGTATACTGTCCCGTTATCCTTCTATGGCAAAAAGTTTAGGAAGAAAGTTACAAAAATACGCTCAAAGGTATACATGGGAACGTTCTGTAGACATAATTGAGAAAACTATTACAGGGTGATGTGTCATTAACAGCACTCGTCATATAAACACACGATTGGGGCCATGGAGTCAAAAATTTGGGTGGGAAAATAATGACTAGTAGATTTATTTATGTTGCGTTGTTTGGGTTAACATTTGTGTTTGGAGCGGGAGCCGGCTCTCCAGCATATGCCGAGTCTCTAGCGTCCTTTCACAAAATTACTTCGGTTGACGGACATTCCATTTGGGTGGAGATCCTTTCGCGTTCGGGTAAAACAATTCCATGGAATGGACACACAGCATGGTGGAAGAACGGTAATACCGTATCCGATCAATATTTATTTTCTATCAATACACCGTCGAATATGCGACTCAAAATAAAGTTTGCTCAGGAAACCAGGGGGCGCGTTGAAGCATCCTTCTATACATGGACCACATTTGATGGGAAGGGCAAATTTGAAAAATGCTATACTTTAGAAACCAGGTCAGGCAAATGGTTCATTAATGGTAAAACAAATTATAATTTGGTGGCGAAGCAGTTTGATGGAATGATATTGCAATGGATTACATTTGTAGGACAGACTACTCCAGGGATTCCGCAATGGCAAACCGGTCGGTTAATCGCCAAAAAGGCTGTGGAATATGGTGTGGCACGCTACGAGGGGACTGTTAGATTGTCTGATGCGCCTCCGTTTAGGGTTCAAAAATCTCTATGGCCAACATTTCCTTTTTTGGGATTTGGAGAGGCCAGAGATATCAATTGGTTTGTAGAAAACCCCAGCCCTTATTATTTTGATTTACGGACGAATAAGTTGTTACAGTTTCCTTTTGTGGGATTTGAAGAAGCGGGAATGTATCGGTTTAATTCGCTTACGTATCCGCCCTACGTAGACTTTGAGTCACCGTTCGCATTTTACGGATATGAGCCCAATTCCCGTTATGCGCAGGAAGTAGTTCGGGCACAACAGTTCCCCAAAAACGACCCTTACGCTCCTGAGCAAGTGGGCCGTGAGCAATCTGATTTACGCATTTCATGGAAGATGAATAACCCAGTGCTTTGGCGATATGCGTTGGATCTGCAGGGATTTCACGCATTTCATCATTTATATGATATCGGACCGACAAAAGTTTATGCTCCAGAACCGTCTCGGTATGGTCAGTGGTTTGCGTCGGAGCAATGGCCACTTGTCAGCTTTGTACAATCTATGCATGGATATCCGGGCTCCGAAGGCATTTATTTTGATTCGGGAGTAACCACTAGTAGTGTCTGGCCGTGGTTAGATGGCTTAACTAATCAAGTCCCTTCTTATCTATCACATCCCTATCTGGTAAACAGCGACACATTAACACGCGTTTCGAGCGAAGCGTTACCAAAAGGCTATAGGGTAGATACCAACGCAGCCTATCTGCAAAAACCTCGGTTGTATATTAATCGAATTGATAACTTAGTGCACTTATGGAACGCTACGCAAGGCGTCGAGAACTTAGGACACAATTCTGTTTTAAGATTCGAAGATCTGAATGGTGGTCATGTGTTTGACGGGTGGGTACGGCAAACCCGCCGCAAGAAAACATGGACGATAACGTCTCAGCTCTATAGTGTGGGGCACTTCCTAATCTATGCGGGTCGAGGCAAAGTCGACATTGCACCATACTCATTTAACCCTGTTGTCTCGATGGTACCTGTTCCAACCAACAAGACAACGTGGGAAAAGTTTGTGATCAAGGTTAAGCCCTATGAGACCGGTAGGAATCCATGGGACATGCAGAGCTGGATTACTAGTGTGCGTGGGACGTCTACAGTATTGTCATCAGCAACGTTTAGTCATGTGCAGATTACCCAAGGGGCGTTTCGAGCGGATTTGTGGGTCAAACCGGGTAACAACACAACCCATGGGATATTAAAGAAGACCTTTAACTTAAAGCCTGGTCACTATATTGTAATGTATAACATTAAAAAGCAGGCATGGTCAGCGATCGCTGGGGCAATACCAGACTTTACAGCACATGTCCAAATAGAGCATACGGGGGTTTTGTATGCAGGACAACCTTATAAAGTAAAGGTGAAAATATCCAACCATTCCGGAATTGCGCTGCGATCCCATGTAAAGCTCAAGGTAAATGGAATAACTGAAGTTGTTCCTGCCACATCCGTCGTATCTGACAAAATGTCGTTTATTCGCTACATAAAGTTTCCTGTCGGTTCACGAGTAGAAGTGGATATTACGGACAACGGCAAGATGATTTACCGCGTTGACGAAAGTGTTCTACCTCTTCATAGACTGCCCAATGCCTACCTTTACGCACTCAGTAATCGCACATCGGAATTTTGGGCATGGGTTATCGGCTTGTTGGGCCTCGGTATTGCTGGGCTTGTTTCGCTAGGATGGATCCGTATAATCAGTACCAGAACATCGTTACAAGGACGTCGTAAAAATACCAATTAATGCGTATTATGATTGTCTCTCTGAAGACGCAGAATGTTGTGTTGACCGCAGTGTATTCCATGCAACAACAAGGAAAAACTTAAATAGCATATCGATGTTCTGAAATCTACGAAACATAAAGAGTTCCTTTAGCGCTTCGTATGCTTCTTGAGTATTACCACTTTTCCATGATAATACGGCCGAGCGATAGCTTGCGTCTGCGAGATATCTCGTACGGGATTTGCTAAATAGGTCCACTGGAAGTTGCTGCTGCTCTACAAACTCCCTTTCGTATTTGAACATTCCATAAGCGGTTTGTCGTGCTTGAACCCATGTTGTTTGGTTTGGGTTGTGACGCCAATAGCCCAGGATATGGTCAATGTACATCATGCCTTTTGTGCCAAGAAGCAACCATGTTGGATAATCACATAGAGGCAAGTATGAAGGCTGGTGGAAGCCGCCAATCTCATCTAAACTGGATTCACGTACCATCACAGACACGGCAGGCACGGAAAATTGTGCTTCAAGATAGGGGATTAATGTTGTATATGGATCGGCACATTTCAGAAATGTTCTCGTATCTGCAGAAAACATTTCTGTTTTATGAGGTCCAGCTATTTCCAACACGTTTCCAAAACTAAGAGCAACGCCACTCTTCGAGTGGGTACCGACTTGAATTTGCAACTTATTTGGTGGCCAAAAATCATCTCCATCTAATATAGCAACAAAATCATCGTTGCTTTGAGCCAGTGCTGCGTTATACCTTTTAGCAAGGGTTAGCATGCCCTCATGTTCAAAGTCGATTACTGTAATCCTGCTATCGCGGGTAGCATATTCATGCGCTATCTGCGAGGTAGCATCAGTAGAGCCGTCATTAAGGATAAAGAGATGCCAATAGGGATAAGTTTGAGCTAAGACGCTATCGATACATTCACGAATATACTGTTCTTGATTATAGGTGGCGGTTAAAATAGCTACGCTAGGATCTTTAGCCATGAGTCTTCTCCTTCTCTTTTTTATCAGATATCTGTTGGTTTAAAAGGTGTAGCAGGTGTGAGCCCATTGCCTCAAGAGAGAATTGCTGTATATGCTCATTGGCTGCTCGTTGAAGGGCAATGCGGTAATCCTCGTTCTCAATTACCTGAGCCAAGTTAGCATATAACATATTGGGGTCTGAAACAGGGCTGAGTAGGCCCGTTACGTTAGGAATTACATATTCTCGAAATCCGCCGATATCAGTGCCGACGACAGTACACCCACAAGCCATGGCTTCTGCAGGAGGCAACGCCCAGCCTTCAGTTAAACTTGCCGCTAAATAAATGCTGTGAGAATTATATAGATCGACCAGTTGGTCAATGGGTGGATTGCAAACAAATGTAATCCACTTAGGAATTGCCTCTTTAGGCATGGTTGTTCCAAACATCGTAATGGGGACATCGGGATAACGTTCATGAACGCGTTGGAGAGCTGCTATTGCATCGGACACCCCTTTCCACTGGGCGGTATGATACAAGGTTAATATGCTAGCCGGTCGATTTCGAATTGGACGTGTTACCTTAAAAACATTCAAGTCAATGCCATTCGGGATATAATACATGTCCCTCGCACCGGTACACTCGCCTTTGTCCATCAACCAGCGTGCAATGACTATTTTCTCGAGAGGCAATAGCCAAGTCTTTGCAATGGCTTGAGAGCTGACCCCCATGACTTCCTCCCAATGTTGAATAAGATAAAATTTGCGACCCTTTGACGGAGAATAAGTGTGAATGTAGTTTGCTGTCCACCAGAACGTCGCGAAAACGGCGTCCCCATCGGGTATAAATGATTCATCGGGGTCGCCTGGTACGAACACAAGACGGACCTTTGGGTGAATCGGTTGCCACCTGATGGGCGGCACGATATGAGACTTCAATCGGTAAAGAAAGCGTCGCCATACAAGGCGAAGAGCTCTGGGCCATGATGGGGTAGGGAAATCAAGAGGACCATATTTGAGCGCATGGACAACCGTAACAGTATGTCCATGCGCGGCTAGGTAGTTTGCGTAAAGATACACAATGCGGAATCCGCCAATGGGTTTAGTGGGATAAGCGGGCAATACAAATGTAATTTTCATGGTTCACTCCTGAGCACTGTCGTAAGCAAACGGGCTCCTGATTTCAGCCAGAGCCACAATCCGGTACCATATAATCCTGTGTATACAATGGAAGAGGCAATAAGTGATTCAAAGGGCGATGAAAGGGCTAGGGTTACGGCATGTGTCACCTCCCAACCAACGCTGGACAGCACAAGAAGAAATACCAACGTGGGGAAGGGGACTTGCCAAGTCAAACCCTTGTGACTTTGAAACCAAATGAAAGCGGTGTAGATGAAATAACTGACCATTGTCGCATAGGCTGCTCCTGTGATGCCGTAGTGGGGAACCCACCAAAGGTTCAGGAGAATGTTGAGGATAGCTGCTATACCCGCATCCCAGACCATCAGAGAGTTCCTCTCTGTAAGCTCCATAGATTTATGCCCTATCATCGATACCCCCCAAAGCGCGACACCTATGGCTACTGGTCCAATAATGACATGGCCAGATACATATGCCTTGGCGACAAGGATTTCCATCAAGGGTTTGCTTATAACAAACAGCAGACCCACCACCAGTCCGGACAACATAAAGTAGATTGATGTCAGATTCCTAAGAAATTTTATGGTGCTCTCTCGACCGTCCGTTTTCCAGTGCTCTAAGATACGCGGCCAACTGGCCGTGATAAAGGGACCGGAAATTAGTCCCACGCCCTGCTGAGCCAGCGCATAGCTGATGGCGTAAATGGCGACCGTCGCTGGTCCGTGCATCCAAGCCAGAATATAGCGATCGCATATGGAAAGCGTAGAATCTGCTAAAAACCACGGAATGAACGGCAAGCCATAGTGTAAAAAGCGCTTCAAGGTGGATTGCACGATGGTAAGCGAGTATTTGTCTACCTTGATGTTAAGGTGCATTCCCGTCCATTTCAACACGATGGGGAGGAACGCACTTAAGCCTAAAACATTACCCCATAGGATAAAGCTAATGTGACGGCCGAATAAGGCAATGAGCCCAAGCGGGAGTACGACACTCAAAAAGGTTGTGGATAGCCTAACAATTTGATAATGGCGTGTTTGAAAACTGGCAACGAGAATGGGGTGTGTGGCGGACATGAGGAGCTGCAAGGGAATATAGAGCATGAGAGCGATGATCAGCCCAACGTCTTTCATATCCATTAGGCTTAACACGAAGCCCGCAATCAATTCGACGGATAACAAGATGATTAAGGCTCTAAACAGAAGTACTCCCGCTGTGTGATAGAAGGCGTCGAGTTGATTTGACGCCCGGTATTCGTAATAAAACCGCCCTATTGGCTGTGATATCGGTTGAGAAAAGACATTAATAAACGGTACGGAGAGAGCTAAGGCTAAACTATAAAGGCCATAGACCTTGGGCGGGAACATCCGGGTAAAGATGGCTGATGCAATGACAGCGAAGACGGCGGGAATAATCGACGTCGGGATATACCGAACCCAATCTTTTGCAATGACCGATAACGATTCTATTTTAAGCGCAGCTACTTTTTCCATTGCTCTCCGTCTCGTGTTATGGATGTCTTTGGCCGGTGAACGTTACCACACAACCTTGTTTCGTAAAATCTGCCATGTGGCTCGCATAGCGGCTCGCATATCGGCGTACCAATGGAGCCAAGGCGAGGGACCTGAAATTTTAAGTCCAGCTTGTTTCAGATACCACCTGCGATTAAGATACGGGTGTAAAACGGATAACAGAGCAGTCGTCGCTATGGGCCAAAATATGGGACTATGGGCCGAAGCTAGGATGATGCTGGTTAGCAACAATGCCGCTGTCACAACAGGGAGCAAAAGGGTCTTTAAAGCGCCCAAGACCTCGCTATGATTATGAAACTTCCGGCCTAGCACGAACACATTTCGGATCCAGCGTGCCTGCTTGTGAATGTATACGGGTATAGAATCCGGATACTCTGTGGCCACGGGATATCCGGGCACATAATAAATTTGAAAGCCATGGGCTAGGAGCTTTTTGGCTAAGAAGTAATCAGTGCCGGCGGCGACATCTTCATTAAACGCGTTAACCGCATTTAAGGCATGTCGCATAACCGCTGCGTTGCGGCCCAAGAGTCCGGAAATGGAACTGGTCAGATGAGGAGCTAAATATTGATCAATCGCCCATTGTATTTGCACGAATGGCTCAATCTCTTGTTCTTTGAGCGGCTTCGATGCTCCCGTGACCGCTTGATACCCGTTCTTCAGCATTGTGCCTAATAAGTTGTTGACTGTCTCATCTTGCAACCGGCAGTCGATGTCGGTTAGATAAATGATGTCGCCAGACGAGACCGAATAACTGTGGCGCAAAGCCACTTGCTTGCCTTCTCCAGCATGCTGGGTGATGACGTGGATATCAGAGTCCGCCAAAGACCGTGCCATCTCCTCGCTACCATCGTTGCCGCCGACACACAAAATCAGCTCTTTATCGGGGTGCGTTAGTTGTTTGTAACAGGCAACAAAGTCGACAATATGCGGTCCATCATTCCAGGCTGGTACAAGAAATGAGACCCGTGGTGTGTGCTTTGGCAACGCGGGCAGCGGAAATACCGGCATGACTTTAGGAGGGAGAGTCCTACGGTAGAGGTGAAAGGACGCAAACACAACAATCAGCATGATCGCGAGCGCTATCCCCATAGTATTTCTCCTTTCGCCCATGGTGCCGATTTAGAGACCGTATAATCACTGCCATATTGAAACATCTGAATGGTTTCAGTAAACACGGTATCCTTCGCAGTAATACGTGCTGGTCGTGAATAGGGCTGAATATTAGGCGGGGGCAAGGTTGTCGCGGGCGGCAACCTTGCCGCAAGTAACCTTAGCACCTTGTCATTCCAGCCCACCACAGGAATGAGATCCCGGTAATCGGGCGGATCTAAGGGAGCATGCCGGTGAGTTTTACGACCAAACCCTATGGCTGTGGGAAATGCTCCTGAGGGCAACTGACTGGCCAAAAGGCGGTCTAGAGCACGAGCCGGCAATGGCTCTCCTATACGGTGAAATGCATAAAGGATGTCGGCCGTCCCGGCCAACCACCTGGGATAATCCACACGGCGCCCAGAGGTATAAACAATTTGAGGCCAACTGCCGTCATCAGCCATGGTTTGGCGCAAAAAGTCCATAATCCGGGCAGCGGCTTGGCTGTAAGTGGGATCCGAAAACACCTTGGCTGCGGTGAGTAGGGGATTGATGCAGCGCGCATTGTAATACGGAAATAGCCGGTGATCGCCATGCTGGTTATCGGGTGCATATTGGTGCACCGCGCCTTGAAAACGTCCGCGGTCAATTTGAAACCGTAGCACGTCATCGATGGCGATCTTGGCGTATTCGAGATATTGGTCGTCTTGGGTGAGATGCGCCAACAGGCAAAGGGCTTGACTGAACGTCGCGAGCTTGTTAGGCACCCGTCCTGGAACGCCTGGCTTGTCAGTAAAACCGTGGGTGGTGGGATCCCATAAACGGTGAATCAAGTTGTCAAGATTGGCTCGAGCCGTAGCTAGTAGCGTGAGATCACCCGTGCGCTCCATGGCCGTAAGCAAGCCCAGTGAGGCCGCCGCTTCATGCGGCGTGCCGAGCGTACCAGGGTTTTGCTCAAAGCGACTCATGCGGTAGCTGCCGTCCGACAGCTGCCCTGATTTCAGATCTTCTGCTGCTTGCTTAAGACGCGCCAACCACTGCACCTCGTGGGTTTTGTCCCATAGCTCGCTGTATCCTATGAGAATACCTTCATACCGCCAGTCGAGGCCCGGTCCTGTATAGACAAATTGGTCACGCCACCAATGGGCGACAGGGCCTCCATAACCGCCAGGTTGGCGCATAGTTTGCAACCACGCGTCCAGATTAGCGAGGGCTTGCGGCAAGCGGTTGGACATGTGACACCTCCTGGACGTTGTAGATGTGCAAATAAAATTGGGCGGATGAGGCATGTGTCGCAACAAAGTGGGCTTGTGAACGGCTCATGCACCGATCGCGTAGGCTCGTGGCGTGAATTAGGTCAGCGAGACGCACTCCCAGCCCCCACCATCTCGACGTATGGGTCCAAATGGCATACTCTTTGACGGATGTTAAGGTGGTAATGAATCCACGCGGCGCCTGTTTTTGATGGAGCCAATAAATGCGAGAAAATCCTGATAGCGTGTCGCTTAAAGTATTTCCGATCCACAAAGCGCCCGTGGCTCCAGAATGCGTAGAGGGTAGAAAGGCGCTACGCAAGGCAATTCCTTCAATATCTAATTCAGTACGCGGCCAGTAGATGGTGAGCGACTGCAGTGCGTGATCCATGGCATCAGCAAATACGAAGTCCAAAATGCGGTGCCACGATTCTTCCATCGCTCCACGGCTCATCTGGGGCCATGGGTGAGAGGCCGGAATAACGCTAACCTGCATAGGGCGCCTCCTGCGATATGCCGTGACCCAACGGCATATTCACCTGTTGGTAGACATTTTCTAGGGCATCGACGACGGTCGCCCAGGAGTATTTTTGCTCCACCCAATGTCGACTGTTGTGGCCATATTGCCTTAACCGAGCCGTGTCTTGAAACAACGTAAGGAGAGCCTCGGATAAAGCATCAACATCTTCTGGAGGCACGAGCAGTCCCGTGTTTCCCGGTGCCACGACCGTTCGTACCCCTGGCAAGTCGGTGGCAATGACGGGGGTTTCGCAAGCCATCGACTCGACGAGGACTAAGCCAAAGGATTCGGGAGTGGAGGACGGCAAGACCGTGACGTCAGCTGCGCTGTAATAGACGGGCAGAAAGGGTGCGTTGATGTTGCCCACAAAATGTGCGGCGCCTTGCGCCGCGGCTTCGAACTCGAGTTGCAGGTCGCCACCTCCGGCAATTACCGTAAATACGGGAAGTATGGTTTGTATACGCTTGACCGCCTCTACCAACACCGGCACGTTTTTAAATCGGTGGGCTGAGTCAAGTGCCCCCACAAACAACACGATGGGACGATCTAACGGCCACCCTAATTGGGTCCGGCAGGCGATTTTGTCAAGAGGATGAAACAAGCCTGTGTCGACTCCATTGGGTACCTCAACCACCACCTGGTGAGTATTGCGCAGGTGCAAACTTTGAAAGTGGTCCAAGCTGACAGCCATAATCGCTGCACTGTTTTTAAGAATGATGGGCTCCATTAGGCGGTTATATAAGGAGAATAGCCCTTGTTTCCACGAGCCTGGTTGGAGCAGTTGGTTGTGATAGGTGATCACATAAGGAATGCGATACCGCTTGGCGGCAGCGAGCGTCAGCTCCGCTCCAAAAATATAGGGATAATGCAAGTGAATAAGATCAAACCCACGCAGGGCGTGTAACAGACTTGGCGTCAAGGGAGCATTGCCCAGACGAAAGGCAGCGGGCAGATATCGCACTTCAAACGGAATCTCTAGGCTTTCTGTAAGACCGCCAGGAGGTTCTGCTGTAAACACCGTAACGTCGTAGCCTCTTTCATGAAGGACAAGGGCTTGGTTATACGCGACATTGCCCGTTCCGGCCATATAGGGCGGAAATGTGGCGGCGATGTGGGCGATTTTCACCGCAATGCCACCTTCTTTCCGCCAAACCAACCAAAGAACCGCGCGGACCAACGACTCAGGTGGTGTGCTAGCCAGCGGGCAGAAATCAGTTGATTCAATGGATAGGCGGTCTCCATTTCGGCCAGGAGAGTGGCGTCGGAGATGGTGCGCGAACGCTGTACCGCCACACGTTTCACGCGCCATACCGCATGGTTACGGAACAGCCAAAGATACACTCGGAGATGGGCTGAAACATACTGTGGTCCCTTGAGCAGAGCATACGCCCATGTCGCGATCTCTGTTGCGATCAACGGGATTGTCAGCGTGATGAGCGTACGCGTGGAATACGTGGTTAATAGCGTGCGCCACCGGTTGCGTTCCAGCCAGTAAAATTTCTCCGCAGTGAGATTAAGGGTGTAATCATGCATGATGCGCGCACGGGTATCACAAATGACCGTCAAGCCTTGCAGCCGCGCCCGAAGTGATAGATCGGCATCCTCCATGTAGAGAAAATATGAGGGATCAAAACCTCCTAATCGTTCCCATATATTGCGCGGGGCCATGATAGCAGCTCCGGAGGCTAAGAGCGGTGAATAAAATCGGGGCGAATCCGTCCAAGCGTCGCCAAAATGGTCACAGGTCGTAATGCCCGTGATGTGCATGGTGTTGCCATAGGCGTTAACAATGCCCGACGGTTGCAAAAGAGCAGGGGTGATTAAGGCGTCGGGGTGAGCAATGGACGTTTCCAGCAGGGTATCTAGCGCGCCCGGATACAAGCGAGTATCGGGATTTAACACGCACCAAAATTGGCCGCGTGCATGTTTCATGCCGAGATTACACGCCGCCCCATAACCGGAATTTGACGAGGCTATGACGTGAATGTCAGGGTAAGCGGTTGACAGCCATTGGCTGGTGCCGTCTTGCGGGTCGTTATCTACGATGATAACTTCCATGGGCGACGAACAGGTAAGAGACGGCAAACACTGTTCCAGATCGTGTTGACTGTGATAGGACACAAGAATTACGGATAATGTCGGGAACAAGGTCACAGAGGAGATCCTCCTTGCAACGAAGATGACGAATCACTCGCCGAAGCGTGGCGGGGATTGGTCGCGACCTCTTGACGAATGCGCGCCACGATGGATTCAAGACTATGCAGAATCACTCCGGTGATGACCAAAACGAGTCCAGCCAATAATAAGAAACCGCCATAAATCGCATGCCCCATGAGCAAGATGTGCCGGACGTCAATCGTTCGCAAAACGACCCATTCCGTGGTTAGTCCAATGCATGCTAATAGAACGCCAGGCAACGCGAACACCAAAAGCGGATGTTTGCGGGAAATAATGCCCAAAATGGTGTCTAATACTTGCAGACCATGCCGAATCGGATTCCGTTTCATTTTGTCAAGATATTGAACGCTGATGCCGACCTCACAGACTTTAAGTGCATGGCTACGAATCTCAAATTGCATTTCCGATTCAACCGATAGATGCTCGCTACGTAACCTTAAGTTTTTTAGCGCATGCGGGGAAAAAGCCCGAAATCCGCTTTGCGAATCGGTGAGAGAGACGCCACTGACCGTATTGGTCACGTAGGTCAAGGCATGTTGGCCGACTTGTCGCCAAATCGGGATTTGGCTTTGACGATTCAGAAAGCGAGAACCAACAACTACGTCAGCCGAACCGTCCAAGATAGGCGCAACAACCAAAGGAATATCCGCCGGATCATGTTGCGCATCGCCATCTAAGGTGACCACCACGAGGGGGTTCAGCCCCATCGCATAATGAAAGCCCGCGGACAAGGCCGCTGCTTTGCCTCCGTGCTCAATAGTAATCACATGAGCTCCGGCCTCTTCGGCTAGATAAGCGGTATGATCGGTGGATCCGTCGTCCACGACAATCACGGTGGCAGCAAATTGTCTTGTAAGGAACACAACACTAGCAATAAAACGTTCTTCATTATACGCAGGAATTACTGCAACCGTATTCGACAATGCATGGTTTTCTGAATTCACATTAAGCACTTGGATGTCCTCTTTTCTTTCTGAACCCGAGACGACAGCGATTAGATGAAATCCATATGCGAACGGTGATAGCGGCTTTACAACCGAATGATTTATTCCTTGGAAACCTCAGTGCCTCATGTAGCCATAAAGCCTTGGGATCTACAAGGTCAAGAGTAGAGCTTGTCCTTGTACTTCGCGGCTAATCCTCCTTGTCTGTTGTTTATCAACTTGAGCGGCATTTTAATTCCTACACGCCACGTAATTGACAGGAATTAACTGCCTGATATTGCTAATGGTAACATAAGGAAACATTTGTTGCTGTCGATTGGTGGTTCAAATAGATGTCGATTCTTTGTGCCTTCACGACAAAGAGGTTCTTCCAGCTGGTGTTGTGACAGAGCGAATTAGCTGGTTGAGCTCAAGCAATTTTTCGAATCCAACGAATATACGACTATGTACCTCGTATTACCATTAATGGTAAAAAGATACTCTATATCTCAAAATAACGCAGTCCTAACCGTGGTATCATGTGAATGCTGTGAAAGACACGTTGTGACATCGAATTGTGACGGCCGGGATATTTGAAACCATTAGATGAATTCGGCGTAACATTGTTCTTGGTGGCATGTGGTGCCAACGAGGTAAACGGTGCGTCCGCTGTTATTGTGTGCCATTGTCGAAAATCACCTTCATTGGCTGATTAAACCTTCTGGGATTTGAAGGTTGTAGGACATAGGTGATAAGTTCGCAAAGAGAGAAACACAAAATATGGGCTGAACGTCTTGAATCGTCAGAGTACAGGTGGGACAATTGGCAAACGATACGACGTCGGCGTGTAGCACTTAGCTGTGGGGATAATGGGGAGAGTTTAGGGTGCTAGCTCTTTGTCCTTTCGGCTGGATGCACAAAATAGCGCCCACTTGCCTAATTCTAACAGGCGCCATGTGCGAATACGCGGATCGAAGCTCTTGGCGGGGATAAAGATGATTTGCGTAGGCGACTGAGAAAAAGCCCAACGGAAAATGGCTTGAGTGCGAGGCATATGCCATTCGGAAGTTACCACGGCGAGATGCATAAAGTGTCTCTCGTTACAGATACCGCGCGTCCACACCGCATTATCGACCGTACTCCAAGAGGTCCCATCTTCAATGATCAACCATCCATCTCCTAATTGATCTTGCACCATGCGCCGCATCGACATCGTTTCTTGTGGGGTGCCTGACAGTAACACACTGGCTGAGGGATGTTGCTTGGCGGTGGCTACCCCTTGACGGGCTCGGCGTTCTAGTTCAGGGCCTCCTAAAATGACTATACTGTCAATGTTCACGAATTCCCAACACTCCTTCTACTTCGGCCACTGTTGGTACTCTATCATAACGGGAGGCAGCCTCGCCAAGTGGCGAGCTGCTTGGCGAATGAACCCATGACCGTACGGCATAGAAATAATTGTTGATAAGGACAAGTCACGCTGGAGATGTTCGAGACTGCTCCCAGCAATGAAGTCAAATGGAAAGATGCGAGCATCAAGTCTGTGAACAAAGTGGAGAGAGCGGACACAGACTTGAGCTGTGTCCGCTCTCTCTTTCGGTCCATTATCAATTGGCAATGGATATACCCACTCCCAAAACCGAAGGGATTAAGAGATTGTTATTCCATGTTGTTAGTGGGGATTGGTGCGAGGGCGTGAAAGCCACGCGAACTCAATCCCTTGCGCATGGGCCCAGTTAACAAAGTTCTGGAGTACGGTGGCTTGGACATCTTCTTGGCAGTATTGCCAGTCGTGGGCGGCCCAAATGCCCAAGCGCTCGGCCACGGCTTGCAACGCGGCGGGATCGAAGCCGTCGGCTTTAAGTTCGGTTAGCCACTTATCAATTAACACGCCTATTTCTTGGCTGGAATCGTCGGTTAAAATCATCATTAATGTTCTCCCCTTTCTAGATACTAGACTAGCAGGTAAACGTTACAAGGATCCTATACAAATGTTTGTCAAACTTATGGATGAAGAGTGTGATTGATTAAGCTGGGATGGTTGGTATTTCTTGTTCCAGGATCTGCAGACGGGTTTGAAGCCGATACACTGCAGTCGTTAGGCCTGCAGAACGGCAATACAACAAGGTGACCATATGGATGGCAAATTTACGATGGAGTGGGTGGCATAGGGGTTGTGGTAATCTTGCTCATTTTGGCTGCCCAATTTGAAATCAGGTCAGGACATTCCGCAAAAACCCGTCTTTGGCCGAAAAACGAAGAATATGGGCCAATATTTGGTGGCCGTCTCTGCTAGTTCGTCTAAGGATTGACGAAGGCCTTGGGGGATGAAGAGAAAAAGGTGCCATTAGCATATTCAAAAAGGACAATCACTGTGTACTTACCCGGCTTGAGGTGCGTAGGGGGAACAAAGGTAACGTTATCGGCATGTCTATCGAAACTACTTGGGGTAATATTCGCAGACTGAATTAAATGCGCGTTTTGATCAAAGCTCACTGTCATTGCGGAGGGCGAGCCTTTAGGTGCTGATGGCGGCGGTGCAACGACAAGTATTGCTCGTTTGTCGGAGGATCTTTGTTGAGGAGTAGGGCGGGAGACGATCGGCAGAATGGCGCTCTTCGATGACGACGTACTCAAAATAACAGAACCTTGCGTGGAGGAAGGCGACTTCACGCTTACTTGATGTTTGTGATGGTATTTAGCCCGGCTAGGTTGATGACCGTGCGTGTCCCGATGATGATGAAACTGTGACGGGGCTGGGCTTGCTGAATGAACGCCACAGGCAGTTGTTAATATGAGTAGTGGAAAGATGCTAAGCCACTTCGTATACTGTATCACTAAGAAGACTCCTCCCATATTGATGGTGCTGAATGAGATTAACAAAACACATCTTTAGGCATGAGTTTCGTGGTCGAGGTTTGGCGTATCTTCGTATTTTTGAAAGGTACTTTGCTTCTTTACAATCTTACGAATGCCGGTGCGAATTGCGTTATCACCAATTAAGACAGCGTCTTGTAAGGGATGACCCGGAAATGCGCGGAATGTAGTGACATGAAAGTCGCGCTGGCCGTCTACAGGGAGAGGAGAAAAGTAATAGTTAGATACGCAGCAACGGACTCCGGGATATTTTACTTCGCTTACGGAATGCCATGATTGTTTATGGGTCACCATGACGGCGAGTCTATTGAATCGACTGAAAATGGTGCGCTGTGGTTGTTTAGGCCCATTTGGCCATAGTTCTAGATTTCCCCCGTATTCTTCCTTCCAGTCCTTGGACACGTAGTACAACAAATTTAGCACGCGATAATTTTGGCGATTCATATCGTGGGAGTTATCGAGGTGAGGCAATAAATAATGTCCTTGTCCCATCATGCTGATGCCCCCCGCATACAGGTGTTTATCCGGAAGGAGGGTAGGTATATTTGTAATGGATTGAATAGCCGAGACGACCCGCAAATCTTGGAACGCATAAAGTGCTTCAGCAACGAGTGGATGATACGCATTCATTTGAACACCAACATATTTCCTCTCCTTCAAACTCGAGCGCAGGACGAGAGTGTTTGGATCGGGAAATGCAGAAAAGATGTCGTGAGCGAGATCTTCAGGTAAAAGGTTATCAATAATAAATGTCGAAATCGGTTTAGATGATTGGTATTGGTCTATTAATTGGCTCTGTTCCGCGCGAAGCCTTTCTAATATTAATGTGGCAATAGCGTCTCGTGTTTTCACATTACCTTGCATTGTCATTTTATCCCTTCCCATCGGTAGGACTGTTAATTGGCATGACTTTTGAAATCATCACTCAATAGCTTTTAGTGCGGTACAGATACCGGTGTCGCCCATACAATCAGCTGTTTGGTTGGATGAAGGTCGTGAACCACAAACGGATACCCACTCGTTAAAGTCAGTTGTGATACTGTAGTGGGAACGATAATGTTGGGATCAGATTGGGGCACAATTTCCATCTTGGTCACCCGGTACACAAAGGCACCGTATCGACTACGAAAAATGATGCGGTCGCCTGGCCGGATAGCATCCAAATTACGCACCGTTCGCAGACCCAAGGTGCTAAAAACCACGTTTCCGGGTTGGCCAGGCAACGGGCTTGCGGCATAGTGGCCGACTGCAACCCGTAATTGGGAAAAGGTGGTCCCTTGAACCGTTGGAGCCTTTATGCCGATAGCCGGAATCACTAGCGTGCCAAGGGGGACCCCGGGACCAGGAAGAGTCGACCAATCGCCTGGGAGTTTGCGGTAGTGAAAGTGCGCGGGTCGGTAAGGGAATAGAAGCGTATCCGCTAATAAGACCGTTTCTTTTACCGTACTCCACCCAAACAATGCCGTACCCGCAATGCCCATGACGACCACAAGTGCTAAAAGACCGGTAACAATGCCAACCAAGACCCTCACTAACCGCCGCATGTTTCCCCCTTGCAGCTAAGGGTGCAGCAGCATCCGCTTATGGTCATGGCAACTGGCCGTGGGGAATTTCCACGAATTGTCCACTGTGTTCCAACTGATACGCGGCGCTGGCCGCAATCGCCACGTTGTTGATGAACGATTCCAAGTAAGGGGTGGCCACATCGTAATACTCGGGCTGAATGACGGCAAGTGTTTGTCCTTGCTCGCTGTCGAGGTCAATTTCTAACGGATCACCTGGTACCGCGGTATACGTCAACAGGTTTACCTTTTGACCGGTGGCCAACACCGGCACAACGGTTAAGTCAGCGTCATGGGCACTCGTGACAAACAAATTGACCGCCGCTTCTTTTTGTGCCAGAGTCAATTGGTTAGGATTGCTGACGTTGCCAAACAAGCCCGGTAAGGCGGCAGCATTTTCATTAATCTGGGCGACTTGAAAAGGCGTCAGTTGGATGGATTCCAAATAGGCAAAGAGCATGCTGACGTGGGCAATTTGTAAGTTATGTAAGGCATCTTCCAATCGTACGGCAGCAGACTGTGTTGGCTCAGATGGTGCAGGGGCTGGCGTGTTGACGACGTTACCTGCGGTATTGATATAAAATGATACCGGGGGTAGGACAACAGGTTCCCCGTTGACTACCGTAAATAATTGAATCGTGTAGGTGGTATTTTCCTTAAGGTTGCTCGGTAGCGCTAATTGCTGTGGGGCGCCATTAATCATGACCTGAATCGTAGGGCCAGAGGAAACCGTCGCTAACGCAACAGCCCCGAGATTTACCGGTGAAGGCAAGAGGGAGGCCGCGTATACCGTGTCAAGGGGCTTGGGTGATGTCGGGACATGAAAGGCCGCCATAGGCGATTGCGGCAGTAATAAGGACAATGCAAGCGCCGCAGGGGCTAATGCGTGCCATGGTTTCATCGTTCTCCTCCTAGCATATGCAGTATGTCTTCTCGTAAGTTCTTCTGCGATGACCGTAAAATTTTCGTATGCCGTCTACTCACAATGGATCAATACTCGTCTTCAAATTACCATAGAATGACAGATTACGTTTGTCGAAATGTTGCATCCCTACTCGGGCACGTTGGTCATTGCGCTTGGTGTACGTCCTTTATTATGCCACAACTAGGAGGATATACTGCGTAAATATCCCAAAGATGGCAAGATTTTCTTGGCAATAAACGGGAGATACCTATAATAAGGAATAAAGTGTTCATCCTAGCTTTCTAGCGTTATACACATAGAGGAAAAAATAAATTACCAAATTTTGTCGCTGAAGGAACAGCCGTGGGCACAGATTCAGGGTATGATAGGCAGAGGAAGGAAAAATTTGGGCAATGGATGGTAAGGCGGGTATTTCATTATTTGGCGCATGAGGTGGGGCATTTTATAACACCCAGTGGTTTGAAAAAGCCGTCATCGGATTGTCAAAAGTTCATGCCATAGCCTTGATTTGCTTTATCACGAATCCTATACCCGACCAATGATATGAGCCTGTGTCCTAGCCGTTTCTGAACTGGTAACAGTACTTCACGGATTAATTTACTGATTAAGGAGGTTTATTTGTGCGAACAAAGAATAAGAAGACGTTATCTCGGCTTATGATCGGCGCCGCATTCACCGGTATGGCGTTGTTTCCCGTAAGCTCGGTGTTTGCGGCGCCTGCCGGCACCGTATCGATTACCGAAACGGAGCGCGCTCCCGCCCCGGGGGGCAGCGATACCTTTACAGCGACATCTACAAACATTCCTAATGTGGAATATCAATTTTGGGTTGAACAAGACAATACATGGCGAGTCGCGCAAAATTGGTCACCGTCGCGTACGGTAACCTTGCGCAATCTCACCAAGGGGAGCTACTTGATGACGGTGTATGCTGCCCCCAAAGGACAATACCTCCATCCTATTAATACAACGCCTGAAGGGACGGTGCCTGTTGTCAGTACCTTTGTGAATAGTGCCGTCACGGTCACGGGTCCGGCGTCTATCAATGAAGGACAGGCTATCACTCTGAGTGCCCAAGCCACCAATATTTCTCCGGTTTTATATCAATTTTGGTATGAGACGCCGAGTGGGGTGTGGAAGGCCAGCGGCAACTATTCAAGTGCGAACCATTTTACCTTTACGGCTGCACAGACAGGCGTCTACCGGTATATCGCCTATGCCAAGATGCCTGATGCGATAGATGATGCCCAAGGTGCGGGCTATAGCGCGGTAGGGACGACCCAGAGTCAACCAGCTATTGAAGCCAAGGTCCCGAAGGCTGCCAATATCAGCACGACCCCTATCGCGATTACGGCCAGTTTCGATCAAAATGGGTCTCTTGTGGCGAGTGAAAACATCCCGCTGTCTGACTATAACGCCAGCACGCAAACCGCCTCGTTTTTACCTCCATCAACCCTTGCAGCCGGTACTTATACCGTCACCGTGTTATTCGAGATGAGTAATGCGAACTTTGTGGCGTCGCCAGAGCAAACCTATACACAACAATGAAGAGGGCTTAACTTGTTATCGGCAGACGGGAGAGGCTTCCCGTTTGCCGGTAGCAGTCTTCGGGGTTCAATGCCTAAGGCATGTCGTTGACGTCATCAACCACCGTGAAAATATCCTCCCATTGGAGTCCCGCCCGAAGAAATCCTGCTATTGCATGGACCCCAAGACCGCGTTTGCCTCTTAAAAGGCGATTTAGGTATGAATAGGCGATGTCCATTTCCGCTGCTAAATCGCGTTCATTGAGGCCGCGTTCTTCCATGAATTGCCTCACGCGCGCGACGTCGAGTCGTAGTGTAGCCATATGCCGTCTCTTTTCTCTGCAAAGTGTTGGCCATACGAGGAATGCGGTCCTATGGGCGACATTCCTTGTGCGTATTGCCTCTTGGCTGATATCGTACGTCATGCGTCCGGGCTCTATACATAAATGGGCTAGTCAGGCAGCAAAGCAAAGATCACCGGGAAACGGTGGATGAAGTCTATCGTTTCCCGGTGTCAAGGATGTGTAGGGTTGTTACGATAATTAGGGTTAGTTATTGAGGGTTTGTCTTGGGACGAGAAAGCCATGCAAACTCAATATCCCGCGCGTGAGCCCAATTGACAAAGTTCTGTAAGACCGTCGCTTTCACGTCTTCTTGGCAGTACTGCCAGTCATTGGCGGCCCATTTACCTAGCCTGTCGGCTACGGCTTGTAGCGCCTCCTCATCAAACCCAGAGGATCTTAGTTCACTTAGCCATTGGTCAATTAAAACGCTCAACTCGTAGCTCGAATCGTCGGTTAGTATCGTCATAGAATGTTCTCCCCTTTCTAAGTATTAGACTAGCAGGTAAGTGATACAGGAATCCTACACAAATTACTTCCCCCTATGTGTACAGGAATCATGTTCAGATTCTTTAACCACCATGGTTCCGTGGTGGTTTAGAGGTAGTCCACCACGTCTTCATAAAAAAGAATTCGCAACACGGAGGTGACCGCAGGATGAGCATAACGGTGGCAGATTACGATATAATCGTTGTCATAAGGTATATGGACCGTTTCGCCAGCGTCTAACGGTAAGAACTTTAGAATATCTTCAATTTGGATCTTAAGTGCCTTCGCTTCAGGTGCAGAAAATTGTTTAAGATCGCGTAGCGCGAAATCTGACCACGATACGTTCACGAGGGACGCATTCCTTTCGATGGGGTAGATTAAAGGGCGAAAACGCATTGCACCGTAAGCCGATTTCCGAAGGAAGCCGAATTTCCGGAACTATTCGAATGGCGCCACTTCCAGACAATAATAGTAAAAAATAGACAAAAGATCCTTATATAATTTGTGGGAATTTAGTAAACAATTTCCTATTGAATATTCGTAAAGTCAAGATGTCAGTGCTCTTTCTCGTCATAATCCAGCAGTAAGCCCTCGCCTTAGGGGATAGGAGATGGGGTGTCGCCTAAAGGCTAGAGGAATACAACAATACTACCTTTAAGAAGCCTCGTGAATTCTGTGCCACGTGGGTGAACCGGTGGCTATAATAGAAGACAGGTGATGGTCATGCTGAAGAATATATCGGTCGTGCTCTATGTCATGTTGCTGATCGGTGTCGTGGTAAGCGTCGATATCGTCTTTTTCAGACATTATTTTTGGGAACGCCTAACCGCAAACATTGGACTTGTGATGGTGTTTGCGGCCTTTTACCTGCGCTTTTTTAAAAAGCCCTGATCTTATCCCCGTGCTAAAGAGCCGTTAAAGGCCATGTCTTCTTTATGGATTCTCTTCTTTCTTTAATCAATGTATGCGGTTCCCATTTTCTTGATTGTGGCCTTATGTCTTTTCGGAACGAGCAGGGGAAAAAGGCCGCGAATTCCACCGCCTCAGCTTGCGATATTCGGGAAGGTTCTGCGCCTTATGGCAAGGCTGTGATATTGCTGCGATCAAGGACGAAGTTGTCCCCGGTCATGCGTTCTTTTCCGGGGCATTTAGTCACGCCCTTTCAAGGTTCTAACCCCTTGGGTGAAAAGGGGAGGGCAATCCGTCGCTTGAACCCAATTTATGGCAGTAAAAGTTTTTTAAAAAAAAGCAGGAATGCGGCAACCCATAGCGAATTGGAAAAGTGGAATGAAGTGGAGCGGAGTGGATGAAAAGGGGGGATTAGACCATGCTGATGGGAGAGTATGAACACTCCTTAGATGACAAAGGCCGGGTCACGATCCCTTCTCGATTGCGCGACGATCTGCAGACTCATTTTGTGATAACCAAAGGGTTAGACGGATGTCTCTTCCTGTATCCAATGGAAGAATGGGGCAAGATGGAAGAGCGGCTCAAGTCATTGCCCATGACCAACGCTAACGCTCGGGCGTTTGCTCGGTTGTTTTTAGCGGGGGCCCAAGACGTGGAAGTGGATAAGCAGTTTCGAGTCGTGATTCCACCGCGTTTGCGGGAGCATGCGGGTATTGAAAAAGAAGTGGTATTGGTGGGTGTCAGTACGCGCGTGGAGTTGTGGGCGCGCGAACGTTGGGAAGGCTATCAGGCAGAAGCGCAAACCTCGTATGAGGAAATTGCAGAAAAAATGGTGGACTTTGGATTTTAGCCGAGGTGATTTGATGTCATTTGCCCATGTCTCCGTATTAGCAGAAGAAGCCCTTCAATACTGGGTGCATGACGTCCAGGGTCTCTATGTCGATGCGACAACAGGTGCTGGAGGCCATAGTCGGCGCTTGCTGGAATCGTATCCCGGCGCCCGCTTAATTGCGGTGGACCAAGATCCCATGGCTTTAGCGGCAGCCCAAGAAACACTAGCCCCATTCCAAAGTCGTGTGACCTTTGTTCATGGCAATTTTCGGGACTTGTCAACCATTTTAGATCCAGAATTGCGAGGGCGGATTGCCGGCTTCCTCTTTGATTTAGGGGTATCATCTCCCCAACTGGATAACCCCGAACGTGGCTTTAGCTATCAGTACGATACCGCTTTGGATATGCGTATGAATCCCGACAACCCGGTGACGGCATTTCGTTTAGTGAACATGAAGTCGAAAGAGGAAATTGCGCATGCCTTGCAAGTGTGGGGAGAGGAGCGCTGGGCGGTCCGCATCGCGGATTTTATCGTCCGGGCGCGGGCTAAAGAGCCGATCCGCACCACGGGGCAGTTGGTGGAATTAATTAAAGCGGCCATTCCTGCAGCGGCCAGGCGGACGGGAGGTCATCCGGCCCGCCGAACATTTCAGGCCTTGCGGATATGGGTCAACGACGAACTTGGGGCATTAGAAGAAGGCTTGGAGGCGGCTTTGCACTGGGCAGCGCCACAAGGACGCATTGTGGTCATCTCGTTTCATTCGCTCGAAGACCGCATCGTCAAGCATACATTTCGGCAATGGGGACAAGAGCGCCACGGAAAGGTGCTCACACGTCATCCCATTAGTCCGCATGAGGACGAAACAGATGTCAACCAGCGCGCTCGCTCGGCGAAATTGCGGGCGTTTGAACGGGAATCAATGGATGGCACGAAATAAGGGGGATATGATCAATGATTGACCGCGACCCATGGAACCAATACAACGAGGGAAATCTTGCGCGCCAATGGGAGAAGAAACTGCGCCCGCGCAAGCAACCCAAGCCCAAAGTGCAACGCAAACCTTGGGTCAGGACCGTATTGTGGATCAGTGCCTTATGGGGCGCGGGCATGATCGCGTCCATTCTCGCGATTCATGTCATGGTCATGGGATATCAGGTGGATCGATTAGAATCGCAATACACTCAGCTCCATCGCCAACAGCAGGTGCTGAGTTTGACCGTGACCGACCTGACCTCTCCCCGGGCCTTGGCGGCTGACGCCTCACGTCTGCATCTGACGATGGTGGTGCCCAAAACTCAAACACCGGCTCCCAAACGGTCTGTCGGGCATCAAGTGCCGCGCTATGCGACCTGGCCGCAGTTAGTGAGCCAATGGATTATCCATTTGCGGGAGGCTGTTACCCGAGCATGAATACTCGCAAAGCCGTGCAGCATCGCGCGCTATGGACGTTGCTTTTTACGGCCATTTTCATGGTGATATTGGTCGTCAGGCTCGTCATTATTCAGGTCGCCGATGCGAGTGATTTGCAGAGCTATGCTCGCAATATCCATGTGCATAAAATTATTTTGCCAGCGGCCCGTGGGAAAATTGTGGACCGCAACGGCAGCGTGTTGGCGATGGACGTGCCGACCTATCAAATTGTCGCCGCACCGAAGTATGTGAACCATCCCGCTGAAACGGCCAAGATTTTGGCTCGCTATCTGCCGTTTTCTTCTACGCTTCTACGCAAGGTGCTGAGTGACAACTCCTGGTATGCGTTATTAGACCGCTCGGTACCAGCTTCGGTGGCACAGAAGATTCAAGCCCTGAACCTCACCGGAATTAGCGTAGTGCAAAGTACAGGACAAGAATATCCTAATGGGACTTTGGCCTCTCAAGTGATTGGCATGGTGGGCGCTAATGGCAAGGGTTTAGCGGGTATTGAATACGAGGACAACAGCATTTTGTCCGGTCATCCGGGTTATTGGGTGGTGCAAACGGATGCAGCCGGCAATCCACTGCCCCAGTGGCAAGAAGCCTACAAAGCTCCGCAACCAGGCGATACGGTTCAGCTGACCATTGACGCTAATATTGAAGCGGATGCGCAAAAATGGTTAAAGTGGGGCGTCAAACGGGCGCACGCGTTAAATGGCACCGTCATCGTGTTGAATCCGCACACCGGCTCCGTTTTGGCCTTGGCCAATTGGCCCAATTTCAATCCCAACAACTACTATTCTGCGACTCCGTTGCAGATGACGGACTATGCTGTTCAAGATCCGGTGCCGCCGGGATCCATTTTTAAACCTGTGACGGCGTCGGCAGGACTGGGACTGGGGCTTTTTACCCCCAATAGTATGTTTGATACCGTGGGTTATAAAATTGTGGATGGCGTGCGTATCGACGACTGGAATCCAGTGGGCTGGGGCTGGATTACCTTAACGCGCGGACTCGAAGTATCATCAGACCAAGTCTTTATGGATGTGGCGCTCAAAGTCGGGGTCAGTGAAATGTATCATTATATTAAGATGTTTGGGTTTGATCATCCGAGCAATGTGGGACTGCCTGGCGATTCGAGCGGGGTGTGGATTCCGGAACAGAATGTGAATGCCGTGGATTTGGCCACCATTGGGTTTGGACAAGGCATGGCCGTCACACCTATGCAAATGATTACCGCCGATTCGACGATTCCCAACCACGGCACGATGATGCAGCCGCACATTGTGAAAGCGATTTTGTCTCCGTCCGGAAAAGTCTTGAAGACGTTTAAACCAAGGGTGGAATCGCGCCCGGATTCCGTGCAAGTGGCTAAAGAAATTGAACACATGATGGTCCTCGAAGCCACCCAAGGCACCGGTGTGCCGGCCCAAGTGCCCGGTTACGTGATTGGAGGGAAGACCGGGACTGCGCAGAAGATTGTCAACGGCCGGACTTCCAACACACTCTTTGTGTCGTCATATATGGGATTTGGCCCCGTCCCGCATCCTAAGTTCATTATGTTAGTCATGATTAATCGCCCCATCGGCAAATTGTTCTATGGCGATCAGGTGTCGGCTCCGGTGTGGAAGCATATTGCCTCCTATATGTTTAAGTACTGGAAGATCAAACCCTATGCCGGTCCTGTCAACGGCTCGCAGCCGTTTGTCAAAACAAAGTAGCGTTCTGACCCAAAGGGTGAGGGCATAGATATTGTGAGTAGCCAAGCCTACGAACGTGGCGAGGAGGCTCACAAATAATGACCAACAAGCCTACTTTGACAATCAAACGGCGGACCTTTGTGGTCATGCTGCTTGTCGGCTTGTATGATGTTTTGCTACTAGGCCGTTTAACGGACATCCAAGGCTTGCAAGCCGCTTCACTCAAAGAGCGGGCCGACCAAATTCATTTCCGGGGGGTGCCCTTGGCACCTTTTAGGGGCAACATTGTCGACCGTAATGGACACTTGTTAGCAGGTAGTCATCATGCCTATTCCGTGTATGCCATACCGGTTCAGACCCGCAAACATCGCACCCAAGAAACGATATTGCTCTCAACGTTGCTTCAACTCTCGCCGCAAACCGTCAAACGGCGCTTGAGTCGTAGGCAAGGATTTGTGTGGATTAAACGGCGCATCGCGCCCACGGAACTTGATGCCTTGCGCTCCCAACTAGCGGCGCTACCGGGCGTCCACTTGATTACCGAAACGGCGCGCTACTATCCGCAAGGGGAATTGGCGGGACCGGTCTTGGGATTTACTGGCATTGACAATCAAGGGTTGGCCGGGATTGAATTAATCTATGATAAATATCTCACGGGCAAGCCCGGTAGCATTCAAGAAGAGTTTGACGTGACGGGCCAGTCGGTGGCGTTTGCGCAGACGCGTGTCATTCCGTCCGTACAGGGGGATACCATAGAGCTTAGTTTAGACGATCATATTCAATGGATGGCCGAGCGGGCCTGCGAGCAGGCCATGATTCACACGCAGGGCAAATCGGTGAGCATTGTCGTGATGCATCCCAAAACCGGTGGAATTTTGGCCATGGCCCAACGCCCTTCGATGAATCCCAATCATTTTCGGGACTATAGTCCGAAGAATTACCGGGTGCTATCGGTCTCGGATGCGATTCCGCCCGGCTCGATTTTCAAGCCAGTGACCTTGGCTGCAGCCTTGGAAGAAGGCACGGCCTCCGTGAATTCCCAATTTTTTTGCCCGGGATTCAAAAATGTGTTAGGACGGCGGGTGAATTGCTGGCGGCCTCAAGGGCACGGGGCGGAAAATTTGGCTTTAGTGGTGAGAAATTCCTGCAACGTAGGATTTATGGAATTGGGATTAGGGCTTGGGGTGGATAAGTTTTACGAGTATCTTGACAAATTTGGGCTCAAAGGCCGCACGCATATTGACTTGCCGGGCGAAGCGCTGGGAATCTTTCCGGCGATGAAGCGTGTGACCGCTCTCGATTTAGCGATTATGGCCTTTGGGCAGACCCTGACGGTGACCCCTATCGCCTTGCTGAATGCCATAAGCGCCATCGCTAATGATGGGGTATTGCTTAAACCGCATATTGTGCGCAGGATTTTGGCTCCCGATGGGCATGTGATAAAAGAGATGGATGCACAAGTTGTCCGCCGAGTGGTGTCAGAGAATGTTGCCAAAACGGTGCAAAGCATGATGGTAGGGGTTGTCAGCGAAGGCACTGGAAAACTGGCGCAGGTTCCGGGCTATAAGATAGCGGGCAAAACTGGCACCGCACAAAAAGTCATCAACGGCCGCACAGAAAAAGGGGTATATATTGCCTCCTTTATTGGGTTTGGTCCGGTGCCCAATCCCGAGGTTGCGGTGATTGTCAATGTGGATGAACCCGTGGGGGCGTTCTATGGAGGCCAAGTCGCGGCGCCAATTTTTGGACAGTTGGTGCGTAATATTTTTCGTTATTTAAAATTGCCGCCTACGGAGCCCATTAAGCCCCCGCCAAAAGGGGAGCCGGCGATGGTGCCGAGCTTGGTAAATTTGGACCCAGAAACCGCACTACAAGATGCCGCAGCGTTTGGTTTTCCGGTACAATTTGAAGGGCGAGGCCGTGTGGTGGTGGACCAATCCATTGAATATGGAGGGTACCGACCCGCGGGCACAATACTCCAGTTAAAATTAGGGGACGCTAGCCGTATTTACTTAGAATGGGTGGCAGTACCACAGTTTGAGGGGTTAAGCGCCCAGAGTGCAGCGCGTTTGGCGTGGGTCTTGGGCATTAATGTCAAGGCGCGCAATAAGGGATCTGGCGTGGTCCGGCGGCAAAACCCGCCGAAAGGCACCGAAGTAAGGGCGGGGTCCGTGGTGGAGATTTGGCTTGGGTGAGTGAGGGCTCACGCCATGGGGAAATGACGTAGGAGGCTTCGGCATGATTTGGAGTGAACTAATCAAGGTGGTTCCGGATGGAACCCCGGTGGGGAATACGGCAGTGGAGGTCACAGGCATCGCATACGATTCGCGCCATGTCGAAGCCAATAATGTGTTTTGTGCGATTCCGGGATTTCGCACAGACGGTCATCTATTTTGTCAAGAAGCAGCGAACCGGGGTGCGACAGCCTTTGTCGTGGAGCGGGCGGAAGCTATTCCGGCTGGCAAATCCGGGGTGGTGGTGCCTAATGCAAGGCGGGCCATGGCCTTGATTGCGGATAAGTTTTATGGCAGTCCCTCCGCACGCTTAGCGATGATCGGGGTCACCGGGACCAATGGCAAAACGACGACGACACACATTGTGCGCGCTCTGCTCGAGGCCAATGACATCCCGACCGGACTGACCGGCACACTATACACATTAATGGGCCAAGACACGTATAAGGTGAGTCGGACGACGCCTGAATCGCCTGATTTGCAAAGTCTCTTGCGTCATATGGTGGACCGTGGTATGCGGGCTGCGGTAATGGAGGTATCCTCCCATGCCTTAGTCCTTTCGCGTGTCGACCAAGTGCAATACGATGTCGGCGTATTTACTAATTTAACGCAAGACCACTTAGACTTTCACAAAGATTTTGAGTCGTACTTTCAAGCCAAAGCCCTGTTGTTTCGGCACTTAGGGGCCTCCTCCAAAACGGGTCCGAAAGCGGCCATTATCAACATCGATGATGACTACGGCAAACGCTTGATTCCGATGTCGCCGGTGCCTGTCCTGACCTATGGTTTGACCGAAGGGGCCGACATTATGGGCAGCATGGTCACTGTAGGTAGCCGGGGCGTACAGTTTGTGGCGTCGTTCCCCAATGGGGAACGGCAAGCGGTGGAGTTCAATATGACAGGGCGGTTCAACGTTTTGAATGCGTTAGCCGCGATGGCCGTCGGCTATGTCTACGGCTTATCACCCCGGCAGATGGCCGAGGCGTTAGCGCGTTATCCGGGTGTTCCGGGTCGCTTTGAGCGTATCGATGAAGGCCAGCCTTTTACCGTCATTGTGGATTATGCGCATACTCCAGATGGCATGGAAAACGTCTTAAAAACCGCACGGGAATTTACGGTGGGGTCGATTGGGGTCCTGTTTGGCGCCGGTGGTGACCGAGACCGTGGTAAACGCGCGTTGATGGGAGAAGCCGCGGGGCGCTACGCGGACTGGGTTGTACTGACGGCCGACAATCCCCGGTCGGAAGATCCAATGGATATCATAAATCAAATTGCCGATGGTCTCAAACCGACGCAGACGCCGTTTGAAGTGGAGTTGGACCGGGAACGGGCCATTCGTTTGGCGCTGCAAAAAGGCCAGCCCGGTGACGTGATTTTCATCTTAGGCAAAGGCCACGAAACCTATCAAATTTACCGAGATGGCACAATCCATTTCGATGACCGAGAAATTGCACGTCAAGCCCTGCGGGAGATTAAAAAGCCATGATGGCCTTGACCTATGACGAGGTGACCAAAGCGTCCGGAGCCGTGGCGCATGGGGTCGATCTCACCAAGACCATGACCGACTTGACCGTTGATAGCCGCAACGTCAAGCCTGGCGGCCTTTTTGTCGCCTTGCCGGGGGCTCACACGGATGGCCATAAGTTTGTTCCCGATGTTTGGGCCAAGGGCGGCGTGGCGATGGTAGAGGCCTCTTTTCAACCCCTCCAGGGTCCTGCGTTGGTGGTGCCATCGCCGCTAGACGCTATGGGAACCCTGACGCGCCGCATTGTGGATGCTAGAGGGACGATTGTGGTGGCAGTGACCGGAAGTGTGGGCAAGACCAGTGTGAAAGAGTTGACCGCCGCCGCCTTAGGGGCGAAATTTGCGACCGGAAAATCCCATGGCAACTATAATACCGCGATTGGTTTGCCAATGTCGTATTTTCGTAGCGACGATGGTATCACGCATTTTGTGGCGGAAATGGGCATGCGGGCCTTAGGCGAAATTGCGGCTTTGACGCAGATCATGCCGCCACAGGTCGCGATCATTACCAATATCGGGCCTAATCATATGGAAACACTGGGCAGCATGGACAATATCCAGCGAGCCAAGGGCGAGATTTTGCTGGGCCTGCGCCCTGGCGGAATAGCGGTGCTCAATTATGATGATGACCGTGTTCGCGCTCTTGCCTCAACAATTCCCAATAATCAGATTCTCTGGTATGGGCGCCAAGGCGGCGACTGTGTGGTGAAAGAGGCCGTGTTGACACCTCATGGTACTCTAATCACGCTGGAATTTCGCCGCAACCGCTTGTCACTCACCATTCCCTATCTCGGAGCCCATCATGGCCACAACGTGGCGGCGGCCTTTTTGGCGGCCATTGCGGTCGGATTAACGCCCGAGGAAGCGGTGCGTGGGGTGGAAAGCGTACCGCCCACCAGCGGCCGGTTGCAGACGGTTCCGCTCGGGACCCTGACAGTGCTAGCCGATTATTACAACGCCAGCCCTTTGTCCATGACCATGGCATTAGACGTTTTGGCACATCAGCCGGCCACCGGGCGCAAAATCGCCGTGTTAGGCGACATGTTGGAGCTAGGCGTTTTAGAAGAGCAAGGTCATGAGCAGGTCGGGCAAGAAGCCGCACGCCGGGCGGACATTGTGCTGGCAGTGGGCCCTAGATCACAAAAGATCGCGCAGGGTGCTCAGGCGTTAGGATCCCACGCGGTGTGGGTTCCTGACCTTGATCATGCCTATGATTGGTTAATTCAGCATTTGCGAGCGGGTGACGTGATGCTCTTAAAGGCCTCTCACGGAATGATGTTCGAGACCTTACACCAACGTCTTGAACAGTGGGGGGGACCGCATTGAACCAAGCATACGCGGGGCTCTTCGCATTTTTGGTGGCATTTATCTTAGGGCCGGTGTTTATTCCTGTGCTGCACCGTTTGAAATTTGGCCAAACCGTGCGCGATGTCGGCCCGCAGAGCCACTTGAAAAAACAAGGCACGCCGACGATGGGGGGGCTCTTGTTTCTGGTGCCGTTGCCCATTGCGGTTGCGATTTTTGCTCCGCATAGCTTGGAAGCGTGGGCACTGGTGGCATTGATTTGGTCTTATGGATTGATTGGCCTGGCCGACGATATGCTGAAGGTCGTCTTTAAGAGACCTTTGGGCCTTAAAGCCCGAGAAAAGCTGCTGTTCCAAGTCCTGTTTGCGGTGGCGTTTACGTGGCTAGCCGGCGTGCGTTTTCACGCGGCAGGTACGTATGTTTTGCCTTTTCACTGGGGCGTCTTACCCTCCAGCGTCTTTTTTGGACCGCTTTCGGTGTTGGCGATCTTAGGAAGCGGAAATGCCGTAAACTTGACCGATGGCTTAGATGGCTTAGCCGCTGGTGCGGCCGCAATTACCATGGCCTTTTTTGCCTTCTGGGGCGTTATGCATCACGAATCCGTGATTGCTTTGGTCTCCCTGACGCTCATTGGCGCCCTCGTGGGCTTTTTACGCTATAATATGCACCCGGCGCGCGTCTTTATGGGGGATACCGGGTCTTTGGCCCTAGGGGCAGCATTGGCGGGGACCGCAATTGTGTCGCGCACGACTTTGCTGTTGCCGCTCATTGGGTTGCTCTTCGTGATTGAAACCTTATCGGTGATTATTCAAGTGTTAAGTTTTCGTCTAACAGGTAAACGGGTTTTTCGCATGAGTCCTTTGCATCATCACTTTGAGTTGGGCGGCTGGCCGGAAGAGCGGGTGGTGGCGGTCTTTTGGGTCGTAGCCGCTGTTGGCGCGCTGTTGGCTTGGTGGTAGCACACGGCACGATGGGATGGTCTGCAAGGAGGTTATGGCATGAATGAGGAAAGACGGCGTATCGACTATCTTTTGTTAGCGGGGGTTGCGGGTTTATTAGCCATTGGCACTGTCGTCGTGTTTTCCGCGAGCGCGTCCGTCTCGTTCAAACAGTTTGGAAATCCCTATTATTACGTGGAACACCAGCTGGTATGGGCTGTGATTGGTATTATTGCCATGATTGCCACGACCCGGATTGACTACTGGCGCTATACGAAGCTAATTTTTCCGGGCTTTATGCTCTCGGTGCTGTTATTGGTTGCCGTGTTGATTCCCCATGTCGGCATTGATATCAACGGGGCCCGGCGCTGGCTCGGGGTGGGCTCTTTGCAAATTCAGCCCTCTGAGCTCGCGAAGTTGGCTATGATTTTCCTCTTTGCCCGTCTTTTTAGTTTGCACCGTCAAGATTTGGACGATTTTTGGCGTGGCGTGATGCCTCATATCCTCTTGGCGTCGGTTGTTTTTGTCTTGATTTTGGCCGAGCCTGACTTGGGCACGACGATTGCGACGGCCGGGACCTTTTTTGTCATGCTGTTTGTGGCGGGTGTCAAAAAACGCCATTTGCTCGAGTTGACTGGGGCGGCCGTGCCCATTTTGGCTTGGGCCATGATTGCCGAACCTTACCGCAGACAGCGTTTACTGGCGTTTATGGATCCATGGAAGCACCCCTTAGGGGAGGGTTTTCACACCATTCAAGCGCTATTGGCGTTAGGTTCCGGCGGGGTTTTAGGGGTGGGGCTGGGGTATTCTCGTCAGGCGTTGGGCTATCTCCCAGAAGCCTTCACGGACTTTATTTTTGCGATTTTAGGGGAGGAACTCGGCTTATTAGGGACCTTGACCGTGGTGCTCTTGTTCATGATGGTGGCGTGGCGAGGTTTCCGCATTGCCATGCGGGCACCCGATATGTATTCCAGCTTATTGGCAACGGGCTTAACCACGATGATTGCCATTCAGGCCGCGATTAATATGGGCGTGGTGACCGCGACGTTGCCGGTGACGGGAATTACCTTGCCCTTTATCAGCTACGGGGGATCGTCGCTGGTGTTAAGCATGGCGGGCGTTGGGGTTCTGTTAAATATTAGTAAGCACGCTGCGTAACGGGAAACATACGCTGGAGAACGGACGACAAAGTGTAGGCAACAATTTGTATGGGAGTGGTCGTAGGACATGCGGATGCTGATTGCGGGCGGCGGCAGCGGGGGCCATATTTATCCTGCCTTGGCGATTATTGACGCGGTGCGTGCTCGTGTCAAAACGCTGGACGTTTTATATATTGGAACCGACCATGGACTTGAAAAGGATTTAGTGCCGGCCCGCGGCATTCCGTTTGCAACGATTCATGCGCGGGGGCTGTTGGTCAAAGGGATCGCGGGCAAGGCCCAAGGGGCGCTGAGTGCCGTGCGCGGCTTGAACGAGTCCTTGCGGTATATCCGTTCGTTTCGTCCTGATGTCGTGGTGGGCACGGGCGGTTATGTTTCGGGACCTGTGGGCTTGGCGGCCGTGCTGCGCCGGGTGCCATTGGTTTTGCAAGAACAAAATGCATGGCCTGGACTGACCAACCGGCTCTTAGGGCCGCGTGCCTTTCGGGTGATCGTGCCTTTTGAAGAAGCCCAACAATATTTTAAACGAGGCACGCATTTTGTTGTGGCTAGCAATCCGGTGGTGATTGCGGTGCAAGAAAGCAAAGACGCCTTGCGCGAAGCTATGGGCATTGCGCCGGATCAAACTGTTCTGATGGCCACGGGCGGAAGTCAAGGAGCCCAAGCGTTGAATGACTTTTTATGGGAGTTTTTGCCGGTATTGGCAAAGCATCCCGAATGGACCCTGCTTTGGGCCACGGGCAAACGGTATTATCAAGACATCATGAATCGCGTGGCGCAAAATCCCGAGCATTTGGACCCAAAACAGGTGCGGATTGTCGAATACTTTTATGAGATTCAAAAATCCTACCGAGTATCTGATGTGTTTTTTGGTAGAGCTGGGGCTATGACTATCGCCGATTGCGTGGCCTTTGGATTGCCGCCGATTTTGGTGCCGTCTCCGCATGTGGCGGAAGATCACCAAACCAAAAATGCGGAAGTAATTGCGCAACGGCACGCGGGCTTGGTGTTGAAAGAACCTGAGTTGGCCCATAGGGGCCAAGAGGTGCTGACCATGGTGCTGAGTCAGCCTGAGCAGCGTCAGGCTATGGCCCAAGCATTACGTGCGATACAAGATGATACGGCGGCCCAGAAAATTGTGGAGACAATTACCACAGCCGCCCGCCACGGAAGGAGGTAACGCCATTGGATGCGGAACGTGTGGCCCAAGAGTTGCGTAGACTAGACGTAGGGGCTGTGCAGCAAGAGGAGCCGTTGGCTCGGCATACGTCCTTCCGGATTGGCGGACCCGCCGCGATTTATCTACAGCCTCCGAACCAAGAGGCGTTAGTGCGAGCGCTCGACTGGGTTCACCGCGAAGCTGTTCCCTATTTTGTTTTAGGGCAAGGCACGAACGTCTTGGTCTCTGACCAAGGCTTAGACGCGGTTGTTCTGTCTCCCTCGCGCGCTTTGCGCTACGTGGACACAAAGGGAGATCAATTGATCGCGGGCGCGGGCGTATTATTGACGAAACTCGCTCACCGCGCGCATCAGGCGGGTTTGGGCGGAATGGAATTTGCGGTCAGTATTCCTGGCACCTTAGGTGGGGCTTTAGTCATGAACGCGGGAGCGCATGGGACCGAAATGAAGGATGTCGTGCGCCAGCTTGTGGTCTGGGAGCCTGGGGTCGGGGTGCGCTTGGTTTCGTCGACCGAAGCCGATTTTGCGTACCGGTCAAGCGCGTTTATGCGCCAAAAGTGGATTGCCTTGGAAGCTCAAATCGAGCTGACGCCCAAAGATCCGGGAGAGATTTTGAGCACCATGCGGCACCACATGGAGTACCGCAAAAGGACGCAACCCGTCGGTGATCCCAATGCGGGGAGTGTGTTTAAAAATCCTCCCAATGATTATGCAGGACGCCTCATAGAGTCCTTGGGAGCGAAAGGGTGGCGTCTTGGAGATGCCGAGGTGTCGCAGGTGCATGCCAACTTTATTGTGAACCGGGGACACGCGACGGCCCATGATGTCCTTGGTCTTATGCGGCGCTTGCGCCATGAGGTCTATGCGCGCTATGCGGTCCAATTGCGCCCAGAAGTGCGTTGGATTGGGCCAGGAGAGGGAGGATTTGAGGCAACATGGGAGAATTTGTGGTGCGAGGCGGGAAAAGGCTTAACGGAACCGTGCGAATAAACGGGGCCAAGAACGCCGCATTGCCGATTTTAGCTGCGACGGTACTGGCCACGGAACCCGTCATTTTGCATGACGTCCCGGACTTGCGGGACATTCATGTGATGATTGCCGTGCTACGGTCCTTGGGCATGACCGTAGAGAAGGCGGGACGTGACGTGTTTGTGGATCCAAGGACTCTTAATAGCTATGTGGTGCCTGCGGAATTAATGCAAGAAATGCGTGCCTCGATTTTTCTTTTAGGACCGTTATTAGCCAAATTAGGAGCTGCGGAGGCTACGCAGCCGGGGGGCTGTGCCATAGGCGACCGGCCCATTGATTTGCACTTATACGGCTTAACATCTTTAGGTGCCACAGTGCACGACGAGGGCGGACGCACTGTGCTTCGCGCCAAAAAGCTGGTGGGGAATGAAGTGCATTTTCCCTTCCCCAGTGTCGGCGCCACGGAGAACGTGCTGATGGCCGCAGCGCTGGCCGAAGGAGAAACCCGGATTCGTAATGCGGCGATGGAACCCGAGATTGTCGACTTAGCCCAGTTTCTTGAACGCCTAGGGGCTACGGTGCGGGGGGCAGGCACACCGGACATTCGGATTAGCGGCGCCTCGATGCTTAAAGGCGCTGAGCATACCGTCATCGGCGACCGTATTGAGGCGGCAACGTTTGTGTTGAGTACGGCCGCGGTGGGGGGCGATATCACGGTGAAAAACTGCCTGGTGGACCATTTGCCCGGGTTGTGGGGCCGCTTGCAAGAGATTGGGGTGATGGTCGAAGAAATTGATGCGGATACCGTTCACATTGTCAGTGAGGGGCGTTTTAAGCCGATTCCGGTATCGGTCGCCACGGCTCCCTACCCTGGGTTTGCAACGGACTGTCAGCCCCAATTTATGAGTTTTCTGCTGGCTGTACCCGGCGTCCATTTGGTCACTGAACGTGTCTTTGAGAACCGTTTAGGCCATGCGGCTCAGTTGCGCCGAATGGGCGCGCAGATTATTGCAGACCAGCGCGTTGCCCTTATTTATGGGGGCCATCCCTTGCATGGGGCCTATGTGACCGCGCCCGACTTGCGGGCGGGAGCAGCTTTGGTGATTGGGGCCTTGAAAGCGGAGGGCGAAAGCGTGATTGCTGGACGCGAAATTATTGAACGCGGTTATGAACAGTTAGATGTGCGCCTTTCGGCTTTGGGGGCCAACATTCAAGCCCGCTGAGCTTCTGCTGTGGAAATTGGTGGTATTGTTACATGATGTGCCCAAGACCTGCTAAGATATATTTGAAGAGCAAAAGAATCTTCATAGCAGCCATTGGGGACCGGGTCGACTCGGACGAGCCGCCCTGCGGTGGCTCGTTAAAATTACACAATTCTTCTCAATTAATGCAGGAATATCGACGCCACAGCGAGAAAAGAAAGAGAGCAGGGTTGTCGATCATGCGACCGGAGGTGTGATGTGCCTAAACGCCAACTAATGCTCGCACTAGATGTTGGAACGACAAAAGTTTCCGCATTGGTGGCTGAGGCGAGGCCTGATGGCGAATTGGCCGTATTGGGGATTGCCGCGACTCCTGTTGTCGGAATGCGTCGCGGGTTGGTTTTTGAGGTGGAGCGCGTCGCCTTAGCGATTCGCGATGCGGCTAACCGTGCGAACAGCATGGCGGGGAGCGACCTTACGCAGGCGGCTGTGGCCATTAATGGCGATCACCTCACCATCACACCGGGACAGGCCAAAGTTTCGTTGAAATCAGGGGTTATTCGCGACGAAGACATGCAGCGTGTACTGGAACGCGCCGCCCATGTGGAGCTTGGGGCCGGCCGTGAGGTGGTGCGTGTCATTCGGCGGGGGATAGCCGTAGATGGGTTTCGCGGCGTCGCCGATCCCCAAGGCATGGTCGCTCACACCCTAGAGGCGGACGTGTTTGTGGTCACGGGATTGTCGACTGTTATTCGCAATTTGCGCCATGTGGTCAACATGGCGGGACTTCAACCTTTAGAACTCATTCCCGCTCCGGAGGCGTCAGCGTTGGCGGTGCTGAGCGCGGAAGAAAAGCAAGTCGGTGTGGTGCATCTTGATGTTGGGGGTGGTACCACCGGCGTGTCTGTTTACCGTTCAGGGCAACTGGAGTACTTTGGCGTCATCCCTTTAGGGGGCGAGTCTATCACCTCAGACTTGTCCGTTGGCTTGGGCGTCGTCGCGACGCAAGCTGAAAGGCTCAAACTGGAGCATGCAGCCGTGGCGTCGGAACGCGAAGGGACGCTGGAAGTGCGGGCGGTGAGCGGACAGTCGGTGAAGCTGATCCCCATTAAAGAAATGCAAGAAATTGTCGCCGCCCGGGTCGATGAGTGGACCGATTATGTCGAACAGCACTTGCAGCGTATTGAATGGACCAAAGGTCCCGCCGCGGGGGTGGTGATGACAGGCGGTGGCGCGTTGCTCAAAGGGTTGGGCCCATATCTGGAAACACGTTGGGGATGGCCCGTGCGTCTTGGAACGCCTATAGGCCTTGGCGGATTGTCCGATCTGTCACGCAGTCCTGGCTACGCCACGGTGGTTGGGGTGGCAAAGGCCATGGCTTCACATGAACAGTCACGCACCGTGGAGTCACCATGGCAACGAGTGGTACAATTTTGGGTTAATTTGTGGAAATAACTGAGCGGATGCGTCAGACAGGGAGGATTTTGCATGCTGGAATTTGATCAGTCGGATGAAAATTTTGCGGTTATTAAGGTGGTCGGAGTCGGCGGGGGCGGGACGAATGCGGTCAACCGGATGATTCATGCGGGCCTTAAAGGGGTCGAGTTCATTGCGATTAATACGGACGCGCAGGCGCTTGCGTTGTCGATGGCTCCGACCCGCTTGCAAATTGGCACCAAACTGACCAAGGGGCTGGGAGCGGGGGCGAATCCGGATATTGGATCGAAAGCGGCCGAGGAAAGTCGGGAAATGATTGCGGATGCGCTCAAAGGGGCAGACATGGTCTTTATTACGGCCGGGATGGGCGGTGGAACGGGAACTGGAGCTGCGCCGATTGTGGCGGAAGTTGCCAAAGAAGTCGGCGCGTTAGCGGTGGGGGTCGTCACCAAGCCTTTTACGTTTGAAGGCCGCAGGCGGCAAAATTTCGCCGAAAAGGGCGCAGCCACATTGAAGGCCAAGGTGGATACGTTAATCACGATACCCAATGACCGGTTGTTGCAAGTGGTCGAGAAACGTACGTCGATTATGGAAGCCTTCCGCATCGCCGACGACGTCTTGCGTCAAGGGGTTCAGGGCATTTCCGACTTGATTGCGGTGCCGGGTCTCATTAACTTGGACTTTGCTGATGTCAAGACCATTATGTCGGAAATGGGTTCAGCGCTGATGGGCGTAGGGGTGAGCCAAGGCGAAAACCGAGCCGCCGCGGCTGCTAAAGCGGCAATTTCGAGTCCTTTGCTCGAAACCAGCATCGATGGCGCACGCGGAGTGTTGCTGAATATCACAGGCGGCAGCGACTTAGCGCTTTTTGAAGTGAATGAGGCGGCGGAAATTGTCATTCAAGCCGCAGATCCCGAAGCCAATATCATCTTCGGCGCGGTGATTGACGAGACGTTGAAAGACGAGGTACGTGTGACGGTGATTGCGACAGGCTTCTCGGGCGATCGCATGGTGCCCAGACCCGATCCGGAGTTGCGTGAACGCGAGGAAGTAGAAATTAAGCCCTTTGCCAACAATGATGACCTTGATATTCCAGCCTTTTTACGGCGTCGTAACTAGCACCTCAGCATCGATTCCGCCTCTTAGACAAGAGGCGGTTTTTTTGTCGGCAACTTTCTGGGACACCCCAACGGAAATGACATGCTTTGCACCCTTTGCTTTTTAGAATAGCAGGTGTCAGACATACCCGGCTCATCTGCGGCATATCCATCAGATAGGTCGAGGTGAAGACGGAAAGGGGATGAGCCTATGGTCAGCGCGGTGGGCACGCTCGTAGTGAGTTATGCGATGGACTGGTCATTATTGCGGCTGACCATAGTGTTGATGGACCGAAAGCCCCGGCGCTGGCGCCTCGGCTTAGGGGCCGTAGTGGGGACGTTGCCGACATTGTGGGTGTTACTCCAGCAAAATCTCTATGCGGTGCCATGGGAGCTCCTCATCTTGTGGCCCTTAGGCATGCTGTGGCTGGCCGTGCCGCGGTTTCCTTGGCGGCTTTGGGCCCGGGCCTATCTGATTTTCGCGGGCGTAACGGTGTTGGCTGGTGGTATCGCGCTGGTTATCTTGACATGGCTGGGTCAGTGGCTTCCCGGCATTCCTCACTGGCTGCTGTTGGGGCTCAGTGTCCCGGCTGTTCTGTGGGGCATGGGCCATTTAATTCCTCGCCCCCGGATGCGCCAATATCTTGGACAGGCGCAAAAAGGCGAGGTGTCTGTGACACTGAATGGGAGTACGCTGACTCTTCCGTGTTTATGGGATTCTGGCAACCAGATGCGTGACCCGGTTTTGCGCCGGCCCGTCATTGTTATGGAAATCAGCCAGGCCATTGAATGGCTGCCTCCGGAAGTCCTGGCATGGGTGACGGCCTGTGCGTCCGGCCGACAAGACCCGGTGCCGAGTAAATGGCAAGGGCGGCTCGGTACCGTTTTTTATCAATCCATCGGTGGCACCGGCATTTTGCCGGTGGTGGCACTTGAGGAGGCCAAGGGACAATTTCAAGGCCGATGGTACCGGTTGCAGCCGGTTGCGTTGGCGTTTACGCCTCAAAGTGTGTCGAGTGACCATTCCTACCGTGCCTTAGTTTCGCCTGACTGTATTATTACCATAAACCAAGAAGGGGTGGGTGCATGATTGCACAATGGCAACCAAAACCCAAGGCCTCATGGCTAATACGGGTGAGAGCGCAGCTCTTGATGCTGCTCGGGCTGGAAGAAGCCAACCCGGAAGTTCATTATGTCGGGTCCAGTGAAGCGTTGCCGCCTCCCCTTACCGGAGATGAAGAGGCTAATCTGCTGCATTTACTGGGATCGGGCGAGGACAGTGTCCGCTCTGTTCTCATTGAACGGAATTTACGGCTTGTGGTCTACATTGCCCGCAAATTTGAAAATACCGGGATTGGGATAGAGGATTTGGTTTCAATTGGGGCCATTGGACTGATAAAGGCGGTCAATACGTTTGATGTGGAAAAGAAAATTAAGCTGGCCACATATGCCTCGAAATGCATTGAAAACGAAATTTTGATGTATTTGCGCCGCAACTCGCGGACACGGTCTGAGGTCTCTTTTGATGAGCCCTTGAACGTGGATTGGGACGGCAATGAGCTCTTGTTATCGGACGTCTTGGGTACCGAAAACGACATTATTTATAAGCGGTTAGAGGATGAAGTCGACCGCACGATGTTAAAAAGAGCACTGAGCAAACTCAATGCCCGCGAGCGCAGGATTATGGAACTGCGTTTTGGCCTCATGGATGGCTACGAGCGGACGCAAAAAGAGGTGGCGGATTCATTAGGCATCAGCCAATCGTATATTTCCCGTCTCGAAAAGCGCATTATTAAACGGCTGCGTAAGGAATTTTACCGCATGGAATAACGACATCCTGCCCCGAGCAAGCCCCGGAAGCCAATTATTGGCAAATTCCGGGGCTTTTTGTATATCCTCACTCGCGTTTGGTGATACTGCCATTGTGAAGATGAAGGATGAAAGCTCCGGGGAGGGGTTAGGGTCGTGCCACTGAATAAAGTTGAAATCCCTGGTGTCAATACGGCGAAATTACCGGTGTTGGGCAATGTCAAAATGCGAGAACTCTTTAAAAATATGCAAGCGGGTGACGAGTCCGCACGCGATGAACTGATTAATGGCAATCTGCGCTTAGTCTTGAGTGTCATTCAGCGCTTTCAAAACCGCGGCGAGCATAGTGATGACTTGTTTCAAGTGGGCTGCATTGGCCTTATGAAAGCCATAGACAACTTTGACTTAGGTCAAAACGTGAAGTTTTCCACGTATGCTGTGCCGATGATTATTGGGGAAATCCGGCGTTATCTGCGCGACAACAATCCGATTCGCGTCAGCCGTTCGCTCCGCGACATTGCTTACAAAGCTTTGCAAGTGCGAGATGGATTGGTCCACCGCTATTCGAAAGAGCCGACGATTAGTGAGATCGCCGAAGAATTAAGTGTGCCGCGTGAAGAAGTGCTGTATGCCTTGGATGCTATTCAAGAACCGGTATCGCTGTTTGAGCCCATTTATCATGACGGCGGCGATCCGATTTTTGTGATGGACCAAATCAGTGATGAAAAAAATCATGACCGCAATTGGCTGGAAAGTTTAGCGATTCGCGAAGCCATGCGGCGGTTGAATGACCGAGAAAAGTTAATTTTGACGATGCGCTTCTTTGACGGAAAGACGCAAATGGAAGTGGCTGACGAAATTGGCATCAGCCAAGCACAAGTGTCGCGCCTGGAAAAGGCGGCGTTGACGCACATGAGGAAGTACATCTGATGTGGGTGAAACAGATTGCGCTGAGTTTTTTGGCCATGGGATTTTTATGGAGTATTGCGCCCGTCACACCGCAAGGCCATACGGCTTTGGCAGGTACGACGACGCAGGCGATTACCCCGCCCCCCGTCATTCGGTTTCGGGTCATTGCCAATTCGGACAACCCCGTGGATCAAGCCGTGAAACTCGATGTGCGCGATAGGGTGCTAGCGGTCTTAGATCCGCTTTTAACCCACGCGCATGATAAAGAGCAGGCTGCAGCCATCTTATCGCACCATATTGCCCAAGTAACGGAAGCAGCCGATGCGGTGTTGGCAGCTCATCATGTGACCTATCACGCACATGTTCGCTTAACGACGACAGAATTTCCTACGAAAGCATATGGCAGCTGGGTCTTGCCCGCTGGGCGCTATGAGGCATTATTGGTGGTCTTAGGACACGGAGCTGGGCATAATTGGTGGTGCGTGTTGTTTCCCTCATTGTGCTTCATCGACATGAGCAACGCGGTGGCTATTCCGGCTGCTGCCGCGATGCAGACATCACCGGCTAATCCGGTCACGGTCCCGGCTGTGCCGGTGAAATTACCACCGCCCGTGCCTCATCACCCCCATGGGGCCATTCATGTGTCGTGGCGCTTGCCCCATATTGTCAATCATCTCCTGGCTTGGTTTTAAGAGGTAGTGGGGAATTCGTCTAGCGTCCGCCGGTGCGACATAAGGTATAACGGGGGGATGCCTGGTGGTTAAGACCTCTGCACTGCGGACGAAGGATGTTATCAACATTGTTGATGGGCGGCGAATGGGTTTCATCGGCGATTTGGAGCTGGATTTAGAAGGAGGACGCCTGAAGGCCGTTGTCATTTTGGGTGCCAGCCACCTTTTGGGCCTGTTTGGACGGGAGCGTGACACGGTGATCCCTTGGGATCAGATCCGCAAAATCGGTGAGGACGTTATTTTGGTAGAAATTGATCAATATCACGCCCAAGACATATGAAGCGCCTCGTCAGAGGCGCTTTTTGTCCTTAGATAAAGCACGTCAGAGAGAGGGTATTAGGCCTAAGGTGGTTGCCGATAAGACCTTCACGAAATGGCCAGCCAAAGAAGCAGTGACCGGGTAAACTGCGCTCCTCCAATACCTAATTTCGCCTACGTTAAGACGCTCATTGGATACTGCCATAGTGCTTTCCTACAACATTCATTGGGCCTGCTCAGCAATATGGCAGCAATCTCAAGCCTAAGCCGCTAAAATAACCATGACCGTAATAATGGCAAACTGAGCTAAGGCTTGGACGGTGACACCTACTCTGTAAGCCGCCATGCGGCGCTGAAGAAGTTGAGCTTGCTCTCGTGTAGGCGGAGTACCTGATCTCATCATGCGGTAGATTTGATAGTTGGTTGGGAGAAGAAACCCAAATCCTTGTATAGTCAGCACGGCTACAATAACTGCGGCAAAAATTAGCGGGATAGGCCATGGATGTCCCGGAATGATGTCTTTCATCTGGTGCGCTAAGAACCATCCCGCGGTTCCGGTTGTCATAGCCGAAATAGGCAATATCCAGAACACCTTGGGAAACAAGGAGGTCAGTACGGGTTTCCGGGCCTCAATGGGCAATTTCTGTAGGATTGGGCCAAGCACGAGGCCCATAAAGATTTCTGTTCCTGTCCATAGGATTGCGGGCATCACATGGCTGTAGTACAACAACGTCTGATTTTGAGTCAACATCGCGACGAAAAAAGCTAGAGGAAATAGTAACACCGACCACACCGTTCCTAATCCTTGCTTAAGGGTCATAATAAAGTTTTCCCTTCTGGTTTTTTACATCAGTTTGGGCGACGAGGACTGCTATGTCATGCGTTAAATAAATTTCCATTTAATACTATACAGAAGAAAAGGTGCTGTGCACCATTGATTGGGTGCACGGAGTTATCGATTACGAGGAGAACCGACCAGATCTCAGCAACGTAGGCAGGGGCGCTGCATTCTTGCGGCGCCCCTCGTAGATTATTATGCTTGGGAAACCTCAACCATTTCGTTGATGGCCGCTGTGGCTTCTGGAGGCATGGGTGTATCGGCCCGAAGGACTCCTGGTGCCTCACCGGTACTCTGGTCTACAACGTCTATCCCACTGTAAACGACGCCTGCATAGTTCCCGTTCACCGGAAAGGTAAAGACTTCGCCAGACTGCATGGTGACTTCCATCTGTCCTGTATACGCTAAGGAGGGCAACGAGCCTCGACGCATAATCGCTTCTAAGCTTATTTCCTGTCCCGGAGGGAGCGTTCCTGATAATTCCCAACCCCGATCAACCTCAATACTGGACGTCCTTTGGTGGCTGGAAGTCGCCGATAGCTTCCACCCATACTTTACTCCTTCCTTCCCTACTTCGGGAATGCCGGCTTCCACGTTCACTTCCATATAGGCCTCAATCCCCACTGTCGTCGCCCACGTTTCAGATGCCGTTTCCTTTCGAACTCCACTAAATTTCCATTGTTCAGGAACGGCTGAGGTATTTTTTCGGTGAAACGTATCGACCCTCACCGGGGTAATACCTGATGTATCAAAACTCAATGTGGGATAGTGCAGATTTTTGATGACCGCAGACCGAATATGATCTAGAAAAACAAAGCCCCCCGCATCAATATCTGATCCGCTGCGGCCTTGGCATCCAATGCAGATCCCAGACCCTACATCCACCGGATATTCTTGTCGGCGCCCCCAATCATTCATCCCAAAATCAAACACACGATTATGACTTGTTTTAAAATATATCCATCCCAAGCGAGTTCCCGCACCGTTGCCCCACAGTGACATTTGGGTAATCCGTTCACCGGGCTCAAAAGTAAATTCGTTGTAAGGTCCCCCGGGCTCTCCAAATGTTTTGCTGGGTTCGTTAGTGCGCCAGATGCGGAGAGCCTTAATCTGCCATCCGCCAATCCACACGCCCAGTTTTTCGATCATCTTCCCATCGGGGGCAAAGTCTTGAAAGGGCGTACCACCTCGCCCGCCGATGATGATCATAGGTGCATAAATACTCATTCTCATCCTCCTTGTAGTGACTCACACCGCTCGCGATGCCTTGTTGGGACAAAGAGCCACCCCTGCTTTCTCCGACTATCCTTGCTTGGTACGGCCTGCCGAAGTGGCCATGTTCAGATTAGCACGCGGCTATACAAGAAGCGTCCCGGATGTGTCCCACACCTGTGTCATATATACGGACACCGCAAAGAAGACGTCCCCGCCTGTCAGGAATATCCGTTCCTGCAAGGGTGGCCGTAGGGATTGCTTTTCCGAAATGCCTGGTTACAAAATATTGATCGTTCATTGGACTCACCAGCGTTGATGCTGAGAGGGGAGAACGGGGCCTACGCTCCGATGCAATGGGGTTTATAGCTTTGTTCAATTCAGCAGGCCACGAAGGAACGCGATGCCCAGTATCAATGGGCGGGCTAACCGGTGCCCGATGAACACTGGCCGTGCCGCGCGGTTGTAGATCGTCTGTGTCAAATCGACGGGGCATCGCTATGCCACGTCGTTGAACCATACGGACCGAAATAGACGACGCGAGAAGGTGTAAGGGCTTTGTTGGGACGCCGGCATTTCTGCGATACATGCTAGATACTGTCCGAAAATGACCGGGATCTTGACGACCATTTTTAAAGTACGCTTCTGACGCTGTCCCTATGCCCTGAGTGTAACGAATAGTCCTAATGGGGCCCATCCATCCGTTGACCTCTCCACCATACGTTTTTTAGAATTAAAAGAAATGGAATAAACTCAAGATGGCAATAGATGGAAAAGGAAAGGACGGATCGATGACCATTGCGGAACAACCGCTGTTGGTAGGACGTGCTACGCAGCTTCGTTGGATAAACAATTGGATTCATAGTCCGGAGAGCGATTCCATGGTGCTGATGATCCAAGGACCCGCGGGGATTGGCAAGTCCACGCTATTAGAAGCCATTCACTATGAGGCTTGTCTAAACGTGCCAAGTTGGCTCGTGGATGGGCGCTACGTGTCAACGCCGCTTGCATGGTTGGACTACATGGGCTTGTTAATGCTTCATAGCCTACCGGGGAGACACGACCAACAAGTTGCTCAACTCAAGACGACCTTGTCTCAGCAGAAATCCTTGTTGTTAATCGATAATGCAGAATCCTTAGGGATGACAGGAGAATGGTTGCGCACCCATTTTCTTGCGACTCTTCACGAAGCGCCCCTGCTTATTGCTTTAGCCGCTCGAGGACCGTTGTTCGAATGGCAAACGGATCCCTTATGGCATACCCGGATGGAGCACTGGGAACTGTCCCCTTTAACGTTTTCTGATACTCAAGTGTACGTATCAGCACGCGGCATTGGAGCGGATCAATGGGGTGCCCGGTTATATCATCAAACGAAGGGACATCCTCTTAGCTTAGCATTGGCGGTGGATGCCGTGGGGCACGATCCCACGATTGTGCCGCAAATCTCGCAGACGGTGACGGCGCGTGTATTGCGAGAGGTCGTTACGGAGAAGTGGATCCCCGTTCTCGAGTCGTTGGCTTTGGTGCAAGAGGCGGATGAAAATACGCTGGAGGCATTGACCCAACAAACGATTGGAAGTATTCAGTATCATCAATTGTTGTCATTGTCCTTTATCTCCGTAGGGCCGTTGGGATTGCGCATGCATGACACCGTACGCAAAGTTTTGCTTGACGATCTGCGACGCCGCAATCCTGAACGCTTTATACAGCAACGTCGGCAGGCTTTGCGCGTCCTAGAGGCAAGGCGTAGACAGACGGATGAAGCCACTCGACTGCGGAGCGCCGCCATGTTGCTTGAACTCTACCGTGATGACCTTCCCGTGGAACCGTGGTTAAATTTTTCGACAGTCACGGAATGGAGGGAACATTGCCGAGTGCAGGAATGCGACCGACAGACATTGCATGCTCTATTGCCGGACAAACCCCACACGCCGTTACTAGAACCTAATCGGCAACATGCTTTTCTTGACGCCATTATAACGCGATATCCTGAGGGTGTTCGTGTAGTACGTAATCATGAGAATGCTGCCATAGGCTTTTGGGTTGGCCTATGGATATCGGAAAAAAACTATGCCAATCATTGAAACCTTTTTACCAAGATTACTGCACGCACTGTCGCAAGACATTAATGCCTACCGGGATCAACCGCCAGAATTAGCCGATACGTGTGTGACGGTATTCTTTTGTTACCGAGACAATGACCCAGTTTATACCGCGGAAGCAGTTCGCGGCATGGTGCTATATGACGCGTTGGTGCTATTAGGAGGAGCCGTACGGGTCATCGTGACGTCAACCGATCCGCCATTTTGTAGGGTCATGCAGGCCGTAGGATTGCGGCCAAAAACCTTTCGTGGCCCACACGGGACTCCCGTCGAACTCTTAGTGGGGGATAAGAGAGGCAAAGGGTTTCTCTCCTTTTTGGTCTATATTGAACGCCTTATATCCAGCGTCAGCAGCCATAAGATGACCCGCGAGGATATGGAGCGATTGCTCTGCGCTCTTGCAAATCCTCGTCAGTTACTCGTGGAAATTCGCTCTCTCGGTCTAAAGGACAACCTTGATACCACTAAAATGCACTTGATGCAACTCTTGACGTCGTCTCCCCCGATTCCGCCCTTAAGAAAGCAAAGCCAAGACCTTTTGAAAGCAGCGTATTTACATCGCGAATGGAGCGTGGCGCAGATAGCCACCCACTTTCATGTTAGCCGCTCGTCCTTTTATCGCCATAAGCGCAAAGCTCTCGAGGAGTTAGCCGAAGCATGGAACGCTCGGCACCAATAACACAAAACCCGACCAACCAATAGGACAAAAATGCGGCCACCGGATAGCGAATAGAACCCAGGGTACAAACTTATTTCTATCCAATCGGCGTCCGCCATCAACGCTAGCGTTTGTGATCGCTGTAGACCTTCCGCCTCTTGGCGATAATGACGGAATACGGTGGCATATTCTCATGACGAAAACCATTTCTTGATCCTTATTGTTTAGGGCGGAAGGCGATACCAACGAGCACGGACATGCATGAACCCTACGTAGTGCGGACACGATAAGACCGCACCACACCATAAAGGGGGATGACTATGCCAAAATTGACGGCTCAGGAATATCAGCAATTACATGAGATTGCCTCAGCGGATGCGACCTTAATCGCGAAAGCAACGGGTTTTTTGTCGTTTGTGCAAGATGGCGACTTGAAATCCATGGTGGAAAATGAACGCCGCAAAGCCGAGATGCATTATAACGAACTGATTGATATTGCCAATGGCGAATCGCTCAATCAAAAGTTCGAGCAGCTTGATGGTGGACTGAAAGGACGTCCGCGCAATGCGTCCGTGCAGTCTCCAACGCCTATTCAACCGAAAAGCGGTCAGGGATTTACCGACCGCATTATTGCGGCTGATCTATTGGACTATTCTAAGAGCATGACCGTGCGCTGCATCTGGGCGGCGACCGAAATCACCCACGTGGGGATTCGCCGGGCGTTATCCGAAATGGCCCGGTATCACCTAGATGCTGCCTATGAATTTTTTAAATTCATGGAGCAAAAGGGTTGGTATGTGCCCTTGGGAGCTAATGAGAATGCCGAGCAGTGGTTCCGCCAAAATCACGAGCAAATTATTTCCGCTCATATGAGCGGACGTCAAGAATCAGACTGGGTTAGTGCTAACGCTCCCATGCCCTCCTAAACGGTAAACGGGCCGGAATCTCCCGTCGAGATTCCGGCCCGCCTACTGTTTTGGTGAAGGGATTAGAAAGCATCATGTTTTCGCCCGTAAGGGCGTGATAAAATAAGCGCAGGGGTCGGCGTGTGCACAGTCACGCAATCAGACCGTTTAGGAGCGCGCCCATGGCACAGTGGGAACATCACGGCCCGTACTGGAAATGGTTGGGAGTCAACACGGTCCAGGCCATCTTTACAACACGGCAAGGCGGGATTTCAGATCCGCCTTATGATACCTTGAATCTCTCCTTCAATATGCCAGATCAACCGCAGGCGGTTTTGGAAAATCGGACGCGGGCTTTGTCATGGCTTGGCGCCTCATTAGATCAGCTTGTCATGGCAGAGCAAGTGCATAAGGCACTTGTCAGCTGGGTCGGTGAATCCGATGCCCCGGCGGGCGCCAGATCCTCCGCCGGGGCAATTTCTGGCGCGGATGGTTTACTCACCCGTTCATCTGATATTGTGCTCGGTATGGGGTTTGCCGATTGCGTTCCGATTTTTCTCGCAGACGAGGCGGGAACCATCGGCGGCTTGTTACATGCTGGGTGGCGGGGTACCGTGCAAGGGGTGCAAGTGGAGGCCATTGCACAGTTGATTGAGCAAGGCATAGCCCCCCACGATCTTCATGTCGGCATTGGACCATCCATTGGTCCGTGTTGCTATGAAGTCGATGAGCGGGTCGCCCAAGCTTTTCGGGAGGCGATGGGATCTGACGCGCCACTGGTCACCAGCATGAAGCCAGGACATTACCAGCTCGACTTGTGGACTGCGAATCGACGGCGTCTTGAGCAGGCGGGTGTTCGGCCGGACCGTATTGATGTTGCAGGGGTATGTACGGCCTGCCACCGGGATCAGTTTTTTTCTCATCGTCGCGATGCGGGCCGCACGGGCCGCATGGGGGGATATCTATGGCTCAAGAAATAGCGGAACGTGTGCAACATGTATTAGCACAAATCGAGGCCATTCGACCCGGTGAAGGGGTCAAGCTCATGGCCGTCACGAAGATGCGAACCCGAGAGGAGGCCTTAGCCGCTGTGGCGGCGGGTGCCCAGCTTATCGGAGAAAACAAGGTGCAAGAAGCCAAAGATAAGTGGCACGAAAAGCCTCCGGTTCCCTTGCACCTTATTGGACATCTTCAAACGAACAAGGTAAAATATACCATAGATCTTTTTGACTCTGTCGACAGTATAGATAGTGAGAAGGTGGCAGAGGCATTAAATCAACGGGTTACTGACCGTCTTGCGGTCATGTTGGAAATCAATGCGGGACAAGAAGCGAGTAAAACGGGAATGTTTCCTCAGCACGTGCGTGCGTTTTTAGAACAAGCCCATCGGTGGCCGCATTTGCAATTTATCGGCATGATGGCACTGTTTCCGTCAGCAGTTGGCACAACTTTGGACGAAAAGAAAAAAATTCGGGCACTGATGAAGGAAACTGGCGAATTATGGCGAACTTGTCGAGAAGAGAGATTTCCTTGGGCTCCTTTGGATGAATTATCCATGGGAATGACGGATGATTATGAGTGGGCTTTAGAGGCAGGCACAACGATTGTCCGTCTGGGAACCGCTCTGTTTGGTCCAAGAACTTATTGAGGAGGGTGATTTGTGAAAGCGGGAATCGTAGGCAAGTTCTTAAATTTTGTGGGGTTAGAAGAAGTGCAGGACGAAGAATTTGACACACAGGAAGTCGCCGCGACATCAGATTGGGAAGATGAAGTGCCCCAAAAGAAGCGGGGAGGCTTGGTCAGTTTGCCGGGTTCGCGTGGGTTTCGGGTGGTCGTGATGCATCCCAGGACCTTAGAGGATGGCCAGGCTATTGCCGATCAGGTCAAAGGGCGTCGTCCCGTGATTGTCAATCTGGATTTGGCTGAAGAACGGGCCGGTCAGCGCTTGTTAAACTTCTTATCTGGAGTTGCTTATGCGTTAGATGGCGGACTGCGCAAAGTCGGAGACAATATCTTCCTCGTTACGCCCAACAACGTGGAAGTCGCCAGTGAAGATCATGATGACGCGCCCGGGTGGACCAGGAGCCTGTCTAAGTGAGTATCATCTTCATCCATTTAGCAGAAACTGTCCATATTCTGCAAGATGTGTTTTTTGTTGTGCTGATGATACGGATTGTGTCATCGTTTTTTCCTCCGAAGACCGCGGGGCTATGGGATAAGGCGACGTACATTTCAACACAGCTGACTGAGCCCATTTTAGCCCCTATTCGGCGGAGGGTGCCTCTGGTGGGAATGCTCGATTTGTCCCCTTTGATTGCGTTTTTCTTGGTGGACATTGCGTCATACCTGCTTGTGGCGTTGTTTCTTTATATGGCCAGGTTCTAACCGCGGGAGGATTTTATGCCACTGACACCTTTAGATATTGTCAATAAAGAGTTTAAACACGGATTTCGGGGTTATAACGAAGATGACGTCAATGAATTTCTTGACGAAATCGTTCGGGATTATGAAGCATTGATTCGTGAGAACGATGAACTGAAAGAAAACACCTCGGGCATGACGGAGCGCCTTGAGCAATATCGCAAATTGGAAGCTACGCTGCAAAATACATTGATTATTGCGCAGCAGACGTCGGAAGAAGTCAAAACGGCGGCGCGCAAGGAAGCCGAACTGATTGTGCGTGAAGCCGAAGCGAAAGCCGAGGAAATTGTGCGGCGAGCTGAAGCGAAAGTGCGTGACGCGGAAAGCCAACTGGCGCAAATTCGTTATGAGACGGAAAAATACCGGGCGCAAGTGCGGAGTTTATTAGAATCTCAATTGCGATTATTATCCGAGGAACCGATGGCATTGCAGGCCAGCCGTGATTAGGGAATGGGCTGGCCGCTATCTGGGCGGCCAGCGTAGTTTCCGGGTTCACCATTTTCGGGGATGCCGTAGGGCATCCATGAGCCGCGTTGTAAAGAATGGTGATGGGTAGCAGGGCATATTCTCTTGTTCTCCGTCAAACAACTGCCGAACGATTCGGTTATGCGGTTTGATGTCTAAAAGTGTGTGTGGTTTCAGAAAGAGATTCAGAGATGGACATGGGCTTCTTTTAGCCCCGGAGCATCGGTTAAGACAATGCTATTGCTGGCGATGTATTGAAACATCTCATAACGTTGATCACTCCACAAATGAATGGATTCTCTTACCCATAGTCTATACCTCATTTTCCGTTCTCCTCAGCGGCATTTAACAGGACTATTCTTTGTAAATCGGTAGGTGCGGCTCTCTTTTGCGGCGCTTTTTACTGAGGGAGGGGCGCAGGATTTAAAAATGGATCTGTCATTAAGATTAGAGACTTTGGACGTCCCCGATATCAATAGCTTAGTTCGATTGTCGGCCGCGGTAGGTTGGGATTATGATGCCGCCGAAATTGGCACGCTTTTGGCCGTTGGCCGCGTGTTTGGTCACAAAACGGCCGCAGGTGAGCTCGTATCCAGTGCTGCTGTCGTGCCGTATGCACCGGACAGGGCTCACATGGGGATGGTGATAGTCCATCCAGACTTTCGGCGAGGCGGTTTGGGCAAAGCCGTCACCGCCACCGCTTTGGGCGTGATGACGATTGGAAGCTGCGTGTCGCTTGTGTCTACGCCAGAGGGTCTGCCTTTATACGAAAAAATGGGATTTGAGATCGTAAGCGTGGTTCACAAGTATGTTCGGAGCCAGGGATTGAGTGGATATGCGGACAAGCCTATAGACCAAGGAAATGTGGTTAGCCTACGCTGGGACGACATCGAACGTGTAAACGCGTTGGACGTACAAGCCTTTGGGGTCGACCGCAGGGAATTTTTGCGTCACCGTGTGCGCCAAGCGTCGGCCGGATGGATGCTTGTGAACGGCGCTCAAATCCACGGCTATGCGCTTGGGATCAAGGGAGCTGCCAGCTGGATTCTGGGTCCCGTGGTCGCCCGAGATGACTGGGTCGCAACGCAGTTGACCGCACAAATCGCTCAGGCAACGATGGATGCCATGCGGATCGATGTGCCCGCTCAACACGCCGACTGGGCCGCTTGCGAACTGCCGCGGTGGGGTTTTGCCAAGGTCGCAGAACCTCCAGTTATGACTTATCACGGCCGTCCGCTACGGTTTGGAAAAGGTCTCTATGCGTTAGCAGCGCAGGTGTTCGGATAAGATTGTGCCGTGTCGGCTCAGCTAGAGTATCATACGTCAGGGGCTGGTGTTCCCAGCTAATCTCTACAGATAAAGGCTGCAAATGCCCCTTCTACCCGTGTTTCTATGACTTTTGCCGGCGTCTTAGGCTTCTTGCTCGCCATAGGTACGCTCATCACGTTATTTCACCGACCGCTCGTCGCATGCTGCGCGACGGTTTGTGCATACGAGCCAGGGTAGACTGAGAATTTGTGACGTAATTTTCGTCGCACCGGTTCCTCATAGCGGTAATAGATTAGGGCACTTAGGGCAACGGCCGTCATCAACACTAAGCCATCTTGCCACAACGGGCCATGATAGTGATACAAGTTAAATTTTTGCAATGTGCGCATGACTAAACGATGAATCATGTAAAAAGCAAAACTCCAATGGCCGAGGCGAACAACGGCAGCGTGCGAGAAGACCCGAGACATCACCCCTTTTTGGTGCGCAAATATCCATAACAGAATAGCCCAGCCTGGCAGATACAAGGCACTAAAGCGCAAGGATTGTTCCATATAGGGTCCTATGGCAATCGTGCCGACAACAAGCAAGAGACCGGCAACTTCCAACGCGGTCCATGGCAGATGTCTTCCTGGATGATTCCACGCAATGCGGTCAAACACGAGGGCGGCGCCCATGCCGATGAAAAAGTCCACGAGGCGCGTTCCGGGAAAAATATAGGCAATCCAACTCTGCCATGATGAATGATATGGAATCAGTAGGGCCACTAGACTGCCCCATAAGATGGCCATCCCCAACACAACGTGACGAACGTGCCAATGTCGCCCCAAGGTATTCCACCACTGCATGAGCCAAGGAAATATCGCGTAGAAGGTTGCTTCATCCGACAGACTCCATGCCACTCCATCAAAAGAAAACGCAATCGCCAAGTACGGAATGTAGCTTTGAATGAGCACGAGATTGGCCAATCCTACGCCAATCCATGTGGCAAGACTTCCATAGGCGTGTATCGGGGTGAGTGGGATCGACCAGAGAAAGGCTAAGGCGTACACGGGATAAATACGGGCAAACCGAGCCCAATAGAATTGTCGGCGGGCCTCGGAAGAGGGATGGCGGAAGCGATGAACATAATTATAGGTCAGAATGAATCCCGATAATGTGTAAAAGAATGAAACGCCTACGTAGCCGGTTTGGTATTCGCGCAAAAACCCGATATGCCATAAAAAGACGAACATAACCGCTAAGAATCGGAATGAGGTTAAGGGGGCTAGTGATTGTCGTGTCAGGATGATTTTCCTCCTCTTTTATGGTTAGGATTTTTCCCTTGCAGGTACGCTTTGCCAAAGGCCTTGGACAAGAACATCACATCATGAGGTAGGGTTTTGGATTTTCAAGGGGCGAAAAGAGGTAGCGGTGAGTCTTTCGTTCTTAAACATGAACGTTTGATGCATTCCTGGGTATTTTGCTTGCTCCTGAATACCGCGAGTTGTCCGTAGCCATAGTGTGTGGGCTAAGTGTTGCGAAAATGTTTCGATATGGATGCCAATGCAATATGGGAATTCACGCGGAAGGAAGACCAGGAACCCGCTGGCTTGTGCATTTGGTTCAAAGGGTTTTTAAGGGTAGTGCACAAAATCCAAAGGATTTTCATGGGAGCAATGGAATAGAGTCCATAGAGAATGAGATCCTTCTTTTTCAGCCATGTCTCAAACTGGCAGGGACCCAAATATAAATATAAATCAGGGGCGTCTTTTTTCTAAACAATCCGCCCTCGTATATGAGCATTTACGCTTCATATCAACGTAGCGAAAAGAGGCGAGCTATGGAACGAAATCCAAACCAAATGGATTTGGATCAACAACATTTAGAGCAGTTTGGATACAAACAAGAGCTGCAGCGCACCTTGAAGTTTTTTTCAAATTTTGGTGTCGCATTCACTTACCTGTCACCGGTGGTCGGATTCTATTCGCTGTTTGGATTCGGGCTTCAGACGGGTGGGCCCGCGTTCTTTTGGGGCATTCCTTTGGTTGTGTTGGGGCAGTTGATGGTCGTTTTGATTTTTTCGGAGCTGGCTGCAAAATATCCCCTGGCAGGCGCTTTGTACCAATGGGCGCGCCGGTTGATGGGAGGCGGGTATGGATGGTTTGTGGGATGGTTCTATGGTTGGGCGTTGCTTATCACCATTACGGCCGTTGACTACGGTGGGGCTCCTTACATTGCGTCGGCTTTGGGGATAGGTGGCACCCAATCGCAACTGATTGTCATTACCCTGATTATGGTCGTCATTCAGACCCTGATCAATATGCTGGGCATTACCCGGTTGTCCATTTTGATTAATATCGGCGTGGCAATGGAAGTTTTGGGGACGCTAGGCATCGGTGTGATTTTATTGTTCTATTCCCACCAGCCTATGGGGATTGTCGACACCACAATGGGTGTTCAGGGCCACCACAGTTATTGGCCCGTATTCTTGCTGGCTTTGCTCTTTTCAGGCTTCATCTTTTATGGATTTGAGTCGGCGGCAGACGTTGCGGAGGAAGTGATTGATCCGCGGCGCCGCGTGCCTAAAGCGATGATTTGGGCGTTACTCGTGGGAGGGGCCACGACGATGTTTGCGGTGTTTGCTTTTTTGCATGCGACCCCAAATATGGCGTTGGCCATGAATGCGGCCAGAACGCCCAATCCCGTGACGTACATTCTGTCCGCGACGGTCGGAGTGACCTTTTCTAAAATATTTTTGTGGGTGGTGATTGTGGCCTTTTTGTCATGCGGCGCGGCTGTGGAGGCTGCCGCGACTCGGGTCTTTTATTCTTATGCGAGGGACCAGGTCATTCCCTTTCACCGTTTCTTAAGCTACGTATCTCCTAAATACCACACCCCCATAAATGCTCTTTGGGTATCGGCGATTATTGCGTTGTTGCTGAGCCTTTCCGCGCGGTTCGAGTCTATTTTGACGAGTTTTGCTGTAGTTGGTATTTATCTCGCGTTCCAAATGATTATGCTAGGTGCATTAATCGCCCGGAGTCGTGGCGTCAAGGCTGACAAACTTTTCACCTTGCGGGGATGGGCCTGGCCCATCAATATTGTGGCCTTAATTTACGGCATCGGGATGATTATCAATTTAGCACGGCCCACGACGCCATCTGCGCCCTGGTATATTGATTACGAGGTGATATTAGCTACGTCGGTGATCATTGTCGCCGGGTTTATGGTCTATTACCTGTCGCCCGCCGCCCATCAAGCGCGCCACTTGAAGAAAGAGTCCGTGATATCGGCCGAATCGGGACAGTCAGGAGGCCTTTTATGAGGGAGATGGTCGCAGTCGGGCGCAAAACTGCATGAGGGAGAGTGAGAATACGGACGAGGTCATGCCCGGAAACTTGGATGGCATCCATGTGCTCGATTTGTCCAGGGTACTGGCGGCTCCTTACGCGACTATGGCATTGGGCGACATGGGGGCGACAATCATCAAAATTGAGCGGCCTGAGACGGGCGATGAGACGAGACAATGGGGCCCACCCTTTTTAGGAAACGAATCCCGAATCCGCCTATTTTTTAAGTGCCAATCGCAACAAAAAGTCGTGTGTCGTTGATTTAGCCGATCCTGCAGGGCAAGATCTGGTTCGTACGTTAGCGACAAAGTGGGCTGACGTCGTGGTGGAGAACTTTAAACCCGGTAGTCTTGCGCGGTACGGGCTGGATTTAGAGGCTTTGCGCCGGCAAAATCCCCGCTTGGTCACGGCGACCTTGCGGGGATATCCACAGGGCGATGACCGGCCCGGCTATGACTTTGTGATGCAGGCGGGAGCGGGCATTATGTCTTTAACCGGACCGCCGGAAGGTCCTCCATATAAAGTGGGCATTGCCATCGCAGACATTACGGCGGGTTTATTTCTTCTTTCAGGCATTTTGTCCGCCCTTGTCCATAGGGAGCGCACAGGCCAAGGGCAGCACCTTAACGTCTCGTTATTTGATGCGCAAATGGCTTGGTGGGCCAATGTGGGCTTGGCCCATTTAGTCACGGGCCAGGATCCTAAACGGTGGGGAAATGCACATCCCCAGCTATCGCCGTATGAACTATTTGAGGCATCTGACGGTTATTTGGCGATTGCCGTAGGCAATGACAGGCAGTTCCAGTTTTTGGCCACGGCTTTGGAACATCCCATGTGGGCAAAGGATATCCGGTATCGTACAAATCCTGACCGGGTTAAAAATCGTGGGAGGTTGCATCAGATTATCCAGGACGTTATCCAACACCGGCGAGTGTCCGATTGGGTGGCCGTTCTGGAGGATTATGGCGTGCCGGCCGGACCGGTGCGCACAGTGCCCGAGGCTTTGGCCTGGCGAGAAAGTTTACCCCATTCGCCCATCAGCGTCCTTGAGGGGATTCCGCAAATCGCATTGCCATGGGATTTTTCGGACACGCAGTCACTGCCCAGGACACGTCCACCGCAGTTGGGGGAGCATACGGAAGAGGTGTGGATGCTCTACCATTCCTTGCGCGAAGGGCCGTAACATGTTGAAGGAACAATTCCCCTTGACCCTTAGGACCAATTTGAATAGGCAAGACCTTGTAAGGGAGACAAGGTTGGTAGCGGGTAGGACAAAGACGGAGGGTCAGTGTTGGCGGAAAAACATATTTTGACCGACGGCATCGTACAACTGCGCCCATTTTGTGAAGCTGACATGCGGTTACCTCAAGTCCTGAATTGGTATAAAGACCGCGAAGTTTTGGACGGTGTTGAAGGGCCATTGGCCCAGCCGTATGATCAAGCGCGGCTCGAACGGATGTACCGATACCTCAATGACCACGCTGAGCTCTACATGATTGAGGTGCGAGGAGTACGCGGATGGGAGACCATTGGTGATGTGGCGCTTGCCCCTGATATGCTGCCGATTGTTATTGGCGAAGCGGAGTGGCGATCAAGAGGCATTGGATCACGGGTCTTAGCCTTGTTGATTGACAGAGCACGAGAGTTGGGGTATTCCTCGCTATGGGCCAAGACGATTTGGACGGATAATATAAATAGTCAACGGCTGTTTGAGCGAATGGGCGGCGCTCCAATCTTTATGATGCGATGCCAACGTACCGGAGTAAACAAAGCTTGCCAACGATTGTGGTGTGACTCCTACCGCTGGCCGCCAAGCAGTCCCACCTCCAGACGGGTTCTCGCCGTTGGCGGAATCTTCAGGAGAGCAAACGGAAACAGCTCCGGAAAGTCAACCACCAGATCCGCAAGGTCCTGCACAATCAAACGAATGCCCCGAATCTTTGGCAAGAGGGTTCGAAGCGATCCTACGGGCGGACAAGAACAAAATCGTTCAGAACTATAGCGAAATGTGGAGTAGACTGTAGCGGGATACAACTGGATTCGTTATTGATCGTGGAGAGCGCGCAGGAGTGCTATGTTCGCACAAGGACTTAGCGTGGAATGGGTATCCCAAGAGCCCGGCCGAAATCAGGGCTCTGGCGTAGGCGAATGACAAACCCGCATGGCATGGGGCCTAGGGGGTTTTAGGACACAATCTCTCGCTTTAGCGGATATTGGGCATATTCGCGCTCATGCATGATGTGCCATATGTGATTGACCGTGTCCCAAATATCGGTGTATGTGGTGTACAGTGGAGACGGAGCCAAGCGGATAACTTCCGGCGGCCGGTAGTCGGGGATGACCTGACGATCTTTGAGAGCTTTGCAGATACGAACGGCTTCGGGGTGGGCCAGAGCGACGTGACCACCGCGCTGTGCCTCCTCTTGAGGCGTTACCACTCGCACATTAAAATCTTTGAGGCGCGCCGTGGCCAATTCCATGAGATAGTGCGTGAGTTGCACGGATTTGGCGCGGATGATATCGATGGTTGTTTCCGAATACATGTCTAACGACCCGATGAGGGGCGCCAGGCTAAGAAGATGGGGCGTGCCGATTTGAAAGGCCCCGGCATCAGGGGCGGGAATCAACTGGTGGGCCATATCAAACTGCACTGTTTTGTCCGAGCTAAACCATCCCGCAAGACCGGGGCGTATGCCGTGGTGGCGTTCTGCGACGTACAGTGCAGCGACACTGCCGGGGCCTCCGTTTAGATATTTGTAGGTGCACCAAAACGCAAAATCGACACCCCACTGGGAGAGAGCATGAGGTAAAACACCTACGGAATGGGCGAGATCAAAGCCAATTATGATATGGCGTTCATGCGCAGCTTCCGTTAACTTGGGTATATCGAGCAATTGTCCGCTGACGAAAAGAACCGAGGGCAATAAAACGAGCGCGACGTCAGGTGTCATGGCGTCGATAATGTCATCTTCGGACAACGTAAAGCCATCATGGCTGGGCACTTGCACTAACGCCTCATCAGGGGAGAGACCGTGCAGCAATAAGTGGCTGGATATCGCATAGATGTCCGACGGGAAGGCCAGCGCATCAGCTAAAATTTTTCGGCGTTCGCCATGAGGGCGATAAAAGGTGGCGAGCAGTTGATGCAAATTTACGGTGGTAGATCCCGTGACGATGACTTCGTGGGGCTGTGCCCCTACTAGGGGCGCCATCATATGTCCGAGGTGTTCAGACAGGTCAAACCAGCGGTAAGATCCGGTCGACCACCCATCAATGCCGTAGGTCCGCCAACTGTCCAAGATGGCGAGTAAAGAGGCTTCTGCACGGCGGGACAAGAGACCTAATGAGTTGCCGTCTAGATAAAGACATTGTGAAGCCATGGGAAACTCGTCACGGAACTGCGTTAGGGGCGCGGCACGGTCCAGTGATTCCGCAAAAGCTCGGGTTACCGGAATTTCTGTCATCTTATCACCTCAAAAGTATCCCGCCGCTTCTTAACCTCAGTCGTGACACACCATGCTTTGGACGGGAAAGTTGGTTCCATTGTATCCTAAAGCCTTCGAAAGGGGACTGCTTGTCACTGAGCGTCTGTGAAAAAAGGCTGTAGCCTTTTCAGGCAGGGAAGTAAAGGCTGGCACGGCATTTTTCGACGCCATGAAGCAGGCCTTCAAAGGCCTGCCGTCGATAGATGGAAAGAAGACTTACTGGCGTGTGGGGACAAGGTAGCGCCAAAGCATGGCGCCTTTCTCAGCAAAAGAAGATTGGTGCCCCGTGAAATGCGGGTCGTGACGCGGATCACGACATGAGCAACCCTAGTTTGATTTCTACTCGTAAGACGCAATGCATCATTATGACGATGATGCCTTATAGACCTAAAAAGTCACCATTTCGAATCCCTGTTTTATCGCTTGAACCAAATCGGCCCCGACATAATGCACGTCGACTTGCGGGTCGACACGGCGGATTTCGTCGGCAATGCCTTTTTGTTCCGCGTGCATCTGACAGGCTATCGTAACAATCTCGAGTTCTTGAATTTTGTCGACCAATTTGGCAAACTGCCCGCGGTGGCGCTCTGTTAGCACATCAACGCCGTCGGCAAAAAAGCAAACCTTCACCTCTTCCAGTTCGTGACTTTGTTGGGCCACGATGGAAAATCCTAAACCGGCTTTGACTTTGGCAGGTTGATCGGGGCCCGATGCAATTATGACCATGAGTTTCGCCATGAAATTCCTCCTGTTCTATCCATCAAGGAAAGCGGTGGGACGTGCACTAAAGCCGATCGTGTCTTTGCGGTGCCTTTGGACATGATCTTATATACGGTGAGAACGATTTAATCACCTCTACTTCCTCATAAAATATGATGCTAAAGGTGCGGAATTTCAATGGGGAATGGTCTCTTTTCCGCATGCGGTGATACCTAGGCTTTGCGGTGACGGCGATGCCTTTCTTAGGGCATTTCTTAAAGAGGGAATGCGTTTCGTAAGGTATGGGGGGAATCCGGAAGAAATAACGGCGAGAGCTGTGTGTCTATCCACGTTTTGCTAGCCGCCAAAGCTATGTTAAAATGGGAAAAACGCTCAACACAATGATTGGGACACCATGTGCTTGTCCGCTGGCTCAGAGATCTGGAGTTTTGGTGCAATCCAGACCATGATAGGCATATTGATCCCCCAAGAGTGCCCTGGTGAACTGACAGTAGCCGGGCCGGCAGACGACCGTTATTTGTCTAAGCGCCTCAGAATCTGCTGCGAGGATCTGAGGAACAAGGGTGGTACCGCGCCACGACGTCCCTTACGCCAGGGGCGTTATTTTATTTAGGAGGGTGATTATGGATTACCGACCGACGCTGCAATTGCCGAAAACGTCATTTCCGATGAAAGGCAATTTGCCCGCCAAAGAACCCGAGTGGCTCGCCGCATGGGCAGCGCAAGGGTTATATCAAGCGCAACGTGAACAAAGGGCGCATGACGAAAAGTTTGTGTTGCACGATGGGCCGCCTTATGCCAACGGCGATATTCACACGGGCACGGCCTTAAATAAAATCCTCAAGGATATGATTAATCGTTACTGGACCTTAGCCGGTTACGATGTGGCGTACGTGCCCGGGTGGGATACGCACGGACTGCCTATTGAAATGCGAGCGTTAAAGCAATTGGGAGTTTCTCAGCACCAGATTGATCCTGTGGCACTGCGCAAGGAATGTGCGGCGGTGGCTCGGCACTATATTGGGCTCATGACCCAAGAGTTTCAGCGGTTGGGGATTTTGGGGGATTGGGAGCATCCGTATATCACGATGAGTCCTGAATATGAGGGCGCGGAGTTGGAAGTATTTGCAGCCATGGTGGAAAAGGGATTAATTTACCGGGACTTAAAGCCGGTTTATTGGTGCCCGCATTGTGAAACGGCTCTGGCCGAAGGCGAGATTGAATACCATAACCACCGGTCTCGGGCCATTTATGTGGCATTTCCCGTCAAGGATAGTGGGGATCTGTTGCCAGCAGGAACACGTGCGGTGATTTGGACCACAACACCATGGACCATTCCAGCGAACGTGGCTATCGCACTGAATCCTGACATTCTGTATCAGGTCGTGGAGACGAAGGAATTCGGCTTCTTATTGGTGGCTGTGGATTTGACCGAGACCCTTGCGCAGAAAATGGGATGGACGATGGTGCGCACTTATGGCCCTTGGCCCGGGCGCGAACTGGAAGGTGTTATAACCACCCATCCCTATTTAGGGCATGATGTCCCTTTGATTTTAGGCGATCACGTCACCAGTGAAAGTGGAACCGGTTTAGTGCACACGGCACCAGGACACGGGATGGAAGACTTTGAGGCAGGGCGCCAGTATCACTTGTCTGTTGTGCAGCCATTGAACGACCAAGGAATCTACGTAGACGGCACGCCGCTTGTCGCGGGCTTATTCTACCAAGATGCCAATGCGGTGGTCATTGACAAACTTCAAGAGGTGGGAGCCCTGCTACTCGAGGAGCCGTTAGAGCATCAATACGCCCATTGCTGGCGGTGCAAAAATCCCGTGATTTTCCGGGCGACTCAGCAGTGGTTCATGTCCATTGACCGGGTCCGGGAAAAACTGACGGAAGCCACTTATTCCGTCAAGTGGGATCCCGAGTGGGGTGGGGACCGAATGCGGCAGATGGTGGAAAATCGCCAGGATTGGTGTCTCTCCCGCCAACGGGTCTGGGGTGTACCCATTCCCGCCTTTTACTGCCAGTCCTGTCATACGGCCGTTCTCGATGCTCCGCTCATTCGCCATATCGCGGGTATTATTAGCCAAGAAGGCGCCGATTTGTGGTGGCAGCAGGGTCCCGAGCACTTTTTGCCTGAAGACTATAAATGTCCTGAATGCGGCAGCCGTGATTTAGTGCAAGAACATGACATTTTTGACGTGTGGTTGGACTCGGGTTCGAGCCAAGCTGCGGTCTTAGCGGGACACCGCCATTTGAAATGGCCAGCTGACTTGGTCCTAGAAGGCAACGATCAATATCGTGGGTGGTTCAATAGTTTGTTAACGACCGCCGTGGCCGCAAAAGATCAAGCGCCATATCACATGGTTTTGACCCATGGCATGGTTCTTGACAAATCCGGACAAGAAATGCACAAGTCGTTAGGCAATACCATTGACCCCATGGATATCGTGGCGCAGTATGGGGCGGACATTTTGCGGTTATGGGTGGCCAGCAGTGACTACCGCAATGACGTCCGGATTTCTGATGAAATCCTGCGGCAGTTGGGCGAAAGCTACCGTAAGATTCGCAATACGTTTCGGTTTCTGCTAGGCAATCTAGCAGGATTTGACGGCGCGGGCAAGGCGCGTCCGCATTTGGCCGATCCGTTAAATCGCTGGATTGTGCATACGGTCAACAGCTGGAGCGGCGAAGCGAGGGTGTCCTATGAAGGCTACGCGTTTCATCAAGTAGTGCACAGCTTGCTGCATCTGGTGACCACGGACTTGTCAAGTGTCTATCTAGACGTCATCAAAGACCGTTTATATACGCTGGCACCCAATGATCCCTTGCGCCAAGAAACGTTGTATGTGCTGCATTACATTTTGGACGTAATGATGCGTTTGGTGGCTCCCATTTTGGTGTTTACCAGCGATGAAGTGTATCAGTACGCGCCCAAAGAGGCCGATGCGCCTATGTCCGTGCATTTGCTGCGGTGGCCTGATGTGTGGGCGGTTGGCTATACACCCGAAGAAGATGAGCGCATGACACGGATGCTGCGATACCGAGAAGTGGTGTTAAAAGCCCTAGAACGCGTCCGCGCCGACAAAACCATCGGTAATGCGTTAGAAGGCGTCGTCACGTTGACGATCCCCGTGTCTGACCCGCCATTTACGAAGGAAGACCGGGCCTTGTTGACCGAAATGACGATGGCTGCTGACATTGTGGCCCATGTTGGTGAGACGTTAGAGGCCCATGCGGAACGCACGACGTGGCAGCGTTGTGAAAGATGTTGGCGGTACACGCCCGATGTTGGAACCCATGAGGAATATCCCGATCTTTGCGAGCGTTGCCATGATGTGTTGCAGGTGATGCTTTGATGTCCAAGCGAGCAGCTGGGGTTTGGGTTATTGCCGCGATCATTCTCGTGGCTGATTTACTGATTCAAGACCATATTGCCAAGACGATGGTGCCGGGGCAAAGTATTCCCGTCTTGCCGCCGGTGCTGTCGTGGACCTACATTCTAAACAATGGGGCGGCTTTTAGTTTGTTGAGAGGGGGGACCCCCCTCTTTATTCTTGTTGCGTTCGCTTTGTTAGTTGCCATCGTCGTATACACCGTGAGACATCCCGATCTGCCAGGACCCATGGTGGTTGCTTTGGGCCTGCTAGCGGGGGGATCGGCCGGAAATTTGTGGGACCGCATCATATCCGGACGCGTTGTGGATTATATCCATGTCATTGATTGGCCCGTCTTTAATCTGGCCGATTCTGCGATTGTGGTGGGGATGGCACTTGGCGTCTACTACTACTGGAGGCAAGACAAACGTGGAGAGTCTTGAAACAGGGCAGCGGGTTGAGGCCCATGAAGCGGGTCAACGGTTGGACCGACTGCTCATGATATGGAATCCGCGTCATTCCCGCACGTTTTGGCAACGCCAGATTAAGGATGGCCGCGTAGCCGTCAACGGGCAAAAAGCCAAAGCCAGTTATGTGGTGGAAGTGGGCGACTGGGTGCAGATTGAGGCCTTGTCAGCCGAACCGGCACCGGTGCCGTGGAATGCGGCAAGGGCGGTCGACGAAACCGGGGTCATCTACCGTGACGACGCGATTATCGTGCTGAATAAGCCCAAAGGGCTGGTGGTGCATCCCAGTCATGGCCACGAAGATGACAGCGTTGTCCACCGTTTGGCCCCGTTATTAGGGACGGGCGGCGAAGACTTTCGGCCTGGGGTGGTGCACCGACTAGACCGTGATACGACGGGGCTGATGGTACTGGCGCGCACCGAAGAGATTCGCAGTCGCTTATCGGCGATGATTCAAGAACGGGTTGTTCACCGGGATTATATTGCGGTCATCACGGGCACATTGCCTGAACCCGCCGGCGTCATTGACGCGCCCATTGGCCGAGACCCTGCCAACCGCCTAAGAATGGCGGTGGTCTATGGGGGGCGCGTAGCGCGCACCCATTACCGGACGCTCGCGGCATGGGACAAGGTAAGTTTGGTTCAGCTAAGATTAGAGACAGGGCGAACGCATCAAATCCGGGTGCATTTAGCCAGCGTTGGCCATCCGGTGGTGGGAGATCCGCTCTATTCGCGCGCAAAGGGGACTTTTACCTCGCAGCTTTTGCATGCGGTGCGCCTATCGTTCCCGCATCCTGTCTCTGGCCAGCCCTTATGTTTTACCCAAATGCCGCCATCCGAGGAGTGGACCCGATGGTCCACCACGGCAGGGCCCATCACCATCATCGACCCGGTGGCTTTGCCCCACACGGCGCTGTGCGCGCCAGAGATGCATACTGTTACACTGTTGCAAGAGGGACTAGGGATATTGGGGGAATGGGGGGCCTTTCCTGAGTGACCCCCCGTAATCCACTCGTATAACTTAGGGCATTCCATGTTCAGATTTGTGATCCGCAATGATCTCTAACGATTTCTTTCTAAGTCACAGCAGTAATCGAAAATTCTCCGCTCGCGTCTTGATATCTAAGATTCCCGAAGCGCCACTGATACCAAGAACTCTTATGGGCGCTGAGCCTGCTCTCCATAACGACGACCGCATCTTGATGTGAGAAACTATTGAAGAATTTTAGAACGGACTTCCCGGCTGAATCCTCCAAATCGCTTGCGCAAAACAGCTGATGATACGAAGCTCTATTTCATTCTTAGAGATCTACCTGCAATTCTTAGGCGGCATAGAGGCTGCCACTGAGTTGGAAAACGTGTGTTATAGAGAAGGCCTTACGCAAAAGGAAAATTTTTTCAAAACAGAGAGAGTATGCAGGAATTCACTAAATACTTGGCGAATATAGTATTGTATCCATAATACGGATGAGGTGTCCATAATGCAGACAGAAGAAAATTCTAGCATCCTTGTGCTGACGAAAATTGGTCAAGTTCTCGATTATTTATCGGTGAACCGTGAAGCTATGTCGGTTTCCGAAATGAGTCGTCAGCTCAACATTGTCAGGCCCACCTTGCACCGTATTTTGGATTCTCTTGTTGCAGAAGGAATTCTTTCTCGGCGTCAAGGGCAGTACATTCCGGGATGGAGATTGGCGCAGTGGGGGGCTAGGGCCTTGAAGGCCCAGTCGTTGACTGATGTCGGCCAGGAGGTCCTTGAACATCTTGTGGAGCGTGCTCGGGAAACCGCTTCTATTTACGTCCGAGTACGTGCCATTCGAATTTGTTCGGTGCGGGTGGAAGGGCCTGGGCTTTTGCGCCACAGCATTTCCGTTGGCGAGCCGTTGCCGCTCCACGCGGGTTCGTCCGGTTATATCTTGCTGGCTTGGCTAGAGGAATCGGAACGAAAGAGATTATGGTCTGAATCAATCCGGTTTTTCGGAGGTAGTGAACTGTTTCAGTGGCCTTCGGAGGAAACGTGGCAGCAAATTCGGCGTGATGGATTCGCTGTGAGTTTAGGGCAACGCGACAGTGCATTGGCCTCGGTCAGCGTTCCGGTATGGGGCCAAGATCACCAGGTGAAAGCTTCTCTGGCGTTATCGGGCCCGATCAGTCGCTTCTCTCCGGAGACGTTGCCTGTAATGGTGCAGTATTTACTCAAGGCTGCTCGCGCTATTGAAAGTCAGTGGGATGAGTCTCTGGCATGAAGAAGGTGAGAGAATGACTGAGCAGAAAACGGCTTTGCAAGGACTTCGAGTACTTGAAATTGGATCGCTTGTGGCGGCTTCGTCGGCGACACGAATTATGGGAGATTTTGGCGCGGAAGTCATTAAGATTGAGCCCCCATCTGGTGACAATCTGCGTGCATGGGGGGCAGTGTCGCCTACTGGCTCCTCGTGGTGGTGGCAAATGCAATCCCGTAACAAACAATTAGTGTCTGTGGACCTGAAAAAACCGGAGGGACAGGCTATAGTCAGAGATCTTGCTCGATGGGCAGACGTTGTGGTTGCCAACTTGCGACCGGCAACGCTTCGCAACTGGGGTCTGGATTATAGTCGACTAAAAGAGAATCACCCTTCCTTGGTGTATGTGCAGATAACTGGCCACGGATTGACAGGTCCCTACCAAGACCGTCCGGGCTTTGGAAACATTGCGGAAGCGATGGGAGGCATCCGTTATGTTACTGGCTATCCAGACCGCCCGCCAGTCCGCACAGGCGTCTCGCTAGGTGACGAACTGGCCGCCCTATATGGCGTCATCGGTGCTCTCACCGCTTTGAGGCATCGAGATAATACAGGGGAAGGGCAGCTAGTAGATGTGGCCCTGACAGAATCCGTACTGAGTCTAACGGAAGCGATGATGCCCGAATACCTTAATGAAGGAATCATTCAGGAGAGATCAGGTAATCAGCTGCTCAGGGCAGCTCCCTCAGGCACTTATCCTACAGCAGACGGATCATGGGTGGCTATCGGTGCGAATACGGAGGGGACGTTTGCGGCTTTGGCGTCAGCGATGAATAGAGTCGACCTGTTATCAGATCCGCGATTTGCGGACAATCCGCAGCGTGTGAAACATGCTGATGTGCTAGATGAAGTTATCACAAAATGGACTTCATCTTTGACGGCTACCCTCGTATTGGAAAAGCTCACGACTGCTCAAGTCCCTGCCGGTTTGGTTATGAGTGCCAAGGACATTGCTCAAGATCCACAGTTCTTGGCAAGAGATATGATGGTGCGTGTTCCTGCGGATCAAGGAGAATTCGTCGGAATGCTGGGTGTGGTGCCGCGTCTCAGTGCGACGCCTGGCAGAATTCTCTTGGCGGGGGGTGCGGTAGGGCGTGACTCATCCGACGTCCTTCAGCGGGTACTGGGCAGAAGCTTGATTGACATCGACCGTCTCAAAGCGGAAGGAGTGATCCGGTAAATGGGTGTAGCCAGAATTATTGACGTGACACCGCGTGACGGGTTGCAGGATTTGGACCAGTTTGTGGAAACGGCTATCAAGGTTGAATTGGTCAACCGGCTAGTAGAGGCCGGTGTGCAGTGGATTGAAGTGGCATCGTTTGTGTCTCCCAAGATGGTGCCGCAGATGGCTGATGCGGAAGTAGTCTTGTCTCGGCTGCCAACCAGCATTGCGCAGTGGATTGCGCTAATTCCCAATAGGCGGGGTTATGATCGCGCAAAGCTTACCCATGCGCACTATTTGACTTACGTTGTGTCCGCTAGCCCGCGTCACCAACAAGATAATGTGGGGCGTCCACTTGAGGCCTCTTTGCGGGAGTTTGAATCGCTTGCCGAACAGTCCAACAACAAAATGAAGTTGCGCGGGGCCGTTTCTTGCGCGTTTGGCTCCCCTTACTCGGAAGAAGTCGGTGGAGAAGAGGTGGTGGCTGAAATTGCCCGACGTTATGTGGCGGCTGGTGCTTGTGAAATTGTGCTTGCGGATACGGTTGGGGTGGCGACTCCTGAGAAGGTCGATCGCATCGTTCGGGGTGTGCAGGCGGCGGTGCTCGATGTGCCTCTGGCAATACATTTTCACGACCGTGCTGGCTTGGGGCAGGAGAATGTGAAAGCGGCTCTAAATTTAGGAATCCGACGATTTGAGTCGGCGCTTGCAGGACTAGGAGGCTGTCCTTTTGCTCCTAATGCGCCTGGTAATTTGAATTCGGTCAAACTCGTCACATGGCTCGAGGGTTGGGGATATGACACGGGGATAGATATTCAGCGTCTTGCGGATACGGAGGAGTGGCTGACGCAGATCGTCAGCTAGTAAAATGCGGCTCCATTGTTTTGTATGGGGATTTTCGTTCCTTAAGTGTTTTGTGCCCGTAATTATCGCGCAAGTAAATTTATTGGAAAGAAGGCAATTATTATGAGTGATTTTGCTCAAACGGCGCCCGCAACCATTGCCGCGCGGTTGGACCGTTTACCGCCTACCCACTATTTCCGGCGTTTTGTCACCCTGATCTCCATGGGCGGATGGTTTGAGTTTTATGACCTTTTCATGGCTGGGTACGTGGGGGCGGCTTTGTTGTCGGCTAAAATGTTTACTTTGGCCGATCTCACTTTGTTTATTTCACTAGGTTTTGCAGGTATGTTCGTCGGAACCATTGGCTTTGGCCTTATTAGCGATTTGTGGGGAAGAAAAACGGTATTCACATTTTCTTTGATTTTATATTCATTTTTTGTAGCACTCATGGCGCTGTCTCCTTCGGTTGGGTGGATTTTAGCGTTTCGCACGCTTTCTGGGATTGGAATCGGGGCTCAACTAGTCGTCATTGACACCTATATTACGGAAGTAGTACCGCATAACACTCGAGGAAAGTATATCGCCTTCAGCCAAGTTATTACTTATACCGCTGTTCCCGTGGTTGCATTCCTATCCTATGTACTGGTTCCGACCCATATCTTACTGTCAGGCTGGCGATGGGTGGTGCTGATTGGCGCGTTGGGAGCTCTTATCGTCTGGTTTATCCGCTTGCGGATTCCCGAATCGCCCCGCTGGTATTCGCTTCATGGACGTGTCGCAGACGCGGATAAGGCTATGAGCGACATTGAGCAAAGTGTGAGGGAAGAACTTAATGCTCCCTTGCCCGCCCCTTTGCCAGCTTTGCCTGAGGTGGCGTCCGACAATCCTTTCCGCGAAATCTGGCAACCCGCATACCGCGGTCGCACAATCATGATGATGATTTTCCAGTTCTTTCAAACAATCGGGTTTTATGGATTTGCTGCGTGGGTTCCCACTTTGTTGCTCAAAGAAGGATTTACTCTGTTGCACAGCTTGTTCTATACGTTTCTTATCGCCGTTATCAATCCGGTGGGTCCGTGGTTTGCCATGCTAGTGATTGAACGGGTTCAGCGCAAGTGGTTAATTGTGATTGAGAGTTTGTCTATTGGGGCCCTGGGATTGTTGTTTGCCCATGTGAGAAGTCCGTTACTGATTGTTCTCGTAGGAGTAGGAATTACATTGTTTAATAATGCTTTTTCTGCAACGTTTCATGCCTATCAGTCCGAGTTGTTTCCGACCCGGGCACGGTCGACGGGAATTGGATTTACGTATAGCTGGAGTCGATTGAGTTCCATGCTAACGGCTTTCTTGATTGCGGTGGTTCTTCAGCATTATGGTGTCAATGGCGTGTTTGTGACGATCGGATTGGCGATGGCGATTGTAGCGATTACAATAGGATTTTTTGGCCCCCGTACCAATAACGCGCAGCTTGAAGCCATTTCGCAATAGCGTAGAAGAAGGTGACTTAGGTGGGAGAGTGGACCTTTACCGGAGGTCAGAGACTGACTGAAGGGGGAGTGCAGCCGTTAGGGGAACTCAAAGTGGATGTGAAAGGGACTGAGGATCGGTACGTGTCGCTTCGGGAAGATATAATTGTCGTATCAGGTCTGGTCGACCTGCACGCCCATATTGACCGGGGAAACAATGACTCCATAGGGGTTCCCGAGGCGTGGTTAAAGAAATCAGGAGTTCGCCATGCGGCTGATGCAGGAACTTACGGTTGGGCCTCTTGGACTTATGAAAATCCATCCCCGTTTGAATCTGTTCGGTGGTGGGTGTCCCTATTGCCTGAAGGGTTAAAACCTTTTCCGCAGATACCGAGATTACGTGAGGCGATGCTTCACATGGCTAAGCCCTCCGCTCACGCGGTCCACATGTCTCGATGCTTTTTGGGATTCAAGATCCGATTGGGTCAGAATGACCGCAAGGATGACGAAGACCTTCTGCAGTCGGGCTTATTATGGGCGGAGCATTTTCATGTTCCCCTGATGGTCCATTGGACAGCGACATTTCTACCGACGGAGCTGGTCGCCTCCAGTCTTCGGCCAGGAGATGTGCTTACGCATATCTATGCGCCTTTGACAGAAGGCGAGAATCTGGAAACACGGATTCGTGCGTTGTCTAATGCTAGAAGTCGACAGGTCTTGTTGGACGTTGGCCATGGCCGTCATCATTTTGCATGGCAGGTGTTTGCGGAAGCTCATGCAGCGGGGTTGGATCCTGACACCATCAGTACCGATCTAACCCGTTCGACATGGCAGCAAGAGCCTGTTGTAGATTTGCCGCATGTGGTTGGTCGCTGCATCGCCGGGGGGATTCTACCTGCTGAGGCCATAAAAGCCGCGTCGCTGACACCGGCTGCCTACATGGGTTTAGTCGACGACCATTTGAGTTGGGTATTTTTCGAAAGACAGACTATGCCCATGGCACTGCGGGATGCGCTCGGTCAAACATTAAAGGTCTCTGTTTTCTGGGCACCTGTGTTGATTATCATGAATGGAGAGGTGATGCGGTTAATCGACTCGCCCGGCATGAAATCGCAAGGAGACCCTTGAGTAAAAATGTATAGGGCCCTCTTTCTTCATTGGACGAATATGTTCTTTGAGGCCCGCACGGATTGCGGGCCTTTATGACGTACTGATTGCATCACCGGGCATTATGTATGTGACTTCTTTGCAGCCTCGACCGTCATAGATGCCACATCCTAAAAACATGCGTGGTGTAGCGTAGGGCGTGTGCTCTCATGCCACAAAACCCAATTAAGGGTAAGCAACGCATATTGAAACGCCCTTTATTGGCGATACATTAGGATAATTGCGCCTTAAATTAATTGTGGATTGTTGAATAGCATCAGGCCAGAAACGCACATGGCGCTTCGTTGTTTTATATAAACCGCTAATACCTAAAAAAGATGTCGAAGGTGATTGGCTTTTTCAAAAGCCGTTAGGATTTCCCACTTTCGGTGGAATCGGGATGGGCTAAATGGCGAATCATGGGTACGAGGTGGCCAAAAATTTGATGGCGGACCTCATCGTCACTCCGCAATTTCGTGTCAACCACCAACAGCAGAGCAAATGTGGTGGGCGTGACATCAATAATGCGGGGCGTGCTGCCCACAAAGCCTAACGTATTGAGCAATTTTTCCACGCGTGGCAGCAACTCTGCCGGATCAATGGCCATATCGACATCAAAGCGCATACGCAAGATGCGCTTTTTGGCGTGGGCCATATTTTCCACCGCGGCTTGAATGATAATGCCATTGGGAATGACCATCGTCGGGCCACTGTCGGTTGCCAAAGACGTATACATGAGGGTAATGTCCGTGACCACGCCGCTATACGTAGGCTTAAGCGCTTCATGGGGAAACGACGGCATGAGCACGGGGTATTGCCATGCCACAAAATTAATGCGGTCTCCCACTTCAAACGGGTGAAAGACCAAGATGGCGATCCCGGCAATGAGGTTGCCAAACATTGTTTGGCCGGCAAGACCAATGATGGCGGTGACAAAGGCGCCGCCAAAGACGACGGAGGAGAGGCCAACTCCAAAGGCGGCCAAGACCGACAAGATGACGGCCAATAAGAGAAACAAGCGAATCAAAAAGCGTAACGACGTAGTGCGGTTGGCTCCTAGCGCCCTAGCAGCCAATTGAAACAGGTAGCGTTCGAGCAAGTACGAGATGGCCCCGCCGATCATGAGTACAATGAGGGCCTTAATGGGGTCAATGGTCTCGGGGGGAAGTAAATTGTGCCGTTTGCCTTGATCAACCAAAATGGCTAAGCCGACGCCAATAACGAGCAAACCGAGAATGAATAGGCCTGTACGGCGCCATAATTTCTTTAAGTCCACGTTATGATGAGCCACTAGCACCCTGCCTTTCTATCCAGTGCTGGTCCCGTCTATCACACGATGGGCCAGTCCTCTTGGATATCATAACCGAAGAATTGTCTTCACGAGGGATAAAATCGCGAAGAAACTGGCATTCTAAGCTAAAGTATGTAAAGACCTGGCGAGTTTGGACAAATTTTGTGAAGGAATTGTCCGGAAAGCCTTTACGACGAGCACCCGGTCGTATATGATCTCGTGTAGGTCACATCCTTTAACACCAGTCCCGTGAGGCTGGAAAGGGGCAAAACCAGAATTTTTTGCTCTAGCCTTCGCGAGGCTAGAGCATTTTTTGGTTGCTGTCCATAAGGAGGCGGTTATGAAAAATCAAGCACTGCTGTTGGACGCTGACGCCATCCGGCGGGCGTTGATGCGAATTGCTCATGAAATTGTCGAACGCAATCATGGGGTCGCCAATATGACCTTGGTCGGCATTCGGCGCCGGGGGGTGCCTTTGGCCCACCGCATTGCCGCTAACATTGGCACAATTGAAGGCGAAGTTCCTCCGGTGGGTGTGCTGGATATTGGGTTATACCGCGATGACTGGGAGCAGCGGCCGTTTTCAAATGTCGATGCGACGTCGCTGGCCCCTAATCGAATTAATGGGCAAGTTGTGGTGCTGGTCGATGATGTGTTGTTTACGGGCCGGACCATTCGAGCGGCGATGGATGCGGTATCCGATTTCGGACGCCCCAAAGCGATTCAACTGGCGGTCTTGATCGACCGTGGTCACCGGGAGCTGCCCATACGCGCTGATTACGTGGGGAAAAACGTGCCTACCGCGCGCGCGGAGCGGGTGTACGTTAAAGTGCAGGAAGTCGATGGGATGGACCAAGCGTATTTGGAGCGGGATGGCAAAGGAGAGGACGCATGAAAGATTTGCTGACCCTAGAACACCTAAGCGCCCAGGATATCGAGGAGTTGTTGGATTTATCCGAGAATCTTGGCGAAATTGTGGACAGGCCGATCAAAAAATTACCTACCTTGCGTGGCAAAGCGGTCGTCAACCTCTTTTTCGAACCGAGCACGCGTACCCGCAATTCGTTTGAGTTGGCCGCTAAATATTTAAGCGCCGATGTCATCAACGTTCAGCCATCTGGTTCTAGTGTGGAGAAGGGCGAGACGTTGTGGGATACTGCCGACAATTTAGTACAAATGGGTATTGATGCCGCGATAATTCGCCATAAAGTGTCAGGAGTGCCTCAGCAACTCGCCCAGATGGTGTCCATTCCGATTATCAATGCGGGCGACGGTATGCACGAGCATCCCACCCAAGGATTATTGGACATGCTCACGTTGCGACAAGCCAAAGGACGTATTGATGGTCTGCGTGTGGCCATTGTCGGCGACATTTTGCATAGCCGGGTCGCGCGCTCGGATATTTGGGCCCTGCGGGCTCTAGGCGCAGACGTCGTGTTAATCGGTCCTCCCTCTTTAATGCCCGACTCCTTTCGGCAGCTCAGCCACGTCACCGTCACCACGGATTTGAAAGAAGGATTGCAAGGCGTCGATGCGATTCAAGTGTTGCGCTTGCAAAAAGAACGCCAGACCGGGGGCGATATTCCGTCACTGTGGGAATATCGCGCGCGTTGGGGTGTCACCGCTCACAGCCTTCAATGGGCGAAACCCGATGCCATTATTATGCATCCCGGTCCCCAAAATCGCGGCGTGGAAATTGACTCGGATATTTTGGATTCATCCCGGTCGTGGGTCGGGCGACAAGTGCGCAACGGGCTTGCCGTGCGGATGGCCGTGCTCTTTCGATTATTAGGAGGTGCTCACAATGAGTAATACAGGAACTTCTTGGCGCATCCAAGGGGCTCGCGTGATTGACCCGTTCCGGGGGATTGATGCGGTGTTGGATGTTACGGTGCGTGATGGGGTGTTTGTGGAGGACCATGACCCAAGCCTTCCTGTGGTCGATGCAAAGGGCTTATGGCTTGTGCCCCGGCTGACCGATATGCATGTGCATTTTCGCGACCCTGGTTTGGAATATAAAGAAGACTTGGCATCCGGGAGCCGCGCAGCCGCAGCGGGAGGCTTTACGGTGGTGTGTACGATGCCTAACACGAAACCGGTAGTGGATATCCCGAGTCTGGTCGAGTGGCAGAAGGAACGCGCAGAAACGTTAGGGCTTGTTCGGATTTGGCCCATTGGTGCGGTGACCAAGGGTGAAGAGGGAAAAGAGCTCGCAGAGATGTACCAAATGGCGCAAGCCGGGGCGATTGGGTTTTCCGACGACGGCCATCCCGTGGCGGATAGCCGGATTATGCGTGCGGCCTTAAGCTACAGTGCAACGCTTAATCGTCCGATCATCCAGCATTCCGAGGACCCGGATTTGTTCGCTGGGGGCTCTATGCATGAAGGCGCTATCTCGCAGCAACTGGGACTTGGTGGAATCCCTGCGGAAGCCGAATCGATCATGGTATGGCGGGACGTGGAACTGGTGCAATTGACGCGAGGCATTCTACATGTCGCCCACGTCTCTGCTCCGGGATCGCTTGAGGCGGTCCGCTATGCTAAAAATAAGGGATTGGCCGTAACAGCCGAGGCGGCACCCCATCATCTCTTTTTGAGCGATGACGCGGTACGGGAATGGCAGTACAGCGCCGTCACGAAAGTCAATCCGCCCCTACGCCCCGCTGCCATGCAAGAGGCACTCATTCAGGCCGTGACCTCTGGCCTTATCGATGTGCTGGCCTCCGATCATGCCCCGCATCACGCAGATGAGAAAGCGGAACCCTATGACAAAGCACCTTTTGGGATAAGCGGGCTCGAAACCTTTTTGGGAACGGTTATGACGGTGTTTTTGGGCCGGGGCTTGCTAAGTCCATTGGATTTGTTTGCAAAGCTGACCGCCATGCCCCATCAAGTGCTCAGGCAAAGCTATGCCGGAATTAGCCCAGGTGCGGCCGCGGACTTAACCTTAATTGACCCAGGCGCGGTATGGACCGTGGATCCCGCAGCCTTTTACTCTAAAGGCCATAATACCCCGTTAGCGGGTGCCACATTAACGGGGCGGGCCGTCGCAACCATGGTCGGGGGACGCTGGACGATGCGTGAACAGGAGGTGCTGGGATGAAAGGGCTATTACGCTTTGCCGATGGCACCCAATTTGAAGGCACCTTAATCGGGGACACGGAAAAAATTGCGGCGGGCGAAGTGGTCTTTAACACGGCCATGACGGGCTACCAAGAAATCTTGACCGACCCTTCATATTACGGGCAGATCGTGGTGCTGACCTATCCCTTGATTGGCAACTACGGCACCTTTGCGGAAGCGGCAGAGTCATTATTTCCGTGGGCGGAAGCTGTCATTGTCAAAGATTACGCTCGAATTCCGTCGCACTTTGGCGGGGCCGAGAGTTTTGACAGCTACCTTAAGCGGTATCACAAGGTGGGATTGGCCGGCGTCGATACCCGTGAACTCACATTGTACATTCGCAGTGCGGGGACCCAGCACGCCGTTTTAGCCAGCGCTGATACGCCAGCCTCGGTACTAGAAGAAGCGATGGCGGCTATTGATTTGTCTAAAAGCGTTTATGCGGTGACCACCCCTGAGCCTTATCACGTGGAACACGAAGGGCCGCATGTTGTCGTGATTGATTACGGGGCTAAGAACTCTATTATGGAACAATTGGGGGTGCGCGGCATGTCGGTAACTGTCGTGCCTTGCACCATTACGCCCACGGAACTTGATGGGTATCATCCGGATGGCGTCGTGCTCTCCAATGGACCCGGGGATCCAAGCCTGTTTACCGATTTATTGCCAACGGTCAAACATTGTGTCGACCATTATCCTACACTGGGAATCTGTCTTGGGCACCAACTTATTGGATTAGCGGAAGGGGCCCACACCTATCCCTTGAAGTTTGGCCATCATGGCGCCAATCACCCGCTGATGGATCATAAGACGGGGAAAGTGTTGATTACCTCGCAAAACCATGGGTATGCCGTGGAAGCGGCGCCCCTTCTGGATCGTTACCAAATCCGTCTGACCAACTTGCATGATCAAACGGTTGAAGGCTTTCAACACCGCGAAAAGCCGGTCTTGACGGTGCAGCATCATCCCGAAGCGGGGCCAGGGCCTTGGGATTCTCATTATCTCTTTGATGAATTTTTGACAATGGTACGTGAGGGGAGAGAGGCACAGCATGCCTAAGAGACCAGATGTGCGTAAAGTCCTGGTCATTGGCTCGGGTCCCATCATCATTGGCCAAGCCGCGGAATTCGACTACGCGGGAACCCAAGCCTGCCGGGCTTTACGCGAAGAAGGTGTGGAGGTGGTGCTTGTCAATAGCAATCCCGCCACGATTATGACCGACTTGTCCGTTGCCGATACCGTCTACCTTGAGCCGCTCACGGTGTCCTTTTTAGCCTATATTTTGGGCAAAGAGCGGCCAGATGGGGTATTGGCCACGTTGGGTGGGCAAATGGGGCTCAATCTAGCGTCGGAACTTGGCCGGTCAGGAGTGTTGACCGATTTAGGCATTCCATTGTTAGGCACGCCGTTGTCCGCGATTAAAATGGCAGAAGACCGGGAAGAATTTCGGAATCTGATGATTCGCTTAGGACACCCTATTCCGGCGAGCCGCACGGTGACGACGGTGGAAGAGGGACTGGCCTTTGCTAATGAGATTGGGTATCCTGTGATTCTGCGCCCTGCCTATACCTTAGGCGGCACGGGTGGGGGATTTGCGCACAGCCCGGAAGAATTGTTGGAACGTCTGCCGCATGCTCTGGCTTTGAGCCCCATTACGCAGGTATTAGTAGAAGAATCCATTGCCGGGTCCAAAGAAGTGGAATATGAGGTCATTCGTGACAGTGCGGGCAACATTATCATTGTCTGCAACATGGAAAACTTTGATCCGGTGGGAGTGCATACGGGGGACTCCATCGTCGTCGCTCCCAGCCAGACCCTGACCGACTATGAATATCAAATGTTGCGTTCAGCGGCCATTGACATTGTCACTCATTTGGGCGTCGAAGGGGGATGCAATGTGCAGTTCGCGTTGCATCCTGATGGCCGCTATTGGGTGATCGAAGTCAATCCTCGGGTCTCGCGTTCCAGTGCATTGGCCTCCAAAGCTACCGGCTACCCCATTGCCCGTATTGTTTCGAAAATCGCCTTAGGCTTGACCTTGCCCGAAATTGCTAATCCCGTCACAGAAGACACCACGGCGGCCTTTGAACCGGCGTTAGATTACGTGGTCGTGAAAATTCCGCGCTGGCCCTTCGACAAGTTCCCCACGGCCGACCGGATGTTAGGCACGCAGATGAAAGCGACGGGGGAAGTGATGGCGATCGACCGCACATTCCCAGGTGGACTGCAAAAGGCGGTGCGGTCGTTGGAAATCCGCAAGATGGGCTTGTACGACGCGGATTTGACGACGCTTTCAGACGATGCGATTTGGGCGGGCAGTGTCACGGCAACGGACGAACGGTTATTCTATCTAGCAGAAGCCTTGCGTCGGCACTTCCCGGTTGAAGAGTTAGCCCAGAAAACGCATATCGATTTATGGTTTTTGGAAGGCATGGCGGAAATCATTCGCTGGGAAGAATGGCTCAAGAGCCATCCCGATCAATGGCTTGACGAGGCGTGGACGATCAAGCAGCTAGGATTTTCTGATGTCCGGATTGCGCAGTTGATTGGCTCGACTCAGCAAGCAGTCCGGCGGGCAAGGCTGGAAAGAGGCGTGCGCCCGGGATATAAGATGGTGGATACCTGTGCGGGGGAATTTCCCGCGCGTACGCCCTATTACTATGCGACCTATGAGCCGAGTAGCGAGGCGGTGCCCCTGCCAGGCCCTAAAGTGCTGGTGATTGGTTCGGGCCCGATTCGGATTGGGCAAGGCATTGAATTTGATGCGGCTAGCGTCTACGCCTTGAACGCGCTGAAGCGGCTGGGATATCAAGCCATTATGGTCAACAATAATCCGGAGACAGTCTCCACGGATTTCAATGCGTCGGACCGCTTGTATTTCGAACCTATCACTTTGGAAGACGTGCTCAATATTGTCGATTGGGAGCAGCCTTTGGGGGTGGTGGTGCAATTTGGCGGTCAAACCGCTATCAATTTAGCGGAAGACCTCAAGAAAAATGGGGTGCACATTATTGGCACGGACCTTGAGGGACTTAGCCAAGCGGAAGATCGCGAACAATTCGATGCTTTGCTCGAAGAGCTGCACATTAAACGTCCGCCTGGGCATACCGCCATTACAGAGGAACAAGCTTTGGCCGCGGCCGAGGATATTGGCTACCCGGTCTTGGTGCGTCCTTCGTTTGTGCTAGGCGGCCGGGCCATGCGGATTATTGAGGACCGCGCGCAACTCAAACAGTACTTGGCGACAAATACCGAAATGGGCCAAGGGCAGCCGCTATTGATTGACCGCTACATGTCTGGTCTTGAACTCGAAGTCGATGCGGTGAGTGACGGCCAGCGCGTGATTATTCCTGCCATCATGGAGCATGTCGAGCGCGCTGGGGTTCATTCAGGGGATTCTGTCGCGGTGCTGCCTCCCGTCCGCGCGAGCAAAGTGGTGATGGACCAAGTGGTCGACATTACCACACGTCTGTGCCGCGGGCTGCACGTCAAGGGATTGCTCAACGTCCAATTTGTGGCGGTCAACAATCAGGTTTACGTCATTGAAGCCAACCCCCGGTCTAGTCGTACCGTGCCTTTTATTATCAAAGCCACAGGCGTGCCTTTGGTTGACTTGGCCATGGAAGCGAGCTTGACTGGGCAGATGGATGACCGCTGGGGACAAGGACTCATGAAGGCCCCTGATCACTTCTCCATTAAAATGCCGGTCTTTTCCTTTGCCAAATTGGGACGGGTCGATGCGATTTTAGGGCCTGAAATGAAATCCACGGGAGAAGTCATGGGAATTGACCACGACTTTTCGACGGCCCTCTATAAAGCGCTGATTGCCGGCGGATTTCGCGTGCCAGCTGGCGGCAAAATCTTGGCCACGATTGCGGACCAAGACAAGGCCGAAGCGTTGCCCTACTTGCGTGAGCTGGCGGAACTGGGGTACCGCATCTATGCCACCTCCGGAACCTTGGCGTTATTGTCGTCGCAAGGGATTCCGGCGCGTCCCGTCTACAAAATTCGAGAGGCACGCCCCAATTTGGTGGACATGATTCGGGACGGGCAGTTTGACTTGGTGATTAACACGATTACCGTCGGCGGCAGTGAAGAACGCGAAGGGTTTCTGATTCGGCGCGCGGCGGTGGAACAAGGGGTATTGTGCTTTACCTCGCTTGATACCGTGCGGGCGGCTTTAGAGGCCCTACGCGAACGGCATAAGCAGACATTTTCGGTGCATGCATTGAATGAGTGGCTGCACGTGGGGCAGGTGCATTAGATGGCAGACACGATGATATCCGAACAAGTGCTAGCCCCCATTGTGGAAAACAGGGCCGTGGCTCCGGATCATGTGGAGCTTATCATTTCCAGTGCGGTGTTAAGCCAAGCCGAACCGGGTCAATTCGCGCACATTTTGACACCTGGGATGTTACGGCGGCCTGTGTCATTTTCCCGCATCGACCAAGAAAATGGCCAAGTCGGGTTGATGTTTCAAATTGTAGGAGACGGCACAAGATGGCTGGCCGAGAGACGTCATGGAGAGGTTCTCGATATTTTAGGACCATTGGGCCATGGCTTTGCCGCCCCGGATCCCACAAAGCCGTGGTGTTTGGTGGGAGGCGGGGTGGGCGTGCCGCCACTATATGCAGCCGCCGCCCGTTATCTGCACAGGAGCCGGCCGGACGTCATTATCGGCGCACGAACCGCGGATTGGGTGTTAATGGCCCAAGATTTCAAAGACTTGGGCCTTGACGTTACCGTGGCGACCGATGATGGTACAGCCGGCCATGCCGGTACGGTGATGGGGCCGCTTGAAACTTGGCTACAGGATCATCCAGACGGCCAAGTGTTCGCCTGTGGTCCCACGCCCATGTTGGCAGCTGTGTCGGCCGCCTGCGAAGGGCGGGCCACAGCTTATGTGGCGCTTGAACAGCGTATGGGCTGCGGCATTGGAGCGTGTTTAGCGTGTGTCGTGAAGGCTCACGGAAAAGAGCACGCAGAGTATCGCCGGGTCTGCACTGAGGGTCCGGTCTTTGCGGCCAAGGAGTTGATATGGTGATAGACGTCAGCGTGTCCCTGCCACGGGGACTCACCTTGAAAAATCCAGTGATTGCCGCGTCGGGAACCTTTGGATTTGGTCCCGAATATAGCCGGTATGTCGATATTGGGGCATTGGGCGGTGTCAGCGTCAAAGGGGTGTCGCCTGAGCCATGGCTCGGCAATCCTACGCCGCGGGTCTGGGAAACTCCTTTGGGACTGCTGAACTCCATTGGACTGCAAAATCCTGGTATGGATGTGTTTTTGCAAGAGGATTTGCCCTTTTTACGCGACCAGAATGCGGTGGTGATTGTCAATATTATTGGGCATACCGTTGACGAGTATGCCCAGGTCGCAGCGCGCATGAACCATGAACCCGGAGTGGCGGCATTGGAAGTCAATATTTCCTGCCCCAACATCAAAGAAGGCGGCATGAGTTTTGGTCAAGATCCGGATCAGGCGTATGCAGTGATGAAAGCGGTGCGGCAAGTCACTGATTTGCCTGTGATGGTGAAACTCTCCCCCAACGTGACCTATCCTGGGCTCATCGCGCAGGCGGTAGAAGCCGCAGGGGCGGACATGATTTCGGCTATCAATACGCTTGTCGGACTGGCGATTGATATTAAACACCGTCGCCCCGCGCTAGGCGGGGTGACCGGTGGACTGTCCGGTCCCGCAATTAAACCGGTGGCTTTGCGCGTGGTGTATGAAGTCGCGCAGAGTGTCAACATCCCCATTATTGGCATGGGCGGTATTGCTACCGCGACCGACGTTCTCGAATTTCTCTTGGCGGGGGCGCAGGCCGTGATGGTGGGGACCGTCACGTTTCAATATCCAAAGCGGATGAATGAAATCATTGAAGCATTGCCCCAAGTACTGCACGAATACGGATTTGCTTCCGTACGCGACGCCGTGGGTCAGGCGTTGCCCGGACGCGCGCCAATTCGAGGAGGTGGACAGTGACCACACAACCTGTGATGTGGATTGCCTTGGACGTATCCACTCAAGAGGAAGCAGAACGGCTCATGGCCCGCTTTCCTCGTCATCGCCACTACAAAGTGGGTATGGAACTGTTTTATCAAATGGGGCCTCAAGCGGTGGCCAACTGGATTTTACATCAACAGCGCATCATCTTCTTGGATCTCAAACTCCACGATATTCCGCGCACGGTGGGTCACGCGGTCGGCCAACTCGCGCGCATCGGGGTGAGCTTAGTGACGATTCATTTACACGGCGGGCTGGCAATGTGCCAAGAAGCGGTCGCTCAAAAGGGTGACATGGATGTGGTTGGCGTGAGCGTGCTCACGAGTCTGGACCAAGAGGATTTGCGGCTCTTAGGCATAGAACGCCCCATCCCTCAGCATGTGGGCGAGCTGACTCGTCTCGCGCTTCGCAGCGGATTGGACGGTGTGGTGACGTCTGGAGAGGAGTTGCCGTTGGTTCGCGAAATCTGGTCAGATGGCCGCTTTGTTGTGCCGGGTATTCGCAGCAGGACAGACAGCTTAGATGACCAGCGCCGGGTGATTACGCCCGAAGGCGCTTTGCAGCAGGGGGCTACGGACTTGGTTATTGGCCGGACCTTGACGCATGCGGAAAATCCCGAACAAAAGTATGAGGAACTCGAAATGATTATGACAACCTATCTAAAAGGAGCGGGTCATTCGTGACGCAGGCTGGAACGCTTGAAGATTTGCAGGAGGTCGGAGCCTATCTCCAGGGGCATTTTTTATTAACTACGGGACGCCATAGCGACACATTCTTCTTATTAGCGCGCTTGACGGAATGGCCTCAGCGTTTAATTCCGTGGATTGAGATCTTACGAGAGCGCCTAGGCGACATTTCGGCGCGGACCGTGGTGGGTCCGGCGGTCGGCGGCATCATTCCGGCTTACCAGCTAGCCAGCACGATGGGCAATGCCAGGGTGCTGTTTGCCGAAAAAGATACGGATGGCTCGATGCAGTTTCGCCGGGGTTTTCATCTAGAGCCGGGTGAGCCCGTCGTGATTGTTGAAGACGCCATCACGACCGGGTTTTCGGTAGGCAAAGTGATGGAAGCCGTACAAGGGCAAGGGGGGCGGGTGGTAGCCGTAGGCACCTTGGTCAACCGCTCACAAGTCCCCTTGCCATGGGACGTCCCCGTCGCTTCAGTGCTGCAATTGACGGGGGTGCGCAACTGGGCTCCCGATGAATGCCCCTTGTGTCAGCAAGGGCTGCCACTGACCGCGCCGAAGCGCTAAATATCGGTGGCAAGTTTGTCGCTGGTCGCACCTAAACGCCGCAATCGGTCGGGCTCAGGGGTAATATATAAAGTCTTTTCACGCTCATAAAGCACTTGCCCGGCTTCGGCATGAGGCCTTTTGCGGACAAATTTGCGGCGCGTGTAATCGACGGCAACGGTGGAGGAATGCTTGGCAGGGCTATAATAGACCGCTAGCTGAGCCGCGTCTAATAGGTCTTCGAGACTCGGATTGGCTTTTCCGCAAAACAGTACGACATGAGAACCAGGGCTTTGCTTGACGTGAAACCATAAATCATCGGGACGTGCCCGTCTGATCGTCAATTCTTGGTTTTCCTCACGACTACGTCCGACCCATATATCATAGCCGCCTTGGCTGGTAAAGCGGCGGAACTGTTGGGCGTTTTGGACGCGGTGGCGCATGCGCGGGGCAATGTCGGCTAATTTCTTGCGCAACTCCTCTTCGGACTGCGGCGCCAAGGCGTCATCCCAAGCCGCTTTGGCCGCATTCCGCTCTTCGCTGAGCACCGTTACAAGACGCTGGTTGGCGGCTACGCGGTGTTTGCTTTTCTTATAGGCACGATAACAGGCGTCTGCCATTTGAGGAGGCGTTTTGCCTTCTTGAAGCGTCAACGTGATGGTTTGGCTGGGATTGGACAATGACGGCACGTGGTATTCTTGCACATGGGGATCTTGGAAAAGGTATTGATAGGCGTACCACAAATCGCCCTGCTCCTTATAGGTTTCGGGATTCTCTCGGGCGCCGTTTTCCGCCTCCGCCAGCTTCGCTGATAAATGGTCATAGCGGTCTTTCCAATGGGATACCAATTGTTGCTGCAAATTGGCGATGCGGCGTTCGCGGTCTATGCGCCAGAATAGCTCATCCAAGATGGCGTCGGGATCTGGGATAGGAGAGGCTTCCCACCCTGGCCTAGGTGCAATCCAGACATCTTCTTGGCCTTCATGGCGCAGGTGATAGAACGGCAACCGGTAGGCGTTAAGATCGTTGCAAAACGTGTCCCATGACCACTCAGGCAATGTCGCCAGGTCTTTGGCCGCGGGAGGTAAATCTTTGACGGCATGCGTGATGCAGGGGTTGGCAAAGGCGGGAGGCGGCGTGTAAGGCTGGCCTTGCTGAATAGACCGGCTGTTGGCATTAGCGGACGGGCGGCGTAACGCTCCCAGAATGATGTGGTCTTGGTTTAACACCATAATATTGGTCAAACGTCCGGTCAATTCAATCACCATAAATCCATGCACGGCTGTACCCCAGTCATCACGCCAGGTGATGCCAAGCCATAAAATGCGATCGAGACTCGGGGTAAACACTTGGTCAATCGTGAACGCCCCTAGGCGGGTAATGACCGGCTGCAACGCCTTGGGCCAGGCAAGGGGATGGCGTGTTTCGTGAATTCGCGCCAGCCCTGTTTCGAGCACAATCAAGATGGACAATTTCTGTCGCGTGGCCGGGTGCCAGCCTTGGAGGGCCAAACGGCTTTTGTCCGCCAAAACGCTGGCGACCTCCAAACCCGCCCAGCGCGTGTTCCAACGGTGAGACAATTGGCGCAGTAAGAAGGCATCAAACGGCATGAAAAACCTCCAAAGAAGAATAAGCGGACAAGACGCATACCAGAGTCGCTCTTCTCTGCATTGTACGATCTCTAATAGGGCAAGAAAAGAGTACGCAAAGTGCTAGATTTATTAAGATGATGGTGGGATAATACTTCCGTAATCTGATCGGGCTATTTGAGAAAATATTCACAAAATGGAGGTGCGACAGTGGCACGAGCGACGGGGATCCGAGGAATTTGGCACTCGTTGCCTCTCGAAAGGTATACGTCCCGCGACAATTATATTTGGTTAGTGGTTGCAACCGTGTGTATTGGAGCGTTCATGGCGGCAGTGGATGCCAGTATCGTTAATGTCGCATTGCCCGATTTGAGCACCTATTTTCATGCCAGTGCATCGTTGGTGAGTTGGGTATTAATTGCGTATCTGCTGACGTTGGCCACGCTTTTAACGTTATTTGGCCGCCTAGCAGACATGATGGGGCGACGGCCCTTATATACGTTTGGTTTCTTGGTCTTTATTATTGGCTCGGCTGCGTGCGGCGCGGCTATCAATTTGCCCATGTTGATTGTCTCGCGTGTCTTTCAAGCGGCAGGCGCAGCGATGTTGCAAGCCAATTCGGTGGCCATTATCACGGCGACGGTCCCCGCATCAGTTAGGGGACGTGCCATTGGGTTTCAAGGATCAGCGCAGGCCATTGGTTTGTCGTTAGGGCCAGCTATCGGAGGAGGATTGATTGGACTCTTCGGGTGGCGGGCTATTTTTTATGTCAATGTGCCGGTGGGGCTCATTGGAACATTGATGGCCGCCGCGATTTTGCCGAAAGATAAGCTGTCGGGACACAAGACGACGTTTGACTGGTGGGGCACGGCGCTTATGACGCCCTTCTTGGTGTTGCTCATGATGGCCTTGACGGAAGGGAACTCGTGGGGGTGGACGTCGCCTACGATATTGGGTATGTTTGCCGCCTCGGGACTGTTGCTTGTCGGGTTTATTTTTCGGGAATTGTCTTTCCGCGCACCCTTGGTCGACATGCGTCTTTTCAAGATTTGGGTGTTTAGTGTCGGCAACTTCACCGGTTTGTTGTCATATCTCGCGATGTTTGGCGTGCTGTTTCTCATGCCCTTTTTCTTTGAACGTGTTTTGACCTTCAATTCAGCCGTCACCGGATTGATTTTAACCGCCGTGCCCTTAGGGATGACGGTGGCAGCGCCAAAAGCCGGGGCGATGGCGGACCGGTATGGGCCCCGACTTTTAACGACAAGCGGCATGGCGCTTACGGGACTAGCTAGCTTGTTATTGGCGTGGACGTTAAGCCTTCATCCCAGTGTGGTGATGATGGTGATTGAATTGGTTTTGGTGGGAGTTGGATTAGGGGTGTTTACGCCGCCCAACAATTCCTCGGTCATGGGCAGCTTGCCGAGTTCACGCTTGGGAGTGGGCGGCGGTATCTTAAATATGGCCCGGTCCTTAGGCATGGCGATGGGCACGGCGTTATCCGGTACCATTATGGCTGTGGTCCTGATAGCCCACGGCGGGGTGGAGAAAGCCGGCGGACCCAAAGGACCGTGGATTCCGTCGACCCGATATTCGCTGTATGTCTTAGTGGCCTTGTCTTTATTAGCCGCTTTGTTGTCGTTATTCCGCGTGGCAGAGAAAGATTCGTCGAAACATGAGAGCATGCCGCTCGAATGGTAGGAATTTTTGTCGTTTTAATGAACGGCTTGCAGTTGTGAGTGCGGGCCGTTCATTGTATTCTTACCCTAGATGACCTACTCTTCGGGAGGCTATAGAATGTGGACGGTCGTATATATTGCACCTACCAAAGCGATTGCGGAACGTGTGCAAGCGCTTTTGGAACAAGAAAGCTTCCTTGTCACCTTGAAAATTGTTGAACTTGATGAAAATGACCGCGGCACCATTGAAGTGCAGGTACCTGAGGGCGAGGCGGAAGAAGCTACCGAGTTAATTGCCGAACATTTGGGACGATTGCGGTAAAAGGAGATATTGCGTGAGACGAACAAAGATTGTTGCGACCATTGGTCCTGCCTGTGACCATCCAGAGGTGCTACGGGCTATGATTGAAGCCGGAATGGATGTCGCCCGTTTAAACTTATCCCATGGGGATATCGAAACCCACCGGCAAAGAATTCATCAGATTCGCCAGATTTCCCAAGAGTTAGGGCGGTATACCGGCATTATGCTAGATACCCGGGGCCCTGAAGTACGCCTAGGGGATTTGCCTGCTCCGCTCCTGTTGCATGAGCATGATGAATTTTTCTTGACCCAAGAGGATGATGTCAAAGGCCTTTCGGCGTCTGTCAATTGGGAAGGGATTTATCAGTTGGTTAAACCGGGACAAATTTTGTGGATTGATGACGGCAATATTGTTATGCGCTGCATTGACCAAAAAGGGCTGACGTTGCGTTGCGAAGTGGTTGTCGGCGGCACATTGCAAAGCCGCAAGAAGCTTAGCTCCCCAGATTTGACGTGGCCTTTGGATATTTTGGGGGATGTTGATCAAGCAGCTTTGCGCATGGGCATTGAGGAAGACATCGATTTCGTGGCAGCGTCTTTTATCCGCTCCGCGGAAGACGTTTTAACAATCCGAAAATTTTTCGAAAATTATAATAGCGGCGTGTTTCTTATTAGCAAAATTGAAAACCGGGCTGGGGTCGACAATCTTAAAGAAATTCTGGCGTTGTCCGATGGCGTGATGGTGGCTCGCGGCGACCTCGGCGTCGAATTACCGCCTGAACGGGTGCCTTGGCTTCAAAAAGAAATCATTACGCATGCTAACCGCTTAGGCATTCCCGTCGTCACTGCCACACAAATGCTTGAGTCGATGACGCATGCCCCGCGTCCCACACGAGCTGAAGTGTCCGATGTGGCGCATGCGATTTGGGATGGATCAGATAGCGTGATGTTGTCGGCCGAAACCGCCTCCGGGGCGTACCCGGTGGAATCGGTTAAAATGATGGCGAAGATTGCCGAAGACGCTGATGACCGCCCGGAATACGTCAGTCATGGCGTGCACACGGTGGCGCGGGTTGCCGATGCGGTCAGTCAAGCTAGCGCCGAAATGGCGGAAAGTTTGGGGGCACGAGCCATCATTACGGTGACCTCAACGGGCTATACCGCGCGGATGGTCAGCCGGGCCCGCCCCGAAGTGCCGATTATTGCGTTATCGGCGAATTTGAAAGTGGCGCGTCAACTGCAAATTTCGTGGGGGGTCTACTCCTTGCATTCTCCGGGCGTCGATGGCGCTTCAGATATGGCGGCTACGGCCATTGGAGAATCTGCAGACCGTGGGTATGTGCAAGATGGCGATTTAGTCATCTTTACCGCAGGCGTTCCTGCAGGGATCCCCGGTACAACCAACTTGGTGCGGGTGGAGACGGTATCGCGCCCCGAAGTCGTGGGGATGGGCCTTGGCTATGGGCACCCTGTTACGGCTCCCGTGCGTTATCCCGGGGCTAACCCGCCACCGCGTGATGAACCGTATATTGCTGTGGCCGTGGACTATACGCCCGACCAACACGCCTTTTTTGAAAAAGCGGCGGCGATAATTGCCGAACGAGACGGCCGCACCTCGGATATTGCCGTGGTGGCTGTCACGTTGGGAATTCCCGCCGTTGTGGGCGTCAAAAATGCGCGAACACGATGGACTGAGGGACAGATTGTCACGTTAGACCCCTTGCGCGGTGTAATCTATAAAGGCCGGGCACAAACCTAAGACACGAAGGGAGGGACCCACATCGTGCAAGTCTATTGGAACGGATCACTCGTCGATGAAAGCGCGGTGCGAATTTCATTTGACGACCGTGGATTTTTATTCGGCGATGGGGTGTACGAGGTCGTGCGCGTCTATCACCATCAATTCTTTGAATGGTCACGGCATATGGCTCGGCTTGAGCGGTCTTTGCGCGGTATTGCGTTGCCCGGCGTTGACTTGGCGGCTATTACCCAAGGCGCCGATCGTTTGTTAGAGCAATTTCCGGAAGCCGATGGGGCTTTGTATCTGGAAATTACCCGCGGGGCTTATCCTCGGGCTCACGCGTTCCCGCCCGACGGCACGAAGCCGACGGTGTTAATGTGGATACGGCCCGTGCCTGCCCGCAATATGGACGCATGGCATGACGGAGTCAGCGTGATGACCACTTATGACGATCGCTGGGCCAAAGTCTGGATTAAGACCATTGGGCTTTTGCCCAATGTGTTAGCCAAGGAACAAGCGCACCGTCAAGGACTGTTTGATGCCATCTTTGTGCGCGATGGGATGGTGACCGAAGCCACCAGTTCCAATGTGTTTATTGCCCAAAATGGCCAACTGATGACGGCGCCGGTGACAAACTATATCTTGCCCGGAATTACGCGGGAAGTCCTTCTCGAAGAGGCCCAGCGCCTTCAGCTTCCAGTGGTGCAGCAGCCCTTTTCGGTGGAGGCTTTAAAAGCGGCTGATGAGGTCTTTTTAACAGGGACCACGACGGAAGTATTGCCGGTTACCAAGGTTGATGGCCACCTGATTGGAACAGGCCATGCGGGCCCTATCGCCCGCATGCTCTTGGATGCGCTATGGAGCCGGGCGGGCGTCGTATCATAAGGCCATTTTCGGGGCAGACTGCCTGTCAGAGGTGACATTATGCAAAACAGTGATCTTTTGGCAGATGAGGCCCGCGGCTATTTCTTGGCGTTGGCAGATGTTTTGCGGGAACTGGATCAGGCAGATCTGCTCGGACGATTGGCGGAACTTTATATGGAATTTCGCCAAATTGACTATTATAGTGGTCGTTCTTGACCGCAAATGTTAAACAATAGGAGGGCCGGACGGTGCATGTGGTGTTGGTAGAGCCGGAAATTCCTCCGAATACGGGAAATATTGCGCGCACGTGCGCAGCAACCCGTACCCATCTGCATTTGGTGGAACCGCTAGGATTTTCGGTGAGTGATCGGTATTTGAAACGAGCCGGGGTGGATTACTGGGACTTTGTCGACATGCAGGTACACCCCGATTGGCAAAGCGTGGTCGATCAGTTGGGCGACCCCGCCCATTGGTATTATTTCTCTTCGCACAGCCAGAAGTTATATACGGCGCCGCAATACGGACCGGATGCGGTCTTGGTATTTGGCCGGGAATCGACCGGTTTACCATCATACTTAATGGAACGCTATCCGGACGCCTTTTATGTGATTCCCATGGACAGCCGGGTACGCTCCTTAAACTTAGCCAACAGTGTGGCGATTGTCGTTTACGAAGCCCTTAGACAGCAGAACTTTTGGCTGGCTCATGAATAGCGGAGCACGGCCAGCCCATATAATGGATTAACTGGCTGGGACACGGGGGACGTATTGATGTCGTTATTGCTTATTACGCTGAGTGGCATGGTCCTAATTGTTTTATCCGCCGACTATTTTACGAACGGCATTGAGTGGGTTGGGTTTCGCCTTCATTTGGATGAAGGAGCCGTTGGCTCATTATTGGCGGCATTGGGGACCGCTTTGCCAGAGACCTTAGTCCCTGTTATCGCCATATTGTTTGGACAAGGGACCAGCGAAAACTCAATTGGGTTGGGCGCGATTTTAGGGGCTCCTTTTATGTTGTCCACGGTGGGATTTTTGGTGATTGGGGCCGGCCTTTTGTGGGCAGGACGTCAGTCGTTAACGGTCGAAAATGGCAGTCATATGACGGCTGACTTAGCCTTTTTTCTGGTCGCATTCGGGCTGGCGATTGTCGCCAGCCTTTTGCCTGGCCCGTGGCATCCATATCTCGCCGTAGGACTTTTAGGACTTTACGCCTTTCATGCTGTGGCCTTGGTTAAAGGAGGCGGTGAGGCGAAAGGCCCTGCGTCTCATCCGAGTCAAGGTTTACGCTTGTCGACCCGGCCTGATCCCCCGCTTTGGTTAGCGCTATTGCAGGTCGTTTTGGCGCTATTGGGGTTGATTATTGGCGCGCATTTTTTTGTGACAGCCCTTGATGGGATGACAGGAATTATTCATCTGTCTGCTTTTTTGCTGGCGGTGATTGTGACGCCCGTGGCCACGGAGTTGCCTGAAGTGCTCAACAGTGTGATTTGGATTCGCCGGCATAAGGATACGTTGGCCGTTGGCAATGTCACGGGGGCCATGGCCTTTCAGTCCAGTGTGGTGCCCGCGTTAGGCATTGGACTTACACCATGGCACCTGGATGCGCTCGAATTGCTGACGGGCATTGTCACATGGCTTGCGGCGTTATGGATTTGGTTGAGAAGTCGGCAAGGTCCTCTTATGGTCTCCGAACTGATTGCAGCAGGCCTCTTTTACGTCCTGTATATCGGCATGGTGATTGCCATGACAGCCCGTTAAGTTCATATCCTCGTTGTATAGTAGAGAAAGGCAAAGCAACGAGGTGAGACGATGTTCGAACAATGGCTTTTGCTGAGCGTGGTAGGCATCTTGACGGGCGCGCTGACTGGATTTTCGGGCGGCAGTGCCTTTGTCATTGTCGTGCCTTTTTTGACACAAGTTTGGCATACGCCCGTGCGTATGGCTGTCGGATCGAGCCTAGCAGTCGATGTCTTGACATCGATCGTGGTGGCCGTAGGTTATGCGAGAAATCGCGCGGTCGACCTTGGCAATGCATGGCCGCTTTTAGGAGCGGCCATTTTGGGCCCGCAGCTTGGGGCTATGCTTTCTCATGTCCTACCCACATGGTGGCTTACGGCGATTTTTGTGGTTGCCCTCTTATTCATGGGCATCAATTTTTTGCAGCACGGGTGGCGTAACATTCCGCTGATGCCTGAACCCGGGGCGCAAGGAAAAATAGAGCGTCCCACGAGGCGAGGTGGGCAGGCACTGGGGGTATTGGCGGCAGGTTTAGCGGTTGGCACCGTCACGGGTCTGATTGGCGCTTCTGGCGGCGTGCTCTATCTCCTCGTGCTCATTTATGGACTGGGAATGCCTCTGCGAACGGCCGTGGGGACCGCGATTGTCATTATGGCGGTATCGGCCACCAGTGGCGTGGGCGCTTACGTCTGGCGTTCTGAGATAGCGTGGGGGCCGGCCGTACTGTTAGGCGGTGTGTCCATGATATCGGGCTATACAATGGCACGGTTTGTCCAAAAAGTTCCTGAACGTGTGCAAGCCGGGATCATGGGAGGAATTTTAATTGTGGCCGCGTTGTGGATGGCACCAAAAATCTTTTAAACGGTGGAGGGGGTTTTAACAGTTTGCTAAAAGTTTACCTATGGTTACCCATTATTGTATAATTTAGGTATGCATAGAAAACTTGTCGGCATTCGTGAAGCGGCGGAATTTTTAGGTGTGACCCCATCGACGTTACGTCGATGGGACCACGAAGGAACGTTGTTGCCCGATGAACGCACAGCGGGTGGGTATCGGCGTTACGACTTGGCCCGGTTGCGACCTGACCAGTTTCACCGACGCAGCCCGCGTCGCAAAACCGTCGCCTATGCCCGCGTATCGAGCCACGACCAGAAAGACGATCTGGAGCGGCAAAAGCACGTGCTGGAGATCTATTGTGCCCGTCAAGGGTGGACCTTTGAGGTCGTGGCGGATCTCGGATCCGGGATGAATTATCACAAAGAGGGTCTCAAGCGCCTCTTAAATGACATCCTCGCCGACCGGGTCGGTCGGCTGGTTGTGACCCATAAGGACCGTCTCTGCGCTTTGGGGCGGAGCTCGTCTTTGCGATCTGCGAAGCCAAGCAGGTGGAGGTGGTGATTCTCAATCAAGGCGAGGACACGACCTTTGAGGAAGAGCTGGCTCAAGACGTCCTCGAAATAATCACCGTGTTTTCGGCTCGGCTCTACGGCAGCCGCTCCCGCAAGAACCAAAAATTGCTCGACGGCGTGAGACACGCCGTGGAGGAGGCGTCATCATGATTCTGGCCCATAAGATTGCGCTCGACCCGAATAACGTTCAAGAGACGTATTTCCGCAAGGCCGCCGGGACGGCCCGTTTCGCGTACAATTGGGCCTTGGATCAGTGGCAACAACAGTTCGACGCATGGAAAGCCGATCCTACGTTGCCCAAGCCGACCGAAGCCGCTCTGCGGCGTCAACTCAATGCACTCAAGCGCGACGCCTTCCCCTGGATGCTGGAGGTTACCAAGAACGCCCCCCAGATGGCGATTATGCACTTGGGTCAAGCGTTCAAGAATTTCTTTGCGGGGATCGCCGAGTATCCCACGTTTAAGAAAAAGGGCCGACACGACAGCTTTACGCTCACCAACGACCCATTCACGGTCAAAGGGCAAAAAGTGCATATTCCCAAATTAGGCTGGGTGCGCATGCACGAACCGTTGCGATTTATCGGCACAGTGGTAGCAGGCACCGTGTCGCGGACCGCTGATCGCTGGTTTTTGAGCGTCACCGTCGAACTTCCCGATCCCCCCAGTGTCCGCCGCGAAAACCAAGCGGTAGTCGGCGTGGATTTGGGCGTGTCGGCGTTGGCGACGCTCTCGACCGGAGAGAAGATCGTGGGACCGAAAGCCTATGCGGACGCCTTGGCACAGCTTCGGCGGTTATCGAAACAATTCAGTCGCCAGATGGAAGTCGCCAAAGTCCGCGCCGGGCTTCAGCCCGGCCAGCCCACCCCGAAAGGGATGCCCATGCCCTTGTCCCAGAATATGCGAAAGACGCAGCGGCGCATGGCTCGACTCCATGCGCGGATTGCGAATATCCGGGCGGATGCGTTACACCAACTGACCACCGATCTCGTGCAGCGCTTCGATGTCATTGCCATCGAGGACCTGAACGTCGCCGGGATGCTCAAAAATCATCCTCTCGCCCGGGCGATTGCTGATATGGGCTTTGGGGAATTCCGTCGGCAACTCGCATACAAAGCGGCCCAATGCGGGAAAACGGTGGTCATCGTGAGCCGTTGGTATCCGAGCAGCAAAACGTGTTCCGCGTGTGGATACAAAATGCCGAAAATGCCGCTCGCTATGCGGGAGTGGACGTGCCCAGAATGTCACACACACCACGACCGCGACATCAATGCGGCGATTAATTTGCGAACCGTGGCCGAGAGTTCGGTGAGGAGCTCCTCACCCGTGTCTGCCTGACGGCAGACCTGCTCGGTGACAGCCTGTGGAGTGCCCGCCCGTGGACGACCGGCCAATGGCCCTAAGAAGCGGTGGCATGATGACACAGGAAGGTGGCTCCGTTTGATCAATTGATTAACGATGATCAGACTTGGATAAGTCCATCAGAACGGCTTCTGAGGGAACCAAGACGAAGGATAGCTAAGCCCATGGGATGCCGCAATGCTTAAAGGTTTCTTAGGTGGAAGCATGGAGGCGTCGTAAGTTTTGACGTATGAATAAGGCTGTTTATGGGGCAAACTGGCAAAATCATCTATATACGAATCGCTAGGAAAGGGGCACGGATGAGGCTTCATTCCATTGATTTAAAGACTCGAATACAAAGCATGGCACCATGGCAAGAGTGTCTAATCCTAAGCGAACGCGGTAAGACCCTAGGGTTCCAGACGTGTCTAATGCCAAAATATGAGGAAACCGACGGATTACGGCGCCCAAAAGGGGGATGCACTGAGCGTAAGCTCAGCTAGTGACTCGTTGACATATATTAAGAAAGGCAGGGAATCTCATGCCAAAAGGATCCCGTAGCGCCGACCAACCTGGTAAACTGAAAAAAGAGTCTCGCATTGATCCACGGGCCGCAGAGCGAATGGCTCTAAAGTGGGAAGCGGCTCGCAAGCTGGACCTTATCACGAAAGTGGAAGAACTGGGCTGGGGCGGATTGTCTTCCAAGGAAACCGGGGCTATCGGCGCGGTGGTGAGCCAGATGGCGCGTGAAAGAGGTCTCGTAGAGAAAAAAACACGGACGGCCGCGTCCAAAGAATAGCCGCCAAGTTCCCATTGCCAGGCAGGGTCCGCATGATCAGAGAAAGGCAGAAGGATATGTATTGGGACAATTTAACGACGAAACACTTTCGTGATACCATTGGCCGTATCACGACGGCAATCCTTCCGACCGGCAGCGTAGAGGCTCATGGACAACACTGCCCCTTAGGGACAGATAACATGGCGCCATGGCATTTTGCGGAGCGCATCGAATCCGAATTTCCGGACCGGGTGTTAATTCTCCCGCCTGTGCCATATGGACATACGCAGGAATTAGCCGAGTGGCCCGGCACGATTTCTGTATCGGCCGATACCTTTCGCCGTTATGTCGAAGAGATTGGGATTGGGGCGGCAAATTGGGGCATTAAACACCTCATTTTACTTAATGGCCATGGGGGGAATATCTCCGCCCTGCAACAGGCAATGGAAGCCATTGCCGCCGAGCAAGTGACGGTCATCTTGGTGAACTGGTGGTTGGACTACCGTGAGCAAATCTTGACGATCACGACGGGCCAAGGTCATGCGGGGGAGGATGAAACCTCCGTGATGTTGGCGATTCGGCCGGACCTCGTTCACATGGAAGATGCATCGTTTAATCCCTTTCGCGCTCGCTACCGGATGAAAGGTCCAGGCTTGACTGACAAAAGTCTCCGGCACGCGACGACGGGAGATGGTCGGCCTGCAACCCGCGCCAAAGGCGACGACATCATTGCGCTCGTCACGGATCAATTGCGGCAGCTGTTGCAAGATTTATGGAATGATCAGCTTTTTGATCGTACGCTATAAAGGAGCGTTAATGCTCAAGGGACGTTGTGGAGGAGGCAGTCATAGTGAGTGCAGTATCTTTATCAAAGCGGGTTCAGGAATTGAAACCGTCACCGACAATGGCCATTGACTCCAAGGCCAAGGCGTTATTAGCGCAAGGGCGGGATGTGGTGAATTTCGGCGCGGGCGAACCCGATTTCGATACGCCAGAAAATATCCGCGATGCCGGGATCAAGGCGATCAATCACGGTCATACGCGTTATACTGCGGTCGGTGGGATTGAAGCATTAAAATCGGCCATTTGTGAGCGGATTTATGCTGATACCGGCGTGCAGTACACCAATGAAGAAATCTTGGTATCGGTTGGCGCCAAACATTCTCTTTACAACGCCACCATGGCGCTCATCAACCCACAAGATGGGGTGCTTCTGCCAGTCCCTTACTGGGTCACCTATCCCGAACAAATTACGTTGGCGGAAGGAACCGTCGAGTATGTGCCCATTGCGCCCTCTCACGAAGGCGAATTGCGGGTCGATGACCTAGCCGCGGCTGTGACGTCGCGTTCTAAGGGATTGATTCTAAATTCGCCCAGCAATCCCTCAGGAGCCGTCATTCGCCCCTCCGTCTTGGAGGATATTGCCCGTTTTGTCATCGATCATGATTTGTGGGTGATTTCCGATGAAATCTACAACCGATTGATTTATGATGATGCGGTGCATGCCTCAATCGCCAAATTTGATGGCATGAAAGACCGGACGATTTTGATTAACGGAGTCTCCAAATCGTATGCCATGACCGGCTGGCGTATTGGTTATGCCGCGGGTCCCAAACATATTATCAAAGCGATGTCCTCGTTGCAGTCGCAGTCTACCTCCAATCCCTCCACGATTTCCCAGTATGCGGCATTGGAAGCCTTGACCGGGCCGCAAGAAGCCGTGACGGTGATGCAGCGGGAATTTGACAGACGGCGGCGTTATATTGTTGGACGCCTAAACACGATGCCCAAGCTGAGCGTAGCCACCCCCCAAGGAGCCTTTTATGTATGGGTAAACATGGAAGGCTGGGTTGGCGAAACGATTCGCGGGCGTTTGGTGCAAAATGCCGACGATTTGGCGCTGGCTTGGCTAGAACTGGCCGATGTTGCCGTCGTGCCAGGGTCTGGGTTTGGTATGCCCAATTATTTCCGGATGTCTTATGCCACATCCATGGAACGGATCGAAACAGGGCTCGACCGTATGGCGGCATTGTTGGAGGAGGCTCGATGAGCCGACAACCTGTCGCCGCGGTGGTGGGGCTGGGAATCAATAACCAGCCCCTCCTCCCATTTTTGCAGGAGCATGGCTATAAGGTCGTAGTGGCGGACAAAAAGCCCGCGGAGGAGCTAGCTCGTTTGATTGCAGAGCGTCATTTAGGCGAACCCCAGGCCTTGTATGCTGGACCCGATTACTTGGACCGTCTGGCTCAAGCAGAGCATCCTGATGTCGTCTATCTCACACCGGGTATGAAGAAGACGCTTGCTCCGATCGAGGCTTTGCGTGCCCAAGGCGCTCGCATCACTTGCGAAACGGACCTATTTTTGGCGCATTGTCCCGCCCCTGTTATCGGCATTACCGGTTCTGCAGGAAAGACGACCACAACGACCCTGGTAGGTGAAGCGCTGAAGACCGATGGACGTCATCCGGTGTTTGTGGGTGGAAATATTGGACGCTCCCTTTTAGGGGATTTGGCGCAGATTACTCCCCAGAGTTGGGTTGTGATGGAACTATCAAGTTTTCAACTCGAATTGGTGGAGCATAGTCCACATGGCGCGGCCTTTTTAAATCTATCTCCTAACCATTTAGATATCCACGAGTCGATGCAAGCGTATGGGGCCGCTAAATCGCACATTTTCCGTTTTCAGGGTCCAGATGGATGGACGGTCGTTCCTTATCACGATCCGGCCGTTACCCCGCTGCTTACGCAATATGCGGGCCAGTTGGTGTTCTTTGCATTCCAGGATCACCAACAAACCGGAAGCTTCATTGATAATGATACGATCATGTACCGCGATGTCCATGGGCAGGTGCAACCTATTGTGGCCGTAGACCAGGTGCGCTTGCCCGGCGCGCATAATGTGCTTAATGTTTTGGCCGCGGTGGCCACCGTGAAAATGGCGGGCGGAGATAGTCAAGCGCTGGCCGACACCATTGCGGGTTTTTCAGGGGTGCCACACCGTTTGGAAAAAGTGCGCGAACATGATAACATTTTGTATATTAATGACTCGATTGCCACAGCCCCCGACCGCACCATGGCGGCATTAAAAGCGTTATCGAGTCCGCTCGTGCTGATTGCGGGCGGTTATGACAAGCATCTGGATTATGATGCGCTTGGGCAGGCGATTGCGCACAGTACCGTGCATCACGTGGTGGTGTTAGGGCAAACGCAGGAGAAAATTGCGCAAGCTGTGGCTCGTTATAGTACAATAGCAGTTATTCGTGCCGCGACGTTTGACGATGCGATACGGGAAGCGCGCCGCGTGGCCAAACCAGGAGATACGGTTTTGCTGTCGCCGGCGTCAGCTAGTTATGATATGTTCAACAACTTTGAGGAACGCGGACGACGATTTCGTGAAATTGTGGAAAGCCTCTAGATTCTACAGGCGTCCAAAGCATTCGATCAGGAGGGCTTAGCAAGTTGGAACGGCGAGATATACGCAATATAGCCATTATTGCCCACGTGGACCATGGAAAGACGACCTTGGTCGATGCCATGTTGCGGCAAAGTGGAATTTTTCGGGACCCGAGTCAAATGACCGACCGCGTGATGGATTCGAATGACCTCGAACGGGAACGCGGGATTACCATTTTGTCGAAAACGACGGCCATTAAATATGAAGACATCACCATTAACATTGTCGACACACCTGGGCACGCTGACTTTGGCGGCGAGGTCGAGCGAATTCTAAGTATGGTGGATGGGGCGTTATTGGTGGTCGATGCTAATGAAGGGCCGATGCCCCAAACCCGTTATGTGCTGCAAAAAGCGCTCAAAGCCGGGATTAAGCCCATTGTGGTGTTGAATAAGATGGACCGGGAGGGGGCCAGGCCCCATGAAGTCATTGACCAGGTCTTAGAATTGTTTATTGATCTGGAAGCCACTGATGAGCAATTGGAATTCCCGGTGCTCTACGCGTCAGCCAAACAGGGAATTGCGTCTCTGGAACCGGTGATTTTGCCCGATGGATCTCTTAAACCGCTGTTTGATACGATTGTGCAAGAAATTCCGTTTCCCGTGGGGGATGACACCGCCCCCTTGCAAATTTTGGTCACCACGTTAGATCACGATGATTACTTGGGACGGATGGCGATTGGACGCATCACCCAAGGGCAAGTATCGCTGAATCAAACCGTCGGTGTGGTGGACCATGACGGCGCGGTCAGGCGGGCGCGGCTCAGCAAAATATTTGGCCGTTTAGGGCTCAAACGCATAGAGTTGGAATCGGCACGGATGGGCGATATCGTGACGCTGGCTGGAATTCCTGATGTCAACATTGGAGAAACCATTACCGATCCGGATAACCCAGCACCGCTCCCGCCGATTGTGGTGGATGAGCCTACTCTCACCATCTTAATTGGCGTCAATACCAGTCCCTTCGCCGGACAAGAAGGCCAGTACGTCACGTCACGGCATCTGCGCGACCGCTTGATGCGTGAACAAGAGCGCAATGTGGCCTTGCGCGTGGAAGAGACTGAGGATGCGGAAGTGTTTCGGGTGTCTGGACGTGGTGAACTCCATTTAGGCATTTTGTTGGAGCAGATGCGCCGTGAAGGGTATGAAATGGAAGTCTCGAAACCGGAAGTCATCATGCACCAGACGCCTGAAGGACTTATGGAACCCATTGAGCATTTGTATCTGGACGTGCCCGATGAGTACGTAGGACCGGTGATGGAATTGTTAGGGCCCCGCAAGGCGGAAATGTTGCATATGGGGCAAGCCGGGCCAAGCCAGACCCGTTTAGAATTTATTATTCCAGCTCGGGGTTTGTTAGGATTTCGCACGGCCTTTGTCAACCAGACGCGCGGCTATGGGATCATGAATCATTTGTTTGAAGGCTATCAGCCGTATTCTGGCCCGATCGAAGAAGCACCTCGTGGAGCGCTCGTTGCCATCGAGGCTGGCGTGACGACATCGTATGCCTTGGACAATGCCCAACAGCGCGGGATTTTGTTTGTGGGGCCAGGGACTCCCGTTTATGCTGGCATGGTCGTGGGTGAGAATAGCCGTCCGACTGATTTGGAGCTCAACGTCTGCAAAAAGAAGCACGTGACCAATATGCGGAGCTCGACGTCTGATGAAGGGGTCCATCTCAGTCCTCCCAGACCCCTCACCTTGGATGTGGCGCTAGAGTATGTGAAGTCGGATGAGTTGGTCGAAATTACACCGAAATCGGTTCGACTACGCAAAGCCACATTGGATAAGACGCTACGCAAGCGTGAAAAGATTCAGCGGTTGTAGGCTATGGAGTCTTTCCCGCTGCTTAACATTTGGTCCGCGTATTCGTTATTGCGGTCCAGTTGGGATATCGATAAAGGATTGGCGGAGCTCAAGCGGTTGGGCTACCGCACGGTGGGGCTGGCGGATTTCCAGTCTCTAGCGGCGGCTGAATTGTTCAGCCGCCGCGCTGCGCATTTGGACATGGCGACATGGTTGGGTATGACCGTGGCACTGGCTCCGGACCTGCATGTGATGCTCTATGCCCAAAGCCCTGACGGATGGCAGCTTCTGTGCACCATGGTCCAAGAAGGCGTGCCCACTGAACTAGATCGCCTGGCTAGTCCCCATTTGCTGTTGGTGCTGCCGGCCGCCAGTTATGAAGACCAACGCCTATGGCCAGCAGTGAAGGCCTTGAAATTTGGCGGATTAGTAGAAGAACTTCGGCCCGAGCAGGCGTCTCATGGATTACCGTGGATTCCCGCGTGTCCCGTCCGTTATCACGCCGGAGAAGAAGATGCGTACCAGATTTTGATGCACATGGGCGAGCATCTACCCCAACCCGGTGCGTGCTCCGCGTCTTCTCCCCAGAGCGTTTTAGCGCCCTATCCTGTCGAGTGGCGGCCCTTGTTGTTTCAGGAACTGCCGCCGTCTGTGTTGCCCCAAGAACGGGCGCGTTTGCCTGTTTTCTTGGAAACCCCAAGCCAGGACCAAGAGCAATTGGTCTATCAAGCCAAAATGGGACTGAATGCCTGGAACCCTACGCCCAAAGAACCCTATGAGGCGCGTTTGCAGCACGAACTGAACATCATTGTCTCTATGGGCTATGCTTCCTATTTTCTTATCGTGGCAGATTTGGTGCAGTATGCGCGTACGCATGGGATCTTGACGGGACCGGGGCGCGGCTCGGCTGCCGGCAGTCTTGTGGCGCGGTGCTTAGGCATTACCAGTATCGATCCCATAGAACACGGTCTGTTATTCGAGCGGTTTTTAAATCCTCATCGACGGACGTTGCCCGATATCGATTTGGACGTTGATTTTACCAAGCGGTATCAGCTCATTGAATATCTCCGCCAGCGTTGGGGAACAGACCGGGTGGCGCAAATCGGCACCTATGGCACGCTGGGGGCGCGTGCTGTCTTAAGGGATGTGGCGCGGGTGCTACAGATTCCTGCCGCGCAGGTGAATGCTGTCATGGCAAACGTTCCCCAAACGCCGGGGCTGCGCTTAGAGGAGATTGCCGGGGACCTCAAGCCCAGGACTTTGGCAATTGATCCAAGTGGACGCTGGTGGCGGGTGAGCCGTGCTTTGGAGGGATTGCCTCGCCATAGCTCGATTCACGCGGCGGGCGTGGTCTTGTCGGATAGGCCTTTAGCCCAGCTCGTGCCATGTGTCAAGGGACCGGACGGCCATTTGGTGACGCAGATGGACATGGTCTCGGTTGAAAAGCTGGGGCTGTTGAAGCTCGATGTGCTGGGATTGCGGGCATTAAGTGTGGCGGAGCGGATAGGAGTCAGCCACCAGCATGGCTTTAACACGGTGGATGGGGCGGACCCTTTGACATTGGGATTACTAGCGCGGGGCGACACCGACGCGGTTTTTCAACTGGATGGGCACGGCGTCCGCGAACTCATGCAGCGTATGAAGCCGCGCCATGCCAAGGAGATTATCGACGTCGTTGCGCTGTACCGACCTGGTCCCATGGACGCTATTGGGACGTACTTGGCGCGGCGGGCCGGGCAAGAACCCGTTCCCCACGATATTTTTGGGACCGTGTGCCATGACACGTACGGCGTCATGGTTTATCAGGAACAATTAATGCAGTTAGTGCAGACCATGGCGGGGTATACCTTGGCTGAGGCGGATTTGTTTCGCCGAGCGATTAGCAAAAAAGATCATGCGACCCTTTCACAGATGGAAGGCGATTTTACTGCGCGAGCGCAAGGCAAACAGTGGAGCCGTGAGGAAATTCGAGAGATTTGGGGCCGTATTATGGCCTTTGCGGATTATGGGTTTAACAAATCGCATGCCGCCGCCTATGGGTTATTTAGTTATTATATGGCGTATTTGAAGGCGCATTATCCTGTGGAATTTTGGGCGGCCGAATTCTCCACGATTGGTGTCGACAAGCTGACTCAAGAAGCTAAACGCGCTGTATCCCAAGGGATTGTGCTTTGGCCGCCGGACGTGACGCGCAGTCATGTCGATTTCGTGGCCGAGCCTTCAGGAATTGTTGCCGGGCTCACGCTGATTCGCGGAGTGAGTCCAGAGATGGCCCAGCGCATCATTGCCGAACGCGAGCGGAAATCCTTTCAGTCGAAGTCCGAGGCTTTTGAACGCATTAGCCGTGTGACGCAGTCTCGTATCGCGGAATTAGTTGCGGCTTCGGGTGCCTTAGGCCGTTTACCGGGACGATTGCTAAAGACGGGGCAGCTGAGCTTATTCGACACCGAACAAGACGCCTCTTTGCAACAAGTGGATGCCGTGCAGTCATTTGGCATGGAATGGCCGGTGGCACAAGGTCCTATTTATATTCGTACCACCAGACGCCTAGAAGATGTATCATGGTGGCAACGGCAGCTGAAGTCTTTGCAGCGCGATTTTCCGGGCCCGCATGCAGTGATTGTGGGCAATGATCAGGGCAAAGCATTTAGGGTGGACGGGATTCGCCTGCAAGGATCGTGGCAGAGTCTTCAGGCCCTGCGGGCGTTGCCCATGGTGTCCGGGTGTGGACGCCGGATTGAAACAAAGAGGGTGTGGACCGATGGCCAAGATATCACGCGAGGAACTGATTAAACATTTGACGCCGCCCCCAGGCATTATTATGCCCCCGTATCCGGCCAAGCGTGACAAAGTGTACCGGATGAGTTTGGGATGGACCGCATTGGCCATGGTGGCCGCGGCCGTAGCGACCTTGATGCGGGCAGAGCAGGCGATGTTTTGGATTCAGGGATTGGTCAGTGCCGGACTGGCTGTGGCAGGCTGGACTTTCCTAGTGTGGCTGAAGCAGTGGCGGTGGATTGTACGAAGTTTGGTGGTCTTAGGGTTAGTGCTATGGCCCTTTTGGTCATTGGGCGCATGGGCTTTAACGATTGCGGGCAGTGCGATCATGGCGGCCAAGGAAACCCATTGTTTTCACTTTTGGGCCGGGCGCGTGATTCCTTGGTATTCCGTGTTATTTGGAGCGGGCATGGTGTTTGGCGCGCCTTGGTGGCTCATGGGCCTGTTATGGCTGGGCTTAGCCTTCTTATGGCTTAGCTTAGTACGGGGACGGTGGACGCTCCCCTTATTTGAGGTTTAAGCCGCCGAGGCGGGGAGTAAGATTTCGAGCAAGGCCGTGGCCAAGGCGGCTATTGCGGTGGCGATGGTGGAGATGTGAAGCCCGGGGAGAAAAAAGCCGCTAAAATAGACGGTCACCATGGTAATGGTGCCCCACACGAGAAACCGCTCGAATAAAGCCTGACGGTAGCCGACCGTCCGGTCAACCAACGCCCCGAGGATGCCGGTAATAAGGCCTGCGCCGAGGGCAACACTTAAATAGCGCGGAGAAATCCCTTGATGCCCGTAAGGCGCTGGTGTCTCGAGCAATACGATCGCGACAACAATCATGGCGGTAATAATTTTGTGGACTGTCGTTGATGCTTTGAGCATAGTACGTATGACCTCCTGCCACCGGAAGTATAGCCAATTACCGGGGGCGTCATACCGCTAAACAAAATCAGCCAAAGACGTGGGTATTCCCACGTCTTTGGCTATTAATAGAGATCGGGCTGGCGGGTGGCTTCTTCATGGACACCTAATTGGGCGTTGACATAACGTCCAGCCGCAAATAGGACATCGGAGAGTCGGTTCATAAAGGTCATCACGTTGTGTTCCACCGGCTCAATTTTGTTGAGACGCCAAATTTCCCGCTCGGCCCGCCGGCACACCGTGGTGGCCACATACAAGCTGGTGGCCGCGAGCGTTCCCTCTGGAATGGTAAAAGGCCGCCAGGGTGGGGTGTTGTCGCGCAAAAGATCGGCTAACGCTTCCAACTGTTTCGTAAGACTGGCGGGGGTTTTCGCTGTTTCGGCCCGCTCTTGAAGGGAGGAGAGGTCTGCCCCCACTAAAAAGAGACGGTGCTGCAAATCATGTAAAAAGCGCTCCAGTTCTTCCCAGGGCGCTGGAGGATTTGCCGGTCTGGCGTTGGACAAATGGGCACGGGCTTGCCCAATAAAGGCGTTGAGCTCATATAATGTCCCATACGCCGTGACACGCTGCGAATGTTTCTCGATTTTTTGACCGGTGCTAAGACGGGTAACTCCGTTGTCACCATTTCGGGTGTAAATGGGACTTTTAGGCATAGCCGCTCCTTTCTAACGCGCTATGATAACCAAAGCGTACGGTGGGTGGCCGGGTCACGAGGAACCTCGGGCACGGTCGCCGGATATCCGACGCGAATAAATCCGGTAATACGCTCATGGTCTTGTACCTGCAGTAAGGCGCGGGCGTCTTGCGCTTGGGTAATGCCGCCGGTTGCCCAATGGGTACCCACACCAAAACTCCAAGCAGCCAAGAGCATCCCGTACGTCGCGCAACTCACCGCCGCGTAGTCTTCTTCTTGTCGGTGGGGATCTGAAGCCAATTGTTGAATGACGCCGATAATCACGGGCACGGCCATATAATCGTTTTGGGCTTTCATGGCCAGTCTTTCGGGGTCCGGACGATTTTGGGACACGGCCTTATGCCACGCGACGTGGTAGCGAATGCGGGCTAATTGGGCAAGACTGTCACCCTGGAGGACAACAAACCGCCAGGGTTGAGTCATGTGGTGATTGGGCGCTTGCACAGCGGCCTCGAGCATGGCTTCAATCACGGCCTGTGGCACGGGACCGGGCCGAAAAAGATGGATGGTGCGACGGGTTAAAAGGCCTTCCATAAGTTCCATGGGACAGTGCGTGGCTCCTCTCGGGTACCTTTTTATGGTATCAGAAATGTCCCGCACGAGCCACTACGAGGATTGATTCACGGTTAAAATGAGCGTGCCATTGTGCAAATCATGCACGATGGCATTGGTAATGCGCGAAATCCACATGGCGATGCGTTCGCGCTCTTGGTCATCTTCCGCGATGAAAATGGGAGCCATGCCTCCCGTCACCGAATCCTTTTTAGTGGTGACAATCGCAAACATGACGGGCGTTGGGGCGTCAGCCATTGTCTACATCTCCTTCCGTTTCAGGACCGGGCTACTCATTTTGCTCCATTTATCGGATTCGAGCACGGGGGTGTTTTTAATGGCTTTAATCAATTTGGCCATATCGCGGTCGACCGGCAAAATCGATAGGCCGGCTTTTCCCGTGCCAGCGGGCATCTCCATCCGGCACAACGGGCTTTGTTCAGGGTACCCGATATCTTTTTGTGCCCCGACCGCTGCAGCCGCCTCATATGTAATAGCTTGACGCTGCGAGACGTTCCACAAGATGGCTTGACCGCGTTCGTCCTTAGGCGTTAAGACGACGGCGAGCCCCTCTTTTTCGTAACGCTCACGGGAATGGGGGAGTCCTACTTCCATCATCATGACGTCCCCTGCGTACAGCAGTGACCCTTTGTCAAAGCTAATCTTGGCTGGCTGCACATCGATAAGATCACCCACGCGCTTACCAGACATGAAGATTTCCGAGATGATCAAGACGATGACGCTGCCAATGATGCCCACCGTGAGTCCCCCGGCCAATGTGAGTGCCGAACCTAGGAGTGCGACCAACATGGCTAAATAGTTCCGGGCTTCATAGGTAATGGCAATCCCTTCGATATATCCAGCCCCCCGGGACACTAAAATCAAATGCTCTTCTTGCTCCAAGGTTTTGCGTTCGGTATTGCGCACGTCGCGAAATTGGGTGGCAGCCAGTGTTAAAAACGTCGCCGCAGTGAATTCCTTGCCTAATAGCGAGGTGAGGATGCTTGATCCAATCATCGCGGCAATGACTGCCAAAGCAATCTGCGAGATATAGCCCGAAGGGTAGCCGGGATAGTGAGTCCGGCCGGATCTGAGGGAAATGAGGCGGGAGAGAAACCCCGCGGTGAACCCCACAATCATAGGGGTCCAGTTAATAGGACCTGAACTGGACATGGTATCCTCCTTTGCAGTCTAAGCGTCGTTGCTGACAATCGAACGGCCTTATTGTGGGTCATTTCCCAGCCAGGCATACATGGTGACGGGATCGGGGATTCTGACCAAGACAAGACGACGGAAGGAGGCCAGGATGATGCCGCGGTACATGTCGGTGGGAAAGCACCAGGAGCATAGCCATGAAACTACCCAGTGGCCTAAACAGGCACAAGCCTTATGGATCGATATCCCCCAAGGTGAAGAATCGGACCTAGCTGGCGTGGTGCGGCGCTTATACACGGCACACCCCTTAGCCGTGGAGCGCGTCTTACATGGAGGACGCCGCAGCTCGGGCTTTTTAATTGAAGAAGACGCGGTTGTCATGGTGATTTCTGACCCCGTGCAAGATACCTTTCCTGACCACACCAAACCGATTGGGATATTTCTCGGCCAAAACTTTTTAGTAACCACGCACTTTGACGGGGATAACGGGATTGTCGAAGAAGCTTGGCAGCATATCTTGCATGATGAATCCCTGGATGAAGGGATTGATTTCGCTCTGTACCGCCTCTTATACGGCCACCTTCATCACTTTTACACGGCAACGCATCACATCAGCGACCAATTTGAAAAATTGCACGCCAGACTGCTCAAGGAACCGTACCGCAATTTAGCCTTGGATATTGTGGCACTGCGCAAAAAAACGTACTGGCTCTACAATGTCGTGCGCCCGGAACTCAAAATTTATGCGTTGTTGAAAGAGCACATCCGTTATGTTGCGGCGCGCAACCGGCCCTATTTTGAGGACTTATATAGCCAGGCCCAAGAAGTCCTAAGCGATATTGAATCATACCGTGATGGCTTGGAGGGCTTGGTGGAAGCCTATTCAGGCATGCAGTCCAATGAAATTAATAAAGTCATGAAGTTCTTGACCATTATCTCCGTGTTGGCCTTACCGGCAACTACTGTGGCGTCGATATACGGGATGAACTTTTATATTCCTGAACTGCATTGGCACTATGGCTATTGGTATTCCTTGACCGTGATGTTTTTAATTACGGCGGTGTTGCTGGTCTACATGAAGAAAAATCATTGGTTTCGCTGAGTTGGCAACAAACGGATAAAGTGGACGATATTGGGAGACACTAGGACAGAACCATCACCCACTATGAGGAGGGGATTTCCTTGTTGTCCGGTCAAAATGCAGGAAGCTCAGAACGCATGGCGCCATTGCCGCTTGGGGAGTGGTCCGGTACTTTCAGTGAATATCTCGATTTTGTGCGCGCGCGCCCCGAAGTCGCAGACAATGCCCACCAGCGCCTGTGGCGCATGGTCATGCAGTACGGGGCGGGCAGTCCCGATCACCGCTATCCATTTTTTACTGACCATTTATTTGGGATTGACACCGCGATTACAAGTTTCGTGGAGGAATATTTGCGCCCTGCAGCGCGCGGATTTGAAGTGAAGAAGCGGATTGTGCTGCTGGTCGGACCGGTCAGTGGCGGCAAATCAACCCTAGTCACGCTGCTCAAAAGGGGGCTGGAAGCATTTACACAGAGCCCTGAGGGCATCTTGTTCGGTATCGCGGGTTGTCCAATGCACGAAGAACCGCTCCACCTCATTCCTACCAGCCAACGCTCGCAATTGGAGCTGGAGTTAGGCGTTGCCATAGAAGGCGATTTGTGTCCGGTGTGTCAATGGCGTGTGCAAAATACCTATCAGGGACATATTGGGCAAGTTCCGGTTGAACGGGTGGTTTTGTCCGAACAGCGCCGCATTGGGATTGGAACCTACGCGCCATCGGACCCGAAGTCGCAAGATATTGCGGATTTAACCGGATCCGTCGACTTTCAAGGCTTAGCGGAATTCGGCGCCGAGTCTGACCCCCGGGCGTTTCGTTTTGATGGGGAATTAAATATTGCGAATCGAGGGCTAGTCGAGTTTCAAGAGATGCTCAAACTTGATGAAAAGTTTCTCTACCAGCTGTTATCTTTGAGTCAGGAAGGCAATGTCAAAACCGGGCGTTTCCAGTTGATTTCGGCCGATGAAGTGGTCATTGGCCATACCAACGAGCACGAGTTTCGTGCCTTTTTGCAAAATCCCCGCAATGAAGCGCTGTTGTCGCGGATGTTTATCGTCCCTGTACCATACAATTTGAATACCGCCGCAGAGGTCCAAATCTATGACAAGATGTTAGCTCCCTATAAAGAGCCCGCCATTCACCTAAGCGGCTACGCGCTCAAAGCCGCCGCCCACGTGGCGATTTTGTCGCGCTTGAAAGAATTGCCTAAACCCGGCCATGACCGGTTAAGCAAGATGCTGACCTATCACAAAGCGCCGTCCGACCCCGAAACGGTGGCCATGATGCAAGAGGCACGGGCCTTGGGCGAAGGCATGACGGGACTCGACCCCCGTTACGTCATTAACCGGTTAGCGGCATTGTGTGCCGATCCTGGACGCGAATGTATTGATGCCCTCGATGTGTTTGAGGCGCTGCGCACGGGCTTGGACCAAAATCCCTTTGGCGATAGGACACTGCGCACAGATTTGGCAGACTGGTTGCAAACGGCGAAAAGTTTATATGACCAAGAGATTGAACACGCGGTGCTGGCCGCTTTCGCCGACGACTGGAGCGACGAATTGGACCGGTTGTACCGCAATTATTTGGACCACGTGATACGCTATAGCGAGCATAAAGCCGCCGATGAGACTCTGATGCGGTCGGTCGAGGAGCATTTAAGTGTCTCGGCCTTGCAAGCGCCCGCGTTTCGGTCAGAAATTTTTGCGCGCATTGAACTGGCCAAGGCACGGCGGGAAACTCTGGCTCTGCGCGAGTACCCACGGCTCCAACAAGCCTTAGAGAATAAACTCTTTGATGACCTTCGTGACGTTGTCAAAATTACCACTCAGTCCTTAAATCCTGACCCTAAGACCTTGGAACGTGTCGAACAAGCGGCGGAAGTGTTGGTGGCCTCAGGCCAATTTTGCCCCCGGTGCGCGGCCAAAGCCATTCATCATGTGGGGGGGTTGCTCAACCGGTGAACGATCGTCGATATAGTATTGGGTGGGGCGAAGCCTTTCAATATCATGCCGTTCATCGCGATCAGTGGCGCCATGACCAAAAGGTGCGGGAAGCGGTCAAGGCCAATCTGGCGGACTTGGTCTCCGATGAACAAATTACGTTGTCTGATGGCCGCAAGGTCATCAATGTGCCCTTGCCACTATTGCGTGAATTTCGCATTTGCTTTGACCGGCAGCAAGCCCAAAGCGTCGGTCAAATGGGCGCAGACAGCGCGCAAGGGGGTCAACCAGGCCGCAGTAATGCGGAACCGGGGCATGAAGGCGGACACGAGCCCGGGATGGATGTGGAAGATACAACGATTACGCTCGAGGACGCTGCCGACATTGTCTTTGAACGCCTAGGCTTGCCCGATTTGGATCCGCAGAAGCGGTCTTTAGGCAATGGATATGAAGATCGTCCCCAAAGTTGGTCCACATCCGGTCCTAAAAGCCAATGGGTTCGACGGCCCACGTTGCGTGAGAGTCTCAAACGCCGTGCCCTCCATCGTCAAGAGGCGGCGCCACCGTTGATTGCGAAGGATTTTCGCTATTGGCGGTATGATGAATTGCCGCAAGAAGAAGGCGGCGCTGTGGTCGTGGCGATGATGGACACATCGGGATCGATGGGCACGTTTGAAAAATATTTGGCCAAAAGCTTCTTCTTTTGGACGGTGGAATTTCTCCGCCGCAATTACCCGCGCGTTGATATTGTGTTTTTAGCGCACGATGTGCGCGCCCGGGAGGTCGACGAAGAGAATTTTTTCCGCCGTGGCTCCTCGGGGGGAACAGTGTCGTCGTCGGTATACCGCTTAGCGTTGGATATCTTAGCCGACCGTTATCCGGCCGACCGTTACAATCGCTATGCCTTTCATTTTACCGATGGGGGGAATCTGACGTCGGATAATGCTTTGGCGGTGGAAATTGGGGGGATGTTGGCGCAAGAGACCAATCTCTTTGGGTATGGCGAGATTCACGATACCGATCGCAACCCCTCGCCCCTTTATCAAGCGTTCGCGGAGGCGTCCGGAATCGGAGTGACCTTATTGCGGCAAAAGGAAGATATTTTCCACGCGCTCGAGTACTACTTTGCAAAGGATGGAGGCCCGCATGATCACGCCCAGCACGCTTAATGAGTTGGTGGATACGGTCTGGCCGGTCGCGGAGTTGTTAGGGCTGAGTTGCGACCACATTCACTTTGAACTGGTAGACGGAGAAGATATTCAAGCCTTGGCCTCGTATCAAGGGCTGCCCATTCGCTACGCGCACTGGAGTTTTGGCAAAAGTTTTGGCCGTCTGAAGACGGCCTATGATTACCGTCTGTCGCATATCTATGAGTTGGTGATTAACAGCCGTCCCTATTTTGCCTTTATCGACCGCAGTAGCACGTCCGCGCAAGCAATGTTAATTGTAGCCCATGTGATGGCCCATGTCGATTTCTTTGGGCATTCGCGCCTGTTTGCGCCGACAAATCGCTTGATTTTGCATCAAACCGCGCGGCATGCTCGCTATTTGGCAGCCATGCGCCAGGAATATGGGACCGAACGCGTCGAAAGTTTAATTGATGCAGGCTTGGTGTTGGCCGACTTTTTGGGACCTGTGAACGCGAGCCAGGCAGTTGGCACGGATCCGGCGGACGTTATTGGATTCGTTGCCCGTTATAGCCCGGTATTGCAGGACTGGGAGCGCGAGGTCCTTTTGATGTTACGGGCCGAAGCCCAGTATTTTTGGCCCCAACAGATTTCCAAAATTAGCAATGAAGGTTATGCGACGTTTTGGCACACAAGAATTTTGCGCCATCTGGCGCTCACGGGAGATCGGTTGTGGGATGTGGCCGCTTTAAATGCCAAATTGCTCGAAGTGCATCCGCCGACGTTAAATCCCTATGTGTTGGGCAGTCTTCTGTACCAAGCGATTTACCGCGAGCAAGGATTGGCTGGAGTTTTCCAAGCGCGCGATTTTTGGGATGACGTCGGACTCATTCGAGGTGCGCTGACACCAGAAATCGCCCAAACGGCACAACTCGGGGTATACCGGGAGAAAGATGCCGGCAATGCCGCTGTCGCTGCGGATGTAGAAAAAATCCGCCAGCAACTCATCCAAGACGTTGAACACGGGGGCGTGCCCTATATCCACGTCATGGAGGACATCACCAAGAGTACAGGAGAACTGTCGCTTTGGCATAACGATGATGGTCGAGAACTTGACTTCTATCAATTGCCATTTGCGCTTGCGCAAATCGCGCAAAGATTATGGGGTGCAGCCGTGCAAATCCGGACCATCCGTCAAGGGGCTCCCCATGTGGCGCGTCATAACGGGACACAATGGACAGACGAAGCGGTTTAACACCATTACGGATGCATTGGCACAATATAGGGCAAGACGATGGCCGCTGCTAAAATGGCAATAAACCACCAAAAAAACGTGGGAGTAGGAGGGCGCTTTTTGGATGGTACCGGACGGCGCGCCTTTTTGCGCGGACGAAATGGCACCACTTTGGCGCTCTTTTTTGAGGCGCTCGGTTTGGGAATTTCAAAACCACACTGAGGACAACTGGTCCCATCAGGGCTGATATTGCTGCCGCAATGCTCGCACGTCATTTGCTCCATCCCTCTTTCACCCAGTGTAAGATCCCACAAATAGGGTAAAAATGCCGCGACATTTTTACCCTATTATTTTAACGCAAAAGGTCGTTGGCGGGGAGTCACTTTACTGCGGAGGTTTGGCGATTTCCTGCGCTGGGCGCCAACGTCCTCGTTGTAACAGCCAACCCCGGGCATTGAGAAAATACACCAGGCCAAGATGTGTTTTGGCGTCGGCGGCTCGTCCCTCTATCAGGAGATTAGGCACTTCGCTCACCGGAATGATTTTGACCTCAATTTCTTCCGTCGCATCCCAGTGCGTAGGGCCCGGTACAGGGTTTACGGTGTAATAGAGATGGACTTTGTGCCGCGACAGGCCGACCGATGGATAAAAGCGAGATAACAGGCGCATGTCCCCGGCTTGGTAACCTGTTTCTTCTTGTAACTCTCGCCTTGCCCCTTGGACCGGATCTTCGCCGCGACGTAAGCGTCCGGCCGGCAACTCCAAAATTTTTCGACCGAGCGCGGGGCGAAATTGCTCGACTAATATCACGCCCTCAGGAATTTCTGCAATAACGGCGCAGACATCGGGCAAAATCAGGTACTCGTGGATATAATGGGTGCCCCGCACTGTGACGGGCACCCGCCGGATACGATTCCTTAGCAATGGACGACTCCCTCTACCTTGTATTACTTTGTATTATAGCAATAGTCGCGAAGGAAAGGGAAAAGACACGTGGAAGAACATGGACGCAAAGAGGAGCTGTTAAAAGCTGCTCAAGCTATCTTTGGACACTATGGCTATCACCAAGCCACCATTCGCGCCATTGCCGATCAGGCGCAATGTGCGACAGGGACATTTTATTTATATTTTTCGAGCAAAGAAGACTGTTTTCTCGCTTTGGTGGAACAACTTTATACGCACGTGATGGAGTACATTATGAAAGCGCGGGCCGGCGTGGATAATCCGGCAGAGAAACTGAAAAGATCGCTAGAGGCAGCCGTTGAGGTTTTCCGTCGCGATTATGAGTTGGCTCAGGTGGTATTGGTGCGAGGGGCAGGGGCTGACCCACTGTTTGAAGACCGCATGTGGCGCGTACGCGAAGCATTCAGCGCCTTCATCGTCAAAGATTTGGTGGACTGCGGCTTAGACTATGAGCGGGCGGTGATTGGATCGCATGCGTGGGTGGGAGCATTAGCCGAAGTGGTTGGGGTCTGGATTCGCCAAGACCAAGATCTGGACCTAACCCAGGCAGCCTTGGAGATTGAACGAATTTTTTGGCGGGCTTGGGGCCTAGAGGATTCTCTTTAGACGCCGCAAAAGCTAGAATATTTGCGGCAGGCACGGTCTTTTGGCTATTTTGCTAACGTTGTAGAATAATCTCAGATCACGCGAGGAGCGATGACCATGGCAGTGGAGGTATTGGCATTAAAGGCCCAAAACGATTACTGGACGGTGGAATTGTCGGTTTTTGAAGGCGTCTACCGAAAAGAGCGCTACGTGGTGCGAGTGGTCGATGTGCCCAAGGCTCCATCATCTTTATCCGACCAAGATCAAGAAACGCGCATGAAAGAATTTGTGCTAGATCAAGTTAAACGGCATATGCGGCGGGGCTCATTGCCTCCTACGGGTATGCAAGTTGAGGGCGTTCACGTCTGGGACTACGAAGCAGACGAGGTCAAGTCCTCATAGTTTTGACAGAAGATTACGAGTATGGCTAGGCGGGCCTGAGTCAGGATGCCTTCAAAGAGTCCCCGGCTTACAATTTAATTGCCGGGGTCAATTTTTTAGAGAACGCAAACCTTTTTGAGCCAGGATTTTGGAAATAAGGAGGCCAACAGCCATGTCTGATGTAGAATTCAAAGAAGGCCTAGAAGATGTAGTGGCAGGCACCTCAGAAATTTGCTTCATTGATGGCAAGGAAGGGCGTCTGGTATACCGCGGATATAGTGTCGAAGACCTGGCGGAACAGACGAGTTTTGAAGAGGTCGTCTATCTTTTGTGGGAAGGCCAATTACCTAATCGGTCCCAGTTGCAAGACTTTACCAAGACCCTGACAGCAATGCGGCCGCTGGCTCAACCCGTCTATGATTTGTTGATGTCGTTGCCCGATGATACAAATCCCATGGATGCGTTGAGGACGGCGGTGAGCCTCGCAGGCATTTATGACCCCGACTCGCATGACAATTCCTACGAGGCTAGTTACCGTAAGGCTATGCGCCTCGTGGCGCAAGTGCCGACCATGGTCGCGGCGTTTGAGCGGCATCACCAAGGACATGATCCGGTCGCTCCTGATGCCCAATTAAGTCTTGCGGAAAACTTTTTATATATGCTGACGGGCAAGCGTCCCCCTGCACTTGATGCGCACGTCTTCAACACGGCATTGGTGCTTCATGCGGACCATGAGCTCAATGCTTCAACCTTTGCGGCGCGTGTGACAGCCGCGACGTTGACGGACTTGTATTCGGCGGTGACGTCGGCTGTGGGAACGCTTAAAGGACCCTTGCATGGCGGTGCCAATGAGCAAGTCATGGTTATGCTTGAGAAGATCGGGACGGTTGACAATGTAAAGCCGTGGTTGGATCACGCGTTAGCCAACCGCGAAAAAATTATGGGCTTTGGCCACCGGGTCTATAAGACCGAAGACCCCCGGGCGACAATTCTTCGCCGGCTGTCTCATGATTTGGGAGAAAAGGCCCAGAATCTGCATTATTATGACATGTTAGAAGCAGTGCGCCAGCATATTCAGGCGAAGAAGGCGTTATATCCCAATGTAGACTTTTACTCGGGCTCCGTGTATGCATTAATGGGGATTCCTAGCGAATTGTTTACCCCGGTATTTGCGGTGTCCCGGATTGCGGGTTGGACAGCTCATATCCTTGAGCAATATCGGCACAACCGGATTATTCGGCCCCGTGCCGATTACACTGGACCTGAACACCGGACCTTTGTGCCCTTGGACCAAAGGTAGAAAACTTACCCCCATTCATCAGAATCGGAAGCAGACGCCGCCGTTGTTAAACGCGGCGTCTGCTTCATCCATTCGGATCACGGATTGGCCATCGGATTCACCTCAATGGAGAATTATCGTATCATCTTGTCTCAATTCGAGGTGTCCATAATTTGGACTCATATCCACCGAAAGCGACGCACGAGGAGGTGAGGACAAGCCTCGCGGCGAAGTTCTGGCACGGTATCCGGTCGTGTCATTGCGTGCGATTCGCATTCCTAAACGGGTTCGGCGCCATGAGCCGTGAAACGCACCGCGAAATGGCGGAACCAGGTCCGCGACCGCGGGCAATTAGATCAACCCATCGTGGTGCAACGGGAGGCGGATGATACATTCTGCAAGATGGGTATCGGCGCTATATGGTGGCGCAAGAACTGCGATGGGAAGAGGTGCCGGTCAAAATCGTAGGAGCGCTGGTCAGTCCGCCCCAGGAGAATCCGGCGATCTAAACGTGCCGCTTTCCCACAGGGCAAGCCATCCGCTGTGTGCATACGAAGGCAGCGGGATGTGTCGCGATGTGCTGGGACAAGTATTCGTTGGGGTCTTCAGGCTCTAACGGCTCGCGACCCAAAAGCCTGAAAATCTAAAGCCCCGATTCGTAAAGCTGAACCGGTACCGTCCGAGTTTACCCGACTCGGGCGGTTGTTATGCTTGGGTGTCGCTTACGATTTCGTTATACTACGCTTTCCGTCATTCTGTGAACCAATGCCGCAGCCCGCACACCGTGCGGATCGCGCGGCGCCCATCCGTTTAGACAAAGGGTCTGGTATTATGAAATGTCCACATATTCTCTGCATAACGGGTTAAGGGACGATGGAATGGGTGTTGAAAGGCGTTCCGGACCTGTTGCGCTTGGTGTACAGCGCCACTGTGGTCAGCTTCTGGCGCACGGTGCGCAAACAGAATGTGTGGCTCAAGCCCGCCGCGATGATGCGCTGGTACACGTTCGGCTCACCGCACGCCCATAACCCCGATGCCGTCGTCCGGGGTTTCTATGCGGCGCTGAAGTCCTGGCGGAGGCGGCGGAAGATCGATCCGCACGCGATTCGGGAGATTGTTGGAGGACATGGCGGGACAGAGCAATACAAGCCCCTCATGGGAAGGCCATGACCGGCTTGAGCAATCAGATCCAATGCACAGAAATGCTACAGAACCAACAAAAGCCGGCCTCTTAAAGGGACGGGATAAACCATGTCCAGCCTAGTGAGAACAAAGCAGCCGAAGCCCGTGAACCATCTTATCCCAAGAAATGGCAGGACCGTATTATCGGGAGCCGGATCTTTCCTGGATGGACGTACCTTTTGGGGTCGCAAATCCTAGGGGGCGACCGCGTGCCGTGTTGATAGCCTAACGCCCCAACAACGTGCCCGGCTCGACACGGAGGTGCTCTCTTTACGTGTCTCACAGTCGGTCGCCGAAACGCTCAAACAGCAGAACAATCATTCGGTGTCATTTATGGTACAAGGTGAGATTCGAGACGTCCCATGAAGCAAAAGAGCCGCGTGGTTAGCGGCTCGAATCGCGTGTTATGATGCAACCCGGTGGTTGGGGTGGTCGGGCGTTCGTTCGGCCTGAGAATTCTTCGTGCGCGCCTGCCATAAGCCGCCGACGAAGATTGCTGCACCCAAAATCGTCGTGATAGCGGTGGCCCACCCATGCCGGGTGAAGCTGTAAACAAAAGGAGACAGCCCCAAGTAGAGTCCGAACAAGGCTTCTAGGTAATATACCGAAGGCCGGAACACGTTATCGACCAACTCCCAAAGACTGCCAATCAGAACAAGTCCTCCCAAAATAATGGCCGTCCAGAAATACGGTGAAGAGTGCATGGGGTTTAGAACCCAAGCGGATAGCGCAAACCATGCCCCCATCACGGCCATTGTCCAGTTTCTCCACGTCATGACTCCCACCTCCATGAATTTGAGGATATAAGAAATTCTTGCATATTTGATATAGATCATGGCGCATGATTTGATAAGTCATATGGCGGTGCAAGATCACGAATGGGCGTCGGCTAATCGTGGTTATATGCCAAAATCTGTTTGTTCTACATCTTTTTGCGTTATTTCTCGCTCAATTGCAATATTGTAAGAAGGGAGTGACTTGAGGGAAAGACGATGGCTATGCGTATTAGGCGTTTGGTTCGACCACAACCACGGGCTCGCCACAAAAGTTTTGGATAAAGGGCCCTGAACGCCTTTTCGACGGCATCGCTTGGCCCCCAGAACGCACGGAACCTGTTTTAATTACCGAACATCTACCCAAAAATGGTAAAGATGCATCATGGAAGCCTGAGAAGTGTTAGGCAATAATGGCTAAGGAACGAGAGTATGCCAAATGCGTCAAGAAAGCCGCGCGAAGGCATAGGTTTTACATGGATGGCTACATTAACAACAAGGACGCACTGGCTTTTTGTAGTACACTACAGATGCGTCAATTATGGGCAGTATCATTCAAGGAGGAATCACAGATGGACGAAATTGATGTCATAGCTATTGGATCGATGCCCGCACATGAACGCGAAGTGGCGATGGGCAAGATGTTTGAGAAGTTGATGGAAATGCCGGAAAGTGAACAGATGAGTGCCTTTGAGGCGCTTATCGGACAAATGGCGGAAAAGGGAACCGACGAGCAATATCGCAATCTTTGCTTGACGAACTTGAAGCTCGCAGCCGGCTTGCCAGACTCTGCGCTTAAGCCATTTTTAATGATGCGCATGAAGGCCGCATCACATCTTTCACCTCCGCTAGCCCAACGCGACATGAAAATGTTGCAAGAGGCGTTGGAGCAAAGCGATCCCGCTATTAAAGAAAAAATCGCGCAAAATATGTAGGACTACATACGGTCTAACAAGACGGCAGCCGTTGGCTGCTGTCTTTTGCGTTATGCTTAAGTTGTTATAGACATAGGAGGGATATGTGCTGAAGGCGATACAGACCGTGCAACCTAACCCAAAAGCCCACGTTCGTCTCGAGGAAATCCCGCGTCCTTCCATAGGACAGGGTGAGCTTTTGATCAAAGTGAAGGCAGCCGCGATTAATCCCAGCGATGTGAGAAACGTTCAAGGAGTCTTTCCTCAGACCCAATTTCCGTGCATTCCGGGAAGGGATTTTGCGGGTCTTGTGGAAGAGGGTCCCAAGGATTGGATCGGGCGGCGTGTTTTTGGTTCGGCAAGTTCGCTCGGGTTTATCAAGCCGGGATCGCATGCCCAATATCTTGTGATTTCACATAAGACCGTGGTGCCGTCGCCCGATGACCTTACCGATTATCAACTAGCGGCGTTGGGGGTCCCTTATACGACCGCATGGGAAGGACTGCATACTAAAGCGCAGGTTTCGCGGGGCGAGACGGTGCTCATCATTGGGATAACCGGGGCTGTGGGACTTGCCGCCTTATCCATTGCACGAGCTCAGCAATGCCGCGTGATTGGAGTGGGCAGACGCCAAGAAGCATTGGACATTCTCGGTCTTGACGAGACCGTGGACACCAGCCGACAAAATTTAGTTGAAGTGGTTAAGGAGATGACCCAGGAGAAGGGCGTTGACATCATTGTAGATACCGTAGGAGGATCTACGTTTGCTGACCATGGACAATGCCTTGGTCAGAACGGACGCTGGATTGTGCTGGCTTCGGTGGGAGGACCTACGGTATCGTTTAATGTGGTCGATTTCTATCACCGACAAGCTCACATGTTGGGCGTGGACTCGTTGGCCTTTGAACCCCAAAAAAGTCAGCAGATTCTCGCGGCGCTGGTGCAGACGGTGGACCATCAGTCTTTATTGCAGCCAGAATTGCATCCGGTGCCTCTCGAAAGTGCACCCGAAATTTATCAAGCAATAGCTGAGGGTAAAGAGCGCCGCAAAGTGATTTTATGTCCTTGGGGTGTAGGAAATTAAAAAAATACAGAGAAAGGGGCCGCATAGGATGAAAGGTTCGGTCGTCCGTCTCGTTGCGGTCTGTTATTTTGTGGGATTGGCAGGGACCATGACGGAGTTTTCCGTCGCGCCGGTGACCCCCGTCTTTCAGCGTCACTTGCATATCTCTTCAGGATCCGCGGGCCTCCTTATGTCCTTATTTGCGTTGGCGACCGTCATCGCGGCGTTGCCAGCGGGGCGATTCACCCACCGTTTTGGAGCCAAAGCGACTCAGTTACTGGGGCTGGCTTTATCGGCCATTGGCGCGGTTGTGCTCATGACGGCGTATCACCAAGGCAATTTTCTGGCTGTCTTAGCGGCTCGATTTTTTTCCGGGCTGGGCTTTGGCCTCATCTCCGTCGGGGCGCCCGCTGCCATCTCCCAGCAGGTGCCCGATCGTTACCATGCCGCAGCGATGGGAGTGTGGGCGACATGGGTCCCCGTCGGGAGTGTGGTGATGTTCGTCGTAGCCCCACTACTGGGGCATCTTGCTTCTGTCGCGCCGCTCGAAGATGTTTTGGTGGCGTGTGACATTGTCGCGGCTCTGGCATTGGCTGCAGTACCAATGCGGCGCATTACTTGGGATGGGACGGATTCCGGAGCACCTACGATGTCGCCAGCCATTCGCAATCCGATGCTGTGGGTGGCTTTGGCATTTACCTGTTTCACCTTTGATTTTTTTGCTTTTAATACGTGGGTTACGACATTTTACACCCAGCGCTTTCATTTGACGTTGGTGCATGCCGGATTGATTGCAGCCGTGGTGAGTCTCGTCAATGCCGGCTTTAACGTCATTTCAGGCATGGCGCTAGCCCATCCCACAACCCGGTGGTACCTTGTCTTTGTGGTGCCTGCTTGGATTTTAGCAGGATTATGGGTGATATTTGCCTATGGTTCATGGCCGGTAGTCTTGACAGCCAGCTTATTAACCGGCGCGTTAGGCGGGGTGATTCCGACCTTGATTTTTGCCGCCCCCGGTCGCCTTGCACAATCGCCGCATGATGTACCAGGAGCCATGGCCTTGGTCATCATTGGGGAAAATGTAGGCATTGTGATGGGACCCCCGATTTTTGGTGCCGTCATCGAGCCGTTACATTTTGCTTCGGGTTTTTGGGTATTAGGCGCGGTCAGTGTGCTTATGGCATGGGCTTTAAGCCATGCGGTGAGACGCTTGAAGCCTAATACGTCGGCTGTCAGGTAATCAGCAAGTAGGCGCCATCTGTTCTGATCTTGTCCTTGGGGACATAGGAATTACCCGAATGGGACAGGAGGGATAGGTGTGGCCGAGCTGTGGCATACCTTAACAGGCGAAGAAACACTCATCCAATTGCGGTCTACTGGCGACCGCGGTCTGAATCAAGCAGAAGCGGACGCCAGGCTTCGGGAAATCGGACTCAACGCGATTGTCGCGGCGGATAAGACGCCCTGGTGGAGCATTTTCCTCAGTCAGTTTCAAGACTTTATGGTGTTGGTTCTGATAGGCGCTACCATTGTGTCGTTTCTGCTGGGAGAAGTCGGCGATGCTATCACCATTGTCGCCATTGTGATCATGAATGCGGCGCTGGGGTTTATTCAAGAATACCGGGCGGAAAAGTCGGTGGAAACCTTAAAGCAATTGACAGCCCCTGAAGCGCATGTGGTGCGTGATGGGGCTGTGCAGACCATTCGCGCGGAAGAACTGGTTCCGGGCGACGTGATTGAACTCGAAGCGGGCGACCGCATTCCGGCGGACTGTCGGCTGATTGAGGTATGGGGCTTGAAAACCGATGAGGCGGCACTTACGGGGGAATCTCAAAGTGTTCGCAAGACGTTAGCTCCTGTGGAGGACCCAGATGCCCCGGTGGCGGATCGCCGCAATATGGTTTACATGGGAACGGCCGTGTCGCATGGTCGTGGGCGCGCCGTGGTCGTGCAAACGGGAATGCAAACGGAGATGGGAACGATTGCCCATCTTATGCGGGAGGCCGTGGAGGACCAAACGCCTTTACAGCGCCGTTTGGAACATTTGGGAAAGATTTTAGTGTATTTGTCCTTGCTCATCGTGTTAGTTGTGGTGGTCACGGGGCTCTTTCGCGGGGAGCCGTTGTACCAAATGTTTCTGACCGGAGTCAGTCTGGCGGTTGCAGCCATTCCTGAGGGACTACCGGCGATTGTGACCATCGCGTTAGCTTTAGGGGTTCAGCGCATGATTCGGGCACATGCCATTGTGCGCCGCCTTCCCGCCGTCGAAACCTTGGGGTGCACGACCGTCATTTGCACGGATAAGACGGGAACGCTCACCAAAAATCAAATGACAGTCACGGCCATGTGGGCAGGGGATAAGATTGTTGAGCCTAGTGCAAGCGCTACTCAAGATCCGACCGTTCGCAAACTCCTGACTAGTGCCGTGTTATGCAATAATGCGGTGGTGGCCCCATCACGCGGGCATGACAGTGACAAAGCCCAAGGCGATCCCACCGAAATTGCTTTGATTTGGGCTGCTGGTGATAGCGGGTTAAGTCCCCAAGATATTGCGCGCGAATATGTGCGGCAAGGCGAGATTCCTTTTGAGTCGGAACGGCAGCGCATGGCGGTCTTGGCCGTGGATCGCCAAAATCACAAGGCGGTGTACGTGAAGGGCGCGCCTGATGTCATTCTTCCCCGGTGCCGGTTTGTTGAACGGGCCGACCGAGTAATCCCTATGGACCGCCGGCTTCAGCAGCAAGCCAGTGAGGTCAATGACCGCATGGCCGACGAGGCTTTGCGCGTGCTGGCCATCGCGTACCGCCCGGTGCGCGGGGATGAATCAGAAGACCAGTGGGAAGAAGACTTGGTCTTGTTAGGTCTCGTGGGCATGATTGACCCGCCCCGCCCCGAAGCGATTCACGCAATTAAAGAGGCGAAACGGGCGGGACTCAGGACTGTGATGATTACCGGGGACCATCCAAAAACGGCTCGGGCCATCGGAGAAAAAATGGGCATGCTTGCGCCACAAGATGAAATTATCACGGGACCGGAGCTTGACCGTTTGACGGATGAGGAATTGGATGAGCGCGTAGAGCACATTCGCGTGTACGCCCGCGTATCGCCACCGCATAAGTTGCGGGTGGTGAGAGCGTGGAAAGCAAAGGGTGACGTCGTTGCGATGACGGGCGATGGCGTCAATGATGCGCCGGCTTTAAAAGAGGCTGATATTGGAGTAGCCATGGGTAAAACAGGCACGGACGTGACCAAAGAGGCTTCGGCGATGATTCTGACCGACGACAATTTTGCCACGATCGTCAGAGCCATCGAAGAAGGCCGTGCGATTTATGACAATATCCGCAAGTTCATCCGCTATTTGCTGTCTTGTAACGTTGGGGAAGTGCTGGTGATGTTTTTGGCCGCATTCTTTGGCCTGCCACTACCCTTGCTGCCGATTCAAATCCTCTTTGTCAATCTCGTGACCGATGGCTTGCCGGCCATGGCGTTGGGTGTGGATCCGCCGAACCCCGGGGTCATGGACCGTCCGCCGCGTTCTCCCAATGAAAGCATCTTTGCCCGGGGATTGGGGACGAAAATTGCCTTTCGAGGGATTTTGATTGGCGTGAGTACGTTGCTGGTGTTTGTATGGTCGATGAGCATCTGGGGGATGGGGTTGCGAGAAGCGCGGACCATGGCCTTGGGGACCTTAATTTTAAGCCAGTTGTTTCATGTCTTTGATGCACGGGCAGAAGACCGGAGTTTCTTGGAGATTGGTCTCTTCTCGAATATTTGGGCCGTTTTAGCTGTGGCGTCATCCATTGCCATGCTGGTCGCCATAATCTACGTGCCCGCGTTGAGTACGCTCTTTAAGACCGACCCATTAAGCGCGATGGATTGGCTCGTGGTGATCCTCGCCTCAGGCTTCATTCAGTTGCTGGCCGCCGTGCGTGACGTCGTCTTGCGCCCTATTCGCCGCGTAGTAAGGGGCACAGCTTCCTAACAGAGAGCCGTTTTATGCGAAAAGAGGGTCAAACGTTTATGCGTTTGACCCTCTTTTCGGTCGCTCTTATTCGTGATTCACATCTTAGTCGCGCCGACGCTGCCGGCGAGGATATCAGCCAACAGTCTCCATGAACATGGTGGCACTTATTATAATGAGGGCTGGCTAGATGTGCCAATTATGCATGGGAATCATTGACATTTCGAGAATAGGAGCAAAGTATAGGTATATACCTAGTTTATAAGGTGTTATGTTGCAAGGAGAGGTTATGCCAAAGAAAAACGATTTACATTCGTGTCCGATTGATCCCTCGTGCTGGAGTGGGCGGAGTTTAGAAGGGTTTGCAGGAAAGGGGAAAAAATCAGAATGCTCACACGATTGCGCATTGGACAATTTAAAGCCTTCGGTCCGGTGCAAGACATCCCGCTAGCGCCTATCACGCTCATCTATGGGCCGAATAGTGCGGGGAAAAGTGCGGTGATTGAAGCGTTACTATTATTGAATCAGACCATGGCCGACAACGATCCGTCACACGCCTTAACTCCCAAGGGAGAATGGGTCAACCTCCGTCACTATCAGGCTTTCATTCACCGTCATAACATGGAGGCTATCTTGCATCTGGGGGTGTTTTGGAAGACAACAACTGCTGATTTGGTGGGTCTGGCCTATAACGGGGCTGAGGACGTCGAAGTGGGGATGGAATGGACATGGGCATGGCATAAGGACGCTGATCGTCTGGTTCAACGTCAAACGCTGGTCTACGTGGCAGACGCAGAACAGCCGGTATTTCAGTTGAATATCAATCCCGATGAGTTTGAAAAGTTTGCCACAGATCCGCCGCGGTCTTACCCACCACGGGAGATTGCGCCCGAAGCTCTTTGAGCAAGAAGATCACAAGGGTTACTTAGATCCGGAGTGGTTATCCGGCCTCGTTGGCAGGGTTAGCACTGTCTCGGAAGATGCGCAGACGAAATACAACGAAGCCTGCATAGCGGCGGGGAAAGAGCATCAACGCCGGAGTAAATGGGATCCCCGTGTTCCCATGCGGTGGATAGAGAAAAATATGAAGCAAGCTAGTGTGGATTGGAGACGCTTAAGCAAGGAACTTACCAATTATGCGTTAGCTCGGTGGGCTCTTGTCGTGGAACACTTGCGCTGGTGGCAAGAGTTGGTGCAGACAAATCCTCGTCTAGCCGAAAAGCACATCGCCCGCATCCCATGGAGTGAGATCGAAGAAGCACCTTGGATGATGAATGACGATGAATGGACGGATGAAGGGCTCGCTCAAATGGCCGAACATTTAAAAGTTGCGCCGTGGGATGCGTGGATTCGCTGGATGTCGGAATCGTCCGCTATGATGCAGGCAAGGCAATGGGCTATGACTTTTGAACAGACGGTACGAGATGACAAAATGGGAGAAGATTCGGTGATGGAGGCAGAATTCCTGCGCCCCTTGCGTTGGAATGTCTTGTACCGTTCGACACTGGGCCAACACCCATGGTCTATGTCTCTCCCTGCTGAATATCAGCATTGGACCGATTATTTGATTCCGCATTTGCTTCAAGCATGGTATAAGCGCCTACCGGCTTCAGTTCAAGCTGTGCTACCACCACCTGAACGGTTTGGTGATTTGCCTGATCTTTGGCTACCTCCTACAACGGTTGTGACCAATTTGAATGACGAAGTGGGCAGCGTACTTCAGCACGTAGCGTTTGTTGGCCCCGCCCGGACACGATTTGGACCAACAGTTGAACGTGACGATCAGCCGCGGAATCTAGTAGGGTTGGATGGGCAGTGGACTGTGGATCGGATTGCGCAACAACCCAACCTGCTTGAAGCGGTCAACGCAGCGATGGCTATGATGAACATGGGATATCGGGTGAGCGTGGCGCCGGTCGACGATCCGGATTTGCCCCGGTTGTGGAAACTGCAACTATGGGATGAAACCCTTGGGGTGTCGGTGTCGATGGACCAAGTGGGCTACGGTGTCAGTCAAATTCTGCCACTTGTCGTCGAAGTGATGGCTGGAGACTTTCCGTTAACCTTGTTAGAACAACCTGAATTGCATCTGCATCCACGGTTGCAAGCAGCCTTTGGTTCCGTGTTAGCGAAAGCCATGACAGCCAATCCCTCTCGCCAATTTATTGTCGAAACCCACAGTGAACTGCTCCTGCAGCGCCTGAGGAAGCTAATTCGGTCAGGAGAGCTTGCGCCGGACGCGGTATCGATTGTATACATCGAGAAAACATCAGAAGGCAGTCAGGCGTTGCCCATTCGGTTGGATAGCCAAGGAAACTTTCTTGATCCCTGGCCCCATGGGTTTTTCGAGGAAGGTTTTGATGAGCTCTTTGGGGGGACTTGCTAAATGCAGATGACGATTCATTGCCCTGTCCTGTATGAGCGGGCCGAAGGCGATGCGCGTATACGGGGGATGATAATCCAGCTGTTGATGCGCACAATCGAACACCCTTGGATATTACCCATGGATGGACGTCTACAGGATGCGGTCGTCGCCTCAATCAAACGCTGGCCTGATCAAGCGGATCAAGAGCGGGCTAGGAGTTTGCTAAAAAGGTTGAATGACAGTAATCACTTTGTGAAGGTTGTCATGCCGGAGAATCCGCGCGATCCCTGGAAAAGGGCTCATCAAATCGCTTGCCGTGATTCGGCTTATTGGCTCGTCGACCTTCAAGAACATGAGACACGGGGCGACTTTGGGGCGGACTCTTCGTCAGCCAAGTGGTTGGATGATTTACTACTGATGGGGTTAGAAAGTCCGTGGGAAACCGGGAAGGTATTGCCGCCACGCGGTACCAATAATAAAAGGTGGTCGCGCGCGGAATTCTCATCGTTGGTCTGGCAGCCGATATTCCGCTGGACTCACACCCTGAGCATTTACGATCGGAATATCGTTAAACATTGGCCTCAGCGCAATTATCTTGATAATCTCCAATGGATTTTAGAGGAATTCGCGGAATGGCAACCGGGGGGCGAGGTCACGATCCCGTTTGTGAACAACGCTAAACAGTCTTCTAAAGACATTGTGAAGCGGTGGTGTTGTAATCAGGCCGAGCGGTTAGGAATAGTGATTAAAACCTCGGGGACGATTGACGGATATTTCCATGATCGTTATTTCCAGACCCAACAAGGATGGTGGAGGAGTCACCGGGGAGTAGATCTCTGCTCATCCGGACAACTGCTTCGAGCCGATGTGGAACTGACGTGGCAAGCGTATGCTCCCCCCGGTTTGAAAGGCGCTACGAAAAAGCGTCCTCGCTAAGTAATGCATCCGTTTATCAGTTTCCAAGACGTCATAAGCTGTTGTGGAACGGCTGCTATAAGGGAACAGCACTGAAACGACACAGGAAGAGAAATTGACATGAGAAAAGAACTTAAAGGGTTAGTTTTCGCAGGGTGGAAGTGTAAAAAACCTTGCCGCAACACCGCATTTTGGTGATTTTTAAATGCTCAATAGATCTGGTAAAACGAAGCTGCCACCAACACTATACACAGAAAAAGACATCATTATGATAGTCGGATGATAGTCGGCGGACCATTGTAAGCCATTTTCGGAGGCGTCCCGCACCGCAGAAATAGCCCTATATTCGCAGCGTAATACCCGTTATACTGAAGGATAAATTGGCCTACAAAGAGGTGGACATTTCTAAGCATGGAACCTTTGCGCTTTACCAAAATGCATGGACTGGGTAACGATTATCTTTACATTGATATCCGGGACATGGCCGATCAGCCAGACAGCGTTTGGAGTCATTATGCGGTGCTGATGAGTGACCGCCACTTTGGCGTGGGGGCAGACGGGATTATATTGATTGCGCGCTCTAACGTGGCGCCCGTACGTATGCGGATTTTCAATGCGGATGGCTCCGAGTCTGAAATGTGCGGCAATGGTTTGCGCGCTCTAGCCAAATGGCTCTTTGACCGAGGTCAATTTCAAAGCGGGCAAGCGGTTGAAACCGGAGCGGGCTTGCTCTATCCCGAAATTGTATCGCAAGAAGGCGGCCGTGCCCGCATTATCCGTGTGGACATGGGCCCTCCGCGGCTGACCAGACAAGACATGGGAATGACCGGGCAGCCTGACGCGCACTGTCTTGAGGAACCCTTGGATGTCAATGGAGAAGTTTATAGCATGACGTGTGTTTCGATGGGGAACCCGCACGTGATAATTTTCGGACCCTTATGGGACGAAGACATCATGGCGAAACGGGGGGCAGCCATTGAGCACCATCCCCTATTTTCACGGCGCACCAATGTGCATTCGGTAGAAGTTGAGGATTATACGCATCTAAAAATCCGGCATTGGGAGCGGGGCGCGGGATTAACCTTGGCTTGTGGCACAGGCGTCGCCGCGTCTACTGTCGCCGCGGTGTTAACCCAGCGCACCGCACGTCAGGTTACGGTATCCGTGCCCGGTGGGACTTTGGAAGCCATGTGGGATGAAGCCACCGGCCATGTCTTTCTCACCGGTCCGGCCCAGGAAGTGTGTGAAGGGACATTTGCGCTGCGTTAAGGCGTAGGTTTTTTACTCGAGGTGGATTTTACTGGGGGATCGTCAGCCACTGGAAGTACCTGACGTTTCTTTTTCTGGCGGTCCCACCACCACCACAGAGCCAATAGCAGGACAATACCAATGGCTACCGGAGCCTCATACTGTTTGACGGCCTCAAGTCCAGAGACCACATGCGGGCCTAGGAGCCAGCCTGCTGTGACGGCAATTAACGGCCACAAAATAGATCCAATGATGGTAAACAACAAAAACCGGGGATAGGGCATCTCAAAGATACCCGCCGGATAAGAAATAATCATGCGTACACCGGAAATCACACGGCCAATGAGCACGACTTTGTCGCCTTTGGTATGAAAGTAATTCTCCCAATAGGCTAGACGTTCCGGAGTGCGGAAGATCCAACGGAAATGTTTGAGTAATAAAGGACGACCCCCAAGTCGGGCAATGAAATAGGCGCCGGTTGCCCCGGTTGTGCTGCCCGCGGCAGCGACAAGAACCACGATGGGATAGGAGAAATGCCCTAACCAGACTTCATAGCCGGAAAATAGCAAAATAATCTCGGACGGACTTGGTACGCCAATGCTTTCGACAAAGAGTACGAGATAAACAGCCAAATACCCCACCTCATTGAGCCAAACCGTAACGGTATGGATTGCGCTTAGCACAGTTCACCCTCCAGCGAGAATCATGTGATTAGGACCCGTTCATGGAATCGAATGGTGCCGTAAAGCATTGGACGTCTAGTATAGCATACACGGATGACCGGAGGATAACTGGCCCATTTGCGGGCAGAATACCCAAAGGAGGTGGGGATCATGAGTTGGGTGCGCATGGGAACGGTGTTGAGTGCTGTGGGAGCTTTGGGTATGGCCGCCGGACTGATGGTACAGCCGTTGGTCCATGCACAGGGCACACGAGCTTTCATCCCGCAAACAGGGCATTTTGTGTATCAAAGGTTTAGTCGCGATCTGCATGCTGAAAGAATATCGGATTATGATGCGAGTCCTTTGTTTTTCGCGGAAGGAAATACATACCGAGGAAACATTCCCGGTCACTTTGGACCACTCGTGCGAACGCACGTAGCGTATACAGGAAATCAAGTCATGGTGCGGTATGGCCATGGCCTTAATCAAATCATCGTCGTTATGTCTCCCAGTCACCAGCCATTGAGACCGGCATGGCAATTTACGGAGCATATTAGCGGCTATCCGGGTTTTACCGGGATGACAGACGGTTTATGGAGCACCCTGGCCTTTCACGCGGGTAACCAGAACATTACCGTCATTGGCGACCGCGCCTTGGGTCTTTTAGCGCAATGGGCCAAGCAAGCTTTTGACAGCTCGTCGTGAAATTAACTCTTGCAGCGTACTATGTGACAGGTTTTGTATGATATCATTTAACACGATATCAGCACCGGCGATCAGTGGCGGTGACGTTATGGCAGGAGGAACCTCGGCTTGGATATAAAACTCGTCAACATAGGATTTGGCAATATTGTATCGGCAAACCGCATCGTGGCAATTGTCAGTCCTGATTCTGCGCCCATTAAGCGCATTATAACGGAAGCTCGCGACCGCGGGGTGCTGATTGATGCTACCTATGGTCGCCGGACACGTGCGGTGATTATTACGGACAGCGATCACGTCATTTTGTCTGCCGTGCAGCCTGAAACCGTGGCCAACCGATTAGCCAGCCGGGAGACCTCTGCTGTGGAATTGGAAGAGGACGAGGATGAAGACGACGAGGTCGTGGAGGAGGAAAAGTCATGAATCAAAAAGGCGTCACAGTCCAAGATTTGACGGACCGGCATGACAGCAAATACGCTTTGGCCGTGGCCGCGGCCCGGCGCGCGCGCCAAATCACCGAAGGCAGTCAGGCTTTGGTGGAGTCAACGGCCAGTAAGCCCGTCACTATTGCGTTGGAAGAAATCCGGCATGGGGCCATTTCGGTGGACGTCCCTCCTATTGGCATTAAATAATCTCTATGCGTGTAATCTTAGGGGTTGGCGGCGGTATCGCCGCCTATAAAAGTTGTGATTTAGCGAGCCGCTTGGTTCAGCAGGGCCACGAATTATCGGTTGTCATGACCCAAACCGCTTCTGAATTCGTTGGCCCCTTAACGTTTCGCGCGCTTAGTGGCCGGCCGGTCGCCATTGCAGCAGCCGATGAACCGATGGGGCCGTTGTCTCATGTCCGCTTAGCCCGCTGGGCTCAAGTAATGATAATAGCACCCTTAACCCAAAATTTGCTCGCCCGTTTATCATTAGGATTGTCGTCGGACATGCTGTCATTAGTCTTTCAAGGATTTCAAGGCCCCATTATTGTCGCGCCTGCCATGGAGCCGGAAATGTGGCTGAGCCCCCAGACGCAAAAACGGATGGAGGACCTGCTTGATCAACGCCAGGTGGTGGTCGTTGGCCCGAATCATGGACGCATGGCGTCAGGCTATATGGGACCAGGCCGGATGGCAGAGCCTGCAGAAATAATGGACGCGTTGTGGCGTCTTGCCAAGCCAAAGAACTTGGCCGGGGTTTCGGTCGTCATTACGGCGGGGCCGACATGGGAACATTTTGATCCGGTTAGGTTGCTGACGAACCCATCGACGGGGTCCGTCGGCATCGCGTTGGCCAAAGAGCTTTCGGCGCGTGGAGCCCAGGTGACAGTGGTGCACGGTCCCGGCGTGTCCACCGTGAAATGGCCAGGGATTCGTTATGTGGCGACCGAATCGGCGCGGGATATGTTAGACGCCGTCGCAGCGCTTATGCCCGCCGCCGATGTGTTAATAGGAGCGGCTGCGGTTTCCGATTTCCGACCGGTTCATCCGGCAAGCCAAAAAATGCCCAAGAGTGCATTGGAGCAGGCGTGGTTAATGGAGGCTAACCCCGATATTATGGCGGAAATGGGCCGCTTGTATCATGACTCCAAGATTCTTATCGGATTTGCAGCGGAAACGCATAACGTGGTGGCGTCGGCACTCGCGAAGGCAGAGCGCAAAAGGCTTCATGCGATTGTGGCGAACGCAGTGGGAAAAGGGTTGGGGTTTGGCGAAGGGGAATACCAGGCGGCCATTTTAAGAGGTGGCGACGTGGACGGCACCTTAGAACCTATGACCAAAGAAAGACTAGCAGAAAAGGTGGCAGAGCTGGTCACGGATTTGCACACAGCAAGGAGAATAACTGACCGTGTTTGATCGTCCTTTTGACCGCATAGCCGTTGGCGATGAATATATCAGTCCTGCGCGCACAGTAACGGATGAAGATTTGACTGTGTTTGCCAATTGGAGTGGAGACCATTACCCCTTGCACACGGATGAGGCCTTTGCGGCACAGACACGATACGGCCAACGGATCTTGCACGGGCTCGGGGTCTTGTCGTTAACGTTTGGCTTGATTCCCTTGAAGGCCCCTGAAATTTTAGCGCTCTATGGCTTAAACCGGGTGCGCTTTATCCACCCCGTGACCATTGGGACATGCCTGCACGCGCGAGTTCAATGTACCGCGCTTAAAACCGTGCCCCAAGGGGGCTTGGTGACAGTGTCAGTGCGGGCCGAAGATCGAGAGAACGAAGGGTATATGGTGGCAGAAATGGTTGTGTTGATGCGGCGTGGGACATGAGACTGGCGGATGTCGTGTTAGACCGTATTGCACGGGGCTTGGACCGTACTTGGACATATGAGGTACCGGCGGGCATGGAAATCTCGAAAGGGTGCCGAGTGCGGGTCCCTTTTGGCAAGGGCAAGGCCCAAGGTATTGTGTTAGCCGTCCGCGAGGCTAATGACGCGGTGCCTAGTGGGCTTAAGTGTATTGAGGCGGTGACCGATAACTACGTCGCCTTGAGTCCTTTAATGGTAGACCTTGGGCAGTGGATGGCTGAGGAATATTTGTGTTTTCCATCCCAAGCGTATAAAGCCATGCTGCCGAACGGTTTGGATTCTGAGGAACCTACCGTAGTGCTGGTGGAGGCCGTGGGCGAACGGGCCAAGCGTGCGTCCAAAAAGCAGCGCCTATGGACCATTTTGCGGGAACGTGGACCGCTTTTGCAAACACGCATTCACGAAGAAATGCCGGAACTTGCAAGATCTTTGCGGGAGCTGATTAAAGAAGGAAGCGTCGTAATTCGTCACGAGCTACCCCAACGTTTACCACAATCCATTGCCCCCTCGCCCTTTACATTGACGACCGAACAACAACAAGCGGCTGAACGTATCATCACTTCGGCACCCGGTTCAGTGTGGCTATTAGAAGGCGTGACCGGTTCGGGGAAGACGGAAGTGTATTTGCAGGCCATTGAATCCGTCTTGCGTGCAGGGGGACAAGCGCTTGTCTTGGTGCCTGAAATTGCGTTGACCCCACAGACTGTCCTGCGCTTTTCCGAACGGTTTATCAATATGGTGGGCCTATGGCACAGTGGTTTAAGTCCTGCCGAGCGTACGAAGACGTGGCACGATGTGCGTACCCAGCGCATATCCGTGGTGGTAGGCGTGCGCTCCGCGGTGTTTTTACCATTTGCCAAACTGGGTCTCATTGTGATGGATGAGGAACATGAAAGCACGTATAAGCAAGAAGAGCATCCGCGCTATCATACCCGGGAGGTAGCGATGTGGTTGGCCCGCCAAGCCGGGGTCAAGTTGGTTCTGGGCAGCGCTACGCCGTCACTGGAGACCGCGTTCTATGCGCGTCAAGGTCTCATCGGCTGGATCCGGTTAGACTCGCGCGTGGGGGATAGAGCGCTGCCGCCGGTTACCGTGGTCGACATGCGGCACGAGTTAAAAGAAGGCAACCATTCCATATTCAGCAGCGTCCTGCAAGACGCCGTATCAGAAGCCTTAGAACAGCATGAGCAAGTCATTTTGTTCTTAAATCGCCGCGGTTACGCGAGTTTTGTCCTGTGCCGCGAATGTGGAAAGGCCATAGAGTGTCCGCGGTGTGCCGTGACGATGACCTATCACCAGCACGAAGACGCACTGATTTGCCATTATTGTTTTTATACAACGAAGCCACCGCGAGCGTGTCCATCATGCCACAGCCCCAAAATCCGTTATTTTGGGGCGGGGACGGAACGGGTCGTCGAAGAGGTGCAGAAACTATGGCCCAACGCGCGTGTATCCCGCGCTGATCGCGATACCCTACGCAACCGTGCAGGCTATGAGGCATTGTATTTCGATTTTGTTGAGCACAAAGCGGATGTATTGGTGGGCACGCAGATGATTGCCAAAGGGATGGATTTCCCTAATGTCTCAGTGGTGGGCATCATTGCAGCGGACGTGGCCTTGCACTTGCCCGACTTTAGACGGGCCGAACGCACATTCCAATTGATGGTGCAAGCGTCGGGGCGTACGGGCCGCGGCAATAGGCCGGGCACGGTGGTCGTGCAAACCTATGATCCCGACCATTTTGCCATTGCCCATGCCGCCCGGCACGATTATGACGGCTTCTATCGTCAGGAGATTGAATTTCGACAAGAGCTGCAGTATCCGCCTTTTGCGAATTTATGGCTGTTGGAAGTGGCCGATGCCTCTGTTCAAGAAGCCCGGCGCAAGGCCGAACGCGTCGCGCACGTGGTGCAATCGCTCTTGGCCTACGGGTGTGAGATACTAGGGCCTGCGCCAGCGCCTTTGCCGAAACTCAGAGAGCGGTACCGCTTTCATATCTTAGTGAAGGGACCCAAATCAGAAGACGTGTATCACGTCTTGCGTGAACTGGAACGGGAAGATTTTGGCTGCCGCATTACAGTTGACCCGTATTATATGCTATAAAGAGTGAGATATGACGATGAACGAGGTGATAAGCCGTGTTAGACATACGGATTGTAGGGGACGACGTCTTGCGCCAAAAGGCCAAACCGGTGCGGCGCGTGAACAAGGAGATTCAAAAGTTATTGACGGAAATGGCGGAAACGATGTATGAAGCAGATGGCATTGGACTCGCGGCGCCCCAAGTGGGGGTATCCCGCCGCGTGGTGGTCGCCGACATTGGAGACGGACTGGTTGAGCTCGTGAATCCTGAGATTTTATACCGTGAAGGCACGCAGACCGGGTTTGAGGGCTGTTTGTCCATTCCCGATTTGATGGGGGAAGTGGAACGCGCCCAGACCATTCGGGTAACGGGACTCGACCGGCATGGACGGCAGGTATGGGTGGAGTGTGACGGGTTGATGGCGCGGTGCTTGCAGCACGAAATCGACCACCTTGATGGGATTCTCTTCACAGATTTGGCCTTGAAAGTGGTGCCGCGCGAGACGCCAGTAGCGGAGGATGAGGTGGTGTTGGACTGAACGGCCCACGGATACTCTTTTTTGGAACGCCCCATTATGCCCGAATCATTTTATTGCGTCTCTTACAAGACCCTACGTGGGAAGTGCGCGTGGTGACGAAACCCGATGTGCCTCAGGGACGGCGGTTGCAGATGACGCCGTCCCCCGTTGCTCAAGCGGCAAAAGAGGCGGGGGTGCAGATCGACAAACCCGCGGTCTTGAAAGAGTTTCGTCAGGCGTGGGAGGACTTCGCCCCTGATCTGATTATTACGGCGGCTTATGGAAAAATTCTTCGCCCCTGGCTGTTGGAATTGCCACGCCGTGGGGCATTTAATCTGCATGCCTCAATTTTGCCGCGTTGGCGTGGGCCCAATCCGATTGCGTGGGCTATTCGGGCAGGCGATAGGGTGACGGGTGTGACGCTAATGGCCATGGATGAAGGCGTGGATACGGGGCCAGTGGTGGGAATGTCGGAAGTAACAATAGGGGACAATGCGACGACGGGCTCGTTGACCCAAGAGTTGGCCAAGGCGGCTGGTGAGCTTTTGGTTCAATCCTTAGGCCAGCTTATGGATAACACGGCGGTGAGGACGCCGCAGCCGGAAGCGGGTATTACTTACGCGCCCAAATTTGATCCACATGATGCCCGAATTGACTGGACGCGCCCCGCCATAGAAATCCACCGGCTGGTGCGAAGTATGACACCCGACCCAGGCGCGTATACGGTATGTTGCCAAACCCGTATCAAAATCACCGAGTGTGCGTACGATGAGGGGGAGCAGATGCGAGGGCGGGCTCGTCTTTACGGCAATGCGTGGAAGATTGGAACGGGGAACGGTGTGCTGACGGTGACCAAAATTCGGCCCGCAGGCCGTAAAGACATGACCCCAGGCGATTTCATCCGGGGACAACATATTTCAGGCGAGGTGGTCTGCGAATGACAGAGTCCGCACAGGGGGCGGGTCCCGCACGCCTGGAAGCCTGGAACGTGTTGGAACGCGTTCGTCACGGCGCGGGGGTGAGTGAGGCGCTAAGTGAAGCGGGGAAGCGTTCTCTCTCCCCGGCGGACCGCGCCCTGATGACCCAGATTGTGCACGGAGTTTTGCGCAACCAACGGTATTTGGATGCGTGGCTTGAACCGTTTTTACGAGGCGAACTTGATCCTAGTGTGCGCGATATTTTACGGATGGCCTTGTTCCAAATCGGGTTTTTGGATCGCGTGCCGACGTATGCGGTTGTGAATGCGGCGGTCGAACAAACAAAAACGGTAGCCCCCCGAGCTACTGGCATGGTGAATGCGATCTTGCGGCGGGCGCCTAGTCAGAAGCCTAAAAATGTATCGCTGGGCGTCGAGTTTTCCCACCCGGATTGGATTGTCAGGCGCTGGCAGGCGCGTTATGGACTCGAGCGGACGCGGCACATGTTGTGGGTAGACAACCAAGTACCCCCTTTGACCTTACGCGTCAATTTAGGGCGCATTGCTCGGGAGACGGTTTTGGCCCAACTCCAGGCGCAAGGAGTGCGGGCGGAAGCGTCGCGTTATCTTCCCGAAGCCATTAGGGTATCAGGACCCTTATGGTTAGAGGACCTCCCCGCCTTTCAAGAAGGAAACGTGACGGTTCAAGACGAAAGTGCCATGTTGGTGACCTGGGCTTTAGATCCCAAGCCGCATGAACGCATTGTGGACCTAACCGCGGGGTTGGGAGGAAAAACGGGACACATTTTAGAGAAAACGCAGGGCGAGGCCGAAGTGACGGCGGTCGATTTAGCCCAAAACCGGCTTTCGTTGTTGCGCGAAAATATTATGCGCTTGGGTTATGCGCATCACGTGTCGATTGTTGGTCAAGACAGCCGGATCTTTTCTTTAGAACACCCGAAGCAATTCGATCGCGTGTTGCTCGATGCTCCGTGCAGCAATTTGGGGGTTTTGCGGAGACGTTCAGATGCACGGTGGAGAAAGCAGGAAAAAGATTTAGGAGGGCTGGCTACCACACAAAAGGCTTTGCTGGATGCCGCGGTGCGCCTGTTAAGGCCTGGTGGTGTGTTGGTCTATAGTACGTGTTCTGTTGAACCGGAAGAAACGACGGACGTCGTACGCAAGGTGTTGGAGAGTCATCCCACTGTGCACATTGAGCCGGTCCAAGATTTTCTTCCCGCGCCGGCTTTTCAGGATTTCACACAGGAAGGTTTCTTGACCTTGCTTCCTGGGGACCTAGGGATGGACGGATTTTTCATTGCCCGGTTACGGGCAGACGTGAGGGAGGCAGAATAATGGCAGAGTCTCAGAGGGTGGATATTTTGTCATCCTCGGTTGAAGAACTTGAACAGCTCATGATTTCGCAAGGCGTACCACGTTACCGGGGCCGACAACTCTTTGAAGGGCTGTGGCGTCACAGAATTGCCAATTACAGCGAGCTTACAGTATGGCCCCAAGCTCTGCGCCTGTCCATGGAAACGGCCTATCCCTTAAGACGCGTCGAGCCTAGTCGGGTCCAAGAAGGGCACGACGGGACCCTCAAGATTTTGGTCAAGCTATTTGACGGGCAACAAGTCGAAACGGTGGTGTTGCCCCATGACTATGGGTACAGTGTCTGCGTCTCGAGTCAAGTGGGATGTAACATGGGATGTCATTTTTGTGCCTCGGGCCTCTTGAAACGGTCGCGCAACTTGACAGCCGGTGAGATTTTGGACCAAGTGCGTTTAGCCAATGATCTCATTCAGGAGCGGGGCCATGTGATTAGCCACGTTGACTTAATGGGCATTGGCGAACCGCTTGATAACTATGACAATATTGTCAAGTTCATGCGTTTAGCGCATGATCCAGCCGGGTTGAACTTGAGTTATCGTCACTTTACGGTGTCGACGAGTGGACTGATTCCTAGAATCTACCGCTTGGCGGATGAAGGGCTGCCGGTGACCTTGGCGGTCTCGTTGCACGCCCCGACGGATCCCCTCCGGCAATCATTAATGCCTGTGGATAAAGCGTATCCGATTGCGCCCTTGATTGCCGCGTGCCGTTATTACAGCGAGAAAACCGGGCGTCGGGTGAGTTTTGAATATGCCCTGTTAGCCGGCGTCAATGACTCTGATGAGCAAGCACGGCAGTTGGTCGACATTTTGTCAGGCTTTTCGTGTCATGTAAATTTGATTCCGTGGAATCCGGTGCCGGAGCATCCATTTACCCCATCATCTAAAAATCGAGTCGAACAATTTCAACGCATCGTGCAGGAAGGCGGGATTTCCTGTACCATACGAAAGGAAATGGGACAGGAAATTGATGCGGCGTGCGGTCAGTTACGGCGGCGCGAGGAGGCAAAGGTATCACCGTGAAGACGTTTGGCCGATCAGATCAAGGGTTGGTGCGGAGTGAAAATCAAGACGACTTTTTGATCCGCCCGGTAGAAAATGGCGGCTATTTAGTGGCGGTGGCCGACGGTATCGGAGGGGGACCCGCTGGGCGGCGAGCCAGTCATTTGGCTTTAACCACCCTAGACAATGCGGTAGGACTTCTGGTATCGGACGTCTCGCGGCTCACCTCTGCTTTTTCCTTAGCCAACCGCACCATCTTTGCTATGGGTCAAGACAATCCCGTCCTCGAAGGCATGGGCACCACCTTGACGGCGGCAGTGCTATATCCCGATCGGCTCTTGTTAGCGCACGTGGGCGATTCGCGTGCGTACCGTATTGCCCAGGACCAAATTATCCGGCTCACCATGGATCACTCCGTGGCGGGCGAAATGGAGCGAGCGGGAACCATAACGGCGCAAGAAGCCTCGGAGCATCCGAAGCGGCATGTCCTCACGCGAGCGCTGGGACCGTTCGACAAAGTGCGGGTGGATGTGGCGGATATGCCCTGGACGCCCGGCGACTTGCTGTTATTGTGTACAGATGGGCTCACCTCGGTAGTGCCCGACGAGGAGATTTTGCGCATGTGTATGGCCTATTCGGGGGAAGACCTGATTGATCACCTGATTGGGGGCGCTCTGGGCCGAGGAGGTCCGGATAATGTAACGGTGGTGGTCGCAGTGGATAATGCAGGTGCGGGTGAGACCGATGGTCGGTAAAATTTTTGGAAGCCGATATGAGGTGTTGGAACGCATTGGCAATGGGGGCATGTCTTTGGTCTACCGGGCCCGGGACATTACCCTCAATCGTTTAGTGGCGGTCAAGATTTTGAAACACCAGTGGGCAGAAGACGATGAAGTGGTGCACCGCTTCGACCAAGAGGCGCGGGCCGCGGCATCGTTGGTGAACCGCCATATTGTGCAAATTTATGACGTGGGGCGCGAAGAGCCAGACATTCATTATATGGTGATGGAACTTGTTGCGGGCGAGACTTTGCGCAGTAAACTAGACCGGGAGGGCGCATTGCCCATTGCGGAAGCCTTAGATATTGCAGATCAGGTAGCGCAAGGGTTAGAGGCCGCCCATGCCCAAAAAGTGGTGCACCGCGACATTAAACCCCAAAACATTTTGATTGCCACCGATGGTACCGTCAAAGTCACGGATTTCGGCATTGCCTATGCCGCCACATCGGGGACATTGGTCAATACCGGTTCGCTTTTGGGGACTGTTCAGTACTTAAGCCCCGAACAAGCCCGCGGCAAAATTGTAGGACCTCAGTCGGATTTGTATTCATTAGGCATTGTGCTGTTTGAAATGCTGACAGGCAAGCTGCCTTTTGAGGCGGATAGCCCGATTGGGGTGGCGATCAAACATTTGCAAGACACCGCACCCGATGTGACGCTATTTCGCAGTGATGTTCCTGAACCGGTCGCGAAAATTGTGCGCAGAGCGCTGTCCAAAGATCCCGCCGAACGGTATCAAAGCGCGCAAGCGATGCGCCAAGACATTCAGCGTGCCTTGCATCCTGAAGAGCATTTGCCCGAACCTGTCCCGTCCCCGGTGCCCCAGACGCCCAAACCGGCCAAAAAGAAACGGCGGTGGGTGCCATGGGCGGTGGCGGGTGCCATTGTGGTGGCCTTACTCGGTGGGGGCATATTGGCCTTCGAGCACTGGATCTATTCGCCGGTGGTCACGTTGCCCAACGTTAAAGGGCAATCGCTGGGACGTGCTAAAGCCCAGCTAGGACGCTTAGGGTTAACGGTCAGTGTGACGGGCAAAGCACCTTCATCGCATTTGCCGAAAAACTATGTGCTGGATGAAATTCCCCCAGCGGGTACCCAAATCAAGGCGGGGCAAAATGTGGAGGTCGTGGTATCCACAGGGCCACAGCAAGTAACGGTGCCGGATTTGAAAGGGCAAGACGTCTTTCAAGCCGTTCAAAATCTCAAGACAGAAAATCTTAAGGCGATTATTCACCACGTTAAGAGCAATAGTCCGCAAGGGGAAGTCGTGCGTCAGAGCCCTGCGCCCAATGCGAGCTTATCCGAAGGCCAAGCGGTCACCTTATGGGTATCCAAGGGACCGGCTGAAGCTGTGGCCGTTATGCCCAATTTGGAAGGCTTGTCGGTCGAGCAAGCGGCCAGCTTGCTAATCGCGATGAATGTAACGGTGGGCACGCCGACCACCACCTACAGCACGGAACCGGTGAATACGATTATTGATCAGAGTCCGGAACCGTATTCCAGTTTAAATAACACGACGTCGGTCAATGTAACCGTGTCCCAAGGACCGAGTCCGCAAAGTGCTCATTTGCCCAAGAATATCACCCTGGCTACATGGCAAATTCCTAACAGCGCGGCGCCCAAATCGGTTCTGAAAGTGGTGGTGACGGATAGCGCTGGCAACGAAGAGGTCTTTTATCAACAAGTCAACCCAGGTCAGCAAATTCAAATTCCGGTGACATGGTACGGCACATCCGGTCAGTTGCTCGTCTTTCTGAATGGGCAAGCCCAAGCCCCGCAGCCTTTAGTGGCGAATGGCAGTACCACCAGCCCCGCGGTGGGTACGACGCCCCCATCGTAAGGCGAGGGTGCAAGGAGGCATAACGTGCAGGGATTGGTTGTATTGCTTGAAGCAAATCGTCCTACCGTGGAAACGGAGGACGGCGCGCGCTATCTTTGTTACTTGCGCGGTAAAATTAAACGGGACCATGGGCGGATCTTGGTGGGGGACTGGGTCGAGATTGAACGCACAGATCCCCACGAGGCGATTGTGACGAAGGTGTGGCCCAGGCGTAATCAGCTGGTGCGTCCGCCGATTGCTAATGTCGCCGGCTTGTTTGTGGTGTTTAGCGCGTCACAACCCAAAGGCAGTCTGGAACTGTTGGACAAGCGCCTAGTGTTGGCACACATGATGGGGGTGGCAGCGGAAATAGTCGTTACCAAGACGGATTTAAACGATGTCGAAGGCCGCCAACACCATGTGATTACGCTATATCAAAATATCGGGTACCGGGTGTGGCCAGTCAGTGCCGTGACTGGGCAGGGCATCAACGCGTTGGTCAGTGCCAAGCGGGAAGGGGTATGGGTTTTGGTGGGCGAAAGCGGGGCAGGCAAGTCCTCTTTGGCCAAAGCTCTGTTGCCACATGAACGCATTGAGGTTCAGGAGTTGAGCCGCATTGGGCGTGGACAGCAAACGACACGGTGGGTACGGCTCTTGCGGACCGGGACGTTTTGGTTGGCCGATACGCCGGGTTATACAGCCTTAGAGACCACGGTTAAAGACGCGGCCCGCATTCGCGATGCATTTTGGGAATGGGACGGGGCACGATGCCGGTTTGCCAGTTGCTATCATCTTGATGAACCCGGTTGCGCCGTTTTAGACGGGCTACAATCCGGGCGGTTCGACCTTGGCCGTTATGCCCATTACAAGGTGATGTTGGAGCAATGGGTCAAGCCGTATTAGCTGGCGAAAGTTACCACGCGGTTTCTTGATATTCCCGGGGCTGCATGATGACTGAGAGACAGGCTTTCTCGCATAGGATAGCACGGGACCAACCAAGGTGGTCACCCCCGTTTGGCCTTTTACCGAAAAAACCATGCACCATTTCCTGTGGGTTTCGTAGCATGGGGAGTGGACCGGTAAAAGGGGGGTGAGGGGATGGGGCGGTTTCGTCATTACGCATATGGCCCCCGGCAAGTCCTCAAACGCCGCCTAGGAGGAGCAGGGCTGTCAGTAGCCGGCGGCTTGTTGATTATTAAAGTCTTGCCGCTATGGATTTGGCCTTTGGCAGTGGGCCTATGGCTGGTATGGGCCGCACTAGGTCCCGTGATCGTGGGGCTTGCGCTGTTATGGCTCGGGTGGCGCTTGTTGCATCGTTGGTAAAGCAATCCAGTCCTATTAAGAACGTGGCGAAAAGGAGAGGATCTCATTATGCAAGTGCAAGTGGTCAAAGTGCCGCGGATTGTAGGCAAGATCTTACAAGTTGTGTTAGGGTTTTGGTCTAAGGATAAAAAATAAGGTTGGGGTGATTATCACGGATTATCGCAGAAAGGCGACGGCAGCACAGGGCAGTTTGCGTCTTATTGCAGCCCATACGACAAAGACGGCACTCGCTATTCAACGCGTGCATAACGCGTCGCCGGTCGCTGCCGCCGCCATGGGGCGGCTTGCGACCGCAGCGGCGATTTTGTCCTCAGATTTTAAAGATCCCGCGCTGATGCTTGTGGAAGTCGAGGGCAGTGGCCCTTTGGGGCGCGTGGTGGCGGAAGTGCGCGACGGAGGGCGGGTCCGCGCCAAGGCGGACCACCCTCACATTGAGCTGCCCTTGCGCGCCGATGGCAAATTAGCCGTGGGACAAGCTGTGGGAGTGCCTGGTGTATTTCGGGTGACGCGTGAGGACTCCTCTGGGGCCCTATATCAGGGACAAGTGGCGTTGGTGAGCGGAGAAATTGGGGAAGATTTTGCTCAGTATTACACCTTGTCGGAGCAAATTCCGAGCGCTGTGGCCGTCGGAGTGCTGGTGGGCACATCGGGGGAGATTATGGCATCGGGAGGTTTAGTTATTCAGGCCTTGCCGGGCAGTCAAGATGTGATTGACACGGTTATTGAGCGCTTGCCGCGTTTAGCTCAGATTAGTCACCGATTGGCCAATCATGAGACGATTGAGGCATTGGCCGAGGATGTAATCGGGGGCGCGGTCCATTGGTTCGATCCCGAACCAATTTATTACGGGTGTGAATGTAGTGAAACCCGGAGTTTGGAAATATTATCCAGTTTACCCCGGGTTGAACTTGAAGCGTTAATTGAAAATAAAGGAGCAGAGGTTGTCTGCCATTATTGCCACAGCGCCTACCATTTCTCCTTGCAACAAATTGAACAATTGTTAATCCAAGCCGCCGATTAAATTGCTCGATCGACACGGCCCGACCGTAGGCAACGGGTGCAAACATAGACATGCTTGACCTTGCCGTTGACGCGTGCGCGCACCCGTTGAATATTGGGCTTCCATACGCGTCGGGTCTTGTGATGGGAGTGACTCACATTATTCCCATGTACGGTGTGCTTTCCGCAGACCTCACAGCGAAACGCCATTTTGTGGAACCTCCTCGATGCCATGACATTCGTTGCTATGGTAACATAGGGGGAAATGAACTGCAAGGAGTGGGAAGTTATGGAGGTGCGCACAGAATATGGCACGCTGGCGGTACACGATGATGTGTTGGCGGCCATTGTCCAGTCAGCGGTCCTCGCTGTGCCTGGTGTAGTGGATATGGGCATCTTCCGGGTGGGTGAAGGGCTGACCGAAATGGTCAAGAAGGACCAAAGCGTGCGCGGTGTGTGGCTAGAGGATACCGACCAAGGATTGGTTATTCATGTCGCTGTTATCGTGGCGTACGGCCAGCGGATTCCTGTCCTAGGGCAAAAAATTGTGCAGCAATGCAGTGACCGTTTAGCGGAATCGGTTTCTATGCGTCCTAGGCGCGTCATTGTGGAAGTGCAAGGGGTTCAGGTTGTCAAAGAGGAGAAGGCGCCAAGCGCCTCATGAAAGCCATGCGTGAAGGTTCTCAAGTTCCTCACTATGGTGCGCGCGACCCCATTACCAAATGGCCGGGGATTGGACCCAAGCGGGCGCAGGAATTTGCTAACTTGGGCGTGCACACCCTAGAAGATTTATTAGGGCTTTGGCCTCATCGGCACGAAGATCGTCGTGTGATGACCCCTTTAGACCAAGTTCACGAGGCTGAGCTCATGACGGTGCAGGGCATTGTCCAGCGTGCTCAATACGACCGATTTAGGCAAATATTGCGCATCGAATTAAGCGACGGGCGTGGCACTTTGAGTGTGGTGTTTTTTCATGCGGCATGGCTCCAACGGCAATTACCTACCGGGCAGCAAGTGGTATTGACCGGCAAGGTAGAACGCCGCGCAAGCCAGATGACCATGGTCCACCCCGAAGTTCAGACGTTGAAAGCCGGAGAACCGCCCCTGTTAGGACTCGTGCCGATTTATCCGCTGTCCGGATCGATTCGCCAGGGATTTCTTCAGCGGCTCATGAAAGAGGTCGTCCCGCGTTTAGCCCCCCAAGTGGCCGATCCCGTGCCGGTGGCTATTCAAGAGCGCTATGAGTTGATTGGCCGTGCACAGGCGGTGTTGTATCAGCATTTTCCGCCTGATTTGAACCTGTTGGAGGCTTCACGCAAGCGCTTGGTGTTTGATGAGTTTCTTCGCATTGCGCTGGCAGTACAGGTCATGCATCATGTGGACCCCGAAGTTGCAGGACTTGTGCAAAATCCCGACGGACCCATGGTCAAAGCCTTTTTAGCATCATTGCCTTTTGAACTAACCCCCGGACAACAAAAAGCGTGGGAGACAATTCAAAGCGATTTGCGCGAGCCTCGCCCTATGGCCCGCTTGCTTCAAGGCGACGTCGGATCAGGGAAAACCGTCGTGGCGATTTTAACCATGTTGGCGGCGGTGGATGCGGGGCATCAAGCCGCCTTTATGGCACCCACAGAGTTGTTAGCGGAGCAGCAATGGCAGGTGCTGCATCGCTTTTTAGAACCATTGGGAGTGCCGTGTGCGCTGTTGACGGGGCGGGACAAGCAAAAAGCGGCGGCACACGAGGCGTTACAGCAAGGGACACTGCCGTTAGTGGTCGGGACGCAAGCGCTCATTGCGGAGCGCGTCGGATTCTCTCGTTTGGGGGTCGTGGTCGTTGATGAGCAACACCGATTTGGAGTGAAGCAGCGAGCGCGTCTATCGCTTAAGGGGACGTATCCCGATATGCTGGTGATGACGGCGACTCCGATTCCCCGGACGTTGGCGCTCACGGTATATGGAGACCTCGACGTTTCAGAAATTACAGGGTTGCCGCCGGGGAGGCAACCTGTCGAAACGGTGCACGTGACGCATGAAAGGCGCAAGGTAGCCTACACCGCCGTGCGTCAAGCCGTCATGCGCGGGGAGCAGGCCTATGTGGTGTGTCCGTTGGTGCAAGGCGATGACGAAAATGGCGGGGCAAAAGCCGCCGTGGATTTAGCGCGTGGCATGGAAAAAGTGCCGGGGTGGCGCATTGGGTTGTTGCATGGAAAAATGTCATCAGGTGACAAAAGCGAGGTGATGGCCCGGTTTCGTGCCCATGAGATTGACGTATTGGTGGCGACCACCATTGTGGAGGTGGGGGTTGATGTTCCCAATGCGACGGTCATGGTGGTGGAGGATGCAGACCGGTTTGGCTTGGCCCAGCTTCATCAGTTGCGTGGGCGGGTCGGACGCGGGAATAAGCCGGCGCAGTGTTTTTTGATTGCGGATCCGCGCACCGAACAAGCCCGGGAGCGATTACAGGCCATGGTCCAGTACCACGAAGGCATCAAGTTGGCGGAGGAAGATCTTCGCATCCGGGGACCAGGCGAAGTGCTGGGCATGCGCCAGCATGGCATAACAGGATTTCAACTGGCTAATCCCGTCAAAGATCTGGCTTGGTTGCAAGAGGCGCGTCAAGTGGCGGTCAAGTTAGTGGCCGACGATCCCCATTTTGCCTATCCTGAGCACAAATTGTTGTGGCAATGGGTGAGGGATGCACTCGATGACGCCATGCCGTCGCAGGTGTTGCATTAAGCGGCTTGGCACCTCGCGAGACTTAAGATGTCCACCGTTCTTGACAGGGTGGAGATAAGGTCTTAGAATACAGAAGAATTCTTAAACGCTTGACATGCTATGACTGGGAATAGTATCGCCGTCTTTACCTTTTCAGCGAGCCGACGTTGGTGAAAGTTCGGCAAGGTCGATGGTGGAGAATGGGCCCACGAGCAGCCAACCGAAATGACAAGAGTAGGCTTGGTCGGATTCTTCCTCCGTTATCAGGGAAGCCATATCGGCTTTAAGCCCGTATGGACAAAGAGACTGGTATCAGTCTAAATTAGGGTGGCACCACGAAGACGCCTTCGTCCCTTCAGTAAGGGATGAGAGGCTATTTTTTTATTTCCGAAAGGATGAGCCAATTCATGGAGCGCATTGGACACAACGCGATATGGGAAAGTCCAGAATGCGATCACATCGCGGTGGTGCGGTATTTTGCTGTCGATCAAGTGACCCCGATTTCTGCGTTTCTCCGCTTGCGTCCCTTTGGGGCCCACTCGTTGTTAGAGAGTGTGGAAGGGGATGATAAAGTGGCGCGCTATTCCTTTATTGGCATTGGGGAATGGGCGCGGCTTTTAGAGGCGGATGGCCAAGCGATTTTGGTCAGTCCTGACGGAACCGAAGTCTCTGATGATCCGCTGGAATTAATTCGCAAGCAGCAAAAGCGCCAACGCATCCCTGTCCCACCTGAGGTCGAGTGGCCATTTGTAGGCGGAGCGATAGGGTATTTTGCTTACAACTGGATTCGCAGGTTGGAAAAATTACCGCGTCGCCACGCCAAACGGGGGCCGGATTGGGAATGGGTTTGGCCCAAAGCGGTGGTGGCGTTCGACCACCGCAAGCAACAGCTAGCTGTTGTGGTCGAGTCCCTACGCGATCAAATGGAACAGGCATTTACGCGCATGGAAATTCTTGTCGACGCATTGAGGCAGCCGGTGATGCTGGCCGAGCCACGTGTTCGCCGGCTCACGCCGATTAAGTCGAACATGACGCGTGTGGCCTATGACCATATGGTAGAGCAAGCCAAACAGCACATTGTGGCCGGAGATATTTTTCAAGTGGTCTTATCACAAATCCTGTCGACTCGCATCGCGGGCGACGCCTTCTCGCTTTACCGCAAGTTGCGGCATGTGAACCCCTCACCTTATCTCTTTTATTTAGAGACGCCACGGCGGATTTTAGCGGGCTCCTCGCCAGAAGCTTTGGTGCGGGTGACGGGACGGACGGCATACAACCGTCCTATTGCTGGGACCAGGCGCCGAGGGAGTAGTGGGGCTGAGGACGATCAGCTATGGGAGGAATTAATAGCGGACCCGAAGGAACGCGCCGAGCATGTGATGCTCGTTGATTTGTCCCGTAATGATTTGGGGCGGGTGTCAGAATTCGGGACGGTGACGGTGTCGCAGTTGATGAGCCGTGAGACCTATTCACATGTCATGCACATTGTTTCTGAAGTCCAGGGGGTGCTCAGACCCGGATATGATGCCCTCGATGCATTAGCCGCTTGCTTTCCTGCCGGTACGCTGACGGGTGCGCCCAAAATTCGTGCCATGGAAATTATTGAAGAGCTCGAGCCGGAAGGGCGCGGTGCTTACGGTGGAGTCGTTGGATATCTTTCACACCGGGGAGACTTGGACGCGTGTATTACAATTCGCACGATGGATGTGATTGGGGATGAAGTCTTTGTGCAAGCCGGGGGCGGTATTGTGGCAGATTCGGAATCGGCTGGGGAATTTCAGGAGTCGATGAATAAAGCGGGCGCTGCCTTATCTGTTCTAGATGCCAGTGAGGAGGAATGGCTGTGATCGTCGTGTTGGACAATTACGATTCCTTTACCTACAACCTGGTGCAGTATTTGGGCATGTTGGGCCAGGACTTGCAAGTGATTCGCAATGACGCGTTGGGTGTGGACGATATCGCCGCTATGCACCCTGACCGGATTGTCTTGTCGCCCGGTCCAGGGCGTCCAGAAGATGCCGGTATCATGATTGAGGTGATTCGCCAGTTGGGGATGTCTACGCCCATATTAGGCGTGTGCCTAGGGCATCAGGGTATTGCCTATGCATTTGGAGGTTCTGTCGAACCAGCCGTACGTTTGATGCATGGGAAGGATGATGAAGTGTTTCACAATGGGCAAGGGATTTTTGAGGGACTGCCCCAAGGCTTCCGGGCCGGCCGGTATCACTCCCTCGCCGTTTCTGTAGAAGGTGTGTCAGATCTTGAAGTGACCGCAACCAGTGCCGATGGCACGATTATGGGAATTCGCCATCGGCATTTTCCCATTTACGGGATTCAATTTCATCCTGAGTCCATTCTTACGCCCCAAGGGTTTGATATTCTTCAAAATTTTGTGCAGAACGTGCCATCTCTGGCCGAATCTGCCACAGTCCAAGGAGATCATGCCAATGGTTAATGCGACGGAAGTAATTGCGAACAACCTATTGGCTTTAAGCCAAGGGAAGTCTTTAACGGAAGATGACGCGTATGCATTGATGGATGCCATTATGCAAGGTCAGGCCACTCCCATCCAAGTTTCAGGTATTTTAATGGCGCTGGCCGTTCGTGGGGAGACGGTCGATGAATTAACCGGTTTTGCACGGGCTATGCGCCGTCATGCGCAAGCGGTCCCCATCACGCATCGTCCCCTTCTTGATACCTGCGGCACCGGAGGCGACCGGTCTTTCACGTTCAATGTTTCCACCGTATCGGCCATGGTGGCAGCAGGAGCCGGAGCGCATATTGCCAAACATGGCAACCGTTCTGCGACCTCCAAAAGCGGGAGCGCCGATTTGCTCGAGGCCTTAGGGATTGACATTACGCAGAGTCCTGAAGAGGTCGCAACATTAGTGGATGAAGTCGGCTTTGGCTTCTTGTTTGCCCAAAAAGTGCATCTCTCCATGCGCTACGCGGCCCAGACTCGCAAGGAACTGGGGGTGCGTACGGTGTTTAATCTCTTAGGCCCTCTAACCAATCCGGCGCACCCCGAGTACCAACTGCTAGGTGTTTTCGCGGAGCCGTGGGTCAAGCCGATTACCGAAGTGTTGGGGCGTTTGGGTCTTAAACGTGCGGTCGTTGTGCATGGCGCTGGAGGGCTTGACGAAGTATCGTTGGCGGGACCGACCGTGTATGGCGTCGCACAAAATGGCACCACCTCCTTCGGCACGTGGTCTCCCGAAGATTTTGGATTACCGACGTATCCGAAAGACGCATTTCGCGGGGGAGATCCTGTGACCAACGCCGCCATCTGTCGCGGAATTCTTGCCGGAGAACCCGGTGCCTATTTGGATATGGTGCTGGCCAATGCGGGTACCGCTCTCTATGCGGCGGAAATGGCCGAGTCGCCGCGTGAGGGCGTCGAAATGGCGCGCAGGTCAATTCAAGAGGGACGCGCAGCGGCGGTGTTGGAAGCGCTCATACAAAGGAGCGCCGAGTCGATTGAGCAGGAGGCAGGGGATGTTTCTTGATCAGATTTTGGCGTCGGTGAAGACTCGCGTGCAGAACATTCAAGGGCAATCCGGGTGGTTCTTTGACCGAGCACTTGAGCTGCCGCCTGTGCGGTCGTTAGCGGCGGCGTTGCGTGAGCATCGGGGTATGCCTGTGGGCGTGATTGCGGAGTGCAAACAAAAGTCGCCGTCAAAGGGGTGGTTGACCCATGATTATCAGCCTGCGGCACAAGCGCTGGGCTATGAACGCCAGGGAGCTCATGCCGTCTCAGTCTTGACGGAACCTGAGTTTTTTGCCGGCCATCTGGCCGATCTGCAAAAGGTGAAAGCGGCTGTGCACCTTCCGGTGTTACGCAAGGATTTTGTCATCGATCCGGTGCAAATTTTTGAAGGCCGGGCGATGGGAGCCGATGCAATCCTGGTCATTATCCGGATTGTGGATGATGCCCAGCTGCATGACTTAGCGCAAGCCGCGCGCGCCGTGGGCATTGAAATGCTGGTGGAAGTGCACGCCGCCAATGAGCTTGAGCGCGCATTGAAGATTGATCCCATGGTGGTAGGAATTAACAATAGGGACTTGGATACGTTTGAGACGCGACTGGAATTTTCTCTCGAGATGGCGCCTCTCATGCCGAAAACGGTTGTGAAGGTTAGTGAGAGCGGAATTCAAACGCGTCAGGATGTCGATCGTCTTCATGACGCGGGATATTCGGCCATATTAGTGGGCGAACATTTAATGCGAGGGGGCACCCTCTTAGAGGACTTGCGCCATGAGTGAGGTAAGCGTCAAGATTTGCGGCGTGAAAACTGCTGCGATGGCGGAAGCTGCGGTCAACCAGGGGGCGGATTTCATTGGCCTAGTGTTAGCCCCCAGTTCCCGGCGCGTTTCCCTAGACCAAGCTCAAGCATTGACACGCCAGTTGCCTCACATCCGCTTTATTGCTGTCGTACGGGATATGGCTGCAGAGGACCTCGAGCAATTGTTGGCCGCCACCGGGGTGTGGGGGGTTCAATATCATGGTGCAAGTACTTTTGATTGGATCGGCATGGTGCATCACGCTGGACGCCAAGCTATTGCCACGCAGGTGGATGAGCGTGCGGACATCGTGCTTTTAGATGGGCCTGAACCGGGTCAAGGACGCACCTGGGCGTGGCAGCGGCCGTGGATTTCACAACCCTTATGGCTTGCTGGCGGGCTCTCTCCCGACAACGTACGGCAGGTGGTCGAGACATTGAAGCCATCGGGTGTGGATGTATCAAGCGGGGTGGAAACAGACGGAGAAAAGGATCTTGTCAAGATCACCGCATTCATTAAGGAGGCCAAACAATGGCAGTCATGAAAGATGGACCGGACGAAGCAGGACGCTACGGCGGTTTTGGAGGTCGGTATGTTCCAGAAACGCTGATGCCAGCGCTCGATGAGCTGACCAGCGCCTATGCCGAGGCGAAAACCGATCCGACATTTCAAGCGGAGCTAGCCGCGTTGCTCAAAGATTATGTCGGTCGTCCTACCCCTTTGCGGAGGGCGGACCGGTTAAGCGCGAAAGTCGGATTCGACGTCTACTTAAAGCGTGAAGATTTAAACCACACGGGGGCTCATAAGATTAACAACACCATGGGCCAAATTCTGTTGGCTCGTCGAATGGGAAAAACCCGCATCATTGCCGAAACGGGCGCTGGTCAGCATGGTGTGGCGACAGCCACTGCAGCGGCTCTGTTTGGTTTGTCGGCTCAAGTGTATATGGGCGAGGAAGACGTCAAACGCCAAGCGTTAAATGTATATCGTATGCGGTTGCTAGGTGCGGAGGTCATTCCCGTGCAATCGGGATCGCGGACGTTGAAAGATGCGACGAACGAGGCAATTCGGGACTGGGTCACCAATGTCCGTTCCACGTTTTACGTCATTGGGTCGGTCGTGGGCCCGCATCCGTATCCGATGATGGTGCGGGATTTCCAGTCGGTGATTGGCGATGAAGCGCGTCGTCAGTTTCATGCCGTCACAGGGACATTACCCACGCACATTGTGGCTCCGGTTGGTGGGGGATCAAATTCCATGGGCGTCTTCTATGCTTTTCGCAATGATCCCGTCACCTTGGTGGGGATTGAAGCAGGGGGAGAAGGGGTGGAGACTGGCAAGCACGCGGCGACGATTGCGGTGGGCATGAAGGGCATCTTGCATGGCAGTTTGAGTTATTTGTTGCAAGACGAAGATGGCCAAATCATTCCCGCGCACTCGATTTCGGCTGGACTTGATTATCCGGGCGTGGGGCCAGAGCACGCCTATTTCCACGACACCCAGCGCGCTGAGTATCACGCGATAACCGACCAAGAAGCATTGGCGGCGTTTCACGAGTTGTCGTTGCTTGAGGGGATTATCCCCGCGCTGGAAAGCGCGCATGCGGTCGCTTGGGTCATTAAAGAGCAAGAGCGGCTCAGGAGCTTGGGAGCTCGTGTCTTAATTAATCTATCTGGCCGCGGCGACAAAGATGTTGAGGCAGTCCGGGAATATGAGGAGGGAATGCATTGACATCATCAGATCTTACTCTACGCGGGGTATTTGCACGAACCAAAGGCGAGGGGCGAGCCGCTCTCATTCCGTATGTGACCGCGGGACACCCTCACTTGAACGATTTACCTCAGCTCATCTCGGCCTTGAACGACGCCGGGGCTGACATTATTGAGATCGGGATTCCCTTTTCAGACCCTTTAGCCGATGGCCCCGTCTTACAGCATGCTGCAACCCAAGCCTTGAATAACGGCACCAAACTGCGGGATATTTTGGCCCAAACTAAAGAGATTAGCCAAAGTTCTGTGCCCATTGTGTACTTGACGTATATGAATCCCGTCTACCACTTTGGGGTCCGCGCGTTTATTCGGGCGGCAGCCCAAAGCGGGGTCAAAGGGCTCATTATTCCCGATTTGCCATGGCTAGAAAGCCAAGAGGTGTTTCATGATTGCGAGGCGGAAGGCATTTCTCTTATCCCCTTGGTTGCGCCGACGTCTACAGATGCCCATATAGCGTCGTTGGAGATCGCGACCGGATTTATCTATGGGGTGTCTTTGACCGGGGTGACGGGCGTCCGCCAAGATATTGATAGCGGCGTAGAATCCATGGTCGCCCGCATCAAACGCTTTATCACCCAACCAGTGGCCATTGGCTTTGGAATTTCCACACCGGAACATGCACGCCGCATTGGGGCGGTTGCGGATGGCGTCATTGTGGGCAGCGCGTTGGTGCGTATTATCGATGACGCGGGCGACGAAGCCCCCCAAGCGGCACGCGCATTTGTGGCCTCGTTGCGTGAGGCATTAAATCCCTAAGAAGGCCTTGACACCGCTGGTTATGCGGTGTATGATGCGGGAAATAACGAAAGCGATGATTGGGAAGGGGTCGGATTCTCGAAGGCGCAGAGAGTCGGCGGGTGGTGTAAGCCGATACTTCGAATCCAGACCGTACCCCCATGAGTGTGCATCGAACGCGGCAAAACGCTAGTAGAGAATCCGGAGTCCTACCGTTAAAAGGGAGTAGCTGTGTTAGCAGCTAGCTGAGAGGTTGGGCAACCAACCAATAGGGTGGTACCGCGGAGACAAGGCCTTCGTCCCTAACTAGGGACAATGAGGCCTTATTTTTTTTCAAAAACGGCGTGGTGAGGGGATGAATCAGCAATGATTGTGGTGATGTCGAAAAACGCTCCGGATACGGATATTGATGCGGTGACAGAACGATTAAAGTCTGAAGGGTTTCAAGTCCACATTTCTCGCGGCGTCGAGCGAACCATTATTGGAGTGATCGGTGAACGCACAGAGGAGGTCTTTCGGTTGGCATCCATGCAGTCGGTTGAACAAGTCGTGCCGGTGAGGCGCCCATACAAGTTGGTAAGTCGCGATTTTCATCCTGAAGACACTGTGGTCAATGTGGGACCGGCCGCTTTTGGGGGCAAGCGCGTAATTGTCATTGCAGGACCTTGTGCGGTGGAGAGTGAGGACCAGGTCATGCAGGCGGCTCGAGCGGTTCATGACTTTGGGCTATCGGTCCTGCGTGGTGGGGCGTACAAGCCGCGTACATCGCCCTACAGTTTTCAAGGCATGGGCGTGGACGGATTAAAAATTTTAGCTCAAGCCCGTGAGCGTTATGGTCTTATGGTCGTGACAGAAGCTGTAGACCGGGAAAGCTTGGACCATGTGGCTCAGTGGGCTGATATGGTTCAAATTGGGGCGCGCAATATGCAGAACTTTGAGTTGCTCAAAGCGGTCGGCCAGATTCAAAAGCCGGTGTTGCTGAAGCGGGGACTCTCCGCCACCATTGACGAATGGCTCATGGCTGCGGAATACATTGCCGCCAATGGAAATCGCGACATCGTGTTATGTGAGCGGGGGATTCGTACCTACGAAACCAAGACGCGCAACACCCTCGATTTGAGTGCGATTCCAGTGGTTAAACAGTTATCACATTTGCCGATTGTGATTGATCCGTCTCATTCAACGGGGCAATGGAATTGGGTGGCACCTATGGCACGGGCGGCCGTGGCTGCAGGAGCGGATGGATTGATTATTGAGGCGCATCCCAATCCGACCGAAGCGTTGTCTGATGGTCCGCAAAGCTTAAATCTTCCCCATCTGGGCGAGTTAGTGTCTTCTCTCGGGTTGATTGCCGAGGCGATTGGACGGACCGTGTGAAACTTGGAGTCATCGGGTTGGGGCTCATTGGAGGGTCCATTGCCCAAGCATTTAGCAATGCCGGCTGGGACGTGTGGGCCTGGGATGTCGATCAAACGCTAAAAGAGGCCTGCGAGCAAGCAGCGATGCACTTTGGGCCTTGGCAAGACTGGTTGGATGAGGTTGACCAGATTGTGATTGCAGCTCCCTTGGCGACCGTGGGCGAGTGGATTGTACGGCTGGTAAACGAGGCGAGCCAATCGTTGGTCATTGTTGATGTCTCCTCGGTTAAAATGCCCTTGGTGCCCTATTACCGCCACGTCTTTTCTCCTTCGTGCTTGGTGTCTCTCCATCCGATGGCGGGTAAAGAAGTGCGGGGGTTTGCCCACCGCGATGGGAACCTGTTTCGGGGTCGGCCTTGTTTAGTGGTGCCATGGAACAACGCCGAGCCCCGAGCGGAATTGATCGACTCATGGATGCAGATTTTAGGCACAACGCCCGTCACGGTTCCACTGGAGTGGCACGACCCGCTAATGAGTATGGTGAGCCATGTGCCGTATCTCATTTCCGCGTCGGTCCTCGCCCTGACGAAGAAGGTGCCTGATTTATGGCCGCATTGGCCGTACGTAGCAGGGACGGGATTTATGGACGTGACCCGCATTGGCGCAAGTGACGTGGACCTTTGGCAAGACATTCTGAATGCCAACCGTCAGAACGTCCAAGACACCTTCGCCCGCTACACCGCATTGATTAATGAATGGAATGATCACATTCAAAAAGGTTTATGGCCCCAAGCCCTTAGGGACGCGGCGTCGGTGCGTCAATTAGTCGAGCGCGTGCGCACCTTATCCTCTTCTGAAAGGACCGATATTCCGCATGGAACTGACACCCTGCCGTAATCCCTTAAGAGGCCATTTAAGACCCCCCAGCGACAAATCGGTAACGCACCGAGCAATTTTGTTTTCTGCGCTGGCCCCAGGGGCGTGTGTGATTGAACATCCTCTGATTGCCGCCGATACCTTATCGAGTCGGCATGTGGTGGAGAGCTTGGGCGTAACGGTCCGAGCCGAACAAGACCGCTGGATCTTACAGTCTCCTGGACCACAAGGGTGGAGCAAGCCTCAGGACGTGCTCGATTGTGGGAACTCCGGCACGACCATGCGTTTAGCGATGGGAGTCCTAGCGGCCGGATCTGGACGCTACCAATTGAGCGGGGACGATTCACTATCCGCACGGCCTATGGAGCGAGTGGCACGACCCCTGCGCAGTATGGGAATCGCTGTCGAAACCCAAGATGGTCATGCCCCGGTCACTGTTCAAGGGGGAGTCCATCACGGAACAACCTACGTAATGCCAGTGGCGTCGGCTCAGGTCAAATCGGCGATACTCTTAGCGGCCGTGACGGCGTTGGGAGCGACCCGTGTCCAAGAGCCTTATCCTACTCGCGATTATACGGAACGTATGTTGAGAGCGATGGGGGCACAGGTGCAGCATCAAGAGGGGTTCATCACGGTCGAACCCAGCTCCTTGCATCTTGTCGATACCATGGTGCCAGGCGATCCCTCATCGGCGGCCTTTTGGGCGGCTTTAGCCGCACTGACTCCGGGCTCAGATTTGACATTACGGGAAATGAGCATAAGCCCCCGGCGTATGGGATTTTATCGTCTGTTGCAAGCGATGGGGGCGATGGTGACGACGGAGCGGAAGGGAGCAGAGGGCGACGTTGGGGACATTCGCGTTTCGCCAGGGCAGCTAGCGGGAGTGACGGTATTGCCCGAAGATATTCCCGACATGATTGATGAAGTGCCCTTGCTCGCTTTGGTCGCAACTCAGGCACAAGGGGAGACGGTCATTTCAGGCGCTCATGAATTGCGGGTGAAAGAAAGTGACCGTATAGCGGCCACGGTAAAAAATTTACGGGCGCTGGGGGCTCGCATTGAAGAGCGGGAAGACGGTATGGTGATTCATGGCCCTACCCGGCTTCATGGGGCATCCGTAGAGGCCGCAGGCGACCACCGCATGGCTATGATGTTGGCGGTAGCGGCCGCTGTTGCGGACGGGCCTGTGTTTTTAGAGGGGGCTCAGCACGTGGCGATTAGTTATCCCGACTTTTTTACGCAATATCATCAATGGACCCAGGGTCAGCCATTTGCCAGTTAGAAGCAGGAAAATCGTGCCTGATGCCGAATAGCCTTGATTGTGGGAGGCAAGAAGATGTGGGGAATTGATGGAGGGGGTTCAACCACCCGGGGCGTGCGCTGTGAACGAATCCATGACTGTGGCCCGGTCGTGGCCCAAGGCCCCTCGAATATATTGGCGGTAGGGCAAGTCACGGCGTACCAGGCCATGGCTCAGGTTCTTGAAGTTCTCAACCCTTCACCTCAGGAGAGCGGGTTGGTCGGGATAGCCGGGGCGGACCGGCCGGCCGTATGGGAAAGCTGGCAGGCTTTTTTTCGTGACAGACACCTGGATCATACGTGGATTGTGGGAGATTATTGGTTGCCGTGGGCGGCTCTAACGGGGGGCGCTGACGGCACCATTGTGATCTTAGGGACGGGATCGTTGGTCTTTTCGGTATGCCAGGGGAAAATCGAGCGCCGCGGGGGGTACGGCTGGAAGCTTGGGGATACGGGGTCGGGATTATGGCTTGGCCAACAAGGGTTACGCTTAGCGGTTCAAGCATTAGAAGGGACCGGGGAACCGACGGCGTTAGCCGAAGCGGCTCTTCAGTGGGCACAAGCGCGGGATGTGGTGGGCCTAATAAACTATCTTTACGATCCCAGCCGACCTGTACGAGCGCCTGCTGATTTTGCACCGCTTGTCTTTGCGTTGGCCAGGGAGGGCGACCTTGTGAGTCAAAAGTTATTAACGGAGGAGGCGTATGGTATCGTGCGCATGGTCGACAGCGCGCCTGCGTGTTCTCTGGTTGGTCTTAGTGGCGGACTTGCCAAAGCGTGGGAGCCGTATGTGCGAACCTTGCGTCCTTCGTGGCGCGTGATATCAGAAAATCCCGTCTATGGCGCCATTCGGTTGGGCGCGTTGTGGGAACAAGAAGGGCGGCCATATCATATTGAACCAAGCCATTGAAGGACGGGTTTATATTTCTACTGTAGGACAATTGGTGCCCGCGCGCATTGAGTGGAACGTCCAAGGCCGTATTACACGCTTGACCCGCTTAGATACTCGGTCTACGGCCTTGCCTGTGGTCTTACCGGGTTTTATTGACGAACATATTCATGGGGCTTGTGGTCATGACGTCATGGAAGCCCATGCGGGGGCATGGGAACAGATCGAGCATGCGCTCAGTCGTCACGGGGTGACGGCGTTTTTGGCGACGACGATTACCGCGCCGTGGGACGACTTGATGGCGGTGGCAGACCTCGCTCGCCAATGGACACCGAGTCCCCTTAGTACGTGTATTGGAATGCATTGGGAGGGCCCATACTTAGATCGCCAGTATAAGGGGGCGCAACCGCTCGAAGCAATTCGGGCAGTCAATTTGGAGGAAATTGAACGTGCTATTGTCCCCTTGCGCCACGCTGAGCGACCGTTGCGCGTCATGACGCTGGCGCCGAATGAAAGCTCTGCGGACCAGGCGATAAGACTTTTAACCGATCACGGGATTCACGTGAATATGGGGCATTCGGGAGCCAATCGCTCACAGGCGTGGGAAGGGATGTTAGCGGGGGCGGATGCCATTACGCACTTGTTTAATGCGATGGCTCCGTTGCACCACCGGGAGCCCGGCTTACTGGGTCTTGGGCTCTCCGCCGAGAATTTATGGCTGGAGCTGATTACCGATGGCATTCATGTCCATCCCGATATTGTGCGCATGGTGTTTCAGTTGGCCGCGCACCGCATCATTTTGATAACGGATGGTATTTCAGCTATTGACCAAACCCCGGGCCGGTACCGATTAGGGCAGTGGATGGTGCACGTAGACGGCGTATCCGCGCGCCTTGATGACGGAACCTTGGCAGGGAGCATTTTGACCCCCGATCAATCCTTGCGCAATTTGTTGCAGTGGGGGGTGCCGCTGCGTGAGGTGGTGCAAGCATGGTGTGAGGCGCCGGCTAGGCGCTTGGCTCTGGGCGGCCGCGGCCGGATTGAAGAAGGCGCTTGGGCTGATTTAGCGATTTTTGATGCGCAATATCAGGTGCTTAGTACCATTAAAAATGGCCATGTGCTCTATCAACGGTAAAGGGGGGATGAGAGATATTCCCATCCCTTCGTCTCCGGCTTTGTGCCGGGTTTTTTTATGCGCCGGACGAACTTTAGTAAAACGGAGTAAAATTCCAGCCCATGGACCACGACCAGTAAATGGCGAGGGCTACTAGCGGCACGAATTCGACGGCAATAATGGTGAATGCTTGCATCAAGGACACGCCTATCATTCGGCGCATGTGATAAGCCAGGGCTATGAGTCCTACGATGCCCACAAGACCGGTGACCCAGGTGCGCGATGTTAACACGGCTGCCAATGTCGCCAGGACAATCCACGGCCCAAGGGCCATAAAGAGCGCGGCAAGTTCTCTCTGGGATTGATAAAACCCCATGCGGCGTAGCAAAAGACCGGTTACGCGGGATAGACCCGCGACCAGTCCGTATCCGCCAGCCACGACGAACACAATGCCCAACAGCATACGGGTCAACGCGCGGCCCGCAGGGAGAATACTAAAGAACTGGTAGAGCGATACTAAGAGTGCGGTGGCAGCAATACTCCATCCATAAAGGCTTTGCAAGGTGCGGTGATCGAGGCCATGTCCTTGTTGCCACGGAAGCCGCCACGAAACAATCCGGGGCGCGATGGAGCCAGGGAGTAACCGGTCTTTGCGCATAGGGTTCCTCCTTTGGGGGGATTCTGGCACAACACTGTTTTTAATTCCAAGAGATACATATGCTGACCGCTGTTGTCATATTCTTGTCAAAGCATTATAGATTTCTTATAGATCTTTTTTAAGTTTGTTGTTACAATAGGAGTGTCAGATAACCATGACTAACGGAGTACGATTTAAGGATGTGATGTGATATGCCGATCCACGGTCCTGACGAGCCAGTTTACACGATTGGCGTCATGGCACGGCTGGTCGGAGTGTCATCGCAGATGCTTCGCGTATGGGAAAAAGAGTGTCTTCTGTCGCCCGCGCGGACTGAGACAAATAATCGGTTGTATTCCGAAAATGACTATTATCGTCTAGTCAGAATTCGGGATCTCACTCGACAAGGCGTGAATGCGGCGGGAATACGCATGGTTCTTGGAATCACCGAGGTGCCCGCGAAGCAATCCATAGAACGTACTACGGATGACAAGGAGAGGAAATTGACTTATGGCCAAAGTCGTAGGAATCGATTTGGGAACGACTAACTCTGTAATTGCAGTGATGGAGGGAGGACAGCCCACCGTTATTTTGAATACGGAAGGGAGTCGGCTCACCCCATCAGTGGTGGCATTTTCAAAGACAGGGGAACGGCTTGTCGGTCAACTAGCCCGTCGACAAGCGGTAATGAATCCTGAGAACACGGTCTTTTCAATTAAGCGCTTTATTGGACGGCGCTATGATGAAGTGGCTCAAGAACGTGAGCGGGTGCCATATAAGGTCGTTCAGGGGCCCAATCAACAAGTGTTGGTGGATTTGCCGAATGCGGGCAAGAAAATGACCCCCGAAGAAATTTCGGCGATGATTCTCGGAAAACTCAAGGCCGATGCCGAGAAATATCTGGGCGAAAGCGTAACCCAGGCGGTCATTACTGTTCCCGCATATTTTAACGATGCAGAGCGGCAAGCGACCAAAGACGCAGGCAAGATTGCCGGTCTTGATGTGTTGCGCATTATCAACGAGCCAACGGCGGCGGCGTTAGCCTATGGCTTGGACAAGCAAAAGAACGAGACCATTTTAGTATGGGACTTGGGTGGCGGGACGTTTGACGTATCCGTACTCGAAGTGGGCGATGGCGTATTCGAAGTCAAATCAACGGCTGGGGACACGCATTTAGGCGGCGATGACTACGACATGAAACTTGTCGATTACATAGCTGCTGAGTTCAAGCGGGAAAATGGCATTGATTTGCGCAATGACCGGCAAGCCCTGCAGCGCCTCATTGAGGCGGCGGAAAAAGCCAAAATCGAATTGTCGTCGGTGACTGAAACGCAGGTCAGTTTGCCATTTATCACCGCGGACCAAACCGGGCCTAAGCACTTGGAGATGACGATTACCCGTGCCAAGTTTGAGGAATTGACCCAAGATTTGACAGAACGTACGGTCATTCCCTTCAAACAAGCTTTGAAGGACGCGAAGCTTACGGAAAGCCAAATCAATGAGGTCATTCTCGTGGGCGGGTCCACCCGGATGCCCGTCATCCAGGAATTAGTGAAGAAACTTACCGGGAAAGAGCCTCACCGAGGCGTCAATCCGGATGAAGTAGTGGCCGTTGGTGCCGCCATTCAGGGTGGTGTGCTTGCGGGTGAAGTCAAAGACGTTATCTTGTTAGACGTAACGCCGTTGTCCTTAGGGATTGAAACGATGGGTGGCGTGTTCACCAAGCTTATTGAGCGCAATACCACGATTCCGACGCGCAAGAGCGAAACTTTTACAACGGCGTCGGACAACCAGACGTCGGTTGAAATTCACGTCTTGCAAGGAGAACGCCCAATGGCGGCGGATAACCGGACGCTGGCACGCTTTAGTTTAGCGGATATTCCACCGGCGCCGCGGGGTGTGCCCCAAATCGAAGTGACGTTTGACATCGATGCTAACGGCATTGTCAATGTCTCGGCTAAGGATTTGGGCACAGGGAAGGAGCAACGGATTACAGTAACCGCTTCGACACAATTGTCGAAGGAAGAAGTGGAACGAATGGTACGGGAAGCGCAAGAGAAGGCCGCGGAGGATGAAGAGCGCCGGGCTCTTGTGGATTTGAAGAACCGTGCTGAATCAATGGCGTACGCAACGGAAAAGACTATTCGAGACTTGGGCGACAAGGTTGACGCGTCGGACAAGAGCCAAGCCGAAGAGGCGATTAAAGACGTGCGTGCGGCCATTGAGAAGAGTGACAAGAGTGCCATTGAATCGGCGCTCAGTCGTCTCGAGTCGGTATCGCATAAGTTGGCAGAGGCGTTGTACAAAGAGCAGGGAGCCAATCCCGAGAATCCCGGCAACCCACCACCGGGAGACGGGGGTGCGGGACCCGGAGACGACGTCATCGACGCGGATTTCCGGCCGACTGAATAATGATAACGGGGGAGGACCAAGAGCACTGCTCAGCGGTCCTCCCATTTTCCAGATGAGGTGAGGGTGGATGGCGGCTCCAAAGGACTATTACAAGATCCTCGAGGTGAGCGAATCCGCTGACAAGGCAGCGATTAAAGCTGCATACCGAAAATTGGCCAGGAAATATCATCCTGATGTTAGCGGTAAAGCTGGGGAGGACAAGTTTAAAGAAATTAATGAGGCGTACGAGGTGCTCTCAGATCCCAAAAAGCGCGAAGAGTACGACCAGATGCGGCGAGGATATGCCAATCGCAAGGCCCGCAGCCAAGGTCCTGGCTATCAGCGCGTCTCCTACGATGGGGACGGATTTGGGGATTGGGGCAGCATTTTCGAAGATTTATTCGCCCAAGCCGGACCGGACCTTGGGGCCACGTACACGCGCACCCAGCGTGTCCCCGAAGAGACGGTGACGTTGACGTTGGAACAAGTCGCGCGTGGCGTGTCGCTTCCAATTTCTGTGTCAGAACCTGTAGTGTGCCCTGTGTGCCACGGTACGAATGCCGATTGTCCGCGGTGTGGAGGACTAGGACAAGTGATGGAACCGAAGAAGTTTACGGTGACGGTGCCGCCAGGGGTGGAAGCGGGATCGGTTTTGCGTGTCGGCAACCATGCCCGGCTTCGGGTTGAGATTGCCCCGCATCCCCGCTTTGTCCGGCAAGGCAGCAACCTCTTAGGTCGGCTCATGGTGCCGGTGCCGTTAGCGGCAGCCGGGGGTGAAGTTCCTGTGACCCCCTTATCCGGGGATCCGGTAATGGTGAAAATTCCTCCACACACCAATCAAGGTAAGATGTTGCGATTGCGGGGGTTGGGATTGCCGCAACGGGGCAGTGGCGCCAAAGGCGACTTGTTGTTGGAAGTCACCTTGCGCTTTCCTGAGCCGTTTACGGCTCAAGATGACGCGCTTTATCAAGAGTTGTTAAAGAACCATTCAGAGAAGGGGGGAGAGGTTCGTGCGCCTCGATAAGTTGACGGTCAAATCGCAAGAAGCGTTGGCCGACGCGCAAAACATTGCGCGGGAGATGCAGAATCAAGAAATTACTCCAGAACATTTGCTTGCGGCTCTTATTAAGCAAACGGATGGTGTGGTACGGCCTTTATTGGAAAAAATCGGCATTCCTTTGTCGGCTGTCGCTGCCAATGTGCAGCGAGAAATTGATAAGCTGCCGAAAGTTTCGGGAACCCAGCCCGGGGCTTACATGAGTCAAAAACTCACGGCGGTGGTGGAACAAGCTGAAAAAGAAGCCGAAGCCTTAAAGGATGAGTACATTTCCACAGAACACTTATTGCTTGGGCTGGTTGAACATCCCGATACACCAGCTGGGCGGATTCTTAAAGACTTTGGCGTCAAGCGGGACGCCGTGTTTACAGCGCTGAGGGACGTTCGGGGTCAAGCCCGGGTAACGGACCAAAATCCGGAAGAGAAATATCAGGCTTTGAGTAAATATAGCAAAGACCTGACAGACTTGGCCCGACGGGGTAAGTTGGACCCCGTTATTGGGCGCGATGAGGAGATTCGCCGGGTTATTCAAGTGTTGTCGCGCCGGACAAAGAACAATCCCGTTCTCATTGGAGAACCGGGGGTTGGCAAAACCGCAATTGTTGAAGGGCTAGCCCAGCGCATTGTGCAACAAGATGTTCCCGACGGACTGAAAGACAAAAAGGTTCTCGCCTTAGATATGGGCTCGTTAATTGCCGGAAGCAAATTCCGGGGCGAGTTTGAAGACCGTCTTAAAGCGGTATTGAAAGAAATCCAAGGCGCTCAAGGCCAGATTATTCTCTTTATCGATGAATTGCACACGATTGTGGGGGCAGGGAAAGCGGAAGGCGCGGTCGATGCCGCCAACTTGCTGAAACCGGCTTTGGCGCGCGGCGAGCTGCGCGCTGTGGGTGCTACCACGCTCGACGAATATCGCCAATATATTGAAAAAGATGCGGCGTTAGAGCGGCGTTTCCAACCAGTCTATGTGGATGAGCCATCGGTCGAGGACACGATTGCCATCTTGAGGGGATTAAAGGAGCGCTACGAAGTACACCATGGGGTGCGGATCCGTGATGGGGCGTTAATTGCGGCTGCGCGGTTAAGCCACCGCTATATTACGGACCGGTTTTTGCCTGATAAAGCGATTGACCTCATCGACGAGGCTGCCTCGCATTTGCGCGTCGAGATGGATAGCATGCCGGAGGAGTTAGACGAGCTCGAACGGCGCCGTCTGCAATTGGAAATTGAGCGCGAGGCGTTGGCCAAAGAGGATGACCCCGCGTCGCAAGCGCGTTTAACGCAGCTCGAAGAAGAACTGGCCAATGTGCGCGAAAAACGCAACGCGCTTATGGCGCGCTGGGAGCAGGAGAAGCAGCAAGTCGCTAAAGTGAGTCAGGTCAAGCAAGCCATTGAGCAGGCGCGGACTGAAGAACAGCAGGCAGAGCGTGAAGGCGATTTGGGACGCGCAGCCGAGTTGCGTTACGGAAAACTTCTGTCTTTGCAAAAAGAGTTGGAGCAGGCACAAAAAGAGCTTCAGGATTTGGAAGGATCCAATCGGCTCTTACGTGAAGAGGTGACCGAACAAGACGTGGCGCAGGTGGTGGCCAAGTGGACCGGTATTCCGGTCAACCGACTGTTGGAAGGCGAGCGGTCGAAATTGGTGGAAATGGAAAAGCGCTTGGGCGAACGCGTCATCGGACAAAAGCAGGCGGTTGAGGCGGTATCCAATGCGGTACGGCGGGCTCGAGCGGGATTGGCCGATCCTAGACGTCCTATGGGCTCCTTCCTCTTTTTAGGACCGACAGGGGTCGGAAAGACAGAGCTGGCGAAGGCTTTGGCCGAGTTCTTGTTTGATGATGAAAATGCCTTGATTCGGATCGATATGTCCGAATACATGGAACGCCACACGGTGTCGCGGCTGGTCGGTGCGCCGCCAGGCTACGTGGGCTATGAAGAGGGTGGACAGTTAACGGAAGCGGTCCGGCGTCGCCCGTATTCGGTGGTGTTGCTAGATGAAATTGAGAAGGCCCATCCGGAAGTGTTCAACGTGTTGTTGCAGGTACTGGATGACGGACGTTTGACGGATGGGCAAGGCCGTACGGTGGATTTCCGTAACACCGTGATTATCATGACGTCGAACCTTGGCAGTCACGTGATTTTGGAGGAGTCTGATCCTGCTCGACGCCAACAACAACTGGAAGGGATTTTGCGCGAAGCGTTCCGGCCGGAATTTTTAAACCGGATTGACGAAGTGATTACCTTCTCGCGGCTGACCCCCGAAGAGTTGCGGCTGATCGTCAAAGTGAATTTGAAGGATATTCAGCAAAGACTGGACGAACGTGATATTATGCTGGTGGTTACCGAAGCGGCTTTAGACCATTTAGCGGCACGCGGCTATGATCCGCAATATGGGGCACGTCCGCTAAGACGGCTCATTCAACGCACGATTCAAGACCCGTTAGCCATGAAGATGCTCGATGGAGAATTAACGGGTCATCAAAAAGTGACAGTGGATGAGCGCAATGGCGAGCTGACGTTTGCGATTGAGAACATGAAGGAAGCCCCGGTATTCTGATGTAAGGAGGCGATAGGGTGTCTCTCGCGATGAAACGGTGGGCGGGATGGATTGTTTTGCTCGCGGCCTTGATTTATGCAGGCTTTCTGGTGGGGCGTGGAACGAAACCGCATACGGTGGCGGCGCCTAAGACAGCCAAGTCCACGGCGTCCGCCTCGACAGCTCAATATGGGCTGACTGCGGGCCAATTCGCTCCGAATTTCACCTTAACCACGACCGCGGGGCAGACGGTGAGTCTGGCTTCGCTGCGTGGGCACCCTGTTTGGCTGAACTTTTGGGCGACATGGTGTCCCTGGTGCAATAAAGAAATTCCTCAAATTGAAAAAGTGCAAGCGAGCTACGCAGGGCGTATTGACATTTATGGGGTCGATGTTCAGCAATCCCAAGCCACCGTGGCCCAGTACATGAAGGCCAAAGGGGTTAACTACCCGGTGTTGCTTGATACCCAAGGCGCCGTGGCTGCGGCCTATGGGGTGCAAGGCTTGCCCATGTCGGTCTTTATTGGGCCTCATGGACGCATCCGGGCCATTTACAGCGGGGCTTTGTTGTCTCCTCAAAGCATTGCGCCGTATTTGCATAAGCTGCTTGCCTCTTCTTGACCTTTTTCACCCGCATCAGAGTAATCGGTGATGGGTTGGACCTGTAAGCCTCAAGGACAGTAGATAGGCCAAAATGGTGAGGCCAATGCTGCCCATGAGGCTTTCTGCCTGGGGCAGATGCCGTCCCATTCCCCAGATATGCCATAGCGCCAAGGTTAACAGGACGGGAATAGAAGACGCCAAAGGCCGGAGGAGGATTTTCCCCCACGGGATACGAATGCGGCTTAAGCGCGTAAAGCTCACGGCGTTGAACACCATACTGAGAACGAATCCCAAACCAATGGCCGTAGGAATGCCCGTCGGCGCCATGCGGGGATTAATGCTCAAAAGGTAAATCATGAGTATTTCCAGAGCGCTGGCGATGAGGTCATTGCGCATAGGGATATCGGTGCGTCCGAGTCCTCTCAGGGCACCCGACAAGGTAATATCAAAGTAGAGAAAAAATCCTCCCAATACCAAAGGATAGAATACATCGGCATGAATATGGGCATGAAAAAATAGGTCATCTAATTTGATGCCTAAAGCCAACAACAAAATCGTGACGGGGACGGTGAAGACCGCCGTCGCTTCCAAGCCTTCCATCACAGCCTCACGGATGCCTTGTTCGTCTTCCGCGGAATGGCAGTGCGCAACGACGGGGACCAAGTTTGTCGAGAGAGACAGCGTGAGGGCGGTGGGAAAGAAAATGAGCGGCAATGCCATGCCGGTTAACTGACCAAAATACCGGATGGCGTTATAGGGAGACATGCCGGCCGCTTCTAGCCGCATGGGAATGAAAAAGGCTTCAATTACCCCAACAAGGGACCCCAGAAGGCGACTGAAGGTGACGGGGACGGAGAGACGAAGAATGTCTCGGACCTTCGAGGTGTGGGACATCACCCCAGCGAGGGGGGCGTAGGATCGGACATAGGCGAGCGCTAGGATGACAAGGCTTACACCTTCCCCTATGGGAATAAGGGCCACGGCGACTAACGGGGCATTGTGAAAGGCATGTCGGCCAATGAAATTGAGAATCGTGTAAAGAATTACCACGCGGCTAAGTTGTTCTGACACTTGCGACAAGGCGGGATAGGTGAGCTGTTGAATTCCTACAAAGTACCCGCGCAGTACTGCGGAAAATCCCACGGCGATGAGGGCAGGGGCAATCGTAATAATCAAGGGGATAAACCGTGGATCATGGTACAGCATTACGGCCAAAGGTTTCGCGAGCATGATGACCAAGCCAATTAAGGGCACACTGACTACGGTCACAATGATCAGGGCCAGACGCATTAAACGTCTCGGATTGGTGTGCTCTTCGGCAATGAGTTGCGAGACCGCTACGGGAGTCCCGGCAACAGCCAGTGTGACGAGGGCCACGTAAAAGGGGAAGATCATCTGAAAAAACCCCAAGCCTTCCGCCCCTAAAAAGCGTGCGAGGAGCATGCGGTACACGAGGCCTAAGCCTCGCGACGCAACGGCCGCTCCGGTTAACGTTAGCGTGCCCCACCACAAGGAGCGTTTCTTGCGCATGTCCATCCCTCCCCTTAGATGTATGAGACAAGGCTAAAGAAATTGCTAACGGCGGGAAAAAGAGCACCATTATCGAAATGAGGAGGAGTGGGGTGAAGACACGAACATTTTGGGTTGTAAGTGTGCCGGGTATAGGAGCCTTACTGTGGGCATTGATCCGAATGGCCCCGCCGGCGTTAGCCTTAGCACACGGCCATCCCGACCGGCAATACTATTCCTATAGTTTTAGCCACGGGACGTATTCCGATGTGGCGGCTCTATATAGTTCCCGCCATTTGTATGCACGCGCCTTGCCCTATTTTCAAAACATTATTGAATATCCCGTGATAATCGGCTTTTACATGTGGGCCATGGCATGGCTGCCAGGCTTTTGGGGCTACTGGGTGGGCTCTGGTATTGGGTTGGTGTTGGCGTTTGTGGGAGCCCTCTATGCATTGTGGCATAGCCGAGGATGGCGGGCAGCCTTGTGGTTTAGTGCGTCACCCCTTCTTCTGGTCTGTGGTTTATTGAACTGGGATTTGTTGGGCATTATGACCTGGGGATGGGCGCTGTGGGAATGGAAAGCTCAGCGTTGGGCTCTCACCGGCGTGGCTCTAGGCGTTGGTATGGCCACCAAGTTTTTCCCCGTGGTGCTGGTGCCGTACTTGTTTTGGGGTTTGCGCCAACGCCACCAGCGAGGTGAGGCTCGGCGGTTACTGTGGGGGTTCGTCTTAACGGCGGGCGGCTTGAATTTGCCCTGCGCATTGTGGGCACGCCCGGGATGGGCGGAATTTTTTACATTTAATAGTGGCCGCGGACCCGCCCCGGGCCTTTATCAATGGCTTATCTTACGTGGTGTCTTGCACATTGACACCGTCAACTTGCTGAGCTTAGTGCTGACCGTGGGAGGCGGGGTAGCCTTACTCTGGGCGCAAGCCCAGGGACGCTTGGATCCCATAGAGGCGGGGACGGCGGCTTTGGCGTGGTGGCTGTTGTGCAATAAGGTGTATAGCCCGCAATATATGCTATGGGTCGTGTACGCGCTACTGTGGGTGGACAGCAGCCCCCCTTTATTGGTAGCGGTCAACGTGGCGGGCCTGTTGGATTTTTTGCTGGCCATGCGCTGGCTGGCGCTAGGAACGCTGGGAAGTCCGGTGGCTGCTCGCTTTGGCCGGGCCGTCGTGCCTGTTATTGCGTGGCGTGATGTTGTCTTATGGTCAGCGGTGTATGAACGTTGGCACTTAAGCGAGAGGCGCCTCGTTTCGCATAAAGTGCCAACCGAGGGCGCAGTCTAACGCTTAGGAAAGGGGGCGGCCAATGGCTGAGTTTCGTCCGATTTCAGTAGCTACGGATATGGCTATTGAAGCACGCGACATTGTTCGGGGAGAAGCGCATGAAGAAGTGCCGGGAGTGCGCGTTGACAAACAAAAAGATCGCCACGTGGATGTGACGCGGGTGGAGGTGTTCAACAGCCAAGGAGCGCGTCTTATGGGCAAACCCCAAGGCCATTACGTAACGCTCGATGTGCCGGGGTTTAAAGATCGCGAAGCTGGATTGCGCGCGGATTTAGTGGACGTATTAACGGATGAATTGAAGGCTTTGATTCCCGAAGATACCCGTAAAAGCATCTTGGTGGTCGGACTAGGCAATTGGAATGCCACACCGGATGCGTTAGGCCCTCGTGTGGTAGAACGTTTGCTGGTGACCCGGCATTTAAGTGAGCTGGTTCCTCCTGAGATTCAAGAGCGTATGCGCCCTGTCGCCGCTGTAGCCCCCGGCGTCTTGGGGACCACCGGCATCGAAACCCTTGATATGATTAAAGGCATTGTCTCCGAAGCCCATCCTGATTTGGTCATTGCGGTTGATGCCCTGGCAGCTAGGAGTTTGGACCGGCTGCTGGGCAGCGTGCAAATTGCCGATACTGGAATTCATCCGGGTTCCGGGGTGGGCAATAAACGGCAAGGATTAAGTCATGAATCTGTGGGGGTCCCGGTCACGGCGATTGGCGTATGTACCGTGGTGCAAGCGATGAGTATCGCCCAAGAAGCGCTGAGGCTCTTAGTACAGCAGTTGGCGGATGATGCCAAGTTTTATAAGATTCTCGAAGAGATGGGGGAGCCGAATCAAAATGCCCTTATCGAAGAAGTTCTCGGAGAGCGTTTGGGGGGATTGATGGTGACCCCTAAAGAAATTGATTTGTTAATTAACGATATGGCCGATGTGCTCGCGGAATCCCTAAATCGCGCGCTTCAGCCGCAGCTTGATCGTAGCGAATGGGCGTAAAGGTTCCGAGACAAAGAGCGCGGTATCGCTGTCAAATAGAGCGGGGTTCAAAGCCGCCAAGGGACTGTGCCCTGGCGGCTATCTTACCACAACTACAGGAAGGATCCACTCCTCAAGTTTCTGTTTAGGACAAGGTCGTAGCGACTCGGTGGTGACTAACCTATATGTCTTGAGTGTTAGATCTCGTGACAGGTTTTCCGCACCTAAATTTTTCCATTTAATATTAAATATACGCGGAATATTCCCGCAAAGGATTTTTGCGAGGGGATGTCGAATAGAGCCGGTATGAAACTTGTTGAGTTGCCCAGTCGGGTTGTGGGCGCCGCACCCGTGATTCGAGGGATGGCGGATGCCATCGGATTCGTGGATCTCTTAAATACCTTATTAGTCTGGGATGCACAGCAATGCCAGACGTCCCCCGGCGAACGGATTTTGGCGATGGTGCTGGACATTTTAACGGGCAAGTCCCCGCTGTATCGCGTGCAGGACCGTTTGGCCGAAACGGATGTGCCCTTGTTGCTGGGGCGCGGCCGGACGGCCGCGGATTTTTCGGATGATGCCTTGGGGCGAGCCTTGGATAAATTGTTTCGCGCGGGACCGGCCGCAGTGTTTACGGCCGTGGCGGCGCAGGCCTATGCACGGGAAGCCATTGAACTCCGCACGGGGCATTGGGACAGCACCTCTCGGTCGTTGCAAGGAGCGTATCCGGCGGCCGCAGAAGACGAGGACCCTCGCGCCCCTGCCAATCCTTCCCCGCCCCACGCGGTGCCCCGGCGCGGGCATTCGAAGGATCATCGCCCCGACCTCAAACAAGTGCTCTTGACGGTGTTTGTGAATGGGGAAGGCCTCTTGCGCTTTGGATCGGTGGCCTCGGGCAATACGTCCGACAAAACCCTCAATCGGCGGATGATTGAGGAATTGGTGGCCGCTTTTTCGCCCCAAGAGCTCCAAGACTTGATCTATGTCGCGGACTCCTCCTTAGTCACGGGACCCAATCTCGCGGGATTGCGGCAGGCCCAGATCCGCTTCATCTCGCGGTGTCCGTCCACGTTTGCCGTGGCCCAGGCCGCGAAGGACACCGCGTGGGCGCAGAATACCTGGACGTTTCTCGGACGGGTCGCTACCCGCCGCGACGCGGCGGACTACTGGGCATCCGAGCAACAAGGCATGATCGACGACGTGCCCTATCGGCTCGTCGTCTACCGATCCTCATTGCTTGAGGCACGCAAAGAAAAAACCTTGGATCGGCAGATTGCCAGCGCCCGCAAATCCTTGGCCGACGCCGCCAAAGTCTTTGACCAAACGCTCTACGACTGTCGGGAGGACGCCGCGCACGCGGCACAACAATGGCAAGCGCGCCGCGAAACGTAATGGTTTGCGGTGGAGACGACTATTCACGAAGAAGAGCAACGCCTTCCTCGGGGCCGCCGCGGTCGCCCCCCGAAAACCGCGGAGCCCCGGACAAAAACAGGATGGCGGGTGACCGCCACGATCGGGGCGGTGAACACCGCCCACCGACAACACGAATGGGAACGGCAGGCGACCTTTGTGTTGATCACCCCGTTAGATCGCCAGGCATGGGATGCGCACGCCCTCTTGCAAGAATATAAAGGGCAAGTCCACTGTGAACGCCCCTGTCACTTTTTGAAAGATCCGTTGTTTGTCGACGCCCTGTTTGTCAAAAAGCCCGAGCGGGTGGAAGCGTTAGGTTATGTGCTGCTCATGGCCTGCTTGTTGTACAGTCTGATGGAGCGGCGCGCGCGCCGCAGTGCTGTCCCCATTCCCTCGCCAGCGCGGCGGGTGCTCACACACCCGACCGGCCACGAAATCATTCGCCATCTCCATTCCGTCCAGGTGATTCCGTTACCGTCAGGGGCGCGGCAAGTCGCCGTACCCCAACCCTTTCAGGCGACATTTTTGGCCATTTTGGAAGCGTTATCGTTGCCGGATAGTGTGTATACGGAGCCTCCCTCCCCTCCAAAACGGGAATAAGAAAAGAAAAATATTCACCCCGCGTACCTAAGGGTGCGGAATACGTGTCGTGAACGCGAGGCAAATTTGCTCGTCGCTTCGTGAGGATTCTTTGTAGACCACTTACGTTTCGGAAACCTACGGAAATTGACGTTCGACCCCGAGCCGCTTCGCGGCGTTGTTAAAACAACTAACACATCTTGTTCTTCTGCCCCCTTGGGAATGGCGGGATCCATATACCGTGCTGGCTATGGCCGATGCGCCTATCATTGAGGAATCGCCTTGATCTAGGATTGGTTTTTGACGCGGTTGGATTTGTATCAACGGCCATGAGAGATTGGCCAACCTGCTTGCACGAACCACGATAGTTCCTAAGTTTTGTCATACGTTGAAAAATTGTGATGACGGCTACGAAACATTCTCCTTTGCCCAAGATGTGGGGGATATAATGGAATGAGAAATGGCGACAGGCAGCAAGGGGCTGCCGCTATCCAGTAAGGGTCATCTTTGAGGCACGGAATCCGGCCCTAGAACGTAAGCGTGAGCGAATGATGAGCGGGATTGGAAATGGAGTCATAAGACATACTTAAGGGGCTAATCAATGACGAACAGTCCAGAAGCCTTTTTGCCCCACCGGTTTATTACAGCGCTTAATGATCTAGGATTTGCGATTGACAAGCACACGAAGGTGGCCCTTCAGCCTCTACAAAGTATTGTGCTGAAGTGGAACCAAGCGTTGCGTTTGAAAGGGGAGGCCAGATTCCGTGATGCGGAACCCCATCCCCAGACGCAGCAGCTGGTTCCCATCGCCCCGATTCCCTATACCGTGACTGGATGGCCAATCCATGTAGTGTTTTGGAGCCTGAATCCTCACTACGACGCGGGAGCACTGCAGGAAAAAATAGTTGCTAGCTCCTACCACGTGGTATTCCTATGCCCAGTTTTACTTGAACTACCCTTTCTCAGCTTCCGCGCCATGGCCGGGAAGTCTCCCGTGGGCTATTCATAGCAGGTATTACTACAATCTCGGCACGATAACGGGCACCTTAAAAGACAAGCAGTTTACGTTATTGAAAGACAAGTATGATGAGGCCGTTGATCCGTCGCAGAAGCGTTTGCAAGCCTTTTGGGATATCGCTAAGGATTACGGAATCATGGCGGCAGAGTATCTACCGATGCATTCACGGAAAACCGTAACAAGGACCCTTGGTCCTGGTAGCTCGGTCACCAAACAAGTTCAAGCGTATCATACCACGTTACTGCAGACCATCATGCAGGTGCTAGAGCCCGACGGATGGATTGTGGCTATGGGAAAGCCATGCACACGTGCAGTTAGGCAATTACTGTCACAAAATGGTACATTGACCAAGATGCAGCACGTTAATGGGGCAATTGTCCTACAGACGTGGACGCCTCGGGACAGTACATCATCCTTATAAGGTCAGCTTTGGCCCGTTTATCGGAACCGCGGGTGGCGCGCTGAACTCTACGGCGGCAGTCGAAAATTGGCTTGGGCACATGCTAGTGTAAATGGCCGAGAAAAAGGGTGCCACTTTCGGCCTCATGGCCGAGTAAATGGGGACCACAGCCCTACGGCTGTGGCTAATTGAAAGGGGACCGCCATCATCCCATCCGGTACCATGAAATGTGGCCAGCGAGCCAACTTCATGGAGCGGAGGTAACAGGAGTGATTTCGGTGCCCGATATTCAGTTTATCCGTCAACTGCACGAACGAGAAGGGTGGTCCCTTCGACGCATTGCCCGGGAGTTTCATTTCTCCCGGAAGACCGTGACCCAATATCTTCAGCGAACGGAAACCACCGAGAGACCGCAGTACGTCCGTCAGCACCCGGCTCCGGCTCCTCAAATGGATCCCTATCGAGCCATCATCGAGCACTGGCTGCGCCAAGATGCCGAGATGCCTCGAAAACAACGGCATACCAGTCGCCGCATTTGGCAACGATTGCGCGAGGAATATGGGGCCACCGCCGCGGAGTCCACGGTGCGCCACTATGTGGCGCAGATGCGTCGTGAACTGCACCCGGCAGCCCAACCTGTCTTTTTAGACTTGGTGTTCGATCCGGCTGAAGCCGCCCAAGTCGATTGGGGCGAAGTGCAGGTCATCCTGGATGGCCAATCGGTGACCGCCCAGATGTTTTGTATGCGATTGGCCTACAGCGGCGCGTGCTATGTTCAACTCTTTCCGCACCAACGCATGGAGGCGTTCCGGGCGGCCCATGTGGCGGCCTTTGAATTCTTCGGCTTTGTCCCGCAGCGCATCATCTATGACAATCTCACCACGGCCGTCCAGCGCGTTCTCCATGGTCGCGAGCGCAAGCTAAACCCTCGGTTTCAGGAGTTGACCGCGCATTATGTCTACGAGGCGGTGTTCGCCACCCCCGCAGCCGGTTGTCGAAGGCTTAGTAGGCTATGTCCGTCGGACCTATTGTGTGCCGTTGCCATCGGGTCCCGATTGGGAGACGCTGAATGCGGCCTTGAAAACCGCCTGCCTCGCCGAACGCGTTCGGACGTTGCCCCGCCGTCACGACGCCACGATTGGTGAGGGGTGGGACCATGAGCGCGCCGCCGGAGCTTCCCTGCCGGGACGCGCGTTTCGCCCCGTGACCTGGTGGCCCGTGCGGGCCACGTCCCAGGCCATTGTTCGCCATCGCCGGGTTCCCTACTCGGTGCCCGCCTCTCGGGTGGGTCAAAAGCTACGTCTTGCCGCCTATTGGGATCATGTCGAGATCTGGGATGCGCAGACGTGTGTAGCGACCCATCCCCTCGGCGTCGCTGGCCAACCGCAACTGCAATTGGATCATTACTTGGATGTCCTGCGCGTAAAGCCGGGAGCCGTTCGTAATGCCCGCGTGGTCCGCGATCTGGGTCCGCTGCTGCGCGCCTACCAAGACGCCTTCTTTCAGACCAACCCGCGGGCTTATGGTGCGTTCGTGGAGGTGCTCTTCCTGTTTCGACGATTCCCGGCCGAACACATTCTGGCGATCTTACCCCGGGCCCAAGCAGACCGGTGTTTTACCGTGGAGGCGTTGACGACGTATCTCACCCAACACACGCCTGCGGCCCGCGAATCTGAGCTGCCCGCGCCCGGGCCAGCGGTCGTCCAACCGATGCCAGCCTTATATGAAGAGTTGCTGAGGGAGGTGTCCCCATGACCGATTATCATCATCAAGGCGTGGAAGCCGCGCTGGTCGCCTTGCGCTGCCCCGGGGCGTTACAAGGGTATGCGAGTTGCCTGCGCGAAGCGGAGGCCCAACACTATAGCTATGCGGCGTTTCTGGAGGCGCTCTTGGCGCAAGAACTCGACAGTCGGCGGCAGCATCGGACGACGCATCACTGACGTGATGCCCACTTCCCGCTGACCAAAACGTTGGATCAGTTTGACTTCGCCTTACGACCCACGCTATCCCGCATGAGTGTGTTGCAGATGGCGAGCGGCGACTGGATCGCCGCGCATGAGAATTGTCTGGTGCTAGGGAACAGCGGCACGGGGAAAACCCATCTCGCCTTGGCCTTGGGGCGGGCCGCCGTGGAGGCCGGGTACCGTGTGCGATTTACCACCGCACTGGCGCTCAGCCAGGAGTTGCTCGCCGCGCAGGCTGACCATCGTTTGCTCGCACGGTTCAAGTTCTGGCAACGCTACCCCTTGGTGATTATCGATGAGCTCGGATACCTCCCGTTGGCACGAGAACAAGCCCAGATCCTGTTCCAGTTCTTCGCAGAGCGGTATGAACGCGGCTCCGTGTTGGTCACGAGCAATCTGGAGTTTAGTCGCTGGGGCGAGGTCTTCGGCGATCCGACGATGACCACGGCGTTGTTGGACCGGCTGACCCATCATGCCACATCTGGTCCTTGACGGGAGATAGCTATCGCTTTCGCGAAGCGAAAGCCCGCACGTCACGCATGGACAAAGCCTAAAGACACGGCGGTCAAGGCAGGGGGTGGTGCTAATGCGGTTTGCCCTCACTTCGCCCCACTGGCATGTCATCTGTAAGCCGCCAAGAATACCGTTCGGACATGCAGAACAAGCCGCCCCAAGGGCGGGGATTCGGGGTTGGCGTACGGCGAAAGATCTCTGCCGACGCCAACCCCAAATGCTGACGGGGCTGCTCCCAGAACCTCTTGCATCGACTAAAAGATTCCGGGTAAATGACGCGGGTGCCCGGCCCATTAGTCGATCGATGACCAAAAGAATTCCCCAAAACCGCAGGGTGTGGTACAGTATCCCTGGTTCCCTTTTCCTCAATCACACTGGTTCCCAATTCCTCGGCCATTCGCATTCACATCCATCCCAAGAACTTGTGACCTGTGTTGCGGCTCAATTAATCCCTGCCGGAGGCCAAGTGGTTGACTTGGGTTGTGGATCGGGGGGGTGACGCGGTTTTTTTGGCGGGGTTAGGGTTTCATGTGATCGGTTTGGATATCAGCCGGGCGGCATTGGACATCGCCCGCCAGAATGCAGCGCACGCTCAAGTCTACGTTGAGTGGATCCATGCTAATGCTCTTAACATGCCCCTAGAAACAAGAAGTTGTGACTTTGTCTCAGACAGAGGATTAATGCATCATCTGGTTTATTCTGATCAACAAAGATATGTCCAAGAGGTCGCCCGAATTCTAAAGCCACACGGACGATTTCTTCTGCGAGGAGCGTCACGTGACTACCATGGAACCTTTGTGCCGATTACACACTTCTTAGTCGACGAATTATTTGATCCCAGCTTGTTTTCTTGCGGTCCAATTATGCCGTTTGTCATGCACGCGGATTCTGGCCCTCTCGAATCCACGTTGGTTATTGCTACCCGCCAATAACGCTGGTCTTGCCCTAAGCACAATGGTGAAGGGCATCTACAACAGTTAAAATCGATGTGTCCTCGTTTTTCAAGGGAATTAGCGTTCGCAGCCTTTTTGGAAACAATCTGAAATGATGACGAAGATTTTATTGATGGATATGGGTCAAGCTTGGCAAACTCAGACGGGCCGACCGCCCCAAGCCTTAAACGCGGTCCGTATTCCTTATCGGTGAGCTTAGAAGCCATCCTACTGCCCATGTGGCATAGCAAGAGCTTGGGATTCCGAATGGGAGCAAGTGTGATTCTTTAGCATCCGTTCGGCGATGGCTCCATCGGCAAGTGCTTCATCTTCCTCAGTGAATACCAATGCGAGTTTCCGGTCTCTCTCTCTAGTACGACGACAATGGAAGGGTAGAAAGTTGGTACGTGTCAGAAGGCTGTACAAACCCGAACAGATCCCGATCCAGACAGAAGAGCGATTGGCGTTTCAATTCCTCATAGGTAGGCTACAAACGAACACGGGGGAGCCTTGGTCGTCGCCCAGTACAGTTTCAATTCCTCATAGGTAGGCTACAAACTGAAAGGCAAAACGCTGGGCTGCTGGTGCAAACCTGTTTCAATTCCTCATAGGTAGGCTACAAACGGACCCGCGTCGTCAGGAGTGCATGGCTAGGACCATGCGCGGTTTCAATTCCTCATAGGTAGGCTACAAACACGGACCTGGATGATGGTCCGCTTGCAGGAGGAGTTGTTTCAATTCCTCATAGGTAGGCTACAAACTAATAAACTCAGGAGTCTTATAGCCAAGACCCCACGCGTTTCAATTCCTCATAGGTAGGCTACAAACGCCACTACCCACGCCACGGCATCCATACCCACGCCAGTTTCAATTCCTCATAGGTAGGCTACAAACCGGTACCAGTGTGGATGATGGACTCATGCGCGTCGGCGTTTCAATTCCTCATAGGTAGGCTACAAACAGTTAGTCGGGCGAGCACAAAAACCGGACGAGTGGGTTTCAATTCCTCATAGGTAGGCTACAAACCATTGTATGGTCAGGTTGACTGTTGGGCTGATGAGTTTCAATTCCTCATAGGTAGGCTACAAACAAGGTCCGGACTTGTTCGGGCTTGGTCAGGTGTTGCGGTTTCAATTCCTCATAGGTAGGCTACAAACGAAGTCCCTCATGATACGTTTGTGGATCTTGAGAGGCGTTTCAATTCCTCATAGGTAGGCTACAAACCAAATGCCGGGCAAACGACGTACACGCGGCTGGACAGGTTTCAATTCCTCATAGGTAGGCTACAAACGCGCCAGCGGTGCCTCGTCTAGTTCTTCGAGTCCCTGGTTTCAATTCCTCATAGGTAGGCTACAAACTTTTCATGGGCACTGAACGGAAACAGGCGCCACCTATGTTTCAATTCCTCATAGGTAGGCTACAAACAAGTATTTAGGCATTTCCGTGGTGGTCGATCGCTACAGTTTCAATTCCTCATAGGTAGGCTACAAACCTGGCATGGCATGGCGCAATGGGGAGCCCATATTAGTTTCAATTCCTCATAGGTAGGCTACAAACAGGGGCCATGTGAGCTGCGTTCCATTCGGATACGGTCGTTTCAATTCCTCATAGGTAGGCTACAAACCTGATAATCAATGGGCTATTCAACCACCTACCACGGTTTCAATTCCTCATAGGTAGGCTACAAACCTGGACGGAGGCATGGAGCCAAGTGCCGCTGCCTCGTTTCAATTCCTCATAGGTAGGCTACAAACGCATGATTTTGAAGAATCCGCTTCCGCTTTCATGTCTTGTTTCAATTCCTCATAGGTAGGCTACAAACGTCGAACACAATGGCACGTTCATAATCGCCACGGGTTTCAATTCCTCATAGGTAGGCTACAAACTGGGCTATCCTGGCCGCCTGTGCGGCTTCTTGGGCGGCGTTTCAATTCCTCATAGGTAGGCTACAAACGCGAATTACTTCCGGTGCTCGGAGTGCGGCATGAGTTTTCGTTTCAATTCCTCATAGGTAGGCTACAAACCCCGAGCATGCCTATCACAATACACGTAGTCGGTGAAGTTTCAATTCCTCATAGGTAGGCTACAAACAGGTCGGCGACGTGCCCGAGATGGCGGTCACATTGAGTTTCAATTCCTCATAGGTAGGCTACAAACGCATCCAATACAACCAATTTTCATTAATCCCTAAAACATGGTTTCAATTCCTCATAGGTAGGCTACAAACATACGGGCGCCCATGCTTGTGAAAGGTAGACAGGAGTTTCAATTCCTCATAGGTAGGCTACAAACCGCTCGTGACGCGCGAAGCGAACCAGCGCCTGAGCGGTTTCAATTCCTCATAGGTAGGCTACAAACCCATTTTGCCGCGTGATATCAAGGATGTCAACGTCGTCCATTTTGAGTTTCGCCATACTTCTAAGCATTTAAAACGGTGAGATCCCTTACCAACCGTGGATTTGCGGTTTTTTTTAATTGTCGTCGATCTCCTAGGGTTTTTGCGCTATTTGAGGTCGACGACACTGTCGTAAGAGGTTTTAGGCTTAATTTGCCGCTTATGACACGGATAAATCGTTATTTAGCCTACAAGGGATTTGTCTATTAATGCTAGGTCATGGGATGAACTGATTCAGAATGGTTTTGACGGTCTAAAACTGGACCTCAATGGTCATTTAACGTAAAGGACACAATGGGTGCGCGAAGAAGGGTTAAGGCCTGAGCGGTCGTTTCGCGAGCAGCGTGTGGCGCTCGCCACTGGACGACCTGGTTATGGTAGACGGCTCGCCACGTGCGCTCAAGGGGGCTTGGGCCAGGGATACTGGTCACGTCCGCTTCGAGCACTTCTCCCTTGTCTGGAAATGCGCCAATCAGGAGATAGTCGGGATGAATCAGGAGGTGGTGGCAATTGTCCAGAGCGAAACTCCCACAGTAACCTAATAGTCGAGCAGTTTCCGGGGTGTCCGGATGGATGAGACAATCCTCAGGGGTACGGGTGGGGAAGACCTTCCCCTCATAAATGATTGTGACGGTATCGCTAAAAGTTAGGGCTTCAGAGAGTTGATGCGTTGAGAAGAGAATCCAAGAGGCGGGACGCGTCTCAAATAACCAGTGCATAATGCGCTGACGCTGGATGTGGTCCACTTGGGACAAGGATTCGTCTAATAACAAAACAGGCTGGGTTGTCGCCAAAGCCCGAACCAAGGCGATTTGCTGCTGTTGGCCACCCGACAATGTATGAGGCAATCGGTCCCAAAAGTCCGAGAGGGCGAGGCCCGGTGGGGTAACCAGGGGGACTGTGGAATCAGGCTGGATCCAGCGTATCTGCTGACCGATGGTGCGAAAAGGGATAAGGCTTGGGCGCTGCGGTACATACGCCAAAGGCCGGAGGTAGGCCGGTAGAAAATCATGGGAAGGACCTTGCCAGATACTGTCTTTTAGGCCAATAGTAGCGAGCGTAGAACCTAGGCCAGCCAATGACCGCAACAACGTGGTCTTGCCGGACCCCGAGGGGCCCATAAGAGCATGCATACCAGCAGGCCATTCACTATGGCCATGTAAAAATCCGGGCGCAGAGAACTGGGCATAAAGGTTCATGAGGCCGTTCCTTGTCGCCACGTTAGAAATCCCGGTAGGGGAAGACCCACTAGGACTAGCCACAAGGCCAAAGAGAGAGCTTGGGGAAGCCCGGCCTCTTCTAACGTTATCCATATTTGCACCGGAAGAGCTGTCGGGTGATAAGCCACTACGACCGGTGCCCCAAATGCGCCGACAATACGTGCCCAAGCCAGAGCGGTCGCCGTGACCAATCCGGGACGCGACGCTGGCCATAGGACAAAACGGAACGTTTGCCATGGCGATTTGTGAAGCGCCCAAGCGTCTTCTTCCCACGCCTTGGGGATGGCACTGATAGCGCTCCATGCGGTTAGAACAAAGTAGGGGAGCGCTTCGTAGACTTCGGCCAGTGTTAAAGCGGGAAAACTATTGGACGCGGCTTGCCACTGGCTTAAGATGGCTCCACTTGCTGTCGCGGGCGCTAAGACATAGGCGAGTACCAAGCCTAGCACCAAAGGCGGCATCAATAGCGCTAAGACCAACACCACAGCTACGAAGCGTTTGAATGCAGGAGAACGAATATAACGCAAATAATAGGCCGTGGGTAGACCCAAAATAAAAATAACGAGCAGTGCCAAACTTCCCGATTCGACGGTTACGGCTAGCGCGTGTCCCGCCCCTGGAGCCGATAATGCTTGCCCAAATTTGGGCGCACCTTGCGTGATGAGCACGGCGATGGGGATTACCGTCACTAAGATAACGACGGCCGTCACTGCAGTACCCGCCCGTCTAAGCATGGGACAGCATCTTCCGAATGGGAGACGGAATTTCAGACACGTGTCCAACAACTTGCGGTGGAAAAACCGTATAGCCGTTTTTCGTCCAGGCGGTTTGTCCTCGCTTAGAGAGTAAAAATGTGATAAACCGAACGGCTTGCGTGGATGGTGGGCGCCCAATGGTGGTGACATCTACCGTTAATGGGGCACCGGTAATAACTTTGCCATTTGTGAGTTTCACCTGAGCCGAGGCATAAGTCGCGGCATCCTGAGGGTCGGCAAAGTTCAAGGATGGGGGTAATGCAATGTAATCTAAGTGGCGTTCAACGGCTTCGGACAAAAAGGCGCTAGAGGCATCGAGACCGCCACTTTGGAGCAAGGATAGCACACCTTCTTCGGTGTAGATTTCAGATCCGCTGTCAATAGGTCCCAAAATATTATGGACGATTTGCGGGTTCAAATGGTATTGCTTTTGGGCCAATTCAATCATCATGACAAAGGCTTGGCCTTGCGGATCGGTATTGGGGTTTGTCCGCCCTAGTTTGAATCCAGGTTGGGCTAAAAGCGCAAAGACATCGGAAAAGGGTTTTTGTCCGTCTTGAATTTGACGAAAAGTTGCAGCAAAGGGTGAATGCGGATTATATGCGATGACTAGAGGACTGGCCGCAATGGCCAAGGCCCAGGTCGTCTTTTGCGGTGTCAGTAATTGAATGGGGGCATCACCAATACTTTCAAAAACATTGGCGGGAATACTGCCTTGGGCAATTTCGTGGGCGATGCCAAACGAACCGCCGCCTTGGCCTTGAAAGGGGATACCGGTTAGCTTATGAAAGGTCGGGCCTAAAATATTATTGTTCAAAAGTTGCAAGGAGCCCGCGTACGCCACGTGCACAGGCGTTTGGGATGGAGCAACCGAAGACGTACCGCATCCAGCCAACACACCCGCAAGCGCAAGGCCAGCCAATAAACGAGAGAGAGAGGGCAGAGCCGCCACATCCTTTTCGAAAATGTTGATGGTAATTATAGCGTAATGGAATAAAAAATGGACGGTTGCCCGTCCATTTTTAAATGCTACAATAGAGTCCGGATATTACCGGTTGGTGCGGCCAGCCATGCTTTGTTCGGCCATTTCAATCATCTTGCGCACCATGTGGCCGCCAACCGCGCCGCACTGGCGAGCTGGCACATCACCCCAGTAGCCGTCGTCGACGCCTTGCACGCCGAGTTCGTGAGCGACTTCGTATTTGAACTGGTCAAGAGCCTTTTGAGCGCCTTGGACCATCGCCCGGTTGCCGGTGTTGCTTCCTCGTGCCATCGTGTTCACCTCCTTGTTTGTGTGGTGAGGTTAGTATGACTCCCTCTGGCGTTTTTACTCCGGTAACGTTTGGAAAGAATTTATGAATCTTTTGGATCGTATGAAACCGTGATGAATCGTTAACGAACTGGGCTGCGTGATTTTTTATCCGTTTTGCTCTGGGCCTGCGACATGGTGCGCACCCCGCCGCCTGAACCTCCGCCCCGGAGATTTTTGGGCAGCATAAGCTTTTCATTAATAAAGAACCACGAAAGAACCGCTGTAACAGCAGCCAACGCTGCCGCGCCCCAAAAGGTGAGGTAACGGTGGGTCATGGCCATGGCAAAAATAGGTGGTCCCATTGCGACTCCGAAGAATCGGACACTCCCGTAAAGACTCGTCACGACGCCCCGCTCTTTGGATGAGGTTGCGCTTGTCACAAGGGTATTAATAGAGGGCAAGACACTTCCCGTTCCAATACCTTGGATGACCAAAATGCCGATGGCCAAATAAGGATTAGTGGTGGCAAAAAACGGTTCGATGACCATCGCTAGTGCGATTAATCCCATGCCAATGACGACAATGGGGCGCGACCACTGCGCTAATCGTTTTTGCAACACCGTGCCAGAGATATAGGACATAACGGCGGAGGCCAGCACTGGAATGGCGATGACCAATCCGCGCGTAAACTCCCCGTAGCCGAAGTTCTTTTCCAAAATGTCTGCGAGATAGCTTAGGACTCCGAATAGCACAAATAAGACGACCGCTCCACCCAAAAAGGTGGTGAGAATCGATCCCGTTTTGGTTTTGAACGTCGTGGCCAATCCTTTCCAGTATTGACTCATGCCGCCTTCGACCTTTTGGTTTTTCGGTTCCTTTATTAAAAACCAAATCCCAGCGGCAATCGGAAACGACAAGAGACCATACACAAAAAACGGAGCAAACCATACGATAAGTGCCAGCGCGGATCCCGCGATAGGTGAAATGACTTTGCCCAGACCATTGGCGGCTTCCAACGTGCCTAAGGCGCCCGCACGTTTTTCCGATTGAAACATGTCGCCCGCCACCGCCATAGCCAATTGATAGGTTCCTCCCGCCCCAATACCTTGAAGTAAGCGAAATCCCATAATCCATGGATAGGGATGGGGGATAATCCATGCCGAAATCCCGGCACCGAGACCGGCTATGCCATACACCAAAAGCGCAGGGGTCATGATCACTCGCCGTCCGACGTGATCCGAGAGTGCTCCTGCAAAGGGAATGATGATGCCGGCGGGAATGGAGAAAATGGTGATTAACAGGCCGACTTGAAACAAGCTTAAGTGCATGACCTTCATCATCTTTGGCAAAACCGGGATGAGCATGGAATTGCCCAGAACCATGATAAAAGGGACGGTGGCTAGCACCCAGAGCTTGCGCGTATGCGACTTAAGGTCTTCTTGCTTTGACGGTTGCTGGTTATTGCGATGTTGGGCGTGTTGAGCCATGCCGCTGCCTCCATTTCCTTCAAATCACTCATGCTCTGTTAAGATGTCCCGTTTTGAAAGGCAGGATGACATCAAATTTATTGAATCACCTCCAGCTTTTCCCGCGAATATCGTGGCAGGGAACGGCAAAACAAATGGGAGGCCCGACATATGAGCAAACAGGATAAGGCTTGGTTTGACATCCTGGACTTTCCCCACCCGGACCGGACAGACAAACCACGGCAGCGGGGAATGACCATGGTAATCGACAAAGGCCTCGGGATGACGGAGACTAGGGATTTAATGGAATTGGCGAGTGACTATGTCGATCAGGTGAAGCTGACCTTTGGAACATCGGCGTTTTATAAAACCCGCTTGCTTCGCCAAAAAATTGAATTGGTCAAGTCGTATGGTGTGGATATTTTCCCCGGGGGTACGTTCTTAGAGCTTGCGTTATTGCAAGGGCGCATCGTGGAATATCTTGATCGCGCTCGGGAACTTGGATTTACAGGGATTGAGGTCTCAGATGGAACGATTGCCATTGACCCAGAGACCCGATTTTCGACGATTCAGCTGGCGCGTGCGTACGGTTTTCATTTAGTGATTAGTGAAGTCGGCAAAAAAGATCCCCGCGACGCGGTAACAGGGGAACCCCTATGGCAACAGGTGCAACAAGATCTCGATGCGGGGGCGGATACGGTCATTGTGGAAGGCCGGGAGAGTGGAGAAGGGGTTGTCATTTATGACGACTCTGGGAATGTCCTGGAAGAAACTCTGCAAGAATTGGTAGCGCACATTCCCGATCCCAGTCGATTGCTGTGGGAAGCGCCGCAAAAAAGTCAGCAACAGGAGTTAATTTTGCGCTTTGGACCCAATGTGAATTTGGGCAATGTGCAGCCGCAAGATGTCTTAGCGCTAGAAGCTTTGCGGGTGGGATTGCGCGGAGACACCTTACGCCATTACTATTTAACGGTAAGCCAAGTCAGTGCGCCGGCTTTAGGCCCAAAACCGGTCCGGCCGCACGTTAAAGGAGAGGTGGCCTATCCGCTCGATTGATGTCATTTTTCGTTGGCAGGACGATCTTCCGGATGTATCCCATACGGCTGTTGTCGTCATCGACACCTTGCGGGCGACGACGACCATTGCCACGATTTTAGCGAATGGAGCGCAAGCCGTTTTGCCGGTTGGAGGGGTAGAGAAAGCGTTTGCCCTGAAAGAACAAGATCCGCGTTTAGTGCTTGGCGGCGAGCGCAACAATCGGCCGTTGCCGGGATTTGATGCCGGAAATTCGCCTTACGATTATCCTCGGGCGGTGGTTGAAGGACGCCGTGTGGTTTTGACCACGACCAATGGGACACAAGCGGTAGAGCGCACGGCCCATGCTCCATGGGTTGCCTTAGGATCTTTGGTCAATGCCCGCGCTGTGGCGCAAGCGCAACAAAGTGCCCATGATTTGGGATTGATTGTGTGCGCCGGAACTGAGGGACAGGTATCTTTAGAGGATGTGTTGGCAGCTGGGGCCATTGTGCTGCATTGGCCTCAAGAGGCGTGTACAGACCGGGCGTTAATAGCCCGCGCACTCTTTGACAAATGGCGTGACCATCTTTATGAGGGCCTCAAAACTGCGCAGCATGCCCGCGCGATTATCGCGCAAGGCCTAGACGCGGACGTAGAGTATGCGGCACGGCTCGATTTGTTGCCCCATGCCGTGGTCCGCAATAAAGAAGGATGGTTTGTCAACCAGTAGCATCTGTTCTGCTTGACCAAAGAGGGGATCGGCCATGTTTATGGCCGGTCTTTTTTTTGCGCGGCCTTCATAGATATTGCCGTCGGACAAGGAGCAAAGGAGACAGCATGTTCACTACAGAAACGATTGGCTTACTGTTGCTGCTGCTTTTAGGCATGTGGGCGCGCTCGAATCTGATTGCCGCGTCAGCGGCCATCTTGTTGGTGATTCGGTTTACCCGCATGAATTTTTTATATCCCATCCTCGAGCGTCGTGGGGTGGAAATCGGTTTGCTATTTCTGACCATGGCCATGCTGATTCCGTTTGCCTTGGGCAAAGTCAATGTCAAGGAAGTCTTTCAAAGTTTTTTTACCTTGCCAGGAATCCTCGCAGTGGTAGGGGGTGCGATTGCCACCAATTTGAATGGGCGGGGTTTGCATTTATTAGCTAACAACAGCCATTTAATGTTTGGGCTGATTGTCGGCTCGATTTTAGGAATTGTCCTGTGGGGCGGAATCCCGGTGGGACCGCTGATGGCCGCAGGGACAACTTATTTAATGTTAGAAATGGTGGGGTGGCTGAGCCATTTCTTAAAGTAGTCATTGGGAGGGCTCATGATGGGCAATGATGTGTACTTAAAGAGTATGGTTCTTATCCGGTTTTTGTCGGCCAGTATTGAATTTACCGGCGCGTTCTTAATGTGGCGCTATCAACGGCTTGATGTGGCCGTCCGTATTAATGGTCTGTTAGGGCTGGCAGGGCCCATTATTTTGACGTCCACGATGCTCCTAGGCATTGCTGGTCTAGCGGCGACAAAAGTGCCGTTTGCCAAAATTGCTTGGATCGGTGCGGGCGTTGCGATGATTTTATGGGGCACCACGCGATGAACGGCTTTTTTGTGATTTCCCTGCGAGGTGTTTTTCGGCATTGGAAGTTGGCGGCCGCGTTGATGTTGTTAATCGTGGGACTAAGTGAATGGCATGCGCTGCATGCGGCGTCCGCACGAGGCGGAACGAATCCGGCCATCACATGGTATGTGCCAACCGACCAAAAGGTCGTCGCGCTGACCTTTGATGATGGGCCATGGCGTTCGTCGACGCCGCAGATTTTGCGAATTTTAGTGCAGCATCATGCGCTCGCCACGTTTTTTGTCATTGGCCAGCAGGTGCTGCGCGATCCGGATATTATCCGCCAAGAAGTGAAAGATCATATGGAGATCGGCAATCATACCTTTTCGCACATGAATTTGGCCAAGCATAGCTATGCACAAATTGTCTCGGACCTGTCGCAAGCGAATCAGGCGATTAAAGACGTCACGGGCCATCCTCCGACGTTGTTAAGAACTCCTTATGGCACTTATAACCCCACGGTATTGCGCGCTGCACAAGAACTCCACCTGCGAGTCATAATGTGGTCGTGGACAGAAGATACAAGGGATTGGGCCAACCCTGGGGTGGAGGCGATTGTCAGTCGCGTCGTTAGTCATATTCAACCGGGCGATATTGTGCTTTTCCATGATGGAGGATCAGACCGCTCCCAAACGATAGCCGCCCTACCGATTATCCTAAAAGACTTGACTTTGCGCGGCTACCGCTTTGTGACCGTCTCTCAGCTCCTAAAACAGGCACAGATGCATTAAAGCCGACGGCGATGGTATACTGGAATAAGTTTCTTGCTATGAGGAGGACTGACATGCGGATCGTGGGGGGATGGGCCTCCGGCCTGCGCATCGAGGCCCCTCCTGGCCAAGGCACCCGGCCGACGACAGAGCGCGTCCGCGAGGCCATTTTTAATAGTTTGCGGAATCAGGTTGAGGGGGCGCGAGTGCTCGACCTCTATGCGGGTAGTGGGGCAATGGCGTTGGAAAGCGTCTCGTGGGGCGCCGCGTCGTCGGTAGCGGTGGAGCCCAACCGAAAGGCCCAGATGGTGATTCGCGCTAACATTGAGCGGGTCAACATGAGCGAGTGGGTGCGTTTGTGGCCCGGTACAGCGGAGAGTGCTGTGGGGCATTTTCGGGACAAAGGGCATCAATTCGATCTGGTCATCTGCGATCCTCCGTGGAAAGATGGACTAAGCGCCACCATTCGCGAAGGCTTGCAAGACGTTTTGGCGCCAGAGGCATGGGTGGTCGTGGAACACCCGACAGGTCAGGATTTTGGTCCTTTGATGGGCACTATCCTTGTGAAAACACGACGCTATGGAGACACCACGATTAGCTATTGGACAAGATCCTAGAGCAAGGAGGCAGACATGGCACGACTTGCGGTTTATCCCGGTTCCTTTGATCCGATCCACTTGGGGCACGTTGACGTGATTGAGCGGGCCGCCAAGTTATTTGACACATTGATTGTGGCTGTCTTTGTCAACGTAGGGAAAACGCCGCGATTTTCGGCGGAGGAACGCATGCAATTAGTTCAGGCCGCCACACAACACATCCCCAATGTGCGCGTTGAGAAGAGTGAAGATTTGTTGGTGCGTTATGCACAAGAACGCCAGGTCGAAGCCATTGTGCGGGGATTGCGGGCGGTCTTGGACTTTGATTACGAATTTCAAATCGCCTTGATGAACAAAAAAATGGCGCCGGACCTAGAAACCATCTTTATTCTCACCAGTGAAAAATATTCTTATCTTAGCTCTACCCTCGTCAAAGAACTCGCGTCATACCATGCAGACGTCAAGGGCCTGGTGCCACCCGTGGTCGCCCTAGCCCTTCAAGAAAAATTTGCGGGGAGCAGGGGATGAGCATGACAAGTGAACCCATTGTGTCCGAATTGACGGTGTTATTAGACCGTTTTCAACAGTTGATTCAGCAATCGCGCAAGTTGCCGTGGACCCACCGGGTGCTTCTTGACGAAGCGGAATTGACCACTTTGGTGGCGCAGATTCAACATGTCTTGCCCGAAGAGGTCAAACAAGCGCGGTGGGTGGTCCAGGAGCGAGACCGATTGTTGGAGGATGCTCACAAAGAGGCCCAACAGATCGTGGAAACCGCGCGGGAGCAAGCGGCGAAACTAGCGGAAGAATCCGAGATTTTGCAAGAAGCTCGTCGCAAAGCCGACCAGATTGTTGACCAAGCACGGACGACAGCGCGGGAAATTCACCGGGCAGCCAGAGTGTATGCGGATGAAATTTTGGCCGGTTTGGTCACCGAATTAAATCACTTGAGCCAGAGCCTGGAAGCAAACCGCGCAGAATTGAGGGAAGAATAAGAGCACAGGATCTGCGACAAAGTTTTGGTTGTCCTTGCATACGGTGATAGGGGAGGCAGTGAATTACCCACACAATGGAAAAGTACGGGGTAGCGTTGGCCTTGTCATCTGGGGGCGCTAGGGGACTCGCGCATATAGGCGTGCTGAAAGTCTTGGAAAGGCACCGCATTCCCATCGTGGCCATTGCGGGCTCGAGCATGGGCGGAGTCATTGGCGCTCTCTATAGTACAGGCTATTCGGGGGAAATGATTCACGATATTGCGCGCCGCATCAAGCGCAGCCACTGGATGGATTTTTCTTTGTCCAAAATGGGCATTTTGGCCGGAAAGAAACTGGAAGCCTTGATTGAGCTCTATACCCAAGGCAAAACATTTGCCGACTGCAAGCCGCCTTTGCAATTGGTGGCGGCAGACATTGAATTGGGTGCCGAAGTGGTATTAAATACGGGGTCGCTCGCGCGCGCTGTCCGCGCCACCTCGTCGATTCCAGGGGTTTTTAGTCCGGTGGTCATTGATAACCGTACGCTGGTCGACGGCGGGATCGTCAATCGCGTACCGGTGAGTGTTCTCCCCCAAGTTCCACATAATGTAACCGTCGCCGTGGATGTCGGCGTGACACTCACGCCGCGAGTCCATTCCTTATTTGACGTACTGTTTCAGTCTTTTGACATCATGGCGCGCGAGTTAAGCCGATATCAGCCAGTTGAAGCAGATGTTGTCATTAAGCCGAAAGTGGACTTCAGCCGCGAGAGCCATGCCTATCATGTGGATGCCATCGTTCAAGCGGGGGAGGATGCCTGCGAAGCGGCCATATCTCACATTATTGAGCTTTTAGGGGAACGATGAGGAGGAATTCAATGAAGAGCAAGCGCAAGACCCTCAAATGGATTGTATGGGTCGCCGCGATATTCGTGGCTGTCGCCGTCGTCTTATGGTTTATACCAACGCCATACCTGGTCATTACGCCGGGCGTCACCGGGAACTTAGCCCAAATGGTGCATGTGAAAAATGGGCACCCCGAGCCAGAAAAGGGCGAATTGCTCATGGTCGCGGTGGGGCTTCAGCAAGTGAATGAACTGGAATATTTGGGTGCGCGACTCGACCCAAATATGGAAATATTAAAGGCGAGCTACGCTATGGGCGGGCTGAACATGAATCAATACATTCAGTATAATGAGAGCCTGATGACCAATAGCCAGTTAACGGCTGAAGTGGCGGGTGAACGCCTTGCAGGCCTTCATGCGTATGTGAAAACCGTACCGGGGGCGTTGGTGATTGGGGTGTTAAAAAAGGGCAATGCTCAAGGCAAGCTGCAGCCGGGTGATTTAATTACCAAAATCGGGCCTTATTCCATTACCAACCCCAATCAAGTCCATGATATTATGCTCAAGCATTTTACGTTTGGGGAAATTGTGCCCTTTACCGTCGTGCGCAAGCACCAAACTGTGGTAGTGCCGATTCGGACGACCCATATTCCTCATGACTCCGCGCCAGCGATTGGCGTCATGATCTCGTCGTTGCAAGAACCTGTTATTCCACGGCCTGTCAGCATTAACAGCGAGGGCATTGGCGGTCCGAGTGCGGGGATGATGTTTTCTCTTGAAATTTACTCCCAAATTACGGGGAAAGACTTAGCCCACGGGCGAATTGTTGCGGGAACTGGGGAGATTACCCCGTCGGGACAGGTGCAGCCTATTGGAGGGGTCGCTCAAAAGGTTATTACTGTCCATCGTTCTGGGGCCACCGTGTTTCTTTGCCCCACAGCCAATTATCCGAAAGCCTTGGCTATGGCGCGCCGCAAAGGGTATCACATGACCATTTATCCCGTGTCGAATCTCACGCAAGCCTTGCACGATATCACCAAAGCAACTACATAAAAACGCCAAAATTGCCCACACTACAGGAGATATTAATCTCCTGGGAGGGACAATAGTGGGTACACAAGGGTCAAATGGATCCAATCAGAGCAATCAAACACTACGTGACATGATTCGACAGGAAATGCAGCGGATGCAGGGAGGCAATTCATCGTCATCCAGTAATAGCTCCCAGCAACAGTCTCAGCAAGGGGGAGCGTCCGATGCGAATGGCAATATCCTCGAACAGCTTCGGTCGATGATTCAAGAGGAAATGACTAACGCTAGTGGCCAACAATCACCTGAGAATAACGGTTCAAGCCAGAACAACCAGCAAAATGGATCATCGGGGCAGTCAAGTACCAGCGGTTCATCATCACAGGGGTCGACGGCCTCGCTTATTGGACAATCGGCCCAAGCTAAAAAGGGCAAGGTGCAATCCAAGTCATCAGGATCAGGCAGTCAAAATCAAACCGTGGCCGAAGTGCTTACGCAGGCTCAATATGAACTAAGTCAAGAGCTTCAAGCCAACTTGCAAAAACTACGCAGCGTCATTCGTCAAAGTCAGGAAATCGCGAAAAAAATTGAGTTGGTGTTGGGGCATGGCGAGAAGGGTAGTGGCAATAAAGAATGACGGTGTCGGCGGTGCTGATTCGCCGTGGGATGGTTTATGCGCCTCAGTCTTTAGGGGTCCAGGACGTATTGATTGTGGGATCTATGATTGCGGCCATAGGGCCTAATTTGATGATACCTTCTTGGGCCAAGGGCCCCGTTATTGACGCGTCCAATATGATGGTGTGCCCCGGTTTTGTGGATCAGCATGTGCATATATCCGGCGGAGGTGGAGAAGGTGGACCCGTCTTTCGCACCCCCGAAATTACTTTGACCCAGTTAACCCATGCGGGCATTACGACGGTAGTCGGGGTGTTGGGCACGGACGGGACATCCCGCTCGGTCCAAGCCCTGCTAGCCAAAGCCCGTGCGCTCAATACGATGGGGTTGTCGGCATGGATTTATACCGGGGCCTATCAAGTTCCAACCCGTACCATTTCCGGTTCCGCGCGCGACGATATTATTCTGATTGACCGGGTGGTGGGTGTTGGAGAAATTGCCATTAGTGACCACCGGGGCAGTCAACCGACGGAAGCGATGCTGGCGGCATTAGCGTCAGAGGCGCGTGTGGGCGGCCTTTTAGCCGGGAAGGCCGGTGTATTGCATTTGCACGTGGGCGATGGGCTCCAGGGACTGGCGCCGCTTTTTCATGTGCGCGATCAGTATGATGTTCCCCTTTCGACGTTTGTACCGACCCATCTTAACCGCAATCCGCGCCTTTTAGAAGACGCCAAAGTTTGGGGGCGTCAGGGCGGATATTGCGATTTGACCACAGGAATTCAACCAGGTCCATCTGATCCCGAGGGCATTTCGGCGTCGGAGGCAGCAATCGCGCTTGAGAAATCCGCCGTGCCGTGGGATAGGATTTCGTTCAGCTCCGATGCGCAAGGATCCATACCGGTTTTTGATAAGGAGGGACGTCTATTGCGCATGGAGATTGGGTCAGCGGACACGTTGTTTGCCGAAGCCGCAGCGCTTCACGAAATGACACAGTGGCCATGGGAGAAGTGCATAACTCCCATTACCACCACCCCGGCCGCAATCTTGGGACTCCAATCAGCCGGGCGTTTAATGGAAGGTGGGCCGGCGGACTGTGTCCTTATAAACGGCACACAGATTGATACGGTCATTGCACAAGGTCGTGTCATGGTGCAAGAGGGGCGTACTGTAGTGCGTGATGTCTTTGAAGTCGGTTCGCACGATGCCCATTAGGCCAAGGCACTGGCGCCGCTACCGGGAAATTGCTGAGGTCCTAGCGCAGCATGGGTTTGTCTTAGTTTTGGACAATCTTGGTCTTTCTGCGCATCTGCCGTGGTCCCGCCGATTGTTAGGGATCCTACGTCCCGATATTGATGCCAATTGGCCTGAACGCATTCCGCTGGTGCTGGTCGATTTAGGTCCCACCTATGTCAAATTGGGGCAGTTGGCTTCCACGCGACCCGACCTTCTACCTGCGCCGTTGATCCAAGCGCTCCAACAATTGCAAGACCAGGTTCCCCCCGTTTCGTTTGATCAAATTCAAGAGACCTTGGCCCATGCTTGGCATCAACCTTTTGACCATGTTTTAGCATCGTTAGATCCGGTACCCTTAGCGGCCGCGTCTATCGGTCAAGTCCACCGTGGGGTATTGAAGGATGGGCGCAAGGTGGTGGTCAAAGTGCGGCGCCCGGGGATTGTGGAACGCAGTGAAGCCGACTTTGCGATTTTGCAAAACTTAGCCGACCTTGCCGTGCGCCGTCTTGAATGGGCGCGGCAATATGATTTAAGTCACGTGGTGAAAGAATTAATTAGCGCTTTGCGCGATGAGCTGGATTTTACGGTCGAAGCGCATAATACTGACTTGGCCCACAAACATTTTCAAAGCGCTGAGCAATGGATTCCCGAACCCTACTGGCCACTCATTACGCCTGATGTCTTAGTCATGCAAGAGCTCGAAGGCATCAAAATCTCAGACCGCCAGGCGATGGAACGAATGGGCCTCGATCCTGGGGCAATTGCACGACGTTTTGTGGAGTCTTTATATCAACAAGTCTTTGAACAAGGCATTTTTCATGGGGATCCGCACCCAGGTAACGTGCATGTTGATGCCCAAGGCCATCTGATTTTTTTGGACTGGGGCTTAATGGGCGTTCTCTCGCCGGTCATGCGTGCGCGGTCATTAGACCTTGTGCTGGGACTGAGTCAGGGGCGGTCTGACAAAGTGGTGGATGCGTTACAAGCCATGGGATTGGGGCCTGGGGCGATGGATGCCCGGAGCCTTTATGCCGATGTCGAGGTCTTACGCAGGCGGTATTATGATACATCGCTCAAGGACTTTCGCATTGGGCAAGCCTTAGGGGACCTTATGCAATTGGCCCAGCGCCACCATATTCAGATGCCGGTCGAGTATACGTTGCTCGCGCGTACAGCGGTGATTGCCGATGGCGTTGTGCGGCAATTGGACGACAATCTCTCTCTCATTGAGATTGGTAAGAAATTCTCAAGCCGTATTTTGATCAGTCGGTTGAAACCAGCGGCATGGGGTCCACCTGTGGCCGATGCGGCGATGGATTGGGTCCACTGGGGAAGAGTGTTGCCAGGCCAAATGGAACAAGCGTTGCAAACGATTGCCCGCGGAGAATTCCGTGTGATGATTGAGGGACGCAATATCGAACGCATTTTCTTCCATTGGGAACGGTTAGCTAACCGCATGGCCTTGACGTTTATCCTCTGTTCCGTCATTTTGGGTACGGCGTTTGTGGCGCACCGTGACCACGCGAGTGTGGGACATGCTCCTTTGACGGAATATGGCATGATTTTAGGTATTGTCGTGGCGCTATGGGTGGTTGTGGAAGGGGTGTTTCGGAAGCGGCTTTAACGGCAAAGTTGACAGCTTAGGACTATATTGGATATAATTTTTTCAGTTTTGCGAGGTGGGTTTAGATGTATATCCGGGTTGTGGACGTTAAAAAATGGGCTGGCCGTGAAGAACATCAGCATTTTTTCGAAGAATGGCCTGCCGTGGTTCAGGAACGGACCGAGTACCCGTTGCAGGGACTCGCGGAACTGGATGTCAATGTGCGCAATACGGGCAGGGCTCTCATTGCGGAAATTGCAGGCAAAGCTCATGTTCAAGCCGTATGCGCGCGGTGCTTGGAGTCCTTCGATCTTGTGATTCCATTCTCCACGGTGGAAGAATTTCGAGAGGAGCCTGGCGCTAGCGATCCGGATCAAGATTATTACCGATTTCAAGGTGATAAAATTTTTTTGGATGACATTGTAGCCGATGCGTTCGGGGTGTCCGTGCCTTACGCTCCGTATTGTCGACCGGATTGTCAAGGGTTGTGTCCGCATTGCGGCGCAAACCTTAACGTCGAAACATGCAACTGTCAAGAGCCGCATGACAGTCGGTGGTCGCTTCTCGAACAGCTCAAGTTTCCTGATGACCCGTCCTCATCGGACCACTAGCAACACCCAATTGGCTTTGATTATGGGAGGCATATCTGATGGCAGTTCCGAAAAAGAAATTATCACGTTCCCGCACGCATAGGCGTCGGTCAGCATGGAAGCTTACTGCCCCGCAGTGGGTCGAGTGCCCGCGGTGCCACAAAGATCGGTTGCCGCACCACGTCTGCCCGCATTGTGGCTATTATAACGGACGAATTGTTGTGCAGCACGAAGCATAATGCCAGATTCCATGGCTTTTGGTCATGGAATCTTTTTATCGCCATATTTATGACTTAGTGATATTATTTCATCACAAGTGGGGGGTGGCGCATGGCTCGGCTCAATCGCGTCGAACGGCAGCGGAAGTTGGCGGAAGCCATTCGAGAAAACCCTTTGCAGACGGACGAGGATTTAGCACAACGCTTTAGCGTCAGTGTGCCCACGATACGCTTGGACCGACTGCATCTCGGCATACCGGAGCTCCGCTTGCGTTCAGAAGGACTGGCCCGGTTAAGTGTGGTGCATACCCGGACCTTAAAACGACAAGACATGGTAGGCGACTTGATTGACCTGGTGATTGGCCAGAGCGGACGATCACTGCTGCGGACCGACGAATCTATGGCGTTTGCCCAGTCCGGGGTGGTGCAGTCTCATTTTATTTTTGCCCAAGCGGATTCATTGGCTCTAGCCGTCGTCGATGGGGCAATGGCGGTCACAGGATTGGCCAATGCTAAGTTTAAAAACATGGTGCATGCGGGACAACAAATTATCGCGGGGGCCGAGGTCATCCGCAGGCAAGGGCACCGTTGGGTGGTTTTGGTGATTAGCCGCGTGGGGGACGTTACGGTTTTTCGCGGCAAGTTTGTTGTGCTGACCGATCCCTTCGACGGAAAAGCCAAGGTCTCGATGGATAACAAGGAGGGGGCTCTTTCGTGAAAATCGCGGTCGACGCGATGGGTGGCGACAACGCGCCTTTGGCTCCCGTACAGGGAGCGCTCAGCGCGCTCGAGGAGATTGGGGATCTGGAAATTGTCTTAGTCGGTGATGTTGACCGAATAAAGCCGTTACTGAGGGATAAACCGCGGCAGACCCGATTGATTTTACACCATGCACCGGACGTGATTGGCATGGGCGAAGCACCTGTTCAAGCTGTGCGCCGGAAACCTGATTCATCGATGGTGCAAGCCATTAAATTGGTGAAGCAGCAAGAGGCGATGGCTGTGATTTCCGCAGGCAATACCGGCGCTTTGATGACCGCAGGCCTTTTTATCATTGGACGGATGCCGGGCATTGAGCGTCCCGCGCTGTCGGCGCTGCTGCCCGTGATGAAAGGTTGGGGTGTGCTATTGCTCGATGTGGGCGCCAATTTGGATCCCAAGCCGAGTCAATTGGTGCAATATGGCGTGATGGGTGCGTATTATTGTCAAGAAGTCTACGGTATTCCAAATCCGCGCGTGGGACTATTAAACGTGGGCGAAGAGCCGCGGAAGGGGACGCCTTTGGCTCGTGAGACTTATGAGCGTCTTAGACAGTCCGACCTGAATTTTGTGGGCAACATTGAGTCGCGCGAGTTGTTGCAAGGGCGAGCGGATGTTGTGGTTTCGGACGGATTTAGCGGAAACATTGCGCTCAAACTGACGGAAGGTTTAGCGCGGGATTTGATGGGCGAGTTCAAAAAAGTCTTGTTGGCCAACTTCAAGACGAAAATAGCGGCGTGGATGTTGAAAGATGGCCTGATGGCGTTGAAGAGGCGCATGGACTACGAAGAATATGGCGGCGCTCCTCTTTTGGGCCTGGATCAAATTGTGTACAAGGTTCATGGGGCTAGTCAACAAAGGGCTTTTCATACCGCAATCACCTTGGCATACAGCTATTGTCACAAGCACACGCAGGACCGTATTCGTGAGCGTGTCAGAGAGGAAGAGGCGAATCAATGACCACAAGAGCCATCGTAGCGGGACTCGGTACGTATGTCCCTGAAAAGATTTTAACCAATCAAGATTTGGAACAAATGGTGGATACCTCCGATGAGTGGATTGTCACCCGGACGGGGATTAAAGAACGCCATATCGCAGCGCCTGATGAAACCACGTCGGTTATGGCCACGCGAGCGAGTATCCGGGCATTAGCAGATGCGGGCATTACGGCCGACGACTTGGATTTTATCGTCTGTGCCACCAATACCCCCGACACCATTTTTCCTTCGACCGCCGCGCGCGTTCAGCATCAACTGACTACCAAGCCCATCCCCGGGGTCGATATTCAAGCCGGTTGTACAGGTCTCATTTACGGGATGGAAATGGCGTCGGCTTTGATTCAAAGTGGGGCCTATCACAACATCCTGGTAATTGGAGCTGACAAACTGACAAGCATTACGGATTATGAAGACCGCACGACGGCGGTGTTGTTCGGGGACGCAGCGGGCGCCTTTGTGCTCCAAGGCAAAGAGGGAACCCAACGAGGTCTTTTGGCTTCCTATTTACAAGCGGATGGGCGCGGGGGCGATCTATTGATTGAGCCTGCCGGCGGTTCCATGCTGCCTGCATCCGAGGAGACCGTGGCGGCGCGTCAACACTATCTCAAGATGAACGGCAATGAGACCTTTCGGTTTGCGGTGAAAGCGATGCCAGAGGCTGTTGAAGAAGGGCTGAAAAAGGCCGGTTTGGCTGTGTCGGAGATGGACCTGCTCGTACCGCATCAGGCGAATTTGCGAATTATCGACGCGGCGGTGCGGCGCTTTGAACTCGACCCCTCCCGCGTGGTGGTCAATATTGACCGCTATGGAAACACCTCGGTGGCCACCATTCCATTGGCGCTACAAGAAGCCCGGGAACAAGGTCGGGTCCACGACGATGACGTGGTCGTGCTGTGCGCATTTGGTGCGGGATTAACGTGGGGTTCGAATGTGATTCGGTGGGGGCGGTAACAAGGAGGACGATTGTGATGAGTAGTTGGGCAGTGATGTTTCCGGGGCAAGGGGCCCAATATGTAGGTATGGGACGGCCCTTGTGGGATGCCTCGTTGAGTGCGAAACGGACATTTGAAGAGGCAGACGACGCGTTACACTATGCCTTATCGGACATCATTTTCAATGGGCCTGAATCCCGCCTCCAAGATACCGAGATTCAGCAGCCGGCCATTTTGGTAGTAAGCGTGGCGGCTTGGCGGGCCTTTCATGAAGAATTTCCCGATCTTCCCGTGGCGCTGGGACTAGGGTTATCCTTAGGAGAATATTCCGCCTACGTGGCGGCGGGCGTCATGTCCTTAGCCGACGCCGCACGTGTCACCCGCATTCGGGGACAGGCGATGCAAGAAGCGGTGCCCCGCGGGTTAGGCGGAATGACCGCCATTTTGGGACTTATGGCGAGCGACGTTGAGGCTTTGTGCGAAGAGGCGTCTGCGGTTGCATGGGTGCAGCCGGCGAACTATAATGCGCCAGGTCAAATTGTTGTATCGGGTTTAGTGGCCGGTCTCGAGCGGGTTGAGGAATTGGCACGTGCTCAAGGTGCCCGAGTCATCCGGCTCGCGGTATCGGCTCCCTTTCATTCCCGTCTGCTTGAACCCGCGGGCGCGGTGTTATCCAAGGCATTGGCTACCGTGCCATTAACACCGGCTGCCTTTCCGGTGATTGCCAATGTCGATGCTGAACTTTGCGAAAAGCCCAGCGAGATCATTCCGCGCTTGATTACCCAAGTTTCTCATCCTGTTCGCTTTCAACAAAGTGTCGAGAAGGCGATTGGCATGAACGTCACAGGGTTTTTAGAGTTCGGACCGGGACGTAGTTTAAGTAGTTTGCTGAAAAAGATTGACCGCCGTCAAAAAGTCGGTAATGTAGAAGACGAGGGCAGTCTGCGCAAAGCTCTTGAACTCGCCCAGGGGCCAGGCTATAATAGCTAAGAATTATCGCCTGGTAGCTATATGACGATAGGAAGAGGGTTTGCGGGTGTCTTGGGAGCAACGAACGGCGTTAGTGACGGGTGCCTCGCGAGGCATCGGTCGCTCTATCGCCCTCAAATTAGCCCAGCAAGGGATCGCTGTTGCAATCAATTATCGTGGCAACGCCGTTGCGGCACAAGAAACCCATGATCTGATCCGGTCCAATGGCGGCCAATGCGCTCTGTACCCTGCGGATGTTTCTGATGCAGACCAGGCGCAAGACCTGGTCAATGCAGTGCTGAAAGACTGGGGTCATCTTGATATTCTGGTGAATAATGCTGGCATCACGCGGGACACGTTAGTGCTGCGGATGCGAATGGACGATTGGGACCGTGTGATTGCGACGAATTTAACCGGCGTTTTTGCCTGTACGCGTGCGGCATTAAAGCCGATGCTCAAGCAACGCTTTGGGCGAATCGTGACAATCTCTTCAATCGCGGGACTGATCGGGAATGCTGGCCAAGCCAATTATTCAGCCGCCAAAGCCGGCGTAATTGGGCTGATGCGGTCAGTAGCCCGTGAAGTGGCGTCTCGGCAAATTACAGCCAATGTGGTCGCACCCGGCCTTATTGACACGGAAATGGCCCATCAAATGGCACCCGAGGCGTATAACCAATTGATTAGCCAGGTGCCGCTTGGGCGCGCAGGGCGACCGGAAGATGTGGCAGATGCAGTATGGTTTCTCATTCAGGCGGATTACATTACGGGCCAGACATTGGTTGTCGATGGCGGACTAGTAATGGACTAATTTTGGGGGTGTAGGTAGTGGCAAACAAAGAACAGGTATTTGACAAAGTTAAAGAGATTATTGTGGACCAATTAGGTGTGGATGAAGAAGAAGTCGTGCCCGAAGCCTCGTTTATTGACGATTTAGGTGCCGATTCTTTAGATATCGTGGAATTAATCATGGCGTTAGAAGAGGAATTTGGTTTGGAAATTCCAGATGACGAAGCCGAAAAAATTGCCACGGTGAATGATGCTGTGGAATATATTCGGGAAAACGCCTAACTAATGGCCCTGGGGACGGGGCGTCAATGCCCCGACACTGGGGGAGGGAGCAGCGAATGCAGCGGGAACGCGTAGTAGTCACGGGCATGGGAGTGGTTTCTCCGGTAGGATCAACTCTAGAAACGTTGTGGGCTGGCCTCATAAGTGGTCAGAGCGGTGTTGGCCCTGTCACCAGATTTGATGCGTCTGACTTTCCCACGCGTATAGCCGCTGAGGTGCACGATTTCGACCCGTTGAAATATGTTGAGAAAAAAGAAGCGCGGCATATGGACCGGTTTGTGCAAATGGCGGTGGCTGCGGCACAGGATGCTTACGACGATGCGGAGTTGCATGACGTGGACCCGGAGCGCTCAGGTGTTGCCGCAGGTACTGGGATTGGCGGCATGGAAACGCTTACGGAGCAGCATGAAATTTTGCTGACGAAGGGGCCTGGTCGGGTCAGCCCGTTCTTTATCCCGAAGATGATTGCTAACATAGCCGGGGCGCAAGTCGCAATGCGTTTCAACTTGCAAGGGCCTAATGTGACGTTGGTGACCGCTTGCGCGTCGTCTGGGAGCGCCATTGGAGATGCGCTGCGCGCGATCCAGTACGGCGAAGCCGATGTGATGTTGGCAGGAGGTTCGGAAGCGGTTCTGTTGCCCATCGCGTTCGCGGGCTTTTGTGCCATGAAAGCCATGTCTACACGCAATGATGATCCCGTGCATGCCAGTCGCCCTTTTGATAAAGAGCGTGACGGTTTTGTGATGGGTGAAGGCGCGGGGTTTTTGGTGTTGGAGAGTTTGTCACATGCTAAGGCGCGCAATGCCCGCATCTATGCGGAGCTGGTGGGATATGGCCGTTCCGCAGACGCCTTTCATGTGGTGGAACCACATCCAGAAGGACGTGGGGCGGCGCAAGCCATGCGCCGGGCGCTGAGGGACGCCGATATCGACCCCAATGCTGTGGACTATATTAATGCGCATGGCACATCGACCCAAAAGGGCGATTTAGCGGAAACATTGGCCATAAAAGAAGTGTTTGGGGAGCAGGCGTATCGTTTAGCGGTATCGTCCACAAAGTCGGTTACAGGCCATCTTTTGGGCGCGGCAGGCGCTGTGGAGCTTATCGCATCGATCTTGGCTATCAAGCATCAAACGGTTCCTCCGACGGTCAATTTAATGGAGCCGAGTGATGATTGTGATCTGAATTATGTACCTAACACTCCTCAACAGCGCCCCGTTCATGTGGTGATGTCCAATGCATTCGGGTTCGGGGGGCAGAATGCGGCAATTGTCGCACGGGAGTATGTCTCATGAATCCCAATGACTTATCGCAGTGGGTGAAGGACCAAAATCTTCTTAAACAAGCATTGACGCACTCGTCTTACGCCAATGAGGGTTTCCGTAAGGAAACCCATAATGAGCGTTTAGAGTTTCTGGGTGACTCCGTCTTGCAGCTGGTCGTGACCGAATGGCTCTACACCAATAATGCGCGGTGGACTGAAGGACAACTAAGTCAGGGCCGGGCGGCCATTGTTTGTGAGGCGACGTTGGCAGAAGCTGCGGCGAATTTGCACGTCGGGTCCTATTTGCGCTTAGGGCGTGGTGAGGAACGCAGTGGTGGACGCACAAAGCATTCCTTGTTGGCGGATGCTATGGAAGCGATCATTGGCGCCATCTATCTGGATGGAGGCCTGGAGCAAGCGCGGCGGTTTATTCTCGAGGTGTTGCGGTTTGCCTTGACGGGCGTTGAGGAACGAGAGACCGGACGCGACCACAAAACCGCGTTGAACGAATGGTTGCGCCGCCGAGGCGAAGAAGCGACCTATGAGGTGGTCGGGTCCTATGGGCCCGACCACGCTAAAAGTTTCGAAGTAGAAGTGTCCGTAGGTGGGGTGCCGATTGGGCGCGCGATTGGGCATAGCAAAAAGGAAGCCGAACAACAAAGTGCGCGTCTGGCCTTAAAGCAGTTGATGGCCGAGCAGGAGGGCTCGCTCCCACCGCCATAGCGCCTAGGAACCTCATATTATCGATTGCCAGAATTCTCTCATGATAAGGCCGCATAATCCGCCGAGCTATTGGCTTGCGCGGATTATTTTTTTGGGAACGGGTCAGGGCAGATCTTCACTGTTGAGCTTTGGGGTTAGTGTGCGTTAAGAATTCGTACCGCCAAGCTTGTCCATGGAACTAGGCGAGCTTGGCGGTACGTTATGTGGATCGTTTGACAATCTCCGAGAGGGGACGCCTATTAAGGTTTTCCGCCCGATGGCGCCGTGATGGGCGATGGGGCTACCACGGGCGCTGGGGGGATGGAGGACGCAGGTGACGAGGGTGGCGTCGACGGCGTGGACGGGGCCGCTGTGGCCGAAGGCGAAGACGGCGAACTGGACGGCGACGTCGACGGAGATGTCTTGGATGGCGCCGTTGACGGCGTACACATCTTGGTGGGGGCCCAGTAGCGCGAATCCCAGATATAGGGTCCCCCAGGATGCCAATCGGACTCTCGGCGTAAAGCTATCGTCGTCACATAGGCTCCACACCCTTGCTGCCATAATTCATTGGGATTGCGGGCCAGGACTTTGACCGGATAATGCGTATCGCCAATGGTGGTTGGTTGTGTCCCTTTAATGAACCAAGCGCCTTCCACGTCTTGCGGAGGGGCATATTGACTAGCGATTTTTCCCGAGGTGATGCTGATGTCATTGAGGTAAACCATTCCACTCGGTCGTGGGAAATGTTCAACAGGGAGATGCTCTTGGGCATCCACTTGCTCCATGATTTTTTGCCAGATAGGGCCGGCCGCCACGTCGCCATAGGCCGGACCATTGGGCGTCGCGGGTTGCCGATATTCGCCTTTGCGATTCCCTTCCCAGACGCCGACCATGAGCTGCGGTGTATAGCCCAAGAACCAAGCGTCGGCCTCACCGTTGTTGGTACCGGTTTTACCGGCCGCTGGCCGGCCAATACCTAAGTTAATGCCCGTCGCATCACTCCCCGGCCCAATACTGGGAATGGGGTTGGGGTCCATAACCCGTTCCATCATTTTCTCCATGATGTAGTCTTGTTGTGGGGTCAGCACAACGGTTCCGTGGGGCGAGTCTTGAAAGACCACCGCGCCATCTGGATTAACCACCTTCGTCACCCAAATCGGCGTCATGCGCACGCCGTTATTCGGGAACGTGGCGTAAGCTTGAGTCATTTCTAAGACATTGAAGCCTTCTTTAAGACCGCCAATGGCGATGCCAAGTCCTGCATGCAAGTCCGCAGTGGTGAGGGGCAACCCAAATTTGTTCTTGGCGAAATAATACCCGTAATCCAAGCCAATATCATGGAGCAAGTGCACAGCCACGTCATTGTCGGAAATGGCCAAGGCGTCACGCAGCGTTAAATAGCCCCGGTAGAGGTGGTTGTCATTATGCGGCCACCACTGGCCATTAACATGGAAAATCGGGACGTCTTGAATCACAGACATTTGGGTGTAACCCTTGGCAATCGCGGGTGCATACTCGAGAAGCGGTTTAATCGAGGACCCCGTGGACCGTTGCACCGACGGATTAGTCGCCAGGTCTTCCATAAATGGTTGGCTGAATGTGCGGCCTCCAATTACAGCCAAGATATCTCCGTTGTGGGGATCTTCGACCACGGCTGCCGCCTGGTAGGTGGGATCGGGAGATTGGGACGGGCCAAAATTATAATTCATGGTCTGATCGACCGCGTTTTGCGCAATATTGTAAATGGTCGGGTCTAAAGCGGTATAGATTTTTAGGCCGCCATCAAATATTTGTGTCCCGGAAAAGCCTTGCTGTTCGAGCACTTGAATCACTTTGTCGACATACCAAGGATACGGATAGATTTGACTGTTGGCGGAATCGACTGCCACGGGATGCAAGTTCAGCGGCGCCGCATAAGCCTGGTTGGCTTGAGCTTTGCTAATATATCCGTACTTCACCATCGCATTGAGCACCTGCAGTTGGCGTTGTTTGGCCAATTTCAGGTTAACGAGGGGATCATATAAGGATGGCGCTTGAGGAAGACCCGCGAGCATAGCCGCTTGGGCCAACGTCAATTGCGATGGCGTTTCATCAAAGTAGGCCTTTGACGCGGAATACACCCCGCTGGCGCCATCGCCGAGATAGACCTCATTAAGATACATATCTAAGATTTGCTGCTTGGTGTAGGTGTGGGCCAATTCCAGGCCAATCATAAATTCCTGAGCCTTGCGCACCAGCGTCTTTTTATCGCTCAAGTATAGGTCTTTGGCTAACTGCTCGGTCAGGGTGCTCGCCCCTTGAACAGCGCGCCGATGAATGATGTCCACAAAGGCAGCTCGAAGAATGGAAGTAATGTCAAAGCCCGGGTTGGTATAAAAGCTGTGGTCTTCAATGGCGACCAAGGCATGTTGGAGATTCGGAGAAATCTCAGACAACGGCACGTTGACACGGTTTACCGTGCCGTGGAGTCGCGCCACCGGTTGACCAAAGCGATCATAAATCACGGAATCTTGTCCCATCGCCTGAAGAGAGACCATTGACTGTACCGAGGGCAGGGTTTGCCACGCTTGATAGCCAATATATCCTCCGTAGCCGAAGCCGGCCACTAATATTCCCACGGTCGCTAAAAGAGCCACTCGTCCCCAGCGAATTCGCCGTTTGACGCCTTGCGCCTTTGTGTCATTGGATGGGGAAGAGGTTTTAGCCACCGGACCAGAGGAGGGAGACGCCGGCTTGCGGCGCTTTTTTGAGGGCGCAGACAGCTTGCTTCCGCAAAATCGGCAAAATGCCGAACCGGCAGTGTTTTCTTGACCACATTTGGGGCAACGCACGCTATCTTGTCATCTCCTTGAAATACTTGACTTAACCCCCTAGAGATGGGGGATTTCCTTGATGCGGCGGACCTTTGGTATAAAGGGCGCTAAGCCCTAGGACAAGGCCGAACAGCAGCCACGCAAGACCCTGTACGACCTGAAACATACTCAGTACAAACCCGACAATCGAAAACGCGGCACTCGCCACAAATAGAATTTGAGACAGCGTCCACGCGGCACGTAGACGAGATGCATTCAGTTGGATAACGCCGGACAGCACATTTCGGTAACGTCGCCAAGGCACGCTTTGCCACCATGTCATCCATGGCGCAGGCGTACGTGGTGAGCTGGTTGCGGCACTGGGACTGGCCTGAGCCTGTGGCGCAGGATCGTCAGGTAGCAAGTTTTTGCCACAACTGGGACAAAACATACTATCAACTGGAATCTGGTCGCCGCAGTGACGGCAATACACGATGTCATCCCTCGCCTTAGAGTTCTTTTAACGCTCACTATATCATTCGAAGCGTCCAACGGGAAATTTGCACCGTGTCCGCCATTCTCTCGCATCCCATTCGGTTAATTGCAGATCATTGTAGCACAAATCATTTCGAGAACGAGCTGGTCTGTCTTTCCAGAGCGGGTGTGGGTCGCGAAGCGCATAACACAAGCCCAACGGCCAAAGTGCATGAAGGGCTTACAGCGCTTAAGCGTGAGCCGTTAGAGCATCTTCTATCTTTAAAAGCATGTAAATATTAATGGAGGGAGAGGAATCTGATTTAAGGTCCCAAAAGGGATGGGTGCCTATTGCACTGGTGATCGTAGCTTGCTCTGTTAAGAAAGGAGGGCCCCTATGGGGCGGGACCCTCCTTATCAATGGGGTAACTTCGGGCTTCCGTGCGCGCCATCACGACGGATCACGACGCGAATGGGCGCAGTACCCTTTGGCCTAGGCCCGAACTGCGTGGAATAGACGATGCTTGTGTTGCCTATTGAAGACACTGGGGCGCACAAAACCCAAGCTCCTTTGATACAAGGAACGCATTAGGGTGAGATAGTCACAAAGGGCATCAAGTCAAACGCAGTGACGCACGGGACGTAGGGCAAAAAAGTCGGCTGTCGCCTGGTACAACGGGTTAGATACACATTCAAACCATCGCACGAATAATTTGGACAATCCCGTGAAGCTGAGCCGGCACGGTGGCAGGCTCGTAGGTTTCCGGATGCACATACACCACGGTGTCTCCATCCATGATTTTCATGAGAACAGTGGGGGTGCGAGGAGCGCCCGCTAACACCCATTTTGCCCGGTCCGAGGGCTCTAACTTGATGAGTAACAGCATGTCACCATTTTGAATCGGACCTTGCTGGGGCCCATGGTAATGCCACGCGAAGCGGCCGAGCACATTGGCGGACATATCATCAGAGAGCGAATCGGTCGTCAAAATCGCGGCGCCATTTTCATCAAATCCCTCTAACAAGGGAATCCGGCCATAGGCACTATGCGATTCACGCGCCTTAAGGGGAGGCATGATATAGCGACCGGCTATCACGGCACGTTTAAAGGCTTGCAGTCCGGGATAGTTTTCTTTGGACAACCAATAATAAATCGTCTTCTCTTCCGCGTAGCCGAGTTTTTTAGCAAGGTCCCCGGCGGTTAAAAACGGGTCTTCTAAAATCATATGCGCCATTTTTCTTACGATATCCACTGATAGTCTCCTCCTGACAACGTCGTGTTATTGGGTTTCGCCATATCCCTGATGATTTTGCCAAAATCGGCTTATTTATCCATGAGTTACGGCTTTACTAAATATACAGGAAATTAGCGCGTTGTCATCCCCCCTGGAGCGTGGTAATTTATGGGCATTAATCCACGGTTTTTGGCGAATCGAGACAAATAATACCAAAGAAAGCGACATGGGATTTCGTCGTCTGAAACGGGACCGATATGGTACAATGATTTCCACTAATGCCTCAGACTGCCGGGAATGGATGATTTTTTCTATGCATTTATCAACGATAAGCCTCTATGGATTTAAATCGTTTGGGCAAGACACCCGTATCGTGTTGTCGCCGGGCATCACCGTGATTGTGGGGCCTAACGGCGGCGGCAAAAGTAATGTCATTGATGCAATTCGCTGGGCTTTGGGCGAACAGCGGGTGAAAGAATTGCGGGCCGAGCGGTGGGATGACTTGCTCCACGTGGGAGGCAAGGGTCAAAGAGCAAAACTTGCTGAGGTAGTCCTCACGTTCGACAACCATGACGGTGAGATGGAAAAATGGCCCGAAGTGCTCACGGTGACGCGTCGTTATTACCTCTCCGGGGATTCCGAGTATTTGCTTAATGGGCGCACATGCCGATTGAAAGATGTGGTGGACCTGTTTTTGGACAGTGGGGTCGGCCGCTTTAACTACGCCGTTATCGGGCAAGGGCGGGTCGACGAGGCTTTGTTGATGAAACCGCGGGAACGGCTTGAACAACTAGAAGAGGCTGCAGGAGTCTCCCGCTATAAAGTGCGCCGCAAAGAGACGTTACAGCATCTTGGGGACGTGCAAAAAAACTTGATGCGCTTGACGGACCTCATGGCGGAGGTGCGACATCAGCAGGAATTGGTGCATGATGAGGCGTTGCGCGAGCAGGCGTATCTCACGATGCAGCACGAACATGCGGCGCTTTTAGCCCGGTATCAATACACGCAGTACGTTAAAGCCATGCACGATCGCCATGAGTGGCAGACAGCGCTTGATACGATCCGCACTCAGCGGGTTTTGTTGCAACAAGAGACGGCAGACGTGAACAAAGCGTTGCAAGGCGTAGAAGAAGAGCGGGTCTTTGTGGAGAGTCAATTAGCGCAGCAACAAGAACGAGTACGACAGCTGGAGCAGGAGTCTTTTAGCCTTTCGGCGCAGTTAGCACGCTTAGAAGCAGAATGGCAGGGCTATCAGCATGAAAGTGAGGGCTTGCAAGGGCAAATTCGTGTCGTTACAGAGCAGATGGGGACGATGGGAGATGAAGAAGGGCCCTCAATGGATGATCTGGCCGATGCCCAAAAAGCGTGGGATATGGCCCGTCAAAGGCTAGCAGATTACGAACATGCCGTGCATGTCTTGCGTGCTCAGCGAGACCAAGCGCAGACGGCGCTAGAAGAGGCTCAGCGCCGACTGCAACAGAGTGAACGCCAATTAGCGCGCGTGGAAGGCATTTTACAAGCGCAAACGACAGACCAAGCGTTGGCCCAGCTTGGACATCTCGAAGAAGAACGAAAGACGTTACACCAAGCCTTAGAGGCTAATCGACGATCGCTGGCCCAGTTAGCGCAAAGCCTCAAAGATCCTCAAGCTCGGTATGCAGCCAGCGAGGCGGAAGCACGCCGGTTGCAATCAGAATCATGGGAATTAGAAGCACGCATTAAAGCGCTGCGCACCATGGAGCAAGAGCAGCAGGCGGTGCCTGCGCCGGTCCGCGCGGTATTGCGAGCTGCCGAGCAAGGGCAATTGTCAGGTATCGTGGGAACGGTCGCCAGTGTCTTAGACATTGCGGCGTCTTATCGGCTGGCGTTGGACGTCGCGATGGGGGCTGCCGCACACCACTTGATTACCGAGACGGAGCATCATGCTCGGCAGGTTGTCGAGTGGCTCAAGGCGCACAAAGCAGGACGCGTTACGCTGTTGCCGTTGGATCAAATCCGGCCATCCCTTGTACCTGACCGTGATCAAGCTTTGGAACACCAGCTGGGCGTCCACGGTTGGGCTCTGGCGATGGTCACATTTCACCCCGCGTTTTTCCCCGCTATCTCGCATGTGCTCGGGCGGGTATTGGTACTGGAGTCCTTGACGGTGGCCCCTGCTGTGGGCCGTCAACACCAGTTTCGCTATAAAATGGTGACGCTAGACGGCCAAGTGGTTTTGGCAGGAGGGGCCATTTCCGGCGGCAGCGACAGGCGTCAGGGACCCGGCGTGTCTGAGCGCATCACGCCCCTTGCCAACCGATTAACCCACGTGAAAGCTCTGTATGATCGCCAAGAGGCGGACCGAGCTTTGGCTCACCAACAGGTGAGTCAAATACGCGAGGATATGGAACGCATACAAGCCGAAGATGCGCGCATCCGGTTGCGCCTTGATCAGATCGAACACTTGTTGGCGGGATTATCAGGATTGGGAACGCATGATCCGAAGGTGTTGGCGCAAGATGTAAAGAGCGTGCGCAGTAGGGTGATAGCGGCCGAGCAGAACTTTCAAGATGTGCAGGCCCAGTGGCAAGAAGCGGCGCACCGCATGTCAGAAGCCCAGGCTTTAGTGCTTGAAGCCAAACAACGCCATGAGATCCTCAAACACCAATGGGACTTGAGGGAACGGGCTGTCGCAGAAAAAATGCGGATAACGCAGCAACATGGCGGCATGGAGGCCCGTATGCACGACATCCAAACCAAGTTGGACGTGGTGCATAAGGCTTTAGACGATACGCGCCATAAGCATGAGCAAACTCACGCGGCACTGAGCCAGCAACGCGAGAGGCTCGCTCAAGACAGGGCGACCCTGACCGCTTTAGGCAGCCGAGTGTCACAATTGCGGGCCCGGCAGGCGGCAATGGATGCGGAGGAACGTAAGATTGCGCAACGCATGGCCTATCTTGAACAGCAATTGGCGAAGTCCGAGGCGCGGTGGGACGGCTATGAGGCGGGAGCAGAAGAAGTGTTGTCGGATCAGGAATTGGGTCCTGCCAAGTTGCGTATTGAAGCGCTCCAAAAGGAGATGGACCAAGTAGGTCCCGTGCAGCCGGGGGTTTTTGCCCTATACACACAACTCGGGGAACGGCTAAGCTATTTAGAGAACGAGTACCGCGATGTACAATTAGCCAAAGATGAGGTGCAGGCGACTCTCGAACAAATTGATCGCGATGTCAATACCCGTCTGGAGGAAACGGCAGGCCAAGTGGAACGGGCATTTCAAGAAGCATGCCGGGCGTTGATTGGCGGCGAAGGAGGATTTCGCTGGACGGCGGGTGAGGAGCCAGGCGTTGAGTTATGGATTAAGCCTCCGGGGAAGAAACCAAGTACGATGACACTCTTGTCAGGAGGCGAAAAAGCCTTGGGCGGTATTGCTTGGCTGTTCGCATTGCTTGCTGTCCGCCCTTCGCCCTTTGTGGTTTTGGATGAAGTCGAGGCAGCCTTGGACGAGGCGAATGCGCAAAGAGTGGCACACTATATCAAAAACCATCATGGTACGACGCAATATGTGATTGTCACTCATCATAAATCAACGATGGTCATTGCTGATGGGTTATGGGGTGTTGCAGGCGACGGACAAGGTCGCAGTCGGTTAATTTCGGTGAAGCTCGATCAAAATGCTGCGGTGGCGGAAGGGTAGGAGATGGCATGGCCGGAATTTGGAATCGACTCAAAGAAGGAATGAGTCGAACGCGCAATAATTTGGGCGGACGTCTGCGCGCGTTGTTTCACGGGAAAGAGTGGGACGACAATCTATGGGAAGAGTTAGAAGAAATTTTGTATGAGGCAGATTTAGGTGTTGACACCATCGAATATCTGACGGCGGCTTTGCGTGAAGCTGTCCGCACCAGGCGCCCGCGGCATGCGGATGACGTCATGGACCTCTTACGGGAAATTATGGTTGACCTATTTGATGTGCCTTCCGATCCGTCACTATTGGATCCCCAAAGACCCAGTATCTGGCTCATGGTCGGTGTAAATGGAACGGGTAAAACCACGACGGCCGGAAAGTTTGCGGCCTTAATGAAGCGCCAAGGATATCAGGTGATATTAGGGGCTGCTGATACCTTCCGGGCTGCCGCAGTGGAACAGCTGCAAGAATGGGGCGTGCGTTCCGGGGTCGAGGTGGTGCGGCAAGCGCCCGGCGCCGATTCTGCGGCTGTAGCCTATGACACGGTGCAAGCGGCTATTGCTCGGTCCAAAGATTTAGCGATCATTGATACCGCCGGCCGCCTGCATAACAAGACCAATTTAATGCAAGAGTTGCAAAAAGTGGTTCGGGTGATCCAACGAGAACGTCCGCAGGCACCTCACCAAGTGTGGCTGGTGATTGATGCGACCACAGGTCAAAATGGGCTAGCCCAAGCGCAAGTATTCTTAGAGGCGGTCAAGGTCACGGGCATTGTGTTAACGAAGCTGGATGGAACAGCGAAAGGCGGCATAGCGTTGTCCATCAAGCGCCAATTGGGATTGCCAATCCGCTTTGTGGGCGTGGGAGAAAAAGTGGAAGATTTGCTCCCGTTTGATGCAGACAGCTATGTGCGCGCGATCTTAGGCGATTGACGCGTACTTAAGACCGATCCTATACTTAGAAGATACCTTGAAAACGCCGAATTCTCAAGGAAGCGGAGGAACCAATTTCGATTTGGGGTGAATTGCGGTGCAACGGGCAGGCTCTGAGCCCGAACCCGACAGCTAACTTCGCAGGCGTAGGGGGCTCAAGGTTAAGACATGGTATCTCTCGTTCCCCCCGGGAAATTAGGGGGGTTTTTCTTGCCCTCCGTGATGAGGGAGGTGTCCACAAGGTGATGAAAAGAGTTTTGCAGTTGTCTATGCGGGCCGATCCCTTAAATCCGTTGGATGGTGGGGAGACAGGTGGTCAGCAAGTCCTAGTACGCCAAATGGGCAGGAATTTGCAACATTTAGGTTACGCGGTCGATGTGATGACGGTGCGTCAACGTCAAGAAGTGGCGGAACGCTCGTCCTTTGGGCATTTAGGACAAGTGATACGACTCACCGGATGGGAAGATCGGGTCTGGTCGGATGATCAATGGCATAATGTGCGGGACCAATTAGTGGATCAGGTCTTGACATGGGTCAACGATCAGCACCGGGAATATTACGCCATTCACAGCCATTTTTGGATTTCGGGCATGGTCGCGCAAAAGGTGGCGGAAGTGCTCCAAGTGCCTTGGATTCATTCGCCCTATAAAATGGCAGAGTGGACGAGGCGCCCGGGCGACCGTATTTCACCGGTACGGATGCAATGGGAGCGGCAGTTGTTGACGCAAGCCCAGGCCATTGTAGTGCCATACTTAGAAGAGAGCGAAATGATTCATCAAACAGCTCCTGATGTCCCTTTGTACGTGGTCTCTCCTGGGGTTGACATTACCAATTTTTTTGTTCGTGACGCGGGGCCCTTGCTCCGGGGACTAGGCCTCTATCGTCCGCCTTTGCTCTACGTTGGCCGGTTAGAAGAAGGGCGGGGGATAAAAGAGGTGCTGGAGGTCATGGGACAGCATCCATTACCCGACGATTTGACCTTATTAGTGGTAGGAGGAAGCCCGGGTGAGGTTCTAGGAGGGCTCCCCACCAATCCGACCTTAGCCGAATTAGCGCGCCCTTTAGGCAAACACATTCGGTTCCTCGGTCCCACACCGCATCATGCCATTGCTATCTATATGGGATCGGCTGCGGCGCTGATTGCCCCCAATCAAGGGCCCACATTGGGAATGGCCGTGGTAGAAGCCATGGCCTCCGGCTGCCCGGTCATTGGGACGAATGTGCCGGGTGTTCAAGATTGGATCGAGTCCGGATTCAACGGGATTTTGATTGACCGTACACGTATTGACCAGTTGTGGGAGGCCGCGTTACAGTTGTGGAATAACCCAAGCCAGGCGCGGCAATGGGGATTGAACGGCCAAGAAATGGTTCAACGCCATCATACGGTGAATCATATGGCCCAAAGACTCCAAACGGTCTATGAGGAGGTGGCGTCCAGTGGCCACCATGAAACGAGTGTTGGCTACTGATATTGATGGCACATTAATTGGACACGGTGGCGAGCAAGCGGTTCGCGACTATCTCATGGAGCACCCCGAATTAGGTGTGATTTATCTAACAGGCCGCACCTTGAGCAACGCGCATGCGATCATCTGCCGATATGGCTTTCCGACCCCCTTGGCGATTGCGACGGACGTTGGCGCTGATATTTTTTGGGGACCGAATTTGGAAGCGGACGAGGTCTGGGCTTTTGAACAGCGCCGCCATTGGTCGCCGCGCCGACTGCGTTCGGCCTTGAGCGAAGTATCGGGCGTGATTTACCGAGGGCGGAGTTCTCATTGGCGAATTGCCTTCGAATTGGAGGATCCGCAGTTGTTAACGCGGGTGCAACAATGTTTGACCGAACACCACTTGCTGGTGCGCACGCTGTGGTACCCTGAAGAACTGCGCCTCGACATTTTACCCTGTACCGCGTTAAAGAGTCGTGCATTGCAATATATTTTGCGAAGAATCAGGGTGAAGTCCGAAAATTGTTTTGTTGCCGGGGATGCCGAAAATGATGGCGATATGTTAAATGGGCATTATCCGGGCGTCCTTGTGGCCAATGGCGAACCTCGGGTCCGCGAATGTTTGCCCGAATGGATTATTCGCTCCCAATATCCCGGCGCGTTTGGGGTGCTAGATGCCCTGCGCCAATGGATGTCCTGAGGGCGCCGTTGACAAGAGTCCCCCTTATGCGTATGATATGACAGTCTGTTAAGTAATAATGCTTTACAGGTGCAAGGCGGTGGTGAGATGCAGCGACCAGACCGAGAACGCGCCAATCTCCTCTTCGATTACTATGGGGCTTTGCTCACCGAGCACCAACAAGAGGTGTGGCGACTGTATTATGTGGAAGACTGGTCGTTGATGGAGATTGCAGACGCTCACCACGTGACGCGGACGGCTATCCATGATTTGCTAAACCGCACGGCCAAAAGTCTGGAGATGTTTGAAGCGGCATTGCATTTAGTGGAACATCGGCACCATCAAATTCGCCTGCTTGAACACCTCCGGCAGGCTATTGAAGCGGCACCGGCTGGAACATGGCAAGATCAAGCATTACACTGGATTGCCGAATTGGCGGGAGAGGAGGACCGAGGCGATGTTTGACAATTTGACCGAAAAGCTGCAAGCCACGTTTAAGCGGATGCGTAGTCAAGGCCGATTGACGGCGGACGATGTCCGTGAAGGGCTACGGGATGTACGCTTTGCGTTGCTGGAAGCGGACGTGAATTTCAAAGTGGTCAAAGAATTTCTAAGCCAGGTTGAAGAAGAAGCGGTGGGTCAAGATGTGTTGGACAGCCTCACTCCGGCTCAAGGGGTGGTGCGTATTGTTCGCGACCATCTGACAACCCTGATGGGCGGTCAAGTTGAGCGCATCAAAATGGCCTCCAATCCACCAACGGTCATCTACCTCGTGGGCCTTCAAGGTTCCGGAAAAACCACCACCACGGCAAAATTGGCGAAGATGTTAAAGCAGCAAGGCCGCCAGCCCCTTATGGTGGCGGCGGACATCTACCGCCCGGCGGCTGTGGACCAATTGCAGGCCTTAGGTCAACAAATTGATGTCCCCGTGGTGTTTTCGCCGGGCTTGTCACCGGTTCAGCTGGCGCAAGAAGGGTGGCAAAAAAGTCGCCAACTTGCCAAAGACGTTGTCTTAGTGGACACGGCGGGCCGACTTCACGTGGACGAGACGCTCATGACCGAATTGGTTGAGATGCATGAGGCATTGCCCGCCCATGAGACCTTGCTGGTTGTCGATGCTATGACCGGTCAAGACGCGGTTCGCGTCGCTTCGGCATTTAAGGAAAAGTTGCCATTGACGGGCGTTGTGCTAACGAAGCTTGATGGGGATGCCCGAGGAGGGGCTGCGTTATCCATTCGGCAAGTCACGGGGCTTCCCATTAAATTGGTTGGTTCCGGTGAAAAAGTGGATGCGCTCGAGCCCTTTCAACCCGACCGCATGGCGTCTCGCATTTTGGGCATGGGTGACGTCTTGACCCTCATTGAAAAGGCCGAACAATCGCTGGACAAAGACGAAATTGAGGAACGTGCCAAGCGTATTGGCACGAAGGACTTTAATTTCGAAGATTTCCAAGCGATGTTAGGCCAGGTGAAGAAGCTGGGGCCGCTGTCCAAAGTCATGGAAATGTTGCCCGGCATGGGGGCTCTGAACAAATACAAAGACCAAGTCGATGATAAAGGGGTGGACCGTGTGGAAGCGATTATCAATTCCATGACCATCCAGGAACGCCGCAAACCGGATATCATCGACGGCAGCCGGCGTCTTCGCATTGCCAAAGGCAGCGGGACCACGGTGCAAGAGGTCAATCGGTTGTTAAAACAGTTTAACGATATGCGCAAATTGATGAAGCAGATGAAAGCGGGCAAGAAACGGGGCATGCCTAAATTGCCCTTGAAAGGATTTCCCGATCTGCATTAATTCGTTTGAGCACATCGATCAGAATCCCCCAGGGGACCCCTAGGAAAGGAGGGAATACGATTGGTAAAGATTCGATTGCGCCGGATGGGAGCCAAAAAGCATCCTTTTTATCGTGTAGTGGTTGCCGATGCGCGTTCGCCGCGGGATGGTAAGTTCTTGGACGAAATTGGGTACTATGATCCTACCAAAGATCCTGCTGTTGTCAAAATTGACGAAGAAAAAGCCCAACGGTGGATTGCTAATGGCGCTCAGCCCACGGACACGACGCGCTCGTTGTTACGGCAGGCGGGCATTTTGAAGTCCATACATGAGGCGAAACAGGCCAAAAAACATGAGAAAAACGCGTAGTCGTAAGTGGGATGATTTTGTAAGCGTCGGGGAAGTCACGGCGCCGCATGGGATTCACGGGGAACTTCGGGTGTATCCGACAACCGACTTTCCGGAACGCTTGTTGTCACGGAAAACGGTATGGATTGATGGCCTCATAGGTCCCCAAGACGTAGTGCGTGTCACGCCGCGCCCGCCTCTCGTGATTATGCAATTGCGCACGGTGGCCACCAGGGAGCAAGCGGAACTCTTGCGCGGAGCGGGTTTATATGTGCCTATTGACTCCTTGCCTACATTGGGCAACCAAGAATACTATTGGTTTCAGCTCGAAGGCCTGGAAGTACGGGATTATCACAATCATACCCGGATTGGCGTTATCCAGCAGGTGATTCGTACAGGCGGCAATCAGGATGTGTTTGAAGTCGCTCGCGACGAGGGGGCTCCGCTTTTGGTCCCAGCCCTGAAATCCGTGGTGAAACGTGTGGACTTGGATATGGGGATTATGGAAGTGGACGTGCCGGCAGGGCTTGAGGATCTCTCGTAATGGTGATCCAAGTCGTCACGTTATTTCCGGAAATGTTTGAAGGCCCCATGACCGCCAGCATTGTGCGACGCGCTCAAGATCGTGGCCTCGTGGATATTCGCCGGGTGCCTTTAAGGTGGTTTGGAGTGGGGCCGCACCGGGTGACCGATGACTATCCGTTTGGTGGTAACATTGGCATGTTGCTTCGGGCAGATGTCGTCGTGCCGGCAGTGGAATGGGCCACAGTGCATCATGCTGCGGCGCCGACGGTCCTGGTCACATCAGCCCAAGGGCGTCGTTTTGATCAAACCATGGCTCGTGAATTAGCCCAGCTTGAACATCTGATTATCGTGGCGGGACATTACGAAGGCATTGACGAACGCGCGATCCATATGGTGCACGGCCAAGAGGTTTCCATTGGAGACGTGGTGTTGACGGGTGGAGAAATTCCGGCCATGGTTATGATTGATGCGATTGTGCGGTTGTTACCGGGCGCCTTAGGTGCTGACGAAGGAGCATGGCAAGAATCCTTTAGCGGTGCTGGAGGATTAGAAGGCCCACAGTATACCCGGCCGCGCGTGTTTCGGGATCAGGCGGTTCCGGACGTGTTGTTATCGGGTGACCATGCTAAAATTGCCAAGTGGCAGTCTGAGCAAGCCCGGCGGAGAACCGCCGAGCGCCGTCCCGATTTGTTGTAGGGCCGTTTGCGACGCTATGCTTCGGATGATATAATGTCATTTGGCCCGTAAAGGGGGGAAAAATATTGGATTACATTCGATTGTTAGAAGAAGAGCAAATGAAACCGGATCTTCCCGCGTTTCGCCCAGGCGACACCGTGCGTGTTGCGGTAAAGATTCGCGAAGGTAACCGTGAACGTGTGCAGAATTTTGAGGGTGTCGTCATTGGCATCAAAGGGTCGGGATTGTCCAAGACGTTCATTGTGCGTCGTGTCAGCTATGGGGTCGGCGTTGAACGGACCTTTTTACTCCATTCCCCGCGGCTTGAATCCATTCAGGTCGTGCGGCGTGGGAAAGTACGCCGAGCGAAGTTGTATTATTTGAGGAAGTTGCGCGGCAAAGCAGCCCGAATTAAAGAACGGCGCTAATTTGTGGCGAAGGCACTCATTTCCGGGTGTCTTCGCTATCTTTATAGGCTTTGGGGGGCTGTGATCGTGACCAAGGAACGCCGCAAGGGCTATTGGGAAGTTATCGAGACGATCGTGATAGCCGTGGTTTTGGCCTTCCTCATACGGACGTTTGTATTTGAATCCTATGAGGTCGAAGGGATCTCGATGTTGCCCACTTTACATACCGGTGAACGGGTGTTGGTGAACAAACTCATTTACGATTTTGAAACCCCGAAGACGGGACAAATTATTGTCTTTCGCTCGCCCGTGATCAAAAGCCAAGATTGGATTAAACGGGTGATTGGAGTGCCCGGGGATACGATTAGCGTGGAGAATAACGTCGTCTATATTAATGGTCATCGTTACCATGAACCCTTTTTGAAATACCGCACTTCCATGAATGTCCCCCCTACGAAGGTTCCGCCGGGGTATTTATGGGTTGAGGGCGACAACCGCCCCAAGAGCTATGACAGTCGGTATTTTGGGCTCTTGCCCATGAAAAATGTTAAAGGCCAGGCGTTTGTGGTGTGGTGGCCTTTAAGTGATTTCCATCTTTTGCATTGAACTGAAAGGAAGCGCTATGGCCAAAGCAAATTGGTATCCAGGCCATATGGTAGCGACCCAGCGAACCATTCGTGAGTTGGCTCCTTACCTTACGGCCTTTATTGAAATAGCAGACGCCAGGGCGCCTGCTATTAGTCGTCATACCCCTATGACGCGGTGGATTGGACGAGCCCAGCGGATCCTTCTCTTAAACAAGGCCGATTTGGCGGATCCCGCCGTGACGCGGGCGTGGGTTGCGGCATACCAGAAACAAGGGATTCACGCATTTGCGGTGACAGCGCAAGACCCCAAAGCCCGAACGCAAATTGAATCGGTCATTAGTCGGGTCCTGAAGCCGCCTTACCGACTTGCTGTTGTCGGCGTTCCTAATGTGGGAAAGTCGACATTACTGAACCGGATGGTCGGAAAGAACCGCGTGGCCACAGGCGCCAAGCCGGGCATTACACGAGGACCGCAGTGGATTAGGCTGCCGGGAGGGTGGGAATGGCTCGATTTGCCAGGGGTAGTGACGCCAGGACATAGTCATGACTGGCGACTGCAAGTGCTAGGCATAGTACCCGCCCCTGCTGAAGAACGCAGTCAACTGGCGGACCGCATTTGGGAACTCACGCAAGATCATGATAATCCTTCAGGCTGGTTAGACTGGGGCAAACGGCGCGGATTCCTTCGGACCGGCGGGGTCGTTGACGCGCAGCGCGCGGCAGATGCGGTATTGCTCGCTTTCCAGCAAGGCAAACTGGGCCGATTCAGTTTGGAGGAGCCTCAATGAAAGGCCAATCAGAGGCATGGGAACAGCTCACTCATTATGAACGCGCTGTGTGGCAACAGCCTCATCAGCGCATCGGCGGGGTTGATGAAGTCGGGCGGGGGCCATTGGCGGGACCAGTCGTGGCTGCGGCGGTCATTTTGCGCGCGGATACCCCGATTTGGGGTGTTGATGACTCGAAGAAATTGACCGAGCGCCAGCGACTTCATCTTTATCATGAGATTGTGCGCTGTGCCGAAGATGTCGGAGTGGGAATGGTCGGGGTACGGACTATTGAACGCATTAATATTTTGCAAGCCAGCAGGCTAGCCATGATGCGAGCGATCGGGCACTTGCGGCGCGTCCCGGATGTGTTGCTCACCGATGCGATGCGTATTGGGGGGCCCTGGCAGGAAATCCCCATCGTGCATGGTGATGCCCTTTCGGCGAGCATTGCAGCGGCCTCAATTGTCGCCAAAGTCGTGCGGGACCGGTATATGGAAGCCCTAGCCGAACAATTTCCCGTTTATGGATTTGCGCAACATAAGGGTTATCCGACGACGTATCACCGAGAGATGTTAAAACACTATGGGCCGTCACCGGTGCACCGTGTGACCTTTTTGAAGAAAATTTTATCCCATGACGCCATAGGATAAAGTCAGGATAAGATTTGCATCCGTAGAACTTCCCTGTTACAGTCATGCTAATATCGAGCCAGAACGCCGAGCCTGGGTGTGAGGTTTGCTATAATGAAAAAACGTTTGGAACCGGGGGGATTGTCATGGCAAGATCGAAGCCGCTCATTATCGTGGAATCACCGGCCAAAGCCAAGACCATTAGCCGGTTTTTGGGAACACGATACCAGGTGAAGGCATCTATGGGCCATGTGCGGGATTTACCCAAAAGCCAGTTTGGCGTCGACGTGGATAACGGCTTTAAGCCTAGGTATATTACCATTCGGGGCAAGGGCCCCTTATTAAAGGAACTGAAAGATGCGGCCAAAAAGTCCGACCGGATTTATTTGGCGACCGACCCTGATCGCGAAGGGGAAGCGATCTCATGGCATTTGGCTGAGGCTTTGCACCTTGCGCCTCAAGATGTGCACCGGATTGAATTTCATGAAATTACCAAAGACGCTGTGAGCCATGCCATTAAAGAAGCACGGCCTATTGATATGGGACTCGTTAATGCTCAGCAGGCGCGGCGGGTTCTAGACCGGGTGGTGGGATATCAGCTCTCGCCCTTGCTTTGGCGCAAAGTGCGGCCAGGGCTTTCAGCCGGACGCGTCCAAAGTGCTGCCCTTAAGTTGCTCGTAGACCGGGAAGATGCCGTTCAACGGTTTGTGCCAGAGCAGTACTTCACCGTGGATATGACCGCCGTGGCGGAAAATGGGGAACTTCTGAGTCATTATTATGCGCCCTTGGGCCACCGTGGTCGCGTGACGGCTCAAGAGATGGAACAAATTCTGCAAGGGGTCAAGGTTGGCGCCCAAGTGGTTGTGAGTGATGTCAAAACTAAGGAGAAGCGCCGGTTTCCTGCCTTGCCCTTTACCACATCGACTTTGCAGCAAGAAGCGTCGCGGAAGTTGGGATTGTCGGTTAAGCGCACCATGAGCCTTGCCCAGCAACTGTACGAAGGTTTAGAAGTGCCAGGGGAAGGCACCGTCGGTCTGGTCACGTACATTCGTACGGATTCGACACGGATTGGAGACGGTGCCCGTGATGAGGCGCGTGAGTATATTGCCGAACGCTTTGGCCCGGCGTATGTTCCCGAAAGTGGTCAAATACGGCAGAGCAAGGCCAAACCCGGCGTCCAAGATGCCCACGAGGCGATTCGACCCACCAACGTCCGTCGGCATCCTGATATGCTAAAGGGCGCATTAAACCGCGACCAGCTTCGTCTATATCGTCTGATTTGGGAACGGTTTGTGGCGAGCCAAATGGCGGCGATGGTGTATGAATCGACGACGATTGATATCGCGTTCCAAGATCAGGCCAAGTTTCGAGCTACTGGGTCCCGGGTCTTATTCCCTGGGTATAGCACCGTGTACCAAGAGTCCTTTGATGAAGCCGATCCCCAGTTGCAAGACGATGATACCAAAGCGAAGCCTCTCTTGGATCTTGTAGCGGGCACGGTCTTGACCATTGCCCGCATCGAACCGCAAGAGCATTTTACCGAGCCCCCGCCACGCTATACCGAAGCCAGCTTAGTTAAGACCTTAGAGGAGCTCGGGATTGGACGGCCTTCGACCTACGCACCGATTGTAGAGACGCTACTGCACCGAGACTATGTGCGGCGCGACCAGAAAAAGCTGATTCCGACGGACTTAGGGCGCGTGGTGGTCGACTTATTGCAACATTATTTTCCGGAAATCGTGGATACGCGCTTTACGGCCGAAATTGAGACCGAACTGGACCATGTGGCCGCAGATGATATGCAGTGGCAAGATGTTCTGAAGGGCTTCTATGAGCGGTTTTCAGAAGAACTGGCGAGGGCGGATGACGACATCGAAAAGGTCGATCTGCCTTTGGAAGAGACGGACGAGGTGTGTGAAAAATGTGGGCGGCCCATGATGGTCAAATATGGCCGGTTTGGAAAATTTTTAGCGTGCTCAGGGTATCCGGAATGTGATTTTACCAAGCCTTATGTCGAGAAGACAGGAGCTTTATGTCCTAAGTGCCATAAAGATTTGGTGGTGCGGCGAACCCGCAAAGGGCGGACATTTTACGGATGTGTGGGCTATCCAGAATGTGATTTTGTTACGTGGAATCGTCCAAGCGACAAGGTCTGTCCGCGGTGCGGATCGAGCATGGCCTTCAAACGGCGGGGCAACCACGATAGTTTGATGTGTTTGCGGGAGGGATGCGGTTATGAAGAAGAGCAGGCCCAATGAAGCGATGGTCATAGGCGCAGGTCTAGCGGGATCGGAGGCCGCGTGGCAGCTTGCCCAGCGGGGCTGGGTGGTGCACCTGTACGAAATGCGGCCGGACGTGATGACCCCTGCCCACGTGACCGGGCAATTCGCCGAATTGGTGTGTTCCAACTCTTTGGGGTCCATTCAGGGTACAGCGCCAGCGGCCTTGTTAAAAGATGAAATGCGGCTATTTGACTCGTTAATTCTTCAAGCAGGACAGGCCGCGCAAGTTCCTGCAGGATCGGCCTTGGCGGTCGACCGTGAGGTGTTTAGTCAGCGCGTCACAGAACGGTTACAAGGGCATCCTCGCATTGTTATCCACCACGAAGTGGTGACAGATATCCCTTCACAGCCCTGCCTGATTGCGACGGGGCCGTTGACGCATGAGGCTCTCTCTGGTGCTATTCAAGAGACCTTAGGCGATAGTATGCTCTCTTTTTTTGATGCGGCGGCGCCGATTGTGCTGACGGACACCGTGGACATGGAGCATGCGTTCTGGGGATCGCGTGAAGGCAGCGAGGACTACCTGAATTGCCCTTTGACGAAAGCGGAGTATGAGGTGTTCTATGATGCGCTGATTCATGCGGAACAGCATTTAGGACATGATTTTGAATCGAGCACCTTTTTTGAAGGGTGCTTGCCCATTGAAGAGCTAGCCCGGCGCGGACCCAAGACTCCGTTATATGGACCGATGAAGCCGATTGGATTGGAAAATCCGTTTGAAGGGGGACGCCGTCCGTACGCGATTGTGCAGCTCCGGCAGGACAATGCGGTAGGATCTTTAATGAGTTTGGTTGGCTTTCAGACCAATTTACGTTGGGGCGAGCAGAAGCGTGTGTTCGGGTTGATTCCGGCGTTAGCCAATGCAGAGTTTGTGCGTTATGGAGTGATGCACCGCAACACCTATCTCAAGTCCCCTGCGCTTTTAAGGCCGACGTTAAATACCAAGCGGCGTGAAGACTTGTGGTTTGCGGGACAGATGACGGGCGTGGAAGGCTACGTGGAATCGGCGGCGATGGGCATCGTGGCAGCGGTGGGGATGTCGGCATACCTAGAGGGTCGGGAAATGCCCGTGTTTCCGCGCGAGACAATGATGGGCGCTTTAGCTTATTATATTACGCATACGGACCCTGCGCATTTTCAGCCGATGAATGCGAATTTTGGATTGTTTGAACTGCCTCCGGAAGTGCAGGGGCTCCGTGACAAAAAAGCGCGCCGCCAGTGGCTTCGCAACCGGGCCATGGCCCGGATGGAGGAGTTTGTCCGCCAATTGGAGCCTGTGCATGAGTGAGAGTGAGGGCATTGCCTACTATTTACGCTATTTGCAGAATGTCGAGCATGCTGCAGTGAATACCATAGAGGCATACCGCCGAGATTTGCGGCAATTAGTCGAAGCGGCCGGTCCTTATGAAACCTTGAGCAGTCAAGATTTGCGCCGCTGGGCGGCCTCATTGCTGGCGCAAGGGCTAGCGCCGCGGTCGGTGGCGCGCAAGGTGGCGGTGGTGCGAGGATTTTACCGCTTTGCCCAGCGCCATGGATTGCGAGCGGACAATCCGGCCCAACGCTTGTTAGCGCCGCGGTTTCGTCCGTCTCTGCCCCGCACCTTGACGATGGATGAAGCGCACGACCTAATTGAACAAGCGCCGAAACGTCCGGGGCCTCTCGGATTGCGTGACTGGGCCCTTTTGGAATTGCTCTATGGGGCAGGCTTGCGGAGTCAAGAGGCAGTCTCCTTGAATCAGCACGACGTGGATTTGGTGGCCAATGTTGTGCATGTTCAAGGGAAAGGCGGAAAGCAGCGAGTGGTTCCGTTTGGAACAAAAGCCCACGATGCCTTGTATCAGTATGTGGAGCATAGTCGTCCGCGGCTCGCGCGTCCCAGCGTTCAGGCGTTATTTGTGAATTACCAAGGTGGTCGTTTAACCACGCGCAGCGTGCGGCGCATTATTAAAAGTGTGTTGGCCAAGGCGGCTATTCAGCGCAATGTTAGTCCGCATTGGCTCCGGCATTCCTTCGCCACACACATGCTGATGAATGGGGCCGATTTGCGTGTCATTCAGGAACTCTTAGGGCACAGCACGCTTCGGACGACACAGTTGTATACGTTAGTCTCACAAGAACATATTGCTACAGTCTATCAACATGCCCATCCTCGTGCCTAGCACAGGAGCGGAGCTAGGAGGGATACATCGTGTCCAATGTGGAATTTCATGGCACCACCGTGCTAGGGATGGTCCGCGATGGCAAAGCGGTGATTGGTGGAGATGGCCAGGTGACTTTTGGTCAAAACACGGTGATGAAGCACACGGCTGTCAAAGTGCGCCGACTCTATCACGGGAAAGTGCTTGCGGGATTTGCGGGTTCGGTGGCCGACGCCTTAACTCTTTTCGAACATTTTGAAGGAAAATTAGAGGAAAGTCATGGCAATCTACCGCGAGCGGCCGTGGCGTTGTCTCGCGAGTGGCGGACCGACCGCATGTTAGGGAAGTTGGAGGCCTTGTTGCTGGTGGCAGACCAAGAACACTTATTCATCCTATCGGGGACCGGTGAAGTGATTGAGCCGGATGACTTTATTGCCGCCATTGGATCAGGGGGGAGTTATGCCTTAGCCGCCGCGAGGGCCTTTGCCTCAGTCGAGCAAACCATGCCGCTGGAAGAAGTGGTCCGGCGCTCTTTAGACATTGCCGCCGATATTTGCATCTACACCAACCATCATTTGACGGTTGAGACACTGGGGTAGGGAGGGATTGGGTATGGATGATCGGTTAATGACACCCAGAAAGATTGTCGAAGAGCTCGATCGATACATTGTTGGGCAAGATGACGCTAAACGCGCTGTGGCGATAGCGCTGCGGCACCGGTGGCGCCGCAGTCAGTTAGATCCTGAATTACAGGAGGATATTACGCCCAAGAACATCCTCATGATTGGTCCGACAGGGGTGGGGAAAACCGAAGTAGCACGGCGGTTGGCCCGCTTGCTGCACGTCCCCTTTATCAAAGTCGAAGCCACTAAGTTTACGGAAGTGGGGTATGTGGGCCGTGATGTAGATGCCATGGTGCGGGATTTAGTCGAGACGAGTGTCCGCATGGTGAAGGAAGAACGGTCGCAAGCGGTCCAAGACCGCGCTGAGCGCATTGCGGAGGACCGATTGGTAGACGCCATCGTGCCATTTCCTGACGAACCCTCTGCCAATGTCAACCCTTTAGAAGCGCTTTTCGGAGGTGCCCGGCAAAACAAGCCGTCGTCGAGCGTGAGTGCCGAGGAACGTCACAGGATTGAAGATGAACGCCGCAAGGTCCGTGAGAAGCTTCGCATGAAAGCCATGGAACATGAAGTCGTCGAAGTGGAAGTCGAGGACGCGGGTCCGGCATTGCCAATGATGGGCAATTTACCGGGTAGCGAAGAAAACCAAATGAATTTAGGTGAGATGTTTTCCGGCATTTTGCCTAAACGGACCAAACGGCGGAAAATGACGGTGGCCGAAGCGCGTAAGGTGTTGACCCAAGAAGAAGCTCAAAAGTTGATTGACACCGATGCGGCCCATGCGGACGCGGTATGGCGCGCAGAACAAGAAGGGATTATCTTTATTGACGAGTTTGACAAGATTGCCTCGAGTAGTAAGGAGGGGCATGGACCCGATGTCTCTCGTGAAGGGGTCCAGCGCGACATTCTCCCCATAGTTGAAGGCTCAACGGTCAATACCAAATATGGGCCTGTAAAAACCGACCACATTTTATTTATTGCGGCCGGCGCCTTTCACGTGGCCAAACCGAGCGATTTGATTCCGGAACTGCAAGGGCGGTTCCCCATTCGCGTGGAATTCAATGCCTTGACGGAGGAAGATTTTTATAAGATCTTGACCGAACCCCATCATTCCCTCATTAAGCAATACAAGGCGCTGCTAGGTGCCGAGGGCGTGGAGGTGGAGTTTGATGATGGCGCGTTATGGGAAATGGCTCGATATGCGTACCAGGTCAACCGGGATACCGAAAATATTGGGGCGCGGCGGCTCCATACGATTTTGGAGAAGGTGCTCGAGGAACTGAATTTCTCGGCCCCGGAGTTGTCCGGCCAAAAGATTCCCATCACCGCAACATACGTACAACAACGCTTGGCAAAGATCGCCGAAAATATTGACATCAATCGGTATATACTCTGAATGTTTTTTTTCGTTTACACAATCCAACGTCGCTGTGGTATACTCAAGTGGTGAAAATTGTGACGACAGGGAACTTTGTCGAATCAGGGAGGTGCATGTCGTGGAAGAATTATTGGAAAAAACACGACGCATTAATCGGTTACTACAGCGAACGGCTGGACATCCAGTCAATTTTGAAGAGATGGCTAAGATTTTAAGCGAACTCATTCAGGCCAACGTATACGTCGTAAGTCGCCGGGGTAAAATTTTAGGCTATAGCTTATTGGACGGCTTTGAATGTGACATCATGATTCGTGAAGTCTTAGCGGAAGAAGCGTTTCCGAGTAATTACAACAATGGCTTACTCAAGGTTGATGAAACCTATCCGAACGTATCGCAGGAATCGCGTAAGTGCGTATTCTTTCGCGATAAGGCGTGTTTGTACGAAAATAAGATTACCACGATAGTGCCTGTCAATGGCGGTGGTGATCGGTTGGGAACGCTCGTGATATCGCGCTTTGGCCGGGAATTCAATGATGAAGATTTGGTACTCGCGGAATATGGCGCAACGGTGGTGGCGATGGAAATTCTGCGCTCCAAGTCGGATGAATTGGAGATGGAAGCGCGTAAAAAAGCTGCTGTGAAAGTAGCGATTGATACGCTGTCATATTCGGAGTTGGAAGCGGTTCAGCACATTTTTGATGAACTGGGCGGAGAAGAAGGATTACTGGTGGCGTCAAAAATTGCTGACCGTGTCGGGATCACGCGTTCGGTGATTGTTAATGCGTTGCGGAAATTTGAGTCTGCTGGTGTGATTGAATCACGCTCACTGGGTATGAAAGGGACTCACATTCGCGTGCTCAATGACCGCTTGATGGGAGAATTGAAGAAACTGCGGCGGTAAGCGAAACGCCGCATCCAAGGAGCCGACCCCTAGAAGGAGTGATCTGGGAGGTCGGCTTATCTTTTTATGCTGGGTGGGGACCGGTCAAGGGCAATGGCGCACGGTAAGCTGTTTTCGCTTGTGCGGCTGAAATCATATGGTCTTGCACCATGCTGTTTAACACCTCTAATTGACGCTTCTTGGCGAGACGAAAATGAACGAATGGATCATAAAGGGAGGGGGCTTGGGGGAGTCCTGCGAGCAAAGAAGCTTCGGGGAGAGTCAATTGACTTGGTGCAATGCCAAAATAGTTTCGAGCGGCTTGACCAATACCATAGGCATGATCGCCTAAATACACTTCGTTCATATACAAAGTCAGGAGCGTCTTTTTGGAATAGAGTTGGGTCGCCATTAGCGACAATAAGACGCCCGTGATTTTACGGGGAATGGTTTTGACAGGCGACAGCAGGAGATCGCGAATGAGCTGCTGGGTAATGGTGCTCCCCCCTTGGGTAAAGGCATCGGTCTGCAAATCGACCCAAGCTGCCCGCGCAATACCTTCAAAAGAAATGCCCCAGTTGGTATAAAATGTCCGGTCTTCGGTGGCAACTAAAGCCTTGGGGAACCATGGTGATATCTGATGGAATGACGTCCAGGGGGCGTGGGCTTGGCGTAAACGTTGCCGGGTCAGTTGCGGTAGATGCGTGAGGCCAGACCAATTGGCACTGTAAAACAAGGTCAAGCCAACAATCACCGTGGCAGCCCCGACCAGTATCCACCGACCTTTTTTGGGAGCGGCGGAGTGATGAGAATCTGGGGAATCCGCCGGTTTTTGATGGAGCACCGCGATCCCTCCTCTAACATCAGCTTAGCTTCTCTATAGTATACCCCGCGGTGCATGAGAGGGATATGAGAGGTCCCAAAGAAAGTGCCAGGAATTTCCTTGTCCATGATTCGACGGATGAGTCAAATTGGGGAACTTTACTAGAATTCTCACGATCAAAGAGAGCATGTTTGACCCCTTTTTCGGTCAAGCTTTAGGATGAGGTGGTTAACATGGTTCACGGGAAATTCAAACAATGGCTGTCAAAAAGTTTGGTGGTGACCATAGCGCTCGCGCTATCCGGGTGTGGTTTAGGGGCTCGTGCGGCAAAATCCGGAAGCCAAGCGCCGTCCAAGTTACAGGTGGTGGCCTTTTGGGCCAATGATGTGTCGACGCCCTTGACCTATCTCTACAGCCATCCGCACGCTATCACAGACTTAGCACCTTTTTGGTATTCGGTGGACGCGTATGGCGGGCTGAGTGCTCATGTTAATACGACTATATTGCAGCAGGCACAAAAGGCGCATATTCCGATTACTCCCCTGGTCAATGACGGGACAGGCACACAGGCTTTTTTGGATAATCCGGTGACACGCGTGGCAGCGGCTCGCAATATCGCGGACATGGTCGGCAAAATGCATTTTCAAGGAGTGAATATCGATTTTGAGCCCGCCCACACTCGCGTGGTCAATCAATTATCGGGGTTTATGATTGACTTGCGTGACTTCCTGCCTAGGTCCGATACGATTACCATCGATATCGTGCCGCATTCGGGTGGAGCCTATAATTACGGGGTCTTGGGTCGGGAAGTGAACCAATTTATCTTAATGAGCTATGATGAGCATGATGATGGGAGTTTGGAAGGACCTGTGGCAGGCATGCCGTGGGTGGAGAATATCTTAAAGCGGTTAATGACCGTGGTTCCGGCATCAAAGATTGATCTAGGCATTGCCCTTTATGGATATAGTTGGCCCATTGGCAGCACGAATGCCCAAACGATTCCTTATAATGCCGTTACTCCGGCCATGGACCAGCATGCGGTGTGGAGTCAACAATATCAAGAAACATATGCGCGATATGACACGTCTTCGGGGCCGCGTATTGCGTGGTGGGAAAGTTTGCAAGGCATGAATCAGAAAATTCTTTTAGCGAAACAAGACCATTTGGCAGGGGTGGCCTTGTGGCATATCGGGTATGCCAACAACGCCGTGATGCAACTCCTGTTGCATCAAATTGGATCACAGCCTTAGCTTAGTCGCCAAACGACTAACATTTTGGCAGATTATGAAAGGATTTTTAGGGGGAATGTCGAATAATCATGATAGAGAAACCAAGTCCTTGGGATGTGTGATTTGGTTTCCCGCTGAATGAACCGCGAAATATTAATTGCCCAAGCTATGCGTGTAGCTTGGGCGAATTTTTTTGTCGAAATAGATCCCCTTGTTTGTCGGCTTTATGGACAAGATAGTCCTAAAGCAAGCGGGGGCGGTGGGACACGTGGCTAAAAATCACCAATTTTGGTCGGACAATGTTGTGCTAGGATTTTCGGCCTTGCTGGTCGGGGTATTCAATTATTTATATCATGTGGTTCTGGCGCATGTTTTAGGTCCCCACAAGTATGGTGATTTGACAACCTTTCTCAATGTTACAAGTTTCTTAGTGATGCCGGCATCGGTGGTGGTGCTCATCTATACGCGCTTGGGCAAACGGCCGCGACCTGCGGAGCAACGAGATGCATGGTGGTTGTGGGGAATTGGTGTTGTCTCGTGGGCAGCGATTTGGGTGTTTGCCGGGCCCTTGTCCCGTACGTTTCATGTTAGTCAGCTGTTACTGATCATTTTTACCGCAGAAGTGGTACCCAGCCTCGCTTTGGCGGCGAATACCGGTATATTGCAAAACGCCCGCAGGTATCTCTTAGTGGGCGCGCTTGCGGTATTAAACGGGCTCTTTCGCGTTGTTGCCGCGAGCAGTGCATTGTGGCCCGTTTATCGTTTGGTGGTAGTGGGCGGACTAGAAGGCGCGGCGGCGTGGGTGACGTGGGTGGTAAGCCGCCGGATGGTACGCACCGTGCCTGTCCAAGAAGAGGCAACCGGATTCGGTATGGTAACGGCCACGGGCGTCGTCGCGGTCATCAATGTGTTATATGCGATTGTCGATGGACTGGCGGCCAAATACGCATTACCGCCAGAGATTGCGGGCCAATATACCGGTATGGCTATCATGGGGCATAGCATTGATTTTGTGTCGGGAAGTTTGGCCACGGTGATGCTTACGGCCATGTTATCCGATCCCAGCCACCGCTATTCATACTTGGGATTGACTGTTGCCGTGTATGGGCTCTTAGCGGGGCTGGTCCAGTGGATTTTTATTGCGCACGGCGCGCGATTGGTGATAATGATATTAGGCCCTCGTTTTCTTGCGATTGCGCCATGGATTCCGTCTTATGGCTGGGGCATGATAGGGCTTGGACTTTTAAATATCGCGATGTTTTACTCGATCGCCCAAAGCCGATGGGAAGTCATCACGACAACAGGATGTGGATTGCTCGTATGGACGTGGACGCTCGTCCATGATCATACGCTGCGCGCCTTTACATTGAGTACCGCCCATATTCTGGTCGCGACCGTCGCGGCCACCGGTGTGGTGATGGGGGTCACACTGGCCGTCAGTGGGTATGGGCGAGTAGGTCGGGAAGGGCCTGAAGTTCCCTAATTTGTTTAGAAAGGTTGGACAATGTGCTAACAGTCGGAGAGGCATTACATGGGGCGGCAGTCCGCCATAAAAACAAACCGGCGCTAATTTTTGGGGAGGAGCAGCTCAGCTTTCAGGAATTAGATTTAAAGACTAATCGTATTGCGCAGGCACTGTTGTCCTTAGGATTGACCAAAGGTCAGCGAGTGGGACTTCTATTGCCGAATGGCTTGGATATGGCCGAAGCCTATTTCGGTCTCGCTAAGGCGGGGATCATTGGGGTACCGATTAACCTTCGCTGGACACCGGAAGAAATTCGCTATGCGTTATTGGATAGTCAGATTAGCCTCATCGTGGCGGACAAAGATTTTCTGCCTGCTTTGAGCAGTGTGGAGAGTTTGGTCCCGGTCTACTATACCCATCTCGACGATGCCAGCGGGGCTCGCAGTTGGGAAAAACTCGTGGCGGCGGCACCGTCTGAGCCGGTCCGGGTAGACATTGTGGAAGATGATGTGTGGGTGATTGTCTACACTTCAGGGACGACGGGCAAACCCAAAGGCGCTGTGAGGACCCATATCAGCAACCTGATGATTGCGTTGACGTTGGTGGCGGAATTGGGGATTTCCTCCGAAGACGTGGGCCTAGCGGTCTTACCAATGTTTCATGTCAACTCCTTGTGGGTCGTGACGTTGTCTGCGATAATCGGGGCGACCTGCGTCATTTATCCCCACCGCGCCATTCATCCGCAGCATATCGTCGAGGAAATGAATCGGCACCGCGTGACCTATACGATGTTTGTGCCGACCTTGCTATCCTTTTTAGCCGATGCGGTTGAAGCAGGAAAAGTCGACACCGAAACCTTACGGGTCATTCTTACGGCGTCCGCGCCGCTGGATAGTACCTTGCGGGACCGGATTTTGCAGGGATTCTCCCAAGTGCGTCTCTACGATATTTACGGCTCAACAGAGTACGGGGCGTGTTCTGTGATTCGCCACCGCTTAGATGGACCGTTAGGATCGGTGGGATATCCCGTCATCGGACAAGATATCCGGATTTTGGATGAGCACCGGCAGCCGCAACCGCCTGGCGTCATTGGTGAGGTATTCGTTAAAGGGCCATCGCTCATGAAAGAGTATTGGGGTAACCCTGAGGCGACCCGTGAGAGCTTCACACAGGACGGCTACTTAACCGTTGGGGATATGGGCTATTTAAGTGCGGACGGCTTATTGTTTTTAGTGGATCGCAAACAGGATATGATTATTGTCGCGGGAGAAAATGTTTATCCGGTCGAGGTGGAGGAAGCGTTGTTACGTCATCCTGACTTGGGGATGGCCACGGTCTTTGGGGTGCCCGATCCGAGGCGAGGCGAACGCGTGGTCGCCTTAGTCGTACCGCGCAGTGGGCATACCGTCGACGTGGAAAGTTTATATCAGCTGGCCAAAGAGCAATTAGCCGATTACAAACGACCCTATATTATTGAGGTCGTGGAAGAACTTCCCATCGGGCCTTCGGGCAAAGTGGTCAGGCGTCAGGCCAAAGAGGGCTGGTTGCAGCGGCATCCTGAATAACGGGTCAACAGGTCGAAGGATGTCGCGTGCAGCCTTCGACCTGTTGGCTTAGGATGAGGCCCTTGAGGATTGAACAGCATTAAGCCACTCCACCACGAACGGGGCGGCGAGGAGCGGGATGCCGGAGTGGTCGGCATCCACGGTATTATGCGTTTTTGGACCATGAGCCATGGCAAAGAGCTGGGCTGCGCTTGAGGGGGGAAGCTCCTTGTCGCGGCTTCCACTGACCAGCAAAAAGGGACGGGTGGCTAATTTCTCCAGAGCTTGAGGCAAAGCTTTGTCCATGGCGAGTCCGACTTCAACGGGACTGGCGCCGTCAACCCATGCCCATCGTTCTAAATAATATTGGATCACTTCGGGATTAGGGCGCATGACCGTGACGGGATATCCTAATCCTAAACTTGCCACTCCGACCGCGTCAGGGTCCAAGCTGCCCGCCACCAATGCGGCTGCAGCGCCCATGCTGTGACCAATATACACGGGAGGTGCGGGGGAGGTCAGCTGCTGATGCGCGTCGAGCGCCGCTTGCACGGCCATATCAAAGCTGATCAACGATCCGCCGCTGGCGCCCAACTTATGGCCTGGAAGGTCAATTGACACGACAGGATACCCCGCTTTGGCCAAAGCGGTCGATACGGGGTCCATGAGGTGTTTCGAGGAGCTATAGCCGTGGATGACAATAGCCCGAAAAGGTGCAGGGACTCCGTCTTCAGGACCATATCCGAGTCCTCGGATCTCTTGTCCCCCGGATTTAAAATGTACCGGAAAGATTTTCACCCTCGTGCCTCCTTTCTTTTCTACACAATCATCATGGGATTGCTGGTTCATTTTGGACTATATCAAAGATATGGCGTCGTGAGAACACAAGGTCGCCTACGTAAGGTTTAATCCGCCATCTCCCGTGATGACCTCGCGCGTAAGATAGGTGGAATTGGCCAGCATGAGAGCGTTGTCAGCAATTTCCATGGGGGACGCACCCCGTTGCAGAGGGGACTTGGCACGCCACAAGTCATGGGCTTCTTGCCAAGCGTGCGTCATGGGCGTGTCCACTAGACTTGGAGCAATGGCATTGACTCCGATTTCCGGAGCTCGTGTGACCGCGAGCATTTGGGTCATGTGATTTAATGAGGCCTTGCTTATGGCATAAGGAATGAAGGCCTTTTGGCCTAAGACCGGCATGCGACGAAATGTTAATGGCATGCGGCAACGATTCCTTGAATTTCGGGCCATAAGACCATAAGACAAGCAAATCCGCCGACCAATTATAAGGGGTTGTTCCGTTGCACACCCCGATTGCCCAATGTAATACATAGGCGCGGCTGCGACTCGCTCTGGGAAGTGGGGGCACAAGGACGGTCGTGCTGGTTCGCCGACGGGTGGATGTTAGTCTATTGCATGGACACCACGAACTCGATGATGCTCATCTAATAGAATGAGGTGATCATCATGGGTATGCGGTCTATTTGGGATTGAATTTATGAGACTCCAAAGGGATCGTGATAAAAGCCGCCCGCGAGGGGTGAAGTTTACGCATCCCCGGTGCGTCGTAGGGGTGTGGGCAAGAAGCGGAACGTCCTTGCCGTATCCGTCGATTGTAACGGCCTAGACGCGCAAGAAGATCAGTTTCTAAAATACTGGACAAGATATCGTTCGGGTACTGGGCGTTTCGCTCCGGGGTGGATCTCGCTATTATTCAGCAGATTTTGAACCTCAGCAGTCCGGGCACCATGCTGGCCTACATTGGGATTCGTCGGGAAGGGCGGGCAGTGTACTTGGGGTTGCTGAGCCCCATCGCAAGACGGCGGTGAAATCGGCCTCAGCGAAGCCGGAAGTCAGCTTTGAACCTGTTTAGTTAGGTTTGAGTAGGACCGATGGCACCGAAATCTCTTAGAGGAGAGCAATTCAATTCTCGAGGACGATGCAAAAATTCGGCCTAAACGCCTGGTTAGGGACCGTCCTAAGAAGGAGGTCCCCTCTCACAGGATTATAGACGGGAAGCCGTCAAAGCTTGTTGAAAATCCTGAATCAAGTCCGCCGCTGACTCGAGTCCGACGGAAATGCGTACAACATCGGGTGTGATGTGCCGCTCGGTGCGTTCTTCTGGCGTTAAAGCGGCGTGGCAATGCAGTTCGGGCAGAGATACAATGGTTTCTGTGCCCCCAAAACCTGCGCCTACCCGAGCCAAGGCGAGATGTTCCGCCATACCAGGAACCTGTTCGGCATGATGCAGACGAATCGTGAGCATTTGCCCGAAACCGCGCATGGTATCTCGGGCTACATCATGTCCGGGATGACTGGGTAGTCCGGGGTAATAGACCGTATGAACATCTTGATGGGTCAAGAGAAATTGGGCCAGTAATTGGGCTGTCTTTTGCGCTTGCTCCATGCGTACGGGTAATGTATGCAGGCCACGCAGGCTCATGTATGCATCGTCCGGAGACAAGATAGCGCCACACGCATTTTGGATGAAGTACAGCTGTCGTCCTAAATCCTCATCTTTGGTGACGGCAACGCCCGCGGTGATGTCGGAGTGCCCACCAATCATCTTGGTTGCCGAGTGAATGACAATATCGGCGCCAAGGTCTAAAGGATTTTGTAGGTACGGCGTAATAAACGTATTGTCGACCAAAACCAATAAGCCATGACCGTGCGCCCATGTCGAGACCCGAGCGATATCTGTCACATGTAGGAACGGATTACTAAAGTTTTCCACTAAAATGGCTTTGGTCTTCGGCGTTAATGCGGCTTCTAGGGCGTTAAGGTCTTCGGTATCGACATAGTTCGCATGAATGCCAAATCGGCTGAATACGCCGCGTAAGACGCGCTGTGTGCCTCCTTGGCAGTCTCGCGTGACGAGGAGATGATCGCCTTGAGAAAACAGCATGAAAGCCGCCGTCAAAGCGGCCATGCCCGAGGAAAAAGCCATACCGCGGCTCCCGTGCTCAAGGCTTGCCATGGCCGCTTCAAAGGCATGCCGGGTTGGATTGCCCGAACGCGCGTAATCATACGTTGGTGGATTCCAGGGATCGGCTTGGTGATAGGTGGTGGCACGATAAATCGGAGGCGTAACCGCCTGGGTGGCAGGGTCAATCTCCTGGCCGGTGTGAATAAACTCCGTCTGTTTGTGTGGCATCATAGACTCCTTTGACGCATCTAGGATAGGGAGTTGAGCGCTTGGTCTAAGTCGGCCATGAGATCATCCACATGTTCAATGCCGACGGATAACCGCATGAGACCGGGAATAATACCCAGTTGCCAGCGGACTTCTTCGGGCAACTCCCTATGGGTTTCATTAAAAGGATGAGTGATCAGGGATTCCACTCCCCCAAGACTAACGGCCGGCAAAATCAATTGCAAAGCGTTCATAAAGTCAATGTAACGATTAGGGTCGTCCAAGACAAATGAAAGCATGGCCCCGGTTCCAGAAGCCTGACTTTTTTGCAAGGCGTCTTGTTCGGGACTATTGAGCCCAGGGTAAAAGACGCGTTGAACCCGGGGATGACGTGCGAGAAACGCGGCAATGGCGGCAGCATTGGCTTCTTGACGGTCCATCCGAATAGCTAATGTTTTGAGGCCTCTGAGCAGTAACCACGCATCCCACGGGCCCAGAATGCTTCCGGTGGCATTGGTGAGTTCGTTGAGTTGCGCATAGTCTTCGGCATAACGACAGACCGTTGCCCCGGCCAAGACATCATTATGGCCCGCCATATATTTGGTCGCGCTATACACCGCAAAATCAGCCCCTAAGTCTAAAGGCCGCTGGCGAACCGCGGTCATAAACGTATTATCAATAGCCAATTTGGCACCATGGGCATGGGCCATTTCCGCAAGAGCTCGTAATGGACTGACTTGCAATAAGGGGTTACTAGGGCTTTCCGCAATAACAAGACGCGTCGTGTCCGTAAAGGCGCGCTCGACCGCATCGAGTTGACGCGTGTTAACCATCGAGGAGCGAATGCCAAATTTTGCAAAAACATCCACCAATAAGCGATAGGTCCCCCCATAGGCATCGTCAGTGACAATCACATGATCGCCTTGGTGGAGCATGTGCACCAAAGCCGTGAGAGCAGCCATGCCGCTTCCATATAAAAGAGCGCCAGCACCTCCATCAAGACGGTTGATAGCCTCTTGCGCGCTGTGGCGGGTTGGGTTTTCGGTCCGGCTATAGTCGTATTGGCCAAGGTTCTCACCCGGATGCTGATACGTCACCGTTTGATAAATCGGGGTGCTAACAGATCCATATGCGAGATCTTGTCCGACGCCGCAGTGAGCAGCAAGAGTTTCAGGATGCCACTGAGGGCTCCTCATATGATGCACAAAAATCGTCCTTTCTGGGGCAATATCAGCCGATCAAGAAGTGAGAAAACGATCCAAAATATCACGGGCATTTTCATGGCGACGGCTTTCTTCCAATAAATAATTGAGCACGTCACGTAGCCAGGCGTCTAAGGGAATACGGTCCGTCTTTAATACGACGTCGTGCACGATCTTTTGCCGTTCGGGAAGCAGTTGACCGCCCTTGGCACTAAGTTGGTAGCGTACATTGTCAAAGGTTAGGGTGATCGACTTAATGGATGACGTTTTGGAGAAGAGGCCCGACTGACGAATCACCCGCACGTTTTCGGGCAACGACGCCTCCAGCTTATGCGCCAAGACGGTCATAAGCATCGGGACGTCATGGCGGACATCCTCCAGTCCAGCCGCGAGAATCTCAAAAGACATTCCCGCATTATCATCCATGTGGCACGCCTTCTTTCTCCTGCGCTGTCGGTTCACTAATGCGCATGGCCTAAGTATTGTGGACAGGTAGTCCCGCAATCATCACTCCTATTTTCAGCGAAGATGGGGCTGTGTGCAAGGCACGAAACTCCTAGACGGAGGATTTTTGTATAGAAAGAATGGGCGAGAGGTAGGGGAAGGAGAGCAAGAGCTCCCGCCGCATTAAGGGCAGCGGGAGTCGCTTAATGGAAGACGTGATGCCACAAGGTCAAAGCCGTGTGGCTGATTTGCATAGCAGCAAAGGTTAAAAAGGAGCCTAATATGGCGCGGACTCCTTGCCATGACTCGAGACTGCGCTGGGCATCCCCTAAGGTGTGGATGAAAAAATTCAACTGCCATAACAAGACAGAGCCGAGAACGGCAACAATGACGACGAACCAACGGAACACATGGCGGCGGCGAGCTGGTTTAGAGTCGGAATCCAGCACGCTGTGGCGCCGTTCTTTGGATAAAGACGAGCCCGATGACGACATGGTGCCACCTCCTATGGATACTCTATCATCCATACCAAAAAATGGCAATTATAATATTTTATGCAATGTCTCTTGACCATTTCGCAACGCCATGGTATTTTGCTTACAATTCAATAAGATTTACTTCTTATCCAGAGTGGTGGAGGGACTGGCCCGATGAAACCCGGCAACCCCCATAGGGTGGGTGCCAATTCCGGAAGAATACGGATTCGTATTCTTTAAGATGAGAAGAGCTAACGCCTCTTCTCTAAGTAGGCGTTTTTTTATGGTTGGATGTGCCGGGCTCTGTCTGGTCCACGCCACGCGTCCAGCTTCATTTCCTCAACGACTTTGATGCCGGTGAGATCAGAACAGGGGAGAAATTATATAATGAAGACAACGATTATGGGGTCTTATCCGAAAATTCCGGCGGGTCCGGGGCCGAGTGTCCGGACTGCTATTCAACGTTTCGAAAAAGGGCAAATCTCGCCGGAGCAACTGTACTCGACCTATGAAAGTGTTGTAAAACGGGTCGTGGACTTAGCCGCTGATGCACAGTGTGATAGGACCACAGATGGCCAGATCCGCTGGTACGATCTCTTTGATCCCGTCGTTCGGGACTTGGATAATGTGTACAGTGCGGGTCTACTGCGGCTGTTTGACAACAACTTTTACGTACGTCATCCGGTCGTCACAGGTCGCCTACAATATCAAGGGGGAACGCTAGCAGCATGGAGTCGCGAAGCGGCCTCTTTATCTCGTATTCCCGTGACAATTGTCCTTCCGGGTCTCTTTACCTTTTTATCTATGGTGGAAGACAAAAATTACCACAATGAGGAAACGCTATTAAGTGACTTGGTTGATGTCATGCGGTTGACCGTCCGTCACCTCGCTGATACGGGTATTGTTGAGGTGCAGTGGGATGAGCCGGCGCTGGCGCGCTATGCGGATCGTTGGCCCACAGCGTTCGTTCAAGAAGCGTATCAGAAGCTCCTAGCGTTGGAAGGACCACTGGAGCAGTCGTTAGCTCTGTATTGGGGACCCTCGTCACCGTGGCTGGACACGTTGGCAGCATTGCCCTTTGCGCGGCTATCTTTTGATGCCGTAAGCGAACCGGCCATTCTTGATCGCCTGGCGTCTCACACCCTGCCTGCTTCAGTGGGCGTGGGAATCATTGATGGGCGCAATGTGCGAATGGAAGATGCTCATCAGGTGGTCGACATCTTGGAACCGGTATTGCGTCGCCAAGGTTCTGATCGGGTTTGGGTACACCCCAACTGTGGATTGGAATTTTTGCCTCCTGACCGGGCGGCGGCGAAAGTACGTCTTTTACAGGACCTCAAAACCCTGATCAACGGTTAACCGACAGAAAGGACAAACAACCCAATGGCCAAATATTTACAGACCACTAGTGTGGGCAGTTTTCCCAAGCCTCCGGAACTTATGGCTGCGCGTGCGCGTTTTCGCCGCGGTGAGATTTCGCGCGAACAGTTGCAACAAGCGGAAGAGGCCGCGACGAAAAAAGTCATGGATTTGCAAGAAGAACTGGGCATCGACATTTTTGTGCATGGCGAGATGGAGCGAGGCGATATGGTCGCTTATTTCGCGGAGAATTGGCAAGGGTTTTCGGAGTCATTGCCGGTTCGGTCATACGGCAACCGCTATTATCACAAACCCATCGTCGAAGGCACTGTGGCCTTGGGAGATGCGGCGGGGCTAACGGTCGCATCATGGCAAAAAGCGGCCCAATTGACGGCCCGTCCTGTGAAGGGGATGCTCACCGGTCCTTATACCATTTGTGATTGGTCTTTCAATGCCTATTATCCCGACCGTCGTTCTCTCGTGCTGGATTTAGCTCATCTGGTGCACGAGGAGGCGGTGGCATTAGAAAAAGCGGGCGCTCGTTATATCCAAATTGATGAACCCGCGTTATCGACGAGGCCCGAAGAATTGGATTTGGCTATCGAAGCCATGGCGATTGTCACAGAAGGATTGAAGGCGAAGACCATCAGTCATATTTGTTACGGGGATTTTGATACCATTTTGCCGGGATTATTTGATCTTCCGGTGGACCAGCTCGACCTCGAAGCCGCTAATCAGAATTATGCATTGCTCGACCTTTTGGCGCGCCATCCTTGGCCCCAAAACAAAGAATTGGCATTAGGCGTGGTGGACGTGCACACGCACCGCATTGAATCCGTCGATGAGGTTAAGGCGGGAATTCGGCGGGCACTTGAAATTGTTCCCCTCAACAATTTGCTGATTGACCCGGACTGCGGATTAAAGACGCGTACATGGGACGAGGCGGCAGAGAAATTGCGCGTAATGGCGCAAGCGGTTCAAGCAGTGCGAGAAGAGGAAGGCCTCGAGTGAAATCGTTAGCGGATGCTTTAAGGGACCCGACGTGGATTATAGGGGACGGAGCATCAGGCACGGCGCTTATGGCGGCGGGGATCGACCCCGCTGCTCTTCCTCTCGTGCCGCTAAGACAGCCTGACACGTTAATGAATCTCCATCTCCAATATCTCGAGGCCGGAGCACGGTTGTTAGAGACCCAAACCTTTTCCGCCAATGGGAGCAAACTGGCGGCACTGGGGCTCGAAGCCGACGTTGTCTTATTGCACCGCCGCGCAGCGCAAATTGCGCGACACGCGCGCGATATCTTTGGCGAACCCGCGTGGATTGTTGGATCGATAGGACCTTTGGCACAACCTGTCGCCTCGCCGGTTATGGAGAGCCTTACGCATGAAGAGGCCGTGGACTATTATCGCCCGGTCGTCGCCGGACTGTTAGCCGGTGGAGTCGATGGCTTTATTGTGGAGACGATGTCTGATATTCCCACGGTATTAGCCGCGGTAGAAGCCATTCGCGAGGAAAGCCTCTTGCCGATTATTGTGAGTTTTGCGTTTTCACCGGAAGGGGCGACGCGTTACGGGCTTACGCCCGAACAGGCCATTGAAGCGATGGGCCAATTACCAGGCGGTCCTCCTCAGTTGGTGGGTGCCAACTGCGGAAGTGGACCGGCTCCGTTGCTGGATGCCGTGATTCGAATGGCGCCACGGGCCAAAGATTTGCAGATTCCGTTAGCCGCCTTTCCTAATGCAGGGCAGCCCGCGATGGTGGCCAATCATGTCCATTATCCGGCCAGTCCACATTATGTGGCGACCATGGCCCCAGCCCTCGCGGAAGCTGGGTGTCGAGTGATTGGCGGGTGTTGCGGGACGACAGCCGCGCACATCCAAGCCATTGCTCAAACACTGCAGCATATGCCTGTTTTGCCCCAGGTCCGGACGTGGAACGTTGAGGACGAACATGCCGCTAATGAAACAATGGGGAGTGAGGGCGCTCCTGAAGGCATAAGGCAACTTTTTGGCAAGCGTTTTGTTGTGAGCGTGGAACTCGACCCGCCTCGGGGCGTCAATCCCCACCGGGTGCTGGAAGCCGCGCGCACCGTATGGGAAGCCGGCGCGGACGCCATTAATATTGGTGATAGTCCCATGGCACGGGTGCGACTCAGCGCGCTTGCAACGGCGCGGTTGATTGCAGAACAGCTACCGGTCGAAACTATTTTGCATTTTACTACTCGTGATCGCAATCTGATGGGACTACAAAGTGATTTGCTCGGGGCCCATGCCTTAGGCATTCGCAATGTACTGGCGCTCACCGGCGATCCGCCGGGCATCGGTGACTACGCCCATGCGACCGCTGTGTACGACATCAATTCTATTGGCCTCGTGAAGGTGCTGGCAGGCTTTAATCAAGGGCAAGATGCGTCGGGACAGAAAATTGGTGGCCATACGGCGTTTGATATCGGAGTCGGGGTGAATCCGACGGCCGAGGATCTCGACCATGAAGTGCTTCGCTTACAGCAAAAACTAGAAGCCGGCGCGGGATTTATTATGTCTCAACCCATTTATGCCAAAGAACAACTGGAGAGATTTTTGGACCGTTTTGGTCCCTTGCCGGTCCCCCTGTTATTAGGCGTTATGCCCTTGGTATCCTATCGTCAAGCATTGTATTTGCACAATGAGGTGCCGGGGATTACCATTGGCACAGAGATTTTAGCACAGTTCGAACATGTCCAAGATGGGACAGCGCTAGGGATTGACATGGCCTGTGCATTGCTTGACGATCTCGAATCGGTTATTCAGGGTGTCTATCTGGTGCCTTCATTCAATCGCGTTGAGCCGCTCTTGCCCCTCATTGCCTATATCCGTCAGAAATTCAGCACGAAAAAAAGGTCGTAAGGTGCTGCGCTGTGTGTTGGAGCAAAGCGCGTACTGCGGCAGGCGAGGGCAGGGTCCACTGGGCGGTTGTAGGGCCGTCCCCAACATGGATAGTCACGGCTGACGGGAGCGCGGCAAAGGCGTCTTCGTCCGTACGGTCGTCTCCTATGACGACAGCTAGGGTTGGGGAGGGCAGAATCGCCTGCACACGTTGCCACAAGACGTGAACGGCATCCGCTTTCGTTGGGCCGGGCTTAGGGCGAATCTCCCAACACAATTTAGCTGGTACGATCTCAATAGCCTCGATGCCCGTCATGGCCTCACGCACACGGCGGGCAACGGCAGGGCCTTCGGCCGCTGCCACTTGTCGGTAGTGGACGCTAAAGGAATAGGTTTTGTCTTCAATAAACAATCCTGAAAACTCTTGGCGCAAAGGGGCTAAAGCTTTTGCGATCGCATCATGGTGGCGGCCAAAGGCTTGGACATTCTCATGTGTCCAATGCTCTGGGCCGGCCTGATACTCGGCGCCATGGTTGCCGCTGAAGATCAGGGGCAGTGGCGCAAAACGCTGTTGGATGTCAGAGAGCGCACGGCCGCTAATTAATGCAATCCGGTGCTGAGGTGATTGTGCGATTTGCCCCAGAGCCCATAGCAAAGACTCTGGGACATGGACCCGGTCCGGGCTCGGAGCGAGATCTAACAAGGTGCCATCGATATCCATGAACCACGCACAGCTTTGAATATGGCGATCACACACGAGACGATGCAACATGAACTCGGAAAAGAGCGGTTTAGACATAAGATTGCGCAGCCATCTTTAATGTGAGAAAAATATCGGCCATCCAATCATAGATGGTGTGTTCTTCGAGGTGCTTACGCATGGCCGAAATACGATCCGCCCGTTCGTCTGCAGAAATACTCAAAGCTTCATGCAGGGTATTGGCAAAACCTTCCGGGTCTAAGGGATTGATGGGAAAGGATTCGTGTTCTAGTTCATTGGCAGCCCCGGTGGTTTCACTTAATAGTAAGACCCCGCGTTTGTCAACTTGTGCGGCCACAAACTCTTTCGCGACAAGGTTCATACCGTCGACCAAAGAACTCACGACCGCAAAATCCGCGGCACGGAAGAGCCCCATGAGACGAGGGCGATCGAGACTGTGGGGCAATGTAATGATGGGTTTCCATCCGTTCGTCGCAAACCGTTGGTTGACTTCTTGCGTTTTCTTTTCTACCTGCTCATAGAAGCGCCGATATTCAGCGACCTCCGTCCGCGAGGGGACAACAATTTGAAGATACGTGACGCGTTCGCGGTATTGCGGATACAACGTGTAAAATTCCTTCATGGCGTCTAAACGCGGCAAAAGACCTTTCGTGTAATCGGCGCGATCGACAGAAATCCCTAAAATTTGATCACGACGGTCTACGTGGCGACGAATACCTCGGACCCAACGCCGAATTCGTGGGCTTTCCACCATCGCTTCAATGGCGTTGACATCAACCGAAATAGGAAAGGATTTGACATGGACACTACGTCCTTGCCAATCAATGCGCCCGGTCTCACGATTGACCGTCGTCTTTAACGTCCGCTCGACGGCATTCAGAAAGTATTCAACATCTTGTTCGCTTTGAAACCCGAGTACGTCAGCGCCTAGCAATCCGCGCAGAATTTCCTGGTGCTGCGGACACAAACGGAAAATGGGCAACGGGGGCCATGGAATATGCCAAAAATGCGCGATTGTCACATCGGGTCGCGTTTTGCGTACGAAAGCGGGAAATAAGGCGAGCTGGTAATCATGGGAAAACACCCAAGCACCCGGTGGACTGACAGCGCTTACACGTTTGGCGAACTTCTGATTGACACTGCGGTACGTTTGCCAGGCTCGTCGCGAAAACTGAGCCCGTTCAATCAACATGTGACTTAAAGGCCAAAGGCCTTGATTTGAGTACTTCGCGTAATACCCTTGAACTTCCTCTGGACTTAATGTAATACGGTTTAAGGTATAACGCGGACGCTCGGGAGGCACTTGACGCTGGCCTCCACTAGACATTTCGATATCTGCATTGCCCGATCCCCACGCAACCCAGTTTCCGCCTATTTCTTGCAGTAACGGGTCAAGGGCAGAGACCACTCCTCCCGCGGTTTGTATTGTGCGTATTCCACCGGCAACGCGTTCATCGATGTAGGGCTCCCGGTTGGTTACCACAACAAGAGGAGCCTCGATCAGCTGTTTGATGGCCATGACCGTCACCTCTCTTTACAGCCATTGTAACATACAAAAAAGGAAGAAATTTGGTAGATCAAGCCAGAGAGGATGGGGATTTGCGACGAATTTTTCTCAAACGGGCCACGAGCTCGCGAATCTCGGGAAAGTGGAACACGGTTAACATGAGAAGATAGACCAACAAGGATGTGCTGACCGTCGCGACAAGCCCTAACGTTAGGGGAATCAAGCCGTGGATGGCATCTAAAGCGAAGAGGTGGCGGGCGCCGTACACCGCAAGGGCGGTCACGGCGGCGGCGATGAGAGTTTTCACCGCAAAAGGTCGAAAGTGTAGGCTGCTGTTATGCGCAGGATTGAGAGCACGGATAGTTAATAAGGTCGTATTGAGCCACGCCGCGAGCCCCGTCGCTAAGGCGAGACCGTCTGCTTGCATGAAACGCACGAGGATTAAGTCCCCTACAATATTAAACAGAATCGTGATGATGCTAAAACGGGCCGGGCTTTTTGTATCTTGCGTGGCAAAAAAGAGCTTTTGCAGATAAAACGATAAGCCAAAACCCGGTAAGCCGACAGACCAAAATAATAGAGTGCCGGAGGTAATGCGGGTTGAGTAATTAGAGAAAGCGCCATGCTGGTAAATGAGGCGCAAGATGGGAACGGACAAGATCATAAACCAAATGGTAATGGGGACGATGAGCAGCACGACCAGCCGAAAGCCACGCATCGCCAGCTTTTGGTAGGTCAATTGATCGTGTTGGCTCTGGTGTTGGGCTAAACGCGTATAAATCGGCGTCGTCAGGGACGAAATGACGAGACCTACGGGAATTTGAACCAAGACATATGAATAGTTTAAGGCGGCAAGACTGCCAGTGCGCAGGGATGATGCCAAGACGCGATCAACAATCACGCCAATGGTACCGACCGAACTGGTCAGAAAAAAGGGCCCTGACATGCGAATCATTTTTCGTAAGAGGGGATGACTGAAGTGCCAACGGAAATGCAAGTGCAGCCCCGTCTTGCTTAACGCGGGGAGAGTAATGGCAAGCTGGGAGACAACCGCAATCAAAAACCCCATAGCAACGCCTTGAATTCCGAAATAGTGGCCGAGGACGATAATCGTGAGGATACGGACGATATTAATCGCGACCGGAGACACGGCCGGATAAAAAAATTGCTCGCGTTCTTGCAAAATACCAACGACTAACCCCGATAATCCCCAAAACAAAATGGTGGGAATCATGATGCGTGTCATGGAAATTGTCAGCGCCAACTCGTGGTGATGAAATCCTGGCGCTACAATATGCATAATGGTGGGCGCAAACAGCTCGCCGACGACGATTAAAAAGGCTGCCAAAATGACAATAGCCGTAAAGACTTCATTGACAAAATTTTGCACAGAACGTTTGGACAACTGCGCATCCCCTTGGGTCATGAGGGGAACGAGGGTGACGGAAATGGCCCCATTTATCGTGCTGAACAACAAGTTGGGCAGAACCGAAGCCATGAGCCAGGCATCGTTGGCGGCTGAGGTTCCAAAATAGGCGGCCATCACGATTTCTCGGATAAAGCCGCTGAGTCGGCTGATCAGTGTGGCTACAAAAATAATGCCAGCCGATAGGCCAATGCTCTGGTGCCGTCCGGCCGCGGTGGATCCTGCGCGGCGCATTTTCAGAGGAATCCCGCCTTCCACGATAAAACGCTAATCTGTCCAAAAGCGATATTAGTATACCAACAATTCGCCATCCCTTCATATCTCCTCGTGAAGAAATTCTTGGCAATACAGGTTAGTGGACGCGATGCACGGGGAGCCTATACAATAGGAAGAAGAGGAATGCGCCATACAGAAATGAGGGGGACTATGAGCGGACAAGGGGCTAATTGGGCAACGCGGCTAGCGATGGCGCGGGATGCAGTGTTGGTCATCTTGGGAGCGGGTCTTGTCTTAATGGCGCTGTGGTGGGTACTCAGCCGGCTAGGCAATGTGGTGGTTGTTTTGATGATGGCTGTCATGTTTGAAATTACGCTGAGCCCGCTTGTCGAACGCCTCGCCTTGTATTGGCGGCGCCCGTGGGCCGTCTTGCTCGTGGTTCTGACGACGGTTGTGGTATTCGCTGTTGGCGGCGTTTTGTTAATTACCGTCATTGCGTCACAGTTGGCGAATTTGGTGGCGAAGTTGCCGCAAGAAATTCAGACCGTGACCCAAACCACCCCAGGGCTTATGGCGTGGTTTCGCCATAATGGGGTGCAACTGAACGTCGTCGAACTAGAAGACCGCTTAGTAAGCAGTTTGGGACAAGTCTCATCATTTTTAGTCACTCAAACGGTCAATATTGTGACGCACTTAGTAGATACCATCGTCGATGCGGCGATTACGTTATTCATCACCGTGTACCTGCTATTAGATGCGACGCGGATTCAGTCGGGGGTGTTGCGTCTCATCCCACATAAGCAGCGTGAAGGTCTGTTAGCGGTGGAACACACCCTGGCACGCGTTATTGGAGGCTATGTGCGAGGGCAGATCGCCTTATCCGTCATTGTAGGTACGGCTTTTGGTTTCGGAACTTGGCTTATCGGATTGCCATATCCGTTGGTGATTGGTGTTTTTGCCGCGGTGATGGAACTCATCCCCATGCTGGGGCCGGTCTTAGGCGCGATTTTACCGATTATTCTCGCTCTTTTCGGTAGGCCATGGATTCAGGTTCCTGAGGTGTTAGTATTGCTTGCTGCCGCGCACTTATTGGAATCTCAAATTCTCGGGCCGCGTATTATCCGAAGCCAGGTGGGGATCCATCCGGTTGTGTCGGTGATTGCATTGATGATAGGGGCGACGTTGCGGGGAATTTTGGGGGCACTCTTCGCCGTGCCTATTGCCGGCATCATTGTGGCGGCATGGGTGGCTGGGGTACGAGTGTGGCGTGAAAAAGTGGTATTGCCTTCGCAGCCGACGCCGCCGATTGAATAATTCATAGAAACAAAAATACGGCTTCCTTCATTATAGGAAGCCATCAATTTGAGAATCCGATCCCTCAGCCGATTCTCTGGCACTCCACAATCCTAATAGTGCGTCCCTCATTAATTAATTTAGCACTTGTCGGAATTGTTGTCAATATTATTGCGCCAAACGAAGGGGAATAAGAGCATGATTGTTGGTGTTACCGGCGTAAGCGGCGGAATCGGGACCGCACTGGAGGCGCAGTTAACGGCCGACGGGATATCCGTGATCGGCTTTGCGCGCAATCCTCATCCAGGCCACCAGACCCTCGATGTGACATGGGACCGGGAAACAATAAGCGCTCGGGTAGCAGGGGCTATCGCACCATCACAGCTTTTTGACGGGTGGGTCAACTTGGCAGGGGCTGATATTTTACAAGGCGATGTCCGGAAACTGCCCTATTTATCGCGACTGCACTTATTGTGGACGACGGACGTTGAAGGAACCATCAAATGTACCCAAGCGGTCTTACCCCGACTCCGCCCAGGTGGCGTGATTATTAACATCGCGTGGGACGAGGCCTTGACGGGTGCACAAGGCGCATCTGCAGAATTATACGCGACCGCTAAGGCGGCTATTATTGGCTATAGTGCCAGTTTGGCTCGGTCGCTAGCCCCAACGTTTAGGGTCGGCGTGATCGCGCCGGGATGGGTCAAAACCCGTTGGGCGGCGAGTTTATCCCCCGAACAGCGCGAACGGCTGATTCAGCAAAGCCGTTCCCAACACTGGATTTCTGCCGACCGGGTCGCGGGTGTTATTATGGAGTGGCTTAAGGCGCCGGGGCCCAGTGGTACGGTGGTGACCGTGTCATGAACCAACGGTTGGATGGAGCATATCCTCGCTTGGTTATTGCAGCTCCGCGCAGTGGCGAAGGGAAGACCACGGTGACGCTGGCCGTCATGGCGGGCTTGCACAGCGTAGGACAAAGTGTTCAGGGGTTTAAGGTGGGGCCCGATTATATTGATCCCAGTTACTATTACGCGGCTTCCCAGCGCGCAGGGCGTAATTTAGACGCCTGGATGGGCGGGCCTCATGACGTGCAGGCATCGTTCATCAAAGGAATGGCGCAAGCGGATGTGGGCGTCATTGAAGGCGTGATGGGTTATTTTGATGGAAAAAATCCGGTGACGCGAGAGGCGAGCACGTGGCACATTGCGTCGCTGCTGCAGGCGCCCGTGTTGTTTGTGGTTGACGGCCAACGCAGTGCGGCCAGTCTGGCAGCCATCGTGTGGGGATTTCAAAACATGGTGGAGCCTAGTTATCTAGCCGGTGTAGTGATTAACCGGGTAAATTCTGAACGGCATTACCGGTTGTTGCAAGACGCTATTGAGCACTACACAGGCCTTTCCTGTGTAGGGTACTTACCTGCCGACGATCAGGTGGCCATTGCGGAACGGGCACTGGGAATCGAGCCCGCCCACGAGAATGTCCAGACCCAAGCCTTGATCGACCGCTTGACCTTCCTAGCGAGCCAGACCTTGGATATGGACCAAATTCTTCGCATCGCCCGTCACGCCCCTCGTCTTTCAGGCATTGTGGCTCCTGTTCAGCGCCCTGCGGCAGCATCCAAGGTGATTGCAGTCGCCCAAGACCAGGCTTTTAACTTTTACTATCCACAGAATCTGGAATTGTTGGTGGAGTTAGGCGCAAAACTTGTGCCATTTAGTCCCTTGGCGGGTGACGATATTCCTATCGAGGCGGATGCGTTGTATATCGGGGGAGGATTTCCTGAACGATATGTTGAGCGATTAAGTGCCCAAACGACCTTGTTGAGGCGATACCGAGAGCGGATTTCCAGCGGGCTTCCCACGATCGCAGAATGCGGCGGCTATATGTTTTTGAGCGAAAGTTTGCGCGGCACAGATGGCCAGGACTATCCAATGGTGGGCGTCATTCCCCACAAGACAGCGATGCAACCACGTCTTCAAGCCGTGGGGTACCGTACGATTACGCTTTTAGAATCAAGCCACTTCGGGCCAGGGGTGGCGTTTCGAGGACATGAATTTCATTATTCGCGTACGGTACAACAGCAAGGGCCGGCCGCCTACCGTCTTGAGGGCCGCGGAGGCACTGAAGAAAGCGGTTATGCGCAAGGAGCTTTGCTCGCAGGCTATGCCCATTTTTATTTTCCATCCAATGTCTCAGCAATGGGGTGGTGGATGAACCATCTTAAGGCCAGGCAAAGCCCGTAGACAATGGCTACGGGCTTTGGGTGATTACATGGCGGTTTCGGTGGCAGACACAGGCCGAGAGCGATATTGGGCTCCCAAAATGAGGAGGCCGCCTAATACAAGGAGGGTGGTCATCAGCCCGAGTCCGGCCAGCATGCTATTGTGGCTGATGGTCATCAAGTAGCCGACCAGAAAGGGGCCGAGAAATCCTCCCAAATTGCCTAAGCCATTAATGAGACCCATGGAGGATCCTAATGCGGCGGGACCGACCATGAGGGGGGGAAGCGTCCAAAATACACCAAGAAAAGCCATGACTCCCGCTTCGGTGAGGGATAACAAAATCATCGATAGGGCAGGACTTGCGGTGCCAACGAGGGCGGAGAGTAATAGAGAGACGCCAGCGACAATTAAGGGGATGGCAATATGCCATTTGCGTTCACCCGTGCGGTCTGAGTGGCGGGAATTAAGCCATAACGCCAGCACAGCGGCAATGTAGGGCAGTGTGCTGAGCAAGCCCACGCCGATGGGGCCAAACGACGAAAGGTGCTGTACGATCGTTGGCATCCATAACGTCACCCCATAGAGTCCAGTGACGGCCAAAAAATACACGGCGACTAAGAGCCACACTTGTTTATTCGTAAAGGCCTGCCGCCAATCATTCGCCAGCGGCACTGTTCGTTGGGCATCTTCGGCAAACTTTCTTTCTAAATACGCTCGTTCTTCAGAGCTTAGCCATTTTGCGGTCGCAGGCGAGTCGTCAATGAATATCCACCATACCACGGCCCAAATGAGAGCCGGCAATCCTTCGAGATAGAAGAGCCAGCGCCATGAGAGATGGGCCAAAATCAAGCCAGCGATCGGGGACATAATAATGGCGGCCACCGGTAAGCAAAACATCCAATAAGAATTCGCTCGAGCTCGTTCATCAAACGGAAACCATTTGGCCAAGAGAGCTAACGTGGCGGGCCATACGCCGCCTTCGGCCACCCCCAATAAAAACCGTACCGTTAATAGCTCGGGTACATTTTGTACGGCTCCGGTGAGCATGGCAAAGATAGCCCAAAATATGAGCGACAACGTGATAAATTTCTTAGCACTCCAATTGACGCCCCAATGGCCGCCCGGAATCTGAAGAAATAAGTAACCGAAGAAGAAGATACCGCCGGCCAGACCGGCCATGGTGGCGTTGGTACTCAGGGTTTTTTCCATGCCGCTGAAACCGAACCCAATGTTAATGCGGTCCATAAACCCAATCGTATACATAAGAAATGCCACGGGAATAATCCGTGTCCAGCGCTTGTGCCCGGTGGGGCGATCGTCAACTACAGTCAATGGGATCCCTCCTTGGGGTCTGACCTTGCGAAGCATAGCGTTCTGCGCAATCTTTTTCGAATGAAAAGAAATAGAATCGATCAAAAATGCCGCGAAATAAAGCATTGGAAGATAGGAGACGGGGGTTATATGTTTCAAGAATCTCCAGATTAAAGGTAAATATTTTCCTTACATTGTAATCTTTACCTTTTTGCAGTGTATCAGATTTAACAGAAGAAGCCAACCATTCGCTATTCACTGACCGGGGAAAGTTGATGGCGCGAGGGAGGAAGTGACACCCACCGACGAGCGCGTGTGATACCATAGGCATATCACAATAGGACGCACGAGAAAATCGCTTGGACGAGGTGAGCGCGTATTAATCGTTTTATCACCATTCATGGTCATTTTTATCAACCTCCACGGGAGAATCCGTGGTTGGAAAGTGTCGAGCCTGAAGCGACGGCCTCTCCGTTTCATGATTGGAACCAACGAATTACTGCAGAGTGCTACGCTCCCAATGCTCACGCACGACTGTTAGATGCTCAAGGCTACTTGCGCGCCCTCTCGAATAATTATGCCCGCATGAGTTTTAATTTCGGCCCTACGTTATTAGACTGGCTCGAACGCTATGACGTCGAGACCTACCGAGCTATCTTGCAAGCGGACCGCATTAGCCAAAATCGGTATCACGGACACGGTTCGGCCATGGCTCAAGTCTATAATCACATCATTATGCCCTTGGCGTCCGGGCGGGATAAAGAAACAGAAATTCGCTGGGGCATCCATGATTTTGTTCACCGCTTTGGTCGCAATCCCGAAGGAATGTGGCTGGCCGAAACGGCGGTCGATTATGAAACTCTTGAATTATTAGCCGCCCATGGCATTCTCTTTACGGTGTTAAGTCCCCAACAGGTGGAACGCATTAGGGACCCTAAGACCATGCAGTGGACTGATGTATCGTCGGAGATGCTCGACACGACCCGTCCTTACCGTATTCGTCTGGCTTCGAACCGTGCGATTACAGTATTTTTTTATCACGCCCCGTTATCGCGAGCCGTCGCGTTTGAGGGGTTACTCAATAACGGAGCAGATTTCGCGGCGCGTTTAGCCAGCGGATTTACACGGGGCGATGACGATGGACAGATCGTGAATATCGCCACAGACGGGGAGACGTACGGGCATCATCATCGCTTTGGAGAAATGGCTTTAGCCTATGCATTAGAGGCGATTGAGCACAGCCCTGATGTGTGTCTGACCAATTATGGGGAGTACTTAGCGGGGCATCCGGCCGAGTGGGAAGCTGACATCCGCGAAAATACCTCATGGAGTTGTGCTCACGGGATTGAACGGTGGCGAAGCGATTGCGGCTGTCACACGGGTTTGCACCCAAAGTGGAATCAACAGTGGCGACAACCCTTGCGTGACGCGATGGACGGCCTGCGAGACGCGGTGGTGCCATTGATAGACAATGCCGGACGGCAGTGGTTTAAAGATCCATGGGCAGCGCGCAATGACTATATTGAGGTGCTATTATCGCGCGATGAGACGCATCGGCAAACGTTTTTGCATCAACACCAAGCCATGGCATTGTCGGAAGTAGAACGTGTGCAGGCGTTGGCCTTGATGGAACTATGCCGACACATGCTATTGATGTATACCAGTTGTGGCTGGTTTTTCGATGACATTGCCGGAATTGAAGCGGTGCAAGTGATGAAATATGCGGCCCGTGCCATCGAACTGACTAACGAGGTTTTTGGGATCAATCTGACGGCATCGTTTACCGCGCGATTGGCGCAGGCCGTGGCCAATGAGACCGGCGATAGCGGGCGGCGCATCTTCGAAGAGCACGTGCTGCCTAAACAAATTGACCTTGCTCGCGTGGCCGTACATTTTAGCCTAATTCATGTCATGTCAGAAGATGACAGGTCGGGGCCGGAAACCATTTATTGTTACCATGTATGGCAGCACCATGTCCGGATATGGCGTTCCGGAGCGATCGTGTTAAAGATAGGACGGGTGCGCGTAAAGTCGCAGCTAACCCTAGCCTCCCAGACGTTCGTGTTCGGAGCGCTGCACTTAGGCGATCACAACGTCTCCGCCGGAGTGCGCGCGGACATGGCCGATGACGTTGTAACGGCTATGGAGGCTCAATTGGGTCATGCCTTTGACGCCGCAGAATTTCCTGAGGTTCTGCGCCTCTTAGACCAATGGCTGCAAGGGCGCACGTATTCTTTGCGCCATTTATTTCGCGATGAACAAGAAGCGGTCATGAAGCATTGGGTAAAACAGGCCTTATTCCCAACAATTGAAGACAATCGCCAGCACTATGAACGTCATGTGCCGTTGATGCGGTTTCTGAAAGAAATTGAGGAGCCGATTCCCCAGACGTTTTATGACGTGGCAGCCGTCGCCATTCGTGCCAACCTTGAGCAGGCGTTAAGCCAGGACCCAGTGCGTTTTGACATCATTAAACGGTGGATCCAAGAGGCCAAAGAGTGGCAAATTTGGCGCGAAGGCGAAGAGGTCTTGGATTGGGTGACCCGCCTTATAGAGCGACTCACGCGCACGGTGCAGGTGTACGCCGAGGACATCAAAGCGCTGGAGGACTTGGCGCAAGGTGTGCGGCTCGCGTATGATTTGCCCATGACTGTAGACTTACGGTTTGCGCAAATGGCCGTGTTTCAGCTCCATCAAGAGGCTAAAACATGGCACCCAGCCCTATGGCACGAACGGATGACGGAGTTGGAAAAATTGCTCATGATTCATGCGGACCCGCAGCATATAGATTAGGGGTTAAAGGGGAGAAGTCTATGGAGATGAAGCGGCCGGCTCGGGTGCTCGTTTTGAACGTCAGCCCCAGTGTGGATTGCGGACGCTTTCCGATTAAGCGCATTGTCCATGATACGGTAACCGTATCAGCGGATTTGGTGGCGGACGGTCATGATGTGGTACGCGGACGTCTTGCTTACCGGGTAAGGCCTGATGGACTATGGCAGTTTGTTCCCCTTGCGCATCAGGGGAACGACCGGTACCAAGGCACATTTAAGACCACGACCGTCGGTGTCTATGAATATCGCGTGGAAGGTTATATTGATGCCTATGCGACGTGGCGGGAGCGCTTTGAGAAAAAGCGGGCTATCAACCAAGACCTTCCGCGGGAACTGGCACAATTGGCGCAGATTATCGCCCAGCATCTTGCCATGGCATCGTCTTTGCCCGAGGATGTTCGAATTCAGCTGGCTCAGGTGCAACAACAGTTGGAATCACTGGATGTCGAAGCCGCTGCCGATCTTGCCACATCGAAGGTATTGCAAGACCTCATGCTTAAGGCGCAAGATGATCAAGATGTGGGACGCTCGGAGATTTTCTTAGTGCGCGTCGACCGGCCGCGGGCCCTTTTTGGCGCGTGGTACGAATTCTTTCCGCGTTCGTGCGCGCGGGAGGGGAGCCGGCACGGGACCTTTGCCGAGAGCGAGCCGTTTTTGGAATATGTCGCGGGACTTGGGTTTGATGTTGTCTATCTGCCCCCCATTCACCCGATTGGGACGATTCATCGTAAGGGAGTCAATAACCACACCACGGCAAAGGCATCGGACCCCGGCAGTCCTTGGGCTATTGGAAGTGCTCAAGGCGGACATCTAGCGATTGAACCGTCCTTAGGAACTCTTGCGGATTTTGATCATTTCCACCAGAGCGTACAGCAGCTCGGCATGGAATTGGCGATGGACATCACATTCCAGTGCGCGCCGGATCATCCCTGGGTGCAAGAACATCCCGAGTGGTTTAGCCATTTTCCCGATGGAAGCATACAATATGCAGAAAATCCTCCCAAAAAGTATGAAGATGTATACCCCTTAAATTTTGACACGCCGGCGTGGCAAGCCTTGTGGGAAGCTTTAAAGGATGTCGTAAAATTTTGGGCGGACCGCGGAGTGCGTATCTTTCGTGTCGATAATCCCCACACCAAACCCTTGGCGTTTTGGGAGTGGCTGATTGGACAAATTCAAGCGCAATATCCGGATGCCATATTTTTATCGGAGGCGTTTACGCGGCCCAAATTAATGTATGCTCTATCCAAAGCCGGATTTAGTCAATCGTATACCTATTTTGCATGGCGCAATACACCGGCGGATTTGAGGCAATATTTAATGGAATTGACGCGCACCGAGGTCAAGGAATTTTTTCGTCCCAATTTCTGGCCAAATACCCCGGACATTTTGCCTGAATTTTTACAGACACCCAACGTCACAGCGTTCGCTATCCGGTTGATTCTCGCCGCCACTTTAGCTGCGAGCTATGGGATTTATGGGCCAGCTTATGAACTGTTGGAATCGAGACCTGTACGGCCAGGAAGCGAAGAATATGATCATTCCGAGAAATATGAAATCCGGCACTGGGACCTTAGCCAGACACCTAATCTCCAGCACTTAATTCGGCAGGTGAATGCGATTCGTCACCAAGAGGCAGCCTTGCATAACAATCATTCCTTAGAATTTCATGGTTGTGACAATCCTATGCTGCTGGTCTACAGCAAACAAAGCCAAGTAGATGGCCGTGTATTGTTGATGGTGGTCAATACCGACCCAGTTTATACACAATCGGGTTGGACGGCGTTGAATATGCAGATTTTAGGGATGGCGGATGATGCCGTCTATATCGTTCACGATTTATTAACGGATGCGCGCTATGAATGGCGGGGACCTTATAATTACGTGGAACTTCGTCCAGATAGTTATAATGCGCATATTTTTCGGATTGAGGCCAAAGAGGGGATATAATGCCACAAGAGATGATACATGTCGACCGTGCGGACTGGTACAAAGATGCGATTATTTACGAGTTACATGTGCGCACATTTTTTGATAGCAATGGAGATGGGATTGGAGACTTTGTGGGATTAACCGAAAAGCTTAGTTACTTGGCGGATTTGGGAGTCACCGCATTATGGCTGCTGCCCTTTTATCCATCGCCTTTAAAAGATGACGGTTATGACATTGCGGACTACATGAATATTCATCCGGATTACGGTACCTTACGGGATTTCCGCCGATTTCTGCGAGCTGCCCATGATCTGGGACTGAAAGTAATTACCGAGCTGGTCGTGAATCACACCTCCGATCAGCACCCCTGGTTTCAACGCGCCCGCCGAGCGCCAGCCAATAGTCGTTACCGTAATTACTACGTATGGAGCGACACCCCAGACAAATATGCTGATGCTCGCATTATTTTTCAAGATTTTGAACGATCCAATTGGACCTATGATGATGTGGCCGATGCGTATTATTGGCACCGCTTTTATTCCCATCAGCCCGATCTTAATTTCAACAATCCCGTCGTCAAGCGCGAGGTCTTCAAGATCCTCGACTTTTGGCTGGATATGGGCGTTGATGGCTTGCGATTGGATGCGGTACCGTATTTGTACGAGCGTGAGGGGACCAATTGTGAAAATCTGCCCGAAACCCATCAATTCTTGCGGGAGCTTCGGGCCCACATTGACGAAAAATACCCCTCACGGATGCTCTTGGCTGAAGCCAATCAGTGGCCAGAAGATGCGGCCTTGTATTTTGGCAACGGGGATGAATGTCACATGGCGTTTCATTTTCCGTTGATGCCGCGCATGTTTATGGCCTTATACATGGAAGATCGCTATCCGATTATGGACATCTTGGAGCATACGCCCGCGATTCCCGAATCGGCACAATGGGCCATCTTTTTGCGCAATCATGACGAGCTGACCTTGGAGATGGTGACTGACGAGGAACGCGATTATATGTACCGGGTCTATGGTAAAGAACCACAGTTTCGCATTAATGTCGGCATTCGCCGGCGGCTGGCCCCGCTTTTGGGCAATAATCGCCGCCGCATGGAACTGATGAATGCATTGCTTATGACCTTGCCAGGTACACCCGTGTTGTATTATGGCAATGAAATAGGCATGGGCGACAATGTCTATCTTGGAGACCGGGACGGCGTGCGCACCCCGTTTCAGTGGAGTCCAGACCGCAATGCCGGATTTTCTCGCGCCAACCCTCAGCGGCTGTGCCTTCCCGTCATTGTCGACCCTGAATACCATTATGAATCGGTCAACGTCGAAGCGCAGCAAAACAATCCTTCTAGCTTCTTGTGGTGGATGCGCCGCATTATTGCTTTGAGAAAATCTTCAAATGCGTTTGGGCGGGGTGCTTTGCGCTTTTTGGTCACGGATAATCCCAAAGTGTTGGCCTTTGTACGTGAGTATGACTCTGAGCGCATTATGGTGGTGGCCAATCTTTCGCGCTTTGTTCAAGCGGTCACCATCGACACGGCGGATATGATCGGGCAAAGTGTGGCGGAAATGTTCTCCCATTCGACGTTCCCACCGATTTCGCATGAGAGCACGGTTTACACGTTAGGGCCTCACGACTTTTATCTCTTTCGCCTCGAAGACCCGGTCCAGGAGTTGGCTGCGCCTGCTGGAATGCCAGGCCCTCTATCCGTCGCGATTAGCGATTTCGCGCAAATGCCACGGGTCTTAGATGCCCTAACGGACTTCATGCCCGAGTATTTGCCTAGGCAACGGTGGTTCGCGGGCAAGGGATTGCGCATTATGCAAGTGGAGCATGAAGCGTGGATTCCGGTCGGTCAGCACGGGGGATTATGGATTATCCGGGTGCGCTATATGGGAGGGGGCGAGGAACGTTACGAGCTGCCCTTATGGTTGGAGTCTGGAGTGGCGGACGCGGCTCTTGGCCTCTTTTCATGGCACAATGAGACGTGGAGTGTGTTGGAAGGTACCGACTATCCCGCGTTTTGGCACGATTTGGGGCGCTATTGGATTTATCCAGAGCGCTTAAGCAGCAAAGATTTCGAACGGAAAACCACCGGGGCCTGGCGCAACCGAGAACGTGGAGAGGCTCTGAATGAAGATCCGACCCCGCTGCATGCGGAACAAAGCAACACGTCAGTAGTGTTTGGGACGCGGTGGATGATGAAATTGTTTCGTCGTCTTGAAGATGGCATTAACCCGGACTGGGAAGTCGGGAAATTTCTGACGGATCATCATGGAGAACAGGTGGCTCCCAGGACATGGATGGGGTGGGAGTATCATCCGGGGACACATCAATACCAACTCGGTATCTTGCAAGAATATGTCGTGAACCACGGGGATGCGTGGACCTACACCTTGGATCACCTGACGCGGTATTTTGAATTAGCGGCCGCACATACGGACACCGTGCAACCGGTCACGTGCCACAATTGGTGGACCGACCGCACTTGGGTGCCGAATGAAACGGTGCACGCGATGATGGGGGAGTTTATTGGCCAAGCAGCCCTCATGGGCCGTCAGACAGCCGAAATGCATCGCCTGTTGGCCTCAGACGCCACCATCCCCGAATTTCGGCCTGAACCTTTTTCTGCGCTTGACCAACGCGCCACCTACCAGTCCATGCGACAAACGGCCGACCGGACGTTAAGTGAACTTCAAGACCGTTTGCCGCACTTAGACGAAGTCTTAAGACCCTTAGCCGAAGCGGTTATCGCGCGGTGGGAGGGAATCGATACGCTTCTGCGCAAGGCCGCACGGCCCACGGTTCAAGGGGCAAAAATCCGCTGTCATGGTGACTATCATTTAGGGCAATTGCTGTACACTGGTGAAGCCTTCAAAGTGGTGGACTTTGAAGGAGAACCGCTGCTATCGTTAACCCAAAGGCGCATCAAACGCTCGCCGTTCAAGGATGTGGCAGGAATGGTGCGCTCTTTCCATTATGCCGCTTTGACCCAGGCCCTCCGTCAAGAAGAGTTTGGGGTGGCCTTTGACACGTTGCGACCGTGGGCCATTGCGTGGTTTCAAGCAGCGACGGTACGCTTTTTGGACTCGTACCGAGCTAGTATGCCGGCACCCTTATTGCCCGAGTGGGGGACGGATTGGTTATCAGCATTTATTCTCGAAAAGGCCATTTATGAACTGCGCTATGAGTTGCGCAATCGTCCCGCCTGGACCCGTATTCCCATGGAAGGCATCTTAAGTCTCATTCCCCAAGAGTAAGGCATGAAATTGGAAAGGAGACATGACGTGATGCATAAAGACCATTTAGACGATGCAACGCTCTACTTATTCAACGAAGGGTCTGAGGCTCAACTCTATCGGCATTTTGGGGCGCAGCGGGTTGACCTCTTAACAGATGCCGTGCGATTTGCGGTATGGGCCCCCGCGGCCGCGTATGTGTCAGTTGTAGGGACGTTCAATGCGTGGGATCCGAAGCGCAATCCCTTGCAACCGGCCGGCGTGTCGGGCGTTCATGTTGGCACGGTCGAGGGCGTTCCCGTGGGCTCTTTATATAAATACCATATTGAAACGCCTTCTATGGGATTTTCGGGGGACAAAGCCGATCCCGTGGCTTTTGGCATGGAAATCCCGCCGAAAACCGCCTCGGTGGTCACCGATTTATCCTATACGTGGCATGATGCGGCGTGGTTGGCGCGTCGGCAATCGGGCGATTGGCGTGCGCAGCCGATGAGCATTTATGAAGTGCATCTCGGATCGTGGCGTAAACATCAGGACCAAACATCGTTGAGCTATCAGGAGTTGGCCGATGAGCTTGTGGATTATGTGAAACGGACCGGGTTTACCCATGTTGAATTCATGCCCGTGATGGAACATCCTTACTATGGGTCATGGGGGTACCAAACGACAAGCTACTTTGCCCCATCTCGACGTTACGGCACACCGCAAGACCTCATGTATTTAATTGACCGGTTACATCAAGCCGACATTGGGGTGTTATTGGATTGGGTGCCGTCTCATTTTGCTACGGACGATTTTGGATTAGGTTTGTTCGATGGCACCCATTTGTATGAGCATGCCGATCCACGGCAAGGCATTCATCCCCAGTGGCATAGCTATGTGTTCAACTATGGGCGCAATGAAGTGCGCAGCTTTTTAGTGTCGAGCGCCATGTTCTGGGTGGATATCTTTCACGCCGATGGGTTGCGCGTGGATGCGGTGAGCTCGATGCTTTATTTAAATTTTGGTCGCGAAGAGGGCCAATGGGTGCCCAACCGCTACGGTGGGTACGAAAATTTAGAGGCCATTGCCTTTTTGCGGCAAGTGACCCATGTGATTCATGAGACATTTCCCGGGGTTTTGATGATCGCGGAGGAGTCCACGGCGTGGCCGGGCGTTTCGCGGTCCGCCCAAGAGGGTGGATTAGGGTTTGATTTGAAGTGGGATATGGGATGGATGCACGATACGCTTGATTACATGGCCCTCGACCCAATTTACCGTCGCTATCACCATGATGCTTTGACATTTCGCCCCATGTACGCGCAAAGCGAGCGCTTCATCTTGCCCCTATCGCACGACGAGGTGGTGCACCAAAAAGGGTCGTTATTGACCAAAATGTCCGGAGACACATGGCAAAAGTTTGCCAACTTACGTCTATTGTTGGCCTATCAGTATGCCGTACCCGGGAAAAAACTGCTGTTTATGGGGGGGGAATTTGGTCAATGGCGCGAATGGTCGCATGACCGCGAAATTGACTGGTTTTTGCTCGGGCAGAGCAGTCATGCGGGGCTCTGGCAATTGGTGCAAGACTTGAATCATCGCTACCGAACCACTCCAGCTTGGTATCAGGGCGACCACGACAACGAGGGCTTTGCATGGTGCGATTTCGCGGATCGTGCGGCGAGTGTTTTAAGCTTCTTTCGCCGAGACCTTGAAGGGCGCTCGGTGTTGGCCGTGTTTAATTTCACGCCGGTTGTCCGCACCCATTACCGGTTGGGCGTACCTCACGAAGGCTTGTGGCACGAAGTGTTGAATACGGATGCGGCGTGCTACGGAGGAAGCAATCAAGGCAATTTAGGCGGCGTTTGGGCCGAAGCCTTGCCGTGGGGAGGACAGGCCTGGTCGCTAGCCTTGACGCTGCCTCCTCTCGCGGCCGTATTTTTTGAGCCCCCTAGCGTTGAAAGGGATTAAAGGTATCTGGTGGTGTGACCCGGATGTAGCGGGCTAATGCCGGCTGGGCTTGCTCGATCGCTTGATACATGTCCCAAGCCAATTGGCGATAACTGAAATGGCCTTGGGAACGGCTGCGCAATTCGATAATGTAAGCGGCTTCGGTGATATCCATGCGCATGAGGACACGGCGCTTATGAGCCAGTGGCAGCAAATATGGAAGGTGCTGTGGCGGCACCGCATACGCCGCGAGGCGTTCATAGTACGCGGCAAAGTGGCGCGTCAGACGTGATTGTACCGAGGTTCCCCCAAGCACCGCCGGAATCGCATAGGACATGGCCAATGAGAGATTCTGAGCCGACTTGTAAACCCGCCGGTGGCGATTGAAATCGCGAAAGGCGCCGACATCCATTGTGAGGTCAAAGGTTAAAGGGGCTTGACGCATGAAGGCTGGCCATTCATCGTGCGGTCCACGCCGGGCGAACACATCATTGAGCAAATCGGTTTGCTCGCTACGAGAGAGGCTGGCCGCGTAGGCCAAATATTGGCGGTAGGACGCCTGGCCAAACGGGTACAACAGCTGGGCAATTTGGGCGTGGAGCGGATCGGTGTCGATAATCAAATCGACAGCCATGGACGACATTGATGATGGCGCCACTTGGGCCGCAATCGGCTCTAATAAAGCCCGCAAGGCCTGTCGATACGAGTCAGCCACGGCATATTTAATCAATGTGGGCACTGCGGGATGGGATGCGTCCGTGGAGGGCGCGATGCTGACGGGCGGCTTTTCTGTTACGGCGGCTTTCATCTGTAAAGCGATATCTTGCACCTCAGGAAGAGAGGAGGACAAGAGTCGTGCGATTTGTTGCTCTAAGGTGCGCGCATTGGTTATTTGGCCCAGACTGGTCAACGCATTCAATGGCAAGCAGTAGCGGGCAATGTCAAGAGCCCGTGCCCGAATAATCCGTTCATACGCTTTGGCGTCCATCTCTTCAGGCTTAGGATACCAGCTCCTTTGAAGGTCCAAGGACTCCTCTAGGACACTGTGATAGAGGGCAAACAATTCTTGTGTGGCCTCGTCGTAAAACTCCTTGGCATCGGACGGACGATAATATGGCGCGTGATCGAAATTTTGATAGCGCGTTGAGCGTTCTTGACCATCCCATAGCGGCTCGTCGACAATCTCCATCGCCGCAAGCAAAGAAATGTCCTCCACCGCGAGGGCAACATGCGCAAGATCCGCGATGGAGGCATGTCCATAATCAAAATAAAAGGTGTTGAGAAATTGCGCAGCTTTGTCCTCTGAGAGTTCTAGTAAATTCTGTCGCAACGAGCGCCGGGACCGTGAATACTTTGCCATGCCATACGCCAGCACTTCAGGGGGCACATTGGTTACGGAATAAATTTGCGGCATATGGATCTCCTTGACTATCGATTTAGCGGTAACGCAAGCCTATTAGCATAATGGCTGCCGACCGTCCCGCACTGGATAATTGCCCAAGTTCGGCCAATTGGCAATCACCATCACTGTGCAAGGCTTCGGCAATGCGGAGAAGAATCTTCTGTTCCGCATTGTAATGGACAGCTTCTTGGTGAATAGCTTCCCAGTTGACCTGCCGGTTGTCAAGATCGACCCATTGCATGAGCCGCATGCGTTGCGTATCAGAAAACATCGGCAATGAGAAGGTCTCGATTACCGCATTCCACTGGGGTGTTTGACGCACCCAAATATGGGGACCTACGAGATATTGATAGGTTGTCATACGGCCTCCTTAATATACTTTCTTACAATATTAACGCAATCGCTGTCGAATGTAACAAGAAAAGAGTGGGAATTATTGCGAAAAATGGTGAGGCCATGGCGCCTTTGCTGTGATCAGTTGAGAAACCGTGCTTTGAGACGGCTTTATCTAGGTGCACCCGGGGCGCATTGGAATGCATGCCCTGCTCCGCGCTTTCACGCAGTACTAGTGGCGTGAGCTCAAGCCATGGTAAAGTTAGGGAGAGATGCTCCATGCGAACCGGCTTTGCGCTCGCGACAAGATCTTGGCAACCGAGCGGGATGGTGTGTGTCCTAGTCTGTTCGCTGACGACGTTAGCGTTATTCACATCACGAGGTGGGAATGAAGTGTCGACCCCTTTAGGCATTGGATTACCTTTTTTTAAAATGGAGCCAAAAGCGATGTATGCTACACTAAGACTTGCTTACCCTATCCAAAGGCAACCGTAGTCGATTGGGATTAGGTGAAGGGAGGCATTTTTCCATGGCGGATATGTTTAATTCCCTTTCTTTAGATGAAGCCCGGCAGGCTGGTTATGCACAAGGCCATGCGGAAGGTTGGCAGGAAGGCATTGAGGTTGGACTACATGAAGGAACGTTGGTGGCTTTACGGGCTGCCGTTTTGCGCATTGTCACGGCTCGGTGTGGCGTGCCGAACGATCAGGTGCGTTTACGGATAGCGTCCGAAACACAATGTGCCCAGTTGTATAAATGGATGGATGAACTCGTGGTGCCTGTGCGTTCGCAGAGCACCGACGATTTGTGGAATGCCTGAAATTCATCCTGCGGAAAGGGTGGCCGCGAAAGCGCTAGATTAGAGGGAACGGGAATCGCAATGCCTGAGACGGGGAGGTCTTGCCAAGCGTATGCCTGAGATAACGGCTAAAGGACGCGAGGTCGTTGTGCGTGGCCCTACGCGTAGCGCAGTGGGCCAAGCGCTGGAGACACGTTGTGCGTCCATGTTGAGCGGCTGGCGACTCCATAGATCGTCGTGGCCGCTTTTGTCGCATAATCGTCCCTATATCATTCAAACACGGATTGATAAGGGCAACGAGGGAAGCGTAGTCATCTTGGGCGGAGAGAATAAGCAAGGGATCCCTTTGCAGTGGGGGCCTTCCGAAGAAGGTGGCCTGCGTCTTCCGGTGCTTGGGGGCTTTGCTTCAGAGTTGTCCGGTGCGGTGTTTGACGTGACCGACCGCTTAAGGTTGACAGAGCGTCCGCGTATTTTATATTTAGGGACGTATCAAGATGGGGCAGGCCTTACGACGTTTTTGAAAGCCGTGCGCTCGCTGGTGTCATCGCAAGGAGAAGTGATTTTTCTTGACGGATCGGCATACCGAGCTCAGCTGGCACCCGTCGTGGGCCACATGGGTCTTGCGCAGCGGGCCATTTTTGCGCCGACCTTAGCCCCTGCGGAACGAGAAGCCTTGTATCAATCCGCTGATTTAATTGTCTATGCGGACCAAAAACCTGGGCAGTTGTTTGGATTGCTCGATGCCTATGCGGCTGGGCTTCCCGCCATGGTTGCTGATACTCCTGTATCGCGCCAGATGGTGGGGTATCCTGCCTTATTGACGGATCCTGCCAAACCTGAGATCTGGGCAGAGGGAATCCAAGAGTTGTTGGAAAATCACCGTTTGCGTGAGCAGCTGGTGGCGCGAGCATGGGAATTTGTTATGCCTCACCGCCTCCCACAAGTCTTTGAGGGCTGGCGTCAGGCTATCGAAGAATTCAGCGGCGGCACCTTGCAAGCGGAGAAAGGGGCACTATGATGGAAAACACCTATGCGTGGATCCAAGACGTCGCGCTCCCCGTGACATTGGTCCACAATGCACGCGGAGACGAGCGGTTTATTACCGCCATGTCGGGAGACAATATGCTCTGGAGGGCAAAGGAGCCGCCGGTAGCATGGGACTGGCTTGACCCGACGGTGGCCTATTACGGCATTGGTCCCGAAAACGCTGAGCCTTCGGTATGGTTTGTGGGCGAGCCGATTGGTCAAGAAGAAAGAAGTTGGAAGGATTTGGTCATGGCGGTCGGACGACAACAACGCTTGTTGACTCCCATGACGGAGTCGATTGTGGACGCGATTCGGCAGCCGGTTAGGGTGGCGGTGTTTACCATTCCGAGTTGTCCCAAATGCGCCCAAGCGGTGCGGTTAATTGGAGCCATGGCTTTACGCAATCCTAAGATTTCGTTATACGCAGTCGATTTAGACAAGCAGCACGGGTTAATTGCCAAGTGGAATCTACAGACATTGCCAGCCTTTATGGTGAACGATACGCTAAGTGTGATGGCAGCAAATGAATGGATTTTGGCGCAAGCCATTCAAAATGCGAGTGTAGAGGCCGGGTAAATACCCGGCCCTAATTTTTTGAACTTGTACCCTGCTAATATTCATATGTGAAACACTGTAATTAACTATTATTGAAAATGTGTCGTCAATTAGATAATCGAAGAGTACAATAACTTTAGACTAAGTATGTAGGAGATGGGCTTTATGGTGCATGTGACAGCCGTCCAGCAAGGTCTTGCGGTCTTTTCAGGGATACTGGTGGGCTTTTCCTTAGGGCTGATTGGTGGGGGCGGTTCGATTTTAGCGGTACCGTTGCTGCTTTATGTGGTTGGCATTCATGATGCGCATATTGTCATTGGCACGACCGCATTGGCGGTGGCGGTCAATGCCTATTTAAACCTGATCCCGCACTGGAGAAATGGCAATGTGCAATGGGCAGCGGCCGTGGGGTTTGCCATTCCCGGCGCGATTGGCGCCTTAATTGGTTCGACTATTGGGAAAATGGTGAATGGAAAAGACTTATTGTTTCTGTTTGCGATTTTGATGTTGGTCGTCGCGGGGTTGATGTTACGTCCTAAAGAGAAAAGTGAGGACCGGCATTTTGTGTGGCATCGGCGGATGCTAGGCCGTGTCATTCCCGCGGGATTCACAGTCGGGTTGGTGTCGGGATTTTTTGGTATTGGCGGTGGATTTTTGATTGTGCCGGGTCTGATGTTTTCGACCGGTATGCCGATGATTTACGCGATTGGAAGTTCGTTGTTCTCCGTCGGAACGTTTGGGTTGACGACGGCCACCAATTACGCCCTGTCAGGGTTGGTGGATTGGTTAGTGGTGATTGAATATATTGCGGGGGGCGCTTTAGGTGGGTTTGCGGGCGCTCGGTTGGCCAGCCGGTTAAGCCATCAAAAACGTACGTTGAACTTTATTTTTTCCGGCGTGGTCATCATTGTCGCCATTTATATGCTGATTCTGAATCGGTAACTCAGGATGAAAATACAGGCCAGGTGCTCCATAGCGGGCGCCTGGCCTGTATTGGTTTGTCGAAGCAAGGCTCTTCGTCACGAGGAGCATGGTACAATAAGGCCAACAATTAAAGATTGAGGTGTCCGTGTGGCGTTTGTCGTGTGCAGTATTCTAGCTATTGTCGGCTTATTCCTCGTGTGGGGGCGGCCGCAGTTCTATATTCCAGGCCTTGTGATAGCGGCTATCGGCGTGGAAGTGATTCACCATTGGTATGCAGGCATCGGTCAATATCTGCCGTGGGTCGGCGTTTGGCTAGGCGTTATGATTTCAGCGGGCCCCGGCGTATGGCGGGAATGGGGTGCCTTGTTGCGACGCCAAAAAGTATCGGTGCTTCTCTTTGCCCTCTATTTGGCAGGCATAGTGGCGTCGACCGTGGTAGGCATTGACCGAACCGTTTCACTGCGCTATGCGCTGGGCGTACCAGCGGTTTTGGTGGTCGCTCTGCTCGTGTTTCCATGGACTATTGAGAAAGGATATACCACCGTCGCGGACGTCTTTCGCATCATGGGTCTTGTAGGCATACTCGCGACTTTCAGTGCCGGTATTGCGGCGATTGGTTTTCATTCTGGCTTTGTTGTTCCGGTGGGCCACCACAAGATTCTGGCATGGCAATGGCCATTTGCCAATAAGAATACCTTTGGAATGCTCCTAACCTTTGCGCTGCCCGCCGCTTCTTTTTTAGCCTTAAATCGGGACGAGTCTCTAGGCGTTCGGCGCTTTTGGACGGCAGGCGCGGTTCTTATCCTCATTGGTGTCGCGCTGAGCTATTCTCGCTCTTCATGGATTGCCAGTATGGTGGGAATCATCGCGTTTGTGATGCTATATTACGGGCGGCGTGGGACGCTGTACCTGTTCGGCGGACTTATCCTTTTAGCCGGAGGCTTAGTGGCGAAAACCGGCCTACACAAGTGGCAACTTTTATGGAGTAAAGGGTTAAATGGCCGTTTAGTCTTATGGACTGCAGGCTTTCATGCCATGGCGCACCATTGGGTATTAGGGGTGGGACCGGGCAATTCCCCTGCGGCACTGCGCCCTTTTGTACCGGCTATTTATGCGGGATTAACGCCCTCCGACTCCTTATTGCGAACCGCCGTAGAACTCGGCTTGTGGGGCTTAGTGATGTGGGTGCTGCTTGTTGGAGGGGCTCTTTTAGGCTTGCTATTCACAAACCCGTGGCATCATTGGCAAGAGAGTGCAATATTTTCCTTCTTATTAGCGAGCTTAGCGCAACAAGTGGTCGAATCCCTCATGCTGGGGGGTGTCTCATTTGGTGATTTTTTCTTTACGCTATTCATCGGACTTGCATGGTATAACGTCTTTGGAGACCGAATCATGCAAGCGCCAAGCGCGTCGCACTTGACGGCGCGCATGCACGGTTCGGGAGTGTGAGACAAGATGGGGGGGAGGGCAGGAGCAATAGTTCCTGTCTCCCTCTGGTGATATTTCAAAGATTTTAGCGTGCTGCGCGACCAGCCAAGGTGCATGGAATGCTGCCATGCCGCCCGACCACGCGAACCGGCTTACCGCTCCTTATGTACGCGTTTAAATAGGTTTGATGGAGCGGCGTAAGGTATGAGCTTTATTTCCCGTGTCGGAATAGATAAGCAGCGACAATTAGGAGACTCAAGAAAGACAGAACGGCAAGAGCCCAAACGGGGCGAGAGATATGATGGCGTTGACGCCATATCGACACGTAAACACCCGCCCAACGGGCGAGAACAAGAAGTGCGATTCCTAACAGCGCGATTGCCATGTCTAAACCCAACGTATCAGCGCTCCTTCTTAATCGGCGATATCGCGAGATCATGGGTCTCTGCCTTTTAAACTCTGCAGTTCATGCTGTTAGCCATAAAGAACGCCTCAACGCGATTATGACCTTGATGCTCTATTGATCCGTCGTCTCTGGAAGACGATGGGACATGAGCCTACTTCTCCTTTTTAAAGGGCAGTTGCACCAAAGTGCGGGCGACAATGATTAAGTCCTTGAACCAGGACCAACTGGTTGCGTAATGGAGGTCATAGACCGCCTTTTCTTCAGGGCTTGACGTATAACTCCCCGCAACTTGGGCAAGACCTGTCAATCCCGGCGTGCTCAAGTGACGGAGATCGTACACGTCAATCGCCTGACGATGCTGGTCCACAAAAACGGGACGTTCAGGGCGAGGTCCCACTAAGGACATGTCGCCTTTTAGGACATTCCATAATTGGGGCAGCTCGTCTAGATGGGTTGTCCGCAAGAACTGGCCACACCGGGTCACACGGGGATCGTGGGGCTGGGATAAAATGGGTCCCGTTGCCGCTTCGGCATCGGGAATCATGGTCCGGAATTTTACCAGCATAAAGTGTTTCCCGCCCGCCGTTACCCTTTCTTGGAAATAGAGGACAGGACGGCCTGAATCGAGGAGTGTGACGAGAGCGATGACAAGAAAAAGGGGAAGCAGGACAATAAGACTGGTAGCGGAGACGACCACATCGGCTAGCCGTTTTAACGCCGCTGATCCGTGGCGGGTCCGAATGGAGGCGAGCGAAAACATCGGGACCTCGCCGACGGATGTGAGTTCGGAGCCTGCAACAAGGAGGTCATACGTATCGGGTTTCCATAAACAGGGAATATTATGTTTCATGCATTCGATAAAGTAACGGGATTTTGTGGGGATATCAACGGTGCCTAGGACCACCGCTCCAATGCGGTACCACGGGATCACCGTATTGGTGTCCTTCGGTTCTTGAAACACCATCGTAATACGGGGCAGATATTGTCCGGCTCTGCGCGTCAACGCCGACCATTCGGCTTCTTCGCCTACGGCGAGTACCGTGACGACGGGAGCGTGGCGTAAAGACCATGACCGGTACGCTAAACGCCAAATCAGGAAGAGCATCATTTGAATGCTTGCCGACAAAAAGAAGACGGTGCGAGGGAGCCCAATGGTGACCAACATTAGACTAATCATCGACGACACGAAGCTGTTGGTGATGATGGCCATGGTCACCGAGCTCACCACTTCGTGTGAGGTTTTGTGCGTGGGGCGGTCGTAGAGGCCATAAATATAAAAGATCACCCAAAGACTAATAATCTCCCACGGCAATAGATTGGCGAAGGCCCGTAGATTATAGGGTGGTAGAGTCAGATGAAATCGTATGAGAAAAGCGATAAGATTGGAAGCAAGAAAAATGAACCCATCAATAAATCCAATTTTCCATGCGGTTAAGGCGTGACGTGTCATGCGTATATCCCCTGATGATGTGGCATTCGCCCTCATTTTCTCGCAATCGAGGGCATTGGGCAATAACTGTTGCGCAATATGTTACAGTTATTTTCATAAAGTTTATCTACCGCCATGGTGGAATAGGGGGATTGACGGCAAAATATGGCGAAGAAAGCCGGTAAATGGCGCGCTACGGCTTTGATAGCGGGACTAGTGGTCGTCGGCGGTGTAATGTGGCATGTGGTTTCGGCATCGCATTTGAAGCGAACCTTACCCGTATCACCACAGCATTTTTCAGCACACACCGCCATTGCCCCTAGGCCGTTGTATGCGGGAATTGTGGAGGGTTTTTATGGCCCTCGTTGGTCGTGGCGTCAAACCGAACAGATTTTTGCCTTCATGCACAAGCAAGGGCTCAATACGTTTGTCTATGCACCTAAAAATGTCCCGTATTTGCGCGCCCAGTGGAATGTACCGTATCCCCAAAGTCATCTCGACAAGCTCCATACGCTCGTGATGTCCGCGCGCGCTCACCATGTGCTCTTCATTTGTTCGATTAGTCCAGGGCTTTCGATTCAATATTCGAGCCAGCGAGATAGACAAGAACTCTTGAATAAAATCAATGCGTTGTGGGGTATTGGGATTCATGCAGTCATGCTGAGTTTTGATGATATTCCTACGACGTTGAAGGCGGCAGATCAAACCCAATATCACGATAATCTTGCTCTGGCGCAAGCGTCTCTCGTGGATAGCATGGTGGCCAGGGAAAAAAGCATGGGGCACCACATGCAGTTTTTTTTCACCCCGACCGTATATTGGGGAACCCAGAATACACTGTACTGGCAAACCCTTGCCAAAGCGTTGGATCCTGGAATTCCCGTGATTTGGACAGGCCCCTATGTCCTTTCAGCCACAATTACCGCGCAACAAGCCCGTCAGGTGCAAAAAGACGTGGACCATCCGTTAATGATTTGGGATAATTACCCGGTAAACGACTATACATATGTCATGTGGCACCATCCTCAAATCTTGTTGGGACCTGTGATGGGGCGCAGTCCCAACTTGCCGCATGTGGTTCGGGGCTATCTATTCAATCCCATGCTACAGCCCTATGCGTCGGAAGTGGCTATCGCGACCGGTGCTCAATACCTTCGCACCCCCTCCGCATATCATCCGCTGAAGGCATGGCATCAAGCCTTAGACATGGTGGCGGGACCTGGGGCGGCGGAGGCGCTGCAAAGTTTCGCCGGAGCTAATTCTGTGAGTTTTCTGCACCCCGAGCCCTTAGATCCTTTAACGGCCAATATCAAAGCCTTTTGGACGGCACAGACGGCCGGCAAGGATCTCGAGAAGACAGCGTTATATGCCGAATTTGCCCGCTGGACGCGCAATAGTGCGGTCTTGCAGCAAAAGCTGCCGCCCGCACTATTCCAAGAAATAAAGCCATGGGTATCTTTGTATGCCCGAGAGGGCACATTGGGTGTTCAGGTCATCAAGGCATTGCAAGAACACAGGCCAAGCTTGGCCGCTTCGCTTAATGCTGCGCAAAGTGCAGTTGAGGCAACGCCAGACCAGCTAAGCGTATACCAGAGCCTTAACCAATGGTTTGCCAAGGCGTTAAAGCACTTATCGTCGCATACTTAATGGGCTTCTTGATGGGCATGTTTGGGAGCGACATCAAAAAACCCGATGACGGTAGCCATAAAGATAAAGCTCCCCGGGATCAGCCATAACGTCAACGATCCGAAAGCGCCGAGCACGGTCGCCACCAGACCGATCCAGGAGGCGGCCAATGGCTTGACCAAAAATAGTACACCAGAAATTAAGCACAGCACACCGACAGCGACCGTCAGGTGTGAGGCGGAAACCCCATAACGACTGTAATTATGGAATAGGGCAGTATAAACGCCGGGAATATGCTCAAAGAGGCCCGCCAAAATGCCGGATACGCCGCCTAAGATGCCCAGTACAAACGCCATATATTTCATGACCATCAAGTCTCCTTACCGACCAGAGTGATCCGTCCCTTAGGGCCATGGACGGTCAAAAATCTTAGACAATTTCAGCCGATATTGTTGAAAAGAATAGTTCTTGAGCGTTCGTGCACTAAAGCCGCGAACCGGAATACCACCATGTAATACCCACCCGACCCCTTGACCTTCGTCAAGGGATATGAGCATACCACGCAAATGAGGGCGGAATTCGGGGCCGGGTTGGCCTTTGGTCAAACGGCTCGCAATCGTCTGTCCGACGAAGTTGCCGGCTAGGGCTGCTAATTGTGCGGTTGCAGGGATATCTTCTCCATCCACAACCACGTGCCATAAATCACCCGCGACAAAGACTTGGGGCAGTACTTCCCCATAGCCGTCTGCCACTGGATATCCCCGACTATCCACCGGCAATCCGCTTTGGCGAATCCACGCGGGTGGCGTAATGCCACCTGCCCAGATAAGAATATCATACCCATAATGGTCTTTTTCTAGTTCAATATGCGTGTCTGTGACGCGTACGAGCTTTTGGCCCATGACGACGGTGACACCCGCAGCAATCAAGCGCTTATAGGCATACGTGGATAAGCCAATGCCTAAGGCCGGAAGCAGTCGGTTGAATCCTTCGACAAGAATCACATCGTGGTCAATGGCCAACATGCCCGCAACTTCAACCCCGGTCAACCCCCCACCGATGACCGCGACCCGTTGGTCTTTGGCGTAGCGCAAAGCATCTTTTATGCCTCGGGCATCATGACCGTCGCGCAACGTGTGCGCCACCTCACGAAGTCCCGGAATCGGGGGCAGAGAAGGTTCTGAACCTGGCGCTAACACGAGCCAGTCGTACTGCACGGGATCATGATCTTGGAGTAACACCGTTTTATTATGGGTATCCAAACCGACCGCAAAATAGGGAAGCCGTGAGACCGCCACTTCTTTTAATAGTTCACTATACGGCATCACGTGATGGTCCACGGTGTCGTGTTTTGCTAAAGCTTCTGGCAGCTCGGGTATGAGCTGATGTCCTTCTCCCGGTTCAACTAAGATAAGTTCGGTCTCTGGGAGATCACGTAGCGCGCCTAATGCTCCTAGACCGGCATACCCGCCTCCGACCACGACAATCTTTTGCACAATGACTTCCCCCTGAATGCGGTTTGCTGCTGAAAACGTCTACCATACGTTAATGATGCCATAACGCTTGCGTTTTATCAATTGTACGCACTGCCGCCGCCGGAGGTTAGGCATGGTGCCTAATTTTCCTCGTGAACGCTTTACAGACGGGCGGTGTGGGGAATGGAGGAGCACCCTGTGGGATCCAAATACCAACGGATTGGGTTCAGCGCGGAAAGCTCCGGTTGAGGATGACTTGGCCCTCTCTTAACTGTGCGGAAAGTGTATAATGAGAGAATTATAAGAATAAAAAGGCAGGGAGTGATCGTTGTCATGAGTGAATTTGCACTGGGAGATGTCCCTCTGATTGCCCCGCATTATCAGCCATCTGGTCTCATGCCGGTAAAGACCATGGATGAGTACCGGGTATTATACCAACAGTCGATTGAGAATCTTGGCCAATATTGGGCAAAGGTGGCCCAGGAACTGGAATGGATGGAGCCATGGCAGGTAGATATGGAGGGCAGCTTGCCCGACTTTCGCTTCTTTAGCGGCGGCACGACCAATGTGTCCGTCAATTGTATCGACCGGCATGCCCGAGCGAATGGGGCGAAAACCGCGTTGATTTGGCGAAGTGAAACGGGGGAACGGCGCGAATGGACCTATCATCAGCTACCCCCCGAGACGGCTCGCTTTGCCACGAGCCTTAAGGCCATGGGCGTGGGCAAAGGGGATGTCGTGGCGATCTTTTTACCGAATTTGCTCGAAACCTTCGCGGCCGTTCATGCCTGCTACCGCATTGGGGCAATTTACAACATTGTTTTTTCTGGTTTTTCCCCCGAGGCTTTGTTTGACCGGCTGATTGATACCCAGCCACGGGTTGTCGTTACCGCAGATGGCACCTTCCGGCGTGGACGCGTGGTGCCTTTAAAGGCTGCACTCGATAAGGTGATTGACCGTTTGCCGAGCATTGAACATGTCGTGGTAATAAGGCGTACAGGTCAAGACGTGACGATGCGTGCGCCGCGTGATATCTATTGGCACGAGGCGTTTAACGACAATACCCCTTTAGCAGATCCTGTGCCCGTGGAAGCGAACGAGCCGGGCTTCATTATTTATACGTCGGGCACCACGTCCAGGCCAAAGGGCCTTGTGCACTCAGGCGTCGGCTTTTTAGTCGGGACCTATCACAATGTGCGCTATTCTTTGGATATCCGGCCAGAGGATGTGTACTGGTGCACGGCAGATACCGGATGGTTAACGTTCCCCATTTTTGAATTGGTGGGGGGGCTGGCCCACGGAGTGACCGCCATCGTGTATGAAGGGGCAATGGATTACCCGAACCCGTCCACCTTCTATCAAATTATGGCAGAACACCGGGTGACCAAGATTTTTACCGCGCCGACGTGGTTGCGTATGCTGGCACGGTATGGTCCAGACCTACCGGCGGCGTATGATTTGTCGCCCCTCGAGCTCATTGGGTTGGTTGGAGAGCCCCTAGACCCCGCCACCTGGCAGTGGGTGCAGCGTCACGTCGGAGCCGGTCAGGTCGATATCAATAATACCTATGGACAAAGTGAAACGGGCAGTGCGTGGGTGTCCTCTGTGGCGGGGGTGACGCCGTTAAAACCCGGATCATGCGGCTGTGCCTTGCCTGGGCATGCCTATGCGATTGTGGATGCAAAAGGTCAGCCCGTGGCGACCAATGGGACAGGTATTTTAACGATAACGGCTCCGTTTCCCGCCTTAGCGCGAACGATTTGGCATGACCCCGAACGCTTTACCACGCAGTATTTTTCCCAATTTCCTGGTCAGTACACGACATTTGACAGCGCGGTCCAAGACCGGGACGATCAATTATGGATTTTAGGACGTGTGGATGATGTCATTAATGTGGCCGCGCACCGCCTCTCGACCATGGAGATGGAAAGCGCCATATTAGATCTCGACGGAGTAGCCGAATCCGCCGTTATTGGCGTTGACGACGCCGTCAAGGGACAGGTTCCTGTGGCTTTCATTACGACACGGCAAGCGACTATCACGGCAGATGAGTGGACGCATCGTGTCACCGAACAGATTGCCGAAAACATCGGAGCTATTGCTAAACCTGCTCAAGTTTTTGTCGTCGATGCGATGCCGAAAACGCGGAGCGGAAAGATTGTGCGTCGACTTCTCAAAGAGATACTACTTTCCGGCGAAGTGAAGGGGGACATTACCGGTCTTGAAAATCCTGAAGTGATTGATGCCTTATGTGCCACCATACGACCCGAAGGCCGCTAAACATTTAGCGGCCTTCGGGCTTCCTCACTCATTCGGTTGACAAGCTAGGATCGACTTGCTCAGAAGACGGAACAATTTTGACGAATGCCGCATCGGGTGTATCCCAGATGCGCTGCAAAGCGTCTGCAGCGTCCTCTTGATTGGTGGTTCGCAATACTTGCAATGCGGGCGTGAGTAGGTCGCGAACGGCCGTAATATCCGGTGCGCTTAACGGCACGATCGACACCTTGGCCGACTCCGCCAACCGGCTTCGCAAGAAGTCTACCGTTAAGCCGTCTTCGGGGGAGTGCTTGACATAAATGACACCGCCGGTCATTCCGGATGCAAGCCACGGTCCTGGATCTCCCAGCACGAGACCACGGCCTCGGGTCATATATTCAAAGCCAAACCCTTTAATCGCCGCGCTATCCCACAAGGACGCCGCATCTTTAGGCGTCGGAATACCTTGGGCGAGAATTACGATATCAGCACCCGCTAAGCGAATTCCGGCCCGCGCGTCGGCTCCTCCCTGGACGATAAATAGCCCGCCTTGAGCTCCATACGCCATACTTTTGCCGACATGTCCGCCATAGAAAACACCGTCTTGATTGGGAGCTTTGACGACCGCGATTAATCCTCCCGACGCGCCTTTGCCCACGCCATCTTGTGCACCGCCGTGAGCAATCAGATGCACGCCATGGCTAAGAAACGCCCCAAACCCTTGACCCGCGACACGCTCAACCGGATTCAGTACCGGGGTTTTGATGTCCTTATAGCGAATACGTTGGCCAGAGACATTGGTCCCAATGGAACGGCTATTGCGCAGACGGACGGCGCCCTTTGCGGAGAGGCCTACGGCTTGGCTATTTTGCACCCCGTATTCATCTTGTTGGATAAGGTCACCCAGCTCTTCAATAAAGGTTTCATAGCCTAATACCGCATTGAAGGCGGACTGCTGAAGCAATCCCGACTGACCCACAGCGTCTTGTACGCTCGTAAAGCCTAATTGGCGCAGGTGCATGCGGACGCCGTCGCCTAGTTGACTGTAAAAGCTCACCAGCGCGTTCACCGCAGCATCTAGTTCTTGGGGAATAAACCGTTTGAGTCCCCGCATTTGCGCTTCTTCTATGGATTCAATCTGCGTCGTAATCCCCACATGGCAGGTATCAAGCTGGCATCCTCGGCAAATCGTGCACCCTAGCGCCATCATACTAATGGTTCCAAAACCCACCCGATTAGCCCCTAATAATATCATGCGCACGACGTCGGCGGCGCTCCGAAGACCGCCGTCGGCCCACAGTTCAACCCGGTCGCGAAGGCCCGCCAGAGTCAAAGCGGTATGGGTCAAGGGCACGCCAATATCCGCAGGAAGCCCTACGTGCCGCAGTGCATGCATACGCGCCGCGCCGGTGCCTCCATCAAAGCCTGACAAATTGATGACATCAGCTCCGGCCTTTACGATGCCGATTGCGATGGTCCCAATGTTGGGCACCACCGGCACTTTGACCACGACGAGCAATTCAGGATTGGCTTCTTTCAGTTCATCGATTAGTTCCTTCAGATCTTCAATCGAATAGAGATCGTGGTTGTTGCTAGGTGAAATGAGATCAACCCCGGGCATGGCACTACGGGCTTCGGCGACTTTGGCGGACACCTTTTTCCCGGGCAAATGCCCACCTTCGCCTGGTTTTGCGCCCTGTCCGATTTTGATTTCCGCGTAGCGTGCTCCATTCAACAGCGTGGTGTTAATGCCAAAGCGCCCTGAAGCAACTTGGTGACCTCGCCAATGGTAATACTGCCCAATCATATCGGGAATTTCTCCACCTTCACCGTTCATAGACAGCATATTGAGACGCTTGCCCGCTTCGGCATAGGCTCGGAAAGCAGTCTCCCCCTGAGACCCGAAAGACATAGAGGAAATCACAAAGGGTAACGAATGTTCACCGACTTCTAAAGAGACGGGCGTGTCAGCATGTAAGGCGCGTTCGGTCCGAAACGATAGTGTTTGCCGTAGCGCGATCGGGTGTTTCGCCTCGTTGTGCCGCATTTCCTCTTCATAGGTCGCAATGTCAATCGATCCAGCGATTAATTTTTTAACCGCCTTAAAGACATAGTTAGTGGCCCGCGGGATGGGCATGAGGCGCGTGGACGCATCCCGCCACATGTTGCGCTCTTGTTGTTGTTGGCGGCGGTGGTCTAACCACGAGTCATAGGGGCTGGCGGCAAACGAACGGACCTGGAGCACATTAGCTACGGGATCGGGCAAGCCGATAGCCGAGAATACACGGCCATAGCCTGCCAATTCGTGAATGCCCATGGTCGATATCACTTTTTCGAGACCATGATCCATCACCGTGCGTGTTTTGATAAACTGCTCCGGGCCCGCCACACTCCACATCAAATAGGGATCTAGAGCATTGGCGCCGAGCCCTAGGAGTACAGCCCCATCGTGAAGGTTGCGAATCATGGCCGAGCGTACCACAATACCCGTGTTCCGTCGCAGCCCTGCGTCAATCAAAGCTTGGTCGACGGCGGCGATGGCCAGGGCGGGGTCTAAGCCAAGGGTTCCTGGCGTCTTGGCCGCATCACTGTCGTCAAAAAGGAGGAGTTCTGCGCCATCACGGACCGCTTGGACTGCGGCTGCTGCGAGAAGTTGACACGTGGGCAATTCGTCCGCGTCCAAAGCCAGTGTGAGCGGTAGAGTTGCAACAAACCCCTCAAAGTGTTGAGTAATGGCCGTCACGTCCTCGTCATTGAGCCAGGGCGACTCCAAGGTCAGCGGAATGACGGACGGGCTGATTTGCTTGCTCCATGCGGGACGCTTGCCTAAATAGGTGCGCAAGGAAAAGTGTTCCGATTCCCGCTCACGATCTAATGCGGGATTGGTCACAACCGCGACGGTCTCTTGCAAGAAGTCACTGATATTCACCACGGACTCTGAAAAAGGCGCCAACGGTCCATCAAAGCCCAAGGATCCAATGGGTTCACGGCCTTCTTGAGCAAAGGTATGCACGAGTTGTTCGTCATCTTTATGCCAACCGTTCATCCGAAACCACCATACCGGATATTGAGGACTCACGGAAGACGACGACCGAGACCATGATAACGGTTCGGGACCCGTAATACGCGTGGCCAATCGGTCCATCACGGCGTGTTGCTCAATACGCCGAACCTCGCTGGTGGCATCCCATTCAAAGGCCACCATTTGTCCCGGCCCTATTACTTGTGGTTCTGCAATCCATTGGTCAGGGGAAGTGATACCGGGCTCGGATGAGAGAATATAAGCATCTGCAGTTTCTAAAATCCACAACGGCCGCAGACCTAAGGCATCGACCGCGGCGACGACCGAATTGCCCATTCGGTGAACGATAGCGGCCGGACCTTGCGCATAGGGTCCCCAAATGCTATGAACCTTGTTCCACAGCGCCTGCTCGGCTTCGGGCAACGCTGCGATGACAGCCGGGGAGGGGCTGATGGCCGTACGAACGGCTTCGGCGTGACCTAGCCCATCTCGCCAAACCAGTGCGGTAATAAGGCGGTCAAGATTTTGCGAATCACTCCCGTCCGGAATGGTCTGGATTCCATGCGCCGCCATTTCGCGCTGGAGGCGGTCGATGGTGTCAATTTCGCCATTGTGGGCTAGACCTAAAAACGGTTGCACGCGCGACAAATCTGTGGCCGTGTTTGTGGAAAACCGGTTATGACCAATGACGACGCGGGGCTGAAACGCGGACGATGTTTGGTCTCCTAAGACCCGTTCTAACGCTTCGGGCCCTTGCGTGACTTTCAAGACAATATGCGTATTACTAAACGAAGCGATGCGCCCAGGGAAGGCTCGTTCGAGAGCTTCGAGGGTGCGGTAAATCTCTTGGGGGTTCACACTCGCGTCATCAAGCCATAAGGCATGAGAATCCAATGCTTGCCCATTATCTGTTAACTCCAGATGTGATAAAAGACGCCGAAAGGGCGTTCCCATTAGCGCATGACCTAATGTGTGAAGGCTGTCGCGCCGCTGCGTCATCGGCGTCACGACTTGGAAAATCCAAAAGTTTTCGGTAAACGGAGAAAGAGGAATATCATGTTCGGACAATCGTTGTGCCCATAACGCGCGCGGAATGTCCACTAAAAGGCCCATACCGTCACTGCGTCCATCAATCCAACCGGCCCGGTGATCCATTTGGCGGAGCGACTCCACACCAACTTTCCACAGCGCCACGCTTTGGGTGCCGACACCTGTAGGTTTCTTCGAAATGGCTGCGTAAATAGCACAGGCATCGTGTTCGATGCCGATATAGCGAAGCGCCTGTAGGGAGTTTTCCATCATCAATCCGCCTTCTTTCTAAAAAAATCGCCGGATGGCAAATAATCAATAAAATGAAAGTTTATGCATAAAATACTTAAAAAGTGATAATCGAAAGAATAATATCGTTGAGGACGACCTCTTCGCATTGAAAAACTAGGGTATCAGCGTCAAGGTAACCACAGGTGTTGCGTGAGTAACAACGACGGAATCGAGCTGTGCAATGCCTTGATTCGAATAAACTTCCATGAGAATAACTTAATTCTTAGGATAGCACGATGTGCGCGAGCTTCCAAGAGGCTTTGCCGACAAATTTGTGAGATCTTCTAAATAATTTTGTGAGAGGTACTGAAAGTGTTTCGAAAAGAAATGTGCCCTGGGCTTTAAAACGGCAGAATCCTCCGCTATTCCGTGGATAGATTCTGACAAGGCCGTATCCTTCCCGATTCCACCGACTCTGCCACAATTCTGTATAATACGAGAGATAGCAAGACAGGAGGGTTCCATGCGAATAGTGGAAGTCATCACGGGAGGGGAGGCCGGTGGTGCACAACGTCATGTGGCAGAACTGACGTTATATCTTGCAGACCGCGGCCATGACGTGCATGTTGTGCACGGTGGAGGGGACTGGCTTAGCCAACGCGTGGAACATGTCGCCACGGTGCACTATATGCCGCCTATGCGCCGGGCGATATCGGGGCACGATCTGGTGGCCTTGCGCGATTTGACCCGGGTTATTCGGGATCTTCGACCAGCCGTCGTCCATGCCCATAGCTCGAAGGCAGGCATTTTAGCGCGCAGAGCGGGTATGCGCCTTGGAGTGCCTGTCATCTACACAGCGCATGGGATGGTCTTTACGGATCCGATGCGCTCACCACGTAGTCGGTGGCTCTACCGGGTCTTAGAGACGTGGGGAAGTCGGCACAGTGCGGCGGTGATTGTTATGACCCGGTATGACGAAGCGTTTGTACGGCGTGTCGCGCCTAAAACCTTGGTGGCGTATATTCCAAACGGAGTTACCGTGCAAAAAGGGCATCAACCCACCCTCCCCGACCGGTTGAGAATCGGCTTTCTTGGACGATTTTCTGCAGAGAAGGGCTTGCCGACGTTTTTAACCGCTGCGCGCATGAATCCCCAATGGACCTGGATGATAGCGGGGGACGGCGCCTTACGCGCTCTTGTGACCGAAGCCGTCAAGGCATGCCCGCAGGTGTTGTGGCGGGGCTGGATTGACAATCCGGAAGAGTTTTTTAGGGAAATTGATGTGTTGGTGCAACCGTCTTTTAAAGAAGGATTGCCCTATACCGTTTTAGACGCGTTAGCTCGGGGAATCCCCGTGGTTTCTACGCCGGTGGGAGGATTGCCCGATTTGATGACGGCGATTGATGGTGCTTTGCTATTTCCAGTTGGCGATGCGGCGGCAATGGTTCGTGCTGTGCAATATGTGGCCCATCATTATGCGGCGATTGCGCAAAGGTCACAGACCGTCATTGCCGAACACTATACGTTGGAGCACCAACTCAAGCAAACGGAAGCGGTCTTATTACAGGCGGAGACACGACGCGCATGAAAACCTTGATTATCTCGACGATTGATTTGATGGGGCCGGCTCAAGGGGATCGCCTCCGATTGGATAATCTGATTCAAGGCGCCCAAGCGTTGGGGTCTGTGGATCACTGGCGTCTAACGCCTACCTATGACGTGCGTCACCAGATGCAGGCGTGGTGGCAGACACGGTCGCTATACTGGGCACGTGCGTATTACGCGCCGCGAAATCCACCCACCACGGCCTATGATGTGGTGATAGCCTTTCAGTTACGAACAGCCCCATTTGCTTCACTCATTGGGGGCCGCCACCGCATTTTGGATTTGACCGATAGTTTGGGTTTGTTTCGCCATCGTCTGGAGCAGGCCCATGTTGGCCGCTTGCGGCAGTGGATCTTGCACGGAATTGAGGCCGCAGAAGTCGCGTGGGCCAAGCGTTTTGATGATGTGTGGGTGAGTGGTTGGCAAGATGCGCAATGGCTCAAGGAGCACGGGGTCACAGCCCAAGTGGTCGCTAATGCCGTACGGGAGAAAATCTTGCTACCGCCAGGAAATCCCCGTGATCTACTCTTTGTGGGCAACCTTGCCTATCTGCCCAATCGGACAGGATTGCAGCGCTTTTTACGCACAGTTTGGCCCCACTTGGCTCGCCATCAATACCGCTTGCATGTGGTCGGACGCGGGAGCGAACGCATTCGGGGGGAGGGGATTATAGCCTATGGCTATGTGCCCAATCTTCAAGAGATCTACCGTCAAACCGGCATTAGCCTCAGTCCCGTTGAACTAGGCACGGGAACACAAAATAAAATTCTTGAAGCGATAGGCTTTGGTCGACCCGTCATTTGCAGTCCCACCGGGATCATGGCATTGCCGCAGACCATTCAACGAGGCATTCATGTGGCAACACAACCCGAGGATTGGTTGCACCATGTAGAGGCGCTGCAAAATCCAGAAGTCTACCAACGTACGGTCGGCGCCGCATGGCATGCGGTGCCGCAATCGGGGGAGCCTGTTACCCGTCGCTTGCGGCAGTGGATGGAGGGTGAAACTTGACCGATGCCGCGTCAGCAACTGGAGAACTACGCACCACCTTGAGGGGCCAGTCATAGTGGGCGGCTAACGCAGTCCATGCGGATTCCACGTCTGAAACGTTATCAGGCGGCACCAAGGCTAAAATTGTGGGGCCTGATCCTGATAACGTGGCAGAATACGCGCCATGGGCGTAACTGGTTTGAATCAGGTCGTCAAGCCCCGCCACCAACTGGGTACGGTAGGGTTGATGCAATCGATCCTCAGCCGCGTCGCGCAGCAGGGACCAGTCGCGACTGGCCATGGCATGAACCCATAGCCCTACCCGTTGGGCATTGAAAATCGCGTCGTCGCGCGCAACATGAGATGGAAGGATGGCGCGGGAATCTTTTGTGGGCACAGGATAGCTAGGAATCGCTAATAAACTGATTAACGGCGGGGGAGCATATTGGCTAACCGCTAATTGATGATGGCGATTGCGATAAACTAAAACAAAGCCGCCATATAGGGCTGCGGCAACATTGTCCGGGTGGCCTTCTAATGCCGTAGCACGTTCCAAGAGAGCTGCACGACCTAGGGGATGGGGCAATAGCGCATTGCCAAGCAATAACCCGGCCACCACGGCTGCCGCACTGGATCCTAATCCTCGACTGACAGGAATATGATTGGTCACGCGGACGATGCCAGACGGTAACGGCTCGCCCGTCACCTCTTCGTACAGCTTTGTAGCACAGGACCAGATTAAATTGCTTGCGTCAGTCGGCAACTCGTCTGCCCCTTCTCCTTCAGTGAAAACATGAAGGGAAGAACTTGGGTGATATGTGAGCGTTAACTCCAAAGATAAGGCGAGACCGAGACTGTCTAAGCCGGATCCAAGGTTGGCGCTCGTAGCGGGCACGCGCACTTCAAGCACAGTCTCACTCTCCTAGGGCGTCATTAAGTCTGCAATAGCGGTCAGCAATTCGTTGCTGGACACCACTTGGGGTTCAACGGCTGCCCACAGTCCTGCTGTGGCGGAATCCTTCAAACCATTGCCAGTCAAAATCGCCACAATATCTCCTTCGGGAAGACGCCCTTCTTGATATAACATTTTGAGCCCGGCATAGGCGGCAGCGGAAGCCGGTTCGACAAACACACCGCCATGAGCCAATTCTTTTTGCGCCTGCAAGATGGCGTCATCAGAAACAGATCGGAACTGTCCCCGTGTCGTCGCAACGGCTTCTCGGGCGAGATGAGCACTAGCCGGCTTACCGATGCGAATGGCTGAGGCGACAGTCGATACGTTGTCCAAATCATGGCCTTGCACTAAGGGGTCAGCGCCTTGCGCCTGGATCCCGAACATTTGCGGCAGTCCCTCACCGCGTCTACGGAATCCGTGAAAATAAGCGGAAATATTGCCCGCGTTGCCAACCGGTAGGACAAACCCAGCGGGCGCATGCCCAAGGTCATCAAGAATCTCGTATGCTCCCGTTTCTTGCCCGCGAAGCCGCCAGGGATTTACAGAATTAACCAAGGCAATCCATTGTTCAGATTCTGCAACGTGACGGACAGCACTGAGGGCTTGATCGAAATTGCCTTCGACCGCCAAGATAATGGCCCCATAGGCGCTGGCCTGAATCATTTTTTGCAGTGCCACTTGGCCATGAGGCACCACAACAAAGGCTTTTAAACCACCGCGCCCCGCATAAGCTGCTGCTGATGCCGCGGTGTTTCCCGTCGAGGCGCAGATAACCGCCGTGGCCCCTTCATATTTCGCTTGACTGACCGCCACGGTCATGCCACGGTCTTTAAATGACCCGGTGGGATTGCAACCTTCTAACTTTAACCAAATATGATGCGGACCCCAATCCGCCCAATGGACCATGGGGGTGGAGCCTTCTCCTAACGTCACGGGGGTCAGATCAGGTAGTCCTAACCACGGGTGGTAGCGATGAATGAGTCCCTTGTTCATTAGATGGCACACTCCTGAGAAAGATGTTTACATGCTAGCATAGTCTCGATACGAAGCTCAACCATTTTTGCGAAAATTGGCGGTTCCACTACAATCATTGTCGCCGTGAGCACCATAACCCATAAAATATCCCCTACTGTCTTATAACGGAGAAAGAGAGCAGGGGATATGATAACGGCAAGACGTTGAATACACGCATAAATCTCCTCAATCGAAAGAGAGATTATGCAAAACAGCGTAGAAAATCGGCTGTGGTCATGCGCCGTCCAACGAGAAAGGGTCCGAATTCTGCAAACCGCGCGCTGGCTTCATCAAACCGCATTTCGTAGATCAGTTTCTTGAAGTCCAAGGTGTCGTCAGCATAAAGCGTGACCCCCCATTCCCAGTCATCAAGCCCTTGTGAGCCTGTGATGATCTGAGTGACCCGGTCAGCATACTTATGCCCGATAATCCCATGACCCTTCATGATCTCACGCCGCTGTTCTTTAGTGAGCGAATACCAATTATCTTGTCCTTCGCGCCGCTTATTCATCGGATAAAAGCACACGTAGTGGGTTTTCGGTAAAATCGGGTAAAGGCGCTCTTTGGTACCGGGTAGTTCCGTCAAATCGCGCTCGGATTTGACAAGATATTTGCTCAGTTCTACCACCGAGAAATAGGAATAGGGCTTGCGTAGAACTTGGCCTAAGCGCGACTGATCGACGGCCAGCTCAATCTCGGCTAACTCGTCCATCGACGGGCGCATGTTTAAAAACAACAGATCCGCCTTATGCCCGATAATTTGATAGCTGCCCGTGCTACCCTGGCGGGTTTCCTCGACTTGGTTCCAGTATGTAAGGATTTGACGAAATTCTGCAAGACTCTCTTTCTGCTCCTCTGGTGACCATTTCGCCCACACGGTACGGTCAATCTGGCGAAAATCATGCAGTGCATACCAACCTTCTACGGTTTCAATTGGATCTGGCATCGTTTGTCCCGCCTTACGTGAGAATGTGAAGCGCCCCGTACTCAGCTCATATCAGGCCAAGAGATTTGTACGTTCTAAACCCCATGCGCCTGGCTTTTCGACCGGACGTTTTTATCATATTTAGTATAGCACACGCTTCAACACGGATTCGCTCGTGGCGTTTGGTATACTGGAGGAAATCAGTCACGAGAAAGGGGGCAGACTCCGTTGATGCGGACGACGTCCGTATTGCGAGTCGATGAAATTCATGCCGGAATTTCCAGATATCCCACAAGATGCTTTAACCCGCTTACAACAAGATAGTGGGCACTTTGTTTTTACGAGCGATTTAAGCGTGAATGAATTTGTCTTAGTGGAAGAAGCAGGATTTACCCCGTTAGGGCTTGTCATGGGATCGTCGATCTACCATATCGGCTATCAACAAGCGAACTGGACCAAAAACCAAGAAATGACGGTTCTGTCGCAAGCCATGTACAATGCCCGTGAGCTGGCGATGAGCCGTATGGAAGAAGAAGCGGATGCCTTAAAGGCTGATGGGATTATTGGGGTGCGTTTGCAGGTGAGTCACAAAGAATGGGGCCAACACGTCGCAGAATTTGTAGCGGTGGGCACGGCGGTACGCGCTAAGGATGGAACAAGCCACCGGACAATCAAAAATAAGCCGTTTACCTCCGATTTATCCGGCCAAGATTTTTATTTACTCATGCAAGCGGGGTATCGGCCGGTTAGCTTAGTGATGGGTTCGTGCGTGTATCATGTCGCCCATCAAGGAGCGTTGGCGAGCATTCGTCAGATGGGCCAAAACCGCGAACTGCTGCCGTATACGCAAGGCCTTTATGATGCACGGGAACGGGCCATGGAGCGCATGCAGCTTGAAGCCGCAGATTTGCAGGCGCAGGGTATTGTTGGCGTCCATCTTGATGAGAACAATCACAGTTGGGATTCGCACATTATTGAATTTTTCGCGGTAGGTACCGCCGTTGTCAAATTTCAAGAGACCGCGATTAAAGCCCCAGGTCTCGTGTTGCCGATGAATGATACGAATGGTTAGGCGACTATCGACGAAAGGAGCAGGTTATGCCGCTATTTCGTAGACCCCCGAAACCGCCTATAGGCAGAACGTCTGAGGCTTCTTTACCGTCCGTGACCTATGAAAGCCAAAGCTTAGCGGACGTCGAGGCCGATCAAGAGGCGTTGGCGGCGGGTGATTTGCCCCGTAAGGCAAAAGAACGCCTGAACAAGACGGTGCATAAGCAACTGCCTTGGATGAGTACGTATTCGGCCCCTGACTTTTATCTGACGGAGCACTTGCAGTTGGAGCCCGTTGCACAGGTCAGTGGTGCTTGTTATTTTCATGCATCAACCGACAGTCAAGGACACATTTTTCTCGATAGCAACATGGATGCTTCGAACTTGGTTCGGGCGTATTACCGGGCTAAGGACGACGCGTTAACCCGTCTGTCGATGGAAGCAACCGCCGTGGGAGCTCACGCAGTCCTCAACGCCCGTTATCGTTTTCACCGTGAGGGCACTATCGTCTCCTTTACTATCTTAGGGACCGCCGTGCGCTTTGCCCATGTGAAGCCACCCAGCCATCCGTTGATTAGTCCACTGTCAGGGGAAGAAACCTATAAGCTCTTGCGCCAAGGGTGGTTGCCGGTTGGAATGGCCTTAGGATATCACTGGCACTGCATGCCCGTCGGTTTTTCAACGAAGTACGGCATCGGGCAAAGTTGGTACAATCAAGAATTTACCAGTGTGAGCCGAAAATTAATGGATAGCCGCTCCCTTGCCTTGCGGAAAATGCGCCAAGATGCCACCCAACACCACGGCGTGGATGGTTTGGTGGGCGTCAAAGTTGACTATACGGTGGAAGAAACCGAAATCATATTTTCCCGCGGCAGTCTATACGACAGCGGGGTAACCATTGATGGTACGTTCTATCCGTATGAAGAAAACGGCCAAGTTGAAGTCCCGGCATACAATACCGAATTTTTTGCGACAGGGGCGAGTGTTGTCCGCTTGGCTCATGGGGCTGTGTCAGGGCAAGATATTGAAAACTATCTCGCGTTGTCGTAAACATAAGCGCACAAAGATCGGCGGATAATGCGTTGATCCTTGTGCGCCTAAATGACGGGTTAGCGTTCCACAGGGCCTTTCCAATTGGCCATGCCGCCCGAAAGATTGAAAACTTTCGTATAGCCTGCTTGACTAAGGAGTTCACAAGCGCGCGCAGACCGACTTCCGCTTTGGCAAACAACAATGACCGTGTGGGACTTACTGACTTCTTTCAAGCGATGAACCAATTGGCTCAAAGGGATGTGGCGCGAACGAGGAATGTGTCCGGCACGATATTCGCTGCTTTCGCGTACATCCACTACAATGGCTTGTCCATTGCGCGCCATACTTTCCACGCGATCTGAAGACAAATGATGAACCAAGAACGACCACCTCTGAAATGTACTAAAGTTAAATGAAATTATATCAAAGGTTAATTCGCGACGCAATCCAGAGGCGGATGAGCCCATACCCCCGCTTAGCCTATCCATTTTTGTGGAAACGCCTGAGGCGTGGCAAAAATCGCCCCGCGGACATAGAAGTTCAGTATACTGGAAACGGGGCGATGGAATAGAGCCCCAGGAGCAAGACGTTTCGTCCGTATATTAAGGAGGGCAAAGTGGATGCGCTTGCTGAACTTCATTGATGGGCAATGGGTTGCACCAACAAACGGAATTTTTCAAGAAGACTATGATCCGGCAACCGGAGAGGTATTGCTTGAAGTGCCGCGTTCGAGCCGGGAGGATACGGAACGTGCGATTGCCGCGGCCAAACGCGCGTTTAAAACGTGGCGGCTCGTTCCCGCCCCAAAGCGCGGGGAGATCTTATTCCGTGTGGGACAAATCTTAATGGACCGCAAAATGGACTTGGCTCGGGATATGACGCGGGAAATGGGAAAAGTTCAGGTAGAGGCCATGGGTGATGTGCAAGAAGGCATTGACATGGCCTTTTATATGGCCGGAGAAGGCCGCCGAAGCTTTGGCTACACCACGCCGTCAGAGTTACCCGACAAGTTCGCGATGGCCGTACGCGATCCCATTGGGGTTGCGGGTATTATCACCCCTTGGAACTTTCCTATGGCGATTCCGACGTGGAAAATGTTTCCGGCTCTCGTGGCAGGGAATACGGTCGTGTTCAAGCCTGCCTCCGAAACCCCGCATTTGGCGTATCATTTAGTGAAAATTTTGCAAGAAGCCGGGGTCCCTGATGGGGTGGTGAATTTGGTATTTGGCTCCGGCCAGGAAGTCGGCGAAACGCTGATTACCCACCCCGACGTGGCGTTAATTTCGTTTACGGGGTCGAATGAGACGGGGCGTCACGTCGCACAAGTGGCTGGGGCGGGACTTAAACGGGTATCTTTAGAGTTGGGTGGGAAAAATGCCATTATTGTCATGGACGATGCCGACTTAGACTTGGCTGTCGACGGCATTATCTGGAGTGCATTTGGCACCACAGGCCAACGATGCACTGCGTGTTCACGGTTGATTGTCCATGAAGCCGTTTATGGTGCCCTGCGCGACCGTTTAAAGGAACGGATTGCCACGCTCAAGCTCGGAAGTGGATTAGATCAGCAAACTGATGTAGGACCTTTGATTAATCGCCAAGCCTTGGAAAAAGTTCATCGTTATGTAAAAATTGGCCAAGATGAAGGAGCTCATTTAGAAATCGGTGGGCAAATAGCGGCTGATCCTGCGTTGCAAGGGGGAAATTTTTATTTGCCCACGCTCTTTACAGACGTCACGATGGACATGAGAATCGCTCAAGAGGAAATTTTTGGGCCTGTGTTATCTATGATTCGTGTCCGCTCGTTGGAAGAAGCGATTGCCGCGAACAATCAAGTCACCTATGGCCTGAGTTCGTCAATATTTACGCAGAATGTCAATCGGACGTTTCAGGCAATCAGAGACCTTGCGACCGGCATAGTGTATATCAATGCCGGCACAACGGGCGCGGAGATTCATCTGCCCTTTGGCGGAACACGCGGGACCGGTAATGGGCACCGCGAAGCGGGAACTGCGGCTTTGGACTTTTTTAGCGAGTGGAAAGCCGTCTATGTTGATTTTAGTGGAAAGTTGCAACGGGCTCAGATTGATGACTGAGGACCAACGCACTAGAGGAGGACGTTTATGGCAGCGACAACCAAATATATCGCCTTGAAAACAACTGTTCCTGGTCCCAAATCAGCGGCCGTACTAGACCGCCTGCCGCAAGCGACCCCAAGGGCAACATCCGTTTATGCCCCACTCGTGGTGGATCATGCCCATGGTAGCTTGTTAACCGATATTGATGGCAATACCTTCATTGACCTCACAGGGGGGGTGGGGGTTCTCAATGTGGGCCATACCCATGACAAAGTGCGAAAAGCGCTGCATGAGCAAGTGGACCGATTTTTACATACAGACTTTACGGTCGTGCCTTATGAAAGCTATGTCCGTCTTGCCGAACGTCTTAATGCCCATTTTCCCGGAGGCCATCCGGCGACGACCGTCTTCTTTAATTCCGGCGCTGAAGCGGTGGAAAACGCTGTCAAAATCGCCCGGGCGTATACACGCCGTAAGGGCATAATCGCCTTCGAACGGGCGTTTCATGGACGCACATTGATGGCGATGACGTTAACCAGCAAAGTTCATCCATATAAGGCCGGCATGGGGCCCTTTGCTCCTGAAGTCTACCGTGTGCCCTTTCCGTATCCTTACCGCTGTCCCAACCGCCACGGTGACCCCCATCATGTGTGCGATGTCTCCTGTTATGCAGCCATTGAAGAGGCGTTGACCATTCAAGTGGCACCGGAGGATGTGGCGGCCGTCATTGTCGAACCCGTGCAGGGGGAAGGGGGTTTTATCGTCCCGCCGAAAAGCTTTTTGCCGTGGTTGCGCGCTTTTACGGAAAAATATGGGATTCTATTAATCGTGGATGAAGTCCAAACGGGATTTGGCCGTACAGGTAAATTCTTTGCGACCGAGCACGCCGGCATTACCCCGGATCTGCTCACCATGGCCAAGTCAATTGCCGATGGCGTCCCATTATCGGGGGTGATGGGCAAACCGGAAGTGATGAATGGCCCGGGAGATTCCCAAATTGGCGGGACTTATGTGGGCAATCCTCTGGCCACTGCCGCGGGCAATGCAGTCTTAGATATCTTCGAAGAAGAAAACCTGTTGGACCAAGCAGTACGGCAAGGGGAGCATTTGCAAGCGCGCTTGAAAGCCATGCAAGGGCGGCACCCTGTCATAGGAGATGTACGCGGTTTAGGGGCGATGGTCGCGATGGAGCTCGTTACCGACCCTAAGACGCAAGAACCGGCTACAGAGCTCACCAACCGGGTTTTGCATAACGCGCTCAAGCGTGGCGTGATTATGCTGAAAGCGGGGATCTATGGGAACAACATTCGCTTTTTGGCTCCGCTAAATACCCCCTTGGATATGCTGGATGAAGCGTTGGACGTGCTCGAGACGGCATTGTCGGAAGAAGAGGCGCGTTAACGCCGTATCCGGAATCAGGCGCCTTGGCCTAACGAAAGGTCAAGGCGCCCACAAGTCAGGGCGAGAGAAGCACCAGGACATTGGGGAGAAAGGACATTGTACAATGGCTAATCAGGAAATAATGGAAAAGATTGAAGATTTCTATCGCCTAAAAGATACGTGGACTGAGGAAGAAGTGGATGTGGCAGACACCGTCCGCCGTTTTGTCGACCGCGAAGTCATGCCTCATGCGGGAGAATGGTGGCAGGCGGGAGAGTTTCCGCGTCACTTGATCCCTCAATTAGGAACATTAGGGGTACTGGGGCCGACACTACCGGAAGCTTATGGGGGTTCGGGTTTATCTCCCTTAGCTTATGGCGTCATGATGCAAGAATTGGAGCGGGGTGATTCAGGACTGCGTTCATTTGCCTCAGTACAAGGCGGCCTGGCGATGTACGCTATTTACCGGTATGGGACCGAAGAGCAAAAACGCACCTATTTGCCGCGAATGGCACGGGGCGAACTGATTGGGTGTTTTGGCCTCACCGAGCCCGATGCCGGATCGGATCCGGCCGCGATGACGACTCGCGCTGCGAAAGACGGGGATTTCTATGTAATCTCGGGGGCGAAGCGATGGATTACCAATGGCCATTTGGCCGACATTGCGGTCATTTGGGCTAAAGATGATGCGGGGATTGTTCGGGGCTTCATTGTCCCAACGGATGCCCCGGGTTTTCATGCCGTACCCATTCGCACGAAAGCATCGATGCGCATGTCGGCCACCTCGGAATTATATTTGGATCATGTCAAAATTCCGCAGTCGTATCAATTGCCCGACGCCCGGGGGCTAGGAGCCCCCTTAAGCTGTTTAACCCAAGCGCGCTACGGTATTGTGTGGGGGACAATCGGCGCGGCCCTTGATGCATTAACCGAGGCCGCCTTGTATGCTAAGAGTCGTGTGGCGTTTGGCAAACCCATCGCGGCGACACAGCTCGTGCAAGCCCATATTGTGGATATGGAATCACAATTAGTGACAATGCAATTGTTGGCGCGTCAACTGGGGCACTTATACGCCGATCATACCTTGCGCTATGCTCATGTCTCTTTAGCGAAACGCCATAACGCCCGCGCCGCTTTAATGATTGCGCGTCAGGCGCGTGAAATTTTGGGCGGCAATGGGATTAGTACAGAGTATCACAGTATGCGCCATGCGGCCAATTTGGAGACCGTCGACACCTATGAAGGAACGTATGAGATTCACACCTTGATTGTCGGGCGTGACCTTTTGCAAGAAGATGCGTTTTGATTGATGAGAACAAGGGCTCAGCTGAACTAAGAGAATGAGAGGGATTGTTGTGACGAACGCAATGGAACCGGGACGTCGATATCAAACCGGAAAACATTTAGAAGCCTTTATTCTGCTCTTTATTTATCAACAGCCGAGCCATGGCGGAGCGATTTTGAAACGGCTGCAAGATGAGTTGCCGCCGGTCTGGGTCATTGACAGTGGCGGCGTCTATCGTCTATTGCGTGAGTTGGAAAGCCAGGGAGCGGTGACGTCCTCTTGGGTGACGGAAGGGCAGGGCGCTCCCAAGCGCTTTTATCAAATTACGCCAGAGGGCAGGGAACGTTTGAACCAGTGGTCGCAAGAACTGCGGGTCAGGCGTAGTTCCATGGATCTTTTTCTACGGTGGTGGGACGAGGCGCGGCCAGATGATGGGGCGTCATGATTGGCCCCGCCACCTTGGAGATTATTTGCTGGGCATTACGCGCTCCCTCTTCCACCCGGTCATGACCGGGTGGGCATAGCCTGTTCCTAATTAATCGGCTCTGCCCATGACCAAGACCCCAGCGGGAGCGTCTTGAGCTAGGAGATATACTGTACCGCAATGTCCTCGCCACTGGCTGGAAACACGGCGTCCAGTCGGTCAAGGTCAGCCGTGCTTAATTCGAGCGTCAGCGCCTTCTCATTGCTGTGAAGGTGTTCAGGATTTGCCGTTTTCGGAATCGCTATCACGTGGGGGGACCGAATTGCCCATGCAAGCGCCACCGTATACGGGCTGGTGTGATACTGGGTTGCCAATTCGTGTAAAAGTTGATAACCCGGATGGTCTGTTCCTATTTCTTGGAGGTTTTTAACTGGAGAATACGCCATGACGACTATGTTATGCGCTTGGCAATAAGGAATAACACGAGTCTCTGCCTCCCTAGCAAATAAACTGTATTCGACCTGATTGGCAATTAAAGGCACGTCTCTCAACGCATCTTGGGCTTGTTCCATAAGGGCAACAGAGAAATTACTGACCCCGACGGCTTTGACTTGGCCTTCGTGGAAAGCGTTCGCCATAGCCTGCATGGTCTCTTTCAGGGGTACGCGAGCACTGGGCCAATGTAAGAGAAATAAATCTAAGTAGGGGGTGCCTAATCGCTTAAGCGATGCCTCTAGAGAATGCCGCACCCCATCACGATCTGCATGCGTTGGCCAGACCTTGCTGACCACAAAAGCGCGTTCGCGCTGACCTCTTATGGCTTGCCCCACAATTTGCTCAGCGCCCCCGTCTGCATACATGGCCGCGGTGTCAATCACCTGCAAACCATGAGTCAATCCTTCTTGCAAGATGGCAATTTCCTGGCTTGCGTGTTCAGGGTTTATCCCCATTTTCCACGTCCCCTGGCCTAAAGCCGCCAAGGAGCGCGCGTCGCTCGCAAAGGTCACGGTCCGCACGATGATCGTCCTCCTCAAAATGTTTACTTAATACGAGTATAGCAGAGCATCCGCGAGGAAATTCGTGGTCACGACGTGGCAAGGGCAGTCGTCAATGATAAAATACGAGACAAGGCAACTTGTCGAGAGGTCTGCCGAGTATAAGAAACTGAATAGGATTGGATAACGGCTTGGAACAGAAAGGGCACAAATCCTCACCACGTGCTGCTGGGTGTGTGCAGAGCGTGGTACAGGGTGATCAAGGGTCTGGTTTGTGCAGACGGTCTTAAAGCACGAATCAGTCGGCGTGGCGTTGAATCGTCCTCCCGGTCGTGCGTTCTTCCTTTGGAAGAAATTTGCCCACAAAGGAGCTAGCATTCCTGGTCACGGGAGGACGCTACCCGGAATACCCGTTTTGGACCATTGGGCTGTTGGGTAGGCTTTTGTGTGCCAGGTTGCGTCCCGATGCTGGAAGAACCATTTGCCATTATCGTCGAAGGAAAAAATGACCGCTCCCGATTGCGGGCCGTGATACCACCTGAAATCCCGATTATTCTGACCTTTGGGATTCCCAACCAAGACCGACTCGAACGCATTCGCAAGGCGGTCAGACACCATACCGTCATTATTTTTACGGATGCGGATGCGGCAGGGCGACGGATACGACGCATCCTCCGAGAGGCTTTTCCGGATGCGATCAATGTCTACACCAAACCCGGATATAATGGAGTAGAACATACGCCCATCGACTATATTAGCGAGCGGTTTAAACGATTGGGCATCCTGGAATGTGAGTCACCATACTTTAAATGACGAGGTTGACGCGAGTGCAGCAAGGAATTTGGACGATTGCCAGTCGTAATGACTTTTTGCGGCAAAGGACAATTAAGGCGAAATCGGTTACACAAGAGGTTCTGACGGTTAGTCAGGATCTTATGGACACGTGGGATACAGTGTCCGCATACGGAATTGCCGGACCGCAAATTGGAGCCCGCCTACGAATATTCATCTGGAAAAGCACGAAAGGCCAGGATCCTGAGATCATCATCAATCCCAAAATCATTCGGGCGCGTGGAGAAGTGAAGGATTATGATGGGTGTCTTAGTGTGCCTGGTATCTACGGTCCGACCCGGCGCGCTGAATACATCGAGTTGTCGGGATGGACACAGACGGGGCAACCCTTTCGCCGGGGCTTTGAAGGTTTTGATGCGCGCATTATTCAGCATGAAGTCGACCACTTAGAAGGAGTTCTCTTTATTGACCGGATCGACTCTCTTGATGAACTCTATGTCATGGAAGAAATTCCTAGTACGAAAAAAAACGAGGAACCGACGTACGAGGAGCGTCCCCTTAACCCGGAATTGCAAGAATTCATTCGGAGTCGGAGACGGCCGATCCCGGGACATGCTTTATTGTGGTAGAGACGTCATGCATTGACAAATGGGGGACCAGGCATGCATAAGCAGGGAGCCTTAGCGGGACAGCTTGACCGACTATGGGTTGCCGGCGCAAGGGCGTCGCGAGCGGACAGCGCAGCAGTTCAAGGCGTTGTCAGCGCCCTGAACGCGACGCTACAGCCTGATCAGGTCATTAGTGACCGTGAACGCCTATTGGCGTTTAGTTATGATGCTACCGGCGAGCGCCATTGGCCGGATGTCGTGGTATTTGCGCAGTCGGCTCAAGAGGTCGAAACAGCGGTTCAAATCGCGGCAGCCCAAGGCGTCTATATTTTGGCAAGGGGCTCTTCGTCTAACCTGAGCGGCGGAACAACGCCTGTCCTAGGGGGCCTTATTTTGTCGTTGACGCGCATGAACCACATCCGCCATGTCGATGTCCTAAACCGTCAAGCCGTGGTCGAGCCTGGAGTGATTAATGCTGATCTGCAAGTGGCGCTTCAGTCGTGGCATTTCTTTTATCCCCCAGATCCCGCTAGTCACCGGATCTCTACATTAGGCGGCAACGTGGCCGAGAACTCTGGGGGCCCACATTGCGTGAAATACGGCGTGACCGTCAATCACATTATCCAGTTGGAAGTGGTGTTAGCCGACGGTCGCCGCCTCTTGACACCAACGGCACGCGATTACCGTGTAGGCTTGGACATCACGGGTCTTTTAACAGGGTCCGAAGGGACCATGGCCATTGTGACACAAATCACGGCGCAAATCGCCCCGCAACCTGAACAGACGGCCACGATGCTAGCGGTGTTCGCGTCGGTCGACGAGGCTTTGCACACCGTCTCTGCCATTATTGCGCACCACATCGTTCCCTCCACGCTGGAACTGTTAGATAAGAAATCGTTGGAAATTGTGGAATCGTTTGTGCACGCTGGCTATCCTGTAGATGCGGGCGCCGTCTTGTTAATTGAAGTGGACGGCCCTTCGGCCGTGGTACAGGCCCAAACGGCCGCGATTGCTGACATCGCCGCGCAAGGCGGAGCCCACGAATTCCGCATTGCCCAGAGCGCGCTAGAAGCCGACGCCCTCTGGAAAGGGCGCCGTGCTCATTATGGAGCGGCGGCTCGCATAGCGCCCCACTTATGGATTCAAGATGTGACCGTTCCAAGGCCTTTGTTGGCCGAGATGATGCGCGACGTCATTGTCATTGGACAGCACCATGGCTTTAATATTTTCTGCTCGGCCCATGCTGGCGATGGCAATCTTCACCCTATCATTACCTATGACCCGGCAAATGCCGACGAAGTGGCGCGGATGCGCCAAGCGGATCACGACATTTTAGCGGCGTGTGTCAACCGTGGGGGAGCGATCACGGGGGAGCATGGTATTGGCATTGACAAGTTGGAAAATTTGGCGCTGATGTATGGACCTCGGGAACGGCAAACGATGTCCGATCTCAAACACGCGTTTGACCCCAGCGGGGTCTTGAATCCCCTCAAAGTCGTGCTACCGCCTCCTGTGCGCCCTTCAGATCCCCATTGGGAAGAACCTTCAGATCACACATGGACGCCCAACACGGCCCAAGAGGCCAGCCAGGCAGTCATGGACGCGCGCCAAGCGGGTATACAACTTAGCGTCGGAGGATACTTTACGGGCTGGGCCATGACCGGCCGCCCCCTGACGACGCCGCTAAGCACGTCGCATTTGCGCCAGATTGTGGATTTTGATAAAGACAATCTGACGGTGGAAGTTGAGGCTGGGATGAGCGCATCGGAGCTTGCACAGTGGCTACGGCACGAAGGGTTGCAGAGTCCGTTTCTTCCCTATAGTAGCCCCAAGACAACGGTCGGCGGGATGATTGCTGCCAACGCCAGGAACTGGCGCCACGCGTATTTGCTAGGCTGGCGGGATGTGGTATTGGGTGTGGAATGGATCGATGGGCGAGGACAGATTTTGCGTTTTGGCCGCAAAACGATGAAAAATGTGGCCGGATACGATGTCACAAAGCTTGCGGTAGGCTCATGGGGTCGCTTAGGTCTTATCTCTAAGGCTATCTTGCGGCTACGGCCGCTAGCACCACAGCGCCTGCTAGGATACACGCAAAGTGATACGGTCGATCGATTACTGGACATGGCTTTGCAATTTGGAGCGAGCGCTAGCCGACCCGATGGCGTGGTCATCACGCGGCTCAAGCCCGGTCAGGCGCAGTTATGGATCGCCCACGAAAGCCCAGGTGCAGAACCAACCAAGGAGTGGGTGGAGGGACAAGGGCGGGAAGCGGGCTTGACGTGGACGTGGCTGGAGGAGGACGCATGGGTTTCGTGGGAAGATGAACGCACTCGGTTATGGCAGCAGGCTCTACAACATGGTACCTATGCCGAAGGCGGGGTTTTGCCGACACACTTAAGCCACGTCATAAACCGCGTCGCGTTGGACCATCTGTTTATTGTGTATCCGGCCTCAGGCGCCTATGAAATCTTTGCGGGGCCAAATGACGTGCCGCTCAATCTTGAGGGGTTGAGCCGCCGGATTAGTGAGGGGCAGTATTGGCAACAACCCACGGACGGATGGGACGCTATCGAAGACCGGATCAGACACGTCTTCGATCCGGATGGCATTTTTGGACCATCAAAATCCCGCACATAAAAGGGGGATACAGCAATGCAATCAGTGGCACGCAACAGCATTTTGAGCGAAATTGACCATTGTAATAAGTGTGGCTTTTGTCTACCAGCGTGTCCCACCTATCAACTCACCGGCAGTGAGCTCCATTCCCCTCGCGGCAGGATTGCGATGGTGGAAGCCGCCACGCGTCAAGAAATTGAATGGGGCCAGGGTATTGAGGAATCGTTGAGCTATTGTTTGTCGTGCCGCGCCTGTGAGACAGCTTGTCCATCGGGGGTGCGGTATCACCGGATTTTGGAGGCAGGGCGTACCGCGTTGGCTCAGCATCGTCCTCGTCGGCTCAGTTGGGCCACTCGCCAAATTCTCGGAACCGTCAAACATCCTAGACGGCTGCGCCGCTTAGCAGGCATTGGGCACACCTTTCGGAAATGGCCAATGCCTCGTGCCTTGCTGCCTTTGTTGCCATTGACGGGCTACCAGGCGGCAGTTGCCGAGCCGGTCTCGCCTATTTCCTCAAAGAAACCGGACGTCGCATTCTTTGAAGGATGCGTAATGTCGGCAATTTTTCCCGATGCAAACCGTGCTGCGCAAAATCTCCTGCAACGTGCGGGACTAGCAGTGGTCACGCCGCAGGGCCAAGGGTGTTGTGGCGCCTTACACCTGCATGCCGGGCAACGCGAGGAAGCCGTGGCGATGGCCAAAGCCAATATTCTCGCGTTTGAGGCGACAGGGGATGTCCTTGTTGTCAACACAGCGGGCGGATGTGGCGCGATGCTGTCCGAGTATGGGGAGCTGTTTGAACATGACGAGCAGTGGGCTACCCGAGCCCAACGGTTTAGTCAACGCGTAAGAGATTGGTCGACCGTATTGCGTCAGCAGCCGCAGGAGATACCGCTTGCTGGGTCTGGCGAACGGGTTGTATTGCAAAATTCATGCCACCTGGTCAATGTCGAGCATGCGGGAGATGATGCGGCGGCGTTAGCCAGCAGTGTGCCAGGTGATCAATTTGTCGGTTATCCCGGGCAAGACCGGTGTTGTGGATCGGCTGGCACCTATAATATTGAGCACCAAGAGTGGGCGTTGGCGATTGTAACGGCCAAGATGGCAGACATTACTGCTTTACGACCGAACCGGATCCTCGTCAATAACCCCGGTTGTCACTTGCAAATGCGGTGGGGTGCAGAACAAGCTGGAGACGACTCGGTCCAGGTTGAGCATCTTGCCACCTATTTAGAACGCGCGGCAGCGCGTGCTGCCGCATCTTCGCAGCCCACACAAGGAGGAAGTCCTGATGGCGCGCCCTAAACCCCCTGCTCATATGATTACCTGCCCCGACTTATATGGCCACGATCACGAATTTGCGCCGGAAAGCATTCGCTTCCGCCCTGCCGCGTATGGCGTGTTATGTCACAATCACCAGGTTCTGCTCTCCCAGTCGCGTTTTAGCGAAAAATGGGATTTGCCTGGGGGCGGGATAGAACCATGGGAAACGTTGGCGGACGGATTGGCCCGTGAATTCTTGGAAGAAACCGGGATTACGGTAAGTGTTCAGCGCTTTCTCGAAATGCAAGAAAACTTCATTGCGTTTTTTAGCCATCCCTATCACTCGCTCCGTTTTTATTATACGGTGAAGCTTCTGGCGCCGGACGTGACGTTGGCACCTGATGCGCATGAGCTGTTAGACCTTCGTTGGTGGCCTACCGAGGCATTGCCCGCCGGACACATGAATGACTATGAGGTGCGCATTATACAGATGGCATGTCAAGAACCTGAATAAGGGCAAGACTTTCGTCAGACACTCTTGGCAGAAGGAGTGTTGGCATGTCAACCAAACTGCGTGGGGGCCGAGTACGCGATGGACTGAAGGCTGGGGGACGCCGTCCCCGGCTGTCTTTAAACTTCCGGGTGTTATTGCGTGAAGCAATATTTGGGGTGAATGATGGATTAGTGGCCACGGTAGGGTTAGTATCAGGTGAGGCGCTCTCCCATCAATCGCATGGGTCTATAATTATTGCCGGGCTATCGTCCGTGGGAGCAGCCATGGTGTCGATGAGTGTGGGGTCGTATCTGGCGACTACATCGCAAAATGACTGGGTGCGGCAACAAATTCGCCAGCAACAAGAAGATATCGCACGGCAACCCCACCAAGAAGCCGAGGAAGTTGAGGATTTATTGGAAGACATCGGAATTCCCGATCCGGTGATTCCCGATGTGCGTAAAACCATTACCGCAAGTCGACCGCGTTGGCTGAAGTTTATGGTGCGAGAGGCCTTGGGCGTTCATCCGAGTCATGAAGAAACGCCACTTGTCAACGCTATCACTATGGCCGTGGCTGTTGTGGTCGGATCAAGCCCCCCAATCATTCCTTTTTTGCTACCCATCTCAACCATTTGGGCACGTGATTTGGCGTGGGCTCTCTCGATTATGGCTGCGCTCGTGGTTGGTGCGTTAAAAGGAAAATTTACCGGGAGTGCGCTATGGAAGAGCAGTTTGCAATTTGCGATTTTAGCATCATTGTCGGCAACCGTTGGTGCTGCGATTGGGTGGGCCTTAGGGCTGTTGGGCGCTTAATAGGGAGCGGCGGTTCGGGGGTCACTTGGCACCGTTACAACGCAGCTAAGTGATTCAAAATCATGATAATCGCGATCATGCTCACAGACCCCGCTAACATGCTAGAGACAGCACGCGGCCAGCTCACGCCATATAACTGATGGACAGCCCGAATGCCTAAAATTACTAAGATGGCTCCAGCCAAATACACGAGGCCAGATATAGGAATCCAACTGATGAGCGTTAAGACAATCAGCCAACCGGAATAGACAATGGCTTGAACCCGAATGGTATCTACGGCATAGGAGCGGCGACCAGGTTCGGTGCGGTTCAAGACCCAGACAATGACCCATGTTAGTCCATAATAAAACAAAAATGCGATAAAGAGCGTGTTAATGACAGCACTTAACATGAACATCACGTGAAATCCAATAAAGGCCACCACGCGCAGGGCCGCCAATATGCCCGCGACAATGGCATTGCTCCACAGCATCCGGTCAGTCCACGGTCCTTGGCTTGCGACCTGAAAGGGGTTGCGCAAAAAGTAGTGCCAGTAATCCAAGAAATCGTCCCATTCCCGCGGCTGTCGGCGGGCTTTACGTTGATAGAGCTTCTCCATATGGCGCTTGCGACTATGGTCTTTAAAAGAGATTGGCTTCTTGGACACGGTCGGCTCCTTTCTGGCACGGAACGGGGTATTACTTGGTGATGTAATCATATCAAAATTCTGCGTAAAATTCTAACCACTCTCAAAGAGGCATTGGTCTGGCAGGAAGTGGAATGGCCTAACATGACGTCCCCGACACAAGACAATCCATGATATCATTATCTAAACTTTATTGCGTTGGGAGGATTATCATGCCATTGGCGTATTTTCATCACCGGTTTTTGCCGCTTGAAGAAGCTACCGTGTCCATTGCCACTCATGGACTGAATTATGGCACGGGATGTTTTGAGGGCATTCGTGCCTACCACAATCGCGAACAGGACAAATTGTACATTTTTCGGTTGCGGGAACACTATGAGCGCTTTGCACGGTCATGCCAAATTATGCGTATTGACCCAGGCCATAGTGTGGACGAGATGATGGAGCGCACGGTCCAGCTTCTGGCTCAACAAAACTTTCATGAAGATGTTTATATTAGGCCCTTGGCATTTAAAGCGGATCCCGTCATTAAAGTCACGTTGGAAGGCATTCGCGATGAATTTGGCGTGTTCGCGGTTCCTTTGGGAGACTATCTACCGACTTCAGGCATTCATGTCGCGGTCTCGTCATGGCGCCGGCTAGAAGACAACGCCATTCCGTCGCGGGCTAAAGTTACGGGATCTTACGTCAATACCGCTTTGGCGGTCACCGATGCGCATCTGGCCGGATTTGATGATGCGATCTTTCTTACGGAGGCTGGTCATGTAGCTGAAGGGAGTGCCGCCAACTTTTTTATGGTCCGCGAGGGCATGTTAATTACGCCGGATATTAGTGAAAATATTTTGGAAGGCATTACCCGTCAAACCATTATGCAGCTCGCCCACGACTTGGGCATACCGGCGGCGAGTCGCACAATCGACCGATCGGAACTTTATGTTGCCGATGAATTATTTTTAGTGGGCACGGGTGTGCAAATTTCTCCCATTACGCGTATTGATCACCGGATGGTTGGAGACGGCACCATAGGCAAAATTACGCTGCAGTTGCAATCCTTGTACAACCAAGTGGTGCGTGGGGAAAGCGACGCCTACCGGTCATGGTTGACCCCTATTGATTAACGCGACGTTTTGTCATCAAACAGAACGATCTATACGCCAAGAGGGGAGATGGTGAAAATGACGGATGAAATGATGCGCGAATTATTAGAGCAGAGCCATACCGTAGCCGTAGTCGGATTATCTCCCAAGCCCGACCGCGCCAGCTATCAGGTCGCTCAATATTTGCAAAACCACGGATACCGCATCGTGCCGGTCTATCCGCGTGAAGAGACCATTTTAGGGGAGCGCGTTTATGCCCGGTTAGAAGATATTCCGTTTCCTGTAGATGTGGTCGATGTCTTTCGTAAAGCGGAAGATACGCCGCCTGTTGCCGAGAGTGCGGTGCGCATTGGTGCTAAGGCCTTATGGCTGCAATTGGGCATTGCCAACGAGGTCGCGCGCAGCATCGCGGAAGCCGCGGGCTTAGCGGTCGTGGAAGACCACTGTATAAAAATTGAACACCAAAGACTGTTGGGATAAGAGACCGACTGCGGTCGAGTCTAGCGCCGAGAGGAGGAAGGTCTAATTTCTTGATGTGTGTCCCGGACGTGAAACCGTGGGCACCAAATCGCGCCATCAAGGCAAATTAGACCGTGGACAATGACGGCAACGAAAAATCGTGAACGCACGATTGATGTGGTCCAAGAGATCTTAATGCGAGCAGAAGCATCGCCGGTAATCGAAGAGACCATCGCATTTCCGGACGGCCAGGAGTGGTGGGCAGCGCCTAGGGCATTGTCACGCGATCTTGGCGCGTTCAAGGTAGGTGTGAGTCAACGGGGATCGATCGAGCGGGTCGGGTACCGACTGGACAAAGGGTTGAGCCCGGAAGCGCGAGCGTACAATGTGCCAACCCGCTTTATCATGTATGAGCCTTGGCCCTTTATGGCGCTAAGTCACGATGGGGAATTCCGTGAAACATTCTTTTCATTGGTCGGTCAATTGCCCGTGCATTTATGGGTATCGGTCACCAATGGTTTAGTGCCTGGCTTTACACCGCTCGTAGGACCCTTTAAACACGCGTTCCATTGGCGTATTCACGAACACGGCCAATTGGAATTGGCCGAGCCGGTCTTTGACATGGGGGTAGTGGGAGGCGTCGCGCAATCTACGTCAGTACCAGACGTTTTGCACTATCTCGAAACGCTGCCCGAGTGGCGTTGGTACTGGGTGTCGCTGTTCTTTGGACTGGAAGGCGATGATATTACCCGGCCGAATCTGGAGCGTTTGGTGACGCCCTTTTTGCGGTGGTGGCAATAACGCCACAATCTACCGCTCGAAAGTTCCACGATGCTGGCGTTATACTCTAACCATCATCATTAGTAGAACCAAGGGCAACGTTTAAGGCCTAGAAGGATGTGTTCTCGTCGCTTTCTTACGCCAAAGTTAATCACAAGACAACAATTATTCCGAGCCTACGACCCCAGTGGGGAATTCTCGCCGCCATTGAGGTCGTGGCTTTTTTGGCCCGGTTCATTGGGTTAGGTGCGTATCATGGACTCATTTATGATGAGTATTATTACGTGACGGCCGCTGATGTATTGCTTCACCGCAAGCCTCCCGTACTTGTTCCGCACCTAGTCTATGGCATTGATCCAAATTTGTTGTCGGCTCCACCGTTCGCTAAAGAAGTCATTGCAGCCTCGATTTGGCTCTTTGGCAATCACCCATGGGCTTGGCGGTTGCCTGGTGCCTTCCTAGGGTCGTTGGTGCCGCTTGTTATTTATTTGTTCGCGATGGCGCTTTTTGATAACCGCTGGACCGCTGGCATTGCTGCCGCATTGAGCGCGGTGGATGGCCTTATGGTCAGCACCAGTCGTGTGGCCTTGCTCGATTCCATTGCTTTTCCTTTCGTGGTTTTCAATTTATATTGGTTGTGGACCATTTGGGCACGCATACGCCAAGACGCAAGTGTGTCCCGTGTCACCTTGTGGGGATTTGGGATCAGCTTGGGTTTGGGATTTTCGGCTAAGTGGATTGGAGCGCAAACGATTTTAATGGCATGGATTGTGTTGGCATGGTCATGGCGCCATGTTCAGCGATCCCCACGCCGCTTATTGATCGCCTTGTCGGTGACCATTATTCCGTTGGTGACCTATTTTCTTACGTATGCCTACGCCTTTCCTAGTGGTTTTCATCAGACATGGTTGCCACGTAATGTGTTTGAGGCATGGGGCAAATTGCAGTGGCTGATTCTCAAAAATATGTGGACGTTACGCTTTTACCACCCGTGGACAGCTAATGCGTGGACCTGGATGCTCTTACCTCGACCCACCGCGTATTTGTGGATCACCCAAGCGCACGCCACGATTCGTCTCTTAGCCTTTTCCAATCCTTTGGTTATTTGGTTGGGATTGCTGGGACTGATGATGCTCGTGGTGCAAGATATTCGTCAGCACAGGACGCGGCCGGTGACTATCTTTTTCGTCGTGTGGCTCTTCGTCTTTTATGGCACATGGCTGTTAACGCCCCGGTCGAAGTTTAATTATTATTTTTTGTCCATGATGCCTATGCTGATTATGGCCCTGGCGTCGGGGTTGATGGCCCTATGGCAGCTCCGTACACGGTTTGCCCGTGCGGGGTCTCTTCTGATTATTGGGGCCTTAGGGATCTCTACGGCCTATCTTTTCCCCTTATGGGTGGGACTGGCCATGCCTACGGGATTCTACCATCGAATAATTTGGTCGCCCACATGGAATGCCAAGCCCAAACCCGTGTCCCATGTGCCCGTGCCTACCTCGGTATCATCTTTTGCGGCCTTTGGCCGTTGGTCCACGTCCGTGTCGGTACCCTCAACTTGGACGGCGTTTGAGGCGGGTGCCACGCATGACACGGCGTGGACATGGTCCAAGTCTGAGCCTTTAGCCACGGGGTATGTGTTACATCTGAATGGCGCAGTGGTGGATCAACCGGCTGTCGTGGGGCATGATGCCTACGCAGGATCCAATGGGGGCGCGGTGGTCGCGTGGAATTTGCAAACCGGCAAACGCTTGTGGTCTGATGTTGTTCCCAATATGGTGATGACCACACCGCTTGTGACCAAATCCCGCGTGATTGTGGGGTTAGGGAATAATGCATTTCGAGAATTTTCATCACGGCAAGGATGGATTCGAGGCTCAGGAACAAATGGTGTCATGGCCTTGAGTCGAGCTACAGGGAAAGAACTGTGGTTCACCCCCACGCACGGTGAGGACATGCCGACTCCGGTCATACAAGACGGCGTAGTCTATGAAGTGACGGGCGGGGGACGCCTAATTGCGCTAAATGCCAACAATGGGCACCTAATGTGGTCTCTGTTTTTAGGGGGCTTTGACAGCATGTCCTCGCCCGTTATCGTGGGTCATATTCTTTACGTTGCCACGAATGTTTATATGAAATCCTATCCTGCTACGCGTTCGACCGTGTGGGCCATTAATGTCGCGACACGCCACATTGGGTGGGCCAAAAATATTCCGGTGGCAAGCGGGCTGTCGGATTGCAGTCCGATCGTCGTAAAGGGGATATTGTATATTGCAGGCGTCCCTCGTATAGTGAATGTAACCGGAGGCCGAACATGGCTTGACAATCGATTGTTTGCACTCAATGCGCGTAGTGGGCGGATTTTGTGGTCCACGATTACCGGAGGCGGCTATTTAGGACTAGACCAAGAAGAAGAAGGGATTCCCTTTGTGCATGGGGGACTAGTCTTTATCGGAAACCCTGCGGCAAAGACCCTGCGGGCATACAATGCGGTCACGGGCCGTCTGGTCTGGGCACGGTCTTTGCCCGCGAGTCTGACAGCGAACCCCGTGGCCAGTGGTCCGTACTTATGGATAGGGCTGCATAATGGCGTGGTTATGGAAATGCAGGCCTCATCAGGGACGATTGTCCGTAGCCAACAACTGGGGCTTGGTCCGATTGGCCCGGCGGCGCCGATCATCTTCCCCCGTGGCTTTTTGATGGCGACGTTGTCCGGCAATATTGGTATGGTTCCGTTCGCGTTCGGGCAGTAAATCCAAAAAGGAGATGGCACGATGCTGACGAGAAGATGGACAACATTAGAACGGCAACGGCCGCGGCTAAAATGGGTCAAATGGGGAGAAATCGTGGGGGTCTTGCTAACAGCCGGCGGATTGGTGGGAAGCGGAACGTTATGGTTGGGCATTTTCCTGATCATTGGATTTGGCTACTACGGCTATCACATACTATCCAAGCCGCATGACTGAGACACGGTTGTAGGCTTCTAAAGGATGAGGAACGGTTATGGCGACCACAGACCATTCGCCATCGCTGATCCCTGCAAAATCCCTTTACGGGTTCGGATTTGCGATGGCGTTGATTGCGGCTGTCTTTTGGGGCCTTTCGGCGGTAGCTGCACAAAAACTCTTTGATTCCGCGCATTTAAGTGCCGGATGGCTCGTGAGTGTGCGCATGGGTATTGCGGGAGTCAGCATTCTCGCAGTCGTATGGCGCCAAAAAGGGTGGCGTTACGTCGTGGCGCCATTACTCGACGCACGGGCTCGCATGCGCCTGTTGATCTTTGCGGTATTTGGCTTATGGCTGGTGCAATATGCCTATATGGCGGCCATCCGTGACGGCAACGCGGCGGCCGCCACGTTATTGCAATATACAGCGCCCGCTTTCATCATCTTGTACGTGGCGCTGGCTTCTAAAACTATGCCCGCCTGGCGGCAAATGGTGGCTGTGGGACTGTCGTTGGGCGGGACCTGGCTGCTCGTATCCAATGGCCAATTTGGCATGTTGCGCCTCTCATTCGGAGGATTGAGTTGGGGCATCACGTCGGCGATAGCGTTAGCCTTCTATACGTTGTATCCTGGCTCTTTATTGCGCGAATGGGGTTCCACGCGTATTGTGGGGTGGGGCATGATCGGCGGTGCCATCTTGTCTGAGGCGGTGGCCCCGGTATGGTCTCCCAACGCTCCTTGGTGGTCGCTTTCTGACATTCTGCTCATCGCTTTTGTGGTACTCCTCGGAACGTTAGCAGCATTTTGGTTGTACTTAGCGAGTCTTCGCAATATTTCTCCGGCCATAGCGAGTGTGGTGGCCAGTGCCGAACCTTTGGTGGCGACGGCGGGGTCGGTTCTATGGCTAGGGGTCACCCTTCGCGGCTTTCAAGATTTAGGCGCGGTGTCGATTATTGCGGCGGTGCTTCTTTTGGCATGGCGGTCGCGGCGTGTCGAAGAATCTCCGCAATAAATATCATCTTATCCTTTTGTGCGCCACATATTGTGGTATTATAATGCAGCTAGTACTACATAAAGGGGTTTTGAAATATGCGTTGTCCGGTGTGTCAGTATCCTGACAGCAAGGTGCTTGATTCACGGCCTGCGAATGAGGGGCGTGAAATACGCCGGAGACGTGAATGTTTGCAGTGCCACCAGCGGTTTACGTCTTACGAGCGGATCGAAGAGGCACCGATATGGGTGGTAAAAAAAGATGGGCAGCGAGAATCGTTCAATCGTGCCAAAATTTTACGAGGGATGCTCACTGCGTGCGAAAAACGTCCGATAACCTTGGAGCAACTAGAACAAGTCGCAGAGGCAGTAGAACGGGAAGTACGCGATCAGCACACAGGGGAAGTGTCTTCCCAACATATTGGGCAATTAGTGATGAATCGGCTGCAAGTGGTCGATCAGGTCGCCTATGTACGATTTGCGTCTGTTTACCGCCAGTTCACAGATATTGAGGGCTTTCGCCAAGAATTGGAGCGCCTTATCCATCCGCATCATAATCAGGAGGGTTAACATTTGGAATTGTCTCATGGGTTTTCGTCCGAATTGAGCTGGAAAATATTTCTAGACCGTTATACCGTAAAGGATCCGACCCGCAGTTTTGTCGTGGGGGACTTGGCCATTGCGCTGGTGGAACCGCATCCGAAGTGGCCCAAGAAAGATATTGGCATTGTGCGCGACATCTTGCCCGATGGGTATTTGTCCATTGAGTTGCTCACGGGACCAGCCAAAGGAGACCTCATTGAACGAAAGATTGCTGACTGCGACCGGCCTTTGGAGCGCAGCATTTATGAAGTCGCTCAACGTATTGCACAAGGCGTGGCGCAAGTCGAGCCAGAAGCGGTCCGGGCGCAAACAGAACAAGCTTTTGCCCAGGAAATCGCCGCTTTGCGCTTTATTCCTGGCGGCCGCATCTGGGCCGGCGCTGGAACCGAACAGCAACTGACATATTTTAACTGCTATGTCATTCCCTGCCCGCGGGATAGTCGCGAAGGCATTGTCGAGACCTTAGGGCAAATGATTGAAATTATGAGCCGGGGCGGTGGCGTCGGTATCAATATCTCATCCTTGCGCCCGTCACGCGCTGCGGTTCGGGGTGTCAATGGGCGTTCCTCTGGGGCGGTATCTTGGATGGATCTCTATTCGCGGGCAACAGGGCTTGTCGAGCAAGGCGGGTCGCGCCGCGGCGCATTGATGCTGCAAATTGAAGATTGGCATCCCGATTTATGGCGCTTTATCGAAGTTAAAAAGACGCCCGGTATGGTGGAAAATGCCAACATTAGTGTCCGCATCTCGGATGCGTTTATGGCTGCAGTTAAAGCCGACGAGGATTGGCAATTGGTATTTCCGGATACGACGGATCCGGATTATGATACGATGTGGGATGGCAATTTAGAAACATGGAAAAAAGCAGGCAAACCGATTGTTTTATACGAGACCGTGAAGGCTCGCAAGATTTGGCGTGAAATCATTCAAGGCGCATGGCAAGCAGCAGAGCCGGGCATTGTCTTTGACGAACGCCACGAAAAGGATTCCAATAGTTGGTACTTTAATCCGTTGATTAGCACCAATCCTTGTGCAGAACAACCGCTACCCGCTTGGGGTGTGTGTACTCTCGGACACGTCAATCTTGCCGCGTTTTATGATCCCAAGGCCCACGATGTCGACTGGACAGGTTTGCGTGAATCTGTTCGGGTGGGCACACGGTTTCTTGACGATATCGTCGATGCCACGCCCTACTTTTTTCAACAAAATTACGACAACCAACAAAAGGAACGGCGCATCGGCTTGGGCACAATGGGACTGGGCGAACTCTTGATTCGTTTGGGACTACGCTACGGCAGCCCGGAATCCTTGGAATTCATTGAGAAGTTGTACCGATTTATTGCGGTGGAAGCGTATTCCTACGACGTGGAGTTGGCGCGTGAAAAAGGGGCCTTTCCGGCATTTGATCCCGATTTGTATCTTCAAAGCGGTTTTATCAAGCGCCTGCCGGATGACCTGCGTCACGCTATCCATGAGCACGGCGTGCGCAATGTCACCATTTTAACCCAGGCCCCCACGGGCACTGTGGGTACGATGGTCGGCACTAGTACAGGCATTGAACCCTATTATGCCCTGACCTACTTTAGGCAATCGCGTTTGGGGTTTGATGAGCAATATGTGCCGGTGGCCGCGGAGTGGAAAGCTGCGCATCCGGACGAAGAGTTGCCGTCTTATTTCGTCGGAGCCATGGACCTAACCCCCGAAGAGCATGTCTACGTCCAAGCGGCGATCCAGAAGTGGACAGACTCCAGTATTTCCAAGACGGCCAACGCGCCGAGTACCTATACGGTTGAAGATACAGAACGGCTGTATGAATTGGCTTACGACCTCGGATGCAAGGGGGTCACGATTTATCGCGATCAAAGCCGTAGTGAGCAAGTGTTGCACTTAGCAGAAGAGAAGACACCCCAGGACTCCGAGGCCGCGACCATATCGTGGGGAACAACTCCTAACGCGGAGGCCGAAGTGTACCCGGTGCCGTCCTTAATTCATGGGAGGACATACCGCAAGGAGACCCCCGCAGGGACAGCGCGCGTCGTGATTAATGAAGTGGATGACAATCCTTTTGAAGTGTTTATGCTTTTGGGACGAGCTGGGTCTGAAGTGCAGTCGTTTATGGAGTCGTTAGGGCGTGTCATTAGTCTGTACTTACGTTCGAGTGGCAACCTAAGCCCAAGACGTCGCCTAGAATTGGTGGCCGAGCAACTCAAGGGTATTGGGGGTGCCAACCAAATGGGATTTGGGCCTGGGCGGGTGCTCAGTGTGGTGGACGCCATCGGTCAGCTATTGGAATCTCACCTCCGCAATGAGGCCATAGAAGTGGCGGCGGCGCATACCGGAGAGGGGACTGCTGCTCGGACTGCAGAGCCGGAAGGCCGCCATACCTCCTTGCATCTTGATTTGTGTCCGATGTGTGATGCTCCAACCTTAGTTTACGAAGAAGGCTGTCAGCATTGCCAGTCGTGTGGCTATTCCAAATGTTAGGCGCGGACCTGGGCATTGTGGCGCAGTAATTAATTCACGGGATCAAACGCCACCAATGGGTGAATAAGTCGCACCCTCGACACATCGCCGCAATCCTCACACTTAGAACGTAAGGGTTGCGGCGATGTTCTGCCCAAGGGCCTGTGCGTTTTAAGGGGGCACAGGCCCTTGGGCAGAACTCCTTCGATGGACCACGATCGGGAGGTGGCGAGCGTGGTCAAGCCTACCAAGAATTAGAATAATGATCGCGGCGGCAATGGATTCATATATGAGGGTTATGCGTTCTCGCGCACCTCTGATAGAAGCGTCTTGAGGGGGTTATGAATTTGGGACATCTTCTTGGTGACTGTTGTTGTCAATAGCATCGTACCCATGAATGAGCACGTTGTGCATGCTGTCCAGAACACTCCACGGCAGATTGGGGTCACTACGATTTCGCGCTTAGCCGTCCCGTGTCGCTTCCTCAATCATGTCACGCTGGTGTATGACCGTCATATTGCTGGCTGTCATGTCTCTGCAGGGGTTGTTTCTTTAGAGAGATCAACGAGAGAATAAAAAATTCTATTCGAGTAGCTGAAAGACGAACGCTGATATTTGATAAGCAAGCCGGCGGCCGAAGAAAAGCACCGACTTGCTTCCCTATGTTATTGCTGGGGCGGATCGAGGGGTTTGGATGCGCCTTGCATTTCGGCCTTGAGTTTGGCGAGTTCATTTTGCACATCACTGCTTGTCTTGGCTTGATCCAGCTGTTGGCGAATAGTATCTCCGTTAGAGGCGCCGGGCAAGGCTTGAAAATCTGGTGAAGCGTCTAATTCATCAATCGCTGATGCTTTAGCCTGCATCGCAGCAATTTTGTCCTGTGCCCGTTGCAGTGCACCCGAAATGTCCTCGGCGTGTTGGGTAATGCCCGTCACTGTTTCGCCGACTTGCACTTCAGCCTTAGCCGCCGAATATTGGGCCTTCATCACTTCTTTTTGGGTACGGAAGCTCTCAATTTGGCTTTCTAGTTTTTGCTGAGCTTGCGTGAGCTTATCTTGCTCGGCTTGCGTTTGCTGAATATGGGTTTGGAGGTCGGCAATTTGCTGATCCATCGTGCTCTTCATCGATAGGGCTTGCGTCGCTAAATCATCGCGTCCCGCTTGCACGGCGTCCCGAGCATCTTGCGCATATTGGTTGGATTTTTGCTGCAAAGTAGCCACTTGCATTTCTAACTGTTTTTTTGCAGTGGCGACCTGAAGAATATGGCTCCGTGTCTCTTGTAGGGCCTCTTGCATTTTTTGAAACGAGTAATCTAAGGTTTCGGTTGGATCTTCGACAGCGTCGAGCGCTTTGTTAGCCTTGGCGCCTAAGATGGTCTTGACTCGTTCTAGCAAACCTGCCATGCGCTGATTCCCCCTGATGAGTGATTATCCTCAGTATAGTCCTTCTGCCCGGGTTCGGGTGGTTGTTAACTGGCATTGTGCAAATATTGCCGGTCACAGAAGACCATGGTGGCCTCCTTATAGGCTTTACCTAGGTCTTGGGCTTTACTATTCCTGGCGTAGGGCGTCGATGGGATTCAAAGACGCGGCGTGGGAGGCAGGAATCGCACCGGCAATGACAGCGACCCCACCGCCAAACGCAAGACCCATGATGATGAGCCATCCGGGTAATGCAAAAATCGTGTCGCCAGCCGCGGCATGTGAGACAAATCCGTTGATGAGAAGGCCCACGCCAGATCCAATGGCGAGGCCGGCGACAGCCCCCATCAGACCAATGGCTAAGGCTTCGAGTAAAAATAAGCGGGAAATGTCCCGGCGCCTGGCCCCCACGGCGCGCAAGACCCCAATTTCACGGCGTCGCTCCAGAACCGACATACTCATGACGACCCCGATCATAAGGCCGGCCACCACCAAGGCAATGCCACCCACCGCGCCTAGGCCCAGCTCGATGAGACGAAAGCTCTTGTTAATCGATTGCAGAGCGTCTGATAGAGTGGTCGTGCTATAGCCCATTTTCGTGATGCGTGAAGACAGGCCATTGACCGCCGAAAGGTTATGCGCTAACACGGTAGCGCCTGGGTAGGTGACATGAGCCGTTGAGGAAAATTGCCTCATCCACCCTAGTGCGGTGGGATACGGGACATAGCCCAAACCCGTGTTAACCAAACCGGTAACAGTCACGGAAATAGTGCCGACGGGATGCGCTGGTCCGCTAAGACCCCCACCCGAAAATAGCCCGCCACTGACCGTTTCCAGATGTAATTGCACCCTATGTCCGATCAGGCGCTGGATGTCGGGATGTTTGCCACCTAGCAGCGCTTTGGCAACGCTAACGGGTAAGAGAATATCAGCGGGACGCGAACTCACGCGACCGGCTGAGACTTTGGGTAAAATCCCGTTGACGGACCATAACGGTGTGGGTGGCAAGGGCAGCAGAGCAGTGGTCGTCGCGCGACTTCGCCACGTAACTCCGCTCAAAAAGGTCATATTCGCATAGGCTCCGCGGGAACCGGGGAGATGGGCGAAGGTGAGCAATGTCCGAGACGTAATGGGCTGGGAGTGTCCCACAACGGCTTGGGGCCCAAATAGGCCGTTGTCCGTGGTTTGGCTTTGGGGAGAGACGTTAATGGCTGTCAAGGGCCCTAATGATACGACGGAACCGACTACGTGGGATTTCAATCCACTGCCCAATCCCATGAGCAGAATCATGGCCGCCACACCAATGGCGATACCGAGACCCGTCAAAATGCCCCGAGATAATCGGCGGGCGAGAGAATGCCATGCCATCCGCCACAGAGCGGGCCATTTCACATGCCTCAAGGGCGTGTCAAGCGGTGTCACGGCAGTCGGGGCCATTGGGGCGGTTTCCTCCTGTTTAAGGTCGCCGTGCAATACCCCGTCGCGAATTCTTAGGACCCTGTCGGCGCGGGCGGCAAATTCCTCGTTATGAGTGACAATGACGACACTGTGGCCATCTTCATGGGCTAACGCAATCAACAACCGAATAATATCTTCGCCACTCGCTGAATCTAGGTTGCCCGTGGGCTCATCCGCGAGGATTAAAGGGGGATTGGCGGCTAAGGCACGGGCTATCGCCACGCGCTGAGCTTGGCCGCCCGACAATTGACCGGGGTAATGGTTGGCACGGGTTTCAAGGCCCACGCGCTTCAGGAGTTCCAAAGCCCGCGCACGGCGGGCTGTCGTAGGGACGCCAGCCAGCAACAAGGGCAACTCGACATTTTCCAATGCGGTCATACTGGCAATTAAGTGAAAGGCTTGAAACACGAAGCCTACGGTTTCTCGGCGATATTGGGCTAATTGATCAGAGCTCCACGTACTAATATCTTGGCCAAACACGTCCACATGGCCCTCGGATGGACGGTCCATGCCCCCTAAAATATGCAGCAACGTAGATTTCCCGCCGCCCGATGGCCCTAAAATCACGGTTACGGTGCCCGGGGCGAGTTCAAACGAGACATCAAGAAGTGCCACCACGTCTTCAGTGCCGCGTTGATAATGTTTGCTCACATGGTGCAAGGCCAAGACCGGAAGAGTTGCCATGGGCTCAGATGGCATTGCGATCACGGTCCTTTTTCAGTACGAGGCCGCCAATCGATCCTGCGAGGAGGGTCAAACAACCGTAAATCAGCACCGAGACTATCCAGTCAGTGAAATGCGCCGCGGGGGAATTGGCGAGCGTAACAAATTGGTGCAGGGCTTGAGATGACATCGGATGATTGTGCAGTTCACGTTTCACATCACGCGGCGTGAGCTTGACAAAGAAAGGACTCAGCCCGGTAAAGAATCCGTAGATAGCCCCGGTTGCTGACGCAAACCAACCAGGATGCCCGTGGTGCTCTTTGGCATACTGTCCTGCGATAAAGGCGACCACTAAAATCAAAAAGTCCAGGAGATAACTAAACACCAAATTGTGAAACGGGGCAATTAAGGCAATCAGAAACTGCACGAGCCCCAAAAATAGCGCAGCCAGCAAGTACTGCCAAAACGGCCGATTCGTCATCGTCATCCGTCCTTTCAAAGCGAATGGTTGAGGAGTACGCGGTAGCGGTCAATGTAATGCAACACCGTTGACGCGAGAGCCGCGTGCGACCACGTGAGCGGCGAAACCGAGAGGGGTTCGCCTGTCTGAGGATGCAGTTGTTCGGGCAATGCCCCGCTGGGCAAGGCATGCTCCGCCACCCATAAAAGCGTTTGACGTGCCGGGGCGAGATCAGAGAGTGCTTGGGCTTTGGCAATCTTCCAATCGGCCACCCACAGGGTGGAGATAAACCAAGGGTTGATATCGGCATTGCTAAAGCGAAAATAGGAATCGTCTTCATAACGCCCGATCCCTCCTACATCGGTGGCTACTGTGAGCGTCTCTTCAACGGCTTGCATGGTGCGGACCACGCGCTCATCATCTGGGGGCAAGACCTCAAATGCCCACAGCGCGAAGACACTACTATCAATCGTTTTGTCTTGGTGCCAGCGGCCATTCTCCTGGATGAGTCCCCGGACAAAAATACCACGTTCGGCATCGTAAAGCTTGGTCATAATTCCGTGGTGAATAGCCGCCGCGGTTTTCCGGTAACGTTCGCTTAAGTAGTCATTGCCATAGAGGTGAAAGAAGTTGGCTGCAGCCATCAACCCGCCATAGACGGCACAACTCGTAAAGGTAAAGATCCCGTAGCGTTCTTCCCACAAATCATAGCTGGGCTTGGGCAAACTTAATGTGTTGTCAATGTACTGGGCGAGAAAGGCCGCTGCTGGGCGAATTAAGGTGTCGTAGACAGATTGGGGAAACTCAATTTCTTGGTGGTGGGTAAAATCGCGCCATAAGGCCATCAACGTGAGTCCGGTTTCATCTTCTTGAATGGGCAGGCGCCGTTCATTGCGGACAATATAAGGATGCCAGCTAGAGCCGGGAGTGCCGTCAGGATTGTATTTATGGCGCAAATATCCTTGTTCTGTCAAAGCCTCTGCGCAAAACCGAAAAAACGGCCGCACCATACCGTGATAACCAGCCTCCGACATGGTCATAGCAGCTAAAGCGCCGTCACGCGGCCATACGTAATTGTAATGGTCGCGGTTGTATTGCAAGATGTCGGAATCTAATGCCGCGACAATAGCCCCATTAGCGTCCGCATGCGCCCGAACCATAAGAAGACTCGTGTAGAATAGATTTTGTACAGATTCTGGCAAATCAGCAAACCAGGTGGCCGATTTGTCGGCCCAGCGCTGCCAGTAGACCGTCACCCGGTCCAATAATAGATTCGGTCCGCTATCTTTGACGTAGTCATCGAGGTCACTCACTTCTTGCAAATTGCTTCCGATGGTCATCCAGTAATTCAACGTCTGGGACTCATGCGGCTTTAGGAACATACGAAAGCTGATGACACTGTCTACCGAGCCTTGGGCAATGGGATTTTCCATTAATTCGCCATCCTCCGCATCCCGCCAGGTCCCCTCGCTATGATTGAAGCGTTTCACTCCGGTCGAATATTGAAAAAGCCGCGAGCCTTCAGTTGAACCGTTAAACAAAAAGTACACATTGCGTTTGTAATGATAGATGACGTGCCGCTCGGGGTCATAGACGGCGGTATCACCCACCTCCGTTTCACTAATCATGAGGTCGTTGTTGAAAAAGATACGCACTTCCCGGGCCACATCTGCGGTATTGGTAATCGTCATCCGTTTAAGATAGATGTTCAACCGCTGATGAACGGCATCCTCCGACGTGATGGACAGTTCCAAATCGGGATGTTCGGCGAGGACCCGGGTGACCAATGATTTTTCATGATAGCCGATGTCGAACGTCCACGCCGGATCGCGGAACCAGGAAAACTGGCCGTCCACCCATAGCCCAATCGCGCAGCGATGACCGCCCACATGATTCAGTTCTCCCACAAAAGGATAATAGATATCTCTAATTTGTGCTGTGTCATCAAATCCAATGGCAATATGTCCATTGCCAATAACCAGGTGCCGTGGCATCGTCTGTAATCCCGTCCTTTGTAAGGGCAAATCGTTAAGAGGAGGGTCGCGGTGCCCCGGAAGTTGAAAAGTGGTGGCCGCATCCGTCCTTCATCCCTTTATCCCGCAGAATAACGATGTTGGAGAGATTGCGCAAGTTTCCTACGCGAAATGCATGCAACCATGGGTGGCCTGCCTGGTTGGTGAACGGCGAAGACAAGGCATGCCGTTCTTGGGCTGTCGGAGGCACAAAAACGCAGGCAACGTCTAAGAGATACCTGGAACTCAAGTGCTAAGGGACTCGCTGGCTCCGTTAGACGTCTTGCGTACCGACCTTGGTCCCCAAAGCTCACGCTTATACTTTTTTAATATGCTGCTCGCTTGGATAGAGCGGTTGGCCAGCTCCCATCATTGTATGATATTCCTAGATAGTCGCGATCGTCTTAGCGAAGAGAAAGTAAAGGGGGTCAAGGGAATTGATAGCAACACGATTGACACACGAATGGACGGTGCGATATCCCCTTGTTTGTGCGCCAATGCTTGGTGTCTCAGGAGGAAAACTCGCGGCCGCTGTGCACCGTGGGGGAGGCCTAGGCTTTATTGCGGTAGGGCCGATTAATGACGGGGATTGGTTAGCGCATGAGGCACAGACGGTGCCTACCGGAACTCCTTTTGGGGTCGGGCTTATTGCCTGGGATTTGTTGCGGCGACCTGAATTGTTAGATCAAGTCATTCGAGTCCAGCCTTCTGTGATCTCCATATCGTTTGGCTCTGTCGCTCCATATGTAAAAAAAATTCATGAACACGGGATTCGCATTGTCACACAGGTGAATACGGTGGACGAGGGTCTAAAAGCTCAAGATGAGGGGGTTGACGCTGTTGTCGTACAAGGCTGTGAAGCAGGCGGACATACCGGCCGAGCGCCCTTGTGGCCTGTACTCCAAGCGTTGGTCGGGCAAATCGAGGTACCGCTTTTAGCGGCGGGAGGCATTGCCACCCCGCAAGGGGTGGCTGCTGCGCTCATGGGGGGCGCTGACGGTGTCTGGGTGGGGACGCGCTTTATGGCCAGTTACGAATCCTTATTACCTGAGTCTGTTATTCACCGCATATGCCAAGCGGGGACAACCACAACGATCTTGACCAGCCTGTTTGACAATGCCCTTAATGTGCCGTGGCCTGCCCGTTATCCGGGCCGTGTGCTGCCCAATATCTTCACGGACCAGTGGCTAAACCGTCCCTTGACAGATCAAGCGAGCACTCAACTGCAAGAAGGCATTACAAACAAAGACCCCGAGCTTATGCCTGTCTATGCAGGCATGGGCGTAGGGTTTGTCACGCACCGCGAACGGGCCGCGGATATCGTGCGGGATTTGATGGAGGGTGCATGCACTTGGTGGAAAACACGTCAGACGCTCTTCACGGTAGGGGAGTAAAAAAACGGGCTCACGCCCGCTTTTTTACTCCCTTTAGGTTACAGTGTCGCGGGGGGTTCTGGCGTTGTGGCGGTTTGACGCTTGGTGAGTTCGGCTTGAATCATGTCGATAGCATCATTTAAGGTGTCTCGCCGGGCCGTGAGACGCCGCATCATCGAACGGAGCGTAAAATCATCCAACTTTGCGAGCGTGTCATGAGAAAAATTGGAGAACGGAACAAAGCGATGCAGCAAGTCCTGAATTCCTGCATCCAAGCGGTCGAAGTCAAAAACTGTGTCGTCGTTGAATGTGAACTTCATCGCTGTGACCCTCCTTTAGTCGCTTGCCTCTCACATCAAATATTGTACCACGCAAGGCATGAGAGAACGGTGAAAAAGTGAGCCGGGCCCGACAAAGCTGTAGACGTTACCACAGATGCGTGAAAAGGTTGCGCGGATCCGCCATATGCACAAGGCGTTCTTGAATGGCTGTCAGCCCACTATCTAGCGGCTCATTGACCTGCCATCCGTGAGAATCTAGGGACCGAAAAAACTGAAACGGCTCGGGCTTGACGGTGCTGATCCAGCCACTGCCGTCGGGTTGATGATACAACAGCGGCGCTGTGAGAGGACTTGGTAAACGACCGACCCCAAAATAGTGCGTGCCGCCTTCTTGTTGACGGGTGCGCTCTTGTGAGGTGTACCATCGCCGGATATCGCTTAAGGCCGAGACGCCGTCCGCATCGATGGGAACAATCCCAAAGTCTTTGAGTATGTGGCGAATGGCTACCACCTTGCGATCGAGGTCAGGTCCTTGCACCATGATGTGCCCTTGATTTTGGGCCAGCCACAGACCTTGAGGGCCTAGCGCCATCATGTTGAGAGCGTCGACCAAGGCCATTAGCTGATCAGACGTCATCATGTCCACAGGAAAGCTCAAGTGAACCGGCCGCGTCGCCCAAGGAACCAAGCGCAGAGTGGCATCGACAATCAGGCCCAAACGGCCTAAAGAACCCAAATATAACTTGGGCATATCCAGTCCCGCCACATTCTTCATCACACTCCGTCCGTAGCGCAAGAGGCGTCCTTGGCCGTCAATGACGCTCACGCCTAACACCCAATTTTTCAAAGGGCCATAGCCCATATGCAGCATGTTGGGCCAGCCTTCGCTTAACAGCGCGGCTAAAGAACGGTGTGGCCCTAGTGTCTTGACCGGAAAATCCAAGTCATGGTGGTGAAGAAATGTTTCGATCTCCGACACGTCTAGACCGCCTTGAATGCGAATGGTCATATTGTCCGCGTCAAAGTCTAAGATGCGGTTTAACCCTTCGAGGGACAGATTGGCCGTTCTAGCCGAGTGGGTGCCCATATAAATGGGGTGATGGTTATGGTAGCACGACCGCACAAAGTCGATTAATTCCGGCTCGGACTGCGGCCGATATAAAGCGGGAGACGACGGTTCAACCGCTAACGATCCAGGGTCTGAAGCTTGTGGGATGACGGGATATACGGCTTTGCCGGGATTTAAAATCCCATCAGGATCAAAGGCGGAGCGGACCGCGGCCATGACAGCTCGTTCGTCTTCGTTAAACATCAAAGGCAATGACGGCAATTTATCAATACCAACACCATGTTCGCCGGTTATGGAGCCGCCGAGTTCGGCGGCCTTTTTCAAGATGGCGGCATCTGCGCGCTTCATCCGGGCGACTTCATCCGCATCGTCCGGATTAAACGGAATCAGGGGGTGCAGATTGCCATCGCCGGCATGGGCGACCGTATTAATAGGAATCTGTTCTTGGGCGCTAATGGTCAAAACATACGCCATCATTTCGGCCAGGCGTGGGCGTGGGACCGTGACATCTTGCACCCATAAATGGGGACTCAGTCGCGCGGCGGCGCCATAGGCAGCGCGGCGCGCAGCCATTAAAGCGTCAGCCTGAGCAGGATTTTGGGCTACGGTGATAGGACTGGCCCCCAACAAGCCCAAGAGCTCATGCAGACGACTGAGCTGATCGCGAACACCTTCTAAGGTCCCATCTACTTCAATCAGGAGCACCGCTTCACAATCTGGGTATCCTGCATCGATGAACGGGCGCACGGTGTCAAGGGTAGCTTTGTCTAATAGCTCCAACGTGGAAGGGAGCAATTGGGCCTGAATAATGGCAGAGACCGCCGTTACCGCTTCGGGCAGCCCATCAAATCCTGCTAATAACGTGCCCACCGCCGGCGGCTTGGGTAAGATGCCCAAGGTCAATTCCGTGAACAAAGCCAAGGTGCCTTCTGACCCCGTGAGAATGCCAGGCCAATCGATCAGAGTAGGCTCAGCGGGACAGGTCGCCATCTGTCCATTGGCTAAAATAACTTTCAGCGCGCGCACGTAATGGCTCGTCGTCCCGTATTTCACGCAGTGGGGACCGCCAGATCCTTCGGCGACATTGCCGCCCAGACTCGAGATGCGGTGCGACGCCGGATCAGGCGGAAAAAAGAAGGCGTGAGGGGCCAAATGCGCTTGGAGGGTCGCATTAATGACGCCCGGTTCGACGGTTACCTCCCGGGCAGCCAGGTCGACCCTTAGAATGCGGGTCATGCCGGCTAGACTGACGACTAAACCGCCTAGAATAGGAAGCGTGCCGCCGCTGAGATTGCTTCCCGAGCCGCGCGCAATGAGGGGGACATGGTACGTGGCACAAAGGGCCACGGCTTGTTGCACAAGCTCTGGCGTATTCGCAATGACAGCGGCGTCTGGCCAATGGCGCTCACTGGTGGCATCATAGGAGTAGACTAATAACTCATCGTCTTGCACAAGAGCATTGGCTCCAAAGGTCTCTTTTAAAGCCTGACGAAAGGCCCCAAGACGGGTAGCATCAGCTCTGGGCAGGACTACAGGCAAAGGATGCGGGGGCGAATAGGCTAAGGGCTTGCTAATGGGGTGTCATTCCTTTCTGATTACAGTGTCCATGACCGAAGAGTGTCGTCCGCATTGTGGGACGTGTCTCGGAATTTTTTATAATAATCTTATCACGTAGAAAAATTCTACAGAGGGAGTTGATAAAGACTTTTCGCCTCAACGGACAAGCCAATGCGGAATGAAAAACGTGGTAATATAAAAATCTCTGTGGTCGTCTGATACGCTACAAAATAGGAGGGGTATCTATGCCAGCTCGTGAACCGGAAAATATTATGGTGTTGCCACGACTGCGTGAACCGGACGCAGCCTTGCGGGATAAAAATGTCGTGGTCGTGAGCCATGCGCCGCGCCAGCTGGAAGGGGCGGGGTTCCCTGTGCGTCGTCCGTTTCCCAGCCAGGCGATTTCTTGGACCATGAGCGATCCGTTTTTGTTGCTGGATCATATGGGGGCTGTGGAATATGCCCCAGGCGAAGCGAAAGGCGCGCCGTGGCATCCTCACCGTGGTTTTGAAACCGTGACCTACATGATGGATGGTGCGTTTCGCCACCGCGATTCGAACGGGGGAGGGGGGCTGATTACGAATGGCGATACCCAGTGGATGACCGCGGGGGCAGGCATTTTGCATGATGAAATGCCGCCGGACGAGTTGGTCCGAACGGGAGGCTTATTTCATGGGGTGCAGCTATGGGTAAACCTGCCCCGACGCCTGAAAATGACCCCGCCACGGTATCAAAGTATTTCAGCGGACAAGGTTTTGCTCTTAGCATCGAGTGATGGAACCGCGATTATTCGCCTGATTGCCGGCTTGTTAGGCTCCTTTCAAGGCCCTGGCGTGACTTGGACGCCCATTACGGTCGCACATGTCAGTGTGACGGCCAATGCCCAGTTTCGCACGCCATGGCCTGCGTCGTATAACGCCATGGCCTACATTTTAGCCGGGCAAGGGCGGGTCGGGGCCGATGACGCACCCGTTGCTGAAGGGGATGGGATTGTCTTTGGACCCGGTGATACGGTGCGCATTCGCGCCAATGCGCAGCAAGATGCTCCAACGCCGCGTCTAGAGCTCTTATTGCTTGGGGGAGAGCCCATTCGTGAACCCATCTTTTCCTACGGGCCGTTTGTCATGAATACCCGATCCGAAATATTACAAGCGATTGAGGACTTTCAATCCGGGCGCATGGGCCACATTCCTGCGTCGCAATTGTTCGGAGACTAAAACCATCGCGGTTGAAAAGCCACCAGGGCGTTTTTTAGGTCTTGCTGCACAACGCTAGGGGGATAGCGAGCAGGTTCCTTGGGACCAACGAAACGCCCATAAAACACGCCGGCAGTTTGTAGAGGTAGATCTATAGGCGTGGGGGCATCTGGGGGCTGCCAGGAGCTCATCCACTGCGCGTAGCCAATACCGGGAAATGTGCAGTGGATGAGGGTGCGACCGTCTTCTGCTGGGTACCAACGCCGTTGACTTCGTGCGGTCGCTTCCCATAAAGAAGGCAGGACCCGGCTGACGGTGTTGGCTGTCACCTCTGGATCTTCTTCCCAATGCAGCAAAATCAATAGCAAACTAATCCATGGGCGCTGATCGTCGAGACGGCGCAGGCGACTGGCCACATGCCGAAGCTTGAGGCTTTGGGCCCCCACCGCCGTGACGCGCGAAGTCTTGGCACTGGGGTGGGACGCTAACCAATGGGCCAGCTCTTCATATCGGATGAGACGCATGGGGCGATATGTGCTTCCATGCGGATTTGGCACAGTTCTCACTTCCAGGAGGCCTTGTGTCACAAGTTGGTTGACTAACTGTAAAGAACAGTGCGCCAGGTCCGCCGCGTGCGCGAAGGTCACCCATGTCTCACGGGGCTGCTCCACGACTCATGCCTCCTTACACTGCACTAATAGGGGTACCATGTTGTCGCCATCGTAGCCGCCGCGACAGGATTAGCATACGACGGGATGCGAGTGTCAATATGCATAAGATAGCGGCCGTCGATCCAGTCGATATGCGTGACGGCTGTGTCAGCTAAAAGAGGAGCTGGGTGGATGAGGTCCACCATGATGAGCCCTGTATAGGGGGGCAGATAATGCGCATGAAGATATCGTACCAAGTCATAAGCGATGTTTTGTTCATAGCGCGGGCTACCTCCCGTAATTTCTAACGTCCAATCCCCTTCATTCCAGATCAACTTGGCATTATTAAACGTATGACCGAACCCATAGGCAGTGGCCATCAGGGCCGCATGCGGAGGGCCCACCACTAAGGTTTCTTTGCCCGTCGCATTAATAATTCCTTGGCGGGCGTTCCATAAAGGGTTGAATTGGCGCAAGGTGGTTTCATCCAAGGCATTAGTGCCGACAACATTGCTTGACAACTCTCTAATCCCAAAGGACCCCACAAAAGGCGTACGGGATAAGACCTGGGAAATCTCTGGGCTATTGACGGGCTCGTTTTCGGTCGTGTCGCGCAGGTGCACGGTCCAATGATTGCGTCCGACGACGGTTTGGGCGGTGAGAAATCCCATCCCCATAATCGGAGCATAAGCGGCTGTAGGGATAATTCGCGGACCGGCCAACGGCAATACCGTATGGCCTTGGATGGCACCAAGTGCCTGTTGGACAACGGGATTAAAAGGCGACGCAGTTGCCGCATCCAAAGACGTGGGTGATGGTACCGTCGTTGTCACTGTGGCGTGCGAGATCGGTGTTACCGTAGGCTGCGCGGGGAGCGCCGTGGCCGTCTCGGGTTGATTCGTCGTTTGCACCGGGTCTAACGAGGGCGCTGCTGATACCTGGCTAACGTGAACAGAACGAGAGACAGGAGGGGACGCAGGCTTCGGGGGTGTTGGACTGACAGCACTGAATTGGCCGCAGCCCCCTAACAAGAGCACGGATAGGACACTGCTAGCCCAAAGGACGAAACGGCGGTTCATGTGTTTTTGCCTCCTCAGTTCTCTGTCAGCCATAACGCTTCTCATCTCTTTTAGGTTACATCCAAGTGTTGTTGCCGTGTCAAGCAGTATTCTCCATGGCGACATGGTCCATGCTTGCAAAATTTTGGACGCGTTGACATGACTAGTCATTACAAAGAGATGGTCCATAGGTAAAATAAAAAGGAATGGAGGCGATGGCGTGTTCGTAACGGCAGGAAATATCACGCTCGCGGTCGATGTGGTAGGAGATGGCCCACGACCCATGGTCTTTCTTCATGGGTGGCTCATGTCTAAGGAGAGTTGGGCGCCATTGCTGCCCCATCTTTCTTGGCACGATTACCGCGCATATTTAGTGGATGTACGCGGATTTGGCGCAAGTGCTAAACCGCCGTCAGGTTATGCGATCGAAGACTATGCGCGGGATACGATTCGACTCATTCGGCGATTAAACATTGCCCCCGTGGTTCTTGTGGGCCACTCTTTTGGCGGGGCCGGCTCATTATTTGTCGCGGCCAAACTGCGTCATTACGTGGATGCACTTATTGTCATGGATACGTTTCCAGGGGGAGCCGCCCCTTCGAGTGCAGGACGGACCCGCCATCATCTCGAACGGGTGCAGCAGCTCTTGAATCGTACCCCGGAATCCAAGCGAATGCAGGTACTGAATCGCATTTGGCTGCAGGCCTTCTATCAAAAGCCTGATGACAGGGCTATGGTGTTGCAAGATCAAGCTTCCCGCGCCATTTTACCCCACGTCCTCGAGCAAACCATTCATACCAACCTCACCACCGATATCGAACGGCTATTGCCGCATATTCAGTGTCCGACGTTAGTTATTCGGGGCAAGTATGACCGCATGTTAGCGCCAGGAGACGATCCGCTCAAAAAAATCCCTCACGCCGAATTTGCCATCATTCCCGATGCCGGACACTACCCCATGATTGAGCAGCCTAAGTTGGTGGGCGCAGCGATGGAGAATTTTTTGCAACGCCACTCCCAGCGTGTAGACAAGCCTTGGCGTTAAGTCTTAGGAGAACCTCACCTTGTTGGACTGTGGTTTGGGATGGCATTGATCGACGGCACATATGGATAAGGCGCCCGAGTGGAGTCCGCGCTTAACCCCTTCAATAGGTGCAAAATTCCCCAATCTCCGATTCTGCAGAAGCCAAATAGTCTTTGTGGGTTGGCACCCCACGGTCTTTCGAAACCGGCCACCGGCCGGACCATGACCTTAATCACTGGTCCGATTTCGATCTAACAGTGAAATTCCTGACATGTACAAGTCAATGAATCCCATCCAAACTTCGGGCACACGGCTGATCTCTCCATGCTAAGGAGACCAGCCGTTTGGCATGGAAATAATTTTTTACGGCATTTTTACGGTTTTTTTACTACAAAGCCCTGAGGCGCGGTCTTATATTGGGTAGCGCACGTGGAACAACGTGAAGAGCTTAGTATCCGAATAAACGGTCTGAAAAACGGTGGCAAGAAATGGAGGTTAAACGTGGCAACCCTGGGATTAGGACTGCTTTTTGTGGGGTTATATCTCGGAACCATTGGGCTGATGTATTGGTTTCGGAAATTATGAGGGAGACGGTGTGTGATGGGACATTGGGCGCTGCTGATTCTTTCGATGGTGATTATGGTGTATCTAGTCTACGTGATTATCCATCCGGAAAAATTCTAAGGACGGGAGGAAGACGACCGTGACAGTCAGCACGATGGTAGTATGGGGAGTGGTCATTGGAGGATTGCTTCTGTCCTTAAAACCTTTAGGGACCTATATGTATAAAGTTTTTACGTTCCAACCCACGTTATTCGATCGACCGTTTAAACCGTTGGAAAATGTGATCTTCCGCCTCATCCATGTCAGTCGGGATAGTGAGATGACGGCGTTAGAATACGGGGTCTCGTTTGTGTTGATGAATATGCTTTGGGCATTGATGGCCTACACTTTATTGAGAATTCAAGGACTGTTGCCCTTCAACCCCCAACACTTTCCCAATCTCAATGCCCCACTCGCCTTCAATACCTCAGCCAGCTTTACCACCAACACAAACTGGCAAGCCTATAGCGGGGAAAATACCCTCTCCTATTTTTCTCAATTTGCCGTGTTGGAATTTTTGCAGTTTGTGACGCCTGCGAGTGGCGGTGCCGTGGGACTGGCTTTTATCCGCGGGATTACCGGCCGCAAATTAGGAAACTTCTTTGTCGACTTGACCCTGCTCTTAACGCGGGTGTTACTGCCGTTGGCTTTGATTTTTGGGGTGGCCTTTGTCGCAGCAGGTGTACCGGATACCTTGGGACCATATCTGCACCTTCACACCTTAACGGGTCAAACCCAAATTGTTCCGCGTGGGCCGATTGCCGGCTGGGAAGCGATCGAGCATTTGGGGCAAAACGGAGGCGGATTTACGAACGCCAATAGTGCCAACCCCCTTGAGAACCCCTCGGCATTGACCAATGTCCTACAAAGCATTGCCATGGGTCTCGTCCCGGTAGCGTTTTTCTACATGTTCGGCTTGTTCGCAGGAAAGAGGCGTCTCGCCTGGACCCTGATTGCTGTCGCTGGTACCCTGTTTTTGGCGATGTTGGCGATGATTTATTTTCCCGAAGCTTCAGGAAATCCCGTAATCAATCTTCTAGGGTTGTCCGGCCATGGCAATTATGTCGGTACCGAATTACAACAAGGCATCGGAGGAACTTCAATCTTTGAGACCGCTTCAAACGCCTTTACGACGGGTTCCGTGTCAGCCGCCAATGACAGTTTTTTGCCTATCCCCAGTTTAGCCTTATTTCTCGGGATGTTTCTCAACATGGTTTTTGGGGGTAAAGGAGTCGGGCTCCTCAACATGCTCATGTTCGTTTTACTCACTATTTTTCTAATGGGGCTGATGGTGGGCCGTACCCCGGAATTCCTAGGCAAGAAAATTGAAGCAAAAGAAATTTCGCTGACGGCCATCGCATTCTTGATCCATCCCTTGCTGATTTTGGTGGGATCGGCGATAGCGGTCGCGACGCCTTTAGGAATGGCAGGCGTATTCAATCCCGGTCCACAAGGGCTGTCTGAAATTCTTTATGCCTTTACATCGGGGGCGGCAAACAATGGGTCTGCCTTGGGGGGATTGGGCGCATCCCTACCGTTCTACGAAATTGCGATTGGTGTTGTGATGATTCTTGGACGCTATGCATCGGTGGTGTTGATGTTGTTAGTGGCGGAGTCGTTGTGGCAGAAGAAAGCGGTTCCGGAAACATCCGGGACTATGCACACCGATACCCCGTTATTTGCAAGCATTCTGTTAGGGGCGATTATTGTTCTCAATGCCCTCACCTTCTTTCCAATAATGGCGCTCGGCCCGCTCGCTGAACATTACCTACTGGTGACCCACCATGTTTTTTCCTAGCGAACAGGGCCTAATGAGGAGGAGTTTTTGATGGACAATACCATTCGTACGCAACCCGCCGCATCTCGGCCATCACGCTTTGGGGAGCTTGTGCGTGATACCCTTGTGAAGTTAGACCCCCGAGCCATGGTGCATAACCCCGTGATGTTTGTCGTGGAAGTGGGGACGGCAGTGACCCTATGGCTGACCATGTTTTCCTCCCCAGGACCACAGCGAGCCTATGACGGATTAGTCACAGCCATCTTGGTAATGACGCTTTTGTTTGCCACCTTCGCGGAAGCTTATGCGGAATCACGAGGGCGAGCGCAAGCGGACTTTTTGCGGCAAAGTCGTGCGACGGCTCAAGCACGAGTTGTGCAGGGCGATGGAACCTGGGAATGGACCGAAGGCACGGCCTTGCAACGGGGTATGCGCATTCGCATCGAAGCCGGTGATGTCGTTCCAGGAGATGGCGTCGTACTCGAAGGAGTCGGCGCGATGGATGAATCAGCCATTACCGGAGAATCGGCATCCGTCATCAAATCGCCTGGTGACAGTGTGACGGCGGGCACTGCATTGTTATCCGACACGTTATTGGTGGAAATTACCGCCGAAGCCGGGCAAACGTTTTTGGACCGAATGATCGCATTGGTAGAAGGGGCTGAGCGTCAGAAAACCCCCAATGAAATCGCGTTGTCTGCCCTATTAGGGGTGTTAACGTTAATATTTGTGCTGGTTGTCGTTACGCTCGGCCCTATCACGTTATATTACGGAAAACATGTGGTCAATATCACCACCTTAGTCGCGTTATTGGTGTGTCTCATTCCGACGACTATTGGCGCTCTACTGTCAGCTATCGGGATCGCGGGGATGAACCGGGTCGCCAAAATTCATGTGGTCGCCAAAAGTGGTCGTGCTGTTGAAGTCTGTGGCGATATAGATACGTTAATTTTGGATAAGACAGGGACGATCACAATGGGAAACCGCATGGCTACCGAGTTCTTGCCGGTGCCGGGTGTCTCGTTGGAAGAACTGGCAGAGATAGCATGGATGGCTTCGGATACGGATACGACGCCAGAAGGGCGCTCGGTTGTTGAACTTGCCCAGCATATTTTACAGCGTACACAGGCCTTGGCGTTTTCAGGAGAGTCGGTGCCGTTTTCGGCGAATACCCGAATGAGTGGCGTCGACTTAGCAGATGGACGCCGTGTTCGCAAAGGCGCGGTGGATGCCATCGTTAAAATGGTTGGGCAGGCACCTACGGCCTTGGAAGAGGCCGCAGAACGCGTGGCCCGTGCTGGCGGTACGCCGCTGGCTGTGGCCGTCGATAATCGGGCTTTAGGCATTATTCGTCTTAAAGACGTGGTCAAACCGGGGCTAAAAGAGCGGTTTGCTAATTTTCGGGCTATGGGTATCCGCACGGTGATGGCAACGGGCGACAATCCCATTACCGCACGGGTCATTGCAGACGAAGCCGGCATTGATGAGGTATTAGCGGAGGTGACGCCCGAAGGGAAACTGGCACTAATCCAAAAGGAGCAAAGCCAAGGTAAGTTGGTGGCTATGACCGGAGACGGGACGAATGATGCCCCGGCGTTGGCCCAAGCCGACGTAGGATTAGCTATGGGTGTGGGAACAATGGCCGCCAAAGAGGCTGGAAATATGGTTGACCTTGATTCCAATCCGACGAAACTGTTGGACGTCGTAGAAGTCGGGAAGCAACTCTTAATTACCCGAGGAGCACTGACGACCTTTTCGATTTCCAATGATGTTGCCAAATATTTTGCGATTGTCCCCGCGATGTTTGCCGGAGTGCCGCTGTTACATGGCTTGTCGGCTTTGAATATTATGGACCTTAAAACGCCGCAAGGCGCTATTTTGTCGGCATTAATTTTTAATGCGCTCATCATCCCCGCATTGATTCCCTTTGCCGTGCGCGGCGTGAAGTATCGGCCCCAATCCGCCGACCGACTGCTCTTACGCAACATCTTTAACTGGGGCGTCATCGGGGTCATTATTCCCTTTGTGGGGATTTGGGGCATCGACCATGTCTTGGGATTATTTGGGTTGGCCTAAAGGTCAGAAAGAGGAGGGATATTATGGGTCAGACCATGAAGCGTGCAGCCTTATTGACCGTGATATTATGGGCTCTATTAGGATTAGGATTTCCCTTGGTGATGGTCGGCATAGGCCAGTTGTTCTTTCCCTGGCAAGCCAATGGGAGCGTGATTACTGTCCAAGGGCGTCCGGTGGCAGCACGGCATGTCGGCCAATATTTTGGGAACACGCTGCAATATTTTTGGGGTCGGCCATCAGATACCACGTCAATTACCACAGGCAAACTTCAGCCGTATAATGCGTTTAATTCGGGGCCAAGCAATTATGGACCGACGAATGCCGCCTTATTGCACGATGTGAAGGTGCGTGTCCGTGAATATTTGCAGACCACCCCAGGACTCAAAGCGTCGCAGATTCCGCTTAGCCTGGTCGAGAGCTCAGGCTCAGGATTAGATCCGGATATCACGGTGCAAAGTGCGTTCATTCAAATTCCACGCATCGCCAAGCATACGGGTCTTAGCGTCACAACCCTGACACGGCTCGTGGAGTCTCACATATTGCCTCCGGAGCTTGGGATATTCGGCCCCCGGCGCATTAATGTCGTATTACTCAATGTGGCCCTCACGGCATTAATCCATAAACACGAGTCATGATGCGAACGGGTTTCACAACGTTTGCAGAGGACACGAACGAACGAGCCCATGCGCAGGGCCCCAAGTACGTATGTAGCCCTACGCATGCAGTGTTCGTTACGGTATCGCCTTGGATACGCCATTTATCACAGGCCCTATGAGGGAGCTATAATCGAAGTATGCGTAAGCAGCGACTGGTAGCGAATATGAAGCCCAAGTGGCGGGTACTTCCCCGTCATTGGTTGGAATGGGCAGACTTACGAACGTTTCACCACACAGGGTCATGGCGAGGCTATGTCATGGCGACGGGACTTGTTGCCATGCTGACGATGGGCCTTTGGTTGGGAAGGGAAGCGTTAGAGCCGGTCAACATTGGCTTTCTTTATCTGCTGCCGGTGTTGTTCAGCGCGTTACGCTGGGGGTTGTGGACGGCCTTATATACGGCTTTACTCGGCGTCATGGCGTTCGATTTCTTCTTTGTGCCTCCGATTTTCAGTTATGCCGTGAGCGACCTTCGCTATATATGGGCCTTCGCGGTGTTTTTTGTCGTGGGGGCAGTGACCGCTACGCTGACCACGTCTTTGCAACAGCAGGCGGAGGACGCCCGCAGGCGTGCACGGGTCATCGCTTCTTTGTATGAACTGAGTCGCCGGATTGCCGCCGGGAATAATCTCCAAGAAGTGGTGGCAGCCGTCACGCATCATGTGCAAGAAACTTTGGGGGTCGCAGCGTGGGTCGTTCTTCCCGATGGATCGGGCCGTTTTCCGGGATCCCTTACTGCCTTTTTACCGCCGCGCGAGTCCTTGAATCGGGGCGTTTTGCAATGGGTCTACCAACACGGTGAGCCTGTTGGGTTTGGTCAACGGCACAAGCCGGAACTCCTCTATCTTCCCTTGAAAACTGAGGACACTATCCATGGGGTGATGTGCCTAGGTGAATATGGGCACGGTCACCAGTTCACAGATGACGAACGTCAGATCATAGAAGCGATTACGGGATTGGCTGCGGTGTCCGTGGCACGCGTTCAATATGAGGAAGCAGCTCGCAAAGCCGATCTCATGGCGGAGTCCGAGCGCTTGCATGCAGCGCTTCTTGACTCAATTTCCCATGAACTCAAGACGCCTTTGACCATGATCATGGGGGCGGTCGATCATTTGGTCAAGGAACGTGGCGGGCTACCAGATGACCAACGCACACTGCTTATGAATGTCCGATCGGGAGTCTGGCGTATGAACCGCGTGATCACAAATTTATTGGGTATGGTGCGTATTGAGAGCGGGATGCTGCGACTCAACTGCCAGCCTTGTGATGCATCGGATTTAATTGGAGTCGTATTGCGCCAATTATCGGAGGTATTAATCACGCATCCCGTATCTGTCACCATTCCTGATGATGTGAGTCCGCTTTGGGTTGATGAGATTTTAATTGAACAAGCCTTGGTGAATGTCCTGAGTAATGCTGCCAAATATTCGGCGGACGGCAGTCCTATTGAAATTGCATGCCAATCGACCGAATCCGCTATTACCATAGCCGTAAAGGACTGGGGCATAGGGATAGTGCCTGGTGAAGAGGAAAAGTTATTTCAAAAATTTTACCGCTCCTCCTCGGTGCAACACATTTCCGGAACGGGTCTTGGGCTTGCCATTTGTGACGGCATTGTCCGAGCACATGGGGGGCGAGTTGTGGCCACCCGTAATCAACCAACAGGAACGATCATGACCATAGAGTTGCCAAGAGTCTCGGAAGGGGAACCATTACGGGAAAGGGGGAGGCAAGACCATGAGCGTGGCCGCTTTGATCATTGATGACGAAGTAGCGATTCGCCAGCTACTGCGCGTTATGCTCCATGATTTCGGCTATATGATTTATGAAGCGGGGACGGGTCAAGAGGGCATCACCATGGCATCGGCGCTGCATCCTGACGTCATCCTTTTAGATATTGGACTGCCCGATATGAAAGGCACGGATGTCCTTCAGCAAATTCGTCAGACATCCGCGGTGCCGATCATTATGTTGACAGTGCACGATGATCAACACCAAAAAGTTCTGGCATTAGATCAAGGAGCTGATGACTATGTCACGAAACCTTTTGGAGAACAAGAATTAATGGCGAGAATACGCGTGGCATTGCGCCACCGTCAGGTCATGTCCGCACCGACCGTGGTCCGCGTCGGCGATCTGGTTCTTGATCTTGTTCAGCATCGTGTGGAACGAACCGGTACGGTCATCCATTTAACGCCGATTGAATATGAACTTTTGCGCGTGTTAGCCATCAACGCGGGCCGGGTGGTGACGCACACCCAATTGCTACGAGAAGCATGGCATGAGGCGACCTATCAAAATGATGGCCACTATCTCCGCATTTATATTGGTCATCTCCGCAAAAAAATTGAAGCAGATCCCACACGCCCTCATTACATTATTACGGAACCCGGTGTTGGATATCGCCTCATGGAGCCTGATACAGAGGGGTAAGGGCACGAGGGCTAAGTGAGCGCATAGCGCAAGCATCCCGCCCGTAAAGGCGGGATGCGAGGTCTTAGACCAGACGCTTTCGAAGGAGACGCATGGCGAGATGTTGCAGGTCGACCCAGAGCACGTGCAGAAAGGATGCCAAAAACAGGCCGAGCACTACGGCATTATAAAATAAATTGTGGCTATGCCGTACCACGTGATCGACCGGGCGTGGAGCAGAGCGTTCGACCATTAACCATCCCAACCTTTCTTTTCAAGAGGGTGTGTTTGAAGGAGCCAGATACATCTAATAAACGGTACATCCATTACGCTACCTGATAAACGGGATGAAAAATAGGCCCGGGCACACAAAGTCGCGCCCGTTGCGACAGTGTTGCAACCACGATATCTACCGCACCCTTTGATATCGTCAAATGACCTAAAGCGCCGTAATGACAGCTTTGGATTATTTGTTCTATGGTGACCCGTACCGGACAGAAGGCAAATCTGTAACTCACCTAGAAGACATTACCGATGATTTTGATGCCAGAGAAGAGATGCAACGGCCTGAGCTTGGGCAGGGGTGAGAGAGCCGGGGTTACTGGCGGGCATATTCTGCTGAATAAACTGTTCAAGTTGGCTAAATCCTGGAAATCCTGCGACCGCAGAATTTGGTCCCCATAGCGCGGGCCCGCTGATACCTTGACCGTTTTGACCATGGCAGGGGGTGCAGGTACTAGAAAAGATTTGGTGGCCTCGTCCTAATAGCGTGCTTTCATAGGGCAGGGGTTTGGATGTTGGTGTCGGATGATTTTCGGTGCCACAACCGGTGAAGAGAAGCATGGTAACCCCAACCCCAACAAATAGGGCGCGATAGTTCATTAGACTCCCTCTTTTCATTGCCAAATTGTGTGGTTTAATGACAGTGTGTCTGTCCGCTCCTTGTCCTATTCCTAAGCGGTAATCATCGGCTGCGATATTCCGCGTGGCGAACGATGCCGCACCAAGGTTGATGGTGAACAGGTCTGTCTGAATTTCTTTCCCTGCGTAGGCATGCTGCCAAGATCCTCGCGATTCCAAGTGACAATCTTTTCTGTAAAAGAGGCATTAGACTAAAGAGGCTTACAAGCTCTTGAAATCCCGAAATGGGGGTGCGCGTTTGGACATCGACGTGTGGAGAACATTGCCGCGAATGGAAACCCCGCGGCTATGCCTCAGGCCTTTCATACTATCGGATAGCGAGGATGTCTATGCCTATGCCTCAGACCGTAGGGTGACGCAGTGGACTCTGTGGGAAGCTCATGCCAATGTGACTGTGTCTCGTTTAATGGTGCAGTCGGTGGTGGAGCGCTATTCGGCGGCTCCATATTTTTGTTGGGCTATTGAAGAGAAACGACAAGGGAAAGTGATCGGCCACTGTGGTTTTGATGATCATTGGCACAGACATAGTCACCGAGCGCGCTTTGCGTATGTTCTGGCTCGTGATTTTTGGGGAGAAGGCATAGAATGGGAAGCAGGGCGAGAGATTCTACGATTTGGTTTTACGGAATTGGAGCTTCACCGCGTGACGGGACGCTGCTTGCGCGACGACACCCAAGCTGAGCGCATTTATCAGCGGCTCGGCTTGACCTATGAAGGGATGCTCTGGGACCATGTGTGGTCAAAAGGGCAATTTCGAACGGTAAAATATTATGGATTGCTTGCGCCGGAGTATTTTGCCCGGGTTGCCATGATGAGGGCACGAGCCGCTTTGGAGTGATTCCCCTGATCAGCGATTGTCGTGCTTGACTGCCCACAGCCAGCCCGTGCGACCCACGACGTCAAAATGGTCATGGGACGTAAAGTGGTCTTGGATGAAGGACCACATCGTCTCGCTTAAACAATGATAGAGGGTGTCATTTTTACGTGCGTCGGGGTTGAGGCTACGAAAAATAAACCCCGATTGATAATACGCTATGACCGCGTTTGCCGTGGGAAACCGTAGCCCAGAGGGAAATGCGTGGCAACAGACATCCGCTTCTGAAGGGAAGTAATCGGCGCCATTATCTAACGTATAAGTGAAACCTTCTTCCGACGTCGTGCGTGCACTCCATCCGCAATGCGCGAGCGCCCGATGGTGGAGCGCGGTTAGCGCCGAAAAGTTCATGGAGCCGTGGGCTAGAGTCATCAACAAACCGCCGGGCTTCAGCACCCGCCAGGCTTCCGCTAAGGCGCGATGTGGATCGGGAACATGATATAACATGAAGTGGAGGCCCACCCAGTCCATGGATGCGTTGGAGAAAGGCACGTTCATCGCATCCGCCACTGACACGTGGGCAGATAGGGTGAATGGGGCGTAGTGAGAGAAGCTTTCGATCATGGCCTCCGAGATGTCAATGCCATGGTAGAGGCTGCTGGGGCAGTGGCGGACAATCGCCTCATACCAGTGTCCGGAGCCCATCCCCACGTCCAATATGGTTTGCGGCACCAGCTTTGCGCGTGCCCACTGCGTAAGATCATCAAAAACATCAGACGAGTGCAAACTATATAGGGCATGCATCCGCATACGCACTTGTAAAGGTTCTGTGGAGCCATATTCACGTTGTAAAAATTCTGGATCGGTCATGGACGAGCAACACCTCCGAACAAACCGTGGAGCCTTTCCTCTAATTTACTTGTCTTCGACGGCCGCTTTTGTCGATTTATGTCGTAGTTCTTCTCTTCCTTGTCCGTCTAAGGGTTGGTTCCAATAGCGGCCCAGAAGTTCGATTTTATTACCTCGACAGTCAAGGTGTCCTTGCGTTATACTCCTAGCCGTGACGGCGGATTGAGACAGTCCGTCCTATTTTTTGTGTGGGTTAAAATACACCATGGAGGCTCTGGGCAGTCAACCTCATGATTAGGAGAGAACGGTCGTGGCCTCATTGAACAAGGTGTTGACGTGGCGTCAGGGCGCAGGGTTGACGATTGCGGGGGTTTTGGGTTCTGGCGTTCTCATTTTGCCTGAAGTCACCGCCCAAATGGCAGGTCCTGCTGCGATGGTGGCATGGCTGACAATGGCTTGTCTCGCGATTCCTACGGCGTGGACCTTTGGCCGACTAGGAACCCGCTATCCTGATGCAGGCGGCATTGCCAGCTATGTTCGAGCGGCTTTTGGCGACCGGGCAGGACGAATGGTCGGGATTCTCTATTTAGGCACCGTTCCCGTCGCCGCGCCCGCAGCAGCACTGATTGGCGCTGGCTATATGGGAGCTTTGCTTCATTGGAGTAATGGAGCTATTGTGTTATTGGCCGCAGCGTTACTTGTTACGGCCCTGGTGGTCAATTTGTTGGGTGTGGAATGGTCAGGAAAAACAGCAACGGGAATTGTGTTGGGGATTAGCGCCCTGCTCGTCGCATCCGTAGCCAGCGCAGTCACGGCCGTCCATTGGCGAAACTTTGGCCCCTTTTCTCCGCATGGATGGTGGCCTGTTGGTCAATCGATTGCGTTGTTATACTGGGCATTTGTGGGATGGGAAATGGTCGGGCATTTGGCCGAAGAATTTGTTGACCCGGTTCATAACATCCCCAAGTCTTTGGGGCTAGCTGTGATGGTTATCGACGTGTTATATCTGAGTGTCGTGACGGTAACCATTGGGACAAAATCGTACGATATGGGGCACAGTGGTGCGGGCTTGGCCAAGTTGGTGGGACTTGGTCTGGGACCGTGGGGGGCCATGCTGACCGCGGTCATTGCCTTGCTCATTACTTATGGCACTATGCATACGTATATTGCGGGGTTCTCGCGTTTGGTCTATGCCCAGTCGCGTCTTGGGGATTTGCCGCCTTACTTTTCAAAGCTGCATGACACATGGCACACGCCGTACCGGGTTCTGGCGATGTTAGTCATTCCGTTTGCCATCGTTTTAGGTGCCAAAGCCCTCTTTCATGTATCGCTGGCCACATTAATTGCGTGGCCGTCTGCGGTGTTTATTGCGTTATACCTTTTGGCTATGGCATCCGCGTGGCGTTTGTTGAAAGCTCCCACTGAACGGTTCGCGGCCCTAATTGTTGGGTTCGTGAGTTTTGCTGCATTTATTTTTGTCGGTTGGGCCGCATTATTACCTGCAGTTTTAGGACTAACCGGATGGGCATTGGCACCGACTCACGAAATACCGCCCCAAACATATTGACCGTTTCTGACGGATTGCCTCTAACACATGAGATGATGACCGAATACACAAACAGTCGTCAGTGCTCTAAGCGTTTTCAGTGCGTGGAGGTCGCGACATGAGAACAGGAATTTGTGGCTGCCTTGCGGAGTAGACTATAGCCCGGCTATAATGACTCAAATACCAAGCTGGGCGTAAAAAGTTGTCTCAATGTACTCACGCATCATAAAGGGGCGGATACTCTATGGATATTTATTCGCAAGCGGTTCAGCCCATCCTTGTTCCTTCTCCTGATAACGCGGTATCGCCACCAATTTTTCAAACGGCTGTCTATGCCTTTCGGGATATTAACGAAGTCGACGAAGTGCTGAGCGGACAACGCCCCGGTTATTCCTACACGCGCGGAGGAAATCCTAACACGGAGGCGCTTGGGCAATTTGTCGCCAATTTAGAAGGGGCTGAGGCCGGCCTTGTCACATCGTCGGGGACCGCGGCACTTCTAGCCGGCATTATGACATTGCTGCCCCATCCCGGTTGCATCCTTGTAGCTCGGGAAATTTATGGGGGAACGGTCGGGCTTGTCCGCGATATATTGGGTCCCATGGGATATCGTTTGCAGTGGGTCGATACCCACAACCCAGAAACGGTTCGCGACGCACTGGGGCAAGGCGCGGGGCTCCTAATCATGGAAAGTATTTCGAATCCCTTAGGGCGTGTCTGTGATCTTGAGCACCTTATTACCATAGCTCACGAGCACCATGTGCCTGTGATGATTGATAATACCTTTGCGACGCCGTTTCATGCGACGCCATTACAGTGGGCAGCGGATTTGGTGGTACACTCCCTGACAAAATTCATCGGAGGGCATAGTGATCTCATCTTGGGAGTCGTGGTGGGGGCCCAAGACACGATTCAGCGCGCATCGCACATTGTGGATGCGGCGGGCTTTACCCCCGATCCTTTTGCCTCATGGCTTTGCTTACGCGGGGCACGCACGTTGGCTCTGCGTATGCGGCAAGCGAGCACAAATGCGCTTGAGTTGGCGCAGGCATTAGAGCAGGCCCAGGGCGTGCGCCGTGTCTATTACTCGGGCCTGCCATCTCACCCCGATCATGAGGTGGCGACACGCCTTCTGCAGCGGGGCTTTGGAAGCATTGTGTCGATCTCTGTGGACGGAGGATATGAGGGCGTTCAGACGATGATCCGTCACCTCGACCGCGTGCGGTTGGTGCCGAGTCTTGGAGACGTCGCGACGACTATTTCCCATCCTGTGGTGGCATCACACCGCGAGTTAACCTCTGAAGAGAAAGAGATTGTAGGGATTGATGAGAGTATTGTGCGTATTTCTGTAGGTATTGAATCCAGCAGCGATATTATTGACGATTTTGTTCAAGCGTTAAGCCATTCGCTTTGACACGCGTGAGTACCGTCGAATGCTCGAGAACTATAGCATGTTCTCCTCCACGGATAGTGTCGTGACATTAAGGTCGCCGCGAGAAGAGGCAGTCTTGGTGTGATAGGGCAAGGATAAACGCGGTGCGCAAGCACGGGCGTTTATCCTCTGAGCGTTAAGCTTGTAGACTCTGAATAACTTCGTCTGTCGAACGGATGCGTCCGATGCGGCTTAAGGCCACGCGAAAGGCGAACGCGTGATCTTCAGCAGAGCGCGCGGAACAGGCATCTTCAACAAAGACCTGTTGGTAACCACGTTCATAAGCATCGCGAGCGGTGCTTTCGACGCCGTAGTTAGTGGATATGCCCGCTAACACAATGGTGTTAATGCCACGCCGCCTTAGCTGCAAGTCCAAGTCCGTTCCATAAAAGGCACCCCATTGCCGTTTACGAACAATATGATCGCCCGGTTTTGGCCCCATTTCCGGCACAATTTCGTCCCAACCCGGAGGCGGCGTGGGCCAACTGTTTTCTTGATCAGTCAGAGGATTTAGCGCGTCTTTGCGGTCGGGGGACGGTCCCACATGGACTAACACAACGAATACCCCAGCTGCTCGGCATGCGTCTGCCAATTTAGCTGCGTTGGAGACCACGGTACTGGTACTATGTGGTGCAGCAGGCATCCCGACAATGCCTTTTTGCAAGTCAATCACGACTAATGCCGTATGTTGAGGGTCAAGCGTTAAAGGTTCAGGCATTTTGGTTCCTCCATTTTCACAGTCGGTGGCACCGGGGCCGGTGTCAACACATATCGCTTCGGATATGCTAGAAATATTATACCAATCTTTGTCGCCTTCTTTGAGGGACCCATTCCTGTCTGGTATGCTATACATGCGAAGACTCACCAATGAGAGGCTTGGAAGGGGAAAAGAACCGATGTATGATGTCGCGATTATCGGGGCTGGGCCGGCTGGGGCCAGCGCCGCGATGTTTTTAGCAAAAGCCGGGCAAAAAACCCTCATGTTTGACAATGGGTTAAGTGTCACGCGACGAGCCTTGATAAAAAACCATTATGGGGCAGGAACTTTGACGGGACCTGAAATGGTCGAGCTCGGAAAATCCCAAGCCAGGGAATTAGGAGCGGAGATCACAGATGAACAGGTCACCAATATTGTGCCGCGCGATGGTGGAGGCTTTGACATCGAGACGGAACACCACGTCTATCAAGCGAAACAAGTAATTCTCGCGACCGGTCTTTATACCGATTTGCCTGAACGTATCGGGGTTGAGACCAAGCCGGGCACGGAACCGCGAATTAAAACGATTGTGGCGACGGATGCCGCGGGCAAAACCTCGGTGGACGGCATATGGGCCGCCGGCACCCTTGCAGGAGTCAGCATGCATACGATTATTACTGCAGGCGATGGAGCCAAAGTGGCGATTAATCTACTAAGCGAGTTATCAGGAAACCGCTATGTGGATCATGATGTTTACAAACCGGACTAAGGTCAAGCAGTGACGTGACGAGGGCCTCGTAATGTGGAGGCCTTCGTTATTTTTTAGTGGGGACGACGCTTGAAGAGGTCCCGGGGTTGAACAAAAATCTCGGCGCGTAACAGGATTTTTATCCACTAAGGTCGGCCGGCGCATGGCTTAAAAGACATATCTTCGCCTGCAGGGTGGGTTGACCCGTACTACGCCGTGTTTCTTCATGCTTCGGGAATCCAATCCGCCGCCACACTGACGCCTGTTGCCCTCAGGCTTTAAGAACGGGATCCCAAAAGAAAAATCCACCCACTGGACTATTGGCAGAGGATAAGAAATCAGTATACTGATAATGACAGTTAAAAGAAGGAAGGGTAGCGCAGATGGTCTCGGGGGGAACGATTGCGGCGTCAGCAAAGGCAAGTCGCCCATCATGGAAGACGGGCTATTATACGTTTTCGCACTTTTTGAATGATGCGTATCCGAATTTATATCCAGCGTTGTTACCGGTCCTGATGGTGAGCATGCATTTCTCTGTAGCGTTGGCGGGTTTACTCAGTTCCATCGCCGCCTTAACGACACAAATGTTGCAGCCGCTTATGGGATTGTGGGCCGACCGGGTAGGAACTCGCATGTTTGTGGCCGGAGGCCTTTTTGTAGGCAGCTTGGTGTCAGCTACGGCTTTAGCGTTTTCCCCGTCTTATGCCGTCTTTGTGGCAGCCTTGCTCATCGGCGGGTTAGGAAATGCCGCATTTCATCCTCATGCCTCGGCTCTAGTTGGGGAGCTCTCCGGTTCGCGTAAAGGCTTAGGCATGAGTCTATTTATGATAGGGGGCAATTTTGGACGCGCGATCGCCCCGATCGCGGCGACCACGACATTCTTATATTTGGGGCGACACGGCTTATGGGTATTAGCGCTACCCGGAATGGCTATGGCGATTGTTATGTGGTTTGTGATGCGTCCGGCCCCGCGTCCTAAAATCCGCAACCAAAAAATATGGACCCCGGCCTTTCGCCAAGGCTTGAAGCATGCGGGCAACCTGTTAGCCGTGGTCATGTTGCGAAATATGGCGTCCATGGCTACCATGACATTGCTCCCGATTATGTGGCATCACTTACACCGGCCCTTAAGCCAATCGGCGGCACTATTGTCCACCCTGTTTTTGGTGGGGAGCATTGGCAATATGACCGGTGGGGCGATTTCGGATAAATTGGGCCCCAAGCCTGTCTTGATTGGATCCGCCGTATTGTCGAGCCTTTTTCTGTGGGCGTTTTTGCATGCAAGCGGCATTGGCATCTGGCTAAGCATCGGATTGCTCGGATTCTCATTGTATTCCACGGGTTCTGTGGTAATGGTGTATGGGCAAGCGCTTTTCCCGGAGAATAAGGGCATGGCCTCAGGATTGACGTTGGGGATTGGCAATACCCTAGGAGCTTTAGCCGTAGGTGGCATCGGTATGATTGCTACGCGTGTGGGCAGTCAAGAAGCCTTAACGATTACTGCCATCTTGGTATTGCTGAGCATTCCATTTTCATTACGCTTAAAAAAGATATAAGAGGCGTATTGCAAACGAAGAAGGCTCGGGGACGTGTAAAGTCCCCAGGCCCCTAAAGGCAATCGCTTTTCCCCGGCCATTTCTTGCGATGGCCGGGGAATTTTTGTCGACTGGCGACTAGCGACTTTTCCCGGTGTGGCGGTCGTGCTATGATCGTGTCGCGCTCAGCACCAGACGCCCGGGGTGTTGTATGATCGTGTTGTCAAGGTTGCAACGGACTAATGCATGAAACCCCTGGGCGCGCGGGCTAGGACTGATTCGGAACGTGGAAACAGCCCTTGGGCAGTCGCGGAGCAGAGGTTTTATCCAGGGAGGACATTTTGCATAAAGCTATGACCTTAGAAACCTTTCACGCTCAGGTGGCAGCCGCCGCCCAAACGTCATCAATTAATCAGCAAATTGCCGAGTATATTTCTGAACGTTATCGTGAAGTCTCTTTTATGACGGCTAGTGAGCTAGCTCACGTCATTGGCGTAAGCCAAGCCTCCATCACCCGCTTCAGTGTGGCTATGGGTTTTTCCGGCTATACCGATTTTGTCAGGACGTTGCAAGGCTTGGTACGCGAACAATGGAACACGCCAGATCGGGCCGTCTATGTTCAACCTGAATGGTCGGCACAAGCGGATCTTTTGGTCGCTCAAGAGATTCAGAATCTCGAAGGATTACCGGCGTTAGTTGCGGATAGCCACGTGCAAGAGATGGCCAAGGCCATAGCAGGCGCACGCCGTGTCGTCCTGGCGGGGGCTCGCGCGTCGTCGACCATTGTGCCCTATGCCGCATATTTTCTCAGCAAAGTGAAAGATGGGGTGGAAATCGCCACGCCGAACACGCCATTATGGGAAACGTTTGGACTCAACCCAGATCCTGAGGCATTGGTTGTGGCATGGGTCTTTCCACGCTATCCGCAGCCTTTAATTACATGGCTCGAACGTTTACGGCAAGACAATATTCCCATTGCGGCGTTTACGGACAGGTGGGTGTCCCCCGCGGTGCAACTCGCTGATCCTGTGGTTGTAGTACCTGTCGCAAGCGCTTCCCTCTTCGATTCCTATGCCGCGCCTTTCGTGTTGATTAACTATATTATCCGCCAAGTGGCCGCTTTGCGTCCCGGCTTAAGCCAGCGACTAGAGGCATTGGAAGCTCGCGATCAGGCGAACCATGCATTTTGGACGCGACAGCGGTAGGGATAAGAAGGTCTGCGTTGACAAGTTTTTTTGGCTCAGGCGATTTTGAGAATTAGGGTAGGTTTAGCGTCGTGTGCCTTCGAATCAAAGGAAAAGGCCCGGGAGACTCCCCCGGGCCTTAAGGTTAGCCTCCGTAAAACCAGCCAGTTTCCCGCATAACCAAAGGCACTGCGTCGGGTTGGCGAACCCCTGCGCCGGTCACTTCCGCCACAAAAATCGTATGGTCGCCGCGCATAACGGCATCCGTCACGCGAGCTTCAAACCACGCGGGGGTCTCGGTTAATAACGGCAAGCCATATTCAGGGGAAAATTCGAACTCGTGGCCATTGAGTTGACTGCCTTCCACGTTTGTCGGACGAAAAAAGTCCGCGGCAATGTCTTTTTGGGCAGAACCCAAGATACTGAGAGCCATATGGCCTGTTTTCTCGACGATTTCATGCAAATGGCTGTCTTTTTTGACGCCCACCATAATCAGGGGCGGTGCAAAAGACGCTTGTGACACCCAGTTTACGGTGCCGGCACTCACATCGTCGCCGTCTTTGGCGGTGAGAATGTATAACCCATATGTAATCATCCGTAAGCTACGTTTCTTGGCTTCTTGGTCCATAAGATCCCTCCTGAGTGGTGACGACGTTCTCTATCATTCATAGCACATTTCACCGTGCTTGACTATTTTCAGATGCGGAACTTTATTGGCCACGCCGCCTGCATGCTCTGCATGTCCAGAGGGAATGCTTGACAAGGGATGAGGTTTAAGTGTATCTTGTATCCAATAGGACATAGTCCTATAACATATTAAGGAGGAATAATGATGGACACGATGCAGAATTATGATATCCAACCGATGCCTCGGCTGAATGAGCCCGCTCCAGAATTCGAAGCGGATACCACCTTTGGCCATATCCGCTTATCGGACTTTCGCGGTAAGTGGGTCGTGATGTATTCCCACCCCGCCGACTTTACGCCGGTTTGCACCACGGAGTTTATGGGATTTTCTGCGCGCAAGAAAGAATTCGATGAAATGAATGTGCAGCTATTGGGATTAAGCATTGACTCGGTGTTTTCCCATTTAGCATGGGTCAATTCCATTCAAAAGGACTTCGGCCAACACACGCCATTTCCGATTATTGCCGACTTGGACATGCACGTGTCGAAACTCTACGGGATGATTCATCCGAAAGCCGCCACGACGCAAGCGGTGCGCGCGCTCTTTATCATCGACCCCGAGGGTATTTTGCGCCTCATGATTTATTATCCGATGACCACCGGAAGAAATATTGATGAAGTCATCCGTGTCTTGAAGTCTTTGCAGACGGTCGACCAATACAAGGTGAATACGGGCGCCAACTGGCAGCCCGGAGATCCCGTCATCGTCTCTCCGCCCAACACGGTCAAATCGCTTGATGAACGGTCGGCGCAAAAAGATGTCGATTGCAAAGCGTGGTACTTTTGCACCAAGAAGCTTTAACAATTTCTTGATTGTCCCTACGGTCTGCCAAGTGGCAGGCCGTTTTTACATGGTAGGGTTCTCACCAGCTTTGGGGCGGCGGCAAAGACTATGATTCTTAAAATGGGAACTTTAGAAAAGCGGTTCTGAGCGACATTCATTGTGCGGTAGTATTGTATAGAGATATTTTCCTTAAGGAAAGACCGGAAACATGCGGCAACGTCGTCTTGGTCGCATAGGATTAATGACAGCGTATCGTCAATATGGTAAGAGAAGAACCCATGAAAACTCGTCGAAAGGGATAACACAGGTGAATACGATTATACCGGAGCAAAACACGACCACACTACGCCGCCAGATCGTCACAGAAGCGCGTCAAAAATGGCAAGAAAAACTCTTTGACTTAGGCAGGCGCAACAACCTGTTATATTACCGGGATCTCAAAACGGGATCGCTGCGTTTCGATCCGGTCAATGCGCAATTTATCGACCAGCTCTTTGGAGACGAGGCCTTCGATCTAACGGAATACTTGGCGAACCGAGAAGACGATCTCAAAAAATTGCGCACGATTTCTGATAAGGCGCAGAGCAATTTTGAGGAAAAAGGGATGGCCACAGCATACCTGGCAGCGGGATTGGCCACATGGCGAACCAGTGATAGTGGGCGTGATCCCGTGGCTCCAATCTGGCTGGTGCCCATTCAGTTGGAGTCCGATGGCCTTCTCCACATGAAATACCGCATCATGCGTACAGGAGAGATCCGGGTTAATCCGATTCTGCTTCACGTATTACGGAAGGATTTTGGCGTTGTTCTCAACGATGAAGACCTTCCCGCCAATTGGGAAGCATTGAAGCGCCAGGGTCAGGCGATTCAACAACAGGCCCATGAAGTGCCTGGATTTACCGTTCAGGATATCGCGATTTTGGGCAACTTTTCTTTTCAAAAAATGGCCATGGTGGAAGATCTCAACGAGCTAGGCGAGGCATTGATCGAAAATGACCTCGTTGCGGCCCTTGCTGGCGATCCGGACGCCATCACCCGCTTATTTGCCGGCGGATCCCCCGCGGACATGGCCGAGCTTGATCAAATACCACCGGATGATGAGTTTACGTTACTCGATGCGGACTCTAGTCAACAACAAGTGATTCGAACCGTCATTCAAGGGCGTTCAGGCGTTATTTTGGGCCCGCCAGGAACTGGAAAAAGTCAAACCATTGTCAATATCATTGCCGAATATGCGGCGCGCGGCAAAAGTGTTCTATTTGTGGCCGAAAAGCGTGCGGCCCTTGATGTGGTGCTAGGCCGCTTAAAGGATGTGGGTCTGGATTATCTGGCATTGGATTTGCAGGCGGCTGAACAATCGAAGAAAATGATTGCGAACCAACTCGGATCCAGTTTGAACCGAATTCGGAATGCCGAGCCGGTTGAGTCCAATGGTCTTCATCAGCGATTGGTCGAGCGTCGCAATCGACTCAATCGCTACGTCGAAAAGCTTCATCGCTCACGGGAACCCTTTCAAATGAGTTTATATCGTTTGCAAGGCGAGTTATTGATGAATAGCGGACCCCGGGTGGGGACCCGTTGGACGGCTTCCGCCTTAGAACGCTGGACACCCGAATCGAAAGCCCATGCCGAAGAGCAGTTAAAGGAGTTGGCTGGACTGCAATCCATTACCACATCGTCATGGGCCCAGGCAAGATTCGTCACCGTAGAGGAAGTAGCCACGACCTTGGCCATCGTGCAAAATCTTCGCGACCGGCTGTGGCCAGAATTTCGCAGTCGGGCCATATGGATTGAGAATGGGGAATACGGGCAGGTGAGGACGTTGCAGGATATCGACCGCATGCTGACGCTTTTTCCTCAAATTGCGGAATTGCAAACCCTCTATCGCTCTGAGGTGTATGCGCTGGATTTGCAAGAAATGGCCAGTGCTTTGGAACCCGCTAGACGTGGGGTATTCTCCGCTTTTGTGCACCGCCTTACTGATACGCGCTTTAAAGACGCTCTTAAAACATTGGCACAATACCGGATTGCGGGTGCGGTTCAGCCTGACGATGTCGAGCGTTTGATCGACCAACAAGCGCAGTGGCTCGAGCGGGGGAGCCAAGGCATCCCTCGAGTCCCTGACGACCACCAAGTCCACCTCGCCCTATGGGCTGAGGTGAGAGATGCTCTGAATCACTTGACACGGCTGGGGTTGCCGATTTGGGATCATGATTGGCATGGATGGGAATCGATGTTACACGCCCTGGCCGATGACCGGGTTACACCGCACCGCATGGTGCGTGCCCACCAGTTGCGCGAAGCCCTGCAAGGGGCGAATATGGGGCCCTTGCTTGACGAGTTGGAGAACCGCCAAATTCCTGCTGAGGAGTGGCGTCAGGCGTTTCGCTATGCGGTCTATTCCTCAGCGGTCGACCACATTTTGTCTGGGGACCCGGAGTTGGGCGCGTTTACGCGAGAAAATCACGAGCGTGTCATTGAAGAGTTTCGATCCGATGACCAAGACCGCCTGCATATTGCACGCTTACGCGTATCACGGCACCACGCATCGGCTGCTATCACCATGCTTAATGCGTTCGGACAAGAAGAGCAATTGGTACGCCAAGAATCGCAGAAAAAGTCGCGACATTTATCGCTTCGAAAGTTTTTGCAACGGGCGCCCCATGCTTTATTGGCGCTCCGTCCTTGCTGGGTAGGGAGTCCGCTGAGTGTTAGTCAATTGCTGCCCGCGCAAACCTTGTTTGATTTGGTCTTGTTCGATGAAGGCAGCCAGGTGCTGCCTGAAGATGCCATTGCCGCCATTGCGCGCGGGAAGCAGACGGTCATCGCAGGGGACAATCATCAGCTGCCACCGACGCCATTTTTTGCTTCGACCCCAGAGGACATCGAGGATGACGAAGCGTTACCTTTTGAGGGATATGAAAGTGTTTTAGATCTGATGTCGGGAATGACGTCTCCCTGGTGGCTACGTTGGCACTACCGTAGCCGCGACGAACGGCTGATTGCTTTTTCCAACCACCATATCTATGGCAACAGCCTCATTACCTTTCCTGGCCGTGGTCACGATCAGCCAGTGCGTCATGTTTTAGTACCCCAAACTGCGGGCACTGACCAAGATGCTCAAAGTGTCGCGGCAGAAGCAGAACGCGTGGTGCAATTGATCCTTTCACATGCCAAGGAGCGCCCCCAGGATTCCCTAGGCGTTATCACCATGGGCATTAAGCATGCGGAACGCATTCAAATGGCTTTAGATGCAGCCCTGCGCTCTCACTCAGACTTGGCCGATTTTTTTGACGCGCATAAACCCGAACATTTTTTCGTCAAAAACTTGGAACGGGTACAAGGTGACGAGCGTGATGCGGTCATCTTATCTATTGGATACGGCAAGGATCGTAGTGGTACGCTTCCTTACCGTTTTGGCCCACTATTACATAATGGAGGGGAAAGGCGACTTAATGTCGCCATCACCCGGGCCCGAAAAACCCTGACGGTCGTGTCCTCGTTTGATTCTCGCGATATGGACCCTGAACGCAAAATGTCTCGTGGTGTGGAGTTGTTGCGCGCGTTCCTCGAGTATGCAGAATCTCACGGGGACCGTTTAGAACGGGAAGACAACCACGATGACGTGCCTTTGAACCCGTTTGAATTGGCGGTCCGCGATGCGTTGACGGCGAAAGGATTAGCACTGGTCCCCCAGTGGGGTGTCTCGCGATATCGGTTGGATTTTGCCGTGAAGCATCCTAAGAGGCCGGGAGAATTTGTTTTGGCCATTGAGTGTGACGGCGCGTCCTACCACGCGGCCCCCACCGCTCGCGACCGGGACCGGTTGCGCCAACAGCAACTTGAAGCCTTAGGCTGGCGATTTCATCGAATTTGGTCGACCGAGTGGTTTAGAAACCCCGGGGGAGAAGTCGAACGCGTCCTCAGGGCGTACCAAGCGGCTATCACGGCGGCGGACACAAGTACGTCTCATCTTGGCCCTATCATCGAAAAAAGTGTACAAATGCCGGTGAAGGCGATGACCCCACAGGGGCCACCGCCCAAGGTGACGCCAGGTCTTTCCATTGACCAACGAGGCGATGAGGAATTAGTCCAATTGATCGCCTGGCTCGAATCAGATGGTCGTTTGCGTACAAATGAAGAGCTTGTTAAGGAACTGATGTCGCTTTTAGGTTATAAACGGCGGGGGCCGCGCATTGACACCCGGCTGCACGGGGCCATTAATCAATGGCGTGACAGAGTATCAACGACCCCGCCATCAGGCGCATAGGGCATAAAGCTGTCAACGGTCCGGCCCTAAGGGGCGGACCCGTTGACTCAGGCAAGTACAAAAGGATGTTAGACCTTTCGCCAAACAAGTCGGCACGTGGGTGCTTAGAGATTATTACTATTGTAGGATGGCAGCCGAATACGCAGTTAACGAATTTAGCGGAATGCGCATGCAAGCTATGGAGTCCTTTCACATTCTTTCGCACCCAAGGGTGTCTAGCACAGCGCTTGGGATATCCTACCAGATGAGGAGCTCATCATGGTCTGTTACCATAACGGCGGTGTGACCGGAATAGAACTGGTATCGGGGTAGTTCTGGCCTTCTTGGGCATTTGTAATATTGGGACCGTTGGGGGTTATTGTGGTCATGGCCGCTAAGGCAGCCCATTTGTCTTGCCGTGGCACATCAATCATATATCGCGCTTGAATGCCGGCGTTCATAACACCCCCCGCACTAAACCCATTTTGACTCCAGGCAATCCCTACCCGGAGGTCTCCCGGATGACCAGCAGTTTGCTCGACAATAACCTCCGTCGTAGGGGTAACAATTTGCCATGACGCATGAAGGATCGTGTTAAAAGCCGGAAAGGCTTCCGGAATGTACGTTGGCGGACTCGAATGCAGGGGCATCGCGTTTTCAATTACCGTCGGCGTTTGAATCCATAACAGCGGTAATCCCGTTTCCTGCCACGTGCGTGAAGTTATGGGGACGCCAATCTGGGCCGACAATGTAGCAAAAGTTTGCCATGTCCATGCCCCTAAAAATACCGTCGGTTGCATCGCGGCAGAGTAAGTCGTAACGCCCGACCCATTCGTCGTCGGGGGCAGTCCTTGATCTACGGTCGGAAGCGGATTTACCCCTGGGGTATAATGGTAATTAACGAGCATGCTATATGGTTTGACGCCGGCGTCGGATGATGGAGCTGGCGTTGTGGTCGTGACAATATGCCATGAACTGGCCGCGGCATATTTTCCGACCACAAGAAGCCCGGCGGCGATCACCGCAATATGGACCCACCGCCATTTCCGCTGTGGCGATATGGTAGGGCGTTGCAATTCTTCAAGAAATTCGAGAGGTTCTAGAGGATGGGCCGAAGCATATGAAGGCAATAACTCTGGGGGGGCTGTGGGGGGAGTGGACGACGTCGGCGACAAGGGTGTGAGGTCTGCTGGTTTATAGACGCTAGCCGTATGAGAATGGATGTGTTTGCGGGGCATGGGTATCACCTCGTCATAAGCAGAGTAGACGGATTTTCCACGCCAGAACTGGACGTAGTGTACTGATGACGGTCCCCTCCGCCGAGGCTCCCTAGGTCGGTGGGAAATCCGTCTGCACAGTCATCGTACACTAGCATAACGCCGCTAGGGAACGTCACGTTACGGATTGTGCTGCCTTGAGACTAGAGTTTAGTATTTTATTTACGCTACAAATGCGAGCTACACATATGTTTGAATTCCTCATAGGTAGGCTACAAAACCTGCTAGGTCAGGAAATCTCACCATCACAAAGTTCGATTCATAATTCGGAACCCAGAATTTAGCAGCCGCCTGACTAGGCCTTGGATCACCATGGACTGGATTAATGTAGTTCCTTGGTCATTAGAACATGGTTTTAGTTCTGTTCCCGATCCACTGTTTTTCAACATTCAAAGTCGGCTTGTTGGCTACCGCCTATGTATCCCAAACATTGCGCCACACGAATCAGCGCTAAGGGGGCTTTCACGGCCAATGGGGAGATATGTTCCTGCAACACTTGAGAAAATAGACGCGACACAAATACTATTCATAAGAAAATATTACACTAGACAATATTTAAGCGATATCATTAAACATAACAAACAAGGAAGGATGCGAAATATGGATGAATTTTTGCCAGGCGCACTGCAAGACAAAGTCGTGTTTATTACAGGAGGGGGGACGGGCCTTGGAAAAGCCATGGCATTGCGTTTTGGACAATTGGGTGCAAAGATTGCCCTGATGGGGCGGCGTCTTGATGTTTTGGAAGATACCGCTAGGGAATTCGCAGACCAAGGCATTCCAGTGTTTGTGCGCCAAGGAGATGTAAGAAACCCTGAGCGCATTGCAGCCATTTTCGATGACGTCCACGCACATTATGGGCGCATGGATGTCCTGGTCAATAACGCTGCGGGCAACTTTATTAGTCCAACGGAACGTTTATCACCCCATGCCGTGGATGCCGTTATCAATATTGTGCTGCATGGCTCTTTATATTGTACTCTCGAAGCGGGCAAACGCTGGATCGCAGCAGGACAGAAAGGAACGGTTCTCAATATTGTCACCACTTATGCGTGGACTGGATCGGCTTACGTCGTGCCCTCGGCCGTGGCGAAGGCTGGTGTGTTAGCGATGACGCGTTCGCTAGCCGTGGAATGGGCTCGGTACAATATTCGTCAAGTGGCCATTGCGCCAGGGCCTTTTCCTACGGAAGGGGCGTGGGCCCGGTTAGCACCCACCCCAGAAATTGAGCAGGCCATGGCGGCACGTGTTCCTTTAGGGCGCAGCGGCCAACCTGAAGAACTGGCCAACCTTGCAGCCTTCTTAATTTCAGATTACGCCGCCTTTATCAACGGCGAAGTGGTGACGATTGACGGCGGGGAATGGCTTAAGGGCGCTGGCGAATTTAATATGTTGACTCAGCTCACCCCAGAGGATTGGCAGCGAATTGCCGCATTGATTCCGCGTCGTAATCGTGAGCAAAGCTAGCCAAAGGGCGACATAGGCCAATGGGGTGAGCGTTGGCGAATTTTGTGCACAATACCAGGGCATTCGGTCTCCGTAATTTTTTATAGGCCAAGTATTGCTTGGCCTGCTTCGTCCTGTATAATAACACATATCTTCACGAATATTGTCGAAAATTAGCGAGTTAACGCTTATACCTTCGTAATGTGAACCCCTGAATGCGGTACTTCGTGATTTTAATTGGTTAGGAGGCCTTGTTCGTGGCAAAAATTCGTACACTCGCTCTTACCGCTGCGGGGCTGGGAATGACGTTAGCTGGGTGCGGGACTCAAGCCCCTAGTAGTGCGGCTGTGGCTACTAAAGCCCCCACCACAGTCGTCATGGCTCTGCCAGTGCAAACATCCCCCGATTGGTTCTTTCCGGTGCTGGCATCCACGGCGTTTATTGATGTCAATAGCCAAATGAACTTTCTGATGTACAAACCTTTGGTGTACATCAGCAAAACGGATGGGGTTGACTATCAGAAATCACTCGCCCAATCGATTACGTATAACGCGAATGGGACGCGGTATGTTATTACGCTAAGCCATAAGTATAAGTGGTCCAACGGACAACCGGTGACGAGCCAAGACGTGGTGTTCACGTGGAACATTATGGATGCAGCCAGTCAAAATAACGCGGTCTGGTCTTATGGGGGCGCGGGAGGGGGCGGTGTCCCGACCGATTTTCAAAGCGTCACCGCTGACGGCCCAGATAAAGTCATTGTCACGTTGGTTCATCCTGAAAACCAGACCTGGTTTATTCATAACGGCTTGGCCCAAATTATCCCGGTCCCCGCGAGTGTGTGGGACAAATATCCCACGAATATGACGGCTGAGCTGAATTACATTAAGAGCATTGCGAATATACCGACAGCAAAGCCTTATAGTGTCGTGGATGGTCCGTTTAAATTTTCGCAAATGGCCCCCAACGATTACTGGACCTTTGTGCCCAATCCGGCGTATGGGGGACATCGCGCCACGATTAAGAAACTGGAATTTCAGTATGAAACATCTACGTCGAACGAGTTTGCAGGCTTGAAAACTGGAATTGTGGATGTCGGATATCTTCCGCCGTCTCTGTGGAATTCGCGCAGTGCGTTGACCGGCGACCGTTTCTGGAGTGCCTATCCTTTTGGCTTTAACATGGCCCGCGTCAACCAAAGTCCCCTGGCTGAAGGCGGATTGGGTCCTGTCTTCAGTCAGCGGTATGTGCGTGCGGCCCTCGAAATGGGGATTAATCAGCAAGGCATTATCGATAGCTTCTACCATGGTCAAGGGGTTGTCGAAGATAGTCCGGTGCCTTCAGAACCCCCAACCGAGTTTTATGACCCCGCTTTGAAGAATCCTCCGTATCCCTTTAATCCAGAAGCGGGCAAAAAGCTATTGGAAGCTCATGGCTGGTCCTTGGTCAATGGCGTCATGACGAAAAATGGGGTAAAGTTGGCTTTCCCCTTAATCTATACGGCAGGCAGCAACACGGTTGCAGACATTGTGCAATTGGTGAAATCCGATTGGGCCAAAGAAGGAATTCAAGTGAGCTTAGTGCCTGAACAGTTTGATAACGTGGTCCAAACCATGCATGGCAATCCGAGTAAGTGGGACGCAGCGTTCTGGGGCGGTGGGTGGACCTATCAACCCGACTATTATCCCACGGGTGGGGAATTGTTTGCGAGCGGCGCGGCGGCCAATGCTGGCCATTACGATTCACCAACCATGAACCGATTGATTCAAGCCTCGTATCAACCAGGGACACCCCAGCAAACAAAACAAGCCCTATTCGCCTATGAGGCTTGGGCGGCGCACGATATTCCCTACCTCTGGTTCCCATGGACGGCACAGTTCAATGAAACGGCCAATGCCGTGCAAGGGGTGCAATCCACATACAACCCGATTACCGACCTTTACTATCCTAATTACTGGACCACCAAGTAAGTTCAAAAAGGGATTGTAGCAGATGCTACAATCCCTTTTCCCCTCGCAGACTTTGGGCCAAAGCGTATCACATGGTCCCGAGCACCCATTCGGAACTTGCGAGGGATTTCTTGAAGGCGCCCATGATAAAATGATGACGTATCTCCAAAAGGCACTATGGCCAAATCGCATCAAGGAGGGGTTGTCATGCCGGATTGGAAGAGTCTTAAAGATAAGGCTATGGCTGCCGTCAATAGCGCAGCCCAAGAAGTTGACCACCAATTAACCTTGACAAATTTGCGCAGTCAGGTGACGCAAGCGCAAGCAGAGCTTGATAAGGCATATCAACAATTAGGCCAGACGGTGTACCCGTCTTTAAGCCAGGGACAATCCCTTGATCCTCAATTTGTGGGCGTAGCACCCGCAGTGGCTCACATTGACATACTGCGCCAACGTCTTCAATCGGCGCAGCAAGCCTTACGGGATGCAGAACCCGTATCGCGCACGCCGTGTCCCTCCTGTGGAGCCCTTGTTGACGCAGGAGATAAGTTCTGCGGACAGTGCGGCCACGCTATGAGATAGAAGGGGCAGGTTGGGACTGTGATGCAATTTCAACGGGTGGCGGACGAAATCCGTAGAGCCATTGAACAAGGACGTTGGCATGTAGGCGAGGCATTACCCTCGGAACGCAAAACGGCAGAAGAATTTGGTGTCAGTCGCTCCACCGTCCGCCGGGCATGGGAAGAGCTGCAGTCTTTAGGTTATGTTCACTGGACCGCCGCCTCCGCGCCCATTGTCGTCAATATTCCCTTGCGTCCTGTTCCCATCAACCCGTCATTGATCGGAAAAGACCTGCCGTATCGTCCCAGTTCGACATTTCTCAGTGACCTGATGTCTGCCGCGAGTAGTAGTGCACGCTATAATTTTGAAATTGGTATGCCTGATCCCGATTTATTGCCAATACATGAGTTGCAAGAGATTGTTCGTGATCTCTTAAGTCAGCATGTGCGCGAAGTCTTCTCATATTCTCCAACGCAAGGAATTGCCCGCGTGCGGCAAGCGCTAAGTGAAGAATACTTAAGCCGACGCGGAGTCGCCGCGGATCCTGACAATATTCTCATTACGTCGGGATCCTTGCAAGGCCTTGATTATGTCACCAGTCTATTATCCCGAGCGGGCGATTACATCGTCACCGAATCACCTACGTTTGCAGGGGCTCTGCAAATTTTTGCCTCCCACGGTGCCCAGGTTCTCGCGGTGCCCATGGACGAAGAGGGAATCCGGGTGGAACCGTTGGCCCAAGCCCTTGCCCAGCATCCCGTGCGCATGATTTACGTCCAAACCTTCTTCCACAATCCCACCAGTACGGTGATGAGTCTCGCTAGGCGCCAAGCTGTGCTTGCCCTGTCTCAGAAGTATCAGGTGCCGATTGTTGAAGACGACGCCTATGGATTTTTAGCCACAGCCAATCCCCAGCCCTTGTACGCACTGGCCCCAGGGGATGCTCCCGTCATTTATCTCAACACATTGTCCAAATTGCTCGCGCCCGGTTTGCGTGTGGGCATGGTGGTGGCTCCGCGTGACATTATTCAATACTTAAGCCAACGCAAACAACTCGGGGATTTGCATACCGGCACGGTCACTCAGCTACTAGTCGAAGGGTGGCTGCGCAGTGGCAACGTGACGCAGCACATCGCGCGAGCTCAGACCATCTATGCGAGTCGCATGCGCATAGCATCCGAGTTGATTCGGCGCCGGGGCCTCTTCCTTTTTGGTCATCCCACTGGAGGCTTCTATTTGTTTGTCCAGCTGCCGAAACATATCAACGCGTATGCCCTGCATGATTATGCCGCTCAACGTGACGTGTTATTTGCACCCGGCGAGGCTTTTGGCATAGGCGATCGATACCGTGGATGGATCCGGCTGTGCGTCAGTGCCTTAGGAACGACGGCGATTCAAAATGGCATGGCCCGCTTTTTTCGCATGCTGGATACCTTCAGCCCGTAGTGGTTTGCCTGGTTCCTTACGAAATACCAACGGGCTTGCCTGGTCCTTGTGCCATTAAGGGTTTCTCGTTACACTCCCTTCAAAGACGAGATGAAGGGTAGGCGTGGCGACATGGATATGTTAACGAAATTGATTCATAATGCATCATTAATTGACACCGCAACAGGAGCCAGCAGTACAGCGGTCTACCATGCGTCAACGTTTCATCAGCATCCTGGTGAGACGGGAGCTTGGGTATATAGCCGCGCGGGCAATCCCACGCGCCAAGCACTGGAAGCCACTATTGCGGATTTAGAGCAAGGATCGTATGGCTTTGCTTTTGCTTCAGGCATGGCGGCCATCGCCGCCGTCATGATGCTGTTTGAGCAAGGCGATCACGTGATTCTGCCACGCGATATCTATGGCGGAACCTTTGACCTGATGGCTCAACTGGTTGCTCGCTATGGTCTACAGGCCACGTATGTCGACCTGTCAAATTTGGCGGAGGTCGAAGCGCATATTACGCCCCGTACCCGGGGGATCTATATCGAGACCCCGTCTAACCCGACTCTCAAAATTACCGACTTGCGGGGTGTCGCCGACTTGGCCCATCGGCATGGTCTCATAACCATTGCCGACAATACCTTTATGTCTCCCTACCTGCAGCGCCCGCTTACCATGGGAATTGATATCGTTGTCCATTCCGCTACGAAGTTTTTAGGGGGCCATAGTGACGTGATTGCGGGGCTTGCCGTGGCGACGGATCCGGAGCTTGCGGCACGCATTGGCAAGAATCAAAAAACCTGGGGCGGCATTTTAGGACCCGATGACAGTTGGCTGGTCTTACGGGGCATCAAGACATTGGGCGTGCGGATGGACCGTGCGCAACAAAATGCCTTATATTTAGCGAACTGGTTCGTGGGCCGACAAGGCATCAAGCAGGTCTATTACCCAGGGCTTGCTCATCATCCGGGTCTTCAAACGCATATGGCCCAAGCCCTGGGCGCAGGTGCCGTGTTGTCCGTTGTGTTAGAGGATTCTCTGAATTGGCAGGCCTTTGTGGAACATCTGCAGTATGCCATTTTTGCAGTGAGTTTGGGTGGAGTTGAAACTATTGTGAGTCACCCTGCAACGATGTCCCATGCGGCCATGCCAGCCCCAGAACGACAACGCCGAGGGGTTGATGACAACTTATTACGGATTTCTGTGGGAATTGAAAGCATTAACGACTTGATTCGTGATTTTGAAGCTGCCTTGACCTACGTCACATCTTTGTCCTAAATCGGCTACCTTGTCTAAGCCCCAGGTTCTGATGAGTCTGGGGCTTTTTTACTTGCTGGGCCACCAGTTCCAAGATCCCAATAAGCGCATAATCGACGGTACGAGAATTAAACGGACTACCGTCGCATCGAGAAGAATCGCGATGCCAAGACCAATACCAAGTTCTTGCATAAACTCGAGTCCAATAATGCCAAACGCAATGAAGACCGTGACCATAATCAGCGCAGCCCCTGTGATTATCCGCCCGGTATCCGCTAATCCTTGCGCGACCGCATCAGCATCGGGTACGTGGAGCCGATGATAGTCCATGACCCGGGTCAATAAAAACACTTCATAGTCTGTGGAGAGGCCAAAGAGGACCGAAAACAAAATTAACGGCGTGGTCCAATCAATAGCGCCCGCTCCTCCTATACCGGTCCACGGCCGGGTGATACCATCTTGAAAGATAAGGACTAAAAGGCCTGACGCGGCTGAAACAGACAGCAAATTCATGACCACTGCCTTGATGGCTAATGCGACTGAGCGAAACAGGCGAAACAACAAGATAATCGTCGTCACGGCAATCAGGGCCGCCACAATCGGTAGCCAGTGCAAGATTAAAGCAATGACATCGACGGTATAAGCCACACCTCCGCCAATCAGTACGCGGCCGTTAAAGGCGTAATGTAAAGACCGTAAATGCCTGACCAGTTGTTGGGTTGCTTGCGATTCCCCGTGCGATTGGGGAAACACCGTTAGCAAAAATGTATGCCGAGAAGGCGCTAAGGCTCCGCGGAATAAGAGGGGTGGCTGCTTGGTAAAGGTGGTTGGGGGCAGTGAGGGAAGAAGGGGAAGGACCGCATGAACATCCGGTTGGTGAAGAATCTGGGTTCGCACCTCTTGCACTTCCCGGTAACTCTGCGCGGTATAAAGAGACGAGGAGCTGCGCAACACCACCCATAACGGGCTGCCCACGCCGGGAAAGGTATGCTTTACCCAAATATCATACGTTTTTCGCGTTTGGGACGACGCGGGTAAGGTATCGACTCCGGGATTCCAAAAATGCATGGACGTCACAGGATAGGCTAGCGCCAGCAATAGGGCACTGGACCCAATAAGTGCCCATACAGGGCGCTGCATAACCCGCCTAGCCCATGCTTGCCACCAACGACTAGGTGTGTTTTTTGAGGCGATGTAGGGCCATTCCAACCAAGGATCGAGCACGACTAAGACCGCAGGTAACAAGGTCAGAGCAGCGATGACCGTCGCTAATACTGCCGCTAAGGATCCCAGAGCCATCGATCGCATCAGGGGCTGATTGACTAAGAGAACCACTGCAAAAGCGGCCGCGACAATGCTGCCTGAAAATAACACAGCCCGTCCCGCCGTGAGTGCCGCAATATTGGCTGCGTCTTTTGCGGACTGCGTCTGCCGCGCCAACCGGTAGCGATGCACCATCAACAAAGCATAGTCGATTCCGACGCCAAGTCCGATCATGGCCGCGGCATCCTCGACTTCCGGTGCAATGGCCACAACCCGGGCGATAAGGTCAATGCCGGCAAGCCCCACGGTGATGCCGCCAAACCCAATCGCAAGGGGCCCAATGGGCGCAATTGCGCTGCGGAATATCCACACCAGGGCAATCAAGGTTAAGGGAAAACTCCAAAACTCGGCGGTTTTTAAATCTTTATCGACTTGGTTGGTGAAAGACCGTTCGAGGGGGACAAGGCCGGTTAGCCCACCACGCAAACCCTTTGGTGTTAAAGATAAGAGATGGCGCAAGGGGATAACCGCCTGGGTATCGGCCAGAGAATGGTTTGTCGTCTGCCGGAAAAAGAGCGTGCCGTACATGACATGCTCATCATGCGACAAGGTCATATCCGTGAGTAAAGGAACCTTGGCCACGGCCGGCACCTTTCTCATCTGCTGGAGAATCTTGGCTATAGCGCGGCGATACTGGGGTTGATTGATAGATTGAGAAGACGAAAAGACGACGGTCGCATTAGAATTAGCAAGGACGCCAAAATTCCGTTGCACGATGTGCTGAACATGTTCGGAAGGACTGCCTGGTACGCCTAAGCCGTCGGTTTTAAATTGATGGGATAAATTGAGCATGAATGGCAAAGCGCAGATGAAAATCACGGTCCATAGGACAATAACGTGCCAAGGATGTTTGACAATCCATTGGGTTAGGTGTTTTCTCGTCATGAAAGACCTCAATCACGATTTATTAAACGGAGCCTCATTACATCGGCATCCATCTGTTTAGTCTACTTCATTTCCAAAGCCTGTCAATTCAGCCGTGGCTAGACCAAGCGCGCTGGGTCTTGCTTGTCGAAGCCCACTTGTCGTATGCCGTGACCGCCTATAAAGACCGGTAAGGGTTCTCTGGGTTCACACCACGGAGCTTAGAATGGATTCGCCGCCAGAGAGCTCCCGTGGTATCCTGTAACCAAGGAGGGAGAGTATGGAACAGGCGACATTTGCAGGCGGATGCTTTTGGTGCATGGTGCATCCCTTCGATCAATGGCCAGGGGTTCTCCAAGTCGTGTCGGGTTACACGGGCGGACATAGCGTGAATCCAACCTATGAAGACGTGTGTGCGGGCCATACCGGGCATTACGAAGCGGTCAATATCACCTTTGATCCCGCCCAGATCACGTATGAGCAACTGTTAGACATCTATTGGCAACAAATAGACCCCACCGACAGCGGAGGTCAGTTTTACGACCGGGGACCATCGTATAAGCCGGCAATTTTTTACCATTCGCCAGAACAAAAGCGATTGGCTGAGCAATCTCGCGACGCATTGGACGCCAGTGGCCGTTTTAACCGTCCTGTGGCGGTAGAAATTCTCCCTGCGGGACCGTTTTATCCCGCCGAAGACTATCATCAAAACTTTTACCGGACGCATGAAGCCCACTATCAACAGTATCGCAGGGGGTCGGGGCGAGACATCTTTTTGGCCAAGCATTGGGGCATGCCCTCTAATCATTAGCGTGTGTGAGGACATATTCAGCGGCGGCACTTCCTGCCAAATGGCCCGTTGAAAACGCGACGGTAATATTGTAGCCACCGGTATGGGCATGAACATCTAGCACTTCGCCGGCAAAATATAAACCGCGACATAATTTAGAGCCCATGGTGCGCGGATCGATAGCCTTGAGGGCGACGCCGCCTCCCGTCACGGTAGCTTTGTCTAAGGGAAGCGTACCCGAAATAGGCACGTCAAACGCTTTAAGGGCATGACACAAGGCGCCTTCACTAGACCGGCTTAGATGCGCCATCTCTAGTGTTGGCGCTATTTGGACGCGTCGGCATAAGAATTCCGCTAAGCGCTCCGGGACCCATTGCGACAAGACCGTTCGCACCGACCGGCGACCAGACTCGGCGCGAATGGCTGCCAATTGTTGATGTAACAGAGGTTCAGACTGGGTGGGCAAGAAGTCAATTTCGGCCCTTAGCACCGCTTGCGGATTCTTGCGTAGGGCCACTGACACATAATGACTGCTACGCAGGGCGGCGGGACCTGTGAGACCAAAGTGGCTAAAGAGCAAGTCGCCTGTCTCTGTCGTTAGAACCTTGCCGTGCTCGGAAATAATCCGCAAAACAACCTCTTTAAACGATAGACCTTGCAAGGTGCGCTCTTTGATAAAAGGGGCCGGACTCGTCAAGGGGACGGCGGTCGGATAAGGAGCGACGATGCTGTGCCCGGCCGCTTGGGCCCATGGGTATCCATCCCCAGTGCTCCCCGTTTGAGGTACGCTTACGCCCCCGGTCGCGACTACCACGGCTTTCGCTCCGAGAGAGAGGCCCGAGGCCAAGCGAGCTCCTTTTACTTGATTTTCTTCGCATATTAACGAGCCTACGGCAGTATCTTGGTATACCATAACCCCTAATGCATAGACTTTATCCACCAGCGCTTTGACCACGGTTGAGGCCTTGTCAGTGACCGGAAATACACGACCATGGTCTTCTTCTTTCAAGGCAATCCCCATATCTTCAAAGAACGCCACAATCTCAGGACTCCCAAAGCGCGTGAGAGCCGAATAGAGAAAACGGCTATTACCCACGATATTTTCCATTAATTCGGATAGGGGCTTGGCGTTAGTCACATTGCAGCGACCGCCGCCTGAAATGCCGAGCTTCCGGCCCAATTTATTGCCTTTTTCCACAAGTACCGTCCGTGCGCCGGCAGTTTGTGCGGCGATGGCGGCCATTAACCCACTTGGGCCGCCACCAATAATCAGCACATCTCCTGCAGCAAGCGAAGCCGACAATGATAGGCTATTGGTTGTTGTCATAGGCTTAGAATACCATGAGGGATTTTGCAAATAAAAGGGCGCGTCGACATGCCGAAACGCCTGAAGCCCACCATTTATCTTATCGCGCAGAAAGAAGGAGCTGCTGTGACGCAGCACAGCACATTTTGGCCCACAATCACCTGGGGCAGATCCGAAAAACCCCGAGCCCCGACATACGACAAAATTCTTCAGCAAATCAACTGCAGGACTATCCGATGCATTTCTCTGGATTTCCCAGCACCTTCGAACCCCGCAGTTCTCACTCTTTTGATTTTGAAAATTTTTAAAGGCAATACGACAGAATCTTCCCATAATGGGGAGATTCGTGAAGAGATATACAGGTCATTATTGACTGCGCAATTCGGTGCGTGATAAGGTGAACTCGCAGAAGTCGTGTATACCAAAATGGCGCACGCGAGGTCGTTTGAAACGCTCAGAGGAGGATTTATCCAAAATGGTTACATTAATAGCGCTGTATCGCCATCCCGAAGATATTGAGGCGTTTAACCATCATTACGAAACGGTGCATCTTCCGTTAGCCAAGGCCATGCCGGGCCTTTTGGGAATCCAATTGACCCGTTTTGACCATCAAGCCGACGGAGCGCATTCCCCTTATCTGATGATGGCGGAAATGCAGTTTGCGGATGAAAAACAGCTGCAAACGGCCCTGGAATCAGAGCAGGGACGCGCTGCAGGGCGGGACTTAATGACGTTTGCAAAAGGCATCGTCACATTGCTTGTGGGACACCGCGAGGCGTAACCGACGGGGCTGTTCTTTCTATCCTCATCGTGGCGGAGAAGGCGGGCTTTGGAGCAGTAGCGCCAGCCGCTCTTTTGTGAGCACAACCTGTACAAAGGTGCCGGAACCAACCATGCCGTGGCTGTTTTCGGCCCAAACTTTCGTGATGATACGGTTACCTTCGCGTTTCTGGAATTGTGCATAAGCTACGAGGGTATCGCCAACTTGAGTGGACCGGGTATGCACAATATCCACCTGGTAGCCGACGGCATCCTCGGTCTCTTCCAAATAGGGTAGAATGAGAGAGCGTCCGGCCCATTCCATCCACTCAATCATTCGCGCTGTGGCCAACACGGGGTGAATCGGTTGCCCTCCTAACGTTGCTGTCATGGCGGGTGTTACCACCGTTTCGACCCGAGCAACTGTCCCTGGCATCAACCCGTCACGCATCGCACGGTCATCCTTTCGAAGGGTCATTGCGAAAATCATATCACACCTACCATAGAACCGTCATGTTGGCAATATTCTTATAGGGGGTGGCGTATGAACCAATATCCGGTCGTTCGCGTCATGGACGTCGAAGGCACGTTGGCGTTCAGCAGTTCCCTTGAGACAGCGCTTCACATTTATCAGGATATGATACTATTACGAGCCTTTGACGAAAAGACGTTAACACTCCAGCGTCAAGGCCGAGTGGGAACGTTTGCACCGTCCTTAGGACAAGAAGCAGCGGAAATTGCCTCAGCTTATGCGTTAGACCGTCAAGATTGGATGGTTCCCTCTTATCGCGACCATGGAGCTCTTTACGTCCATGGACTGCCGCTAGATCACGTCATTTTGTTTGCGATGGGACGTTCGGGTAGCTATGCCGCAGGGGTGCGCGCATTGCCCAGTTCGATTCCTATTGCGACTCATTTGCTTCACGCCGTGGGACTCGCCTATGCCTTGAAGCAGCAAGCAGAGCCGGCGATTGCCATGGCGTATTTCGGTGATGGGGCGACATCCGAAGGAGATTTTCATGAAGCATTAAACTTTGCGGGCGTCTGGCAAGTGCCTGTCCTTTTCTTTTGTCAAAATAACGGATGGGCCATATCGACACCAGTCCATCGGCAAACGCATAGTGAAACACTGGCGCAAAAGGCAGAAGCGTATGGTATCGCAGGAGTGCGTGTTGATGGGAATGATGCGTTAGCGGTGTATGAGGTGGTGCGCCAAGCGCGCGAAAAAGCGATCCAAGGCCACGGACCAACCCTGATTGAAGCCGTGACCTACCGTGCAGGACCTCATACCACCGCCGATGACCCGACCCGCTACCGCACATCTAACGAGGTCAATATCCATACGGCGCAAGACCCTATCCGCCGATTAGGGGAGTTCTTAATCCAGCAAGGCCTGTTAACAAAGACGCTGAAGGAGCAGATGATGCGCGACAGTAAGGAACGGATTAACGAAGCCGTGGGGCGAGTGGAAGCTCAAGGAGCCGTGATGGTCGGCGATATGTTTCGTCATGTGTATCAGACATTGCCCACGCGAATCCAGCGCCAATGGCATGAGTGGGAGGACCGATCACATGAGTGAAAAAAATATGGTCGAGGCCCTTCATGATACCCTGTCCCAGATGATGCAGCACGATCCTCGCCTTGTATTGCTAGGAGAAGATATCGGGGTTAATGGCGGCGTGTTTCGCGTGACAGATCAATTGCTTACGCAATTCGGTTCTGACCGGGTGATTGATACCCCGCTTGCGGAATCGGCTATTGTGGGCACGGCTTTAGGCATGGCAATTGGGGGCCTGCGTCCGGTATGTGAAATCCAATTTCTGGGCTTTCTCTATCCCGCGCTGGACCAATTGATTTCCCATGTCAGTCGTATTCGTGCGCGCAGTGCCGGAGCGTTAGGGGCCGCGTTGGTCATTCGTGCCCCCTTTGGGGGCGGTATTCGGGCTCCTGAACAACATGCAGATTCTGCTGAAGGCTATCTCACCACCATTCCTGGACTCAAGGTGGCGATTCCCAGTTCACCGGCCGATGCCAAAGGGCTGCTCATTGCGGCGATTGAAGACGAGGATCCGGTCGTGTTGCTCGAGCCCATTCGTCTATACCGGTTAGGACGCGAAGAGGTGCCCGATACACTATATCGTGTCCCACTCGGGACAGCGCGCATTGTCCAACCCGGCCGCGATGTGTCGGTCATCACTTACGGTGCAATGGTCCCTCTTGCTCGCGCGGCAGCAACCCAACTTCAACAACGTTATGGCTGGGATGTAGAGATTGTGGATGTCCGCAGTTTGTCCCCATTAGATGAAGAGACGTTAGGGCAATCGGTACGAAAAACCGGGCGGGCTGTGATTGTCCATGAGGCTCCATTAACAGGAGGTTTTGGGGCGGAAATTCTAGCCACCGTCACGGAGCAAGCCTTTTGGTGGCTCAAGGCGCCTATTGTCCGGGTCACGGGGCCGGATGTACCGTTCCCCCCCTATGCTTGGGAAGATTGGTATGTCCCAAACGTGTCACGGATTGCGCATGCTATAGGCCAGGTCATGGCGGAGGAATAGGAGGGGAGCACTGTGGCGTATGCGTTTAAGCTGCCTGATGTCGGCGAAGGCACCACGGAAGGGGAAATTATCCGGTGGCTTGTGCACGTTGGCGATATCGTCGCTTTGGACCAACCTTTAGTTGAAGTAGAAACCGACAAGGCGGTCGTCGAGCTGCCTGCCCCGGTGGCCGGACGCGTGATGCAGTGCGTCGGGGCGCCGGGGGAACGCGTTCTTGTGGGAACGCCGTTGGTCTGGATTGACGATGGTCAAGACGGGAATGAGGTGCCCCCGGAAGCGTCACAGCAGACGCCCCAAGGAAGGCCCCTTCTTATGGAGAACAGTGAAGGCGGTGTGCGCGCAGCCCCCTTTACCCGCCGTTTAGCCAAAGAAGCGGGTGTTGACTTAACCACCCTTAAGGGAACCGGGCCGCGCGGACGTATTGTCCCTGCGGATATTCCTGCGCCGAAGACAATCGAGGAGCCAACGTCCTTACCACACGCGGATGAAAGACGGCGCCCCCTGGTCATGAGCAGCATGCGCCAACGTATCGCGGCCCACTTGCTCGACTCCGTGCGCAATATCCCGCAGGTTACGGTAGTTGACCGTATCGATGCGACCGAACTCATGGCCATGCGCACCCAACTCAACCGAAGCCTGGAGGGGCAGGGTGAGTCCAAAATCAGCTACCTGGCGATGTGTGCTAAGGCGGTCTGCATCATGGTTCAAGAATTTCCCGAACTTAACGGACGCTGGGAGCAAGAGACCCTGTATCTTTATCAATCCGTGCATTTGGGCGTCGCGGTGGATACTGAAATGGGCCTCATCGTTCCGGTCGTAAAAGAAGCGCAGACCTTGCGGCTAACCGAACTGGCGGAACACATTCACCGTCTGGCCGATGATGCGCGCCATAAACGGTTAAGTGCGGATAAAATGCAGGGATCGACGATTACCGTGACCGGTGGCGGCCAACTAGGCGGGTTGTTTGCGACGCCCATTATTAATGCCCCGGAGGTCGGTATCGTGGGCATGTATCCGATTGTTTATGAACCTCGCAAAACCGAACACGGGTATGAAGACCGCCCCATCATGTACCTGAGTCTCACATTTGATCATCGTGTGATGGACGGGGTGCGTGCTTCAAAAAGTTTGGCATTTTTGAAGACGCTCATGCAGGAACCGTATCAACTTTTACGGTATATGCACTAATGGCACAATAAAGCCGTGCGTGACACGAGCAGTTATTTAAAAGAAATAAGAAGGGACGAGATATATGAATATTTTAGAGAGTCGCGAGGGCGGCATTGCCATATTACAACTAAACCGACCGGACGTGCTCAACGCCCTCAGTTCTGCGCTCATGCAAGATCTCACAGATCGTTTGGCCGCGCTCGCGCATGACGACGCGGTGCGCGTGGTCATTCTTACCGGCAGTCCCAAAGCATTTGCGGCGGGCGCTGACATTGCTGAATTGTCGCATCAATCGGCCGCCGATATCTTACGTTCTCCTCTCATTAATCGCTTCGATGCCTTGCGCCAATTCCCTAAACCGGTTATCGCAGCCGTTTCCGGATGGGCGTTAGGTGGGGGTTTGGAGCTGGTGATGGCTTGCGATATGGTCATTGCCGGGGATAACGCGCACTTCGGCCAACCGGAAATTAAAATTGGGGTGATTCCTGGGGGAGGCGGCACGCAGCGGTTAACGCAACTCGTTGGCAAAATGCGTGCGATGGAAATGATTTTAACAGGAGACCCGATTGATGCCGACGAAGCCTACCGGATGGGTCTTGTGAACCAAGTGGTTCCGGCTGAAGATGTCTTACCCGCGGCTAAAAGTCTGGCAGCCAAAATAGCCAAGATGCCGCCGATTGCCGTGCGGTTAGCAAAAGAAGCCATTTTGTCGGCGCCAGATTTACCCCTAGAGGCAGGCTTGCAGCACGAGCGACGGCTGTTTGCGTTACTTTTTAGTACGGACGACCAACGCGAAGGTATGCAAGCATTTTTGGAAAAGCGTGCACCACATTTTGAGGGGCATTAAGGAAAAGGGAGAGTCAGGGATGGACAACACTTATAGTAGTATTGTAGTCACGACGGACGGTCCGATCCAAGAAATCATGTTGAATCGACCAGAGACCATTAATGCCTTAACCAATGAGATGTTAACCGAACTACATCACGCACTCGGACAAGCCGAGCGCAATTCTGCTGTGCGCGTGGTGATTCTGTCGGGCAGTGGACGAGGATTCTGCTCCGGTCAAAACTTGAAAGAGGTGGCGGGCCGCGATGAGAGTGTCGACATTGGCGAGCACGTGGCCCGCTATTATAATCCCCTTATCATGCGGCTATATCACCTCAACAAACCGACTATTTGTCGCATTCAAGGAGCCTGCGCCGGGGCTGGCATGTCTTTGGCACTGGCATGTGATTTCCGCATTGGCTCACCTCAGGCCAAATTTTCGCAGGCCTTTGTCAAAATTGGTTTAGTGCCCGATTCCGGATCCACCTACTTTTTGCCGCGTCTCGTGGGAATGGCCAAAGCCTTAGAACTAGCGCTATTAGGAGACGTGATTGACGCATCGTCCGCCTTGCAATGGGGCATTTTGTCAAAAATGACGGAAGCGGATCATTTGGAAGCCGATACCAAGGCGCTGGCCGACCGTTTGGCTGCCATGCCGCCAGTCGCAGTCGGGATGATTAAACGAGCCTTGCACCGGGGCACTGATGCTTCGCTCTCTGATCAACTGTTGTTTGAGTTGCATCTGCAACGAGCGGCAGCCGCTACTGAAGACCACCACATTGGGGTGCAAGCCTTCTTAAATAAAGAAACGCCACGATTTGTAGGGCGCTAAGCATTAACGTCCATAACGTGGGACGTGCCGCGTTTTAGCCGCTGCGAGTTTAGCCTCGGGGCGGGTTGGCGTGCGACGACTAAAACGCGCCCGCTCCCTTTCGTTGACGGCTGACGATTTACTGTCGGACAATAATGTCATCAATTTTAGGCATTTCCTCGCCGTCGAACTATGGCATAATAAAGAAGAGAACGGTCATAGACCGAATTGACATATGTTCGACGAGACGAGGGGAATGCTTACGTCTTACCGAGGCGATTTTTATAAAATCATTCGGGTCTTGGAACGGCGGCTACTACAATTAGCCTCCCGGAACTTTTTTAGTCATCTTGTAACCATTAAACAACGAGTGTTATGGCGCTGGTATCAGCGCATCGTCGCAGGGCGGATGGCGGTGCCCTCTGTGGAACTCGCATAAGGCCGAGCTTAAGATCGCTATATGGTTGGTAACACCCTGTTTGCCGGCGATTCATCCATTTGAGCACAGAAATAACAAGCTGCCCCGTTAGGGGGCAGCTTGTCCTAATTAACCCGAAATGGTCCAGTGATTGGGATACATGAAGGTGGTAATGGGGTTATAGGTCGCGACCACTCCATGAATATTGGTGGCATGCTCGTTGAACGACGGGGTATAGGGTAAGAATAGCACGGGCAGCTGGTGTGCTGCATAGCTAAGATAAGCATCTAAGGCTTGGCGAATTTGTTGCGGGGTACCAGGCGCATAGGACCGTAGAATTAAACGATCCATATTGCGATCATTATACCCACCTTGGTTAGCACCCGCTCCAGTTAGATAAAAACTGCCTCCGGTTGGATAGTAGTCTGGCTCATATGTCCAGCTACTCGTACCCCAAAACGCCATATTCCACTTTTGCGGATCGGATTGCTGGGCGGTACTCAAAACTTGATCAAAGGGTCCCGATTGGAGAGACACTTGAATGCCTTCTTGGGCCCAATCTTGTTTGACCAATTGCACAATATTGGCTGCACTGTTGCTGCCCGAGACATATAACAGAGTGAACGCGAGTTTAACGCCATGTTTTTCCATGACGCCGTTGTGCAAATGCCATCCATGTTGTTCCAACAAGGCTTTGCCACGCTGAGGATTAAACGGATAGATTAAATGAGACAGTTGGGCGTCATAAAATACGGTTTTGGGCTGCGAAGGAATCGGATCATTTTCCAATACGCCTTGATTATGGAAAAATGCCTGAATCATGGCGGGTTGGTCGATGCCCATTTCCAGCGCTTGGCGTACATACAGCTTTTGAAAGACGGGGCCTAGCTTTCCTGGAGCTTGGACGTTGTAATTGGGTTGCAAAAACGTAAAGCCAAATTGGTAGGGGGTCGTCATCTTGTCACCCGTTAATTCATGGCGCGCATTCCACTCCGAGGTCGGCAAATAGCCCACCTGAATCGTGCCCTTGCGCAAACCCAGAAACTCAGTCGCCGCGGAGCTTTCGTATTGAAAGATGACCTTTTGAAGACTTGATTTATGGCCATCATACGACGGATTAGGCGTGAACGACCAAAAATCATTAGGCTTCATTTGATCAAACTGATAGGGACCATCCACGACATGATACACGGGATTGGATGGCGAATTCGCCACGGAGAGGATATACTTTAACTCGTTTAACATATTATGAGGATGTTTGTCCCACACGGAAGCAGGCACGGGCACAATTTGCGCTAAGCCGTTGTGAATAAACCAATTCGGGTTCGACGGCGTATTAAGGGTGACGATGACTGTATCTGGACCGGCGGCCGTCACTGACGTCCACCGCGTGGGCACACCTCCCGATCCGGCCCCTCCGTATCCCCATGGCAAATTGGAGGCCCCGGTGCTTGCTGCTTTTAAAACATTCCAGGTAAAGACAACATCTTGAGCGGTTACTGGATGCCCATTACTCCAATGCCATTTCTTATTCAAGGTAATCACGTAACGGGTGCCTTGAGCATTATAGGTGACTGACTGGGCCAACGACCGTTTATAATCGATGCCGTCTGTGCGTGAAATATGAATCAGCGGCACATACATCATCACATTCATCTGAAAGTTGGAGTCGCCATAATCTGCGCTCGAAATCACAGGAAACCACCAACTGGGCGAGGTTTGAACGGGTAGCGCAATAACGGCCGTAGTGGGGGCGCTGGATGATGCGGTGCTGGTTGTGCCGCATCCCGTCACAGCAGCCGCTAGTGTTAAGGACGTGGTCCATAGAAGTTTTTTTCGCCAATGATGAAGACGCATAAGAACCCTCCCGCAGTGAATGATGTCACACAAATAGGCCATGTCCGCGCCAAGATGCTATAGCTCGAGGAGAGAAACTCCTAGACAGTAAGCATAAATATTCATTCGCACTTCACGTGTCGAATTCCTGCTATTCTCTTCGAATTGTGACAAAAGTTTTTCGCTGGATGACACCGGCTAGTTGCCCGGTGGGGGATTTTAACAAGTTTGTGTCACAATCGCGCCTTTTCTGGCAGAATGTGGTGCCTTGCGTGCTGTCGCCTACAAGAGACGGCATTATGCACGCCGTGCCGGACAACGGTATTTGTTGGTACACTAGAAGGAGCCGTAACGAATTAGCCATCGCAGAGGAGGCACCCAGAATGCTCATTGGGATCTATGCGCCCAATACTCCCACCTTGATTGGAAACTTGGGGGTGACCCATCAATCCACGGAAGAAGCTTTAAAACAAATCGGTCAAAACATTTTATCCAGCGTGCGTTCCATTGATGCGGTCGTCGCAATTTCTCCGCACTTCATGACACGCGGGGGATTTGGTATTGTATCGCAGACACCATTGCGCCAAATATACGACTTTAGCGGATTTCCCCAGGAATTCTATCAGGTCACCTATCAAGCGCCAGGAGCCATAGATATTGCCGAAGAACTGGCCCGTTTATGCGTTCAAGAACATCTGCCGGCCGCGATCACGACAGAATGGGGACTCGATCACGGGGCGTGGTCCCCGCTATTACACCTATTTCCGCAGGCCGATGTGCCAATCGTTCCGATTTCGATTGCGCCAGAACTCGGAGAGGCAGCCCATGAACACTTAGGACGCATCCTGCGGCGTTTGAGTGAGCAGCGCACGCTCGTCCTCATCGCCACGGGCTCCCTCATTCACCGTCTGGATTTGTGGGCGCAGCCCACAAATGCCTTGCCCAAGGCGGCGCAACAATATCTTGCACGGGCTCGTATGAGCTTTGCACAAGGTACATGGGATGCTTTATGGAATGCGCCAGAGCCTTGGAAACAAGCTGCGGCGCCAGAAGGAGGCGAGTTGCCGCTGCGCGTAATGGCCGGGGCATTTCCCCAATTTCGCGCTGAGATTGTGGCGGAAGAGGATGAATTTGATGCGGTGTCCTTAACTACTGTGCGTTTTGTCGATGTCTAACAGCTGAGGAGGCGGTGGTCATTTTAGACGTGCTCAATCTTAGCAAAACTTTTCCGACACGAATGGGACCGAGAAGGGCCGTACAAGACGTGACTTTTTCGATTGCACGTGGGGAAGTGTTGGCATTTTTAGGCCCCAATGGGGCGGGAAAAACCACGACGATTAAAATGAGTGCCGGTCTCATCCGTCCGGATGCAGGAAAGGTGCGTATTGGTGGCATCGATTTGTGGCAACACCATGACCCGGCGGTTCAACAAATGGGCGCTGTTTTGGAAGGCAGCCGCAATTTGTACTGGCGAATGACCGTGATGGAAAATCTTTTATACTGGGGAGCGATGCGAGGCATTACCGGCAAAGCAGCCAAAAGCCGAGCTGAAGAATTGTTAGACCGCGTGGGATTAGGCGATCGTGCCCGGAGCCTAGTGCAATCCCTTTCCCGCGGGATGCAGCAAAAAGCCGCCTTATGCCAAGCACTGATGACAAGCCCTCAGGTCTTGTTATTAGATGAGCCAACCTTAGGCCTTGATTATGAAGCGGCGGCATCCATTAAAAGCCTGGTACGGGAGTTAGCCCAACAGGGTACCGCTATTTTATTAACCACGCATCAACTCGATATCGCCCAAGAGCTCAGTGATCGCATCGCGATCATTCGACAGGGACAATTGGTCCTACAAGGAACAACATCGGAGGTATTGCAGCAATATTCCCAGCCTCTTTTCGCGATTGAGGGGGCAGAACCATGGCCGCTGGAAATTCTTGAACGGGTACGCGGTGTGCCGGGTAGCATTCAAATGATCGATCCGCTCACCTTGCTCTTTGTCCCCGAGGCCGCCGATATGGCCGGTATTTATGATTTGATAGCTGCTTTAACTCCACATCCCATTGCGCGAATCCAGCGCCATCAAGCGGATTTGTCGGAAGTCGTACAAAAAGTTCTGACTGAAGGGGTCACGGCATGAGAAGCATTGTGCAGGCGGAATGGCGACGATCATTAATTTTAGCAGCACGCTATCCCATGGAAACGCTTTCGTCTATTCTCACGATGTTCTTAGTGTTCGCGGGTCTTTTTTATGGGGCGTCGTATATCACGGATTCCCCTATCGGTGCGGGCCGCTTGGCGACCATTGTCGTGGGTTATGCAGTCTGGATGACTATGATGAGCGCAACCGGCGATATGGGATGGTCGGTGCAAAATGAAGCCCAAAACGGCACCTTGGAACAGGTGATGATGGTGCCGCGAGGGGCCGTGTGGGTCTTTCTTGTGCGCGCCTTGATGGCCATTGTGGTGTTTTTGATACCGCTTGTCATGGTGGTGTGCGCCATGATTGCCTTGACTGGCGTTGGTTTTGTGTGGCGCCTCGAAGCTCTTGAACCATTTTTGATGACGCTCATCACAGCTTGGGGGTTAGGGCTCTTGGTTGCCGGCATTGCGTTAATCTTTAAGCGGATCGGCCAAGTGCTCAATATTGTACAATTTTTGTTATTGTTCGTGATAATGATCCCGCTCGGCCACGACCCGGGGTGGCTGTGGCATATCCTAGCGGTATTGCTGCCTTTTACTGCCCAAGTGGCATTGCTTCGCCATGTGCTGCAAACGACCGCGCCCGTGCCTCCCTCGTTATGGCTCAGTGCGGGATTTAATATGATCATATGGATGTTAACCGGTGTTATGGGATTTATTGGCGCGGAGCGCTTCGTCAGGCGCCGCGGCACGCTCGGCCATTATTAAAGCCTCTCATTTTATCGGGGCCTTTGCGATCAGAAACCATGGGGCCCCACCGGTGTGATGGTCGGGCGTCCCAAGGAGCATTAAGGTTTACAAGTAGCGATCACGCTTTTCGTGCTGCTCGGTTCACGCGTCCAGAATGTCCCACTCCTAGACGGGGGCGTAAAGACGCGTCCCAGTCGCCGGGGTTCTCTCCATCGGCGCACTGGCTGCGTGATCCGTTCGCGTCCTCCCGGGACCGAAGGAGGTAGCGGCTTTGTGCATAATTCGCCCTATCCAACGCGGCGGCGAAGCGCTAACCTTCGCGAAGAAACAGGGTTTTCTTAGCCTGTACCCGCATTGGAATGGAATTAGCTTATGATTTCGAGGAAGCCTAAAAATTTTCGTGGCGATAACGCCTTACCATGGCATGATACAGTAGCCAATCGACCAACCCCGGCATCATAAGCCCTAATGCCACAAAGAAACGACTGGCCATAACTTCACGCCGTTCGTGGCGAATGGCACGGCTGATCTGCAAGGCAACATGACGGGGGTCAGCTAAGCGTCGGCGGATTGGAGGAAGGGTGACACCCGGTGCATGAAGTGTATGCTGAGCTAAATCCGTAGCGGTTTCGGGAGCCATATAGGTTAAGACATGAATCCCACGCGCTTTCAGTTCTAAACGCATGCCATCGGACACCGCATTAAGAAAACTTTTGGTTCCCGCATAGAAAGACACATAGGGAAAGGCGCGCTTGGCCAGGGGAGAGGAAATATTGACAATCATGCCCCGAGACGTCTCGAGATAGGGTACGGCTGCTTGGCTCGTGTAGAGTGCTCCGTAGATGTTGGTTGCCACCAGCCTGGCCATCTGTTGGGGGGCCATGGTCGATACACTACCAAAGTAAGCTAGACCGGCATTATTCACCAAGATATCCAATCCCCCTAGGGCTTCCACGGTACGGTGCAGACCGTAGGTTACAGCATCTGCGTCCGTCACATCTAGGGAAATAGCTACGGCCTTATAGCCTGAGCGCTGCAACGCCTCCTGCAGCTCTTGAAGCCGCTCTAGTCGCCTTGCGGCCAGGGCCACATGAGCCCCTTGTTCCGCTAAAACCCATGCCAAAGCTTGTCCGAGACCGCCAGAGGCTCCAGTGATAAGGACCCGCTGTCCTTTGAGAGAGCGCATCATTGTCCTTTCTGCTTTTTTCTACGCGCATGGGCACCATGGCCGGATAAGCCATGATGCCCCGCCGTTTTATTGAATTTGATTGAGTACGGTCTGCAAAATTCCGTTGTTATAGTAGTATTCCACGTCGACTGGGGTGTCGAGGCGAGCCGTTGTCGTGAACGTCTTCACCGTCCCATCAGGGCTTGTCAGTTGAACCGTCACGGCAGCTCCCGGAGCAAGGTCGTGGGGCAGAGTAATGGTGACCTGTTCGTCTCCCTTAATGCCTAAAGACTGCCATGATTCGCCCGGAGCAAATTGCAACGGCAAGACGCCCATGCCGACCAGGTTACTGCGGTGGATACGCTCAAAACTTTGCGCAATAACCGCTTTGACGCCGAGCAGTTTCGTGCCTTTAGCGGCCCAGTCCCGGGAACTTCCTGTTCCATATTCCTTACCGGCAAAGACCACGAGGGGCGTTTGGGCCTCTTGATACCGCATAGCCGCATCATAAATGGGCAAGACGTCGCCGGTCGGAATAAACTGCGTAAAGCCGCCTTCCGTACCCGGAACCATGGCATTGCGAATACGAATGTTGGCAAACGTCCCCCGCATCATCACTTCATGATTGCCACGCCGTGACCCATAGGAATTAAAGTCCTTGGGCTCTACCCCGTGTTCTTGTAAGTAGCGGCCCGCCGGACTGTTAAGGGCAATGTTGCCCGCAGGAGAAATGTGGTCGGTTGTCACGGAATCTCCAAAAAGGGCCAGAATTCGGGCGTTTTCAATCACAGATCCGGGCGATTCCATGTTCTCAAAGAACGGCGGTTTTTGAATATACGTCGACGCCGCATCCCATTGGTAAATGTCACCTTGCATTTCCGGTAATTGGTTCCACAAGGGGTTGGCTTGGTAAATTTGTGCGTACTGTTGCGAGAATAACTCCGGTTTGAGAGCTTGCGCCAGCGCCTCGTGAATTTCAGTATTAGAAGGCCAAATGTCCTTCAAAAAGACGTCACGACCTTCCCGATCTTGGCCAAGGGGATCCCGGCTCCAGTCGATTCGCATCGTACCCGCGAGGGCGTAGGCCACAACCAGCGGGGGAGAGGCGAGATAGTTGGCCTTGACGAGAGGATGAACCCGACCTTCGAAATTACGGTTGCCGCTAAGAACAGCCGCCACGGTCATATCGTTAGAGGAAATCGCTTGCGCTACGGGATTAGGCAAGGGCCCACTATTTCCAATACACGTAGTGCAACCATAGCCAACCACTTCAAATCCCAACGATGACAAATAGGACAAGAGCCCAGCTGCCCGTAAGTATTCAGTCACAACGCGTGATCCCGGCGCCAAACTAGTCTTGACGTACCGCGGCACCTTGAGCCCACGCTGGACAGCCTTTTTGGCGAGCAAACCCGCTCCGATCATAACGTGGGGATTGGACGTATTGGTACAACTGGTAATAGCAGCAATCACCACGGCACCTTGGCTAAGTATTTCTTGGGATCCATCTTCCCACTGTACGGGGACTTGTTTTTGCCTGTCGGCTGCGGATAGGCCAAACCCTCGTTGAGCGGTATCAGCGGCTAATGCGTCTTCAAAAGCTTTGGGCATCGCGCTGAGGTTCACGCGGTCTTGAGGGCGTTTCGGTCCGGCTAAGCTGGCGTCGACAGTGCTTAAGTCGAGTTCAATCACTTCAGAGTATTCGGGGTCAGCGCTTTGCGCCGTGCGGAATAATCCTTGTTCTTTCAAATACCACTCGACTAGCCGGACATGCTGGGGATCGCGGCCTGTTTGCTTTAAGTAGAGCAGCGTCTCCTCATCAACCGGGAAATAGCCCATGGTCGCTCCATACTCCGGTGCCATATTGGCCACGGTGGCACGGTCAGCTAGTCCCATTTGGGCAACACCAGGACCAAAAAACTCCACAAATTTCCCCACGACTCCGTGGGCGCGAAGTATATTGGTCACCGTCAGCGCGAGGTCTGTGGCGGTGACGCCCTCTTTCAGAGTTCCCGTCATCTTGAATCCGACCACTGCCGGCGTAACGAAGTAGAGGGGTTGTCCTAGCATGTTGGCTTCCGCTTCAATTCCGCCGACACCCCAACCCAAAACCCCTAATCCATTAATCATCGTGGTGTGGGAATCCGTACCGACTACGGAGTCCGGAAATAGCACACGCCCGTCGGATCCCTCCACTGAAGCCACCACAGACGCTAAATATTCCAAATTGACTTGGTGCACAATGCCGGTATCAGGTGGGATAGCACGGAAGTTGCGGAAAGCGCCTTGAGCCCATTTCAACAAACGATAACGCTCATTGTTGCGCTCAAACTCCTTGTCAATATTGACGGTCATGGCGGACGGGGTGCCAAAGGCATCCACTTGCACCGAATGGTCAATCACTAAATCAACCGGAATTAGGGGATTAATCTGGCTCGGGTCATGACCCGCTTGAGCCACGTAATCCCGCATGGTGGCCAAGTCTACCACAGCGGGAACCCCGGTAAAGTCTTGAAGCACCACCCGCGCCGGCTTAAAGGGGATCTCGCCAAGGGATTCTGGATTCTGCGGATTCCAGTTAGCTAACCGGCCCACATCGTCGACCGTGATTTGGTGGCCATCGACCTGCCGTAAAACCGACTCGAGTAAAATTTTGATCGCATAAGGTAAGCGGTCTAGGGGAGACGAACGCAATCCCTGGAGAGCACTCAATCGATAATAGACGACACGTTGTCCTTCGAACGTCGTCACGACACGCGCATTAAATGGATCATATGCTGTATGTTCCAATGTCTGCCACCTCAACTTTGACTGTCTAGACAGAATTGACCACGACTATTGTAAACCACTTTGCGCGTCGTGCGACGTGTAGCTTTTTCTGCACAATGATATAATTTAAGGGGTTAGGCCAATTGAAGGGGCGGGTTGCGTGACGAGTCTGGAACAAAAAATTAAACAAGGACGGACGTTTGCCATCATTTCCCATCCCGATGCGGGAAAAACGACGTTAACCGAAAAATTATTGCTGTTTGGAGGAGCCATTCGCGAAGCAGGGGCCGTCAAGGCGCGCCGGCAACAAGCCCATGCACGGTCCGACTGGATGGCGATTGAACAGCAACGCGGGATTTCGGTAACATCCACGGTCCTACAATTCTTCTATAATGGCTACCGTGTCAACTTATTGGACACACCTGGCCACCAAGATTTTAGCGAAGATACTTACCGCACCTTATTGGCCGCCGATAGTGCGGTTATGGTTATTGACGCCGCAAAAGGGGTAGAACCTCAAACCATCAAGCTCTTTGAGGTGGCCGCCAAGCGACATATCCCGGTCTTCACGTTTATCAACAAACTAGACCGGGAGGGAAAAGATCCATGGGACCTTCTTCAAGAAATTGAGCGGGTTCTTGGCATTCAGACGTTTCCGATGAACTGGCCGGTCGGGATGGGCTTAGACTTTCGGGGCATTTACGATGTACGCCAAGGATATTTTGAGTACTTTGATCGAGAACACCAAGCGTATGAGCGCATGGATTTCAACGCATTGGGTGACAAGGTACCTGAAGACCAAAGGCAGGAGCTCCGTGACGCCTTGGAATTGATGGCAGAGGCCGGCGAAACCTTTGCGGCCGAACGGGTTAATGAGGGTCAACTAAGTCCGGTGTTTTTTGGTAGCGCCATTGCCAATTTTGGAGTTCAAAACTTTTTGGATACCTTCTTGGAACTGGCGCCGCCGCCCACACCCCGGATGAGCCAACAAGGACCAGTGCCTCCGAAATCTCCTCATTTCAGCGGATTTGTATTCAAAATTCAGGCCAATATGAATCCGCAGCACCGAGATCGGATTGCCTTTGTGCGGATTGCTTCGGGACGCTTTGAACGCGGCATGGCCGTGACGCATGTGCGCACGCAACGCGTGATTCGCCTGAATCAACCGCAGCAATTTCTGGCCCAGGACCGTTTTATTGTCGAGGAAGCCTATGCGGGCGACGTAATTGGTTTGCACGATGCAGGTCTCTTTCATATAGGCGATACGTTGACCGAAGGGTCCGCATTTGAATTCACGGGGTTCCCCCGTTTTAGTCCGGAGCATTTTGCTGAAGTCGAATTGAAATATGCGCTGAAACATAAGCAGTACCAACGTGGTCTGAAAGAATTGACGGAAGAGGGGTTAATTCAGGTTTTTCACCCTACAGATAACGGCCCCCAAGTGTTTTTAGGCGTGGTCGGACCGTTACAGTTTGAAGTCTTGGAGTACCGTATGAAAAATGAATACGGGGTCGACGTGAATATTCGGCCTTTACCTTATACCATGGCACGGTGGATTGACGGGCCGTGGCCAGAACTTGGACGCTTTGACAGAGCCACAATCTTGTTAGATACGGAAAATCGTCCGGTGCTGTTAGTCGAAGATCCCTATACGTTAGCGCGCCTTCAAGAGAAAGTACCGTCGATGCATTTATACGAATCGTCGGACCACATTCCCGAAGCGATTCACACCCCTTAACTGTCCACAACATAGGAGGATTTATCATGAACTATCGTCGTCTAGGCAAAGCAGGAATCAAGGTGTCAGAGATTGCCCTGGGAAGTTGGTTGACCTATGGGACCGTGACCGAACAAAAAACTGCGGAAGCATGCATCCATCACGCTTATGACCTAGGGATTAACCATTTTGATTGCGCCAATGTCTACGGGAGCGCTCCTCATGAAGCCGAAAGGTTTCTTGCCCAAGCCTTAGCACCATATGCGCGGGATTCCTATGTGTTAACCACCAAAGCCTTTTGGCCGGTGGGACCAGGCGTGAATGATCGAGGATTGAGCCGCAAGCACTTAATCGCGCAGCTAGACCAAAGTCTTACGGCATTAGGGACGGATTACGTCGATATCTTTTATTGCCACCGGTATGACCCGGATACCGAAATGGAAGAAATTCTCTCGACGATTGACGATCAAGTCAGGGCTGGCAAAATTCGCTACGGGGGAATCAGCGAGTGGCCCGCTGAGCGTATTGCCGAAGCAGTCAGTGTACAAAATGCGATGGGTCTGCATCCCCTTCGCGCTAGCCAGCCGGTCTACAATATGTTTTCGCGGTATATTGAACAAGCCGTCTTACCGATATGTGAGCAAAACGGCATGGGAGTTGTCGTCTTCTCGCCGTTAGCGCAAGGGTTATTGACCGGGAAATATCGGTTGGGCCAAGCGACACCGGAAGGTTCTCGGGCCGCCACGAAAGAAGTTAGCCATTTTATTACGCGCTACCTGACCGAAGAGCATTTAACCAAGATCGAAGCGTTGATGGGCGTAGCCCAAGAACTAGGGTTGACGTTAAGCCAGTTGGCTCTCGCGTGGGTATTACGACAGCCCGGCATTTCCAGTGCCCTCATTGGGGCTTCGCGCCCCGAACAAATCACGGAAAATGTTAAGGCCGTCGGGGTGCAATTGGCTCCAGAGACTTTGGACCGTATTGAGCAAATTCTGCAGTAAGCCTTCTCATCTCACCAAATGGGGCTCCTAACAGGGAGCTCCTTTTTCGTTGGCATAACAACGACGCGGATTGCTTATGCATGTACGGGGTGACGTTATGAAAAAACCACAACCACGGAGGAACTATTGGCCCGGCGTATTTGGGCCGCCACCTCCTGGATTTCAGACGCTTGTCGGAGCTTTGCCCTTATGGCGGTTATTTCTCGCGACGGCTTTGGGGTCAATAGCGGTGTTAGTTTTGTCACACTGGTCCAAAAGCAGCCTTGCCGGCTATAGTTATGGCTTTTTGCTATTTACGTTGATCAGTTGGCCCTTTGTTCCGCAGATCGTCAAAACAGCGCGATGGCGAGACGCGACGGTGGCAGAAAGTCTCTTATTATTGGTTGCCAGCATGGCCTTGGGCGCGTTCGCTCAAAAAATATTGGGTTTCAACCCCCAACAACCGGGTCTCAGTCGTATGAATTGGCAGACGGCAGTGCGAATGCTCTGGCAGTTTCCGTTAGTGTTGCCGGTCGAAAATGCTTTATTAATTGGTGCCATGGCCACGGTGTGGAAGTTTCTCCGGCCAACCACCGCATGGCAACGCGGGGGCGTTGCCATGCTGACGGCGGCCTTATTTGGACTGTGGCATGTACCCTTTTGGGGGCCTTGGACGATGTGGACCATAGGCCTTAGTGTTTTGCCTTGGGTCTTGTTTATGATGGCCACAGGAGACGTTGTTGTGCCGCTCCTAGCTCATATCCTTATGGATACAATGGCGATGGTGTTGACCTTTGGCCCTTCCCGAAGCTTTGCCGTTCATGACTTTTGGCTAGTCGGAATGACCATGCTCATTGTGCTGGGCTTGACGGCATCGGTGATTCGTGATTGGCGGATGCGGTCTGCGAAAACCTAGCCTCACCGGTCACCGCGGGCTTGTCCTGGCCGTGTGCGGTTGCCGTCAGCTTGACGCGCACCCCTTGGTCCGCTGATTCAATCACTCCATACAAGATGATGGTCTGAGACGGTTGCAGTACCTGCCGAAACCGTGCTTGTAAGGCCGTGAGCTGGTAGCCTTGGGTATAGAGGGGGACGAAAAGTGCATCCCATACGCCCATTGTCAGCATGCCATGGACGATCACACCGGGCAGTCCAAAGGATTGTGCCACTTGCGTGTCGTAATGGATGGCATTGAAGTCTTGCGATGCGGCCGCATACTGCACCAGCTGGGCACGCGTCACGTCCACCTCGATGGGACCAAGCGATTTGGGGAGCGACATTAACCCACCTCCTGGCTAGACACCGTAATAATAAAGAGACTTTCGGCCGTAAAGGCCATCTCGCCTTGTTGGTTAATCCCTTGGGTCCGGATGGTGAGAAACACCATGTTGGCCCGCCGTTTAATGCCTTGAACCATGCTGGTGACGGTAATGTCATCGCCTGCGGTTATAGGTGCGCCATATGCAAACTGTTGCTCGCCATGAATGATACCGTTTGGTGGTAAATCCAATCCTTCAATGGGAGCAGCTGTTAAAGTAAAAGGAAACGTGGGGGGAGCAATGACATCAGAATATCCCATCTGACGGGCCGCTTCGGGGTCAAAGTAAGGCGCATACGTTAGACGTAAGGCGCGTGCAAATTGTTGAATAGTGCACCGATCGATGTGATGGTGTGTTTGTGGTGATTGGCGTCCGATGAGATCATCGGTCCAGGGCATCTTCATCCCTCATTCGCATCATGACTTGGTGTTGCCGGTCCGTTAAAAGCCGCATTAGGCCAGGGGCATTGTATAATACATCCAGAAAGCAGACAAGAGAGGGGATTTTTTATGGATAATGGGCCTAATGCGTCTGCGATGATCTCTCAAATCCTTGGCGTGCAAACAGACGCGCAGGACTTGTGGACACAAGCAGGCATGTCCTTCATTGTGAAAACCTTAACACCGCAGGCCATGAATTACTATGAACCGGTGTCGCCTTTGCCCAAAGCAGCGTGGGAGGGTACGCGATGAGTAGTCAGATTTTGGCGTTGCACCGGAACTTCTTGGAAGGCCGCGATGATCCGGTTTCCTTAGTTGAGCGCATTCAAGAAAAACAGCCGCTTGTCCAAGCCCAAACAAATGCCTTTATCTCGGTAGACTTTGAGCGTGCGCGTAACACAGCCCATGCTGCGTGGAAAAGGTTTCGCCAAGGCCAGCCATTGGGCCCTCTGGACGGGATCCCCGTTGGACTCAAAGATTTATTTGAAACCCAAGGCGTGTTGACCACAGCCGGATCGCGCATCTTGCGTGATTACCGTCCCCAACGCGATGCGGCCGTGGTCGAGCGCTTACGGGCAGCCGGTGCCAATGTGGATATTGGCAAATTAAATCTCCACGAATTTGCGTTTGGCCCGACCAGTACCAGTTCATATTTTGGCCCCGTACGGCATTTTGCTAAGCCTGATCGCATGGCCGGGGGATCGAGCGGGGGATCTGCTGTTGTTGTAGGGGCTGAATTATTGCCGGCAGCCTTGGGCACGGATACCGGGGGCTCGATTAGGATTCCTGCCGCGTTGTGTGGCATTGCGGGCTTTAAACCCACCTACGACGTCGTTAGCCGAGAAGGGGTGATCCCCTTAGCATGGACACTCGACCATGTCGGTCCTTTAGCCCGGTCTGTTGAGGACATCGTCCTGGTCCTAGAGGCCATAAGTCATCCTCGAACAGGGAATATCGATCAAATGCGGGCAAAATCGCTGATTCCTCCAAGACGCATCTTTTGGCCACAAGGGCCCCATTGGGAAGCGCTGGATGGCGATCTTAACCGGCGCTTTGAAGAATCCGTCGAGCAGTGGATACGTCTTCAGCCCGGCATGGAGGTAGTGCGGGGGCCCTTACCGGATGTGGACCGCATTCGGGCGGCTCAGCTGGTTATTATTGGGGCAGAAGCCGCCAATTACCACTGGCGTTGGCTAAAGGAGCGGCCGTGGGATTATCAACCGGATGTGCGCGAGCGTCTGGTCTCACGGTCCACGTATCTCGCTGTCCAGTATATTGAAGCTTTGCGCACCCGCACAGAATTGATGCAGACCTACCATGCGTGGTTTCAAAAAGGGGAATATGACGCCATCATTTTGCCCACCGTCCCCGTCTATGCTCCGGAGCTCACGGTTCAGACGCTGGAAGGTTACGACCACGAACCGGCAGATATCCGCAATGTGTTGGTATGGTTTACTTCATTATTCAATTTGCTGGGATTACCTGCGGTGACGATTCCGACCGCGCTTAATGCCGAAGGACTTGCGGTCAATGTCCAAATGGTCGGCGACTACGGCCAAGACCTTGCCATCTTAGCCCTAGCTCACCGGTGGCAGCATCTAGTCGAAGAGGGATAGCGGACGCGGCAGCGTATCATGCTACGCTCATGATACCGATACAGTGGCGCACGATCCGCGCAATTCTTGAACAAGGCACTAATTCCCAAGTCTTCAAAACCGGGCTTGCGGCAGGCATGTCATGGTTTGTGGCTCAAAGCGTTTTTGGCACGCCGCGCCCTTATTTTGCCCCTTTAGCCGCAATCCTGTCCTTACAAGTGACCGTCGCAGAATCCATCGCGCGCGGTGTGCAGCGGGTGGTTGGGGTAGCCGCCGGTATTTTGGTCGCTGTGGGCGCCGGATATTTCTTTCACTTGACGGCATGGTCGGTCGGACTGGTTGTCTACGGTGCCGTCTTTTTGGCCAGCCGTCTGCACATGGGTGCACAAGGGATTCCGCAAGTCGCTATCACAGCATTATTAGTGATGACCGTGGGGCGAATGGCACCACAATATGCGTGGATTCGTGCGCTTGATACCGCTGTCGGCGTTATCGTAGCCATCGCTATTAATGCCCTGATTTGGCCCCCTGATGCGACACCGGCCGCTGAACACGCTCTAACGGTCTTAAACCAGGACGTGTGTGATGTGCTGTCGGCGATTCGCCAAGACCTTATTTCTGGGCTAGACTCAACCGATGCCCGCCATCATTTAAGCCACGCTCGCAAGGTGGATCAAGCACTCGAGGATGTCAAACAAGCGATCCGGCAAGCAGAGAAAAGTTTGAAGTGGAATGTCATGGCCAAACGCCGTAGGCAACGTCTGAAAACCTTGCGTCAGGCGGCAACCGTATTGGAGCACGCGTTGACGCAAGTGCGAGGCATTGCCCGCAGCTTGTTTGTCACCGTCGAGCGTAACGTTGACCATCCTTACGCCTCCTTACCGAAACCCATCGCGACAGGATTAGGAGACCTCTTAGCACTAATGAGTCAGGCCCTTAAAACCTATTCCCGCATCATAATTAGGCGGGATCCACACGCGGCATGGCAGATGGAGCGGACATTAAAACAGGCGTCGCATCTGCGACACCTGTTGGCACAAAAAGTACAACATGCTGAGGTCGACTGGTTAGACCTAGCCGCCGTGTTAGCGGATGTGGAGAAAATGACGCAAGATCTGCTTGTTTCGTCACGCCTATTAATTCCGTTGGTGATTCCCGCTGAGCAAGAACTCGAACGCCCTTAATGTTGGCCTTTGGCAAAACGCTCTTGGCTTTCTTTGAGAATGCGCTCCGCGCTCTCGTGATCCTGCCACCCGCCCACATGCGACTCTTTGCCCTCTAACTCTTTATATGTCGCGAAAAAGTGAGCAATTTCTTTGAGCGTATGTTGAGAAACATCATGAATGGTCTCAATGCCATTCATCCGTGGGTCATCGACGGCGACTGCTAAAATTTTATTGTCTACGCCGTTTTCATCACTCATCTCTAATACCCCGACTAGACGGCTGCGTACAATGCAGCCCGGAAAGGTCGGCTGCGACATGAGTACCATCACATCGATGGGGTCACCATCTTCGCCTAAGGTGTTTTCCACAAAGCCGTACTCGGTCGGATAGTGAAAGGGCGAAAAGAGCACCCGGTCGAGCCTAATCCGTCCCGTTTCATGATCCACTTCATATTTGTTTTGACTTCCACGGGGGATTTCCACCACGACATCAATGACCACTAAAAAATTCCTCCTCATCGCGAATGGCAGACAAATGACGCTCTGACACTCGCTAATTACCCATCTACTTTGTATTGTGCGAGATGTTCTAACAAAAATCAATGTCCCACGATGGGCCTTAGGCGTATGATAGCGGTAATGACGGCCCAGCCCTTTGCGGAATCTCGGGAGTTGGGTAAGATAGCAGGTGGAGGGAATGCTGTGCAACGACGTTGGGCCAACATGACTTTAGGGATTGCGCTGGTGCTGTTTTTAACAGCGCTAGTTTTCCATCGACACGTGTGGGCCCCTTATCTCGAATCGATGGCGTTAGCGGGACTAGCAGGAGGGGTGGCGGACTGGTATGCGGTAACTGCCTTGTTTCGTCATCCTTTAGGCATTAAATGGCTACCGCACACATCGATTATCTCCGCCAATCGCGACCGCATCATTGATGCCTTGGCAACGTTGGTAGAAACAGAATTGCTGTCGGTTGGCTTCATAGAATCCAACATCGAGAAATTGCAGATCAGCCAGCAATTAGTACACCTCTTACAATCCTCTCCCTCGCCTGAAATTCAGCGGGTTTTAACGGATGCGGCCAATCAACTGCTTGACCTCATTCCCGAAGAAAAAATTGCATCGTCGTTAGAACACTTTACGACGGAACGAGCCCACACCGTCAATCTTTCCGACTACATTGTCAGCCTCGTCAAATGGCTCATCCAATCGGAGAATGATCGCGCCTTTTTCAAGTTCCTCGCGCATCACGTGGTTCAGGTGCTCAATAGCGTGGAATTTACTGAAGACATGGAAAATCGCTTGAAGGACATGCTGGAAAAATACACGAAAACCACCACCCAAAAGCTTGTCCTAGGGCTCTTGGAATCCTTGGGTACAGTGGATTATAAAGATCTCAGTGTCACGGTCAAAACCCAACTGATTGACTGGTTGCAATCGGATAAAGCGTTTGAGCAATTTGAATTGGCTTTAGTGCGCATTATGATGACAGTTCGGGATGATACGGGCTTAAGGGACCGCATTGAGGCAGCAAAAGATGATTTAGTGAGCCATATCCCTTGGGAGCGGGCGGTGGCGCGTGTCATGGTCGAACTGCGTACCCAGCTGAACCGTGAAAGCCTTTGGGGTGGGATAAGCGATGTCATGACAGATATGGCGGACAGCTTGCGCACCCATCCTGAGCAACAAGAGATGCTGGAGGGATTGATTAAGCGGACCACCGTGTCCTTGCTGCGCCGATATCATCCGGTTATCGGTCGGCTTGTCCGTGATAATTTACGCCACATGGACGAACATGAATGGATTGATAAATTGGAATGGTATGTGGGGCGGGATTTGCAGTGGATTCGGGTGAATGGCGCGTTAGTCGGCGGACTTGTAGGGCTCTTGTTGGCAGTCGTGATTCACTTTTTATGAGGTTTATGCAGATGATGGCCGGTCATCGCGTTAAGTTCTGCCCCTAATAAGATCGCAAGCGCAAAAAAATAGAGATAGAGGAGTAGCAAAATCACCGTACCCAAACTCCCATACATCTTGTTGTAGGTATTAAAATGGCTGGTATACAAAGAAAACAACGAGGACATGACCAAAAACACCACGGTGGCCAACACCGTGCCAGGTCTAAGGATCATAAAGCGTAATCCCACGTCCGGCAAAACTGTATAAAGAATGTCTAAACTAAGCACGAGAAGGACCAGAAGGAGGACCCAGTGAATCGCTATGGAAACCTGTTGGTCCACTGGCCAATGCAACAGATGTGCAAGCGTCCAACGAGTCGCCTCGGATCCGCCCGTACCAACGACTAATACTGCAATAAACAGCATCCCTACGATGACTCCTGTGCCTATGGCTACGCTATAGCGATGCCATAGAGATCGATGATAGGGGTAGGGCAGTTCATAGGCATGATTAAACGCATCCATCAAGCCTAAAAACGCGCCTGACATGCCCCACAAAAAGCCCACAATGCCTAGCGACAACACGGTAGGATTTTCGTGATGCACTGCTTCTACAATGCTACGTTGCAACAAGTGCAATACTGCCTTGGGAATGACGGCATCGAGTGGACGCACGACCTTTGTCATACCCCCGGCTATGTGCAAAAAGCCGAGGAGTGCTGTAAGAAACAGCACTAAAGGAAATAAGGCGAATAAGAATTTGTACGCCAAAGCTGCTGCATAAGCGGGCATATCATCACGTGCGAGACGGCGTAACAATTCCTTACCAAACCGGATCCATTGTTTCAACCGCACCGCTCCTATCATGTCCATACATAGTGTCACAGCATCCTACGCATCCTAGTCGTACGCATTATACGATCCTGAGGAGGATTGCCCATGTTCTCTAGTCTTTGGGTCTCAACCGTCCTCGTGGTCGTTTCGGCTACGGGACTGGGCTTTCTGGTCGCAACGGTTGGCGGCGGAACACTAGCGATGTCAGTCCTTGTTATGCGCTACCTCCTTAGGCTGCGCAATGTGGGCCATCTGTTTGCGACATCGACAGCGGTAACGACAGCTATGGCCTTTACCCTGTTGTTTGTGCGCCGGCAGCCTTTCCGCCCGCTGTGGAGACCCGCCTTATGGTTTACTATGCCTGGCATTCTCGCAATGGCAGCCGGCCACGCGTTGCACCATGGTTTATCCGGCCACCTCCGACTGGCGTTATTAGGCCTTCTCATGTTGCTCAATGTGCTTTTCACAATGATTTTACCAAAAGCGCTTCGCCCCACCAAAAGGTTAACCCTACGCACGACGGCAGCGGGAACAATTGTGGGCCTTATTGCCGGGCTATTTGGTGGGGGAGGTGGCTTTTTGACCTTTCCGGCATTGCTCTGGTCGGGGCTGCCCGCGGCCTCGGCCACAGGGAGTAGCTTGTTGTCTGTCACGGTGTTCTCTGGGGTAGCTACAATTCATAACTTGGGTCGTTGTGCTATCGACTGGCACATCATTCCGCTCTATCTCATCAGTGCCCTTGCTGGGATGAGTAGCGGAATATGGTTCGGCAAACGCCAACAGGCTCGCCGCTCCCGGCTGTCCATGCAATGGATTGCAAGCGGCTTAATGCTTCTGGGTGGGCTTTATTTACTGCAGCATAATTGGTCCAGTCTTTACAGACCCTCTCTAGCCCTTTATGATGGGCTAAAAGGAGGTTTTGACTATGAGTTTACAAATTGAAGTCACCCCTCAGGCTATTGCCAAGCTGGCGGAATTAGGCACCGAGAAACAAGCCGACTACGTGCGGGTGAGTGCCGAACAAGCCTGTGGCTGTGGACGCATTGGATACCGTATGTTCTGGGAAAACGAACTTACATCCGAAGATGAGCAAATCAACGCGGCAGGGCTTACGTTAGTCGTTAATGCTGCAAGCCGGCCCTATGTCGAAGGCGGCACTTTAGACTACAAAATTGACCCAATGCAAGAAGGCTTTATTCTCACGAATCCCCATGCACAGTCTGGCTGCAGTTGCGGTAGCCATTAAGATTTTTCCTTTCGCACAGGAGATCGGCTTAAAGCGCGTACACCGCGCTTTAAGCCACCCAATGCGCGGTGGCGTATAAGGCCACAAACAAAATGGATAGCGGCATCGCCAGCACAAAATACCAGACTTTATACAAGGGTTTACGCAATAACAATCCCAACGTAATAAACGTTGGGAACGCTTCTAAGACCAGCCGTGGTAATGACATTAAGGGATTGCCGGAAGCGGGATAGGAAAACGGTACGAGCAGGGCTAACACCTCGTACATCCACAAATACGGAGGCAGCCACCTAATCGATAGCACAAGAATCCCCAACAAAAACAAGGCAAATATCCAATTGTAAAAGTTGCTAGCGCTTAATTGAGGCATTCCTGTCGCAAATAAGGTATGGAGATTGAAGGCTTGTCCCGCGACATTCCATGCTTTTACCGTAGCAGCCCATAACGTGCCACCGGCCCACTCAAAATGTCGCCCCCAGTTGCTCTGCGCATGCTCAAATACTAATGGATCTCCAAAGCGCGCCAACAGAAACCCCATGTAGAGAGCGAGCCCGGCAGGCGCCCATAAACTGTGGAATAAAGGGCGAATACGGTGCCCTTCTTGCGTCCACGTGAGATAGAGCAGGGGAAGGGCTAGGAGAAGACCATACATGCTTACGAGGGTAGCGGCTAAGGCTAAAGGACCCGCCACGAAGTACCGCCTCGTGCGGGCAAAATACAAAGAACCAATGGCGACCGCCATAAATAACGATTCGGAGTATAGGGCATTGGCGTAAAACGAGGTAGGAAAAAAGGAGAGCGCCAACACAGCGTTCCACGCGACTTGGTCCCCAAATTCATATTGCGTCAAACGAAAGAGAAACCATAACGTCACCGCAAACGCCACAAGGCTAAAGAGAACGCCGGCTACCACGCCACCTCCCAGTATATGAATGACCCATGGATAGAGAGGAAAGAAGGCTGTGGCTGTAGGGCGATTGGCATAGCCCATATTGGCGATAGAAAGGTACCACAAACCGTCCCAATGCGCCCACAAACCAAATGTCACGTGATAGAGAAGGCGTCCCGATGGGGGCAACGTATTCGGTGGAGACTCGACCCAAGCATGGGGCAAATAGATGTAAGCCAGCCCCCCCAATTCCATAAAGAAAGCCCGGGAAATTACAAAGAGCCATAGTAAGGTCTTGACCGTTGGCCATTTGACCTGAGGTGACGGCGCTGTCGTCTGAACAGGAAAGAGAACCGGCGTGTCGGTTGTCAGATCTTTAGCCATGCGACCTCCTTATAGGACGCAGCTGACGAAGAGAGCCCAGTTTCAATGCGTCGCCGCGAATATAGTTCGCTAGGGCAAATACTTGGTACGCGGTTAAATTGGTTGTCGAATTCTTCGTCATCCCTAATAATTCCCCTGCGGCGATGGGCGTGACTTCGGGAAGCATTTGAACGATTTTGCCGAGCAACTGCACTTGTCCTGCCGGATTCGCCGCCCCATCCGGATAGCCTAGGGTCGCCAACATCGCGGTAGGCGTTTCCGTTTGCGGCCACAAATGATTGGTATGATAGTACAACGCATTCATCACCATAAGCAGGTCCTTTGTTGTGAAGTAGAAATAATGGGTGATGGGCACGCCCATGGCCTGCGAGACGGATTTTGTGGCAGCCACCGGTGTCTCACCCGCAATGACTTCATACAGCGGCTGCTCGGTGCCATTGACAGCAGAGACAGGAGTAGTGCCGTTGACAGGAATCACGGTGAGGACTTGACTATTGGGCCGTACGACCGCTAAAAAGCCGATAAAGGCCGGGGCTTGGCTTGTCCCTCGAATGCCTACCAGTACATTAACCGGCTGCTTTTCATTGATAGCAATCGTACTAATGCGGCTATGAATGCGCGCATGGAGCATCACCGAGATCCCAACAAAGATAGCGCCGAGACCGGCGATAAGACCGCTGACCCACCGCTGTCGTGTGGTAAAGCCTATGCCTGGCAGGTCTTGTTTATTATTCATCCGTTCTCTCAATCCTTTGTCAGCCATATCGGCAGGGTGTTCATCGTCTGCTCCGCACATCAAAGACACTATATTGTATCATGTTCCTTCAAAAAATCGGCTGGAAAAACACAACAACCGCGAAGCATCCTCTGTCAGTATACCCATTTACGACCCGTTAACGGTTTTGGTACCAGGCGACATTGTCGTTCCACTGGGCGGCCGCTACGCGAGCGGCAGGCGGGCATTTAGCCCGGTATAAAAAGAGCGCAGGACGCGGCAACAACCTATGCGATAAGGATTCGAGATTGGCAATGCCTTTAATAATAAATCCGTCATATTCCTTAGCCCACATGTCCAACATATCGTCACGCATCGCCCAAAGGGTAAAATGATCGCCTAAATCAAGAATTTTATTGGCGACCTGGCTCAGTCCGACTTGATGTACATCGTCTCGTGTCACATCATTCAAAAAAGCATGGTGCCGCACCAAGACGCTGAGGTGGTAGCCATGATAGCGTAATGAACGCATCAACTCGCGGTCAAAGACCACTTCTCCCGCGTTGTCTGTAATATATAAAAGACGGGCTTTGTTTGGAAGACGAGACCAAAAGATGGGGGAATGGTCGACCCCTAACCCTTGCTCAATAGCACCTTCTAACTGCGTGAATAAATACTCGGGGTTCGCATCCAATCCTGCATCAATAATGTTTGCCGCACACGCATAAACCAAACGCTGCGACAAATTTTCGACAGGCACCGCATGATCTGCCCAAAAATGTTCTGCCAATTCGTTGGCACGCTTCTTTTCTGCCGTATAAGCATCCGTTTGATGAGTCGCGCGATTGGCAACACGATACATTTCATCAATCGCGATAGCGGGCGTCTCGTACCGGTCCCAATTCGTTCCCAGGGCCAACATGACGTCGCGTTGAATCGGAAGATAATCCGTGACACCGCGATGTTCAAGAGTCCTCGTTAATTGAAGATATACACAAGGCGCGCATTCTGGTGCAATCTGCATAGCGTTTGATTCGGTAAGCTTCCGTGTTCTCCCGGACATGGATAGCGTCGAGGTTCTATCCGAGCTCCCGTTCCTCCTCTCAGTAGGTGCTGACCAGGCGAGATGGTGTGACGTCTCGCCGAATTTTGGCATCCTCTAGGCCTTTGTTGAAGATGGTTGACCTGTACGCATTTAACGGACACTATATTTTTAGTGTACCACGGCACAACCTGCCGTGTGATACACACGAAGGAGGAGTCATTCAATGTGCGGACGTTATTCTCTTGGCTTATCATGGGAACAACTGGTAGAGTCGTGGCATTTGGCGTCATGGCCCGTGGAACCGCATTGGACACCGCGCTGGAATATTGCTCCGGGACAGGACATTCTTGCGTTAGGCCCGTCAAAAGAAGGCGAAACAAAGGCTGCATGGGTAAGGTGGGGATATCCTTTAGGAAATCGCCTCTTGATTAACGCCCGCTGCGAAAGTTTGACCACTAAGCCGCTATTTCATGAGGCTATGAAATCTCAACGTACGGTCATTCCGGCGGACGGATTCTATGAGTGGGCCCCAGATAGGCGCGCATTTCGCTTTACGGCACAAGTCCCCTTGAGTATTGCTGGTCTTCTGCTTCGCTCGCGCCAAGAGCCGATTTGGCGGGTCGTGTTGATTACGTGCCCCGCCAATCGCTGGGTAGGCGATATCCACGACCGGATGCCTTGGCTCTTAACGCCCGAACAAGTCCCGTTGTGGCTCGACCGCCACTCCACTCAATATCGTACCCTTTCAGCAACTGAGCTGCCCTTAACTCGGTATGCGGTTTCGTCCCGTCTAAACAGTGCTCAAGAAGACACACCGGACCTAGTTCTTCCTATGCCCGAATCCTAAGATTTTAAGACGGCGTGGTGGAAATCGTTACCGACTGAATGTAATAAGGATGGACCGGTAAAGAGTCTTCTTGCATCGCAGGATTGTACTTGACCTTGCCCGAGGCAATTTTCTCGACGACACTCATCCCCTTGGTGACGCGTCCTAGCTCCGTGTATATAGGATTCTCATTCAAAGAGGTGCTTTCGGCTCCGGTGCATACAAAAAATTGGCTACCATTTGTGGTGGGACTACCTGAATTGGCCATGGCCACAATTCCGGGTTCATAGGGAACCGTCGCATCTTTGCCCGTCCACTGGTATCCTGGCCCTCCTGTGCCATTGTTTAGCGGATCCCCTGTTTGGAACATAAAAGGCTTAATAACGCGAAAAATTTCATCGCCATTGAAAAAACGGTGCTTTGCCAAAAACACAAAATTGTTGACGGCATGGGGATCTTGTTGCGCAAACAACGTGATATTGAAGCTTCCGGCGGTGGTGTCGACAGTCGCGACGTAAGTGTCTTTGGGATTAATGGTCATGGGTGGTGCCGTTTTCCACCGCAAATTACGCCCGCTTGCGAGTTTCGGGGTAGACTTATGGCTTGGCGCTGCTTGCTGCCCACAACCGGCCAACATGCCTGCGGCCACGAGGAAGAGGGCGGGAATCGTCAGTGTGTGGCGCAATGTCATCGCAATAATCACTCCGTTGTCACATTTTTTCGCGCCTCATTGTACCATGAATCGTTACCCGTTCACAAAGAACGCCCCATGATGGGGTGGCGCACTAGACTCACGATGTGAACGATGGCCGCTGCCACAGTCATACCCAGACCCGCTACCGTGACGCCGGTCCAGCCAGCGATGCCCCATGCCCAACTAGCCACCCCCGACCCCAAAGAGCCCCCCAGGAAGTAAGTCACCATATAGACCGTGTTGACACGAGCACGGGCATTAGGACGTAACGCATAAATTCTGGACTGATTGGAAATTTGCCCCGATTGTACTCCGAGGTCTAAAACAATAATGCCCACAATTAAGGCCCACAAATGACCGGACAGTGGTCCCATCCATAAATAGGCTAATGCGACCAGACCAATGGACGCGGTGACCGTAATTCTGGGGTCGCGTTTGTCGGCCAAACGTCCAGCCACAGGTGCTGCACTGGCCCCTGCAATGCCCAAGAGACCAAAGAGACCAATGATGGATGCTGAGTAATGGTATGGCGCCAGCCCGAGCCGAAAGGTCAACGTTGTCCAAAAGGCGCTAAAGGCGCCAAATAAGGCAGCTCCCGTTAAAGACGCTCGAACTAATTCGGGTTCTTGACGAATGAGAGGACCTAAAGAGCGGAGAAGTCCCGCGTATCGTAACCCATGATGGTGCGGTTCAGATCGCGGAAAAATCCGTGCGGTGGCTCCCGCGAAAATCAGCATAAGAAGGCCAGCCAATTCATAAACGCGACGCCATCCTAACCAATCGCCCACGAAGCCGCTTACCGTTCGCGCTCCCAAAATACCAATTAATAACCCGCTCATGACTACCCCCACCACTCTGCCACGCGAAGAATCTGGTGCGAGATCAGCGGCTACAGGAACAATGACTTGTGGCACGACCGTCGCTAAACCGAGTGCAAAATTCATGGCGAGAAAGGGAATAAAAGCGGGAATGACCGCCACCAGTTCCAATGCCATTGCCGTTAAGAGAAACAAACCGATGATCAACCGCTTGCGTTCCCAGAGATCGGCCAATGGGACAAAGAGCAAAAGTCCTGCGGCGTACCCGATTTGGGTTAACATGGTCACCGCCCCCACGGCGGCGGACCCCACATGAAACGAATGCGCCATTAATGTCAGTAGCGGTTGATTGTAGTACAAGTTAGCTACGCTGGCACCCGTTGCAATAGCCATAAAGATAACGAGCCACGAAAAGGTCATGAGTCCCTCCTAAGAATTTGCTGAGGCCCTAGTGTAAAGATTTCGCTTCGCTCTAGGATACTTGCCTTGCCTACGAAGAAGTTTACAATAGTTTCAGTGTCCGACTTCGCCCTAAGTTGCGACTGATTAGGAGGGTTTGCATGGAAGCAATTGTTCTCAAGGAATTTGGAGGCCCTGAAGTCCTCCGCATTTTTGAAGTGCCTCTCCCAGAATGCGGGCCCGATGATATTGTCATTCGAGTTCGCGCTGCAGGGGTGAACCGGGCCGATCTGCTAGAACGCCAAGGGCTTTATCCGCCGCCGCCACCGCGCCCAGAATATCAAATTCCAGGCCTCGAATGTGCCGGCGAGGTGGTGAAGACGGGAAGCCGGGTCGTGCGCTTCCGAGAAGGGGACCGCGTCATGGCGCTTGTCTCAGGTGGGGGATATGCCCAATATGTTGCCTGTCCTGAAGATTTTGCCATGCCCATTCCCCCTGGGCTCTCCGATATTGAAGCCGCCGCCATCCCTGAAGCCTTTTTGACGGCCTATGATGCGTTGTTTGACAAGGCACAATTAGCTATGGGTCAGTCCGTTTTGATTCATGCGGGAGCTGGCGGGGTCGGATCAGCGGCGATTCAATTGGCTCACGTCGCTGGTCTGCATGTGGTGACAACGGTGGGCACGGAGGAAAAGCGGCAACGGGTATTGGCGCTTGGCGCAGAAGTTGCCGTAAATTACCACGACGAAGTATTTGAAGACGTGGTGCGTTCTTGGTCGAACGGCCAAGGCGTGGATGCAATTTTGGATTTCGTCGGTCAACAGTATTTGACAGCTAATATGGCCAGTCTCAAGACAACAGGAACCATCGTCGTGATCGGAACGCTCAGCGGTACAGATGCCAGTATCCACTTAGGTCAACTTTTGGGCCGGCGACTGACAGTTCGCGGCACCGCTTTGCGTTCGCGGCCGAAATACGAAAAAATGCGTTTAATTCAAACCTTTCAAGAGCGCACCCACGCGTTTTTTGCGTCGGGACGGCTGGGAGCCATCATTGACCGGACGTTTCCTTTAGCCCAAGCAGCTGAAGCGCATCGCTATCTAGTGACAAACCAGACCATTGGCAAAGTCATTTTAACCGTCGACTAGTGCGACAGCACATAGTCACCTATTTGTTCCAATACAGCACGCGCGTCGGCCGGTGTATATGGCCCTGGCTTCTCGAGTCGTCCACCCGCGGCACGCGCGTGTCCACCTCCGTGAAATCTGTCTTCCATAAGGGCAGCGACATCCACGCGTGGGTCGCTTCGAGCCGATAGGCGTCCATCTGCTTTAATAAATACCACCAAAGCAGCCCCTGATTCCAACAAACGGTGCGCTATTTCGTTGACGGGCCCCTCATCACTTAACGGAATGGCGACCATGGGTAAAGGGGTGTTGGTTCGCACCGCTCTTTGGAGCTGAGCGTGAATAAACGTGGTTTCTTGGGCAATTAACTCGGCAAGCCGATCTTGATCAGCTCTATTATACGGTGTCCATCCGTCATGGAAATGCTCATAAAACCATGCATAACCGCCATCATGAAATAACCGGTTAAGATTCTGCCCTGCTCCATGACATGGCTGCCATAAATCATAGCGTTCCACTGCGCGAATCAGACGGCTCCATTGCGGGGAGGGCGCGAGCATTCCATGTCCGACCATGTAGTCGTACAGCAAATGCGATCCGGATTTACTAAGGTCAATTGTTACCTTAGGCCAAGTCTTTAATGGCAACGCCGTCTGGTGATGGTCCAGTAACCAGTGAATGCGAGCGCCTAAGACCTCATATTGTTCAGGCTTTAGCGACACATCAGCCAAATACAGGGGTTTATCATCCGTAATGAGGGCAAAAGCCGAAGCCACTTGATCGGGTTCCACAAAAACCGGGGTCAGCCCGCATTTTTGGCCCACGACCGCGGCAGCGGCTCCATCCAAACAATTTTTATGGGTAATGAGCCATCCCGTTGTTTCCATACGTTCCTCCTCTTCATGGGTACATGCCTCGAAGCATAGCATGACGCCGCAAGATAGGAAATATGTCCTTAGGGATTACACGATGTCAATGTAGCTTGCGCGAATCGTCCGCCCTTTGAGTGTGCCGGCCAATCGCACCGTGGTTCCCGCTTTTAATGGGCCCACATTTTTTAGGGTTGTGGTGTCCAGAACTTCCACCGTATATAGACTGGGTTGACTTTGGGCATTATAGACGAGAAATCGCTGAAAAGGACGGGATTTCCCTTGAACCAGAGCGTGCGCGGAGGTCAATAGCGTGGCCGTCAGCATGAAAAGCACGAGGGGTCGTGAATTGGTTTTTTTAGCAGGCATTAAAGACACTCCTTCCGCCCATATTCCCATGGGAACAATAATTCGCGATGCGTGCGCAAATCCCTTCCTGAAAACCTGAAGATTGGTTGAATGTGGTCCGGACACAAAACACCATAGGAGGCAGGGCATGTCTTTAAAGTTTTGTATAATTGATCCGTATCTGTACAAGATTCTCACCGTGCTCGAGAAGGGAGCCCAAAATGTCAGTGTCGGATCACATATTACCCAACGTCCTGTATGCGGTAGGGCATACACCGCTTATTGCGTTGCAGCGTATTAGACCAGACAATGGTGTACACATTGCTATCAAATTAGAAAGCGTAAATCCCGGAGGAAGTATTAAAGACCGCATTGCAACAGCATTGATTGAAAGCGCTGAACAAGACGGACGTTTGCAAGCGGGAGGGACCATTGTTGAAGCTACCGCGGGTAATACTGGTATTGCTTTAGCGATGGCAGCGGCGGTTAAGGGGTACCACGCTCTTTTTGTGGTACCTGATAAAATGAGCCCCGACAAGATTGCCATTTTGAAAGCCTATGGGGCCTCAGTACGCGTCGTACCGGAAGCGCCGCGCAACGATGAGGCCAACTATCAAAATATTGCTAGACGCTTGGCGGAAGAGATTCCTGGCGGCTGTTATATGGGACAATTTGAACAAGAGGCCAATTGGTTGGCCCATTTTCATTCGACTGGCCCAGAGATTTGGAAGGACTCCAATGGAAAAGTTGCCGCCGTGGTTGCGGGAGCTGGCACTGGAGGGACTATTACCGGAGTCGGACGTTACCTTAAGAAACAAAATCCCCAGGTTTTAGTTATCGGTGCGGATCCGGTCGGTTCTATTTTCACAGGACCCGTGGCCCCGTTCAAAATCGAAGGGATGGGAGAAGATTATTACCCTGATACCTTAGACATGGGCGTTGTTGATCAATGGATAGCTGTCAGCGACGCGGATGCTTTTGCTATGTGTCGACGACTCGCTCATGAAGAAGGGTTATTAGTGGGCGGATCATCTGGCGCCATCGTTCATGTGGCGCTTAAGGTGGCACGTTCATTACCGCCCAATGCTCTGGTCGTGGCACTTGCTCCAGATACCGGACGCAATTACCTCAGTAATATCTTTAGTGAGGGATATTGAGGAGCGCAACCGTCGTGCCTCACTGCGCCTAATTAAGAAGAGATGGCATGATTTGGTGTTGTTCTTCGTCGACGCTTGGCGAATATGCTGTTGGGATATCACGCAACTGAATGGGTTTCGCTCGTGAGAAATCCTCTAATCCTTTATGGGCCTTTTTAAAATAGCCACACGTCGTGGGGAAGAGCAACGCCGTATCGGTTTTTACGCGTGTCGGCAGCTATCACAACAGATTATAGGCCAATCCTCACGGCCCCAATGGCTCCATCTTTCTCATGGCAGCGGTCCGTGTTAAAATTTTAGTAGGCATAAAGATGGAACACGCAAGAATGCGGGTGGAGGATAGCGATGCTTGAGTGGTTGATAGGAAAGCGGCGTACCAACACAACAACAGAACAGAAGGTCCCGGTTCATATAACGCCTTCCGAAGTCTTGGAATTACTGGCCCAGGGTGAAAAGATCGTCATTTTGGACGTGCGGATGCAACATGAATATCGCCAGGGACATATCAAGGGGGCGCAACTGATTCCGCTCTCTGAGCTCCCTAAGCGCACTCATGAATTGCGTAATAACGCCACGATTGTTACCGTGTGCCATACCGGCCGGCGGAGCGCTCAGGCAGCGAGGCTCTTAAGAGCCCAAGGCTTTGTAGCACGCAATATGGTAGGCGGCATGACGAAGTGGACCGGACGGGTTGTTAAGTAATGAGATTCGTTGCGCCTTTCGTCGGAGAACGGAAGGAGAGATCTGAGTATGTTTGTCGATAAGATTCTTGTTCGTGGCGCTGCGATTGCCGCACTGATTGGTGGGGCGATTTTTGGCTTCTATGGCATTTCCGCGGTGATGTATTATTTGATCGCCGCGGGGCTTATCTTGTTAATCTTCTCAATAGGGTGGACTCAGCGGTACCAGCGGGTTTATGACCATGCGCCTCCAGAGTATGCCCCCACAGGAGAGGTGTATGCCAACCCTGGAGGCCCCCCCGTAGAAGTATGGCACCGAGGGATTCGGCGCATCTACGTCCAACATCAGAAGGTCCGATAAAATGCGTTTTAAATACATCTTGTTGTTAGTCCTAGCGAATATGCTATGGGCCGGGAATTTTTTGGCGGGACGCATTCTTCGTGTAAGCATGGGCCCTTTTACCCTCAACGGCATTCGCTGGGTCGTGTCGGCGGCGATTTTACTTGTGATAGTCCACCAACGTCGTGAACGCATTCCCTTTCGTTACGAATGGAAGGCATTTTTGCTCTTAGGCTTTATGGGCATGTTCCTTTTTTCGAGTTTGACATACTGGGGCTTGACCATGGTGCCCGCGGGTGAGGCGGGCTTGCTATCCGGATTTACGCCCTTAGCCGTTTTGGTGGCAGGATTTTTCATTGCAGGGGATAAGGTGCGCATAGGGCAATGGGCCATGGTCGCGCTATCCATCGTGGGCGAGATTTTGTTGCTTGGCGGTGGTGCCTCGGCATCCGGCAGTCTTTGGGGGGCTAGCTTACTCATTGTCGCGGCCTTGGCCTGGGGCATTTATACGGCCTTGGGACGGCGTTATCGCCATCGTTTCTCTCCTTTAGTTTTGACTGCCGGAGCCGCAGTGGGCGGAGCGATTCCCTCAGTTCTTTTGGGACTGTGGAACCTCACGACGCATCCAATTCATCTAACGGTGGAAAGTGGATTAGCCCTCGCCTATGTCAGTACCCTGGCCTCTGTGGTGGCGTTTATGATGTGGAGTACTGGGGTAAACCGGTTAGGAAGCGGAACAGCGGCCCCGTTTTTGAACTTGCTGCCGGTGTTTACCGCGGTTCTCGCGATGCTTCTGCTGCACGAGTCATTGTCCACAATTCAAATCGAGGGGGGCTTGATTGTGATTGCCGGGGCGGCTGGATCGGGATTCATGCGCTCTCCCGCTACGCTTAGTGATCAGGCCCCGGTTGAGTCGATGCTTGAATAAGATAGGCGGCAAAATATTCAGGCGCGGTCATTCCTGTTAATTTATAAGGACCAGGCCGACACCAAATGGTGGGAACACCCATGACTTGGTGCGCCTGGCTGATATCGGGAAATTGTTCGGCTTGAATGATGTTAACCGCAATCATTGGTTGTATGCGTGCAAAGTGAATCCCTTGATCTACGACCTGAGGACAACGGGTACACGTCGTGGAAACAAAAATATCGGCCGTCACCGGATGCGCAATCTGTTGAAGCCACTCTGCCCACGGGGGTTGTTGGTGGGGCAATGGATTTCCGTAGGTCATCAAGGCCTGAATAAACGTTGTGTATTCCGTTCCACTGGGCGTGCCGATAAAGCGGACGCCAAATGCTCCGTGAGAACTCACGATGAGGGTCGTAGGATCAAGCATATCCGCACCTAGGGGCACCGCCTCTCGATTTAACTTTTGCGGAGCCAGGCTCACCGTATAATCAACAAGGTCAAGAGTCGCCTTGGTTAAGGTCGAGTCTGGTTGGTTGGAATGGACTCTTAAGGTTAGCGCATCGGTCAAGCCTTGAAGTGCCTGACCGATGCGCCGTTCATCGGCGTCATTGAGTATCATGAGGCGTCTCCTTTTCTATGTTCTCAGCATTTGTTATCGTCTTCCAGCACCACCGCTCCGTGTAATCATCCAACGGATAGTAATGGATAATCATCAGGTCCGGTCGATTGGGGATTGGGACTTGATTGGACCGAAATCGTAATTTGCGAATGCCATGGTCAGCGCTCACCGATAAAATTTCTGATGTTGAAGGAATGGGCGTCAGAGCCGGACAATGCTGGTGAACCAATTCATCCCACGGAATTCCAATGCGTTCGCTCAGCGCGCTCTTTAAGGAAGACACCCATGGTTCTGTCACATAGGGTTGCCATTCGACTAACAGCCGGTTCAACATATGCGCGAGCAATTCAGGAGACCACCACCCCGCTAAAGGAGAGTCGTGCGCGTATAACAAGACCGCCAAATTTTGATCGAGACCTTTAAGGGAACCAAAGGGAATTTGAAAGAGGCGCTCGATCGTCTGATTCCAAAACCGTAAATACCATCCGATGTCCAATAAAATGGCGGGAAAGGGGTTGAACCGCACAATCCACTGAACGTATTCGTCCGGCAGTTCCAATTGAGGCGCCACATACGGACGGTATCCACATTTATACAGCCATTGGTTGACCTCGCCGCTTAACACCGGTTCTCTGAGCGCTTGGGCAATCGTAATCAGCAGGTCTCGAGATATCTCCAAAACCTGAGACTGTTCTATGCGCGACAATTGTTTCTGTGATAAAGCGACTTTGCGCGCCAGTTGAGCTTGCGACCAATGTTGAGACAAGCGATGGGAGCGAATCGCCAGCCCAATCGATTCATCAATAATCATAGCGTTAGGGGGGCCGCCTTTTTTCAGGATACCATGAGTGTACCATCGCTAACCCAGGTCATGCCACTTGGATGCATAGAGCGTGTTCAAAAAGACATGCTAAAACCAAACAATCCGCAAGGAGGTCGCTATGAAGATTAAAGATTTCCGGTTTGTCGGCAAATTTCCCAACTATGAAGTGCATACCATTTTGGACGATGGCCAAGAAAAAACCCACGAGATTGACATCGGCAACTTAGAATATGTCGGCACTCTTGATGAAAAGCAATTGAAGTCACTGATCAAAGAAACGGTCAAGGCCCACCAAGAGCCCAAACGTACGGAAGCCATGAATCAATTGATAGGCAAGTCGTTGTAAGGACAGTATTGTGCAAGATACCTGGGCAAATCATGGTACAATCGACCCACCAAAATAGATAAGGGCGGTGGTAACAAAATGCCCAGCAGCACAAGGCCTTTAGTCGTTTCTTATGCACAACAGCCGCTGATGCGACAAATCGCCGCGACATTTCCCGCTTTGGACGTGCGCTTCGTCGATGACATTGCCGCACCAACACGGATCAGTATCTTTAATCAGGCACGCGCTATGATTGTTGCAGGCAATCCCGTCAATGCCCATACTCTTGAGCCGTGGACCACTCTGGAATTTGTCCAAACTTTGGGATCGGGCTATAACAATGTCGACCTATCAGCTCTGCAGGACCGTCATATTGCAGCGGCCCACAACCCCGGTCAAAACGCGTACGCCGTCGCGGAACACGCCCTAATGTCAGCCATCTACCTTATGCGGCACATGGGTGCGGCTCATACCATGGTCTTAAATGGGCAATTTTCGCAGCGGCAACAGTTGGCGGGAACGATCAGAGATATGCGTGGCCTGACTTTGGCTCTCTACGGAATGGGACAAATTGGGCAACAGTTAGTCCGGCTCGCCACGCCCTTTGGCATGAACCTGATCTATTACCAGCGACACCGTCACCCCCAGGTGGAGCATGAGTACGCTGTTCGTTATGTGGCACCTGACGAGCTCTGGAAGCTCGCAGATATTGTGGTTTTAACCGTACCGCTCACGGATGCAACGTTTCACTTGGTGGGAAAAGACCAATTGGCATGCATGAAACCTGGTAGCGTATTGATTAATGTTGGCCGAGGACCCGTCGTGGATGAACAAGCTTTAGCCCAAGCTCTTATCGAAGAACGGCTATACGGTGCAGCTCTTGACGTCTTTGAGACCGAGCCACTGTCTGAGAGTAGTCCCTTACGGAGCTTGCCGCCGCCCGTCCAAGAACGCACGTTATTTTCTCCACATATTTCCGGGGTCACACAGCAAGCCCTAACGGCCATGGCAACCCATGCCTTAGAAAACGTGCAATGTTTTTTCGCCCAGCAATCAGTGCATCATGTTCTAGTCCCACGGCCGGGCGTCAATCTTTGGCAATGGCAAAACGACGGACGCCAAAAATCATTTGCCACCCATCCGAATGAGGGATGAAAGGACAGCCATTCACCAGTAAGCTGGCGAGGCCCCAAATCAAAGGGCCCTCTAACCAAAGGCACGTGCACCGCATCAGCATCACGTATAGTAACGCGAGAACGGATAACAGACCGTCCACGGCGAGGCCTGCCGCGGCAACCCAACGATAAGCCTTTCGGGATAGGCCTGTCATATCGATAACAGTGGTTAACCGACCCTTATGCCACCGCATGCCGTGCCACCGTGCCCCGTAATGGCGGGCGACTACGATATGGGCAGCTTCGTGCCCAATCGTTCCGACTAAAGCGGCCAGACTGACGGATGCCCAGAGTACAGCGTTCACGGAATGACCTCCTGTCAGATGCAAAATTTTGACGGACTGCTGGTGCTACATGCACTACTCTTGGTATTATTCCCATAGTTCGTTCAGACAGAGTCGGAAGTCATAGACTGTGTCTTTCGCACAGCATAAGGAGCGACATACGACACCAACAGTACCGGAGGAGACCAATATGCCCCAGGCAACTCTGCACCCCATCGGAGACATCGCACAACAACTAGACCTGACGAAATCCGATATTATTCCGTTTAGCAATGACAAAGCCAAGATTCCTTTAGATATCATTTACCAACGGCCGAGGCGGGCCAAACTTGTCTTGATGACCTCGATCAATCCCACGCCCCCAGGAGAAGGCAAAACGACCATGTCGATTGGTCTATCCCAAGCGATGCGTCGACTGGGGATCCAAGCTACGGCCGTCTTGCGAGAACCGTCCATGGGGCCCACATTTGGCATGAAAGGAGGCGCAACCGGAGGAGGCGCTTCACAAGCTGAACCCTCGACCGCGATTAATCTTCACTTCACCGGAGATTTTCACGCCATCACGGCAGCTCACAACTTGCTGGCCGCGCTAATTGATAATGAGCTGTTCCACGGCAGTCGTCTGGACGTCGATCCCCAGCGTGTGTTGTGGAAGCGAGTCTTAGATGTCAACGACCGAGCCCTGCGCCATGTTGTCATAGGCCTAGGTGGACCCTCTCAAGGTATCCCTCGCGAAACCGGATTTGATATCACGGCGGCATCGGAAGTGATGGCGGTTCTCACGCTATCTCAGGACATGAAAGATTTAAAACAGCGTTTGGCGCGCATGGTTATCGCAAGTCAGGGTAACCAAATGGTTACCGCAGGAGACATTGGCGCAGAAGAAGCGATGGCGGCTATTCTACGCGACGCCATGATGCCTAACTTAGTGCAAACTTCAGAGCATACGCCCGTGATTATGCATGGCGGCCCGTTTGCCAATATTGCTCATGGCTGTAACAGCATTGTGGCCACAGAAGCAGGACTGCGCATGTCCGATGTGGTTGTGACAGAAGCGGGCTTTGGCGCCGATTTGGGAGCAGAAAAATTCCTAGATATCAAAGCACCAATAGCGCATTTACAGCCTTCTCTAGCCGTTGTGGTGGTCACTTTGCGGGCCCTTCGCTACCACGGCGGACAACCTTTAAGTGAGATGGCACAACCGAATTTAGTGGCGTTGCAACGCGGCATGGCCAATCTTCTGAAACATATTGAAAATCTCCAGTCTTATGGATTACCAGTCGTGGTTGCGATTAACCAGTTTGGTACCGATACCCAAGAGGAACTTCAGTGGCTTATTTCTGCGCTAGCCCAACGTGGCATTGCCGCAGCCGCCGCGGATGTCTTTGGCCAAGGCGGGGCTGGTGGCGAAGAATTAGCCGCATTAGTGGCCAAAGAGCTAGAAACATCAAGGGGAGCCTTTCAGCCGTTATATGATGAGAGCGTGCCACTACGAGAAAAGATTGAACGCATCGTAACAAAAATTTATGGAGGCGACCGTGTGGAGTATAGCGCCAGCGCCGAACGCACCCTGAAGAAATTGGAGGCATGGGGAGAGGACCATTTAAAGGTCTGTATCGCTAAGACCCAATATTCTCTGAGTGACAATCCCAAGCGTCTAGGACGACCAGAGGGATTTTCGGTATCCATTCGCGATATCGATATTGCTCGGGGTGCTGGCTATATTGTTCCTTTAGCGGGCGACATGATTCGGATGCCCGGGCTGCCTAAAGATCCCGCCGCCTACCGGGTTCGTGTTAATGACTCCGGACAGATTGAGGGGATTCATTGATGCCGCAATCACTCAAAGCATTGATATTTGACGTGGATGGCACATTGGCCGACACCGAAGGTTTGGGACATCTTTGGGCCTTCAATCAAGCCTTTCAAGAGGCAGGACTGCCATTTGTCTGGGACACTGACACCTACCGTGTATTGTTAGCCGTAACCGGAGGAGAACGGCGCATCCACCACTTTCTGAGTACCCGTCCTGATTTGCCCTCTCTTAGTCGGGAACGTGTCGCACAACTACATCAACGCAAAACCGTTCTATTTGGAGAACGGGTGCAAAGTGGACATGTCTTGTGGCGACCCGGCACTAAGCGTCTTATCCGCGAGGCTAAACACAAGGGGCTAAAAGTGGGAATCGCCACAACAACTCATGAAGCCAATGTCCACGCGTTGCTGCAATCGGCATTCGGTAACGAATGGCCTAGCTGGATCGACTTGATAGGGGCGGCGCAGCATGTAGAGAATAAAAAACCTGACCCGGCGATTTACCATTGGGTCTTGCAACAGTGGGGATATGGGCCAGGTGATGTGATAGCCTTTGAGGATTCCTCGCCCGGTCTTCTAGCAGCACGTCAAGCCCAAATTCCAACCGTGATCACCATGAATGAGTGGACATATGATCACGATTTTACGGGCGCTTTGGCTGTTCTAGACAATTTGGGGGAGCCTGGAGCACCCGCACGCGTGCTTATTCCAAAAGGACAAGACAATGTGGTCGTAGACTGCAATGTGCTACAGCAATGGTTAGAAGCGGAACGATGACGTTCCGCTTTTATTTTTCTTATAATTGATAATGGCTCTCATTATCATTTATAATCCTTGTAAAGACGCGCATGCAGGAGGGGTATTGTGAGGAAACCACAGGTGATAATGGCAGTCGGGGCAGGGATTTTCATAGGGACCTACGACATGGGAGCGCTGTCGGTGGTTCTGCCGGACATCGTCAAACAATGGCACATTGCCACCGCGGCCATCACCATGTTAGGGACCTCAACCTTTATCGGCATGATTATCGGCAGCCTTATCTCGGGACTCCTCGCAGACAAATGGGGGCGGCGCATTATCCTTCTTTTGGACTTTGTAGCGTACGGGATAGCGGCAATGATGAGCGCATTCAGCCCCAACTTTTTATGGTTAGCAGCAATGCGCGTGGTGGTGGGGATAGGGGTCGGAGCGGATTTTGCGGTGGCATTTCCTTACTTGGTCGAATATGCGGGACAGCTGAGGGGGCGTGTCATGGCATGGGCTATGTGGGCCGCAAACTTTGGCATGCTGATCGCGTATGGAGTAGGTGCTCTGGCGTTGCGCTATCCAGGCGGGTGGCGTGTCCCGCTTTTTGTCGGTGCGTTGTTGGTTGTTCCTGTGCTATGGGTCAGGCATAAGATTCCCGAATCGGCAGCGTGGAGAGCCCATCATGCCGCCTCCTGGTCGGATATCAAAAACATCGTGCACCATGCGCAGTATCGTAAAAGCGTGTTGCTCTCTTCCGTTACGTGGCTCAGTTATCAAGTGAGCGACCAAGGCCTTACGTTATTTCTTCCCTTAATGCTCGTCACAGTTTTTGGCACAACCGCTTCGGGTGCCGCGTGGCACAGCGTCTTGGTCAAGGCTATTACCATTCCCGCCGCGCTTGTGACAGTGGCCTTGATTGATCGCTGGGGACGGCGTCCATTACAAATTTGGGGTTTTTTAGGGCGCGCATTGGGGTTAATAGGGTTAGGAACTTTGCTGATATGTGAGCCTGGACCACTTAGGCAATACCCTTTGTGGCAATACAGCGCATGGCTGCTCTTAGTTATCGCCTATGGCTTTGGCGCTTTGGGTCCAGATAAAACGACGGTCATTACCGCAGCAGAACAAATCCCGACCCAGTGGCGTGCTACGGCGCAAGCTATAGCCGAAGCCAGCGGCCGCATCGGTGGCATTATTGGTATTGTCGGCTATAGTCTTCTCACTCCTTGGTGGGGTCCGGGATCCGGGCTTCTCTTTTTTGGAGCCATGGCGTTGGTTGGCACTATCATTAGTCAACGAACTCTCCCCGAAACCAAAAATCTGGTGCTCGCTTCTGCAAGCGAATCGTCATAAAAACCTGCTTATTTCAGCTTATTTTTGGGTCGTGGTAAGCCTAATTGATGCGTATGCGCTACAGGCACTTTCCGTGAGACCCGAGAGACATACCATACCACAGGAACTAGCACGATCAACCATATGACGCCGGAAAGGCTTAAGGGATACGCAATGGGCCAAACCGACTCATATAAGACCCACCAAAATAAGACAATGGCTAAAATCGGGAGGATGATGTGTTGCACAAAATGCGACCGCTTATGCTCCTCACGGAAGAGTTTCATCAACGAGATATTCATTAGCGTGTGGGCTGATACTAACCCAAAGAGGACAGCGGTGGTCATGACGTTAAAAGCCTGAGCAGGTCCTAATAGGGAGCCAATTAAAACGCCAACAATGACCGCTAATCCTGCGAGCACGCTGACACTTCGCGCAGGGGCGCGTCGCCCATTGACCTGGGCAAATCCAGTATTAATGAGTTCGTCGCGGCCAATCGCATAGAGCACGCGTGATGAGCTAGTCAGCAAGGCAATGCTGTCAGCCATGGCGCTGTTTAACGCTAAAATGACTAAAGCCGCCGCACCCACAGGGCCTAAGTAGCGTAAAAATACGGTAACGCCCGGTGCATTAGCCCCCGAGAACGTGCCCATACGAAACATACCCCAGCCGACGGTAAGCGCATACGCTGACAGGGTTAAGGCCGCGCCCGTTAAAGTCAAAGACACTAACGCCGCTTTCCCGATCAAGCGTCCGCGTTGTGTTTGCACCCCACCTTTTGCTTCTTCTCCCAACGAAGCATGACTGCCAATGCCGATGAAACTCGTGATGGCAAAGACCATTCCTAAAGAAACGCCTTTAATGCCCACACGGCCCACTTCGAAGGGTATCAAAGGATGCCCGGGGTGGACTTTTATCATGATGATGATCGAGGCCACAATTAAAAATGAAATCTCAATTAAACTCGTGGTAGCCAGCACTTTAATGCTCGGACGAATTCCCATGACGGATAGTAGCCACGGCACGCCAATAAAGAAAAGCACAGCAAAAATCCAAAATAGCGGAGGTAGGGTCATATGTAGACGCGCGGCTAATCCTGGCAAAAACACACCGCCAATGTATACAGGAATAGCTGCGACGCTGAGAGTTTGGTAAAAAATTACCATAAATCCCGTGATTAGCGATGCCTTTGTCCCAAGGCCTGCCGAGACATAACTGTAATATCCGCCCGCCGACGCGCGATCTTTCGATAAATGGTAAAGCGTATTCACTTCAATAAACATCAGGCCAAAAGCCAACAAATAAGACAACGGCAACGCAACAAGCGCAAACGCGGCGCCCGCTGTCATGAAGGCGACAACATCACAGCTTGGCGCCATTCCCGCTAAACTCTGACTGACAAGGCCCCAAAAACCTACGACATTGGTGTGCAGTTCACTGTTCTCTTGAGCCACCATAAGTCCTCCTAACCGAATGCAACAAACTTGCTAATGCTATCTTACAACATATCTTCGCAAGAAACAGAGTTGTCGTCCCATTTAGGCTGTGGTTTTACGGCACTAGTTATCCATCGTGAGACCGGTACCATAGGATGTAGATTTTTATATCGCTGTGTCGTGCGCGCAGCAAGCGAGTGAAGACGCGTATGGAGCATCAAAGCAGATCGTCTCCTTAGCTTACATGCATTACGCGATTAGAAGAACGCGAAGTGTCTTGCCTATTAGGTGAACGTTTCTGAAAAGACTGGGCTCAACGGTTAATTGGGATATGGCATGAGCGTCTCGCGACCGTGAACGAGACACGGTAACATCCTCAATGCAAATCCAAAAGAACACACTTGACAGATCATAATAACGGACCGTGATTTCGACTGCCCAGCACACGACAACGCCAATGGCTATGGCGTCACAGCATGAAAATCCCAAGCCACGGGAATCACGTGGCCGTTAGCCGTAACCAGAGCCGGGGATCCGACCAACCGAGTCAAAATGTGCTGATCGGCTACGGAACGCGGCCAGCGCAGGATGAGAGGAATATTACCATTAGGACCAGAAGGACGCGGCGTAAAGTACAAAATATCATCGCTGGGAGAGAAACGAATGGGCGGCTGCCCAGACTGCACCCACAGACGTTGGTCTTCCGGTGATGCATACCGCATAATAAACTGTTCACGGGCCACTAAGGAGGCAAGTGAAACCTTGGAACGCGGTTGCTGCTCTGAGTGGGGAACGGGCCATAGCCACCATACCGCGCCGATAACCACAAACGGGACCCACCATAATCGCCGCATGCTATTGGCCCTCCGAAGCAAGAGCGGATGAAGACAATTGGACCGAATTGAGAATATACGAAAGCTCAGATCCATTGGGGCCAACCGTCCATACCGTCACCGCCCCGCTAACCGCGGGGTTGGTGTCCACAAAACCTTGAAAGCCTGAACACGTAAAGGGATACACAGCACCTTCGTTTGCGCTAATGGAGCACCCTGACTGAGGTAAGGCCAAGGCCGGATCAAATGCGTTACCGCCGTTCAGGACATTATGATTAGAGCCATATGCGGAAGAAACCTGCACATTAAGCGAATTAGCCCCGGACGGCGAAGACCAAACGAGCGTCGCGCCGGACCCTCCGCCATCGATCACTCGCGGTGTTGCGTTCCATGAGGAGGGCAACGAGGCCGACCCGAACGCAGTGCCATCCAGCATTAACGGGACATTCACCCACTGGACGCCCGAAGCGGTCACAGACGACGAAACAGAAGGAGCAACGGACGAGCTAGGAGATTGCGACGCAGAAGGTGGACTGGAAGACGAAGGAAATGTCGGCAAGGACGGCATCGGCGAAGAAAACCGGCCATGGATAGGACGAGAAGCGGCCGACGCACCAGGCCGTGAGGCCGGATGCAAACTAGAAAGCGTCCAAGCCCCTATGAGCCCAACACCCACGCCACCAAGAATAAGCCCTAGGGTGCGCACCAAGCCATCAACCTCCCAACGACCCAATTTCAAAATTATGGTACACAGTTGGAAGATCAAACACAAATAACAAAAAGGAATAATAACCATTCAAAATGTGACCGTATCGAATCCGGAATATGGCTCAAAAGTAACGGAATATTTTTTGAAGAAGCGTGTCCGATAAGAGATATTATGTTAACTAGCGGTAGGAAGGTGTTGATCTCCGCCGAAATCACATTTCATACAGGACGCTTTCCGGGTTGAGGCATCCCTTATTTCTCCATAAAATAGCAAATTCCTGCCGTTCAGCAAAAGTGCGGAAGAGCCATTTTCTATTTCGCCATATACGCCCGTTGCGGACGCGGCGGAATATAGCTGGCCTTCAACGCGCCAATCTTGAGCAACCCGGCAATCCTCCGCGAGTCCTGCACGTCGGTCTTCCGCCCGGGCATGCCCTCAATGTGCTGGGGATTGACGACCATCACGGCCTCAAAGGGATACGCCTCCAAAGTCGGGGCATAGGCGTCTCCTTTAGAAGATCTTACCAAAAAGACGGTTTTTGTTAATCCGGCAACGTTTTGTCGACGCGATTGACCTCGTTAATTTGTGCCTTTTGGGACAGCTCCGGCTCAGTTCCGATGCCGTGGAATGTGGCGTGGCACTCATGCAACACGCGATAGAACAGGCTCCTTCCCTAAAAAGCAAACAGATGACACCGCACGTACTCAGGCATACGGCCGCAATGACGCTCCTCAAGGCTGCCGTAGCGTCAAAATGAATGGAGCTCCCGGACGAAGAAGGTGCCGCAAAGCATTAAATCCAGAAATAATATCGGTGACGTCCATATGCTCGACCGCTGAAATACAATATGCAGCATCTAAAGGCTCACAGATCCAACGTGCAAGGTCAGCAAAGTTGGCCACTATAGGGATAATTGTAGGTTGAGTACTAAGCAACGGCACTATAGGTTCATCCAGGTCTACTGCATAAACCTTTGTACTCTTTGTACTTTTTGTTCCCAGAAAATACACGGACGGAATGTACCCACCCCAATTTCCGATACCGTTAAATTCGGCCTTATAAACTCCGCTGCAAAACAATATTCGTATTTTCTATTCCAAACATGCGCCGCTACCCATCCATACTTCCCTTCAAATCCCGGCGGGCCAGAAGTGAAATGTCTATCATCTTTTCTGATATAACGACTATCTAGCAACAATCCCTTAGCTTCGGCGGTAGAATTACCGTCGGAGCCAATATCGATATTCATGGACGCCCCCCCTTCACAAAACTCCTGCGTGACGAGCCGTTTAACGGTTCTTGAAGGCCAACTTCGATTCCACCACAAGGCTCGCAACGAGTTGAACCGTGTCAAAGTTCTCTAAAACCAACTCTTCATCGCCGATAAATATGTCGAAATTCTCTTCCAACCGCACGACAAGGTTTATGAAATTCAACGAATCAAAAAATGCCGATAAAGAATCTTCATTATCACCGACCCATCTCTAGACGGTCCGATCAACGATCCCCGCCGACGTCGACGCATCCGCTCGGCCTCGACGGTCGGCATTACTCTTCCTCAACAGTATCGGCTTAAATCCTCAACGGCCTCTTTGCTAAATCGTTTCTATGTTGTTAAATGGATCCCGTATTGCGTTCACGATTTCTTCGGGACCGCCGATCAAACCGAACGGCATAGGCGAGCCGTTTCGTGAGGGTTGCATGGCACGTGACCCGGATGCAATAGTCCCCAGTGCAAACGAACACCCGTACAGAACGGCAAGTGGCCTCCATGTTGTTCCCAACTGCCAATCGGTAACCGGCACAGGCCGCGGGTGCGTTATTCTAGGGTAAGGCCTCGTTTTTCCGGACTAAGGAGGATTAATGACATGATCACACGACTCCACGGAATCATCAGCGCAGCCATTGTGTCGGGCAGTATGGTCCTCACCGGCTGTGGTACGACCGCGCACCCTGTTGCCAGTGCTCTCCCCCTGCATTCACACACAGTGAATCCATCGCCTGCCACATCCCCTGTGCCATCATTGACATCGCTGTCATCCAGTCCTGTATCCTTGTCACCTTCCCCAACATCGTCGAGCTCCGAAAGTTCTCATACGAGTCCCACCACATCCGTGAACCAATCCTCGCCTCCAACTACGTCCTCATCCATAACGCTTGAAAACATCCAAGTCACGCGTTGGGCCGTTATTCTCACTACAACACACGGTACGATGCAAACGGCCTATCAAGATCCTCACATCATTTCTGGATCTCCCAGTGTTTTTGAAATGACGCTAGTGAATACATTAGCGGGACGTTTGCCCGTTAATCATGCTCAAACAATTACATCTAATTGGGGAATCACTGAAGAAATTATCCCTCAAGGTCATAATCTCTTGCTAACATTTAATCTAAAGCCCCTCATCCATCAGTTTCAAGTCGAGATCGGAGGAGGAGATATAATTCAGATAAGTTTTAAATAGGAAGGAGATGTCCCAAACGGGCAATATTTAGTACGACCTCCTGATGTTCCGAAAGGCGGGTTTTGGGTTGGGGGACAAACAGGGCTATGAGTGATGACGGAATTGCCGGAGCCCCGGACGTATCGATCGTCCGCGGAGTTCAGGCCAGTTTCGGCCATCTCGGTAAAATCAATTATTTTTTTCGCTCTCCGGCACTTATGCTGATGCATACGCGCATGCCGAGTGGCATCCTTTTCCTAGGCCATTTATGGCCCACTATTCAAGGCGCTGAACAAGGCGAATCATGTCGCGACACTCGATGCCATTCTCAATAATCGGTTCATCGTACATATGGCTAAAAAAGTCCAAATCTACCCCCGTGATACGAAAGCCACATTTTTGATACAGTGCCAGCTGTCCTATACTAGAGTTGCCTGTCCCGATCTCCATCATTTTGTATCCTTGTTTGCGAGCTGTGTCTATGGCGTGCGCGACCATCCGCTTCCCTAATCCTCTCCCCTGGTAACGTGGTTCGACTGCTATGTTCACGAGTTCTACCGTCCTTGCCCTTGTTGGAAGTAGAACGTAAGCGGAGACTATCTGATCTTTTACCTCGCCCACATAACATTCTCCTCGTTGCAAGTAGTCTTGCACTATTTCTATCGACGGGTCTGCGAGAAAGAACAAACTCATCGGATAGAGCTCACCACTACCGAGTTTACGAATTAACAATGTCATCTCCTCCTAGACCTATGTTCGTGAGTTTAGTCTGACGAATCATTTTGACCAATACAAGTAGAGGTATCGCACATACGGCGATGACGCCCCCGAGAAAGAGAAACATCTTGCTTCCCCCCACGCTGGTCATCACTGTGGCTCCCAGCACGGGACCGATGATTTCGCCCACGACCCATCGTAGCTTGAATATCGATGCATATAGTCCTCGCTTGTTTCTCCCGGGTTCCCTTCTCTGCAAGGCTTGGACTTTAGGCTGTGACTGGGTGTTCCTGATTTCCATGCCTCTTTATAACCGCAGAATTTAAATTATTTTAACAGTAGGGGAGTGATTCAGGGAAGCCCATTTTGAAGACGATTAATAGCCACATCAAATAACCTTATCCAATCCTCGCCGGGGTGATTCACCCATTGACGGGTCACTGCGAGCCCCACGCTTAAAATGATAGATGCATAAAGATGCACATCAAAATCATCCTGATTACGTCCCAAACGAAGAGATACCGCCTCTTCCAACGAGTGCGACGCGCCCATTGTATGTTGCCAAAATCCCACTTCTTGGACCATCAAGATGGAACAACTCCCCGACGAATCGGCCATTACTTCCCGATAGATGCGATTGGTTTTTCATAGAATGGGAGTACAATATCGATCCTAACCACGGTCTTCTTCCTGTCTTCGTTTCTTCGTTACTACATAGGATCCGCTCGTTGGCGCCTTAATTCCCCCCCCAATAAAGACGTTTCCACCGGTCTTAGGTATACTGAAAGACAGGAAGGAGTGCGAATGGCTATGGCTCATGATGTAAACGCATTGCTTGCATCCTTAGATGACCGGATGAACCGTCTGAATCACCACGAACCCTTACCGGTTGAAACCCGTCGATCGCTGGAAGAGGCTTTGCGAACGCGCGTGACCTATGCCTCCAACGCCATGGAAGGCAACCACCTGACCTTGGCGGAAACCCAAGTCGTGTTATCCGGTATCACTGTGGGCGGTAAATCCTTGCGCGACCATCTGGAAGCAATTGACCATGCGGAAGCCTGGGATGCCATGCTTCAATGGACGCATTCCTCTGAGCCGATTAGCGCGTGGATGTTACGGTCCTTGCACCACCTCGTATTACGGCGATCGCAGCCAGAGTCTGCCGGTCAGTATCGTCACGTGTCCGTCGCCATCGCCGGCAGTCCCCTGGTCCCTCCAGATCCCCTCATCGTTCCCAGCGCCGTTGATGAGGTTCTAGCCACATCGCAACAGATGGACGCTCACGCTGTCATGGTCGGGGTCATCATGCATGCCCGATTGATGAAGATTCACCCGTTTGTCGATGGGAACGGACGTACGGGGCGGTTACTCCTCAATCTCTGGCTCATGCGTCATCGGTATGTCCCGACCATTTTAGAACCGGGTGATCGTCCAGCCTACTATGCCGCCTTGCAGGCCGCCGACGGTGACGTCTTTGATCCGATTGTCACCGTGGTCGCTCAAGGCATTTCACGCACCCTCCGTGTGTATGAAGAGGTGCTAGGACTCGAACCGGAGCCACCGACTCCGAACCCACCCGGCGGACATTTGTAGCTGTCGCCCGAAGACGGCCCTTCTCCTACCTTATCGTTCAAAGCAGCCAACACTCCTGATCAGGCCCCACCGTTAGCGAACACCTACATTTCGATATTATGTGAGGCAACAAGCTGTGACCGAACGGCGTTGAGTCCCCTCGCGGACTCAAAGCTCGTTGACGGTAGCATATGCGTTCGAATTTCGTGTAACTCAATTGTGTTGTTAACACACATTTTTTATGTGATAATTTGTATTAGAAAACCCATGTCGACTCATGCTATCAAAGACAACGATACAAAGTGAGGTGCCCAGCATGACGACCGCTCGTTCAGACGTCTTAAAATTCGTAAAAGATCATGTCCTAAATATTTCAGACCTAACTCGTACGAGTAAACTAGCCGAAATTCTGGAAATGTACGCAAACGAACCTAGTGACGAGGTGTTTATTGTTCAAAATACGCGTAATAAACATGGACGCGCTGTGATCGCCAACCTGGAATTCTTTGAGGAATTGTTGATGTACAAAGAAGCTATCGACACGGTAATTGACCAGATGATGGATCAGATTGCTTTAGAACGCAAAGAGGAGCCGGTACCAATTCCCTTGGCCCAGGTAATTTCTGAACTGGCTTTGGACGTTAATCGTATCGCCGCGTTAAGCGAAACCGTTGAGGAAGAGTAATGGCGACCGTTGACGAAATCTTGAACAAAATATTAAAGCCGTATAACGTAGAGATTCGCTTTAGCCAAAAGGCGGTTAACGCTTTACGCGGATACAATAAGGAACAACAGGAAATCATTTTAGCTTTGATTGTAGCTCGGGCGAAAAAAGGACCGTTGATTAAACCGAACGGCGTTGGCGAGCCGTTACGCGGGGAGTTGCATGGCTTTACGAAAATTAAACCTAAACGCTTAGGGCTTCGGATAATCTATAGGCCCATTCAGACCAATCGGATCATTATGGAGATTACTGCAATTGGCCCAAGGGACCAGGATAAAGTCTATACTGTGGCTACCAAACGATTAAAGGACTTTCTCCTTGAAATGTCAGACCGTAAAAACTAAAAGGGAACTGGGACAATCAACCCCAGTGCGTTATCCCGTCAATTTCACCGCGTTCTCTCACCGAAACTTGCGCGGACGCGTAGCATTCGTGAATGGCTGTCGGCGGATGAAGACATCGTTCTGACCTCTAACGGGAAGCCGATTGCAATCTTGTCGCCGAATGCCGCTGTACGGGTTCTGCTGAAGAATCTCAAGATGGAGGTTGGGGCAAAAGGATTAGGAACCAAGTGTCTTGTGCATAAGGGAGATGCTTTTTTCAATTTCAATAAGGATCGTTTAACGTCCGGGAAACGTTAGTCTGCGGCACGCGCTAAATACACTTTGGCCCATTCCTGTACGTGTTGCGCCTTAACGACCACCTGCATAGCCTCATCGGCAGTGATCTCCCAACATCTGGGATACCGAGATGACCCTGCGTCTTCGAGTAACACAAGCGTCGCTTCTCGGATATCCGCCACATTCTTCGTGAACGACGGGATAAGGCCAAGGATGAAATCCTTGTGCGCTAACGGCAAATCTTCAACGCCCTCGTAGGCCCCTATAACCCGTGGACGTTCTTCCCCGTGAAGTCAAATCCTTCGATGACACGTCAGGGGCATGCCTTCCTCTGGTACGGCCCCTGTCAAGAATTTCTGGTAACCGGCGTAGGCCGGGGAGCGTTATTTTAGTGTAGGAATCGTTTTCCCGGACTCAGGAGGCTTGGTGACATGTTTACACGACACGATGGAATCATCAGCGCAGCCATTTTTTTGAGCAGTATAGTCCTCACCGGCTGTGGTACGACCGCGCACCCTGTTGCCAGTGCTCTCCCCCTGCATTCACACACGGTGAAAACATCTCCAATGACGCATCCTTCTCCGTCAACACCCTCTCAGACCCTTACCCAGTCGGCGATATCCCCACCTTCATCAACCCCGTCGAGTATCTCCAAGGGCCAACGCGTGGGAGACGGGTTGGCCAGCACTGCTGGGCCTTCGTCGTCTGATAGATCGCATATGGAACGATGGGTTTACATAACTTATACAAACAAGGGGCCAGCGGGTTCGTTTACGCTGCGTGTGCCTCAGCAGTTTGCGGCGCAACCGGCACCCACCGATCACGATGGTCGTATATGGGTCGATGGATTAGCGACGATAACCGCATATAGTGAAATCAATGCTTTTCACGCAACATTATCCACGTATCAATTGGTAAACTCGGAGAATACGAACATAACGTACCGAGCCCATGGCCTTAATTGGCGTGTAGCGTCCGGAGTTCAGGGTGACATGATCGTATATAGTAAGGTCTTTTGGTGTGCCCCCGATATCTTCCAATTAACCTTACGATATCCTCAATCCGATCAACGGGCATTTCAGCCAATGGTCACAGAAGTTGCCAATTCGTTTCACCCCAAGGGGTGTCTCGTGCATGAATAAAACATACGGATTATCGGCATGAAAAGCCTCTGGGAGACACCGAGGATCCGGACTCTACTTTAGATGATTGGGACTGCGATGTTGCTGGCTGTGTCTGTCGTTTATGCGGTTTATGTTCTGACGTATTTCGCACAGCTAGACATCATGGAACGATCGACTTTACTTAGTATTATGTCGCTTTCTCCGTAGTTTGGCACCATTGGGATCCTGTTCATCACTTATATAGCACGATGTTTCAAGATCATTGGATGCAAATGCACCACTTTCGTTGCGATCCTCTGAATCTCTTTGTATATCCTCCTACAGTGGCGGCGTGGTTTTCGATCTTTGCAGTTTGGTCCTACCCGGTCGCACGGCATGTATGGAATTGGTTTACATTTTTGTGTTTTGTCGGTGCGGTCCTATGGACGGGATTTTTGGCTACGGCCCAATAACCGCATCGCTTAATCCTATGGGCCATGGCATTGTATCTCTATCTGCTCTTTTAACAATTTTTACCGGAGTCAGATTAATACGGTCGTGCTGCTTTTGGTCGTCATTAGTCTGTGGTTTAAAGCCCAAGGTCAAGCGGTGTGGGCTATCGAATTTTCATCGCCTTAGCGAGTTTTATTAAAATTATGCCGCTATAATTATTTATATTTCCCCCTGTGGCGTCTTGGCCAACAAAGGAATCCTAAAGGAGCTCTGACCCATTATCATGGAGAGAACATGGCGTGTCACGAAATTTCTCATGCCCTTAATTGTGCTCATCGGCGCAATCACTTATGGAATGTTCTCGCTATATGTCGCCCATTATCGATTGATCCTGACGCCACTAGAAGCCCAACACAAGGCGAAGTTTTATCTTCAGCCGCTTACCACAACATTTGGAGGAGCCAACGTCGCGATCGTCTGGACTGACATTGGAGGACAGTGGCACCGCGACTACGAAGTACAGTGGCTCGATATCCCGCACAGCGGTCCTATCGTGCATCTTTTCGATGTGTACGTAAATGGTCAAACAGGAACCGTGCAAAAGATTTTTATGCAAATCCCCTTTGTACCGATTTCACGCATTCAAACTCCCTAATCGCTCTTCGGCCTTAAACTCTGGCCCATGCATTCTTCCTCCGCCCCGACGACATTCCGTAGCGCGAAAAGAATGTCGGGCTGAGTTCATTACAATCACCCATATGCCGCACCAAATTTGTGGCCATTAAGGAGTTCAATGGCCGGAATGGTTCGCAAAGGCGTTTGCGGAGAACCTTCCAATCGCGAATCGTACTGCTATGACTCGTAACATCTCAGAACCTGTCAGTCTGCCCGGTTGACCACCACCGATCTAGACATTGTGGGGGGCCGGACGTTACCAACGATGCTTTGTGCAGAGCATGTCCAATAATAGAGGACTTTTGGTTTCCTTGATACACGTTATCGGCATTAACATAGGCTTCCCCAGTCTCAATTCTAGGGCGAGACAAAAAGGCATCAAAATGACGGGCAACTTCCTCGGGGGGGGGGTTACTGCAAAACGTCGATCGTAAAAACTTCCGCTGTTCCCAACTGCCTTCATAGAGAGGCAAGTATAGCCACCGTACTTAACCGTTCGTGAGGGCAGCCATCTTTACCCCTTGTTAAAAGGCGTAACTCAGAAGTTGCTCTTGGTGTATGTTAAGGTTGTCTGAAGGCCGTTTGATTTCCAAGAACACTTTCAGGATCCCATTGACCCGTAGCGCATAGTCCACACGTTTGCCGCCAATAGCCAACTCGGGTGTCACTTCGTCAATATTCAATGCCGCTCCCCCAGAAAATTGGGGGGCGTTAGTATGTTAACTTCAGAGGGGCATCTGGTGTTACGTTTCAGGTTTACACAGTGCCATGCGGCTTCCCGTTCGAGGATTCTGGACCGCAGATCGGTCACCATCTCAAGCTCCCTACTACAGCGGGTAAGGGCACAGTTAAAGTTCTCGTAAGTCCAGCTCGATGCCATTCTTTATGGCGGCTGCCAAACCTTTCGGATTCTTCCACGCCATGGAATGATCCGCCTTGGGCACGACTTCAATGTGAATGCCGTAGCCCTTTAAAACCTCCATGTAGGGGTCAGGCAACGAGTCTTCACCAAAGCCTATTCGTAAGACCTATCGGGGCGCAAAAGATGTGGGTAACGATTAGCTCAAATGGCACAGGGACCAAAATCACCAAATTCCGGGGCAAATGGTTCAGGTACCTATAACGCACTCACCAACGAAACTGGAAATTACAATTCTACCCAAAGCTGGGATACCTGATAGCACGTACAGTTACAACGGTTCATACTTAGAGACCGAATCGAAGCTAACATTGTCCGACGCTCATAAATCATGGCCATGGCAACCTGACTATCTGACGGCCAACGGTGCTGTTTATGGATATTGGTGGGGAAGCTCACCTTATGATGCAACAATATAACACTTCAACCAACAACACTGTGACCTCAGTTAGCATTCCTGCCGGTGTGTCCGTGAGTTCATCGAGCAACACAATGTACTTGACTTGGCCAGCAGCGGCAAACCCCAATACGTGGGATGCCAGTTACACGTGGGGCCAGTGGGAAGTCCAATCGTCGGGCACCATTTCGAATGCACAAGCCAACGATATTGCAACATTCACGTTTGGCTCAAATTCTTATGGGGTCCTAAACACGATAAACGTCAACTATTAATGGGAAATGCAGGGATATGCATGAGGATGACTACCTATCGTCCGATGGGTAGTTATCCTCCCTTGCTGGGGGAACTTAAATGAACCGTTCAATGGGAATAAAGCTAATCGCGAGTTCTGTCGCGTTAGTTTTGCTTACTATCATGGCTGGTGCTATGACAATACCCACTCAGAGAAACCGTAATTGGAATATGGAAACCATCCACCTAATCCTAAATTCCCAAAATGTTGATGGTGGGTTTGGATTGTTAACCGATCAGCGGCCGGTGTCCTTATACGACACGTATTACAATTTATTGTTACTGCGAGCATTAAGAAAACGGATTCCCATGCGCAAACGGATGATATCCGCGTTGGCGAATCTGCAAAAACAGCCTGTACACCTTACGTCAAGGTCTCCCTTCTTAACTTATGATATCAAATCGGTTCAGATCGTCTTATTGGAGTCCCTTTCATAGCGCTTTCCGCTCAAAGGTAGAGAAAGCCCTCAACTCTCTGCCGACAAGTCATGGATTGGTGGTGGACACGCAGGCTAAGGAACTGCCTGTATTTAGGGACCTTTTAATGACTCAAGCATATGCAACCATCTCCCGAGATTTGTTATTACCTGTACGGCTAAATATTGACCAATCATGGCTATTGGGTATTTTGAGTCATCCGATGTATCAAAATGATCCATACCTGCCGTCGGCGTATGCATCGTTCGCAGCGATCGAGCCTGACTCGAAGGGGCCAGTGAACACAATGCTCCATCAAGTCGTGGTTCAACAACACGTAACCAACACGTTTTCTAAATCCTTAGGTAGCGTTCCGCAGGTCTTAATCGCCATCTCATGGGCTACCCTCCTGCGAGACGAGTCGATACCTTTCCGCAAAACAACGGCGTTCACACGATCGTTGAAACACCTCGCCACTGAAACAGGGGGATATAACATATTCTCGAATGTCGTCATGGACCCTCAGATAACGTATCAATTGCGAACTTTGTTCAATCTCCAATCAGGAATGCGTAAGGTACCCCAAGACATTATAAGATCTCAACTACCTGGAGGACTTTTCGGTTGGAACGGTCCAGCTCCTTCCGATCCTATGGACAGTTACTGGGCTCTCCGAATTGTGCAGGCTCTAAACGATCCCATCCCTATTTCACTGCGCCGGTATTTTGAGGAATATAAGTTGCCTATTGATACCCAAGGGGCCATCACGGACGCCTTGTATTGGAATGACGCACGTAAATTGCTAAAATTATCATTGGCTCCTCAATCACTAGCACGCGTTACTGGGTTGACGAATAAACTGATACGACTTCGCATATTCTCGCTAAGTTCCGCTACATATCAGATAGCGAGAAAAGATTTGAAGTCCTCCGTGGCCCTATTAGCAATGCCGAATCACCTGGCATTACAGAACATTTTCTTGATACTCAGGTCAGTTAACGCGTTACATTATCCTTTACCTACGACGCTAAAAATGCGAGTGGTGTCCTTTATCCAAGGCTTGCAAAAACCGGATGGAGGCTATGGTCCGCCGATGCTGAATACCGGAGACCTACAAGATACGTATTATTGTGCAGCAACTCTTAGAGATTTAGGTTCCAAACCCCGAAACACTAAAGGGTTGCTGTTATTTCTTCGCACTCAACAGAACCGCTATGGAGGATATGCAGCTTCGGGGGCCGGTAGCCCCAGTGAGTTGTCAAATACGTTCTATGGTGTTGAAACGCAGTTGATGTTGTCGCATCACAACAAAGGGGTACGATAACCATGACATACTTTATACGCTTTTCACTACTTGGGCTTTTTTTCGCTGGACTAGTGGCAGGATGCGGAATGCAAGCCGCCGAGGTAGCTGCATCCCCGTCAAGTGTTATTGCGACACGGGTAGACCAGCAAGACATGAAATCGTGGCAAGTCCAACTCATTCCAACGCCTCTCATGTTTCAAGCTACGTATTTGGGCCGACAAGCCATCAATCCGGCGATGACCATTTATACTAAAAAGACTCCCCAATCCAGCTGGCATTACGTACTATCTAGTTCATCGCATTCGAAACTTACTCACGATGGGCGGCCACTTGTCGTGAAGTGGCCGGAAAATACACCGCAGCTTTATGGCAGAATAAAAGTCGTTTTACGTTGGTACGTAGAGGGACAACAACACATTGGATACGTGGTATATAACATAAAATCATCAACAAATCAATCCTAAATACACCACCAAGGATTTGTCGGTTTGTGAGGTTGTGCAGCTTGCAAATTTAATCTATTGCCATTTTCGTTCCATTGCTACAGAAACCCCATATTCATGCGATGAGACCCATCCAGTAACGGGTGAGTGCGAGCCCTCAACATAGCGCTGCAAGATTTCTAGTTTTTCGGGTTCAGTGTAGAAAAGACGATAGATCAGGATTTTGAGAGCGTTGCATACTGATCTGCTAGCCAAACTCTTTCATATGACTGTTGGTAACAGGCCGTAGAACCCGCTGGGATATTTCCCCGTCTACACCTTAATAACTCTACTAATCACACGTTGTAACAGAACTTTTGTTGCTACTTAGGATAATAAACGCAGCCTTTACCTACGACGCTAATTCTTTCTCCAAGGCTTGAAAAAAACTAAATGGAGGCTATCGTCCGCGAATGCTAGATACCGCAGACCTATAAGATGCGTATTATAGTGTTGTAAGACTTATAGATTTAGGATCCCAAGCCCGAAACACTAGAGGGTTGCTGTTATTTCTTCGCACGCACCAGAACCGCCATGAAGGTATGCAGCTTTGGATGTCGTTAGGCCCAGTGATTGGTGGTCAAATACGGCCTATGGCGTTGAAACGCAGTTGAGTTTGTCGCATAACACCAAAGGAGCACGATAACCGTGACAAACTTTATACGCTTTTCACTACTTGGGCTTTGTTTCGGTGGACTAGTAGCAGCATGCGTGCATGGATCCTCGTCAAGTGTTATTGCGACACGGGTGAACCAGCAAGACATGGATGGTGAAAATCATTAAAACGGCACTACCGTCGGCTTTTAGTGCCTCGTGATGCCTGCTCAAGCACCAACCCGGGATTATCGTTCTCCGACATAACGAGAGCCATTTGATTTTTACCTATGACCAGATCATCATACGCCGTTTGGAATTGTGAGTCTGCTGATCACAAAGGAGGTCGCCCACGAAGCATTCGAGCTTTAGGCGTAGCATGTGAGCGATAGGTAGTTTTATGTCGATCCAAATACCAATCGACCATCATATTGGCCTCTTAGAAAAGAGTATCTCAATTCGCTGGGATCATAATTAAGATACTCTTTTCTTCATCAGTCGACTCTCGATCTATCTCCCATGGTTTGAAGAAAGTCACGGAGAATGGGTGCCTGACTGTGGTCCACATCGCGGCTCGCCGTGACAAGGACAATGGGGTTCGTCTGCCACAGCGTCAGTAATGTCTCCCAGCCGGGAGATCCTATGAGTTCTGTCAGTTCTTTCCAATACTGTTCCCGAAAAGCCGCATAGCGCTCAGGATTGTGCCCGTACCCTTGTCGCAGGCGAGTACTCGGCGCAAGATCCTTGAGCCAGGTTTCCCAAAGGACATCGGTTTTGTGGATCCCCCGCGGCCACAACCGGTCTACTAAGATGCGGTGACCCTTACCGGCCTCGACTGTTCCAATCCTTGCCACACCTATCGAATTCACACACGCCCCTCCCTTATCCTCGTACCAGAAAGTTTACTAGCGTCGGGCCTCCTGAGCGAGAAAGACCTCCAAACCACAGCGTCCGACGGATGCGAATAACTGCCACGACCGGGACCAGGGAATCCGACTGAGACTGCTTCCCCTTCCTTTTCCCCTTATTGCGAACGTCGATGAGGGCCTGCTACCGCAAGGACACCAGCAACGATCCACCCGATCCAAGCCAGTGCCTCGGTCCATGAGCCCCAGTTAATCACGCGGCTTACTCCGAGCAAAGCGCCCAACACCACTCCGCCTACACCCAATGTCGCCATAATCCCCAGCGGATAAGCCCACCACGGTCGCCAAATATCATCGAGTCGAGGCATTTTGCCGCGATTGTGAACATGGGCGTAGCGATGGAGCCAGACGAGAAACGGGATGAGTTTCTGACTAAACATGATAAAGTTCAAGCCCACCCAGCCTAGACTGTATGCTAGTAATGCCCCAATCCACCAAAAGTTGTTGCCCGTTATCACCGCGACCGTTCCCATACCTTCAAAAATCACGAGAAAGGCCGTAGCCGGAACTGCCGTGAATAGGACGGGTTGCTTCACCAGTTTCCGATCAAAAAGCCCAGCACGCACGACATCAGCAATGTATCCGCCGACCGCACCGATCTGCACCACCCATCCGATTCCCACCAGAACACGGTTGTTCACGAGATGCCCAAGAATCAAGCCAAAGATGGCCATATTACCACTAAGCCATGTTACCAGCCAATAGCGTGGTTCGCGATGTCGTGGGCCAAACATCGCCCACAACCGAAGACTTGCCCCGGCAACAATAAAACCAAACCATCCCCCCAAGGCCAAGGTCAGGTGCACAGGGATCTGGGCATCCATATCCGGTCCCCCCACATACCCCCACACCAAAAGCGCCCCCCAAATAACCACCAGAGCTAAATAGACCTCTCCACTCGTCACATAGAGGGTGGTAATGTTCCATGTCGTCCGCCGGCGAAATCGTCCCGCCATGTTCGCCAGAAAAGCTCCAATACCGACGACCAATCCGACACCGCCTGCAACAATCCAGACAAAGTGATTGCCCGCCATGCCCGTCACAAAACACGAAACCCCCGCCACATAGAAAGCCCATTGGACCCAAGCGCGCCAAGCGGGTACCGGGTCACAGTTCAACAACACCGACGTCAATTGGTACAGCGCCCCCATCATTACCATCGTAAAGCCAGCAAGCGTAAAGAGATGTACGACGGCAATAACGGAACCAGTCCCTACCTGACCGTGAACAAGACGTCTGCTCTCTCGAGCCAAACGCCACAGGCCTACGAGAATTCCCAAGACTCCGGTTCCCCAGAACAGTAAAGGAACCCCTAAGGCGGTTGTCCTATCGGTATAGACACGGCCCACTGTCAGTCGTGCATGGTGAGTAAACATCATCGAGCCCGCCTTTAGTGGGTCTTTAAAATACGCACAATGGCCGAGCCATCATCTAGAGCCTGGGTTTCATATGGGTACCCTTGATCATCCAGCTCCGACAGCAAAAACACAGGAACACGATCGTTGTGGATCACCAGCACCGATCCGGCGGGCAACTCTTCTAGTTTTGCCAGTGTCCGCTGCATTGGCTCGGGCGGCACCAACTCCCGGTTATCAAGAAATGTCTCAGCACCTTGAATAACCACAGGCTCGGATGAGGACCGACCTTCTTGGGATGGGTTCTGACCAACGTCTTGCCCGGCCGTAAATGTGGTCACTAGGATCCTTCCGATCTTCTCCTGAGTGACTGTATAGCCTCGTCGCCGCATCTGTGAAATGAGAGGACGGGGCTGAAAGGTTGATTTGACAATGAGCGTCTGCCCTGGTTTGAGTGCATTCACCGTCTGCATCATATGACTAAACAAGGATAAACCCTGTTTGAGGATGCTTTTCACTTCCACCACCACAGGTTCCATCATGGACCTCCTTGCTTATTATGACTTTCGCACTGCCATTAAGCCTAGTTTAGAGTTTTCCCTGCCTGTTATCGTGATATTGATCACAGAGGGGATAACACTAAGGGCCCTCATTCACTGAAATACACGAATATCTCCGGATAAGGTGATGACTGCGCAAAGCTCACTGCGCACGACGAGACCACATCCTGGCCCAACTCGCGGTAATCGATCTCAAATCTGTTGTAAGGGTTGCTTTTGACAACCCCTTGATTTCCCACCACCTTTACGCCTTCACATCTTGACATTTTTCGGGAATCACGATTGCATTTGTCCAGCAATGTATGGTGAGTCGATGCGCATTCCAGCTTAACGGCTTGTTATGCCGAGTGTGATAAGGCTCACATTGTCACGCACTGGTTCGTAGTACAATAGCATTGTTAATCGGAAGGAGCCGAGGGGCCGGGAATGGAGCCTCCCACCCACTGGCGTACATTATCACATTACCAACCTTTGAGGCGGGCGTTACTGCGAAAAAAGAAAAGACCGGATTTGAGTGTGGGGGGCCTAACTGGTGGCATTAAAAGATTGGACTGTCGAGGAATTCCTCCAGCGAACCGCATTTCCTAGCCCTGCATGGGCTGGTGGCAGTGCCGGAGCCGTGGCTGCTGCCGTGGCCACAGCTTTAACGAGCAAAATAGCGGCAATTTCACAGCTCGACTATCCCGATACACTGGATGACCCTGAACAATTCCTGATTCTTGCTGAACGGGACATGCAAGGCTACCGCCAGTTGCAAAATGACCGTGCCAACCCGCAAGCCTTGCCAAAAAGTCTTAAGGCGTCCTTAGCGGTATCATCGGCCATTCTTACGCTGTGCATTGAAGGAGCTTATGTGGTCGGTGCTTTATTACCACGTGTGAAGCCTGTGATGCGGCCCGACTTATTGGTTGCGGCTCAACTCTATTACTCTGGGGCATTTAGCGCATGGATCAATATGCAATCTAATTTAGGTGCCGTGGGATCGGCTATCCCCGATATTGTAGCCCAACAACAAAATCAGCTAGAGCGGCTGCGTTGCTCTATTGATACATGGGTCCAACAATGCACCCTCCGTGAATCTATTTAGTTTCCCTGCTCGCGCGCTGAATAACCACCGGTCTGACCCATTCCATTGCCGAGAGAAGCTTTCTCAAGTTTTGACGGCATTAGGAATATAAGGCGAGAACGGCGCGGTAGATGGCAGTCGTAAACGATCCATAGAGTCCGTCGAGCAAGACGTATGCGGTTTGTCGATCCATCCAGGAAAAACTACCATCTCACCGTTCTGATGGACTTATCCAAGTCTGATCATCGTTAATCAATTGATCAACCGGAGCCACCTTCCTGTGTCATCATGCCACCGCTTCTTAGGGCCATTGGCCGGTCGTCCACGGGCGGGCACTCCACAGGCTGTCACCGAGCAGGTCTGCCGTCAGGCAGACACGGGTGAGGAGCTCCTCACCGAACTCTCGGCCACGGTTCGCAAATTGATCGCCGCATTGATGTCGCGGTCGTGGTGTGTGTGACATTCTGGGCACGTCCACTCCCGCATAGCGAGCGGCATTTTCGGCATTTTGTATCCACACGCGGAACACGTTTTGCTGCTCGGATACCAACGGCTCACGATGACCACCGTTTTCCCGCATTGGGCCGCTTTGTATGCGAGTTGCCGACGGAATTCCCCAAAGCCCATATCAGCAATCGCCCGGGCGAGAGGATGATTTTTGAGCATCCCGGCGACGTTCAGGTCCTCGATGGCCATGACATCGAAGCGCTGCACAAGATCGGTGGTCAGTTGGTGTAACGCATCCGCCCGGAGATTCGCAATCCGCGCATGGCGTCGGGCCATGCGCCGCTGCGTCTTTCGCATATTCTGGGACAAGGGCATGGGCATCCCTTTCGGGGTGGGCTGGCCGGGCTGAAGCCCGGCGCGGACTTTGGCGACTTCCATCTGGCGACTGAATTGTTTCGATAACCGACGAAGCTGTGCCAAGGCGTCCGCATAGGCTTTCGGTCCCACGATCTTCTCTCCGGTCGAGAGCGTCGCCAACGCCGACACGCCCAAATCCACGCCGACTACCGCTTGGCGTTCGCGGCGGACACTGGGGGGATCGGGAAGTTCGACGGTGACGCTCAAAAACCAGCGATCAGCGGTCCGCGACACGGTGCCTGCTACCACTGTGCCGAGAAATCGCAACGGTTCGTGCATGCGCACCCAGCCTAATTTGGGAATATGCACTTTTTGCCCTTTGACCGTGAATGGGTCGTTGGTGAGCGTAAAGCTGTCGTGTCGGCCCTTTTTCTTAAACGTGGGATACTCGGCGATCCCCGCAAAGAAATTCTTGAACGCTTGACCCAAGTGCATAATCGCCATCTGGGGGGCGTTCTTGGTAACCTCCAGCATCCAGGGGAAGGCGGCGCGCTTGAGTGCATTGAGTTGACGCCGCAGAGCGGCTTCGGTCGGCTTGGGCAACGTAGGATCGGCTTTCCATGCGTCGAACTGTTGTTGCCACTGATCCAAGGCCCCATTGTACGCGAAACGGGCCGTCCCGGCGGCCTTGCGGAAATACGTCTCTTGAACGTTATTCGGGTCGAGCGCAATCTTATGGGCCAGAATCATGATGACGCCTCCTCCACGGCGTGTCTCACGCCGTCGAGCAATTTTTGGTTCTTGCGGGAGCGGCTGTCGTAGAGCCGAGCCGAAAACACGGTGATTATTTCGAGGACGTCTTGAGCCAGCTCTTCCTCAAAGGTCGTGTCCTCGCCTTGATTGAGAATCACCACCTCCACCTGCTTGGCTTCGCAGATCGCAAAGACGAGCTCCGCCCCAAAGCGCACGAGACGGTCCTTATGGGTCACAACCAGCCGACCGACCCGGTCGGCGAGGATGTCATTTAAGAGGCGCTTGAGACCCTTTTTGTGATAATTCATCCCGGATCCGAGATCCGCCACGACCTCAAAGGTCCACCCTTGACGGGCACAATAGATCTCCAGCACGTGCTTTTGCCGCTCCAGATCGTCTTTCTGGTCGTGGCTCGATACGCGGGCATAGGCAACGGTTTTGCGACGCGGGCTGCGTCGGTGAAACTGGTCAGGTCGCAACCGGGCCAAGTCGTAACGCCGATACCCACCCGCTGTGCGTTCATCGGGCAACAACGTTCCTTCGTGGTCCCATCGACGTAACGTCGATGGGGTCACACCTAAAAATTCCGCCGCTTCACGAATGCCGACAAGTTTTCTATGCATACCTAAATTATACAATAATGGGTAACCATAGGTAAACTTTTAGCAAACTGTTAAAACCCCGAATACCCCCCTTTTGACCAGAGAATTTAGTTGCTCAGCGAATATCTAATTCCTTCCTAATCTTCTAGTGGACCGAATTCAATTTCTTCGAGTTCTTCTTCAGTACCGGCGTCATCCCATTTAACGACCACGGCCCGCATGAGACAGGCCGGATTTCGACGAATGCGGATCACACGCCCATTGCGACGCCCGGTAGGTTGCCGAGGATCAGTGACGTGGTCTCCTACTTGGATTGCCACGGTGTCTACTCCTTTCCCATTGGTCTCTAGATGAACTTAACATATCGCTACGAATCCTGTTCGCAGACTCGGGACGTCGCCATGAAGTGCCTGATGTTTATGACGATGTGTTGAGTAGGGTGTCTTTAGTCTTCGGCCACTCTTTTTAAAGGACACAATACCACAGTCCATGTCAATCTATTATACTTTCATCGTTTGGACCATTGATGCTTGGACGTATTTACGCCGTTGCAATGCTCGTTTAGTGTGGGAAGGTCCATAAGCACCAAACTTTCCGCATTATTACGAGGATTGTCGATCGATACGTCGACGAAAACTCGTGCCGCCTGCTTTTGCACCTTTTGTCAGGAGTGCACTATTGGGCAAAATGGGTGATTCCCCTTCACCGCACGCTACCTATGACTGTTCGGCGGTGACCTGAACGACGAATTCCATAATGTGTTTATGGTAAAAACCTTTACTTGGTCCTAACGGGCCTGGTCGTGAACCGTACTGTAAAAAAATATACGTCAACCACATCAGGCACCACCATAACCACAGATAGGCAAAAACCAAGGGAACCTTCTCAGTCCATCACGGCAGCCATTAACGTCTTATTACTCTTGATACCACCAATTAATCATGATGACAGGGGCAAAGGCCAAAGGTCTTCAAGTTGTCGGCGTAAAGTCGATGGCCCAATTACCATCACTTATCTCCCTAGCTTGCCCCTCGTAACCCCTATGGGCGAGTACATTTAACAACGGGTTCGGTCGAAAAGTCGCCCAAAGCCGAAAGCCTTCGCCCGCCCGCAATTCTGCCACAAACGCCATAATGTCATCAAAAGGGTCAACACCGGCGTTCAGCATCGGCCGTACATCCAATTCTTTCATCTCACTTAGACCTCCTACAGTGTGAATAGTCAACGTCGTAACAAGCCACCCATTGTCCGAAATAAAAATGGTTGGACACGTTGCCACTACATTCCATTAAGGAGGCCCCTTCAATTACGCGACAAGCCTGTATCGCCTCTGCAGGCCCTCCCTCACAAATCCGAGAAGCGCGCGGAGACAAAGATCCGCGTCGCATATGTAGACATCTAACAATTCTCGCAGCGTTCGATGCCCTGCCGCAAGGATTTTCCGCGTTGTTGATTAATGACCACGATCCCAAGCCACTGCTTTATCAGTTGGAAGCGGAGCAACCAGGAGCTTTCGAAGCGGATTATCAGGAATCAGGGCCAATACGGTTCTCGATTCTCTTAAAACGGGCGGCGGCAAAAGTGGTGCATTAATAATGATGACGGGTTCAAGCATTATATTCCCTCCTACATAATGTTAATCTTGTATCATCAGACATTTTATTAGCCTTTGTGACGACTTGATGTGATAACGGTCACAGTCCGAGCCATTTTTACCAAGGTAACTTATCGATGAAACCCTGCTAGTAGATCTCTGCAGCCACAGCTTAATTTTCGAGGAATGCACCAATGAGCACCCTTTTCCCAAATCTAAAGGGTGCTCATTGGTGCAAATTGTTGCATGACCATCGCGTCTCGCCAATGCGATGAGTGAGCCCACACGGCGCGTCGGTGGGTTACACCTGTAAATCGCTGTAACGGTCCATCATATCGACGTCGCCAAAGATAGGCTCGGGCTACCAAATTCGAAGCTAGGTCTGCATCTTGCTTGTGTAAAAGTTGGTGACCCTTCGGCTCGTGGGCCGCGTGCTTACGCCCTGATCTGACAACCAACGCCCCGCGATCGTCCAATCATCCCTATCTGCTTCATGGACCCGCGCATCTCCTTGTGACTCGTTGAGCTCTGTGATAATAAGCTCACTTATTTGATTTACTCGGCAGTCGCACCACGTAAGCCATCCATTGCCCTCCTATGTCCCAATTATCAGCTCGACCGCAGAATTTATAGTCATCGCCGTTGTGGTATCGGACTTTGAGCGTCGTTTCCAGTTTCCATCTTGGGGTGGGCGGCATGATATAAGGCGCGAGCGATATCAAGAGATGCGAGACAAGTTATGGCGGCGACCACTCTAAACCCATTAAACCATCCAACTGCCAACCACACACTGCCCAATAATACCGCCATAAAGTAAATGACATATCCATAGCGGTCACGCCGTTCATTAACTAAGTCCTGTACTCGAGGGACCCGTCCTTTCCCCATGTGGGTTCCGTAATGATTGAGCCATGTTAGAAAAGGAATAATTTTATACAGTTGCGTGAGTGCTAGGCCCCCCAACCATCCATAAAGAGCCAAATACGTCAGCGCGATGTCAATACGCCTTAACGAGCCGCTGACCTGCACAACAGTAGCTGCAATGATTACGACACCTAAATAGGTCAACGCGATCGTGACATAACGACTATTGAGTTCCAACTGGCGCCGCTTACGTTGTTGATACAGCACGCGCATATCCCAAAGATAAAATGAGAGTCCCATCAACATGACAATCCAAGCAACAGTAGGCCATTGATCGGCACCCATCCAGCGTCCCCACCATACCCCTAAAATGCCTAATGCTGTTGCGATATACCCGATCCAACCCGCCGCACCGCGGTGCTCGTTGGAAAGAGTGAACATAGATAGGAGTTTATAGGATACGCCCATTGCTGTAAGCGTAAGCCAACCTCCGACGCCGCCGATGACATGGGCCGCAAGGCCGCGTCCTCCCATAACCACTAGCCATGAAGGGGGAAATAACTTCGGATCCGCAAATGACACCGCAAACGTTAACCCCGCTAACACCGTAAGCAGAAGATACCCCAAGCCCGTTGCCACGAGCCATGCTGGCAGTGTCCACGGCCACGCCCGCTTTAGGGTGAGGCCTAAGTTCAAAAGAGCGACGATGACACCTAATACCACCAACGTGCCGCCACTCGGCAAGAGCCATGGAAGGTTCGGCAATACCCCTCCCGGTACTTGACCGGGTATCGCGAGAAATCCTGCCACCATCCCTACCAGTCCTAGTGTGAGAAACGCCAGTGTAATCCCAGCCCACGTCTGGCTCACTAGTTCGGTTTCCGTCAACACCGGCACAAATTGATGCAACGCGCCTATCATCAGAATGGTTAAAAATCCGATCGTCGTAAGGTGCACACTCACCAACACCCAAGCCGACCCGATATTTTGAAGAGGTTGGGCATCACCCGAAGCCCATACCCCTTGCGCCAAGATCAAACAGATCACAGCCACGGTAAAGTAAGTCATACTCCAACGAGATAATCGTACGCCACGCACTGCCTTTCTCCTTTCCAATCACTCTACGCTAAAGGGATACACGCTTCTCAAGTCCTCTGAGGCCTTATTTTGGCGTCCAAGTTAAGTAAAATTGCCGATTCGCCTCGATATCCTCTCGATACTCGTCTGGCATATCATCGAGATAAAATATTGCGTCCGCCGGTCATACGTCAGACGTAGGCCCCGTAGTCAATACACACCCGCGATCAATATAAAGCTGAGGTGCGGCGTCGTAGGCTTCTCGGCCATCCAACTCGGAACTCGGATGAATGCAATCCACCGGATACACTTCAACGCAACTTTGGTCTTTTACCGCAACACATCGGCGGGTAATGACACATGAGCCATGATCATCTCTCCTTAGAATGCTCCCCTTCATGCGGTTATCCGTGCCTAGACGTTTGCTAAGCTGTGATACCGTGGATGCGGAATCAAAACGAGTGGGACTAGCGACTCTTCCAATGCGGTTATAGCATGATGTTCATTCGGTGGGAGCTTCACCATCTGACCACGCGTCAATATTTGTTGGTTCGCCGCGTTTAGGTGAATACGTCCTCTCAACACTTGGATGATGGCAATACTGGTTGTGACATGGTCCTTTAGCATTTGGCCCTGCGTAAATCCAAACCATACAATAGCTGCGTGGTCTTCATCATAGATATGCTTCACGACCACATGGCCCCTATCATATAGGTCGCGATCGTCAATGCTCCTGATCATCAGTACACCTCCCCGACGGAAATGGCTACCACCCTGCCCGAATCCATCCAAACCCTATCACGTTCATGTCTAGCGTAGCTGATAGACCCACAGTCCAGTGTGACCATCATCACAGTTGGTTTCTATCGTGCAACTCCTTCTGTAACGCATTCCTAAAATGCCAACACGCGGTTAAGCGTGATCTAGATCACACTGAATCCGGTTGGGCTAAGAGATAATAAACGTGGGCAAGGTTAAAAGAACAACACCGGAAGGAGTCTTTCGATTATGCCAGAGTTAACGGAAGAAATGGTTACAGACGCTCTGAAAGATGTTATCGACCCTGAACTGGGGTACAATATTGTTGATTTAGGACTTATATACGGCATTACTATTCAAAATGGCCAAGTTGACGTGGTCATGACTATGACGACTCCGGGATGCCCGGCCAGCAATTACATTCAGGAAGGCACACAGAATCGATTACTCGACATCGATGGAGTGAAGGATGCCCACGTAACGGTGGTTTGGTCTCCCGCATGGGATCCGGCTATGATGTCCGATGACGCCAAGCGGTACTTCGGCTTGGCTTAGCATAAGGAGAAGAGATGACGGCCGTCACCCCAACAGGAATGCTGAGCTCATTAAACATCCTCCGGTGCAACACCGGTTTATCCCACCAACACGGCCCGAAAGGCTTGTGCCACAGTGGTTGTCGTGCCCACAAAACGTCCCATCCGTAATGCTTTCCGAAAGCGTATATTCAGCTGGTGATATCAGCATCTTACCTACGGAAAAAATGCTAAAAGCCGCACCAACCTCGACCACGATGTGCGCCATCTTGACCTCCAGCAAGGACAAAAAATATAGTAATTAACCAAATGGCAAAGAGACGCTGAAAGGCGCTAATGTGAATTGGCCACCCGCTGGTGTCCTCCATTACTCGGACAGAGGGAGCCCATAGGCCATTACGGTGACCGCGTACATCAGTTACAAGGGAATTTATTACGATAACGCCATCATTGAATCTTGGCACATCATAGAGCCATCAGCTCTTCCTGTATGCAGTGCTATACGAAAGCGACACTGTCTAAAGCGCTGAAATCATGAGAACACGAACTCCACTGGCTAGCCCATAATCCGCATCAACGTTCTCGTTCATGTCGCTCAATAGCATTCTTAATGACCTTAGCGCACGCCTTACGGATGCGGCCATGTCATGGAATCCCTGATTGATCGACCACCTCAATATGGACAACCTGATTTTGCAAATCCTTAGTGCATAGGTCTTCAAATCTGGACTTTCTTCTAAATAGGTCCACTTGAGCGCAACTTGCATACGGTGTGGAGGAAAACATTGGTAAAAAAGGAAGGAGTCGGATGTTCACATGGCGCTTTCATCCCACCAAATTATTCTCTATGCCGCAGATGATAATGATTTTTCCATTGCCCTAGCGGCTGCCGCGGTGTCAGGTATTCCTGCGTGTCAAGTCACAGGAAATTTTTTTGACGCATGGATCTATACGTCAAGTGGAGAATACCTCGTAATTGCCGTGGGAGGGCCAGCCAATAACGCTCTCTATTATAATCCTTGCGGCTGGTCTAACCCTGATCAAGAACCCCAAGGCACTACGCCTTTTGACATTGCCCCAGCGCCACGCGACACGTTACCAGGTGCAAATTGGTACGTCAATGCCAGTGGTAACCAAGCGCATCAAACCTTGGAATTGGCGACTTGCTTCACCTATTTCGCCGTGCATGCCAGCCTACCTTCAGGAATTACCCCGCCCCCCGCGATTAGTCCGATGTATATCTGCGGTGGATCCTCGAATATTTCTTGCGTCTGCTCCCTCATGACGCCGCTGCCGCCTACCGGACTTTATTATGGTGCCGACCTCGGGACCAATCAAATTCCCCCGATTAACGCGTGCGGCATGACGTTTTACATTGGGCAAATGGGGGGCGGACTGAACGCCGGAACATCAACAACGTGTGGGTACACCGTTTTCGGCAATTTCTCGACTCTAGCAGCTCAAGCAGCGTTGAACAATAAAGGCGCGGTGTATGGAGAGTGGTTTTTGTTGGGGCCGGCATTCTACAACGGCTGTGTAGGCGCCAGTTCGCAAGAGGAAGCCTACCAATGGGGCATGCAGCAAGCCAATGCTGCCGTGACTGCGCTAGCGCAGTTTCCAGAAATTAATCGTCGCACCATCTTTACCGATGTAGAACCCGGCAGTTGGTCCACTAATACTAGCTTAAACCAAGCCGTGATTCTCGGTTTCTTAGCGCAAATTAAGCAACGTGGCCACGAGCCCGGAGTTTATTCTTCTCCGTGTTTTTGGCAAGAGATTACCGCATCAATGATGCTTCCATGTGGCACGGTGACCTGGACCGCCGAATTTTCCTACGCCGCGGCCCCCGCTTGTCCCTCGCACTTCATTCCGCAACCCTATGCGCCATGTCCCAGCCCCTATGTTGGTCCACAAGCATTTGGCGGAATTCTCCCTAATATATGGCAATATTATGAGTCTGATACGGTTGATTGGGATGTAGCCAACGCTCTACCAGACTAAGATCGGAGGGAATATCAATCGAGCAGGAGGGGGCGTCTCGCCCCCGACCTCTCACACCACCCTCGGCGATCCGCGGTAAACGTTTGATTCAACACGTTCTCATGCACCGGCCACGGATGCCGCGAATATTAATGACGTGGCTGCGTGAATATTGTCGGAATTAAGCAGCGCTGTCCATGTCAACACCCGTGGGGCTTCGGCTCCTAGACAATACACAGTCCGACCCGAGTTGTAATCCCACGTCTAGCGAGGATCTACCTGACCATAGGCATAGACGAAAGTCTGGCAGCCTCACCTGCTGTAAGTTCTACATACCGGGTTGTAATACCTTTTTTGGAACCGAATTTTTGGTAAATAGCGGTAGATGTGCGGTAGGAACGGTACTTAGCGTCCGGTTGTTAAGGTTTATTTGTTCCCGAATAGGTTGCTTTAAGAAATTTGCCCGGACCAATCTCGACCGCGAACTCTTTAGACAGATTTTTCCCTCGAACCGTATATATTCTTGTGCCTGACGGTAAGCGGTTGGATGTCTCTGGAGCTGCGTGATTGGTTATGTTGAGCACGCGGTATTCTCGACCAATATCTTTGGCCGGAACCGTTACATTTTCCACAATGAAATACGTTGTAGGGTGTCCTGCACCACTCCAAATCCCGATCCACGTGGGCTTAGACCCACAGCCTGAGAGTATCGCGACGATCATTATTCCCACAATCCCGATCTTTTTCATATGCACCGCTCCCTAACGATCCTTTAACTACGACGGTTCCCGTTTCAGATCCCGTGAATCCTGTCACCAAAGAGGGTGTCCGAGGGCTCATAGGCAACGTGTGGGAGATGACACGGAGTCGGTTTCCTGATGGCGAAGATGTCGTACCAATGTATCGTCATCTAGACTCTAACAGTATTATATGGGACTGGACGGCGCTTTCTGTTGCATCGCTCGCTAGACGTTGGATTCCGCTGCGTCGTGGAGTCTGAATAAGTTTCGAGCTTATTAACCAATCCTGGCTAAGGAGAAGACATCGTGAATGCCTATCGGCGGCTGATCGCCAATCGCGTCTTCGTTATCTATTGGGGTGGGTCGACCCTTGTGCAGTTGGCCTTACAGTTCGTCACCATTGCACTCGCCTGGTTTGTGCTCAAGACTACCGGGTCCTCCATTCGCGTCGCTTTCGTATTGGCGGTCATTTCCGTTGCGCGCATGGCTACCAGCCCGTTTATCGGTTACCTCATCGATCGCCTCCCACGCCGGGCATTAATGATCCTCGACAACACGGGCCAAATGATTCTCTATGCGTCCGTGCCCGTGATGACGTGGATGCATGTCCTAACCTTTCCGATGTTGCTCGCCGTGGTGGGGGCCGCCGCGGCGTTGTCACCGCTATCCATGATAGGACGTGGCGTCCTCTTACCGAACATTGTTCCCGATGAAGATTTAGAGCCTGCCAACGGACTATCCCAATTACGCAGCAGCATGGTGTCCTTACGTGGGCCCGCACTGGGCGGGATATTGGTGGCGTTCCTCGGGGCACCAGGGACGTTGATGATCACTGCTGGTTGCTATGTAGCGTATGTCGGATCCTTGCTGGCGATTCCAGCGGGGAAATACCATGCGGTGCAGGATGACCGGTCTTCAGCTGATAGGTCTCCACGGATAAATCCCTGGCAGTTTCTTCGGAACAGCCAGGTGCTCTTGATCATTGGCGTGGTCACGCTGTTCTTTAACATCACCTACGGTCCCTTAGAGCCAGCACTACCGGTGATGGTATTGCGGGTCTTTCATGCAGGAGCCTCTACGTTAGGTCTAATCTGGAGTAGCTTCGCGGTCGGGTCGTTGCTGGGGACGTTGGTGTGGGAGCGGCTTCGGCCACAGTGGAATCTGCGTTTTGTCATCACGGGGGTAATCGTCGGCTGGGGCCTTTTCAGCGGCATGGTGGGTCTGACAAATCATCCTTGGCAGGCGATGGCCATGATGTTTTGCGGGGGGATCACGTACGCGCCCTACAACATTGTGGCTGCGACGTGGCAACAGCGATTGATTCCCGATCATATGCGCGGTACGGTCTTTGGCACGATGCAGTCGGTGACCAGCGCGGGACTTCCGGTCGGACAACTCATTGGCGGACTGGTTGTCAGCGCGGCCGGTGCCGGAGCGACGATTGCAATGGGGAGAGCCGCCACGGTGCTCCTTGGACTGGTCGTGGTGTCGCTCCGTGCGCCATGGGCCCGTTTACCGACTGCAAACATGTCTCGGTAGTTACGGTGTCGATGGCCAGATCAACTGGCCGACGATTATCGTTTGCTCCCATATGCGACCAGCATCCAAGTTCCGGCAATGACTCGATCAACACAAAACGCTTCCATATTGCCGGACAGGGATGGGCCGCGGACCAATCAAGGAATCCGGATACCCAAAATAAATAAAAACAAATCTGTCACTCCGTGGAGGCATTCCATGGGGTTAGAAACGGCCTTAGCGGATAATGGGGACCAGTATCCCGTTGTTGTGGATGCGGACATGCGCGTTATCCCGGAAATTTTCATATTCGCCAACTTTCTCTGTGGCACCAAACAAGCCTCCCCCAATACCGTAGTGATACTAAAGTGGGTTGGAGCCACGGTATTAATCGACCGGGTCACCCCAACACTTCAAGTTCGGGGGTGTGTCACCGCTGCGCCTCCAATTTTTCTGAAGCAAATAATTGGGGAATGGCTACACGAGTTAGAACACTACGAACAGGAGACATCCACGTGGTTTACCCAGCACTGGGTTCCCTTTGACCTGTCAGCACACACCTCGGTGACTCAATTATTACGTGACACAGACCGCGCGGCATTTTACCATATCTCGCCCGACGACCGCGCCGTAGACCTTCAGCAAGCTCTTCGCATTGTTCGAGAAGGCCCCCTAATACCAATCGCTTTGGTCCCGTAAAGGAGCTAACTAAATGATAAAATTGGAACGATATACGCTCAACGGCGGAGTCTTCTTACACCGTTGGGTTCCCCCACCCCCTTTTCGGCCTGGTACTCTAGCGTCAGATGTGGGATGGAGCGCATTCTAAGGAGGCCCAAACCCGATGACTAAGAATGTGGTCCTATATGTTTTCACGGACACTTTGGCCTATGGTTCAGACGTGGTCAGTTCCATGGCCACTGCGCTGCTTGCCGTCGATCTCGGCCGCAGTAGCGTCCAGTCGGGACTCATCCTCTTTTCGGCGTCGATTCCCTACCTGCTCTTTGGCCTCGTGGGGGGCGTGGTTGCAGATCGCGTTGATAAACGTCGCCTGATGATGGGGTGCGACCTGGCCCGGGCCACGGTGCTGGCCTTCATTCCCTTATTGGCGGCCTTCCATTGCTTGACGGTTCCCGTCCTCATAGGACTCTTGGTCGTATCGACGACCGCCCGCGCCTTTTATTTCCCCGCCCGTAAGGGGATCACGCCGGATTTGGTTGCGGACGATGTGTCATTGAGTCAGCTGAATCTTTCGCTCAATGGCCTCGAAAGCTTGGGGAGTATCATCCTGCCCGCCTTAGGGAGTGTCATGCTGCTGTGGACTCATGCTGTGCCCGACCTCTTCTGGATCCCCGTCACTACGTTATTGGGGTCGGCGCTGGCGGTCTATCTCCTCCGTGTGCCCGAGTCGCGGCCAACCCTTGGCGCTACACCGTTAAACGATTTACAGCAGGGGCTTGGCGTGGTCTTCTCGCACGGGTCTGCCCTGCCGTACCTTGTCGCCGCCTTTGCCACGGCCATTATGGCAGAGGCTGGGGTGATAAAAATCGCGTTGCCGAAGATATTGAGCGCCATGCAGCTGAACCACAACGTCTCTTACGGGTTTGCGATAGGGTTGATGGCCGCCGCAGAAGTGGGGATGTCCTTTTTATGGGGCACGCGGCGGGGGAGTCGAGTACCCCCATGGATCTTCGGGGGCTATGCCGTCCGCGCGGGAGGCTTGGCCTTGTTGGCCCTCGCTTTAGACCTCGAGAGTCTGCCTTTGCTCATCGGCGCGGTGATCGTGCAGGGCATCGGGATGCCGATGAGCGGGCCTCCTCTGACCACGGCGCTGCAAATGGCGACGCCGGGACCTTTGATGGGCAAAGTGATGGCCATTCGCTCCACCATCGGCAACCTATCCGATGGGGTATCTTATTTACTCATTGGGGGCTTTCTCGAAGTGTTGTCGCTTGACCGGGTATTGTGGTTGTGCGCGACGTTAGCCGGCCTGTCGGCCCTCACCTTTTGGATGTTATGGTCTAGACATGCTGTAAACCCATCACCGAAAAGGGGGCAAGTAGAATGAAGGTGTTGCTGTTGTCGGGCAGTGCGCGGTTCCCGTCCCATACCCGCTCCCTTCTCGACGCGGTGGCTGCCGAATTGGGGCGGTTGGGAGTGAACACCGTGACGTGGGACTTGGCAAGCGACCCGTTACCGGAGGCTTTGGCGGATTTTCATCGGGCTCCGGATGCTATCGATCATCCGCAAACACAACGATTTGTGCGGGAAGCTATGCAAGCCCATGCGTTCGTTTGGGGATCGCCCAATTATCATAATTCGTATTCCGCACGCCTGAAAAATGCTCTCGACACCTTGAATTATGACTATTTTGAGCAAAAGCCAATCGGCCTTGTGACACATAGCGGAGGTATTATGAGCACGCAAGCCGCTGACCATCTTCGCATTGTCGCCCGAGGGCTATTGGGCATGGCGATCCCCACCCAAATTGTCTCTTGCGACTCCGATTTCACACCCCAACCCGATGGAACCTATATCGTAACCGCCTCGGCCCTTCAACGTCGTATCGGGAGATTCTCTGCGGAATTAACCACAATGGCCAAACTTTTATCCGGCGGGGATTGATGACACCGTACGTAACGCGCGGGCGGGAGGCCGACGACTGGATGTTAGTCTAAATTGTGGACACCTTGAACTCGGGGATGATACGCTAACTCCCATTGAGGTGAATTGCCATGGCCAAAAAATATGATGCCGCGTTTAAAGCGCAAGCGGTGCAATTAGTGACGGAGCTGAAGAAGCCGATTGCTGAGGTCGCCCGCGATTTAGGCATTCCGGACACGACGCTCCCCCAATGGTTGAAAAATGTGCGGCAGCATCCAGACCGCCCGTTTGTGGGCAGTGGAAAACTCCGGCCGGCAGACCAGGAGGTCCACGATTTACCGCGGCGGATACGAGATTTGGAAGAAGAGAATGCCATTTTAAAAAAAGCGATGCGCCTCGTCGCCAACGATCGGAAGTAAAATACGCGTTTATTGATGAACACCGCTCCACTTTCGAGAATGCCCCATTTTTCGTGGAAATTGAAACTAGCGATCCTGATGGCTCTCTGGTTGAATAGAGAGTGCTGAACCCATCTTAAGGAGGAATCGCTAGTGACTACCCGTATAAAGAAAAATACGATGGCCGAACAGTCTCTCACCCTGCCATGGATCGATATTTTACAGGATGCCGAAGACTTCTTATTGGCTCTATCCCTCCGGGTCGGATTGCCGGTGTTGCAACAGATGATGGCCGTGGAAGTGGAGCAGTGGGCCGGTCCCAAAGGCCGGCACGATCCTTAGCGTCAAGCCGTTCTACACGGAACCGAAGGCGGGAGCGTCTTTTTAGGCGATCGCAAAATCCCTATCTCGCACCCGCGGGTGCGAGCGGCCGATGGCTCGGAAGAAATTCCCTTAGACACCTACCATCAGTTTCAGAACACCATGCTAACCACCCAAGCGGTGTTGGAGCGGATGCTGTATGGCCTCGCGAGCCGCCAACAAAGCCATGCCAACGCGGCCTTCGAGGCGGCGATGGAGCAACCGGGCCCCAGCAAAAGTACCGTCAGCCGCCGCTTTATCCAGGCTACGCAGCAAGCCTTGGACCGCTTCTTGCAGCGCCGGTTAGATGACCGGACGTGGGTTTTCGTGATGATCGATGGGTTACGCATAGCGGACCATCTGGTGGTGGGCGCCTTAGGGATTGATGCGGACGGGCACAAACGCGTCTTGGGATTGGTCGAAGGGGCGACAGAAAATCATACCGTGGTCATGGCCTTATTGCAGGATCTCATCACCCGCGGCCTGACGGCCGCGCAGGGATTACTCGTAGTTATCGATGGCGCCAAGGCCTTAGCCAAAGCGGTACGCGAGGTCTGGGGGGATCAGGTCCTCATCCAACGTTGCCAGATTCATAAACAACGGAATGTACTCGATCACCTGCCGAAATCGGCCGAAAATCGGGTCCGCCAGCGCTTACGGAAGGCGTATCAAGAACCGGATGCGGACACAGCCGCACAGGCATTAGAAGTGCTCGCGAAAGAGTGGGAACGGGACCATCCCGGCGCTGCTGGGAGTCTCCGGGAAGGACTCGCCGAAACCTTCACTGTCCATCGATTGGGCCTTCCGGGCCTCTTGCGCCAAACGTTGGCGAACACCAATGCCATGGAGTCCATCAATAGTCAATGGCGGACCCATGCCCAGAATGTCAAACATTGGACCAATGGACAACAAGTCTTACGCTGGTTGGCATCCGCGAGCTTTTTTATCGAAGACACGTTGACGTGGATCCCCGGCTATCGCGAGATTCCCTTGTTGCAAACGGCCTTAAAAGCCACGTGTTCCAAAACGCCGGAACAAAAAGCCGAGCAAATCGGTTAAATCACGCGAAAGGATACGCTAGCGAAATTCCACGACGCGTGGGACAACCTCACCCATACAATCCCGATTCACTGCCGTGGACTTGAGGAATGTGCACTTTGCGGAATTTTCCGAGATAACTGCCGTCTCCATCAATCACGGCAACCGTATTGTAATAAACCCCTGGCATCTCTTCCTCATAGAGCGGCACAATGAGCACCATATTATAGTGCGGCCAGTTTCTGCATCAAGCGAATCGTTGGTCCTTCCGGAACTTTCTCGGCAGCAGCATACCAACGACGATCCTGCTCGGCAGCAAAGTATGGGGCAAAAAACAATTCTTGGAGGCAAAGAATGTTCACGGCCTGATCCCCGGCTTGCTGAATCCATTTCACATGTTTCTCGATTGCAGCCGCTTTATGTCTTTCCACATCGTGCTCTCCCGACAGTTCATGTCGCAATTGTAGCAGTCCCGCACGCACTTTCATTTCCCATCCTCTTTTCTCGCTACATAGTGGGGATCAGTCAGGCCGCGGCCTCCTCGTAATTAGCTTGTGCTGTGATCAAAGCTTGTTCCGCCGCAATGTCGTTTTTTTGCAATTCTAATTGCCGATTCTCGAGTTGGGTGATGTCGTGGATCAGCTGTGATTCTTCGGCGGCCAGGCGCTGACGTTCCGTGATTTTTTGGTCCAAGTCGGATCGACGCTCTCGGGCACGCATTAGCTTTTCAAGCTCTTCACGGTACGTTGATTCTAGCGCCTGAACGGCGGCAACTTCGTCCTCCAGAATCTTCAACGCCCTCTCTGACTCTACGAGTTCGCTGTTAAGGTTTTGGATCTGACTCTGGAGGTATTCCAGCTTCTCCGCGTCCTTTTCGGCCTGGCCAACCTGTTGCATGTGGCGTTCCACCTCGTGTTGGCAATCAATGACACGTTGTCGGGACCGTCGAATACCTGACGACGTGCATTTCCCGTGGGGGTATAATATATCGTCCACTCCCTCTCGACCCGGCGATAGAGACTGTCATCTGACGCCCCACTGCCACCCGCTGCACAGTCGAGCGCTTCGCGTAAGGACACGGAACTGCCTAGCGATACCCGGGCAGTTTGATCTGGCGTGATGCCCTGCACGATTTTTAAAGCCTTCCAGAGTTCCCAGTCCAGTCGAATTCAGCAAGTGCTGCACGTAATCAGGGCTTCCCGTCCATTTAACGTCCGCTGCCCTGATTCACTGTCAATCGTCAGCCGTGTCATCTTATCCCGGTGATAACGCGGGGTACGCCGTGTTCCATGAAGCGACCCCCGAGACCCAAAAGTTTCGGGGGTCTCCATGCGCGACACCACCCCGGCGCCGTTCGCTGGACATCATATTCCCATGGTGTGAGCATCATCTGCACGACCCCGTTTCAGAACGTAATCTCTTGCATGCTCTTTTTCACCGCCCGACTCCTAAATTTATTGTCTTATGGCCCCGAAATTCGAAAAATCATTGCCGCCTTCCCTGTTGAGTTCTGAAAAATCCTCAGACGACAAGTTAGTCATCTTCATTGACAACGTGCGGTGTGCGCTGGGCGCATGGAAAAGTTCTGGATGCCCGAAAGCATACAATTTGTGGCGACACTCCCCATGACTAGTGCCGACAAGATTAATAAAGCCCGACTTAGCACACGCCTATGCCGGGCGCACCAAACAAGGAGCCGTCAAGATCTGACGGCTCCTTGTTTTTAAAACCGCTATGCCCCCTTCGCCATGGGCCGAGACAACCGCCCCTGCGCAGACGACCGTGAATAAATATAACCGAGGAAAATCAATACTAGCCCCACAATATTCATCACCGGCAGAATGCTGAGACCCACACCCTGTGAAGCCATCGTACCGCCCGTACTCGCAATGAGGGCTCCTGCTGCGATTAACAGATTGTAATAGCGCCGGGTTTTCCACCACGACCATAGGGCACCAAGGACGACAATGGTCCCACCAAGCGATGCCATCAACACATAGAACAGTTGCGTTAAGCCAATGATGCCACCTTTCCCGCCATTCAAAGCGAGCCACGAGCCATGAATAGCGGGAGGGGTGGCAATTGTTGCGATGATTAAGGCGATGCCCAACAACGAGACAAACCACGCATAGGCCTTCGCCAACCCTTTCTTAAAGGCCAGAAACGCCGTGCCAACCGACATCGATCCCACAAGGCCCGCAGACGCAACGATGTAGACATCATAAACAGGAAGATTCCAGTGACTATTCACCGTCAGCGCTTCGGCTAGATAGGCCAACGTGTATAGGCCAAAAGAAATCGTCCACCACAAGTAAAATGGGGCGTGGTGCGTCTGGTAACGCTTTACTAAGGCGCCAGCAAATATCAATGCTAAAAGGGCCGCAAGAACAAATAATCCGGCTGTCATCGTCATCCCTCTTTCCGCTTACGCAATACATGCCTTTGGTCAACAACAATCTAATACTGTTGTATCACACGTTATGAAGATTTCACTATGGGCCAATGGTCCCTATTCCCATGGCAAAGTGGACGGGGATCTCGTCCTTTATTACTATGCTCCGAACCATAAGCTGTCAGTCCACGCTGAACGGGACTAACGGCACTTTGATGCTATAGGTCATTGGCACGCGTCCCATAGCGCATAGGCCCCTTACATCTGAGCAATATCATGTAACCCTCAACCTCGGGACTAGGATGCGTTCATACATCCATGGTTTTGCCCCAACCCGCAATGCGAACCCAGGTCTCCCCGTCATTAGGGACCAAAGCGCGCAGGGCATCATGCCGATGAGAGCGGGTGAACGGTTCTCCTACGGCATGGTTATGGGATCCCCAAAAATCTATTCGATGCGTTATACTCACAAAATGTGAGATAACAAGGAAGGGATTGGCTATTACCACAATGTCCCAAAGAACCCTAGCAAATTTGATACTCCTCTTAGTCACCATTGCGTGGGGAATAACATTTAGTCTGACGAAAGGCGCTCTAGCAATCGTCGCCGTCTTTCCTTATTTAGCGGTCCGGTTCCTACTCGCGGCAACCGTGATGGTTATGATGGCGTTGGCCCGGCCCGGTGGTCGGAACAAACTCGTCAGTTTCCACGTATTGAAGGTAGGTTTTGCACTCGGCGTACTTTTATTTTTGAGCTATGCCCTGCAAACTTTGGGCCTTCAAAGCATCGAGCCCGCCATATCGGCCTTTTTGACAGGCCTAAACGTGGTGTTGGTTCCCTTGTTGGCCATTCCGCTCCTTGGCCTTTCCGCATCCAGACGGACATGGATCGCCGTATTCACGGCCCTGTTGGGTTTAGCCCTCTTAGATGGTGTAGCATTTCTCAGTCATTGGTCTCTGGGGTCCCTCTATACCGTAGGATGCGCAGTGTTCATCGCTTTACAAATTATCTATGTCGACAAATGGGATCCAGGTATTGATCCTCTTGCGCTCGCCACCGTGGAAATCATCACAGTGGCCCTTTTGAGCCTAATAACCACACTGTTTTTACACACGCAAGCTTGGAGCCCCATATCAAGTTGGCTGCATCCCATGGTCATATGCGCCGTGGTTCTAAATGGACTTTTCGGCACCGCTTTTGCTTATTGGGCTCAAGCGCACTATCAGCAAAAGACCTCCGCATCCTATGTGGCATTAATCTTTACTTTAGAACCTGTGTTCGCTGCTATTATAGCAGTCATTTTTTTTGGCGAACCCCTCACATGGTCATTAGTACTTGGAGGTTTCCTCATTATCAGCAGCATGCTATTAGCCGATGACAGCCTTTAACCCGGACACCTGAGCCTAGAAGCTACATAAATAAACAAATCCCCCTCCTTCAAATGAGAGAAGGAAGGGGATTTTAAAAAACTTGTCGGCACGACTGGGCCTCCCAGATCCCTGCGGATCCAGTACCACCAGCGAGGGAGTGGGGGACGACCGTGTGCGGCATGGGAACGGGTCAACACACTTCCTCTGAGGCACCGACAAAGGCGTCGGACCATCTCGGGCCCTAACAACTTCACAGGAGAAAGGACTTGACCGATTAGTATGGCCTCGCTCCGCCCGTTGCCGGGTGTCCACGGACCACCTATCAACCCACTGTTCTGGTGGGGGTCTCTCGGGGCTCTGACGAGCCCCCTGGATATCTCATCTTGGGGCCGGTTTCGCGCTTAGATGCGGTCAGCGCTTCTCCGATCCGAACATAGCTTCCCAGCGCTGCGTTTGGCAACACAACTGGGCACACCAGCGGTTCGTCCACTCCGGTCCTCTCGTACTAGGAGTCGCGCCCCGCAAATATCCTCCGCTTACGACGGAGAGGGACCGAACTGTCTCACGACGTTCTGAACCCAGCTCACGTACCGCTTTAATTGGCGAACAGCCAAACCCTTGGGACCGACTTCAGCCCCAGGATGCGATGAGCCGACATCGAGGTGCCAAACCTTCCCGTCGATATGGACTCTTGGGGAAGATCAGCCTGTTATCCCCGGGGTAGCTTTTATCCGTTGCGCGATGGCCCTGCCACACGGTGCCACCGGATCACTAAGCCCGCCTTTCGGCCCTGCTCGCACTGTCGCGCTCGCAGTCAAGCTCCCTTGTGCCTTTGCACGCCCTGCACGCTGTCCAACCGTGCTGAGGGAACCATGGGGCGCCTCCGTTACACTTTAGGAGGCGACCGCCCCAGTCAAACTGCCCCCCTGCCACTGTCCCGCGTCGGGTGACGACGGCGGTTAGATCGTGCACGCCGTGAGGGTGGTATCCCAAGGATGGCTCCCCCGCCGCTGACGCGGCGGCTTCTCCGCCTCCCACCTATCCTGTACACACGTCGCGCTCGACCCATGGCAGGCTACAGTAAAGCTCCACGGGGTCTTTCTGTCCAGTCGTAAGAACCCTGCATCTTCACAGGGATTGCAATTTCACCGAGTCTCTCGTTGAGACAGTGCCCAAGTCGTTACGCCTTTCGTGCGGGTCGGAACTTACCCGACAAGGAATTTCGCTACCTTAGGACCGTTATAGTTACGGCCGCCGTTGACTGGGGCTTCGGGTCGGTGCTTGCACACCTCGCCTTAACCTTCCAGCACCGGGCAGGCGTCAGCCCCTATACGGCGTCTTGCGACTTCGCAGGGACCTGTGTTTTTGGTAAACAGTCGCTTGGGCCGCTGTAGTGCCCCCGGCGGCGGACGCCGCCGGGCCCCCTTCTCCCGAAGTTACGGGGGTAATTTGCCGAGTTCCTTAACGAGAGGTCACTCGCGCGCCTGAGGCTCCTCGCCTCACCTACCTGTGTCGGTTTCGGGTACGGACACTCGGACACTCCCGAATCACTTTTCTTGGTCGCGGACGGCGCTCACTTCCGTACTTGTGTTTCCGTCCCCCTGGCGGGACGCCCTCGACCAACGGGGCGCTGACCCCCCTCCGCGACGTCCTGATTCGTTCGCCATGTCCGACTGGTCACGGAATCTCCACCGTGTCTCCATCGACTACGCCTTAACGGCCTCGCCTTAGGCCCGACTAACCCGGAGCGGACGATCCTGCCTCCGGAACCCTGCGGCTTTCGGCGGGCCCGATTCTCACGGGCCTTTTCGCTACTCATACCGGCATTCGCACTCCGCCGCGGTCCACGGCCGTTTCCACGACCGCTTCGCCCCCCGGCGGACGCTCCCCTACCACTGGCCCCCGTACGGGGGCCAATTCGCCGCTTCGGTAGTCCGCTTAGCCCCGGACATTCTCGGCGCCGCGCGACTGCGACCAGTGAGCTATTACGCACTCTTTCAAGGATAGCTGCTTCTAAGCCAACCTCCTGGCTGTCTCGATCACGCGACGACCTTTGCCACTCAGCGCACATTTAGGGACCTTAGCGGACGATCTGGGCTCTTGCCCTTTTGACCTTGGAGCTTATCCCCCAACGTCTGACTCTCTCCCGCCTACCGACGACTTTGTCGTTTGCGAACAGGCAGTAATCCTTCACGGACCCCTTCCATTCACAGAGCGCTACCCCGTCGGTATTGTTCGGGGAGGCTCGCCCTCAAGCGATTTCGGGGAGAACCAGCTATCTCCGTGTTCGATTGGCATTTCACCCCTAGCCGCCGCTCATCCCAGCCCTTTTCAACGGACACGGGTGCGGCCCTTCATCCCGGCTTAAGGGGATTGCAGCCTGGCGCCGGCTAGATCACACGGTTTCGGGTCGATCGACCGCCACTTGTCGCCCTCTTCAGACTCGCTTGCGCTCCGGCTCCCGTCCTTGCGGACGTTAACCTCGCGGCGGCCGGTCACTCGCCGGTTCATTCTTCAATAGGCACGCCATCATCCCGTTGCCGAGACTCTGACGGCTTGACAGCACACGGTTTCAGGGTCTCTTTCACTCCCCTCCCGGGGGGCTTTTCACCGTTCCCTCACGGTACTCTGCGCTATCGGTGACGGATGGTCGGTAGTCTTGGGCGGTGGGCCGCCCAGCTTCCCACGGTCTTTCACGAGAACCGTGGTACTCGGGATCAGCGGCCGGTCCGGCCGCGGCAGCACGACGGGGCTCTCACCCGCTCGGGCGCTGCATTCCAACAGCTTCATGCTCCCGCGACCGCGCCGGCGCGGGCCCCCTACTGGCCCGCATCCGCTGTCCACAACCCGACGACTCCGCGGAAGTAGGCCGTCTCGGAGCCGTCGTTTGGACTGGTCCCCGTTCGCTCGCCGCTACTAAGGGATTCGCTTTCGCTTTCTCGACACAGGTACTGAGATGTTTCAGTTCCCCGCTTTGGACTCGGTCGGGCCCTAGTGGCCCGCCGTCTAGACCTGCCGGTCTAGGGGTTTCCCCATTCGGTGACCCTCGGATCGATGCGTGCGACGCCGCTCCCCGAGGCCTTTCGTGGCGTGCCACGACCTTCTTCGCCCCATCCGCACCCGAGGCATCCCCCGTGTGCTGGTGTTGTCTTTCTCCTGTAAAGTTGTCAAGGTCCAAAATGGTGGGCCGAGGTGGACTTGAACCACCGACCTCCCGCTTATCAGGCGGGTGCGCTAACCACTGCGCTATCGGCCCTTCATAGAACTGATGAACTCATCAACGAGTTCTCCCAGTCCCCAAAAACCATATCGTCATGCCGCGTCGGGAGCATTCCCTAGAAAGGAGGTGATCCAGCCGCACCTTCCGATACGGCTACCTTGTTACGACTTCACCCCAATCATCCGCCCCACCGTCGACGGGACCGTCCCTCACGGGTTCGGCCGACCGGCTTCGGGTGTGGCCAACTCTCGTGGTGTGACGGGCGGTGTGTACAAGGCCCGGGAACGAATTCACCGCCCCATGCTGATGGGCGATTACTAGCAATTCCGGCTTCATGCAGGCGAGTTGCAGCCTGCAATCCGAACTGAGATCCCGTTTGAAGGATTCGCTCCCGCTCGCGCGGTCGCGGCCCGTTGTCGGGACCATTGTAGCACGTGTGTAGCCCAGGACATCAAGGCCATGCGGATTTGACGTCATCCCCACCTTCCTCCGGTTTGTCACCGGCAGTCTCGTGTGAGTGCCCGGCCGGACCGCTGGCAACACACGACAAGGGTTGCGCTCGTTGCGGGACTTAACCCAACATCTCACGACACGAGCTGACGACAACCATGCAGCACCTGAGCACGCTCCCCGAAGGGCCCGCCGCTTTCGCGGCGCTCACGTGCCTGTCCAGTCCTGGTAAGGTTCTGCGCGTTGCGTCGAATTAAACCACATGCTCCACTGCTTGTGCGGGCCCCCGTCAATTCCTTTGAGTTTCAACCTTGCGGCCGTACTCCCCAGGCGGGATACTTAGTGCGTTAGCTCCGGCACCGCAGGGTGGACCCCCACGACACCTAGTATCCATCGTTTACGGCGTGGACTACCGGGGTATCTAATCCCGTTTGCTCCCCACGCTGTCGCGCCTCAGCGTCAGGGTCAGGCCAGTGCGCCGCCTTCGCCACTGGTGTTCTTCCTGATCTCTACGCATTTCACCGCTCCACCAGGAATTCCACGCACCTCTCCTGCCCTCCAGTGCGACCGTTTAGCCGCCCTCCTCCGGGTGAGCCGGAGGCTTAAAACCGCTACGTATCGCACCGCCTACACGCCCTTTACGCCCAGTAATTCCGGACAACGCTTGCCCCCTACGTCTTACCGCGGCTGCTGGCACGTAGTTTGCAGGGGCTTCCTTCGTCGGTACCGGCTCCCCGGGACTCCCGTCCCGGTCTTCGTCCCGACAGACAGAGCTTTACAACCCGAAGGCCGTCTTCACTCACGCGGCGTTGCTCCATCAGGCTTGCGCCCATTGTGGAAGATTCCCTACTGCTGCCTCCCGTAGGAGTCTGGGCCGTGTCTCAGTCCCAGTGTGGCCGTTCACCCTCTCAGGCCGGCTACCCATCGTCGCCTTGGGAGGCCGTTACCCCCCCAACTAGCTAATGGGCCGCGAGCTCCGCGATGAGCGCCAGTTGCCCAGCTTTCTTCCCGTAGGAACGTATGCGGGATTGCCGCGCCTTTCGGCCCGATATCCCCCACTCATCGATAGATCACTCACGTGTTCCTCACCCGTCCGCCGCTGACCCGAAGGTCCGCTCGACTTGCATGTATTACGCACGCCGCCAGCGTTCGTCCTGAGCCAGGATCAAACTCTCCATGACTCATTGTCTTGCTGACTGTTTCTGTTTCCCTTGACGCATTCATGACGATATAGTTTTCAAGGACCGGGTCACATCTAAATACTTTAACACGTTCATAAATCTTTGTCAATAACGTGTTCTTTACTGACCGTTCTTGTCGAACGACGAAATATATCTTAACACCGAAAAAGAAAGAATACAAGCCCATCAACAAAATATGCACAAAGAGACGCGACCTCAGAATTAAGCGCGTGTCATTTATTGGGCGAGGCTATTTGATCGCCTTGCGTCTGAGGTCACGTCATACAGCCTCACCGTAACCGCTTCAGGGTTCTTGAGGTTTGGTTATCCGTTCAAGGTCTAATGCCTCATCTAACGTCTTAGCATCTAACAAGTGCTGTTCTGAAACAACTTGACGAACAGTTTTCCCCTCTTGGAAGGCCGTTTTGGCAACAATTGCCGCCTTGTCATACCCAATGTAAGGATTCAGTGCTGTGGCCAATGCTGTATTCATCTCTACATAGCTGGTTATTTTTTCGACATTGGCCTCAAGCCCTTTAAGCGCCCGATCGTTGAAGGCATCAAGTCCATTGGCCATAATGTGAATAGCTTGCAGGAGATTATAAGCAACAACGGGCATCATAACGTTCAACTCCAATTGCGCTCCAGCCACGGCCTGTTGGATAGTCAGATCGTTTCCGATGGCCTGATAACAAATCATATTCATCATTTCTGCCATCACCGGATTGACCTTCCCAGGCATAATTGACGACCCTGGCTGCACAGATGGCAATTTGAGTTCTCCAATACCCGTACGCGGCCCCGAGCTCAGCAACCGAAGGTCGTTAGCCAGTTTACCTACGGCTGTTGCTAAGCCGCGCACCAAGCCAGACACCTGTAAAATCGCGTCCATATTTTGAATAAACGTAAACATATTGTCTGGTTGATGGAAGGGCAATCCGGTTTTCTCCGCAACATAAGCCGTTGCCCGGGTTTTGTATTCGGGATGCGCGTTAATGCCAGTGCCCACAGCGTTACCGCCCAGACCTATGGCATATAAGGCAGATACTCCGTCTTCTAACGCCTGACGCCAATATTTTAGTGCCCCGGCATATCCGCCAATTTCTTGCCCCAGACGCATTGGTACCGCGTCTTGCAAGTGTGTCCGTCCGGATTTCACGATATTCATCCAGAGCGCCTTTTTCGATTCTAACGTTTCTTCTGCCCGGAGAATGGCTGGAATCAAATCATGGACGATGGCTTCTGCCCCGGCGATATGTATTGCAACGTGAATAGTATCATTGGTAGACTGAGCCATGTTGACATGGTCATTGGGATGGACCAAGCTGACATCGCCTATTTCTCCTCCCATCATCTGTTGGGCACGGTGGGCAATAACTTCGTTCGCATTCATGTTTTGGGAGGTACCGGCCCCTGCTTGATATACATCCACAACAAATTGCGCATCCCAAAGTCCACTAGCCACTTCGTCTGCGGCTTTCATAATCGCAGCAGCCCGTTCCGGTGATAATTCTCCTAATTCGCTGTTAGCCCGCGCTGCCGCCCATTTAATAATGCCCTGCGCTCTAATAAAACGCCTTGGCAAGCGAAGGCCGCTAATCGGAAAGTTTTCAATCGCTCTTTGGGTTTGTGGTCCCCAATAAGCGTCTTTGGGAACACGAACGTCCCCGAGGGAATCATGGGATAGGCGGTACTCCTCCATCGATATCGGCTCCTTTTTCAACAACTGTGTATACTTTGATATTTTACAACGCCAACCTCGCAACCGCTAATCACCTATGACAAAAGGACCCCTTGAGGGTCCTTTTGTCACAACTTTCATCCATTTATAATTCCTGCTAGGCCATAGGGTTACTTCATCGTTAACCCCCCTGGCCCAAAGCGCCAGTAGCAGCCGCCATATCATGAATTACGATTATGATTCCTGCGAGGTGCGTTTGGTAAGAGCCTCACTTAAAAGCCATCGCATCACCTCGGACGGAGGACGGTTTAGTTCGCGGGACAATTTCTGTACTTCTCGAATTTGCCACGTATACAGATAATAGTCTGCCCGCTTTTGGTCTGCTGCGCCTTTCATTGTGGGGCCCTCCTTATGAGCGTCTTTGATTTAAAAACGCTCGACGGATAGATCAGGTTACACTTTATAACATCTTTTTTATAGAGAACTCGGTGACGACTTCATGAACTGCTCCACTGCCTCCAATATCGGAAAAGAGGGCTGAGCGCCTTCCTTCGTGGTGGAGAGAGCCGCAGCCGCATTAGCATAGTGAATGGCATCCGATAAAACATCATGGACGTCTAAACGTGCGGCAAGTGCCCCTAAGAAAACATCCCCTGCCCCCACCGCGTCAATGGCGTGCACAGGCAATCCCGCTTCGTAAAAGACACCCCGCGACGTCGCCCATACGAGCCCTTGATCGCCTAATTTGACAATCCCTATTTGGGCACCAAATTCCCGCAACTTCCTGCTGGCTGCCTTAGCAGAGCGCACATCATCAACAGGGATCCCGGTCAACACCGAGGCCTCCGATTGATTAGGTGCAATGATATCGACTTTAAATAACGACGCTGGAAAATGGTCTGAGGCGGGTGCAGGATCCCATAAGACCTGCGCGCCTGCCCGTTTGGCCAACAACACCGCACGCTCAATAACATCCAAAGGAATCTCTGCTTGCATGACTAAAATGTCTCGCGCCGTCAAGAGACGTTCCAGGCTAGCTAATGCTGCAGTCCCCACTTCGTAGTTTGCCCCAGGGACAACCGTAATGGCATTTTGCCCGGTGGGCTCAACCGTTATGAGAGCGAGACCCGTGCTTGCGGTTTTACTCACGCCAATACTGCTGAGGTCTACGCCATCTTGTCGTAGAATGCGCAAAGCTTGGACGGCAAAGGCATCATCGCCTACCATACCAACAAGACGCGTTGCGGCCCCCATACGCCGTGCGGCAAGTGCCTGGTTCGCCCCCTTGCCCCCTGGAGCTGTTAACAAACTTTTAGCAATTCGGGTCTCACCTGCCACCGGAATCTTGTCGATGCGTGCAACTAAATCCAAATTAATGCTTCCTAACACCAAGACACTCATAATGGTCTCTATCCTTTTCTAAAAATTATCCCAATCACTTTCACATCTGACCCCACTATTTGGGTCCATGGTATCATGGATTCTAATGAGAAGGGCGATCACTTCCATCAAGGGAGGACGGATTTTGGATCTACGTGAATGGATTGGTACGCTGCCTGGCATATATGGCGTTTTTGCAAAAAATCTTGACACCGGTAAAGTGTTCACTTTCAATGATACCAAGGTTTTCCCTTCAGCGAGCACTATTAAGGTACCCATTTTAATTGAACTTTACCGACGTGTAGAGGAAGAGCATCTCAGCCTCGACCACCTTCTAGTGATGCGTCGAGAAGACCAAGTTGGAGGTTCAGGAGTTCTCAAGGATTTATCACCAAACACTGAGTATTCATTGCGTGACTTAGCGACGCTTATGATTACCGTATCGGATAATACAGCGACAAATCTTCTCATTGATTTTCTGACGATCGAAGCCGTCAATATCACATTACGGCGGCTTGGTGTAACCCATACCGAGTTAGTGCGCCGCTTGCAGCGCGTGCCGGCGGAACCCTTAGACACAGTAAACCACACGACCGCTCAAAACATGGGCCTGCTGATGGAAAAGCTTGCTAGAGGAACGGCTATTTCCTTAGCCGCCTCAGAACAAATGGTTTCATTGCTTAAACGCTGTCAAGGGCCCATCAGTATTACCAAGCTTACAGCCGAATCGTCTTGGGTTGGCGATTCTCCCATCGTCATCGCTCATAAAACCGGCTCTCTAGCCCAAGCAAGCCACGACGTCGGCATCGTCTATAGCCCACACTTACGTTACGTTGCCGCGCTGTTAAGCCAAGGTCGCCCATATCTCTCTCTATTGGCCAATATTCAACGCATTGGCGCCAAACTTAGTGTCGCACTGCGTTAATTGGCCACATGGCGCACAAGCCAACGCACAATGTCATTGCGCGTGATAATACCCGTGAGTTTGTCATCATGCAACACAAACACCCGCCGAACATTCTGCCGCAGCATCAAATCGGCAATTTCCCCGACCGGTGTGTTGAGTTGCACTGTCACCGCCCCTTTGCTCATCATTTTCTCGACGGGAAGAACCAAAAGACGATGACTATCTTCGTGCCATACCGTTTCATCAATCACCACTTGCGTAGGGCCAAACAAGGAATGGTAGATCTTCTGCGCACGTTGCTGAATGGCCCGCAAAACGTCGCCCCCCGTAATCACGCCAATGAGATGCCCTTCTTTATCGACCACCGGCAGTCCACTGATAGTGTGTTCGCGTAACAGCTCGACAGCCTCTCCGATAGTGGCCGTGGCATCAATTTTTATGACGTCCGTCGTCATCAGTTCACGAGCAATCATCGCACGTCCCTCCTCTATAACCTAGCGTTGGCTCCTTTATTCTAACCAATGTGAGAGAAGTTGTCGTGAGCCGTTGGGCGACTCAATTTCCCCCCACACTAATGACATATTTTGTGCTTTAGGATTTGTTCAGGGGCCATATTTGTGTTGTATCATGGAGAGATGACCCTGGCGGTATGACATTTTGTGATGCAGAAAGTGGTGTAGGGTAAGTGTTTTCTCGAGATCCAGCAATACCTCGTGTGTATTATGTGCTATTAACCGGAAGATTTTTCAATCTCGTTGGCAATTCGCTGGTTTTCCCTTTTCTGACGATTTATTTAGCCGAGCGGCTTCATGCCCCTCTAAGCACTGTCGGACTGGTGATGACATTTTATGGTGGAGCCCAAGTGCTCTCGGTGCTTGTAGGTGGCGTTTGGAGCGATCGATTTGGGCGGCGACGCGTTATGCTGACATCACTCACGTTGGGCGCCGCTGTCACATTTTTTATCGGGACTCTCCATAGTACGTGGACCCTTATTACCCTACTCAGCCTGATGGGATTCTTTGTGCCTTTGTTTCAGCCTGCCTCTATGGCAATGGTTGGCGACATTGTTCCGCGAGAGCAACTCAATTATGCCTATAGCCTCATGCGAATGGCCTCAAATGCGGGCATTATTGTTGGCCCCATGCTGGGCGGGATATTGGCTGATCATTCCTTTTTTTGGATTTTCGCTCTGGACGCATTATCTATGGTCGTTTTTGCCGTTGTGGTGTTTATCGCCATACCCGAAACGCGCCCAAAGCGTGCGGATATGCACGTTCCACGTAGGGGCCTGTCTGATATCCGCCAAGATCCGGCCTTTTTACGATTCTCCAGCTTGTGGGCTTTCACCGCTCTGGTCTATTCTCAATTGTTTATGGTCGTTCCAGCCTATTTGCACTTGAATCTTGGATACCCACCCAGTGTGTTTGGCTATCTCGCCGCCGAAAACGCGGTGTTTGTGGTCCTCTTGCAGATCCCTATTACCCGGATCACGCGTCACATTCCCCACCTCTCGCTTATGGCCGCGGGCGTTCTCTTTTATGCGTTGGGATTTGGAATCATGCTTTCAGGGCGGACATTTTGGGTCTTCGCCACAGCCGTTTTCATCATTACCTTAGGCGAAAACACCATCAACCCTGCAGCCTCGGCATGGGTAGCTGAACGAGCTCCCGAACAAATCAGGGGACGGTATATGGGATTTTTCAGTCTCGCAAACCGCGCCGGCGCCGCACTCGGCCCATTAGCAGGCGGACTGCTCCTTAGCCAAGGCGCTGTCTGGTGGCTCGTCACCACAAGCCTCATTGCCCTCGTAACGGCACAAGGATATTGGCGCTTTGGCCATCACCACTTCGCAAGCAGCCCTGCCGATTAAGACTCCACGGGGGGTTTACGAAAGCCCTCTCCGACCACTTCATGCACCGTGGCGACCACGACAAAAGCCTGAGGATCGATACTGTAAACTAACTCTTTTAAGGTACTCACTTCCCCCCGCGTAACAACGACATACAAAATTTCTCGGGGTTCTTTAGTATATTCTCCGTAAGCACCAATGCGGGTGACGCCTCGGTCCATGGTCGCCAACACGCGAGCTGCGATGGTATCTGGGTCACGGCTAACAATGGTGAAAGCTCGTGCATAGCTTACACCCTCTTGCACCACATCGATGGCCCGTGATGAAATGAATAACGCAATTAACGAATACATGGCCAGCGTCGGGTTAAAGATGACGCCAAAGCCCGCAATCACAAAAAAGTCGACCGCTAACATGCCTTGCCCCATCGTTAGGGGAAGAAACCGAATCAGGAGACGAGCAATCACATCACTGCCACCGGTGGTACCGCGGCCGCGAAAAACCAGCCCCAGGCCAACCCCTGACAACAATCCCCCGTACACGGTAGCTAGCAAGATGTTATGGGTGACGGCACCGAAATGCATAATCCCTACCATCAAAGACAACATAAAGGTGCCAAAGACTGTCCGTAGCCCTACCCGGTTACCCCAAAGCTTTTTACTGAGCCAAAGCAATGGCACATTCAGAACCGTCAAGGTTACCCACAAGGGAATATGCAAAACGTACAGTAAAATAATACCAATACCCGATACCCCACCATCAGATATTTTAGCGGGCACGTAAAAACTGTTTATGCCGATTGCCGTGATGGCGGTGCCAACAACAATCATACCGTAATCGAAGACAACACTCTTCTTATTGTTCATGGTGTCCCTGCTTTAACGATCAATTGATTATCCGATAACGTCACCGACTGTATGACTAATTGCACAGGTAAATGGAGTTGCGAGATTTGAAAGATCTGCAAATCAGTTAGCAAAGGCAATGCAATGCCATCGATAGAAGTGGGATGAAAAAGAATCGCTGTTTTATCCGGTGACACCGTGAGCGTTCCTTGTGTATTTAACGGCAATACCACTCCGCCCAGGGACACTTTGCCTTGAATGGTCATCACCCCTGAAGCAATCGTGACAACAGGATCACGAATGGGTCCTTCTGTGGCCAAAAAAGCCCCCAGAGCCGGGCCATCTAGCACCACCGTGACCGACATGCGCCCGGGCTTCTTGACAACCAAAGCATTGCGCTCTAAGGCGGGCACCGAAACTTGGCCATTTTGCCAGTTAACGATAGCCTGATCGACTTTCAGACCGTCAAAGGTCACCCCTTTCGCATTGACATAAACATCTTGAAAACGTCCTTGCGCGATAATCCAAAAGGGCATCGCTGTTAGGGCGATGGATGGTGCCACTCCCCCGTCCGTGCGTGCAATGGCTGCTGCCGCTTTCCCAGACACCCAACGCGGCACACCCCATTGCAATCCCGCTAAGATAATTACCAAGGCGGCTAGGACCTGAATAAATCGACTCATCAGGCATTGTCCTCAGGCTGTAAAGCCCCTTTGGCTTCTTGTTGCAAAAAGGCCTCAATAAAACCATCCAACTCCCCATTCATCACGGTTTGAGCGTTGGGCACTTCATAGCGCGTCCGGTGATCGCGCACGACGCTGTATGGCTGAAAGACGTATGTGCGAATCTGCGATCCCCACCCAATTTCGGCGTGGTTGCCTCGCAACTCCGCCATGTGTTCCTCCCACTGCCGTTCTTGCAACTCCGCCAATTTCCCTCGTAGCATTTTCATAGCGGTTTCGCGATTCGAGTGTTGGGATCGTTCTGATTGGCATCCGACCACGATACCCGTAGGCAAATGGGTAATGCGGACGGCCGAATCCGTCTTATTAATATGCTGACCCCCAGCCCCCGAAGCCCGAAACGTATCCACCTTTAAGTCTTCCGGCCTAATCTCAATGGTTGCATCATTTTCAATGTCGGGCAAAACTTCCACCGAAGCAAAAGACGTATGGCGCCGACCGGAAGCATCAAAAGGAGAAATGCGAATAAGGCGGTGCACTCCACGCTCTGGCCGTAAAAAGCCAAAGGCATTTTCACCTTGAATCTCTAGACTGACACTTTTATATCCGGCTTCTTCGCCCTCTAGCGAGTCGATGATATCTGCTTTAAACCCATGTTTTTCCGCCCAGCGCACATACATGCGCAGCAGCATGGACACCCAGTCTTGCGCCTCTGTGCCGCCTGCGCCAGCATGCAAAGAAACAATCGCATTTTCTTGATCGTAAGGTCCTCGAAGAATTAAGGTCAACTCAAATGCCCGCAAATCATCCAAGAGGGTTTGGCCTTCTTTGGCCTGACCCTTGAGCACTTCCTGATCATTTTCTTCCAAGGCGAGATCAAGCATTTCATCCCACTCGCTCACCCGCCTCGACAGACTCTGGTACTGCTCCAAAGGGCCCTTCACGTGACGCAATTGTTTCGTCACCTGTTCTGCCCTTTGTGGGTCATTCCAGAAGTCCGGCGCCAGCATTACTTGTTCTAGTCGCTCACTTTCGACTTGCCGTTCTTCGAAGTCAAAGAGACCCCCTAATGCGATCAATAATTTGGTGGATCTCGTTGCGCATGAGTTCTAAATCATCCTGTAACACCGTATGTCCCCCTCGGCTATTGCGTTTCTTGGTCGGCTCCATGACATTTCTTATATTTCTTGCCGCTACCACACCAGCAAGGATCGTTGCGCCCTAGTTGCCGACCCTGTCCCTCTTTGGGCGGCTTAGTGCCCTGTCCTCCCTGAATGACCTGAAATGGGCGATGAGGCTCTTGATCCGTAACGGTAGCCACAGGTTCCAAGGTCGGGATAGGCTGCTGCGGAGCCAGTTGCAAATGAAACATCATGCGAATGACCTCTTCACGAATGGCTCCCAGCATGTTCTGATACATGTCATATGCTTCTTTCTTATACTCCACCAATGGATCTTGCTGGCCATAAGCCCGAAGGCCTACTCCCTCACGCAAATTATCCATGGCGTCTAGATGTTCCATCCACTTGGAGTCTACAACACGCAACAGAATCATCCGTTCGAGTTCACGGACCGCTTCCTCACCAAATTCTTGTTCCTTTTGCTCATACGCCCGAGTACCCGCCTCGACCAGCACCTGCTGCATTTCTTCTCGCTCTTTGCCTTCTAAATCCTCAACACGCACCATGCCTTCAGGCAAAAAGATCTCATGCAAGCTGTCGAGCAACGGCTGCAGCTCCCATTCATCGGGGTGGAGATTGGCAGGACAATGTACTGCCAATGCGTCATCCACGAGCTCAGACAACATATGCATGATATCCTCGCGCAGGTTCTCCTTAGACAAAATATCTTTGCGTTGTTTGTAAATGACTTCCCGCTGCAAATTCATGACGTCGTCATACTGCAAGACTTGTTTCCGCGCATCAAAGTTGCGGGCTTCCACCTTTTTCTGAGCGGATTCGATCGCGCGCGATAACATCGGGCTCTCAATGGGTTCATCTTCTTCAACGCCCAACCGGTCCATCAAATTCGACAAAGTCTGGGCAGCAAATAAACGCAAGAAATCATCTTCCAAAGAGAGATAAAAGCGCGACGAGCCTGGGTCCCCTTGACGGCCCGCACGTCCCCGCAACTGGTTATCAATGCGCCGACTCTCATGCCGCTCGGTTCCGATGATATGCAAGCCACCCATCTCTGCGACGCCTTCGCCTAAAACAATATCCGTCCCACGGCCTGCCATATTGGTCGCAATCGTCACAGCCCCTGCTTGGCCCGCTTGAGCAATAATTTCTGCTTCTTGCTCATGATACTTGGCATTCAAGACTGTATGCGGCACGCCCTTAGCCTTAAGCATTTCGCTCAGACGCTCAGACTTTTCAATCGATACCGTGCCCACTAATATGGGACGCCGCTCTTTATATAACGCTTCAATTTCACGGACCACAGCCCGAAACTTTGCCGCCTCTGTTTTATAAACGACATCCGGAAAATCCTTTCGAATCAATGGCTTATTCGTGGGCACCACAATCACGTCCAGCCCGTAAATCTTCCGAAATTCTTCTTCTTCAGTAATCGCGGTTCCGGTCATACCGGACAGCTTGTGATACATCCGAAAATAATTTTGAAAGGTAATGGTGGCCAAAGTTTGGGTCTCATCCTGAATCGGTACCCCTTCTTTGGCCTCAATGGCTTGGTGAAGCCCATCAGAATAGCGCCGGCCAAACATCAATCGGCCGGTGAACTCGTCCACGATGATGACTTCGCCGTCTTTGACCACATAGTCGCGGTCGCGCTTCATGAGCGCCTTGGCCCGCAAAGCTTGATTGAGGTAATGTGACAGGTCAATATTGACGTCGTCATACAAGTTGGCAACACCCAACATACGCTCAACCTTAGCCACACCTTCTTCCGTGGGCGCAACCGCTTTAAGCTTTTCATCAATCGTGTAATCTTTCTCTTCCCGCAAGTTGGATGCAATGCGGGCAAACTGATAGTACAAGTCGGGGGATTTATCGGCCTGTCCCGAAATAATAAGCGGGGTCCGCGCCTCATCAATCAAGATCGAGTCCACCTCGTCGACGATGGCGTAATGTAACGGCCGTTGGACCATTTCATCTACCGTGCTCACCATGTTATCCCGCAAATAGTCAAAGCCAAATTCATTATTCGTGCCGTAAGTAATATCCGCCGCATAGGCCTGACGCCTTTCATCTGGCTCCATGTCATGTTGGATAAGACCAACGGTCAATCCCAAGAACTGATACAACTGGCCCATCCACTGCGCATCACGTCGAGCTAGATAATCATTAACCGTCACCACATGCACGCCTTTTCCCGCAACGGCATTGAGGTAGGCTGCCAATGTTGCGACCAGCGTCTTGCCTTCACCGGTGCGCATCTCAGCAATACGACCATCATGCAACACCATGCCCCCAATAAGCTGGACATCGAAGTGCCGCATTTTCAATACCCGTTTAGAGCCTTCTCGCACCACGGCAAAGGCTTCTGGCAGGAGTTTGTCCAAACTTTCTCCACTGCTGGCCCGTTCCTTAAATTCCGCGGTTTTGGCACGCAATTGCTCGTCAGTCAACGCTGCTATTTCAGGCTCTAGGGCATTGATCTTTGCGACCACTCCTCGGTACCGGCGCACTTCCCGTTCGCTAAACCGGTTAACGAGGTTGGACAACATTTTTAACATCGGGTAATTTCCTCCATTCAACGTAAAAGGAACCGGTGACGGTTCCTACGTCGATACCTAATAATGAATTTTATCATGAAGGGATCTACCCTTCAACCCGACTGCCCATGCCCTTGACCCCCAGCATGTTCCGTCCCGGTGTGTTTCCACCGCTGCGCCACAGCTTCTTCTTGAGCTAAGTTGCGCCCTTGACACATCTCGATAAACTTTTCGACAACAGCTGGATCGAATTGCTCGCCCGACGCTTTCTCAATTTCGGCCATAGCCATCGCATGCGGCATGGCGCGGCGATATGGCCTATCCGTCGTCATCGCATCATATGCATCGACCACGGAGATAATCCGAGCTTCCACGGCGATTTCCGTACCTTCTAGATTATCAGGATAACCCCGTCCATCCCACCGTTCGTGATGTTGACGTACAAACTCTCGCGAACAGCCCGCAAGATGCACGGCTTCAAGAAGTTGGCTTCCAATCACCGGGTGCTCTTTCATCGTCAATTGTTCTTCCCGGTTCAACCGTCCCGCCTTACGCAGAATGCTGTCGGGCGTTCCGAGTTTCCCAATGTCGTGCAATAAACCGGCTTCATGGACCACATCCACGCGGTCTTCTGCCAGCCCCATATACGATGCTAGCATCCCCGCGTAGTGACCTACCCGGACCGAATGACCATAGGTATAGGAATCGCGCATATTAAGCCCTTCCAGTATCATGTCAATACTGCGCTTATACATGTTGTTCACATGGCGGAGGAGGGCAAGAACGTAACGCAATGTCGCTAGCGGAACAATAAATATTAGTTCACCATAAGGACCTAAATCTTGATATACCGCTGCCATCCCATATGCGACAGGAATCATGAGCAAAAAGGTTGGAGTCGACCATTTAAAATGGGCGCGTAACACTTCCCAGATAGGCCGATGAACTCGAAGCGAAACAGCGACCATAACTAAAACCCAGTTTAACAAAAACGCAACAATTGCCGCCACCGTCAAGGGAATGCTAATTTCGAAAAAACTCAGACGAAGCAGGGAACCCCCGAATCCATAGAAGACCGCACCGGCAGCCCAACCAGATATAGCAAATTGTGCTCTATTAAATAAAATTGACGGCCATCTAACCTTACCGGTCAGTTCCCAACCATCCATCGTGAAGAAAAATCCTAACCAAGCACCCGCAGCAGGTCCTAAGATAATGGCGGCAGCGACTAAGACTGGCAATTGAACTGAAATGCTCCCATTATCACGTAACATTTTTACCCCAAATATGGAAGCAACAAGGATCGATACTGCCAATACAAAATCTATAAAACTTAAAGCCGTAAAGAACCGATGTCCTGTAACAGCTAATAATATCAATCCAACGAGGCTCACGCACCCTATATAGACTTGCAATTTCCGTGGATACATTTCTCTTCACATCCCCACCTTAAGTGACGTCCATCAAAATTATTCGACCACCATTTTAATGAAAACTGTAACCCGAACCGACTACAATAACATCCACTAAACTGGATACTAAGTTACGGACCAGACCCTTCATTATGGCATTTACTCCTATCGTAATTGCCTGCATGTACCGTCGCTCGAGGTAAACATGACATCTGTTCGCTTGGTCTGTAATGTTGGTCGAAAGCTATTAAATTTTTTGCCCTGAGTAGAGAAGAATCCTCCTATTAACAGCATCCAAAGTGGCGCGAATAACGGTATCTTCAACGGTGTCTCTTAGCACGCCACAACCTGCTAACATTTCTTCACCTGGGTCAGCGATAGTCACTACCATCACATCCACACCGCCCACGCGTGCTTGCTCAATCCCGTTGAAAGCCAGCTGCTCAAGCTGCGCCATTGCTTTATTGACGGCATCAACTGTGGCCATTGCGACAGCCATTGGGATAGTGGCCCCTTGCCCATTTCCTTCGTAAATTTGGCCACCACGCCCCAACCGACACTGAGCGACAATGCCTAGGGAACTATGGCCCACAGAAAATCCCGCAATGGTTAATCGCGACCCCGCACGCTCTAGCTCGTCTTCCGCCTGAATCTGCACCACCGTTACGGCGTCTTCGTCAATGTCTTCGAAGCCGTAATTCCGGAGCAGGGACACCACTTCCCGGATCACATGCCGCGGCGATTTTGTGCCGTCGCTTAAAAGCTGAATCCGGATTGCACCGTTCGCGTCTTGGTAGACGCTGGCGCTAGTAATATAGGGAATCCGGAGTATGACTTGTTCATATGTCGACAATGGTTCGGCCATAACTCCTCCTTGGGCTACGCTTAATAGAATACGACACATTACCGCATTTTTCCTCTTTTGTGCGAGAAACTTTTTCATTTTCCTGTAAAAAATTTTAGGGACCTTGCGAGGGCAAGGTCCCCTTCTAGCCCAAAGTCATTAAACGGGCTCTAAAAGTCCATAATCGCCGTCTCGGCGCCGATATAACACGTTAATGCTATCAGTTTCTGCATTGCTAAAAGCAAAAAAGTCGTGACCTAATAAATCCATCTGCAACAAGGCTTCATCCAACGTCATGGGTTTAACAGGAAATGTTTTACGCCGGACCAAATCTGGCGATTCCTGAGGCTCCTGCGTCCGCACGGTGGCCGCATCGTGAACGATTTTTTTCTTTTCACGCGTTTTAAACTTGCGATATTGGCGCTCCAATTTGTCCGTAACCAAATCAATCGACGCATACATGTCGCTACCGGATTCTTCTGCCCGCAAGATCATCCCGTGAATGGGAATTGTGACTTCGACAATGTGCCGACCTTTTTCTACACCAAGCACGACATGAGCTGTAACATCTTGTGGGTGAAGAAGCTTGTCCATTTTGCCAAGCTTCTTGTCAACGTAATCCTTCAGCGCATCCGTAATCTCCACGTTTTTACCGCGAACGATAACTTCCATCGCGCAACGCCCCTTTACGGCTTTATGCCAGTCTTGGTCCCGACTGGTAGGAATATTATAGCACGATGAGACAAAAGCCCCTAAACAAGAAAAAGCTGGGAACAATCCCAGCTACTTTCTTGTCGAGTCGATTCTTAGAGGCGAACGACGTTCGCAGCCTGTGGGCCGCGGTCACCCTCTACCACATCAAATTCGACACGCTCGCCTTCGTTGAGCGTACGGAAACCTTCGCCATTAATGGCCGTGTAATGCACAAACACGTCACCGCCGTCTTCACGCTCTAAGAAACCGTACCCTTTTTCTGCGCTAAACCATTTGACACGTCCGGTCATACTAAAATATGTCCCCTTTCTAAAAGCTACCCTAAAGTCCAGAGTAACCGAGACCAATATAGCATCCTCTGCCAAAAAAGTCAAACTATATCCGCAAGAGCCGGGAGAAAATTTTCCCCATCCTTGGGGAAAATTCCCTGTGGATTATGGGGATAAGTTTGTTGATAAAAGATTTATCAAGCCTTTGGGCTGGGGATATATCCTCCAAATCCTGCATTACTGATTTTTTCAGAATAGGATACGTCGCAGGGCCCAACGTCATGACCGACACACGTATAACGGCCATTGCACGAAAGCAGCTTCCTATACCCACATTATTTAAAATAAGTGTGGTTATGCGTGGAGAAAATATTCCGAAGACCTACGACTCATGAGCTGTACGGCGAGTAACGTCCATGGGGAACAAGGCTATCATTTACGAAAACAAAAAGAAGGGTATCAGACGTGCATCGTCTCCCTCCCTTGTTATCATACTGCCTAAAAGGCTAATGGACGTTGGTGCTTTAGGAATCTTTGTTGGTTTGAGTTGGATCATAGCCCCACTTTTGAATGAATAATGCGCGGTTCTTATTAAAGTACGTTCGGTGCTTCCGCTTAGCACTACGAATCTGATTCACGGTAGAACTCACCCAATGATGAAATACCGCGTCGCTATCAAACCACGTTCGCCAATGATCGCTAACGCGAATGCGATGGAGCATGTCGTCATCTTCAAAATAGGCCGGCCAAAATGCCTCATCAAATTCCCCAATTTCATCAAACAAACGCCGGTCACATAAAAAAGCGCTCATGGCCAGTCGACGGGTGGGTGGAGCTGGCTCCACATGGGCAGGCCGCCCACTGACCAAGATAACGTTATCCCGTTGCAGATCCGCCACTAAGCGATCGATAAAGTCATGTCCTTGAAGTTGAATATCGTCATTGAGAACTAACACATACTCCGCGCCATCCGCTAACGCTTGCCGAATGCCCCAGTTCCAACTTCTAGCAACCCCCCAGTTATCTTCACGGTTGTCGCGCAGATACAATGGAAGGCCAGCGGGAAGACTCGCTAGAGTATCAACCAGATGCGTGGCCCCCATCGTTGGAATCGTCACTGCCACCGTCGCCAAATTAAAACTCCTCCTGACCTCTTCGCGCGTCTCTTTACCGCCTCAAGTCTTTGTGTACCGCAGGCGGCTTGATAATACCAGTCCAATGATAGTAGGCTTCGACCGGCACTAATATGAGGGTCATCAACCATGCCCACAAATACTCACGAGAATTATATTCACGATCCCCCAACCAATCGGCCAAACGCTTCGGCATCCCCAACGCTAATAGTAACAGTCCCGCTGCCAAGGACCAACTGCCCCACACTACACTTAGAAGGGCTAGCAATTCTCCAGTAATAATCAGCAACTCGGTGGGCTGAAAACGTGGGATATATTGGGGAGCAGTCTCAGGATGGTTGCGAAACAATAGACCCTCAAACCGTTTCCGATTAGCTTTCGCAAAGTAAAATCGCCAATTTTCTTGTCTGGGAGGATGAATCACGATAGATGTTGGGACAAAGACAATCTCGTATCCCGCGTCAAGCACAGAAAAGGCTAGATCGGAGTCTTCACGGTATGGCGACTTAAATCCCCCCACCTCGGCAATAACTGAGCGACGATAAAACATATTAGCCGTCATAAATTGCCGCCCAAAACGATTGCGAACCTGATGCGTAAAAATGGTCGGCTTGCCTCCGCCGCTTTCTACAGCCCCTTCAACAGCCCCCACATCAGGAGACGAAAAGGCTTGCACGCCATTTTCTAACCAGTGCCTGTCAGGCACTGCATCCGCATCGGTAAAGGCCACAATCTCACCGATAGCCTCACGCCAGCCAGCATCCCGCGCGCGGCCTGGCCCTCCATGATTGACTTCCAATAACCGCAGGGGAAACGCCGTGAGACTTTCGTAGGCTAAAATGGTCGATCGAACATCATCCGAAGAGCCATCGTCTACAATAATCACTTCGATCGGCTGAAGACTATTCGCCCTAATCGCTTCAATCGTACGCCCCACCAAGTGGGCTTGATTATAGATTGGTATAACCACGCTCACCGCAATCATGCGTTAAAATTCCTCCATGTTCTTTTACGTTACGGGTTTGAACCATTGGCGTCAATAAGATAACGACCGTCGTCCCTGAAGTTGTCCTGAAATATTCAGGACCGTCTGTATCCTGATTAGTCCCCGTTATTTTGCCCCTCCTTCAATCGCTCTTCGGTACGTTATAATGAACGACGGGCATTAGTAGGACCATTCTTGATGAGCCTTTCTGTCAACTGAGGTGACTTTTTGTGGGACCACGGCAAATTATTCGCCGTCTTCGCCAGCGATTCGGCCAACAACAGTCTTTACGCTTCTCAACATTGGTTTTAGCCGCGGGGGGGATGGTCTCTAAGGTCCTTGGTCTCGCGCGCCAATGGCTCATGGCGTTGCTATTCGGCACCTCGGCAGCCACCGATAGTTGGCTTATGGCCAGCATCATTCCGGTGCTGCTCTTCGAGATTATCGGCGGTAGCTTTAATATCGTCATGATTCCCTTGCTATCAGGGGGCGTCACGGTGGAAGAAGGCAATGAATCTACCGACGTCTTCCTCAATGAGGCGTACTCGTGGATTCTCGTGATCAGTGCCCTCATGATTGTCCTGTTAGAGATTTTTTCTCCTCAGTTGGTCCATCTGATTGCTCCTGGTTTTCGACACCGCCGGTACCACCTCACCGTATTTCTTTTGCGGCTGATGTTGCCAGCTGGACCTTTTTTGGTGTTGGGCAATTTTATGAATGGCATTTTACAATCGAAAAAGTATTTTATAGCCCCGGCCCTGACTCCTGTGATTATTAACGTCGTCCGCGTCGCAACGATTATTGGACTGGGCATGATCATGGGAATAACCGGAGTGGCGATAGGATTTACCCTCGCACAAATGACCCAATTAGCCTATTTAATTCCTGCCTTAAAGCGCCATCACATCGCATTAAAACTAAGCCTGACATGGCGTCATCCTTGGACTCGCCAATATCTAAAACTGGCGACCCCAACATTTCTGGCCCATTCGGTGCAAATCGCTGGAACCATTGTCGACCGCATTTTTGCCTCGACCTTAGCTGTGGGCCGTATCGCTGGACTAAACTTTGCCGAAGTGATTAGCCAATTACCGATTGGCTTGGCCATTACCCCAGTTATCGCCCCAATTTACACCCAGTTAGCAGAACTCTTCAATCGAGCGGGAAATTCGGCTGCGTATAGGGACCTTGTGCGGCAGAGTGTGCAAGTTACACTATTGGTCGTCTCTCCCTTCTTCTTAGCATTTGTCTTACTCCGGGTTCCCATTGTTGAAATTTTGTACCAACATGGTCGGTTTAATGAGGCCTCAACGGCGCTGACGTCTCGCCTTCTTTTGTATTGGACCCTAGGCATTCCTGGTACAGCTTTTGGAATGCTGTTTTCGCGTATTGTATTATCGCAAAGGGCCACGCGGACATCGAGCGTAGCCAGCATCATCTCCATTATCTTTAACGTGTTTGGGGACTTTCTCTTAGTGCGTCCATTTGGGTCCGATGGTCTCGCATTAGCCACCTCAATCGCCGCCTACGTTCGCGCTGTCGTGCTCAGCATATGGCTAATGCGCCATCACCTCAATCCCTTCGAAGGCCAGACGCGATTTCTATTCAGTTGGGTAGGAGCACTCATGGGATTTGGTCTTTTCAACCAACTCGCCATTATAGGGATCCACTATAGCCATTTGGGGGAATGGTATTTGTTGCTCCCTGTCATCGCAGCCACTTTATTCATAGCCACAGCGCTCTATATTTTTGTATTAGTCCGCTTAGGCGTTTGGCCCGTTACCCCTTCATTGTTATCGCGATTTGTTAAAAGGGCCCGGTCGGTAAAACCCTAAGAAGCAACAAAGCGGCACGCGTCCGCACAGAATAAAACGGCCGCTTGACCCCTATCTGATAAAGAAAGACAAGAGCCAAGCGGTGAGCTTAACACAAAACCGCGCCAACTGCCTTGGATTCTAGCGAAAGGAAAGACTGGACCTTGCGGTATTCGGCATACCATTGGCACCCTTGCCAGATCAGACGTGTACAGTGTGGGCCTGTCCGGCTCTTTAGCCTATCACGCCTGATAAGTGCGCCGGCTGGTGAGCTAAAAGACTTCTCACCGTGACTAGCGGACTGGCAGGGGAGCGGCCTGTCATTTCCACCCAAATCACGACATCGTGGCGGCATAACTCAAGAACATGGCTTTTGTCACGTCCGGAATCCGCAATAAGCAACCATGGATATTGACGCTGCAAACGGTCAAGAATGGCCACGGTTTGGTCCGTGGATCCGCCATCGGCAATAATCAGCTCCACGTTTTTCTGATCCCACATCTCAAGACGCCATAACCCCGTCAAATCGATGACGGCTTGTTCAATCAGATGTTCTTGATTCATCACGTGCAATACGATGCTGACAGACAGCGCTTCCACTCCTGCCGGCTGCAAAACACGCGCATAGACCCATTCAAGCACCACAACAGCTCCGTACAGAGACAGAGCCAACCCAAGCGCTCCCCACCAGGTCACCGCGATTCCCCTTTCCACATTCTGTCCCATTATACGAACAGACTGCGGAAAAGATGACCAAAAGACTACTCTGCGGGCTTGACAGCCGCGCGGTCTAGAAGGGCATCAACACGGTTCAATTGTTCCCATGGCAAAGCCACATCAGTCCGGCCAAAATGACCATACGCTGCCGTCTGAAGGTAAATCGGCCTCCTCAGGTCAAGATCTTCGATAATGCCGAGCGGTCGCAGGTCAAAAACCTCGCGGACAATTTTGGCTAGGGCCACGTCCTCTAAGCGTCCGGTTCCAAAGGTATCTACCATAACCGATATAGGTTCGGCGACACCAATCGCATAAGAAATTTGAATTTCGGCGCGCTCAGCCAATCCTGCCGCGACCAAGTTTTTAGCCACCCACCTTGCCGCATACGATGCCGATCGGTCGACCTTCGTGGGATCCTTGCCAGAAAATGCCCCACCTCCATGCCTCGCATAACCGCCATAGGTATCGACAATAATCTTCCGGCCTGTTAAGCCTGAATCTCCATGGGGCCCCCCTACCACGAACCGACCGGTTGGGTTAACCAATATCCGCGTGTTAGAGAGATCCCAGTGCGGAGCAATCACCGGCCGAATCACTTCCTCGATGACCGCTTCCTGAACCATTTCAAGCGTGGCAGACGCATGATGCTGGGTCGACACCAAAATCGTATCAATACCAATCGGCTTAGCGTTCTCATAGCGTACAGTCACTTGGGTTTTGCCATCAGGCCATAAAAATGGGACGGTTTCCGTCTTGCGGACCTGCGCCAGCCGATAGCTCAGCTGATGAGCCAACGAAATAGGTGCTGGCATAAACTCCGGGGTTTCATTGCAAGCATACCCAAAGACCATGCCTTGGTCTCCTGCCCCGATTAAGGCGCGAGCATCGGCTGAGCCTTGCCGCACTTCCAATGCCTCGTTGACGCCCATGGCGATATCCGCCGATTGCTCGTCAATCGACGTCAGAATCGATACTGTATCCGCATCAAATCCCATTTTGGCACGGGTATACCCAATATTGCGGATGGTGTCTCGCACCACCCGAGGAATATCGACGTACGTCACCGTAGAAATTTCCCCGACCACTAATGCCAGTCCGGTCGTAACAACCGTTTCCGCGGCAACGCGCGCAACGGGATCCTCCGCGAGAATCCGGTCTAATATGGCGTCTGAAATTTGATCGGCAATTTTGTCCGGATGCCCCTCCGTAACCGATTCAGACGTAAACAGAAAATTGTGCCCCAACTCATGCCCTCCTTGCAAATTCCCACAATAAACAAAAAGACCCCTTCCGAGAGAAGAGGCGCTACGCTGGTATTCTCTCATCCGTCCCCGTAAGTGAGGTCGGGATTGGCACCTTGGCATGGGTAGCCGGTTGCCGGGCTTCATCGGGCCTGTCCCTCCGCCGCTCTTGATAAGAGCTTCATGGTCAATTGTCTTTCCGAGTATATAGCGTTTCCCCAAACGCTGTCAACATCCAAGACACGTGGTTTAAGCGGGTCTCCCCGGGGATGGTGCCAGCTCCCATCCCCGGCATCCGGCCTATAAATAGGCTAAACCGGGCGGTTCGTTAGAAATTTCTGCCTGGTTGCCTCTCCACCCCGAAGATGACGCTCGGCCTTATTCACTTCTAGGACTTTTTTCACTTCTGTGGCTAATGCTTGATTGACTTTCGGTAGTCGTTCGGTGACATCCTTGTGGACCGTGCTTTTGGATACGCCAAAAACCTTTGCAGTATCACGAACGGTTGCGCCGTTATTCAGAATATAATTTCCGATGTCCACAACACGCTGCCAGATATGGTCCTTCACATTTCCGGCCCCTTTCTCCCCCCGAACTTGGTAGAGTATATGGGCCGCAAAAAAATAAATGCCAGAGCAAATAATCCTGCTCTGGCATTTCATGGGTTCACGAGGAAGGGTGCATAAAACCTTCCGGGTTGGTTGCCATAGACCCGTGAAATACTTGGAAGTCTAAGTGAGACCCCGGTTGGCGGCTATAAATACTGCTGCCCCCTACACTCCCTACGACTTGTCCTTGCTTAATCATCTGACCCGCCTTGACACTGGCGCTGCCCAAATGTCCATAGACCGTTTCATAGTCATTGCCATCCTTCACAGTCACGGACAGTCCTTGATGATCGACATTGTCGACTTGCGTGACCACTCCACCCCAAGCCGCATGCACGGGTGTCCCCGCTTTTGCGGAAACCGTTATGCCCGGATTGTAGTACCACTCATTGAGGGCGCCCGAATACTGCCATCCAAAGGGATTGGACACGGTGCCGTTAACCGGCATCAGCAACGGGGCCGTAGTGTCGTTAAGGGCGGGAGCCTGAGCTGCTTGATGTCCACGCGCACTGGGCACGTGATGCGCGACCGGCACGGTCACTGTATGCGATGACCGGTGTGTCAGTGCAAATGTTAGAATGCCTCCCCCCACTACTGCGACTCCCCCAATGATTCCGAACATGGTGAGACGACGATTCGCCATAGTGTCTGTTCCTCCACTTTCGTATGCGCTGCTGCGCCGAGGATATTCATATCCTCTTAATTCCAGTGTGCCCAGGAACTGGTAGTTCAAACACACTCAATAAGTCACGGTCACCAAAGGCGTACCTACATCAACCTGCTCTTCGTCCCAATAGGTGTTGTAGTTCGTCGCCACTTGCAAATTGACCGCGTGCCCCTGAAGAGAGTCGTGGGAATGAATGAACGCCGTGTATCCCGCGACCGACACGTACTGAGGGGTTTGAATGCCGTTGACACGCGATGCTCCGACCGCACGAAAGGCCTGATTAACCAAGGATTCTTCCTGGCTCACCGTCAAAGGGTGAGGTAAGGTCCCCTGCAAGGTTAAGGACAGATGAACCGCGCCATAAGGGGCCAGGATGCGCCGCACGAGAGCGGTGCTTTCACTTAACCCATGAAACCCTTGACTGCCTACCCGGTCGATAACGAGGTAGGTCGCGCCAGAGGCCAGACGTTCCGCGATCAGTTCGGTCTTGAAACCGGCAATGGTTGCATGGATATCGGCCTTTTGATAGTCTGTGCCCTGGGTTTGTTGCACCGTACCCGTGACGTGACTCTGCGTCGCCAGTTTGTTGACCCACTGTCTTAATGACATTCCCCGTGCTGTCCCCGCCATTTCCACCCAGCCATTGATACTAAATCCCTGTGGAGTAGCCTTTGTCGCCTGAAATGCGGTCATAAGCGGCGAAATTACGGCAGCCCTTACACTCGCCCCCATCCACACAAGAATGGCAACCGCGAGGACCCATAATCCGTTTTTCACAATGGCTTTCATGTCTTGTCCCCCTATGAAGTGTTGTCTACCAGATTGTTCCACCCCAGGGGTCAGTTCATACATGACAAAAGATGACGATGAGGACAGATGCACAGAGAGAGAGTCGCCAGTACCGTCTTTCATTGATAATCTCGGTAAATAAATAAGCCCTTGGTCCCCCACCCCCATAGGTCACCGCACGACATAGCACCTTGTTCAGCTGAAGACTGAAATGAGACGGGAAGTTCAGCCCGGTCGTGTTTAATCCCCTGCCTTCATCCCTAGTACATAAAAAAGGACTCCGCAGAGGATGTCTGCAGAGTCCTTTTGGTCCACGTTGCTTAAGCCGATGTCATACCGCCCGCACTGTGCCCAGCCAGTTTTAGACGATTTTCTGCGCGCTGCAAAGCGCGCTTAGCCCGAATCAAGTCAATATCCGGTTTGGCTTGGGCAATCGTCTCGAGCGCTCGTTGACGAGCCAACTGGGCTCGTGCTACGTCAATTTCCGAAGCGCGTTCGGCCGAATCAGCCAACACAACCGTTGTGTCATTTCCCACTTCGAGAAAGCCCCCGCCGATTGTGAACTGTTCAACATTACCCGCTTCAGGGTAGACCGTGATGATGTGAGGCACCAACGGAGTGATAATTTGCATATGATGGGCTAAAATGCCAATTTCTCCCTCGGTCGACCGGACGATAATATACGTCACAGGCCCGTCAAACACGGTGCGTTCAGGTGTCACGATTTTCAAATGATACGGTGTCGCCATAATGTCCCCCCTGCCCTAAAGGGTCTTGGCTTTCTCGACGGCCTCATCAATAGACCCCACCATGTAAAACGCCATTTCAGGGAGATCGTCATGACGCCCTTCTAAGATTTCCTTGAAGCCCCGAACGCTTTCGCGAATCGGTACATACTTTCCGGGGGTTCCGGTAAATTGTTCCGCCACAAACATCGGTTGAGACAAGAACCGCTCTAATTTCCTAGCACGAGCGACAATCAGCTTGTCATCATCGCTCAGCTCATCCATCCCCAGAATGGCAATAATGTCCTGGAGTTCCTTATAGCGCTGAAGCACAGCCTGAACACCGCGGGCCACCGCGTAGTGCTCCTCACCGACCACCTGTGGGTCTAAAATCCGTGACGTTGACGCTAACGGATCCACAGCCGGGAAAATCCCCTTCTCAGAAATACGCCGCTCCAAGTTGGTCGTGGCATCCAAGTGCGCAAATGTCGTTGCTGGAGCCGGATCGGTATAGTCGTCGGCGGGCACATATACCGCTTGAATAGAGGTAATGGAGCCCTTCTTGGTTGAGGTAATCCGCTCCTCCAAATCACCGATGTCCGTCGCTAACACCGGTTGATATCCCACCGCTGAAGGCATACGGCCGAGTAATGCCGAAACCTCAGAACCCGCTTGAATAAAGCGGAAGATGTTGTCGACGAAGAACAGCACGTCACGGCCTTCTTGGTCACGGAAGTACTCGGCCATCGTCACGCCGGACAAAGCCACGCGCATACGCACCCCGGGGGGTTCATTCATTTGACCATAGACCAAGGCAGTTTTGTCGATAACCCCAGATTCAGACATTTCGAGGTACAAGTCATTGCCTTCACGCGTGCGCTCGCCGACCCCGGCAAACACCGAAAATCCTCCGTGCTCGGTCGCAATGTTGTGAATCAACTCCATAATCAACACCGTTTTGCCTACACCAGCACCGCCAAAGAGCCCCACTTTACCTCCCTTTGGATACGGAGCCATTAAATCAATGACCTTGATCCCGGTTTCAAAAATCTCTGTAGACACCGCCTGCTCCGTAAAGCTCGGCGCTGACCGGTGAATCGGCATCGTACTTTCAACTTGAACAGGACCTTTGCCGTCGATGGGCTGGCCCAACACGTTGAACATGCGCCCTAAGGTCACATTGCCGACCGGAACACTGATAGGGTGTCCCTCGTCAATGACCCGCATGCCCCGGACTAAGCCATCGGTGGACGCCATTGCGATGCAGCTGACTCGGTTATCACCAATTTGATGAACCACTTCCAAGGCCAAATCCACGGCATCCGAGCCTGCGGTCGTTTCTGAACCCTCTTTTGCGTCCGCTACCACATGTAACGCATTATATATGGCCGGCATGTGGCCTTGGGGAAACTCCACTTCCACTACTGGCCCCAAAATCTCTACGACCTTGCCTTCGTGTGCTGCCACCCTTGATCCTCCTATTCCAATGCTTCGGCGCCGCTAACCAACTCGGCAATCTCCCGTGTAATTGCCGCCTGACGCAAGCGGTTCCGCATCAATATCATCTGGCGAATCAACTCATCCGCATTCTTGCTGGCGGAATCCATTGCCGTCATCCGCGCCCCGTGTTCACTTGCTTTAGACTCTAAAAGAGCGCTAAAGATGACGACTTCCACGTACCGCGGAAGCAAGTCGTTAAACACCGTTTCCGGATCTGGCTCGAATACGTAGCTGCGCTCTGCCCCAGACTCCTCCGCTGGCGGTTCTTCGACAGGCAATACCCTAAGAGTACGAACCTCGTGGGTCAGTGGATTGATGAATTTGGTATACGTCAGCCACACCTCATCGACCTCACCACCAAGGTACTGCTGCAAGATTTCCCGTGCGATCGCTTGGGCCTGATGTAATGTCGGGTCATCGCCTACTCCCAAAAACTCTTGCAAAATGGGAATGTTTCGGTGGGCTAGATAGTCGCGTCCCTTACGTCCAATGGCAAAGGCCGCGGCGTTCTTTCCTCCCACTTCCTGCATCTTGGCGACAGCCTGCCGCAAAACGTTCGCGTTATATGGTCCCGCAAGTCCCCGTGCTGAGGTGATAATCACAAATCCTTTACGCTGCACGGTGCGTGGGGCCACGAGCTTTTGAGCTCCCCCTTTGCTGACGGCCCGCCGCGTCACGGCTTGAATCTGCTCGAAATAGTCCCGCGCCTTTTTGGCCCGCAACTCGGCTTTCCGGAGCTTGGCAGCGGCCACCATTTTCATCGCCCGGGTAATCTGCTGCGTATTCTTTACGCTTTTGATTCTACGATCGACTTCTTTCAGTCCGCCCGCTGCCATTTACAACACCGCCGTTTTCTTGAATTCCTCAATGGCGTCCGTTAACCGTTGCGTCGTTTGGTCCGTAAAAGCACGATCTTTGTGCAAGGCCTCGTAAATTTCGGGATGCTTCTCATGAAGGAACCGGTGCAAACCGGCTTCGAAACTGCTCACCGATTCAACCGGTACATCATCGAGAAATCCCTTAGTCACGGCAAAAATCGACACGACCTGCTCCTCAACCGACATGGGTGAGTATTGAGGTTGCTTCAAAATTTCAACGGTCCGATTGCCCCTGGCAATACGTGCTTGCGTGGCCTTATCCAGGTCAGAGCCAAACTGTGCAAAAGCAGCAAGCTCCCGGTACTGCGCCAAGTCCAGACGCATCGTCCCTGCCACTTGTTTCATCGCTTTAATCTGCGCCGCTGATCCTACACGCGATACAGACGATCCCACGTTAACAGCTGGCCGCACCCCGGAGAAGAACAAGTCGCTCTCCAAGAAAATCTGCCCATCAGTAATCGAGATGACGTTCGTCGGAATATATGCGGAGATATCGCCCGCTAAGGTTTCAATAATGGGCAACGCCGTCAAGCTGCCGCCCCCGTTTTCCTTATTCAGGTTAGCTGCGCGTTCCAATAAACGCGAGTGGAGATAAAACACATCACCCGGATAGGCTTCGCGGCCCGGAGGGCGCCTGAGCAATAACGACATCGCCCGGTAAGCAACGGCGTGTTTCGACAAATCGTCATAAACGATTAGCACATCCTTGCCGTTGTCGCGGAACTCCTCCGCCATCGCACAACCTGCATAAGGAGCCAAGTATTGCAACGGCGCCGCTTCAGCGGCTGAGGCGTTCACCACAATGGTATACTCCATCGCGCCACGCTCTTCCAAATTGCGAACGAGACCGGCAATCGTCGATTCTTTTTGCCCAATGCCTACATAAACACACAAAACGTCTTGGCCCTTCTGGTTCAGAATCGTGTCCACCGCAATGGCCGTTTTACCCGTCTGGCGGTCACCAATAATTAATTCGCGCTGGCCCCGACCAATGGGAATCATCGAGTCGATTGCCTTAATCCCCGTCTGCAAGGGCCGGTTGACCGGTTCGCGCATAATGATGCCCGGAGCGGGATATTCCACCGGTCGTTTACGATCCGTGTGAAGCGGACCTTTGCCATCGATAGGCATCCCTAGGGCATTGACGACGCGTCCAATAAGCGCCTCTCCCACGGGCACTTCCACCATTGTACCGGTCCGTTTGACCCGGTTGCCTTCTTTAATGCCCGTGTCACTGCCTAATATCACGCAGCCAACATTGTCTTCGGCTAAGTTCAAAGCCATTCCAAAGACGCCATTTTCAAATTCCAGCATTTCTCCGGCCATACAATTGGAGAGGCCATAGATCCTGCAGATACCATCACCGACACTCAAGACGACGCCAGATTCGGAAAGCTCGGTCGCCACATCGTATTTTTCTATTTCTTCTCTGAGAATGGCACTAATTTCTTCAGGTTTAATGCTCAACGACTAACCCTCCTCCGTTTCCACGCAGACGCGCACCCAGAAGCTCCATTCGCCGCCGAAGGCTTCCATCGAGCACACGATCCCCAATTCGAATGATCGCGCCCGCCATCAGAGCAGGATTTTCATGGGCGACAATGACCACATTCCGTCCAGTGGCCCTTCCCAGCTTTTCTGCAAACATTTGCTTTTGCTCCGCACTTAAGGCGCTCGCGGTCTCCACATGCGCTTCCAAGATACCGCGGCTATCCTCGACTAAGGCCGTAAACTCGTCATAGATCGCAGGTAGAAGCTCTTGACGGTCCTTATCTACAACCACGTTTAAAAAGTGGAGAATAACAGGGGACACACGGGAACCAAAGACTCTGTGCAATGTCTCCTTCTTGGCATGATGCGACACCTGCGGATGGTGAAGAAACCCTTGGAGGTCAGGATGATCGTTCAACGTGTCGACGACTTCCCGAAACTCTGTATGCACCCGCTCAACGCTCTTGGTATCGTCAGCCAAGCCGAATAAGGCTCGAGCATAAGGTCGTGCAGCGCGCGCATCTATCATTGCAACTGCCCCGCATCCTGAAGCACCTCATCAAGGTATCGCTCTTGGTCTTTGGCATCGAGATTCCGCTCCAAGAGTTTGCCCGTGGCATGCATTACTAGGCCCGCGACTTCCGACCGAATCGTTTGCAACGCATTGTCCCGCTCGCGCTGAATTTCTTCAAGGGCGGTACGTTGACGGTAACTTGCCTCGCGCTGAGCCGCTTCTACAATCTTTTTGGCTTCTTCTTCCCCTTCACGACGCGCCTGAGCAATCAAGGTCTTGGCATCTTCCCGCGCCTGCTTTAACAGAGATTCCCGCTCGCTGGCAAATTTCTCGGCTTCCTCTCGCAAAGCATCCGCATCATGAATTTGCTTGCCAATGTTTTCCCGGCGCTTTTGCATGGCTGCTAGAAGGGGCTTGTATACATACAGGCGCATGAGAATGAGCAAAATGACCCATTGCAGCACGCCAGCAATCATATTGCCCAATGTTAACGATGTGCTGGACACAGTTTAACTCCCCTTTTGTGGCAATCTCAGCGTTCCTACGGCTCCGGGACTAACCAATCTTGGTAAAGACGAACAGCACGAAGGTAATAACTGGCCATGCTTCCACCAAGGCCACACCAACCAATGCCCATGTCAAAAGACGACCTAGTGCTTCCGGCTGCCGTCCGACGCCTTCGACCATCCGCCCCATAACCAAACCGTTACCAATACCCGCGCCGATGGCGCCACCTGCCGCTGCTAGTGCTCCAATGAACAACAAAATATCATGTGAACTCACGCGTTATTCCTCCTTGAGCTTTTTCCGCTGTAATCTTCTGTTTGTGTTCTTGCCTGGACTTAATGCTCGTTGCTCGCTTGAATACTCATATAAGCCACCATCAAAATCGTGAAAATCAACGCTTGAATCAAAGAAATCACCAGACTGAAAATGAGCCAGGCGGTTCCCACCACCACAACGACTATCCAGCCGGCCCAGTCGTGGGGCAAATTCGTCGTCATGCGGAGCACTAATTCTCCCGCCAAAATGTTTCCGAACAACCGAAAAGCCAAGCTCACCGGCATGACAAGCTGCTCAAGCGCATTGACGATAAAGCCAAATACCGGGATAGGCCGCCAAAACCAGCCGACCAAAAATCCTCCCAGGCCTTTGTATTTGATCCCAGACCATTGAATGAGAAGAAAGATCACAATCGCCAGCCCAGCAGGCATACTCAAAAAGGCCGTTGGCGAATGAATCCAGCGGGTCCCCCCGATTCCGGGCAAGGGCAATAACCCCACAATGTTGGCAACCACTAAAAGAAGGAACAGGGTTAGGGCTAACAACGTTAAATTGGGCGCCAACTCTTTGGGCGCCATCTGCTCCACTAACTCCTGAAAAGTTTCCAATGCACTTTCCAAGAGATTTTGTGCCCCGCTCGGCACAGCAGAGGTCACATTGCGCACGGCCGCTAAACCAAACGCAAGGACAACTAGCATGGCCAAAAGACCGGTGTAAAACGGCGGCCATTCAAATTGTGTCAATGAAAAAACCATCAATTCACCCCCTTGTGCCGCGACCTGAATATCGCCCAGATCAGATATATCGCATAAGGCACAAAGATCCCGAGCAACGACCAGCCTACACTGAGAGTCGTGTAATGCTGAATGACGTAAAAAAACACCCCAAGCAGTATCAACCGTGAAAAGAGCCGCAAATTAATGCTAGTCAACGCTGCACGCTGGTTTAACTTTGCCCAGAGCGGCAAGCGCAGGCCGAGCCCCACCAAGTCCACAATGCCGGGAAGTATCCCCGCTGCCATACTGAAGAAAATGATGCGATTTGGGACAAGCACTCCGATGAGCACGAGGCAACCCGCAAGGCTTAGAGACGCTGCAGCCGATCTCCGCCAGAGCATTGAAAATTCTTTCACTTTAGCAAGACCCGGGCCAAGCGATAAACTCCCCACATTCCAGATCCCATTCCGAGTAATACTCCTAGGATGGTAAACAGCGGACCTGTATGCAGCAGTCCATCCAGCCACCGACCAAGAAGCAGTCCGATGATTACGGCAGCGACCAGTTGAAGCGACAGAGTCATTGCAATACCCAGTCCACGGGTTGCGGTCAATGGACGTTTGCCATTCTTCTCTGATCCCGTCGTTATTCACCCTCTTCTCGATCATTCCCGTTGAAAGTTTGCCCATAATCGGCATAATTATGAAAACCTACCAGGCAGACTCCCAACATGTGCCTTGGCTGAAGAGATTGTTCCGCGCAAATCACTGCAGGGTCTCTACCGCCAATACGGACTGAATTTCGGGAAGTTCACGGCAGTCTGCACACTCGACAGATACCAACATGGGTATGAAGGTGAAAACCCTCACAATCGATAAGTATAGTCCAGGGCAAAAAACCCGTCAATAGACTCAGGCGGGCTATCTCCCCTTGAAACCCCATGGACCGACATCAATCCGGCACAGTCCCAAATTGACGGTCGCCGGCATCTCCTAATCCCGGAATAATATATCCGAGTTCGTTTAGACGCTCATCCAATTGAGCCGTATAGACCCGAACATCCGGATGACACTCTTCAAGCTTTTTGACACCCTCTGGGGCGCTGATAATACTAACAACACGGATGTTGCGAGCGCCTTCTGCCTTAAGATAGTCAAGAGCATCGACGGCCGATCCCCCCGTCGCTAGCATGGGGTCCAATAAAATGACCGGATGGTCGTGATACGATGCGGGAAAGTTGCTGTAATACCGAATAGGCTTCAAGGTGCGGTGGTCACGGTACATGCCCAAATGGGACACCACCGTGTCTGGTACAACATCACGAAAGCCTTCCACCATTCCGAGTCCCGCCCTAAGCACCGGAACGAGCACCAACATTTTCTGTACCCTATATCCTGTCGTTTCCGCCAAAGGTGTCCTCACCGATATGGGAGTCAGTTGCAAGTCCTGCAATGCGGGAAATGCCAACAACCGCGTTAAGGCCGTCAAATGTTGCCGAAAAGCATCTGTTCCTGTCTCTTGGCGGCGCAAGATGGAAATATGGACTTTGACAAGTGGATGGTCCACAACAATCAGCATAAATGGCTCCTTCATGTCAGCACATACCACGTCACGCTAGCCTATATCATCCCAACATATCCGGCGTACGGGTACTGACCATAATCGGCGGCCCAGGCTAAGACCTGTGGCCGCCCCTATGAGGCGAGTCCTCGCGATTACATGCCAGGGTGCTCGATTTGTTCAATTTTCTGCAGACGACGAATATGGCGGCCGCCGTCAAAGGCCGTGGTTAGCCAAACGTCAAGCACTTCTTGCGCCAACTCAGGAGCAATCAGGCGTCCTCCCATCGTCAAAACGTTCGCGTCATTGTGCTGGCGTGACAGCCGCGCGGAGACCACATCATTGGCTACAGCAGCCCGTACGCCGGCGGTTTTATTGGCAACAATCGCCATCCCTAAACCACTGCCACAGATTAACAATCCGCGCTCGACGTCACCCGCCGCGACAGCCACCGCCACCTTATTCGCATAATCCGGGTAATCCACCGAATCCGGTCCAAATGTCCCGAAATCTTCAACATCCCAGCCTTGATCAATGAGGTGATTGACCAAAATTTCCTTTAACGGCCATCCTGCATGATCCGCTCCGACCGCAATCCGCATGCTTTATTCCCCCGTTTCTGCCTTGGCGCAATAATCCTGCCCGAGTTTCTCTTTAAGACGGGCAAGGAGACGATAAAGACGCCATGCTAAAGAATCATAATACACTTGGTTGGTACCTAGCGGGTCAGTTATTTCTCCGCCCTCGCCTAAAAATTGTGGTAACACGAATGTCTTGTCGGCCCATTTTGGGCGCAGTCGGCGCACGGTTTGCGCTTGGGACGTTGTCATGGTCAAAATTAAGTAATAGTCCTCGTCAAGACTAGACACATCGCGAGAACGGTGGCGGCTCAGATCACCCCCATAGGGCTTGACCGCCTCCTGAGCAAATTCTTCGGCCGCTTGACCTGGCCAGGCCGCTACACCTGCAGAGCTGGCGGGCCAACACTCTATATCCATCGCCCGCCATAGCGCTTCGGCCATGGCACTGCGACACGTATTGCCCGTGCAGACAAAAAGAATGTTCCTTTGTGTCTTCGGCATTACTCCTCCACCTGCCTCGATGCAGCCTTCCCTAAACGATTCGCCACCGCCAAACCCACACCAGCCGTATCTTTAGGCCATATCACCACAATTGCACCGGGATGCATGTCATCCAATTCCCGGAAGCCGGTAAAAAGTCCATGCGCTACCGTGTTAACATCCTGCCCAATTGGACGAAAAGCTTGCGCCGGATAAGCCTCCCACCGTAATGGGGCTAAAAGAGCAAGCGTCGAAAACTCCTGGCGCAAATGATCGAGTTCTTGGCCAATGCGCTGATCATCTCTCATATTAAGCCAAATGACCGGAGCTTGGGGAGCGTAATGTCGATATTTCATTCCCGGCGCACGGTGAGTCGTCTCCGGTCCCGCGAGCAATACCGGTTGGCCTAAAACCTTCTCCAAACGATCACGCCCTATAAATCCCGGGCGCAGAAGCACCGGCGGGTCCACAGCACAATCAACTATGGTTGATTCCAGCCCCACCATACTATCGCCGCCATCAATGATATAAGGAACACGGCCTTGGAGGTCCGTTAGCACATCCGTAGCCCGCGTGGGGCTGGGGCGGCCCGACCGATTGGCGCTCGGCGCAGCAATCGGCGCCTTCAAGCCGTCAATCAGGGCGCGCGCAACCGGATGGCTAGGAGCCCTGACCGCCACGGTCGGCAAGCCTCCCCGCACCACCTCGGACACGCGCTTGTCCGCTTCGAGAACAAGGGTCAAGGGCCCCGGCCAAAAAGCATGGACTAACCGCTTGGCACACTCCGGCAAAGGCCCAGGCACCAACTCACGCAGCTGGTTTTCATCAAGCACGTGGACGATTAAGGGATTGTCGACCGGCCGCCCCTTAGCTTCGAAAATTTTACGGCATGCCTGAGGGTCTTGTGCATTGGCTCCCAACCCATATACGGTCTCAGTAGGGAAAGCCACGACCTCTCCTGCTTTGAGCGCCTCTATCGCTGGTGCTAGCCGATCCTCAGGCAAGATCACAGTCTGCAATGGCCATTACCCCTTTTCACCCCAATAGCATGACATAAATTATCCCTAAAACCAAGGTCACAGCAAATACGCTAAGACCAAACGGGAGATACCGCCTAAATTCCAAACGGTAACCCCGTTCCTCCGCCATACCTTGAGCCACCACGTTGGCCGATGCCCCAATAATCGTGGCATTACCGCCAATCGCAGCCCCCAGAGCCAATGCGGCCCACAATTCCACCCCATATTCAGGATGCATCTGCCCTAGGCGCTGAACCAATGGTATCATTGCCGCGACTAGTGGGACGTTATCCAACAACGCCGAGAACAGCGCACTGCCCACTAAAATTGTGAGGGGCATCCACTGTCCCAACGGATGCTGCGCCAAAAATTTGGCTAAATGGGCAATTACGCCGCCATGTTCAAGTGCCCCAACAAGAATGAAAATGCCAATAAAAAAACCTAAAGTTCCCCAATCGACTTGATTCCAAATCCGCACACTCTTTCCAATAGTAGCTAGCATGCCTAAGGCGGCTCCAGCCATCGAGATAGTGCCCGCCGCAAGATGCCACTCTCTTTGTAGCACAAATGCCACGAGCACCCCCGCCAATATCGTCAGCAAAAGTCCCCGACGTGATTCAAGCGGAAACTCCTGCAGCCTGCGAGGTCCGTCCATCTCGGCTGGCAAGGGATTTGATGAAAATGTCATGAAATAAGGTACGATCGCCGCCAATCCGACTAATAGCAAAATGGCCGGAGGGGTCAACAGCCGAGCAAATTGATTAAAAGACAGGTGAGCGGCCGTCCCAATCAAAATATTGGGTGGATCGCCAATGAGTGTGGCTAAGCCTCCCAAGTTGGATGCGGCCACCATGATCATCAGAAAAGGCACGGGATCAAAATCCATCTCGTTGGCTGCTCCGAAGAGGGCTGGAGACAGTAGCAAAATCGTTGTCACGTTATCAAGAAACGCAGAAATAAACGCCGTCAACACGAAAAAGATCCAAAGCAGTCGCACCGGGCGCCCACGCGCGAGCCGTCGGGCTACGCGACCGACTTGGTAAAACAAACCGGCTTCGCCTAACAAGCCGACCAACACCATCATGCCCGTAAGCAGCCCCACGGTGTTGAAATTAATGAACGAAACAGCTTCCGCCACCGTAATAACCCGGGTAACGATTAACAATAACGCTACGCCTAAAGCGGCCCAAGCCCGGTGAAACCAATCGCCAATTAAAAAAATATATAAAAGCAGCAGCGCCACCAAAGAGATTTGCGCTTCTGTCACGAAAGGCTCCCCCTTCCGGGGTTATTTCTCTTTAGGCGGTATGTCTTCTGGGTGCTCTTGCATCCATGCCTCCCAGGCATTGAACCCCCCACCGAGCTTATGTACTTTATGATAACCCTGCTCCTCTAAGACTTCCGCGGCGTAATCGCTGCCGCCTTTACCCAGTTGACAATACACCACCACATCCGCTTCCGGATCCCAGTGCCACTCCTTGTCTTCCAGATCGGTAACGGGAACATGATAAGCGCCAGGAATAGCCCCCACTTGACCCAACCGAACATCAATCACGACGACCGGATGTTGGGGCTTAGCATTTTTCAATAGTTGCGCTAAGTCAGAGGCACTAATGGTGTCAGCCATAGGTACTTCACGCCTTTCTTTCCGCACATATGATACGGTCAATGCCTGCTAAATCCTTCTCCCGCTCCAGCACGGTGAATTGTTGATCCCTCAAGAGTTCCTCTACCGCATCCGCCTGACCCGCACCGATTTCTAAGTACACACGGCCTTTCATTGCCAACTTAGTGGGAAGCTGGCGAATGAGCCTTTTAATCACCGCGAGTCCTTGCTCAGGGGCATATAGGGCGCAAGCCGGTTCGTACTGTAGCTCGGGCTCCAATTCGCCCGCTTGATCGATATCAACATATGGCAAATTCGCCACAACGACTGTTAGAGGCCCTGCAACCTCATTCAGTAAATCGCCGTAAATCCATTGAATCTCTGTCCGAGTCGCAATGCGGTGCGCGTTGTCTTGTGCCACTGCCAACGCACTAGAGCTAATGTCTACCCCCATAATATGCCACTTTGGGTCTCCATAATACGCCAAAGCTAACGCTACCGCCCCACTTCCCGTGCCCACATCAACAATCCTTTGGGTCGTTTTGGCCGTATCCCGGAGTACCCGCTCGACTAAATGCTCTGTTTCCGGCCGAGGAATTAAGACGCGGGAATCGACCATAAGGTCTAAACCCATAAACTCTCTTCGACCCACAATGTAATGATATGGGACGCGTTGACAACGCTGGTCAATCGCTTCCTCAAAATGCGCACGCATCGAAGGGGTCACCCGTGCCTGGCCAGACAACCAGCGTACCAAGGGTACCCCGGAGGCCTGACACCAAAGACTTTGGGCTTCCCGGTAAGAGACTTCAACCCCTGCGCTGGCCAAACGCGCAGCGCCACGTGTCACCAACGTTCGCCACGAAGGCGTGTCCGTCATGATCCCTCCTGGAGCCTCTCTTCTTGTTCTTGGGCCTGCAGCGCCTCAATAATCTCCTCAATATCACCATCTAGCACGTCATCCAAACGGTGCAGAGTCACTCCCACACGGTGATCCGTCACACGCCCTTGAGGAAAGTTATAAGTTCTTATGCGTTCAGACCGGTCTCCTGTCCCCACTTGCTGTCGGCGCTCATCGGCAATCTCGCGGGCCTGCGTACTGTCATACAAATTCTTGAGCCGCGCGCGCAGCACCGTCATCGCTTTGTCGCGGTTCTTCAATTGGGACTTTTCATCCTGGCAGGTTACCACTATGCCCGTCGGCAAATGCGTAATTCGCACCGCTGATTCCGTTTTATTGACGTGCTGCCCACCCGCTCCACTTGCGCGCATGGTATCAATCCGCAATTCCTCCGGATCAATATGCACCTCAACCTCTTCCACCTCAGGCAGAACAGCAACAGTCACCGTGGAGGTATGAATCCGTCCACCCGCCTCAGTCACTGGCACACGTTGCACGCGGTGCACACCCCGCTCAAATTTTAAATGACTGTAGGCACCATGACCTTGGATCATAAAAATGATTTCTTTAAACCCACCAATATCGGTTTCGTTGACGGAAAGCAATTCCGTCTTCCACCCATGGCGCTCGGCATAACGCGAGTACACTCGAAACAGCTCTGCCGCAAATAGCGCCGCCTCTTCACCCCCGGCGCCCGCCCGAATTTCCATGATGACATTTTTGGCGTCATTGGGGTCTTTAGGAGTCAGCAGTGCCTGAATGTGATGTTCAAGGCGATCAAGCCGAGCCCGAACCTGAGCTAATTCGTCTTGAATCCAGGCCTGGTCCCCCGAATCTTCTCGTGCCATTTCTTTAAGGGTCTCAATTTCCTCTGTTAACCCTAAATACTCATCATATCGATTCACAAGCTCTTGCCATTCCGACAGTTCTTGCGAATATTTTCGGAGCAACACCGGATCCGAAGCGACCTGCGGATCCGACAAGACATCTTGCACCTCGTGATAATGCGCGCGGGCTGCGTCTAGCCGCCCCCGGGTCGTATCGTCCATGACTCCACCTTCTCTTGACCATTTTATTAAACGTTGTCGCATAAAAAAACAGAGCCACCGGCTCTGTTTTGACTTACTTCATACCGTAACGCTTCTTGAAGCGTTCGACCCGTCCGCCAGTGTCGACGATCCGCTGCTTTCCAGTATAAAGAGGATGGCACTGCCCACAAATTTCGATCCGTAAATTACTCTTGGTTGACCCGACGTGATAGACGGCACCGCAAGCACACGTTACGGTCGTCTTCTGATATGTCGGATGAATTCCTTCCTTCATGCTCTCACCTTCTTCCCGGCCCTTCCAAAACGCATTGGGTATTTTAACAAATTCCGTCGATGAATACAAGACATCCGCAAGTTACGGCGCTTCGCGGTACGTCGGCAGGGTCATGGTAATGACGGTGCCCCCTGCTGGGTTATTCGAGGCGGTGACCGTCCCCCGGTGCTGCTGCATCACATCATGCACTATGGACAGCCCTAATCCACTTGATCCTTGCCGCGCTTTATCTCCGGTCACGAAACGCTCGAACACATGATCCAACATCTCAGGGGGAATGCCTGGCCCTTGGTCGGTAACAGAGACCGCGATGGTCGCACCATCACTGCTTAACACGGAATCAATCAGTATGGGGGTGGCCCTTGGTGCCCACTTCGCCGCATTATCAATGATATTAATCAGTGCTTCCACTAAGTAATCCTCAATCGCCAGAATTTCTGCGTCATCGCGCTGGCGCCAGACTAAGGGATGTTGAGTCTCTTGGGCCAATGGCGCCACCCGATCCAGTGTCGTTTGGATCCAAACCGAGACGCGCACCAGACTTTTATCACCAACGCCACTTTGGATCCGGGTAGCCGCCAAGAGACGATCAACCAGGCGCTTAAGACGCAATGTCTCATCCCACGCGATATCGACAGCCCGTTTCAAGCCTTCGCCCTCAACCATTCCGTCGCGAATGGCTTCAAGAAACCCGCGAATCGATGTCAATGGGGTCCGCAAGTCGTGGGCCACGTGGGCCAACAACGTATCCCTGACTTCTGCTTCTTTTCTTAATTGGTGCATCTGTGAGGTTATACGGTCCGCCATGCGGTTAAACTCCTGAGCCAGCTCCCGCACCTCTTGTGCGCCCTGCTCTTGAGCATGCACCTCATGCGCATTATCCCGCCCCATCTGTGACACGGTCTCCCGTAGAGCTAATAAAGGCTGGGCCAACCGTTTAGAAAACCCATAGGCTAAAATTGCGGCCATCACAATCGCGGCGATTTCACCTAATAGTAACAGCCCCGTAAGGGATCGCGCCGTATGGTTCGAGTTACTAAGCGGCGCTTCCAGAAACACCGCACCATAAATGTGGCCATGCGCAATCACCGGCACACCGGCGGTGGCCTCCGCTACATGATTCGGTCCTTCTAACACCCCTTGAAACTGCTGTCCATCTTCCAACACCCGAACCAGAATGGCTTCTGACCACGGGGCCGCCGGCAACCGCTTATTTCCCGTTTCCAAGAGAATCTGACCGGTATCATCCAAGACAAACACGCGATCGTTCAATGTGCCTTGCAAGACACTCACCAAATAGGCCGCTTCTGGCCCATACAGAGTCCCCGTAAAGTATCCTTGCATGACCCCTGATATACTTTGCCCACGAGCCGCCAAATCTCTGACTTGGGCTCCGACCAAATAATTGCGAAACGTAATGTTGGAAATCCCTAAGGCGATAGCCAGCACCATAATCGTCACGGCAACATGACTAAAAATCAGCCGAGACGACAAACTCCGCCCAAATTTTGAATTCCACCGCCAGCGCACTTAAGCTTCACGCTCGTGGGGTTTAAACCGATATCCCTGGCCCCACACCGTTTCGACATATTGATAGTCCGCTGCCGCCTTCAGCAATTTCTGGCGCAACCGGGTAATATGCACGTCTACCGTGCGCCCATCGCCTTCAAAGTCGAACCCCCAGACGCGGTCAAGCAGTTGGTCACGGCTAAAGACCTGTTGAGGATGTTGAGCCAAGAACCACAACAGATCAAATTCACGCGGCGTCAATGTCAACACTTCGCCTCCCGCTGTGGCCAACCGCTGCTGTGCATCTAGCATTAATCCTGGAAAACGAAGAATTTCCGTCTCTCCGGGTCCTTGTGGTGTCTGGCTACGTCGTAAGACTGCCCGCACCCGTGCCACTAACTCTTTAGGACTAAAGGGTTTAATAAGGTAGTCGTCCGCCCCTTGTTCTAATCCTGCGATCCGGTCTTCTTCATCCCCTACGGCCGTTAACATGACGACCGGCAGCCACACTTGTCGCTCCCGAATCGCTTTGAGCACCCCAAAGCCATCCAATCCGGGCAGCATGATATCGAGGACCACCAAGTCCACCGGATGTTCTTCAAGTTTCTTTAAGGCTGTAAGCCCGTCCGCCGCTTCAATAATCTCGAAGTCCGCGCTTTGCAAATATAGTCGACACAGCTCGCGGATATGGTCCTCATCATCCACTAACAAAATGACGGGCTTCTTGTCCGCAGCGTCCATGTTAATTGGAGCCTCCTTGCATCGCGGCAAACATGCGGAAGAATTCGGCATTAGACTTCGTTCGGCGCAAATTCTGCAGAAGCAATTCCGTCGCCTCGACATCTTTCAGATTATGAGTGGCCTTACGAACCATCCACACCACTTCTAACTCTTCTGGGGTCAAGAGCAAGTCTTCACGACGTGTACCCGAACGTTTGATATCGACAGCCGGGAACGTCCGACGTTCGGCCAATTTCCGATCGAGATGCAGTTCCATATTGCCCGTGCCTTTAAATTCTTCATAAATCACGTCATCCATCCGCGAGCCCGTATCCACCAACGCGGTGGCTAAAATCGTGAGACTCCCGCCTTCTTCCACTTTCCGTGCAGCCCCAAAGAATCGCTTCGGCTTGTGTAAAGCCGCTGGATCCATTCCACCAGACAATGTCCGACCCGATGCTGGAAGCGTGAGGTTGTAAGCTCTTGCCAAGCGGGTGATCGAGTCGAGGAAAATAACCACGTCGCGTCCCATTTCTACGATGCGTTTGGCACGTTCCAAGACCATTTCGGCAACCCGTATATGATCTTCCGGGGGCTCATCAAAGGTTGAACTGGCCACCTCCGCACGCACGGAGCGTTGCATATCGGTGACTTCCTCAGGGCGTTCGTCAATCAGCAGGACCATCAGATGCGTCTCCGGACTATTGACGGCAATGGCATTGGCAAGCTTCTTAAGCAGAACCGTTTTTCCCGCCTTGGGCGGTGCCACAATCAAGCCGCGCTGTCCTTTCCCAATCGGCGAAATGATATCGACCAGACGCGTGGCCAACTCTTCGCGGGTTGTTTCCAAATAAAATCGCGACTGGGGAAAGATTGGCGTAAGGCCATTGAAATCCGGACGTTCTGACGCTTTTTCCGGCGACATCCCGTTAACCGCTTCCACTCGGAGCAATGCGAAATATCGCTCGCCATCTTTCGGGGGACGAGCTTGACCCGACACTTTGTCACCCGCACGCAAGTCAAAGCGCCGAATTTGAGAGGCCGATACATAAACATCTTCCCGGGAACGCTGAAAGTCCGTTGGCCGTAAAAATCCGTAGTCACCAATGACATCGAGCAGACCTTCTGCAAAAATAAAGCCATCTTTGTGTGTACGCGCCCGCAATATTTCCCAAATGAGTTCCCCTTTACGGTAAGACCGAAAGTTTTCCACATTTAAGGAACGGGCCAGCTTATACAAATCCAACAGCGTCATCGCATCTAGTTGCGCCATCGACAATTGATTTTCGCGGGTCGGACGCGGTAAGTCACGACGCGGCGCGCCTTGTTGCGTTCCCGAAGGTCCAGGCCGTTTGGACATATCGCGTCCACCGGAGGGTGCAGGACGCGGAGCCCCGTTGTTTGTGTTCCCCGCATTAAACGCAGGATTTTTATCCCGTACGCCGGGACGATCCTGCCCACCTGGTTGAACAGGTGGCGGCGTGGGAGACGCGGCCGGACCCGTTTTTACAGACACCGATTGCGCCGGTGGCGCGATGACGGCCGGAACAGCCGGCAACGCAGGAGCCGAAGCGAGGGAAGGATCAGGACGAGGGGTGTCAGAACTCGTGGTGGTCGGTGTGGTTGCTGCTGGTATCGTCACCTCTGGCGATGATGGCAAGGCGGCTGGAGCTGCCAACTCCGTTTCTGGCGGCTTCGCAGGTTCTACTGGCGTAGCAGGAGCCGCTACCGTTTGTTCAGGAGAAACATCGGTCGACTCGGCAACGCGTTCCATAGTCTTTTTCGAACGCCGCTTAGGCTTCTTAACCTCAGGGCTTTCACCGGTTTCGGCTCCCTCTGACGCGCCGGCCATTTGTGTTGCCGTCTGAACAGGAAGAGCCTCTTCCGTCTGGGCCTTTTGCGATTTACGCCGCGACCTGCGGGGCTTCTCGTCCGAGACCGGTTCGACACCTTGCTCAGCAGTGACTTGAGATTCGGTAGAGAGCTCGGTTTTTTTCTTACGCCCTCTCTTTTTAGGTGTTGCCACGGATGCAGTCTCTACCGCATCCTCCGCTGCCACCGACGACGATTGTTCTGCAGGCGTTGCAGACTGGGCAGCCTCTACATTCTTCGTCCGCGAAGTTCGCCGACGCTTGGGCTTCGTCTCTTCGACTGCCATGCCCTCTTGAGTTCCTTCACCAACCATGAATCACTGTATCCTCCCTGCCATCTCTTTTGGCTTACGATTTCTCGGCAATGCGATGAACGGCCGTAATATAGCGAATAGTTCCAGAGCGTGAGCGCATCACCACCGAATGGGTAGTGCAAATGCCTGGTGCATACGTCACCCCTTTAAGCAAATCCCCCGTGGTAATACCTGTGGCCACGTAGATGGCATCATCTCCTTTGACGAGATCATCCACAGTTAAGATGTGATGTGCATCGCGCACGCCCATACTGTGCAACCGGTCCAACTGGGTGTCGTCTTCGGGAATCAGCCGCGCTTCCATGACACCCCCTAAAGACTTGACCGCGGCGGCCGCAATGACACCCTCAGGGGCTCCACCACTTCCCACCAGCATATCGACGCCCGAACCAGGTAAGCACGCGGCAACGGCCGGAGACACATCTCCATCCGTAATAAGCTTGACCCGTGCTCCCGCAGCACGAATCCGCCGGATCGTTTCTTCATGCCGCTCCCGGTCCAACAAGACAACGGTTAAATCGCTGACGTCGCGATGGGTTTTAGCCGCCAACGCTTTTAAGTTGTCTTCAATAGGGGCATCGAGATGGATGACCCCCACCCCTGCGGCGCCTGCCACAATTTTTTCCATATACATGTCGGGTGCATGCAAAAGGTGGCCTTCCGGGGCGACTGCCATGACTGCTATGGCTCCTGCCGTTCCTTTGGCCACCAAATTTGTTCCTTCTAGCGGATCCACCGCAATATCCACGGCATCTCCATCTCCAGCCCCAACCTTCTCGCCTATATACAACATCGGCGCTTCATCCATTTCGCCTTCGCCAATAACGACAGTTCCGCGAATATGCACGGTGTCCAGCATCGATCGCATGGCATCCACGGCCAACTGGTCTGCTCCATTTTTATCGCCACGTCCGATTAAGTGACCCGACGCTATTGCTGCTGCTTCGGTCACCCGCACAAACTCCAGCGCCAATTCGCGCTCCATTGTATGCCTCCATTGTCAAAAGATTTTCTCAAGCCATTGGGAAACGCCAAGAAGAAACGATTTTTTCGCCTCGCGAAGAGAGTTGTTTTACAAGTTCTGTGGTCCGGAATACAAAGGTAGCTGGGCTAAGGGCTTACATCCGGAAAAGGCCTTCCTAAAATCGGTCTTATTGTAACCATTATTTTAGAAATTAGCCATAAAAATTTTAAGATGCGGCTGTATGCTATCACAAACGAGGGGAATTTAGCAAGAACCAACTTAATCGCTGGGGAACGCTTCAGTCACCGCGGCGGCGATTTCCATCACGATCTCCCGAAATGCCGCTAATCGAAACGGCTTTGCTAAAAACCGGGCTCCATAGGGCAACCGCGATTCAATACTAAAGTCTCCTGACATCACGACAAGACGAGCGGTGGGATACATCCGCACCAGATAGTCTAGCAAATGAGTGGCAGGTAAATCGGGCAAGGTCCAATCCATCACAATGATATCCGGGGCCATAGCCAAATTTTCTGACAAGTATATCACATCTTGAGCTGTCGCGAAGGCGCGAGGACAGACATTCACCTCATCAAGGCACGAAACAAGCAAATCCAGTAATGCCTGATTATCATCAATGAGCCAAATATGCATTAGTAAACCCGTCCCTTAGGTTCCTAGTTAATTACAACTATATTCCAAATGATTCGGTTTTCACAGTAATATTCCTATTTATTCCAAATAAAATCGGCGGTTGACTGATGCCGTTATCCCCACCACAAAACGTCGTAGGGTTACGCAATTTTGGTAACGGTTTTGTAACAAGTCCCGGGTACACTACTTTCAAACAAAGCCCGAAGAAAATCGTGTCTTGGGTCTTGATTACATACAAAAGGAGATGATTCCTGTGCGTCCTATTACGCGGACCGTTACCGCAGCCGTAGTCGGCTTCGCCGTCGGCGCAGGCGCTGTCAGCGGAGGCCTTTTTGCTTATAACCAACTCAATCCATCGCACCCGCTAGCCAAAGCGGCGAATCAGCCCCCATTTGCTACCGTGGCATCTTACACACCCCCGACATTGCCGCTCGGCCCTGACACCATATCCAATGTGGTGAAACGGGATGGAGATGCGGTCGTCAAAATCGTGGCCACAGTGCCTGAGTCGACGTCTATTTCGTCTTCACCCTATTTTAACCCATTTTTTGGATCTTTGTTTGGCAATAGTTTGCCATCCACAACTCAAGTCCAAACGGACATTGGATCCGGCTTTTTCATCAACAGTCAAGGCGATTTGGTTACGAATGATCATGTCATTCACAACGCCAACAAAATACAAGTGTACGTGCCAGGGTATACAAAACCCTTTACCGCAACACGCGTCGGCACCGATTATCAAGCAGACTTGGCGGTGTTGAAAATCTCGGCGCCTAAGCCTTTGCCATACTTAGTCCTTGGCAATTCGAACAAAACCCCGGTTGGAGCCTGGGCCATTGCCATCGGCAATCCCTATGATTTAAGCCATACGGTGACGGTAGGCGTCATCAGTGCCAAGGGCCGTCCGTTGACGATCGGCAATCGCAACTACCGTAATTTGTTGCAAACATCAGCCGCGATTAACCCGGGCAACAGCGGCGGGCCTTTATTGAACCTAGCAGGGCAAGTCGTGGGCATCAATACCGCGGTCTCCACGCAAGGTCAAGGCATTGGCTTTGCTATCCCCACCTCGACCGTAGAGCAGGTATTGCCCCAGTTGATGAAATATGGCCATGTGAGCCAACCCTGGGTAGGCGTGTTTATTGCGACCGACTCTTCAGCCATGGCTAAACAATACAGCTTACCAACCAGCAAAGGGGTTGTCATTGCCTACGTAGAACCCGGCTCTCCCGCCGATTCGGCCGGCCTCTCCGCAGGAGAAGTCATTACGCAGTTCAACGGGCAAACCGTGACGACCGCCACGCAGCTAAAGAACTTGGTAAGTAAAACCAAAGTGGGACAAAACGTCGCGATCACGGTCAATGACCAAGGAAAGACCATCACCAAAACCGTCACCATCGGCCAAGAACCCAATCGCGCGATCACCCCACCTTCTACGGGATTTAATTTTTAAGGGTCCATCGCCCTTGGTCTTATTCGGCCAAGGGCTTCTCCATTTCTAAACGCGTTACCGTATATCCTTCTCGTTCATAAAGCTTGACCGCATCGTGGTTTTCCGCAGTAACATATAAACGCGCCACCTTAATGCCTTGTTTTAAGACAAACGCCTGGGCGGTATCCATTAACAGCTTGCCCAAGCCGCGGCGCCGGTACGCCTCTTGGAGGTAGACTTGATCCACCGAACCATATGTTCCTTGTAAATCCATACGTATGGCCACCCAAACAAATCCTGCAAAATCCAACCCATCTTCAAGCACAAAAATCCCATTTTCAAATGGACGTTTAGCAGCCGCCCGCAACCTTTGCGCCTGTTCTGCTAAAAAAGCCGGGGTACAGACAAATCGGGGAAAATTGATTTTATATAAGTCACACTGTGCGTTTAAAACAGCCCGGTAGTCCTGCTGGGGACGGTAGGGACGAATCTGCAATGCCCTCGCCTCACTTCGTTTTCGCCTTCATTTTATGAAATATTTCGCGCTCGGTGCACAAAATTCCTTCTCATAACAAAAGCCAGCTCCATTTTCTCTGGAGCTGGCCATGGGTCGAATTTAGTAGATGTTAATCCCGTGCGGTCCGTGTGCCAATAATCCAGTACAACACACCCGCCACGATGAAGCTGACGTAATAGGAGATATCGCCTAAATGGGGATAGCGGTTGGCAAAGGCCCCAACATACAACGCCTGATTGAAAAAGGGAATGGAAACCACGATAGCGATAAGCCATGCCCAAAATCCGGGGCGAATGACACGCCTGGGATCATAAAACATATCGGTATGATAACGCCCGCGCCGTACCACGAAGAAATCCACAAGGACCACCGCTGTCCATGGCGCCAACCAATACGCCAAAAGGAATAAGAAGTTTTCAAAGTCCAAGTAGTAGGAATTACGCGCAATCCACGCCAAAATTCCACCCAGCAACCCCACGAGAATAGCCGCTACCCAACGTTTGAGTGGGATGTTAATCACCAAAGCCGATAAGGAGCCTGAATAGATGTTGAGCACATCCGCGGTCACCGTTCCGATAATGACCGCAAACAATGCGACCGGTACCATCCAATGCGGTTGAATACCTGATAAGAGCGAAATTGGATTAGCGCCTGCCGCCGCTTTGGGAAATATGGTTGCTAAGGCCACGCCAACCAATTCTAGCCATACGCCGGCGATAAAGTTTGCCGAAGCCGCGTTAAAAAACACATGGGAAGGGGGAGTCGTTGATGGTAAATAGCGCGTATAGTCGGAGCCAAATACCGTCCACCCTAGCAAATACGACAACGCTAATCCGACGGCTTCGATAATCCCACCGCCTAGTCCGGTGTATTGCCCTAAAACTGACTTGGCATTAAACGGCAATGCATAGTTCGCATGGGCAAAAGCAAAAATCGAAACCCCTACGAAGACAAGGGTCAGCAGTATCGCCATAAACCGTTCTACGGCGTGAATCATGTTGTGACCGTAGACGGCAACAATGACCTGAATTAAGACCATCACCAACAAGGCGACAAAAAAATCCGTATGAAACAGCGCTTCAAAGGCAAAAGCACCAAGCACCGTATTGACGGCAAACCACATTACTCCCGCAATGGCGTTCAAAGCCCCCGGCAAAAAATTGCCAAAAAACCCAAATGGCGCCCGGGAATGAACCATTTGAGGCACGCCCAACCGCGGTCCAAAGGTGGACACTAATCCTAACAAGGTAACGCCCAAAATATTGCCAATAATAAGTCCCAACGCAGCTTGACCAAAACTGAGTCCAAACAAGCTCACCGCAGCCGTTCCCGTAGTCAATGTCGCCAGCTCGACATTGGCACCAAACCACAGCGTAAACACCGAAGAGACATGCCCGTGCCGCTCGGTCTCCTCAACATGTTCAATCCCTTTCGGTTCAATACGAACCACTTCTGTCCCGTACTGAGTTCCTTGCGCACTGCGTTCCGCCATTGTCCACCTCCGCCTATATCTTGCGTCATATGATTCCGAACGATAACAGACGAATTTTATATAAACGTTCGGAATAAGTCAATGCATAGCTTTGTGCACAATTCCCATTTCATGAAGCGATTTGCCCCTACGGCTGTTGACGATAGCCCTTGGAATTTGTTCTACTGCAACATGCATTCATCTTTCATGGAACAAAGAGGAGATGTCGTGAAAGCTTATACCCATGTTTTAGGAGGCGTCAGCGCCGCCTTGATTGTCATGCGTCTGCCAGTTCCCCACCCTGTCACGTGGATGGCCGCATCCGTTGTGGGAAGTCTATTACCCGATTGGGATCTGCCGCAATCTGTTGTAGGCCGCTTGATTCCCTGGCCTGCCGTATCCGCTTCCAGAGGACGCGGTCGCCCACCCCGCCTCGGCCGCGCTTTTTGGCCACATCCCATCTGGCACCGACACCAAGCCCACTCGGTCCTTGGCGTCGCAGTCGTTAGCATCTTAGCATCATTGCTCCTCGCGATGGTTGCCACCATCCTCTTGCATGCCCGCATTGCATGGCCATGGGTGACGTGGGGATTGTTTTGCGGAGGATTAAGCCATTTAGCTCTAGATGGATTCAACGACGAACGGCAATGGTGGCTATGGCCGTTGACAAAACACGGTTTTCGTTGGCCACTGCATGCGGGTGTGCGCTACATCGATCATCTTACAGCGGGCCTTTTACTGTTCGCTATATTCATACTGGCAGCCCCCATGGCCCACCAATGGGAGATTCATGGCCCATGGTCACGTTAAATCCGGTCGTCATCTGCCATAGACGCATATCGTCACAAGCGGTATGATTGACCGCATGAAGTCCTGGTATTTTGACAAGAAAGGATCATGCTGATGTCATCCACGATTAATCCAACAGTCTTTCGGGAATACGATATCCGAGGTTTGGTGGATATTGATTTTACCCCAGACGACGTCAAAGTCTTAGGGCAAGCCTTCGGCACGTACCTTCTACGCAACCACACCTCCCAGGCCCTACTAGGATGGGACTCACGAAGCTCATCTCCCGCGTTTCGGGACGCTATAACCGAAGGCCTCTTATCCACCGGTGTTGACGTCATCGATATCGGGGAAGTAACCACTCCGATCTTTTATTTTGCCCGCGTCCACTTTAATATTGACGGGGGGGTCATGATTACCGCGTCGCACAACCCCGCCGAATATAATGGTTTTAAATTGGCCCACGGTCCCGCCACCCTCTATGGAGATGAAATACAAGAAGTGCGCCGCATTTTGGAGGCTGGCGACTTCATCCAAGGCACCGGAAAGCGCACAACAGCCAATCCGGTTCCTGCCTATCTATCCATGCTTAAAGAAAAAATCCAATTAGGCCCCAAGCCTTTACGGGTCGTCGTCGACTGCGGAAATGGAACGCCGAGCTTGTTTGCAAAAGATGTAATGCAAGCCTTTGGTGTCAATGCTGAGTGCCTGTATTGCGAAACCGATCCCACGTTCCCGCATCATCATCCGGATCCCGTTGTCGCCAAAAATTTGACGGACTTGATTGCCAAAGTTAAGGAAACCGAAGCCGATTTAGGCGTGGCATTTGATGGCGACGGCGACCGAATAGGTGTGGTGGATAATACAGGACAAATTATTTGGGGCGATCGCCTGATGATCTTGTATTGGCGTGAAATCTTAGCACGCCATCCCCGTGCCCGTGCCATTGTCGAAGTCAAATGTTCGCAGACGTTAGTCGATGAAATTACACGTTTAGGGGGGCAACCGGAATTTTTCAAGACCGGCCACTCCCTCATTAAAGCGCGCATGCGGGAAATCGGTGCTGTCTTTACCGGCGAGATGTCTGGCCATATGTTTTTCGCTGATGAATATTACGGGTTTGACGATGCCTTCTATGCCGCCGGACGCCTGTTCCGCATTTTATCTCACAGTCCCCAGTCGCTATCCGAGCTCTTAGCGGACGTTCCCTTGAAGCCCGCAACCCCAGAAGTGCGGATTGATTGTCCCGATGATAAAAAATCGGAAGTGGTCTCGACACTGCGCGCCCTCTATCAAAACCGAACAGACGTCAGCGTGATTGATATTGATGGATTGCGTGTCAATTTCCCGCATGGTTGGGGCTTAATTCGCGCATCCAATACCCAACCCGCCCTCGTCGCTCGCGCGGAAGCCGATACAGACCAGCATCTGGAAGAAATTACGAAAGACTTAGAATCACAACTTCGCGCTTTCCCGTATCTTCATGAGATTAATTGGGCTAGCGAATAATCCCATCGTCTCTTCCAGTCCGTTCCCTTTGCCCTAAGGGAACGGATTTTTTGTGCCCTTTTAGAGGATTTCCGCTTCTTATGTCGAATTTTGTCGAATTGAAAAGGGGGATGACGATGCGTCGCTGGATTGCTCCGCTTATTCAGGGAATATTTTGGATCGCTGTGCCATTTTGGACCATTACCGCGTTAGCAGACGGATTAGCTCATAGCCTTTTTCAACAGCCGCGCCTGCTCTCAGGGGGAGATGACCTTGGCCTTTTAGCGTTGGGTTTGGGGTTCGCAAGCTTTTCATTGACTCGGCGCAAGGCTATTGCCTTGCTAGTCTTGTCCGCTTCTCTGGCAATTGACCTGGTCCCGTGGGCCTTCTCCATTCTGATGGTGGTGGCACTCCTCTATGCACGGTATCATCAGCGGCACCCTTCAGGCCCATTGACGACATTAGGGCGCGTCGTCCCCTGGCATGTCCCCATTCAACTTGATCTGTCTGACCGCTACATGCATTTACACGTCATAGGCCCGACGGGCTCCGGTAAGTCTTCAAGCATACTCATGCCCTTGATTGAACAAGATTTGCGCGCCAGACGGGCTATCACCTTAATCGAGCCCAAAGGAGACTTAAGTTACACAGCCTATCAAGCCGCTTTGCGTCATCACGCCACGGTGATTTACTTTGATCCGCATCGTGCCGACTGCGCACATTATAACCCTTTAAGCGGACCCGCCGACGTGGCCGCTGAAGGATTGTCTTGGGCTCTAAATCAGATAACGGAAGCAGGGCATCCTTTTTACGCGGTGACATCCCGGGTGCTTTTGATGTACAGTGTGATGGCAGTTAAAGAGACATTGGGCGAGCAAGCAGACCTCACCCATGTATTAGACTTCTTGCGCATGGAAGCCTTTCGCGAAGATATCCTAAGGCAATCCCACGACCTGCGTGTCTTAGCGTATTTTCGCGAGCAGTTAAAGCAAATAGGAGCCCGCACGGCCCAAGAACAGCGCCAAGGCCTGTTAAATCGCCTAGAATTGCTGCTGGTCAATCCTGATATCCGCCGCGTCCTCACGGGTTCTGGCCACTTTGATTGGGACACCGTCCTACGTGATGAAATTTCAGTCATTTGCCCCTTGTCTCTGGCACGGCTAGGCGAATCCGCCAAAGTCATCGGGACTTTGCTATGGCATGGTCTTGCTATGGCCACGTACCGCCGTCTCAAAGCGGGAACAGTTCCGCCATATTTTCTGTACCTCGACGAATTTCACCAATATGTCACCCCCGACCTCAGCGACTACTTGGCTTTAGCTCGCGGCTATTCCGTCGGTTTAGTGCTTGCGCACCAAGATATGGGTCAGCTTTCTCCCCCATTACAAGAAGCGTTATTGGCCAACGCCCGCCAACGTATGGTGTTAGGCGGCATTCACGCCCATGATGCCGCGATATTTTCGCAATTGGCCGCGCCCTATCCGCTCCCGCCCACTCTGCGGTATTTGCCTAGAGGCCGAGCCTATGCCCAGCTTACAAAGCACGGACGATTAACACGTCCTTTGCTATTGCAATTGCCCCACATCCCCTTGTCGGAAGAGGTCTTGCCGCATGAATAATCCCCTCACATGGCCATTGGTGCTGGAGACTACCGGCTATCTGTCTTCAAACCAAGCACAGCACTATTTTGACCTAGCCCTCGTGGGCAACGACTGGCCTGCCGATTGCATTCTTTGGAACGATGCGCTATGGACGCGTGCACAGTTTCAACGCGGAGCCCACGCGAAGCACCGCGAACTCGTTACGGAAAGCTTTATCCGTCTTTTTCCGGTTATTACTCATTGGCAAACCGGGGGCACCCCGTTTGGCTTATTCCCTGATGCTATGATTCGCATGTCGCCCGATGACCTCCCGATTTTAATTGAAGTGGACACAGGTAAAGAAACCGCCAAACAATGGCAATCGAAACTCGCCATGTACAGACTTGAAGCTTTTGCCAATCCCCCGTTCGGCTTATGGGTCATTGCCGCGGGAGGACCACGACGCATCAACCATCTCACCACATGGGTCAATGACGCGAACTTACCCCTCTCATGGCAAGTCAGCCCGGTTCTCCAATTGCCTGAACCCTTCTGCGTACGCGACAAGGCGCCCAATCCTCCGCGTCTTGCCGCATTGAGTGAACACCCTCGCTACCGTATGTGGCCGGAAGGAACAGAGTTGACGGCCCCCCAAGCGCAGATCCTGTTACGTCAAGGCGCTCAAATTCACGCCAAAGAAATCACCGCCTTGGGCCCATTGTATTATCTGACCTTCTTGTAAAGACCTCAGCGTGTCGAAAAATTATCTCCCTTCAGGGGCAGGATTTTGTCAAGCGTTTGGAGAATTTGAAGAAGCATACGCGGCATTACGCCGCATTGTCCGTTAATGGCAGCAAGGAGGCGTTTTGGGGAATGCAAATCAAAGGAGACCGCCGCGGATTGCGACTTTTAGCGACAGGATTCACCACGGAAGCGGCACTTATCGAGGATTTAGCCCACACACTGGAAACACGCCAGGAATTTCTAGGGACCACGGGAATCTTTTTGGAAGTAGGAGCGATGGATTTAACCCCGTCACTGTTTGAGCAAGTCGCCCAAACCTTTGCCCGCTTCCCAGCCCTGACATTAAAAGGCATTCAGCAGTCTGATACCGCCGTCGTGATTTCACTAGAGGAAAAGAAGCCGGTTCCGGTGCCACGGATTGTGCGCCATACCATCCGCTCGGGACAACAAATCATGCATACAGGAGACGTGATTATCGTAGGCGATGTCAATCCCGGCGCTACCATTATTGCCTCTGGCGATGTGATGGTCTTTGGTTGGCTACGTGGTACTGTCTATGCCGGACAGCCTCAAGACCGCACGGCAGGGATCTTTGCGCTGAGAATGCAGCCAACCCAAATTAAAATTGGTGACATTATGGCCCTAGGCGATGGGCGCGGGGAAGAGCCAGAATTTGCTCATGTTGAAGAAGGCGCCATCGTCGTACAGCATTGGGCGGATGTGAAACTCCCGGACATCGTCACACAAGAACCGCGGACCCGGCGTGGCACTGAAAAAATTTCACGACTCATTAATAGCTAGCATGACGGCAAATCCAATCGTGTAAGGCATCACGCGTGGATAAAAAATAGAGCTCAGACCAAGGAATTTGAGAAATCGCGAACGGACGCACGTTTAAGGACTCCACAAGCACGTGGGGCCTCTCGTCCGTTATAACGCCTTGGTAGACAATGGTTACAGCCCCAGGGGACGCTTCTCGGTATACGCCCGTTAACGACAATTCTTGGGGAGCCGCAATCCCTAGCTCTTCATGAATTTCCCGGCGCACTGCCTGCCTTGGGGTCTCATCCTCTTCGATATATCCGCCAGGCATTGTCCAGTGTCCAAAACCGGGCTGGAGTGCTCGCTTCACTAAGACGATATCACCACTACGCGTACATAACAGAGCCGCAACCCCTAATCTCACCATGCCATAAGCGACCAACCCGCACTGGGGACACCCAAAGCGTACATGTCCGGCCAAGGACATCTTGCGCAACCGTCCTTGACAATTGGCACAATACTTGGGCGTCATAGGACTATTTTCTCTTCATTCATTTGGCTTCCCCCTAGCAATTTGGTACGATAGACATATAAAGAAGGGCAGGATCCGACACATGGCCAAATACCGACAATCCAAAATCAAAAGGCAACATCATGTTGTCCGCGAATTGGAGCCTGGTTTGCGCTTTTTGTCCTCTCTGCCGTCGGTCGACGGAGTCATTCCCGGAACCATTAGCCCCAAATCGGGTGGACAAATGGGCTACTCTTTTCAGTACTTTACCCCAAGCGGGTTGAAACTAATCGGACGCTCAAGCGGCGCCGCGCAAGAAATTTTCGTGATTAGCGCCCGGCCCCACGACGTTTTGCAAGAACTGCAAGACCATGGTTTTTTGCCAAAACCCGGCTAAGATTTAGCGGGCAAGGCTAATGCCTTGCCTTTGTTATTGCGTCTTTGGCATAATATCGGAAAGACGGGAGGCACATGATGGCAGCGCATGAGGAACTTTTACAAACAGCATTACGAGAACGAGGACTGCGCGTCACCCCTGACCGTCTCCATGTTTTCCGATTGTTGGAAGCCAGTCCTTTACCCCTATCGATTCCGGCGCTGGTGGAAGAAATTCACGACACGGGAATGAATCAAACGACGGTCTACCGTATTTTAGAACTCTTTACGGCGATGGGCGTCGTGCACCCTGTGCTGATTGGCCATGGTTCGGTCGGTTACGAATTAATTCCGCCTTTCCGCCACCACCATCATCACCTCGTATGCATTGGTTGCAACGAGGTCATTGATTTGTATAATTGCCAACTCGAGCATCGTCTCGACGAGATTGTGAAGCCCTATCAATATAAAATCCTCTATCACGATATCGAAATCCACGGCTTATGTCCCAAATGTCAAGCCAAAGAGGCCGAAGACCCGGGGCCTAGCGCACATTGAGAAAATGATGGGGGCGCAGAAGTGGGCGCAACAAGGCAGTTGCTAAGGCTAAGCCGAGTCCAAGAGCAGCGGCCGCAAACACGGCCGTCAATCCAAAATGCAACCCGGCATTGAAGTTGTTTTTGAGAAACGCGACCATACTCTCGTACACTAAATAGCCTGGTACGAAAGAAATAATCGCGGGAACTACAAAGATGGTGACCGGCTTTTTCTTCCATAGGGCGGCCAATTCTGCCAAGCTACCCACGACAAAGGCCCCGGCAAAGTCACCCAACAACCCCGCTCCGGGCATCAGATGCACGGCCATGGACGCCGCCCACGCGATAGCTCCTATCACGCCGGAAATCCACAGCAAAGAGGCGCGGACCTGATAAAGGAACCCAAAGGCGATCGTGGTCAACCCCGCAAATAGCGATTGCGTAATCATGGCCACCGCCCACCCATATTCAAGTAGATATAAAGCGTCAAACTCGCCCCTGCCGCCACTGAACCACCTATGAGCAAGGCCTCCAAGAGGCGACTAACCGCCGACACCAAATCCCCGGCAATGCCGTCACGAACAGCTGTTGTAAACAAAAGACCAGGCGTTAAGACCATAATACCGCCCACTAAAATAGCCCCAGGCTGAAATTCGCCAAATCGTGCTAAAAACAATGCCGGCAAGGTTGCCACCACTGCGGCCATCATGTCCCCCAAGTTCGCTGGGATCTGCGTATGACTGATGCCCCGCCGTGTCATCTGCGTGAGTGCCCCACTGACCGCAGCCGGCAGAACATCCACTAAATGGCCCCCCATTAACTGACTGATCAAGCCCGCCGCAATCGCCGCAAACACAATCGTAGCCCAGGGGGGATACACCGCCAATTGTCTGGCGGCCTCAAGCCGCTGCCGAAATTCGGCCAAGGGCACCGGATTTTTCGCAACATCCCGCGAAATTTGGTTAATCTCTGCTACAACGGCTAAATTCACCGAGCGATGCTGAATGCGTTTCACTAGGCTTTGGCCATCGGGTCCCGCAACAAAAAGAGCCGTGGGCATGGCCACGACATCCACCGGAGCAATATGATATGCATTGGCCAGCCGTGCCATGGTATCTTCGACACGCGCCACTTCCGCTCCACTTGTCAACATCGCTAAACCCGCTTCAACGATCACCTCGAGAGCGTCTAAAGGCACTGGATGCGGATTCCGTGACAGGTCGTTCGATTGAGTCATGTGACGACAACGCCTCCCGCGTCCGAAAAACCCAGACGTTTGACAAGACAAAGCCAATCACGGTGCCAAAGGGAATAGCAATCAAGTCGGCAATAATGTAATTGATGCCTTGCCCTAGGACCACGCGGTAAATGGCCGTCTGTACCACTAAGCCACCCGCCGACACCAAATTATAGCGTAAAAACCCATGCAGATGAACTGACGCCTTAAAAGTAAACCAAGCATTCAAAACGTAATTGGTGATAATCGACGCTTCCACGGCTAGGACGTACGTTACCGTCGCTTGATGGGGCCACAGATGATGTAGGGCCGCTAGAACCCCCAAATTAACCCCGACCCCGCTCGCCCCAATAATCCCGTAGCGGATAAAGCGCTCAATCATCACCCGATATTTCGCTATGCGCATAGACACCTTACCGGAGACGCTCATCAGCAGGACGCCGGTCGCCTTCTAAACCACTTTCCAAGCGCAATTTGCCGACCATCCATAGAGCCTCTGCAAAAATAGCCGGAGACATCTTGCTTTTGCCTTCCCGGCGCTCTTCAAAAATAATGGGCATTTCGGCCACCTTAAATCCTGACCGCACCGCCCGGTATGTCATCTCAATTTGAAATCCATAGCCTGTTGATTCAATTGACTCCAAATTGATGGCCTCAAGAACCCGCCGACTAAAGCACTTGAATCCACCCGTTAAATCCTTAATGTTTACCCCGAGAACGAGACCCGCGTACAGTGATCCGCCCCGAGAAATCAACCGCCGATACCATGGCCACCGAGTCGCTCCGCCGCCCGGCACATACCGTGAACCCAGCACAACATCCGCTTTTTCCTGAATCATGGTCTGAATGAATGCGGGCAAGTACTGTGGGTTATGGGAAAAGTCCGCATCCATCTCGAACAGATAATCATAACCCTTGTTCAAGCCATACCGAAAGCCGGCCAGATACGCGGTCGCTAGTCCTAGCTTGCCTTGACGATGAATCACTTCCACCCGATTAGGATAGACCGTTTTCAGATGATCCGCTAACAATCCGGTACCGTCTGGTGACCCATCATCGATGACGAGCACATCAAACATCTCGCCCTGTTCCATAATCGATTCCATGAGCGGTCCTAGATTGCCTAATTCGTTGTAAGTGGGAAGAATCACTAAGGCACGCATGCATTAGCCTCCTCGTCTTTATGCGATCCAATGCCACGTTGCAAAGATCAGAAAAAATGTTGCTTGCAACATGGGAAAAACCCAATAAAAAAACCGTTGCCAACTCTCGCTCCTCGCTAGTATGCCCATCATCACGAACCCCGGAAACAAAATCAACACGAGTCGCGACATAGACAGCAAGGGACTCTGGCCGTTAATATCCGGAGCCGAGATATCAATAAGTAATAGAATGCCCCAATACGCTAGCCAGTCCACCGGAAACTTTTTCAACCACGCCAATGCCCATAATACAATAAATCCGAGCGCGGCACACAGGTCTATCATACTGAGGATTGTGTCCGGCTGCAATGGACTACCATTCCAGATCGTCTTAAAAGCTAAAATAATGCCCACCCACGGCCAAGAAATTTTTCGACCCCAATATCCTTGCGCTGCAATAAACGCGAGCGGTGAGCCAAAGTCTCGCCATTGATACACCATATAAGCGATAATGCCAGCAGGAACCAAGAGCACACTCCATAAGGCTTTACGAATCGTCCACCCATAGCTTTGATAATATGACCACAGCAGAGGAATCACCGTAAATGCCCCTTCGTTGCGTGTCAATCCCGCCAACAACCCAAAAATCCCCGCCGTATAAAATTTTTTCCGGTATGCCAGCCAAAAGACGGCGGTGCTGAAAAACATGTAGATGCCCTCAGTGTACCCTGCGGACATAAAAAAGGCGGTGGGAAACATCACCGCAATCCACACCGAGCGTTTGGCAACGTCAGCCCCAAACACATCGCGGACCAATGCATAAAAAACAAAGGTAAATCCCACTAACCCCATGTTAGAAACAATGAGGGCAGTATCATAAACCGAGAGAAAAGTGATCCAATGCACCAGAGCTATCAAAAACGGGTACATCGGGAAAAATGCCAGGGCTTGAAACCAATAGCCATGCATGGCTATTCCTGTATACCACAAAGCGTCCCAGCGAATGCCCATTAAGACCACGGGATTCGCTGAAACGTTATATTGCGGACTATAATATTTCCATGGCAATCGGGCCAATCCGACCCATCCCGCCAAAATTAACGCAATCCGACTAAATATGAGCAGTTCGATCAGTTCGCGCGCCGTCTTGGCATCGGGCCCCCATGAAGTGACCCAAGCACGAACCCGGCTAAAGTTCATGAGGACAACGAATAGGCTTGAGCCTCAAACTGACGCTCCAACACCGTACCAACCCATTGATTTTGAATCGGCAGGTCTAACGCCTTGGCCATTTGTTCCGCCGTTTGCCCGGCCAACCCAAAGCGCATTTTTTGGACACCCCAAGCCCGCGCTTCAATCCATAAATAATTCAACAGCTCGCGCGTATAACGCCCTTGACTCTTGAAATATTTGATATCAATAGCGTCGTTGTTGCGCACACGGTACACCGCGATGGAGTCCACAGCCAAGCGCGCATCTTGAGGCGCTACCGCAATGCCACCTTCCTCAAACTGATTCTCCAGATCCTCTATAGTCAGAGACTCGGGCACGTACATATCTTTCCCCACCCAAAGAGCACCCGGAAACTGTTGCATAAAGTCCTTGACGCGGTCTTTATCCACCGCCCAGGCCGGGCCCGCATCATGCGGCGGCACATCAGGAGCTTGAAATCCTTCAAACTCGCCAACGATCCATTGTCCGCTATTTTTAAAGCCAAAATCTTCTTGGAGCACAGTACTCCATAACGTGTCATCTTCTTTAATTAAAGCACGCACAATATGCGCTCCAGCTTTTTGCGCTTCCTTCAGTTGGAAGGCGGCAAATTCCTTATATAGATCCCGGTCTTGCTGGGGGGGTGCCATTCGCACGCTGCCAAGATATCCCTCGTGCCTTTTTGGAAATGTAATGACCGCCGTCCCGACAATAACGTCGTCTTCTAGAGCGAGATATAACCCACCTTGTGCCTGTGTCAAATAGGTGTTGACCTGTTCCGACAAATCATCATGAACCCCTTGCAAAAACTGCTCAACCTTCGCCTGGTCATTTACCGAGGCACGGACATACCTTAACAAACGTGGCCCTCCCTTTCACACCATGTCCTCATTGTAGCGTCTTGGGACATGGACTTCAACCACTTAGGGATTTCCTGGCAAACGATGGTTCAGTTTAATAATATACCATGCCAGATTACGCGCTTGCGAGGGGCTTAATATGCCGGGGTTGGTAGCTGGCATCCGACTCTGAATAAATTGTGCAAGCGCTGACGTATTGGCATATTTCGTGACGGTCACACCATCGTTAAGAACCGGCGCTCCTCCAGCCCCATCTCCCCCAGGGCCATGGCAAGTTTGGCACAGTGACGCAAAAAGCTCTTGGCCTTCCTGAGCCTCTTGCTGCGCCATCACGACATGCGTCGTGACTTGAGTCTCGTCATAGAGCCCAACGCCGGAGGCGGCGATAAGCAAACCCGCTCCCAAAAACGTTATCCAACGCTTAGTCATTCTCAGCATCCTCCTTGAACGCCATGCATGGCACTTTTGGCTGCTAAGTGTTCAGGCCAACCGCTTGATAACCAGCGCAGATAAAGGTTCAGCGCCTGCAAGCGAGGGCTAGAAGCGGGAAGGGGGGCCGTGTGAGTCATTCGCAGGCACTGATTAATTTGGGCATCCAACGTACGAATGTGTCCCGCTCTCACCAACGGAAACGAGGCTGCCGCGCCAAGCAGACTCGGAATCAAATGCCCTTGGCGGTAAGTCATAAGGGTCCCCCCGCCGGCATGGCAACTCACGCAAGAAACACCCTGCACCGGATCCATAAATGCTGTCTCCCCGTAGCGAATATCTTGTCCTAAAGGGCCGGCGGGAAGAGACAATTGGGGCGGGTCACGCAAGGCCTCAGCGGTCATACGACTCACCGGAAACGCCAGCATTAATCCGTTTTCATCGGGTTGATACAGAGTCTGCCCGACGATAATAGGATAGTCGGCGGCAAAAGCCCCTCCCATATAGCGTGACGCCTGTTCCTGGCCCGTTTTAGCATTTAAGGCAACATCCCCGCCCTATCGCCGACATATAACGTGTGGCGTAGCAACGCCGCGGAAGCAGAGACCGGACCATACGCTTGAAACGCCCACAATTTTTGACCGGATTGGGCGTTTAGCGCATATTCACAGTGGGAAATCGGCGATCCGACAAAAACCCTGCCATGATACAATACTGGAGCCGAGACCTCAATATCTTTCGGCAATTTCCCCGTACCCAACGGCGTTTGCCATGCCAATGCCCCGGAATGTCGAAAGGCAAACATCGTAGAGACCGGATGTTGCCACGAACCGGTTGTTCCCTCGACATAAATCAACGAGGGCGACACGGCAATCGAGCTATCATCCGATCCCCCAAACACCTTTGGTACCGGCCGTTTCCAGATCACGTTGTGTGTTTGCACATTAATCGCATACAACGCATAAGGATGGGCCCCCGAGACATAAAGGGTATGCCCGAATACTGCAGGCGACGACATGCTCACATACGACCCCAAAGTCAAACGCCACCCAAGCGCCCCCGTTTTCGCATCAAGAGCCGATAACACCCCACTGCCGCCCACCGTATAAATGACGCCATGGTCGTAGACGAAACTAGGCATGTCCTCACCGCGTGTTGGGTCTTTCCACCTTACACGTCCCGTACGAGCATCTAGGGCATATATGGCGTTAGGGCCCGTTCCACGGAGGATATTGCGGCTTTGCAGCCGATTCACTCGGCGTTGCTGCGACGCGCTAAATGCTTGATTGCCCGTGCCGACAAACACTAAACCGTGTGCTACCACTGGGGTCGTCATCGACATGTTGTCTAAGGGCCTGGCCCATAGCTTCTGTCCCGTTTGGGCGTTAAGGGCGTAGAGCGCATGGTGGCCAGGCATTCCGTCGCCTGACACATAGATAACACCTTGAGCAAAAGAGGCCTGTTGTAAGGGGGTGCTGGCTGAGTATGTCCATGCGACGTTCCAATGTTTGAGCGCAGCCGTTTCGATCACCGCATTGTTCGACGCATTCATCGCATACTTGGTAAAGCGGCTAGGCCCTGTATCTGCAACGCTCTTCCCCCGTGCGACACTGGAGTGCTGTGCAAAAAGCAAGGCCGCACTAATCGTCAGGACTGGAATCCCCCAGAGAAGCCGCGCCCGTGATACCATATTCGTCTCGTTCCTCCCTCGTCAGACAGTGTGTGCAGGTGTAATATGCGCGCATCAGGCGCTCACCAACCGCCGACCCAGGGAACTGTCATCTAAACTTCTTTAGGTTTTCTTCCGGTTAGACGCGCGAACAAGGTCCGTTTGGCAGAGGTTTTCTTGGACTCTTGACGCGAGCGTCCTTGTGTTTCTCGCACTAATTCAGAAGCCATACTGTAAATGGCCCGCGATAGGGCCGAATCAGGAAACTGTAGTAGCAAGGGATGCCCTTCGTTCGCCGCCCGCACCGGGAAAGCTCCGTCACTGGGCAATTGATATGCGATGGGAGACTGCAGCACTTGCGCGATATCCGCCGTCTCCACCCCGGTCCGCGACCCACTGCGGTTCAGAACAATCTGCACCTTGTCTTTGGGATAATGAAAGCCGTCATAAAAGACTTGTAGCGCCTGGCCCACTGTCCGCAAGGTCACAACATCGGGCGTACACACCGTTAAAATCGTGTCCGCAAAGTCAAACGCCGCCACATTAACGTCCGTATAACCAGGCGCCGTGTCGACCACCACATAGGCATGGGTTTCTCTCAGGAGTTGCAAAATTTGTACGATATGCTCCGCGCGCACGTCGTCGGCTTCTTCTGGATTTTCAGGAGCCGCCAGCATGTAGACGTTGTTCGCCACGCGTTTCAAAGCGCGTTTGAGCATCTCCGCGTCAACGGGCGCCCCACTTTTCACCAAATCGTAAAGGGTAACAAGCGGCGCATCGCCCACCATCGGCGCCACGTCACCAAACTGAATATCCAAATCCATAATCGCCACGGGTTGATGACTGGCTTTAGCCAGTCCAATAGCCAAGTTCACCGCGATGGTCGTCTTCCCGACCCCGCCCTTTGAGGAAAACACCACCAAGACCCGTCCATCTTCTCGGGTTTCCCCTTGAATGGGAACAGCAACGCGAGATAGGATGGGTCCCAAATCCTCTGCCCACCGATCCAGACTGATGAAATCCTTGGCACGAATAGTCAGTGCGCGCCGTGCAGCCTGGGCATCAGCTGGAGCCGCTAACACCACAACCGGATAGGGGACCTCCGCGACCTTCTCAAATAACCCAATATTTTGGGCAAGAAGCGCGTCATCAATTAAAAGAACACCAGGCACTTCGGCTGCGCATTCTTCCAAGGCCTGCCGCAGGTCAGACGAACTGCCATTGAGAATAGCCTCCGGTATATTTTTCACGGCAACCGTCAATGCGTTGCGCAATTCGTCTCGACTCGCCACATAGACCGTGAACATCGACATCCCCCTGGCTCGACAATAATCTTAGACTTTCTCTTGGAACCTACACAAAACGCCTCGCTACGTTCTTTTCCAAGGAAATTATTTACAGTCTTAGCGTTTATCCGTACACTTGAAGATAATCATATTACATCGCGTGCCATTACAGTAGAGAAATTGCAGGCAAGGAGTCTGAACATTTATGCGCATTGCGCCGTGGCTAGGATCGCGCTGGCAGGACCGTCAAGGTCAGGCTCTCGTTGAGTTTGCACTCGTTATTCCTTTGCTTTTACTCTTTTTGCTCGCCATCATCCAAATGGGTTTGCTCTTTAATGGCTTTATTACCATTCAACAAGCCGCGCGCATTGGCGTTCGCGACGCGTCCCTCGGCGAAAGCACCCAAAGCGTTGGTTGTGCGATTCATAACCAAATCGCTACGGACGGCTTATTCCCCTCTTCCGCCGTCGTCTATTGGAGCATTTCATCGTCCCCAACGACCTCCACGCCAAGTGCAGCCCCCAGTGGCTCACCGCCTTCGTCTACTAGCGCGTCCGCCACATCGTCCTCCAGCTCGTCACCAAGCCCGTCAGCCACCTCGTCGCCAAGCCCGGCTCCTAGTGCATCCGGTTCACTAAGTACTGTAAGCGTGAAGGTGTCGACCGACTATCCCCTCATTGTCCCCATCCCGGGGTTTAGCAACAAAATTCCCATAGGTCAAAGCTACACGATGGTTCAGGAGGATCCCAGTCAAGGGGATCAAGCCACGACCAGTCAGTATTCCTGTCCTTAATGGTTACTCAATGGCTAGTCTATCGTTTTCTTGGACATCAAAGTTGCCCACGGGCAACTCTAGAACCCAATAGGCCCGCCATACAATGGGTCCAATCGTCCACGGCTTAAGCGTCACATGGCGCAAGACCGTCATGTTTTTAGACAAATAAAGAACGGTGAGCGGATAACGCATAAAAAACATATGAACGGAATTGGTTTGAGGAAACAGCATCCCGTCGCCACATTTCAGCAGTTGAGTGCCCATCAGTCCTTTAAACTTTTGCCAAAAGGACTGCGCGACCACAATATTGTCCCCTACGACTTCACCACTGCGCAGATTGCGCACACATATCCGCTTCAATGTGTTACCCATGGAAGACACGAATGAGGGACAACATCGCGGGTCCTAAGATGACGAGGAAAATCGCGGGAAAAATAAATAGCACCATCGGGAAAATGATTTTGACGGGAATTAACGCCGCTTTCTCCCGCGCTTGCGCAGCCCGCGCCTCTTTAATATCCCGGGCCTGTACTTTCAGTGCTCCAGAAATACCCGAACCCGTGCGGTCTGATTGGGCTACTAAGCCGGCAAATCGTTTTAATTCGCGAGACTTGGTGCGTTCGGCTAATGCTGTCAGCGCCTCTGAACGCGTCATACCCAGCTGCATATCCGACATCACGCGCGTAAATTCGTCCTTGGCTGGTCCTGGGTCTAAATTGGTCACTAGCTTCCTTAAAGCCCCATCGAAAGCTAGCCCTGCCTCCACACTCACACTAAGCAGGTCAAACACTTCTGGCAAAGAGCGCTCTAACATTTTGAGACGATTTTGCGCCTGCGTATTCACGCGTACACCCATAAAAATATACCCGATAGCGCCCATGCCCAATGGAATCGCAACACGCTGCCACTCCGGTAAGCTTTTCTCCACCATTGCCAACATCACACCTAATGCCAACAAAAGCACGGAGACGGCTAAGCGGTATAACACAAAGGCTTCTGGCCCTAACTTGCTGCCCGCCTGTTTTAAACGGCGCGCTAATTCCGCTCGCACCTTCGTAGGCGTCAAGACATGTGACAAACGCACGACAACTTTTTGCACAAAGGGTGTGATTACGCGCTGCATGAAGGGCAGCTCCAATTCATCCGCCAGTTCATCCCGACGCAAGTGATACGGTGACAATCGCGCACCCAATGCACGCTGGCGATTGTACACTTTTAAATCTTTCACCCATAAAGCCATGAAGATCACCGCCAACGCCAGTAGCGCAGCAATTGTCAGATCCATCCAGCGCAACATCACAACGCCTCCTACATTTCCGGCGAGCGCACCAACCGATTAATAAGAAATCCCCCGATGGTTACGGACACAGCAGCCATGCCCAACATCATCCATCCAATAGTGGAATGAAACAGCGGGTCAATGTAACCGGGATTGATAAACCAAATGGCAAATCCCAAAAAGAATGGCAACGCCGTCAAAATCCAGCCACTAAAGCGCCCTTGGGCCGTTAACGCGCGCACTTCTTGAGCCAGTCGCTGACGCGCGACGATCGTCGCCACAATATTATCGAGTATATCTGCCAAAGATCCCCCGATTTCCCTCTGGATATTAATCACCATGACCGCCAACGCCAAATCTTTAGAGGGAATCCGGTTCGTTAACTCTTCCAAGGTCTGTTCCAAACTGAATCCAAACGATTCCCGGCGCAACACGCGCGTAATTTCGGCACCAAGGGGATCGGGAGTCTCTTTGGCCACCAATGCCATGGCCTGCAAGAGGGACGTCCCCGCACGCAATGCCCCGGCAATGCCGCGTAGAAAGTCAGGCAAGCTCAATTCCGCTAAACGTAGATACCGTGCCTTCATATAACGAAAATAGATGAGAACCCCGCCGCCCCCAACAATGCCTAAAACCAATCCGCCGACAATACCGCGAATGACAAAGCCGATAAGCCCGGGAATGACAAATCCCAAAGCAATGAACAAGATGTATTCGCTCATGCGGAGCTTGAGTGCAGCAGCGTTCTGTCCTTGACTCCATGTTTTGCGCAAAGTGTCTAGCACACCCATTGATACCCTAGGTGCCTTACTCCCTTTGGGAACCACTGCGCCCATTGCAACAAGACGCCTTTGTGTCAATTGATAGGTGCGAGTCGCCCGAATCCCCACCACCACTAATAACAGCGCTAACGCCCATGTCAGGGCTAAAACAATGCTTAAATCTCGCATCTTGGCCTCACAATCCCAAACCGAAAATGCTTGGAGACAACTCGACTCCTTGGGCTCGAATCCGATCGAAGTTTTTGGGACGTATTCCGTTGCCGTGAAACACGCCGATGACCTTCCCTTCCTCATCCACCCCGGATTGATCAAACTGAAAGAGGTCTTGCGTGGTAATAATGCCGCTCTCCATGCCCACGACTTCCGTAATGCGAATAATCCGGCGCGATCCATCTAACAAGCGCGCTTGCTGGACGATAATGTCAATAGCGGACGCTATCTGCGAGCGAATAGCTGGCAACGGCAAGTCCGCCCCCGCCATCAGCACCATCGTTTCAATACGCGACAAACAGTCCCTAGGACTATTTGCGTGCACAGTCGTTAAACTACCCTCGTGCCCGGTGTTCATGGCTTGGAGCATGTCGAGCGCCTCCCCCCCTCGCACCTCTCCGACAATGATGCGGTCGGGGCGCATACGCAAAGCGTTGCGAACCAAATCGCGAATGGCCACCCCACCCTTGCCTTCAATGTTGGGAGGCCTAGCCTCTAAAGTGACTTTATGGTCTTGCTGCAACTGAAGTTCCGCTGCGTCTTCAATGGTGACAATGCGTTCAGTGCCCGGAATAAAAGCAGAAAATGCGTTCAGCGTCGTTGTTTTCCCAGACCCCGTACCCCCTGAGACGACAATGTTGAGTTTGCCGCGCACCGCTGCCTCAATAAAGGTGGCCATTTCAGCAGACAAGGTACCCATCTGCACCAACTGCGAGAGAATAAACGGATCTTTGGAGAATTTGCGAATGGTGATCGAATCGCCTGCCACGGCTAGGGGACGCAAAATCGCATTCAAACGTGATCCGTCTGGCAGTCTGGCATCAACCATCGGACTTGACTCGTCGACTCGCCGACCTGAAAACGATAGCATTTTTTCTAAGGTGGCACGCAGGTGCGCTTCATCGCGAAACACGATGTTGGTCTTGACCAAACTCCCCTGACGCTCAATATAGATATTGTTGGCCCCATTAATCATGATTTCGGAAATCTCCGGATCATCGAGCAACACTTGAATGGGACCATACCCTAAAATTTCATCCACCAAAATACGGACTAATGCATCTTTTTCTAACGGCGCAATTTCCTTATCGGCTTCAACGATATTCCAAATCAAATTCCTGAGTTCATCACGCGACAAATTTTCCGGCGATGTCACTTGCGTCAATAACGCGTCTTGAATACGGCTTTTCAGTGCCATGAAATTGGCGCCCAAGTAGTCAAAGTCATTGGACTTGGACGTCTGCGACGTCTTAATGGACTTAAAGGCCTGAGAAGCCCCAGGAGACATGCCGTTAATCCGCGTGCGTAAAGACATCCGAACCCCTCTCTTCTACACCTGTTCTTTGCGTGCCGTTTTGCGACTTTGTCCTTCAAACTCCTCAATTAAGGCCTTCGCCACATTTTCGATGGCTTGGGCTAACACATTGCCGGGATCTACCACGACCAAGGGTTTTCCGGAATTTGCAGAACGTACCGGGGTAACCCCGCCACTGGGCATCCAATATGTTACGGGTAGCCCTAGAAATTCTTGAATCTGCTCCTTCGAGACCCCGGAATCCGCCCGATTTAATGCCAGCCGAATCTTCCCGTCAGCAGGATAAAGAGTCCCCAAAACTTTAAGTGAGCGCTGTACTGTTCGTAGCGTAATCATTTCCGGCGTGGCTAGGAGCAAAATAACATCGGCCATATCCATCGCACTAAGATTTTGCTCTGTTAATCCCGAAGACAAGTCGCACACCGTGTAGACATGTGACGCTTTTAAGTGCGTCACGATATCTCTGACGTGGTGAGACTCCACGGCATCAGCGTACTGTGGATTAATAGGCGCCAACAACAGGTCAAGCGGCAGCCGATCCACCCCAATCAGCGAACGCGCTAATTTATCAGGCTCAATCGTCTTCGGTGACCCTTCGACCAATTCTTGGATTGTCACATCCGGATGATCGTGAACCATCGGTCCCACATCACCAAACTGTAAATCCAAGTCCACCAATGCTGTTGATTTGCCCGAGAGCTTGGCAAGGTTCCACGCTAAATTTACCGCCAAAGTGGTTTTACCCACACCACCTTTGGCCGAATACACGCCAATAATCCGGTGCACGATTTCTTGATTGGTATCTTGCGGATGCAGGCGTTGCAACAAAGCGGGTAGCAACGTCGGCAAAGCGTCTGTGGTCATAACGTCAGCCGCATGCATGGCCAATGCTCGACGGGCCGACTCTGCGCTCGCCTTCTCAATAACCAATATCACCGGACAATCCGCCCGGGACAGGCGGTCGGTAAGGCCCCAGCTGTCAATCAGCAGCGTCTCATCCACAATAATCGCATCAAGACGCTCCTGGGAACAATAATCAATCGCTTCCCGCACGCTATCCGTCGTTCCGACCACTTGGGCTTGGGATACCGTCGCAACGGTACGTTCGATGGCGTCCATAACCGGAGAAATGGCCGCAATAAGAACCTTTGTCATGACACCCGCCCCTCTGACTTAAGGAATTGCGCTTTCTAAATTGGTCATGCCATATGGGGCAGGAGCTTTAGCCTTAGTATGCGGCGATTCCAGAGCGGCCGTAAACCCTCCATCATATTGCTCAGCATACAACAAGGACTCAATTTTGGCCGGTGACATCGCTACAATAAGATTGGGGCTAGAACCTACCGTTGGAGCCGCTGGTGCAGCCATCGACCCGTTGACGGCAAGAACCTTCACATCGTTCATAAAGTCTGCCAAGACCTTTTGGCCATTTTTAGTCACCGTGATAAAGAGCGCCACATTGTCACCTGGTACAATCAATCCGTCAATGGCCGCAGTGGACGACAAGGGCACATCAACCGCCATATCCTGCGGACTAATCCGAGCCGCAATGACATTAGCCGTTTTTGGAAAGAATACCTCGCTGGAAACGATGGGCATGCCGACGGACACATTTTGCGTTGTCCAAGCCCCACTTAATCCGTTAAGCGATGAATAGGCGCCGACCGGGACAGAAGCCGCAGGAAACGTCTTCACCGTGACCAAAGCCGGCGCAACAGGCGTATACGCCGAAATCGGCTGAGCGGCCACTAAAACCTGGACTGTGGGACTTTTCACTTTCGCATTAGCCTGCTGAATAGCCAGCTGCACGTACCGCGCTGACACATACGCTGCCACGCCTATGACCACCACGCCAGCCAATAGCCACCGGTTAACCCGGAAAAACGTGCCCATGCGTTTGGCAATGGCCATGTGCTACAACCCCTCCTAGTCGAGTAAGGAACACAGGAGCAGGCACAGCTAAAGCTATGCCTGCAATTTGACTCCACGTCTAGCCTGCTGTGTTGTTCACTGCATTTGCAACGTTATTCAACGTGTTGTGTACTGCTCCGCCTAAGAACGTCAAGGCCACGATCACGACAATGGCAATTAATGCCAAAATTTAAAGCATACTCCACTAATGCCTGGCCATCCTTGTCTTTTAAACGGGCCATAAACGCCATGAGAAATTGCTGAATGGTCGCCAAAGTAATCCTCCTACTTTCCGAAGTAGATGCCGAACCCAGTAGCAAGATACATTATTTTCCTGCTCACATGGTTATTCGACATAATAAATCCTATTCCTTCTTTTTTTCATGGACTCTCCGGTATATTTTTACTTTTTCTGAAGGAGTTATAATCTAGCTTGTTGTCGAATACACAAAAGTGGATAATTTTAACATGGAACGCACATTGACGAGTCACGAGGTTGCTCCTTGAAGAAGCAGTTTAACGCCATCAAATATCTGCAGTTTCCGTGGTTGCGGACCATCCATCGAGATGCCCATGCGCAACCGTTTGCCGATTTAGCGAAGCCGCGGCTTGGAGCTTCTGCTCGGCAGCATATTGGCGATTCCACTCATCCAGCGCCCAATTCCATACAAATGCCTGGTAGCGATTTTTTACCGGACAGAAGGACCGTCCGACGTTGAAGAAAAAAGGGAAAAGCCCGGATGACAGGAATGAAGCTTGGAGGAACACATGAAAAGCGGCCCTTACAAATTCAGATTTGCCTCTTATATCCCTCAAATTCCTGCATGGGTGGAACTTTTTCTGTTGCACGAAGCCTGGGTATTTTTCAGTGCCCTTCTTCCCTACTCTCATCCCCGCCAAAGCATCTTAAGCATGAGCGAAGCATATTCCAGCCGAGCAACCTTGTGGTTTCAGTACGATGCTCTATTCTATTTGCACATTGCCCACTATGGCTATGGATCACATCCCTCAGCATTCTACCCGTTGTTACCCATCCTCATTTGGCTAGCGCATAGTCGATGGATCGCATTACTCATCATGCAAGCCATTTTTGCTGCCGACGTATACTATCTCAACCGATTTTTAACCACATTCGACCTGTCCGCTGGTCAAATCACCTTAGCCTTGGCATTGTTTGCATTTAATCCCGCGGCAGTTTTTTACAGTACCCTATACACTGAGCCTTTGATGCTCCTGCTGAGTCTATTGAGTACTCTCCAAGCACAAGAACATAAATACATCACAGCCGCGGTGACGGCAGGTCTTGCTGCCTTAAGCCACCCTACGGGCGCTTTATTAGGCATCATGCCACTCGTGTTATTAATACAAAGCTTCAAGTATCACAACCGGCAACAACTATGGGGAGCGGTCATATGGGGCAGTGGTATTGTGATAGCCCTGGCGTTATTTGTGGGATACTCACTCATCTTCTGGCATACGCCCTTTGGCCCGTGGCTAGGAGAAAGCGGTTGGCACTCGCGCTGGGTCTGGCCTTGGGTGCAATATCAGCAAGTCATCGTTATCCATTCGGCAGATCATGTCTACGAAATCATCTTGAGCGCCCTAAGCCTCCCATACCTATTGGGAGCTATACTCTTAGCATCAAAATGGTCCAAGAGTTCCCTGCCGGCACTCATTTACGCGTGGGCGGGAACTCTTGTCTCCCTAAGTTTCTATGCATTAAATACACCATTTCACAGCACGCTGCGTTTATTAAGCCCATATTTTCCCCTCTACGCGGGAATATCGTTGGCAAATAACAAAGTTCTTATCCGCATCGTTATAATTTTATGGGGGGCGGCCAGTTTGTATGGGGCGATCCGGTTTACCCATCAGTGGTGGTGGCAGTGAATGCAGAATGCGCTCTACATCCCCGATACATGTATCTTTCCCTACGGTACGTTGTTATTTGATACTAACTGCGCTACGTAATTGGCGTCTAAATATGAAGATCCTATGCTAAAATTACTCGTGTCATTTAAGGCTAATTGGCTTATGACCTTAAATTCAAACCCCGCATTAGTACCCTGCGTGTTCGGTACATTGAGAATTTTAGCCGTAATAAAACCCACAATAGGAATAACAGCATTCTTTCCCTTATTGCTAGTGGGCGTTGGATTTGCCACAGGGAAATACACCGTGGCTCCATCAACAATTCCGTACTTAGAGAGGTCATTCCAATAAGAAGAACCCGTCGAACCAGCGACAATATAATTTTGAAACGCTAATTGTTGATATGAATTAAACATCTCAATCCATCCCATTCCTCCTGCCCCATAGATCTGATGAAAATTAATGGGAGTTCCGGTCGTAACCCACGAAGGAACTCCCCCATTGGCTGAACCCCGAAATGCATCATAAATTTTGCCTACCATTAAATATGAATCCCATCCGTCACTTCCATAGGGATTAGCAAGCGGTAAATTGGCACTCGCAGGCATAGCTAAAGGTACCATGCCTGCCGTATTGGCTTCGGCTTGGGGATCCACCACTGCTGTTGCCAAAGGCTTAACGTTAGCCATTGAGATTCCCAGTGCTGAGGCAAAATTTAACACTGTTGAGCCGCTAGCCTGGACCGTCACATAAATAGGTAGTTGTGACGCCGTAATGGTCGATGGCAATACGGTTATTGGGGTTTTACTAGTACCCAAGTAATAGTGGACCACCGGATTACTATCCAATCCATTGTTTGGTATAGCCGTCTTAATATTGGATTGATAAATCATGTCTGCTACCGCTGTGGGATTTGACGGATACTGGATACTATCTGAGTTGGCCGATGCGTTATATCCGCTTTGCAACTCACGGGCCAAAGTTTGCGCCGCCGCTAAAGCCGCCGCGCTCGTAGCTGTTTGGGCTTGATTACGCAAAGCCGAGACCTTGGCAACATCGATGGAGATGGCGGCTGCGCCAATGATTAGTCCCATAAAGAGGACGGTTATCGGTAGCACTTGTCCAGATTCATTGCGCCATCCCTGTCTCATCAAGCCCATGACCATTTCTCACTCCTTTGTCCAATTACTTCCACTATACGCATATCACCATACTCCTGTAAATATTTTCAAATCCCTTCTCGGCCGATCTGCCAAAAAAGTTTTCTTTGTCGTCATAGGTCGGGCGTTGTAGAATAATCGATAAGCACTTCTCAGAAAGGATAACGCCCGTGCGCATAATCCGAACCTTGTTTCTTGCCGTAGCCTCTGTATTAATTGTGTCTTCTTTCGCATGGGCTTCCTCTCGAACCGAATTGGTCGTCACCCCGACACCCGTGCAAGCACCCTCAGAAACAACATTTATTGTCGTCTCGCACTCGCTCGTCCCCACTGTCATCGACCTCAAAATTACGGGACAAAAAACCGTGCACGTCGCTTTAAAGAAGGCGGCTGCACACGAATACGCCGGCTCGTACCTACTACGAACAACCGGTGAGATGACCGCGACGGCCCTGACCCGTTCTGGGCAAGTACTCATTACTCGCCAATATCACGTCACGAAGGCCCCATCGCACCTCTTCAGCAAAATCGTGGTAGCCATTGTCTTCTTTGGCGTTTCCATCTATTACTGGCGTAAATCACAGCGTTATGCCCGACCGAACAAATGAAAAAAGGAGGACGGTGTCCTCCTTAAATCGTATCGGGGCTGGCATGCGCTTCAATCGTACTAGGAGATTCGGCCACATCTCTCATCCATGCCCATGCCAAATAGGCTGTCACCAAGGCTTTGCCGTTGTTGCGCCCCACTAGCCTGACGAGCCAAATCAATCGAGACTTCAGCTTGCGAGGCAACAGGGGGTAACGGATTAAGGACCGTGATGCTAAAGCGGCCCCCAACCACACCGCTCGAGTCACCCCACTGGTATCACCAGGAACGGCCTCCGGAACTAACCGCATCCACCGCGCTTCCAGCATCGCCCAGATGCGCCGTCTCGCCCTCCTACGCCCCTCTTTATTCTTCGACCATCCCAGCCGAAGACTCCACCACATCAGCCGCAATAAACTTGCATGAGATTCTTGGCCTTTCATGGTTCTTCCCCCATCTCCGTTATGTCTAGGCTAGGAAAGATGATGATACCCGCCACGGGATGGTGAATCATTTTTGGGATTACCTATTAGACATATTCGTAGTGTGACCAAAAGATGCTGGGTTATGCGCCCAATCCAAGAAAGTTTTTCCGCCTGATCGTGAAAAAAACAAAACGCGGTATAATACTGAGTGATATGCTCGGATATAGGGCATAGCTCCAATTCAAATTAAGGAGGCGACTCCTATGGCAGAAGCGCCCAGCAAAGAGCAAGTGTTGGAAGTTCTCAAGGAAGTCAGCGATCCGGAAATCGGTGTCAACATTGTCGATCTGGGACTGGTGTACAATGTGGACATACAAGACGACGGAACGGTGACTGTGGACATGACTCTGACTGCACCCGGATGTCCCTTACATGACACCATTACGCGGACTGCAGAAATGGCCATTGAAACACTCGATGGGGTCAAAGAAGCCCGTGTCAACATCGTCTGGAGTCCCCCGTGGACCCCTGATATGCTGACAGATGAAGGCCGCCGTTTGCTTGGCTTCTAATTTGTCTGCGAGGTGGATATATGCTGGATCAAGCTCGTGTTTTAGAAGCTCTGGAAGAGGTCCAAGATCCAGAGTTGCGCCAGAGCATTGTCACGTTGAATATGGTCCGCACCATTGATATTAAGCCGAACGGTGTCGTGTCTTTAGACATTGCACTGACCGTCGACGGGTGCCCGCTGCATGAAAAAATTACTGCAGATGTCAAGCATTCTCTAGGACGTCTGCCGGAGGTGAAAGATATCTCTGTGACCCTATCCGTGATGAACGAACAAGAACGCCGCGTGGCCTTTCAAAAAGCATTTGAAGCCGCTCAACAAGCGCGTCAAGGAGAACCAGCACGTTCGGAAGGGGGGACGCGTATCAACGTCACCCCGCCCCCACCCAAATCTTCGGGCAAAGCTCCTCTCATTGGACCGTTGCCCGGCCAAGGTGCGGCATCGGGCATGATGTCCGATGCGGATAGCACCATCATTATTGGCGTGGCAAGTGGCAAAGGCGGCGTCGGAAAATCGACCGTGACCGCCAACTTGGCCGTGGCCCTGGCCCGCATGGGATCGCGGGTGGGCGTGATTGACATGGACATTTATGGCTTTAGCCAAGGCCGCATGTTTGGAGCAAAAGAAAAAGCCAAGGTGAACGAACAAGAAAAAATCATTCCGTGGTCCATGCACGGCGTGCATGTTGTTTCGATGGGAATGTTTGTGGAAGAGGGACAGGCCATCGTATGGCGTGGACCCATGTTAGGTAAAATGATGCAACAATTTTTCTCGGACGTCGCATGGCCTACTTTGGACTACTTGCTTATTGATCTTCCTCCAGGCACGGGGGATGTCGCGTTAGATATGGCGCAAAAAGTGCGCAAGGCCAAGCTTGTACTCGTTACAACGCCTCAACAAGTCGCAACCCAGGTTGCCCACCGGGCCGGCGACGTCGCACAAAAGGCGCATCAAGAAATTATCGGTGTGATTGAAAATATGTCATATGTTGTCTGCCCCCACGGAGAGCGCATGAATGTCTTTGGCGAAGGCGGCGGTCAGTCGCTAGCTGACCTGTTTCATGTCCCGTTGCTGGGACAAATTCCCTTAGAGTCGACGGTGCGTGAGGGCGGAGACAAAGGGCGTCCCTTAGCGGCTAGTGAACCCACTTCGCCTGCTGGCGCGGTCTTTTTAAGCATCGCTGAACGGATTAAGCAAACGCTAAGTAATGAAGCCGCAGGTTAACCCTGCGGCTTCATTTTTCACTTGACAACGGCGCCTTTTAAGGTGTGGACGTGCCCTCACGTCCATAGTTATCCTCCAAACGCACCACGTCATCAAGTTCTGGGGTGGACACTTCCATCACGTCCACATCTGTTACGGCTGTCAAGCGGTGTTTGGTCAACGGCACAATTTCTACGGCGTCGCCTGGATAAAGACGGCGCACTTCTTCGCCAATCAAAACGTCGGCTTCTCCGGCGACCACGTACATACTTTCATGCTTCACCCGGTGATATTGTAAGCTTAAAGACTGGCCTTGATTGACATGAATAAGTTTGCCCACGTAGCGGTCCGTCACCGCCCACCATAACTCAAAACCCCAGGGCTTTTCAACGCGTTTCATCGATTTCCACCTTCCACGGTCCGGATACAGACCGTGTTAATAAGTCAGGGTTCAAAGGCCCGAACTGGTTTAGCGGATACACTATACAACATGGGTTTCTCAAACACATCCACCACGGAAAAGCCTGCTTGGCGCAAATGCCGCACCATTTTGGCTAGTGGTATATAATGGGGATCCGGCCAAAACTCCGTGATGACCAATAGTCCATCAGGCGTGAGAACCCGGCGTGCTTCTTCTAATGCTGTGACGCGCTGACTGGGTGCAACTTCCCCTAACATGGCGACCATGATAACTCGGTCCATGCTCTGGTCCGCCCATGGCATTTCAGTAGCACTCGCCGTCGCAAGACCCGTTCGTGATAAGACGCCTTCTGTGCTCAGACGATGCTCGGTGCGGCGCACGGCTTCACTTTGAATGTCGACCCCGTAAGCCTGCCCACCTTCTCCTACGCGGTGCGCAATTTCTGAGAGCACAACGCCTACGCCAATGCCCACTTCTAGAACCCGCAAACCACTCAAATCCCCCGCCAAGCGCAACGCATCACGAGGTCCAAAATAGGCAACCCGGACAGGATTGGTGAGGAAAAACTGTTCGAGTTTCATCGTCATAGGCCCCGGTCGCAATTTGCCATTAATGCGCACGACAGCAAATCCAAGACCTAATGCCCCTAATATGCCTAGTCCCCACTTTCGCTTCACACGCATGCCTCCCCTGGCCAGTCCGCCATCGCTTCTCCCCACCGCTATTGTACAATTTTCCGCCAAAGGATGGGGATATTTCCCGCAGTGAATTGGTCTTTGTGTCCCTATTATACCCGCTGAATGCAAGGCCAGGAGTACATTTCGCAGCCAGGAGAGAGCGCATTGAGGACATAAAACAACCGCTCTTACCCTAAAAAAGAGCAAAAGCGGTTGTACAGGACTTATTTTTCGTTGCTGTATAAGGGATTACGAGTCCGGCGCCAATTGACAGAAGTCCGGATCACATCCCAGTTAACACGCGACTGATATTTTTCGATGACGCCAAACATGGACTCGATCAAGGTGTCCGAGAGCAAATGCGGCACAAGACCCAAGTCCAACAAGTTGGTGTTGATGGCGCGGTAATAATGGGTCAATTCCTCTGTACGGGGATCTTCAGACAACTCGACATGCGCTTCACCCGGATACGTCTTGGCTACGAGTTCGGCCAATTCCTTAATGGAAAACTCCTCGGTAAATTGGTTGAACACGCGGAACTCACCGGCTTGAGCAGGGTTCTCCGATGCAATTTCAATACACCGCACGGTATCGCGAATGTCCAAAATCCCTCGGCGCTGTTCTCCTAGACCATAGACCGTCAAGGGATGGCCTAGAACTGCTTCGATACAAAACCGGTTCAAGACGGTGCCAAAAATTCCGTCATAGTCAAACCGGGTTGCCAAGTCGGGGTGTAACACGGTTTCATCGGTTTGGACCCCGTACACAATGCCCTGGTTTAAGTCGGTAGCGCGAAGGCCAAAATTCTTGCACGCAAACAAAATGTTGTGGCTGTCATGCACCTTGGACAAATGATAGAACGATCCGGGTTGCTTAGGATAAGGCAGAATATCCTTACGCCCATTGTGTTCTATTTCCAAATATCCCTCTTCAATATCAATATTGGGTGTGCCATACTCCCCCATACTTCCCAATTTCACTAAGTGAATATTCGGGTTGAGTTCCGCAATGGCGTAAATCACATTAAGGGTCCCGACCACGTTATTGGTCTGGGTATAGACGGCATGCTCTTGGTCGATCATGGAATAAGGGGCCGAGCGCTGCTCTGCATAATGCACAATCGTGTCAGGCTTAAATTCCCCAACCATGCGGTGCACGAACCGGGCATCCGTCAAATCCCCAACATACAAATCCATGTGGAGGCCTGTAACATCTTTCCATGTTTTAATGCGCTGTTGTAATGAGGCGATCGGTACTAAACTCTCTGCGCCCAATTCGAAATCATATTGACGCCTGACAAAATTATCGGCCACTGCGACATCGTGGCCTTTTTTCGACAGATACATGGCGGTTGGCCAACCAAGATATCCATCTCCACCTAATACAAGTATTCTCACGAAGCAACCTCCCACATCGATGTACAAAACACACGAATTTCTGCCGTGAACATTATAATATGACAAGCTCTATTAGCCAAATGAAGATTTCCTGAATTTTATCCTTTTCCTCTAGACAAATCATACAACCGGTCTTTTTCCGGGAGCCACCGGACAGTTCCCACAGGGGGGAGCATGCGATCGGGGTCTTTTGAGTGTAGAGGAAAAAGAATATCGGGTTGAATAACATCGAGGAGCGCCCGTATATCGTCTGGACTGGCATGTCCCCCCGTCCCAATCGCCCAAAAACTGGTGTGAACAACCGCTAGCCAATCTTGTAGCAGAGTCCAATGCGGGTCAAACGTTCCTAAAGGTTCTCCATTGGCATGAATAAACGTGGCCGACGGTCCCATAGGTAAATCAAGCATCATAGGCCAATCTTGAGCCGTCAATTGGATTATGTAGCGTTCAGGATGTTTTTGTATGGGGTCCAAGTGGTCCGCGTCCCATGACTCAGCCGCCAGCCCCATGGCTTGAAAAAACTGGGTCATGCGTTCAGGCCATAAAAAAGTCCGCCCCATCTCCCGTGCCACTTGGATAAAAGCCGCCACCCGCTCAATATTGCGCGGGTAAACCGTCGCCAACACAAGTCCTGGCGTCTGGGCCAAAATTTTAGCAAAGGCCTGATCCACGTCTTCTTCGGTACGGGTCGCGTCCTGAAATCCAAAAGACAGTGTCGTGCCCTCCATAATGAGGGCACGAGCCCCGCGCACTTTATGCGCAAATTTCCACGTCTGTTCCGGATGGCGTCCATGAAGACGCAGGTCTCCACTAAAGGCTACCACGCCGTCCTCGGTCTCTACCGCGTACCCCGATGCGCCGATGATATCGTGATCGACGGCATACCGGGTAACTTGAAAAGGTCCAAATGCTATGGGCTGTTCGGCTGCCATAGGCCGCAAAACGGGCCACTCCCCACCAGAATCTTCCCCGCTAATTTCTAGGGCGTGCATCAATTGCACGGTTTCCGGCGACGCCCAGATTGGAATGGCTGGGTCAATCGCCCCTGCTAGTCCAATGTGATCCAGATGCGCATGCGTAATAAATACCGCGGTATGGCCATCAGAGCCCCCTGGTAAGTTGTTGATGCTCCTTAATAACTCGGGTCGATAGAGATGAGGAATGTGCGGGGCCATCTGCGTTTTCAGGCGATCCGACAATTCATGCCCAGGCCTGGGCCTCACTGCTCCTCGAAATAGCCCCAAGCCCGGGCTGAAATCCAATCCAAAGTCTAAGAGAATCCGCCAGCCTTCTTGTTCGATAAGAATTTTACTCGAACCGATCACGCCGACGCCTCCAAAAAACCGAATGGTTGCCACCGCTTCAATCCCCCTCGTGGTACTGACTTAGCCATTGCCTGGCTTTTGGTAAAATTTCTTCTAGGGTCGCTGCTTGAAACGTCGCAGGGCCAGGAAAAATGCGCCGCGGACTAATGTGTCCGGTCGTCCATCCCTCTTGAACGCCCGGAGCAATGTCATTGATATAATGATCGCCAATACTCAAAACCCGGGAAGGATCATACCTAGGTCCCATCACCTCGCGGACCGTTGCCACCAGCCCCGCAGGTTTGTTAGCTTCAGACCTTATCACGTCAAATGCGTGATCCAAATGCATCTGCTCCAATAGAGGCACCGCCGCTTCATAAGGGCTGTTGCTCGCCATAACTAAAGTTGCCCGGCCCCGCGCGTCTTGTAAAAATTCCGCCAGACCTTGCGGCACTTCTAGGGGGCATTCGCCACTTAACATATAACGCCGCGTGTCCATGAAAGCCTGTTGCCACTGTTCAGGCGTCAGGCGTTGCCCAAATGGTTCCATCAAACGCACCACCGCTTCCCAATTATCGGCGGCGGGTACCATATCGCTACCCGCTATGTGCGCTTGCACCCGGCGCAAGTAGTCGTTCGCCGTCTTGGGATCTAACCAGTCGGCCACCCGACGGGCATAATACAAATAGGGCTCGTCCCCTCGGTATAATGTACCGTCGAAATCAAAAATCATTAAAGGCTTGGCCACCATCATTCACTCCTTTGTTGAACGCGCGTCCGTGTCACACGAGCCATGAGACGCAGTATAATAGTATATCAATGGGAGAGCGAGGACGAACTAGTGCACCAACATTCATCACATCACGCCACGCACGCTGTCCGGCAATTAACATGGGCGCTCATTCTGACTCTAATCATCTTTATTGTTGAGTTTATTGGAGGACTCGAAAGCCATAGTGTTTCGGTGTTGTCCAATGCACTTCACTTACTAAGTGATAGCGGGGCAATGGCTCTCGCCTATTATGCCGCGAAGGTCCAGGCCCATCCACCTACCGCTCGGCTCAGCTATGGTTATCGCCGCAGCGGCATTTTGGCAGCGCTCATTAACGGGCTAGCGCTGGTCATCTTATCCACTCTCCTTATCGCCGCCGGCATTTACCGCCTCATTCGCCCCCAGACTGTACAGGCTCCGGTGATGGTCTGGCTGGGGCTTTTGGCATTGGTGTTCAATGCCGCCATCACTCTTTTGCTCATACGCCATGAGGAACACGACCTCAATGTGCGGTCAATGTTTTGGCATGCCGTAAGTGACGCTGCCGGGTCCTTCAGCGTTATGGTGTCCGGTCTGTTGATCCTGTGGACCCATTGGTCGGGTTTTGATCCCCTCTCCGGCATTATCATCGGGCTCGTTCTCTTTCGCGCCAGCGTCGCCATTACCCGTAAAAGCATTGCCATTCTCATGGAAGCCACCCCCCTTGGCATTGATCCGGCTGCGATTGAAGCCTCTTTGCGATTAATTCCCGGGGTCGATGATGTGCACCATATCCATGTCTGGGCATTGGAGTCGGGATATAATGTGCTTTCCGCCCACGTCCTCACAGGCAATATGTCTCTGCGCGAAGGGCAGCAATTACTCGCCACCCTCAAAACACGACTCACGACAGACTTTGCCATTCACCACGTCACCATCCAATTGGAAACCGACCATCATCCCCATCCGGATGACGACTGCATTCACCCTTCGTCCTAACTCAAAGAGCGTGCACGTTTTGCGCCATTCTCGCATACCATAAACGAAAAGGGAAAAGAGGGTGAGGAACCGTGTCCACACCCAACCAAGAGGACTATTTGGAGGCGATATGGCGCCTGACACAAGAAAAGGGCTATGCCCGAGTGTCAGATATTGCAGAGCGCTTGCATATCTCCCAAGCCTCTGTGAGCAAAATGATTCGGAAGCTCAAAGAGGATGGGTGGCTTGACGTCGAACGCTACCGAGGTCTTGCCTTGACCGAGAAGGGGATGGCAGAGGGACGCCAATTGCTCGCCCGCCACCAAATCCTGGAACGATTTCTCCTCCATCTTGATATCCGAGAAAACGATGTGGTAGAACACGATGTGGAAGGGATCGAACATTATTTCAGCACCGAAACGCTCGAGCGCCTCACGGCACTTGTCGCGTTTATCGACAACAACCCCGAATGGTGGAACAAATTTCTCCAAAAAACCCCTCCTGCCCCCAAAGCCTGAGACTTTTGCTAATATAATACGCAACGACCCTTGCAGGAGGCAGACTGAATGATTTCCCAACCCCGCCGGAGAAAACCGGCTCCCGCTCCTTGGGCGGCCCTGGCGATTGTTTTTGCCCTGGTTGCGTCCGCCTGGCTCAACCGTGCGCTATCCTCACCCCACGCCCAGGTGGCCGTAGCTCGCCAACAGCGTTCTCATCGCAACATCCCTATTGTCTACAGTGTCGAACCGGTCAACACCCCGACCCCAACCTTGCCCTTCGCCATTGGCGAAACCTCAGGTGTGCTTTGGGACCTCAATACCCATCAATTGTTGTGGCAGCTCAATGCCCATACACCCGGGCCCATGGCTTCCACCACAAAACTGATGACGATTTACCTAGCATTAAAGGAATTGCCGCTCAACAAGACGCTAACAGTCACCCCCAATGCTGCCGCCACAAGCGGGTCTGATATTTATATGGCACCGGGCGAACATTACCGCGTCAAACAGCTCTTATATGGCCTCATGTTAGCGTCAGCCAATGACGCCGCGGTGGAGCTAGCGGAAGCGATGGGTGGAAGCACCGCGCATTTTGTGAAAGAAATGAATCAAGAAGCGGTAAAGCTCGGCATGCACGGCACGCATTATGCCGACCCCGACGGCCTTTCCCCCCAATCGGTAGGGACCGCTTGGGACCTCTCCATCATCGCTGAGCAGGACTTGCGCAATCCTTTGTTCCGAAAAATCGTGGATACTAAAGAAGTCTCGCTCCCCCACAATCCCATCGTGCGCAATCTCAATGGTCTTCTTTTTATGGATCCAGAAGTGACCGGGGTGAAAACAGGCTGGACAACGGCCGCAGGCTTTAACCTCATTTTTACGGCCACCAAGATGATCGACGGCCACCGCGTGACGTTACTAGGGGTCATCTTGCACGCACAAGATGGATTCCCGCCCGAGGACGCCGATGCGATGAAAATTATTCAGTGGGGATTTCACCAAGTGCAGCTACAAATGACTCCACCACGGCATCCGGTATGATTGATCGGCCTGAATCGGCACCCACGCTGAGGGAGCCCACCCTTGCGCCACCACCCGGCCATATCCCACCGTTTGTCCTTTCGACCAATGGTCGCCCAGGTTCTTCCACCGAAATTGAAGATGCGCTTGTTCTCCCGTATCATAAGCCCCTAACGCCTGGGTCAGTGAAAAACTCTCGATCCTCTTCCCAAAGCTCGTCGTTACCAGCGCGGTTGCCACTGGGACCTTAGCAGGAAAAAGTGGAGTCCACGGCACATGAAATGCTGTATTCATCAACTGAGCCGTGTCCGCGAACATCGGATTGAACAAGGGTTCCCCTAACACAACGCCATAGATCGTCAACGGTTGGCCATGCAACCGTTTAGTTGCTGCAAACACTAAACAGCTACCCGCCCAAGGTGTCCAGCCCGTTTTCACCCCAATAGTTCCCGGATACTGCCAGAGCATTTGATTTAAATTAGTCAGCTCACCAAACGGTGTACGCTGGGTCTTTGTTTTGACCAACTGCCGAAACGTTGCGTTTTTCATCGCCACCGTGGTGAGCTTGATTAAATCACGCGCCGTGGAATACCCCTCATGGCTCACCCCATCTGGATCCGTATAATGCGTCCGGTTCATCTGTAACAGCTTAGCTTCGCGGTTCATGTCCGCGACAAACTGCGTGGGATGGTTGTCCGTTTGTGCGCGTGCTAATGTCCATGCCGCGTCATCTGCGGATGGTAACATCAACGCCCACAGCAAATCATGCACCGTGACGACCATGCCCGTACGCAAGGGCACCTCGCTATCGTCTTTCAATAATCCCAAACGGTCATTAACCGTTTCCTGACGGTTAATGGTCACTCGCTTGTTGAGCGGCATGGCCGGATTCGTTAACGTAAGATATGCCGTCATAATCTTGGTCGTCGACGCAATGGGACGCTCAATGTTTTGCCCCTTAACAAACAGCACAGGACCTTGCGCGGCCTTCATCTCACAACTTCCTGCTTGCGTCGACCATTTCTCGGGGTCTTTAGGAAGCCTGACATCCTCCCGAGCCCGTGGCGCGATGGATATCGGATGGACCTGCACCAGTTGGGGCAGCGTAAAGGCGAGAGCACCAACACCTAGAATCCCTGCGCTCCATGCCCAAAATCGAAAACGCGGCCGATACCTGCGCGGCCGCTGTTTGAGCCGAACCCTTGGCATTAGCCCCTTGCCCCTCCAGACAACGACTCAAGCCAGGCGCTTAAGTCGGCCATTTCCTCCGCACTGACTTCATGCGCCATCGGATACGCATGAAATTGCACATGCGCCTTCGCTGCTTCTAATCGCTTATGTCCCACTTCACCCAGCGCATAGGGTAAGACGCCGTCATGCTCTCCATGTCCCCAAAAGACCTGCGCGGGGCCTTCGTGCAAGATCAAATGGTCGGGGACATAACCGCTCAAGACCACTACCCCTGCCAACAGCCCTTTTAACCGGCCAGAAAATCCCGCGGCCATGGCCATCACAGAGCCTTGCGAAAATCCTCCCAGCACAATGCGCGACCGGTCAACCCCAGGAAAACGCTCAGGAACCTGGCGCACCCATTGCTCGACAGCCTCCAAACTGGCAGCAAAATCTGCGGGTTCCGGCTCGCGCACGTTGGCCAAAGAATACCACTGATACCCAGGACCATAGGCATAAGGCGCTCTTAAACTGGCGAGTCCCCAAGATTTGGGCAATAAGGGCGCTAAGCCCATTAAGTCTTCTTCATCTGATCCCATTCCATGCAATAACACGAGAAGAGGATACGGTTCCTCATGGGGTACAACGTATTTGGCAATTAAGTCCTGCACAGATGAGACACGTCCTTTCTTTCAACCGCCATTTAGTGGCCAATAATAATCTGAATCAAGCTCTTTGTCGTCGGCCCGGGTGGAAAAATCACGAACAACAATAAGAACACCGCCAACCCGGTAATTGCAGCGATAAACCAGAACGTTGCTGTCCATGGCGCAATTTTACGATGTTTATTAAACCGCTCGCTTAACGCATACCGCAAAGTGATAACGCCCATTACGGCAGCAGCGGTGGCTAGGAGTATATGAATCAGAAGGAAAATCTGGTAGCTAGCGTTATATTTGGCAGGCCCGCCATAAAAGGTATCGCCGACTAAAAACGTACTCAATAGATAGCTGACAAAAAAAACGGCCCCTAATGTCGCGCCCGAAAGCATAAACTTGCGGTGCACTTCCACCTGCTTATGACGAATAAAATACCAGCCAATGGCCACTAACGTGGCACTCGCAATCATGACAATTTCGTTGAATAATCCCCACAGGCCTGCTAGTCCCATCCGACGGCCTCCTCACCTATTCGAGCGACTTCAGCCGCCCTTTGCTGTCCTCTATTATGACACGGTATCCGTTCTCTGCGAAAGGCTTGCCTGCGAACTCCCAAATCCCCAATATTCCCTAATGGAACAGTATCAAGGATAGGAAGATTTGAACCGGGAAAGCTCTTTGGTCACTTCGGCATCACGAGGTCTACGGACCACTTTGTGGCACTGTTTGGCGCTTGGGTCGGCGCGGTTGCATCGACCGCCGATGCCTCGCTAACGTTTCTTGCGTCATGCATGCTTGCCCAGTTCGGTTTCCTTTGGGTGTGGCGAAATCACCTCGGGCCCCTCATCCCCCGTCCACCTTATAGCACACGCCATGTGCACAACGAACAAACCGCATGGTTTGGCCATGCAGTTTGCTCGGAATTGCCGTGTTCAGTTCGTCCTGGCAAACAAGAGCGCCCCTGGGCGCTTAGTTTGAAACACTGATTATGGCTGCTTCTGGCACCTCAATCGACGCATCACGCGAATCATGCCCACTATTTTACAATGACTTATGGCCCACCATACCCAAAGGATGGGTTTATCACACCCGGAAAATCACGTGCACGCGACCGTTATCCCGTCTTCAATACGAAAAACGCCGGTCAGATGTCTTAGCGACTGATTCCTCCGAGTGACACATACTTGATATCCAAGTATTCGTCCATCCCATAATGGCTGCCTTCGCGGCCCAAGCCAGATTCTTTGATCCCTCCAAAAGGGGCTTGAGCCGTGGAAGGAACCCCATCATTTGCCCCTAAAATACCATATTCCAGCTGCTCCGCGAGGCGGATGACCCGACCGACATCACGAGTGAAATAATAAGCCGCGAGGCCCGCTCTGGTATTATTGGCGCGTGCAATCACTTCCTCTTCCGTATCGAAGGCTAAAATCGCAGCCACTGGACCAAATGTTTCTTCTTGCGTAATAAGCATGGATTCGTCGACGTTTGCCAAAACTGTCGGCGGATAAAAATATCCCAGTCCCTCGGGGCGCTCCCCTCCCAGTAACACACGCGCGCCCTTTTCTTGGGCATCCGCGACATGACGCGCAACCTTTGCCACCGCCCTAGAATCAATCAACGGACCGACACTGACATTGGGATCTAAACCATTGCCCATATGCATAGCGGCTAAAGCCGCTGTCAATTTACGGCTAAACTCCGCAACCACCGATCGTTGCACATATATTCGATTCGCCGCGACGCAACTTTCCCCCACACTCCGCATTTTTGCGACCACCGCATTGGAAACGGCTGCATCGAGATCCGCATCTTCAAAAACAATAAAAGGGGCTTGACCTCCTAATTCCAACGAGACTCGCTTCATCGACTCAGCTGCTTGCGTCATTAATAATTTGCCGACCTGGGTAGACCCTGTAAACGAAATTTTACGCACGGAAAAATCCATCATCGCCACGTTCACAAGGGGGCCTGGTTGCGTTCCCGTGAGGACAGAAAGAACCCCTTGCGGCAACCCGACGTCCTCAAAAATCTTGGCAATTGCCAAAGCAGATAAGGGAGTCAGTTCCGACGGCTTGACAATAACGGGACACCCCGTGGCTAAAGCGGGGCCGACTTTTCGGGTAATCATCGCGGCAGGAAAGTTCCATGGCGTAATGGCCAAGGACACCCCAACGGGCCGTTTGATCACCAAAATCCGCTTATTGGCCGAACTAGCCGGAATGATTTCGCCATACACACGTTTGGCTTCTTCGCCAAACCATTCGAGAAAAGAGGCGGCATAGGCAATTTCTCCACGGGACTCATTCAAGGGCTTGCCTTCTTCTTCGGTCATCAATTGGGCTAACTCTTCCGTCTGCGCCCGCATTTGCTGCGCTGCGCGCAATAAAATCTGCGCTCTATCAGCGGCTGGAGCATCTGCCCACGACGCCTGTGCCGCGTGCGCGGCATCGATCGCTCGACGCATATCATCAGGACCGGCATCGGGAACGCGTGCAATGACTTGCTCCGTTGCCGGATTGATGACATCAAAATAGGTACCACTTGCCGATTGAACCCATTCGCCACCGATAAATAACTGTGCATTTGCAATGGCCATAGCGCATTCTCCCTTTCGACCCTTTCTCTGGCATCGACTGCCTATTCACATATTCGCAAAGGCTTAGTCTAACCCTGATAAAGGGGCAGCCTCAAAAGCTGCCCCTTTATCCAACATGCCGACATTTAGAGCTCGAGTAATAACCCTTCCGCGTCACGCTCCTCATCCAAGCGATGATAGTACCTCCCACCAAAAAACACGAGGGGCTTGGCTATATCAGAGGACGTCCCGAAATCTTCGACACGCGCCAACAACAAGACATGATCCCCCGCCTCGACTTCTTGGACAGCGGTACATAAAAACCATGCAGCCGCTTGTTCCATAATCACATAAGGGGCGGATACCTCGCAGAACGGCACGGGAATGGGCAACCCATTTAAGGCTTGTAGACCACGCCCTCCAAACTTATCCGACCAGTATTGTTGGTCATGATTCAGAATGCTGACAGCAAAGTGGCGTTGACGTTGGAGAATGGGGAGCATTTTGGCCGAACGACTTACCGCCGTGGCAATTAACAAGGGGTCTAAAGACACCGACATAAAAGCGTTGGCCGTCATCGCATGAACATGGTCATCGTCCGTTGCTGTCAACACCGTGACACCTGTGGCAAAACGGCCACATGCTTGGCGAAAATGCCGCGCACGCCGCTGTTGTTCCTCATCCGTCATCGTCAGTCCCTCCTTAGTCGTCCACCATTACACGCCTAACTTCGGAATCTTATGGGACCCCGTCGCCACGTGAACTGTTTTGGTCTCTGTGTAGAAGTCAAAGGAGTAATGGCCGCCTTCACGCCCGAACCCTGACCATTTGGATCCTCCAAAGGGAGTGCGTAGGTCGCGAACGTTTTGAGAATTAATCCACACCATGCCCGACTCGATCCCATAGGAAAAACGTTGCGCACGGGTTGCATTCCCCGTCCAAACATAACTCGCTAAGCCATAACGCACATCATTCGCCATATTCAGAGCTTCATCATCACTATCAAACGGCATCGCAACGAGAACCGGACCAAAAATTTCTTCTTGGGCAACCCGCATATCGTTACGCACGTCGGTCAATAAGGTCGGCAATAAATAATTTCCATTAGGTAGATCAGCAGGGCGCCGCCCACCCGTTGCAACCGTAAAGCCCTCCACAGGAGATAAATCAACGTAGGACTTCACGCGAGCCCAATGGTCTGGGTGAATTAACGGTCCAATTTCCGTATTCGGGTCAAGCGGGTGTCCCACTTTAATGCGTGGAATTCTGTCGAGAAGACCGGCGACAAACCGGTCGTAAATGCTCGATTCAATCAATACGCGAGACCCCGCGGTACAGCGTTCGCCATTCAACGTAAAAATACCGAAGAGGACCGCATCGAGGGCGCGTTCGAGATCAGCATCACCAAATACCACAACCGGTGACTTTCCGCCGAGCTCCATGGAGAACCGTTTGAGAAATTGAGACCCGGTCCGCATAATTTCTTGACCCGTGGTTGTCTCGCCCGTAAACGAGATAAGGGGAACACGAGGATGGCTCACGAGCGCCGCCCCCGCACTCTCCCCAAATCCATGAACAACGTTAAAGACGCCTGGCGGCAAATCCGCCTCTTGAATAAGGCGTGCTAGACGATAGGCCGTCAATGGAGACCATTCGGCCGGCTTCAACACAGCGGTATCGCCCGACGCCAAACAGGGCGCAATTTTCCACGTTTCCAACATAAGAGGGGTATTCCATGGCGTAATTAGTCCCGCTACGCCAATGGGTTGGCGAATAGAATAGTTCATGAAATGTGGGGGATTGGGAAATGATTCCCCCAAGTTCCTTGTCGCCATTTCGGCGAAGAAACGGAAATTGTCCGCTGCTCGGTGAACTTGACCACGCGTCTGATGAATCGGAATGCCAGTATCGAGGGACTCCCACATCGCCATTTCCTCATCGTCAGCCTCCAGCTTGTCGGCAATGCGAAATAAATACCGTTCCCGGTCCTTCGGAGTCATATCACGCCAATAACGCTGCCATGCGTCGTAAGCACTAGACACAGCCCGATCAATATCTTCTGCAGATCCTGAAGCGACTGTGGCCAATGGCGTATTGGTATCTGGATTGAGGGATTCAAACCGCTCCCCGCTCACGGACTCGACAAACTCTCCTCCAATCAAATGGGGAATAAAAGGGGGAATTTCCGGATGGGTTGGTGTTGCCATGGGCGATAACCTCCTTGTATCTACTGCTCGGCGATAACGCGATTTTCGAGTACGCCAATCCCTTCGACTGAGCAGCGAATGACGTCACCAGGATGCACGGGCGCAATTCCCGTGGGCGTTCCCGTGAGAATCACGTCATATGGCTCCAGGGTCATAAACTCGGATAAATAGGCAATAATCTGAGGAATAGAGTACGTAAGAAACTGCGTGTTTCCATCTTGTTTTAACTGTCCGTTAACCTCAGTACGCAAGGCCAAATGACCCGCATTAGGTATATCTTCTGCGCTGACCAACCACGGTCCTAAGGGCAAGAAGGTGTCAAATCCTTTGGCCTTAACGGGAGGACGAAACGTGTTCCGAATAAAGTCACGGCAGGTAAAATCGTTGGCAACCGTATACCCTAAAATATAATCCCACGCGGCCTCTTCCCGAATGTTTCGTCCCGTACGACCGATAACAACAGCCAGCTCGGTTTCATAATGACAATATTGCGCTCCCTGAGGGTATATAATCGCGCCTTGATGACCAATCAACGTAGTGAGGGGTTTAAAAAACAATACCGGATCCTCCGGTTCATCCAGCTGCAGTTCGGCCGCGTGACTTTGATAATTTAAGGCGAGACCAATCACTTGACGAACCGGGACCGGAGGCAGCCATTGAACGTCATTAGCGTTCCAGGGACGGCCTTGATGATCAAGAATTTGACCATCTTGCCATGTTCCTTCCATAATGCGTCCCGACGCCGCAAATCGTAACGTTTTCATGCCCGCGCCTCCCCTGTCTCTGGAAGCAGGCGATATTGAATCAGAATTTGCCTTAATGCCTCGGTCTTATGGGGGTCAAGAAGGGTTAAGGGCAAACGAATAACCGGTTGAATTTTTCCCATCAACGCCATGGCCGTTTTTAAGGGGCCTGGATTGGTTTCCCAAAACAGCGCTTGATTTAACGCCAGGAGTTGATAATGCAGTTCACGTGCCTCATGCCAACGATTATCTCGGACATAATTGTATAAATCAGCCACCGGGGTAGGCAATAAATTCGCCGTGGCGCTAATATGACCCGCTCCCCCTATCGCTAGCATAGGAAAGCATAACGTTTCAATGCCCGAATAGACGAGAAAATCCAACCCCAGTTGATCCAAGACCAAAGAGACCTGTTCAAAGTCCTTATTCGATTCTTTGATGCCAATCACATTAGGGGCCTTATCCCGAATTTTTCGAACAGTAGATGGTTCAATATTCAAAGCCGTTCGTCCCGGAATGTTGTAAATGATAATGGGAAGCGATGTCGACCGAGCAACTAGCGAAAAGTATTCCACTAATCCCGCTTGAGATGGGCGATTGTAGTACGGCACGATGACCAAAGCGCCATCTGCACCTAAGACTTCGGCCCGTTTCGTCAATCTTAAAGTTTCTTCTAGGTTATTGGTTCCCGTCGCTGGTATCACCGGCACACGCCCATGGACCTGGCGGATCACCACCTCAAAAATTTCTTCCCGCTCCTCCAACGTCAATGCACTGGGCTCTCCTGTGGTACCCGTAACGGACAAACCGTGACTTCCCGCAGCGATTTGCCATTCCACTAGGGTCTTCAATGTGTCAACGTCCACATGGTTATCCTTGGTAAAGGGCGTAACCAAGGGCACAATCGAGCCTCGCAAACGATCGTAAGCGATGATAACCGCCTCCTTAAATAGCCACACTTTTGTGCTTATTTTTTATCATATAGGATTTCTTGTAGAATTGCCTTAGAAATCCTCGACACGGCCGAAAAAACACCGTTTAAACACATGCATTATATTTTATTTTTAATTACCTGAACACTCTTGATCTTATTTTATTTTTATTTATAATCTCAAAGAGAACTGTTCACACAGCGAGTATACAAAGGGGATGACACCGTGCAGTCAAAACACGAAGAAGCGTATCACATACTCCGTCAACGCATTCTCAGCGGCGCTCTAACGTCCGGATACCGATTAGTGACGGACAACTTAGCCCGCGAATTGGATATGAGCGCGAGTCCGATTCGAGAAGCGATACGACGCCTTGAGGCGGAGGGGTTGGTCACGCACATTCGCAATGTTGGCGCGCTGGTGACTACCATGGACAGTACGCGTTATGTGAGCGCTCTCGAAACCCTGGCGGTTTTGGAAGGATACGCCACGGCCACAGCCGCTGCGGCTATGACGCCACGGGATTTTGAAAAACTTGAGGCTCTTACCGACCATATGCACGACGCTATAAACCAAGCCGATCCCTTGAAATATCATCAGCTAAACCGAGCCTTTCACGAAGGCATTTATGCGGTATGCCCAAATTCGGTCTTAACGGAACAAATTCACCGGTTATGGGATAGTTTAGACGCAATTCGTCACAATATTTTCATACTATTACCAGAACGCACACAGGCTTCGCTCACCGAACACTATCGCCTTATCAATGCGATGCGTTCCGGAAAAGACCCCGCCTTTATTGAACAACTCGCCCGCGCGCATAAGCAATCCACCATTAAAGCATTTCTCGCCTCGCAACACGTTGATAACACTGGAAGTCGTTCGGCCCCTTAATCACCGTGAACCATAAGGATACAAGCACAAGAAAGGAGCTCACCTATGGGCATTCGTACGGGACAGCAATATCTCGACCAAATTAACCAGCAACATCGAGAACTATGGATTCGTGGAGAGAAAATCACCACAAATGTTTCTGAACACCCCGCATTTCATAACATTACACACACAATGGCCCATCTCTATGACATGCAACACGATCCGAATTTACAAGATATTATGACCTACCCTTCCCCCACGAGCGGCGAGCGCGTAAGTTTGTCCTTCCTACAACCCAAAACGAAAGAGGACCTTATTCGCAAACGCATTATGATGAAACAATGGGCCGATTATGCTGGTGGAATGTTAGGGCGTTCTCCTGACTACTTGAATAGTTCTGTTATTGCACTGGCTGCAGCAGCTGACTACTTTGGAGACAATGATCCGCGTTTTGGTGATAACATCCAACGCTATTATGAATACATTCGCGAAAACGATCTCTGCACTACCCATACTCTTATCAATCCTCAATCCAATCGTGGTGCCTCTGCGTCCGAATCGACGAATGCGCCCATCGCGGCGCACATTGTGGAGCAGAACCCGACCAAAGGCGTGTTAATTCGGGGCGCGCGCATGCTCGCCACACTACCCGTCGCCGATGAATTATTGGTCTTTCCTTCCACGGTGATTAAAAATCGCCCTGAGGATCAAGCGTACGCCTTCGCCTTTGCTGTCCCGTGCGATATTCCCGGACTCAAGTTTCTCTGCCGCGAAAGTTTCGATTATGGCAGAAGCCACTATGATCATCCCTTAGGGTCGCGTTTTGAAGAAATGGACGCCGTAGTCGTGTTTGACGATGTCTGGGTTCCATGGGACAGGATATTTCTTCTGGGGCGCGGAGATCTCTGTAACGGCATGTACACCGAAACCGGTGCCGTAAATCATATGGCCTATCAAGTGCTCGTCAAAAATATTGCGAAGGCCGAATTTGTATTAGGCGTCATGGCCAAAATTGCAGAGACCATTAATATCGGTCAATTCCAGCATGTTCAAGAAAAAATCGCCGAAACAGCGATGACTGTAGAAATGCTAAAAGCCTTTCAACGAGCCAGTGAAGCGGACGCCAGCATCAATCGCTGGGGACTCATGACACCCGATTTCGCCCCCCTAAATGCCATGCGCAACATCTTTCCTCGTATCTATCCCACGCTTATTCATTACCTTCAGCGTATCGGCGCAGGCGGCTTAATGGCCATTCCGTCTGAAGAAGACCTTGCCAATCCGCTTCTCGCTGCCGATATTCAGCGCTACTATCAAGCGGCCCAAGCCGATGCGGACAGCCGCAATCGTTTATACCGCCTGGCATGGGATATCGCGGTCAGTTCCTTCGGACAGCGTCAAGTCCTTTATGAGCAATTTTTCTTCGGAGACCCTGTTCGAATGGCTAGTGCCTATTACCAAAGCTATCCGTTTGAACCGCTCAAAGAGCGGGTTGAGGCCCTACTGTATCGCAACGACTAATCTTATGCAGAACCTTCGCCGTCAGCCCCAAAACGCAGTTCCTGGCATTGAGTCTCACAGGTTATGACCTAAACCGTACCGACGCCATCACAAACTCACTCAAAAGGGGGATTCGAGGATGAGTACCACACCCCAAATCATTCGTACTGCCCACATTGAGTATCGGGTGACAGACCTAGAACGAGCCCGAGCCTTTTACGTAGACACGATTGGATTTGTCGTCACAGAGGCCACACCTGATGCGTTATACCTACGCGGATTAGAAGATCGCAACCATCACTGCCTGATTCTTCGTCGTGCCGATTCCCCCGGAATCGGTCATGTGGCTTTTCAAGTCCGCGGTGCCGCCGATTTAGACATTCTAGAACGCTTATATCAACCCACCGCCCGCTATTTCCAACGTGTCCCGGCGGGAACCGAACACGGCATAGGAGAAGCCCTTCGCATTCAAGACCAATGGGGATTTCCCCTAGAATTCTTCTGGGAGAGTGCCAAAGCCCCATGGATGCTCCAACGCTATGATCAGTACCACGGCTTTGATGTCATGCGACTCGACCACGTAAGCTTTATTGTGTCGGAAATCGATCCGGCCTACCAATGGTATACTAATACCTTAGGTTTTGGATGTTCCGAAATGACTGTGACTAGCGATACCCCACCGATCAAATGGGGAGCATGGCTCCACCGGAAACAAACCTCTCACGATCTCGCGCTTCAAATTGGGGTGGGTACGCCAATGATCCACCACGCCTCTTTTATTAGCGGATCCGTCCCCAGTCTATTGCGTGGCCTCGATGTCTTGGGAGCCCAAGGCTATCATCGCCGGGTCGAGCGTGGCCCTGGTCGGCATGGAACCACCAATGCCTTCTTCTTGTATCTGCGCGATCCCGATGGGAATCGTTTGGAACTTTTTACGGGGGACTATCTTTTAGCAGACCCCGATTGGGATCCGATTATCTGGAGCTTAGAAGATGAACAACGCCAGACATTTTGGGGGGCAGACGCGCCCGACTCATGGTTTAACGAGGCTATGACGGTGACCGATTGGCAAACAGGTCTGCCTCTGCCCACAACCGGATCCGCGGTGCAAACCCAGCCCACGTACCTTAACAGCCGACGGTAGCAAGCGCAGGCATTAGGGCCGCAATCCCTAATGCCTGCAGATTCCACGCGATAATACTCAACTGGGAGGGATCTTCATGAATGGTTCGCCATCTGTCACCACCCACGACCCCCACCATATTATAGCGCGGCTTGACCGAATTCCCATTTGGTCCTTGCCCAATTTATTTGTGGGCGTGCTCGGGGTCGGATTCTTATTCACGTTTTACGATATCTTTGATATCAATGTGTCCTTCATTCAAACCTGTAGTGCCCTCGTGCACGGTTGTTCTCCCCAAGACGCCAGCCAGTATATTGGATTGCCCGTCCTATTCAACCTTTTAGGCTACGTCGTGGGTACCTTGATATTAAGCCCTCTAGCCGACCGTGTAGGGCGACGCACCATGCTCATGGTTACCCTTATCCTCACAGGACTCGGATCTTTGGGAACCGCCATCGTTCCCTCATTAACCTGGTTTGTCCTTGCGCGTACTGTAACCGGATTAGGTATTGGTGCGGATTTAGCCATTGTGAACACCTATATTAACGAGGTCGCTCCGAAATCTGGGCGCGCTCGCTTTACCTCGTTATTATTTATTCTGTCGTCCATTGGGGCGTTTTTGGGCATTTGGATGGGGTTAGTCCTGACAACTCCCGCTGCTCCCTGGCCATTGGGATTGCCCTTCGCCATGGCAACTCCGCATTTTACAGACGGATGGCGCATCATGTATATCATTGGGGCCCTATTAGCGCTCATCGGGGTGATCTTACGGATTCAACTCCCCGAGTCGCCACGTTGGCTGGTGTCCGTTGGCAAGCAACAAGAAGCCCTTGACGTCGTGCGTAGCATGGAGAGCCTCGCAGAAATCCATCGCCCACTGCCACCGCCTGATTTGTCAGAACCGGATATAATCACCAGCACCCATCATCCCTACCGAGAAATATTAACCCATCCCCTTTACCGTCGGCGCACCGTCATTCTTTTAGGCGTCTGGGTTTTCAGTTATGTCACGGTCTATACGTTTGCGGCCGGACTCACTTCCATTTTGACGGCGCTCAAGTTTCCACCCTCTGAAGCCGGGTTAGTTGCGGCGGTGGGTGGCATCGGATTTATCCTGAGTGCCACGTTCGCCTTTGGCTATAGCGAACGTTTGGAACGCCGGACATGGCTCCCCATCGCGGCCATTCTCACGATCATCGGGGGGGCCCTCATGGTCATAGCGGGTTCCCATGTCGCCTGGAGCATGCTGGGAGCCATCGTTCTGTTCTTCGGATTTAATTTATGGATGCCAATGGCCTATAGCTGGTCGACGGAGAATTACCCCACGCGGGCACGGACGACAGGATTTGCACTGGTCGATGGCATTGGCCATGTGGGAGGAGGCTTTGGCATCTTAATGATCGCCCCCTTAATTCCTGCCCTAGGGGCTGCCAAATCCTTTGCTCTGATTATTGCGTTTTTGGTGATTGGCGCTATTATCGCCCAATTTGGTGTAAAAACCCGTGCACAAGCCTTAGATAAAATTTCACCTTAACGACAGCCTAGACAGAAGCCTTCTAAGTCCGAGCCGCTTAGGAGGCTTCTGTCCCCTCTAAAAACATCTTCATTTGCCATCGTATCCTATTCGGCTTTCTCTGCCGCTTTGATCCCGGAAACACACCATTTCATGCCATGTTAAAGGGCCCGTTGCACTGACATTATCCCGCCCCATCATCCCTAACCCGTATCCTTTAACTGCTTCCCCTTCCGCCCTTTACGTAGATTTTTGGAATAACGAAGGCGACACCGCTTGCAGTCCCATATCCCGGGCTTCCAATAACATTTCGGCGGCCCCGATAAAGAGGTATCCCCCTGGCTTTAACGAATCCACTAACGTGGATAAAACCTGTTGCTTCGCCTCTTGGGAAAAATAAATTAACACGTGCCGACACAACACCAAATCAAATTGCTGAGGATAGGCATGGGCCTCTAGGAGGTCTTGCACCGCAAAATGAATGTCTTGCCGCGCACTTTCCTCCAGCGTCCACCGCCCGTTAGGATAAATTTTCACAAATGGTCGATACGGCTCTAATTGAGCGGTCCACGTTTCTTTGGGAAATGTTAGCGTCTGAGCCTCCTCGAGCACCGGACGGTCGGTATCGGTGGCCCAGATCTCACAACGCCGGCCAGCCTTTCGTTGCATCAACCAGACAGTTGCGGGTTCTGCTCCCCAAGAACAGCCTGCAGACCATACGCGCGCTTGATGGCCCCACGGGGCTTGAGCTACTACGGCATCCAAACGGTCCCAGTACGACCTATCGCGAAAAAACTCACTGACATGCACCGTCACAAAATTCTTCATTCTCCGAGCCAAATCGGGTTGTGAGGCTAATGCAGCGGCTAATTGCGGCAACGAGCTATATCCCTCACGCAGTAAAAAGCCTTGCAGGCGGCGTTCCACTTGTGGACGCTTGTAACTGTGCAAGTCCCATACTAAATCGGGGTGAGTCGCCACGGTCTTGAGAAATTCATGCCATTCCTGATCTAAAAATGCCGTGGTCATTATGCATCACCTCATTTATCCACCGTCCGATGTCATCTAGCGTCCCCATCATAGTGGCTGCGCCTCGGTTCAACACCGCTTGCGGCATTCCCCAAACCACCGCGGTTTGTGGATCTTGTACCAAAACTGTTCCGCCCACTTGGCGACACGAGACGGCTGATTGCGCCCCGTCTTCTCCCATACCGGTCAAAATGGCCATACATAATCCCGCCCCAAAGGTATGAACCCCATCAGCCCCACTGACATCGATCGCCGGCATGACGCCATGGACCCGAGCCCCTGGTTCGCTCCATACCCCCGAAGAATCCATCCGCAAGTGATAACCTCCGCGCGCTAACACCACAAGGCCCGAATGCCACGGCAGTTTCTCGGGCCCAAGAGGAGATTCATAGACGGGATGCCCCAATATTTTGCCCAAGCGTTGGGCTAAGGAGGGGGTAAACGTCGAGGGCATATGCTGGACAATGATGATGGGCACTCGAATGGGCGCTTCAATATGTGTCAACACCCGAGCTAAGGCAGCAGGCCCGCCCGTGGATGCCCCAATGAGTATGGCTTGAACGCCATTTAATGTTCGTTCTCTTAAAGAGGGGTGTGCCACCGGTGGATAAGGCACCCGACACGCCTCATACTTCGCAAGAATTTGATCCATCACCTCGTCGAGCGGCGCGTCGGGTGCCGGTTTGCCGACAAAATCACTGGCGCCGGCTTCCAAGGCAGGCCAGGTTTTGTCGGCTCCTCCATGGGTTTGGCTCGACACCATGATAATCGGGCCTTGCCAAATAGCGCGAATGGCTTTCACCGTTTCAATGCCGTCCATCCCTGGCATAATGACATCTAGTGTCACTAAATCTGGGGCATCTTGGGCAATCGCTTCTATGGCAGCGGATCCATCCCCCACAGCCCGTGTCTCCCATCCCAAGCGCCGAAAGCGATCTTTAAGAACAAAGCGCGCATAGGCCGAATCATCAACAATTAAAACTCCGGGCATAATGACTCCTTCAAGCTCTATGACTTTTGTATAGACAGCACCTTGTTCAACGCACTTAGCACGCGGTCCGGTTCGTACGGCTTCACAATAAAATCCTTCGCCCCGTGTTGAATGGCCTGAATCACCATCGCCTGTTGGCCAAGCGCGGAAACCATAATCACCCGAGCATCCGGATCCAAACGACGAATTTCCTGCAACGCATCAATGCCGCTCATCTCCGGCATCGTGATATCCATTAATACACAGTCCGGCTTTAGCGCTTGGTACTGCGCCACAGCCTCTTTGCCGTCACTGGCCTCCTCAACCGCAAACCCCTGTTCGGCTAATAGCTTTTTGAGACGCATCCGCATAAACGCGGCGTCATCAACTACCAATATCGTCATCTTATTCGTCTCCCTTCTTGACCGGGGCGATGAGGATTTCGCCAGTCAGCGTCTCACCCGTCACACGAAAGAGCGCTTCCGTCACTAAAACCTTTTGATGCACAGCGAACATCGGAAAGACACTGCTCCCTTGGCCTTGACTCACTTCGGGCACTGTCGGTTCAAACACTTGACCAAATACATTAGCAAACACATTGAGAAAAGCCGTCCCCACGACATTGCCGATTTCGGCTAACGCTGACAATGAGACCTCGTCTAAAGGCAGACCAACCTCTTCCCCCATCATCGTTGAAACCAAGCGACGGCTGTTCTCGGGGGTAAACAACAAAATGATGCGAGCAGAAATTAATCCCGTCGCCTTCAAATTGACAGCATAGAGTTCTGAGGCAGGACGCGCGTCATATTTGTCGAGCAACTCTTTCCATTCAACCTCGTTCACCGCCTTGTCTTCCATCGTAAACGATAATCCCGTCATCCGACTGAGCGCGCGACTTGCTTCTTCCAGACCCGGTCCGCAAATTTTACCCCAAATGCTCATGACTTGTTCGACATTGGCTTCCATAGTGATTGTCCGTCCCCCTTCTCTGTTAAGACCAGAGCCTTTTCTGATAGACACCGGAGATCACACGTGTCTGCTGGTCAGGTTGGCGCAGATCAATTTTCTGTCCCTGGTGATCGCCATTGAGCATCAAAATCAATGGGCGATTGGGCCAATCCGCCGGGACGTGATACACCACCGCCACTTCCCGTCCTAACGAGACGACCTGACCGGTCGCATAGGGCGCAACAACGCGACCGAGTTTGCGTACAGCCTCTAGAGAAAAATCCGTGCCACCGCCGCCCATCACCCACTCTAGGGCCTCGTGCGCTGGCAACGCCTGCCCATCCGTTTGAAACACCAGCATCAGAAATGCGGAAGCCAATCCCAATAACGCTCCGCCGCGGTAAATTTCTTCTCCTTTTAATGGCGGTGTGCCGGACCCGTCATAGCGGCACTGGTAGTGAAGAAGCGTCGTAACAACGGGTGCCGGCACCCGAATCTGCCGTAGCGTCTGAACCAAGTCCGCCAGTTCCGCAGGCGCAAGATCCCGGACCTGCCCATTGTCTAAGCCCGGATGATGATACCCATACAAGAGCGCAGCAAGTCCATAAGCTTCCGACCACTCCGGCGCCAGTTGATCGGCTAAGCGCATGACCAGCCCAACTAAATTGGCGTAAAAACTTAAGTACGCACTACCGGCTTGATACACCGACAACATTTCAAAAGCGCGAGCATGCGCAAGAAGTTGTTCATCGCGCATCGTGCGGACTAATGCTTGTCCCTCATGCAGCCGCGCACTATCCAAGCCTCCTGGCTTCTTAGCCCATGCGGCCATCTTGTCAATCAATGCGGACGACACAATCGGTGTGGTATCAATCTCCTCAAATCCCGGCCATTCAACGGGCAACGCGGGAATTCCCCAGTGCTCCACGGCCTTAATCATATCGGCATTGAGCGCTACTCCTTGTCGCAAGAGCACGCGACCGTCGGCATTGCGCAACGTATCCGCGATTACATCCCCGGGCTCCAACTGATTAATGGGTAATAAGCGCATATCCGTATCTCCTTTACTGAGTCACATTCCAGCGAACCACCGTCGCCTATAACTGATATCGGGAGACCATTGCGTCGAGCTGGGCTGCGACCTGGGCTAACTCCCGCGACTTAGCCGACAACCCGGAAGCCGACTCCGCAACGCCTTGACTGGTACTGGCCACTTCTTCGGTTGCAGCCGCCGTCTCCTCGGAAATCGCCGCGAGGCCTTGAATGGTATCCGTCACATCAGCCGACGCTACGGCCATTTCGTGCGCGGTGGCAGCATTGCCTTGAGCGATGCGCGAAATCTTTTTAATCCCTTCATCCACCCCAGCACTTTGCACCGTAAAGCCATTGACGGTCGCAGCTAACGTGCCAATCTCATTAGCCACTTCTGATACGGCTTGTTCCATCATCTCCAAAGCGCTCCGCGTCTGTTCACCCAAGGATTGCCCGTGTTGGACTTCTTGTTGCCCCTTTTCCGTGGACTGGACCGCGTGCTGGACGGTTTCTTGAATCGTTCGAATGAGCTCACTCACATTCTCGGCCTCTTTCGCCGATTGCTCTGCCAATTTGCGTACCTCATCGGCCACCACCGCAAAGCCCCGACCATGTTCTCCGGCACGCGCTGCTTCAATATTGGCATTGAGCGCCAGCATATTGGTTTGGGAAGCAATTTCAGAAATCGTACTCGCAATGGCTCCGATCCGTTCCGAATGTTGCCCGAGGAGGCCAATAGCGTCAGCCGTGGCCTTGGTCACGTCGGCAATACGCCCCATGGCCGACAAAGTGGCTTCGACCTGTTGTCGTCCTTCAACTGCGTTATGCCGTGACGCTTGAGCCAGGGACTCCATACGCTTCGCGGCCGATTCCACAGACCCTTGGGCCGATTTCATTTGGTCCAATGCCTGCTCCCCATTTTGTACTTGAAGTTCTTGATCTTGGGTGCCCGAGGCAACCTGTTCTACAGCCGCTTTCAGCTGCTGCATGGACGCTGCGATTTGCTGCAAGCCTTGAGATGATTCGCCAGTTGCTTGAGCTGTTTGGGCAATCGCGAGAGAAATTTGCTGCGTCGCATCGGTCGTCTGGGTTGCCAAGTTGCTGAGTTCGGCCACACTCCCGTGAACTTGATGCCCCATTTCCTGCATGGCTTGAATCATCTCGCGAAGGCCTTTATGCATGGCGACAAGCGCCTTGCCCAACACATCCTTCTCACCTTTGGCCACAGGCGCTTGGGTCAAATCTCCTCGTCCCACTGCATCGGCCGTTGCTCCTGCTTCAGTGAGGTATTCGGTCATTGCTCGAAATGACTGCGCCAATGCGCCTAATTCATCACGACTTTTATAAGTGGCTGTTTCCTCTACATTCCCAACGGATAAATTCCGGGCAATATGTTCCAAATGCCGTGTCGGTTTGACCATATAACGCTGGACCGCTCCCAAGGCCAGCAACAAAAGAATTAACATCGCTCCCAAAGCTGTCCAAGCAAAAGCAATATCACTTTCTTGTTCATGAATAATACGGGTCAAGGTTGTCGCCGATTGTGCCTGACTAATAGCATTTAACTGCTGAAGTAAAGGCATAATCGCGTTGGAGGGCTGAGCATTGCCCACGGTTTGCATGGTAATGGCTTGTGACACCCTATGCGCTAAGACATCCTGGTGCACAATGGTCGCATCGTGGCGGTAAGCTTGAATTTGTGTGTGCAATTCTCCCAAAATCTTTGCGGCCTGCTTTTGGCTGGTGTTGGCATTGGCCCGATTGAAATCCGTGGAAAATTGATGCGAAAACCCTAACGCTTGGGCATAGGTTACTTGGGCCAAATTCCCCTGGTGGGGCAAATCCGCCACGAGCACATACATGTTCATTTGGTCATCGAATCCATAAAATGCCGTTTCCATGTTATGGACGGCATTGTTGAAGATACTGTCCCGTTGAAAAACCGTCTGAATTTCATGCAGAGTCTTTTCTGAGCGTGAAATGGACAGATAGCTTTGAGTAACAGTGACCGCCATGAGCACTCCAGCTAAAATGCTGGCTTTCCCGGTTAGCTTCATAACACCCGAGTCCTTTCTTGTTAAGCGCTTGCCGATTCCCTTCGACAATTTCTTACATCAAGCGATTTTCGACAAGAAGCCATAAAACCCTTTTTTCAGTCAGGAGAAATTTAGGCTACGCGCCAATTTTTGTCGTTTTCAGGTGCCAGTCGCTCCATACAGAAAAAAGCGCCCAAGAATGGCCCGGAAGTGACGTTCATTTAAGACCTCAGCGTTGCCTTCTGGGTTATGACCATGTGCCGCGTACTGTCTGTACCCTTGCGGCTCTTAACTCTAGCACCACTGCTCAAGCCAGGCGCAAAGCGTCTTTGCTGATAATACCGACTGCACAGGGAGATCGAATAAGATCGAGCACGAATCAGAGCCTTAGAGCGCCAATGCGATAAAGCGACACCGTCGATGAGTGTTGCCATGGTAGCAAGAGGAATCGTTAACACATCGCGATCGGTCAAGTGAGCGTCGTCTGCACAATAAGAAAAGCCCTGTGTTATAGCGCAGGGCAAATAATCAGACAATCCTCAGCCCAGTATGCCTTATTGCTACACGGATGCATCCCAGTAGCAGCAGCATCGCCACACCGCAAGGCGACTAGCCTACCATATCCATGGAAACATATGGTACGTATGCTGGCGATAGTGCGAATAAGACGAACCCATGTGACTCACAAGAGCCTGTTCCTCGATGAGAATCCGCCGACGATAGATCGCGAAGAGGCCCACCGCGATAATGATGGTCCCCACCCACGTATCTAACCCTAAACCTAAGCCCACGGCAATCAACCATCCGCCGGTGTAAGCTGGGTGGCGAATGTTTCGATACCATCCGGAGTGAATGACGGTTTGGCCTGGCGCAATTTGCACCGTGGAGGAAAAGTAGCGCCCCAATTGCGTAATCGCAAGGTAGCGCATTGTGATGCCAAGGGCCATCACTGCATTTCCCACAAAGGGCACCCACGTCGGCATCAGCCCAATCCCGTTCATGGCTAAGAAAAATGCAATGAGAATTAACACATACATTCCACCGAAAATGAACCATACAGATCCTTGGTCAGCCTTTGTGGTAGCGGGAAATTTTTTTCGTAGGGACCGAGCCCGCAAATTCACAATAATTTCCATGATAATCCAGACCAACCACAAAGCCCAAAAAAGGATGGAGTGAAGATTCATAAATCCCTCCGTTCGCCCAGGGTATGTTTCCTCGTCACTATCGGTAGCCCTTCGCCTCATGCGACGTCCTCTCTACCATTTTGGTCTCAGTAAGATGTCCAACGCAATCAGTTGGCCCAATAATGTTATCGCCCATATGGCATCGACCTTCCACGACAGGCCTGCACTAGGAAGACAAATCGAATCGAGGTGCTCGAATGGGTCTTTCTTCTGTGGTAAAGAGGACATGGCGAAGACCGACCGAGAAACGCATCGAGTCTAAAGATTTAGGGGCCAACATCATAGTCCCTCAGAATGTTGCAGCCGCTCGAAAGTGACCTCTCAATACCTATCGCGTAAGGTGGAGGTTTGTCCTTTTTACTTCCTGATTTGGAAAATGTATCGGTTGTACCTCAAGAACACATCAATACAGCCCGGGAATCCCGGGCTGTGAGATTTATTTGGCTTTAAAGGTATGACAAGCCGTACTCGCCATATTCTGGGCCGGCGTATCACCCATTGACGCTGCTAAGTGTCCGTGGTTTTCCGATCCGAATGCCATGCGCGCCCCATCATCAGCCGCTGTATCAGCCGTGATCAGGATGCTGTCGGCCGAACACGTGTCATTTTTTGCCCAAAAATAGCAGTTGTTGACCGTACAACGTACATCAACGGATGCCATCGACTCGCCCCCTTCTTGGAGAACCAGTTCACTGTGATGTCTGGTCTCAATGCTTAAGGTCCCCCGGGGCATAACACGGTATGCAAGCATTAAAGGTTTGGGTTGGACGTTTGCTGCAAATCTAAAAACCGTTCTTGAAGGTCGGGGTAGGCACTTAATAAATCGGCACTTTGTTCGGCTAATTGTTGCCCCTGCTCAGAATCCGCCGTGCAAGCCATTTGCACCGCTTGTTCCAGAACATGGATAAGCCCCATCATGCGTTCATGATTTTCGGCTCGCTCCATGGTCCATGCATGGCTTCGCAACAAAAGTACGGGGCGATGGTCGTCCAACCCGGTGAAATATTCACCCGCTACATCTTGAAATCGATCCGCCACTTCATCCGCAATTTGGTCGCATTTCAAGGCGATTAATGCCACATCACCTGACGAACCAGATTCCACATATTGCCGGATGTCATCTAGGGCCTCTGGTGTCACGGCATCGAGATCCCACCACTTGGCGCTTTGTCTTCGCAACTGCCGTTCCCCCTTACTGGCGTTCTTTCATGCCCAGTCAACCCATGTCCATATTTATATAGATGAGAAGACGTCACATCGCCGAGCAATTGTTGCCCAGTTTGTACACGATCATTGATACTATAGCAAACTTCTAGGGAATTGTCGGGATAATGAAAATCATCATCATTTGGCCATACTAATTAGAGTCGGTGATTCCCCGCCCGAGCTGATATGATAGAGGAAGAATCCGTGCTTCAGGGCCAAACGTAACGGAAAGGATGGAGGAAACGTGTCCATAGGATATTGGCTGCTCTTAATTGTCATTATTGTTCCTGCCTCTTGGCTCGTCGCCGGTCTTATTCTTTGGGTGTTGTTTGGCGGCCGTTCTGACCCTCCCCAGTTATTTTAAGCCAGGCCCTTCTTCACGTGCGACCCACTCTTCTCGTACCTCCATTAATCCATAGGTCATGCCGTTTGTGTGATAAATCTATCTCCTTTGGTAAGAAAGCCGAAGTGAATTTCTCCACACCTCAGAATAACGGCATGTCACAAAACAATAATTTGCTATGATGGCTCTATACGCCTTTGGAGAGGACGTGCCGGTATGTTTCAATATCCCTCATCATCCCGTCCGTTTGTGTGGGCTCACCGCGGGTCGCACACACGATTTCCCGAGAATTCGCTCGCGGCTTTTCGTCAAGCCATTTTGGAGCAAGCTGATGGTATCGAATGCGATTTACATCTGAGTCGCGATCACGAAGTCGTCATCATTCATGATGCCACACTCACTCGCACGACGAATGCCCAAGGGCGTGTCAATGAGCGGCGATGGGAAGAATTACAAGACGTGGAACTCAAAGGCCCAGGCCATGAGCACCTTTGCCGCCTTGAAGACCTATTAGGTCTTAAATCCCCCATCGCCCTTAATCTCGAACTAAAAGACCGGTCACTGACCTTGGTCGATGCGGTGTTGGACAAAATTCACCGATTCGGAGCGTCGCACCGGGTATTGCTTTCGTCGTTTCACCACGCTTCACTCCGTTATGCCTTTGAAAAAGATCCTGAAGTCGCACGCGCTGCCCTCTATTGCGGCCAACTGCTTGATCCCGTGGCCGTGGCTCGCACGATTCCTTGCAATATATTGCATATGGACTGGGAATCCACCCATAGCGAAGACCTCGGTACGCTCAAAACCTGCCACATCCAAACAGGCGTATACGGTCTTTGCGACTCTCAAGATTATGAACACGCCAAGCGTGATGGCGTAAACGCCGTGTTTTTGGACAACCCTTTATGGGCCCTACCGTAAGCATTCCCTTAAAGAGGTTGTTTCTTGGGCCGCAACCGCGTAATAAATACGGCGCCAAATAGTGCGAGCCCTTCCGCACTCCAAATCCATAGCCCCGGTACCGGAACGCCGAGCAGTGACAACGACACCATAAAGAGAACAATGCTGCCTCCTGCGGCCAGAAAATTTCGGGCCAATGGCGTGTCTAGTCCGCCCCATTTCCACTGCAAAAGACTACCGGCCAAGGTGAGCAGAAAGCCAACCCCTACGGAAAGAGTCACCATCGCAAATAACAGCGGATTAAACTGAAAGTGTAGCGGTAAAAGCCGGTGGCTTTCTAACCCGTAGATAATCATCACGGAGATCAAAATCGCCACCATTTGTGGAGGCTTATACAGACCGCGCACTTTATGCGGCAAACTTGTCGGCCACATATTGGCGGCTGTCCCCAACAAGATTAAGGCAGTAAAGATACCTTGGTAGGGCAATTCAATGGCCTGAAGAGGCCCCATCAGCAATGTGGCCAGCCATGCCGTGGGTAAGATAATGAGGTAGACGCGAGCAATCATAAACGTCATGCCGCGCCAATGGGTAGCAGTGTGTGGCAACAAAGACGCGGTCGTGACCACTCCGGCTCCGCTAAAGGCCAATAGACCCACAAGCACCGCCACGTTCCAATGGTCCAAGCGACCTGAAACCACCATAGACAAAAAGTAGCCGTCGACCAACGGCAAAATCAACAACCGCAAAAGGTCACGCGGGGTTTTGTTCGATGGTAAAGCCATATCCATCCCTCATTCAAATCTACTCCCTTCGGTGTTTGTGATGTCAATTCTGGCTTATTGTACGCGCTCTGATTCGAAACGGCAAGACATTTCGCTCAACATCGTGCACCCGCCGAATAATCACATTCCCGACAAAACAAGAGCGCTCATAAACCTGCGCTCTTATGGTCAAACCATAAATCTCACCTCGCCCCACTGCTAAGACGATGAGTTAGGCTTGTAGTCTTGCCCCACCGTAATGATCATATCAAGATGGGGAACATCGTGATAAGGACTATTGTCGATCGTTGTCGATCCAGCAGGCCCCATATGACTGGCTAATTGATTGGCAAATCCTTCGTCGCCTGTGAAGTTCACAATCGTGTTGTGCACATGATTGTGACGATTGGCCCAAATGACTTCATTGACCGTATATCCTTGCTGTGTCAGCCATGATGCCATCTGCTGCGCTTGCGTGAGGGTGTCTGTTCCACTGCGCACGACAAAGTGAATACTCGCTTTCTCGGCTTTCGTCCAGGGCTGGCCCATAAGCAGCTGTTGACCTAACAACCGCTCCCATTTCGTATTATCGATCCAATAATCGAGCATGACATGCATATATGGATCCATGCGTGTAGTGGGCGTCCCAGGAATCGTTGCGAATTGCACGTCCGACAACGACACATGCCGTGCCACCAATGCCAATGCCAACAACTGATTGTCATGCAAATTCGTATACACGATATCCTTGCGCAGCTCCAACGCAATTTGGGGCAATTTCGGCAAGTTCGCGGGTTGCAAAAGCTTGTGCATAATGGCTTTAATCACTTCTTGTTGTTGAAATGAGCGTGCAATGCTCCCCATCGGCTCATGGCGAAAACGCGCAAATTCTAGGACTTGCTGCCCATCTAAATGTTGCAAGCCCTTATTTAAATTGATATCCAAGTAATTGCCGGTCCCACCGTAGTGCATGGGTTTTGGCACGTACAAGGTTAATCCGCCAATTTGGTTGATAATGTCTGCAAAGTTCCACATGGTCGTTTCCATGTAAAAATCTACAGGAATATGCATCATCTTTTCGACTTCTTGTACCGCCAGCTTAGGGCCTCCAAAATAGTTAGCCTCATTAAGCTTGGTATAACCAACATGGGGAATGTCGACCAACGAGTCGCGTGGAATGGATAACACGCTAACCTTTCCCGTCTTTGTGTCCACACTCACTAACAACATGGCATCAGTGCGGTCACGCACCTTAGGATTGGTCACGTCCTTGCCGTTAATAATGCTAAGGGCATTACCTAAAAGCAAAATGGTCACACGCTGTTGACCCAAGGCATAGCTTTTATTGAGTGAACTTACCCGCGGCGTGGTTAACGCATGGGCTGGATCTAATTTCCACCATGCGCCAGCAGCCAAAGCTCCTAAGAGCCCTACAGTTCCTAACGGAAGCCACCAACGCCATTTGCTGCGCTTTTTTTTGCTTTTCGTTTGCTGCCTTTTCGGCAACGGTTCATTGAAATTATGCACGACAACCTCCCGCGTGTGCCTAAGTCTCCGCCAAACGTGGACGCCTGCCGATAGCCAGACATTAAACTGCAAATCATTGTATCATAGGTGCCATACCGTTCGCCGTCATCTATTCATATAACGCTAAAATTGACGTAAGGTGACACGGTTTGGCCCTGTAAACGCGAAATATCCCTCTCTCATGCCTATGCACGGTTGGTCCCCATCATACGTGCGACACTGGCACCACTTGCACCCAACACGCCCGGTCCCTTGGCCCATCAAATTCGCAGAAGTAAATTCCCTGCCACTGGCCAAGCATGACGTGTCCTTCTTGAATGATAAGAGAAACCTGCGAACCCACGAGGCTTACGAGAATATGACTATCCGAATTGCCTTCCCCATGACGAAAATCTGGAAAGTTGTGTGGAACGCGCTGACCCAAGAATGCCAGAAAATCTTTTCCCACATCCGGATCCCAATTTTCGTTCACCATAATGCCGCCCGTGGTATGCGGGGAAAACACCACCACGATGCCGTCTTGCACGCCGCTAGCGGTCACGGCCGCTTGGACCTGGCGGGTAATATCTATCAATTCCTGGCGCTGATGAGTGGTAAGCTGAACGACTGTCAAAAAGTCCCCTCCTACGTTCGTAATTCTCGGCAAGTCTAACTCTACTCGCCCCCGTACCGTTCTGATGGACTTATCCAAGTCTGATCATCGTTAATCAATTGATCAAACGGAGCCACCTTCCTGTGTCATCATGCCACCGCTTCTTAGGGCCATTGGCCGGTCGTCCACGGGCGGGCACTCCACAGGCTGTCACCGAGCAGGTCTGCCGTCAGGCAGACACGGGTGAGGAGCTCCTCACCGAACTCTCGGCCACGGTTCGCAAATTGATCGCCGCATTGATGTCGCGGTCGTGGTGTGTGTGACATTCTGGGCACGTCCACTCCCGCATAGCGAGCGGCATTTTCGGCATTTTGTATCCACACGCGGAACACGTTTTGCTGCTCGGATACCAACGGCTCACGATGACCACCGTTTTCCCGCATTGGGCCGCTTTGTATGCGAGTTGCCGACGGAATTCCCCAAAGCCCATATCAGCAATCGCCCGGGCGAGAGGATGATTTTTGAGCATCCCGGCGACGTTCAGGTCCTCGATGGCCATGACATCGAAGCGCTGCACGAGATCGGTGGTCAGTTGGTGTAACGCATCCGCCCGGATATTCGCAATCCGCGCATGGCGTCGGGCCATGCGCCGCTGCGTCTTTCGCATATTCTGGGACAAGGGCATGGGCATCCCTTTCGGGGTGGGCTGGCCGGGCTGAAGCCCGGCGCGGACTTTGGCGACTTCCATCTGGCGACTGAATTGTTTCGATAACCGCCGAAGCTGTGCCAAGGCGTCCGCATAGGCTTTCGGTCCCACGATCTTCTCTCCGGTCGAGAGCGTCGCCAACGCCGACACGCCCAAATCCACGCCGACTACCGCTTGGCGTTCGCGGCGGACACTGGGGGGATCGGGAAGTTCGACGGTGACGCTCAAAAACCAGCGATCAGCGGTCCGCGACACGGTGCCTGCTACCACTTTGCCGATAAATCGCAACGGTTCGTGCATGCGCACCCAGCCTAATTTGGGCATATGCACTTTTTGCCCTTTGACCGTGAATTGGTCGTTGGTGAGCGTAAAGCTGTCGTGTCGGCCCTTTTTCTTAAACGTGGGATACTCGGCGATCCCCGCAAAGAAATTCTTGAACGCTTGACCCAAGTGCATAATCGCCATCTGGGGGGCGTTCTTGGTAACCTCCAGCATCCAGGGGAAGGCGGCGCGCTTGAGTGCATTGAGTTGACGCCGCAGAGCGGCTTCGGTCGGCTTGGGCAACGTAGGATCGGCTTTCCATGCGTCGAACTGTTGTTGCCACTGATCCAAGGCCCCATTGTACGCGAAACGGGCCGTCCCGGCGGCCTTGCGGAAATACGTCTCTTGAACGTTATTCGGGTCGAGCGCAATCTTATGGGCCAGAATCATGATGACGCCTCCTCCACGGCGTGTCTCACGCCGTCGAGCAATTTTTGGTTCTTGCGGGAGCGGCTGCCGTAGAGCCGAGCCGAAAACACGGTGATTATTTCGAGGACGTCTTGAGCCAGCTCTTCCTCAAAGGTCGTGTCCTCGCCTTGATTGAGAATCACCACCTCCACCTGCTTGGCTTCGCAGATCGCAAAGACGAGCTCCGCCCCAAAGCGCAAGAGACGGTCCTTATGGGTCAAAACCAGCCGACCGACCCGGTCGGCGAGGATGTCATTTAAGAGGCGCTTGAGACCCTTTTTGTGATAATTCATCCCGGATCCGAGATCCGCCACGACCTCAAAGGTCCACCCTTGACGGGCACAATAGATCTCCAGCACGTGCTTTTGCCGCTCCAGATCGTCTTTCTGGTCGTGGCTCGATACGCGGGCATAGGCGACGGTTTTGCGACGCGGGCTGAGTCGGTGAAACTGGTCAGGTCGCAACCGGGCCAAGTCGTAACGCCGATACCCACCCGCTGTGCGTTCATCGGGCAACAACGTTCCTTCGTGTTCCCATCGACGTAACGTCGATGGGGTCACACCTAAAAATTCCGCCGCTTCACGAATGCCGACAAGTTTTCTATGCCTACCTAAATTATACAATAATGGGTAACCATAGGTAAACTTTTAGCAAACTGTTAAAACCCTAATCCACCTGACAGGCACCTTGAACCCTGTCGCCCGATATGGTATCAATGTAGCATAATGCAACGCGATTCCTAGGCATATCATACCTACCGAACATCAAGAAACTCCCGCCTAACTGAAAGAGTTCCTTGTCTATGGTCCTACACGCAAGCGCTGCACTGGACGCCTGTGTCTTGCCTAGCGATGGCGAAAGCATGATGAATGCCTGGGAATGAGAGCAGGCACCCCCTGAGGAGGAATGGCATGTCCCTGTCTTCGCCCAAGCTTTCTCGCGGCGCTCTATGGCTTCTTATCACATTCTCGGGCGCTCAGACCGCCAACGCCGTCGCGACAGTGTTTGTCAATTTGTTTATGCTTGTCGTCGCTCACGATTTGACAGGCTTAATTACCTTTAATATTGGATATTTTGTGGCATTAAGCATCGTGTTTTATGCGGCATCGAAAGTATTTCATGGCCAACCCCCTTTAGTCCCTTACCGCTGGGGCCTCTTTTTAACGATGGCTTTTTATGGTCTTCTGCTTCTTTTGTCCCACCATGCTGGCCACATGGTCCTGACGTTAGGCATCATTTACGGCATCGCCCAAGGATCGTACTGGTTTGGGTTTAACCTCATGACCTTCGATACCATTGATAAAGATTCCCGCATGCATTTTTTCGGCATGAGCGGTGCAATTAATAGCATTGCTGGAGTGGCCGCTCCCTTGTTTTCGGGGTTCATCATCAGCACCTTCTCAGGTCTAGGCGGTTATCTCATTGTGTTTGCCGCCGCATTGGCGCTTTACGCAGCAGCCCTTATCGTCAGCTCAGGCGTCCCTATGGGTCCGCCCATGCATCTGCAACCCGTAACGGATAGCTGGCGTGTGGTCGCAGAACGTCCTGATTGGGCCTTAATTATTAAGACGGTTGTAATACGTGGAACCCGCGAAGGCATCACCAGCATCTCTGGACTCTTTCTCATATTTTTTGCCACCCACAATGCAGCCTTGGTAGGAATTTATACCGCTGCAACTGCTTTGGCACGCATGGCGGCTTCCTTGCTCGTGACCCGCCATGTGCGAGATAGTCGACAAATGCAAGCCATGTCCTTGGGAGTCGCGGGCATTATCGGCGCGGGCTTACTGCTGTTAGCGGGATCCTCGTGGCCTTGGATTTTTGCTTATGGTATGCTCTTTGCACTGACTTTGCCCTTTTACATGATCCCCTCCGAAACCATTCCAATGGGCGTCATGGATAACGATCCCCAAATTACCCAAAGACGTGTGAGTTACACCCTAAGCCGAGAAGTCGCTCTGAATGTGGGCAGACTGCTCACCGTGGCCATTTTGTCCATCGGTGTACACTGGATTGCAGCACCGGTGATGGTGATCATCCTGATCTTAGCGACCTCGGTCATTCAAATCTGGAATGTGTGGGCCATGGGCCGCATTATCACTCCAGAAATCGGATAAACGGCCATAACCAAAGTCCCCAAGGGCCGATAAGCCCTGGGGACTTTGGTTATTAAGCAACACATCGTCACACGTCCACGTCATCCGTCCGCCGCAATCATCTCGTCATTTCTTGAAACGCTGCGCCATTTCTTCATTGACTTGATTGCGATCAAAAGCCCACGGGTCAAAAGTCCCCCCAGCCCAATCCAACAAGTGATTGGCTTCCGGATCCTCGCTGTCATAGATGGTTTGCAAGAACTGCTCATAGCCATATGGGCCCCCGACGTCTTCAGGAGGACATGCACCTTCGCCACCCGTACAACGCACAGTCATCTGCCGATGCTCTAAAGGCCTGACCCCTTTGACATGAATCAAATGGACCCAGTTGTCTCCAAAGTCATAGAGATAGGACATGACATCCGATGAAGCCAAGTTCAACGAGGAAAGCTTCTTCCAGCGTGCATCAAAATGCGTGTCATCCACAACAAAATCTTCATCGGGTAAGGAGATGGTCAAAGGTCCATACTTGAATTCGAATAAATGATAGCTCTGCCAGCCCATAGCGATCTGGATCGCTTCATGAAATTTCTTAAATGTAATGGTGCTTGGCACCATCAGCCGACGCCATACCGGCCACGGCATGTCTAGCAAAGACACCTGAATATCGTATAGAAATGACCGCATTGCCATGACCCATACAGCTCCTCTGTAATCACCTCAAAAACTCTGGCACACAAAATCCCTAACTCCTATCATAGCTTCTCCCCATGGCGGCGACAAGCATGGGATTTATCTGATCAGGGCTTGAGATCACTCCAAAGCGCGCGCATCAGGCGGCGATACAGCGCATATCTTCTCTATGCGCAGAGACTCAGGATATGAGGCCGCTTCCCTCGACCTCGCCTATTTCTTTTAGCTAAAATGCCGTAAATATTTCCCTATACTTACCGAATACAGTATATCTTAGAAAGAGAAGATGCCCCCGGCACAGGGGAAAGGAGCTTTTAGAATGTCCTTATCCGTTTTATTTGTTAGACACGGTGAAAGTGAAGCAAATCTCAATGATATGCTGGTATCCGAGCATGCCGATCCCCCCTTAACGGACCGAGGACGCCAAGAAGCTCGCATGGTTGCCCACCAATGGATGATTCACCCTCCCACAGCCATATACGCAAGCCCGCTAAAGCGAAGCATCGACACCGCAAAAATTTGGGCCGAAGAAACCCACGCATCGCCTGTGCAAATTGATCCCCGCCTGCATGAAATTCGATTAGGCGAATTCGACGGACGCCGTATCCAGGATTTGTTAGAAAACGACCGCATCCGCTATCAACTGTGGAAAAGCGACCCCGAATCCCCGCCTCGTCATGGAGAAAAGCTTAGCGCCGTTGGGACACGAATGATGTCTTTTCTTAGTGACATGAGCACTCGGTATGAATCGGGCTTTGTCGTGGCGATCACGCACGCCGATTGCTTGAAAGCTGTAACCCTCCACATATTGCAAGCGCCATGGCAGTCCGCTCGGTTTTTGCACTTTTCCAATGTTGCAGGCGTGCATGTCACCAAAACAGGATCCCGCTTCGAATTGCTGGGCCTGCCCTGTTCACCCCCCGCGCACGACGGCTCTCTCTAATGCGTGTCTCGCGGCCCGGCGTGAGCTCGATCCCTCAACTCATCACCCACACTGACGTCATCAAGATCGTAGCGTCATTCACGCTTTCAATATCCCGATACGGCCATGATTCACCCCGCATCGGGATAATGCAATGCCACCTGCTGCCCGTCACTAGCAACGACAACATATGCCATATTAATGAACAACCCGGTTTCTACTACCCCCGGCAATGCCTTGAGGTATCCATGTACACTGGCGGGATCGGAAATTTCTCCAAAATCACAATCCAGAATATAATTGTGGTTGTCGGTTACAAACGGTTGATCCTCGTGCATACGCAATGTACTGCGACAACCCGCAGCCTCAACCCGTTTTTTGGTCAATTGCCAGGCAAATGGCACGACCTCTACAGGCAATGGAAACTTTCCGAGATAGCGGACCAGCTTCGTGTCGTCCACAATGACAATAAAGCGGGACGCTGCCGATGCCACAAGCTTTTCCCGCAATAAAGCCCCGCCACCACCTTTCGTTAAAGCAAAATCTCGAGACACCTCATCAGCCCCATCAATGGCCACATCCAGTTGCGCCACGCGAGAAAAATCGACAATGGGAATCTGGGCCGCTTGGGCGAGCGCTTCAGTTCTTTCAGAAGTTCCTACCGCTTGAATTTTCAAGCCCTCGCGAACCCTCTCTCCCAGCCGTTGAATCGCCCAATACGCCGTCGAACCCGTACCGAGACCGACCATCATACCATCTTCGACAAACTCCACGGCCCGTTCGGCGGCCATTTTTTTAGCCATAGCTATTCTATCCAGCACAACCCCTCCCCATTGTCCGTTATATCGGAATATATTGAAGATATTATCATAACCCTATTCGTGTAACACCCTTTGAAGCCCAAAACACATCAAATTCAGGCAAAACGTTTATTCCAAGTCCTAAGCGGTGGGCCATAAAGGACGGGCGCACCGCTTAGCGCTATTCTCCAAAATCATTCAAACACACCTTGATTGCACCGGATCGCTTATTCCATAGTGCTTGAAAAGCCTCACGGTATTCACGCACGGGATAGATATGCGTCACAAAATCCTCTACCGGATGCTCCGTTTTATCCAATAGCGCTAACGCTTCGCTAAACAGATCACGCTCTTGGCTCCCATAGCCAAAAGTGCCAAAGACACTCACATCGCGAGACCATAACGGCGTTAAATCAAGATGAACCTCCCCTGTTCCCCCAATTAATAGCATTTGCCCGCCAGGTGCTGTGATTCCTAGCGCGTCTTGCACCGAGGAACGACTGCCAGCCGCATCAATCACCAAGTCAAATCCCGAAGGCCGCCACACCGGCGCGTTCCACATGCGTGGCGCCGGAGAACCGGCAATAGCTGTGATCGCCTCATCCTCCAAACTCCGTACCACCTTAGCCCCTAGACGCTGAGCCCACTGCACTTGTTGCGGATAACGAGCCACACTGAAGACCTCTAACGCATACGGACCTTCCGCCAGCGCTAATAGCGTGAGAAGACCCACGGTTCCCGCTCCAATCACCAACACGGAACGCACTCGCGTCCAATCCACGTGAGACAACCCGTGTAACACAATCGTAAGCGGTTCCGTCAATACCGCCCGCGATGGCGGCATCAGCGGCGGAATCGCAAGAATTTGAGATTTGGGCACCCACATCACTTCACCAAATCCTCCGGGATAATCTTGGTGAAAGCCCATCAACAGGCCCAAATCATGGCGTCCACGGTAGTGACACCAATTCGGCTGGTGATTGGCGCATGCAGGACATGGCTCGGGGGATCCTAGAGCCAAGCAGGAGAGAGAGGGGTTGACGGTCACCAACGTATCTTTCACCCAATCCCCATCATCCACAGCCACTCGCGCCACTACTTCATGACCTAACACGGCCGGAAAATGCGTCAGAGGCGCCAAGTACGGAGAACTGCTTCCTAACAGAAGCGAAACATCTGAGCCACATATCCCAGATAAGACGGGGTTAACCTTTATCCATTGACTGTTGCGTGCAACAGCAGGCTCGGCCACAGATTCCCAGTGTAAAGACGAAACCGCACCCATTTTGGCCGTGCGGGGAAGAAATTTCTGCCGCGCAACGCGCGGTAGTGATAAATGATAGCGTAACCCTTGATAGCTCATAGGTTCACCCGACCTCGGCTCATCGTCTGACCCTCTCCCATCACAATCTTGCAAACGTCAAAATATCATTCATCCGTGTTACGGCGTAAGTCTTCAACAAAATGAAATGCCGGCCGCTTTTCCGAAAGAGCCGCCATAATGTGAACCCATGCCTCCTCGGCCCCTTCTCCCGCCGTCCGGAAAATCTGATCGAGAAATTGGCGCTGCCCACCGCTTAATTCTTGTTCAAGAGCTTGTCCCGCATCGGTCAACGTCAATAGCCGACTGCGCTTGTCATGAATCGCGGGCGTATAGCGAATCAGCCCAAGCTCAACGAGTTGCTTTAAGGGGCGATGCAACGCTTGCTTGCTCACTTCCAATACGGTGAGCAGTTGCTGGATCGTGAGGCCAGGAAAGTGGCCCACAAAAAACAAGATCCGGTGATGTACCCGCTGGAGATGATATTTCGAAAGAATCTGATCAGGTTTATCCGTAAAAGTCCGGTAGGCCAAATAAAAGAGCACTAAGATTTGATTTAATTCGGCCTTGCGATGCTCATCCAACGGGTTATCCTCCAATCTGCCATTCAATGGCTGCGTTGCTTGCGATCTGGGAATCACATCCTGACCCGTTCATGATAGCACAGCGCCACTCGCGTCTAGAAAAATCCTGCCGAGAATTTAGGTCAATTATATTGACTTAATTAATGCCGATCTCTAAGATAAAGGTCAATGACATTGACTTTTTAGAAGGAGCGACTTACCATGACAACACCTTACACCGTTGGCCGTTATCTCCTTGACCGCTTAGCCGAACTCGGCATTGATCGCCTCTTTGGAGTGCCCGGCGATTACAATCTGAACTTTCTTAGCCAAGTCATGGAAGACCCCGTGATTGAGTGGGTGGGGAACCGCAATGAACTCAACGCCGCCTATGCTGCCGATGGTTACGCCCGCCTCAAAGGTATCGGAGCCCTTATCACCACATTTGGTGTGGGCGAACTCAGCGCCATCAATGGCGTCGCCGGATCGTATGCAGAACGAGTGCCGGTAGTGGCCATTACCGGAACACCTGCTACATCGGTGATGGCCGAAGGCCTTTTAGTTCATCACTCGTTAGGCGATGGAGAGTTTCAACATTTCCTGCACGCGTATCAAGAGGTCACCGCGGCGCAAACCGTGTTACAACCTGACACCGCGATGGATGAAATTGATCGCGTCTTGCGAATTTGTTGGTATGAGAAACGCCCGGTATACATTGCCCTCCCGTCGGACGTCAGTGGCAAACCCGCAACACCGCCTCAAGCGCCCTTACTTCATTCCTCTGGGCCGTTGGCACCTCGTGATAATGCTGGCCCCCTGGTGCTCGAACAGATTCTTCACCGTCTCGCATCAGCAAAGCGTCCCTTCGTCCTAGCCGATTTTGAAGTCGACCGGTATCATGCACAAAATCTTGTTCGGACGTTCATCGAACGCACTGGGCTGCCTATTGCCACATTAAGCATGGGCAAGGGCATTATTGATGAAACGCATCCTCAATTTGTTGGGGTGTATCATGGAGCACTGAGCAGCAATGAACTTCAAGAACAGATCACCGGTTCGGACTGTTTGTTACTCATTGGCGTGCAACTAATCGACACCATCACCGGCAGCTTTACCGATAACATCGACTTAAGCACCGTGATTGACATTCACCCTCACCACACCCTCATTGAGGGGATGCTCTACGAGGGAATCGATATGTTGTGGCTGCTAGATGCCCTGACCCGGCAAGCGCCCCAACACCCTCGGGCGCATAAACCCAATCCAACCACGGTCCCCCCTATATTGCCCGCCGACATGGAAGGCCCCATTACTCAAGAGCACTTTTGGTCCCGATTTCAGCAGTTTTTAGCCCCCCATGATGTGCTCATTGCAGACCAAGGCACGGCTTACTTTGGTGCGACTTCTCTCGTCCTGCCCCCTGGTACCCGCTTCATTGGTCAACCTCTTTGGGGATCGATCGGGTTTACCTTACCCGCTCTACTTGGGACGCAACTTGCTGATCCTAAGCGTCGCAATATCCTACTCATTGGAGACGGGTCCTTTCAACTGACGTTACAAGAGCTTTCCACGATTATCCGTTGGCGTCTGCATCCGGTCATCATTCTAATCAACAACGATGGCTACACGGTTGAACGCGCCATACACGGCCCCGAAGAAGCCTATAACGACATTCCCATGTGGAGTTATCACGACATCCCTCGTGTCTTTGGCGACAGTACAGCTCTGACACGCCAAGTCGCCACGGTGCGCGACCTCGATGAGGCCTTGGCTGCTGTGGACCTAGCGCGTGACCGTCTCGTCTTTTTAGAAGTCATGATGAACCGCATGGACGCGCCCGATATCTTGCGCCGTTTAGGTCGTGCTATGGCCGCGCAAAACCGCTATTAACCCCCGTCCCAAAAAGCCCCCGCAGCGTCGGCGCGGGGGCTTTATTTCCGGATGTTAACACTGAGCCGCCTCCATCGCGTCTTTAATAATGTCTTCATAACAGACCTTTAACCGCATCATCGCACAACAATAACCTGCCCTCTTTACACTGTGGCTAGACGGTGTAAAACCGTGACAACCCACTTTATCTTTGGCAGGAGGTTTTTATGAGCGGTTCCAAAAGTATGTTTGCCCCGTTGGATCAGGCCAAGTTCAGTTGGTTTCATGGCAAGTCCATTTTTACGACTGGTATGGGGGTTTTTACCGATGGTTACGATCTATCCTCCATTGGTATCGTCCTGACCTTAGCTCTCGCTTCCTTTGGTGTCAAAAGTCTCACAGGTCTTGAGTCCTCCATGCTCGCTGGGTCGGCCCTTGTCGGAGCCGCCATTGGCGCTATCGTATTCGGGTTTTTGGCCAATAAAGGCCGCAAGGCGTTTTATGGGTTAGATGTTTTGATTATGGCCATAGCCGCCTTAGCCCAAGCGTTCGTCACCAATATTCCCGAACTCATTATTGTGCGGCTGATTTTAGGCATCGGCGTAGGAGCAGACTACGTGTTATCCCCTCTCATCATGGGCGAGCACGCCAATGCGGCCGATCGGGGGAAGAGCATTGCGTTAGGGTTCGGCATTACCTGGGGCCTTGGCGCCACATTTGCGGCCGTTCTCTATCTGGCCCTCCAAGCCTTGCATGTTCCGCCCAACCTCATCTGGCGCATTGTCTTGGCCGCCGGCTCGGTTCCCGCAGCTTCTGTGATTTATTTGCGCCGGAAAATGCCCGAAACTGCCCGCTTTTTGGCTCGCATCGCAGGGGATAGTGATGGCGTCGAAAAGGTAGTGGCACAAGTCGCCGGTACTCACGAAGCATGGCAACCGCAAGGGCCTATACGAGATACGCATACCTTATCGTACTATTTCGCCCATCAATGGAAACGCTTTGTCGCGGCAGCGACTCTCTGGTTTTTGTTTGATATTGTAGCTTATTCGGGAATCTTGTTTGGGCCCTCCCTGATTGCCAAAGGCATCGGTCTTTCGCCTGGGACTTTTCAATTAGTGATGGAGTTTGCCTTTGTCGTGCCGGGCGGGATTGTCGCGTTGTTGCTCATCGACCGCTGGGGACGCAAACCCCTACAGGTCTTGGGATTTATTGGCATGGCACTCTCGCTCTTGGCCTTTAGTCTCTACCGTACGGAAGCCGCCGCCATCCCTCTCATCGGTCTGATGCTCTATGGCTTGGAAAATTTCATTCAACAAGCAGGGCCCGGTTCGGTTTCAGCCTCAGGCATTTTAGGCGTGGAACTGGCGCCGACGAAAGTCCGCAGTTTGGTCCAAGGGCTTACGGTGGCATCTGGACGACTCGGCGCGTCTTTAACCGCCTTTGTGTTCCCAGCCATTTTCAAAGCACTCGGTGAATCGTTTGCCATTGGATTCTTAGCCTCTATTGCCGCACTGGCCGCAATCATCACGATGGTGGCCATTCCCGAAACCAAGAAGCAGTCACTAGAGGTCAATGCCCAAGAGAACATGACAGATTCTCTTGACCTCGAACCGATTGCCTAATGCCTTCTAGTCTCCTGTTGCATAAGGCCACAAACCTTGTATCAAGAAAAAACCGCCTGATTGCTAAGGTCTTCTTGGACGAAGACTCTTGCATCAGGCGGTTTTTAGGATGGCCAAAGCCTTGGTGCCGGCGCGATATTCTACCCAAGACCCACACGGCTTCACCGCCACCCTCTTTAGATAGAGCGCGCCAAGCGGTCAAGAATTTCAAATTGCGTCGGATGTGGAAACGTCATATGGCCTAATTCTGCGGGGGTTAGCCCTAGGCGCACAGCCATATGAGCAGCGGCTGACAAGGCCGAGGCATCAACCCCAACGCCATGAATGCCGACAATTCTCCCCGTGGAACGACTCACCACGAACTTCATGAAGCCATCTAGTTCGCCGGCAATCTGGGCCCAAGCTTCTGTGCCCATTGCCCGCGTATACTCCTCGACGGCCATCCCACGCTGGGCAGCTTGCGTGCGGGTCAAGCCCACCGCCAACCCTTCGGGACGAGAAAATACGGTTGTCGGCATTTCATGCGGGTTAAAGCTGTCGTGCATATCCTCTCCTAACATAATATCTTGAGCAACGATTTCACTCATCCGCACGGCTGAATGAAATAACATCGACAACCCGTTAACGTCCCCCGAAGCATAGAGGTGTGGGACATTAGTCCGCATGCGCTCGTCTACCGTAATCCCATGCCGATCATAATAGACACCCGTTTTTTCAAGGTGTAGCGACGAGGGGATGCTTGGCACACGTCCTACGGCGGCCATCACGCGACTCGTTCGGAACTGGATAGGCTGCGCATCTTGGACCTTGTGGCCTGAAACCACATATTGTCCGTTGTTTTCGGCAACGGCTTCGACCATTACCCCCGTTACAATCTTTACCCGTTGACCGACGTGTCCCCTAATCGCCTGCACCAAATCCTCGTCCATGCCTTGCAAAATTGTCGGCGCCATTTCAATAATGGTGACGTTTACCCCTAAGTCCGCCAACATTGACGCACTTTCCACGCCGATATATCCTCCACCCAAGATCACCATATCCGACGGCAACGTGGGTTGAGTATCGTTCCACGCAAATAAGTCATGATGGTTCCACGTCAAGTCAAATCCCGGAATCGATAATCGTTGGGCCTCGGACCCGGTAGCAATAATAATATCTGTAGCAGAGGCCACAAATTGATCGTGGTGGTCCCAATCGTCGACTTGCACTTGATAAGAGTCCGTAAACGAGGCTTGCCCTCGAATGACCGTGAGGTTAGGCGTCTTCGCAATCTCTTGGGTATGCTGCTGGTATCGTCTCGTTTGTACGCCGTCTTTGTAGGCACGAATCTTGGCCCAATCCGCCTGCACCCTTTGAGCGTCTAAGCCGAAGAATCCGGCGCGGGCCACTTGATTCCATAGAACTGTCGCCTCACGCACTGATTTCGAGGGCACGCAACCCTCATAGAGGCAATTACCACCCAAATTTCCCTTTTCATCGACCATCAATACCTGTCGGCCACTTTGGGCTAATCTTAACGCAGCGGGATACCCTCCTCCGCCGGCTCCAATGACAATCAGATCATAGTGCGATTGCATCACGTTACCCCCAGTTCTTCCTCGCGAATGCGAGCGTTGCCTTATAATAACGCGATAAAATGGTGTGAATACAGGACAATATGGTCCTTCCTCGCAAGACCATGGTTCCTGTTATGGTGCGCATCTGGTCCTATTCCCATCAGTCTTTTGGACGATGCATCCGGAATATTGACCCTAAAATCACCTTGGTGCAATGTTCCAGAATAAAACCGCTGACGACACGCACAATGACAAGGATTGGATAAGCGGGGTAAACGTCCCGTGACACCTACGAAAATCCTTAGGAGGTGCATCCGTTGAGTCAGAATGTCTGGGAAATTATAATCGATGGCCAAACCATCACCGGCCACCGGGGCGACACCATTCTCGATGTGATGCTGAAAAACAATCAAGATATCCCTCACATTTGCTATCATCCGAGTCTTGGGCCCATTCAAACCTGTGATACCTGCATTGTCGAAACAGAAGGTGGACTCGTGCGTGCTTGTGCGACCAAAATCGCCCCCAACATGACGGTCAATACCCACAGTGCGCCCGCGCAGGAAGCGCAAGCCGAAGCCATGAACCGCATTTTGCACAATCATCAACTCTACTGCACGGTGTGTGACAACAACAACGGGAATTGTGTGGTCCACAACACGACTAAACAGGTCGGTTTAGTCCATCAGAAGTACCCTTTTGAGCGAAAACCCTATGAAAAGATTGACGCCACTAACCCCTTTTACCGCTACGATGTCGACCAATGCATTCTCTGTGGACGCTGTGTAGAAGCTTGTCAAGACCTCGAAGTCAATGAGACGCTCTCGATTGATTGGAGTCTGGAGCGTCCTCGGGTGATCTGGGATGACGGTGTGCCCATTGGGGAATCCTCGTGTGTCTCGTGCGGTCACTGCGTGACCGTTTGCCCCTGTAACGCCTTAATGGAAAAAACTATGCTGGGCGAAGCCGGCTATCTCACCAATATTCCGCAAGAAACACTCGAGCCCATGATTGAGTGGGTGGAAGATGTGGAACCAAGTTTACCTCCGGTTTTTACTTTATCCGATATTGAATCGGCAATGCGCAAGAGTCGCATTAAACGAACCAAGACCGTCTGCACTTATTGCGGGGTTGGCTGCTCTTTTGACATTTGGACCAAGGGCCGCCAAGTCCTGAAGGTTGAGCCAAGCCCAGAAGCTCCGACTAATGGCATTTCCACCTGTATTAAAGGGAAGTTTGGCTGGGACTTTGTGAATAGTCCGCAGCGCCTCACACAGCCCCTCATTAGACGGGGGGATGCATTCTACGAAGCAACGTGGGAAGAAGCGTATCGCCTAATTGCCGAGCGCATGCTGCAAATCAAAAAGCAGCACGGGCCCGATAGTTTTATGTTCATTGCGTCGTCCAAAGCCACGAATGAAGAGGCCTACCTCTTACAAAAACTCGCCCGCCACGCAATCGGTACGAATAACGTCGATAATGACTCCACCTACTGCCAAGATCCCGCCACGTACGGACTTCGGCAAACCGTCGGGTTCGGCGGCGATAGTGGTTCTGTGTCCGATATTGCCCAAGCCGATATGGTGATGATTGTGGGTTCGAATACCGCCGAATCGCATCCGGTTGTGGCCACACGAGTCAAGCGCGCCCATAAGCTTCATGGCCAAAAGTTGGTCGTGGTCGACATTCGCCGCCATGAAATGGCGGAGCGCGCTGACATTTTTGTTCAACCCAACCCCGGTACCGATGGCGTATGGATTCTTGGTATTTCTAAGTATCTCATCGACCAAGATTGGATTGATCACGACTTTTTATCTCAGTGGGTCACCGGATTCGAGGACTACAAAGAATTCCTTGCTCCGTATTCTCTCGAGCACACCCGTACCATCACAGGGGTGCCTGAACAGACCACGATGCAAGTTGCGTCCATGATTCATGAAGCCCATTCTCTGTCCATTTTGTGGGCGATGGGCGTAACTCAGCATCGTGACGGCTCCGAAACTTCTTTGGCCATCGCTAATTTGCTTCTCTTGACGGGAAACTTTGCCCGCCCCGGCACCGGCGCTTACCCGCTGCGGGGCCATAACAACGTACAAGGCGCTTCCGATTTTGGTGCCAAGCCGCATTACTTGCCCGGTTACCAGGACCCAGCCGACCCGGAAGTACGAGAACGATTCAAAGCCGCGTGGGGCAAAGAATTACCCAAAACCCGCGGTATCAACAACCAAGAATTAGCAGGTGCCATATTACAAGGCCGCATCAAAATGGTCTATATCGTAGGGGAAGATACCGGGCTAGTGGATGCTAATGCTGAAGAAGCCCGACAGGCTTTTGAACAACTGGAGTTTATGGTGGTGCAAGAAATCTTTTTGACAAAAACTGCCCAATATGCGGATGTGATTTTACCCGCATCTCCGTCCCTAGAAAAAGACGGCACGTTCGTCAATACCGAACGACGCATTCAACGGATCTATCAAGCCATGGAGCCTTTAGCCAACTCCCGACCCGATTGGATTATTTTACAAGACATGGCGTCCCACTTGGGTGCCCAGTGGCCGACGTATACCCATCCTGAAGAGATCATGGCTGAAGCAGCACGGCTGACGCCCCTATTTGCCGGCGTCACGTACGAACGCCTAGAGGGCTACCGGAGTTTGCAGTGGCCGGTCTTGGAAGATGGCACCGACTCGCCGCTTTTGTATACCCAGTCCTTTCATCAACCTGATGGCAAAGCCCATTTGGTCGCCTTAACCATGTCCGGCATGAGCCAAGTAGACGCCAAGTATGACCTCCATATCAACAACGGTCAATTGTTGGAGCACTTTCACGAAGGCAACATGACCTATCAGTCTGCTGGGATCCGCCACGTCGTTCCTGGGATGTTTGTCGAAGTGTCGCCTGAGCTAGCCCATGAGCGGAATCTACAAGATGGCACGATGGTACGTCTGGTATCCCCTACGGGATCCTTAACCGCCCCGGTGCTCATTACTGACCGTGTCAGCGGCAAAGCATTGTATGTGCCGATGAACTCGCTGGGTGAGGGGGCAGTTAATAACATCACCGGAACCGGTATCGATACGCGGACCAGTACGCCCGCGTATAAAGAAACGCGCGCTTATATGGAAGTCGTTGACCCGCAAGGATTAGGCCGGAGCCCATTGCCGCGGCGTAATTGGCGATTTAAGCACCGCCATCCTCAGCGCGGGGTTAACGTCGCAGCCAAATGGGCACGCCGAGACTATATCCCCCTAGTGACCGCCCAAAAACATCTTGAAACGGAGGAAACGCTCAATGGCACAGCCCACAATTAATGTCATCACAACGAAAGCGCCTGACAACCACGCACCCGTGTCATACGATCTCGAGCGTTTTGTCCATGCGCTCAAGACTGCCGGGGTCTTAGACTTTGTCACAGGTCTCTTGGAACAGCGCGATTCCGTACTGCATCTGGTGATTAACGAAATCAATCAACCCGGCGTCAAAATGGCGGTAAACAATATGGAACAGTTGGCCGCTTTTATCGGCACGATTCCCCAAGAAACATGGCACGTTGTCCTCATGGCCGCTGCCAATGGGATAAAGAGTATGAACGACCCAAAAGCTAGCACGCAGAATGAAGGCATGGGAATTTTTCAACTGTTGGGCGCATTGAAAAATCCGGAAACCGCCCGTGCCGTGCGAGTCATTTTAGGATTTTTGGAAGGCTTTGGCCGCGCATGGAGCTCGTCATCGAAAACAACACCGTAATCCCCTGGCGCCTATGCTACACTATCCGCAGGAACATTCTAGCAATAAGGGGGCACAGGTATGAGCTTTTTCAAATCCCTGAAGAACATGGCTGAAGGCCAGCAAGCCGCTAATATGCCTGATCATCTTTGCAATAGTTGCAATGTCGCCATGCAGTATCACGGTCCGCATGCGCTGCGTACGGGCGGCATGAACCGAGGATGGGGTGTCGCCGCAGATTTGCTACTGGGCGCACGTGATGAAACCCTATTTGATCAAATGACAGAGAAAAATGTCATTGTGCACGTCTTTGTCTGCCCGGAATGCGGCCGCATCGAAATGGTCAATGATCCGCGGCGCGGATTTTAATCGGAACGCACAAGGAGCGGGGATTCTCCCGCTCCCCTTAGTACCAAAAGCCCCCACACGGATCCGCCAGGCGGGAGCCATCATTTTTCCCCTTCACGGAAAAAGATCGTCTATCCTGCGAAGTTTAGGATATAATACTATCACATGGTCATAAATTCGATGGCAGGAGGAAAAGTCATGACCCCTCAACAAGTTGAACGTCGTAAGAGGCAGTTGATTGCAGAATACTCAGCCATTCATGCTATCCACCCCGGATCGCTTACGACCCCTGATCCCACAATGGTATATCATCGCCAATTAGTCGCTTTTCACGTGGGTCTGTTTCACGGCTTAGTGTCATTGGCTAAGACAGACGATGATTTTCGTCAAGTCGAAGAAGAGCTCAACACCATCAAAGGTCTCTTGCCCTATTACGATACTCGCCCTGCTGTCAGCGTGTAACAAACTACGTCTTAGGGCGCTATGCGCCCGTCCGTTAACGCCTCAGAATCGAATGGGAAGACAATTAGGGGATCGGGATTCAAAAGAGCCAAATCTTTGCCCTCGTAAGGGGTCGCGTGTAAGAAATGCTGGATGACTGCTAAACGCGACCGCCTTTTATCGTCGGCTTTCACAACAAACCACGGCGCATCAGGATGGCTCGTCCGCGCAAACATGTGGTTACGGGCTTCGCTATACGCATCCCAATGCTTAAGGGCCTGCTCATCCATCGGACTTAATTTCCAGCGTTTTAAGGGATCTTTTTTTCGTTCCTCCAACCGTGCCTTTTGTTCCTCTTTATTAATATCCAAGTAATACTTGAAGATTTTCATGCCGGACTGATGCAGCATTTGCTCAAAAAACGGTACCGTCGTCATAAACTCTTCATATTGCGTAGCCGTGCAAAATCCCATCACCTTTTCTACCCCGGCGCGGTTATACCAACTGCGATTAAACAGAGCAAGCTCTCCACCAGCCGGCAAGTGGGACACATACCGCTGAAAGTACCATTCCGTACTCTCTTTATCTGTTGGCTTATCCAGTGCGACCACATGCGTTTGCCTAGGATTCATATGCTTGGCAAAGCGCCGAATGGTCCCGTCCTTGCCTGCCGCGTCCCGCCCTTCAAAGATGACTAAAATCTTGCGCTGATGAGCCACCACGTCCATTTGTAGCTTAAGAAGCTCGATTTGCAACGCTTTCAACGTCTGCGCATACGTATCGGTTTCCATGTGCTCCTTATCTTTATTCGAACCTTTGGCTTTATTATGATGTTTTCCCACACTGTCGCCCCCTTCTTATTGCCACACTAACACGAATCTCTCCCGAAATCCATGCAGCCTCGCGGTCTAGGAGGTATGTGATATATTAGATAGGGGGTTTTGATGAACTTACTAGCGGCAGGTCTCGTGAGTGCGTCGTCGTTTTTGCATTTAGGTTGGAATACTGCCGTCCGATCAACCGAGGGCAGCTTGCGGTTTGTGTGGATCCTGGTCCTCTCTGGAGGCCTGTTTGCTGCTTTAATCACAATAGCTTTAGGGATTCCTTGGCATTTACAAACCGTTTGGCCGTGGGTTCTCGCCACGATTACCATCCATAGCCTATATTTTTCCTCTCTCGCCCAAAGCTATCGGCAAGGCGCGTTGCAAGACGTCTATCCCGCTGCGCGGGGCATGGGCATCGTCTTGAGTATTCCCATAGCATGGGGGCTGTTTAGACAAGTACCCGGGCTTTGGCCTCTTGTGGGTGCCTTGCTCATTGCGGTGGCAGTCATCGTGCCCGCATTTAAAACCCGTTCCACGCTCCGCACACTAGGCTGGGTTTTGAGTGTGGCGCTTTTTATTGCACTTTACTCTGCAGTTGATAGCCATAGCGTCCATCTCATTTCGCCTTGGCCTTACATCGCTTGCCAATATCTCGGAACCGCCCTCCTATTAACTCCCTGGGCTCTAAAGACAGCCCCTTTAGCCTCACCCAAAACAGCCATACTGTCTGGAATTGTGAGCGTCGTCTCCTATCTTCTCATTTTATATGCCTATCAGTTGGCCCTCGTTGGCCCCGTTCTGGCGTTGCGGCAAATATCGATTGCCTTCGCCCCCGTGATGGGTTGGGCCATTTTAAAAGAACCGTGGCAGCCCCATCGTCTGGCAAGTACCTTCCTTATTTTGATAGGCGTCGCGTTGATTGTTTTTCACTAAATCAACATAGCCTTTTGGGACTGGTGAAGGCGCTACACATGTGCGATGATAAAGAGCAAGTGAGAAGAAGTCCCGGCATTTTACAAAAATTAATGAGAATACCAGGATTCCTACAAAATTTAAGGTAGGAGGGGTACATATGAAGGCCGTCGTCGTCACCGCCTTCGGTGGTCCAGAAGTACTCCGGGTCGTCGATGTCGCCCGACCCGACATGAACTCGCATCAAGTGCTCATCAAGGTTCACGCCACAAGCGTCAACTTTGCCGATATTAAAGCCCGCTATGGCCAATATCATAACACGGGGACCCCCCCGTTCATACCAGGCTTAGATGATGCAGGCACTATCGAAGCCGTAGGGTCGGAGGTGACCCGATTTCGACCGGGTCAACGGGTCATCGCCTTCCCTGCAAATGGTTCCTATGCGGAATATATCGTCGTCGACGAAACCCTAACATTTGCGCTTCCCCCTGAAGTTGACTGGGATACAGCTGCAGCCTGTCCTTTAGTAAGCTTTACCTCATATGCTTTGCTCCATGACGTTGCACGTCTAAAGGCTGGTGAAGTGGTGTTTGTCCACGCGGCCGCAGGCGGCATCGGCACGGTGGCAACGCAATTGGCCAAAATTCTAGGAGCGGGCATGGTCATTGGCGCCGTCAGCCGCCAAGAAAAAATTGCCGCAAGTTACGCGGCTGGCGCTGACCACGTGATTTGCTACCCCACCGAGCCTTTTGCCGAACGTGTGAATACTCTTACAGACGGCCATGGCGCCGATGTTATCCTCGACTCCGTCGCCGGCCCTATCACGCAACAAAGCCTGTCCTGTTTAGCGCCCTATGGCCGTCTTGTGGTTTTTGGCAATGCTAGCGGGGAGCCCGGCATTGTGCAGACCACCGATTTACACGCGAGCTGCCGTTCGGTGCTAGGCTATAGCCTAGGCACCACGCGTAAAAACCATCCCCATCTATTACAGGTCATAGCCTCGCAAGTTCTGCCCTTGATTGCCAAAGGCCGCCTCAACGTCCCGATTGGCATGACAGTGCCCCTTGCCGATGCCGCTATAGCTCAGCAGTGGGTCGAGAACCGACAAAGCACCGGCAAGGCCATCTTAAAAGTCGTTTCCTAACCCGTTCGAGGCGCGCAGGGCTTGTGCGCCCCTCGAACCATACATTTTGTGGTCACAGTACCTTCCTGACATTTCCCATCAACATGAGCAGGAGTTTTCATGTCCAAAGCGAACTCTTCTAAGTACATATGGCAACATGCCGTGAAAAGAGGAGCGCTTGCCGTGAATATCCGTGCCATTCCTTTTATCCTATCCACTGCTATGATATTACCGTTGATAAATGTCAAAGTTATGGCCGCGACTCCGTTGGCGTATGCGGTACCGATAAAATCATTGCCGCATACGGGATTGCCATCCACGCCTTTTTACCAAAGTGAGTTGCCCACCTTGGAGCACTCCGCATCCCAAGGAACCGTGCGCAACGTGACAATCCTGGTGGATACCCCAAGGCGCGCTGCATTATTGCAAAATTACGCCCGCGCTGTCAGCACCCCCACCTCGCCTTTGTATCACCACTTTCTCACCCCTCAAAAACTGGCGCAAGAATTCGGGCCGTCACCTAAAGCCTTTGCGCAAGTGATGCAAGCCGTCAGCGACGCCGGTTGGCGGATTATCCACCGGACCGCATTAACCCTAAGTGCCGAAATACCCGCCCATCGTTCAACGTTAAAAATTCCCGTCGCTCGGGATTTGTACGCCATTGATGGACTTTCTCCAGTCCACATCATCACCCCGCACGCGACCCTCGCCAAGGCGTGGACGCACTCTCCCGGCCATCTCGTGACCGTGCGTTCCGAGACGTCCACTAGCAATCTCACATCTTATGATTTCTCACAACCGCCTACTCAAGTCGAGTCCGTGACGGCGAGCAATGGGGACAGCATAACTGTGATGAGTTTCAATCCAGCCATCCGTTCCGACATTCCGGCGGGGTTGCCCTTCAACCTGATTGTCTCGGCTCAAAGTCCCACAGGCCAGCCTCTGGCTATTCAATCAATCGCCAATATCGCCGATACCTTGAATAACATTGGCTCGTACGGGAACGGCCAAGCATTTCCTGGCAGTAATAACACGCTTTGGCAGCTCGAGTTAGCTGGCTTTAGTGCCACGAATCAAGTGGACACGCTGAGTGCTACCGTGACCTTGGCCGACGGCACCATCCAAAATATCTCGTTCCCACTGCCGACGTTTAGCGGCCCAGCCACTGCACTCTTCCCACTCACCGGCTCTCAGGTTAGCCAACTCTTAGGTGCCCAAACGCTTTACCAAAAGGCACTGCAGACCCCTCCAGCACCGGTCGCCATTTTAACCGTGGGAGATGCTCCTAGTCTTTCTGACCTATCGACCTTGATGGCTCAAGAATCTTTGCCTGTGCCTTCCGTCTCATTTCCCAATACCGGTTCAGGGTCATCGACCACCACGTCTGGGTCAAGCCCCTCAGCCGTCGAACCGAATTTGGACCTACAAGCCGTGGCGTCGGTAGCTCCTGGTGCTCCCATTGCCGACTACGTCTATAGCGCCAACGATCCCGCTGACCCTTTGACATCATTTTTGGCATTATTGGCCCAAAATGGCGCACCGAAAATCGCGACCATTAGTTATGGCTTTTACGGAGAAAATGCCGCGACCCTGAGCACGTTAATGAATGCCTGCACGGCGGAAGGCATTACCCTGGTATTCGCCAGTGGGGACGAAGGCGCTTACGCGAGCTCCTCGGGCATGAGTCTTGGTACCCCTGATGCCGACAATCAACCCGACGCTCTCACGGTGGGAGGGCTCAATCTCGCGGCCGCCGCGACAACAAACAATACGGGTACCATGACAAACTTGTCTGGCCCGGTTGTCCTTAAAGCATGGGGGGGCGACTATCTGAATGGATTGCCGTTGCCGATCCTGCAAGCCTATCTCGCTGAAAACAATGCCTCAACGGGCGGATTCGGTAGCACGCCCATTCCTAGCTGGCAAACCCCAGTGTTGCCCGCTAATGCACCAGGTCTTGGAATTCCCGATATTGCCTCCATGGCTGGGTTTCCATCGTTTCAGGGAGTGATTGACGGCTCGGTGGTGGGACTCGGGGGAACCAGTTTAGCCGCCCCATTAACAGCCGGTTGGCTTGACGATCTTGAAACGGCTGATGGCATACAACATATCGGCCTCGGTAATATCAACCCGCTGCTGTTTAACGCAGCCCAGGATCATCCGCAGGATTTTATGCAAGCCTTATGGGGCAGTAACGGATATTACAGCGTCACTAGTTCCACCCCCGGTTCATGGAATCCCGTAACGGGCTTGGGTGCCCCCAACTGGGATCAGTTAGCACAAGTCTGGGATCCGCAGTCGACGTCTGCCAGTCAATTGCAATGGACGCATGTCCCCTCGCAAGCAGTGGCCGGCATTCAACAAATGTGGACCTTAAAGGTCCTTAATGGCCAAGGCAATCTTGTATCCACGTTTGCGAATACGGTAACTCTGACCAGTTCCGATACTCACGCGCATTTCCCCGCCCAGATTACCTTTACGAATGGCCAAGCCCAAGTTCCTGTCACGTTCGAGTCGCCGGGCACGCAAAGCCTCACGGCCTTTGGTCCCCACGGCGCCAATATCCAACCCGCGACCGCCTCTCTTTCTGTGGTGCCCGCTCCTACGATATCGACGTCTTCAAATCCGGTCGTCGGCCACCCCATCACGGTCACCGTGGGATTTTCATCGTCATCTGCAGCTCTATCCTACCAGTTTTGGATTCGCAATCCTCAAACCGGCTTGTGGAGCGCGCCACAGGGGGGATTTTCCTCCCGCAACACATTGCATTTTACCCCTGTTGTGCCTGGTCGCTACGATCTCATTGTCTATATCCAAGGACTCGGCTCCTCACCTGTAACGTTCTCCGATACCATTAACGTCTTAGCTTCCAAGAACACGCCCATGGTGTCTGCGCTGCATCTCAGTGGGCCTTCGGCTTTCGCGTCCCGCGGCCAATCCCTAACCTTAACCGCTCAGGCTACGGACGCCAACGGCACGCCCCTTTATCAATTCTGGCTGTTAGCTCCTAACAAAGGATGGGAAATGGTTCAAAACTATTCTCCTCAAAACACTTGGACCATTAGTAATCTCCAACCGGGATCTTATGTCATTGCTGTCTACGCGCTCGATGGCCAACAATTTGCGCAGCATGATTTCTGGCAAGCCTTTGATGCGACGACCGTCATCAACGTGGACAGCCACGTCAACTTAACCATCTCTTCAACCAATCCTGTTGCCTTAGACGCTCATGCATCTGGGATCTCGAATCCCGTTTATCAGTTCTGGATTCAAAGCCCCAACGGTCAATGGCACGCCAGTGGAGCCTACGGAGCGGGCACGGATCTCTTCCAACCTAATGGATCAGGCACTTATACCATTGTCGTCTACGCCAAAGACCTGTATGCTCCAGCCACCAGCGCATTCGCTGTTAGCACCTCCATGACCTTCACAGTGCCCGCAAACTAGAAAAGGGCCGGGATCCCAACTATGGGGCCCGGCCCTTTGCCGTTATGATGGCAGTGGACGCCACTGCAATCCGGCCTCCATCAATCGATCCTGGCTGCGTGGTCCTTGGCTGCCAGCGGGGTAAACTTCTGGTGGGGTATTGGCCCACGCTTTCAAAATAGGGTCCACAATCCGCCATGACTGCTCAACTTCGTCCCACCGCGGAAAGGCGCTTTGTTCCCCACTGAGCACATCTAAGAGCAATTGTTCATACGCCGAATAATCATGCTCTCCAGCCTTTTTATACGGCGCGCTCAAAATCACCTGTTTGGTATCCATTTCCAGGCCGGGTTTTTTCGCAAACATCACGAGGTCAATAGCTTCATCGGGTTTCATCCGAAAGACGATCCAATCCGCTAGGCCCGCCCCAAATAAGTGGCGCGGAACGGGTTTGAGCTGAATCGCAATTTCAGCGTAATCTGCAGCCAGCCGCTTACCGCTTCGCAAATAAAATGGAACGCCATGCCATCGCCAGTTATCGACATGGAGTTTCAATGCCGCATACGTTTCCGTCTGGGAATCTGCGGCAATTCCGTTTTCTTGAACATACCCAGGAACGGCCTGGCCCTGAGTCGTTCCCGGCCCATATTGACCTGCCACCGCACTGTCCGCTTCCAGAGCGCGCACAGCCCGCAATACTTCCGCCTTGTGATTATGGAGCTCCTCTGCTGCCCATCCACTCGGCGGTTCCATGGCGACCAGTGCGAAAAGCTGCAACAAATGATTTTGCAACATATCCCGCAAGGCACCCGCCTTGTCATAGTACTGCCAGCGTCCTTCTAGCCCTAATGTTTCCGCATAGGTAATCTGCACTTGCGCAATATGAGCCCCATTCCAGACGGATTCCAATAATCGATTGACAAAACGAAAGACAAGAACATTTTGCGCCGTATCCTTACCGAGAAAATGGTCAATGCGAAAGATCTGATCTTCTGCCCACCACGCGGCAATGGCGTTCCCTAACGTTTGGGCCGATTCCAGATCCAAACCAAACGGCTTTTCTACGACCAGCCGTCGCCACCCATTCGTTTGATCATTGAACCCTGCCTCTCCCAGGCCCTTTGCGGCTTGAGCAAACAGTTGCGGTGGCAATGCCAGATAAAACACGGCAGGTCCGGTAATATCTGGAGCCAACTGCTTTAGATCGTGAGCCTGCAGATCGCCGGAACGATACGTTACGGAAGCTTTCAAGCGTTCCCAAGTGTTCGCATCAAAAGTCGGCGCAAAAGACTTGAGGTTGTTTTCAACATGCGTCAAAAACTGCGAAGCACTCCAATCTTCTTTCGCATAGGCAATAATCCGCGTAGGCGCCCATTCACCTTGGGCGTATAAACGGTAAATGGCTGGAAACAAAAGTCGACGGGTTAAATCGCCTGTGGCTCCAAAAATAACAAAGGTGCTATGGTCCGTCATCTAACGCCCTCCTTCAACTTGAACTTTGCGTTCCGCGGCATATGGATCTGGAAACCCCCTGGTTGCTTGTTTTCGCTCCATCAACGCCGTAATCACAGCGGCATGAGGAAACAATTGCGGAAAGTTTCCATGAGGTTCTAGCGTCACCGGATCGATATGTTCAGCAAACAACCCCATGTCAGTCACACCACGTAACTGGGCCGCAATCAGCGCATCAGCTCGCTCGAGATTGCCTTTGCGCAAATAAACCCGAGCCAGCCAAAATCCTGCAAGCGTAAAAGGATACAGCACTGGACCCATATTGTCTTCACGGTAGCGATAAACGAAATCTTGGTGTAACAAGGTGGCTTCAATGTGTTCCAAGGTCCTAGCAAACACCGGATCGTCCACACCAACAAACCCATAAAGCGGCATCGTTAATAAGGCCGCATCGACATGGCGATGATGTTTGCCCTGCGTAAAATAGGGAAGGCCACTCTCTTTTACATCTTGCCAAAGACTGTTCGCCACCCGGTCCGCCACCTGCCCCCATGTCTTCGCGGTTACAAGATCTTGCATGGCCTCTTTCGCTAACGTTTCACCCACTTTGAGAGCCACCCAGCACATCAGTTGGGAATGTGTGTATAAATCGTCCTCATCGCGAAATTCCCATAACGAAGCATCCGGCGTCTTCCAGTACTCGGCAACCCATGACACCAGTGTCAAAATTGCCCACCAATATTCTTTAATAAAGGTCTGATCATGCGTCTGCCGCCAATATAATAAGACCACCCACAGCAAGTCGCCCTCAATGTCCATCTGAATTTGATCACTGGCTGCATTCCCGACACGGACGGGCCGCGAATTTTTATACCCCGCCAACCAAAGCAACTCACGCTCGCCTTGACTCCGTGTCCCATCCACGCGGTAAAACGGCGCAGCCAACGGTTTGCCCACTAAATCCACGGTATTTAACATGAATTCAATAAAACGTCGGCACGCTACCGGATCACCGGCCAACAGCAAGGCTTCTGCTGCATACGAAGCATCACGGACCCAGACAAACCGGTAGTCCCATTGTCGCCCCGCTCCCACAGCCTCCGGCAGCGATGTGGTCGCGGCCGCTAATAACGCTCCATTTGTACGGTACGTGAGGCCCCTAATCACTAACATACTCCGGTTAAATGCCTCGGGGTGAGGTCCGTCATAAGGAAGCAGGCTTCGTTGCCAAAACTTGCGGGTGGCATCTTCGACGTTTGGCGCATGAGCCAGCGGTTCTTGTAGCCAGATGCGATCTCGTTCGTAATCTTGCCCATAGCGCAGAACTACGACAACTTGCCCTGGGCCAATTTCCCAATGATCCCGACGAGCAAGTTTTTTCATCGGCCCTTGAATCGTCAAAACTACCACTTCAGGTCCCGCCGGATGGCGAAAAATAGCGCCATCGTCAACGATTTCATAGGCTGAGCCCGCCGCGCCAAAAGAAAAAGTCGGACGGCAAATCAGTGTTAACGGAATATCGGCATCCACAACCCTCCACAGCGCCGCACGTCCAATGGGGAGAAAATCCCGCAGTTGCGCCTGACCCTGCTCGGTGTGGAAAGTTGTGACGACAATATTCGTGTTCTCGCCATAGACTTGTTCACTCTCAAAATCATCGCGGGGCTGGATGCTAAAAAACCCGCCCCGGGTTTTATCGAGCATGCGGCAAAAAATCGCATCACTATCAAAGCGAGGAAAGGGCAGCCATTCAATAACCCCGTCGGGGGAGACTAAAGCCGATGTATAACTATTGGACAAAAACCCATAAAACAACGGCTGAGACACGATAAGCGCTCCCTTCTAGGCGCATTGCAATGCGGATATGTCTCGCTATACACGCGCCTCTTTTCTACCTTACCGCACTTCCTCGCCAGAAGATACCAGTGTCCGGTATTGGCTTTGCGGCTAAAATTCCATGAAGTATAGCACACCCATGATACAATGATCCCACAGCACTACGGACTAGGAGGCCTCATGAGTTCACCCAGACACCCCACGACCTGTCGTTACCATTTTTTCATATACTGCCTTTTGGACGACCATGGCAACCTTGCTCACTAAAGACCGTCCGTTATGGGCTCAAGGACGTATGGTTGCCATTGTCAACCCGCATGCGGCGTCGGGACGGGCTCTACGTACATGGGAGAGGCTTAAGCGCATGGCCGATACTTGGCACATGTCTTTAGCAACATGGCAAACAAAGCGTCCTAAGCACGCGACGCAGCTTACTCAACGTGCCCTTGAGCTCAATGCATCAGCGCTTTTTGTTATTGGTGGAGATGGCACGCTTAATGAAGTAGTCAACGGCCTTATGGCTGACCGAAATCGCCCGTTACCGGTCCTGATTTTAATCCCCGGAGGAACGGGTTCGGACTTTAGCCGGACGCTCTATGCCCCAGAGCTCAGGCATCTCTCCCCCCAATTGTTCTGGGAAGGGATTATGTCTTGGCCTGTCGCCTATGCGGACATTGGACAGCTGACACTTCAAGGGCCCGGCGGTATCGTGCAAAAATACTTTGCGAACGTTGCAGATGTCGGGTTAGGCGGTGTTACGGCATCCTACGTTAATCATCATAGCAAGCGGTTGGGCGGACGAGCATCCTTTATCGTAGGCGCGTTCAAAGCCTACCAAATATTTCACCCCCAAGCACTGACGCTCACGATCGACGGATACCAAACACAGATGAGTCCCTTGACTGTCGTTATGGCTAACGGCGCATATTTTGGGGGCGGCATGTGGATTGCGCCTACTGCTCGCATTGATGACGGCGTGTTAACGGTCGTCTTAGTCGATAATGTTCCGCGTTCATTCTTTCTCCGCCACTTCTTGCAAGTGTACCGTGGACGGCATACCACCCTTCCTGGTGTACGCGTCATGGAGACTCAAGAACTGCGAATCGATGCCAATACCCCTCTCCCTCTCGATATTGACGGCGAGGATTTACTCACCAAGCATATTGAATGCCGGATTATCCCTGCCATTTTGCCAATTCTTAGACCAATCACATGAACTCCCTCTAAAATGAGGAAGTTCTTTACTGTCCATGAATTTTCTCACGGCCCTTGAGGTGGTCAGGAGTGCGCTTGGCGCGTACCGCCATCATTTCGCTGACAATGCTAATGGCGACCTCTTCCGGCGTTTCGGCTCCCACATCCAATCCCACGGGGAAAAACGCCACATGAGGTTCGAATTGCCTATTAATATGTCGCAACATCTCTTGGGTGCGGCTTAAGGGCCCCAAAACTCCAACATACCGAGGCTGCGACCGTAAGGCCAAGTCTAGGCAGTGTTCATCACGGTCTTGATGATGGTTCATGATTACCCAATAGGCATGGGGCCAGCGCTCGGCATCGACATGCTGCGCATCTTGATTCACCCATTCGACGGCTTGCGGGAAGACTTGGGGATTATTAAACATTCTGCGCGGATCCAACACACTGACTTCAAAGCCGGCTTGTTGTGCCAAGGCGACCAACGGTTTGACGTCATGTCCGGCCCCTGTTACCACCACTTTTTGCGGCGGCGTCAAATGGTCTAAGACCCATCCCTCGCGGACGACCGTTTGACCTTCTCCCACGGGCACGACAGAAGGCAACGGCAAACCTGAAAACGTCGTAATAACGGACCCCGCCTGTAAGAACCTCTCGGGGCCGTTCAGCTCAACACCAAGAACAAAGGGCGCATCCTCTTCCAGCAGACGGCCAAAGGCTTGCCAAAACGGATGGGCCACATCAATAGCCGCAACCCAGACATCGATTGCGCCTTTGCACCCAATGCCAAGTCCCCACATATCTTCTTCGGTTAAGTCATAATGGCACAGCATCGATTCTTTTGTGTTCATTAAATCTTGCGCATGCGCGAAAATATCCCCCTCAAGGCAGCCCCCGCTTAAGGTGCCCGCCATTTGCCCATCGCTCGCCATCATCATCTTCGCACCCGGCCGCCTATAAGCCGAACCCGTCACTGCCGTAATCATCGCCATACACACCTTATGTCCGCTCGCCTGCGCCGCGCTCATAAGGTGCCAAAGATTTCGCGCCTCGCGTAGCTGGGACATCATCACGCCTCCTTGGCCTGCAATGCCGCTTCTTTGGCCATAGCCGAAAAAAACTGACTGACAATGTAGGTGGCGACACCTGATAACATGCGTTGCCCGACTTGCGCGATGGGCCCCCCAACTTGCGCTTCCCCCTGGTAAGTGACCAGGGCAGCTTGGTCTTGGGAGGAAAAAACAACGTCCATATGCACTTCTACAAATCCTCCAGGACCCTGTCCCGTCATAACCAAGCGATAGGACTGAGCCTTGATGGGATCTCTAATCTCCATACGTCCTTGATATTTGCCCTTGATAGACGCCACCCCTATCTCCATCTCTGCCGCATAGACACCTTCTTCTAATGGTTCCAGCGCCTTAAGTCCTGGCATAGTCCGCACTAAGACAGCCGGATCCATAAAGAGCCTGTAAGCCATCTCGGGGGAAACGCCAAGCCGTTTATGTCCATCGATTTTCATCATAATCTCCCTTCTAAAGAACCGTCATATTATGTTAACCGTGCCCACGCTCTGACACAGTCATCGAGACTGCCGGCTGGTTCGATGCGTGCTGCAAATTGTGCCAAGGTCCGCCCTGTATCCGTCGCAATGCGGTAGCCATCACGCCCTAGCCAAGGGTTCCACCAGACCACACGGTGGGAGCGTCTTGCAATGTTTCCCAATATCACCCCTAAGCCATCGGCTGGCAGCGCATCATAGCCGTCCGTGATGATCACCACATCGCTCCGCGTCGTCGTATGCGTTTGCAAGATTTTAGACAGCGCTCGGGCCGCCATGGCAAATTGCGTGCCTCCTCGCAAATCGTGGGCCATCTCAAACACAGCTTCATAGGCATGCGCCTGGTTCGCAATTTGTAACGCGGCCGTCACGTTAGTGAGACGGGTGCTGAAAATGACCACTTGCAGCCGATTTTTTGTGGCCACTAGCGCATGCAGAAATTGAAAATACATGGCCATAAAGCCATCCATCGAACGGCTCGCGTCCCACACAATCCATGTCGGACGCATGGCCGTGCGCTTGGTTTGGTGCCACAGAGTCATAATTTCGGAGCGCCCCCGGTTCTTGCGCAAGAGTCTCGACAAATTCCACAACGGACCACGACGCGCATCTCTTCTACGGTAAGCTCGCATGACGTGTGGCGGCATCGCCAGTAAACGTTGTCTCCATAAATTATCCACGACGGTATGTGTGGGACTTTGGGCCCCATGGACTTCCTCGTCACTGGCTCGACCACTATGCGTCAACACAGTACGATTGCTCATGGTCAATGAGAGAGACATAGAGGCGTCAATCCAACTGACCCAAGTCCGTCCTTGTTCGGGCAAACCGATGCCCGACAGCCAGCGGTCACCGAATGGCGCTACCGGAGTGATCCCCGCTAAAAAAGCGGCAAAATACGCATACGCCCGGTTAAATAACACCCGTTGCTCAGGCGATGAAATCCAAAGGGCCGACAGGACCGCATGCACACCAGGGAGCGAAAAGTCTTGGGTTAGCGCCATAGCCCGGGCAGCTAAGACCACATCTTCCACACTCAACAAGAATCCCAACTTACGTAAAGCCCGCGCAAACACCCCTAGATTCTGAGCCGCCCTATCCTCATCCATGAGCAATTTCCTGGAGAATGGTGGTTACGGCCTGATGGTCCGCTTGCCCCATATCTTCGCGGTATTTTAAAACGCACCCCAACGTCCTCTCGACAGCCTCTGCCGAAAGGGTCTCAACCCCAAGAACTTCGAGCGCAGAAGCCCAGTCCAATGTCTCCGCCAACCCAGGGGGCTTTTGCAACGTCTTCGTTCGTAGACACTGCACATAGCGGACGATGTGCTCCGAAAGTCTAGGATTTAACTGCGGCATGCGTTCACGCAAGATGGCCATTTCCCTTTCATAAGTGGGGTAATCCAACCACTGGTACAAGCACCGTCTTTTCAGGGCATCGTGCACATCGCGTGTGCGGTTCGACGTCAGAATCACAATGGGACGCTCGACCGCTTGAATTGTTCCGAGTTCCGGTATGCTAATTTGAAATTCCGAAAGAACCTCTAGCAAAAACGCCTCAAATTCATCATCACTCCGATCAATCTCGTCAATAAGCAGGACAGGCGCCGGCCCATTGGGACGAATTGCCGCATAAAGAGGCCTTTTGAGCAAGAAATCCTCGTGATACAGCGATTGTTCGAGGGTATCGCGGTCATCTCCATCCAATTCGCGAATGCGAATGTGCAAGAGCTGCCGCGGATAGTTCCATTCATATAGCGCGCTTTCACGGTCAATGCCCTCATAGCATTGCAAACGGATTAAGGGAACGTCCAACATTTGGGCAACGGCTTGAGCCAGGGCGGTTTTCCCGACCCCTGGCTCTCCCTCTACAAAAAGTGGACGCTCAAGCGCAATGCTTAAGAATACTGCCGTGGCTAACGCAGAGTCTGCCAAATAATGCTGTGCGCGCAAGCCCGCTATGACATGGTCAACACTTTGCGGTTTTCTGCCCATAGCGCTCAGCCTTGATTACCTAATGCCGCAAGCGCGCGCGTCACATAAACACGACATAGATTGGCTTTATAGCCATCATCATCGTCATCAAACGACTGGTCACTCGCCACCTGTTCGGCGGCCCGCAATATGACATCACGCGTAAACGTCTGACCTACCAGCATCTGCTCGGCACTAAAGGCCCGAAACGGCACCGAGCCTATGCCGGTTATCGCTATACGGCAGGAGTCAACCTGCGCGTCCCTTAGTACAACCCATGCAGCAACACCAATGATGGGATAGCCTGAAGCCAGATGAGGACGTTTGAGATATATGGACCGGGCCCCTTGAGCTATTCGTGGAATGCGAATCGCTGTCAGCACTTCACCCGGGGCCAATGTCGTAATAAAAGGCGCTAAAAAAAAGGAATCAATATCTTCCCGCCGCTTTCCCGCCGGTCCGGCAATCTCCAACTCAGCCCCCAAAGCTAGTAGGGCTGCAGGCAGATCAGCGGCCGGATCCGCATGACATAAACTGCCCCCAATGGTCCCTCGGTTGCGCACTTGTAAATCCCCAATGACCCGCGCTGCTTCGGCAACAAGCGGAGCGGCCAAAGCCACTGATGGATCACGGACAAGTTGCACGTAACGCGTAAACGCCCCAATCCGTAGTTCGTTATCACTTAAGACGATCCCTTGCAACTCAGGAATCTGGCCAATGTCAATAAGATGAGACACGGTGGATAAGCGCAGCTTCATTAAAGGCAATAAGCTATGGCCACCTGCCAATATTTTGGTATTATCCGGGTCTTCTTGTAACCACTCAATGACGTCTTGGACAGAATGCGCATTCCGGTAATCAAATGGCGTCGTGAACATGCATGTGACCTCCTTTGGACGCAATAGCCTGCCACACCTTGCGAGGAGTTAACGGCATCGGTAGATCTTGAATCCCAAAAGGTGCGAGGGCGTCCATGACCGCATTCACCACGGCAGGGGTGGAAGCAATCGCCCCCGTTTCCCCCACCCCTTTAACTCCTAAGGGATTGTGGGGTGAAGGCGTTGTCGTATGTGCGGTTTCAAATTTCGGAAAGAACCGCGCTTTAGGCATGGCATAATCTAAAAATGAGCCCGTCATCAATTGCCCATTCGTGTCATATTCCACGCCTTCGTACAGCGCTTGCCCGATGCCTTGGACCAGCCCCCCATGAATCTGTCCTTCGACAAGCATGGGATTAATCACGACACCCACGTCATCGACCGCAACATAGCGCATCAATTCCACGTCACCCGTATCGGGATCCACTGAGACGATAGCAATGTGCGTACCAAATGGGTAGGTAAAATTTTCCGGGTTGTAAAAAGCCGTGCCTTCCAACGCCGGTTCCATGCCCGCAGGCAAGCTCCACGCCAAATAGGCATCAAGCGCGGCTTCTTGAAATGTCACAGCACGTGCTGGCAATCCCTTGACCGAAAAGATTCCCTGCTCAAATTCCACATCATCTTCGCCCACTTCAAGCTTATGCGCCGCGATTTTTCTCGCCTTCGCAATCACCTTTTGATCTGCTAGATGAATAGCCGCACCCCCAACGACCGTTGTCCGCGACCCATAAGTCCCCCACCCCATGGCAATTTTGCTCGTATCGCCGTGAACCACTTCAATATCTTCTGGGGGAACGCCAAGCTCCTGGGCAACGATTTGCGCAAAAGTCGTTTCCTCACCCTGACCGTGTGGTGAAGCCCCTGTAAATACCGTCACTTTTCCGGTCGGGTGCACTCGCACCGTGGCACTTTCCCAAAGTCCCCCTTGAAACCCTACAGCCCCTGCCACTTCAGAAGGCCCTAAGCCACACATCTCCACATAGGTACTGAACCCAATACCAATATATTTGCCTTGCTGGCGCAGATTTTCTTGTTCACGCCGAAATGCCGCATAATCGACAATCTCTAGCGCCTTGGCCAATGCGCCTTGATAGTTGCCGCTATCATATTGCAGACCGAAAGGATTCGTATAGGGAAAAGCTTCCGCGGGGATTAAATTGATGTTGCGCACTTCTAACGGGTCTTTGTTAATGGCGTGAGCGTATAAGTCCACCATTCGCTCAACCAAAAACGTAGCTTCTGGGCGCCCGGCGCCCCGATACGCATCGACAGGTGTCGTGTGCGTCAGCATCCCATAGACCTCCGCCGAAGCCTCGGGAATCGCATAGGCCCCATTCACGATGAGTCCAAATAAAATGGTGGGAACACCAGGCGCTGCGGTCGATAGATAGGCCCCTAAATTGGCATAAGTCTTGACGCGAATCGCTTCGATGTGCCCATCTTTTGTCCCCGCTAACGCCACCTCTTGCACATGATCGCGCCCGTGACTGGTCACAGTAAAGTTTTCTGTACGGGTCTCTGTCCATTTCACGGGCCGATTGAGCCGACGTGCCGCCCATGATACGATGATTTCATCCGGATAGCAGGAAATTTTACTACCAAAGGCGCCTCCGACATCAATCGCCACAACGCGCAATTTATGTTCTGGAATACCCAAGATGCCAGACATGAGCAAGCGATGAATGTGAGGATTTTGGGTCGTCGCCCAAAGGGTCAGTTCTTCGGTTGCCGGATTCCATTGTGCCACCGCTGATCGCGGCTCCATGGCATTAGGCACCAGCCGTTGTTGTCGAAATTCTTGACGCACGACGACTTCGGCCCGGTTGAAGATCTCCTCCACATCCCCTCCGACTTTCCAGTGAAAGGCAACGTTTCCCGCAATATCTTCATGAACTAAGGGGGCTCCCTCTTGAGCGGCAGCAAAAGGATTGGTCACAGCGGGCAAGGACTCATATTCCACCTCTACAGCATCGACCCCGTCCCTGGCTTGTGCTGGTGTCTGAGCAATGACGACAGCCACTCCGTCTCCTTGATAGCGCACCATATCGACAGCCAAGGCTGGATGAGGGGGCATTTTCATATCGGAGTCGGGGGGAATCCACGCAGTGGGAATGAAACCCACCTCGTCTTTCAAATCAGCGCCCGTAAAGGCGGCGACAACACCCGGCATTTTAAGCGCACGGCTTACATCCACTTTAACAAGACGCGCATGCGCATGCGGACTGCGAACAATCCCCGCATAGAGCATGCCTGGCAATTTTATATCATCGGTATATTGACCTTTTCCACGGATTAAGCGAACATCTTCATGCCGCTTTAGTGCACTCCCGATTACATCAGCCACTGCACATCCCTCCTTGGCATTCACAAATTAACCGATTTTCGTTTCCCGTTCCTCCGTTTGGCGTTCATCCATAATTTCTTGCGCCCTCTGCACAGAACGCACGATAGTCTCGTACCCCGTACATCGACAGAGCAGCCCATCGAGCGCATCACGAATATCGGTTTCAGAAGGATGGGGGTTTGTTGAAAGCAGATACGAGGCCGTCAACATGGCACCAGGCGTGCAAAAACCACATTGCAACCCATGTTTTTCCCAAAATCCTTGTTGCACAGGATGCAATACCTCTTGTTCTAAGCCTTCGATAGTGACCACTTCCGCACCATTTGCTTGCACCGCCAACACGGTGCAAGACTTCACCGCGTCGCCATTTAACAACACCGTACACGCACCACATTGTGAGGTATCACACCCGACATGGGTGCCAGTTAAACCCGCTTCGTCCCGTAAAAAATGGACCAGGAGAGTGCGGGGCTCCACCGAACGCGTGATTGTTGTTCCGTTTACCGTCATCGTGACAGACACTTGGCTAATCTCCACACGACGTCCCCCAATCATGGCTATCAGATTTGTACAACTAGTCCGATGGTATCATACCTACTAAATTGAAACAATAATCAAACACGTTATTATTCAAATCGACAGTCTCATCAAATTCAACATTATTCGACAAAGCCCATAGAAAAGTTTAGCAGGTGAGCTTATCCAACAGACACAAAAGACCGCCTCGAAGGATGGCGGTCTAACAATCCAAAAGAAGCCCCACACAATTATTCGAGCGAAGCCATATCTCCCTCGGGCAATAAGGAAGACATCTGCCCCGGCGAAGCCGCTTCCACCTTCCGCAACTTGCGCTCAATCGCGCGAGAACGAGTCCGGGCCGTATCAATGGTATTGCTCGCCTCTTGCAGTTTCTTTTGAGTCTTTTCGAGAATATCGCCAAATTTTCCAAACTCCGTTTTAACCGCCCCTAAGAGAGACCAGACCTCACTCGAGCGTTTTTGAATGGCCAAGGTGCGAAAACCCATTTGCAAACTATTTAACAGCGCTGTAATCGTCGTGGGTCCTGTGACAATGACATGGTACTCACGCTGCAACGCTTCCCACAGACCCGGCCGTCGTAGAATTTCCGCGAATAATCCTTCCACAGGAAGGAACATAATAGCAAAGTCGGTCGTGTGCGGAGGATTGATATATTTTTCTTGAATGGCTTTGGCTTCGTGGCGGACCCGATTTTCCAACATTTTTCCTGCTTCTGCCGCCACGGCTCCGTCTCCCGCTTCTTCGGCATCTATTAATTTTTGGTAATCCTCCAAAGGAAACTTGGAATCAATCGGCAACAGGACTTGCTTGGCATCATCATCTTTTCCAGGCAGAAAAATGGCAAAGTCGACACGCTCAAGCGAGTCGGCCCGTACCGCGACGCTGCGCTGATATTGTTCGGGACTAAGCGTTTGTTCTAAAATATTGTCTAACTGAATTTCTCCCAACGTCCCGCGCGTTTTTACGTTAGCCAATACCTTCTTAAGATCCCCAACTCCCGAGGCTAGAGTCTGCATTTCCCCTAGTCCTCTATGCACTTGTTCTAAGCGTTCGCTGACCAGCTTAAACGATTCTCCGAGCCGTTGTTCCAGCGTTTGATGGAGCTTTTCGTCAACAGTGACCCGCATTTGTTCGAGTTGTTTATGATTATCATCCTGCAGTGCTGAGAGTTTCTGCTCCACAGTCGTGCGCATCTGTTCCAGTTTTGTTTCATTCACCGTCGTCAAATCCGCCAGTTGCTTGGAAAACGAATCTAAAAGCCCTTTATGTTGGGTAGCCATTTCACTAATGGCCGCAATCGTGTTTCGGTAATGAGCTTCCAACGCGTGCTGAGTCTCTTGGGAGAACGCATCAAAGCGATTCTTATCCGCATTGGCCAAACTTGACAAATTACTGGCGATAAACTGTTGAATGGTATGGAGAGCTGTTTGTTGCTCCCTAGACTTATCACCTAAGGTCACAAGCAGCGCATCCCCTAAACGCTTGAAGGCCTCTTGCACTTCTTCACGAGTCATTTTTGCGCTAAGGCTGGACTCTGTGCGTCCTTGCATCAATTCCTCACGAACGGCTTGCTCAACCGTCTTTTGATATTGCCCGATCACATCAGACACACGACCGTTCGAACGATATTGGATTAAGAGAATCATAACGATAATGTTTAACACTAACGACAGAGCCACTAAAATTTCCAAGAGCGTCAATCGATTTCCCCTCTTCTCACGCCGTGTTGCGAATTTCTTTCAAGTATACAATGCAACCATCACGTACGCAGTTAAAGCTTCCCTCGAATACCATATAACCCAAGGCCTGGTCGCCGCGAAGAAGTATAATCAAACTTATCCGGAGCACCCGTCCAAAATAGCCAGATTTAACCGTGTGCCGTCTTAAAATGCTGTGCTACCATAGTACTAACGTTTAATAACTACCACCAATAAGGGGTGTTCGTTATGAATATGGGGTCTCCCTTACCACCCGCATTTGCTGAAGCGGAATTTTACCATATTTTTTTCGTGTTATTAGCTATCGTCGTCGCGGGCGGCCTAATTCTCGGTATCCGGGCATACCGTTTAGGCCACAAAACCATAGCTTCGCCATACCCAGCGGCTCACGAATGGTTGATGCGCGGCATTGGGGCACTATGGCTTTTAGATGGTCTGTTGCAAGCGCAACCGCTCATGATTACGCGTTTCATCGGCGGATTTCTTGCACCTATGCTGCAAGGACAACCTGCACCTGTTGAATCCCTAATGAATATTAGCATTCGGCTATGGGCTATCAACCCTGTACTTTGGAATGAATTCGCGACATGGATTCAGATCGGCATTGGACTCACCATGTTGTTTGGAGCGGGCACTATTTGGCGTCAAGTCGGACTGTGGACCTCATTGGCGTGGGGACTCATTGTATGGGTCGGAGGCGAAGCCTTTGGTAGCCTGTTTGTCGGCGGTAGTTGGCTAAGCGGTTCCCCTGGCTCGGTCCTCTTGTATATGTTTGCCGCCATTCTTCTCCTCGCGCCCGCGACTTACTGGAATTCTCCCCGCGTGGCTAAGGTCTTAAGGCTCTCAATGATTGCCTTGTGGACGCTTTCAGCTTTTCTACAAGCTTGGCCGGCGGCCGGCTGGTGGCATGGTCAAAACCTCGCTTCGTACGTCTTGAGTATGGCTTCAATGCCGCAACCTGCCATCTTTTCTGCTCCTCTCTTTGCCTGGGCTAAATTATTGGGTCAGTCTCCTGCCTTATGGAACGGTATCTTAGTCGGCGTGTTTGCGGTATTGGCTGTCTTGTGGGCTCTCAAACCACGTTCTGGGTGGACGTGGTGGCTCACAGCCCTTGTGACCTTTGCCACTTGGTGGTTGGGCCAGGATTTTGGCGTGCTTGGTGGCATGGGAACCGATCCTAATAGCGGCGTTGTGGTGTTAATCGGACTGGTTGTCTACGCACAAGTCGTGCAACTCCCCTTATTCCATTGGGTATCACACCACGAACCCGCCGTGGAGCATTCCGCGTTATGAGTACGGCCAAGAAAAAACTCGTATGGCCTTGGATCGCTGCCCCAGCAGCGATTGTGGCCGGATTGGCAGCCGGTCATTTTTGGGTCTCTTCGCCCTCCACGACCCTATCAGCGGCGGCTACCCAGGCATTAGCCGCCGACGGCATGACGCCGGTCAACCATGTGCCGGCCCCTAATTTTCACCTGGTCAACCAAAACGGCCAGCCTGTCAGCTTAAGTCAATTTCGCGGTAAAGCGGTCGTCATGACCTTTTTGGACCCAGTATGCTGGTGGGATTGTCCGATCGATGCCCAAGAAATGGTCGACATGAATCACCTCCTTGGGCCCAAACTAGCGTCACGTGTGGCATTGGTCGCGGTCGTGGCAAACCCCGAGTACCATAGTGTGTCGGATGTCCAGGCGTTTGACAAAGAGCATGGGTTAACCCATGTGAAAAACTGGACGTATGCCACCTCATCGTCGTTGAGCACGCTGAAAACCATTTGGCATCAATATTATGAGTACGTGAATGCCCCGAAATATGGCATGGTCCAACACACTGATGTGTTTTGGCTCATTTCGCCCAATGGGCAAGAGGAATGGCTCAGCGATCCCAGCGCACGTACGCAATATATTGGAGGCACGTCCCAATTGCTGGCCACGTACGTCGCCAAAATGTTACATGCGTCGTTGCCGACCCAGACTCTAAAAACTTCCAGCCTGGGGCACGGGATATGGCAGCCCATGGGCCTATCATACGCCTTAAGCGCACAAAATCTTTCCCAAGGATGGGCTCTTTACCCCTATCAAGGGTACCGCGGCTTAGGTCACACCGTCAGTGGCGGTTCAACATGGCATTTTGCCACGCCCTTAGGAGAAACAGAGCGAGGCGGCATCGAGATTAATAGTCTCAATCCCTCCACCGCTTGGTTGATGATTGGTGCGTATGGACTACAACCGGACCCTATGGTCCGCGTGACCACCAACAGCGGAGCCTCGTGGAGCACGCCATGGCCGGTACCGGGGGCGATTCCCCCAGAAGCCATTCACCCTCTGGCAGCGACCTCATCTAACTCTGCCTGGATATTGGCTAATCACAAGCTTTTAGAGACACAAAATCAGGGTCAAAACTGGACCACCGTCGCATCACATGCCCCCTGGGTAAAAGATGAAACGCTTTCTGCTCAGACTGCCCAGTCGCTGTGGGTCACGGGAATGGATAAAGCCAGTCACCACGTCTCTATTTGGCATTACACCCATGGTTGGCATGCAGTGTCCGTGCCAGTCCCAACCGCATGGAACGGTTTAGGGGTCGTTGCTTCAGCCCCCGAGTGGAGCTCGTCTACAGACGGGGGCATGGCGTTATCCGTCACCATTCACGGCCGTCAATCCGTCGTGTGGGATGCCACAACCAATGCTGGGGCCTCATGGCATTTGGTCTCACCCACGGCGACCATTACCGGCAACCCTGCGGCGAGTGTGCGTGCCGACGGCAACACCGTCTACGCGTTGCAAAAAAATGGCTCGCAAACTCAAGTCATCTCATGGCAACCGGGGCAGACAACGTGGACCCCTGTGGGCACTCCACTGCCGAATCAGCAAGCGGGCGTAGCATTGGCGGTGCCCTCTTCGGGCATTCTTTGGGTAATGAGCCCGGATTCTCCGGTTCCCGTTGTCTGGACAAGTACCAACAACGGCGCAACATGGGTTAAATCGGGCGCTGTGTAAAGATATCACGGATAAAACCTCATTGTGGATAGGAGGGACAACAAAGCATGCCATGGCGCGAGCGTTTGCGGATAGGAACAGGCGCTTTATGGATCATTTCGGGGCTACTCATGTTTCAGCCGCTTATCCGTAGCCCTCTGTTCTTTACCGATGTGCTAGCTCCTGTGGCTGAAGCATGGCAACCTTTTGTTATTCGTTCGCTTTTACGCACTGGGGACCGTTTGTGGCTCACCGCCCCGCACCTCTGGCCTCTGCTAATCGGGGTAGGAGAAGTTTTGAGTGGCATTGGTTTACTGTGGCATCCTACAAAATGGGGATGGCTAACGCGTCTAAGCGCGTGGATACTAGTGCTATGGAGCATCGTCGTCTGGGTTATGGGAGAAGGCTTCGGAAGTTTGTTTAATGGAACAGGCAGCGTGCTCGACGGTACCCCAGGCAACGCCTTGCTTTACGGAATTTGCACAGCCTTGTTACTGATTCCCATCGATTTCTGGGATAGCGGGCAAGTGGCCCACCGCGTCCGCCAAGCCGTGGGGTGGATATGGATTATGATGGCGGGTCTTCAAGCATTACCAGGCGCTGGATTTTGGCACGGTTCAAGGCTAGCCGAGCTGTTTGGGCTCGTTACTATGAACGGGGCTGAGCCTGCATGGCTTCAACAATGGATTAATGAGGGAGTCATGTGGAGCTTTCATGATCCAGCGCTGGTCAATTTGCTTCTCGTCATCATCATGCTAGGGCTAGGTGTAGCGTGGCTTGTCAATTGGCGTTATGCTCCCCTCGCGACGACGTTATGGGTGCTATGGATTTGGATGATTCCGCAAGCATTTGGCGCCTTGATGACCCACCTGGCTCCCACAGTGGGGATGATAGGGCCTTGGCTGCTGCTTATTGGCTTGGCGCGGCATGATCGTAAATCCCTGCGGCAGTCTTCTCCCGCCGCTAAGCCCACCATTGCATAGCTATGAAGGAGAAGACTTTGCGTATGCGCCTTGGTCACAACGTCTCAACAATACTCATTAAGGCCCTCGGATTAGGCATTCTGATTGTCGGCTACGCTTTAATGGTCTCGGCTTGGGTGACCCGCGGTATTGTGTCAGCCGATCGATCAGGATGCCTTGGGCCGCACATTACCACCGCATGGGGCCTCAGCGTATTAGGTATGATAGCCGCCCTACTCCTTATCTCGTCCGTTTCCTCGCTAATTCATACCGTGATGTCCGCATTCCTTCCCCATCAATCAGAACGGTTGCGGTGGCAAATAGCCCGAACGGTCGCTATCGTTTTTTTGGTAGGAAACGCCTTAGCGGGCCTGATTTGGACCAACCCGACTTTGGACTTATTTGTCGCCCTACACCGTCCCCTCCGTACAGAGGCTGACCTGTTGATTTTGGCCATGGGGTTTGCCGGAGGCGTGGCGTGGCGGACGTTATGGCCGAAATGGGCATGGCTTGGTCTAATCATCTCTATCATTATGACCTATATGGTATTGGCGAATACATTAAGTCGCCACGCATGGTGCTAAGGTAGTTGCACCTCCATCGTCGCTATAATTCAAGGAGCACGGCGCCTAGTTTAAGCGCACTATGCACGCGCTCCTTTCCTGTTTCAAATGTATCCTCCTAACGAAGCATTTTTAGCAGCAATCGTCTTATGGTAGGGTCCATGTCATACAATGGCCTAAGTGACCAAACTCGCCAAAAGAATGGGGTAAAGATGGCACATTATTCGGTTTTGTCACCGGGGCTACCGGTTCAGCTGACCGTCGGCAGACAAACATGGCCGGCTACGGTGCGAGCTAGGCTGCCTGATCGTATCTACTTTGCGTTCGACGACCTTGTGCCCGAACTGTTTCAACATCCCCAGACGGCCACGGTACAGTGGCACAGCCCCCCATTAACGTGGCAACTGACAATTGAGGCTCAAGCCAGTCCCTTGGATGAGCGCCTTTTAACAGGTTTGTTGGTCAGCGCCCCGCGTCCCGTGGAACACCGCCAGTTCCGCCGTTTTCTATGGCAATGGCCCATCCGCATTCAGTGGGGATGGTGGCCCCGCCACGTCTTGGGGACGACCCGCGACCTCTCGACGGCCGGATGTCGCCTGCAAACATCCCGCCCTTTGCCGGATCGTCAAAACCTAACGGCTATCCTAAGTGGGCCCACGCAGGTATGGACCTGTCAAGCGGCTTTGCTGCGACAAACTGAAGAAGCCGCCAACACGTGGACCGCTGTCATTTTGTGGATGCCCGGCCTTCAAACTCCCGAATGGCAGCAGTGGATTGCCCAGCAAGGATAATCTAAACTCCCCATTCTGTTCTATTCCTTCGTCGCCCTTGCCAAAGACGGCTCGGGCGAACTTTTCCCCTTACAAATTTTGATAACCATCTACATGGAAAAAATTTCTTATGGTATCATTGGCGTTATCTTTACTAAACACATATCTTTTTGAATACTGTGTGATGTTTCACCATTCATCATTCGTTCTAAGGGCATACCCATAGGAGGCTTACCGTGAAAAAACAGAAGTGGACAATGCTCACATTGATCTGGCTCATGATGTTTGTGGCCTACCTCGACCGTATTAATATTTCGGTCGCAGGCCCGACCATTATGCACTCGTTGCACATGAGCCCCGCCGTATTTGGTGTTGTGCTGTCATCATTCACCTTCGGGTACGCGTTATTACAAATTCCCGGCGGCTATTTTGCTGACCGGCTTGGCGCTCGAAAACTCTTAGTAATTGCCCTGATTTGGTGGTCTGTGTTTACGGGCATGACGGGACTAGTCTTTTCTGCAGGATTACTCATTGTGGTCCGAACACTATTTGGTGTCGGAGAAGGGCTTGAAAACGGCGCCCAATTCAAGTTGATTGGAGACTTCTTTTCATCTGAGGAACGCTCATCGGCCAATGGCTTATTTCTCACTGCCATCGCCTTAGGGCCAGCCTTTGTGGCTCCCGTCTCCACGTGGCTCTTAGCGAAAGTAGGATGGCATGGCCTTTTTCTGTGGTTTACGGTTCCCGGCATCATTATGGCGATTTTAATTTGGAAGCTCATCCCGACCACGCCAGACGGTGGGGTCGTGCATACCGAAGTGCGAAACAAGCACGGGCACCCCGCCAACTGGCGCCAGATTCTCGGTCAGCCCGGTATTTGGCTTGTTTTTCTGGCGTACCTCTTCTTTAATATCGCATTCTGGGGATTCTTGGGCTGGATGCCCAGCTATCTCTCGCTGAGCCGGCATATCAATCTCGCAGCCCTGGGCTTTGATGCATCAATTCCTTATGTTGCAGGATTTTTCGGCCTCATTATTATTGGATGGCTTGGAAACAAAGTGTTTTACCGAACCCGCGCATTGCTTGTCGCTTTTAGCTATTTGCTCTCCGGTTTCTTTCTTTACATGGCTTATAGCGCCCACTCTGTCAATTCCAGCGTGATCGGACTGTCTGTTGCTGCATTCTTTCTATTTGGCGGCTTCGGACCTATTTGGGCCATTCCCTTGGATCTCATCCCCGATGCTTTACGAGGTACATTTACCGGCTTTGTTAATTTCGGTGGGCAAATTGGCGGATTTGTCGCTCCCATTGTCGTCGGCATAATTGTCAGCACAACGCATTCGTTTGTCGGCGGATTCTTGTTCATGATTGGCGGACTCATCTTAGCCGCTATCAGCTTGATCTTGCTGCAAATGATTACCCGCCCCCGCATGGGTCACGCATATCAAGCCAAGGCTTCCTAAAGCGCAGAAGAAAGATCCGGCGGTGAAGCCTAGTTGCTCCGCCGGGTCTTTCAAACCTCTATAGAGGGCAGCGCATATCGCCCCTCTCCTACCGATCGAATTTTTTGATCCTCTGCTAAATATTCCAAATGAGCCATCACCATTAAGGTTCCAACCTTTTGCAACGGCTCCGGGTAAATGCGCTCGGCTAATTCAGACGCGGATTGCGGCTTTTCACGCAGGAATTCCACAATTTGTTCCAAGCGTTGATAGCGGTGGGTACGGTATCCGGCAATGTACGCGTGCGGATTTTCAATCAGATCACCATGCGCCGGCGCCGCCAATTTGAGATCAAGCGCAGCCAATCGGTCCAATGTCTCTAAATAGGTGCGCAGATGTCCATGGGGCGGGATAATGATACTAGTGCTGTTTCCCAACAAATTATCCCCTGCCAATAACAGGCCTTGCGCTGGCACGCATACATTGACTTGACCGGGCGTATGCCCCGGAGCTTCCACGAGTATCACCCCCGGCGCAATTTCTAGTCGTCCCCCTTGAAGAACAATCTCCCGCCACTTTGGTAACGCGCGCAACCTTGTGGAAAGCAAAAAGAAATCGGCTGAATGCAGCCAAAGGTCACAATCCCACGTATCAACCGCCCAAACAGCACCCCCGACGTGATCCGCATGACCATGAGTCATATAGACGGCCTGTATATCAGGTTTTCCCAATTCCTCCCATGCCGACTGTAACACACGCGTGCCCTCTGGCATTCCATCTGCCGTATCTACAAGAAGCATCCCATCGCGGCCTTGAATCCAGTAGCAGTGGGTATGTTGATAGGGAGGAATGGTGGCCGATGGTACGGCTGTCTGCCAGACGTTTGGGACGATTGGCTTTAAATGGCTTTCCAACTGACTATCCCCCCGTTATCGAAGACTTCCATCGTTGATGTATCATACGTAGAATATATTGCGTGGGAATCGCGAGTTGCGTGGGCGCATAACGCGTTAGCGCCTCGTCAGGCGTAAACCACTCGCCCACCGCCACTTCTTGCGACAAGGCCATTGGTCCCACCTCGATATCCCACGGCACCAAAAAGAACGCCGTATCAAACCGCCTTGTGCGCGGCCCTAAGTCCGGGGTCGTAATGCGCCCCGCCACTTCGAGCTGGGAAATGTCGGGAATAAAGCCTTCTTGCTCCATCAACGTAGGCAATTGGTCTGCCTGAGCAAGAAGACGATGTTGAAGCCTCCTGGCATCAATCCCGTCAAGACGCGGCGCAGTGAGCGCCATCCCCGTTTCTTCCCATAGTTCCCGTATCGCCGTCACCGCCAATGCCGTCCAATCCTCCACGGAAAAAGGCTCATGTCTTTCCAGCAGGGGTTGCTTTCCCATCATTTGATGAAATTCTGGTGCCATCGCCGCTTGAAAGGCTTCTTGTTCAATAAACCCCGCGTCAAACGTCCGAGTGGGCAACGTCTTCGCCACGAGTTCGTCGGCCGGGTCTTGTTTGCCCCCAGGAAACACCCAAAAACCCGGAAAAGATTGGACCGCTTGAGAACGTTGTGTTAAAAACACTTCCATACGGCCTTGTTGATGGCGATAGAGAATTATGCTAGCAGCTCGTCGGGTAGCCATTGTACCTCACCTCTTTAACCTCACAGCGATTGTCATTCGCGAAACCAGACTATTTTTCACTAATAGGCTCAACCCATTTGCTAAGGCCCCTCAGCCTCCATACAGTCATATAAATTGTACTATAAATCGACGGGGTCCATGGATCCAAGGACGATTACGCGGGAGCCGGATTTGTTGGCGGTGAGTCTGCCTGTCAGGTACTTACAAGTCGTTCCCTCAAGGACCTTCTTCTCAACGTGCTTGCTCAAGAACCGAGATTTCTAGTAAATTAAGGAAAGGCTCCCACCTTCGCGGGAACCTCTTCCCTCTAAATCCTTAACCAGTCCGCACTCATCCGTGAGAGATTACGTAATCGAGTCTGAGACGAACGACTGATGCCATGGGTGTTTATTTCTGATAGGCTCGACCCTCATCCACCACGATGCCAATCTTTCCACGGGTGTGCATAGTCTCGCTCAAGCGGTGGGCCCGGGCAATCTGGGCCAGGGGAAATACTTGACCCACGACCGGGCGCATACGGCCTGTCTCAAACAATTGGCCCAATGCCGTAAGTTTTGCCCCATTGGGTTGCAAAAAGAACCATTCAGCCCGCACGTGGTGGGCTTTTGCTGTCGCAGGGTCTGGCATTTGCGCCACAGATACCAATATGCCTCCTGGTTTTAGCACCCCAAAACTTTTCTCTTGAACCGCTCCGCCCATTGTGTCAAGGACGACGTCAAAGTCGTGGTACATCTTCTCGAACGACTGGGTCTCGTAGTCAACGGCTTCATCGGCACCTAAGTCCTTGACATAGTCCAAATTCGAAGCTCGAGCCGTCGTGACGACAAAAGCTTGATACGCCTTCGCGAGTTGAATAGCATATCCCCCTACGCCCCCAGCCCCCGCATGCACCAATACCCGCATTCCCGGCTGGATTTGCGCAATTTCCACCAAGGCCTCCCATGCGGTGAGTCCAGCGAGCGGAACACTGGCTGCCTCAAGAAACGTTAGTGTCGACGGTTTTGGAGCCACAAGTGATTCATCAATCACGACATAATCGCTATATGTACCCGGCCTTTCCGTAGCCGGCCGGCTAAAAACGCGGTCACCCACGCGAAAATTCTTGACGTCTGGACCGACCGCCTCTACGATTCCCGCACTATCCCATCCTAAAATAGCCGGAAAACTAAGAGGCAGCCGTTCCGCCAAGTACCCTTTACGGATCTTCCAATCAACGGGATTAACCGATGTGGCGAAGTTGTTTACAAGCACATCGTGAGGACCTAGCGGAATAGGCTCCATAACGGCTTCGCGAAACACTTCTGGTGGACCATACTGGTCAATGACCATCGCCTTCATCCCTCAACCACCTTTCGCCTCGTGAATCTCTTGTATTGTAGACCAAGCATGCACGATTCCCAAGCCTTTCGTTGAGTGCCGAACACCTCAAAAGCCGTGACTTTTCACCTTTGCGTCTTTTGCCGTACAATAGAACAATTAACTGACACTGAAGAGATAAAGGAGCCGTTCTTGTGACTGACCGTTACCGCTTATTAATCGCATGTCCCGACACCCCCGGCATCATTGCCAGTGTCTCCGACGCGCTGTGGAAGGAAGGCGCCAACATTACCAGTTTCGATCAATACTCCGAAGGGCTGGAAAACGGCATGTTTTACATGCGCGCCGAATTTGACGCAGCTCCCGGTACTGATGAGCCTTTAACATCGCGCTTGCAAGTCATGGCGGAAGCATACCGCATGCAGTGGACATTGGCATTAGCCGGCCGCCCGCAGCGCTTGGCCGTTTTTGTCTCCCGTGAAGATCACTGCTTAAACGAGTTATTATGGCAAACTCAGCGTGGCGACATCGCAGCCCATATTGCTCTCATCATCAGCAATCATGCCGATTTACAACCTCTTGCCGAGCGCTTTAATATTCCCTATTATCACATCCCCGTCACCCAAACAACGAAAGCCCACAGCGAAGCCGAAGCCAGACGGCTGATTGAATCCCATGACGCCCAAACCATTGTCCTTGCCCGCTATATGCAAATCCTATCAGAAGATTTTGTTTCGGCGTATCCGGAGCGCATCATCAATATTCATCACTCCTTTTTACCCGCATTTGTTGGGCCCAAGCCTTATCACCAAGCGTACGCCCGCGGTGTGAAATTAATTGGAGCCACGGCCCATTATGTGACCAAAGATCTCGATGCGGGGCCGATTATCGAACAAGATGTGCACCGTGTTGACCACAGACACCAACTCGAAGACCTCAAGCGATTAGGACGTCAAGTCGAACGCATGGTCTTAGCACGCGCCGTCAGCTGGCATGTCAGCGACCGCGTCTTGGTTTCAGGGAACCGAACCGTGGTTTTTCCTTTTTAATAAGAATGAAATCACATTCTTCAGGTGGCAAAAGCCTCTCGGCTGTGATCACAAGGCTAGCGCATGGACCAACCATTTGCGCTATTTAGTACAGAAGGAGCACCGACATGCGCACTGCTGGGATTATTGCTGGACTGGGTCCATTAGCCGGAGCCTACTTTTATCGGCGCCTTATTGAGTTAACCCCCGCCCACCGAGACGAGGACCATATTCCAGTCATCCTGCTCTCGTCCCCACAGATTCCAAGCCGCATTGCCCACTTAGAGCACCGCGGCCCTTCGCCTCTCCCGGCTCTGATTCATGCAGCCCAGATCCTTGTCCAAGCCGGGGCCGAATTCCTGGTTATGCCCTCAAGCACGACGCATGCTTACTATGATGCATTGTCCCAAGCCGTTTCCGTTCCTTGGCTCAACATGTTAACCGTGGTTTCCGACACCATTGCGTCTCACGGCATCCACCGGTTAGCAATTATGGCGACAACACCCACGGTCCAGTATCATCTGTATGATTCACATCTCTTGGCACGCCAGATTACACCCGTCCTTCCTGATGCCACAAGCCAAATGGATATCATGAATATCATTGAGCGTGTCAAAGGACAAGATGACCTTGTAGCCTTAGGCCAGGCCCTGTATGAAATTGCCCAAAGGCCCTGGTCTGCTACGGCCGACGGATTGCTATTAGCGTGCACGGAAATCCCGGTGGTCTTTCCTGTGGCATCATGGAACCAGCCTGCTATCTTCAGCGCTACGGATATCCTAGCGCAACATACGGCCGCGTGGTCTGGTCTCTCCTAGGGGCAAGATTTCGCCCCCCAAGCGTGCGGCGCCATATTCGTTTCGGCTATAATTGAACCACGGTGTCCTCGTGCTGTTGGTCCCGTATTCGAAAGTCGTATGACTTCTTCCCTTGCATTTTCGGTCGAAGGCCTCATGGGCGTCGACCGTCTTTCCATGGCAATTCCCGAAAGGACGAATCTAAGTGCAAGTGTTTTCCGATTTGATGTGGTTTTTTAAAGAGCATCGCACGCGATATCTGATAGGAGTGGCTTTACTCGTCGTCGTCGCGCTAATTGCCCTGATCCCCCCCAAAGTCATTGGGATCGTGGTAAATGAATTAGCTCACCACACGCTCACTCACAGACGGCTTGTATATGCACTTCTGGCCATTTTGCTATCCGCCCTAGCATCCTACGGTTTGCGGTATCTCTGGCGCATTTTGCTTTATGGAGGATCCATTCAACTCGCCACCGAGCTGCGTGACAGGCTGTATCACCATTTCACCCTCATGGCTCCAGAATTCTACCATGAACACCGCATTGGGGATCTCATGGCTCATTCGACGAATGACGTGCAAGCGATTCAAGAAACAGCCGGAGATGGCGTCTTAACTCTGGTGGACTCCATTACCACGGGAACCGTCGTGATTGCCACCATGGCGATAACCATCAGTTGGAAACTCACAGCCATAGCTCTACTGCCCATGCCTTTGATGGCCTATGCGGTCTCGCGCTACGGCAAACTCTTGCATGAACGATTCGCCGTCGCACAAGCCGCCTTTTCCGACATCAACGACCGTGTCCAAGAATATGTATCCGGCATTCGGGTGGTGCGGGCGTTTGGTCAAGAAGCCTGGGAACGCCAACAATTTGTCCGCCTGTCGCGAGACGTCGTCAACAAGAACGTGGCTGTCGCCCGCATTGATTCCCTTTTCGATCCCACGATTTCGGTCATTGTAGGGCTGTCTTACTTTCTCTCCATCGCCTTTGGGGCCGACTTTATTGTCCATCACCAGATGAATATCGGGGAGTTGACAACATTTACGCTCTATCTCGGCGAACTGATCTGGCCTATGCTGGCCTTTGGGTTTCTCTTTAATATTGTCGAGCGGGGCAGCGCTTCTTATGAACGCGTGCAACGGTTGCTAGAAATTGCCCCGGCTATTCAAGATGCTCCGCATGCCGACACCCATGTCCCCACTGGGGATATTGTCTATGATCTTGAACGCTTTACCTATCCCACTCAGGACACTCCGGCCTTAAAACACATTCATCTCCACATTCGGCAAGGCGAAACCTTGGGCATTGTGGGGCGTACGGGCTCTGGAAAAACCACGTTGATGCGGTTGCTTTTGCGTGAATTTGACGTGGACCAAGGCGACATACGCATCGGCAATCGGTCCATTAAAATGGTCACGCTAGACGCCTTGCGTCAATGCATCGCGTACGCTCCTCAAGATGATTTTCTCTTTTCTGCCACCATTCGGGAAAATATCGCGTTTGCCCGGCCCAACGCCGCACTCGAAGAGATTGAAGCCTCAGCGCGCTTGGCGCAGATCGCCCACGACATTGAACGGTTCCCCGAAGGCTATGAAACTCTTATTGGTGAACGCGGCACCACCTTATCCGGTGGCCAAAAACAGCGGATCTCAATCGCGCGGGCATTGTTGCAAGATGCAGAAATCCTACTGCTCGATGACACCTTATCCGCCGTCGATGGACGTACAGAGGCTCAAATTCTTGAAGCATTGCGTGCCAATCGTTTAGGACGCACCACCATCATTGCTACCCATCGCCTTCGCACCATCGCGCATGCTGACCAAATTATTGTGCTTGAGGATGGCATGATCGTGGAGCGCGGAACTCATGACAGTCTCTGGGCGCAGGGCGGCCGATATCATGACATGTACCAAAGGCAGCAGCTTGAAGCATTTGTCGAAGAAGGAGGAGCAACGGTATGATGGCAAGCGAATCTTTAGATTTTGTTCCCCAAGCATCTGGTCAACATACATTAAGGCGCCTTTTGCGCTACATGCTGCCTTACCGGCGAACCGTGATCTTCGCTTTGGTCTTATTGCTCCTCGCCACCGCGACAGACGTCTTGCAACCCATTCTCATCAAGGTCTTCATCGATCGCTATCTGATTCCTCGCCACTTTCCAAAGCCTGCGATGATAGGGCTAGGTGGGGGCTACTTGGCACTGGTAGTGATGACGGCTGGATTTAATGTTGCCCAATTGCTCTTATTTCAGGTATTGGCGCTCGATGTGATTCAAACGCTTAGAGTCGAACTTTTTGACAAAGTGCAAACGCTATCTTTAGCGTTTTTTGATCGAACCCCCGTAGGCGTTTTAGTCTCCCGTTTGACCAACGACACCGAAGCGATTTTAGACATGTTTATGACGGTGCTTTCCACGTTTGTCCAAAACATCACCGTGCTCGTAGGCATTTTAATTGCCATGTTTGCTCTTGACGTCCGTCTTGCCACCTATTGTCTGGTGCTGCTCCCGGTCACCGTCGCCATCATGTTGTTCTATCGCAAGATCACCGCTCCCGTTTTTCACCGAGCACGGCAACGGCTGTCTTTGCTCAATGCCAAACTCAATGAATCTCTTCAAGGCATGGCGGTGATTCAAGCCATGCGTCAAGAACCTCGCCTGCGGGAAGAATTTGGCACCATTAATCAAGCCTACCGGCAAGCGCGGTTTCGCAACACACAGCTCAACGCGCTTTTGCTCAGACCATTAATGGACGGTATTTACTTATTGGCCCTCATGTTGATCCTGTGGTATTTTGGGGAGCGTTCCTTCGCCCATGTGGTCAACATCGGCGTCTTATATGCCTTCGTCACCTATCTCAGCCGATTTTTTGAACCCGTCAACAGCATGATGCAGCGCCTGAACTTTTTTCAGCAGGCTATGGTTTCATCGGAACGTGTCTTTCAAATTTTGGATAATCCGGACTTAGCGCCCCAACAAGAAGGAGACCACCACCCCGTAATCCAAAGAGGTCAAATTTGCTTTGAAGACGTGTCCTTTTCTTATGATGGCCAAACCGATGTGCTAAAACATATCAGCTTTACCGCACTGCCAGGCCAAACTGTCGCCCTTGTTGGCCATACTGGTAGCGGCAAGAGTTCGACGGTCAACCTGCTTCTGCGCTTCTATCCGGTCCAACGCGGACGCATTACCATTGACGGCATTGACTTGCGGCACTTTAGTGATGACGAGTTGCGCCGCAAGATCGGGCTGGTCCTCCAAGATCCGTTTTTATTTGTCGGGGATGTCAGTTCAAACATTCGGTTAGGAAACACTTGGATCACCGATGAGCAAGTACAAGACGCGGCTCGTTTTGTGCAAGCCGACACATTCATTGACGCGTTCGATCAAGGATATCATGCGCCTATTGGCGAACGCGGGGCCACGCTCTCGACGGGCCAACGCCAATTGTTGTCCTTCGCCCGCACCATGGCGATGAATCCAGCGATTCTAGTCCTCGATGAAGCCACCGCCAGTGTCGATACGGAAACCGAAGAGGCCATCCAGCAAGCGTTGGCAAAAATGCGTCATGGCCGCACCACGATTGCCATAGCCCATCGCCTCTCGACAATTCAAGACGCGGACATGATTCTGGTTTTGCATCATGGAGAAATCGTGGAACGCGGCACCCATCAGCAGCTATTGGCCCAAAAAGGCTTATATTACAACATGTTTTTGCTGCAACAAGGATCAACCGCTGCTCCCTAAGTCGGTGTCAACGGCCCAGACCTGAACCTGGGATTCCCGCCGTAACGCCATAGGATGAAGGTTGGTCTGAGAAACCGTTTTCTTTGTCCGCAATCTTCGCTATGATAGGGAGCACACACTTAAAAAGGAGAGGGTCGCCATTTCTGCGGAACCAGTTGATACGTTGCTCATTGTGGTGATTCAGTCCCAAGATGCCAAGGCTCTCTCAAAAGCTTTGCGAGCATTGCCCGCACCCTTCACGCAATTTGCATCACGCGGCGCTTTTCTTGATCAAGGCAATACCACCTACATGATCGGTACGAGGGCGGAAAAAGTTCCGGCGATTCTTGACGTCGTGCGTCAATATAGTCATCAGCGCGAAGCGCTAGCGCATGGAGGCCATGTGCCTTTGCATCATGACTTCTATGCCTCTCCGACGACGGTGACCATTGGAGGGGCCACCATCTTCGCCTTGCCCGTTGAGCGATATATTCGTATAGAAGGCACCCCGAGCGCATAATCGTGTGACTTTGCATACCCAGTTCGCAGGAGGGATTTTTTCATTGTGAGACTATGGCACGAAGAGTTGCTTTCGCGTTTACCGCGAGCCCAGCTGCTAGGACAACACCGAGAATGTTGTGCGTTAAGAGGAAAGGGGTGGGGACGCAAACACCAAACCGTCAACTACGTGTTCGATTATCCTAGGGAATATCTCGCCGCCTATCATCAGTTGGTCATGGCAGAAATGGAGCGGCGGGGGTATCATCCGGATCCCGCGTGGAAAGATCCGGGATATTGCGGCCAGTTTCTGCCTCCGGTAGCCTGGAGCGACAGCCGCTGGCCTCATCATCATCCCATTTATCCCGAACATAACGCGCAGTACAAGGAAGAATGCCGCCTTAATCTTGCGGCCAAAGGCATCACGATCGCATAACCCCACGACAAATTCTGGTTCGCCTGTCCTGTATCCCCTTCCGACAATGCATAACCATGATATGATTGACATAGAGTCTTTTAACCACTGCGGCATCTACACGGCCTAAGCTTTGCCCTCACCGCATCAACGGCTCACATCACTATTTAAGAGAGGCAGGAGCGGGATGAGACAATCTAATCCAGCCATACAAGGCTTCCCCTATCAACCCGCCGGGGCTTCCTGTGTTATATGATGACGACACGGTCTAAGCTTTTTTGGGGAGCTGGCCTTATCCTTTTGACGGGACTCCTTCTTTGGATATCGTCCACAGCCTCAACGACAATCCCTTCGAAACCGATATCCCCTGCTAACTTTGCAGCAGATAGGCGCACTCCATGGACACTCCGGTGGGTCTCGCAGGGCATTGCGCCTAAGCTGCGCAATCATCACGGATGGGCACCGTGGATTGTAGCCAATCCCCAACGTCCACAACAAAGCTGGTGGGTTTGGCCGGTGGTAGAACATCATCGCTTATGGTTTGGACAGAGCGTACGAGAAGGTGTGCAGTGGGTAGGCGTTTCCCTCACGGCCAAAGCGCCAAAACTACCCATTCCATGGGGCACGATGCTAGGATGGGGCCAGCAGTTTCAACATCAACAATCACCGCCCGCGGACGTTACCATAACGCCGACATCGGCGTGGACCCAAGAAGGCCCCTTGGCAGGGCCTATTGCAGGGTTTATGATGGCCATGCAACCGCGAAAAAACACCATCGTGCTGGCGATTTTGTATAAGAAAAAGATTCCAGGATGGATCGAACTCGTGAGTATTTGGCAATGGAATACCCAATGGACCCCGCGGTACCTTATCATTAATCCCTTACCGCCTCAAGTGTCAGCGCATGATTTATTAATGCCCCCGAACGCAGGAGTCCCGCTGGATATCCCAACTTGGGTTAAAAACACCTCATAATTCGTAGACGGTTCAGGACACGTTCTTTTGCGGCTCAACCGACTCTTTGCGGGGAGGGCGCACTAGACGCATCGCCAAACGCTTCCAACGCGACGGGAACGCCACAACCGGTCCCGATGGATGAGCCATGGCTTCCCATGCCATGCGAGAAAAACGGTTCCATGCAGGCCGTCCAAACATAGCAAAGATCACAGGGGAAAAAGCCAATATCAAAATAAATATCATCACAACCATTTTTCCATCCCTCCTGAAATAATGCCTCTTTCCCACGGCCAACATGGTTCTTACGGACTATTTTTGAAGCATCTGCCCTTATTATATATCAGTTTATTCTTTTAACAACAAAAACTTAGTCATTAATTACTATGCTCTTCGCCTTGGGTGCATAGAAAAACTCCCCCAGGTCATCTCTGAGGGAGTTTTTTCGAAGTCAGGGTCGTTTTCCTTCACGACGTCAAATATTGCTCATAAGCGATGTTCCACAGCCCCTTGGCCTCCAATAGCTCGCGAGGCAATTGCAGGCTTAATTGCACCACACCGGGCAAGCGCGAAATCTGAACCTCGCCAGCAATGGTGGCCCGGTTTAAGATCTCATCGTCGCCCACATTCATAAAACGGGCCGCGCGCTTCACGGCATTATCCGTAGCAACATTGAGATCTTTACCGGTTCCGATAAACTGAACAGGCAGAACGTCCAACGCGGGAATAATTCCCAATGTGTGTCCCAACTCGCTAAATTGCCGGCGTTCCGCCTCGGAAAACGGACGCGCAATGCGCGGAAGATCCTCGATATTGGGCAGTAAGAGAGGGCCTAACAGCGACAAGCCTTTAATCACCTCGACGCGCACCGTAATATCTGCCGTAATATCGATACTATGTCCGGCAATTTCTCCTCGTCCCATGATAGAATGCGCATCGCCCATGTACACGCCCGCTCCATCCACCTTGACTGGCACAATCAGAACGGCCCCTTCCCGAACATCTCGGCAGTCCAAGTGGGCATCCGTGCGCGCTTCATCCAACTCCTCTTCACTGACATGCCATTCATGATGCGCCCCCACCAAAAAGTACCCAAAGTCTCCCGCGTTATGGGAATCCGGAAGCGTTCGCGACGGGATCGTGCCGATATTGCCAATGCAAGGCTCAACGCGTACCGGCAACCCTGTCAGCGCATGGGCAGCATAAAGCAAAATGGGATATTGCTGGCTCGATTCCGGCAAGGCCGCGAGATGCTTAGCATCGTGTGCATAAGATTCCGCATGATTTTGATCAACCGCCATGGACACCTGGCGGGCCTTGTCAAACGCCACGGTATAGCCTTGGCCAAAATGAAAAGGGCTGGCCTCCGCGCCACAGTGCGCACAACGAATACTGCCTTCACCGATCCCGACCACCCGACTTTGCGGCCACGGCGTGCCACAATGCGGACATTTTTTAGCCACAAAGGGATCGTCCGTAAAGGCGGCCTCATTCGTTTGCATTGTACCGGAGCTCGAGGCTTCGGAGAGAACGTTAATTTTTTCGATGTAAATGGCCAGCGCGTCGCCAACTTTCGCATCCTCAACGTAAACGGGTTGCGTCACTTCATGACCACCCCGGAAATCCGGCGTAATCATGGGGCCCCAGCAACCTGGCGGCGTCACCGCTCGGATGCGGCCTCCATTTCGCACGTGTGCAAAAAATCCGGTATCTGGCCCAATGAGCCCATGGGTAAATTTTGTGACCACAACCTCATCCATAGCATTTTCCATCGTATTCCCACTTCCCCCGTCTTAGTCCCGCTGTGGCGGTCACCCTCATTATGGCCGAATTGCGGGTTCACCACTCTTGGAATCACCACAGTCCTGGCGCATATATATGCGCGATTCATCCGCCTCAAAATCGGCATCACAAAAAACATCTTCAGGATGACTCGCGCGGCATACCCACGCGGTATTTACATGGCTATCCACCTGCTTAAATAGATCGTTTGCCACGGTCTTGGCTGAGGGTCCCATGAGCGTGCGCCACTGAATCCCTTGCCCCACTTGGATTCGTACAAAATAACGCATTTCATCCCCCCCTTGTATCGTCTTTCTTCTACCTTAGACGAGATGCCTTGATCATTCGCACGGCCATTTGACGTGTTTTCTCTGACAAGCCGGTCCTCTTAGAACCCTAGGATTTGGTCCATTCGGGCCTAACTATGTGTGCCATCCCGATCCATACTGAGACACGCAAGATCACTGGCAAGAACCAAGAAAGGACGACTGGTCGTGTTCACGACGTTTGATGCTCTGTTGGATGCTGTCAAGGGAATGGCTCCCTTACCTGTGGCCGTCGTTGATGCTGCCGAAGCCTACGTATTAGAGGCCGCATGTGAGGCCAAAAGGCGACACATGATTGATCCTATCCTTATTGGCAATCAAGAACGTATTGTAAGTATTTTAGCGTCATTGCCCGATTGTCCCACCTTCGACATTGTCAACGTCCAGAGCGATGAACAAGCCGCCGAGCAAGGAGTCGATCTGGTGATGAATGGGCAAGCGCAAGCGGTAATGAAAGGCCACATTCATAGCGATGCGTTCTTACATCCGATCTTAGCCCGTCTGCGAACCAAGGAGCGTCTATCCCACGTGTTTATGGCCGAATTACCCACATATCCCAAACTACTGTGTGTGACGGACGCGGCCATCAACATTACACCTTCTCTCATGGATAAAGCACAGATTGTCCAAAATGCTGTCGACTTTCTCCGAGAACTTGGTGTCGAACGACCCAAGGTCGCCTGTTTGTCTGCCATCGAAGTCATAAATCCCCAAATTCCCTCCACCATTGATGCAGCGTGCTTGGCCAAGATGGCCGAACGTGGGCAAATTCGCCATGCCCTAGTAGACGGGCCTTTAGCGTTTGACAATGCGGTGTCCCTTAAAGCGGCACAAATTAAAGGCATTCAGAGCGTGGTGGCAGGCGACGTCGATATTCTCCTGGTGCCAGATCTCGTCTCCGGGAACATTTTGGTCAAAGATTTAGAATACCTGGCCCAAGCCACTTTAGCGGGGATTGTGCTGGGCGGGCGGGTTCCTATCATTCTCACCTCCCGCGCCGATCCTCCACGAGCACGCTTGGTTTCTGCCGCCCTCGCGGTTCTCATGCATAACCGCCCCCAAGTAACTGCCAGTTAACGAGAGGTTGCCTTTCGAAAGGAGAAGTCTCATGGAATCGGAGCAACTGCAACAGTTCTTGTACGATATGTTGTTGGCTCGCGCCTTCGAAGAACGCGCAGCTGAAGAGTATACCCAAGGGCATATCGCAGGGTTTTTACATCTCTATCCGGGGGAAGAAGCGGTCGCCGTCGGCACCATTCGGGCCGCGGAACCCTCCGATTATATTGTGAGCACGTATCGTGAACATGTGCATGCCTTAATCCGCGATATCGAACCCAAAAAGATTATGGCCGAACTTTATGGCAAACGGACGGGCATCAGCCGCGGAATGGGCGGATCCATGCACCTATTCGACAAAGAACATCGCTTCATGGGCGGCTATGCCATTGTCGGAGAAACCTTTCCGATTGCCACAGGCATAGGCTATTCGATTGCCTATCGCCACCTCCCCGAAGCCGTTCTCTGCTATTTTGGTGATGGAGCGGTCAATCAAGGCACGTTTCACGAATCGCTGAACATGGCGGCGTTGTGGAAACTCCCGATTTTATTTATCTGTGAGAATAATCATTACCAGATTGGTACAGAAATTCATCGCCATTCCGCTGTGGTAGACGTCTATAAGCGGGCAGCTTCTTATGCCATCCCTGCCGAACAAGTGAACGGCATGAACGTCGAAGATGTGTATCATCACACGAAAAGTGCGTTAGCCCATATACGGGCCGGGGGCGGACCCTACCTACTAGAATTTCAAACATACCGCTACCGCGGCCATTCGATGGCCGATCCCGGCACGTACCGGCCTCCCGCCGAAGTTCGGGCGTATAGCGGTCTTGACCCCATCGTGTTGGCCACTCGCGAACTGACCCGTCACACCCATTTAGTGTCCGCCACACCGCCGTTCGACACGGATGTGATCCAACAGCATATTGAGCAAGGCTACCAAGCGGGACACTGGCAAGTCGCCGATGTCGAGACCATGAAGGCGCAGATTCAGCAAATCTTAGATGACGCGGTGGCTTTCGCCCAAAGCAGCCCTTCGTTAACCATGGACGAGGCTATCCAGTTGGTCAACCAAAATCATGCCCATGAAGGGCTCATCTAAGGGGGACGACACAATGACCGATACGTTGTTTTACTGGCAGGCGGTTAATTTAGCACTCGACCATGCGTTAGCCGAGGATCCGAATGTGTTTATTATGGGTGAAGATGTGGGGCTATACGGCGGCACATACCGTGCGACAGAAAACCTCATGGCCAAATACGGAGAAATGCGAGTACGCGATACCCCCATCTCCGAAAATAGTTTTACCGGTCTAGGCGTCGGCGCTGCCATGACCGGTTTGCGCCCCGTCATCGAAATTATGACGGCCAATTTTGCCTTGTTGGCCCTAGACTCGATTATTAACCTCGCTGCCAAAATTCCTTTCATGTCCGGCGGACAATTCCCGGTGCCTCTGACCATTCGCATGCCCCAAGGCGTCGCCAAACAATTGGGCGCGCAACACTCCCAACGGCTCGAACATACCCTCATGAACGTGCCTGGACTGCGGATTGCGGTACCATTTACCCCGCACGATGCCTACCACCAAATCCGGCAGGCCATTCGTAGCGACGATCCCATCATCATTCTTGAGCATGATTTGCTCTACTTTTCCAAAGGCCCCGTCGATCCAAGCCAAGCACCTATTCCTATGCATCAAGCCGTGGTGCGGCAAGAAGGCACTGACATCACGTGCATTAGCTATTCGCTTATGGTGGGCGAAGCCCTAAAAGCGGCACAAGAATTGCAACAAGACGGCATCTCCATGGAAGTCATCGACTTGCGTAGTTTATCTCCCATCGATTGGAATTGTCTTGAGCAATCCGTACAAAAAACGCATCATGTCCTCATTGCCGAAGAGGATAGCCGGTATGCAGGCGCTGGAGCCGAATTAGCCGCCACGTTGCAAGAGCGATGTTTTTATACATTAGATGCCCCCATCGCGCGAACCGCTGGGCTCGACATCCCTATTCCCTTTAATGCGGAATTAGAACAAGCGTCGATTCCCCACGCCAACGACATTGCCCGCGCAGCGCGAACTATTTTATTGCAAAGGAGCCAGAAATCATGAAACACCCCATTGTTATGCCTGTTTTATCCGATACCATGGATACCGGTCGCCTCACGCAGTGGGTTCGCTCCGTAGGAGACAAAGTCCAAAAAGGTGAGGCGGTTGCCGAAGTAGAAACAGACAAGGCGGTACTGGAAGTGGAAGCCTTTCGGGATGGCTATTTAGCAGGTCCTTTAGCGCCGGTCGATCAAGATATTCCGGTCAAGCAAACCATTGGCTTTCTCGCCGATACGGCCGAAGAAGCTCTAGATAATGCCCAAACACCGACGTCCCCGCAACGGACTGAGGAGGCGAAGATCCCAGAAGCGCAGGCCAGCACACCGCAAGTCCCAATGTCTACCAATTTGGCCCCGCCGTCGCCCTCTCTTACGGTCGTCCCGACTCCAGACGAAGGGCTGCCAACAGATCGCCAAGCCTCTCCCTATGCAAGAGCCTTGGCCCATGATTTGGGACTCGATCTGAAAAACATCGCACCGGGCGCTGATGGTATCGTCCACGCGGCTGAGGTGATAGCCGCGTTGTTGTCACCGGCAACGCCGCCGCTCGACTATGGCCCCCCCTACCGCATCGAATCCCCAAGCAAAAGTCGGGACGCTGTCGCCCGCTCCATGGCCGCTACCGTGTCCACGCCCACATTTCGGGTCAGTGCCCGTCTGCCGATTCGTGAAGTGCAGCGTCAAGCCAACATCCATCAGGTGAGTCTCACTGTCGCCCTGAGTAAAGCCTGCGCGATGACTATTCAAGCCTATCCGCGGTTTAACGCGGCTTGGACGGCTCAAGGACTGGCTGTTCGCGACCGCGTAGATATCGGAATTGCCGTGGAAGCTGGCGATAGTTTGCTAACACCCGTATTACGAGATATGGGAGAAAAGTCGCTGGCAGCCATTCAAACGGAATGGAAGGCTCTCCTGGAACGCACGAAGGCTGCGCGTCTTCTTCCCCCTGAGTATTCTGGGGCGACGTTTTACTTATCCAATCTGGGCGTCTATCCTATCGTCAAGCAATTTGATGCGGTCGTTCCCTTAGGGGCTAGTGCCATTTTGGCCATTGCCGCCATGGATAAAGAAGGGACAGCGGATTGCACCTTGACCTGTGACCACCGCGTGGTGTTTGGCGCGGATGCCGCCCATTTTCTCACACACCTGGCTGGACTCCTCGTGTCTTCCGACCTATGGCAATAAGGCGTCGTCCGTCATTGAGAAGGCTACAATGTCCAAGGACCCAATGAGGCGCATGGGGGCAATACCTCGGCAAGGTCTCAAGGGTTGCCCCTCCTACTACTGAACATGAGGCGATGAGTATGTCGACTGCTACCATTCCCGTGCTGGCCCTTAACAGCGGATCATCCTCGCTTAAGTTTTCTCTCTATCTTGTCAACGACACGGGCAATTCACAGGCGCCCCATTTGCTGGCCGATGGGGCCGTGGAACGCATTGGCCTACCGGACAGTCGAATGTGGTTGAAGCGCCCCGGCAGCTCCCCAATAGAGAATAGCGTGGCCATTCGCCACCACCACGACGCGGTTGCCGCGGTGTTTTCGCTCCTCAGCGCCCAAGGTATTCCAAGCCCCCAGGCGGTAGGACATCGCTTGGTGTCGGGGGGGCCTCGCTATGTGAACCATCAACTGATCACCGCGGCATTTCGCGCCGATATCAAAAACTATTTCCGATTTGCTCCGTTGCATCTTCCTGCCGAGGTCCAAGCTATCGATGCGGTCACACAGCATTTTCCCGATATCCCGCAGGCCGCATGTTTTGACACGGCTTTTCACCAACACATTCCTGAAGTCGCGGCCCGCTTCCCACTGCCCCAGAATTTCTGGAACGAAGGCATCAAGAAGTATGGCTTTCACGGCCTTTCATATGAGTATCTTGTCAGCCAACTGCCCCTGAATTCTAAGGAACGCATTGTGGCTGCTCACTTGGGCAATGGCGCAAGCCTCGCCGCCATTCAAAATAGCCGATCCCTAGACACCACGATGGGGCTCACCCCAACCGGCGGTCTGATTATGGGCACACGTCCTGGGGATCTTGATCCTGGTGTCCTGGTCTACCTCATCAACGAAAAAGGCTATAGTGGGGCGGAACTCGAGCACCTTCTAGATCATTTATCCGGCCTTTTGGGCATCTCCGGCATTTCCCCCGACATGCAGACGCTTTTGGCCTCTTCCGATCCTGCCGCGCAACTAGCGATTGACATGTTTGCCTATAGCATCCGCAAGGCGGTGGCAGCCATGGCCGCGGCCCTAGGGGGACTAGACACGCTGATTTTCACCGGGGGAATTGGTGAGCACGCCCCCTTGATTCGTCACAAGGTTTGCGAGGCCCTCGGTTTTTTGGCGATGACCATAGATGACCGCGCCAATGCCCAAAACGCTCCCGTGATTTCTACCCCTACCAGTCCAGTGACGGTCCGCGTCATTCCCACGAATGAAGATATTGTTATCGTCCGTCACACCGTTCGTCTTATTCAAAACAAACCGGCATGACGCTCACACAAAAACCTTCAGCGCCTGGCACGGTTTCGCTCGACGCTGAAGGTCTTGATGGAGCTCGCTTTAGTTCACAAGATAGGTCCACTCACGAATTTCTTGCGGATCAATCCCATTTGTCCGAGCGTAATTTAAGTGAAAGATCTGCTGATCCTGCAGCCATTGCTTAACAGATGCCGCACGAATAGACAGGCCCGGTACATGGTCGATGACATCGATCGCGAGCGAAAAACGGTCAATATGATTCTCAATAGCCAGCTGTAGGGGTGTGTTGATACTTCCCATTTCTTGATAGCCGTGGACATGAAAATATTCATGGTTGGGCCTTCGGTATATCAACTTGTGGATCAAAGCAGGGTAGCCGTGGAAATTGAAGATCACGGGCCGGTCGGCCGTAAACAATCCGACAAAATCTGAATCTGACATTCCATGAGGATGAAGACTGGGAGGAGGCAATTTAAATAGGTCGACGACATTGATAAACCGCACGCGCAACTCGGGCAATTTCTCATGCAGCAAAGCTACTGCTGCCAATGCCTCCATGGTGCTCACATCGCCCGCCGACGCAACCACCGCGTCTGGCACTTGCCCTTCATCATTCGAAGCCCATGGCCATAAGCCGATGCCTTTGCTGCAATGGGTCACCGCTTCATCCATCGTCAAATACTGCAAATGGGGCTGTTTGTCCGCGACAATAATGTTGACGTAGTCTGTGCTCGCCAAACAATGGTCGGCAACGCTTAATAAACAGTTGGCGTCGGGCGGCAGATAGATCCGCACCACATCGGCCCGCTTATTCGTGACCACATCCAAAAACCCAGGATCTTGATGGGTAAACCCATTGTGGTCTTGGCGCCATACGGTTGAGCTAATCAAAATGTTCAACGACGCAATCGGGGCGCGCCATGACACCTCGAAACGCGCCTTCTCAATCCACTTGCTATGCTGGTTGACCATGGAATCAATCACATGGACAAAGGCTTCGTAGGAATTCAACAACCCGTGCCGACCCGTCAGGAGATATCCTTCTAACCATCCTTCAAGGGTGTGCTCGCTCAACATTTCCATGACCCGACCATCTGGCGACAACTCGCCGCCATCGCTATCAACCGGAAAGGATTCCGCCATCCACGTCTTTTGCGTAACCTCATATATCGCTTGAAGACGGTTTGATGCGGTTTCATCCGGCCCAAATACCCGGAAATTGTGCATATTGCGCCGCATGACGTCGCGCAGGTATTGCCCTAGAACATAGGTGTTCTCGATAGTGATCTGTCCGGGCTTGGCGAGGCGAACTTGATAATCGTGAAAATCCGGTAACCGCAAAGGCTCGCGCAGTAGTCCACCATTCGTATGCGGATTCGCACTCATACGGCGCTTTCCTCGCGGTGCTAAGGCTTTCAAAGAGTCTCGCAACCGGCCCACCTCATCAAACAACTCCTCGGGATGATAGCTTTTGAACCAATCTTCCAGCACGGTGAGATGTTCAGGGTTCGTCTTAACATCCAACACCGGAACTTGGTGCGCACGCCATGACCCTTCAATGATATGACCATCTAACGTTTTAGGCGCGGTCCAGCCTTTCGGTGTACGTAGAATAATCATGGGCCATACCGGCCTCTGATGGTTATGGTCTTGCCTTGCGGCAGCTTGGATGGCTTGAATCTCGGCAATACAGGCATCAAGCGCGGATGCCATGGCCTCGTGCATGAGTCCAGGATCATCACCCGCGACCAGATGCGGTGCATAACCGTACCCGCGAAATAAATTTAAGAGCTCCTCTTCAGGAATACGCGCTAATATCGAAGGATTGGCCAACTTGTAGCCATTAAGATGCAAAATGGGCAAAACCGCTCCATCACGCGCCGGATTCAAAAATTTATTTGAGTGCCATGCCGTGGCCGCTGGCCCCGTTTCCGCCTCGCCATCTCCGATGACCACTGCAACTAAGAGGTCGGGGTTGTCAAAGGCTGCTCCGAAAGCGTGGGACAACGAGTACCCAAGTTCTCCTCCTTCGTGAATGGACCCCGGAGTCTCTGGGGTACAATGGCTTCCGACGCCCCCGGGAAACGAAAAAAGGTGAAAAAACCGGCGCAGGCCTTCTGCATCCTGGCTACGGTCGGGATACACTTCGGAGTAGGTGCCTTCGAGGTAGGTGTTGGCAAGCGTGGCAGGCGCCCCATGGCCTGGGCCTGCTATGTAAATCATATCAAGGTCTTCGCGGCGTATCACCCGGTTAAGATGCGCCCATATAAAATTTTGGCCGGGGTCTGATCCCCAATGCCCGAGAAGTCTCGGTTTAATATCCGTCGGTTCTAATGGTCTGGTCATCAAAGGATTATCTTGAAGATATAACATCCCCAAAGAAAGATAGTTTGCGGCTCTCCACCATTGATTGAGCTGGGCTTGCTCCTCTTGGGTCAGTACGTGCTGGTCTGGCGTCTGCATATCACTCCATCAGCTCCTTATTCTGTCCCCTCTTACATGGATTTCAAGTCCAGTATGGTCCCCTCTCCATTTTGCGCCAATGTCCATTCGGTCCAAGGTTAAGGAGCATTGTCCCATGGTTCCATACGGTCTCATAGCAGGTCCAGGTCGAGCCCTAAGAGCTAGCAGCGTCCGTGGTCAACGTATCAATCCCATCGTTCTGGCACCCCAGGATCTAAGAACACCAAGAGTGCTAACCGCATCCAGCCCTGTAAGTCGTCCTCAGCAAGTTCCGTAGTAGAAACCGTCGTCACACGCGTGCTTTTCACACGTTTTTCTCCATATCGGCCATAAAACTCGACGAATATCTCCCCTCCCTCGCGCCGAAAAGCCCAAGCCCGGTCATAGATCGGCAAGCCGTTGACCCAAAAGGAACCGTCGGTTGCACGTGTGATCTGGCAACGGCATCGGCTGAGCAATCGGTCTAAACGCGAAGCATTAAACGCTGTGGGGTCATTATCCCACTCCTTACGGATCTGCCGGCCAATAGGGAAATACCGGGCCATATCCATAAACGAAGCGGTCGATGATAGACGGCGTTTCTGGCCTTGTTGTGTAAATGGTTTCATAGGGCCCATTTCCTTTCGTTACCTGATAGCAATCCATTCCCCGTTTCATGTTGCCCTACTTTTTTACTATACTCGGTGAATTCAGGCTTTGAGCGAGTTAATCTTTCTTAGCTTCTATCATAACGGGTCTGTATCGTCAGGTATATCACTTGCAGCAAAATTGGCGGTTCAAACAACATCTCCGTAAGGAGACATGTCGTAGAACACGATTTAATCGAAAGAACTTCCGGTGTAACAGTTCCTAGGTTTTTCTCATCATGCCGAAGCCAAACGCTAAAAAAGCTCTATAGAATGGGCACATCATTGTGTACACTAAAAGGCGTCGTGACAATGTCTAAGAAGCGGAGGTTCCATCATGCCAGATTTAGTAAGTTGTTGCGCCGTTGCCGTTGACGGCTCTGATTCGAGCATGGAAGCGGTAGCATGGGCATGCCGTCTGACACAGCCGAACGGCCGAATTATTATGGTCGATATTCAAGACTTTACCCCCTTATATGCTGAAATGGGTATGACGCCATTTAGTGGGGGCCCCAATATTGACGTGGACCAAATTAGCGAGGATTGGAACCGTGCTGCTGACTCTATAAAAGAGACCGCCATGCGCCTGGTAACGCAGGCAGGATGCGTTGGTGAGTGGCACGTTCGCACTATGGAACCGGGAGACGGCAGTCCTGCCGCACTTTTCGCAAAAGTGGCAGCGGAGCACCAAGCAGAATTAATTCTCGTCGGCCAGCATCATGGGTCGACGCGCATCGAGGGGCTGTTTGGTAGCTTTCCGCGCTGGCTTGTTGCCCATAGCCATTTACCTGTTCTCATCGTCCCAATTCCTTCGCACGCCTCCCAATAAGAAGCCACGCCAGAGCTTGGCGATAAGCCGGGCTCTGGCGTGGATGGTAAAGCATATATTTTAAGCATGCACATGACTGTGGGGATGAGGGTGCTGTTCTGAATCATCATCAGGCGCATGTGTGTGCCCAGACGAGGACTCTTCGTGAACATTAAATGCCTCCACGTGAACATGTTCATGAAGCTGCTCGTCATAAAACATCTTAGCCGCTTTGGCCATTTCACTCTGAGCCATCTCCAGCGCCATCACGGCCCGCTCGAAGGCTTTTGTGCCCCCCGACGTATCCGTCGCTCCCATGTGTTTGACCCAGACGCTTAAGTGATCCGAACACCACTGCATTTGTGTAGAGAATTGTTCGGCTACGAGTTGCCATTCGGCGTAATTGTTTGCTCCCATGCACATTGACAAATCCTCCTTTAATGTATCCGTGTTCTATCGAAATAAACCCTAACCATTACGCAGCAATGCCTCAAACCATACAGCAAGGGCATCAATACCCTTGCCTTTAGACAAGGTGAAAATCGGACGATTCGCGCCCAACTCCTGAAAATCGTGGGATACTTGCCCCATGTCAAACTCCGTATACGGCAAGAGGTCCGTCTTCGTGACAGCCAATGCATCCACTCGACGAAACAACGTGGGGTACTTGACAACTTTGTCCGCGCCTTCAACTGTACTCAGAACCGCCAAGCGCCGATGTTCACCAAGGAAAAAATCCGCCGGACACACTAAATTGCCCACATTTTCGATAAAGAGCAAATTCAGCTGAAGCGACTCTAGCGCCTCCAATCCCGACCGCACCATTCTTCCATCCAAGTGGCACACGCCTTGAGTCTCCAATTGGATCACAGCCACCCCCAGTGCCGCAATCCTTTGAGCATCGCGAGACGTCGCCACATCCCCCTCAATAACCCCGATGCGGAAGTCCTTTTGCAATACGGGGAGAAGGTATTCAAGCAAAGTCGTCTTTCCAGCTCCAGGTGACCCCATGATATTGACCGCACGAATGCCATGTTTGTCGAGCCACTGGCGATTGCTATCGCCCTCACTATTGTTCAATGCCCAAACATCGTGATGCAGATCTACGTGCATTCTCTTCTCACTTCCTCGCCATTACAGGATTTCTTCATCCTCTCCGTCGTACCCCACGACCGCAAATTCCTCGCCATGCACCAACCTTGTCAAAACTGAATGGCAGTCAGGGCACATCAGATCGCGAGCTGGCCCTTCAAAATGGCATTCCAAACACTGCAGGTGAACGGGTACCATCTCGATCCGTAAAACAGCCGCATCATCCAGCCACGCATAGCTCGATCGCATGGCATCGAACGCAAAGGTTAGGGCATCAGGCAACGCTCCATTCATGACCCCGACCTGCAACTCCACCGTCTTTACCCATTTGAGATGATTGTCCTGCCGAGATTCATCAACAATTTGCAGCACACTGGCGATTAGCCCTGCTTCATGCACGTTGTCCCTCCTAACGCACCCATCCGAGTGAATCTAAGAAAATTGTGCCGGTCACATCTATCCATGCTAAAGCTTTTAATACCGTCTCCTCCGGTTTGTCAGGCCATTGCGCTTCGCCAATCCAGTCGGTTAATGTGGCAGATAATCGGCCTTGTTCTCGCTCTAGCGTCATTCGCATGGGCAACAGATCACGAATAGAGGGCGAAACCCGGCTTAGTTGCTCAACAAATTGCAGCGGTGTCAATTCCAGCAAAGCGTGGTCACTGTCTAGGAGAAGTCCTGTGACCTCATAGTCATTGGAACGAGCGATCTCGGCAAGATGGTCCAAAAATTTTTGCATTGGAAGCCGTGACCGCAACACGGCAAGTCGCTGTCCTCGTCGTCCTCGCACCGTCGCCCACCACTTGGTCATGGAGTCAGATGGTATTTCAACCTTTTCCTGAGCATCGCCAATTGGTACCGCATCTTGCCAAAATCTATTTTCTAACGCCATAAGGGTCTGGCGCATCCCGTCGTAATCGTTCCACAGCCAATCTTCAGTCTGTACCACCTGCTCTTCTAGGAGCCGTAACGGGTAATCGTATCGGTACAAAAACTCGATGGCCTCTTGTATTTCAGATTCCCACTGCAGACGGTCCTGGTACCATTGTTTAATGTTCGCAGCACTCCACCCAAAATCCAGAATACGCCATTGCAGTGTCTGTTCTACAAAAGCTCTGCGCTCCGCCAATTCCTGTTCGGTTTGATCCCGAAAGACCTGCCACTCCACTTGTTATCCTCTTCTTTCTTTATCTAGGTACGACTTGAATAGCACCAGGAGGACACGCCGGGACACAACGTCCACATCCTATACACACCAGACGTGATATCTCAGGAGCTTGCCCTGGGCGTCGCTGCAAAGCACTGTTCGGAAAAGGACAGGCGGTAACACAGCCCTCCCCACAATCTGGATGACTCGTTGTCATCCAACAGCGACGGATATCAATCACGGCCGTTCCCATCTGTATTTGCCATGATGCCTCTAAGGGGTGCAACGCTCCTGTTTCACAAGCTCCGATACACGGCATATCCTGACAAGCCCAGCATGGACGCTGATTCACCATGATGGCGGCCAGCCCTTCGTCATCCGGACTAATCGCTTGTGCCGGACAAACCTGAGCACATCGGCCGCATCCCGTACAAAGCTCGCAGAACTCGTCTTCAGAATGAGCTCCTGGCGGACGAAACACTCGTTTAGTCCTCACAGAGCCCGTATGGTCTTCTCGCAAAGCATTAGAAAAAGGACGAGGGGCTATCGGCCATAGTGATTGAAACAACGCCCGCCGCGATATATGTCCGGTTTGTTTGACAAATTTAACACCCCGTGGCCACATCGCTAAGGATGCTCCCCCTCGTCTTCGTTGCCAAATACATAGCGTAGCGCTTCTCTCATTGCTTGTTGCCCTTCTTCTTCCGTAAGCTTTTCTAACACCAAATTCGCCTCGATCAAAACCCAGTCACCTTCACGAAGATCATCAATGCCCTCGTAAAAGGCATGTCGCGTGCGTCCTCCTCCTTCCACGAGACAACGCGATTCATCGAGCACTTTGACTACTTTTAGAGGCAGAGCCAAACACATCGCGTTTCTCCTTTCCTTGCCGAAGGTCGTCATCCAACAAATCACGGTCCGGTCGGTCAAAATCTACGTCATTCTGAATTTCCAGATGCACGCCCCACTGCCGCAATTGCTCGGTAATTACCTGCTCCATTGCTTCAACACGGTCCCTAACGACGGACGATAGGCCAATATGGGTGCTGACAATGTCATACGGCTCCATCGCGATAAACTGCACATCCGGCAATTCTCCCATCAATTTCAAGGAGACCAGCACTCCGATAACTTCTGTTTCATGAGCACCTGCCGTAACATGCCATCCCCATTCCACCGCGTCTTCATAACGAAATCGGTACACTTTTCCAGGAATCTGTGCCATAAGGGCCGCATCAACAATCAACACACGCTGATAGGAGGCAATCCGGTCAATCAATTGGTAGGCCATTGTTCCACCGTCAACCACATCGACGGTGGGTTGAAAGCGATACTTATCACGAAGGTAATGCACCATATGCACCCCTAAACCTTCATCGGCGAACAAAATATTCCCGACCCCTAAGACCAAAATATCTGCCATGTTATTCGTTCTCCGAGGCTTGGTCTACGCGCATATGAGTCCCGGTTAGCATCGTATCAATCGTTCCATCGCGATTTTCTACGGTATTCCACACCACCATGTAGACATGGCCCACAACGAAGACAATAATGCTCCACGCCAACCAAATGTGCCACGTGCGGACCCCAACCAACCCGCCAAACCAAGGATAAAGAAAGCCGAGTTGATGATAGATAAAGGAGCCAAAACCAGGTCCATTATAATTGGCCCCAAACAGCAAGAACCCGGTTATGGAAATCAAGATTAACGCCACATAAAAGGCCGCATAAAAGGCAAATTGCAAAGGCCCGTAACGCACTCCGGGATGACGATATTTGCGCCCAAATAGTCCGTAATAGGCCAATTGCTTTTTCCAAGCCGCTTTAGAAAACAACACCCGACCATCTTTATACTCATGTGTCCGCAAGAAATCATAGATGCGAACCAATTCGGTCGCAATTAACGTAAACCCCGCCATTTCATGCGTTCCGCGGACCCAATTCATAAGAAAGTCCTTCCACGTCGGGACGAGGGGATTATAAAGCACAAAAGGCTGACCGATTTCAAAGCCCGTTAGCACTAAATACACGATAAGCGCAACACGCAACCAATGCATCCAGCGTGTAGCCGGGGAAAACAACACATGCGTGCGCTTCTCCGGCACATTTTCCGTCATGTTCCATCAATCCTCCTCACCGTATACTGTTCACGATTGAATGGGCTTAGACATCCACCTGAAAATGCGCAACCTCTGCGCCCTTGCTGTCAATTATGTGAACAGCGCAGGCAATGCATGGGTCAAAGGAATGGACTGTGCGTAATACCTCTAGAGGCTGATTCGCAATCGCCAAGCGCGTATTCACCAAAGCAGCTTCGTACGGACCTTTTTGGCCTTTATGGTCGCGCGGGCTGGCATTCCATGTACTTGGCACCACCGCTTGGTAATGTGTCACGCGGCTATTGTCGATCCGAATCCAATGTCCTAAAGCCCCACGCGGAGCATCTAACAGGCGAAATCCTTCGCCCGACGTGTTCACCGGTTCGGCATAGGTTTGAGTTTCACCTTGGCCTACATATTGCGCTAATTCGTCAACCCACCCCGCAACTTGAGAACCGATGATATCGGCTTCAAGAGCGCGTGCTGCTGTGCGGCCAACGGTGGAGTACCACGAATCTGGGGAAAAACCCCCAGGCACTGAGTGTTCAAAATCCTCCATGATATTGACCATTAAAGGATCATGGAGCGCACGCCCAATCAACAATCTCGCTAAGGGACCCGTCTCAGTCGACATCCCATCATACCGCGGCGCTTTGATCCAGCTGTATTTCCCACTACGATTTAGCGCTCCATCGGCTTCATAGCCGGTATAATCGGGAATGGTCGCCTCAGTGCCAGGGTAGACCCCGTGTTCCGGGCCTTGATACCATGCTCGCGTAACATCCTCCTTGATTTGTTCGGCATCAAGCGACGTCACACGTCCCGTTGCCCGGTTGAACACTCCCATGGGGAACAGCATCGCCCCTTTAGGCCACGGAATATTGTCTAAGGGGAATGCTCCATAGGAGATAAAATTCGGTACGCCATAGCCTTCTCCAGCGCGTGCCTCTTGGGCATAAGCCTCAGCAACCATACGCATGTCGGGCACATATCCGGTTTGTACAAAGCGAACGCCGCTTTCCATCTTGCCGAGAAATTCAGCGACCCGAGACGGGTCTACAATGTCCATCACCGAGGTCACCCCGCCTACCACCAGGGATTGCGGATGAGGATTCTTTCCGCCAAAGACGGCCATCGCCTGTGCCAATGTGCGCTGTACGGATAGGGCATCGAGATAGTGGGACAGCATAATCAAATCCTGTTCAGGGGTTAGCTTGTAAGACGGGTTACCCCAGTAACCATTCGCGAACGGCCCCAGTTCCCCTGAGGACACCAGCGCCGCAACACGCTGCTGCACGGCCCGGTAGGTCCCTGCTCCTGCATTGTAGGGCGTCGAGGAATATTTGAGAGCTTCAGCAGCCGCCTTGACAGGGTCAGCACGCAAGGCCGCGACCACGTCAAACCAATCCATACCGTGTAATTGATAAAAATGCACCACATGGTCGTGTAGAAATAACGATGCATGTAGTAAATTGCGGACAATACGTGCCACCGTAGGAATTTGCACTTGTAAAGCGGCCTCGACCGCCTCAGTGCCGACCCGGTAGTGAGTAAACGTACACACCCCGCAAATTCGTTGGGCAAATAGCCCGACATCATGAAAATCTCGGTCCTGCATGATGAGCTCAATACCCCGAAACATGCCAGAAGAACTATAGGCATCTTTCACCACGTTATGAGGATCCAAATCCACTTCAATCCGCAGATGACCTTCAATACGGGTAATCGGGTCTATCGTGAACCGTTTTAACTGCGACACCAGACTTCCTCCTATTCGTGACTCTTAGTGGGTACGGCTTAAGAATTGACAGGGGGCTTGGGGGGAGTGTCCTGAGGCGGCGGATTCTTCCATTGTGGGGCAGTTTTGTCACGAATTACGGTAGCCGTTGCATGAATCGCAATCCCCACTGCTGCAGCGCCTACGACCACTTCTCCTACCGTATTGGCTGCAGCGTCAATGCCAATACCCAACGCTGAACCATATACCTTAGCCCCCAACGGCTGTTCAAAAGGCGTCATCGTATCCCAGAAATTCGGTTGCGCGCACCCAATGCAGCCATGGCCGGCCCGAATAGGCCATGAGACCTGTTGGTTCCAGCGCACCTGAGGACAATTGTTGTAGGTATAGGGACCTTTGCAGCCCATCTTGAACAAACACCATTCGTTTTGTGCGGCGGTATCTCCCCAATTAAGCACGTATTCTCCGGCATCAAAATGGCCGCGTCGCTCACAATTATCATGAATGCGGTGCGCATACGCCCATAAAGGACGGCCATAACGGTCCAAGGCCGGATTGTCATTAAACATCACAACCTCTAAGATTGTCCCGACCAAATTCACGGCATTGGCCGGACAACCCGAGATATTGACGACGGGAATATTCAAGGCGTCTCCCACTCCCTTAGCCCCTGTTGGGTTGGGTTGCGCGGCAGGGATTCCCCCAAAAGCTGAGCACGTACCCGCGGCCATGACCATTTTGGCTCCCGAAGCTACGCGCGTGGCCAAGGAGATGCCGGTTTCAGCGTTAGCCCCCGTCGTAAAGAAAGTTCCGTTATTACCCAAGGGCACAGACCCTTCAAATATGGCAACGTATTGCCCATGGTGTTTGGCAATCACTTCGTTCATGCGGTCCATCGCCTGATATCCAGCCGCTGCCATTACGGTTTCGTTATAATCAAGAGAAATCGTATCTAAAATCAACGACGCAAAGCCCGGATCCGATGTTCTTAACAAGGACTCCGTATTACCGTCGCAATCTTGGAGGTTAATCCACACGACCGGTAATTTTGACGATACGGCTGCTGCCCGAGCAACTCGGCTTTCAAAAATCGGCGGCAACATCAATGCGGCCGTCATCATCGAACTCCACTTGATAAAATCCCGGCGCGTTAACCCAAGTGCCATAAACCGTTCAACAAAAGCTCCCGATACGGTCCCGTCGGGATCGATTGCATGCAAACGCCGGTCGACATCCTCTACGGCTCGCGTAATATCTTCATTTGAATGGTCCGTAATGCCTTCAAGCGGTCTTCCGGTTACTTTCGGCAACTTATCCCAGTTCACTGGAGAATCCATTCGTCTCCCCCTTTTTCAGTTCGTGCGCCGTACGGATCCTCTTATGGGCCGCAAGACGCTTGGCACTTCCGCATCCACTCCATTGTCGGCCTCCTTGTCTTTTATTCCACAGCAAAACGTTGATTGGCCAACGCAATAAACTGCTGGGTATCTCGCATCAATCGCATGACTTGTCGAGCGTCTAAACGTTCTGAAGCCCATCCCCAATGCATGGATACCATCTCACCCGGCTTGACCGGCGTTATGCGTCCATCTTCCTCTAGTTTCCAGTCGACACGAACCGCCACGGGCTTTCCCAGCATCCAATGGTCCTCGTGAATCACAACTGGGGGTCGCTCCACCACTAATTGATTACCCATGACCGCCATCACACGTCCCCAACTGATGCGACAACCATCAACGGCTCCCACCACGCGCTCCTTTCGTTGCAACGAAATGCCAAAGCCCTTTTGTAAAAAGAGAAAGATCCCAAAGACATGGAAATTATGATGCGGCTTGGCGCCCGCGCTCAGCGCCTCTTTCACGATGGCGAAACGTTCTGGGGTCATAATTTTCTTATAGTAGCGCTCGAGAAATCGATAGAAGGCAATAGGCGTGACTTGATCGAGCCATTCATTGCCAAGCCAATACGCTTCCACAACCCGAGCATCCAGAGGATCAGAAATATTTGTGGCTTGAGAAATCAATTGGAGATAGGGATAAGCTCCCTCAAAATTCTTAGCCAGATCACGCAAACCCCCATCCGCTCGTTTTTCCGCCATATATTGGTAGAGTCCAGCATGATCGTCGCCCCCACAATAACCCAATCGATTAGGCGGAAAGGCATAACGGCTAAATCGCAGTAATCCTGACACACTCATGTCGATGGTCATCACCACATTACTCCTTAGACCGTCGAGCACTGGCGTCTTCTACTTCTGTTGATCCCCACCCCTTTTGGGCTTCTTTAAACATCTTCAAGGTTTTTCCTATACTCGATCCCAATTCTGGAAGACGGCGTGGACCAAAAATTAACAAGGTCACGACAAGCAAAATAATGACATGGAGCGGATCGAAAAGACCGGTCAACATCCCTTAAGCCTCCTATCGTGTTTTCCTTCGCCGCCCTAGCAAATCCGCGGTAAGGGATCCCCCACCAACATATCGAGTACCCGTGTCCCGCCTAGCAGGGTCTCTAAAAACACCATGCCCCCGGGGTTGTCTTGAACTTCGCCAATTACGCAAGCCTGTGTCCCATCGGGATGTTGACGCATAGCCGATAAAGCTTCCCCCACACGGTCCGAAGATACGACTGCCAGCAGTTTTCCTTCATTGGCAATCGTTAGGGGATCAAGCCCTAGAATTTCACACGCACCGCGTACGGCTGCGTCTACCGGAAGTGCCTCTTCAAAGACCTTAATGGCCACATTGGACCCTACCGCCATTTCATTCAAGGTAGTCGCCACTCCCCCACGCGTAGGGTCTTTTAATGCGTGCACACCGCTTCCTACCGCTTGCAACAACACATGCACAAGACTATAAAGGGGACGAGTGTCACTGATGATAGGGGACTGCATCTCGATCCCCTCCCGCGTCAACATGACGGCAATCCCATGATTTCCGATGCTACCGCTTACCAAGACCTTATCCCCCGGCTTAATGTGACCTTGACCCATAGGCCACTGGCGTTCGATCACACCGACTCCCGCCGTATTGATGTAAATGCCGTCGCCCTTACCACGTGGCACCACTTTAGTGTCGCCCGTCACCACCGCGATACCAACACGCCGCGCTGCATCCGCCATAGTCGTCAGGACTTCCCGTAGTAACGCGGTCGATACTCCCTCTTCCAGTATCAATCCCGCTGACAAAGCCATAGGTCTGGCGCCTGCCATAGCCAAATCGTTAACCGTACCGTTGATGGCCAAATCTCCAATGTTTCCGCCGGGAAATATGACGGGACTTACGGTATAACTATCTGTGGTGAAAGCTAAAGCACCTTCGCCGCACGATGGAAGAAACGTAGCCAAGGGAAGAACCGCCGCATCGTCAAGACTATCGAGCGCTGGATTGGATAATAGAGGACGAATTAATCCTTCAATCAAATCATGGCTAGATTTTCCCCCCGCTCCGTGACTCATAGTAATCCGGTCTTCCTTCAACATCCGGTGCCGACGTCTTGCCTGCTGGGCTTTAGTAATAGCATCCAAGACTTCTTCGGGAGATTTCTTCGGTGGTGTCATCACTCGTCTCCTTTTACCAGGGGATGCACAAGTTGTTCTCGCTCACGAGCCATAGAATAGCGCCCGTAATTGTAATAAGCTGCGCATGCGCCTTCCGCGGACACCATACACGTTCCAATCGGCTTTTCTGGCGTGCAGGCCGTGCCGAAAACTCCACACTCCCACGGTTTTATGCGGCCCCGCAAAACGGACCCGCACTGGCAAGCTGGATGGTCAGGCACATGTCGGCCGGGAATAGCAAAATGGGCTTCGGCATCAAAGGCGGCATATTCTGGGCGTAATCGCAACGCGCTGTGAGGAATTGTTCCGAGACCACGCCATTCAAACTCCTCGCGCGGCTCCATGGTTTTGGCAATCATCTGCTGCGCCAACATATTACCTTCTGGCGAGACAACGCGACTGTATTGATTTTCAACTTGGCGAATATCTTGACTCAGTTGACGCACGACCATTAGTACCGACTGCAAGACATCGAGCGGCTCAAAACCGGCTACTACTACCGGCTTTTCATAGGTCTGGGCGATAAAGCGGTAGGGATTCATGCCAATAACCATACTGACATGCCCTGGCGCTAAGAATCCAGAAATATCGAGCTCGGGAGAATCTAATAACGCTTGTAAGGCTGGAATCAGCATAACGTGATTGGTAAAGACCTTGAAATTGTGCACCCCGAGCGCTTGAGCCCGCGCAATTGTCACAGCCGTCGACGGAGTCGTGGTATCAAATCCAATGGCAAAAAATATCACCTGTCGCTCAGAATTCTGCTGTGCAATCTTCAACGCATCAAGCGGCGAATAGACAAAGCGCACATCGGCCCCTTGGGCTTTAATATCTATTAGACTCTGCTGCGATCCCGGTACTCGCATCATGTCAGCAAAAGTCGTAAAAATTACGCCGGGTGTTTGCGCCAAAGCCATAGCATCGTCTATACGGCCCATGGGTAAAACACACACCGGGCAGCCAGGCCCGTGTACCATTTCAATATTAGGCGGAAGCACATCCTCCAAACCATACTTAAAAATGACATGCGTATGGCCCCCACAGACTTCCATGATTTTGACCGGTTGGCCTTTTGAAACCCGGTCAATTTCGTCACACACTCGCGCCACCAAATCGCGGTCACGATATTCATCCATGTACTTCATCGCTGTTCCTCCATCATGAAACGCGTGGGATCTTTCGGAGATAGAAGCCCCAATGCAACGCCTCCATGCACAAGGACCTGCTGACCCACTACCACATCAGCGACTAGCGATATGTCAATTTGCCGTACACCGAAACCACTCCGCGCATAGGCCTCACCCTCGACACCCATGGCTTCAATCGTCATGATCTCAGCGACATCTGCGCATGTTACACAGATGGGATCATCGCCTCTTTGTTGACCCATCGAAACGATGGGCACATACCACGGCGACATCATGATTCCTTACGCCCCTCGAAGTTCGGCGAAGGCACATCCCACAGCGCTAATTCGTCGTCTAAAGAAGTGCTTCCAAGGCTTTTCAATTCGTGCAGCATATTCTGCGCCTCTTGATCGTTAATTTTGTTCATGGCAAAGCCCACATGAATCACAACCCAATCTCCAGGCACCACTTGAATGCCTTGCTGGCTCAACAAGGAGACATCCACCATACGTCTTACGCCTGTCACATCCAATTTCGCCGAATTTTCGGATTCCAACTCCACAATTTGTCCTGGAATCGCCAAGCACATATGGATTTCCTCCTAATATCTCAATGATGAATTACGGGGTCACAATCACGGCTATCGGTTTGAAGCCCGCTTGACGTCATGGAGGCTTGAGCGACAACCACTTGCCCGAAACTTAATCCGCCATCATTGGGCGGTATCTCTTGATTGATGAGCAATCGGCAGTTTTTGTCTTGAAGAAACGACGCCAATGATTGAGCAAACAGGCGGTTTTGCATTACACCTCCCGATGCTGCAATCTCGGAGATCTGGTACGCCTTCGCCACTGCACAGGCAGCACGACCAAACATTTGCGCGAGCGTGCGATGAAACCGCCCGGCGATGATATGCCGATCTTCGCCGCGGAGCAAATCCCGCACAACCGCCTCGACAAGGGGAAATGGATCAATGACACCTTGCACGTCATTAAACAAATCTGGCAGCGCATAGGCACTCACAGTGGGGTCAGCCATGTCTTCCAATTCCAGAGCTCCTTGAGCCTCAAAATCTGCCACTAGACGACCTGCCACTAAAGCGGCTACCGCGTCAAAGAGACGTCCCGTACTAGATGTCGGCCGGGCATGCTCCGGTGTCGCCAAAAACTGCCGAAGCACACGCCACTCCTGTCGAGGCACAGAGTGAACAAATTCCAACGGCCAAGAGGTCCAATCATCCCCAAAGATTAATTGCAGGTACGTCGCAGCCATCCGCCAGGGCTCACGTACGATCCGCTCACCTCCAACCCATGGCACATAACGTAAATGCGCTGCCCGCGTGAAATGTGACCGGGTCGCGACCAGCACTTCCCCGCCCCATATGGCCCCGTCAGAGCCTAGTCCATTGCCGTCAAGTGCCAGTCCTACGACCTTCTCGACGTTGTGCTCCGCCATCACGGACGCTACATGGGCATGATGATGTTGGACCCGTACCACGCTAGCCGCTGGCCACGCATCCACCACATCACTGGCTCCGTAGCCATGGTGGAAATCCATGGCTATAACATCCGGTTCAAATCCTTGAAGGCTCATCATATGCGCGAGAACTTCATGGAATCGGCGCTGACCTTGATCAAACTCCAAATCGCCAATATGAGGACTAAGGATAGCTTCACGACCTTGTGCCAAACAAAATGTATTTTTCATATGGCTGCCCAAGGCCAATATCGCAAAGGCAGACGACGCCGGTAAAGGAATAGCCTCGGGAACAAATCCCCTAGCTCGACGGAGGACTTGCCGTCCGCTGACGTTGATCTGCACAACCGAATCATCCGCTGGGACCGCAATGACGCGGTTATGTGACACAACGGCATCCACCCGCGATTGCAATTCCCTAAGGTGTTCGTCACGATAGATCATGGGAGAGCCATGAAGATTGGCACTCGTCATGACCAATACGGCTGGCAATCCTAAATCTTTAAGCCTGTGCAAAAGCAGTTCGTGTATGGGAGCGTATGGCAACATAACGCCTAACCGGTTGAGTCCTGGTGCTACCTCGGGCGCAATGGATATCACGCCTTGTCGCTTGCGGAGAAGAACAATGGGCCGAACGACAGACGCCAAAATCTGTTCTTCGCGTCTTGAAACCTCACAGAATTGGCGCGCCGTCGACGTATCCAAGCTCATTAGTGCAAAGGGCTTAGAAGGTCTCCGTTTGAGGGTTCTTAGACGCTGAATGCTAGCACTCTCCCACGCGGCGCAGGCTAAATGATATCCCCCTATACCTTTAATGGCTAATAGCTTGCCCTGAGCTAATAAGTGGACGGTCTGGTCCAACCAGTGCTCTTGGGGCGTCACACCTAATAGCTCAACGTGCGGGCCGCATTGAGGACACCCTGTCGCCTCAGCATGAAATCGGCGGTCGTCAGGATTGTGATATTCCGTAGCACAGGGTGAACACAAAGGAAATTCTGACATCGTGGTTTGATTTCTGTCATAAGGCAACGCCTTAACCACTGTAAAACGGGGACCACACTGGGTACAGGCAATAAACGGATACTGGTAGCGTGTATTGGTAGGGTCAAAGAGTTCGCGGCGGCAGTCGTCACACAAGCCGACATCGGCCGGAATACTGAGATGGCTGGGTCCTGTCATGTGCGTTTCCACAATCTCAAACGCGACCGAATACTCTAGGTCTCGCGGTTCCTCTTTGATAGACTCAATACGGGCTAAGGGAGGAGGAGTCGTAGTCAAGGTTCGCTGAAAATCGGCCACTGCCTCATAAGGCCCTTCGACTTCAATAATCACACCTTGACTATTGTTGCGCACCCAGCCCGTAAGACCCCGTGCGCATGCTTCCCGATAGACAAAGGGCCGAAACCCCACGCCTTGAACCCGTCCCTCGATAAGAAACCGCATCCTGTGTGACATGGCGTTCATCCGGAGCCTCCCACCTATTGCGCCTCCGTGATGGACTATAGATTAGATGCAGTTCTTACCATATGTCCGAACGGCCATACCTTAATAGTCACAAATAACTACCCACGGTCCTAAAAAGTCTCGTCGTACACAGTCGTTTTTCCCCCCATAAGCCCGCAAACCGTTGTTAGTCGTTATTTTTTACTCCAGTAAAACATCATTGAGAGCACTGTTCTGGAAGTCAAAGAATCCCATGTTATTTATCAAGTTTGTGATCTTACACAAACTTTCTAAGCTGCCAAATGGCCATGGAAAAGAGGAACCCAGCAATAGGAGACGGGTCTGGTGGACACGAACTTCGGGACCGTTAGCACCACGAACCAAGGACCTGACGGCCCATGAAGCCCTTGCGGCGTTGTTGCACAATGACAGTGCAAGCAAGGAACGACATGAGGTCATGGCCGAGCGTGAATCAAAGGGTTTGCAAAAGCCATTCTTCAAATCAAACTATCTCGTCCCTCACGCAGGCCTTGCTCAGAATGGTCAACATAGCGCGATCCTCTGGAAAAACCCAAAAGTGATAGAAGAAGGAGTGAGTCAGATGTTTGTCGATTACTTAGCCGTAATGCTTTTGAACTTAGGCGCAGGCCTTGCCCTATTAGCCCATTATCTCTACGTGAATCCGGGCAAAGAATATCGACGCAGTTGGGCCGCAGGATTTTTTGCCGTAGGTTTTCTTGGTCTCGTCACCTCATTGCCCATGCTGATTATGTGGCCGTTGCCCGGAGGCTTTAATGTCGCCTACGCAGGCCCTATGCTGTTTCTCAGTATGGTCTTTTTAGCTGCGGGTCTGACCTTAATGCTAGAATGGGAGCCCTTGATTCCCGCCATTTATGGCTTGTTTGGCGGCATTTATGCCATCATCATTGGATTTCGGCTCTTAGACCTAAAAATGGGAGCAGCTCCCGGTGTGGCCTTTGCTGGCTTCGTGCTAACGGGACTCGGTGGCATCTTAGTGCTTCCCGCTATCTATTGGCACAAGAACCGGACGCTGACTATCATCACCGCGTTAGTGCTGGGAGTTGCCGCCGTGATTTGGCTCTTCACGGGCTATGAAGCCGTATGGGCTCACATTCTCGATTTTGCTCATTATCTCCCGCCCACTATGTTACACAGCGCGAAATAATTCGTACGCCTATCAAAAAAGAGCGCTCTCTTCCTGGAAGAGAGCGCTCTTTATGCCCTAAGACTCTGATAGATCGCCTGTTTCCACCGTTTTTCTGCGACGGCACTTCCGCCCGATTCATGCCAGGCTTGATGCACTTCGAGAATTTCGTCAGGCACGGAACCATCGGCTTTCCACAAACACAAGGACGCGTCCGCTAACGTTCGTTCCGAAACCCAGTGCCAACTGACCAATCCCCACAATCCTCCAGGCGCCGGGGATGCTGGAGAAACGCTGTGCGAAGCCCAGAATTCCACGGACTCTGGACGTCCCCATAAAAACCCTTGGCCCGCCTCCATCCCCAAAGCCTGGGCCACCGCTAAATGCTCCGACCGCTCAATGCCTTCGCCTATCATGGGGATGCCCAAGGTCTTCACAAAATTAACCATCTCTCCAAGCGTAGGAATCCATCGCCCCGGATCCTCGGCAATCCGGCGCCAAAAACTCCGGTCAAACTTTACCCAAGCCCACGGCTCTTCCATGAGCCGATCGAAATTGGCATAGCCCGCCCCAAAATCATCGAGCGCAAGCTGCGCTCCTGCTTTCACAAGCGCACGCACGAACTGCCACCCTTTATCATCAATGCGTCCCGATTCCAAGAGTTCCAGAACCACGGTACCGCGGGCAAATCGTGTCATGGCCCGTTCCAGAATGACTTGACCGGCCGGATCCGACAACAACTCGGGTACGACATTGATCGACACCTTGGCCTGGGGCAACCGCGAGGCGTCGTGCTGCAATGCGAGAATGCCTTGGGCTAATAATTCTCGGTGGTCGGCTAGTCCCATGAGAGGGAGAAACTCCGAAGGTGCCAGCAAAGTGCCGGCTTCGGTTCGCCATCGTGCTAATTGTTCCCACTTAATCGGACGATCGCTTGCGATATCAACAATCGGTTGGTACCGCCATTCCCAATGCCCACGTGCTAAATCGCGCCGGTTCGTCCCCAAAACTTGGGCCTCTAGCCCCGGCACCAAGCTCGGCCAACTCTGACGCGTCACGAGGGCGAGCAACTCCAGCCCGTTTTTCACATCGGGATTCTGCCACTGATGGGGATATTGACCATATAGGACAAGAACGCCTGCAGGACTGTTGGCCATATCAAGCAACGGCACATAACATACCGAACGAATCGGGTTGGGCTCAGCCTCCACATGCCGGTCGAGTGCGACCATCGTTTGATCCCACCACGCCGCCCACGCGCCGTCTTTGCTGTCTATGTCCCACAGCGCCCGAAAGTCTTGCACAGACGCAGGCAATGAACCAGACGCAGCCAAACAGTCCCAACGGCCTTCACACCCCTGCGGCTGCCATATCTGCACCCCGATGACACCCGGTGCTTGTTGCAAAGACCTGGCGACCACGGACCACAAGGTGGCCAAATCCAGCGGCTCATGAGCGACGACGTGAAAGGTCTGCCGCAATGCATCCCACCACTGGCGCCGGGTGTCATCGAATCCCTGCAATTCGGCACGCAATTCCCGAACAATGCGCTGATCAAGAAAACTTTGTACCGCCCAGCGTTTAGGGGCCAGCCATCGCCGCGAACTGATTAAGGCTTTGACTGCCTTTTGATAGACGGTAAACGCGGCGACAAATTGTCCCTGTTCCAAACCCACCAACGCATGGGTTTGGCCAGCCTGATAAGCCCACTGGGCGATAGCGTCGTCTGGTTGATGCGGATCCATGAGCTGAATCAGATGACGGCGCATCGTCTCTTGGAGCCGAGTCCATTCGGAAGGCGTCAAAGCATCTAATATTTCGGCATTGTGCGGATCGCGGCGAATCTCGTTGTAAAACTGGATGACAAATTGGTCTGCCCCCATACGCATAATACCCTGCACGGCAGCATCAAGAGCATCGATCGAGGCCTGGCGAATAGGCAGACGTGTATTTAATGCCTGGCGGTGAATGCGTGCCACGCGAATCGCCTTGTCCAACCGTGCGCTCTTTACCGAATGTCCCACGTTACCATAACTCCTCATTCCGTCTCATGATAAGATTCAGGGCATGACCGGCTGCAGCTGCTTTTTGGTGATGACGGCCGTTAACTGCTGGGCAATGCGCGCTAAATCACGCGCTTGTTGTGTTTGATCAGAAGCCGTTGCGCGTACTTGGTGAACCGCGTCAGCCGCCTGCTCCACCTGCTGTTGGAGCGCATGGAAGACCTGCTGTGTCGCCTCGACCGCTTCTTGAATGGCCGTGAACGATGCTACCACTGCGCGGTTTGCCTCCGTTTCATGATCGAGCGTTTTTTGCGCTTCTTGTACCGCCCCGTCCAGCACCGATAAATGGCGCGTAATGCCCCCAACGGTGTCGTCAATGGTCCGTGTTGCAGTTTGTGATGCCTCCGACAGTTTCTTCACCTCATCCGCCACGACCGCAAAGCCTCGTCCGGCATCCCCTGCGCGTGCCGCTTCAATGGACGCATTGAGTGCTAGAAGGTTGGTCTGCCTGGCAATATCTTGAATGAGACGAGTCGCTTGACCAATCGCTTGCGCTTGCTGCTCCAAAGCCTCTTCCGCCGTTAAGACAGCAGACAAGGTAGTCGCTAAAAGCGCAGCCCCCTCTTGCAAATCGCGTACAGCCGCCGTGCCGTGTTTGACAGCCTGTGCCGTCGTTTCGGATTGTCCGATCGTATCTTGCATCGCCGTACGCATGCTGTCATGCGCTTCCGCCACTTGCGCCACTGTGCCTTGTGCCTGCTCGGCGCTAGCCGCCAAGCGTGTCGCCTGATCGGACAGCGTCGCCTCTACGGCAGCAATATCCTGGACAGTGGTGTCAAGCGCCTGGCGTTCTTTATCCATTCCTTCTTGGTAGAGACTAATCGTCAAGACCATATCAGCCATCAAACGCTTGCTAATCGCTTGGCGAACCTGTTCGCGCTCGTGAGGATCATCAGGCCACTGAACATCCACCTGATGCATGGCTTGCGCCCAAATGAGACGGTACGCCCCCAAATACCAATCAGGAGTCAGATGGATCCGCACATGGGCTGCGGCAATCGCATGAATGCGGCGGCGATACGCATCCCCCGTCGGAGCTTGGCCTAAACCCGCCAAATATTGCCGCATGGATCCCCCTAATTGTTCATAGCTCGAATGCTGATGCACAAGGGCATTCAATTGCGAAACCGCACGCACTTTCTCATAAAAATGCGGGGTCACCGCTTCGGCCACCACGTTCCAATCAAGCCGACCCAAAGCCATTTCATCATGGGTGTCCCATTCCAAAAATTTTACAAATTCTGTCCAGTTATCCATTAGAACCACGTCCTTCACCTTAGTATAATGAAAATTATAGTGTGGTGAATAATAAACACATAATTCTAACGCACATTTATTGTACTTATAGGTTAGCTAGTATTTTCCCTAGTGAACCATCTATTCAAAAATTCCTCAACCTCTACGCACCTTTGTCTAATGGATACCATTCTGTATTCCTAAACGTTCCCAACGCCGCAGTGGGTAGCAAAATCACCCCCTCCTATAGTGCGCGAAATGGCAAAAGGCCACCATACCCCCTCTATTGGGAGAAATCCTGCAACACCTATACCAAAAGGTGTGATACCAAGCGCGAAATCTAGACGCGTGATATCTGGTAGCGATACAATGCCTCTATGACAGAGAAAAAGCCTTTAAGGGCAGGCGGAAACGAACGCGTCTCGTGGACGGAATATTTTGGGACGCTGAGCGAATTTGTGGCCACGCGCTCGACGTGTCCTCGTCGTGCTGTGGGCGCTGTGTTAGTGCGGGATCACCGCGTTATTGCCACCGGTTACAATGGGGCCCCCTCGGGAGAGCCCCACTGTCTCGACGTCGGCTGTCTTATCGAAAACAATCACTGTGTACGTACAATTCATGCGGAATTGAATGCGCTGTTACAATGCGCTCGCTACGGCATTGCCACCGAAGGTGCCGATTTATACTGCACCGATCTCCCGTGCCGCTATTGTGCCCGCTCCCTTGTGCAAGCGGGCATTCGCCGCATTTTCTTTCGCCGCCTGTACGACAGTCCCGAAACATGGACACTGGCCCAATCGGCCGGCATCGAGCTAATCCCTCTGGACTAGGCACCGGACTTTGTCTCATGTTCGGCATTTCCCCGGCATTTTGACCGCACTGATGAGTAAATGCGGCACACCTCCGCAAGGTGCGCGATTTCAATGTCGCGGGCCTCGATTTGGCTTTCTAGCCGCTTTTGGTACGCTAAACACTGCTCGAGTTGGGCTTTATATTGGCGCACGGTCTGTTCATAACTGTCATAAAGAGCGGTTTGCGACTGTCGGCACGGCAACTGGCGCGCTATATTTTGCACGAAGGACACCGGTACGTTATACGTTCTAGCCACCGCCGCTGCGGAGGGCAGACGACACAAATCCCGCCGAATACGGGCCTTCAGTTCTTCTGAATAATGCTTGGACACCATGGGCTCACCCCTTACCGCTCATGCTCCGATCCCGTGAAGCGCTTAATGATAACGATAAGGCTGCAAGGAGAGAACGGGGAGTGTCATACGGCCCTATTTGACGTGACCCAAGTGGCGTGTTTTTTTACAGTCCGATTAGAATGACATTACAGCATGTGCGGTCAAGTCTTGACTGCTCCATTGTAGCCATAAGCCCACAACACAAGGCTTGCGCAAACAACAGCAACAGCGCAGCAACTCCTCCCCTACCAGGATTTTTCCAATTCCCACTCATCGTGAATGGGAATCCCGTATTGGCCTATAAGCGGAATACTTGGTTTGATGCGCCGCGCTTGATCAATGGCTCCCGTATGGATCCCCGTTAAGCGGTACCCACGGCGCTGATAAAAACGTAGCGCATCCACATTGTCATTCGATGTGATGAGCCATACTTTGCGGACTGCTCGCCGGCGCAAGGATGATTCCAGCGTTTGCAGGAGTGCACTGCCGATACCACGGAGCCTGGTTGTGGCATTAAGACTCAAGATTTCCGCCCGGTCTTCTTCAACATGATATGCGGCTAGACCCACGCGCTCGCTCCCATCCCACGCTATCAGCTGCTCAAGGTCCGTTAAGCGATACGAGCGGCCTTGTGACACCATGACCGTCCCGCCCCATTCCTTGCTCCACAAATCCATTGCCCATGCCATATCCTGAGATATGCTAGGCGTTTTCACGACAATGTCCGCCACCCTACCGTTTGCTCCTTTTTGGGGTGAGAATACCGTTAGCCGGCGCCCATACTCCAGGCGATGCCAAGCCCCACGCCAAAGGTACTGACCATGCCTACCAGTACACTCGGATGAAAGCCTGATAGCACCACGTTAATTAATAGCAACAAAAGCGCCCAGCGGACGGCCCCTTGATAATTGTACCGGGCCATGACATAAACATAAGCGCCTGCCAACCCAAACACGGACAATGCCGCAGCCCCTGCCCCCATGACCGTCATTACGGTAGCACCGATAATTCCGGACCCAAAAAACACCGCCACATATTGCCACGGCTTTAACACCTGCTCGAGCTCCGACCCAATAAGCCATACAAACAGCCCATCAAGAAGCAGTCCTAACAAACTGCCAGGCAAAATGGTCGAAAGCACAATAAAACCTATGCGCCCCCCGTAGACAGACACATCAAAAATCCAACCCGGAAAGAAATTTTGAATTCCCCAGCCCACAACCAGCAACCCGATAATCACGAAGGTGACGGGGGTCCCTTGTCCTCGGCGCGTACTGCGATCACGCCGCAGCATTTCCCGGCGACGGTCGCGCCAGAATTTCTGGGCCTCTCGGTCCATTCCCATCAGCCTAGACCCTCCCTCATCGCGAACGATTCCTACTCTTTTCCTAACGGTAGCAGATTTTGGCCGTTCCTGCAGGAACGTTTGCTGGCATAGCTTAAAGTCAATCGCTGGGATACGCCCTCCAAACCAAAAAACCTCTTTCATCACAACATAGGCTACTCGGTGTCCATCAGAATCCCTCCCAACGAACCGATTCGTTCGAGTGATAACACTCCACCGGAGTCGAGAAAAAAATAGGCCGTATTGTCGTCTTTTATTTAAGGTTATTTTAGAATAACTTGTTATTAAAAGATATCTGAGGAGTGATTCGCCTATGCAACCCATTTATTACGGCTGGGACGCCGCCAAAGAACACGATCAAGAGGTCGGACACCAACTATTTGACCGTCACGCCACAACGAAACGAACTGTGGAGAAGCTTGCAGATGGTATTCGTACCCTGACGACCTCCACCGATCCGGTCACCGTAGCCTTATTGCATGACCATGTGCTGGCAATGGAAGAACGCATGCGCAAAGGACTCGTCATGCGCCGTTGGGATCCGTTTTTTCCCGAACTTTTCCGGTACGCAGACGAAATCCATCAACGCGTAGAACCTCGCCCTGACGGTATTCTCGTCGAAGCTCATTCGGGCAATCCTTATGTTGTCCAACTTTTGTACCGACACGCCGAGGCCGTCACGGATTTTGCCAAGCGGGGCTGGGAAGCAGCAAGAGAGCCTCATCAACTTCCGCCAAAGCCCACATCGTCCCTGTCCACTCCCCTATCACAAGACGCCCCCATGCCCACCAACCGTCGTTCAGCAGACGATTCCCGGCCATTGCTGAACGACCAAAGCCAAAGCCCCTCGGCTGTATATCCACAACAATGCCGGGGCCAAGGAGGCCATAGACGCGGACGCCATGGCCCCAGCAACGTCTGGCGCTAGAGAGAATCCACGGCAGCAGCCTGTCATCCCCAAGTTCACGTCGTTTCATTTCCTCATCAAAAGGACATCATAAGGCTATCCTTGTACACTACGCCTTTCGGACTGCCTTGTCACACACCTTTCTTGTATGAGGTCAATACAAATCGTACGGATAGGTGATATGCGATGGGGCGCTTTAGCAGGTAAGGTAAGGACAAGTAAAGAGATTTTCTTGCACTAGCTTCACTTTAGCTTCTGCTTGACTATTGCAAAGGAGTGAGACAACATGAAACTATTAGATCTGAAGGGCTTACCGGCTAGTGAGCGGCGCCCACGGATTGCGGAAGCGGTCAAGGATCTAGAACCCGGCGAATTGGCCATGATTGTCATTGCGCACGAGGATTTTTGGGGAGCCATTCCCAAAACGATTGAAGGATTTTCGGATCAAGTGAAGTTCGAATCGATTACATTCGAAAACGATTACAACACGTTTAACGTCCTCGTGTTCAAGAAATAGCAAGCCAAACACACGACGCCAAACGCTTAGCCTAGGCGTTTGGCGTCGTGTCACCTTATAGGTTCACCCAAGACATGGTCATATCAAGAACGAACAGCGTAGAGCCACGTTTGACACCCGCTCTTATACCGTAGGTGATTTGTCGCGCCCTTCTTGGCTCTCTGCTTTCGTACGGGCTGCCACGATAGCCCACGCCATCCACACGATCACAAACAGCGTGGTGAGGGCTCCACTCGCCCAGAGGCTAGAAATACTCGGATGGTCTGTGACCGTTAACAGCACCAGCAAGTGGCGGGCAGAGGCTAACGATAGCAAAATGATAATCAATTCGGGACGAAGATGGTGTGTTGATTGCATGACGCGAGCGGTGTGAGCCAGCTCGGCGAAGAGGAACGCTAGCATTAACGGATCAACACTGGTATGCAAAGCGCCTAATAAGTGGGGATACGAGGTCACCCACTGCCAAATCGCCGTTCCAATTGCTAAGGCTGTCGCCAAGGTAAACGCTAAAGTCATTGTTCCCCATAACCACGATTCAAATTGACAGCGTATGAGCGCCCCTCCTTTAAAATCATAACGTTCTTTGATGATACAATAGATACTTCCGGCGACACAACGTGCCGAACCGCGGTCGTTTTATCCCACACAAGAGACCCAGCTCGTATGTCGTTCGCGCTAAGCGTTTACGCGGGGCCTCTTTTAAAGGCAATAGAGGCGAATCTCAGGCACTTTCTGCCACCAGGGTTTGCCTACGGTACGCCAACAAGAAACCCAACGCTGCGATTAACAACACGACAGGCAGTCCGCCAAGCAAAATCCGAAATCCCCAAATTGCCCGCGCACTTTGGATAGTACGCCGGGAATCAAATCCACTGACGGCGAAGAACAGCGCCATGATGGCATATTGCACGGATAATCCAATCCGTACAATGAAGCCATTCATCCCTAAATACATACCCTCTCGGCGCTGGCCGGTTTGTTTCGCATCATAGTCGATAACGTCGGCTAACAGCACATTTAGCAAGACAAGAAATCCTGAGATCGACAGCCCCAAAATCCCTCCCGTACCAATGACGGCGCTCGGAGAGTGGTCAAACAAAAATGAGAGCAATGTGAGTGCACACAATGCCGTACTGAGAAGGGTCGCAGTCGCATTGGAGAAGCGATTAGCGATTTTAGCCCACAAAAACGACACAGGAATCGCCACGACAAAAATTGCGCCCATAAAAAGGCTATACTGCAAGGGAGACAAGGGCACCACATACTTCGTGTAAAAGGCTGCAATCGTCGTCAGCATGGTGGTGACCAGTTGAATCAAAAAGCTAGCCACCACATAAAAGACAAATTGACGATTTGAGAAGGTGGCCCGTATCGCATCCTTAAAAGCCAACGCGGGCACGGCCCGATATGCAGGATCTTCAAAACTGCCGAAAAGGGCGAGATATACGGAAGAACTGCCCAGCAATCCAAACGCCAACGCCATAGCTCCCCACCCAATGAGTTGGCCTAAAGACTTGGACAACGCAACCCCTAAAATAAGACCCACAATTCCAAAGACCTGCGACAAAGCCGAAACAAAATTACGTTGGTGCGACTCTTGATACATTTCGGGAAACAAGGCCATGATGTTGAGTGTTGTGACGGTAAAAAAGAAATCAAAGAGAAAGGTCAATGTCAAAAAATAATAAATCAGTGTCGTAACCCCCAGCCGAGGCGGGCTAAACAGAAAATAAAAGGCGAGTCCAAAGGGCAATGCGGACACCAGCACGTAAGGAATACGGCGCCCCCACCGCGTCGTCGTGCGGTCACTCAGGTAGCCGGCAAACAAATTGAAAAATGCGTTAATAATTCCAAAAGCAATTAAGCCGAGCGATAAAGCGGCGCCCGGCACGTTCAACACGGTGACATAATAAAATACAGCCACCGTATTGAACGCTTGCCACAATAAATTTACGCCAAGTTGGTTGCTGCTGTAAAAAATCATTTTCCACATTGGCACCCGCACGACCTACGCCACCTTATTCCCGCACTGAACAGCTCTTGGATATCAGCATAGCGAACTTGCTAGCGTTTGTCTTTGAAAAAAACGGGGTGGTACACGAAAGGTCACCCTACGTGACCCCTGTGCGGACTTAATCCATTGCAGGCGCTTGACGCCCTGCGAGACGCTGAAGCTTCACAAGATATTGATCGAGTGTCCGCCTTGCTTCACGAGTTCCTGCCGACACATCATAATGGAGCACTCCCCAAAATTCGAGAACCACTTTCAGGACATTTTGGTAATAAGCGTGGATGCCGTAATTCGCGTACTTTGCAATGACGTGCAGGCGCTGGCGAAAATTGGGCATACCAAATCCGGGCATGACAAACTGCGGAATGATACGACACACGGTGGCAATCCGAGACGGGTCATCATCAATATAAGCCTTTGCCGCATCCCGGTAAAACGCATAATGGAGCGTCTCGTCTTTCGCAATCACCCGGAGGATCTTTGATAACACTGGATCTTGACTCTCAGCAGCCCGGGCTAAGTTGAGATAAAAAACACGGGTGGCTAATTCCTGCAAGCTAGTATAGACCATTACCGCAAATGGATCCCCTTCGTCGTTTTGCCACCCGTTACTAATCACATTTTTGCGGACTTGGTCCCGCGCTTCAGGCTCCCCATTACGACTCAGCAAGAGATAGACATCTAATATCCGTCCATGCTGGTCCTCTTCGCGCGTCCATGTATGAACGAATGCCTTTAACGCGGACGGAGCTTGAGCAAACACCGCCTTAAGGCCCGCCGTAAACCATGGCAAATTAATCTCCGTCAACATGGCGGTTTCAACAGCAACCGTCAATTCAGGACTAATCGTTCCTTGATTCGGGCTCCACGGATGCTCATTAAAATTTTTCCCACGTTCCCACGGCAAAAGGTTGTGATATCCCCAGTCCACCTTGTTGCTAAGTTCTAGATGACGTTGATACAAGGTGTCTAGAGTACTCTCAAGATGACTCACGATCTTTCGCCCCTTTGGAATTTTTCCTACTTTACCACATCGGGCGTTAGAAGTCATTACCGTGTTCATGAGCTCCGTTTACCCCAGGGCTTTCAGCTCAAAGGGCAGACGATCAGGGTACTGTGCGCCCAAAAGCCCTGGCCCCCACCGAAAAAGCACTGGGACGAATCGTTCTACAGAACGTTCTGATCGTTCAAACGTCTATTCTTGGAAGGAATTAAGGTCCAACCTCTCGTTTTTACTCACTGCCATTGTCCACCTTGTCCCAGCAGCATAAAAGGTTCTCCCATTTCAGGCCACGCCACCCTTTTCATAACCGCTATTAAATGTCTCTCCACCGTCGCCCCGTCGTCCGCCAACATGCGCCACAGCATGCCTCCCGCAATGGGAGAGGCACCCCAATAAATCTCCTGATTTTCTTGACGCTTGGCTAACGGATTATCTCCGTATGGTCCAGGCAAGATATCGGCCTGCGGTAACGCCGTCATAACGCCGTTTGCCTTCCATCCCACCGCTAAGAGCTCGCCCCAAGCCTGAAAGGATCCCCAGTAGCCCTGCTGTTGAAGACGGCCCTTGGCCGGTTCAAAAACTTGACGCGAATGATAGCTCGGCCATAGAGCCCCGTCTTGATGCACGGTCACGGTGCTGCTAAACGACTGGAATCCAAAGGCCTCACCCGAAGCAATCCGCCCTGCGACGATCTGTTCTCCCGTCATCAACCGACTCCGCTCTCCCACCGTACATACCATTGTCTGGCTATAATTAGCGTCTTTAAACGGAATAAAAAGCCCAGGGACCATCACGAGAGTTGCGTGGTCTTTGACATGAATTCGTCGGTCATGACGTCCTGATCCATCAGGCATACTGAAAATCTTAGTCGCAGCTTGCTGGACCACAACAAGTTGGGCGCCCGGTTCCACCGTGATTTCTGTTTCCCAATGGTCATCCTCCAAGATGCCCCCCAGTTCTGCCGCCACGACATAGGCCGGATCACGCTGTCGCAAAACAAATAGATGAAGCGGAGGCTCCGCGTACACCTCCACTCGGTCGGGGAAGGCGTGAATCCATTGCCGATTAGTCCCCACCTACAGCGCCATCCAATCCGGTAAAGAGTGCATCGCGTTTGACAATTCTCAAGAGTTCCCAAAACCCGTCCCCGGTTTTAAGGTTGGTCAAGACGTAAGGCTTGTGACGCATGCGCTCGGTGTCTGCACGCATCACCTCAAGCCGTGCTCCCACGAACGGGGCCAAATCTGTCTTGTTAATGACTAAGAGATCCGATTTTTGAATACCCGGTCCTCCCTTACGCGGCAATTTCTCTCCAGCCGCCACATCTATGACATAAATGACAAAATCGGCCAATTCGGGACTAAAGGTCGCGGCCAAGTTATCGCCGCCACTCTCAATGAGGAGAATGTCGAGATCTGGAAACAGGGCACACAAATCATCCATCGCATCTAAATTCACCGATGCATCTTCGCGAATCGCCGTATGGGGGCATCCCCCCGTTTCCACACCCCTTATCCTGTCTGCAGGCAATACTCCACTTTCCACTAAAATCCGTTCGTCCTCGCGGGTATAAATATCATTCGTGATAACAGCCACGCTATACTCCTCTTTCAACGCCCGCGCCAACCATTCTACGACCGTTGTTTTCCCCGACCCTACTGGTCCCGCCACGCCAATTCGCACAGGCTTCATGCCACCGCCTCCTTTGATTAACAACTCCGCCTGGCAGGGCGGATATTTTCACACAAACGGACTTAACGGCCTTAGGAGCGAAATAGACGGGAATACAACCCCTGATGACGCATGCCGGCAATTTCCCACATCGGCATATGATTACAAAGGTCATCCAGTGTAGTGTTTTGAACCGCCTGCAGGGCTGTGAATGCCACAGGCCGCAAGTGATGCAACATCCGTTGGCCCGCCGACTGACCCAAGGGGATTAGACGCACCAGTGCCTGCACCATGCCTGACAGAGAGAAATAGGCGTATCCTGTTAATGTCGCACGTTCCCCCCACCCTCTCACTCGGCCTAGAAGTGCAATTATGACTGCAGCGTTACCCAGCTCTTTGTAAACCCGCGTTAGATTTCGGTAGGCTTGCAGTTCCCTACTGTCTAACAACGCAGCCGCTTCTTGCAAAATCCGGCGCCCCGTTAATAAAGACCCTTCCCGGGATTCTTGACTAGCCCGGCTTGCACTCAACACCCCATCGATGAACGCTACCTCCTCCACAAGCGCATTATCATGCCCCCGCCATACCTGGGTTGCCGCGAGAGCATCTGTCCAAGCCCAGCTATCCTCAAGAACTTCTCTCAGATACTCCATCCAGCAATCCTCCCCGGAAACCCACCCTTCTTGCACAATCGTCTCCAACCCAAAAGAGTGGGCAAATGTCCCCGAGGGGAACAAGCCATCGAGAAATTGCAACATTTCCCAGAGGTGATGTTCAGAGGGCATGGCGATGCCCGCTTCGACTTCTGGTCGCAAAGCCCCGCGGCAAAATCCGTTCTTCTTGACGACACGAAACCTTCAGCGCGTGCGCTAATGCCCGCAAGCTTTCTTCCGGTGGCGCTAGCACCGTGTGCCCATCCACCAAACACGGCTGGTGCAAATTGCCGATGTGATAACACAAAGTTCCCATTTCCTCAAACGTCTTGGGTTCCATAACCCACACCGCAACTGGCTGCATCCGCGCCACAATTTGATAGTGCCCATCATCATAAAGAACATCGTGATGGCCAATGGTCGTAAACCGAGGTAAATCGACAAGCAGTAGGCGTCCCTGTTCTGTCTCTTTCTTCCAACGCAATTTGTCGCATAGCTCTACATCAATGTCCACCCAATCAATGGTTTTCTCCGTCTGATTTTCCTCATATATTCCAATCACGGCCGTCACCGATACGGGCTCCATAGACCTGTCTCCTCTCCCCAAGCTCAGAATAAGAAATACCGCTGCGCTAAAGGTAAAGCGGCGGCCGGTTTGGACGTCACACGCTCGCCATCCACATAGACGCGGTACGTTTCGGGATCTACGCGAATATCTGGAGTTTCGTGATTAAGAACCATGTCCCGCTTCGAAATCGCACGACAATGTTGGACAGGATACAAGGGGCGCTGTAAGTCATAGGATTGGACTTGGCCGCTATCAAACGCCGTGCGAGATACAAACGTCCATGCCAAGTGAGACGGCGCCGACCCTTGGGCCGCAAACATTTCCCGCATCAATACCGGCTCAACCGTGGGCACTGAGGCATTCGCATCCCCCATCATGGCCGCCACAATGAGTCCTCCTTTGATAACCAAAGACGGTTTTACGCCAAAAAACGCCGGATGCCATAACACTAAATCGGCCCATTTGCCAACCTCGACCGAACCGACGAGTTCCGCAATCCCATGGGTTATCGCGGGATTTATCGTATATTTCGCCAGGTAGCGGCGAATTCTCCAATTATCGCTCTCGCCATCATCTTCTCTTAAAGAACCCCGTTCCTCTTTCATCTTGTGCGCGGTTTGCCATGTTCGCAAAATGACTTCCCCGATCCGGCCCATGGCCATGGAATCAGACGAAATCATGGACAAGACCCCCAAGTCATGCAACACATCTTCCGCCGCAATGGTTTCGCCGCGAATCCGGGAATCTGCAAACGCCACATCTTCACGTAACCGCGGGTCCAAATGGTGGCACACCATCAACATATCCAGATGCTCTGCAAGGGTATTCACGGTATAAGGACGTGTAGGGTTTGTTGATGACGGCAACACATTGGCAAATGCGGCGACGCGCAATATATCCGGTGCATGGCCACCTCCTGCGCCTTCGGTGTGATACGTATGAATCGTACGGCCGCCTATAGCGTCCAGTGTCCGCTCGACAAACCCCGCTTCATTGAGCGTATCCGTATGAATTGTGACTTGGACATCATATGCATCGGCAACCATTAGACACGTGTCAATAGCTCGGGGCGTAGTGCCCCAATCTTCATGAAGTTTTAAGCCAATCGCCCCGGCTTGCACCTGCTCCACTAAGGGGTCTGGAAACGCAGCATTGCCCTTTCCCGTCAACCCGACGTTAACCGGGACATTACGCAAAGCTTGAAGCATCCGCTCGATATTCCATGGGCCTGGCGTGGCCGTCGTCGCATTCGTGCCTGTAGCTGGTCCCGTGCCGCCACCAATAAGCGTTGTCAGACCGGACATGAGGGCTTGACGAGCCAGTGTGGGAGTAATCCAATGGACATGGCTATCAATACCGCCCGCGGTAAGAATCAGCCCTTCCGCTGAAATTACTTCCGTGCCTGGGCCTATCACGAGAGCGGGATGGACGCCGCCCATGATGTCCGGATTTCCAGACTTCCCTAAGGCAACAATTCGTCCGTTTTTGATGCCCACATCGGCTTTGACAATGCCCCAAGTATCCATAACAACAACATTGGTGATAACCAGATCGGGCGCACCCTCCGCCGATGTTTTCCATCCGGATTGGCCCATGCCATCGCGCACCACCTTGCCTCCACCAAATTTGGCTTCATCACCTGGCACAGTCCAATCCGCCTCAACTTTGGCCCACAAATTCGTATCCGCCAACCGGATGCGGTCCCCGGTTGACGGACCATAGGCATGGGCATAGTGCTGGCGGCTCATGCGGCTCATCGCCGTTCCTCCCTAAAACCCTGTTTGCGCGCAGCCTCCAATGCCGCCTTACGCACAAGAGGATCGTCCAACGACCCTTCCGTCAACCCATTGAGCCCAAAAACCCGACGATCGCCTCCGATAGGGATCAGTGATACCTCTTGACTCGTTCCCGGCTCAAAGCGCACCGCAGTTCCCGCCGGTATGTCTAAGCGCATTCCAAAAGCTGTTGGCCGATCAAAGGCTAAAGCGGCATTGACCTCAAAAAAGTGAAAATGCGAGCCCACCTGCACAGGACGATCACCTTGGTTGCTTACCGACAATACGACGGGATCGTTGTCCCCATTGATGACCCGCTGACCCTCGCCATAGCAAATCTCGCCAGGAATCATTTTGCCTCCTCCTTGGTCGCTCGAATGGGCTGGTGCACGGTCACCAGTTTAGAGCCATCGGGAAATGTCGCTTCAATTTGCACACTGTCCACCATTTCAGGCACCCCTTCCATGACCTGGCCCCTGTTTAGTAAGGTAGCGCCATAAGACATCAACTCTGGAACGCTCATACCGTCGCGCGCTCCTTCCATCAATGCCGCAGCAATATACGCAACGGCTTCGGGATAATTGAGGCGAAGACCTCGTTCTAGTCGCCGAGCCGCCAAGTCACCGGCCACGACAATCATTAACTTTTCTTGCTCGCTAGGACTTAGCAGCATGCCTTCCCCTCCTAATGCGCGGATTATATCAATCAATTCTAACAAATCTCTTGTTCCGCCGGCCAAAAATTTAGTGAACCACAGCCGTTTTTTATTAAATTGATGCCCGCAGTATAATAAAATGGTCAAACGACAGGAGCGATAACATTTGGTCAAACGAAGCGTCGGCATTATTGGCGGAGGGCTCGCAGGCCTGACAGCTGCCGCTTTTCTCACGCAAGAAGGTTGGTCCGTGGACGTCTTCGAACGCGCCGACGCCCCCGGAGGATGCGCCAGCGATTATCTTTTAGGGGGATGCCGGTTTCCAACCGGGGCGACTATTGCCTTTGGGCTTGAGGAGCATGGAGCGTTACAAAAACTGCTGACCGCTTTGGACATTAACGTGACGGCGCATGTCTTGCACCACCCCTTAGATATTGTGTTAGCTGATCGTGCCGTCGGCATTTATACTGAGACCTCTGTGCAAACGCAAGAATGGCAACAAAAATTCCCGTCCATTGCCCCACAAATATCTCGTCTCTTTCATCAAAGCCAGCTCATCGCCGATAGCCTATACGCATTAGCCAAGGTGCAATGGTCTTGGCCACTGAGCTCTTGGCATGACGTGTGGATAGCCGCAAGCACCCTATGGCAATATCCGCGGTCTTGGTGGGGCCTGGCTCGTTATTTCACCCAGCCTTGGCGTAGCCTGTTGTCGACTTATCACCTGTATCCTCCCAAGACGCCCGACCAACAAGCCTTTATGCAAATGCTGGACGCCTTATTAATCGATAGTATCCAAACCACCAGCGAAAACGCATCGGCACTCATGGCATCCCTCGCTTTGGATATGTATCGCCGGGGAAGTTACACGATAACTGGCGGCCTTCGCACGCTTGCGGACGCCTTAGTACAACGCATTGAGAGATCGGGCGGGCGTTTGCATTACCGCAGCATCGTCAAAATGTGTCGCTGGAACGAATCGTTAAAGCAGTGGTCTATCAGTACTGGTCCTCACGAGCCCAACGAGTGTTCCGACGTGATTAATGCCACCGGGCGTCCGTTACCCGGGCCGTCCGCTCACGTTACGCACACCCCTTGGTCGCCCATGACCCCATCTACCGGGGCCTTTCGCGTTGATGGGGTCATAGCGCGTCGCCACTTGCCTATGCCGTTGGCCTCCCATTTGCCCCGTTCATTTCAAATCGTATTGCCTGATATAACAGGCCGCCCCTCTTATTTGCATGGGGCCGTCTACCTGACGTTCCATCACAACTTGTGCTCTAATGCTCAAGACATTTTGTGGACAGCCACAGCCCATACAGCCGTACAGTATTGGCACCCTCGGTTGCCAAGGTCCGTTTACCACGCCCGCAAAGAGCAAGCGGCAGCGCAGGTCATGGCCGCATGCGACCGGGTCCTGCCTCATCTCGCAGCGCTTTCCAGCGCGGTCTATGTCGCCACCCCTGTTACCTATTACCGCTTTCTCCATAAGCACAGCGTCGGTGGCATCCCGCTGACGGCCCAACAATTGCTTCATATCGCAGGGTCACGTACCGCCCACCCCCATCTCTATCAAGCCGGGGATACGGTATTTCCGGGTCCCGGCACCCTCTCTGCCGTGTTAAGCGGATTCTTAGCCGCCCAGAACGTCGTAGGCCACCGAATCCGCTTGCGTTCCTCCTAAGATACTTACAGGCACTAAAAAAGCCGCCCCAAGGCGGCTGAGGTGGATCCTCACCGTGATAAAATCTTATCCGTTAGATACATCCCAGTTATCGTCGGAGAATGGGGCAGCATCATCTTGAGTTGCGTGAAGAGCAGTGACGGATATCAAGCCCTCGGCGACCGCCTCACGGTCACCTAAAATCCCAGGCACACGAAGCGGGCCTTCATCCACCCACTCATACTCAATACGGTCCCCTAACAGACTCGGCTGAATATTCATTACCCGCATCGTGACCGGCCGTGCATCTAAGGCCGTCCACCGCCACTGTTTGGTCGCAGCTTCGGGAAGATTAATGTTGAGGTAGGTTCCTGGGCGACTTGCCGCATACGCAATCCAGTCGTCCAAATGCCGCGCAATCATGGGAGCCACATGATCCCAACTACAATGCTGCGAAGCCGAAAATGCTATAGCAGGAACACCATGCGCCGCAGCCTCACGTGCCGCCGCCACAGTCGCTGATGTCATCACATGCCTTCCCAAGTTCCACCCGAGATTTATCCCTGACAGGACACATAATGGACTTCTGTCGAAATACGACGACAGCCCCAACCGTACACAATCCACGGGCGTCCCTTTCACCGTAAACCAGCGCTGATCGCCTCGGCTAGCTATCCGGCGGACATGAAGATCCCCAAAACTAATTGAATGCGCTCGGCCGCTATGATTTTCTTCCGGTGCAATCACATACGTTTGAAATCGCGCCCCGGTTGCAATCTCTGCGAGCAGCTCAATGCCCATGGACTGATATCCGTCATCATTCGTGACAATAATGCGCTCCACGTTAGGGCCCCCTTTGGTATGCGAAAACGTTAAGACCTTTTGCGGTTCGAGTACGGTGTGGCAAGACCACATTAAAGGCACGCGTCCATCGGATTAATCTCTCGTGATGATTGCGTTAAAAGACGATGCTTCATGCATTTCACATGGCACAAATAGATACCCATGACGCCTAATGGTCTCGACGTGTTCTTCCCCTAAGGCCCGCCGAATTTGATACACTGCGGCCTTCGTGGTGGCTTCCGTCCATAATGGCCAGCCAATTTCCAAAGACATCTGGTTGATATTGTCTAACGTCGCTGGAATACCAAGCCGCTGGCCAAGAAGCGCGAGCAGTTCTGCAGCTCGCCATGGTAGCGCAAGTTCCATACCATGATGCCAAACTTTACGGTGTTTGGCATCGAGCACAATGCACCCCACAGACTCTGGCGTACAGAAAAGACTCGGCGAGGACGGGTTGCCCAAGGGCACCCAGCGACGCTGTTCATATTCCACGAGCAGAAAAAGATTGATAGACGTCGTCCAGCTATGGGCTAAAATTGCGGACAACCACGCGACATCATCAAACCACGTCAGCTCCAAGGCCAATGCGTCCACTACGCCGTCACGCAAAGCATCAAAAATTTGGTTGACGGAAACCAACTCTCTCCACCGCACCGGACACGAAACATCACACTTCCATTGCGCTGGGTTTTGGGCCACAATGCCTACGATCTGCAGTCGAGCATCCCTCCTTCGTCCCACCGCCTTGTGGAAATGACAGCTTTGGGCAAGATACTGACCGAATAACGACATCTCAAATTATTGCGCCACGAAGTTAAGGTCGAGTGTTGGGCACATGAAGAATCGGTTAACATCTGGTTACTTCTTGGTGAACCATGTTGTCCGTGGATACGGTAAGCACGAGAGAAAAAGACGCGCAAAAACCAAAAAGCGCCGCTCGTCATTGTGCGGCGTTCTAAAATGAGTGAACCGTAGAGCTTTATCCCCGAGGCTCTTTCTAGGCCACGTCACGGCAAGACTATGGTGACTATCCCCCTAGGATGTTGGCTTAAGAAATTGGAGGTAACAATGCAATGGTCAATTCACCGTGTGCCCTAAACCCCTGCACGACGCCTAATTCGGCTCCTTGAGGCGGTCGGCGCCGCAGAAACTGCAAATGTTTCCACGCAATGCCACGGACTACCATCCCCTCTTGGGACAAAACGGCCCGCACCGATTCCGCACTATCACGGTCCTCAAAAAGGGGGATCACCGTATGCCCTGCTTGATACACGGTCCAAAATTGGCCCGTCAGCTGCCCGTCATGTGTGGCCATGATGGCCCAATAGGGTTCTCCTAACGTGGTGTCATCGGGAAGAACCATCGAAAGTAATCGCGACATATCGGGTTGCACAAGACAGCCTCCTCTTCGTCCATTTCGCCCTATCTTACCACACCTTGTAAAATTCTCTCGGAAGTTCAGAGTCTCGTATAACTCCTTTCGACTAATCGCTTTTGAAGTTTTAACTTTACGTTCTTATTTGAACAAGTCCTTAAGTCTTTATTACATAACGCTCAATAACGCTGAACTTTCTCGTTTTTGCACACTCCTACCGACCGGTTTATCCATCGCGTTATCCCTTGCTGTGCCTTATAACTATACTATTTAACTCGGTTTAAACTCACTCGATTATCACGCGCTAAAAAGTCACTCTACACTTGATTATCAAGACCTCAGAACCCTTATGTTCCGCCTTCTGTGTACACATAAAAAATTATAATGAGGCCGCGCTATTTGAACTTATTGATCTTGCGATTTAACTAGATTATACTCAAAGCGAGATTTACGCCGTTGGCGATTAATCCCTATTGCATAAGCGTTTTGAGCTCGTTGTTTCTAGCACCAACCAAAGTTCATTTAAAGCATCACCGTTAACGATTCGCATTTAATCTTAGTAGACTAAATTTTCTCTATTTTCAAGGCTTAACCACTTGTACAACACCACCTGATGAAGGAGTGTTCGAGATGTCCCTTAAGCGCTCGAAACGAGCGATCCGCTTTACCGTCCTTGCGCTTGCCATAGGCTTATCGGTGTCGGGGTGTGGAAATGATTTTGTCATTCTCCATCCTGCCGGACCGGTGGCTGCCAGTGAATTAAACTTGATTGAAATTACCGCGGCGACAATGATAGTGATTATCCTTCTGGTTTGGGTTCTCTTTGGCATTGCTTTGGTCCGATTTCGTGAAAAGCCCGGTAATCAAGCTCCTTACCGTCCCCTATGGGATCACAACCGTGCTCTGGAACTGGGAGTGATTGCCGTGTCGGTTGTGGCCGCCACCATCATCGCCATTCCAACATGGAATAAGACCTTTGCCTTAGACCGCATCCCCGCAGGAAAAACCCCTATCGTCATCGACGTGACCTCGTTGGATTGGAAATGGCTGTTCGAATATCCCGGCCAACATATCGCCACTGTCAACTATATTGACGTTCCCACCAACCGCCCCGTTCTCTTCGAATTAACCGCGAACTCTCCGATGAATACCTTTTGGGTGCCCCAACTGGGCGGCATGGAATATACCATGCCCAGTGAAGTCTTGCCCTTATGGCTAGAGGCCAGCAAACCGGGACTTTATTGGGGCCGCAGCGGCAACTTTTCGGGTTCCGGTTTTGTGCATATGACGTTCGACGTGCATGCCGTATCTCAAGCCGCCTTCGATACCTGGGTCCACACCGTGCGCACCACGAAACCCCCCATGACGATGGCCGACTACAGACAGCTCTTAAAGTTTAACTGGATAGCCCCGCGCTATTACTCAGCCTACCCCGCTGCCACATTCCCAGCGGAAACCCATGGCTTTACGTTAGAAGGCGGAATGTACATGGAAATGCAGCCCACTCCGAAGTAGCTGTGGAGCATCTTTAATGAAAGGTGGACACTCTCATGTCTTCTCTCCTTGCCCAGCTGTTTCCGCCCAGCACTACGCGCAACATGGAGCTGAGCGCCGATGTGCTTATCATCCTCACCTCGGCCGCCATCATTTATTACCTCACCCGATGGCACCGGTGGAAGTATCTCTGGCGTGAATGGCTCACGACGGTGGATCATAAAAAAATCGGGATTATGTATCTGATCGCAGCGGTCACCATGCTGTTTCGCGGTGGCGTTGATGCATTGCTGCTACGAGCCCAGTTAGCTGTGCCCAACAATCACTTTTTGGGGCCCTTGCACTATGACGAGATTTTTACGACACATGGTACGATCATGATTTTCTTCATGGCAATGCCCTTGATTTTTGCCATGTTCAATATCGCCATTCCCCTCATGATTGGAGCGCGCGATGTCGCCTTTCCGCGCCTTAATGCTATCAGCTTTTGGCTTTTTGCCTTTGCAGGATTCTTGTTTAATATCTCCTTTGTTATCGGTGGCTCACCCAACGCTGGCTGGACGTCTTATCCTCCTTTAACCGAACTTGCGTTTAACCCAGGCGTCGGTCAAAATTACTACCTCATGGCGCTGATTGTCACCGGTATTGGAACCACCGCCACTGGTATAAATTTTCTGGTCACGATCTTGCGTATGCGCGCCCCAGGCATGACATTGATGCGCATGCCCATGTTCGCTTGGACGACACTGGTAACCTCTGTCTTGATTCTTTTCGCCTTTCCGCCCTTGACGGTCGCTATGGTGCTCACCTTGTTTGACCGCTTGTTTGGCACCGCTTTCTTCACGATAGGCCGAGGCGGCATGCCCATGATGTATGTCAATTTGTTTTGGCTATTCGGTCACCCAGAAGTGTATATCCTGGTTTTACCTTCATTTGGCATATTTTCAGAAGTTGTCGCCACGTTTTCTCGAAAAAAACTCTTCGGGTATTCCACCATGGTTTATTCCGTGTTGGCTATTACGTTTTTGAGTTACGGCACATGGGTGCATCACTTCTTTACGATGGGTGCGGGAGCCGCGGTTAACGTGTTTTTCGGCCTCTCAACCATTCTCATTGCGATTCCCACAGGCATTAAGATTTTTAACTGGATCTTCACTATGTGGAACGGTCGGATCAAAATGACCGTGGCTATGATGTGGGCATTGGCCTTTATTCCCACATTTGTCGTGGGAGGTGCGACCGGGGTCATGTTAGGGGCAGTTCCTGCTGACTACCAGTTCCACAACAGTTATTTCCTCATTGCCCACTTCCACAATGTCATTATCGGGGGAACCGTCTTTGGCCTACTATCTGGCGTGTATTATTGGTGGCCAAAAATGACCGGACGCCTTCTCAATGAACGTCAGGGTAAATGGGCATTTTGGCTGTTCTTCTTAGGATTTTGGGTCACGTTCATGCCCCAGTACGCGCTGGGATTTATGGGGATGACGCGGCGGATGTATACCTATTCCCATGGATTTGGATGGAGCAGTCTCAATTTGATGTCGACGATCGGGGCCTTCGTGATGGGCGCAGGCTTCGTGGTGATGGTTTATAACTTTGTATGGAGTCAAATCCACGGGGAAATTGACGTGACTGGAGATCCGTGGGATGGACGTACGCTGGAGTGGTCAACTCCCTCACCGGCTCCCGAATACAACTTCGCACGTATCCCAGTTGTCACGGACCGCGATGCGTGGTGGGCGATTAAGCAAGACCACAAGAGCAACGTCATCCAAATTAAGCCACAAGAAATCCAGGATATTGAATTGCCAAAATCCTCAGCGATTCCTTTCTTAATGGGCCTCAGCTTCTTCGTGTTCTCGGTAGGAATGGTTTTCTCGTGGTGGTGGATAGCGGTCGTTGGGTTCTTGGGATTTGTGGTGTGTATGTTGGTAGGAACCTTTGACTACGACGATCACAAGGAAGTCCCGCGCCAAGTCATTCAAAACACAGAATCTGCACTGGGGAGGTTGCAAGGATGAATTTACCCGTTGAGCCCAACGCCACTCAGACCAAACTACCCTTGGAGTTTACCGACAACCATGAAAGTCTCAAAATTCTAGGATTCTGGTCCTTTTTGGCCACCGACCTCTTGCTCTTCGCCAGCTTATTTGCGGTCTATGCCGTCTACCAAAGCCGCATTGGCATGGCGGGGCCCTCACCTGATCAATTATTTAAACTGGGCCCCGCGGTCGTGGAAACCTTATTACTGCTGACAAGCAGCTTTACGTGTGGACTCGCCGTCTATGAAATGCGGCACGGTCACAAAACAGGCACCATTGCTTGGCTCATTGTCACGATTTTGCTGGGCATCGGATTTGTGACCACCGAAATTCGCGAGTTCGTGTCCTATATTGCCCTCGGTGATTCGTGGCATCACAGCGCGTTTTTATCGGCTTTCTTCACCTTAGTCGGCACCCACGGCGCCCACGTGTCCTTTGGCATCTTGTGGGCCATTACCCTTATTATCCAACTGGCAGGACGTGGTCTGACCACGATTACAACACGCAAAATGTATATGTTCGCACTCTACTGGCACTTTCTTGACATCATCTGGGTCTTCATTTTCACCGTTGTGTATTTAAACGGCAAAATTTAGTCGAGCGGAAAGGAGGATTTTCCACCATGTTCAATCGTGGATCACAACGTGGACGCCGCGTCATTGCGATCTCGCCCAATGGCCCTACCGGAAATGGCGATGAAGTCGAAGCGCGTTTTCTAGCCCCGCATTTTGAATCGGAAGGGTTTCCTTGGCTGCAGATCTTCGGCTATATAGGCTCTCTTCTTCTGACTATCGCTGCGCTCTTGGCCGTTGTTCAACACATTTTGTCGCCCATTGGCCTACTTACGGTGATTCTCATCTTAGCCGTAGCACAGGCGGCGTTGCAGTTGGGAATCTTTATGCACTTACGCGAAAGCCGCGGGTCAACGTGGCACATTATCACCCTAGGGCTTGGCATCGTGATTGCCCTTGGATTAGTTGGCATGTCGATGTGGATTATGACGTTTAAATCAGGGGTTTCGTAAGAGCCTAAGCACCCAGAAATATATCGCGCTGAAAGGACACAGACGCCATGTCGATCTCTTGTGGATTGGAACAACTTGCCGCCCACCAAGCCATTCACACCTCTGTGACTGCCGACCTTGATGCGGCCATGCGTCTATTGCATGTATCGATGCGCTCAGGTTCCCACAACGAAGCCTACGAACTCGCTGGGGTGATTGTGACCATCTGGACAGAGCGAGAATTATGGCACGTTCACACCGAAGAGGCGGCACTATACCGCCATATTCCGGCGATGGCTCCTCTCCAGCGCGATCACGATTTAATGGAGCAGTGGGTCTGTGAAGCGCGTAGTGCACTCGAACGCGAAGGACAGGTCTCAGCCTTTGTGCTTAGCCGATTAGAGGCCTTAGCAGCTTTGCTCCATACCCATAACCAAGAGGAACTGCGCCAACTTCGCCTCTCATTGCACGATCCGCTTTAAACTGGTTTGGGACAGATATCAGGGCTCCCAGAGACCCGAATCGGGTCTCTGGGAGCCCTGTTGCTAACAAAGCGACAGGTCAAGAGGATCTAACCGCAGACTTCGCCAAAACAACGCCTTTTCTTAGGATTACAATAGAAGAAAAAACGACAGGAGGCGCTTGCGACGTTGCGTGAAGACTCCCCAAAGACAGCCCAACCTCTGGTTTGTCCACAGTGCCAGCATGCCATACGTAAGGATGACCGTTTTTGTCAGCACTGTGGAACCGCCCTTTTCCCCCAAGGGCCAACCAGGACTCAGCCGCGCTCCCTCAAGGTGGTTTTATGGGTCGCTTCAGCCCTCACCGCCGGGCTCTTAATCCTTGGCGTCGTCATCGTTCATAGCCTTCTCACGACGCGACTAGCCACCAGTCCGCTCCCCTTCCCTAAGCCCCATCCGCAGATCGCTGTGAAGAACAAACCGACGACGATTCCTGCAGCCCACTTACAAACGACGTCGGCTCCGACACCTCAAGCCAAGGCGCCGAGCTCAGTGTCAACGACATGGAAATCCGTCTTTGTGAATTTTAACGGGGCCACCATTTCGCTCACCCTGCCGTCGCAAGTGAAGCCAATAGCTCCCCAAGCTTCAGGCCAGTGGGCATGGACCACGTCTCCCGCCACGACCCAAATTGTGCTTGACATTACCGCGGCGAAGTCCCCTCAAGCTACGCAACCTTTAGGCCCCGAAGCCTTTGGTTCCCCCATTACCCGCACTACTCAGAGCGCCTCTCAAATTTTAGATGTAGCGTGGGCGGGGCACGGATATGTTGCCTTATCCATGACGGTGCCCCTTGACGATACAGCCTGGCTGGGCACGATTGCCCAAAGCCTTCGTATTACTTAACCCCGGACCCACTCGCTGAGGTGGCCGTGAATGCGTCGGGCCAGCGCCTGATGAATGCCTTGGAATTCCAAGGTTTGCGTGATTTGGCGGGCCGCCTCGGGAATCGGATGACTTTGCAGCCAGGCTGCCGTACGCGACGCCAGGCGCTCTTCAACAATCGCGGCCACTGGCGTCACCAGCGGCTGCAGCATAAACGGGGGATATTTGGCCAATAAAGCATCCCAATGCTCCTCAACGAGATCCCAGACCAACGCCCGCACATGTCGATTGCGCAGAGCCCGGCCTATCGCATAAGACCCATCTTGCACGCGTACTTCGGAGGAAAGGCATAAGTCAAAGGTCCGCTGTGCCAGGAGAGGATCCGGAAAATCTGCTAAGGCATACAAATAGCGGACGGCATCTTGTGGCGTTGCCGCGTCTTTGAATTGCTGATACATGACCTCCCATTGCTCCTCATCTCCCGTATCGGCCACGACCATAACCACCGCGTTGAGCAAATCAGGCGCAATGCTCATACTCTTCTCGAGGTATGAGATAAAGCGTTGACGGGCTTTTGCACGAACCGCTTCATCAGCCCCCAGCGTTCCCAAAAGACGGATAACGACCGCCCGCAGTCGGGATTGGCTGACGTCTTCATCGGGCGCTCCCTCCCACTTCACCTCCGCCAGCACGGGATGCGCTATGTGCCTTACGAACTCTTGTAACGCCTGTTGTCCGGACTCATCCGCCATGCTAAACAGTAGGCCAATATGGTCCGCGACGAGATTCCACACATTCGGATCCCGCTCGTCTTTCATCGTACGCCACAACTGAATGGCTTGTGTCACAGGGATTTCATCAGCCAGCACGCCGGCCCACACATCGTCTACAATGCTCAGGCGCTCGAGTGGTGTCAAGCTCCCAAAGGCTTGGGTGAGACGTTGCCACAGCGCGGCATCGTAAGCCACCCGGTAGAATCCCCATCCCCCTTGATTCACCAATACCCACGCAGTGTTATCAGGTAGCGTCATGGTCAAGGGATCAGGGCCCAACAACACATTGCGCGTATCATGCGTCCCGTCTTGTTGGTGGATGCCTAGGACGACGGGTACTTGCCAGGTACCACTGCCTGCCCCTTGATAACGAAATGGCTTTTGAGATAAGGTCAATACCCTGTCCTGTGAGAACACGGCTTGCACTAACGGATAGCCAGGTTGGAAGACCCACGAGTCCATGACATCACGAATAGGTTGTCCCGAAACCTCCCCCAAAGCTTGCCACAAGTCTCCCGTCTCCGTATTACCAAAACGGTGTTGGTTCAAATAGGTAGTGACACCCTGACGGAACATCTCAGGCCCTAAATATTGCTCCATCATGCGTAAAACGGATCCACCCTTTTCATAAGTCAACACATCAAACATCGCCCAGGCCTCGCTAGGGGGACCCACAGGATATTCAATGGGCCGCGTAGAGGCCAGGCCATCCACCGCAAACGCATGTGCGCGTCCCAGTCCAAAATGCGTCCAAATATTCCACTCTGGGTGCAAAGCATCGGTCGCCAACATTTGCATAAATGTCGCAAAGGCCTCGTTCAGCCATAGCCCATTCCACCAGCGCATGGTCACCATATCCCCAAACCACATATGCGCCGTTTCATGAGCAATCGTACTGACGACTTGCATCTTTTCCATGGCCGATGCCTGATTTTCATCCAGCAGCAACGCCTCTTCCCGATACGTCACGCACCCTAAGTTTTCCATCGCGCCGGCCGCAAAATCCGGAATGGCGACGTGGTCCAGTTTATCTGCCGGATAGGGGATATTAAAGTAGCTTTCAAAAAATGCCAAGGCATCCACGGCTGCTTGATGAGCATAACGTGTGAGATGCATAAATTCTGGGCGTGCGGCAATCCGCACCGGCACATCACGCACGGTGCGAGGAACGGTGAGCTCTAAAGGCCCCACGACAAGCGCCACAAGGTACGTGGACATGGGCATGGTTTCCGCAAAGCTCACGCGCTTCATTCCTGGTGCATCAGGCACGCTCGACGTCTCATGCGCGTTGGACAAAACCGTTAGAGGCTCAGGCACTACCATTGTAATGGCGAATGTGGCCTTAAAATCGGGTTCATCCCAGCAGGGGAAAATGCGGCGGGCATCGGTTGACTCACATTGGGTCGAGGCAATAATCTCGTCACCATTTGTACCCTTAACGGTCGTGCGATAAAAGCCGCGCAAATCATTACCGAGTACTCCGCGAAACTCAAGCGATAACGTCCAAGTCCCAGACGCCAATGGCGCGCTTACGCGCAAAACCGCCTGCTCTTCTTCTTTTTTGTACGCCACAGAAGCGGGCCATGATTTTCCTGGTTCTTCAGCATGCACCACAACATTCTCAAGTGTTAAGTTCACAGCATTTAATACAATATCTTGCGTGGGCGTTAAGACCTCAATAGCAATTTCGGCCCTTCCCCAAAACACGCCTTGTGATAAATTGGGGTGAAATTCTAATTGATATCGGTGTGGCACCACAGTGCGCGGTAGTCGGTAGGGAAGTTGTTCGGCCACGCGTCATACCTCCTCACAAATAGGTGTTGCTCGTAGAACCACAACACCGCCTTCTTACTATGGATATTGTGTCCTATGCCTATTCGTGGTTGCGCTACCAAATTCCTGCCATTTCAAAAAAGTTGTCCTGGGGAAGTGTTTAATGGAAAAAACCGCCGTAATCGCCGGCGGTGTCCTATGCATTTCACCTTATTTATTGATTACCATTCTAAAGGCATGCTTTCTTGCGACTGTCCCGAGGCTGGTCGACTGTTCCCTGCCACTCGAAAAATGGATAGCACCGCGGCTAAGGCAGACAGCCCCACTAAAACCAACAGCGCCACGCGGGTTGAAGGAATCCATGGCGCTTTGGGACCTCCTGGCTGCTCAATGCCCCCATGCGCCGTTAACAAGATGGCCAGCACCGTACCGGAAACAGCCGTCCCCAAGGCCATCCCAAGTGAGCGGGCCATATTGAGAATGCCTCCCCCAACGCCTAACCGAGAACTCGGCAAGCTCCCCATGACCGATGAATTATTAGGAGGTGTAAACATCCCCAATCCCACCCCCACCATGACCAACTCCATAACAATGAGGATAACCTGAGCATGAAGACTAATGGTCCACGCGAGCATCAACGTCGCCAAACCGGTTAAGGCCATCCCTCCCGTAGTTAACAACCGCGGGCCATAGCGGTCGGCTAACGCGCCCGACTTAGGCGCAGCTACGGTCATCCCCAAAGGCACTGCAGTAAGAATCAACCCCGTAACGGCCGAATGATAGTTCAAGACGCGTTCAAAATAAAATGGCATGAGAAACAACACCCCAAACATCGCCAAATACGACAACAATCCCGTGAAGTTGCCCAAACTAAAAATGGCAATTTTGAACAACCGCATATCCACAAGCGGCGCGCGAAACGACAGCTCTCGTACAATAAACCCTGTAAGGAACAGTGCTGCTGCGACAAACATGCCAATAACGGCAGGTGATGTCCAGCCCCAGCTCTGTCCTTCGGTCAGGGCCATCATGAGTAACACCAGAAACGGTGTCATGAGCAAGGTCCCCCACCAATCAAATGTCGCGTGGTGTCCTTGTAGCTTGTCTTTTGGCAAGATCATAGCCGCCATAAGCGTCCCAATCAGCCCCACCGGTACATTGACATAGAAAATGGCTCGCCATCCAAAGAGGCCAATCAATGCTCCTCCAATCGCCGGACCAAGAGACAGCCCAATGGCTTGGGCCGATCCTTGAAACCCAATAGCCCGGCCGCGAACGGATGCTGGCACCGCGGCGGTGATAATAGCCACGGAATTGGCTTGCAACATGGCGGCACCCGCTGCTTGAAAAATTCTCGAAATAATTAACATCGGCAAATTGACAGCCGCCCCGCACGCCGCCGATCCCACAATAAAGACCAAAAATCCAAAAGTATAAAGGGGTCTTCTGCCCAAAATGTCGGCTAACCGGCCAAATAGCGTGAGCAACGTGGCCAAGGTTAAGAGGTAGGCTATCAATACCCAACTCACCAACGACGCACTCGAATGGAAATAGGTGCTTAAATCCGGTAATGCCACATTGACAATGCTGGCATCTAGCGCTGCCATAAAGGCCCCAATGCACACGGTGGCCACAACGAGCCAGATATAGTTCTCTCGTGTACTAAATCGCTCAAGCGGCAACGAGTGCCATAACTGTCGAAGTCCCGCGGCTCTTGCCACAGCCTCATCTCCTCCAGATAGTTTCACAGGCCAGGCCGTCCTCTTTATACACTGTCTTCCCGGCGTCGTCCGTAAGGCCGCCCCGGCTCACGGCGGACGGGCGACGGCGTTTTGGGTTGATCGGCAAACCACACCCGCGAGCTATGTGTCGCATCCGCAAAGAACATCCAGCGGCTGAGCGCTACCCCCAGCCACGCGCTCCCTGCGCCCCACACCAGGCCTGTGGTTCCCTGCGCTGCCGCCAGACACGGCCCCACCACGGCCAAGACCAAGACAGCGGCATAGCCACTGGTGCGAACCGCGGCCGGCAGAACCGGCCAGATTTGTGTCTGCGTGCGGTACGGCGGCCGACTTCCGCCCGCGTCTTGCAACCGGTAGGGCCGCCCCGCGAGCCCCGTCCCCGTCGCCGCCAGCACCCCGGCGGCCGCCACGCGAAACGCCCGAATTTGCAAACTCACGAGCGCGCCAAAGACCAGCGCGAACGCCGCGTCCAGCCCTGGCAAGCCTCCCAAACCCGGTCCCCCAAGAAGGGCGCCCACCGCCCCAGCTCCGGCCCCGCCACTCAGCAGCGCGGCCGCAAAGAACACCACCACCGTGAGCGGCGAATGCCAACTCCGCATCGCCGGAATCGTCGCATATAGCATGGCGGTGATATACACCGCCACCGCGCCGAGCCCCGCCGCGAGCAGCGTCGCGGCTTCCCACAGGCCGCTCGCCTGCGGCCACAGCACACGCAGGGCGACCGCGACCGACAACACGGCCATGTATCCTCCCGTGCTCAAGGCCTCGCGACTCAGCCAGGAACTGCGTAACCGGCGTAAGACATAGCGGGCCGCCGCCAACCGGTGCATGTGAAACACCGACGCGCTGCCCCCGAGGGCCCCCGTGCCCCACGCGAGCCACTCCCATGCCTGTACCGTGCCCGTCGACACCGGCCACCCGCCCACCAGCGCCGCGGCCACGACCGCCATCACGCCCCAGGAGACGCCTTGCAATAACGTTAATGCCAATAATGGCCACGTCGGACGCATTACGATCCCTCCCCAAGGACCCGATCAATCGTCTCGGGATCCACGATCCCCGGGGCATGCCGCCGGGGCAGATAATGGATGGCCGGGCGCGCGCCCAACTCGGGCAACAAGACAAACCCTTGCCGCTCGGCCACCAAATGCGCGACGGCCGAATCCGGGTCCTCCAAATCGCCAAAGGTGCGGGCGTGCGTGGGACAACTTTGCACGCACGCGGGCTGCCGGTCTTCGGGCGGCAAGCTCTCATCTTCGATCCGGTCTATACACAGCGTGCATTTCTTGACCACGCCCTCATGCTCATCAAATTCGCGCACGCCATAGGGACAGGCCCACATACACAACTGACAGCCGATACAGGCCTCGTAATCGACCAGCACCACCCCGTTATCGTCGCGCTTGTACGAGGCGCCGGTCGGACAGACCGGGACGCAGGGCGCGTCATAACAATGCATGCAGGCCTTGGGCAAGTACATGACCCCGACGTGCGGGTATTCCCCCGCCTCCATGCCGATGACCCGGTTCCACCACATGCCTTCGGCCTCCCGGTACGGGTCGTGATCCGGCACAGGCCCAAAGTCGCCGGAGGTATTGTGCTCTTTACAGGAGACTTGGCAACTCTTGCAGCCCACACATTTGTTCAAGTCCGTGATAATCGTCAGTTGCATTAACGTCCTCCCCCTTTGCGGGTCGTATACCGTAAGTGCGGCAAGTTCACCATGTCCGCCCGCCTGGGCTTCTGCGGTGCCACTTTCGGCCACACCTCATGCAGCTCCGAGGGGTACACGCGGACCTTCGTGTCGTACCACCCGGCTTGCCCGGTAATCGGATCATTGTTAAACGTCACCTGGCCATCACGCGACGTCAAGGTGTCGGGCACAATATGATTGACTAAAATGGCCTGCTGGCTTTCCGGGGCGTCGGGATGCAACCCCCACGCCCCCGGCGCCTTGGCAATCGCATTCCACGTCCACACGGTCCCCGGTTCCACCGCATCCGAGAAACGCAGCTTCGCCGTCATCCGCCCCTGGCGCGACTCTATCCACACCCATTGCCCGTCCGTCAGTCCTAACGCGTGGGCCGCTTGCGGATTGATAAAGAGCGGATTCTCCATCAAGAGTTGCCGCAGCCACGCATTTTGCGAGCCCCACGAATGATAGTGGGTCATGGGCCGCTGCGTAATCAAAAGTAACGGATACTCCGCCGCCGTCGCCTCCTGCTCTTCTAAGGGCGGATACCAAAACGGCAAGGGATCAAAGTAGGTGGCCAAACGCGCGCGGAGAGCGGGATGGGTCGGCTGCTTCCCGGGCCACAGGCCTTGCCCGGCGAGCCGAAAGGTCTGTAAGGGCTCGGAATAAAATTGCAGCACAATCGGATCGGCTGTCGGCACAAACCGCACACTCTGGGCCCAGTCCAGATACGCTTGGTTGGCCATCCGGTAATATTTGCGCTCCGAGGGAATCTCGTCATACCAAAATGCTTGATTGTTCGCATACGCCTGCAACTGCTGGGGATTGGGTGCGCCGACATACTGGTCGGTACCCTGCGGCCCCCGAAAGCCCGCTAAGAGCCCCACGCCCGAGCCGGGGGATGTTTCCCATCCTTGCAAAAAGTCGGCGTAGGTCTGGTAGCGGCGCTGACCGTTTTCCACAAATCCCGGCAACTGCAGCCGGTTGGCTAATTCAATCAGCGTGTCGGCCGCCGGCCGCACGCCCGGCGGCGGCGCGACGACGGGCTGGCGGATCGAGTCCGCTGGTCCATCCGGTTCCGAGATGGGCCGATCCTGTAACGAGGCCGCATCCCACCGTTCGAGGTACGTCGTATCGGGAAAAACAATATCCGCAAAGGCCACGGTTTCCGAATCATACGCGTCGAACACGACCACATGGGGAATGACATAGTTGCCGTCATCATCCTTGGCCTGCAGCATCGCCCGCGTCTCCAACGTATTCCAGCTCGAATTCCACGCCAGATTCGACATGTAGATCATCAGCGTGTCAATCCCATAGGGCCTCCGGTCATAGGCATTGCGAATCACGTTTTGAATCACTCCGTGGGCCGCCAGCGGGTATTTCCACGAATACGCCTCGTCAATCCGCAACGGCGTATCGCCGTCGACCAATAAATCGTCGGGAGTCTGGGGATACCCAAGTAACGGCCCCGGCGCCGGCTGGCCCGGCTGATAATCACGGCGGTGGGAAGGGGGAGTCCACGGAGGCGGCGCTGCTTTGGGATAGGGGCTCTTATACCGAAAGCCGCCCGGCCGATCAATCGTCCCCAACATCATCATTAAATCAAACAGCGCGCGCACGGTCTGAAAGCCGTTGGTGTGCGCCGCCAAGCCCCGCATCGCATGAAACGCCACGGGGCGGCCCACGGTCTGCGGATGCGTCACCCCATAAAAGTCGGTCCAAGGCTGCGGCACCACCACCGGATGCTGCAAGGCCGTCGTCCCCATTTCCAAGGCCAGCCGGACGATCGTCCGGCGGGGGATGCCCGTAATCGCTTCTGCCCAGGCGGGCGTACAGGTGGTCAACCGCTCTTGGAACACCGCAAAGGCCGGCCGATAGGTCCGACCGGCGTGGGTGTAGACGCCCTCTAAGCGGCCGTGGCCACCCGCTTGCCGAAAGGGGGTAAAGGTCTGCGCCCCGGTGGCCACCAGCACCTCCCCGTTGGCATCCTTCCACAGCAGACCATCCTCCGGCTGGCCCGGTGCCACGGTCACCAATCCCGCGGCATTCGTGTACCGCGCCAAGAATTCCCGGTCATAGAGCCCCTCGCGTTCTAGCACATGCATCATGGCCATGAGCAACGCCCCATCGGTCCCGGGACGAATAGGCACCCATTCGTCCGCCAACGCGCCATAGCCGCTCCGCACCGGATTCACGACCACAAACCGTCCCCCACGGTCTTTCAGCCGGCCAATCGCCAGCTTCAACGGATTGGAGGGATGATCTTCCGCCACCCCCAGCAACATAAACCACCGGGCCGCGTCCAAATCCGGCCACCCGAACTCCCAAAAGCTGCCCCCGACCGAATACATCCCCCCGGCCGCCATGTTGACCGAGCAAAACCCGCCATGCGCTGCCCAGTTCGGGGTCCCAAACTGCCGCGCCCAATAGCCATTGAAGGCCTGCATTTGATCCCGGCCCGTAAAGTACGCCAACTGCGCCGGATCCGTGTCCCGAATCTGCTGCAACCACCCGGCGACCGTGCGGAGCGCCGTTTCCCAATCGACCGGCACCAACTCCCCCTGCCCGCGTTCGCTGCCCGGGGCCCGCATCAAAGGCGTCATCAGCCGCGCCGGCGAATATTGGGTCATGATGCCCGCGCCGCCTTTCGCGCACCACACTCCCTTATTCACGGGCGAGTCTTTAATCCCGGCAATAAAGCGAATCTGTTCATGTTCGACGGTCACTTCAATCCCGCACCGGCAGGCGCACATATAGCAGGTGGTATGGACCTTCCGTGTTCCCTCGACCGGTTCAGACTCCGCCTGCGCTGCTTGGCGAATATCCTCTCCCTTGGTCAGCGCCATCCTAACCCCTCCCAAAGTACGTTTTGTTCTGACTATTAGGTTCAATTTTAAATAGTCCTTTAGAATCTGGCGTACGGAAAGCTTAATAGCGGGTGTCACCATTTCTAATAGCCAACCACCGATGATAGTCCCCTATTTTTACCAATCCACCGCATTTCATGAAAAAATACTGTTTTTCCAGGCAGATCTTTGTTAAAAAAACAGTGCTTTTGAATGAATTAATTGCGATATTTGCCCAGTCTTGTTGAGTGTGACTTTACTCAATTTCAAAGCCCAGAATTTTAGAGCGGTACTTTCATCCCAACCGCGAATTCTTACACGCAAAAAATCGAGTAGGCGCGGGTGACTAACCCGCCCCTACTCGCCACACCGTACGTACCATTCGGTATACAGCGGTTCATGACTAGCGTAGACATGTTACCTCGTACAGGTTGAGGAGACGGTGCAAGCCTTGTGCATCTCAATAGCTCCGTGTCAACACGCTGTTTAAGAGCCATGCGCCATGGGCCCTTGCGTGCATCGTGAGTCCCACGAGCAGCACTTTCTAGTCATGTCCGGCCTTTTAGCCAGCGCGGTCGCGGCGGCCGAGTATGGCCTCGGCTGACTTCTCTCCCGTCACGCGCCCATGCTGGGCGCACCCAAAAAGAGCGTGTTGCCTCATCGCAACACGCTCGGTATAAAAACTTTTTGGCTCAGCCCTTTAATCTTTTAGTACAGTCTCCAACTCTACCGATAGTTTTACCTTGTCTCCAACAAGTACGCCACCCGTTTCCAGCGCTTGATTCCACTGTAACCCAAAGTCTTTGCGATTGAGTTCCGCTGTCGCCGAAAACCCTGCGCGTACGTTGCCCCACGGGTCTTTGCTTGTTCCCATATACTCGGCGCGCACCACCAATGGCTTGGTCACTCCATGAATCGTCATGTTGCCTTCAATGTCATAGACATTTTCCGACACACGCCGAATGTTAGTGCTATCAAAGGTCATAGTAGGGTAATGTTCAACATCAAAAAAGTCTGCCGACCGTAAATGAGCATCACGATCTTTCTGACGCGTGTCGACGGTACTAACGTCAATCGACACATGCGCCTTGGCCGTGGTCAAGTCATTCACATCAGCAATAATTTCTCCGGATAACCCAGGAAAAGAGCCTCGCACCGTAGAAATCATCATATGCCGGATAGAAAATTCCGCAAGACTGTGATCCGGATCAATCACCCATGTCTTTATTTCTGATGTAGCCACTATGACACACTCCTCATCATCAAATAATTTCGCATATCCTGAGGGCGGCAAGCTACTCATGCGTCCACTTTTCCCCAAATTGTCGCAATGCCTCAATCACCGGTAGCAAGTCCCTACCTTTAATTGTGAGACTATATTCGACTCTAGGCGGAATTTCCGGGTACACCACGCGTTCGACAATCTGTTCAGTCTCCAGCATCCGGAGTCTCGCAGTCAAAGTACGCGCAGTCACCCCCAGCGATTCTTCTAATTCTCCAAATCGCTTCGAGCCATCAGCCAAGTCTCGGACAATCAGAAGAATATAGAGATCTCCCACCAGCGCCGCACCACGGGCAACGGGGCAAAGCGCGTTCGACCCATGCAAGCTACTGCTCATGATATTGTCCCTCGCTCTCAGCAAAATCTAGTGTAACGATATATAAATATCGTGTCAATACGAACTTAAATAATATTTATGGATATATCCTTACTATACTAAAGTATACTAATTGGTCTATCTACAACGGCGAGAAGAACACTAAGTGCCCACCAACCGGTTCCTGAAATCGCGCAGGGCGACCTCTTCCTACCCTTTTGCGCGGGCCATCTCTTTTGGGATCATCCCCTATGTCGGCCGTTGTCATCATGCCATACCCTTGCACAGGCTATAGTTTTTCTGTTGCTTGAATAATTCAGGGCGGGGCGGAGTTTAACTTGTCATAGCGCCGGTGACCATCTGACGTGATTTCGTCTGGCTGTAATTGGCCTTCCTTTTCCGGCGTGTCGGGAACGACACACCCAACACTTTAGAGGCTTCACCTATCGTGACTAATCCTCGCATATAATCAGTATGGCATAATTTTAGGCCCATTTAAAAGAAAGCGAGCGATCCCTGCGAAAGACGAACAAGCATCATGAGCACAGCCCCCATCGCCAAAGCAATGGGCATCGTAATGATCCACACGCCAATAATCTTACGGACAACTTTCCAGTGCACACGGTGACGGTTAATCATCGTGCCTGATCCAAAAATGCACCCATCGGTAGCCTGCGTCGTACTCACCGGAAACCCTAAAATTGCCGCTAAACTCACGGTAATCGCCGCTGCTAATTGCGTGGTGACCGATGTTTCCGGACGCAGATGAATAATTTGTGTGCCCACCGTATTTGCAATGCGCGATCCCCCTAAAGCCAGTCCCACGGACCAGCTAGCCAACGGGAATAAGATATCAAAAGAACTCACATGATACACGGCATCGTGACCCAACAACATCATGACAATTGCTGTAAGGCCAATGACCTTCTCTTGGTCATTGGCACCGTATGCCAATCCCTGCCAAAGAATCGTCAGATATTGAAATTTGTCAACGACTTTCACCAATCGAGGGGTGCCATCAGAGGCCGTAACCCGTTTCATAACGCCCGTTAACAGCCACGCCAACATAAACCCCATCACAACGGACCCCACTAATCCCCCCGCAATCTTCTCCACCCCAGCCCAATGAATCAACGCCGCCTGCCCGCTGGCTGCAGCCGCTCCAATTATTCCCCCGGCCAGCGCAATCGTCGTACTGGTCGGCAAACGCATCCGCCATGTGACAACCAGAGTGAGAACACCGGCCATTACAGAAATAGCCAAAAGGCGGGAACTCGTTTGCGTAAAATTGACTACTTCCAAGGCCATTGTGCGAGAGACCGCAGTTCCGAAAATGACAGGCCCTAGCGCAATGGCTGCAATGAGCAGCGGCGCTATACGGCGGGAATCGATAATGCGACTGCTTCGGTAGGTCGCAACCAAATTGCCCCCATCATTAAACCCAGAGACCATCGCAAAGGCTGATAAGCTAAGAAGGAGTAAGACGATTACCGCCACTGCGTCTCCCTTCCTTCCCGCCTGGCATGACTCGTATATAGACCGTCATTTGCGAATCCGCATTATGAGGTGAATCGGCACTAGACGGCCTGACATTCAATAGGCCCACTGTACCCAACATAAAATCACGCGTCAAGCATGACAAAACGTAGCAGAAACCATAGAAAAAGTCTAAAGGGGGAGGGAAAACCCCTTTAGACTGTCCGTTATTAGACCGATAGAGCTTTTCTCTTTTCTTTATGCCGGCGCGGCACACCGGTTAGGGCCAATTTCCCACGACCGCAAGATCGCTGGATCTAGGGGACCCTTCTGAGACACATTAAACGCCACAATCGGTTCATAATTCGGCGGCGTCATCGCTGACGCTGAAGCCTCGACGTGGTTGACAAAGGATTCAAGAGGTTCATGCAATAAAGGGTTTTGCGCCTGCAGGTCGCCTAAAGTGCCTGCCACAATTCCACGGTCATTGATTTCTGACCAATGGGCATAATGAGCAGGCAAAATCACGGTTTCAGGGGCTAATGATTGCAATTGCTGCAATGACCGGTGAAGATCTTCACCCCACTCCTTAGCGTGGCCTCCAAGATCTGGCCGACCCACACCTGAAACGAATAACGCATCGCCTGTCAATAAATAACGGCCGTCAATAAGAAACGAAAACGAATCCGGCGTATGTCCGGGACTGGCGATCGCTTTAACCGTCACCGCACCCACTTTAAATTCCTGGCCATCTTGCAACAAAGAAACCCCTGGGCTATTTTGACCACGCCAAAACGGAACATGGTAACGTTCACTAAGAAAGAACCCACCTGTAATATGGTCGGCATGCACGTGAGTGTCTGCCACCGCTTTTAGTCGCCATCCGTTTTGATCAAGAATCCTTTGGTACACGTCCACAAACTGAGAAGGATCAAAGAGCATAGCTTCTCCATTTGAAGCCAATAGGTACGACAGGCAGCCTTTGCCCCGGCGCTGAATTTGGAATAACGAAAATGTGGGTTCTTCCGCCACCGCATGCACTTCATGATACCGGTTCCAAGCTGCCATGCCTCCTTCAAGCACCGTTACATCATAGCCCTCACGGTCCATGACAGCCCCCACAGCCTTAGCCGTTTCGCCTAAAGCACACACCACGACCCACGGCGTCTCAGAGTCGAGAGCTTGTAGCGTTTTGGCATCTCGCAAAATCGAGGTTCCATCGAGGTGCTGACTTTCAATCCGTGGTCCTTCAATGTGCCATGCCTGATAGTCATCAAATGGCCTGATATCCACAACAGCTAAGGGCTTTTGGTTCATGGCCTGCCCGAACTCGTCGACAGATATGGTGCGCATGAAACCCCTCCTATTCGCTAAGATACTGCATATGCAATTAAATCGTATATGCGAAACGCCTTGAAAACAATGCCTCTCATATCCTAGATGCTAAGAACTAGTGCTTTCGCAAAGCTTCAACATCCTCTGCTGAATTCTCACTTGCTCTATAGCCATTCCCATCAAGGATCTCGTCAATACCAATAAAAACAAAACAGCAATATAACTATGCGGATAGGAGGTGACCATAACGGCATGTCCCAAGAAATAGGCGACAATCGGCAAGATGCGTAGCCGCAAAGCGAGAAATAAGCCGTCAATTTAACCCGAACGCAACAAGGACAATCTTTACTATGTAGTAGAAAATGGGCACGTCCTAATACCAGGTTTCAGAGGCGGGAACCATCCCTAAGATCAACCTCATATTTGATGCCCAACCCTTATTCGATGATTTCTTGCACACGTCCCACTTGTCCGTCAACCAAGCGCACCTTAATGCCGTGCGGATGTGTCGGAGATTTCGTCAAAATGTCTTGAATAACCCCGCGTGTAAGCCGCCCCGTCGGCTGATCCGCCTTCAACACAATATTGACAGTGAGTCCCGGTCGCAAGTCCTTACGGATCTTCCCGCTCTTCCCAGCCATAGAGTTCCCCCTGTTCTTCTAATCATGGTCGCACGACTTTGGTGAATGGGCACCAGACGATCTTAGAGACCTTCTTAATGTCCTAGAAATTTTCTCCGTCACCTCTAAAAAACACCGACGCTCGTCGGCCGTCAAGGTCGACACGGTGACCTCTTCCAGCCGCCGAAAGATTTCTCGAACTTGCCCCTCTAAGGCACGCCCGGCCTCTGTCAACATGACAAGGGTCACGCGACCATCTTGCTCCGAACGCATGCGCTGTATGAAGCCCGCGCACTCCAGCCGACTCAACGATTTCGTTACAGTCGAGTGATCGAGCTGTAAAGCCTGGCTCAAGCACTGCTGAGATTGACCGTCTTGCTTCCCTAATTCCAGCAACAACATTTCTTGGCCAGGAAATAGCCCCAATTCCCGCAGCAACTCCGCCGCTAAGCTTCGGTGAGCACGAGCCAGTAAAATAACATTCGCACTGACGAGGCAATCAGGGGACCCAGCGGGCCCCTCGTTACCTCCTTCCTCATGATAAGGCATTCAGATCCTCAGCTTTCCTGCTGGAGTTTCGCTAACGTTGGATAATCGATATAGCCGTGAGCATCGCCTCCAAAAAATGTGGCGGTATCGGCCGGATTAAGCGAGGCCCCCACCTTCAAACGCTCAACGAAATCAGGATTCGCAAGCGCCCATGCGCCAATTGGTGCAATGTCCGCTAAGTTTGCTTCAATGTCGCTAGCAATCTGATCCAACGGTCGGCCCGCACGATTCACTAACAATACATGCGGCCATAAGGCACGAATTTCTTTCAGAAATGGATCATTGCCGCCATGCATGACATGGAGATAAACTAAATTCAGTTTGGCCAATTCCGAAATTAAATACCGGTAGAGATCCGGGCCACTTGCCCCTTCATCGAGTCCTCCCAACGTCATCCCTGGCGAAATACGAAATCCAGTCCGGTCCGCTCCAATCTCGTGAGCAACCGCCGCTGCCACCTCAATGGCAAATCGCGCGCGATTTTCTATAGACCCTCCATATTGATCCTGGCGCTGATTGGCATTTTCAGCCATGAACTGTTGAATAAGATACCCGTTAGCGCCATGAATCTCCACACCATCAGCACCCGCCCGAATAGCCGCAGCTGCTGCCTGTCGAAATTCGTCAATGGTCCTGTGAATATCGGTTATGCTCATTTCCCGCGGTACAGGAATCTCTTGCATTCCTGTCGCTGTGAACATTTCAAGCCCCGGTGCTACCGCAGACGGAGCCAAACCCAGTCGATGATGGGGTGTGTTATTTGGATGTGACATGCGTCCAACATGCATCAGCTGAATAAAGAGGTAGCCACCCTTGTCATGCACAGCGTCGGCTACTTTTTTCCAACCCGCCACATGATTATCCGTATAAATTCCCGGTGTGAACAAGTAACCTTGTCCATCTTCCGACGGCTGTGTGCCTTCGCTAATCAACAGTCCTAGAGATGCCCGTTGGGAATAGTATACGGGCGCTAAATCACCTGGCGTACCATCAGCCTGTGCCCGACTTCGAGTCATAGGCGCCATCGCCAAACGGTGAGATAACGTCATACGTCCGACCGTTACCGTCTCCCATAACTTGTCCACGTTCTCACTCCTAACTCACTATGTAATATCACTGACAATAATCAGCATGATGTTGCCTGCACTACTGTATCAGATAAATACGTGGCCAGCCACATATTTTAATCAAGGCGGTTTATAACGCGGGTAACATAGCCCCTATCCGACCAACGATGGCTGGGTTCCAAGATATTCAAAAAATTTTTGGCATTTTTATATGAAAATCACGAATAGGCAGGATTTTAACACGCGACTGTCGAACTTTTGCACAACTGTGACCAGAGAGGGCATTATTGTCAATCCGGTTCACATTGACCATAATTCGCCACAAGATTCGAGAGTTCCCCCGACCTCAGTGGTGGGTTTTGGGCATGTCGCTGCTTTGGACTATGGGATGGACCTTACTCAAAATCCGAAGGTATACGGAGGGGCACGCCACCGTGTTTGATTTAGGCAATACGGCACCGAGCCTTTATGTTATTTCGCACGGACACTCTTTAGCATGCAATTCATTTTTAAATGAACCCATTGTACTCAATATCGACGCATATATCTTATACCTTCTAGCGTGGCCTTTTCGATTTTTGAGTGGCCCTTACTTTTTGCTTGCACTTCAATTTAAGCAACATGGAATGGTACTATGGAGCACCAACCAAGTTGTATCGGTCTGGCCGCCCTATGTGGGCTTTTTTACCACAAGGCAGTGCCGGTCTCAAAATCAATGCCTTCGTCTGGCAAGCTTTGACCCATCATTACGCCATAATGGCACAAACCCCAGTTGGCATTGTCTTGTCGGGCCACCAGACCTTTCCCGGTTACCCTGTATTGGCGAATGCAGCCCAATTAGACGACCTCTCCGTGCCGCTTTCTCGTCTGGCAGGGGACATTTGAACCTATACGTCGTCGGCACATGCTTCTATCAGGCCAACTTGACGGCAATTCCGGTAGGATTGTTTTGGATTGGCGAAATGGAAAGAATCAATGGGTCATCCCTGCAGTCGTATTGGATAGACAAGGTCGCATAAGTCTATCTGCGTGATTATCCAAAAGAAATGAGGACAAGTATGAAACTCGCAATTGTGGTACCAGTCTACAACGAACAAGATGGACTAGAATCGTTTTACATGGCCTTACGGGATGTCATGATGACCCTAAATTATTTCTGGCAAGTATTATTTGTCGACGACGGCAGTGAGGACAACTCATGGTCCGTCATTCAGAAACTCTCAACACGGGACCCAAAAGTTGGGGGGATTCGGCTTTCACGCAATTTCGGCCATCAGACAGCCCTGGCCGCACGATTAACACATATTAGTGCTGATGCTGTAATCACCATGGATGCGGATTTACAACATCCTCCTGACCTTATTCCTCAACTCGTGGCCCAATGGCAACAAGGATACGCTGTCGTCAACACCATTCGACTCGAAACCGACTCAGTCCATTCATTGAAACGGTATTCCTCGGCGATATTTTACCGTCTCATCAATCTAATCTCCGAGGTACCCATTACACCAGGAGGTGCCGACTTCCGATTGTTAAGCGAAACAGCATTACAGGCCTTGCAGTCCATGCCGGAACGCCAACGATTTCTCCGGGGCATGGTGAGTTGGATCGGGTTTTCTCAGACCGCTATACCCTTTGTTCCACGGCCTCGACAGTATGGTCAGTCTAAATATACATGGCGCAAAATGATGCATCTCGGACTGAACGGATTAACGTCTTTCTCTATAGCTCCACTACGCTTGTCTCTTCTGTTCGGAGTAATGAGCATCGCTGTCGCATTGCTGTACGCAATTTATGTCCTGGGGGTCAAAGTCTTTTCCCACACCGCACAACCGGGATGGGCCTCCATCATTGGTATCGGCTTATTTTTTGGCGGCGTTCAGTTGTTTAGCCTTGGGATACTAGGAGAATATTTAGGGCACGTGTTCGCGGAAGTCAAACATCGACCGTTGTTCTTTGTTCAGGAAACGGCGGGGATCATGACGCCGACTACGTCAAATATACCCGCGGAGTCGCAATGACGCTGACTAACTGGTTGCTTATCATCTTCTATGCTATTCTATCGTCCAGCGCTCTGATGCTCATGAAGGCGGGGCTAGCAAACCCCTCATTCCACCTACAAGTACGACCTCAATTCTCCATTATGCTCTCTTATACAGCGGTAGTTGGTATAGTTCTATATATTGCGAGTTTTATCACTTGGCTCGGTATCATCCGGAACACTACCATCGTGCTCGCCTATCCATTGAGCATCGGCCTCGTCCAATTAGTGTTGGTAGCCACATATCGTTTATTACTGCACCAACGTTTGTCAGTCCCCATTGTTCTTGGATCGGCTCTAATTCTCGCCGGTATCGTTGTGCTATCGCGGGCATCGTAACGCCCATAGGCTTTGTAGCATCATCCGCGCCGGGCACCATGGAGGAAATTCTTGACAGGCCGCGCACGTCTGCCAGACAATTCCATTAGATCGTATTCCTAGGATATTGGAGGTCTACTCCCTATGAAACAGCATGTCTTGTCGATCGGTCTTGCGCTTGGATATGTCGCGGGCATAGTCTCTGGCCCTGTCCAGGCCGCGACGGTTCCCACCACACCCGGATCGCTCGTGCGGTTTATTGGGGAACCCGATGTCTATCAACTCATCAATCACCAACTTTATTGGATTCCCTCGGGCAAGCTGTTTCAAGCCGCTAGTGAGAATTGGCATTACGTGAGCGTCCTGCCCGATACCGTGCCGCGTCCCCCGATTGGCGGAACGCTACGCGTGTATACGAATGACGCGCATATTCTCGCGTCCGGGTCGCCCACTGTGCCATCGGAGGTGGAACCGGTTTGGCTCTACAATGTCCATTCCGAGACGCTCTACCGGTGGCCGGTGAATGGCACGGCGGGCAATGATCCATGGTTTATGACGGTCCTCCGTGCCAATGGCATCGCCCCCAATCCGCCGAACGATATGATCCTGAGTCTCGGTACGGCGGGACAAACCTTTGGCACTGTCACCAATCCGTTACCCGTGCCCTTGAGTCCATGGCCAACAAATCCCGCGTCCGTCTCCTTCGTCTCCCATGAAACCAGCGCGCAGGGCGTGACCTATCGGTTAGCAGGCAGTCCTCGGGTCTACTGGGCCTCCGGGGGCACCTTGCACTGGATTCCCAATCCGGCCATCTTTGACGCGGTGGGATTTCGCTGGACCCGCGTCGACACCGTATCCCACCTTACGGCCCCGATAGGCTATCCTGTTTTAGTTCGTGCACCGACAGCCCCTCAAGTGTACGTCGCAGGCTCCCACACACTACACTGGGTGCCTTCACCGAGCCAGCTCACTGCCGACGGCTTCCGATGGGCGGACGTACTGACCGTCTCCCATCTCCCCGAACCCGTAGGGAATCCATGGGCACCCTCCACACCGTAAAAAACGCGGCAAAACTGGCCCCATTACGCGCCAATGTCTCCCAGCCTGGGAGAAGATTGGTCATCGGGGCCGTTTTTCGCGTCTTAGGTTCTTCTAACCTGCCCAGATTAATCCCTTCATCCTCCTCATCCTGATTAGTCGCCGGTACCCAACACCAGTTGAACCGCTTGTTCTTTAACCGTTCTGTCATACGGATTGGCCACCGGATTCACCTCCCGTGAAAAAGGTTGTATCATCCTGTCAATTCGGGGTGTCCACAATTAGACTGACATCCAAACTGATCAGAATTCCCCATTTCCACCACGCGATCCGGAATCGGCCGGTGTCATCATTCTATCTACACTACACAAATCCTTAACTACCTAAACCAAGACAAGGACTGGAAAGCCATAAATATTTGCGTTCGCACTAGTTAATGTCCAATTGTGTGGTGTAAATAGGGGTTAGGTGTTTGCCGGATTTTGTCTGGACAACAGGCCATCCCATTCGGCTTCCTAGAGATTGTCAAGATCACCAAGGAGGTCCGAATGGGATGACTACCCCTACTGTGCCATTACTGGATTTGCTACGCAAGGCCGGTGTCGAAGACACCGATTTCCTGCGCGAGGCGGTGGAATGGTTTTTGCAACAATTAATGGAAGCCGAGGTCACGCAACAGATTGGGGCGGGTCCGCATGAGCGGACCGCGGCCCGAACGAACAGCCGCAATGGCTATCGGCTGCGGGATTGGGAGACGCGTGTGGGCACCGTCCAGCTCGCGATTCCGAAACTCCGTCAGGGCACATATTATCCCGACTTTCTGGTACCCCGCCGGCGCAGTGAACAGGCCTTCGTGGCCGTGATTCAAGAAGCTTACGTGCACGGCGTGAGTACGCGCAAAGTGGACCAGTTGGTTCAGTCCCTGGGGATGAGTGGGATCAGCAAATCACAGGTATCGCAGCTGTGTCAGGGCCTCGACGAGCGGGTGCAGCGGTTCAAACAACGAGCCTTAGAGAGCACCTATCCGTACGTCTGGCTGGATGCGAAATATCTCAAAGTGCGCGACGGCGATCGCGTGGTCAGCATGGCGTTTGTGGTGGCGACGGGGGTCGCCCAGTCGGGCGACCGGGAGATCCTGGGGTTTGACATCGGTCTCAGCGAAGAGACGGCCTTCTGGACAGCGTTTCTGCGCGACTTGGTGGCCCGAGGCCTCCGGGGCGTACAGCTGGTCATCAGCGATGCCCATACGGGACTGCAGGCCGCGATTCGGCAGGGGCTACAGGGCTCCAGTTGGCAACGCTGTCGAGTCCACTTCATGCGGAATCTGCTCGTCCACATCCCGAAGAAAGCCCAAACGATGGTGTCCGCGCGGGTGCGCACCATCTTCGCGCAACCAGATCAGGATACAGCCCGAGCGGAACGGGGACGCGTCGCGGACCACTTGGCGGAGCGATTTCCCAAGGCGTCCGCGCTGCTGAGCGACGCCGAAACGGATATCTTGGCCGACATGAGCTTCCCGTCTGAACATTGGAAGCAAATTGCCTCTACGAACCCCTTGGAACGGCTCAATCGCGAAATCGGTCGCCGGGCCGATGTGGTGGGCATCTTTCCCAATCGCGCGGCGGCGTTGCGGCTCGTGGGGGCGGTGTTGATGGAGGACCAACGATGAATGGGCGGCGCTCCCGCGGCGGTACTTTAGCCACACGTCGATGGCCAAACTGGAAACCGGCGCGAACGCGCCGGAAGAGTTGCGGGATACCCAAAGGCAACTCGCTTAGCAAGTCGGTAGGAAGCCGAGCTTTTACACCACTTGACAGGACGTGATCCAGTTATTTTTGATCGGGTCCTGTGTTACAAATTCAACCCCACATACGACATCCCGGTCTTCCCGCCGCATGTCGATGTACGCCAGCGTCGTCCTGCTCATATGATTGAGGATCTGGTGAATTATCGCACCATCTAGAAATGCCCCTGCTTTCCATCCCGCAGAGCATCGTCCAAAACGAGACCTAGGACGCCGTCGTCCCACGCTGCGCGCAAAATCAGCCCCTGAAGCCAAATCTTTCGGATCTCACGACATATCAGGGGCCGAGCCTTCCTCCGGCGCGGCCCCTGTCAAACATTGCTGGTAACCGGCGTAGGCCGGGGGGCGTTATTCTAGGGTAGAGCAGATTCAGGAGGCTTGATGACATGATCACACGAGACTATGGATTCGTCGGCGCAGCCATTGTGTTGGGCAGTATAGTCCTCACTGGCTGCGGTACGACCGCGCATCCCGTGGCCAGTGATTCCCCTCATCAGTCACACACGGTGAATCCATCGCCTGCCGTATCCCCTGCGACATCCTCGACACCGCCGTCATCCAGTCCTGTGACCACGTCATCTTCCCCAACGTCTTCAACTTCCGCGCAGAGTTCTCCAACACCCGCGCCCCTATCATTGTCGTACGTAACCTATCACAACAGGATTTGGGGATATTCTGTAGCCGTGCCCCAATCGTTTACCGAATCGGGACCCGTAGAAGATCGAGATGGAAGGTCATGGAGTTTCGGCTCGGTAAGTATTGTCGTGTACGGGGAATATAGTAACGCAATGGGACATATGGAAACGGTCACGTCTGCGCTGAGCACTTTGGACCATCAGAAACACCCTGCGTATCAGGCCCATGGATCTGATTGGCTCGTCGTGTCAGGAACCCATGGCTCCCAAATCTATTACACCAAAGAATTCATTGGATCCACTCATAAGGATGTGCTCTCCATCTCGTATCCTGCGATCGACAAGAACTATTGGTCGTCGATGGTTAGTGTGGTATCCCGTTCATTTACTCCCGGGGAGCTATCTAACGTGACCCCTGCACCGGGTTTATTCCAAACACAACGGGTCACGATTCCCCCCAGTATTACCGTACAATTAGAGGTGCCATCGGGTTGGACAAAACAACGCTGGAATGCGGGAGATGCTAGCGGCTTCGTATGGGTTAACCCATTGAATTCCACTGAATGGGTTCGGATGCTATTTAGTGGCAATGCTGGAGCCCTGTTAAATAACCAAGGGCACTATGACGTGACCCAGTTTATTAATAACCCCGGTGTACAATGGCGTGTTATTCAGGCGAATCAACTCTCTGGCCAATTCACCATTCCGATCGGCAGCATTTCTATTCCCATCGGGAACATCAATCTCAATAAATATGTTGTCTATGGCTATGCCGCAGTCATTACACGTCCAAGCCCTTTGGGCGTGGAAATTGATGCAGTCGCTCCGAAAAATGTGGCGAAAGTCATTTCGACTAGTGTGGTGATTCGTTGACAAGTGCCGCATCAATTATCCATAAGTAAAATGGAGGGAGGTAGTGATCCCCCCTCCTCGCGAAATTTAACCGGTAGTTCCACATCCACTAGGCTTCGACGCATTGGAAATCGTTGATGTTGATACAATGCCAGAAAATAAGTATTGTACCAATTCATTAGGATGTTACCGGCGGTATTTAATTAGCCGAGTAAATGGGGAACAAAGAGACCGCCATCTGGATGTTAGTCTAAATTGTGGACACCTCACATTGAGACAGAGTGATACAATCATTTTCACTGGAGATGAATCCGGTGGCCAATCCGTATATCGAACGTTTAAAGAATAAGCGGTTCAACTGCCCCACAAAAAAGTAGGGCCCACGTGGCCCGCTCACGAGGTATTCCTCGTAAAACCTTATAGGGCTGAGGCGCCGCCTACAAAGCCGACCTGGCCGAACCCTTTGTGGGTAGCGGGCATTGGAAAGCGGAGGACCAATCTCTGCACGATTGGCCGCGGCGTATTCGGGATCTCACAAAAAGGCGCACCCGAATAAGGGAGCGCTTCGTATGAGCCAACGCCACAATTTTATCAAGATCAGGGAAAAAACATCCACGCCGCCCAGGCCTGCGCCGTGCGGAAATTGTGCGGAAGACCGCAGGAATTTCATGAGACTTGGAGAGATTTTACGACCTGCGATGGCCCGACCGAAACCCCGAAAAGTGAAGCAGGAAGGGAAAAACGTGGTGGGCGCGCACAGATTCGAACTGTGGACCCGCTGATTAAGAGTTATAACAACACCCTGCTTTGACGAGTTGTCATGAGTTTATGAAAACTTTCTATCGCTTATGCCCCAACGCTTTCCTGTTTTGTGTGAGTTGTCACAAGATTGTGGCAAAGGTCAGTTGTTGCCTAAAAATGCGCAACGCTTGGCAACTTTTTGGCAACATCGCCACGCACTTTGCAGTGATTTGTCGCCAATCAGCAACTTTTCAAAAATTTTTCGGATTTTCATAAGGATATGAAAATTTTTTAAAAGTTTTGTCGTATAATATTATGTTTAAAATATTATTCAATAATTATATAAGGAGACACGTTTTATGAGCGCTAAAACGATCAACAAAACCAGTACCAAAGGTAAAAAATATAAAAACACACAGCATACGATGATTATGTTTGAAGTTCCTGTGATCGAAAAAATTCGACAGCACGCTCAAGAAACGAATCAAACCATTTCTAGCATCGTTAATCAATTGGTGAAACAATCGATGAAGTTTTAAAAATAAAACAAGTCCCCGTCGGGCAACGGGGATAGTGCAATATTAGAGGACATGTGATATTGAGAGGATTTGTGAAAATAATTTTCCACATTGTTATTATACGACAAAAAATAAATTTACATAAATAAAAGGAGTAAATAATATGTCCATGTCAGAAGAAAAATTCCAACAAATTATCCACGAGCACCTACTAAAAATGAACGGCTCCCTCGAAGATCGACGCCAACTTTTAATGGACAACGGCCAAGCATTATTAAACCAAGTTTGGAATGTTTTTCGGGACACCGGGAAACCAGAAGTATTCTATGATACGAGTGTGATTCAAGCTTTGGCGCAAATCAAAGTCTCTGTCGATTCTGAAACTGCTTTCTATAAACATTTCGCACCGATTTTGCGGGAGTTGCAACAACGCAAAATGCCCATCAAACCCCTCAAGCAGGATATCCAAAATGCTGCCAAGCACCTTTGGAGCCTTACCAAAGAATCCTCCGACGTAGACAGTCTAACAAAAAACCCCCCGCTGGCATTGTGGAATGATGACGACGAGCAATTTGTGACCGCCACGATTCGTGCCAATTTTGTGCGTGACGAACAAATCTCCGAAGACGCGCAAAAAACCAAAACGGTTATCGAATTTACCAAAATTGCGCAATTTCTCATAGATCGGTATCATCTTATCTCTGCAAACGGCGAGATCTATGGACTTGTCAATCTACAAAATCTTTTTGGCAAAATCCTCGGATATGCCGATGAGGATACGGGCCGTCTCGGACGATTACTGATTCGTGTCTTTTCGACCCTCGACTTTCCTGACTCTGAAACCATCGCCAAAAAAATTCTCAAGCATATTCGAATGTTATTGCCTATTCCCAGTCGAAATGAAATTCCTGACATTAATACCTATCCCGATGTTCCGTGGGGCAACATTTCTTTTGACATCGACCACCACCAAACAACCACATTACGCGCACGTCACAAGGATGTCACTGCGCATGACCGAACACTCGTTGATGCGATGTTTCATCGCTTTCCATTGTCCGATGATGCCATTTTCGCTATTAAAGTGTTCGTGGGGTATGCGCTATTCCCCACCCACCATCAATGGCAACGGGCACTGATTCTCGCCGCACCGCAGGGCAGCAACGGAAAAAGTACGCTTCTTTCCATCATATCGCAAATTTTTCATCCCGAAGATGTCACCCACGTCACCTTTCAAGCCTTTGCTAAGAATCCACTCTACGCCGCCGCCGCCCTATCAACAGGCACAGTGAATATTGTGACAGATATGGCTGGTAGTTTTATCAATGAAGATGCAATAGGATATGTCCGGCAGGCGATCTCCGGGGAAGCGATGGACGCTCGTGAAATTTATGGTCGGCCATTCTCCTTTGTTCCAAGGTCAAAATGGCTTATGGCCACCAATCGGCTACCCGGCACAACGGACTCCTCCAACGCTTTAAACCGTCGGCTCTATGTGGTGGCTATGCATTCTCAGACATTTGCCGAAGGCAAAAATCTTCTCGCAGAATATTCCACGCAAGAATTTATTGACGCCTTAGCGAATGTCTGTGTGGAAACCTATCTCAACTGGATCGCCCACCACGAAACGCTCCCAGAAATCACATCCTCCAAGGAATTTCAAGAGGAACAACGCATCGCAAACGATGCCATTTATGCCCTGTTCGATGTAGACGGAATTTTTATCCGCGATGAACACGCTCAAATCAACGCAAAAGATGCCTATAAAAAATATAAAGAATATATCCTAGCTAACGAAGATTTGCTCCGATACGGCAATGTAAAAATCATTGGAGAAAAATCCTTTTCACGCCGCATCGAAGAATTGGGATTTCTTAAAAAGCGGGCATCCACGGGTTCACGACCTTACTATTTTGAAGGGTTCCGATTGCGAAAAGCCGAGGAATTTGACCGAGCTATCGTATATGAAGAAGAAGACGAACCCAACCCGCTAGACGTAATATCCGAAGATGATGATCTTGATCTGTGCTAAAAAGTGTTAAAAATCAACATCCTTAATCAATCGAATAAATCCTCATCGTGTCAGGTCTTCCGACCTGATTTTTTATTTTTATTGATGTTCGCCGTCCAATCCGTCCGATTTCCCCAATCCAAATCGGACGGCGGAAAGCGTTGGGCCATCAGCGTTTCCAGCATTCCGTCCGATTCCGTCCGATTTTTTTCCTAATGTTGCTCCCCCCAAATCACATTTTTTCTCTCCGCAAATACGAAAAAATGTGTATTGAACGGATAAGTTTTTATATAAAGGGATTAAAAATCGGACGGAATCGCGAAAACACAAGCTCCGTGCGGTTTTCCGCCGTCCGATTTGAATATACACCAAAAACTTAAATCGGACGGAATCGCGGAAACGCAGACCCTCTGCGGTTTTTAGCCGTCCGATTTTTTCTGGAATCCGTCCGATTAATCGGACGGCGACATCCTTCAACAAAATGTCCCATTTTAATGAGATGCGTCATTACATTTTTTCTTGACAATGTTAATGGTCGTGCGACTCTCCGACCTGATTTTTTATTTTTATTGATGTATGGATTTTAGACTGTTTCGTCAATCGTCCCATTTCGCTCCAGACGCTCTCTATTGAAAAAATATTACGAAGACGTAGGATGATAGCAATTTGACTCCCAAATCGCTCCAGAACGCTTGAAAACGTCTTGGGAGCGATGTGCGTTGGTAGATTATACCAACGCATCATTAAAAATAATTCACGCCGCTTTGCTCACTGGCCTTGCCATTCTCTCAAAACCGTCATAAAATCCCCCCAAAATTTACCATAGGCAAAGGAATGAGAAGAGATGACAGAAATTTTCATCAATGACATTGAAAACTCACACATTAGCTATCAGACTATTTTTTCTTGTGACGAGGATGACTGGAAAACTGATGGTTTATTCGAGGTGGTGCATCTGTTTGGTTACTTTGTGGTCCGGGCCGTGGAAGAAGGAAAAACATATATCGCCATTGCGAAATCCTTGTCCAAAGCCAAAGAGGCCGTGTTTGATTGAGCGGGTATCAGGGATGATTGATGCTTAATCATTGAGAAACGTTTTCAATAACTAGTCGGGAAAAAATTTTTCATAACGCGTCACTCCTTGGCTATTTTTTAGAAAAACATTCGAATAATAAAGAAGAATTGATTCAGTCCATCGTGACGTTAAACAACAGGAGAAAATAATATGACAGAAATTATTTTAGGAAGCTATACATCTTTAGAAAGTGGAACGTGGTTCATCTTACAGAATCGTGTGCCGAAAAGTGAATTTAAAAAACTTATTTCTTTGGGGTTGGAATATCATAGATCGAACGAAGCCGATGAGGATGACACGGAAGCTTGGTTTTCGGGATGGACGTTTGGACCCTATGGCAATAGAGAAAAACTCACCGAATTATTAGAGCAAAATGGATTTGCAGTAAAATTTGTGGGAGAAGTATGTCACGACGACGAACAATGGGATCGATCCCAAGAACCCTACGATGCGTTTGATTTAGAACCCTACAATCCATTTGATTCATATTAAAGAGTATCGAATAACCGCTCGACGCCCCCTTTTCATTGCGAAAGGGGGCCTTGTTATTTGACACCATAAAAAAATTTTTTTGATTATTTTTATAAATATCACAATCTTTGTCGAATAATAAACAACAAACACAGCTTAATTAATAAAAAACAGGAGGAAAAATAAATGAATTACCACCGATCACAATTTTTTATGAAAGTTTTTCATCATTTTGGCCGCCGCTTCATTGTATTTTTCATTGTGACAGCATTGTTTCAGATCATCGAACAAATTTTCTTTTTTTCGACCGACGGGATATTTTCTATGATTTCAATAGGATTGTTGTTCTTCTGGAACTTCTTACCGCCTCTGTCCTCGTTGTCCAATCTTCAACACAACCTGTGGCAACGTTTCCAAGCGCAGATGGACACGGTACGCAACGTCCATCAACCGCCGATCATTCTCACAAACGACGATTGGCGACAAATCGTGAACAGTTTTCAATATAAAATGTCTGACAAGTACGCAGAAAATCATTTTTTTCGCAATTGGATCATCGCCTTGTTTGTCACGATCATCGGGACAGGTCTATTCGTGCATTCTGTGCTAGGCGACGTGCTGGTGGGCCTAGCATTTCTTTTTCTCACATATTTTTCACTTAACAAAACAAACCGAGCACGCACGGCATTGCAAGAAGCCTTTCCCGATCTGGATTGGGTTCAAGTCCATCACAATGAGAATGACCAGGCGCTTATTAATATTGCGATTCAAGTGTTGATCAGCGAACAAACATTCGATCAACTTTTTCCGTGGACGACTCCCCAATATTTTCCGAAAGAGATTATGATCAAGGCTATCACTATGATGATGCACTCTCAGTGGCATCGGATCATTTTTTCACAGACCCTTGCGTTAATGCACGATGTTCAGCGGATCTTCGATGAATCAGAAAAAAACATCATCACGATTCGACGCACCGAGACACGGAAAAATTCCCAAGGAGAGGATGAAAAATATGAAGTGGAAGAACGGCAAAGGCTCATCACACTCAAAATGACCAACACAGGGTTTACCTATGAACTAAACCCGAAGGCTGAACCGGGCACAGTAGATCGCTTAATCAGGCAAATTCGCTCCGAACGCATCCAAGCCATTCTGTCACATTACAATGAACAAAACAGCATCGTCAAATGGCATTTCGACCTAGGCTATGTCACAGTAGACACCGAGTTTCAACGGGAAGCGGTCTATGCCGATCTCGTGGGCCAAACTGAACCAGCCCCCACAGAGGAAGAACCCATCTTCGTTCCAGAAAATGACACACCAACGACACCCGTTTTTGACCCGCATCTCACGCTGTATCCTGGCGGACCCTCGCTGGCTCTACTTGCTCCACCAAAATCGGAAAAAAATGCAACGAATGAAGGCTTCACGATGAAAAAAGCCTTGGATGCCGCTTTGCGTGACCAAGGATTGAGTGCTGTCGAGAGCCAGATCGTCGGTATTGGTGCGACAGTCGGTGTGTTCGATCTCATTCCCCCACCAAACTTCGACCCGACTGTCCTTGTGAAAAAGAGTGAAGCGATTCGCCTTGCTTCTCGTGGAAAGCTGGCAGGGCTTCGGATTTACGCTGGTGACGAAGGGCTTCGAGCCGAGATCCTTCGTCCGCATCGTGCGGCCGTTTCCTTCGCATCGATCCTTTTCGAAATTTCAAGAATGAAAAAGATGGCCTTGCCGATGTGCTTGGGCACGGATGCGGTCGGAAACCCTGTGATCGTGGATCTGGCCGAAGCTCCGCATTTGCTAATCGCCGGAACGACTGGTTCTGGAAAATCCATAGCCGCCCACGCGATGCTCTTGTCCCTACTTTTTTCATTGCCCACGGACGAAATCCAGCTTATCCTTATCGATCCGAAAAAAGTGGAACTGAGCATCTACAAAACCTTATCTAACGTCTCTTTTCTCTCCAATTCTCAAGACGTGGACGCTAAGTTGTCGGAAATCGTGGACGAAATGGAGAAACGAAACGAGGCATTTGAAACCGTGGGCGCACGAAACATTTCGTCCTACATCGCAAAAACTCATCAAAAATTGCAAAGGATTGTGATCTATATAGACGAGGCCAATGATTTGTTTCTTGGCGCAGAATCCGCCGTGCCTGACAAAAAAGAAGGCAAGGAACTGCGACAGAATATAGAAAATAGTCTGACCCGCTTAGCGCAAAAGGCAAGGTCCGCTGGCATCCATTTGATTGTTGCCACGCAAAAACCCTCTGTGGAATCCGTGCCATCGCTTCTTCGTGGGAATCTTCCATCTCGATTAGCGATGACAGTTGGTACGACTGCCGAAAGCCTTGTGGCGTTGGACGAACCCGGGGCCGAAACCCTTGCCGGGAAAGGTGATGCACTGCTCAAGCTCATCGGAACTAAACCTCGACGAGTGCAGATCGCATTTATCACAGAGGATGAAGTCGAAAACGTGGTAAACTGGTTCACGACGCATCAAGCTCTCCAAGCTCTCCAAGCTCCTCATTCCGAGGACAAAGAGGAAAAGAAGACCACGCCAGCCCCTTTTCAATCAAAGCTGGACGCTGTGGAAAATGAAATGGCACAAACGCAATACTCGTCAAATTTCGATCTGCGCAAAGCCGAACTCACTCAAAAAATGCCCGATCCCAGTACTCGAAAGGTTTTTTCCATCTACGTGCGAAATGCCTTTTTTGATGCCCAGTATCACGAGATAAAAGCGATGTGCGAAAAACACCACAATGATATAGACGCCGAGTCACCTGCTATTCAGGCGTGCCGCATTTTCGCTGCTTTGAAACTTTTAAAGGCCACCGAATCTGTCCCAGCAGACACAGAAAAAAATGTGTCCCAAGACGACGATAATCAGGAAATTTTTCGAAAAAATGTCGAATATTATCTTGAGTCGCTTCGAGAATTCGAAACGTATGCGAATATCGACAAATATGAGCTAAAAAATCTCGCTTATTCGCTGGCCGAAGGAAAGGAAATCGATCTTGTGTATATCAGAAACTATGTGACGACAGATCGTGAACTTTCCGAAAAAATTTACGAAAAAATCAAGGAGATAAATAACCATGCAAACGACTAATGTACCCGAAAACACAACAACCCTGCTCAAGAAAAAATACCGTGCGTTGACCCCCGACGAGCTAGCCCGGCGTCGGCACATTGTGCTCGACGACATCCGAAACGCTCCCCTGTCGAGCTTTGACTTTTGGGATTTATTAAAACTTAATGTACCCAAGGGCCTCATTTTAAAAAATGTGCGGTCGATCTCGATCAAAGAACCGCGGGACGACGGTAAAATCATCCGAAAGAACTATTGGAAGAAGGACGATGTGTTGGCGTTTCTTGAAAATCGGGATGACTGGTATCCCCAAAACCTGATTAGTTCGACGGCGCAACAAGCACATCAACGAGCGAAACGCAAACAAGATCAGCTGCCGATGGACATCGTTCCGCTCTCCCCAGGTCGTCTGCCGCTCGATGTGCGGGCACGCAAAGTCTATCGGGCATTGCGGGATGTGTTTCCCGAAGGCCATCCCATTACGACACGTATGATTGCCGTCGTGGGCAATGTCTCTCTTTCATATGCCCATCGTGTCGTGGAGTCGATGGTCAAACAACATCGGCTCGAAAAAGATCCCCAGGGTGTCTGGCGTCTACGATAAGAGGTCACGAGAACTCTGACACACAACAAAAAAACACCACGGCCCTATCCTCGGTTGCGGGCCGTGGTGTTTTGTCGTACTTCTCCTTAATCTGAGAAGGTCTCACTGATGGGGAGATTCGGCAACTGCGAGACGACGTGGATTGCCGACCACGTCCCCCCAAAAGCCACGAACTCTGCGGGATTCGGCACGTGATACAAGGTATTCCCTGGTGTCACAATGTATACAGGACTCGTACCGGCTACTCGATAAAAAGAACCGGGCGGATATTGTTGTGTGGTACTCATCGGCAAATTCGGTAATTCTGACACCACTTGGATAGCCGACCAATTCAAATGCAAGTCGTTAAACGCTAAGGCACTGGGGACGTGATACAACGTCTGACTACTTGTTACAATGTACACAGCCGGGTTATTCGGCGTTTTCCAGAGACTGCCAACCGCATATTGCGGAGGATTAATCGTTGGAATTGCTGGATCAGAGTTCGTTATGGGTAAATTTGGCAACTGCGACACAAAATGAATACTCGACCAACTTAACCCGGCGTGATTAAACGTAGCCCCGTTGGGAATGTGATATAATTCTTCGTTGCTCGTGACAATATACACTGCGGGATTATTATTCAAGCGCCATAAACTTCCCACAGGATATTGCGGTTGTGACGGGGTAGGATTGGGCGTTGGTGTGGGTGTGGGGTTGGATTGATTGGCCAACGGATTCCATCCACTTGCACTATTGGCTCCCGCCGCTAACGCTTGTTGCCACGTATAAATATACGACGGTGGTGGTCCTCCAACAACTTGAGAAAAACTAAAGTTCAATGTCTTTGGATAAGGGGCGCCTTCAAAAGTATCATTGCCGTATCCAGCCCCGGCTACTAAAGGAGATTGACTGGTAACATCAAAAGGAGCATTATTTAATAACATAGCCCGTGCGTGCCAGTGACTATATCCCGTATTAACCGTACTCGCTAAAATACCATAATTCGGGTCGATGGTGGCGTTGTTGTACATAATTTCATAAATAGCCATCAGTGGGGTTAAAACTTGCGTAGAGTTTAAGCCCGTGTTGCTAGAGTTTACAAAGAAGGATGCAACAGAAAACAAACCATCCCCAGCATCTAGTTCTGTGCCACCATTTAAACTACCAATATAATTCAATGGAGGTTCTCCGTTGGGAATCGAGAGTTGGGCGTTTTGATCCATTTGGGCATTCAGCCCGCTAATCGGTGTGATTCCGCGATCCACCCGGGCAATATCCACCAAGACAAACAACTGTTCTTGCTGTGTTAATTGATTCCAGTTGGTTGGCAACATAATGGGGCCTAACCCCACCTGTTGACGGGCATTATCTAACGCTTGCACCGTCGCCACGGTACACGCATTGGAATTACCCCCATCGGCCAAACAGACACTCGAAAAGTTTGGGTTAGCGGGAATGTTGTTTTGTGTTAAATACGGGGGTGTGCTGGCGGCAAAGCTCATTCCACTGGCAGCCAAAGCTAAAGCGCCACTGATGAAAATTCCTGGTATCATCCATTTCATTCCACGTATCATGGCCTCATCACTCCAATTCATTACGATTATTACTCTGCAATCAGCGTGATTGTAACACGCTTCCCCCGTGAAACCAAAGAATAACAGGCGTTTTCGATTATGACCCGAAACTTTTTGGATAAAAAAAACTCCCGCAGCGCTGTTCTTGTCCACATATACTTTCTTCTGTAATGCAACAAGCAAGCACAGGCGTTCCTTCAAAAAATTTTATTAAATTTCGAGCACAGCCTCATTTAGAAAATCCCAAGCACAGCCCTGTACAGTAAAACGCAAGCACAGTAATTTTGATAATTTTTTCAAGCACAGTCTTTCGTTTGGTCGTTGATCTGTTTCACCCTGAACAGTCCCCATTTTTTCCAACAACACCTCACACAGCATACGAAAAAAATTTTTTCCTAGACCAGCGGTTTTTGTGAAAACTTTTGATTTTTTGTCGTATATTATTACGTTCCAACCAAAAGCAGTGGGACACCAATACAAAATACTCAGGAGAGGATAAATATGACACAAGAAAATGATTTTATCATTCAAATTTGGGATGAAGAGACGGCGCAAGCCAACACCCAAGCAATAGAAAATGCAAAACAAGCAGACATCAACATCTGGGAGAGTACCGCAAGAAACTATCGTTTTGCGAAATATGTAGATCGTCGGGCCTATCATCGTCATCATCGTCACACCCAAACACCGAAAATTCATCGTCCACAATGGAACGAAGACCCCTTTCGTCAACAAACACCTGTCACCCGCCAATGGCCGGTGACCGACCTGTCACCACACATTTCCCCAGTTTCAGAAATGCTCGTCGGCACATTGATTCTAGCCTTAATGATCATCGTCACAGCGTTTCATGTGATGATGGGCCTTGGTTCGATAGAACAAATGTTTGCGGCCAAGGTGTCTTTGTTCGAAAATGCCTCGCCCAGTGGACTTGTGATAAGTGGACCGTTGGCGGGCTTGGAACAATTTTTTCAAAATATTATCCACCGATTTGGCACAGTGTTCATAAATTTGTTTTAATAAATGGGTTTTAATGGCAAATGTATATAAGACAACAGAAGGAGAAACACAATGGGACAACACACTGAGGAATTTATTCAACGAATTACTCCAGACGTTCAACATGTCAATGCGCTGTGGGAATTAAATCCACGAATGATTTCCCGGCAAGCGTTTACCGATGCACAACTCACAAGTTTTCTATTTTGGTTGCTTTATCAGGACATTATCACGCATGGCAGTATTCGCTATTATTATCCCCCAGTGTTGTTTGCGGCTGCAAACGCCGTTGCACAACAATTTGTGGATCGGGTTATCCGTCGCCAATTCATCGAATTTCTAGGTGATTTAGAGGATGTGCTCAACTGGACGATGATCAAATTTGCGACGAAAGTCCGCTATTTGCGATATATATCAGCATATTGGCAGTGCATCTCGGACCAAGTCGCACAAGAATTAGAAAAAATGTTATGAAAAATATTTTCTCCCAAAAAATCCGTAAAAAAAAGCGAATAATACTGCATCAAAATAAAAAAACAGGCAAGGAGACGAAAAATATGATTGTGCGCACGATAAAAAATGTGATCGAAATGATGATTGAATTGATCTTGGTTATTCTGATCATTATGGTGCTGGCCATTTTTCTCGTAGAAATGTTGTCTGTTGCCACCCACGGATTTCATTCATCCCCAACCAATTTGGGACAAGCGGCACAGCACGCACTGTTAATGACAATTCAAGTCCTGAAAAAATTTTTCTAACAGTTATCGGAATTTTCAAAAATAAGGAGACGATCACTATGAATAAAACATTACTTAGCTCATTAATTCTGTCTGCTAGTTTATCGTTTTCGGCCACCGCGCAAGCAGCTAATGTTTCATCCATCATACCGTCCGAGTCCCCACTTTTTGCGACCATTGTGACGACAACCCCCATAAAAACTCTCAACCAGCCCATTCTATTAAACCCAACACTTGTGGTCCGCCCAAATGAGACAGTTTATATTACGACCATTCCAGAGCAGAAAACAAATCCTCGTGAAAATTTATTGTCCGTATGGGAGAAAGCAAACTCGTCTGCCACAGAGACTCTGTCCCCAGAACCCTTGGGCCACGGCAAATGGACAGTGGTCTCTGGTTTCGCACACACGGTGCCTTTTGCGTCGATCCTTGAAAGCAATCATATCGAATCAATGCCGTCAGCGCAGGTCGCGCAGACACATTTTTCTGTGGCTGTGGTAGGCAATGACCAATCGATTCCATTTCATATTCCTTCGACTATTACCTCTCACGATGTGCTGATGATTGAAAATTTTACGATGAACAACGATCAAAGCTTCGACACACAACAATATCTAAGAGCACAAGAACAGGGCTGTACAAGCATTGCCAGTCCCACAATCGATCCGATGTGCATTACGCCCGCGTCGGGACTCGTGACAAAATTAGTGGTGTCTCCATCACCACGTCCCAACCAACCTATAGTCCTGACGCATCTCCCAACGAAGCAACGCAATAGCACAGGCTGGCCGCTTGTGTGGTGGTGGCTCATCGCACTTCTCGTATTACTGATCGTCGTGTGGTGGTGGGTGCGACGACACCGGCACCACACACACCAAAACAAGGACAGTGAGAAATAATGAAAGTGGCTCTGTACGCTCGCGTTTCAACACGGGACAAAGACCAGAACCCCGAAACGCAATTAATTCAGCTCAGAGAGTTTTGCCGGGCCAATGGCTGGGATAATGTCCAAGAATATGTGGATCAAGCTAGTGCCAAGGATTTCAAAAACCGCAAGGCTTGGCGGCAATTGATGGAGGACGCCGCTAAGCGCAAAATCGATTATATTCTGGTGTGGAAGTTAGATCGTGCTTTTCGTTCGGTGGTGGACGCGGCCCATGCGCTAGAAAATTTTAAGCATTGGAATGTGTCCTTTCGATCCTATCAGGAACAATGGATCGACACAACATCCCCGTTTGGTGAGGTGCTGTTTTACATCACCTCAGCGTTTGCACAACTGGAACGGTCTATGATCCAAGAAAGAGTCAAGGCCGGAATGGACAGAGCGCGGCGCGAAGGCAAAACCCTCGGACGGCCCCGTGTTGATCCGAAAAAACTGCAAAAACTCACACCGTTCCTCGAAAAAATTCAATGTGGCGCAATGAGCTACCGTCAGGTGAGTCGAGAAACAGGGATTTCCATTGGCACGATTCAGCGACAAATGAAAGCGTATCAAAAAGGCCAAGAAAAATCCTCTTTCGGTTCAACCACCTAAAAAGCTCGGAAGCCATTGCGGGACAACGACTTTCGAGCTTCTTCAGAGGTTTTGGTGTTTATGAGGTTTTTTCCGTACCCAAAAGATGTCTTTGTGGTACATCATCTCCCTCAACATTCACACTTAGAAACATTCTTTAAACACTTATCAATACAAGGATCATTACATTCGAATACGCGTTGACATGTTCTTTTGTTCACAAGAACCCGTTTGCCTTGATCTGAACTGCCCCCAAATCCACTTGACCTGTTGTCTGGCCGATCATAGCATAAATCCTCTTTATTATAGGACTGACCATCAATTGTTATCGTGGTCTCGTCACATGTAATGTTGTGTCCACAAATTTGCATGAACTGTCATGTCACCTCCTTTTCATTACTTAATCGTTATATTACCAGATAATTCTGATAAAATCCACCTATTTTCTAGAGCTGTCCAATTCTGCCAGTTTCTTTTGCATTTTCTTGATCTCATATTCGGCATAGATCTTTTGCATGGTGCGCAAAAACTCTGCATCATCCCGCATTTTCTCATAAATAGCCGTGAGAAAATCTGTGGCATTTTTTTCGAAGTGCTGGCGAATCATATCCCGAAGCCCCGCAGAGGTTTCATTTGTGACACGAAAAGCCAATACTGCTGTATCGTCATTTTCTGTTTGTTTTTTTCGACGTGGCATGGTCATCATTCCTTTTTTTCAGATTTTTTGCTTGAAGTTTTTTATTTATTACATACTATTACTGACTTTAACAGATTTTAATAGTCTTGACAAGTTCTACAACTTTTGTTATATTTTTTGTAGATTTTTTAATACTATCAAGTACTATTAATCCCAATGAAAGGAATCGATTTCTATGAATCAAATAACTCCAATCAATCGCAATGACAAATCCACTTGGCCTGAGATCCTCTCTGTAAAAGACGTGTGCTATATTTTGTCCACTTCACGAAATACGGTCTACGACCTTATTGCCATAGGGCATCTCCATTCATTACCGAGTATGGGCAAAATTCATCGAATCACCAAAGATTCGTTGCTAGCCTTTTTACAGGCTAAAAATCCCTATAATCCTCCTGTACCGCTTAAAAAATTCACAGGAGGCCGATAAAAATGGCAGATAAAAGAAAAGTCAGCGAAACGCATCTGGGAACAGTCCGTGGCATGATTTATGCCACGGACACTCAAAAAAAATGGCTCGTGAAATGGACCTATCACGAAACAGGAAAGAAATGGCCTATCCGTGAACAAAAAATCGTGTATGGGCTAAAAATCAACGCTGAACAGTTCCTCGAAAACATCATGAGAGAAATAGACAGTGGCAAGCACACGAAAAAAGCGCAAAAAATGACCGTGGAACAATGGCTAGAACAATGGCTCGATGCGAAAAAAAATGGGATTTACGGCAAAAGTATCAAAGACAAAACACTTGTGACGTATCAACAACGTATTCAATACATTTGTAAATTCCTCGGTCAACACACTGTGCAAGACCTCACAACACAAGACGTGCAAAAATTTGTCAATAATGCCATGCGTGATAACACCATTTCGCTCCGCACAAAACAGTACACGTTTCGTGTGCTGAAAATGTCCTTGAACGACGCTGAAGCATGGGAAATCATCGGAAGAAACCCTGCCGCCAAATTAAAAATTGGCCAGAACGCCAGTCCCAAACGCATACCGCTCAACATCGAGCAGCTTCAGCAGGTCATGACACAACTGCAACACGAACAGTATGGACTCCCCCTTGAGTTCATCGCTGTGACAGGTGTGCGCGTGGGCGAATGTTTAGGACTGACTTGGGATTGTATTGACTTCGAGAAAGGCAATGTGGAAATTAAGCAACAACTCACGGAAATTGGCAACAAAATCATTTTGGAACAAACCACAAAAACCGCTTCCAGCCAACGTTTCGTAGCCTTGCCCACAACATTTGTGGCAAAATTGAAGGCCCATCGTCGCACGCAACTGCAAATGCGGTTGAAAAATCCAAGCGATGCTTGGCAAAACGATTTTGTGTTTGCAACCCAAAATGGAACGCCTATCAGCCCGAACAATCTTCGGCGCACATTCCGACGTGTTTTAAAAAAATGTGGATTGCCTCCGTATCATGTTCACGATCTACGACATACCTACGCCACTTTGCTGTACGATACCACGAAAAATATTAAGCTTGTTTCGGAAATGCTTGGTCATACCTCCACACAAATCACTATTGACACGTATACCCACACCACAGACCACGCAAAAGAAGAAATCGCCCATATCGTGGACGATCTCTTTTATCAGTGAATGTGTTCTAGTTCATATCGCCGTGCGGTCACACGGCGAATTTTTATTTTTATGATGCGTTTCATTTCTCCTGGCAACATTTTGGCAACATCGAGGAATTTTTACCATTTTATGTTATCGTTGTCTTTTTTGAAGTCTGGAAAACGTTGATTTTATAAGGTTTTTCTGGTGGGCGCGCACAGATTCGAACTGTGGACCCGCTGATTAAGAGTCAGCTGCTCTACCAACTGAGCTACGCGCCCGCATTATATGATATGGTAGCGGCGGGTGGACTCGAACCACCGACATCACGGGTATGAACCGTGTGCTCTAACCAACTGAGCTACGCCGCCATGGTTGCGGGGACAGGATTTGAACCTGCGACCTCCGGGTTATGAGCCCGACGAGCTACCAGACTGCTCTACCCCGCGATATTAAGTCTTCCCACGCACAAATGATAGTATAGGAGCGTCATGATTATTTGTCAAGGAGCTTTTCTCGACAACTGACCACTCTTCCAATGACGATACACTTAAACACCGCTGTATTGGTCACCATTTTTTACGCGGTGTGATACACTATGTCATATCAACTACCGGACAGTGCACAAGGAGGCGCAGCGATGGCGCGTAAAACAAGACTGGGTGGTTACGACATTAGTATTGAAAAAAACCAAGAAGGTATTCATCTTGCTGTCAAACCCACTCCGGGCCATGCCCAAGCACAGGCTGAAGTCTTCCAAATGTTTGACCAGTTTCGCAATACAGCCCGACAAGCAGGAGTAGGGGGCGCAGAAATTTTCGCCTACTGGCTCAAGAAACAGTTGCGGATAAAGTAACATTTTTTTCCATAAATACCACGATCTTGAATATCTTAAAGATCGTGGTATAATTTTTTTATTCAAATCCACAAAGGGAGGGCATCATGAGCCCACTTAAGAGTGTTGCGGAATATCACCGTGCCATTGAACGCATTCGCATTCTGCAAGGAGTGCTCGATACTTTAGCTAAAATGAAGGGGAACATGGATCCCGACGTTCTCGCTGTGAGTCAAGAGATCGATTTGTACATTGTACGAGTGCAACAGTATTGGCAATCGCAATGCCAAAAAGGTGCTATGTAATAGCATCCGATATGTCGGAGACTACACCTTGGCTTCGTAGATAGTGGACAAATAGTGCATCTAACTCGTGGCTTACAGCCGCTAAGGTGTCGTCTGACAAATCATTAGTCACTGCATAGATACGATCAAGTTCATTTTGTAGTTGCCGTATGGTTTCTAACATGGTGTTTGCATGGGAATTTGCCATTCTTTTTTTCTCCCCTTCTACAGTATGTCGGATAAAGAATGTGCCTAGACATTTCTACATTTTTTCCAAAAAATCCTTCCTCTTTTTGCAAAAACCGCAAAGAATTTTCGCTAAACCCGCCCTATTTTTCGTACTTTCGACAATCGTCTCGTACAATAAAAATATGGAAGCACAAAAAGTGTCGACGCGCTTGGCCCATACGACCTCTAGCTTGTCATCGCCACCCACTGCCCGTCAGCCGAAAGTTGATCTGACCAAGCAGTGGGAACGACTCGACCAACAAGAACATCGTGTGCTCACGCGCATGACACTGGAAGCCGTAGACGCTTATACGCGGACGGTTAAAGAGATGTTGCGCGGGGCGCTGGACGAGCAGCAAACGGAAATCGGAGGATATTTCTCTCCATCTGGGGGGTTTCGCTATATGGTCCGGATCAAATCGGTATCTACGGAACTGGAAAATCTGCGTCAGGCCATCCTTCATCACTCCCCCGCTAGTGTGGTCATGCAGCGGATGGATCTGATTCGCGGATTACTTTGTGATATTTTGCTATAGCGCACAGACCAAAGGAGAACTCATGACTGTTTTTGAAACTATCATGGATGCCTTAACACAACTCGAGGAATTGACCGAACGAAAAATTGAAGCGGCCACCCAGAGAAATTCGACGGTGCTCTTGCAATTGCTTCAATCGGAATTGGATCCACTAACTCAAGTCAATCGGTATCTTTTTGACATTGCTCGCCTCACTGACGAAGAGCGAGACGTCTTGCGCCGTCATGCGGAACATTGGCAAGCACGATCCCAGCTTTTAAGTACGGTGCTACAAAGCCAATTAGGCTACTGTGATTTTGTCCTCACTCTACTCGGGCAGTCACAGCAACCATCCGTCAATGTTAATTTTTAGGACATTTCGTGAAGGAAGGTGATCGCATGTCATTTATGATGTTGAATATTGCAGGCCGCAGCCTCTCTGCCCAGCAATTAGCGATGGAAGTAACCGGAAATAACCTGGCCAACGCCACGACCACCGGCTATCACAATGAAATAGCGAATCTCGTCGAAACACCACCTATCCCATCGTCTCAGCTCAATGGCTCCTTGCAAGGGCAAGGCGTCAGTGTCGATGCCATTACGCGGGCATCTAATGCGTTCTTGGCTCGCAGTGTACGGACCCAACTCGGAACTACCGGCTATTGGCAGAGCATGAACACCAGTTTGTCTCAAATCCAAAATGTCTTTCAAGAGCCTTCCGCCAGTGGGTTGTCTGAGGCGATGGGAGCCTTTTTTAATGCATGGCTGACGTTATCCCAGACCCCTTCAAGTTTGTCAGCGCGCCAAGCCGTCATTGACCAAGGAAAAAATTTAGCCAGTACGTTTAATAGCATGGCCAATCAAATCACCGGCGAAATACAAAATATCAATCAGAGCGTCGTCAATACGGTCCAAAAGATTAATACCATTACCAGTCAAATCGCCCAACTGAATCAACAGATCAGCGCCGTCACGGGCGCAGGCGGATCGGCCAATACGCTTTTGGATCAACGCGGCACATTAATGAACCAACTAAGCCAATTGGTCAATATCTCTTATACCGTGAATCCGGACCAAAGTGTCAATATCTATTTGGGCAGCAATGCCTTAGTCATCAATCAAACGGCCCATAGCCTCATGACCAGTGCTCCGACCACAGCCAATAGCGTCGACCAAATAGCTTTTCATGATAATCCGTCACAAACCCTCAATGCCTCGAATGGGTTGCAAAATGGAGAATTGGCTGGCCTTTTAACGGCGGGGAATCAAAATTTACCTGGATATCTCACCTCTCTTGATGCCCTGGCTGGGGATCTCGCGTCTGCGGTCAATGCGCAACAAGAGGCCGGATACACGTTAAATAGCGCCACTAACGGTCCCATTTTCTTTACGTCCTCCTTGTCCTCGACAGCTCCCGTGACGGCGTCAACAATTCAAGTCTCTTCAACCTTGACATCACAAGACGTCGCTGCCGCACAAAACCCTAACGCCCCAGGCGATGGCAGCAACGCCTTGACTATTGCCAATATGATCTATCAACCCGAAATATCCCCCACTACAGGGACTTTAGACCCCACGTCAACGGGCGTTACGTTCAATCAGTTTTATACCAATTTAGTCGGGCAAGTGGGCAATGATGGTCAACAAGCCAGTAACCAATTCACAAGCGCCCAAAACACCTTGAACTCTTTGCAAAATGCTCAAGAGAGTGCCACCGGCGTCGATGTCAACGAACAATCGGCACAACTCATTCAAGAACAGCAAAGTTACCAAGCCGCCACGCAATTGGTCAGTGTGGAACAGTCCACCATGGCCAGTTTGTTGGCCGCCGTCAGCTAATCCTATCTCAGGCCAATGGGCCTTCATTCAATTCGTAGGAGGATCGCTATGCAGATTACACCCCTTACCATTCGCAATAATCTTTTGGCCAACATGCAAACCCAATACCAAACCATTAATCAATTGCAAGAAGAAGCGTCGACCGGACAGAGCTTTCAAGTCCCATCGGACAATCCCGAAGCGGTTACGAGCACGATGAGCCTGAGTGCGGCCCTAACCGAAACCACGGCATATCAAAATTCGGCAACGGCCGCTCAAAATGTCCTAAACGTCACCAGTGGTGCATTACAAAACATGCAACAACTCTGGCAAAAAATGATATCGGTTACGGTCCAAGCATCAAGCAATGCGCTGACGCCAACCGACCGTCAGGCCCTAGCCCAAGAAGTGGAACAGGCCCAAACCTCGCTCGGACAATTGCTCAATACCCGTTATGAAGGATCTTACATTTTCAACGGCTATAACCAAGACACGCCGCCGGTGACCGCCTCTGGCGTCAGTCTACCGACCAGCACTCAGTCGAGCATCTATCAAATTGGTCAAAATGCTCAAGTCACCATCAATCTCACAGGTATGGAAAATGCGGGGCAACCCAGCGGCACAAACTACCTTGCTACCGTATATAACGACTTAAGCCAACTCGCCACGGCTGTAACCACGGGCGCCTCGGCCAGCCAAGCGATGCTTGGCACACTTCAAACCGATGAGGGCTACTTATCCACAGCACAGAGTATTGTGGGAGGCCGCATGCAGCGAGTGACCCAAGCTCAAACGCAGTTGACCACATTGGCCCAGAACCTTAATCAAACCATAGCGCAAGTATCTGGTGCCAACATGACAGCCGTTACGGTACAGCTGACGCAAGAAGAACAGGCCTACCAAGCCGCCTTACAAAGTGGTGCCCAAATTCTCTCCATATCTTTACTCAATTACATTCATCCATAGAGGCCGCCATAGCGGGATATCATGCAAGGGAGAGATTGATAGGATGATGACGCAAAATACCATTCGGACCCGTTTTCATGGGGAAATCACCATTGTCGACCACGATATTCTGGTCATGGATTATCCCATTTTAGGGTTTGCGAATCACAAGGAATTTATTTTACTCCCACACCGCAGCGACAGCCCATTTTTATATTTACAGTCCATCACTGATCCCACTCTCGCCTTTATTGTCATTGATCCGTATACCTTTGATGCGACATATACGGTGCCCGCGAATGAATTGCCGGACTTGGGGAATCAGGAGACGTGGGCGATTTTATGCATTTGTACGGTCACACACTCCGCAACCGGCGCTCTAAGAGCCACGGTCAACCTCAAAAGTCCGCTAATCATTAACCGGGAGACGCGGCATGGCGGCCAATTTGTGTTATCCTTACCCTATTCATATCAATATCCCTTAATAGGGGAGGACACCACAAATGCTGGTACTGAGCCGGAAAACCGATGAAGCTCTAATTATTGGCGAAGGCGAAATCCGCATCGTCATCTTAGGTGTGCAAGGCGATCAAGTCAAACTGGGCATTGAAGCTCCTCGCGCCGTCAGTGTCATGCGCGAAGAGCTTTTTCGTGCCCAGAAAGAAAATGCGCTGGCGGCTCACTCGGTGTCCCCAGATGACCTTAGTGATTTGAAGGCCCCGGCTCCGGTCCCGCCATCTCCTTCACCGAAGCCAAAATCTCCGTAATCTTAACCCCAAACTGTTCCCCCACAATCACCACCTCACCACGTGCCACAATGCGGCCGTTCAGAAAAACATCAACAGGTTCTCCGTAGGCTCGGTCAAGTTCCACCACGGACCCCGGTCCCATTTCTAGGACATCATGCACTGCTAATGCGCTTGTCCCCAAAACAACCTCGACGTCCATCGGTACATCCCAGAGAAAATCTACGCCCGCCGTTTGCCCAGGCCGCGGCACCGCGGGGCCGGTTAATTCGGCAAACTCTACGGGACGTGCTTCAATCTCTTCGGCACCGGACGTATCAGACAACCCTTGCGTCAGCGCTGCCAGCTCCTCAGGCGTTAACCGACTATTGTTTTCCGCCATGTTCATCCTCCTTGTCGGCAATTCGTGCCGTAATCCTGACGGCCAAATGTCCTCCCATACGGCCAGCCAGCACTTGAAATTTTTCTTGATGCGCGACAGTCATCACGAGCGGTTGATCGTAGCGGTTCTTTAAGATCACCACATCTCCTACCTTCAATTGATGGAACTCCCCCAAAGACAACGCCGTGCGCCCTAGAACGACTTGGGCCGGTACCTGGGTGTGATGCACATGTCGCACCATTTCCTGAGGCCGCGGCATAATCTCTTGATCATCTTCTCGCCCTAAAGCATGTCGGCCTAACAACATGGCAAATGGTTGAATGGCGGGATACGGCCAGACCCAAGAGAGTTTCCCTTTGTGGCTATCAATGGTAATTTGCTGCTGTTGGACAACCACCAGATCTCCCTCCGAGGCAACCTGGGTGAAAGCAGGGTTATACTCAATCGCATCCACCGCGGCTTCAAACGGCATAAGCGAGGACCAGTTTTGACTGAGTAAGCTCAACAGCCGTTCCATAATGCGGCGGTAAATAGTCTGCTCAATTTCTGTTAATTCGCGGTTGGGAAAGTGCCCTGTGCCTGGTCCCCCTAACGCGCGATCAATCATCGCGAGGGTGACTTCGGGCGAACTTTCAAAGAGACCAGAACCCGACTGATTAATGGTAAAAAGCGCTAACACACTCGGAATCGCCACGGTCTCCACATACTGCTCATAAGGCATCTGCTCGGTGCTCAAATGCTGGATTTGTACGGGCGTGCGCAGGTAGGTCGACAAGAAGTTTGACGCCATACGCAGATATGACTCCATCATCAACGTAATGGCATCCAACTGCAAGCGGCTGAGCTGATGCGGCCGTTGAAAATCATACGGCCTTACTTCTTTAAGATCTTTGACGAGTCCCATCCTATTTCCTCTCTTTTCATCCGCCTCATTTCCATCGCGAATTACTGGGTCATAAGCGATGAGAAGTATATGGGGCCAATCGTATTCGGGCCAAAAATCGATTCCAAAACCGTTCGCACCTGCGTCTTAAATGTCGACAACCCTCCGGACGCCGTAAACTCATGGTAGGGAGTACTGCGGGCTAGATTAATCAAATCATTACGGATGCGCGCATCAAGAACCGGAGAACCCGTTCCCGATCCCCCTTCAGCCCCTGCCTTGCTTCCCCCTTGGCTCGTTAAGGCCGCTAATGCTACATCAAATTCCACATTAAAGCTGACATAATGCCCAGAACTGCCTAAGTTGCTTTCAATACCGGATTCCGTAACCGAAACAGCTGTCAGAGGATTATACGGCAATGCTTCCACCACGGGTTTCGGCGCATGGCTCAACAAGGACGGATCCCCAAAAATCAAGCCAGCCGCACCAGCTCCTGCCCCCAACAAAAATACGAGAACAAACACCAAAAACTTTTTCATCCTGAAAATCCTCCCTAAAATCCCCCTAATTGTTCCTCAATCGCGCACGGTGCCTGTACACTGAAATCGAGGAGGGTACCTTGAACAATGGAACCATTACTGTTATGGGCGCTTGAAACCCTATTTTTCAATGAATTTACCCCACCAAGCACCTTGCCCAGCCCGTTTGCCACGGCGCTGTCAGAGGCCCAAAACAACGCAGCCACCCCAGAATCTTCGCAACCGTCCGCATCCATTGAAGCCTCTATTCAGCAAGCGGCCGCCAGCACGGGTTTGTCGCCCGCTTTGCTTCAGGCCGTAGCCACGGTTGAGTCGTCTTTGAATCCCGAAGCCGTCAGTTCGGCGGGCGCTGTTGGAGTCATGCAATTGATGCCAGGTACGGCGGCAGAGTTGGGCGTCAATCCCTATAATGCTGAGCAAAACATCATGGGGGGTGCCGAATATCTGAAAAGCTTGTTCGACTCGTTTCATGGCAACCTCCCTTTAGCCATCGCGGCATACAATGCGGGTCCTGGTGCGGTAGACCATTTTGGTGGCATCCCGCCTTATGAACAAACGCAGCAATACGTACAAAAGGTGCTCGCTACCTATCAAGCGCTGGCGAATACGCCGTCACCGTCTTAAGTCGTAATTTGTGTTAATCCGCGGCTCAGCGTTTCTTGGACGCTCATGACTTTAGCGCTTGCGGAATAGGCCGTTTGGGCCACAATCATATCAACAAGCTGCGACGCGAGACTTACGCCGCTGCCATTGAGGGCTCCATCCTCCAGCGTTCCAGCCCCTTGGGTGCCGGGCGCTGCGAGGATAGCTGGGCCCGAAGCCAAAGAGGCTTGATAGAGGTTATGACCCACACTGATCAACCCTTCAGGATTAGCAAAAAGCGCCAAAGATATCTTGCCAATGGCTTTTAGTGGTTGCCCAGCTGGCCCCGCCATCACCGTTCCATTGGGCGCAATGGCCCATTGTTGACCAGGCGGCACCGTCACCGGGGGATCTAACAAACTGCCCCCTGGCAAAGTTAGCTGCCCCTGACCGTCTTCTTGCAGCGACCCATCGCGGGTATAGGCCACTGTCCCGTTAGCGGTTTTGACTTGAAAAAACCCTGAGCCATTGATGGCCACATCATGGGGATTCGAGCTGGACATCATTTGGGTACCAAACAAGGCGACATCTTGACTCATAAACGCCCCCGCAGTATAGCCTAATTCCGGCTGCACCGTCTGGGACCCCACCATGCGGCCTGCTGCGCGACTCACCACATTGGGGCCGTTACTAAAAGCCGTGAGCCGCTCGCCATAGCCGGGAGTTTGGTTGTTGGCCACGTTGCTCGCAATCGCATTTAACCACAAATTACTAACCTCAATCCCACTTTGGGCTGCATGCAGCACACTAAACATCTCTAACGCCTCCTACCTTGTCATTTGCCATGCTGGTCACTTACCCAAGAACCCCCAAGGCTCCAGCCGTCTTCAGCCGAGTGCTTTCTTCATTCACCAAGGACGTCAGGGACTGATAGGTTTCTTCGGCTTGCATCAAATCCACGGTCTCTCCCGTTAGACTGCCATTTGAGGTGTTGACCGCGCCTTGAATGACGTTTCCCGTAAAGGCTTGCGGTGTCTTGGACTGATACAAACCTCCCCCCAGACTGGTTAATCCCGCTGCGGGTAAATCGACCAATCCTAACGTGCCAAGCGTGACGTTATTTTGGGACAGCACCCCAGTAATACTGACGGTAAAGGGTCCTGGAGCCAGATGCACCGGCTTTCCTGATGACAACAAAACCAGATCGCCATTGGCAGTTGCCAACTGTCCTTGAGAAGTCTGATGAAACCGCCCATCTTGGGTATAGGCGACGCCACCACTTGGCGTTCGCACGGCAAAAAAGCCGTTTCCAGAAATGGCCATATCGGAAAACACCCCCGTGGAACGGATGGCACCCGGGGCCACATCGTATTGCGAGATGACGGCTTGTGCGGAAATCACTTGGCCAATGGCCTGGGTGGATTGTGGCCCTACCGCCAGCACCGTCTGGGGTAAAAATCCCACCACCTGCGTCTTTTGAGCCAGGTAGCCCAAGGAGTTTTGGTTGGCTATATTACCCGCTGTCGCTTGAAGAATTTGATGTTGCGCTAACAAGCCTGATGCCGCGGTATATAAAGCATTCATGCAAGGTGTCTCCTTTCTATGACGGTAACGTAGGCCATAAGGCGGTCATTCGGGCAACAAACTGTCCAAAGCGCCCGCGCTTTGGCGGCTGAATGCGGTGAATCAGACGGTCGGCTAAGTGTCCAATATCCGTAGCCGCTGGAGACGCGGGATACAACAGCAACAACGGTTCTTGTCGGCTTATTGCCCGCTTCGCATGCGGATCCTCATGCACAGTCCCCATAAACTCGACTTTCTGGTCCAAGACCTTCATCGCCAAGGTGACAATGCGCATCGCCATCTCCTCTCCGCTCTGAGCGGTGGTGCTGCGGTTCATGACCAACTTCAACGCGACGTGGCCTTTAGCCTCCCAAACGGCTTTAATCAATCCATAAGCATCCGCTAACGCAGGCGGCTCAGGATTGGACACGACCAGCGCCTCGTCGGCCGCCAACACAAAGGCCAGCACGTTGGCGGCAATGCCCGCACCGGTATCGACCAATAACCAATCACATTCGCTCTCCAACTCCTGAAATCCTTCTATAATCCCCGAGATTTCGACAGGGTCTAGGCTCGCCAATGCACTAATCCCCGACGCCCCAGGAATGATGCGAATCCCCAAGGGACCTTTTTGCATCACATCGGTTAAAGTCGCCGCACCTTGAACGACATCCCACAAGGTAAAGCTGGGCTCATACCCCATTAAGATGTTGATGTTGGCCAAACCAAGGTCGGCATCTAAGATAACCACCCGCTGTCCTCTCTGCGCTAACGCAAGGGCCAAGTTTAAGGTCAACTGGCTTTTGCCTACGCCGCCCTTCCCTGACGTCACCGCGACCACACGGCTGCCTTGCGCGCGTTCCTCTAACACCGTTTCTTGGGCCTTAAGACTTTTCTCGCGAATCCACTGACGCAACCTTTGGGCTTGATCAGCCATGATATGCCCCGCCTCTCATCAGCCACTGGGCCAAGCCATCGGCTGACGCCGGTCCGATATCTTCCGGCACATTTTGACCATGCGCGATATACGCCAAGGGCCATTGCAGATCCATCAACGCGCCGAGGACCGTACCTGGTGAGAGCACTTCATCCACTTTCGTCAGACATAAACTCACCGCGTGATCCCCTGCTAGCGTCTGGGCGGTCTTAACGAATAGGGACCGAGACGCGGTAGCCGGCATACACAAAAGGACGTCTGTAGCGTGAGCGTACTTCATGACACTTTGACTCTGCCGAATTTGCATGGGCTGGCTCAGGCTATGACCTGGAGTATCCACAAACACCACTTCGGGACTGTGTTCCCGAATGATGGCCGGCAGATCCTGCGGCCGGTTGGCCACGGCAACCGGCACATCTAAAATGCCGCCAAATGTCTTGAGTTGCTCGACAGCAGCGACCCGGTAGGTATCTGTGGTCACAAGCAGTACAGACCGCCCCAATTCCAAACGCGCATAAGTAGCGAGCTTGGCAATTGTCGTGGTCTTGCCGGCGCCGGTCGGTCCGATCACAACGATAACCGCTTGTGGCCTTGTCAAGGGCAACACGGGCTGGATCATCAAATGTTCCGCAGCCGAACGCTGGAGCGCTTCTTGCTGGCTCTCTTTGGTCCCCTCACTAGGCACGCCTTGGGCTAACCGGCGTGCCCACTCTGGAGGAAGTTCTCGCTCCAGCAAAAAGTCATACCATTCCCCGGCCCCCGGTGCCACGGGCACCGCCTGATCAATCTTGCGGTCGACCTGCGACAACAGTTTTAACACCGCATCCCAGCGCTCATCTTGAGTTGTCTGGATTCTCTCCACCATTTGAGACTGACCCGCCGCTACTTCATGGGCACTATGAGGCTCGTCTAAAGTCCCGCGTGAATTTTTGCTCACGGGGTAATCGGTAGCTGCCAAGACGTGATAGCCTTTTTCCCACACTTTCCACCATCGATCTTTCGCCGGGCCCGAGGATAGTAATACCGCTTCATCCCCGAGTTCCCACTTCGCCCGAATCAAAGCCTCTTCCACCGTCTGACCACTGAATCGTTTGACAATCATATTTCAACCACTCCCATCGTCTTGATTCCCACATCACTTTGAATTTCGGCATAAGACAGCACCGACAAATCCTTGAAAAGCCTTTCTGTCAAGCGCTTAAAATACAGCCGCACAAAAGGCGACGTAATCACCACTTTAGGAAGCCCTGCCGGCATTTGCTTAAGTTGGGTGTTTAAAGCCCCTACCACGTCTTGAGCCACTTTGGGATCGAGATTTAAATAGGTGCCAGTATCGGTTGTCTCCATCGCATCCTTCATGGCCTGTTCAATGCGCGGCGACAAGACCACCGCATGCAAGAAGCCTTGCTTAATCAAGGGCTCTGTAATGTGACGAGACAACTGTTGTCTTACGGCTTCAGTGAGGAGATCAGGATCGCGTGTCGTGCGGGCGCGGTCCGCCAAGGCCTCTAAAATCGTTGGCATATCGCGAATCGAGATTTTCTCTCGCAGCAAATTGGCTAACACGCGTTGGACCTCGCCTAACGTTAGCAAGTCGGGCACGAGTTCAGCCACGACCACCGGATGCGTGAGTTTCACATGGTCGAGTAATTTTTTGACATCCTCACGCCCTAAGATTTCATAGGCATGAGAACGAATGACTTCGGCCAAGTGCGTCACCAAAATGGACCCGGCATCAATCACGGTGGCCCCCGCTAATTCGGCCCGGTCTCGCGAGTCTTCGCGAATCCAATAGGCGGGCAAACCAAACACGGGGTCTTTGGTTAGAATGGCACTCTCTATCCCCAAGTCTTGTCCCCCCATCGCCAAAAAACGGTCCGGACGCACTTCCGCTACGGCGATACTGGCGCCACGAACGCGAATGCGGTATTGATTGAGACTTAAGTCCAAACTGTCACGTACCCGCACGGGAGGAATAACCAAGCCCAGCTCTGTCGTAATTTGCCGCCGCAAAGCGACAATGCGGTCGCGCAAATCCTGCCCCGCTTGTCCTCCCACTAAGGGCACCAACCCAACACCCACCTCCAACTCCACGGTGTCAAATCCAATCAACTGCATCACCGCTTCGGGACGCTTGTTGAGATTTTCGGCTTCTTGGCTTTGGCGGCGTGCCTCCAATGCCTTCTGCACTTTTTGACGCTGTTCGATGCGCCAGCCGAGGTAAAAAACACCTGCTCCCAAAACCATAGGCACAAACGGCGGAATGCCCAGTAAAGCCAATAAAAAGAGCACAATCGCCACAATGTAGAGAACACGGGGTAATTGCGTTAATTGGGACAGGACATCATCGTTCAACGTTCCGGTGGCGCCCGAGCGCGTCACTAAAATACCGGTCGCGGTCGACAGCAACAAGGCAGGGATTTGCGTGGTGATACCTTCGCCAATGGTGAGAATCGTGTACGTATTCAGCGCAACGCCTATCGCCAAATGCCGTTCAGACAGCCCAATAATTAAGCCACCCACGATATTAATCAGCACGATAATAATGCCCGCAATCGCATCGCCGCGCACAAATTTGGATGCCCCATCCATTGCTCCATAAAAGTCCGCTTCGCGCTCAATGTCGGCGCGCCGTTGTTTCGCTTCGGCTTCTCGTATCATCCCGCTATTGAGTTCCGCGTCCACGGCCATCTGTTTTCCGGGCATCGCATCTAAGGTAAACCGCGCTGCCACCTCACTGACCCGTTCCGCGCCACGCGTGATCACCATAAACTGAATGACGATCAAAATAATGAAAATGATAATCCCCACGACGACATTGTCGCCCACAACCATGCGCCCAAAGGTCTGAATGACCGAGCCAGGATTGCCTTCTAGTAAAATCAGACGCGTCGCCGTCACTTCGAGCGCCAACCGGAATAACGTCGTTAACAGCAAGAGTGATGGAAAGACGGACAACTCGAGCACTTGGTTGATAAACATCGTGGATACCAAGACCGCAATCGACAAGCCAATATTAATGAGCAAAAAGAAATCTAAGAGCCAAGGAGGAATCGGGATCACGAGCATTAAAATCGCAATGACGGCGGCGACAGGAACAAAGGCTTCTTTGAGGATCGCTCGACTGAACTTCATGGCTCACGCCTCCTTATGGGACGCCCCTGACGCTTGCGTATCAAAAACGCTAAAATATCTGCCACGGCTTGGTAATGCTCTTCCAAAATCGCCTGCCCAATGGGCAATTCGTAGAGGGAACGCGCCAGCGGAGGATTTTCAACAATAGGCACTTCATAGCGCATGGCCATGTCGCGAATATTTTTGGCGGTGCCATCAACCCCTTTAGCCACGACGATAGGGGCTGCCATCTTTTTTTCGTCCCATTGCAAAGCCACTGCATAATGCGTGGGATTTGTCACGACCACTTGCGCATTTTTTACCTGACGCACGCCCGACCGCCAAATCCGCCGCGCCAGTTCTCGGCGTTTGCCTTTGACACGAGGATCCCCCTCGGTATTCTTGAACTCGTCCCGAACCTCTTGGGTCGTCATGCGAATCTTTTGCTGAAACGCATAAGACTGATATCCCATATCCGCAATGCCAATGATAAAAAACGCTAAAGACATTAACAGCAATACTTGCCCCATCATACTTAAAGCCGAATGTAAGGCGCCTCCTAAAGATTCAGCCATCAAGCCCGCATAATCCGCCACTTGGCGGTGGATCAACCACGCCGCAAGCGAACCCATGATGGCAATTTTTAAGACGCCCTTGCCGAGCTGCCACATACTGTCTTGGGAAAAGAGGCGCTTTAAACCTTCCACGGGATTAATCTTCGTAAAATCCGCCTTCAAACCACTAAACGACAGACGAAAGCCTTTCTCCAAACTGCTCGCAAAGAGCCCCGCGATAACCAGCGGTAGAGTGATGGGCAGCAAAATGCGAATCATGATGGCAAAAGCTTCAAGCCACGCTTGCCCTAACGCATTGGTGGGGTTTGCCGACAACTGCAACACCATGGACTCTAGAAATCCTAATTGGGATCCTGCCCATGGCAAATAATGGCCGATCATCAAGAACCCGACAAACAAGCCTAAAGCCGCTTGAAAATCCGGGCTTTTCCAACTCTGGCCTTGTTTTTGTATTTCTTGCTTTTTATGGGGTGTCGCTTGGTGGCTCTTCTCTCCCGCCGACGCATAATAAATACGCCCAGCTATTGCTGTCACGGCTTTCCCTCCAATAACGCTAAAAGCCGACTCACATCGGTAAACGCCTGGTCCCAAAAACTTGGTAAGATTCCCATCAACAACGGCAACATGGCCGCAAACACCAAGAGGCTAACGCCAAAATTGACCGGCAATGAAAGATAGTAGGCATTCATTTGTGGAAACGCCCGCGACATAATGCCGACCGCCATGTTGACAATAAAGCCCGCCAATAGCAAAGGAAACGCGACTAATAACGTCATCGTCAACGCGCTCGTCATGAGTCCCGTGACAAACGATAAAGCGGGTAGAGGAAGTGCCATAATATTGAGCCCAATGGCCCGAAAGCTTGCATGCAACGCGATCACCGAGAGTTCCAGCCCCCCAGTCGCCACAAAGACGAAGAGGGCTAAGAGACTTTGCCATTCCGAGAGAAAAGAGCCATTTTCGTCGAGCCCAGGATTTGACGCAATCGCCAAGCCCAGACCCAATTCATACGTGACCACCTGACCAGCCATATCTAAAACCGCCAAAAACAAGGACAAAATCAAGCCAATCAGCATACCCACGGCGAAATTAACAATTAAATCGAGTCCCCAGGCAAGTCCCGAGATAGAGGCGCTGACCTGCACAGAAGGTGACAAAGCCCCCGCTAGGGCCAGAATTAAGGCTACTTTCAGCATGCGAGGCAAGTACGCAGAACTGAGCACCGGGGCGCTGAACACTAATCCCGCCAACCGGGATGCTACCAAAAAGAATGTTTCCGTTAACTGCGTTGACACCAAACTGACGGTCATAGGCTCCTCACACGACTCCCATTGGGTCTCATGGCAGGTACGTAACATGCCAAAAGCTCGATAAGTCATTCTGCGTAAAGGTAATCAATAGCCGCAAAAACCATGGCCCCGCTAAATAAATCATGACACCCACCACAATTAACTTAGGCATAAAAGATAGCGTCATATCTTGAATGGAGGTGGTCGCTTGAAAGAGCCCCACCAACAGTCCCACCAATAGCGACGCCACGAGAACGGGCCCCAAAATGATGCCCGTAGTGAGCATCGCCGACTGACTCAATGCAATGGCATGATCAAACATTTATCGCACCCCATGAAAGGACAACACTAAGGACTGCACCACTAAGCTCCAGCCATTAGCAAGAACAAACAGCAACAATTTCAAAGGCAAAGAAATCAATGTCGGCGGCACCATCATCATTCCGAGTGACATGAGTACCGTGGAAACAACCAAATCCACAATGACAAACGGAATAAAGATATAGACTCCAATTTCAAACGCTGTTTTCAGCTCCGAAATGATAAACGCCGGAATCAATGCCACAGTCGGCACCTGACTAAGACTTTTGGGGGGAGGCAGATGATCGAGTCGCAAGAATAAGGCGATATCCGTCGGACGCGTTTGTTGATACATGAAAAGACGCAAAGGGCCGAGAGCTTTATTGGAGGCCTGAATAAGACCCATATGGCCATGCATATAGGGGATCAGGGCTTGGTGGTCAATTTGTTGAAAGGTAGGCGCCATAATGAAAAAAGTGAGAAACAACGCCAACCCGATCAGCACCTGATTAGGGGGCGTCTGTTGCAACCCCAGCGCACTGCGTACAAAAGCCAAGACGGTAATGACACGCGTAAATGCGGTCATTGTCAAGAGCAAGGCAGGCACGAATGACAACAACGTTAATAAGGCTAAAATACTGATGACTTGAGAGGGAGAGCTTCCTCCATGCGTGTTAAGCGTCACTGAGGGAATCGACAGACTACTTTGGGCAAAGGCCTGTGGACCCGTCGAGATAAGGATGAGGACAGCCCCCATGCCTCCCCACCAACGCGACAAACGGCGGCTTCTCACGACTTGCCCTCACCTCGGCGCAACTTGCGCCACAGCTCCTCGGCAAATGGCGGCAAAGTGGTTGAGACGACACGACTCGCCGTGGGCGCTTGCCTCGTAATCGCGTCCGCGTCCACTTCCATCAATAAAGAGATCGTTTGTTCCGTGACACCGAGTGCCACCGTCTTATCCGCGATTTGCACCAGCGCAATGCCGCGTTTAGGCCCTAATGGGAGATAATCTATTTGCTCCAAGTACTGGGCATGGCTAACCTTGCCCCAGCCCATCTTCTTTAGTAGGCGGGCAGCAACATACGCCAAGCCAACCACTAAAATCATCGCCCATAAAAAATTAAAAAACAGGCCTAACGAATTCAAAGAATGCCCCCCTAGCTAGGGCATATTATATAAAGAACCAAATCTCGACACGAAACAACAAGACGCATTTAATCGAAAAAATTTTCGACAGCATTCCCTAGGCCCCAAGCCATATATATTTAGAAGATTTCGTGCGTAGTCTTGAGGTCACTCTCTTCCGCCAAATCCCCGCCCATCGTCTCGCCCATTCATTGAATGTCTTGCAATCCCTCGCATACGTTCTCTGATTCCCGTATACCAACCGTTCTGATGGACTTATCCAAGTCTGATCATCGTTAATCAATTGATCAAACGGAGCCACCTTCCTGTGTCATCATGCCACCGCTTCTTAGGGCCATTGGCCGGTCGTCCACGGGCGGGCACTCCACAGGCTGTCACCGAGCAGGTCTGCCGTCAGGCAGACACGGGTGAGGAGCCCCTCACCGAACTCTCGGCCACGGTTCGCAAATTGATCGCCGCATTGATGTCGCGGTCGTGGTGTGTGTGACATTCTGGGCACGTCCACTCCCGCATAGCGAGCGGCATTTTCGGCATTTTGTATCCACACGCGGAACACGTTTTGCTGCTCGGATACCAACGGCTCACGATGACCACCGTTTTCCCGCATTGGGCCGCTTTGTATGCGAGTTGCCGACGGAATTCCCCAAAGCCCATATCAGCAATCGCCCGGGCGAGAGGATGATTTTTGAGCATCCCGGCGACGTTCAGGTCCTCGATGGCCATGACATCGAAGCGCTGCACGAGATCGGTGGTCAGTTGGTGTAACGCATCCGCCCGGATATTCGCAATCCGCGCATGGCGTCGGGCCATGCGCCGCTGCGTCTTTCGCATATTCTGGGACAAGGGCATGGGCATCCCTTTCGGGGTGGGCTGGCCGGGCTGAAGCCCGGCGCGGACTTTGGCGACTTCCATCTGGCGACTGAATTGTTTCGATAACCGCCGAAGCTGTGCCAAAGGCGTCCGCATAGGCTTTCGGTCCCACGATCTTCTCTCCGGTCGAGAGCGTCGCCAACGCCGACACGCCCAAATCCACGCCGACTACCGCTTGGCGTTCGCGGCGGACACTGGGGGGATCGGGAAGTTCGACGGTGACGCTCAAAAACCAGCGATCAGCGGTCCGCGACACGGTGCCTGCTACCACTGTGCCGAGAAATCGCAACGGTTCGTGCATGCGCACCCAGCCTAATTTGGGAATATGCACTTTTTGCCCTTTGACCGTGAATGGGTCGTTGGTGAGCGTAAAGCTGTCGTGTCGGCCCTTTTTCTTAAACGTGGGATACTCGGCGATCCCCGCAAAGAAATTCTTGAACGCTTGACCCAAGTGCATAATCGCCATCTGGGGGGCGTTCTTGGTAACCTCCAGCATCCAGGGGAAGGCGTCGCGCTTAAGGGCATTGAGTTGACGCCGCAGAGCGGCTTCGGTCGGCTTGGGCAACGTAGGATCGGCTTTCCATGCGTCGAACTGTTGTTGCCACTGATCCAAGGCCCCATTGTACGCGAAACGGGCCGTCCCGGCGGCCTTGCGGAAATACGTCTCTTGAACGTTATTCGGGTCGAGCGCAATCTTATGGGCCAGAATCATGATGACGCCTCCTCCAGGGCGTGTCTCACGCCGTCGAGCAATTTTTGGTTCTTGCGGGAGCGGCTGCCGTAGAGCCGAGCCGAAAACACGGTGATTATTTCGAGGACGTCTTGAGCCAGCTCTTCCTCAAAGGTCGTGTCCTCGCCTTGATTGAGAATCACCACCTCCACCTGCTTGGCTTCGCAGATCGCAAAGACGAGCTCCGCCCCAAAGCGCACGAGACGGTCCTTATGGGTCACAACCAGCCGACCGACCCGGTCGGCGAGGATGTCATTTAAGAGGCGCTTGAGACCCTTTTTGTGATAATTCATCCCGGATCCGAGATCCGCCACGACCTCAAAGGTCCACCCTTGACGGGCACAATAGATCTCCAGCACGTGCTTTTGCCGCTCCAGATCGTCTTTCTGGTCGTGGCTCGATACGCGGGCATAGGCGACGGTTTTGCGACGCGGGCTGCGTCGGTGAAACTGGTCAGGTCGCAACCGGGCCAAGTCGTAACGCCGATACCCACCCGCTGTGCGTTCATCGGGCAACAACGTTCCTTCGTGGTCCCATCGACGTAACGTCGATGGGGTCACACCTAAAAATTCCGCCGCTTCACGAATGCCGACAAGTTTTCTATGCATACCTAAATTATACAATAATGGGTAACCATAGGTAAACTTTTAGCAAACTGTTAAAACCTTACCGCCTTGGTGTCTATATACGGCAAAACCTCCAAATATTTTTGCAAAAACCAACAAAATCTCTTGCATTTTTCGTCAGTAAAGGCGTTATAATCGAGTCGTAAAACGTCTTACCTTAGGAGGGTTGTCATTGACCAGTCGCTTCGTTCCCCGCCAGCGTCTCGCTCGGGAAAGCATTGAAGCACTGCTATCAACCATGAGCGCTGGCAGCAAGCTCCCTTCCGAGGAACAACTGGCCAAGCAACTAGGCATTAGTCGACCGACCATTCGTTCAGCGCTCAGCGCGCTGGAACAAGAGGGTCTCATTGTTCGTCGCCATGGCGTTGGAACGTTTGCCTCCACGCCTCACACCGACATGGACGCTTCGTTACAGGTGTTAAACAGCGTGGCGGATATTGTCCGCAACAACGGTTATACACCCGCCGTGACCGACGTCCATATCACCTCGGTGTCCCTGCCGACCGCGGTCTGTGATGCCTTGTTGCTCCCGACAGCCTCCCCGGGATTTCGCGTCGTGCGGACAGTGACAGCCGATGGCCAACCCGCGGTGTTTCTAGTGGACTATCTGCCAGAAACGATTGGGAAAATTTCGGTAGACTTATCTGTTTTTTCTGATAAAATGATCGCCGCTTTAGCGCATTTGGGTGTTTTCATCTTATATGCGCGCACCCATCTCAGTATTCAACGGAGTACAGCCGAAGCGGCTGAAGCGCTGAATATCGCCACAGGCGATCCCGTCTTGTATCTTCAGCAAGTAGCTTATACAACGGACCACACACCAGCGATATACAGCATTGGCTATCACCGTGAAGGCGTTATCACGTATACCTTAACCCGGTACGCGGACGTATCAGAAAGGGCCGAGCCGTGAAAACCATCAAACATTCGCCGCCGCATAAAGGATTATGGTATCTATTGCCAGCGCTAATTATTTTGGGTGTCTTCTGGATGATCCCATTGGTGATGGTTTTTGGTTATAGCTTCTTTCATTTTATCTATGGCACACATCCTCACTTTGTTGGCTTGTCACAATATCAACAATTATTCACCTCCAGTCTTTTTTGGTTGTCATTACGCACCACCTTGATTTTCGCGGCAGCGGTTGTAATCGGGGGGAGTGCCATTTCTTTGCTGTTCGCGGTTCTCTTGTTTCGCGGCATCCGTGCCGTAGGCCTTTTTCGCGCCTTGTTTTTTCTGCCCTATGTGATGCCAGTGGTTGCCACGTCAACGGTATGGCTCTGGATGTACCAGCCCTCGGTTGGCGTCATTGACCGTATCTTCGCAATGGTAGGACTGCCAGGCAATATTGGCTGGGTGAATGAGCCGCGGTTGGCGCTGATCAGCTTGATTATCTATACCATCTGGTTCAGTTTTGGATTTACCATGCTTCTTTTCATGGCGGGACTGACAAATATCTCTAGGGAATTGTTAGAGGCTGCAGAGGTGGATGGCGCGAATTCGTGGCGGCAATTTTGGAGCATTACGTGGCCTCTATTGTCTCCAACGACTCTGTTTGTGGTAGTCATCAATACGATTAACGCCTTCCAAACCTTTACGCAAATCTACGCCCTGACACGAGGCGGACCCGTAAATGGCACCACCACGCTGACGTATTTGATTTATGAAACAGCTTTTAATTACTTTCACTTTGGCGGGGCCTCGGCGACTGCCGTGGTATTCTTCCTGTTGATTCTGGCGCTGACCGGGTTGCAGTTCTGGGTATCCCGCAAAGCGGTCTATTACGGAGGCTAAAAACATGGTTCACGGCCGTCGCCTGCTTGTTTATGCGTTCTTGATTATCAGTGCGGTCATCACCTTGTTTCCGATTTGGTGGATATTCGCCACGTCTTTAGAAACCGCCGCGCGTGCCTATTCGTTTCCTGGAGCGCTCATTCCGCAAGGGATTTTGTCGAACTACCAAGCCGCCTGGCGTCTTGCCCCATGGCTCCGGTTTCTATTGAACTCGCTTGGCATTGGCATCGCCACTACCGTACTCGCTTTGGGCACGTCATTACTGGCCGCGTATGGCATTGTGTATCTGCCGGGACGCTTTAGTAAAGTCGTGCTCGGGCTGATTCTGGCCACTATGATGATCCCGTTTTACTCCATATTAGTCCCTGACTACTTAATCGTTCGCGACCTCGGTTGGCTCAATACCTATGCGGCTCAAATCGTTCCGTTCGCAGCCAATGGCTTTGCCGTCTTTATGTTAGTGCAATTTATGCGCCAGCTGCCCAAAGAACTCCGCGATGCGGCTCGGATTGACGGCATTGGTGATTGGGGCTATCTGTGGCAGATTGTGGTTCCCAACTTAGGCCCGGCGTTAGCGACCGTTAGCATCTATTTATTTCTCTTGAGCTGGAATGCCTTTCTCTGGCCGCTCATTGTTACGACCGGCCCGAGCGTCCAACCTATCCAAGTTGGCCTCGCCGATTTTCTGTCCACCGCCAACGGTACCGATTGGACGGTGTTGTCGGCCGCGGCCGCCATCACGACCTTGCCTGTATTGATTTTGTACATCATCGCACAGCGTCAAATTGTGGAATCTGTCAGTCAAACAGGTATTAAGGGATAGAACTTCGAACACAATCGATAGAGACGATATGAGGAGGGTTTTTATGAAACCGAATACCAAAATCCGCTGGACCGCGTCCGCTGCGGGAGCCGCTGTCCTTGCGGCAGGATTGGCGGGATGTGGCCAATCGACAGCCACCCCGTCCACGCCCAAAAACAATGCTCCGGTCACCATCACATTTTGGAACGAAATGACGGGCCCCTATGAGACAGCCTTAGCCGGCGAAATTCAGCAATTTCACAAGCTTCACCCTAACATTACCGTCAAAGATGTGGTCGTCCCCAACGACGCCGCCTTAGAGCCTAAGCTCCTCTCTGCTGTCGTCGGGCAAAATCCTCCGACAATCTCCCAAATGAATCCTCCCTGGGCGACCGGCTTTATCCAGACCGGCAGCTTGGTGAACTTAAGCCCACTGATTGCCGGATCGCATGGCTTCTCGTTATCGCCTTTTTATCCCAACATGCTCAAACCCGGCAAATGGCCAGGCGGCCAGCAATATCTGATGCCGTTCAATCTGGGTGCTGCCATTATGTACTATAATAAGGCCGCTTTTCAGGCTGCCGGCATTACCCATCCCCCGACCACTTGGGCTGAATTTGCCCAAGACAGCGCAAAATTATCTGGCCCGGGCAAGCAAGCGTTTGCCATCACCCTCGTGCATACCTATCCATGGTTGGCGTTCTTTGACCAAGCGGGTGGCAATTTTGTTGGTAAGAATGGCGAACCCAATCCTGCCGCATTCGCTGCCAATGGGCCTGCGGTCAAAGCGCTTACGCTTTGGAGCAATATGGTCAAGAACGGCTCGGCCGTGCTGACCCACGGATACGCCTCACAAACCGATTTTGCCAATGAAACCAGTTCGATATTGATTGGCACCACGGGCTTTTACCCCTATTTAGACCAAGCTGTCGCCAACAAATTCCCAATTGGTGAGGCTCCGCTGCCGGCTGATAAGATCGCAGCGACAAGCTTATTTGGTGGTTACCTCGGCATGTTTTCCAAAGCGACCCCAGCACAGCAATCGGCGGCATTTGCGTTCATTAAATACCTCACATCCAAAGCGGGGCAATTATACTGGATGGAGAAAAGCGAAGGATACCTCCCGGTTCGTAGCGACGTGGCACAGGCCGCGCAGTCCTTCTTAAACACCCATCCAGCCCAGCAAGTATCCTTAAGCGTGCTCCCCAACGCCATCGCTGAACCCAAGGTCGCTTGGTGGGACGAGTTCTCCCATGAGGTCTTGCTCAATGCCATTACGGCCGTATTAATCAACAAAGAAACGCCTCAAGCCGCCATGCACAGCGCATATCAGCAAGCGGTGGCCCTAGCGCAAAAAGACGGAACGTACCAGTAATCCCGACACCTACATCAAGCACCGAACGGGTAATATTTCTCGTTCCTGGTCGGTCTAAAAAGCCCGTGGCACTATGCCATGGGCTTTTTTTCTAGCACATGACCAACCCTTTCGTATCTCGGTCAGTTGGGACTCGTATTGCTCTACAATAATTGGGAAAAATTCGGAGGAAATTTGGTGCAGATGAAAAGCTCGACAATAGATCCTTCAAATAATCCCCTCATAAAAAGCGGCGAAGACAGTAACCCATTATCGCCGTAAGACGGACCACGCAATGGAGATGAGTATCAAGGCCGTTAACCCCCACCGCACAATCCATGGCCACCCAGGCCCCGTAGACTTCCAGCTCCCACGATGATTACGCATAGCTGGCCACACGCCCGCGCCTAAAATCGCAACGAAAAGTACTATGACGCCTATCACGCTAGCCCCCATACGTTGTCTCCTCTATTTTCTGAGCTCGACCCCCCGAGATCTCTCCAAGACAAATCGTGACGTCGAGGAGCTGTATCGACGCCCTGTTTCTGCCTCGGGTTGAAAGCCTCGCCGTTAATCGATACCGATGACCTAACAAAAAATAGTCGACGCAAAATGATAGCCCACATGCGACGAAGGTGGAAAGATAATAAGATCTTAGCACAACACAGGGCCCAACAGCGCATCACGACAGCAAGCATAGCCTTTCTGAACCGCACTGTTATAGCGGTTCAAAAAGGCTATGCCGATAAAGGTACTATATATTACTGCAAACGAGTGCGGTTGCGAAGCCAAAAGGCACCAAGGCCCAATATGGCCACGGCAGGCAACACAGCAGCATAGGGCACCTCTGGGAGTTGCCCAGTCGGAATCATCATTGTTGCCGTGCCCGAAACAATATCGTCGTTCCACGAATTGTCATCTACTGGTCCCATACGAAAGGTTTGCGTTTGAGCTCTATTCAAGGTAGTTAAGCCTGGTAAAGGTCCATTTTCATCGGGGCTGACAATCGCCAAGTTCTGCCCTGAGGTCAAAGACAACGACGACGGCAACACCACTTGGTACGTGGCGGTTGCGGATTGGTCACCCGTTTCTCCTTTCAAGTACGTGATGCCAGGATTGCCTGGTGTCGTTAATGATGCGGCAAACGCGGTAGATTCAACTGTTCCGGAGTTATTAATAACGTCCACATAGATGGTCTGAGGAAACGCATGAAACTCTTTATTACTGGTGTTAGGTGGCGTGCCAAAGTCGCTGCCGTCGGGTGAGGTCTGCGTTACGGTGACCGTTAGATTATACGTGTGAGAAGAACCCGAGACCGGCGATGCGCTAAAGCCTGTTAACACGAAATTTGACGGAGGCGGCGAAGTCGGTGTTGAAGGGGGTGGCGAAACGGGCCCTCCTGAAGCAAATGCCGCAGACGAAGCGGCACCCATTAATAGCAAAGCTCCTCCTATACTTGCTGCAAACACACCAAGACGACCAACGCTTGGCCCTATCTTCCAGGCATCTCTCACTGAATTCACGCTCCTATGGTCCAATTAAGACCACGGTTCTCTTATAACGTCAAAACATTGATGCATTGGCCAATGGTCTTGGCTAAGCATAGCCATCGCGCGGCCTCTCGTCAGTATAGAGAACCGTCTCGTATTGCGTTCCAAAATGGCTATCACAAGGAGCTTCCGAAAATCATCGTGATGTTTCCCCGAACCCATAATTGCGAAAAAGCCCGGCTTATCGCCAGGCTTTTTTCGGGAACCATGTTTGCCCTTAAGCGTTACGGCGCGATGGTATTGACCAATGTCGTATCCAGGGCTTGTGCGACCGATATCACCTTGGCATTCGCTTGATAGCCTTGTTGCGCCATAATCATATTGACAAACTGGTTGGCCAAACTCACATTTGATTCTTCGACGGATCCGCCCGCAATGGAACCAAAGTTCCCAGACGCGGGCTGACCTACCTGCGGCGTACCTGAGTTCGCTGATTGCTGCCACATCGTGTTCCCGACATTGACCAGACCCGCGTTATTGCTAAAGTTGGCCAAAGCCACTTGCGCAATAGGCTGCGTTTGCCCATTCGAAAAGGTTCCGGTAATGACGCCATCGGAGCCAACCGTATAGTTGGAGAGGCTGCCTTGGGGATAGCCATTGGCACTAGCTGTCAATTGCGTGCTGGCGGCGTCCCCGGTCATTCCGCTTAAGTTGATGTTAAACGTCTGCGGACTCGTCGAACCATCCGTCGTGGTTAATGATACCGCCAAGGTCTGCCCCGATGTGATGGCGCCGGTCGGACCAAAGGTGACCGTGCCGCTTCCGAGCGACGTCGTACTAGGCGGTGCGGTAACCGTTGCTGTCCAGCTGGTCCCATTTCCCGAGGAGACCGTTGGATTGCTAAAGTTGATGTCCAGCGTCACCGGATTGCCCAGTGAATCGTAAACGGTCAAAGGCACTGTGCGTTCGGTATTCGTTCCAGCTGGTGCCGATGCTAACGCCGCATTGAGGTTTCCTGTCACCGTCGCACTACTCGTAGCGCTTGGTGGCATCGTCATGCCGGGTTGAATCACGATCGCACCAATATTTCCCGCCGATTCACCGGTGAGCTTGCCATTCACCGCGGTCCATCCCTGGACTAATCCCCCTTGGGGATTGACCAACTGGCCTTGAGCATCGAGCGTAAAGTCTCCCGCGCGGGTGTATTGAATGCCTTGAGGAGACCTGACCACAAAAAAGCCGTTGCCTTGAATGGCCATATTTGTCGCAATGCCTGTTGTTTGCAAACTTCCTTGGCTCATGTTGACATTGACACCATCAACCCCAACCGCGGCCCCCGCCGAAATCTGCTCAGGATTGGTTCCCCCCAGCGTAGCCGTCGGAGCAGTTCCTCCCGACAGCGTCTCCTCCATCGCCTGTCCAAACGTGACATGACTGCTCTTGTAACCGGTAGTGTTAGCGTTCGCAATATTTTCAGACACCACGCCTAATAAGGCCTGTTCCGCGTTAAGACCCGATATCGCTGCGTAAAGACTGCCTGACATAATATCTCCTCCATTGTCCTATAACGAGTCGCCGTTCTTCTCCATCACGTTTCAGGATTTGTAATTAAACTCCAATGCGGCGCGGCGGCGGTTCCGTCAGTCGTTCGGGAACCCGAAGCTTCCTCTATCTCTTGGTGCGAGGTCCGGCTTATATAGACCACTGCGTCGACTTGCGTAATCACTTTCATTCCGTCGGTGGGCGGGTGAATGCTGGTAATGACGGTTCGCGCCGGCGGTGAGACAATATAAATATCGTTTCCCAAGATAATAGCTGCTTGCTTCGATCCTTTGCTGTCGACAGCAGTCATCGCTTCACCCAAGCGCTTTGTATCCGCTTCTGATAAGGTCATGTGCCGTGCCTGCATCCGGGACTGGGCATGCTGACTCAACGTCACGCGTTCTTGCACCAGTGCTTGAAAGTTAACACCAGTTGCCGAGGCACGGCCTGGTCCACCTTCTTGGGGAACAGCCGTGGCAGAGGGCCCCAAGATGGCACTGGGGTGATGAATCCCCATTAGTTCTGCACCTCTGTAATGTCTGAAATCGGCACAGTTCCCACACCGTTGATATCGGCCATCAAGCTTTGTCCTTGTTGGGATACCGCGCTCACGGTGCCAGAGCCTTGAGTGGTCGTGACCGTTTTGCCAATTAATTGAGCCATAGCCACGACAGGGTTTTGTTGCTGCAAGGTGGAGAGAATGCTATTTAACGTGGATGTTTGGGTTGTGGTTGCCGCCAATGCCGAAAATTGGGCAAGCTGCGCCACAAACTGCGTATTATCCATCGGTTGCAAAGGATTTTGATACTGCAGTTCGGCCGACAACAGTGTCAAAAAAGCCGATTCCCCCAAGTTGCTGGAGGGCGACGAAGAAGGCGACGTAGCTGAACCGGTCGCTTGTGACGATGCCTGTGGGGTAAGCAGAGACGAAAGGCTATTCACCGTTGAAGACATTCTTTAAACCACTCCTCTCACAATATTTCTTTGACCAATCATGCGCGGTAATCAATGCCGTCTAAGCTCATCGCGGCCGGCCCCCAGGGCGACGCGGCACCAACCGACGGGCTTCGTCGCACGAGGTCATATCCATCCCGTCCCTGTGTCTCGGATCCGCTCTGACTCCCACTTTGTCCGGTGCTCGATTGGCCCAAAAATACAGACACTTGCTGCACCGGTACCGCATTGGCCGTCACGGTTTGCCCTGGTGAGAAAGCTTGGGCAATAGTGCCTGCCCAATTGGGCGACGCCACTTGAAAATCCACTTTCCACGCATTATGCAAGGCGGTCAGCGTTATGACTAAGGGCTCGGGATTTTTCGGTACCGTCACCAACCATTTGCTGCTAGAGGCTCCAGCACCTTTCCAATGAATAGGCCGAATCACCCAGCCCTTAGCTGGATGCGGCTCCAAGGCCCCTTGGTTGACAGCCCTGTGCACGGCTTGAAACGTAGACGGTTTGGCCACCACATGTTTTGCAAAGGACTCCATTCCGAGCACAATGGGACTCGTCAAATCTTTCCCCGACGGCGCTTCTTGTTTTGATACCGTGCGAGACGCACCGTGGCTGACAACGGTATGATTGCCGCCCTTGGTTTGGGCACGATAAATCAAGCGTCCGGGGGTCTGCGGCATGCTAATAGCCTCGTCGGAACTTTGCTTCTGACCCCGGGTCACTTGCATATGCAATGGTAGCGACTCACGCCTTAACGGGGTCGTGGTCGTCTTGGCTTGCATAGGCGATGACGCCGCAACCGTGTCAAGACGGTTTGGCTCCTTTGTGCGGTGGCCTGGGATATTCGCATCAGAAGGACCCCCGCATGGTAAGGGGAGCGTGGGCACCGGAAGACTCATTGTGAAGTCTTGCGCCTTCTTCGTCTTAGGATGCTTATTCTTCGTATCGTCTGAGCTTAAGGAAGACGTTTTGGGCGATGCCTTCGAAGAATGGGGATGAGACGACGCATTAGACGTGGCTTTAGGCCTTTTCTCATGGCTAATCCCAACTCGAGCACTATAATCCTCTTTCACCATTTTCACCAGCACTCGTTTGGCTTTGACGTCCACGGCGACCGGCACATGAAAAGCCGCGGCCTTTTTTTGAGGCGCCTTGTTTGTGCGCACCATTTGGGCAAATCGCCCCGGACTCCTATCCTTATGCACAGGGCCTTCCTTTCCCTGACGCGTAGGTACCTCGGGCAATTCAGGAACCATGTTAATCATTTGGACTCACCTCCTTTCATTCACTACGCGGGCGAGCGCCTTTCTTGTGTTGTTGCCGCTGATACTGGGCTCGTACAAAATTTTCCAAGGTCTGGCGGTCTTGTGGTTTGACTTGGAGAAATGTCACAGCCGTTTCCCACGTTTTATGGCCCCGAATCTCGCGCGGCTTAGCCGATACGCGGTTGACTTGGCCCACGACCTCGACGGCATTGTTATCCACGAGCAAACGCATTTTCAAATGCAAGCCATTCCATACCCGCACAGAGCTCGGAAATCGCAAACCACTCGCAGACAAATCGAACGTGGTCGTCATCCACACCTCAGAACCCGCCCGCAACAGCCCATACTCTAAGGGAACGGTAACCTTCACCCGCAAGCTCCCACGTTGCTCAATCATGTGCACATCCCCAATGAGTTTGAGCACAATCATAGGAATAGGATCGAGCACTTCCGTAATTTCAGCTGGCTGCTCAAAGAGACAGTCATCAGAGATCCAACGCACCTGGACCGTTTGACCTGGCAAAGGCGTCAATTCAAGGTCGTGGTCTTTTAAGGCTTCAAGATAAATCTCCTGCTTCACGCTCCGAATAACCCGAGTGGGCACTACCCGTCCGGGGCGTACCACGAGAAAGACGGATTGATGGGATTCGAGCACAGCCACCAGTCTTTACAGCCTCCCTGCCTATCTGCTGCCGGGTCATGCTGAGGGAAACCATCTCGTCATTCCAAAGCCTTTGGCGCCTGCGTTCCGCAACCGCCTCTTGACGCGCTTGAAAACGTTCCAGCTGTCTTTGGGCCTGGCGAATGGCCATAAGTTCCTCCCGACATTCTAAAATTCGCTGCGCTACGACAAATTCCTCTTTTTGGGCCCGCTCTAATCGGGCTTTTTGGAATAGGCTGTCGGTAAAATAATCGGCAATGTCAAATGCCGTCATTTCGGCTCCCAGGTTAATAACTTGAGGCACAATCCCGCGCGCAATCTCCTTTTGCAAGGCCTTTTGCTGTTCCGACCAATGCTGATATGCAGCCTGGCTCTCACGCTCCCTCCGCCGCAAATGGTTCATCAACCGTTGCCACGTCATGGACATCCTCTTCCTTTCCTGCTAATCCCTCAAGGGCCTGCTGCATCACATGCGGCTGCACAATGTCGCCTACCTCCTGATCGAGGAAGGCACGAATGTGCGGATAACGCGCCAACGCTTCATCCAAAGCGGCATCCCGTCCTGGCACATAGGCCCCCACCGCGCGCAAGTCTTCCGAGTCCATAACGTGAGAGACGTACCGGCGAATCCGCGCGGCCGCCCGAAGATGATCCGCGCTCACCAAGTCGGGCATCAAACGACTGAGACTCTTCACCACATCGATGGCCGGAAAATGGTGCTGTTCGGCTAAATCCCGTGACAACAAGATATGCCCATCAATCAAGCCTCGCACGCTATCGCCCAACGGATCTTCGCGCGCGTCGACACCGTCCACTAGCACCGTGTAAATTCCTGTCAACGACCCGCGCTGATAAGCGCCGGGTCTCTCCAATAGACGTGGTAGAAGATGAAATACAGAGGGTGTGTACCCCCGTGAAGCGGGCAACTCGCCCGTCTCCAACCCAATCTCACGCTGAGCCATTGCCACACGGGTGAGGGAGTCCATGACCAGCAGCACATCTAGGCCTTGTTTGCGAAACGTCTCGGCCACAACCGTAGCCGACCAAGCCGCTTTGAGGCGCAAAATGGCAGGCATATCAGATGTGGCGGCAATAAGCACCGTGCGTTGTCTGGTTGCCATATCCATTTCCCGATAAAATTCTGCAACCTCTTTGCCGCGCTCGCCAATGAGCGCAACCACCATCACATCGGCCTGCACTCCTTGCAAAATCAGTTGCAGAAGCGTAGTTTTCCCGTAGCCAGCCCCCGCAAAAATTCCCGTCCGCTGACCCTTACCCAGCGTTAGCAATCCATCGATCGCTTTAATGCCAGTCCACAGTGGCGTATGCACCCTTGTGCGGCTTAAGGGGGGAACAGGCCCCACCCGCAATGATTGTCTCGGGCCCATGGGTGCGGGCCCCCCATCCAGGGGCTGGCCCAATCCATCCAGCAACCGTCCTAGCACCGCAGGTCCGGTGACCACACTCGCGCTATGGCCGGTCGCTTTAACCCACAGACCCGGCCTCAGCCCCTCGACGTCGTGATAGGGGGTCAGCAACACTTCTTCACCGGGTAAAAACCCGACACACTCCACGGCTAATGAAGCGCCTCCTGCTAAGGCCACTGTCCCCATCTCGCCCACGGCCATGCGCACGCCTCGCGCGATTAAGCTTGCCCCCCGCAGAGCGACAATGCGGCCGGCTGGAATAAAGCGATGCGCATCAGACATCTTTTCAATCCTCGTGGTAATCCCCATATAGCACCTCATCTAATACTGCCGTCAGCGTGGTAATGGGGCCTGCTAAAAAACTTTGCCCACCAGGTTCCCCTTGGACCCGGCATTCCAGCGCATCCAACTCACGGTCGACTGCCACGCGCACATGCTGCCAGGGGCCCGCCCACTCTTTCGCTAGCGATTCCACGGTGGCTTTAAAAGACGGGGAGACGAATAGGACCACCTCGTCGTCACCAACGGTTCCGAGCAACGCCGTCAAATATTCTTTCAGCGCTTGGGGATTTTCTCGCGCTTGCTGACTAAAAAATTTTGCACTTAAAGCCGCAGCTTGGGCTAACACGACCTCGGGCTCAAGCCGGTCTGCATAATGCTGCAGACGCTGGGTCCGCTCTAGAACGCCTTGCACTGCCTCCTGAATCTTAAGCCATTCCTTGTGCGCTGCTTGTTTTCCGGCTACGACGCCCTCCGCGTGGCCCGCCTGATATCCCTCAGCATGGGCGGCTTGGTGAATTTGCTGACGCTCCTCGCGCGCCTCATCCAAAATGGCTTGCGCTTCGGCTTTAGCCCGCTCAATGATTTCTTCAGCGGCGTTCATTGCCTCATGCATCGTCCCATCCATCGACGACACCCACTTTACATCGACTGCGCTCCCTAGTTGGACAGGTTCATCCCCGTGTCGTATATGCCCCGCTTTAATCACTTTAGACGACAAAGTCATCACGTTCCCCTCGTGAAATCACCAATTCCCCTTGGTCTTCCAACTGACGGATCGCATTGACAATCTCTCGTTGCGCCTGCTCCACGTCACGAATACGAACCGGCCCTAACACATCGATATCTTCTTTTAAAAGCTCGGCAGCCTTTTGGGAAAGATTTTTCATGACTTTCTGCGACACTTCGGCAGGGGTCCCCTTAAGTGCCAAGGCCAAGGTCTTATTGTCTACCCGCCGCAGCACTTTTTGCATCGCCCGGTCATCAATCTGCACAATGTTCTCAAACACAAACATGCGGTTTCGAATTTCATCCGCCAATTCCGGATCAAACTCTTCTAAGCGCTGTAAAATCAACCGCTCAGAAGTACGATCGGTGTTGTTTAAAATCGGTACAATGGCATTGATTCCGCCAGCCCCTGAAATTTCCTCAGCGGCTAAGTTGGTGAGCTTTTTTTCCATCAACGCCTCAATTTCTTTAATGACTTCCGGCGCCGCTCGCCCCATAATTGCGATACGCCGGGCCACATCGCTTTGCAAATCAGGCTCCAACGAGGACAAGACCTGGGACGCTTGGGTGGGATCCATATAGGCCAATACGACGGCAATCGTCTGCGGGTGCTCATTCATCATCAGCGTCATGACTTGACTGGGATCTGCCTTGCGCAAGGCTTCAAAAGGCCGCCGCTGTAATAGTCCGGTCAGCCGTGTAAGAATTTCTTGAGCCCTTGGTCCATCAAACGCTTTTTCGAGCATGTCCCGGGCCATGTCCATGCCGCCTTCAGCCAATTGCGAATCTGCCCGCGACATTTGGTAGAACTCACTGAGGACATCATCCATCAATTGGGAGTCAACCCGCTTCATGTTGGCAATTTCCATGGTGATCGTTTCGACTTCTGAGCGCCGCAAATAACGTAAAAGCGTCGCGGCCTGCTCTGCTCCCAAACTCATTAAGAGGATAGCTGCTTTTTTAGAACCCGAGAGCTTCATCAGTCATCCTCCTGAATCCATGCCCTGATAAGACGCGCGGCACTTTCAGGGTCTTTTTGCAGCAACTCCTGTAAATGACTTTTGGCCACATCGGTCAAACTAGGCTCCTTGGTCTGCCGCATCTCATTAAGCAAATCGGTCACCGACAAGCTGCCCGAACCACCCGTTGCCAACTGGGGTTCAAGACGTGGTTGCAAAGCCGCTTGCTGCCCAGCCTTTTTGGCCCAGCGCCAGACGATGACACCGGCCGCTAAAATGCCCAAAAGAATGAGCCCGTCCATGATATCTTGGCGAATCTGAGCAGCCCGGGCCGCTTGGGCCATTTGCTTTTCTGCTAAGTTCACTTGACTACGGTTAAAGGGCTGTCCCAAAATGGTCACCACATCCCCCCGCGCTTTATCCACTCCCGCTGCCGCAGCCACTAAGTTTTTCAAGGACGCGCTCTGCGCCGCCGTTAACGGCTTGTCGACCGCCACGGCCACCGTCATGCGATTAATACTGCCCGCAGGAATCACTTGGTGCGTACTTTGCGTATCCACCAACCAATGGCTAATGGTGCTGTTGCTGGTAGATTTGCTGGGGCCTGTCCCTGACGTGGTCACGGGATACGTGGGCGTATTGCCACCCGCTCCCGCCGTCTGGGTCGTGGCGCCGGCAGCTTGCGTGCTGGTATTCGTCGTCACTTGCTGAGACGACAACACCGCCTTGCCATAATTGGTAGAGCTTACCGTGGATTGGTCAAAATTGAGCGTCGCATTCACCCGCACCACCGCAGCCCCTGGTCCCAGTACCTGGTCCAGCATGGAGGTCACGTTCTGCGCAATTTGACTATCCACTTGGTCTTCCGCGGCCAATTCCGCTTGGTTCGTCCCAGTAATCTGGGAGGAGGGTTGATTGTTTAACGCGTTTTGGGATAACAACGCCCCGGTTTGATCCACGACGGTCACCTGCGCGGGAGACAAGCCTGAAACGGAATGGGCTACCAAATTCATAATGCCTTTGACCTGGGCCCCACTTAAATTAGCTCCCGGATTTAGATCTAAAAATACCGACGCCGTGGGCTGTGCCGTGCTCTCCCCAAAGAGGGCAGGAGACGGCTCATTAATGAGCACACGGGAATCATGGACGCCATTAATCGAATTAATCGTCGCCTCGAGTTCCGCCTCGACATTCGCCAACTGGCTCAGCGTAATCTCTTGATCCGTCTCCCCCAAACTAAAGGTCAGAGGTTGTGGCAAGCCCACCGTACCGGAGGGAATATTTTGGTCCGCCAAGTCCACTCGCACCTGGTCAACATCCTTTTTGGGAACGAGCACGGTACGACCTTGGTCTGCCAGTTCATACGGCACCTTCATCGACGTTAATTGCGTCGTAATTTGCCCGGCCGTTCGGGCACTGAGATTGGTATAGAGCGGCTGCCAATCAGGACTGGTAACCCAATGCCCGACCACTACCAAGATGCTCGCCGCCATTGCCACAATCACTAAAAGGCGCAAGCGCTTGGTGGACGAAAGATTCTTCCACCAAGCGACGAGCCGTTGTCCCCATTGTTTAATTCGTTCGTTCATCGTCAACCCCTAATCAGTTACACGGACATGTTCATAATGGTCTGATACGCCTGTACCACATTGTTGCGAACGGCCGTTGCCACATCCAGCGTGCTCTGCGCTTCACTGACGGCCACCATCGCTTGGGTCACCGATACTTGTCCCGTCATGGCCCCGGTAATTTGCTGGTTAGCTTGAGCCTGGCTCATTTCCAACTGACGCACCGCTCCATCTAGCAATGCGCCGAAGCTGGAACTTGAAGATTTGGCGGCAGTAGAAGGCCCCAAAGCCGATACATTAGCAACGTTCAATCCTACCATGTTCATCGTTTACGCTCCTAACGTTAAGGCTTTTAAGACCATATTTTTGTCTGCGGTAAACGCATTCGCATTGGCTTGATAGGCCTGGGACGCTTCAGCCATATCGACCATCTGAGTGGACAAGTTGACATTGGGCTCGGCCACATATCCCGCCTTGTTCGCTAAAGGACTGGTCGGATCATACGTTTCAGGGAAAGGCGCTTGACTACTCAAAATGGCCGTCACCATCACGCCTTGTCCGACCCCTTGATTAGGCCCGCTGGTCGCTGCCGGCAAACTGGTCAGAACCGCCGACTCGCTTTGATAGGGGAAACCCGTAGATGTACGCGTTGTCGTGGCATTGGCCAAATTATTGGCCACTAAATCTAACCGCAAGCTTTCTGCGCTTAAGGCCGTTGAGGTGATTTGCATCGCATCAAACATTACTGAGCCTGCCCTTCACTAACAATTTTTACTTCGGTCACTTTATAATTAAAGGCTTGGACCGCGGTCTCATAGAGCAACTGGGTCTTGGCCAAATCCGTCGTCTGCTGGGTCATCGACACACTGTTCAAGTCGGGCTGCAAGGCCATCGGATTGATTACGATCTGCCCTTTGACTTGAGCGACTTGGGCCGGCCCTTGCGCAATCGCCTGGGCCAGCTGCGATTGAAACGACAGGGTTTCCGTTTTATAGCCAGGGGTATCATAATTGGCCAAGTTGTTGGCGACTAAGGCTTCGGCTTTACGCGAAAGATTGAGCGCCGTGACGACGGCTTGGTTGGTTACGGTATCGAACAACCCCATGATGTCTTCCTCCTCCTATTAGGGTCCATTGCCAATGGCCACTTGCGCCACTTGCGAATAAAGCACCAAGATATTGACCCGCCGATTCTGTTGCCGTCCTTGGGCCGTCTGATTACTGGCCACGGGATGATATCGGCCAAATGCGGCAATGGACAATCGCTGCGGCATAATCCCTGGCACATGCGCCAAAACATAGACGACATTGGCCGCGCGCGCTGCAGACAACTGCCAATTACTCGGATATTGCACGGTCCGGATCGGTGTCGAATCCGTATATCCCGCAACCTCAATATCGTTCGGCACAGTTTTCAGGGCCTGGCCTAGCGTTTCTAATAAGGCTTGCGCTTGTAAAGAAATCCGCGCTGACCCTGGCGGGAACAACAAAGAAGCATTTAAACTGACCTCTACCCCTCGTCCATTGCTACCGACCGATACTTGGTTAGCGAGCCCCTTCGCAGCAATCGCCTGCTGCAACTCATTTTGCAAATGATTCATACTGGCTAATTCCGCATGTGTTCCGGACAGGCCGTTAATAATCGAAGGGCCAGGCGACGATCCGACCACACTTTTGGAATCAAATTGCTGGGCGAGCGCTTGCGAAACCATGGCGAATTTTACCTCTTGGTTTCGGCTCATGGCATAAAGAATGATAAAAAAGGCCAACAGCAACGTAATCAAATCCGCATAGGTCAACAGCCAGCGCATCATCCCGCCGCCTTCGTTGCCAGCCCCTTCTTCGTCATCTTTCTCCCATAACGTGTTCATGACGCTTGCGCCGCACCGTTCGCGGCTGACGCACCTTGAGCCCCTACATCGGCCGTGGTGCTAGGAGCCGTCTGTGGGGACCCGGAAGGACGAATAATGGACATCAGCTTGTCTTTCAGTAAACTGGGCGCCATGCCTTCTTGAATCGCCAAAAGACCTTCCAAACCAATTTGACGCATCAGCAAATCGTGCTTGGCCTTGTTCTTGAGATTGGTCGCTAACGGCAACCATAACAGATTGGCACTGGAGACGCCGTACAATGTTGCTACAAATGCAAGGCCAATGGCACTGGCCAGGGCATTGGGATTCCCCGTCAATTCTCCTAAGACATGGACCAATCCCATGACCGTCCCCACAATCCCCATCGTCGGTGCATAACCCCCAGCTTGTTCAAAGATACTCGCCCCCATCTTTTGCTGAGAGTAGCGCGCATAAATATCAGACTCAAGCATTTGGCGCATCAAGACAGGGTCGGCATTATCCACAATCAATTGCAATCCTTTGCTTAAGAACTCATCGTGGGTCAGCGCGATTTCCGGCTCCAAGGCCAAGGGCTGCTGTTTGCGGGCAATATCGGTATAGCCCGCCAACTGATCAATGAGGACGATGGGATCAAAATTGCTGCGCGTCATACCCATGCGGAACAACATGGGGACTTTTTTCAAATCATCAATCGAAAAAGATACCGCCGTCGCCCCCATTGTGCCGCCGATTACGATCAAAGCCGCGGTGCCTTGCAACAACGCGCCGGCCCGGCCGCCCTCCAAGACGAATCCCGTCACAATGGCCAACACCCCAAAAATAATTCCGCCGATAGCCGTGATATCTAAGCGCATAAATCCTCCTTTACTCCCCATCCGTCCAACACCGCGCGTTGACCTCTACATCCAAATGCCGCGTTTAGCGCGGTCAATCGCCAGACGACGTACCGAAAGATAAGGGCTGGCAAACCATTCGTATTCTTCCGGCGTGGCAAATCCCCGGCGAATAATTTCCCGGCGCAAACGCACCGGATCCATTTCAATTCCATTAAGCTTCCCGACGCCAATAAAGTTGCCCGGTGACACGGTAATTTGGGGAAGCCACACTCCATCTTCGGGAATGTACTCCGCATGAATATCAAACATCCGGCGATTGCCAATCACTTCCCAAACTCCCGTCCACGACGGCGGGCCCAGCACGACGTGATACATGCTCTCCCGATTGCGCTCACGGTTGGGCTTAATGATGTGCTTGCAAAAAATTGGCCCCCCCAAGACGGGATCGATTTGGTAGAGAACATGTTTCAGAATGTATTGGATAAGCTCTTCCCGGCCTGGAATCAACTCGCCGCTGGGAAAATAACGGTCACTATCCCGGCGTCGACCTCGCGGACGGGACCGGGGCGTCTGAAAAATTGGTGTGGTCATTGGGACCGCTTGCCCATTCTCAAAAAATGCCAGCGACTTATTAACCAACGTCATCCCTCCCCTCGTGCATTTCTACGGTTTTTCGACACCATTTTGGTAACTCCTTCTTTTGCAGGAAGAAATATGTTCTACACACCCAACCAATGCCGAAAAATGTCTTCGGGTTCTGTGGGGTGCGTTAACCGGCTAAAAAACTCCCGAATTTTCGAAGGGGCGATACTATGCGTTAATAATGCATAAAGCTCTTTGGGTTCCGCGGCAGGGAGCAAACGAAACATTTCCTGCCAAGCTTCGCGAAAAAAGGGATATTCCGACAAAATATGTATAAGAATGTCGAAACTATCTTTATCGCGGCGCATGGCACGAAAAGCCCTGGCCGCTCCTAACCACGCGCGATAAGAATCCGCGCCAGGCTCTTGAAATTGGCGTTTCCCATAAAGTCCCGAGCCAAGTTGCGTATAATAGGCCGCGGCTTCTTCAAATCGTTCTAAGCCCATAAGTGCTTGGGCTGCCGTATACACCGCATCAGCTGACGGATGGCGGGAGAGCAAGGAGACACAGAGTCTCCAGGTGTCCTTGAAGCGTTCTTGCCCCAAGAGCGCTTGCGCTTCAATCAACTGCAAAGCCACCTGGCTTTGGGACGAAGGCAAAGCACGCCGACCGAGGGCCCTTTTCGCCCAGTCCATGGCCACACTATATTGACGCATCTCCAAAGCAGCCCGCGCTTTTATCTCCCACGGCACCTTATCATCTCGAAGCAGGTCCTGCACCACAGGCGCCCAACTGCAAATCGCCTCCGAGGCGTCCACCTCGACATCGATATCCCCAATGGGCTCGCAAAACGCTAGCAGTTCAGGCCCTGAATTGGCCCGAATCGCTCCACGAAATCCCACCGCGGCAGGCCTTTTCAACACGCGGATCTCCTGGTGTGTCGACTCCTTGTCTCGAGCCACTGGCAACGCCAACGCTTCAAAAGACCCCTGGGCCGCCTCTTCTAACTGGCGCCAGTCCATCCGGCGGACAATCTCGCCTCCCTCCAACAATAAGACCACATTACCGGTTGTTTGGGCGTAAGCGCGGTCATACTGCTCGGCAAAACTGCCTTGCCAGGCAGGACCCAGGCGACATTGAGGCGGCAACTCTACCTGACGATGCCAGGACCCTAACTCCATCCAGACGATGTCCTGCACGCTATCTGCTAGAGGTTCCAACGCCTGCCAAACCGCCTCCACACCCATGGCCCAACTATTTACCAAAATGGTCCACCGCAAAGGCTGTTCCATCCCCTACACCCGACCCCAATCCGTCACTTGTACGCCAAATTTGTTCCCTACCAACACCACTCGGCCGTGGCCCACGACCTTTCCATTGAGCTTAAGCTGCAAGGGTTCCGTCCAGCGACTTTTCAGCGCAATGCGTGACCCCACTCCAAATTGCATGACGTCCCCTACCACCAGCCGCGCTGTTCCAATTTCGACAGAAAAAGACAACTGCAAGTCCGCTAACGGAGCCCATTTCCCTAAATCGCGGGCCAGATGCCCTGAGTGCTCAACAAGGGGCTCGTTCTGGTAGGGCAGTTCGCTCGGTTCGTCCTTGGAGCCGGCCAAATCGGCCGCTTCAGCGGTCGGAGTCCCGACCGGTTCTGGCGCGGGTTCTTCTTGGGCTTCCTTAGAAAGCACCGCCTGCAGCAGTTTATCAATTTCTTCTTGAGAAAGCGGCTCATCACTCATTGTGTGCCTCGTCCTTCATGCGGTTGAAGACCATCATGGCTCCTCGCGCTGTGTATTTCCCTAAAAGCAATCCGGATATATTTTTCCTACTTCTCCCTGCTTCGACATAATTCCTCTTTTAATGGGAAAGAATTTAAGGCGTTGTTACACCCCTGTCGAAAATCCCTTAAGGAGGCTCGTTATGAAGTATCTAACGACTAAGCCTGTCTGGTCCCGCAAAGTCTCAGTGCGGCTCATGCTCCTGCTCATAATGGCAGGGGTTGTGGGCTGGACCTGGGGAAAATTGTCCTCAAAAGGCCCTGCCCTGTCGCCGCCGCCGTTTGCGGGACCCACACAAGGCGCTGCTCAAGAGGGCATCCTCACGCGGTTGCACGGCGAGAAAGCCCCAAATTGGTCGCTTATCGATCAACGCGGACAACGTCTCAGTCTGAGTCATTTTAAGGGGAAAGCCGTGATTTTAATTCCCATTGATCCCGTATGTACCACGGTCTGCCCAGTCGTCGCAGGGGAAATGAAAAACGCAGACCGCCTCCTCGGGTCTTTATCCAAACACGTCGCGATTGTCGGTTTCAATGTCAATCCTTATTGGACCTCAGTTGGTGACATCAATGCCTTCGATGTTAAACACCATCTGACGTCCATGGCGAATTGGTATTTCCTGACAGGATCCGTCCCATCCCTCACGAAATTGTGGTCGCAGTACCACATCCTTGTGCAACAATTTCCCCAGACCCGCTCCGTTTACCATACCACCTATTTTTACTTTATCGGTCCACACGGCCATGAACGATGGCTTTTAGGAGGATCGCCGAAAACGTCTTTAACCACATCCTATAGTACCCTCATCGCTGATATCGTTCGCACCCTAATTGTCAAATGAGAAGCGCGCGACCCCAATTCTAGGCTATACTCTACCAGAGGAAGGGACGAACCATGGCCTTTAATGCACGCCGAACGCTCACTTACGGCTTGGGCAGTTTATGGATTGTTGATGCCTTGCTCAAGCTGCAACCGGCCATGTACCATGCCTTTCTTATCAGCAATGTCTTGGCCCCCGCCGCAACAGATTCGCAGCCTGCGTGGCTTTACCACGTCATGCTCGCAGGAGCTAAGTGGTGGGTTCATCTCGGCATTTTATCCAACATCGTCAACTTTGATATCGAACTGATCATTGGCATTCTCATTTTATGGGGCCCTGATAGGGTCATGGGCCGTACAGGCCTATGGCTATCGTGTGCTTGGGGAATCGTTCTGTGGGTCTTTGCAGAAGGGCTGGGAGGACTTGTATCGGGCTCCCCTACCATCATTCAAGGATCTCCCGGTTCCATCCCGTTCTATCTTGTAGCGGCCGTCCTTTTATTGGCCCCCAAGACCCTTTGGACAAAAGAAAATCGCAGCCGTCTTGCACGTTGGGGGTTCGGCGGATTTTGGCTGCTCGGGTTATTGTGGCAAGTCTTACCAAGTTCGGGGTTTTGGACGGGTCCTGGACTGGCCGCACAATTTGGTGACGTCACGATGAACGGCCCCGAACCGGCTTGGCTGCAAATGACCATCAACGCGCTCGTCATTAGCGCACAGACTCATCCGGTCTTGGATAATGCCATCTTTAGTCTGATAATGGCACTGATTGCCATCCTCAATTTTTGGAATCCCGAGGCTACGATAACTCACATCGTCGAATTCGCTTGGCTGCTCTTCCTTTGGGCGATTCCCCAAGCTTTTGGAACCCTTTTAACGGGCACCGGCACGGATCCTGGCATGATGTGGCCTTATGCTCTCCTTATCGTCGCCCTTGCCTGGCCTACACAGCCCATGAGCACGACCAAGCCTGTGAGCGTTACCGCCAAAAACGCTCCATAAAGCGTCTAGATGCCCATCGCCCAATCATGCGCGCTGCACTTGTGCGTACCTTGGGAATCATAAACAGTAGCCCAATCACACCGGTGAGCGGTCCGGGCGTAATCATAAACGCCATCGAAATTAACAGTAAAGCTCCTTCTCCCAACCGGTGCACAGGAAATCCCTCAGAGGCCCATTCCCGTTGTACAGTTTCCCACCACTGCTTCCCACTGACCCGGGCTAAATACGCGCCCAATAGCGATGACGCCAAGGTAATCGCAATGGTCCATCCCCATCCCAAGAAATGGGCGATCAGGAACAATAACAGTAATTCTGTTAGGGGAACAATGAAAAAGATTGCCAGCAGCCGTTTGAGCATGAAGTGTCTCTCCCCTTCCCCGTCTTTTACCCTTAGTGTATCACGTTAGGGCGTGGTCACAGGGGGCGGAGGAATGGGGCGTCCGGGGAGACCATTGACGAGCCACCACGCGATAAGGCCTGTGAAAAATGCCGCGACTACGAGGGGGGCATAAGGCCAATGCGTATACAAAATGCCCCCGGGTAAAGGCGCCAAAGCGCCTGCGGTTTCGGTGACCAAGTTAAACAATCCATAGGCTGTCCCCGCTTCTTCACGGCGTACCACCCGCCCTACCGCAACGCCCTGAAGACCACGCGCAGACTCGCCTCCTCCGCGGAAAACACCGGAGATAAAGGCCCACGTCACACTGCCAGGAGCCCACAAAATCGCAAGCCATCCCAGTGTCACCAGACCAAGACCCCAGCCTATGGTGGCCGTGATGCCATGTTTTTCTCCAATCTTTCCCCAAATCGGCCCTCCCACGGTGCCGCACAAGATGCCGACACTGCCCAAATAACCAATGGTTTGCAAGGAAAAATGTCCCACAGATTTCCAAAACGGCACCACATAAGGAAATGCCATTCCCTGCACGACCGCTAAGACGGCAGCAAAAATCATCCACTGGAACAAACGGGGGCGCCCTTTAGGGGTCCACCGGGGACGATATGACGCCTTGCGCGCTACCGGAGGATGAGAATGGACAGGAAGCACGGTAAGGGTTGAGACGGTGTAGAGAATGCCACTGATGACAAAGACCGTTTGATATGAATAATGCGAGGCCAGGTAGGCACCAACAGGAGGTGCTATGACCATCCCAGCACCAAAAACGCTCATGACAACATTATATGCGGTCGCAAGATGTTCTCCCGACGCTTCTTCCACAATCACCGCCTGCAAAGCGGGCGTCGAAAAAGCGGATCCAAAATATAGCAAAACTCCAGGAATTAACCATTGCCAAGAAGGGGCCCAGGCAAATAAAAAGGGCACAGGCACGCCTAAAATCCATCCCCACAATACCAATGTACGGCGGTCAATGCGGTCCGCCAAGTACCCGCCGGGAAATACCACCAGAGCCGTCGCGATGCCTGCAATAGTAGACATAATGCCTACAGCGACGGCGCTTCCTCCTAACTTTTCAATATATAGCGGCCACAATATGCCGTAGAGCCCAAAGCCCATTCCCCATAGTCCCATTGACAGCGTCAGCCACCATAGGTCATGAGTCATTCCCAGTTTTTTTAACATCTCATCCCTCCCGGCTGCGCGGACCTGCTTCTTCATTACGTCTACGCATTGGCACGTGGGACTAGACCTAATTCACTTAAGGCTGATTGCGCTTCATAGGCTCTCCGAAAGCCGATTGCAGCATTTTTATGGGAACTCTCGCCATCCCCTCTGCGGCCCACAACATTTCATCTAAACTCTTAGCCCATCCTGACGAGCGTTGACCGGTCGTGCGGCGCACGGCTCGAAAGGGAGTCGCCACCACGACATCCAAATATTTCAACTCTTGGCGAATGGCCTCATTAAGTGATTCCACAGTACCCGGATCGCCGGGATCCCCTGGGCCTTCCTTTTGTTTTCTTTCTGTGTCATCTGATCGGTGCTGCACATCCTTCCGCTCGTCTTCCATGTGCTCCCTCCTTTAGTGAACGTAGTATGCCCCATCAAGCATGCTGCGCATACAGATAGTCATGACCCAATTCTTCGCAGTTGTTGCCCCCTGGCTGCAGTAAATTCTAGGATCCATAAGCGTTGTAACTGCGCCATCTGTGAGCACGCCTCCGCCACAAGACTTTGTCGCGGAGGACTTTTCCAGATGAAGAATTTCCCGTGATGAAAAATCCTCAAAACAGAAATCCTAGTGTTGGCTTACGTATTACCCCAGTAACGAGGAGGTCTTGCAAAATGGCTGTAGCGGAAATTAAAATCTGGCCTGTTGGAACATCCGACGCCAGTGTGGCGCCTTATATCCGCGAGTGCTTTCGCATCGCGGAAGACAGTCCTTTAGTGGATGCCGTCTTGACTCCGACGTCCACCGTCCTTGATGGCCCGCTTAGCGCTATTTTGGCCCTTGCCGACCAAATGCATCATGCTCCTTTTACGCTAGGTGCCGATCGCGTCCTCACTACCATTACCATCGACGAACGTCTTGATAAAGAGACAGACATGGAAGACATGGTGGACAGCGTCCTCAATGATGAGGCAGGAGTGGATCTGTAAAAGCTCTAAAGAGGCTGTCCCAATAGGGGCAGCCTTAATTTCAGAGAGTATTGAAAGCTTATAGTGAAAATTTTTGTGAAAGAATTAAAGAGAGTGTTCCTTTCCCGTTGACGGTGCAGCCGGCACTGACGAGCGGCTAACTACCGCCAAGGCAATAAGTCCCGCCGCCAACAGCAAGTTGCGAGCGGCAAAGATATACACAACCCACGGCATCATCCCAGGAATAGCGTATCCAATAGGATAGCCCACGCTCGTCAACGCATATGACGCGACCAAAAAGCCATTGCCGCGACGCATGGCCAACAAGGGGGCTAGCCAAATCAGATATTGGGCCGAAAAAACCTTGGTCGTCAGCAGTAATATTCCCAGTGTATACGTCACAGCCGGCACCAATTCAAGGCGGCCACGGTATTGTTGATAAAAGACCGCCAGCCACGCGACGACGCCCGTTACGGTCAAAAATACGCCCACACCATGCGCTAAACCATGGGCTTCGACGTCAATCGATCCAAAGGCATAAAAGAGGTGAGGATGCGCTATCATCGCGGTGACACTCGCCGCCAACGAACCGATTTCGACCGGGCGATCTAACAGGTAACGATACGAGGTGAAGGCCTGATGAGCAGCACCTAGCGCCTGAAACCCAACGACAACAAGCCCAGTCCCGACACTGTAGGCTAAACGGTCCCAGCGCCAGCGCCCTGTCTGACGCCATTCTTGAATGAGGAACACGGGCCAAAATACGGCAGGAAACAGCTTCAATAAAAATCCTATCACCGAAAAGGCCCAAGCCAGACGCCACTTTTGACGCAGCGCATAATCGATAGCCAAAAGCGCCGCCAACGCCGCAAAAATATCATAGCGTTGAGCGAACAGTCCGGTGGTTCCCACCGCTAGATATCCTAGGAGCCGTATCCCCCACACGGGACCGTGATGGCTCATGCCGCGCCATAGCATGACGCCCAAAGCCGCCAACGCCCATATAGCAAACGCGATCCGGTACCCCACGGGCAACAATAATGGCAACAAGAAAATAAACAAGGACAACGCCGGATATTCGCGTGGCCAATGATGGAACCAAGGATAGGTCGTGGCGGCCACCGCATAGCGGTGATATTCTGCCACATCCGCCTCGGGAAAGTGAACACTCAGCCACAGTTCCGTTGCCACAAAGGCCAAATAGGCAATCCACACATGCCTCTTCGTCCACATCTGCGGCATTACATCTCCTCCGGCTGCATCCGCTGAATCGCCTGCCAATCCTCATCCCATGACAGTTTAGAGAACTCAGGACCTACGGGTCCGGTATACTTCCCTGCTCCCGCATAAGCAGAACTGGCGCCGTCCACTTGATGAAAGACCAATTGCGCCACCCGAGTTCCTGGGTACAAGTAAACGGGCGTATCAGCAAGATTCGCTAGCTCCAACGTCAAACTACCACGGTACCCCGGAGACACCATCACCGCGGTCGCCACCATGAGTCCCAAACGCCCCCATGAAGATCGTCCTATGACATAGGCCATCAAATCTCTGGGCACCTGAATAAATTCCAAGGTCACACCCAAAACGAGTTGGTTCGGATGTAAAATCATCTTCTCCCCAACTTCGACGCGCGCGCGTTCTTGATAATCGAGAACCCCTGTGCGCATCGCCATAGGGTCAATGGGACCCGCGGCGGACCGTTTCATGAGAATGAAATCGGTGCCTAGGCGGACATCGATAGAAGCGCCTTTAACCTGTGCATCACTGAGCAACGGGGTGACCACTAATCGTTCCTGGATCACGGGATGCTGCATTCGCTCTCTAAGCTGAGCTTCGCCCATTACCATTGTGTCTGCTCTCCTTCCTGGGGACCCGTCACAGCTCTGTGCCAAGCACGTGTCAACAAGTGTCCTTCTAACGCTTTGGTCGCCAAGTGCGACGCCATGGAGCGCACCGGTGTCGGAACAAAGTGCAAAGCCAACAGCACCGCCGCAATATCGTGCGGACTGGCTCCCCCCGGATCGTGCGGGACGACGCCATAACACAATTGGTCGTAATAGGCCTGGTAATTCGGAAAATCTCCCCACGCAATCTGAGGCACGGGAACGTCTACGTGGGTCACAGAGGCGAAAAATTTCTGAACGGGCGCATCCGTTCGGTTCTCGCCAAAATGCGCCACAAAGCTGCGCCATAAGCTGGCACCCACACGAACACTCATTTGGCCTTCCCACGCCGCCCATATTGCCGCCACACCGACTTTGTCGACAACATCTTGCAAACGCTCTGGGCGATTTTGCGCCCATAATAACCCAAGTCCTAGCATAGCCAAAGGATCATTTCCCAACGGCGCAGGATAGGCCATGAACACAGCGCTTGGAACCTCTGCGATATCCCATGACAACCCTGGCGTGACAAGCCAAGGCGTGGCGCCACTGTGGATATAGCGGACCATTGTTCTCGCACACGCAGAGGATGGACGCCCCAAACGCTCAATCCACACAGCACGGCGTTCCTCATCCAAGAACTTCACAGCCTCTTGGATGAGCGAAGGCTGCGCCTCTAGCTGTTCTTTTTCCCAAGTCTTCCAAGCAATTTCATGCCACGTTTCCACATAAGTCCCCCTTCTCCTAGCCTTCCTTCCTGCATCGACACCCAATATTCGCCGCAGATTATGTCACAATGAGGCGTAATGTCGGGAACCATGGCAAACAACCGTGATACGCCAGCATTTGGTTAATCCTGTGCCAATATGCTACCATGAAAGACATACAATCTAGAAAATTGTAGAAAGGACAAACCATGTATCAGTTCGCAGGATTCGCCCCGGATGATTTCAATATTTTTCTCATTCCCGAATTTCATGATCGCATGACCGCTGTCCGTACACATATTCGCCCCAAATTGGCCATGATTGGCGAAGATCTCGCGCCACAGCTCTCAGATCTTCTACATCATCCGATCTTCCCCCATACCGCTTCTCACGCCCGTCGGCGGGTTAACCCGCCCGATGATACGTGGGTATCGTTTTCACGCAACGAGCGCGGTTATAAACGATTTGCCCATTTTGAGGTCGGCATTACTCTAAATTATGTGTTTGTCCGCTTTGTCGTCAAGCGAGAAGGCGAAGACGACAAGCCGCAGCTCATGCAACATCTCCGTAGTCATGGCATAGACGCCTTTCGGTTGTCGGACCCCGCCCCTATTTACTGGTACAAGGATGACCACGGGGTCGATCCCTTTCCGCTATCGGAAATCTCGCCGGCCAAAGTGCAAGAGATCATCCGGCATACGGACGTAAAAAGTCATGGCTTCACCGTAGGCGTCACATTCGACCGCACAGATCCCATAGTGGGCACAGCCGAACTGATTACGCGTACTTATAATGTCATCGCTCACTTGGCTCCTCTGTACACCGCAACGGTCCCCGTGGAGGCCCTAAGGCGATGACCTGTGCGCTTGAACATATTCCATCCCAACTGCGTCATACGATTCGGCGTATGGTAACCGAATCGATGACTGCCATCGCCGTGGGCAACCCCACGGCCGTGCCCGTACTGGGCACCCCCATCGTTCTGGGGTGGTTCGAGGTGGCCGCTGCGGAAGCGTTGGCCCCGTTTCTAGACGCCTCGTGCGTCATTGTCGGTGCCCACGTGACGCTAAATCATACCAGTCCCACCCCTGTCGGCTTCGCTGTCGAGATCACCGCTCAGCTGCAAGCACGACATGGCAACAAGTTTACATGGGACATTGTTGCGACCGATAGTCAAGGCGAAGCAGCGCATGGCACGCTCATCTCGGCCGTTATTCCCAAAGAAGCCTTGAACCGCCGCATTCGCCAAAAAGAAGAAGCCAGGTCTTCTTAACTATGCGTGGATGGATGCCGGGCCGTCGAGCGAGGAGCACTCCATGGCAAGGCAGACTCTTCGGCCCGAGTCTCCCAATACCATCCCGGCCACAACCGGGGCTCCACTTGATAATGGTCAAAAAATGTGGCCAGAAGCGCCATCAGGCCCCCGGTCCGCGGGGGATCCTTGGACAAAATCAAGGAGGTGGTACGCGCCAATGGCGGCAATTCGGGTACTTCGATAGCTGTCAAAGTTCCATTGGCGAGATCTTCGGCCACCACTGAATCTGGGACAAAAGCCACTCCCAATCCGACTTTGACCATACTTTTGACTAAGTCATGGCTGTTGAATTCCATTAATACGTGGGGGATAATCCCATGTTGCTCTAGCATCCCATCCATAAACGCGCGGAACCGGGACGGGGTTTGATATGAAATAAAATCCATATGGGCAAGCTCTTCCAAGCTGATCTGAGAGGGTAATTTTCGAGCCCGGTCAGGATTCACAACCAACCGTACCGTATCTTGAAACAAAGGAATGGAGTCGACTTGGGGATGGATAATCGGGACCGTAACCAATCCTACCGCTAGTTCTTGCCGGATAATGCCGTCCAATGTGGTTTGAATATCCCCGATGTGGACCCTAATCCGCAATCTAGGAAAATTGCGCGTAAAAATTGCCAGGACTTTGGGCAAAGAAAACACCGCTACCGTGGACACTGCACCGACATCAATTTCTCCTTGTCCAGGCCGTTCCACCTCTGCTACCGCTTCATACGCCTGTTCCGCCAATGACTGAATTCGCTTGGCGTAATGATAAAGCACTTCTCCCGTCGCAGTGAGGCGCATACGCCGCCCTTGACGAATCAGCAAAGTAGTCTGAAATTCTTCTTCGAGCGCCGCTAATTGTTTGGTCACGGCCGGTTGTGTTAAGGACAGTTGCTCCGCAGCCCGGGTCAAGCTCCCTGCATCGACAATCCGCACAAATGTTTTGAGATGTGATAAGACCACCCCAAGCGCCCCCTCTTGACCTGTTCTCCGGTTGTTATTGTAACTCACCCAAGACTATTCCACTTCGTTATGCCAACAATAAATATTTGTCATTTTCAATCATCTCACACGGGGACTACAGTAAAGATACGCGCAGCACAATGTGCAATAGCGGGCGCCTTACAAGGAGGGATACGGTATGATCGCGTGGAAAATTGGCGGAGATCAAGGAGAAGGCATTGACTCCACCGGAGATATTGTCATTCATGTGGCGAATCGTCTTGGCTACTATGTCTACGGCTATAAATCGTTTTCTTCCCGCATTAAAGGGGGGCATACCCACTACAAGGTGCGCCTTGGGACGCATCCCATTCAAGCCGCTACACGCCATACAGATATTTTAGTGGCGCTCAATCAAGAAACTATTGAGTTAGAAGGATCGGAACTCCAAGGCGGCGTCATTCTTGCAGACAGTGCCTTTTCGCCCGTTCTGCCTCCAGGCCTAGATGCGCAACTGTTAGCTTTGCCGATGACCCAAATGGCCAAGGAACTCGGATCTGGCCTCATGCGCAATATGATTGCCGCGGGTGCTTCGGCCGCCTTGATGGGACTAGGCATACAGCCCTTTTACGATTATGTGGCCAAACGCTTTGGCACCAAAGGCGCTGAGGTCGTGAAGGCTAATCAAATGGCCTTACAGCGTGGATACCAAGCGTTATCCGAATCGGCTCACACCCTCAAAACAACATGGACGCTTACTCCGCCCATACCCGCAGACCGCTTGGTAATGACAGGAAATGACGCCGTAGCTCTTGGAGCACTAGCTGGCGGATGCCGCCTGATGTGCGGATATCCAATTACCCCCGCCACCGACATCATGGAATCCCTTGTGAAATGGTTCCCCTCCGTGGGCGGAGCCGTCGTACAAATGGAAGATGAATTAGGATCCATTACTGCCGCCATTGGCGCAGGATTTGCAGGAGCCCGAGCGATGACGGCCACCTCGGGCCCCGGTCTCTCGCTTATGCAAGAAGCCATAGGGCTTGCGGCTATGACAGAAACGCCCGTTGTTATTGTGGACACCCAGCGCGGTGGACCCAGTACGGGTATGCCCACCAAACAAGAACAATCTGACCTGCTCGCCATGATTTACGGCGGACACGGGGAAGCGCCACGCATTGTGATCACTCCCTCATCCCTCGAAGAATCCTTTGAAGATGGCTACGAAGCCTTTAACTTAGCCGAGATTTATCAAACCCCCGTCTTTATTGCAACCGATCTTTCACTTGCCCTATGGCAGCAATCTATCGAACGAAGCTACGTCCAAAATCCCGTCCCCATTGAGCGCGGAAAGATTGTCAAAACGTTCGGTAGCAACACATCTGAGCCCTTTCAACGCTACGCCTTTACCGCCGACAACATCTCTCCTCGGACATTGCCTGGGACCCCAGGCGGCCAATATCTGGCCACGGGCGTCGAACACGCTCCCTCTGGCAAAGTGTCGGAAGCCCCCGAAAATCGCGCGCGCATGATGGATAAACGGTTGCACAAGATCCAAAGCATTCATAGCCGGCGCCAAGGATTTCTCGTGCAAGGCCCTGCAAACGCCGACCTTATGCTGATTGGCATTGGCTCAACAGCAGCCGTTAACCGCGAAGCTGCCCAATTATTGCAGCAATCAGGGATCGCAGCGGCGGTGGGATGGTTCCGCACCATTGCTCCATTCCCGCATGAGCTCTTCGCCTCCGCGACCCAAGGCTCCTTACACATCCTCGTCGTGGAGCAAAATGCGACCGGTCAAATCGCCCAATTGATTCAAATGCAAGGGCTATATGATCAGCGCTTCGCCACCTTGCTAAAGTATGATGGAGTGCCCTTTTTACCGGAAGACGTAGCTCAATACGCCCAACAGCTCATTGCATCCTCCATGGAGGTGACCCATTAACATGGCCACATTACAAGACTTTAAGACGGAAGAGAAATCGTGGTGGTGCCCCGGTTGCGGAGATTTTGGGGTTTTGGCGGCTTTACAGAAAGCCTTGGTCAAAGTTGGCGCCGAACCTGCCACGACAGCCATTATTGCTGGAATTGGGTGTTCGGGAAAGATTGGCAACTACATCAACTCTTATAATATCCATGTGACCCACGGCCGAACGCTGCCCGCGGCTTTAGGCGTTAAGCTGGCCAACCGCACCCTAAGAGTTTTAGCCGTGGGAGGAGACGGCGATGCCTATGCCATCGGAATGGGGCATTTCATGCATTCGCTTCGGCGCAACGCCGACATCACCTATATCGTCATGGACAATCATGTCTATGGATTGACAAAAGGCCAAACGTCTCCAACCTCTGAGACAGGCTTTCACACCAAAACCTCGCCACAAGGCAGCATTGAAGCGCCCGTTCATCCTCTCATGCTCGCGGTTGCGGGCGGCGCCACCTTTGTGGCTCAAGGCTTCTCGAGTTGGCAGCCCCAACTCGCCGACTTGATTGTGCGGGGCATGGAACATCACGGATTTTCACTCATTAACGTGATTTCACCATGCGTAACCTATAACCGCGTCAATTCCTATGACTGGTATAAAAAGACCCTGGTCAATTTGGATGAAGACCCGACTTACGATCGATCGAGCCGAGCTCGCGCTCTGACCCGCCTTGAAGAAACCGATGAGCTGGTCACCGGGCTGATTTATCAAGAAGCTTCCACGCCTTACGAAGAAAAGATTCCCGGCTTCCTTAAGACGCCCTTGGCTCATCATGACGGACACATTGCTCAAGAGGCGTGGGACGCCCTCCTTGAACAGTTTGAATAGGACGATATGGGCCATTTGGGTACCTCAAAAGTAACCCTAATGGTCCTGTGTCTTCTCTACCCTAGGCGGCATAATCAAATACAACAAGACGAACAAGCAACGCCGACATAGGGGAGGACACGACCATGAACTTTAACGAATCGCCCCATATTATCACGTGGGAACTCACGCGCGCTTGTCAACTGCACTGCCGCCATTGTCGGGCGCGCGCCATTCCGCGGCGTGATTTTCGCGAATTAACCCTCTCTCAAATTGAAGGAGTGCTGGATGATATTGCCCAAATGCATCCCAGACCCATGGTCATTTTTACGGGCGGAGACCCCTTAGAACGCGAAGACCTGCCCGCCATTATCAAAGCCGCCGTGCGCCGCAACATTCGCACCGCCATCGCGCCAAGCGTCACGCCGCTTTTGACACCGGAAGTGATTCAAACATGGAAGGATTTGGGCGTAAGCGCCGTGTCTTTGAGTTTAGATGGGGCCACCCAAGCCGTGCACGACCGCTTTCGTGGCGTGCTCGGGACTTTTGCACGCAGCATAGAAATAGCACATGCGATTACAGAGAGTGGCATGGCGTTGCAAATCAACACCTCGGTGTCTCCTTTTACGCTAAATGACATGCCTAAAATGGGTCGATTGGTGCAAATGCTGAAAGCGCGCAGCTGGGAGGTGTTTTTTGTCATTCCCACGGGGCGAGCACGTGCCGCTGAAAGTTTGGATGCTGAAAGCATTGAAAAGGCGTTACATTGGCTCAAAGATTATGCCCAGACCGTTCCTTTTCGCGTCACATCGGTAGGAGCCCCTCAATTTTCTCGCGTCTTAGGGCGGCCTCTTGATTCCGCACCCACGATCCGTGAAGCGCAAGGATTTGCTTTCATTAGTCATTATGGCGACGTGTACCCGCCTGGTTACCTGCCGATTTCTGCGGGCAACTTGAAGCAACAAAGCTTTAGCGAGATTTACCGTCATTCCGAACTCTTTTGCACCTTGCGGGATTCTAGAAACTTCGAAGGACGCTGTGGGATCTGCGACTATCATGATATCTGTGGCGGGTCACGAGCCCGCGCATATGCCGTGACCGGAAACTATTTGGCCCAAGATCCCGGTTGCCCTGAGCCCTCAGACGAAGAACAAGACGCTGTGCTCCCCGTTTAGCCTAAGAGTCTTGTTGGGCCTTTCGGGCGTCTTGAACCCACAGCGTGCATAGAGCGGCTCACCACACTGGTTCGTGCGGACCGCTTTCTTTTCCTGTTGTGAGCGCGTGCCTGTGCCTCGCCGTAGTGTGTCATCTTAATCTCACCTTAAGTTGAGAACCGGGGACATGACACAAGTCTTGTTCCCGGTTTTTTTGGTTGACCCCATTCCTCTGTTAGACTAGACTAGACTAGACTAAACTAAACTATGTTCAATCATTCGAGGTGACTTGAGTGAAGTCTGTAAACATTCACGAGGCAAAGACTCACCTTTCGCGGCTTCTGGATGAGGTGAGTCGGGGTGAAGAAATAACAATTGCCAAGGCGGGCAAACCCATTGCGCGGCTTGTCCCGGTAACGGCGTCTCGGCCAACTCGAACACCTGGCTTTTTACGTGGAAAGATCCGGATTTCCGATGATTTCGACGAACCATTGCCCGTCGATATCCAAAAGAGTTTTGAAGGGTCTGATGATTGATGCTACTGCTCGATACACATATCTACTTATGGTATCTCATGGATTCTCCTCGTATTACGCAAGAGATTTCCGATCAGATATTGAACGCCGATGTGGTTTTTGTTAGTGCAGCCTCTATCTGGGAAGCTGCCATCAAAGTCGGTCTAGGAAAACTTGATGCCAAGATTTCCGATCTTGTCAAAGGTATCGAGGCCAGCGGTTTTTCAAAACTGCCTGTAACTGCCGAGGATGCAAGTATGGTCGTGAGCTTACCGCCAATTCATAACGATCCATTTGATCGGCTACTCATTGCCCAAGCCTTGACCGGCCCATTTCGCCTACTCACTGCCGACTCGACTGTTGCCAAATACTCTGACGTGGTTAAACTGGTGAGGTAATAGGAAGCTCAAGGTTTCCTGTTCTAAAGAGAGAATGATTATCCGTGCTTGAGACGGCGAATTTAGCCCCGCGATACAAACTCCGTTCTTGTTGCCACCGTGAGGAGAAGAAACACCGGTTGCCAATATGAGATTCGTACAGATTACGACTAGCGCGCTCGCTAGCATCCGTCTTTCTTTTCTTTATGTATAAACAGCATAGAGAGAATCCTATTGTGACTAAATTTAGCCTCCTGGACAAGAAGGTTTACAAGGCGGTGGGCGACCCGAACACGGATCGACAGGCCCTTAATCGAGAACTCTAGGACCCCCTGCCAATTCTCTCGAAACATTGAGCGATCTGCCCATCGGGTTCTGGACGTTTTACGTTGTGATTCATCTCAACGCCTTCTGGTTTTCTAGAATATCCTAAATTTATTTGTAGGATATTCTTGTAATAGAATAACCTTAGGTATATACTGCAAGGGAGGTGAGAACATGTTTGGCCATTACTTACGTGTCCAAGAAGTCGCGGTACTGCTGGGTGTTTCGCCCGCCACGGTGCGGTGGTATGCCAAACAATACAGTCTGCCGACCTACCGCATCGGTCAAGGACAAGTTCAACATCGGCGTTTTAAATATGAAGATGTTCAACGCTTAGCGCTTCAATTGGGAAAGGCGTTGCCACCAGAACCTCTGTGGGATGCCAATGGCCCCCTTAGTCCCGCCGATGCGGCCAAATATCTAGGCCTATCGCTTAAATTTCTCGTCGATGGGCACTATCTCATCCCCGGACAAAAATTGACGGCACAGGATTTACAACAAGTGGAAGCCGTTATTTACCACCTTGATCCGGATGAGTCAATACAATCTACCGAAAAAGGGGAAATTGCGATGATGAACCACGCAGAACAATGTTGCCAAGGACGACACGGGATGCACCACAACATGGGACCTGGTGGACACGGCATGCAAGGAGGACGCAGAAATCACCGCGGAGGCATGATGCCCAATCCGTTTTTTGATCCCGAGGATTTACTCAGCCTGAAAAGCATGAAACGACACCTTGAAGCCCAACAGGCTGACATCGCAGACCGCATCAGCGAAATTGACAAACTCATTGCCAATCATCCAGACAATGAGCAGCAATAACCCCATGGGCTGATACCATTCAGCCCTTTTTCTTCGACTAGTACCCCGACAAGAAACGGCTTAGAATGGACGTCCCGCGTATTTGCCCTGTGAGTCCCTGAGCGATATGCTACAATGCGGACAAGAAGTACGATAAGGGGGGCCTCCAAGTGGCCATGACCATCAATATTCCTGGCATCGGCAAACAAACCTATGAACACGTTGTCTTTGACCTTAATGGTACCCTGGCTACCGATGGCCATATCAGCGAAACCTTGGCTATCGCCTTGCAGGAATTGAGCACGCACCTCGAGGTACATATTCTCACCGCCGGCACTCATGGCGGGGTGGACGTCATCGCTGGCATCACCGGGATTACTCCGGTCATGATTCAGACCGGCGAAGATAAAGAGCGCTACGTGCGGCGTTTAAGCCATGTCATCGCCGTCGGCAACGGCGCTGTCGATACGTTTATGCTCAACGCGGCGGACTTGTCTATTTGTGTCCTCGGGGAAGAAGGCGCTTATACCAAAACACTCATGGCGTCCGATATTGTCGTTCAAAGCGGCCAAGACGCGGTGGACTTGCTTCTGAAGCCCAACCGCTTAATCGCCACCTTACGTCTTTAAAACGTGCGCATCGAGGACCAATTTTTGCTCAACAGCGCCGCGATGCTCTCAAGCAGGAACTGGTCCTCCGCTTGAAATCTGTCTAAAATCGGCGCATCCACATCTAACACCGCCACCACGTCATGACTATCTCTAATAGGCACCACAATTTCTGACCGGCTCGCCTTGTCACAAGCGATATGTCCGGGGAACTGATCCACGTCGGGCACCACAATCGTCTTCCCTTGTTGGGCACAAGTGCCCACCACGCCTGACCCCAAGGCAATGCGCGTACACGCAATCTGGCCTTGAAACGGCCCTAGTACTCCCTCTTGCGTGCCAGGGGCAAAGAGATAAAAACCAGCCCAATTAATCCTAGGCAAATATTGTCCAATCAAGGCCGATATGTTCGCTAACGTGGCGATACGGTCAGACTCCCCTTCAATAATAGCCTGCGCAAAAGCAATCACCTCATGAGGCGTTGCTGCGTCGCTCACGGTGTTTTCAAATTCCATAGAGCAACCCTCCTTGCCTCGAATCAACGAGTCATTCTAGCATAGGATCGAATGTCTTGGCACCAATCGACGCACATAGCCAACTCCAGTGCAATTTTGTACAATACCTTTATCATGTTGTCAGTTAAGGGAGGGCCTTGGTGGACCGTCTACCTCTTATTGTTCAATCAGACCGCACCTTATTACTTGAAGTCGATAACGCCCTGTTTGAGGAAGCACGCGATAGTTTGGTAGGATTTGCTGAGCTTGTCAAAAGCCCGGAACACGTTCACACCTACCGAGTCAGTTCCTTATCGTTGTGGAATGCCGTAGCCTCTGGGATGACAACGGCCACAATCTTAGACAGACTCACGCGATTTTCGCAATATCCCGTTCCTCAGGAAGTTATCACCTTTATTGAGGACCAAGGACGCCGCTATGGCAAACTCCGTCTGGAAATCTCTCCAGACGGCCACGGCTTGTGGTTGACATCGGACGACTCCCATTTGTTGACGCAGTTGACCCATCAAAAGGCGGTGCAGCCGTATTTAGGCGAAGCCTTGCACCCTGGATACCGCATTGATCCCAGCCACCGGGGCCTCCTAAAGCAAGCCTTGGCCAAAATCGGCTGGCCGGCCGATGACCGCGCGGGCTATTCGCCGGGCCTCCCCTTGACCATCGCCTTACGTGAGCGTGAGCCAAATGGTCAACCATTTACTTTACGCCATTACCAGCAAGATGCTATTCGTGCTTTTTGGGGAGACGGAGGGATTGACCGCGGTAGTGGTGTAGTGGTCCTGCCATGTGGCGCGGGAAAGACGATGGTTGGCATTGGCGCCATGGAGAAGGTCCAGGCCCACACGCTGATTTTGACCACGTCTGTTGCGTCCTTACACCAATGGCGTGACGAATTGCTGCACAAGACCACGCTGACCCCCGAAGAGATTGGCGAATACAGCGCGCGCACCAAGGTGATCCGCCCTGTGACCTTGACTACCTATCAAATTCTTAGCCACCGCCAAAAGGGAGAATTTGTGCACTTTGCGGCCCTTGATGACCATGATTGGGGCTTAATTATCTACGACGAAGTGCATCTACTGCCTGCGCCCGTATTTCGTCTGACAGCGAGTTTGCAAGCCCGCCGCCGTTTGGGATTAACCGCTACGTTGATTCGTGAAGACGGCCGCGCTGACGATGTCTTCTCCCTTATTGGCCCCAAACGGTTTGACATGCCGTGGAAAGATCTCGAAGCTCAGGGCTGGATCGCCGAAGCCGCCTGCCGAGAAATCCGCGTACGGTTACCCGAGTCCTGGCGAGAACGCTATGCAATGGCTGAAGACCAAGATCGGGCGCGCATTGCAGCATCCAATCCTGCAAAGGTTGGGGCCTTACATACATTATTGGCAGAACATCAAGACGATCATATTCTCATTATTGGCCAATACCTTGACCAATTGGAGGCCATTCATCAGGAAATTGGCGCCCCTCTCATCACGGGGCAAACGCCTACGGCCGTGCGTGAAGAGCTCTATCAAAAATTTCGGTCAGGTGAAGTGCCGGTGCTCATCGTCTCGAAGGTCGCGAACTTTTCTATCGATTTGCCAGACGCCAACGTGGCCATCCAAGTGTCTGGGGCATTCGGATCGCGCCAAGAAGAGGCGCAGCGTCTTGGCCGCATTTTGCGTCCCAAAAAGGACGGAGGTATGGCCACCTTTTATAGCTTAGTCACAGAGGATACCAAGGAGCAAGATTTTGCCCAAAAACGCCAGCTGTTTTTATGTGAGCAAGGCTACCGCTATGACATTGCCCATGCCGATGAAACAGGCGCTCCGGCAAAGACAAACCAGGCCCCTGTCATTCCGTTTCCAGGAGGTCTGCGCTCGTGAGTGTGACATCCCTCGTTGGAATTCTTGATCGACTAGACCCACAAACGCTCTATAGATTGTTCGAACAATACCACCTAAGTCAGCAAGATCTTTTTGGTTGGCTGTTAAATCCTGTTCGTGTGGACGACGTTATGCATACCTTCAGCCCAGACGAATTAGCAGATCTCCGGTCTTATCTGCTTCAAGCAGAGCACATGCGCAGTCCTTTAAGCAAATTGGCTCACGGCAGAAACTTGGCGAAGAATTTAGGGGAGACTCTCATCGCCTTTACCTTGCGCGATACCTATGCGCGCGATGTCATTCCCTTTGACTACTTTCCTCTGTTGTTGCCACATGTTTTCGAGTTGCCCAAGACCTTGCGCTCCGCCGAACGCAGCCCCAGAAACGCTCCCACTTACGGATTCGAAGCCTTGTTGCCGTTGTTTCACCTAGTCACCGAAGCCCGCCGCGAGCCTTTGCCGCAAACCAATTCGGGCCAGCTGTATCGGCGCACCATCGGGAAAATGAGGAAAGTCCTTCCCCCTTGGATCAGCGCTGAAATGCTAGATAGTGCCGCTAACTTAGCCTATTACTTTCGACTGGTCACACTGTCTGGGGACGGATCATTGGTTGCCACGTCTGAAGCAACGAATTTTTTTTCGCACCCGACCCCACAAATTTTGAGTTTCATTATGCAGTGGGCGCTGGATCATCATAATCTGTTTCTTGTGGTGATTACAGCCTTGGCAGCCGTATTAGACCCCGACGAATGGCTCGATACGCAAGCGGTGTTAAAGTGGGGAAAAGCGCTTAAGATCCCAGGAGCCTACGATTCTTATAGCCTCGAATATTCCCTGACAAGCCTTATTGCCGCCGGCATTTGGGAGAATCACGGCCGCTTCTTAGGACGATTGACGGATGCTTATTATTACGGAGGATTTCGCCAGCAACTGTTAGCTGAGAAAGAGCGAACCCTGCTGATTGAACCCACGGGCGATGTGTTAGCTCCTCCGGAAACCTCCCCCTACGTTTTATGGACAATCAGCAGCATGGCGCAATTGGTGAAATATGATTTGATGACGGTTTACCACATTGACCGCCCTGCCATTTCCCAAGCCGTTATGCAGCAATGGGATGCCACCACCTATCTCGCTGATTTAAGGCACATGGCGCGCGTCGATATTCCCACCAACTTGCAGCACAATATCCAAGACTGGTTCAAACAGTTGACGCGTCACCGGCTATTGCATGCAACCCTTTTGCACAGCGAAGATACCAAGGATTCTGTGGCAGCTGAGAAAATTCTGCAGCACTTTGTAATCGCCCGCCTATCGCCGACCGATCTCATTGTCCGGGCGGATAACCGCAAAGCCTTATTCAAAGCACTCGAACAATCGGGAGTCCCCGTCATCCCCCACATCGAAGAATATGACGACCCAGATGATTTAGCCTATGACGACTTTTTAACCACACCGTTTGACAGCACCTTGCACCGCGCTTTGGTTCGCGCCTTAAGAGGGCAACAGTGGGTGGTCATTCAACATATTGGCGACAAGAACCCAGTACGCCTATTGCCCATTCATATCACGCTCATGAACGTAGAAGGCGTCCTTGAGAATCGCGATATTGTCACAATCCCCTTGCCGGACATTCAAACCGTAGAGGTTGTTCCCTCATGACGCACCGGTTTTCTAAGCGGCGCATTAAGCCTCGGTTTTTTGTGTTTGTGCTCGCGGTGATAGGCGTAGCCGGATGGGGTGTGCATCTTCTAAGCTTTCGCCCCAGCCGCATCGTAAACGCATCACAGCGTATGCACCAAGGATCCCTAACCCCTTCCCTCATCCAAAGCTGGCCGACCACCCGTCAACTCCAGGCCACAAGCTTTGATCTTCCCCAACCCTTATGGGGATTTGCTTCGCTTGCTCAAGGCTCTCTTTTAGAGATGGCAGGCGGCCACAATTCTCAAGGGCTGAGCTCATTCTCCGCCACGATTACCCCTCAAGGACTCATCCAAGGCCCTTCGGGCACTTTCGCGCGAGGAAGCTTCATGCTGGTTTCGCATGGTCATTTCATTGTCGCAGGCGGCGTTGAACACGCGCAGCCCATCACTGCCGGAGTTGCTGTCGCTAGTGGACACACCGTACCCCATGTGTTGCCTGAAGCGTTAGCCTATGCGGGAACCGCTATAGGGCCCCACGGATCAACATGGATAGTGGGAGGGCAAAGCACCCCAAGCCTCTCTCGCCTCATCTGGCATCTTCACCGGGGACACTTTAGCGTTTGGGGTCATCTGCCACTCGCCGTTGAAAACCCTGCCATAGCCGTATCTCGGCAGTTTCTTGTGGTCGCTGGGGGTCTCACCACTCAAGGGCAGGACAACCCCGACATTTGGATTTTTGCAAGGGACACCCATCGTCTGGTAGCGACCTTGCGGTTGCCATCCGGCCTCGAAAACGCTCAATTAGTTTCTATCCGAGGCAATTTTTGGCTCTTAGGCGGGACGCACGGTACTTCGCCTTTGAGCACCATCTGGCTTATTCATCACCAACACCTCTACCGTGCCTCCGTCACGCTCCCGACGCCGCTATCGGGCTTTGGAACCTTCGTTCGTGGGTCGGTCATATGGCTCGTAGGCGGTATGACCCCTCATGGACCTACAAATCACATCGAAGGCTTACGCCTTGTACCCCATCACCAATAAGCTGGTCTTTAGACGGCTTCGATCACACACGCAATCCCCTGCCCACCCCCAATGCAAAGTGACGCAAGGCCAAACTGTTGATGACGACGGCGCATCTCCAGGGCTAGCGTGAGAAGCAAGCGTGCGCCGGAAGCGCCGACGGGATGCCCTAACGCAATAGCGCCGCCATTGACGTTGGTTTTGTCTCGGTCAAGCCCTAGTTCTTGTTCGACGGCTAAATACTGGGAAGCAAACGCTTCATTGATTTCGACGAGCCCCACGTCTTCAATATCAAGCCCGGCATTTTCCAGGGCAATACGAGAGGCAGGAACGGGGCCAATGCCCATAATCCGGGGGTCGACCCCCGCAACGCCGTAGCTGACAATCCGAGCCAAAGGGCGCAATCCATGGGCCTGCACAAAATCACCGGTCGCTAAAACCAACATGGCGCTACCGTCGTTGATACCCGATGCATTGCCGGCCGTGACCGTACCGGGTGTCTTAAAGGCTGGCTTCAGGCGCGCCAACGTTTCGACAGTCGTCCCCGGACGCATGTGCTCATCAAGAGCAAACTCCGTGATTTGTCCTTTGACGCGCACTGGCACGGGAACAATTTCTTCTTGCAAAAGCCCCGACACCTGCGCCTGGTAGGCCCTTGCTTGACTCAGCGCCGCATAGGCATCTTGGGCTTCCCGCGTGATGCCATATTGTTCTGCGAGATTTTCAGCCGTCGCTCCCATCCCTAAACCGCACCCCATATCCGTAAGCACATCAAGCAACCCGTCGGTCAACACCGGCGCCCCAGCCTTGACGCCAAACCGACTATTGCGGAGGTGAAAAGGCGCTTGACTCATATTCTCCGTTCCTCCTGCCAGAGCCACCTGCCCTTCTCCAAGCACGAGAGATTGCGCGGCCGATATGGCAGCTTGCAGACCCGACCCGCACAGGCGATTGACCGTCAAAGCCGGGGCGCTTATAGCCATACCCGCATTAAGCGCGACGTGGCGCGCGGTATATGCCGCATCGGGACTGGAAGGCAGCACGTTGCCAACAATCGCAAAATCCATGTGAGCCGGCTCTAACCCCGCACGCCGGATCGCTTCTTCTGCCGCAATACGTCCAAGTTCTGTCGAATCGATGTCTTTTAGCGTGCCACCGTAGGTTCCAAATGGCGTACGCGCTCCCGCTAATAAATAGATTTCGGTTGACCGAGAAACCAGCATCGCGCACCTCTTCTCTGCCCGCTCACCCCATGTCCGCGGGTTTTCATTTCGTTGAGCCCATGATACCATGATCATGTCAGCTAGAAAGGACTATCACGGTGAATAGCCAACTTTTCCGAAAAACTATGGGACATTTTGCCACAGGGGTTAGCGTCATTTTGGCCGAATTGACGCCCGATTTGCATGCCATGACGGCGAACTCCTTGACATCGGTGTCATTGGATCCGCCGCTGATTTTGGTATCAGTCGATCATAACGCCCGCATGCACACGGCCATGACACTGGGGGCTCCTTTTACCGTAAATATTTTAAAGGCCTCCCAGAGTCAACTGAGTACCCGCTTTGCCAACCCGCACCCTCCGGCTAATCTCTTTGAAAATCTCACGCTGATTCCAGCGCCTCACGGCATTCCCTATCTCGCCGCAGCACTGGCCTATATCGCCTGCCGCGTTGAGGCGATCTACCCTGGGGGCGACCATTCTGTCGTGCTCGGCCGCGTCGAGGACATGGCGGTATTATCGGAGGATCCTCCGCTACTGTTCTATCAAGGCCAGTACCGTACGCTGGAGCGCTTAGCCCCGCCCGGGCCGTTGACCTAGGCCGGCGGGGCCACAGGCAAATCCTCAAGGTCGTTTTCATCCAACACAATGCCCCCCAGCGGCAATACCCCGTTATGACGGGCGATTTGCCGCGCAATCAAGGCGTCAATGACGGGTCGTAACAACTTGGGGCGATACGCCTTATAGCCCAACTTTGCTAGCGCCGCTTTCGGCATGGTAATACGGCAATGCAATAAATCCACCGAGGTATTGGCAATCACAACATCTGGTCGAGACCGGTCTACACTGACCACGACGATATCCATCTTTTATCCTGCCTTTCGTTGCACTTGTCTGTAGAGCTCTTGTATCTGTCCTAAATTATGAGCAAAATCATACCGTTTGGCGACCCAAGCAGGCCCTTGCGCGCCCAACAGACGAATCGCATCCGGATCTTTGACCGCTTGCTGTAGCACTTGCTGCCACAGACCCGGGACTTGGGGATCCACCAACAGGCCATTGACGTGGTCGTCAATCACCTCACCCAGTCCCCCGATCCGGTGTGCGATAGCCGTTCGTCCCAAGGCCATCATTTCTAATGGCGCCACCCCAAATGATTCACGCCGTGACGCGTATAAACCCACATCGGCCCATGCCAGTTCTTCTGGCAACCGAGACGCCGGTACGATGCCACGCCATTGCAGACGGTCATCCCAACTGGCGTCGTGCGCCATTTGTCGCAACCTCTGCTCTTGACTGCCTGTACCCAACACCCGTCCCTGCCAAGGACCCTGGACATGGCGCAGCGCTTCAAAAATGATGTCAATCCCGTACACCGGCTCTAGTGCCTTATTGATAATAAAACGCAGGGGGCCAGTATTGGGCGCTTGAGGTCGAAACCGATTTAAGTCAATGCCAAACGGGATAATGGCAATAGGTTTCGCGGTATATTGTTGGGTCACCTTTTGAAGATATTGGCTAGAAACCGTAATCGCATCGGCTCTTTGCAAAATCCATTGGACAAGACTTCGGGTGAGCCACCCACGACTGTGCGGAAAGCACTCAATATCGGCCCCCCATACAGACACGACCAGCGGGACGAGGTGCGCTGCAGCGCCTAAAAGCCCGTAATGGGAAAGATAGTGGGCATGCACCACGTCAGGTTGGAAAGCCATGACTTGCTTGCGAATTTGCCACACCGCCGCCGGCGTATCTAACCGCCCGCGGCGCGGAGGCGGCAAACGTCGAATGTCTCCAACCGGGCCCGAACGCTGTGACCAAGTCACCACACGATGCCCCTGCTCTTGGAGTCCTTGAATCCAGCGCTGGGTATGCACACTACCGGCATCCGCTAACAACGCAATTCGCATTTAGCGCTCATCCTGCAACTGGTGCATCATATGGTCTAAGGCATATTGTCCCGATCGTCGAGCCCGCTCTACCGCAACAATCGCTTGCACCTGAGCGATGCAGACGCTTAAATCCGTATTTTGCACAATATAGTCATAGCTCTTCGCATGGCGCAACTGCTCCACCGCATTATCCATCCGCGCTCCAAGGTTCGAGACAGCCGACCGTGCCACAATCCGGTTTTTCAGTTCGTCCAAACTGGGTGGTAACAGAAATATCGACACAACACGGCGGTGCCGTTCCTGATATTTGAGCCGGCCTTTGTAATCAAGCTCAATAATTCCGTCATGGCCTTCCACAAACAGTTCGCGCGGCGACCCATAAAAATGATCGCGATAGACGTTTTCGTATTCAAAAATCTTCCCTTGTGCAATCAACTCCTGAAACTGTTCCGTCGTTACAAAACGGTAATCAAATCCATCCACTTCCCCGTCTCGTGGCGCACGCGTCGTATACGTCACCACCTTACGCAAGGAGGGGTCGTCTGCTAGCAGCGCTTGCATCACCGACCCCTTGCCCGCACCTGAAGGGCCGGTAAAAATAAATAATATCGGTTCCACCATATCCTCCATTATGAGCCTCCTGCTCGGCGCTCTTTGATCACGAGATTTCTTGAGGCTGATGCGTCTTAGGCAGCCACCACTCTAATGCAATAGCGAGCACACTCACCAACAATAAAGCCCAAAAAATTTGGTGAATGCCCCCATATAAGCCTTGACGCACGTAGAACACCGCCGATTGCGGCATATTGAGATGTGTCTGAGTTCCTGACGTTAAAGCCGCCACATTTAACCCGGGCGGTAATATGTGCGCAATCGCCCTAGGAGCCCGACGCAACCACCCCAGCAAAAAGGCGTTAACCAGCGTGCCAAAAATCGCAACACCGACCGTAGACCCTAGAGTCCTGGTAAACATATTGCTCCCCGTCACCACGCCCCGCTGATTCCATGCCACCATCGACTGCACGCCGACCAATAGCGATGTGGAGTTGAGTCCAAGCCCTGCGCCCATCAGCAACGATGCCAGCGCCACCTGCCATGGGGCGGAATGCAGGGTGAGAACTAAAAAGCCCAAGCTGGCTAAGATCATGACACTCGAACCAATGAGCGCTGTCCCCCGAAACCCAATGCGCAAATACAACTTCCCGGAGAAGGCAGAAGCCACGGGCCAACCAATGGACATTGCCGCCAAGGCAAACCCCGCGACTAATGGTGTACTGCCCAGCCCACTTTGCACGAAAATAGGCAAATAGGAGCTAAGCCCCATTGATACCACACCCACGACCAAGCTACCGGCATTGGCTAAGGCAATAAAGCGGTGGCGAAAAACCCAGATCGGCAATATCGGCTCTGAGGTTCGCCCTTCGTGGCCGTAGAATATGCCCAAAGACACAATACTCACGGCAAAGACCATGATACTTGGCCAGGACAGCCACGGCCACCCCACACCGCCTTCTAAAAGGCCTAAGACCAATGCCCCGGTGCCAATCAAGAGCAGACTCGCTCCCAAAGCATCAATGCGGTGCGCATGCGGCGCAAGCCGTTCGTGAAGATAGCGCCCAATCATGAACAGCGCGGCAAGGCCTATGGGCACATTAATATAGAAAATCCAGTGCCACGACGCGTACTCAACCAAAAATCCGCCAATGGCTGGCCCTACCACCGCCGATATGCCCCATACACTGGACAGGTACCCTTGCATTTTAGCCCGTTCTTGAAGCCCAAACAAATCACCCACGATTGTGGTCGAAATCGGGATAATCGCCGCGGCGCCAATACCCTGAATGCCCCGAAACACAATAAGCTCAATCATGCTACCCGACAATCCAGACAACGCAGAACCCAATAAGAAAATGGCGCTGCCGACCATTAGCATGGGTTTTCGGCCAAACAGGTCGGCCAGCTTCCCATAAATGGGCACCATCACCGCTTGCACTAATAAATAAATAGAAAAAACCCAAGGGAACAACGAAAATCCCCCTAAGTCATGAACGATCGTCGGAATGGCGGTCGCGACAATGGTTCCATCCATTGCCGCAAGCGCCATGGCCAGCATCAAGCCGACCACAATCAGCCGACGCGACAAGGGGCTTATCGGTTGGTCGACATGTTCTGGTTGAGTTGATCCCACGCATCTACCGCCTCTCGCTCGATTCGGTCGAGCAATTGTCTGACCGTCGGAATATCTGTAATTAAGCCGGTAACCTGCCCGGCCCAGGCAAAGCCATGGTCCCAATCACCATTTAGTGCCGCTGCCGCATTTTTCTCTCCCGCTACCCATGGCCACAAGTCTTCGGGTTGGGTCACCTGCTGTTCTTGCGCTAAAATCTTATCAACATAGGGCGATGACAATACCCTCCCCGGCCGTCCAATAGAGCGTTCAATGACGACGGTCTGGTTTTCCGGCGTTTGCACCAGGCGCTGTTTATAGCTGAGGTGGGCTTGACATTCTTGGGTGGCCACAAAACGAGTGCCCATCTCAATCCCTTCAGCGCCTAACGCCATGGCAGCCAATAGCCCACGTCCGTCGCCAATACCGCCTGACGCCACCACAGGCACCTGCACCGATTGCACAACACGCCGCGTAAGGACCATCGTCCCCACGTCGTCCCGTCCTAGATGTCCCCCGCCTTCGGCGCCGACCGCAATAATGATATCAGCCCCTAACCCTTCGGCTTTCTGGGCCGCACGCACACCGGCCGTTAACACCAGAAACAGTGCCCGGGCCTCTTTAATGCGGTGCGCATAAGGAGCCGGATTGCCCCCGGTAAGACTGACAGCTGGCACCTGTTCTTCCAAAGCCACTTCGAGCAATAGGTCGATCGGCTGATGGCCCAATGCAAAATTAACCGCAAAAGGCTTTGCGGTTAAGCGTCTGACGGCCCTAATCTCTTCACGCAAAGCCTGCGGCGTGCCGAGTGTGGCGGCTGTAATTTGACCCATGCCCCCTGCTTCCGAAACAGCGGCCGCCAAAGGCGCACGCGCAAGATAAGCCAGGCCTCCTTGTATGATAGGCCGTTCAATCCCACATAGCGTCGTCAGCCGCGTTTTCATGCCGATAACGCCTGGCGAATCCGTTCTCCCATCTCGGCGAGCTCTGCGGGAGTACTGGGTGTGGCGTGAGCGAAGTTCAAATCGGACATATCCGACGCAGGAATTAAGTGTAGATGCGCATGAGGCACATCAAATCCTGCGACGACCGCTGCAACACGCTCACATCCTGTGACCCGCTTTAGAGCTTGAGCCAGAGGCTTAGCAAAGAGCCAAATATGCTCGAGCAAGGGATCCTCCATATCAAAAAAGTAATCGACTTCTTTCTTCGGTACGATGAGCGTATGTCCTGGGGTCACCGGACGAATGTCCAAAAACGCTAAGAACTCGTCGTTCTCACGAACTTTTACACTCGGCAATTCTCCTGCGATAATTTGTGAGAAAATGGATGGCAATTTCGTTCTCTCCTCTGTTTTATGCCGTCAACGCCTGCAAGTCTTCAAAATAATTCTTAGTATACTGGGTTTGCGTTCTTTTTTCATGCCGCCCATGCCCTGGACTCAGGCAGTCGCGGTACGGCTATCAGTGAGAAAACCGTGAGCACCAATAAACACCAAATGGGTGCCAAGGGGTGCGTGTGGCCAGCCATCGCGGTCAGCGGCATTACCATTAAGGCCCCTAGGCCATTGGCCAATCCCAACGCCACTCCGGAGCCCATAGCGGGATTGTCTGGAAAAATATCTTGTCCCATGAGCATCGTCAAAGATGACGTACCAAATAAGGCCACACCGAGCACGGATAAAATAAGCCATAAATAAGCTTGGGGCAAGGCAATATACAAGGCTAACGCTACCGCAGCCAACACTGTGGTGACCCATACGATGGGACGGCGCCCCGTCTTGGCACTTAAATATCCGCCGTAAAGATTGCCCGCAATTCCCACGCCAATAAAGACGGTCACTAACGATGCAGCGCTGACCAAAGAGCCGCCTCGCGCATGCCATACAATAGGCGACAATGTCACAATTTCATAAATCGTTGCGGACCGTACCGACGAAAAGCCAATGAGCCATCCGGCCCGACGTCCGTGTCCACGCCAGTGAAACGTGGCCGAGCGCGCTTTGTGCAAAGACGTGCCCAATGGAATGTACCGGAACAGCGCCGGCAATGACACCAACAACGGCAGAGCCATGAGGCTCAATGCCGTCAGTCCCATGTGTCCCACCAGATATCCCGCGGCAGCCGGAGAAAGGGCCCGCCCCAGTTCGCCGCCGACTAAAAATACGGCCATGAAAAGTCCGGGATGGACCGTCGCCAACTTGCGGGCTTGGGACAAGGCTTGCGGATGAAAGAGCGTATTGCCTAGCCCCGTTAAAATCAAAACAATAATCATCACCAGAGGCCGATGAAAAATGCTGAGCAGTAGGGCTCCTAACGCCGTCAACAAAACTCCACCTAAAATAAGGCGCCGTCCTCCCAAATGGTCCGCCCACAATCCTGACAACGGCTGAAGAGTCTGAGCCAGTAAGAGTGCCGTCATAAGCGATCCCACGAGAGGCAACGGCATATGGCGATCAACGGCTAAAAAAGGCAAAATCCCGGGCAGAAAATTAGCCAGCCCATCATTCATAAAATGCGTCCACGTCAGAGCCGCCAATCCTGACTTCCATGTTGTCGTGCCAGCCGCCATATAGTCACCCCATCATATTATACCGAGACGGCTTGGAGTTTTGAAACATTAGGTTCCTGCGCGCCCCGCCAAGGCATTGATACGCGACGCTGCGGCTTGATCGGCAATCACAAGGACATGAGGATGCTGCGTCAACACCGACGCCGGCACAGCCGGCGTGGGAGGCTCTTTCAATAGTTTCTCTAATGCCCACGCCTTGCTCTCCCCAAAAGCGGCTAACACGATGGTGCCAGCTGCCATAATTGTGGCCAGTCCCATGGTCACCGCCTGTTGCGGCACATCATCCAAATGACCATCAAACCACGCGGCATTAGCCTGGCGCGTAGATTCGGAAAGGGTCGCCACATGCGTCAAACTATCAAAGGGTGTCCCCGGTTCGTTAAAGCCAATATGCCCATTGCGTCCAATGCCTAACAGTTGCCAGTCAATGCCGCCATGATCAGCGATTGTCTGGTCATAACGTGGTGCTATCTGAGCTAAATCGGGCCCACAATGCGGAGGCATAAACCATTTCTGTTTCCGCATGCCTAACGGCCCAAAGAGATGCTGTTGCATATAATAGGTAAAAGAATGCGGATCTGAGGCACAAAGGCCGACATATTCATCAAGATTAAATGTCGTCACCTGATCCCATACAACGCGCCCAGCCCGAACTTGGCGCACAATATCTTGGTAGATTGCAATAGGCGTCGAGCCCGTCGCCAGTCCCAAAACCGATGCGGGCCGCGCCGCGACCTGTTCCAAAGCGAGTTCCGCGACGCGGTGGGCCGCATCAGACGCTGTCTGAAAGATTTCGAGCTCAATCATCAGACCCCAACTCCTTTGGTGTCACATCGTCGCTTATCGCTTCCACCATCACGGGCAGATGACCTTGGCCAGATTCTTGAAAGGCTAACGCGCGCACCGCTGCTTGAATCATCCAAGGCGTATTTTCGTAAAGGGCATACACGCGCTTCGCTGGTGAAAACATCGGCCATTTATAGGGGGTATGCACTAACAGCACGGCCGAATGCCCATGACGCCTTAATTGGTCAATCATGTCCGGGTCTACCTTTTGCCCGGCTGTGACGAACAAAAGCCAGTCGGCTTCATGCAGCCGTAACTCCTGCGCGATGTGGTCGTAAGCAACCCCTTCCACTACGGCTCCCGGTAACACTTCGCGCACTGTCTGAACAGTCCGGTCGAGAGGATCCAAGCCCGCTGCCACCATATGCGGCTTATAGGGATCTATCACCACCGCCACGCGGCGCGGATACGGCCAATGAGGTTCCTGATCGACCAACGGGGTAAGACAAGCCCGCGCACTCTGCCGCTGCAGATCATAAGCTGCCACGCGCAGATCATCGGGCATGTCCAATGAAGATGCCGAAGAGCTCACCGTCGCTTTTAATTGGGCAATACGGCTTACCGCTTCTTCAAGCCGTGCAACGGGCAGTTCGTGACTGTGGACAGCCTGAGCAATCGCCAAGATGGCCTCTTCTTGGCGATCGAGGCGATGGGAAATCATCACCATGTCTGCACCTGCCAATAAGGCCATCACCGCCCCACGACCTACTCCCACCCCGTTGGCGATTGCGTTCATCTCCAAGCAGTCTGTGGTAATCATGCCCTCAAACCCCAAGCGCTCGCGTAAAAGGCCCGTTAACACGGTAGGAGATATCGTTGCAGGCCGCTCGGGGTCAAGTTGTTCGAATACAATATGCGCCGTCATCACGGCACGAACGCCCGAGTCGATAGCGGCTTCAAACGGTACTAATTCGGTACGCTGCATACGTTCGAATGGATGACGAATGATGGGAAGGGCGAGATGGGAATCGACTTGCGTATCCCCGTGGCCAGGAAAATGTTTGGCACAGGCAATCACTCCCGTTTCCTGCAAGCCTTGAATCATACGCGTCCCCAGTCGGCTCACTTCCTGCGGGTTATCGCCATAAGACCTCACACCGATCACGGGATTGTCCGGGTTATTATTGATGTCCAATACCGGGGCCAAATTCATATTAATGCCGCAAGCGGCCAAGAGCTTCCCGGTCATGACCCCGATTTGATAACTGAGTGCCGGATCATGACTGGCCCCCACCGCCATATTGCCCGGCAATCCCGGCACATCGGGGCTCAGGCGGCGCACTAAGCCATTTTCTTGATCTGTACAGATCAGAAGCGGATGGGTTTGGCCATTCGCGCGCGCCAAGTCTTGCAAATCTGCGGTAAGTTTTTGCACCTGTTCCACATGGTGGATATTACGGGAAAAGAGAATAATATTTCCCACATGATGCTCTTCAATTAAGCGACGTGCGTGATCATCGAGCATATCGCCTGCAAATCCACAGACCAATACTTGTCCAATAAGGTCCCGTAATCCCGAATCAATCACAGTCCCACCTCCTTGGGGTCGGTCGTTCCATATAAGCGGTCCTCTGCCGTTTCTTCCATAAAGCGCGCGCGTTCATGGCTCTCTCGGGTAAAAATTTCCTCAATATGGCCTAAAGATAGGGCCGTGCGCAAATCCTCCGAACCGGCCAACAGATCAAAAAACAAGGGACCTCGCTGGTGGGGATTCAAAAATTCCACCTTATCCGGGTAATCTTTCAAAAGTTGATATAGTAACATGACCCCCGCGCGCCATGCCGCGACTTGACGCCGATGGGTCACATGCAGCTGTACGCCTTGGCATAACGTCCCTTGGTACTGCGAACGCCACGGCACAAAGAAGACCGGCCGCGCCCGGATCCCCGCCATATCCCAATGATTAAAAGCATCCGCCAAGGCAAACCCGTCAATAAAGGGGGCTCCAATCATCTCAAACGGTTTAGCCGTCCCGCGGCCTACCGAGACATTTACCCCTTCAAACAAGCACGTGCCAGGATAAAGCGTCATCATATCCAGTCCGGTCGTATTGGGAGATGACGGCACCCAAGGTAGACCGGTTTCATCCCAGTACATCTTCGGGTTCCACCCGCCAAGCGTCATCACCGACAGATCCAACCCTACAAAGCGCGTGCGGCGTATCCATCGCGCGATTTCTCCCAGCGTCAGTCCGTGGCGCGCTAGCACGGGAACCGCTCCCACAAACGAGCGGCACTGCTCCTCTACCAGCCATCCTTCGGCGCGGTCGGCAATGGGATTGGGCCGGTCCAAAACCAGAAGGCTCACCCCTGCCGTTTCACACGCCTCCATCACACCCACAAGCGTGCTTAAATTGGTATAATATCGACTACCGATATCTTGTAAATCAAAAATCACCATGTCCAACCCACGAAGCATGCTCGGGTCCGGTTTTCTTACCTCCCCATATAAGCTCTGCACGGCAAGCCCTGTGTGCCCATCACGGCTTGAGGCGACGTGTTCCCCTTCCAGTGCGGCATTATAAAGTCCATGCTCGGGGCTAAACAATCGCAGCAGTTCGTGCCCAAACGCCTGATACAAACGTTCAATGACAGGCTGCAACTGCCCATCACACACGCTGTAGTTACTGACCAAGCCCACCCTTCGTCCTTGTACACGCTCGGGTTCCATTAATAGACGATCAATGCCTAAGGCCACCATACTCAATATCCCGTCCCCAAGAGACTCATTTTCCGGTGCAGATCGCCATCTGGGACCATAAAGGCCTGCGCCATCGGAAATCCCCGAGGAGCCCCCCGCACCACCATCAACGCGTTATAGTAGGCAATAAAGGGAAAATGACTGGTCTCCCCCCGAGCATACGCGTAATGCGAAACGCCCTGCAGCCAACGCTCATACGCATCCGGCTGTATCTCCACAAAGACTTGGGGCTCAAACCCCGCACTGTCTTCCCAATTGTCGGCATAATAAACGAAAGGCACAAAATGAGAAGGGGCAGGGCGTTCATAGGTTTTCAAACTCGCATAAAACAGCGCCTGTTCGACAACTTGATGGGTGTTGGCGTGGTCGGGATGAATGCTGTGTTTCCAATGCGTGACAACAATCTGGGGTTTCAATTCTCGAATCAGGTCTACCACTTCGTCCACCACCGGCCCCGTGGCCGGCAGTTCCGCGTCATGATACGAGAAAAACCGCACGTGCGCCCCAATCGCCGTGGCAAAACCTTGGGCTTCATCGCGCTTTTGGATAGCATAATCCGCCACCGGCATGGTCGGATGCCCTTTCTCTCCAAGGGTTAAGTGCGCTATCGTCACCTCATCATGGCTCAAGACATGTTGAGCCAACACGGCCCCGCAGGTTAAATCCATGTCGCCGGCATGGGCGCCAATCGCCAGCACTCTCATGCGCGCTTCTCCCCTTTCACCTCTTTGACCAACACATGAAAACGCCTCGTGACCGAAAATCCTGCCCGCCGATATAAATGACCCGCTGGCTCGTGCTCCCCCGTCCATAAAAACCACGCCGTATGGTGCCCCGCCTGTTGCATCCGTTCGAGCGTCCGGTACAACAACACCTTGCCAAGACCAGTGCCCCTTAGGTCTTTGGCGACGCCAAAAGGCCCAAACCGTTCGCCTATGTCGTCATAACCGCCAAACATGGCAAAGCCTGCAACATCCCCAGCGTCCCCTCGGGCTATCATGATACGGGAATCCGGTACACCACTAGACAATCCCTCGCGCACCGCCCGCAACCAGTCGGGGTCAAATTCTTGCTCAACGAATCTCAACAAAGGCCAGATCGTCGTGGTGGACAAAGTCTGAAATGTATACCCCTTCTCCATCAAGCGCTTCTCTACGGCGCGCACGTCGGGGTCAACCCTAAAGGTGACTAAGCTTTTGTCCATTGCGGCAGCTGTATAAAGCAGGCGGAAGCCTTCGCGCTGAAAAAATTGCTGTGCCTCGGGATATACCACCGCATCGAGTCCTGGAACAAAATAGTGGGGGGCATAAGACGCAAAGAACACATGGGAACGTCCTTGCCTTAGAAAAAACTCATAGGCCTCGGAAAATAAGGCGGTCGCAATATGTTGACGGCGAAAATGGGGATCGACCCCAAACGCGGTAATCCACCCATTGTGTGGCTCTAAGTCTTGACCGTATAAAGGCAGTCGGCGCACAACGGCTAAGACAAACCCCACGATCTGGGCACCTTGCACCGCCACCAACAGCCCTTGCGGATTGAAATTAGCGTCGAGCAATACTTTGCGCCGCCACCGTTCTTCCGTCATGCCATCGTAGGGCGCAGCCCGGTTCCATACATCGATGAGAGCCCGGTCGTCACCAGGTTGATAGGGTCGAATAATCATGCGAGTTCATCCTCGTCCTATTGACATTAAGAGGTTTTACAACCCCTCAAATATAGTTGAGATCATCCGTTAACATTAACGGCAGGTTGTATTGGCCCTTATTTCTGCCAAAATAGCGAGCCGTCACATCGCCCCAATCCCCCTCTTCCCTGGGCCAGGGCTCATACTCCGCAAGCCATGCACGATAAGCACTGCGTAACACGTCCTCATTGACAACCTTGACCGTTCCTTGCAAAGGACCAGGGACTAGGGTCCATCCCTTCTCATCGGCTAGTCGGTGCATAGAGAAATCCGCCTCATGAATGTGAAACTGCAAATGTCTAATGTTCATATGCGTCATCACATAAGGCAACGCTTGGACAATGGCGGCCCGGTCCCCCGCCCACTCCATAATCGTGCCTTGGTCAATCGAGCGCGCGGACACATAGACCACCACGTAAGCCACCGGATGGTCCTCGGGGCCAATGACAAACAATTGTTGGTCAAATCCGGGACGTTGAAACCACAGTGCGTTCAGCAAAACTTCCATGTGTGCCGTGGTCCGCATAAAGCGGTAGGGCTCTTGCCGGTAGAGACGGATTAAACGCGAAGCGTACGAGGCTCTGAGGTGCGCCGGAACTTGGCGCAGAGGATAAGACAATCGGGGCATGGATGGTGTCAACTCGATAAAAACGGTCTCCATCTGGCCCACGGCGATGGCCCCCTGGCGCAAGTACAAATCCCGGTCTCCAGATATCAAACATAACGCTTGCTGCTCATCGCGCATGGTATCAAATACGACTTGGAGGATGCGAGAAGCCAGGTGGCGCCCGCGATATTCCGGCACAGTGGCCACCGACCCAATAGATGCCACTGGAACCGCCGCCCCCGGCACCATGCCAATTTGCTTCAGCACCCCCACCATGCTCACCGGACGCCCCCGGTCCTCAACAAAAAATAAGTTGTCCGCATTGCGGGGGTCAAACAAATGAGGGAATTCTCGGGGCATTCCTTCTCCCGGCGGCCGCTGGGGCCGGTATATGCGGTCCACCATCTCTCCTAATGCCCCGAGATCGTCTGGGGCGGCACGCTTCACCCTAATCGCATCCATTATGCCTTCGTCCTTTCACCTACTCAAATAACGTTTGGGCGACGGCGTTATGAAATCGCCGACGTAAATCACCAATTTCCGTTTGCCGTCCAAAATGGACGCGATTCGTCAAGAGAATCGCCCAATGGCGACTGATGGGATCAAAGATGCACGACGTTCCCGTAAACCCGGTATGTCCTGCCGTGCTCTGGGGCCACAAGTCTCCCGTGACGCTTTGCGGATCGCCCGGCAGAACCCATCCCCATCCTCGGCGCCCATGGGCCATTTCGGTATGCAGTAAAACGGCTCGCTGCCTCACCGCACGGCCGAGGACCGGGGTTTTCTCATCGGGATCTGCGGTCCACAAGCTTAGATACTTCGCAAGATCCTTAGCCGGTGCAAACACCCCCGCATGTCCCGCCACTTTGTCCATGGCCTCCGCGTTTTCGTCATGCACGATCCCCACTTTGGGCTGGCCGTTGATTACCTCGGTCGCTGCAATATCCGCATCAGAGTCAGGACAGTAGCGGGTAGAGTGCATGCCTAAGGGTTTAAACACCTGCTCTTCCACAAATGTCGCAAGAAAAGTTCCCGTGATTTTCTCGACTAATGCCCCTAAGATAATAAATCCCAGATCGCTGTAGACCACTTGTTGCCCGGGTGGATACGCTAAAGGCTCTTTGAGAACCCGGTCTATCATGTCTTGGCGTCCTTTGGCATGCGCATAAAATGGTTGATGGGACACCAATCCCGCGGTATGCGTTAGAAGTTGACCGATGCGTACCTGCGCTTTATCCCCCTCGCGAAAGGCCTCAAAATACCGTGAGAGCGGTGCCTCCAGCGAGAGGTCGCCGGACTGAACCAACACCAAGACGGCAGGCAATGTCGCCACCACTTTGGTTAACGAGGCTAAATCGAACACCGTATCCTTATGCATGGGCCGACTCTCCCCATACACTTGCGCACTGCCCATCGCCTCACGCCACAAGACTTTGGCACCACGACCAGCAGAGGCCACAGCTCCAGGAATCATCCCTGTCTCAACAGCTTGCCGAACCACTCGCTCGGCCGCGCTAAAATCTCCCAACGTTTCTCCTAGTTTCAAAAACCTCCCTAATCCTGAGGCTTTTAAGTCCTAATAGACCCGTGGCGTCCCAGATTAAGCGGCTGAGACCTAAAAGCCCAAAGCCCCGCAAAATCGCAGGTCTTTCCTATGGGCTCAGTCTGAACCTTCCTGCACGAGGAATTTTATTCGGATAAGATGTTCTAGGCTTTTACGCCTGAAACATTCTCAATGCCACAAATTCCCGGTGCCTTGTCGGGACCACGAAACCAGGGTTCCTCCTTTCTCTTTTTGGGGTTTTACTGCAATTGTGTGATGGTGTTTCGTCCAAAGGCCTGAGTTATTCGCTTAAGGGAACGGCCACGACATGGCGCTCCTTAGGATAATGACAGGCATATTGATGGGCCGTCCCCACGAGTTCTGGTTTTTCTTGCCCACACAATGGTTGTGCATAAGGGCAGCGCGGGGCGAAGGCACACGCGTGTTCCGGAGGTTGACCATGTCCAAATTCTTTTAAGGGGATATACCGATCAGGCCCTGGCTCTTCTAATCCTTTGAGCACGGGCACGGCGCTTAAGAGCGCTTGCGTATAAGGATGCTGCGGATGCAAGATGACCTCATCGGTAAGCCCGTGCTCGACAATCCTGCCCTTGTAAATAACAAACATTTGCCCGTCATCGCCGACGTAACGGGCAGAGGCCACATCGTGGGTGATAAACAAGACTGAAATCTTAAAGCGCTCCCGCAAGTCCCGCAACAGTTTCAACACCCCTAGCCGCAAGGACACATCAATCATAGAGACAGCCTCATCCGCCACCAGCACCGATGGGTCCACCGTTAAGGCCCGAGCAATCACAATGCGCTGGCGTTGTCCCCCTGAGAGCATATGCGGATATTTATAAATGACTGCATCGGGGTCAAGCCCTACCAACTCCAGCACCTCGTGCAACCTGTGCATAATCCACGCTTTATCCGCGCCCCGCTCTTTCGCAATGACTTTTAACGGATCAGTCAAAGCTTGTTCAATCGTGCGCGCCGGGTTGAGTGCCTGATAGGGATCTTGCTGAATCAATTGCACCCGGCGTAACAACACCGCACGCTGACGTCGGGGCAACTGTGCGAGGTTCTGTCCGTCCATGACCACCTCGCCGGCGGTATACGTCTCTAATCCGGCCAAGATACGACCGATGGTGGTTTTCCCGCACCCCGACTCTCCAATAAATGACACCGCTCCGCCGTCAGGAATGTGAAACGAGACATCATTGACGGCCTTTATGGCATCATGGCCTAATAAGCCGCGGGTTCCGGGAAACGTCTTCTCCAAATGTCTGACCTCAATCATTTCGCCATCACCTTAAAACATGCGACTTTGCGGCCAGGGCCTGCTATCTCATAGGGAGGCCGATGATTTTGGCATTGGGCCATGCGTTCGGGGCAACGATCGTAAAATAAGCAAGCGTTTTGCACAAACGTCTGAAGGTCTGGAGGCGAGCCCGCAAGAGCCACGGCCTGATCAAGATTTCCCGAAATTCGGGGAATCGCGCGAATCAGCCCGCGCGTATAAGGATGTTGGGGATGGGCCAAGACATCCTCAGTCTTCCCTTCTTCCGCCAGTTCGCCACCGTACATAACGATGACGCGGTCGGCTAAGTCTGCCACCACTCCCATATCGTGCGTAATCAAGATAATGGTTAGGCCGCGTTCTTCCTGGATACTCCGCACAATTTCTAGAACCGATGCCTGCGACAACATGTCGAGGGCCGTTGTGGGTTCATCGAGAATCACGATTTGGGCGTCGAGCACCAATGCAAACATGATGCCCACCCGTTGGCGCATTCCACCGGATAACTCGTGCTGATACGAGGTTAAGACCCGGTCCGCATCCATACCCATGCGTTCCAAAAGCTCCTTAGCTCGGCGTAACAACGCCCGCAAGTCTTTGACATTATGGGAACGTCCTAAATCCAGCACCTGATGTCCAATGCGCGTTAAAGGATTCAGAGAGTTTTGAGCGGCTTGGAAAACAAATCCCACATGACGGCCCCGCGCCCTGCGCTGACTCTCCTTGTCCAGCGTCATCATATTGCCGACACCATCGATAATCACGGAACCTTTGACAATTTTGCCTGGATGCGGTACGGCATTCATCATAGCCATTGCCAATGTCGACTTGCCCGATCCCGATTCCCCAATGATGCCGGTAATCTGACCCCCGACAATGTCCAAATTAATTCCGTTGACGGCCGGAATTTGTCCTTGACCCGTGGTATAGACCACTTCCAGCCCACGAATGGTAATCCCCGCAGCAGGCGGCGCTGTCGGCAATGAATTGGCACTCACGAAATTACGCCTCCTTCAACCGCGGATTGAAAATTTCATCGACGGCATCCAAGAACAACACCACGCCCAAGGTCAGAATCAACAATGCGAGAAGCGGAGAGAGCAAATACGGCAAGGCCTGCGCACTAGACATGGCGCCGGCAGAGAATACCGCCAAATTGAGCATCACACCCCAGTTGTTGACCTGAAACGGTACGACGCCTAAGAAGAACAACCCGACTTCGGCATAAATGCTACCCGTCACGGCTAACAACAAGTTCATCGCGATATAGGATCCAACGTTCGGCAAAATTTCTCTAAACAAAATGTGAAACGGAGACAACCCCAAAGTCCTGGCCGCCTCAATAAAACCCCGTTCGCGCAACGACAGAGTTTGCGACCGCACCGCTCGCGCCAACCCACCCCATCCGGTAATGCCCAACACAAATCCCATGGCCACAGGCTGTCCAAAGTTCCATACCGTAGACAAGACCACCAGTAAGGGAAATCCAGGAATGGTCAGAATAAAGTCGGTAATGCGCATAATCACGGAATCGGTCCAGCCCAAGTAGTAGCCTGAAATCAAGCCCAAGGCGGTTCCGAACACGACGGTAAAGACAGCCGCCATGGCAGCCGCGAACAAAACGTAACGCGCCCCGGTGATAATTAAGGCTAAATTACTTGTCCCCTCAAAATCGGTGCCCAGCGGATAGCGCCAGCTGATGGGCGCATAAATCGCATTAGGGTTAATCGGAAGTTGCTTGGGATACAAATAGGGCCCGAAAATCGCCATCAAGGCAAACAGCACAATAATCCCCAGCCCAATCAGGCGCCCAGGCTTCTTGACAATAATCCGCCAAGCATTCTTAAGAAATGAGGGATGGCCCGAGGGTCCATTGGATGGTCTAGACGAACTGCTGGTGCTAACGGCTAAAGACATCTCGGCTCACCTCCGAATCCTAGGATCGACGACCGAATACAAGAAATCTGCGACAATGTTCGCGACAATGACCGCCACCGTAATCAGCAAAAACGCTCCACTCATCAAAGGGTAGTCGCGCGAATCAATCGCATGCAACAACAGATTGCCAAGCCCCGGATAATCGAAGATATCCTCAATGAACAAAGAGCCGCCGAACATAAAACCAATCGACAGCGCAAAGATCGTAAACAGTGGCAAAATGGCATTGTGCGCAATATAGCGTAAGCGCGTCGACGCTTTGATTCCACGCACCTCAGACGCCAGGATAAAGTCATCACCTAATACGCTGATAACGCTGGATTTCATGGTCAAAAGCCATCCCCCATAACTGGATAACGCATACGTCGCTACGGGTAAAATGGCATGCCGGATCAAGGACATGATAAAGGGGCCATTAAATCCGGGTGTCAACGCAGCATTATAGGGCGCACCAAATGGTAATAGCGCCCATATCGTCGTAAAGACATAGGCAAGAAACAGTCCCATGACAAACTGCGGAATTCCATGCATAATCGAGCCGGACAGCGTAATCGCGCTTCCCACCGGTGAGGAACGTTTGACGGCTGCAATGACCCCCGCTAACACGCCCACAATAAAGCTAGCAATCAGGCCTGTCGTCACCAAGATAATGGTCCAAGGTGCTGCGTTGAGAATGATATGAAGCACTGGGACCCCTTCATAAGAAATTGATCGCCCCAAATTCAAGTGCAAGATTTGCCCAATGTAATGCAAATACTGCTGCCACAGCGGTTGATGAGGGATAAAGCCATACATCACACGCACCGCATCCATCGCTTGCACTGGTGTCATTCCGCGCATAATCAGCTCATTATACTTGGCGGACACCGGATTTCCCGGCATCATGCGCACAAGGAAAAAGGTAAACGACGCAACGACCAGCACCATAACGATTCCCGCCACGATCCGTTTCGCTAATCGGATGAGGATGTTTTTCACGTGTGGTCCCTCCGCATACACCATGATGAGCCAGGTCAGGCCCAAAAGACCTGACCCGACACATTTCCCTTATTTCGGCTGCACGTAGCCGCTCATAATCCAAACACCCGGGGGGTTGTCTAGCATGCCATTGTTATGCACGGGGAAATCCGTAAAGCGGGTGGTATTAATAAACTGCACATTGATGTAGTTCCACAGCGTGATCATCGGCAAGCTTTCATTCGTGGCCAAAGCCAGCTTTTGCACAATGGGACGCTGTTGCGCAGCGGTCAGGCTGTTGAGATCATAGGTCAACTGGCCAGGATTGACCATTTTCCCGTTCGGCAAGGGAATTTCTTGCGGAGAGTCGACCCAATTACCTTCCGTCTTGTTACTGTATGGATAGTACACCAACTGGCCGCCTACCACGTTATAACCATCATTGGGCCCATATATCCGCTGGAAAGTCGGATACGCTTCGGGGCCTAACGCATTGATCCAGAAGGCCAGCGCGTACTTGTCCAGTGCAATATCTTTAAGGTATTCTGAATAGCTGCTCACAATGTCTGGAGAGGTGGGAATGCCAAACTGCGTCATTTCAGTCGAAATCACCTTCGCGGCCTCAATCCAGTCGCTAAAACCGTTCACGGTATAAATCGTCGCCGTCCACGGCTTGCCATTAGGCATCATCCACTTGCCATTGACCTTCTTGAACCCAGCCTTTTCTAACTCTTTGGTGGCTTCACTGAGGTTATAGCTATAGGGATTCAGCTCCTTAATTTGGGCAGGGGTCAGCCATTTTTCGGTAGCCTGATCGACCATACCATCTGAGTACTTAGACACCGTCCCGACCACCGGTTCCGCCACTTTCTGGACAACATCGCGGTTAATGACATGCGCCAGAGCATGACGGACAGCCGGCATACCGTAAGGATAAATGCCTTGGTTGAATGCTAAAGCGGCGCCCACGTATGATGGCGATACGACTTCCTGATTGCCCTTCACCTGCAAAATACGGTGAAGGATGTCCGTCGGCATGGCGGTAAAAGGCGCCATGTCAAGTTGACCCGCAATCAGATAGTTCCAGATTTGCTGGTTGCCTGTATAGTTGCGAAAGACCACTTGTTTGATATGAATTTTATTCGCAGCGTAGAAGTCAGGGTTTTTGACAAGCAGCGCTTCACCCGGGTTCAAGTTCTTGATCAAAAAGGGTCCGGCCGAAATATCGGTCTTGGGCGCGTAGTCGACCACGGACTTGCCAATGTTCGTCAGTTCTGTCTGCGCTTTCGTTGCTAAGGCTTTCAGCGTGGGGTTGCTGCCGGTATACATCGATTCGTCAATAATCGTCCAGATGTTCTTGCCCATAATGGGGTCGTATTCAAAAGCGGGAATAATGGGTTGCTGCATAAGCGAATTGAAAAACAAATTGTAGTTTTGGCCTGGCACTTGTGTAAACTGCACTTCTGTCGGCGAAATGACTTTGACACTGCCCAAATAAAAAGCTTGCGAGTTGCCCTGGGTAAAGCCTGCAGCCATGGACGCCTTGACATCCTGCGCCGTAACCGGCTGCCCATTCGACCATTTTGCATTAGGCTGCAGCCACACGGTCACAGTTCGCCCGCCATCAGAAATTTGCCATTTCTTAGCTAATCCGGGATAGAAGTCATTGGGATTCGTCGCCGAATTTGTGAACCATCCCAATTGCATCACATCAAAACTCATAAAACTGTTCCCATTGGTGTTGAAGGGGTTCATCGGAGCCCCGTCGGTAATGCCGTGAGCTTCATCAATCGTGGTGAAGGTCTGAGCTGCGGCACTGTGTGTTGGGGAGGCGCCACAGCCTGCTGCCAACACTCCTAAGCTAGCAATTAGCGCTAGAGGAAGCACTTTCTTCATGATGTCTCTCCTTATCATTCGATTGAAAAGCTGTTTAATCGCCAAATTTTCCGACATAAACACGCTGCATACTGTAAAATTTCAGGGAATTTGCTATAAGCTGTATAGAAATCTGGGGCTTATGTTATCATATTTCAAAAGTAGAACCAATAGAGTGAAAAAAATATTCATCTTCAATTACAAAATATTTTTTCATTCCACATGGTTAGGGGAAAGAGAGGACAAGCCATGGCTATCTCTGGGGTATTAGACCGTCTGAGCAGCACGTTACCAACCTTGGCAAACTCGGAGGCACGCATTGCTCGCTGGATTTTAGAAAATCCCCACCAGCTCGTTGACTTAACCGTTAAAGACCTAGCGCAACTGACTGGAAGCAGTCAAGCCGCCGTCATTCGCCTGTGTAAATCGATTCAGGTCCCAGGCTATCAAGCCTTAAAAGTGGCTATTGTCGCCGATATTGCTCGCGAAGATCCACCAGCGGGTAACCGATTTGTCGAAATCGATCCGGCCGCCTCCCTTTCACGGTCCATTCAGTCTTTGCGCCGCAACGCCATCATGGCCATCAATCGCACCCTAAATGATGTGCGCGAGCATGATATTGAAGAACTGGTGACACGCATTCAGAAAGCCCGCTGGATTGTACCGTACGGCATTGGGGCTTCCGCGGTCGTGGTCAAGGATTTTCAGCAAAAACTTTGGCGCCTTGGCCTCCCAATCTTTTTCTCTGAGGATTTCCATGTGATGGCGACCATTGTCGGGCAGCTGTCCGACCAAGACGTGTTCTTTGCGGTGTCCTATTCAGGCGAAACCGCCGAAGTGCTCGAACTCGCTCAATTGGCCCGGTCTAAAGGGGCAAGCGTTGCCGCTTTGACACGTTTCGACCGAAAAAATCCCTTAGCCCGCATGGCCGATTTGCCATTTTACGTCTATGCCTACGAAGCCTCGCCACGCATTGGCGCGGGTTCGTCGCTCATCGCGTCGTTGGTGGCTCTCAACGTGCTGCTCCTTGCTCTTGCCAACGCCTTCGCCGATGATGCGCAGTCAAAACTGTCGGATAGCTTACAAGCGGTGCTAACGCACCGCCGTCCTCCACGCGTAACTGGAGAAAACTAGCTTTGCCAAATGCTCAAAATGAGCCTATTATGGTAAGCAACTTGGGTCGGGAGGTCATCCAACATGCTCTGGATTCTCGGAGGGATTGCCATGGTCGTTGCCTTGATTATTGGCATCCGGTATATGAAAGACCATCAAGAAGAAGAACCCTAAATGAGGATGGCTTTCCAAAAGACCGGGACGGCCTGTTATTCGCCCCGCCCGGTCTCTACAAAGGCCATATCTTGTCCGCCTCTCTCACTTTGTCCGTCCTGCCGAAACACAGATTCTAAGCATGCTAATACGGGGAGTTCTACACCGATACGTGCTGCGAACTGCAAAGCCAGTCCTAAATCCTTGGCCAGCATGCGAATGGGAAACTCTGCCGATGCATCGCCTGATTCCCATTTTGGCCGCTTGACGTGCATCACAGGCGCATCTAATGACGACATTTGAAGAATATCAAGAACTTGACTGCGTGTCACGTGTGCTGCGTCCGTAATTTTTAACATTTCCGCCATGCCGTCCATATAAAAACCCAACAGCGTGTTCATGGCCAATTTCACGGCTACCGCCTGTTCTGCACGTTTTGTTTCAACCACCCGGCCAAACCGCTCCAATATGCTCATGACCCCTGAAATCGCTGACGGCGTTCCTCCAGCTATCACCACTAAATTCCCGGCTTCTGCCGGCTTTAAAGAACCGAGCACCGGAGCTGCAACAAAATGGGCTTCCCGATTGGCGCAGACCGCCTCATACCGTCTCGTGCTGGCCACATCTCCCGTTGTCATATCCACCCATGTAGACCCCGGCGCTAAATGCCCATAGAGCGCTTGTTGCCCGATGTCTTCCACCGCATGATGGTCTGTCAGCATCGTGATCACGCACTGGGCCTGCGCAACGTCTTGCGCCAGGTTTGATGATACCTGATACCCATAATCGTGATGCAGCTGCAACGCCACATCCTCGGTACGGTTGTATATAATCGTGGTCGCAGGATCTAATCGCCGCACCATGCGCCGCCCCATTTGTCCTAGGCCAATAAAGACTGTGGTTTGCACCAACCATGCCCCCTTATGACAACATTTGTATTTAATGGTAACACACAGGAAACCTACCTTGATTGGCGAAACATTAAGAACGAAGTAAGATAAGGCTAATGCCACCGTGAAGCTCATTTTAGCCACCCTAGGGAGTGTTCCGTGTTTGACTATGAAAGCCGCAGTGTATAAGATTTGGTTTCTTCTTCTCGCGCTCTATGTGATAAGTGCTCCGTTTGAAGGGTATATTGTGGTGCCAGGAACCGGCGGGCACTCCATCGTCTCTTTGCTTCAGCGCCTTATTGTCCTACCTTTGCCTCTTTACGTGCTGTATCAGACCCTGCGCCAAGAGCCCCATACTCCTTGGTGGTATCTCGTGCTGTTGACTGCATGGCTTCTCTGGGTCGGATTGACGTTTGCCATCTTTAGTCCCCATACCTACTATTATGTCTATTACACGTGGGAGCAAATCGCCGGATATCTTCTTGTTCTTAGCCTTTGGACATTAAGTCGACATCGTACCTGGGTTAAAGTCACGGTGCTTGTCACCTTGTTTCTCTATTATGGCGCCACACTCATGGTAAGTTTCTGGGAAATTCGCACGGCACATCATTTGGGTCATTCCAGCGAAGGGGGCGCCCACCCCAAGCCCATTCCTACAGCATTTTTCTATGGTCCGAATCATTTAGGCGCAGCGCTTGCCTTAGTCCTGCCGTTTATCGCCTTCGCCGCCTCCTTAGTACGCACCCGCTGGGCATATATCATAAGCAGTCTTTTTACGCTAGCAGGGCTGTATGTGCTCTATAAAACAGGGAGCCGGGGAGGAGAACTTGCAATTATCATCGAATTCGCGGCACTGCCGTTCGTCTTGCCTCGACCCTATAAACGCCTCGCACTAGTAGCCCTAGCCGCGGTGCTGGTTGTCTTTACGAGTCTGATGCTCTACATGCAGGCCTTACCTCAGACCGCTCACCTGCCTTTTGCCTTGACGAAAGTCCGTCACATTGCCGATTTATTTGCGTATCACCCACACCGCGTCACTGCGCATCAGGGGCCTGGATCTTTGGCGATTCGATTAGCGTTGTTGCACAGTGGTCTTCAAGCCTTAAGCCACCATCCGTGGGGATTAGGGCCCCGGGGAGCCGAGCGATATTACTTATATTATGTCCACCATAAAAGCCCTTATAATACCTACGGTGTCATCGATGCCCATAACATGTGGCTAGAAATCGCCATCGATTTTGGCTGGCTCGGCTTAAGCCTGTATGTCGTCTTTTATGCCGCCTTGCTACAAGGACTCTACCGTCTGCGCCATGCCTCCGACGCCTTTCAGCGCTATGTGGCGTGGAGTGGCTTTATCGCCCTCACCGGTTTTATCATCGGGTCGGTATCTCCCTCGAGTGTGATGATTGGGTTTAATATTATGTGGATTGTATACGGAACAGCCCTCGTAGCCATACGCCAAGGAACAGAAGATGGCGCAATCAACAAAAAAAGGCACCGTCAAGACACGGCACCTTTTTAATACACCACTCGAATTTCGGCAGTTACTCTTGCTGTGCTGAGACAGTGGCCAAAAACGCGGACACCTCGGCTTCCAACAGGGAACGATCAGGCCCCTGCCAAATCTTTTGGGCGTGACGTCCGCCCGGAATCTCTTTGAGAGTTTTCGGCTCAGGGGCAATCCGAAATACCGCTAAGGTTTGATCATGCATCATTTCACTCTCACTCACGATGAACAGTTTAGGCATGGTTCCAAGACGAACAGCGGTCGCGTCAGGCACAGCCACCGTGGACCATGTAATCAATGCCGCAAAAAGTTCAGGACGTAGGGCCGCCGCGCGCAAAACCCCGCCGCCACCGCGAGAGGCACCCAAAGCCACCACGTGGTGGCCGCGTGAACGCAATTCGCTCGCTACGGCAATAACGTCAAGCTCAATGGCGTCGGGCCCTTCCGATCCCACTGAAGACGCCCCGTAACCCCGAAAATTAGGAATAGCGACCGTATAGCCAGCTTGTTGCAGCGTCTCGCCATATTCCACAAAACTATCGCGGTCAAAAGCCTTGCCGTGGCACAAGATAACCCCGACCTTGCCCCCTGTGGCAAAATAGGTCTCAATGCGCGCCCCATCGGCCGCGACGACGGTAAATTCATCCATGAGCTTCACCTCTTTCAAAATATTACCATACTTTAGTTCTCTCGCCCAATGAATCAACATCACCCGATTGAACAATGTTGCTTGGCCAACTCAGTATGGTCGATCCCAGGTACTGGAGGGCTCAGGTGCGAAATGCGTGCTACCATTGGGCGACCCACAGAGACTAGGACGGGGACAAGGGCACAGTGTTACCGTCACCTTGCTTCCGTCTCCATTGCCATATGGTCTTGTTCCGCCCCAGACGTCGGAGCGAAAAACCTCATAGGTGTCTTAACGCTCACTTTTACACAAAAAGAAAGCAGCTCCGTGGTGGCGGGAAGCTGCTTTGCTTTGAAATCTCCCTAAACCTCTTTAGTTATTCGGCAACGTCAAACCATTCCCTCATTACATCAAACCATTCCTCGAATTTCTCCTCGACCTCGCGCGTTTCCTTTTCCATCATCCACACCTCCTGATCAAAAGTTCCGCCGCTGATGCCCTTATTTTGTGCCTAGGTGCTTTAATCGACCAGAACTTTACCGCGAAAGGTGTGAAAAAGGTTGTGAATGCCACGAGACGGGTGTTGAGGTGCGAATATTAGATGCTTAGCCGTGTCTTTCGAAAAACGCGACGAACGTGGGCCATCACCTCATCTGCCCACGCCAATTCTTGGCCCCATCCCAAGAGAAACAAACGCAAAACCGTTGTTCCGCGCCATCTTCGGCATCCTGGGCTACCAAATACCACACGCTCTAAGTCTTCGGCGATAATGGAGGCAAGCATTGCCTGGACCGCTGGGTCGCGCATGTCCACCGCATAAGCCCACCCCATTTGCACTCCCCACAGGAGGAGAATCCATGCCAAAATCGGTATGCCTACGGCCGGAGACAACGGGCCCGCCAATTGACTGATTCCCATCTCACCCAAAATATACGCACGGTAACGCCCGCGCAGGAGCGTAACCCGATACTCGCGCAACGTATAAGGTACCGATGCGATATCTCCTAACGTATTGACCTTATATCCCTTGGCCTCATAGAAATTCCAAATTCCCCGCGGGTCCACGTGCGCTGTCATGATCTGAATAGCACGCTCGAAGGCTAATCGCGTATCCACCCAAAATCGTGGACGCTCTATAGACGGCTGAATCATCCCCTCGCCTCCTCTTTGTGGTACCATACGGCACAGAGGGATTTCGGGTTCCATCAACACGCCACGAGCGTAGAAAGAAGGGGAACAGTGGGTTTCGGTCCGACAACCAATGACCCCCAAAAAGGGGTCCAAGCCATTTTAGATCTTGTCGAATTGCTCTATCCCGAGCGCAGTACCGCCTCTTGCCAAACGTGGCTAGGCCATATCAGTCTGGCCGTTCTGAGCGCCCACGCCCCTTTATCTTTTGTTACGATTGACCGATTTTTAAAAGACGCGGAGTATCGGTCTATGATTCTTAGCCACCCCGCCGTTCCCAAAGCCCTTGCCGAATTATGGAAGGATTTTTCGGGACCTCTGGATGCGTCGCAGCTTGACCCCGATTTAGCTTGGCTGATAAACGACCGTTTATCCACTCTGCATGACGAGGAAGACCACTAGCGGCCTACGCATCAATTGTACGCAAGCCTTCCGTCAAGGCGTGCACATCTTGGCTGGTATTAAATAACGCAAAGGAGACCCGCACGCCTTGATAAGCATTGACAGGCTTGACCACGATCCCTCGTTGCCACAGCTTTTCCGCTAAACCTGCTCCATAGCGTTTGGACCGAATCGTCATCAAGGCCGTAGGACGATATTCTGGTCTGGGACACGGCACCACCTCACATTCTGGGATTAGGGCCACCTCCCGCGCCGCTTCGAGCGCTAAACCACTTTGATAAATCGCATGGGCAGCAAACCCCTCTTCTTCGAAATAATCCCAGGTGACCGACCAGCCGACAACCCGGAGCCAGTCGCGACTACCGTATTCCAATCCCTGCCCCGTCACGTGATCCACCGGCCATAACTCCTCGCGCTCGAGAACATGCGGATCGTAATCACCATCTGGCGGCCAGCAGGTGACGAGCTCTTGAAGGCGAGTATGGCGCACCCACAGCCCCGCCCATCCCACGGGCGCCATCATCCATTTGTGGCCACAAAATACGTAGTAATCGGCCCCCGTGCGCAAGGGATCTACCGCAATATTGCCCAATGCTTGGGCCCCATCCACCAACACGCGGGCATCGGGCTGTTGGCGCATCACACGCGCTAAGGATTCCACGGGCAACTGCCATCCCGTGAGATAGGACACGTGACTCACCGCTAAGAGCTTAGTTCGAGGACTCAGTCTTTGTTCAAGCTGATCTGCCAGACTGACGGAGCTATCCACACGCAAAACCTTTATTTTAACACCAAACTGACGAATAAGTGACGAGAGTGCAAAGATCATTGCCGGATGCTCGTGATCTGTGGTAATAATTTCGTCACCAGCCCTCCAATGGAGTCCCCACAAAACCCGCGCAATGGCTTCCGTATTATTATGAACCAAACTCACCGTGCCTTTAGGCATCGTCTGTTCAATCCGAAGGGCAAATTGACGTGCTTTGTCGCGAGCGCTGAGATAATAAGGGACATGCCCTGGCCCCATCTCCTCCCACTCCATCTCGGCAGCACAGGCGGCAGCCGATGCGGGAGTGGGGGTCGGGCCTAGTGTTCCCGTATTTAAATACGTTTGCCTAAGGGCAGCCGGGATTAACAACCGCAAGTCTTCCCCAAACACGCAATCCCTCCTTGTCTAGTCCCCATTTACAGTACGATCAATTCCTGCACCGTTCCCGCACGGGGTGCCGAAAAGGTCAACATCAGGTGCGTACCGGGTTGTGCCCGCACAACCCACTCGGCGACCTTGCGGTTTTTACCAGGCGGCATCGCTGAGGTGATTTCCCCATACCCTGCTAAATGCCCTAGTTGACAAGGTGATTCCCCCGCAATCATTTCAAAATTACCCGCTAGCTCAGCTTTCACTCCCATGACACGCTTCATCTCTCCGCCACGTTTCGTCGACGAAGTCGGCAAAAATCCCTGATTTTTCACCATCGCGGCAATGCGGTACACATTATCTCCAATTCTCTCGCTCGTAATAGGACCCACCTGCAATTGGGCTGTGCTAAGACCCAACGTGGTGAGAAATCGTCCGACGCGTTCGCACTCTTCTTCCAAAAAGCAGAGGGGAGGATTTTGCACAACAAATTTGGGATCCAAGCCGCCAATTTCCACCATCCCTAAATCGGGGTGATGAAACGGCATCCACGGGAAGAAGCCCTGAGTTGGCACCTTGTCTTCAACAAAATGGAGAATCTTACGCAAGTCCTCTTGGCGTTCTTCCTCAGAAAGTTTCATGAGTCCTTTAACCCCATATTCTGCATATCCTCTGGCTCCTGCGTGGCGGGGCAAATCCCAGATTTCCACGGTAAAGCCTAGAACTCCTTGATGATCATACATCCAATCATCCGCAGCACCCGGCATTAACACGGGATCATAGCCGTTATGAAAGGTCTCATAATTGGAACGTGAAAAATACCCGCTAACGCGTGCCCCTTCTTCTCCCATGCGGCGATATAGCACCGCGTCGAGCGCCGGTATCGCGCTGTCATCTCCCGTAGAAGGTTGCCGCAAGATCACGCCCCCTGACGTGTGCAATGCCACATACGCCGCAATATTGGGATGCGCCTCAATAAATTTAGCGAGCGCATAGATTTCTGGCTCAGACAACGGGAAAGGGCCAGCCCCGTTTTGGACATCTTCCGTAGCCCAGCGAATAGGGAAATTGCGATTAAAATCCATCCCTTGCCGCACACTTAAATCAAGGCGGCTGCCTTCCAAATCTGTTCCGTGATGAGTGGGAGGATGGACACGTCCTTCCGTAAAGACATGGTAGTAGCGTTGACCAAACTCGCCCGGGCGTCTGGGCCGCATCAACCGGGGATCGCGTTCATCGATGGCGTAAGCTCCATCGGGACTCGGTACCCGCATCTGCAAAATATGGCCATTGCCGTCCACATCACTGGGCACCCAGCCCGCGGGCGGTTCACTTAATGGATAATCATGTGGACTCGAACGCAACCGTGCTGGCGTTGTCAAATACTCTTCCGCACCATCAACGGCAATCCGCGGAACGACATATACTGCGCGGGTCTGCAAGAGTTGTTGAATGGCCGGCGCATTCCCAAATCCTTCAAGCAATGTTGCAATCCAGTGCATGGCGACGGCATTGCCAGCCACTTCCCCCGCATGAATATTAGCATCCACCAAAAGACCCGGAAAGCGCTCCGCATGTTCTATATCGGCGCATAGTGTGACGGCCCATAAATCCCGGCCGCGCCGACTTTTTCCGATAGACGTGAAGGAAAAAATGTCGGGATAGGCACGTTGCCAATCCTGTAATGCCTCTGTCATGTCTTGGTATGTCCAGTATCTGGCTTCTGTCACCGTATGATTGCGCCTCCTGTGAGCGGTCCGTACACTCGCTATTCTTTTCCCTTAATTGTTCTCTCTTGACCCGCCTAATTCCTCTAAATTTGTGACGTCTTTGCTCACGGCTTGACGTCTTTTTCAGATTTCGTCATGATTGATGCTATTGATGAAATGGGGCGAGACAAATGACACGGATTGGATGCCATCTCAGTGTGGCAAAAGGCTTCACCAAAGCAGTCGAAACGGCACCAAAACTCGGCGCCAACTGCTTTCAATACTTTACGAAAAATCCTCGTGGATTTCGGGGGGCAAAACCGCTCAATATCGTGGACGCCGAACGAGGACGCGCTTTAATGGCAGAACTCGACTTAGTGGCTATTGGCCATACCCCCTATTTAATAAATTTGGCGACAGCCGATGATGAATTGTGGCATCTTTCTATTGATGCCCTAATACAAGATCTGGTTATTGGCGAAGCACGCGGCAGCTATGGGGTCGTTGTTCATTGTGGCAAGCCCAAAGATAAGGGGATAGACTACGGCATTCAACGCATGCGCGACGCGATTGCCCAAGTCCTGGATCAGAACACCACGACCCAGACTATGCTGCTTTTGGAAAATACGGCGGGCCAAGGTTCTGAGATTGGCACCACGATCGAACAGCTATTAGCCATAGCCGATCCCTTTCCCGCCAACCAAGTCGGCTTCTGTCTAGATACCCAGCATGCTTTCTCTGCGGGTATCTTGGAAGCAGGCAATCTTGACGGCTTTTCGGGCTTTAAGCACCCGGAGTTCATGGCGCGCTTGAAGGCCATTCACCTTAACGACAGTAAAGTCCCCTTTGGCGGGCGCAAAGATCGTCATGAATTGATTGGCCGCGGATATCTTGGCTTGGAAATGATTGGTTCGTTATTGAATGATCCGCGTATGCGGGACATTCCGTTCTATTTGGAAACACCCGTCGAGTCGGAAGCGCAGTATGCTGATGAGATTCGCGAATGCCGAGCACTTTTGACCCCAAGGCAGGAACTTGCGCCTTGATCGCGAATCTAAGGTAGGGAATTTGGTGAATTGGGGGAATCCCGGTAGTTATGGCAGCGCGGATCATTTTTAATCCGGCGGCAGGCAACGGCAAAGCCGTCAAGATACTCGAATCAGTCAAGCCTTATTTAAGGGATCAAGACATTGAAATTGTGACAACTAAAGGTCCAGGACACGCCACCGAACTGGCTCGAGAAGTCGCGAACGAAAAGGACCTGACCGTCATCTCGTTAGGTGGGGATGGCACCCATCATGAAGTGATTAATGGGCTCATGCCTATGGGCAAAACGATCTTCGGAGTGATTCCCGCAGGCACCGGTAATGATTTTGTACGCGTCTTGCATTATCCTGCCAGTCTTGAACAGATGGTACATACGGCGCTATATGGGCCTAATCGGTGGTTTGATCTCGGAGCCATTGACGACCAATATTTTTTGACGGTAGCAGGCGCAGGGTTTGACGCCGAGGTCGCCGGCTGGGCCAACAAACATAAGAAACAGGGCAACGGCACGTGGGTCTTCATTCGCGGCATACTATATAATGCGCTGGGATATCGTCCCCAGCCCATGACCGTTACCATCGATGGCCACAGCACAACGCAAAATACCTTTATGATTGCGATGGGTAACACGCAATATATTGCAGGAGGAATGAATATCTGTCCTCAGGCTGATCCCCATGATGGGCAATTCGAAATCATGTGGGTTGAAGGGATCAAGCCGTGGCAAATTCTTCCGTTATTAACCCGTGTTTTTCGCGGCACTCATGTCAAAAGGTCTGTCGTGAAAACCTTCCCGGCGCGCGAATTGACGGTCGAAGGTCCCTCCGGCTTGTGGGTCCATGCTGATGGAGAACTTATCGGTCATTTGCCCGTTCACGTGAAGACTATTCCCAAAGCCATTCGCGTCCACATGGGAATTTAAGGCGAGGAATTCAGCACATGATACATTGGCCCACCGATCTACCCCCATTCTTATGGGGCGCTGCGACCTCGAGCCACCAGATCGAAGGGAATAATCACAACAGTTGGACACAGTGGGAAGAGGCAGGACGGCATCAAGGCCGCATAGCGTCCGGGCAAGCCTGTGACCATTATGCACGATTTGCGCAAGACTTGCCCTTATTTCACAGCCTGGGCATCAATGCCTACCGCTTTTCTATTGAGTGGAGCCGAATCGAGCCTGAACCCGGACAATTTGATACGCGTGCTCTCAATCATTACGAGGCCATGATTGATTTATGCCATGATTTAGGAATGGAGCCGGTCATGACCTTGCACCACTTTACCCTCCCCATATGGTTCGCTCAGGCGGGCGGGTTTCTTCAGCCCCAGGCTCCTGCTCTCTTTGAACGTTTTGTCCAACAGGTGGTCGAGCACCTTGGCCCCAAAGTACGTTTCTATGTCACGATTAATGAACCCATGATCTATGCCGTCATGGGTTATGGCATCGGCACCTGGCCGCCTGGGCACAAACGTTTACGAGACATCTGGGCACTGGGTCCCCAACTTATCAAGAGCCACCGCCGTGCCTATCACGTCATTAAAACCCGGCAGCCAGGCGCTCTAGTCGGACTAGCCCATCATATGGTGGCCTTTGAGCCCTTCGATCCCCACTCGGTGTGGGACCGTGCGAGCAGCAAGATGCTCCATTACTTGTTCAACCGTCGCTTCTTGCAAGCCGCAGATAGCACGCAAGATTTTATTGGCATCAATTATTACACACGCCAATACACCCATCGTCCGCACGTGCTGGTCCCTATTGCCTCGAAACCCGGGTCCTTCGTCACCGATATGGGATGGGAGATTTACCCCCAAGGGCTCGAACACTTTCTCAACGAGCTGAGGTCCTTTGGCAAGCCCATCGTGGTTACGGAAAACGGCATCGCCGCCGACGACACCGTTCGTCAACAATTTATTGCAGATCATGTGGCCGCTGTGAGCCGAGCCCAACAACAAGGTGCTGATGTCCGGGGCTATTTTTACTGGTCAGCGTTGGACAACTTTGAATGGGCCGAGGGCTTTCGGCCTCGATTTGGATTAATTGAAGTCGATTACTCGACACAAGAACGGACCTTACGCCCTAGCGCCGCCTTTTACCGTCAGCTGATTGCAGCCAATGCTCAGGCCTGGCCCATTAGCGTACCATCAAAACTGGCACCACCGGCTTCTCATCCTTAAAGCATTGCACGTAGTCCTCCGGGGAGAGCTTCTGCTGCGCTCCCAACGTTTCTAACCACTCGGGCGTAATGACAGGACGTTGCCCCAAGGCCCCATGATAATACTTTTCCAAGGCCACCTGGGTCAAAGGCGGCATAGGCAAATCCACAATCGCCTGCCCTAGAGCCGAGCAGGTTGCCTCATCCAGCACATACGGCTCCCGGGGTGCCTCGTCTAAGAGCCCTGCCGCACGCAATATTTCCATCGCCGCATCATAATCCACCCGACCCTTCCGGTAGCTCACGCGCACAGCATGTACGCCCACCTTCAAAGGAAAGGCCTCGGGCGGCCATGACGCCAACTGACTTGTTAGCGTCTGCCGCAACTGCTGCTCTTCTAATTCCAGCTGTTTTATGGTGCGACGCACAGTAGCCAAACGCAGAATATCTTGCGCTATTTCGGGTGTTAAGGGGGGTATGTCCATGCGTGCCTCCTTGCTCTTTGTCCTAGTCAATGCATAGAAGGCAAGCAGAAGATTTAGACCAAAAACTTTTAAGGCTTTATTGTTTTAAGCAGTCAGCGCAGAGTAATTTGGGGAGGACATCGAGTTCATGCTCAAAACTGCGTAGGAGCCGCTAAGATTTTTTGGGGATCTAACACAAAAGGGCCGTCACGTTCCACCCGTAATGACACCGGTTCATCAGGGCGCAAGACTACGGTCCGTTCGCCATCTAAGGCTACTGATCCTCCTTGGGGCCGTGACCACACCACGGGGCTGTTCAGATCCACGGTAGCAGAAGCTTTTACATAAAAAGGCACCACGAGCCCAGGCGCCATCACCGCCAGAACCGGGCGCTGACCCATCGTCTCGTCTCCTAAGGTAAGATGTAATGCCACATCATCATCGGCATAGGTGGGCTGAAAAAACCCCCCGACATTTGACAAGCCGGGACGAACGGGATCGGCCATACTCAAAAACAATTGTTCCACATCCTCGGGACGCCATACCGCTAAAGCCCCGGTATAGGTTTGGCGGACCAACGCCGCATCAATTAATGCCAGTTCCTCATGGCCATTGTCCAATTGCACGTGAATGAGTTTGGCTTGCCGGCCGACCAGAAGCGGGTCGTCTCCACGGACGGCATACAAGGCGGCGGCAAACCCTGCGGCGGTCTGGTCGCCCGTCCAACACGCGACGTTATTGGTTCCTCCCGCGATCGGCAGCATGGGAATGCGTAATCCTGCTTGAGCCACGTTACGCTGCGTCCCGTCTCCCCCCACGGACACGACAACACGCGCTCCCTCATCTTGCAAGCGTCTCGCCCAATCTGTCGTCGACGCTCCATTACTGGGTTCCTTTTCTGCTGCGACTAGGCGTACGGGTAAGAGTTCGCCCAGTTCGTGTAATGCATAGCGCCCAAAACCCTCGTAGTCATTGACCATCACCACTTCGGTGTCAGGGACCGCGGCCATCCCCGACAACAAGCGGCGCGCGGTCAACATCTTCTCGGGTGCCGACTGCAATGATGCGGCCGCCACCAAACGCCGAATATCACGTCCCGCCATCGGATTGATAATCAGGCCAATTGTCGTCATCAACGTATCACCTGTTTTTCGCCATTGATTCCGGCGGAATCAGCTTGTTCAAAAGCCCAATCAATTGGTCTTGTTCCTCCGGCGTCAACCGTTCATCCGCGCGTTGTGCCAAAAACTCGACATGTTCACGCCGTTCCCGTGTCAACAACGCTTCTCCGCTTTCCGAGAGCCTAAGCCACACCATACGGCGGTCTTGAGGGTCACGGTCTTTAGACAATAACCCTTTTTGCGCTAAAGCATCCACCGCCCTTGTCGCCGTCGGAGCCGATACCTGCAAATGCTTGGCCATGTCCATAAGCGTCAATGTCCCTTGGTCTCGAATCATGTACAGCGTATGGTATTGGGTAGGGGTAATATGCCATGGGGCTCGGTCACGAGCAAACTGACGCCCCATCATGCGCAAGACGCGAAACGCCCCATCAAACAAAGATTCTGCCTTTTCTTGATCCACGGCCTTGTGTCTCACTCCTTCTGCATAGCATACCATCTGAGACGCATAAGCGGTAGATTTCCCGCCAAAAGAAGCCAGATTTCTCAACAAAATGGACGGCGGAGGCATTGAGCCCCCGCCGCCATTTAGCCTGCTGTTTGGCTATGCGGTGGTCGTAGGATATGGAGCACCTCTTTCTTATAGCGCAAAAATTCCGGAGAAAGCACCATATCCCAATTGCGTGGGCGGCCTAACCCAATATCAATCACCTGCGCAATCCGCCCAGGTCTAGGTGTCATAACGATAACACGGTCCGCCAACACAATGGCCTCTTCGACGTCATGCGTGATAAAGAGAACCGTGGGCCTTAAGCGGTCCCAGATGGTCAACAGAAACTTTTGCATGTCGGTTCGCGTTTGCGCGTCAAGAGCGCCAAAAGGCTCATCCATGAGAAGCATTTGCGGTTCTGTAATCAAGGCCCGCGCAATCGCCGCCCGTTGCTGCATACCGCCCGAGAGCTGATAGGGAAAATGGTTCTCGAAACCTTTGAGTCCCATAATCTCGATGATTTTGGCCACTTTATCGTGCGAACGCGTCTTGCGTCCCTCTTGCAGCGTTAAGCCAAAGCCAATATTGTCGAACACGGTCATCCAAGGAAGCAACGAAGGCTGTTGAAACACCACCGCTCGGTCTGGTCCAGGCTTGCGAACGGGTACGCCATTAACCACGATGTCGCCTTGTGAAACAGATTCAAAGCCTGCGACCATGTTCAAGACCGTTGTTTTCCCACATCCCGAAGGGCCGACAATGCAAACAAACTCGCCAGCTTCAATTTGCGCATCAAAATCATCCACCGCCAGCACGGGCTTCCCCCCTTTTTGCGTGGGGGGGTAGAACTTGCTGACATTTTGCAGTGATATCACCGTCTTTCCCCCTTACCCCTGATGTTCTTGGTGATAGACCGTCTCGCAATAACTCGGATCGACGTATTGACTAAGATTGGGGGGGACGCTGGAAATTTGACCGGTCTGCTTCAACCACTGCGCCGCTGAAGTTAACGAGCGCGTCACAAGGGAATCTTTGACGGTACTGGCCGTCCCCAAGCGGCGGGGTGTCAATTCCTGGGCCAGCGTGGTAAAGCTGAGGCCTGCCGCCTGGCTACGCGCTTCGGCAGGAGAAATCCCATTGAGTTTGGCAATGTCTTCAAACGATTTCGTTGGGTGTTGGTAAAAGAACTTTACGCCGTCCTCTTCGGCCTTCACGAACTCATCGACTAGCTGGGGATTTTTAGCGGCAAAGTGCGCATTGACCACCGCTAAATTAAAAATCGGCGCTTTGTCCACCTGATCCTGGTCATAAATCAGAATATGTCCATCATCTTGCTGCATTTCATTGAGAAATGGCGCCCACACATAGGCGGCATCAATGCGGCCCGTTTTCCACGCGGCCACCATATCCGGCGGTGACATATTGTTGATTTGCACCGATGATACGGGGAGATGGTGCATGGCCAGCGCCGTATCTAGCTCAAAAGGCGAAGTGGAACCGCTTACCAATGCCACCGTCTTCCCCTCTAAATTTTGCAGCGAATGGATATGACTGCCGTTTTTCACCACCAATCCCTCGGCCGTCGTATACCGCTCCATGGCCCAAACCACTTTAAGCGGCACACCCCGAGCAATCGCCGCTGCTGTTGGAGGATTGCCCAGAGTTGTCATAAAGTCCAAGGATCCTGATGCAAGTGAGGTCAGCGCGTCAGGGCCGGAGGAAAAATACTTCAACACCACGTGGGCATGCATCGTCTTTTGAAAAAAGTTTTGTTCTATCGCCACAGACTCCGGATCGGGCGCATTTTCGTAGCCAATCGTCACCGTCGGTTCACTGGCTGCCCCAGACGTGCCGCACCCGGCCACGATGGCCATTAATGGCAACACCATTAATCCGGCCAGAAACGGCTTCAAGGTCTTCTTTTTCTCCACATAACATCCTCCTTCGTTTTATGGCTGTGGGTTTTTGCCATCTTGATTGTGTTTATGCTTTCCCCTTCCATGGTGTGACACGGTGCTCAATGGAGCGAATAATCAACTCCATGCCGTATCCCAACAACCCAATCATGACGATGCCGACAAAGACTACCCCAATTTGTAATTCATTGCCGGCCGACTCAATCATCCATCCTAGGCCCTTGGAGGCAGCAATCATTTCCGCTGCCACTAAACAGGTCCAGGCAATTCCAATGCCAACCCGCATGCCCGTAAAGATTTCTGGAAGCGCTGAAGGAAAGATGACATAGCGGAAAATCTGACGCTTGTTAGCGCCTAAGCATTGCGCTACGCGAATGCGCGTTTCTTGAACACTCTTAACGCCTGACATCGCGCTGATGATGATAATCGGGATGGTGCAGAAGAAAATCAAAACCACCTTGGACGTCTCCCCAATGCCAAACCAGACAATCATGACGGGGATGTACGCCAAGGGCGGAATCGGCCGCAAAAATTGCAACAGCGGATCAATCGCTAAGAACACCCAATCCGTGGACGCCATCCAAAATCCAATCGGCACGCCCACGACCACTGCTGCTATAAATCCGGTCGTAATCCTCCCCAAACTGTAAAGCGTACTGGTTAACAGTGGCTCCCCACTATAACCGACCGTCGCGACGGTGATAAAGTCATGGACAACGGCCCCGGGTGAAGGCAAGGCCGTTGGAGGAAAGAGATTTAAGGCCGTCACTCCCCACCACAAGGCTATCATGATAACGGCGACGAGCCATGGCACGTAGCCACGATAGGGCTTTTTGTCTTCCTTCCACACTTTTTGCTCCAGTGCGCCTTCGGCGCTTTCGGCGTCAAGCTCATCAGACGCCATGTAGCTATACCCCATGTCAGCAGCCTCCTTGCAAATGCATAATCTCTTCTCATCTCCTATCCAACTGAACAGTCGCCCCATCAAAGAAAAAACCGGGCTAAAGCCCGGGCATAGTCCAAGCCTTCCAAGCCGACGAGGTAAGCTGACGGGCTAGGGCGGATGGCTGCCCCCTTGCGTACGCCCCGAAAATTGGGTCCCCCGTTCGTGTGATGACACGATTTGGCGATTGATTCAATTGGCACGCCGCTCTCTAGCCTAGAATATGCTGTAGATGCAACGCTTGTGCTTTTTAAGGCTACCATGGATAAGCGGATGTTGGCAATTTCGACCTATACTGACAAATATCGCAACCGAAAATTTAAGCTCCCCATTCTTCCCCAAATTGGGTAAGATAATGGGCATACCTGATTTTCCAGGAGGTTCTGTGTTGCCCTCATTTGCAGATATCATACTCATTCGACATGGTGAAAGCGAAGCCAATGCCGCCGGTCGCTTTGCCTGTCGCTCATGGGATCCAGCCCTTACGGCAACAGGACGGGCTCAAGCACAACAACTGGCCCACCAATGGCATAACGCGCCCATACGCTATTTGGTTACAAGCCCGTTGCTCAGAGCCCAAGAAACGCTAGCCCCTTTAGCCCAAGATCATGACTTGACTCCCGTGATTTTGCCTGATTTAGCCGAAGTCAATCTAGGCCAATGGGATGGAAAGCGCCTGCGCGATCTTGAGGAAGCGGAGTCCCCGTCCTTTATCGCATGGCGTCAAGATCCTGATCGCAATCCACCCCCTGGCGGCGAAAGCATTCGGGCGGTGGGGCAACGCGTGTTGAACGCCCTGGCCCACTTTGTGGAACCCCGAGAACGCCATACCTTGACGATTGCTGCCACCCATGCGGACTGCATTAAAGGCGCGGTGATGCTGATTATGAACGCTGAAGGTCCCATGGCGCGTCGCCTGGTTGTCCCTAATGCGGGTCACGTTGTCTTGCGCTGGTACGAGACGGGCGTGTGGACCATGGTCTTTGCCGATCCCAGAGTCCCGTCGTAACCGCTAAACAATTTGAGAGTCTAGGGGCAAGTCCCAAGCAATACGCCGGATCATATCCGCGGTTTTCAGCATATCCTCGGTGCAAAGGCCGGCCCACAAGTAAAGCGGCGGTTGACCAGGAAGGCGATACTCGTGTACCCACCCCCGCTGAGTCAAGGCGGTTAACACGCGGGCAACCACGCTGGGATCAAGCCGTGCGTACCCAGCCAAGGTTCCAATTGCCGCTGCGCGCCTCTGAACCCATAGAGCCGCCAACACTTGCGGCATCTTTTGTGCGTCGCCATTTTCATCCCACATGCTCACCGCCTCCTTTGTGTTCTTAAGCAATGGATATGCGTCAACAACATGGTCCGTTCGTCCCTTTTTCTTGTGTTTACCAGCTATTCAGCATACACTTCCATTATGGCAAAGAATTCTTTGTAAAAATTCGTGATGTAAGGAGAAAGATCTGTGATTCGCTTGTCATTAGCATGGCGTTTAGCTGTTCTCGCCCTAGGATCCACCCTTATCGCCGGTTGCGGAACCACCCCAAGTGCCGCTGCCCCCAACCACGTGTCTCATAGCATCCGGATTGTAGATGACACCGGACGCACGGTAACCTTGCCGAAACCGGCAACACGGATCGTTACTATCGATCCCAGCAATACCGAGATTGCATTAGATTTGGGATTAAAATCGGACATTGTCGGCACCGATTCCTCGACGTTCCAGTATGCCCCAGCGCCTTGGGCATCAGAGCTCAAAGGGCTGCATGACATTGGGTCCTCGTATCCTGGGGTCAGTGTCGAACAAATCGTTGCGACCAAGCCAGACCTCGTCTTGGCCATGCCCGGCATTAAGGGGCTCTCGGCGCTCAGCCGGTTTCACATTCCTGTTCTTATCTTGAGTCCTGAAAGCATCGCCGGTGTGTATCACGACATTGAGATTGTGGGTCAAGCCACGGGGCGCGTCCATCAGGCGAGCGCGATTGTCGCCCATCTCAAAAGCCAACTGACAACCCTTGAAGACCTGGTCAAAAAGAATACCCACCATACGCCGCGGGTTTTTCTTGACCTCGGGCAATTATATACCGCTGGGCCCAACAGTTACCTCAATAGCTTATTAACCATGGCCGGTTCTCAAAATGTTGCGGCAAGCTTTAGCCACACCGCCTATCCACAAGTAACACCCGAACAGGTCGTCAAAGCCGATCCGCAAATCATCATTTTTGACCCGGCTGATGGCAGCACCCAGGTTATCGATCAATTGCCCGGCTTTTCTCAACTGGCCGCTGTCAAAAATCACAAGGTTCTAGCCATTCCCCAAGACTCATATGTCGATGAACCCTCCCCTGCCGTAGCCATGGGGCTGGTAGAACTGATTCAACTCATCCACCCGCATCTGGCGATTCCTCATGACCTCATCCAGAATTTTTAGGATCAGCATGGGCATCGCCCTGCTTGCAGCCGTGATCTTCCTAGGGCTCACCTATGGGCCCGTGACACTCTCCTGGCAACAAGTCGGACAGAGTCTCATTCATCCCTTCAGTTCCTCCATTCCTGCCATCATTATCTGGGATATCCGTTTACCGCGATTGATTGCCGCCGCCCTCGTGGGCGGCGCTTTAGGTACCGCAGGGGCCGTCATGCAAGCCTTGTTTAAAAATCCTTTAGCCGATCCCTATATTGTTGGGGCGTCAGCAGGTGCCGGATTTGGCGCGATGCTCTTAAGTCTATTGCTGCCGGCATCGGGTCTCATGGGAGTGGGCGCATTTCTTGGTGCGATTACCGCGGTTTTTGCGGCATATCTACTGGCCCGCGGGCAAGGCCGCGTCCATATGCTCACCTTGATTTTAGCGGGATATGCCTTAAGTTTGGTCCTAGGTGCGTTAACCACGTTTGTCATGCTAGCGCATCAAAAGACATTGACGCAGGTTCTATCATGGGAACTTGGCGGCATTCATGGCATTGGCTGGCATGAACTGTTATGGCCGTCCATTATGATCATCGTGGCGCTAGTGGCCACGTGGCCCTTTGCTCCTGAGTTAAACGCCTTTTATCTCGGAGAAGAACAAGCGCACTATCTGGGCGTCAACGTGATGCGAGCACAAACGCTCCTGCTAATTCTAGCCAGCTTGTTAACCGCCGCCTCTGTCTATCTAGCGGGTTTAATCGGCTTTGTCGGATTGGTCATTCCCCACATTATTCGCAGGTTGCAAGGCTCGAATCACCATTTGCTGCTTCCCCTCTCGTTTTTTGCCGGCGCTATCTTTTTAGTCGGTGCCGACATTTTAGCTGAACAAATCCCGTGGATTGGCACGGTCCCGGTCGGCTTGGTCAGTGACTTAATTGGCGGTCCTTATTTCGTCTATATTCTCTTCAAAACCCGGGTGGTGTCAGGATAATGTCTTTTGAGAGACTCCATTGTGAAAACCTCCAATATATTTGGCCGTCATCCACGGCTTCTTTTGGACCATTAACCGGCTCATTTCAACCTGGCGCGATTACGGCCTTGATTGGGCCCAATGGAGCGGGTAAATCCACCCTCTTGCGTCTGTTAGGAGGTTACTTGAAACCAACCAGCGGATCGGTCTATTACGGCGACAGCGCCCTCTTGGATATAGCTGCATCAGCACGGGCTAACTTGGTGACCTTAGTGTCTCAATTGATGCCCTTGGGATTTGACCTGACGGTTGCCGAAATTTTAAATTTAGGCAAGCTCCCCAGCATGTCGTGGAAGACCCGCATAACCGGCGACACCGCCCCGCAGATTGGTCCCGTGCTCGAGCAATTGGGTCTGAGCGCTTTTCACGACCGATCCTACCGGTCATTGTCTGGCGGCGAACAGCAGCGCACCTTACTCGGCATGGCGCTGGTTCAAAATACGCCCGTGTTACTTCTTGATGAGCCCACGGCCCATTTAGATCCCGGTCATGCTCAAGCCATCATTCATGTCCTCGAAGACCTCGCCCACGTTCACGGTAAGACCGTCATCATGGCTTACCACGATTTAGCCACAGTGGGCCTTTTTGCTGACCACATATGGCTGATGCAGCACGGGCAGGTATCCCTTGCGGCTTCCCCTGAACAGGTTTTGGTATCCCCCCTCTTAGAGCAGGTCTTTCACACCACGTTGCAGCGCATTAGCCATCCGGTGTCTGGCAAAATGATTGTGCTGGCTTTATAACAAATATCAAACTTAACCGTCCTTATTTTTTCTTCCCCAAGCGACCATGGCCTATCATAAAATCAAGACGTGTCAGATAAGGGAGAGATCGTGTGGACTTTGAGATTACCATCTTGCAGCCCGATAATTACATTCATTCGCTAGCCTTCGCTGAAGTATTGGAATCCTTGGCTTATGGGCTAGATTCCTTAGGCCACCGCGTGCACGTGACCAAAAACCACATTGACTCTACGCATCCCACAATTATTTTAGGGGCGAACTTGTTGCAACCTCAGCACATTGCCGCTCTTCCGGCTGAAGCCATCGTTTACAACCTTGAACAAATTACCCAGAGTTCTCCTTGGATGACCCCACAGTGGCTTCAATCCCTCCAAGGACGTGTAGTATGGGAATACAGCCTCCAGAATATGCCTTACTGGCAAGCCCATAATGTCCATGCTGTGCATGTGCCAATAGGCTATGTGCCTTCATTAACACGTATTAACCGAACTGGGGAAAAAGATATTGACGTCGTATTTTATGGGTCGCGCAACGAGCGGCGCACGAAAATCTTAGAGGCCCTTGCCGCTCAAAATCTTCGCGTGGTCCCCTTGCATGGAGTTTACGGAGCCCAACGCGACAGTATCATCGCCCGAAGCAAACTAGCGATTAACATTCACTTTTACGTTCCGAACATTTTCGAAGAGGTTCGCGTCAGTTATTTAGTAGCCAATCAAGTGCCGGTATTGTCTGAGCGCAATGCTGATACCTACGTCCCGGATCAGTGGGAAGCTCTAGCCTATTGGGCCCCGTATGAGAAACTCGTCGATATTTGCCAAAACCTGCTCACGCATCCGGATTTAGAACTCGAAGCCGCCAAACGACAACATACCTTTATGCAAAACACCATGGCGCGCATCCTTCTCCGGGCTCTCGAGATATACAGTCCTTAAGATGACTCCTGCCTAGACTAAAAGCGGCACGATATTCTTGGCTTGATCATAAAACATATAGGACTCCAGGCGCGTATCAAAACCCACAACGGTCGCGTGGAAATTCTTTGCACTCGAACCCAAGAGGTCAACGGTCTCTTTACGGCTATGGGTAACTCTAACCACAACGGCCGAGGATACCTTGACCTCGCGCAAAACCGGGGTTAATAAGGAGGCAGGCCCAAGCAACAAGGTGGGCTCCGTCGCATTCGTCAGGCGCTCGATGGCTATGACGTTGTAAGAAAACATAGTCGATATGAGAAGCAAAAGAAACCGCGAATGCGCATGATTTAACAGATGACTTTTCCAATGCGCATCATGAGATTGTAGCAGTGCAATCCACGTCATTAAATCCAGGCGCAGTCGGCCCTGGTCATAGGTGTTGATATAATCGTCATTCAACACCGTTTGTTCTAGCATGTACAAGGCCTCTGATTCGCGGTGTTCTTGAGATGCAGCAGCGGCCATCAGTAAAAGAAGACCACAATGGGCTGCAAAGGCTTGCCGAATGATCGGTGGTGATACCAAAGCCTCCTCGCGAATCCTGCGCAGCCAATAATAGCGCATATGAACTTCCGCATCATCAAAGCCGCCCGATGAAATCTGATTTTTGTGTCGGCGGTACTCCACGAGTTCCTCGGCCAAAAGGACCGCATCGCCTTGCTTGGCCACCTTCCAAATAGCATACCAATCAAAACCCCAGTCTCGGTGCAGCAAATCCCCTCCCGGATCCTCGTATAACCCACATGCTTCAAAGGCATCCCGCCTGATAGCATGAGCCGAAGGTACCCATGCTGGATTCCAACCAAGGATATTCGCCACAAAAAACCGTGTAGATTCTAGAAATGTCTCACTCGCCACCGCTCGTGTCAGCCCAACTGTCTGTCCGCGTTCATCAATTGTCCTTGTCGCTGCGCCTACCACAACAGCTGACGGATATTGCTGAAATGCTCGGTAATAAGATTGCAAGGCGCATGGTAGGAGACGATCATCAGCATGCAGCACCTTGACAATATCAGCCTGACTTTCGCGTATTCCTACGTTATGTGCCCCGATTTGGCCTTGATGGGCCGTTACGTTGATAAGGCGTACGCGTCCGTCGCGTACGGTATAGGCTTGCACAATCTCTTTGGTATTGTCCGTCGACATATCATTGACCACAATCAGTTCCCATGCATCAAAGATTTGCATGATGATACTATCAATGGCCTCGGCAATGAACGCTTGAGCATTAAAAGCCGGCATGACCACACTAATTAACGGCTTCATGGGAGCCCCCCAACGCTTGGTCGATATTCTGAAGTGCTTGGATTCCTTGGGCAAAATAGTCGCTAATTTGATAAAGGTTGTGGATATGGTGTGCAATCAAGGCCTTAACATCGCTTCTCTTGACTTGAGCGGCTATGCCATATAGTTGGATTTGTTCAGAGATCATCAACGGATTTTTTGCAATGGCGTCTTTGGCAATCTCCAGCGCATCAGGCGTCGGCCCACTCACTAATGTAGCCGCCGCATATTTATACCAAATGGACGCCCAGTGCGGCATCATATGAAGTGCCAGCTGGTAGTCTTGGCGAGCTTGCACCCATTGCTGCAAATTCTGATAGCAATCCCCGCGCAAGACGAGAATTCTGCAAAAAAAACTCGACCGTAATTTATCAAGATGACCGACTCTTAAATCGCTAAACACTGACTCGATGTCGCTTCGAAATTCGTCAAAACCGGCTAAGGCAATAGCGCCCGCAAACGCTTGCCGCGTATTGGCCTTTGTTATCGCATCGAAGGCGCTGGGAGCCGTGTCAATCACAACCTGATACTGACCTAAAGAGAAGGCTAACTGCAACTGATTGAAATAGACAGCAATATTCGTGGACCATTTTGCCAGAGCAGACTGCAGTAGCATGCGGACCCGTTGCCAATACTCACCCGGAATTGTTACCACAAAATTAGGCTGAGTAGCCGCGTAGCCAATTAAGCTTGCCGCCAAGCTGTTTAAAAATAGGGATTCATCTTCACTCTCCACCTCTTGCGCGATGGAATCGCGAGTCATGGAGCGGGATGTGATGGCATACCTATCTTGCGTCACAGACCAGAGTCTTTGTTCTTGCAACCCTATCTCGGCACGAAAGGTGCGAGTTCCTCTAGCCCGCGGCACCCGCTCCGTAATGAGGTTTATAATACGCGCAGCATGCACCTTATACGATTCCGAAGGGACAATGCGTTCATGCCCTCTAACCGCCATTTCTTGAAGTTTTTCCTCATTAGAAAGTAGATTAGCCACCACTTCTTCAAAATTCTCCACAGTATATGTCTGATACTCAATGTTTGGTTGCATAACCCATGGGGTTTCATCATTATCTTCTTCTAACAACAACACACTACCGGCTGCTGGAGCCTCATAGCAGCGAAGATTCATTTCTGAACGGATGGTTAGATTAAATACTATCTTGCAACTTTGAAGAAACCGCCAATACTCTTCGCGGTATACGCCTGTCGCAACTTTAACAATCCATCCATGGCGCTTGTGAAGATAAGCTAATCGGTCGATCCAAATCGCACGCTGCCTTTGCACATGGCCATTTAAATTGCCAACAAATCCAATATCAATAGGGCGCTGCAAAAGATCATCCGGTGCGTGAACCATACCAGGTTCGTAACTATAAAGGGGCGCGTATTCCACGTTGGGGTATCCCAAATTCTTAAACCGCCTAGCACCTTCACGGTCCATGAGCACAAGGTCGTAGAGATCTAAATGGTTCAAAATGGCACGGGTCCCGAGGTTCCAGTCACTAATAGCAGCTACCACAGGCACTCCACACGCAAACAGCCCTTCCGGCAACGCATGAAACTCCGGCCAGAAGACAAAAATCAAATCCGGCTGAAATGTACCGAACACCTGCAAAACCTTGTCTATATCAAAGTTTTGAACAGAAAGAACCAAATCCGCATCAGAGTCCCACGACACCACACGAAAATCTACCAAATCGGCGAAAAAACTCGTCGCTAACGCCCTGGTTCCATTAATCACCAAATATTTAGGCCGCATCTCATCCTCCGGTATTCATACCGCTGATGTTTTGACTTGCTCTTGACATAATCTCAACAAATTCTCCTCAAGCGGCGTCCGGTGAAAGACCATTTGCAAAGCACCAGCGAGTGCCCTGGGCGAAAGCACAAGACATAATCGCTGGAGAATCGCTTGGGGTTCAGTGGCTGATAGCATTTCAATATATTCGTGCAGGGCTGGATAAAAAGCCGTTTTCATTTGTATCGTCTTGAGATAGTAGGCTTCTGCTTGCGTCATCTTCCCCTGCATGCGCGACACACGCGCCATTTGCCATAATGCTTTAAAGGTCCCGACACCCAACTCGGATTGCAAATACGCCTTCGGCACGCCTAATTGCAGGGCGTGTTGAAAGGACTCCCAAGCCCGGTCCCAATTGCCCTCATTGATGTAAACCATGCCTTCCCAATACACAAAGTCGGTATAATCGGGAAAAAGTCGCAATCCTTCCCGAATTGTCTGATGCACCTTGCGAAAATCTTTTTTGACCGTATAGACCTTGGCCAACGTCAACCAAAATAGCGGCTGCAAAGGCGCGGTGGGATGCATGAGAGCGATGGCTTGTTTCATATCTTTGGCCGCATCATCTAACCTCTGCAAGGCCATAAGGGTTTGCGCACGCTGCCACAACATGTAGGCTTTCCAATCGCTCGTACCCCGTTCTTTGATACTCAGATCCAACAAATCAAGGTTGCGTTGCAACTTGTCACGGCTGGTCATAACCTCATTGAGGTAGCCATAATGCATCAGGCGCACATCCAACGGGCCTAAATTAAAGCCCGCTCGCCCTATCGAGGGAATAATCTGTTCATGAATCCGCCCTTCCCAGCGGATACGAGGATCCGTCCGAAAAAGGCGCGTCACCCGAGCTTCGGACAAATCTTCCGCACGGTCTGTTAAAGAGACAATGCGAAGATTGTATGCATCGGCGGTAGGCTGAGTCACCCCCGCTAAAAGGTTAGGGATGTCATCAGCCAACAGTACCTCATCGGCATCCAGCATTAACGTCCATGGAGTTTTAACTTCCTCAAGCGCCCAATTGCGGGCTCTGGCAAAATCTTTCGGCCACGGCCTTGAAAACACGCGAGCGCCCTCACGCTGTGCGATGCTAATGGTATTGTCGTCACTGCCTGTATCGATGACGACGATATCATCCGCTATGGCGTGAACCGATTGCAAACATTGTTGAATAAAGCGTTCTTCATTACGTGCAATTAAAGCTACGGTAATCCCACTCATCCGGACCAACCTAATACGGCAGGCTCTTGGGATACCGGCTTTTGTAACCGGTAGTCGAGCTGATGAATCAGCTCGGTAATGGTTTGGGTTAAATCCGCCAACGTCCCCGCATCATGTTTGCGAATGATGTCATTAAGCATACGCCACATGGCCAAATGTGCCGTTTTGAAGGCCATGCCTTCGGGAGTGTCCGTTTTGGCCACGTCGTGCAGAGCTGTAATAATCAGTTGCGCATGGCTCCCAAGATTGGTTAACCGATCCCACCGTTGCTCTTTCAAGGCCGCATCCATGCCCAAAAGATCCCGGTATACGGCCCGGTATAATTCCCGGCCCAAGAAATCGGGATTGTCCGAGAGCACACGGCTCTGATGATAGGCGTTGACTGACGATTCCATGTCCATACTAGCCCTTCTCTCCCTACGCCAAAGTCCCGTTTTGTCCATTAGTTTGCTGCGCATACGCTGAGAATGCGTTCTCTGTCTCCGCCATTGCACTGAGCGTTGATACGAAAGAGTCATATTGCGTTTGAGCGGCAGCAATGGCCTGCTGAATTTCCGATTGCAGCTGGGTAATTTGCTCGTTGGTCTGACTCTCTTGATTGGTATCACTGGTAATCGCTGTCCCAGCCACGCTTAAAGAACCCGAACCACTAAATCCCGCCAATCCCTGCACAATGCCAGGAGGCGACTGAGCCATCTGTTGGAAAAATGACTGCACTCCCGCCAAGTTATTTTGCAAAGCGGATGTCAAGGTTGTCATATTTACCGAAAACGTAGCCGTTTGGGCATTATAGGTGATGCCTAATGACCCCAACGACAAACCTTGACTATCTTGGAATGACGCTAATTGCTGAGTCACCTGATTTAGTTCATTCATGGGTACAGGGGAATGAATAACCTGGTTAGGATTTGTTTGATAAGAGCTCGCGGTACTCGACGACACGGATGCGGCGGGTCCCTGCTCCGTAGCATAGGCCAAATTCCACGTATCTTTAGACCATGTATTAAAATCGTTAAACACGGCTTGAATGCTTTGCGCATCTTGCGAGTAATTCGCTGACACCGTGACGTCAGTCGTCCCCGTCGACGCTAACTGTACTGTCACATCAGGAATCAAATTGGTAAAAAGATTGGTCGTGTTTTGCACCGTCGCCCCTTGGAATTGAACGACGGCAGGCTCTGCCACTTGCACCGAGTTCACCGTGTATCCTGACGATGTGCTAGTCAGAATGCCCACGCTTGCCAAGGCGGCGCTTCCCCCCGTATAACTAATCGCTTGGTCGGTGACCGTCCCATAGAGTTTCAAATAATAATCGCTTCCCGACTGTGCGGCCTGCGCTTGAACTGGCGCCCCACTTTGATTGATATCCGTCACTAACTGGTCCAACGTCGTCGTCGACGTGACGGCAATCGACACCGAAACGCCGCCAATCGAAAACGCCACCGTCGTCGCCGCAAGTCCTAACGCCGCCGTAGGGTCGGTGATGGTCATGGCTGTCGACGCATAGCCATCAATTTCTGACGTAGCCAATTGGCTCACATCAATCGCATAAGTCCCGGGCGGTGCATTGCCATCCGCCGCGGCCGTGGCCACCGCCGTATTCGAAGACACCGCCTCCATGGCTTGCAAGGCGGTACTCGAGCCCAGGGAATTCAGCCCCGATTGAAACGCCGCCGCATCCCCTTGTAACGTAGTCCACGCCGCACTATTGTTTTGCAGGGCTGTTAATTGCTGTTCCAGCGTATTGAGTTGTTGCGTCAACGGCTCAATGGCCATACTTTCCATCTCGTTTAAGGAGAGATCCGATAACATTTGAGCCGCCACATTATTCGTGCCATAAACGGCCGTCCAGTTCACCGCTATCCCTGACATGGCCACACCCCCATGCCAAAGCTCGCATCACACGCCTTTGAAATCGTGACATTCATGGACAACTTCCTCCTTGAAGTGAAATACCCGGTCCATCGGGCATAGAATGACAGATTCGCTACTGCAATCAGTGTACATGGACCTCCATATGGAAACAAAATTTATATCAACAATTCCTCTCAAGAATTTGGTTTCCGCAAGAAAAGTGCGTATGATAAACATGGGAATTGCACCGAAAGGATTCCTAAGTCTACCAACAACGGTTTCGAAGGAACGAAACCTGACCATTCTCAAGGAGGAAAAATCCATGATTATCAACACAAACGTTTCGGCTCTCTTTGCTGAGAACGCGGTGAATAACACCACCAACGCCCTATCGAATTTAGAACAGGAAATGTCTACCGGATATCAAATCAACTCGCCGGGCAACAACCCTGCAGGACTCGCTATCTCCACGTTGATGAGCGGCGAGCTTGGCGGGATTAACGCCAGTGTCAACAACGCGAACCAAGCGCTAAACTTACTTGACACGGCTAACGGCGGAATACAAAACGATGTACAGATTGTGACGCAGATTCAACAATTAGCCACGCAAGCTTCAAACAGCACCGAAACGTCTCAGGACCAACAAGATTTGCAAAACCAGATTAATAAACTGCTGACGCAGCTCGACAACAACTCGAACTCTGTCAACTACAACAACCAAGTCTTATTAAATGGACAAAATGGCTTTGGGGCCACCCTCAATGCATCGTCCGCAATCGCAGGAACCGCTACCGTCACGCTGGGCGCTGACAGCGGTGGTGCGTCGGGTTCCTACTCAGTGTCCATCGACTACAGCAGCACCGGCACCTTAGCCACGATTAGCTTATATGCCAACGGTTCGCTCGCGGGAACAGACGTTGTGAGCAACGTCAGCTCAACGGCCACGACGCCCGAAACGGCCCAGTTTGTATTAGGCACCTCGAATGACTCTAATGCGGTAAGCAATGCATCGTTTGTGGTCAACTTTGACCCATCTGCGGTGGCTGCCTCGACGTCACCCACGGTTCTGAGTTTCTCGGTCGTGGCGGCCACCAATCCGTTGACCTTCCAGGTCGGTCCCAATGACCAGCCTGCTGACCAAGTCAGCACCAATTTGGGCACCTTCAACAGTGTGACGTTAGGACTCTCCAACATCAACGTGGTGGGTACTCAAAATGCTCAATACGGTATTACCTTGGCGAACAACGCCTTGTCGATGTTGACCAACGCCCAAGGCCAAATTGGAGCTCAGCAAGACCAGTTGAACTACACCATTGAGAACCTCAACACCGAAAATACTAACCTGCAAGCCGCCCAGTCGACCATTATGGACGCCAATATGGCGGAGGTCACGAGCAGCTTTGCGAAAGAGCAAATTCTGCAGCAAACAGGACTGCAAGCCCTGGCTTCCGCAAATTCGCTGCCTGGCATGGTGCTAAAGATTTTGGGTTAATTCATCCCCATCTCAGCACGCACACAATAAAGCCCGCTGTTATCATGCGGGCTTTATTGTGTTGTCAAGACAGCAGATCCGCCACCTTAAAAGTCGCCTCTCGCCATCAAAAGACGGGAGAAAAATCTCTCCCCGGTTCCATACGGTAGTCTCTGTAGGCCGTAATCAGTCCGCCATTCAAAGGCCTTTGCGCCTCTAAGTGAAACGCCTCGGTTGTCACGGGTTCCACCTGCTCAGCAGAAAATCCAAACTTACGAGCGATACGAACGGTCAACTCATACCGTGATAAGCGTTCGGGCCCGACCACATGCAAAATCCCTACAAAATCGTCGACGACGGCCTGCCATGCCATTTTCCCTAATCCGTCACTGGGCGTCGGCGTATTCCACTGATCCGTGACCGCTTTCACGACAGCGCCTTGTTTCAGCTGTTGCACCACTCGGTATACAAAGTTGCGCGGATTGGCATCTTGGCTATAAATCCAAGCTGGGCGGATAATCACACTACGCGGAACACTTGACAGTAAAAAGTTTTCGATTTCGGCCTTATGGCGTCCGTAGACTTGCAGGGGATGGACCTCATCGCCTTCGGAATAGGGACCATTTTCCCCATCAAAAACATAGTCTGTCGAGAAGAAGACCACCTTAGCGCCCCTCTGCGCTGCAAGCTCAGCCACCCGCCCAGGCGCTTGAACGTTCAAACGGTAGCTGACATCAGGTTCCCGCTCACAACGATCGACATCCGGCAATGCCGCGGGAATCCACACCACATGGGGGTGCTCCCCATCTAGAAGCTGGATGACTGCCTTCTCATCTTCCATATTTAAGGACCGCAAGCCCGGTGCCGTATGAGTCCAACTCGTTCCCACGACCGATTCGTGACGCGTGGCCAACTCCTTGAACAAATACCCACCGACTTGGCCTGAGGCGCCGATAATCACATGCTTCATCCTGTGTGTCATTCCCCCGTCTCAGAAAACAGAAGGGCGATGAGGGTCGCCCTTGTGTTCACGCCTCTTTGGCTAAGCGCTCCACGACGGCGCGGGCATTTCCCTCAACACCCAGATACACCTTAAGCCGCATAGAACCCAACATGCGCTCCATTCCTGGCCCCATGTGATTAGCCGCCACGTCGGTCACATGGTGGTCCATGAGAAAGCGGGCAATACGCGCATGGTGTTTGCCCTCGCCTCCTTCATCATGGAGCGTATCCCAATGCACGTCTTCTTCAGTCCAATCCGCAATCTGGTGACCCTCGACAGTAGCCAATGCCACCCGAGGAGCTTTTCCCCACCTGGGCTCCACTTCACCCGATACGGTCACCGGAATACACATGATACGCGCCATCATACATCACCCCTTCTATAATTTTCCAGCAGCTTTCTTCTGTATGTACACCAAAATCCCTTGGGCATCTAACATCATGTCCAAAGCGAGCGGATTCACGTTTTGGACATGATGCCCTTGCCGTCTGATGTCTTGCAGAACAATCTGCTGCAAAGCTTCATGAATCATAGAATACTCCACGTTATCTGGCAATTGTTCGATTAATGCGCGAATATACTCCACACCCCGCCGCGTGAAATGAAATGCCTCCGCGGCCGGCGTGGTCTCCCCAAAATGCGTGTGAAATATCCGTTGAGGCTTTAACTTTTCCATTCGAACGAGCGACTCAAGCATCACCTCCGGATCAAAGTCAACCGGAGACGTCGTGGGAAATCCATAGACAAAGTCCCATCCCGTATATTCGGGACGGTAGCGAATCCCCACCATATCCCCACTAAATAAGCCTTGGCTTTCGCTGTCCCAAACACACAAATGATGCTTAGCATGGCCTGGCGTATCATAAAAGGTCAGGGTATGCCGTCCAAGCTTTAAATGCGCGCCATCCCCTTCAACCACAACCCGCCGCGCCTCGATCGGCACCAATGTACCAAATAACTCATCGGTCCTTTCGCCATAAACAGCGCGCACTCCTTGAGCCAGCCGAGAGGGGTCAATCAAATGCGTTGCTGCCCGAGCATGGGCATGAACCACAGCACGGGGACTTGCTTGCATCATTTGTCCGGTCCCTCCCGCATGATCTAAATGCACATGGGTTACTATGATGTGATCAATGTCTTGAGGGCTGACGCCCACTTCCTGCAAGCCCGCTAAAAGCGTCTCGTGACTTCGTGCAGACCCCGTGTCCACCAAAGCCAGTTGCTTGTCTTTAATCAGGTAGGCACTCGAGCGAAATGGCTTCCCTTCTTCCAACAGATCAATCGCGTAGATACCTGATCCATAGTCAATGACCGCCATAACTATCCCTCCCCCTCTATTTTCTCCTGCTGCAGCCTATCTGGCAATTCTTCGTCGCGTCAGGACATTTCACTGCCCTATTCTGTAAGAGTTCCGCGGTTTCGTGGCATAAGGCTCAGACATTGCACCAATAAGAGGGAACGGTGATGAGGGAGGTAACAAGCCTGTCGTCTCTCACAGGGGATTGAAATCTGCCCCTCCTGCCTTGTGAGAACGATCGATTAAGAATGCTATTCCTTATTCGCCAAAAGCCGCACACGGTCGTTGCAATTTTTGCCACAACTCCAAGGTCCTTCGCGCATCAAAGGCGTGATGGGCTTGCAAGAATCCGTCCATCGCTTGCAGGAAATATTTCTCGGCGTCATCGTGTTTACCCATGCGCGCACTCTTCTGCATTTGCCGACGATGCGCCAAGGCACGCACCCGGACGGCATGAATCTCATCGGCAATCTTCATCATGCGCGCAATCGTTTCATCCGCCTTGCGCCAAAAACCCCGCAGAATATAGACATGGGCAAGGTCATCTAAAATGTACGCCGCCGATGCACTCTCCTCGCCGAGATACTCGACCGCATTTTCAATCAAGCGCTGAGCCAAGCCAAGCTTTCCTGCATAGAGATAGTACGCGCCACGGTCATGCACTGCCGCTGCATAGACGGCCACATTGTCCATTTCGATCGCTAACTGCTCGGCACGGTCTAAGTAGGGTAAAATAGCCGGCACCGCCTGGTACTGTTCAAGCTCAACCGCTGCTAAATTAATATAGGTCCATGCCAACCAAAAGGGCTCTTGCAGTTCGTCAGCAATTTCCAAAGCCTGCCCATAAAGGTGGCGGGCTTGCTCAAACTCTCCCATATTCATATAGCACGTTCCGCTGTTGAGCAGCATTTTGATGGCCGTCACGGAATCTGTCGTCGGTTCATTAAGGACTTCATCAAACAAATCAATGGCCCTGGCAAAATCATTAATGCCCATCATGGCCGCTCCCGTACGAATCAACACATCACGGCGCGCTTGACAGAAGCCCTGGGGCATGCAGGTCACCGCGTGCATGCCGACACGCACAGCATCTTCTCCCCGACCTGATAACGACAAGACCTGTAATAACGTGGGGACACTTTGGGGAAGCAAGTCATAAAATTGATAGGCCATGATCATGTCATATGCCTTCATGAGCATATCCGCCGCGTTGGGCTGATCACCGCGTTCATTGCACTTTAGTCCTTCATCGCACAACAACTGGGCCGCATGGTACATCGACTGGTTAGACGTCTGACTAGAGAAGACCGGTAAGCCAAAAACTTGGGCAAAATGATTCAGCCACTCTTGAGGAGGCCAGCATAGATTCTTCTCAATGAGATCAATCACCTGAACCGGAATGCCATCGGTGGCCAAATCTTTCTGCTCTAGCCCCTGACCGAGGCGTATAGCGCGAATCGCGTCACCAACCGTCTGCATTGTCGCAATATCCACTTCTACACCTCGTGAGACTCGATTTGACACGTTGTGTGTCAATGATAGCAGATGCTTGCCTGAGGATAAAGATTTTACAGTCTTTTTCAAGACACTATTTTCCATTTTCGGCGTACATGTCTAATTTTCCCTGCATTTTGCCAGAAATGCACCGCTATGGTCTGCAAATCGCGCCAATTTTGAAAGCGTTGGCGCGATCCGATCACCGCAAATAGCGCATAATACGCGCTTTGCCACAGCGCGACCTTGATCGGGTAATACTTCCACAACAACCGCAAACGCGCTAGTTCGGCGAGTCGCTGGCGCTCGCCTTGGTCTTTGGGATCTGAGTGCCCGGGATGATGGAGCACGGTAGCATCGGGATTGAACAGCACCTGATATCCCAAGCGCCTAATGCGCAACCCAATTTCGGTATCGTCATGCCATTTGGGAAGCGCATCATCGAGTGGCCAAACCGGTTCTAAGCCATCACGGCGAACGACCATGCCGCATCCCATGGGATAGTCGACAGGTTGTCCTCGCCACTGTTCCAGCACCTGCCGGAACGGTTCTAAAGGTTCTCCCCAGAGGCGATCTCGCCCGTGCCCAGAAGAATCTAACACCGATCCTGCCCCATTAATCGTCGTCCCGTTATTCATTAAGACTAAAGGCGCAATGGCCCCAGCCCTCGGCGCGTTTTGCAGCATGGCTAACGATCCAGGCAACCACGTGGCTGTAGCTTCCCCATCACTGTCTAAAAACGCTAAAATTTTCCCCGACGCTAGTGCCACTCCCGCGTTGCGTCCCCCTGCCACCCCATGGTTGGTGGGCAAAAGCACCCGTTTAATGAGAGGCTCATGCAGGCCCTTTACAAACTCCCGGCTATCATCGGTCGAGCCGTTGTCTACGATAATTAATTCCCCGGGCTGATGCTCCAGCCGTAAGATAGAGGCCACCGCTCTCGGCAGAACATTCGCCCCGTTATAGTTCACGATAATGACCGACACGTCTGATAGGTTCATGTCTGGGCGACCTCCCGGTATAACGCATAATGCAGACGCCTGGTCTCCCTCCATGTCGGCAGTGCGTCACGAACCCCAGCACGCGAGAGGGACGTCGCCAGCTGCATGGCATGCGCCCATACCGCCACGTCACGGGTCTCAACGACCTGTAAGCCTGCCACATGCACATCACGCACGGCTCCTGTAGGCGACGCCACGGTAGGCACCCCAAACCACAAGGCTTCTAAGGCCCCTAGACCAAATCCTTCATAATGGGAGGGCTGAACATAAACGGCCGCATCCTGATAGAGTTGTACGCTCTGCGAGTCATCTACATATCCCAAGACATGAACCCGGTTCGCCACAGGAGATTGGCGCAAGGCCTCCCAAAAATCTTCGTTGTTCCAGCCCCGCGCCCCTGCCAAGACCAAATGATGAGGAAGATGGCCGTCTTTTACCGCATAGGCGAAGGCTTCTAACAAAAACGTCAAGTTTTTTCGCGGTTCAATCGTGCCGATATGCAAAAAATAGGGCGCATCCAGCCGGTAGCCAGAGGTAGGGGAAACGTGTGCCAACCGGTCCGCTCCTAAGGGAATAACTCGAATGCGAGAAGCCGTCTTCGGCCACAACTTGACTAAATCTGTCTCCACTTCGTGGGAGGGTACAATAATCGCCGCCGCATGATGCACAGCATATTTGACCACCCGCTGTAAATAATGAACGGTGTCCGCCCGCACCGTGTGTGGCATGCGCATAAATGCAACGTCGTGCACCGTCACGACTCTTTTGACCCAAAAAGACGGCGGAATGCTAAATGCGGGTCCATGAACGACATCGAATCGCTTCCGCACCAAATGACTGGGCAACAACACACTTTGCCAGGGCACACCGGGCACCAGACGAATCACGTCAATGGGCACTTTCCCCACCCGGCACTGTTCTTGTTCATACGACAACGCGGTAACGGCAACATCAGAAACGTCTTCGCCATCCCTTAGAATTTCTGCAATATATTGAGCGACTCCAGCCCTTTGTACTTGTGCGGAGAGCACACGCGCATCCACGCCTACCCGAATCACCCTCGCCCGCCTTCTTCCTTCCGCCATTGTTTGACCCACCGTACAAGTCTCGGCGGCGCAAGGCGCGCCATACCTCTTAACCATGCGGGGCGCAAAAGACCATACGGCTGCGATGGATCCTTTACGGCAATGAGGGTTGCCAAGCCACTTTGACCCAGCAACTCGGCATGCTGCTCCCACATGAGCCCAATCTTGTCATCGTCCACCCTCAGGCCGCGGACACTCGTTGTCGGCAGCAGCTCGGCCTTTAAGCCCTGCATCGCCAAAGAAATCAGCATATCCCACTGTGGCAGTACGCCAGCTGGTGCATCCTCTGCAGGAGCCGCCAATACTTTTTTACGCACAACCCCCCGAGCCCAAGCTTGGCTTGGCACCAGCACGCGCGTGAGGTCAAGATCCTCTGGCACCTCCAATATGCCTGCATCGGTTTCAACCCAACCGTACACCGCACTCAGCTCTGGGACACACGCCAAGGTCTTCACCGCCTGCTCTAGAAAATCCCATGCCCACTGCTCGCCATTGCCTATGACCACCACAAAATCTCCTAGCGCATTTTCTGCTGCACTCCACGGATCACGTGCCTCCTCACGCCACACGACATGATCGGGAAGAGAAAGCGCCTTAGGCCACTGCGCGACCATAATTTCTTCCACAAAGGCCTTAGCTGCGAGCGACTTCACCATCTCGGGTTCACCATGGTCGCTTTGGGGTTCAATAATCACGCTCAAACGCTGGGGGTAAGCGGGTATGCCACCTTTTCGGGTTGGCGGAAGCTCCTTCACAATCTTGGCTAACACCGCATCCGGATCCGCTTGTAAGGCGACCACCCGAGCTTGAGCTGCTTCCGCCAATGTGTTCGCCAACTCGGAATCGGTCAATACCTGCGCAATGGCGACAGAAAAAGAGGGCTGGTGCTCGGGATTAATCAAAATGCCAGCGCCCTCCTCCAACATTTCTCGCATTCCCCCCCATTTCGACCCAATGATAGGCACGCCCATGCGCATCGCTTCCAAACAGACATTCGGCCAATTTTCAAAACGGCTGGGAAACACCACAGCATGGGCCTGAGCATAATAATCACGCAGAGCCTCGCGGTTCACCGTCCCGACAAACTCCACCCGGTCCCAAAACTCTGAAGGCAGGCTGGACAGCAAATACCGTTGAAAAGACTGACCTCGGTAGTGGGTATCTTGACCGATGAGTTGGAGCCGAAAATCCATTTGGCTCTCCCACAAAGGAAGGCATGCCCTGAGCAGTAAATCAATCCCTTTTCGGTATTCCAAGCGCCCCACATAGACCAACGTCGCCGGCCCTTTTCGCTCGCGTTTTCCCGCCAAGGGCTGCCAGTTGGGTAATGGGTGACGCGTGACCAAAACGTTCCGTTTAAATTGGTCTTCATAGATTTCAGCCAAACCAACGGAAGGCGCCGTCAGCACATCACAATACTGCATCGCGTAGCGCTCTAACGCATAAATCCGCTGTCTTTCGCTACGGGGGATTTCTTGGTTAATGCGATCACACAGCTCCAAGGACATGTGTCCATGGACCCTTAATGTGGTGCGAGCAAACTGACCCAAGAGACGTTTGGCCTTAATGGTAAAATATCCCTCGGCCAGGTAGTCGGGAAACTCAATAAGATCCCACGGTTGAGAAGAGGTCAACGCTAAAATTTTTTCATATAAGGCAAAAGCGTAGCCCATAGCCTCATCGCGAAACCTGGGATCGGCTTGAACGAAGTCGACCGCGACTGAATCAATCATCGTGCCTTGGGACGCAAGTCCTTTACTCAAAATCCGCACCTCATGGCCCGCCTGCGCCAGGCCCTGCGCCCACTGACGCACATAGACGCCAATGCCGCCCGATGCCGTAACGCCTTGCAATTCTCGACTGGCGATCAGGATATTCACCGATTCGCCACCTCATGCAGCACTCGTTCATAGCCTTGATGGGTCAATTCCGCCGTCTTTTTCCATGAAAACGCACGAACCCAGGCTTGTCCTGCTTCAATCAGTTGCCGTTGCTTTACCGGATCTTGCACAATGCTTAAGGCCGCTTCAGCCAGAACCTGGGGATCGGAGGTATCTACTAATAAAGCGGCAGGCCCCGCAATTTCGGGAAGAGAACTGTTCTTGCCCGTCACAACTGGACATCCCAATGCCATAGCCTCGAGCACGGGCAGTCCAAAGCCTTCATAAAGACTGGGATATAAAAAACATCCTGCCTGTTGATATAAATGCGCCAATGTGGCATCGTCCACCATTCCCAATACTTCCAAGCGCGCATTGCCAGAAGCCGCATCCTGCAAGGGTGCCAACGCTTGACGCTCGACCCCCACGATCTTGACCGCTATCCCTTGGGCCGTGATGTATCTTGCCGCTTTCACAACAGCCGCTGTGTTTTTGCGCGGGTCGGCGGCGCCTAATGCCAGCACATAGGGCTCTTTAGGCCATGAGGCCGGGCGTATCGGATATTTCGGTGCCAAAGGGGTCACCACAATGCGGTCGGCCTTCACCCCCAATACTTGATGAATATCGCTGGCCGCATGGTGAGAGACCGTAAAGATGAGAGGAGCCCGCCGCGCAAGCCACTGAAGGGCATTCATCCGGTACAATCGGCTGATATGATGGCGCAAGGGAATTCGCCCGCCAAAGACCTGGCCGCGTTTGAACTCAATCACGTCATGCACCGTCATGATGACCGGGACCCGTGACACCAACGGCGCCATATTGGCTGTGCCATGTGCCAGCGCATAGGCACGAATGGCTGCCGGAAATGCCTGCTGTTCCCAGAGAAAAAAATTGGGTGCCCGCAAAATGTCGACACGGTAGTAGCTTCGCAAGGCTTGAACCACTTGCATATCGGCACTCTCGTCGCCAAAGAGGTGAAGATCGTAGCGGCGAGGCATATCCCCTAAATGCTGCAAGGTTTGAAACACATATTCGCCGATACCGCGTCGTGGACTCTGCAGCCCATAGCGTGCATCCATGGCAATGGTCGTGGTCACGTCAATCCATCCTCCATGTGTGCGGCAACACCAAGAGCCCGGGACTATTGCGCAAGGCCTGAATTCGCACAGGCAATACGCCCGGCCATTCGTCGAGTCGGCGGCCATTTTGGTCATAAATGGCCACCGTCACATCATAGGCCCCGCTCGTGAGAAATAACTGCGCCATATCCACGCTCACCCGGTTCATTCCTGGCTTGAGGCGAATGGGGACGCCATCGAGCACCGTAGAAAATGTTGCTAACTCTAATCCATCGGGGCGCCTGAGCACTAAGCTCACGTGTCCCACAAATTCCTCGGCGCTGTCATTGCGCAGATCTAATGTCACCGATACCGGATCTCCAGAGACCAATGCATCCACTGCTTTGCCTTGGCTTTTCAAAAACGCCTGGGCGACTTGGATAGGCCCTGGATGCGCCACCGTAGCTTCTGGCTCTGGAGTCCCTTGCGAAGTTTGGCCCATCAAGCTTTGCCGGTAAGCCAAAACGACGTCTCGTGGGGCCCCGTTTTCTGCATAACGCCTTTGTTAATCCATACCGCTTGGTCCATTAACCGTTCAATAGACGACAAGTCATGGGACACAAGAAGAATGCTCGTACCTTCGCGCTTCATATGAAAAATACGGTCCATACATTTTTGTTGAAACGCTTCATCCCCCACGGCCAGAATCTCATCCACGATGAGAATTTCGGGATCCACGCTCGTCGCGACGGCAAAGCCTAGCCGCGCATGCATTCCAGACGAATAATATTTGACAGGCGTATCGATGAACGGACGAATTTCAGCAAAATCAATGATCTCTTCCATTTTCGCCTCAATGGCCTTGCGCCCAATCCCTAAGATCGATGCGTTAAGATAGACATTTTCCCGGCCCGTAAAATCAGGGTGAAAACCCGCACCCAATTCCACCAAAGCCGATACACGCCCATGAAGACGCACATGTCCTTGCGTGGGGCTCATCGTGCGGGTGAGAATTTTTAGTAGCGTGCTCTTGCCAGAGCCATTGTTGCCGACAATCCCAAAGGAGTGGCCAGGTGGCATATCAATCGAAATATCGCGTAAAGCCCAAAAGGGCTCGCTTGGCGGCTTTTGGCCCCGTCTAGGAATCATGCGCGTAATGAGTTGCCCCACACTGTCCGCGCGGTCTTTGCGCAGCAAAAAGCGTTTCCAGACATGCTCAACCTCAATATGAGCCATTTACATCACCTCAGAAAACATCGGCTCGATATGACGAAATACCCGAATGCCCGCAATAAAAACAAAGGCGGTCCACGCGAGCGCACTGTAGGCGAACTGAGGGTATTGCAAGTGGCCCGTAAAAATCACGTCGCGTTCCATTTGCAAAATGCTCCCAATCGGATTCATCAACAAAATACTGCGCAAACTAGGCTTCAAATTCGTTACCGGATACATCACCGGAGAAAAATACATCCATACCAATAGCAAGAGCCCCATCAATTGGTTAATATCCCGGTATAAAACATTCAACGCTGCCACCAAGTAGCCAATGCCTAGGGTAAACAACACCTGCAAAATCAACAGCGCAGGAATCCATAAGGTGCTCCAATGAATCGGCGTATCATAGAGAATAATGAACACAATCAGCACGCCGAGTGAGAACAAAAAGTCAATAAATCGGGCTAGAACCGCCGCCGTCGGCAATACAATCCGGGGAAAATAAATTTTCGCTAATAGTGAGGCGTTCCCCGAGACACTCCCCACCGCTGACATGATGCCATTCGCAAAAAAGTTCCAAAACGTAATCCCCGTCAGCATAAACACGACATAGGGAATTGGTTTGCTCGATTCGTGAAAAATGACTCCAAAAACAAAGCCAAAAATGCCGGCCGTGACCAGCGGATTGATAATGGCCCAGTACAACCCCAAAATGGAATGCTTGTAGCGTGTTTCAACATCACGCACCGCCAAGTTGCGCGTCAATTCCATGCCCAATAGCAATTGGTGCCAACCAGTCTTCCACCTCGATAACAGGCTTTGAATGGGAGATAGGCGGGGTGCCCTAGCCTCCTGATCCTCAATTCGTACAGAATGTGACACCATGTTCGCCCCTTCGCGTTGTCGCATCTTCGCTCAGATGATACATTATTGGACAATCGTAACCAACAGTAAAAAACCGGTTCAAGCCCTACTTTGATGCCAACACGCCTTATCTTGACGCTACGACGTCAAACACGACCACGCCGCCTTTGTCAAAAACAACCCGTGCGCGTCGCTTGTTGGCCATCAATGCTGATAACGTGCGGTAGACCGAAGGGGGCGTCGTATCATCGTGAAATTGTGTATCCCAGATGACCGCTGACCCGATTGGTACATGGGCAAGATTGAAGCGTTGCAAAGGTACTTGGTTGATAATAAACCCCAAATGAGGCAACACATTATTCTGCGCATAAATGGGGTGGTTCTTCGTTACAGCGACTAAAGCTTGTTCGATGGCCATTGTGTTGTTCGGCCGCACTTTCCACGCAGAATGATAGAAATCAAAACCCATGAGAACCAACAAGCCCATTGTCGCAAAAATGCCAGCCGCTCGAATTTGAAATGGCCAAGGTCGACGGTCACGTGCCGCGACATCTAAAAGCATCAGTAATAAAAAGGGGGCGATGAGAGCCGACTTTTGATCAAAGGGAGAGGTGGACGCGGGCAGGGCCGACAGCATATTGCCCCCTAAATAGAGCAAGGCCAAAACTCCGTAAAAGCTCCACGGAAACGCTTTTCTTTGAACACTCAAGGCTCCGAGCACGACCAGAAACGGCGCAAGCACCCAGAGGGCGTAAAGGACGGCGCGAATCGTTAGCGTGTGCGAGACCGGTACGGTTATCCAGCCCAGAGCACTCAAACGGTCTAAGCGGATGTTAAGTTCCCAGAACATCCATGCCAAGACGCCGCCTATCGCCGCCAAGCCCACCCACCATGTTTGACGCCGCACGGCAGCGATGAGCGCAACCATCAGAACCGCGATCGCCGCTTTACTGCCACAACCCGTTAAGAGCACCAAAAAGGCAACGAACTGCCCCCAATGGCGTTCCATCAATGCCTGCACCGCATACAGTACCAGCGGCACGGCCAAAACACTCATATGAAAGTCATACAGATTACCGGCAATCACCAACGGGCTCAAAAGATAAAGCGCTCCCACAAACGCCGCCACCTCACGGGGGACCGTCCACGCCCGTGCAATGCGCATCAAAGGAAAATAACCTGACGCTAACGCCAGCGTTTCGACGAGAAATAAGAAACCGGTGCCCAACCACGTCGCCGGATACGCCAAGACCACCAACAACCACGCATGATTTTTGGCTAAAACCGCTTGCCCTGTGTATGTCGAACGCGCACCTAACCCGTCATGCACCAACGCCGCCATGCCTTGTTGATAGTAGCCCAAGTCAAAACCATGCGCGACAAAGAGGCCCCACCGCAAAATTTGCGCAGAAACGACGAGAGCGGCATACGCCAATATCCGCGTCCAGGCGCTAAGCCCCATTTCTTCTCCACGTTTCTCCTGCTCCGGCCTTATCCAGACATCTTCAACCATGTTCCGCCTCTTTCAGTGCTTCAATCCATAAAAACGTAGCATACCGCCACAAGGGCGGACGCTCTCTGCCCGTCTTGAAAAGCTACGATTCCCACGCCACCGGATCGACACCTTATTTACATCCCACTTCTGTGATTCTGTCACAGGTCAAGCGGACCAGCAAGACGCCGAAAAATCCCATTTTCGATTTCGATATTTTTTAATACGCGTTGATCATTTTCGTAATCAGCGGTTATAATGTGTTTTACCGAGTTTAATCTCGGTTGATAAGCGTTCAATACGTCAAGACGATAATCCAAAAACGAACTAGTTCTTTCGAAGTGGAGCATAGTGTCACATTTCTTACATTTAAGAGGAGGGTACCGTATGCCGCGTCCAATTGTGGCCATTAATGACGCCAAAATTGTCAATCAACCTTCGAGTTTTAACATGTTTGAATCAGTAGGTCCCAAGGTCTGCATGGTGACCGCCAATCATTCCGGATTTGTTGGGTTTCAAAACCACGTGCAAATCGGTGTATTCCCAATGGGCGGACGATACGGTGCCGCAAAGATGGACATGCACGCAGAGCTAAACCCGTTAGGCATTCGCCAGTACACGATGTGGAAAAACTGGCAGGATCATGAGGAAATGCACTACGAGCAATTCGACAGCATTTTTCGGCTCTGTGCTAACTGCTTAGGTATGATTATTGAAGGACCATGGGAAAATCTGTACGAAATCACCAGTTCTGATTTGCCCGATAACATGGCGATGACCGACGTCCCCTCCAGGCTCGGCGCGGCCTTTATGGCCGGGCAGACGCCCGATGCGGTTTCGATGCCTTACGGCCAACGCGTCATTGCGGGGTCTGACCACCGCATTATCCCTGGTCGTGAGCAAGAATTTGAAACGGCCATCGAGGATCTCATGCAAATGTTTAAAAAAGCTCCGGGTTTCTTAGGCTACATGGTGCTGAAACAAATTGGCGCTTCCGCTATCGGCAGTTTTCAGTTAAATCCCGAAGGTCTTCATCAAGCTCTGCAAACCACCGGTGAATACCCGCCGCGCAATAAAGAAGGCAATTTCCAGTTACTCGATGCCAAAGCCACGCCTACTGAATATATTGTCCACATGGAGTGGCAAGATCTGAATTCCGCCATGATGGGTATTTCTCGTGTGGTCATTAATACGAAATACCGTGCGCAACACGACCGCGTGTTAGCCACCCTCGTCCAAGGACCCTATGTGACGTTATGGAATCCCTTGATGGAGGACACCTCGTGGCGTGAGTATCTTCACGAATAGGAGTTAACCCTGTCATCAAAAGCTCCCCAGAAATTCTGGGGAGCTTTTTTTCGTGTGTCCAATGGATGAGCGCCACACATTTCAAGGAATTTCGCTTCTGCCGTGACGAAGAAACTGCAAGAATTTCGTATAATGGACAGCGTAAATATCCATTACCAGCGCGTGATCTAATACAGATGTCAGAGAGGTCTGATTTTGATGAAACCCGCCGACCGGATTACCCGTCTGCCCCAGCAATTTTTTGCCGGATTGGTCAATCTTGCCGTCGAACTGAAAGCCCAAGGCCGTCCGGTCATTAATCTGGGCCAAGGCAATCCCGATCAACCCACGCCGGAACCCATTGTCGCTGCCCTAAAGCGAGCAGCTGACAATCCCCGGTACCAACGCTACATTCCCTTTACAGGCTTGCCAGAACTCAAGCAGGCAGTGGCCCGTTGGTATGCGAGACGTCACGGCGTAACCTTAGACTGGAAACGGGAAGTCGCCATCTTAATCGGCAGTAAAATTGGCCTGCAAGAAATCTCCCTGGCCGTTTTGAATCCCGGTGATATGGCCTTAGTGCCTGACCCAGGGTATCCAGACTATTGGTCCGGAATTCGCTTGGCTGGCGGTCAAATGATTCCGTGGCCTTTGTCGCCGGACTCTTGGCTACCTGACGTGGACTTCCTCACGGATCAAGTGCGCCTCGCCTTTTTAAACTATCCCAACAACCCGACTGGTCAACTCGCCTCGGCTTCGTTCTTGGATCGCGTCATTGCCCGTGCGGAAGCGACCCATACGGTCATTGCCCATGACTTAGCTTACGGCGACATCGTCTATGATGGCCAACAAGCGATTAGCCTATTAGCGCGGCTAGGCGGCAAAAATGTCGGAATAGAGTTCACCACGGTATCGAAATCCTACAATATGGCAGGATTCCGGTTGGGTTTCGCTGCCGGTCATCCCGACCTCATTGCCTATTTGGAAACGCTACAAGATCACTTGAACTGCAGTCAGTACGGCGCCATTCAAGAAGCGGCCATCACCGCGCTCGACTCACCCCCTGAATCGGTTGCTGCGCTGCGCGACCTCTATCAAAGGCGCCGTGACCGCTTTCTTACCGCCCTAAGCGCTGCTCACTGGAATCAAACCCCAAGTCAAGGGTCCATTTTCCAATGGTTAACGCTTCCTGCTGGCACCTCGTCCGTTGCGTTTGCAGAACAGCTTGCCAGGCACACCGCCGTTATCGTCGCACCTGGACGTGGCTTTGGGGAACGGGGCGAAGGCTATATTCGTGTATCCCTGACGGAAAATGAAGACACCCTAGCCCACGCTGCAGCCCTCCTAGGTCAGTTTGTCCAACGCTTATGACAAAATGGATATGCTAACATAACAACCAGATGTACGCAGGGGACATCAAAGGAGGATATTTTGTGATTCCGACATTTTCATTTACCGTCAGTTTTCTGGAACCGGGACTCCACGTCTATCATCTCACTCTTAAAATTGACCAATTGCCCAAAGGACGCCACACACTCTCGTTACCCGTATGGACTCCGGGATCCTATGAAGTAGAAGATTATGCCCGTCATCTCTTCGATCTCACCGTAAAAGCCAACCAGCAAGACGTTGGCGTTCACCACGCCTCCAAAAATACTTGGGAATTCGAACTGTTTGAAGACCAAGCGGTGGAGGTACGTTACAAAGTCTACGCCTTTGAACTAGGGGTTGCGACCAGCCATCTAGACCAAAGTCACGCCTACTGGAACGGCGCCCAACTCTTCTTATTGGTCGATGATTATAAATCCGCGCCGTACTATGTCAGCCTCGAGGCGCCGCCCAGCTGGCAGGCTTCGACAGGTCTGGACCGGGCAGATGATGTCTGGGGACAATACCGCGCCGCTGATTACGACGTCTTAATTGATAGCCCCTTTGAAGTAGGAACCCACACCGTATGCACATTCGAAGTGGATGACAAGCCGCACACCATTGCGGTATGGGGTCACGGTAATGAAGATCTGGACAAACTCACGCAAGATGTTAAGCGCATTGTTATTGCCCAGCGTGATCTTTTTGGTTCGTTGCCCTACGAGCATTACACGTTCATTTTACATTTAATGGACAAGTCTACCGGCGGATTAGAACATCTCAACTCGACAACCTGCGGTGTGGAGCGGTTTGCCTTTCGTCCGTGGAAAAATTACCGGCGGGTTTTAGGTCTCATTTCCCATGAGTTTTTCCACCTTTGGAACGTCAAACGCATTCATCCCGACATGCTAGGGCCCTTTGATTACAATAAAGAAGTCTACACGCACCTTTTGTGGGCCATGGAAGGCTTCACCGACTACTACGCGTATTTGACTTTGCGTCGCTCAGGTCTTTACTCTGTCAAAGACTATCTTGACGGGCTAGGAAGAAAAATCGCAGCGTATGAAAAACAGCCCGGTCGATTCGTACAATCGCTGACCGAATCAAGTTTTGATACCTGGATTAAACTGTACAAGCCCGATGAGGATTCGGTCAATCGCACCCTGTCCTACTATCTCGGGGGAGACCTTCTCGGCACCTGCTTGGATTTAGAGATTCGCCAACGCACGGACAATCAAGCATCGTTGGACGATGTCTTACGTAGACTGTATGATCGTTATGGCGCCCATGGCATTGGTTTTCCAGAATCCGTCTATCAAGAAACCGTGGAAGAAGTCGCGCAGAGTTCCTTTGAAGACTTCTTTGCGCGCCATATCCATAAGCCTAATCCATTGCCTTTGGAAGGCGCGTTACTCACCGCTGGTCTAAAGATTGAACGCTCTTACACACCCGGCGACGATGCGGAAGAAAGCCATGAATCCAATAATACGCAAAGCCCTCGGCCGTGGCTGGGCATTGAAACAAAAATTGTCGATGGGCATCAGCTTGTCGTCAAATCCGTTTATGCCCCAGGACCGTCTCAGACCCTGCTCAATGCAGGAGACCACATTATTGGTTTAAATGGATACCGTATCGCCTCAGCAGATGATCTCAAACACCGTATCCAATACGACCATCACGTTGGGGATACCGTGGTCGTGAACTTCTTCCGCCGGGGCCAATTGCAGTCCGTATCACTGGTCTTAGGGACGCAGCCGTTTGACAAGGTGCAACTCGTGCCGGTTAAAGAACCCAGTCCCCGCCAAACAGCCATTTTTGAGAGCTGGATGGTCGCCACATGGGATTCCGGTCTATCCTCAAGCGACCGTCCTTTATAAGCCAGGAGGCCTTTTTGTGCGTGTACTCATGATTTCCAAAGCCTGCGTTAGTGCAAGCTACCGAACCAAGCTCGAATACCTCAATCAACTAGACAATCAGGTTGAAGTGGGGCTTGTCGTACCACCGGCGTGGGGTTCACTCACTTTCGAACCCCGGCCTCAAGATCATAGCTATCCGCTGTTCATTGCGCCTATCAGACTTAATGGACGCAATCATTTCCATTACTATCCCGAGCTCTTGTCGATTATCCGCCGCTTTCAGCCCGATCTTTTACACATCGATGAGGAACCCTATAGCAGCGTCACCTATCAAGCGGTTCGTATTGCCAAGAGGCTTGACATTCCTTCGGTCTTCTTTGCCTGGCAGAATATCTACAAGAACTATCCGTGGCCTTTTTCGTTGATGGAACGAACGGTGTTTCAAACCGCCCGCGGCGCGATAGTCGGCAACCAAGAAGCACAAGACGTCATCCGCCGCAAAGGATTTGACAAACCCGTGTGGATTATTCCCCAATTTGGATGTGATGTGGGTTTGTACCAGCCGCATGATCCAGAGACAGCCAAACGGATCTGGAACCTTGATGGGCAATTCGTTATCAGTTACATGGGTCGGCTCATCGAAGAAAAGGGACTGGATGATCTGTGGATGGCAGCAGCTCCGCTGTTAGCTCAACATCCCCACATGACCCTGTTATTCGTAGGATCTGGACCGTGGCAAGCAACCGGGCAGAAACTGGCACACGAGGCGCATTTAGACAATCAAGTGCGCTTTGTGCCCTGGGTCTCAACTGGTGACATGCCCCAAATCTTGAATGGGGTCGACGTGTTGGTTCTGCCCTCGCGAACCACGGCTCGTTGGAAAGAGCAATTCGGACGCATCTTGACCGAAGCCATGGCAACCGAGGTGCCGGTGATCGGGTCGTCTAGTGGAGAAATCCCGCAAGTGATTGGAGACGCTGGGCTGGTTGTGCCGGAGCAGTCTCCCACAGCCTTGGCGGAAGCTCTTCAGACGATTTTTGTTGATGAGGATTTGAGACGAAGCCTAGGAAAGAAAGGCCGCCTGCGTGTTCTGAACCATTTTTCGCAAGAAGTCATTGCGACCAACACCATGGCCGCTTATCATCAGCTATTGTCGTAAAAGGAGGAACCTGTATGAACGTCGCGGTTTTCGGCGCGGGCTACGTCGGTCTCGTCACGGGGGCGGTACTCGCCGAGCTTGGCCACCGCGTGGTCTTGGTGGATGTCAATGAACAAAAAGTCGAGCACATTATGGCGGGCATTCCCCCCATTTTCGAACAGGGGTTATCAGAATTGCTCACGCGGGTGCGTGGTACCGACCGCCTGCAAGCCACCACCCAAGCCAGCCAAGCTGTCGCATCATCTGAAATCATCTTCATTGCTGTAGGGACACCCCCTCTTGCCGATGGATCTCCGAATCTGGAATACGTGCACCAAGCGGCGTTAGCCATCGGTCAAGGCATGGTATCTGGTGCCTCCTACGTCATTGTCAACAAAGCTACTGTACCCATCGGATCGGCCAACTTGGTTGAATTATGGATTGAAGACGGATGGTCAGCTCGCTACGGAACAAAACCGCCTGCCGACCTCTTTACCGTCGCCTCGAATCCTGAATTCTTGCGTGAAGGCAGCGCCATACACGATACCTTGTATCCTGACCGCATCGTATTAGGGGCGGATGAAACTTGGGCTATGGACCGCTTGACGACCTTATATCAACCCATCATTGCGCAAAGTTTCGTGGCGCCGCCCGAAACGCCACGCCCCCAAGACCGTGGTCCGGTACCTGTCATCAAAACAGACCGCCTCTCGGCCGAAATGATTAAATACGCGGCCAATGCCTTTTTGTCAACGAAGATATCCTTTGCTAATGAGATGGCTAATATCTGTGAGCGTGTCGGAGCGGATATTCAAACGGTCATGCATGGCATAGGACTCGATACGCGCATTGGCCCAAAGTTTCTGCAAGCAGGCGTCGGCTGGGGTGGCAGCTGCTTTGGCAAGGATCTCTCGGCCTTAATTTATACCGCTAAAGAATACGGATATCAGCCGAGACTTTTGGAATCCACGCAAGAGGTGAACAAAGACCAGCGTCTTTTGGTCGTCAAACGCCTTCAAGACGAATTGAAGACACTGAAAGGGCGTCGCATCGCCCTGTGGGGATTGTCTTTCAAACCGGGTACCGACGACTTGCGTGATGCGCCGGCGTTAAGCGTCATTGGCGAGCTGCTGCGACTAAATGCCCGCGTAACCGTCTACGACCCGGTGGCGATGACCAACATTCAGCAGCAATATCCCGATTTGGACATACGCTACAGTGAATCCGCATTAGAAGCTCTCGATGGAGCGGACGCGTTAGTGGTGCTCACCGAGTGGGACGAGTTCCAGCGCATACCGCTTGCGACCATAGCCCAGGCTTTGACCCAGCCCATTCTTATCGATGGCCGCAATTTATACGACCCCAAGGAAGCGCGACACTTGGGCATTCGCTACCGCGGTATTGGCCGTTAACGAACCAAAATCATGCATTTGAGGAGATACTGACGATGAAAACTGCAATTGTCACCGGCGCAGCCGGCTTTATGGGAAGTCATCTGGTGGACAAGTTGGTCGCTGAAGGGTATTTTGTCGCCGCCATCGATAACTTGTCGACGGGAACTTGGGACAACCTTGAGCAACATGGACCAGAGCGGGTGCTTAAACTGACATGGGATATTACCGAATATCCCGATGAGACCATATTGCCTTTATCCGAGGTCGACGTAGTCATTCATCTGGCCTCCGCGGCGTCCCCCGTCCATTATCGGCGCTTGGCCCTGGAAACTTTGCGCGTCAATTCGATTGGGACCGAAAATGCTTTAAAATTGGCCAAACGATATCATGCACGATTCGTCTTAGGCTCTACCTCAGAGGTCTACGGCGACCCACAAATCTCACCGCAGGTGGAATCCTATTGGGGCCATGTCAACCCCAATGGCGTTCGCGCCTGCTATGATGAAGGAAAACGCTATGGAGAAGCCATTGCGATGGAATATCACCGCCAATTTGGCATTGATCTGCGGATTTTGCGCTTCTTTAATTGCTATGGTCCCCGCATGCAATCTGAAGATGGCCGAGTTGTTCCCAATTTCGTGCGTCAAGCTTTGGAAGGCCAAGCGTTGACGGTCTACGGAGACGGAATGCAAACGCGCAGCTTTTGCTATGTCTCAGACGAAGTGGCCGGAATTTATGCCGCAGCAACCCGCGAGGGCCTAGCCGGAGAAGTCTTTAACATCGGCAATCCTGAAGAGCGCACCATTATGAATTTTGCACAGGCCGTGGCTAAGGCCGGCGGTGTGCCCTTGCACACAGAATTTCGGCCGCTCCCGCCCGATGATCCCACCAATCGTTGTCCCGATATTACCAAAGCGCAGACGTTACTGGGCTGGTCACCTAAGGTGTCCTTGGAAGAAGGCCTCGAAAAAACGTTCGCCTACTTCCGGTCAAAAATCTAACAAGCATCGACCATGACGCGCGCCGCGCCAAGCCGAAAAGCCCCCTTAAGAAAGTTCGGGAACCGAACAAGTGGGGGGGTGTAACAAGGCTTGGCGCACCAGCGAGTCGGTCTCACACAGAGTTTTAAGCAGGTCCTCTAATGCTTGGCCCAAAGCAAACATGGCCGCATTCAGCCGGTAATAAATCCATTGACCCCGGCGGGTTTCAAAAATCAGGCGCGCCTCTTTAAGACGCGCCATATGCCGCGAAATGGCCGGTTGGGAAATTCCAAAAATATCCACCAATTCACAGTTGCAGTACTCTCTTTGGCTCAGTAAGGCCAAAATACGCAGCCGTGTCACGTCGCCTAACGCCTTAAATTGTGCTCCGATTTCTTCCGCTGTCATCATACGCTGCCCGTCCTTTAGTCGTGTTATAACCATACTATTATATAGCACGCCCTTCTGGACAGTCATCATTCTCCTAGCAGAGCAGCCCCTGTGCCAGTTGTTCACCGACTGGGCTGCCCCATCCCGTTACGGCGTTCCAGCCAGGGGTACACTCATAGCCCACCACCCCTGCATAAGAATTGTTGCCCTGCGTAATTGGACGAAACGCAGGCGTAGGGCCTAACACGTAAAGACGGGGATTGACATACCCTAACACCGTCCGATTCGCAACGAGGCCTTCTTGCGCAATACGGGCGAACAACGCTGCCCAAATGGGTGACGCGACAGACGTCCCCCCGACGATGGTCCATGCGCCCTGAAAAAGGACCGCATAGCCCGTGTCGGGATCGGCATTAAGAGCCACATCAGGCACCCCGCGCCCTCTCTTGTAACCGGGTTTGACAGGCAATCGAATTCCTTCTTGGTAGCTGGGTACAGGAAAAATTTGGCTAATCCCTCCACCCGAGGCGCCATTGTTATTCGTATCGGTCCAGCCCGTCTCCTGCGCGATTTGCCCCGCTGCATTGACCACAAGGTGTGTTCCGCCTACGGCAACCACATGTGGGCAATTAGCTGGCGCATCCACATGGCAAATAGGGCGTCCGGGTCCTCGAAGGCCATAGGCCCCTTCATCACCAGAGGCAACAAAGACTGTCATGCCGATGGCCGCGCTATTACGAACCACGCTGTCCCAAGCGTGCATGGTGGCGATAGGAAAGCGGGTTTCACCATCGCCATAACTGATGGATAAAATGTTGGGATGGTTAACCGTGTCATTACGGGCATATTCCAAGGCCTTCAGCACCGACAGCGCAAACGCAGCATCCTGGTTGCCCGCGCTCGCCTCGTAAACCACCAGAGAAGCCCCCGGTGCCATGGCCCCACTCCATTCAATATCCAAGGTCGCTTCCAGATCCCATGGATTGACGCCTCCATCATTGGGTGTGCCATCCACTGAGACAAACGTCAAGGAGGGCGCAGGGATCCCAAATTGACTCCAAAACCCGCCAACATCTTCAACATTGTAGCCATTTGAAAATTCCAGCAACCCTATGGTGAGCCCTGTACCGTCACTGGGAGGAAATTGATACGCCGTCTGAATATCCATGGGAAAAAATCCTTGCCCATTATTCGCCAGAGCATCGACGCGTGATGGAGACCGGAAGCCGGGATAGAGTTGGGAGACATTTTCGAGTCCAACAAATCCAATAATCGCAGGAGATAGCCATTGCGGTACACGGGGTTCTTGGGCAATCATAAATTTCCCCCCCGATTCCACAAAGCGAACTTGCAAAGTGGTTTCAATGGCCGCCATCGACCCCTCAAGCCATGTAATAAAGGCACTGTCGTGCGTCACGTGAACACCCTCTGTGGTGAGCCACCGCACCGCCGCCTCTTTCACGAAGGCATCCCAACCGTAATCCTGCACCAATTCCTCACGCGTTAAGGGTCTTCCCGACAGCAGCCGAGCCTCAAGGCCTGCTTCATCAGCGGACCGCCATACCATCGCAAACTCGACGGTCCTCTGCGGGTCAAGCCGATCATGATATGAGGCCAATGATTCTCCAGGTACGATATGGCCGGGCACCTCGCGCAAGATCTGTGGCATTTCCACACCCCTCCTCTCTAACCATATTATGCCATGTTAAAGAGGGATGCCCCACGGGGCCAGCCGGAAAATATTTGACGTCATGCATTGAGGGCACAGTACACGCACTTCGATTTCCCCTCGTGAATCGGGAGGCAGGGCATTGGCTAATCCTTCGAGCAATTCGCCTGCTGGCACCAGCTGCTGGCACGTTGGACAGCGTCTTAACGTCACGTCCCACGGTTCTTCTGCTGCGGGCCACACACCAGGAATGTCTTCGGGGGTAATGATGATACTTTGTCCGGTTTGTCCTTGTGCCAAACGCTTAGTAATAGCTACCTGCCCAATTTTCTCCATCAGTGTAATCTCAGAAGAAAAGGGATCGTGACGCGTCATTTGCATCCACAAAGACCGTGGAATAATCATGGACATCAGCACCGTGTCCTCGCCCCGTGATACGGAAAAGACACTCCATGGCCCTTCTGGGGCGTCTCCAATCACATGTAATAGATCAATTTGTATGCTTTCCACGGCCTATCCTCCATCTTGCGCGATGCATTGCTGGTTCATTTTTGAAGAACTGTTTAAACCCCTTAGCCTTCAAAAAAGCGCAGGACAGATCCGGCTGGATCTGTCCGCTGCAAGAAATTAATGTGCGCCTTTTTGTTGCAACACAGCTGGTATGGTCTTAACCAAAATCTTAAAGTCTAGTCCCAAAGACCATGAGTCAATATATTCCATATCAAGCTGCATCCACTGATCAAAGTCAATGTCATTGCGCCCCGAAATCTGCCACAAGCAGGTGATACCGGGACGAACCGATAACCTTTTTCGGTAGTCATCTCCATAGCGTTCCACTTCTGTCGGCAAAGCCGGCCGCGGTCCCACAAGGCTCATATGCCCTAACAGCACGTTGACAAGTTGTGGAAGCTCGTCCAAACTTGTCTTTCGCAAAAACTTGCCCATGCGTGTAACCCGTGGATCATTGGGTACTTTAAAGACAGGCCCACTCATGACGTTGAGATGCTCAATTTGCGAACGCAACGCTTCAGCATTCGGCACCATGGTTCGAAACTTGAAGCAGGGAAATTCCCGTCCGTTGAGGCCTACGCGAGATTGAACAAAGAATACGGGACCGGCCGGATCATCGAGCTTAATCAAAAGCGCGATGACCGCCATCACCGGGGACACGAGGACCAAGCTAACGGCCGACAATACCACATCCACCAAGCGCTTGGATAGTCTGCGCGCCGTTTGCGGGGACTTAACCCCATTGACGACTAAAACGGAGTTCCCATAGAAATCATATAAGGCCGACTTCGTTGCGTAGGCGCCCACCTCATCCAAAATCATGCGCACTTCCTTACCCTGCTGACGGGCCATCCCAATGGCCGCCATCATGACGTCATCGGCTACAGGCAAGGCTAAGACCACCGTATCGATAACCGTAGAATGCAGTAACTGCCGTAAGGTGTTCAAGGCTTTTTGACCCGCCTCGGCAGACCCCAAAGGAATGAGCAAACGATCTACCACTACCATGCCCGCCTGCGGAACCGTGTCCACGGTTCGTGAAAAAATGCGCACCCGCTTGGGATACCCCATCACCACAAGCCGACGTAAGTCTTTCTTGCCTACCCGCAACCGGTTAATGCCGATCTTGGTCACAACGTGGATACCAAATTGCAGGGTAAAAGCGGTCAGGGGCATCAACACAAAAATCAGACGGGAGAACCACGTCGCTTTCATAAAGAAAATAAGCAGGGCCATCGCCAACGTGCTCTCGAGGTTGGACACCATAAGCATTTTCAATTCAGCTGGCAATTGATTCCATCGCCGTGAATAACCATTGAAGTTGAACTTCAGAACGAGCCAATTGAGTGCTAAGAGCACAGGTGAAAAGGAAAAATACAACGTCACGAGCTGCACGGTCGTCACATCAGGGTTGATCCACGTCAGATACACATGTACCGCCAGCAAGTAAGCCAAAAAGGCTGCCCCAGTATCAACCAGAACCGCCAGCTCATCCCATCTATTGGTCCAGTGTTTGAACACATTCACACCCCATTTTGAATACCAATATTATAGCAGGTATCATGGCGATGAAAACCACCGAATTTTGGGAGCGAATGCTCTACTGGATCTGTAACTGAAAAGGATTGGGTGCGGAGTGGGCATTGGGCACCACCTCAATCCATGTTTGCCCCGGAACAAACCGAGCCAGCTGGCCGTTCGCATCATAATACTGCGTAGGCTGGCCCGAGCCGGCATTTTTCCATGTTCCTCGCTCGATTTTGTCTCCTAAAATTAATAATGCCGGGCCTGATCCGTGCGTTTGAATTTGAATCCATCCGGTCCCTGCCGGATCCGGGAGATATTCTTCCTTCGTATATTGAATGACAATGTTGGAGGCCACGACCGGTTGATGGCTATTCAGTCCCATGACTTGGGTATATTGATTGTCAGGACATTCCGGACACTTCACCCACCTAGTCCACCCCCGCCGTGATCCATCCCAGCGCCACTGCTCGATCGTGTTATGCGTATTCCATGTCAGGGTAATGGTTTGATCCTTCGGTGCAGCCGATCCTGGTGGCCCGCCGAACAGCCAATGCGGTGTGACAGGAGGATTGCCCCAATTTTGTTGGGCCATGGCCGCTGCTTGCGGAATCGAGACAAATAAGTTATGAGGCGCTGGCCGATTCGGCGAGCGGTATCCTAAACCGTAAGCATTGGCATCAACATCTAAGTTATGTATTTGATCTTTCTGAATGGAGACGTAGCCGGGATCGGACGCCCCAGCATGAACATAGGCAGCTTGCGGCCACCCGTGGACCCAACTCACGAAATAGGGCCGCGCTGACCTTACCGGCCCGACTTTATTGGGCTCATGGCCATAAAATAGTAGCAAGTAACGCGAGTAATAGAAAAACTCGGTATAAGCTTCATAGACCACGTCCGCTGATTCTAGTCCGTACTGAGGCCTACCATACTCGGTGTTTTCGACCATAATCGCCACCAAAGGCCCATGATCCGGTTCAGGAAGACCGGTAAGTGGGTCATCCCCTTTGGTAAATGTCGTGCGCGATGCCGCCTGCGCCTGCGGCGAAACGTGTGTGACGGGTGCCGTCGTTTTCACCGCGCCACACCCCGTCAACACGGCTGCGCCGATTGCGACAGATGCTATGTGTCTTGTTTTGACCATCATTAACCTCCCTATACCGCGCGTCTAGTTTATGCCCGGTTCACATACAGTGTGGATAGGGAATGTGCACCGTCCCCGCCTGTCTTTCTCTCATGATACACTAAGGTGACACGCACTAGGTGCCAAATAACCCCTTTTTCAAGGAGGCTCTTTTTCATGGACGACGTCGTGATCATCGGCGCAGGGCCAGCTGGCTCTACCGCTGCTAGACTTTTAGCCCAGCAAGGATTTCATGTACAGGTCCTCGAACAATCCGCTTTTCCCCGTGTCAAACCGTGTGGAGGAGCCATTACATCTCGCGCTGTCGATTTGTTGCCTCAAGGTTTTTTCCAGCAAGTCCGCTCAGCCCCTACCCAATGGACGTTTCGCGGACGCACGGGGGCTCGCACCATTACGACCAAGACGCCTTATTGCTATACTGTCGAACGCCGTTCGTTCGATTCATGGCTCGCTGAAAAGGCTCAAGATGCTGGTGCCCGCTTTGCCTTCGAGGAAAAGGTCACGAGCATCCACGAGGAGGACGGCTATTACACGGTCACAACCGCCCAAGGGCACAAATTTCAAGCGCCTTGGCTGATTGGAGCCGATGGCGCAAAAGGGGTCAGCGCCCGCTTTTTGGGCATTCCCCGTCCTCATCATGGAGCGGCTATTGAAGCAGAGGTACCTGTCACTTCAGAACAATTTGCCACGTGGCAACACCGGGTGGAAATTGATGTGACCCGCTACCCATGGGGCTATGCCTGGGTCATCCCTAAAGACGGAATCTTGAACATTGGAGTCGGGTCATTTAAAGCCAGTAAACTGCCCCCTTTAAAATCGTTAATGGGCCAGTACCTCCATCAGATTGTGCCGAATCCCCCAAAGGACGTCCCCATGCTCGCGCACCCTTTACCGTACCGAACCCGATATACGCCCTTAGCCACCACCCATGCCCTTCTCATTGGCGATGCCGCTGGCCTTATGGACAGCTTTTCCGCCGAAGGGATTTATTCGGCGTTGGCCAGCGCCCACATCGCCGCCAACACCGTTAGCCAAGCCCTTCGCCACAATATTCCCGACACATTGCCTTATGCGCACGCCATCCGGGAACAATTTTGGACGCAATTGCGGCCCGCGGTTAAAATGTCGCACTTGTTTTATCCCCTTGCCGGATTTTGGGCCGATTGGTTTGTCGGTCACACCCAGTTGTTAGAGGAATATCTACGCGTCACACAAGGGCAATCCACCTATGATGCGCTTCTACGCCAAACCGAAGCCACATTGTTGCACCAATTGCATCTGCGCCCTTTAAGCCGTTAAGGGCCATGCTCCCGCATGAAATCACAGGCCTTTAAAGGGAGAGCCTCTTGCGGGAATCGATGTCAAGCAATCGTTTCGGTCACCCTTTAGCGTTGGGCTTCTTTTTCACGAAAATAATGCCATGTGGCTTCTAATCCGTCCGTCAGGGGGGTAATGGGCTCAAAACCCCATAGTTTGGCCTTGTGTTGGGATAGCAAGCTATCTGTAATGTCGCCCGGACGTTTAGCCCCCACCCGGTAACTCTGTGACGAAACCCCTGCGGCTCTTGCCAGCATCTCAAACAACGCACGCACCGAAGTACGCGTTTGGGTGCTGACGTTGTAGACCGACACAGGCCCTGGGTCGGCGAGACGATGCAAAAACGCACGGGCCACGTCCCCTACATACACGAAATCGCGCGTTTGCTCGCCATCCCCATGGATTTCAACGGTTTCGTTACGGGCTAAAGCTTCACAAAAAACAGCGACGACGCCGCCTTCGCCTTGGGTGCGTTGCCGTGGGCCGTACACGTTGGCCAAACGAAAAATAATGGCTTGCATGTGATTGAGATCCGCAAAATGCTTGACATACTGCTCAGCCGTATATTTGGACCATCCATAAAAACTGATGGGCCAAGCAGGGCCGTCTTCTCTAAGCGGCAGTTGGTCAACGTTCCCATAGACCGCAGCCGACGATGCCGTGCGAAATTGCGACGCGCCCAATGTCTTTGCTACCGCTAGCATACGCAAGGTCCCTTCCAAATTAAGGCGCAAATCGGTTAGCGGATCGCTTTCCGACGCCGCCACGCTAATTTGCGCAGCTAAATGGATGACCGCGTCCACTGGCCCCACTTGATCCACCCAAGACTCCGGCGACAAAATGTCCCCATAGACAAAGCGTGCGCCCGCAGGAACATTTTCACGCGTGCCATGACTAAGATTATCGATCACCACAACCTCATGCCCCATCTCAAGCGCCTGAACATTAATATGCGAGCCAATAAAGCCCGCACCTCCCGTTACAAGAATTCGCATCGTCTTCACTCCTATTTTGAAAACATCACCCGTTTAGGGGACAAGGCGTTGGTATAAGCGATCATATTGCCGGGCGACTGTTTCCCAATTGAAGTCTTCGGCTCGAGCGCGGCCCCGTGCGGCCATTTTCTGCGCAAGGGCTGGAGTATCCAACACTTTATTAACGGTCTGCACCCACGCATCGACGTCTTGCGGAGGCACAAGCAGGCCAGAATCTCCTACCACCTCAGACACGGCCGGCGTAGACCCTGCCACCACAGGAACTCCCATAGCCAATGCTTGCGCTGGAGGCATGCCAAACCCTTCATAGGTGGAAGGAAATACGAAGAGATCAGCCGTCTGGTAAAGGGCCACGACTTCCTGCCGAGTGAGGTAGGGCGTTGTCACGACCCTTTCTTGCAAATGCAAATCGGCTATCTGATGCTGAATGGTCAGGTCCGTTTCCGCTCCAATCAATACCAATTCTCCTCCCGTATGGCGGGCAAAAACCTGTTGGCAAGCCTTAAGAAGCGTGGAGACATTTTTTCTGGGATCGTAGCCGCCTATATAAAGCAACCGTGGATGGCGCACAGGACGGTACCGGGATGACAACCGTTCCATTTGCTCAACGGGCACGGGTCGAAAAAAATCCGGGTGCACCCCATTGGGAATGACAGTAACTCGGGCGGTCAGTTCGGGGAAGAGTTCAGCAATGTCTTGGGCAGTCGCTCGCGAAATGGCCACAATCTGACTGGCATGCGGCAAGTATTTTCGAATTTGCCCAAAGTACAAGCGTTCTTTCCACCTGGCATGATAGGCGGAAAGACGGTACGGAATCACATCATGCACCGTCACGACGGTCGGTATCGACAAGGCTACTGGTGGATACATCATGTAGGGAATGTGAAGGAGATCGACATCCTGTGGCGTTTTGATAATACTCACATTTTCCCACCACAATTTTTCCCATAAAGGCCTTTTAGGACGAGACGCCAACCCAAGACATGGTTGGTCCGGCAATAACGCCTGGCCCCGGCGTCCGACTCCCACCACACCCGTTCCCAGGCGGCTTAGCCCCCATATCAGGCCTTCGACATACTCTTCCGTCCCCGTCCGGCATTGTTCAATAATGGACACGTCCATGGCAATCTTCATACCAATCGGTCAAAATCCCCTCTACGCATCGTTTCGGCTATCATACCGCATCATGAGCGCCATGGGTACTATCTACCGTCCGTCCAGCGCAGTTTGGATGATCTGCGCCATGCGCGTTTCGAAAACAGCCGGACGAAACTGCTCGGTATGCTGTCTAATGGCTTGGCTGTCCCATGTAATAGTTTCGGCCCGCCGAATGGCCGCAATGACCGCATCTATCTCCTGGCGGTCAAAAAAGACGCCTGTTTTCCCGTCAATCACGGTATCTTTAACTCCGCCTTGCCCATAGGCGATCACCGGACGACCCGCGGCTTGCATTTCCACCGGGACAATGCCAAAATCCTCTTCACCCGGAAAAATTAAGCCCTTGGCCCCCGTCATCAGAGCGGACGCCTTCTCATCATCGACCGCCCCCACAAACTCCACATGACGACTGGCCAAACGCGCTAATCGCTCTCGTTCCGGACCGTCTCCGGCCACAACCAGTTTGATTCCTAACGCATTCGCGGCTTCTATCGCGAGGTCCACCCGCTTATACGCGACAAGGCGTGAGAGAACCAAATAGTAGTCCCCCGGATGGGGGGCAGGCTGAAATCGGTCAATATTGACCGGCGGAAACACAACCTCTGCGGAGCGGCGATAATGTTTGCGGATGCGCTGCTGCACGGTATGGGAATTGGCCACCAAAACATCGGCCCTGTCGGCCGACAGGCGATCCCAAAGGCGTACATAATGAAAAACGGGGCCCATCAGCCTTCGCGTCAGGCCTTTGGCTTCACGATTATGGTAATCGTGATACAAATCCCAGGCATAGCGCATCGGCGTGTGAATATAAGACACATGCACAGTCTCCGCCCGCGTCAACACGCCTTTTGCAATCGCGGCACTCGATGAAATGACCAAATCATAGCGCGATAGGTCGAATTGCTCAAACCCATACATAAGCAACGGCAAGTAGCGATTATACCAGCGCTTGGCCCGGGGCAACCGTTGAACAAACGTTGAATAAATGGTCCGTTGTTGCAAATATGGGGAGAGGCGAGAACGATCTAACACTCCCGTGTAAATGGGAGCATCCGGATACATATGAGCCAAGGTCTCTAAAACACGTTCGGCTCCTCCCATCGTTACCAGCCAATCGTGAACAAGAGCCACTTTCATGATCGATGCCTTCCGTACCGTTCCCACGCCACACTCACCGCTGCCAACGCCAAAAGCAAAGGTAGAATTACTCCTTGGTCAATAAGAAAATCAACCCAGTTGTGAATCACGAAAGCCGTCATCGTTCCAAAGGCTCCGACCAAAAGCGCATACCAATAAGGAGACAAGGCAGCGGTTTTCTCCCGTACAAGGCGCACTGAAGACGCTAGCCACGACCATTCTAGCCACAGCGCAGCCACGATGCCGCCAATTCCCATATCCGCCCCCCACTCTAAATACAAATCATGGGCCATAGGCGGGATGCCCGCCAATCCCTTGGGCGGATGCTGCTGAATGAAGAGATGAAAGTTACCCAATCCTACCCCTAACAGCGGATGTTGACGAATGGCACTCAAAGCCGATTTCCAAATCAGAAGCCGTTGATCGGTATCAAAATGTCCCGCAGGATTAATCACAGCCGTAACCGTAGTTGTCAAACGTTCAAGGGTGTTTTTATGAGCCCCGACATACAAAGCCGTATGACTTAAATCGGTTTTGCCCAACAAAAAGACCACGACAAACATCACAATCGGGACGAGAATACCGAACGATGCAAATCGCTTAAGAGCCTGACGTCCGCGTGTTAGGGCAATCAATACCCCCATAAAGAATACGCTGCCCGCATCCGCGACCCAAGAACCTCGCGAATAAGAGATAACGACGCCTAAAGCCGTCAAACCTAAAGCGACTTTCAGCCAGCCTTGACGCAGCGAGGGCGGACCTAATGCCACCAAAGCCGCTAATAACGGAAAGGTCTGGTCACTAAAGCCACCAAAAACATTGGGTTGCCCAAAAAATCCTGTCGCTCGAACATGGTGGCCGTCCACAATGTTATAAACGGGACCTAATTGCAGCATAAATTGATAGAGTCCGTAGAGAACCATGACGCTCACCACCACAAATAAGGCGGCTAAATACCAATTCCATATCGCGTTGTTGTCCCCATATTCCCGAAACACCGCCACCATGACAACAAAAAACTCGAGATATTCCAAGATTTTGATGACCGTTCCGAAATGGCTGAGACTACTGGCCAACGAAAGAATGGCCATAATAAAGAGAAATACCAACGGCCACCGGTACGGTTGTGGAAAGAAGCGGCGCGCCAATCCCGTTATGCCTTCAACCCAGTGGTCGCGAATTAATTTCAAGGCCATGACGATCGCCATAAAATCAGCCGCATAAAATTTGTGATGATGGAAAACAATCCCTAACGGAAACGGTGCGGCCACAATGTATAAAATGGCCGCAGCAGGCAATGAGACCCATGTCATCCAAATATAGCCCACAAAAAAAATAGCAGCTCCGATGCCCCCCCAGCGCACGGCAATCAGAGCCCCCAGTAAAGCGATTGCCAAAGACGGGAGCAGTTTCTTTGAAAAAAGCGGTTGATCACTCGACACTGCTTCGGCCTGCATGATTGGTTCCTCCCCGGTATCGTCGCCCCATTATTATCGTGCCACTTGTAAATAAACCGCACGTGTTTGCAAAGCCGTTTGGCTCCACGTATAAGACTTGATGTGCTCGAGCCCCTTCTGCGCCCAGATGTCGTGGTGCTCGGGATGCGTCCACAGTTGTTCCATGTGCGCTGCGATGTCTTCAACGCTTAAAGGATCGACAATCATCGCCGCGTTACCCGCAACTTCCGCCAACGCTCCCCGATTAGAGCATATCACGGGAGCTCCCCAGCCCATCGCTTCGAGCACTGGCAATCCAAAGCCTTCATACAAGCTCGGATACACCAAGGCAATGGCATGACGATATAAGGACGCTAAGTCGTCTTCGGAAACATAATCCAAGAATCGGACCTGTTCGGCAATCCCTAACCGACTTGGCGCTTCGAGGACAGGCTCGTAAAGCCATCCTTTTTTACCCGCAATTAACAGATCCACTTGTCCCCTTAACTTCTGCTTGTCCACTAATTGGGCAAAAGCTTCAATGACGCGTTGAAAATTTTTTCGGGGCTCAATCGTCCCCACGGCCACAAAATAGGGACGGGAATTCAAGGACATCGCAGACGGAATGCCGCGACGAATGACGCCATGCGGCACGACCGTCACCCGCTCTCTTGGCACCTTAAGAATCTCATGAAGATCATCTGCAGTCGCTTGACTCGGTACAATAATATGATCCGCAGCACGAACCGACCATGCCAGCATTCGCCTTTTCACTTGCGACTTAGCCCACGGAAACATTTGGGGATACTTATATGCCACTAAGTCATGCACCGTTGCCACACTGTGCCGAACGCGCCTGAGCACTGGCACTTGATAATCGGGAAAATGGACCACATCATAGGACGTCTGACGCAACCACTTATGCAACTGCCACTGTTCAAACATCATCCGTTCCCGACTGTGGTGAAGATTGCCTGGCGGCACCACCATCGTCCCGCCAGGAAGCACTTGGCCCGGCAAGCCAATGGCCATCACCTGATCGACCATGGCGAATTGCGCCACATAGGCCTCCACCAGCGACGCAATATACCGTCCAATACCCGCAGACTGTGGATGATACAGTAAGGCGTCGACCACGACTTGCAGCAATATCCCTCCCGTCGTCACATCCCACATTGGATTTTATCATACGTCAAGTCTGTGCATTTGTCTTACCGTATGACCGAAACGCGGCCATCATCTGGCCTCTCGTATTATTCGACATGCATTCCCCACAGATTGCAAAGTCTTGGCGCAAATAGAGGAGTTTGGCAGGAGCACGCCGTATAGATATTGCAGAGAACCTTTGACGTGTCGGCTTATGTTGTTTTGATGTTGTTTTGATGTTGTTTTGATATGGATCTTTTTAGGAGGCCTTTATAACCATGAGACAAACCCGGGCCCGGCGCCATCGCCATTCCCAGTTTTTACATCGTCGACCCCGTAACCGAACCGCTAATCCTGCTTTAGCCTTAATTTCCTCAGCATTGCTATTCGCGAGCTTGCCCGCGGCGGCTTATGCGCAAAGTGCTGTCGTGCTCTCCAGCTATACCCTAAATGCTGGAGATACCACGATGACCTTAACAGGTCAAGACTTTGGCTCAACCGCTGCCACGGTCACCATTGACAACCAACCTGCGCCCGTTACGAGCTGGACCCCCTCGTCCATTACTGTCAGCATTCCTGCCGATGCGGGCCCTGGCCCAATTCAAGTCACAACCGCTCAAGGGATTGTCTCCAACGATTTGACATTTGCCGGCGTCAGCCGAGGATCGTATGCCCTCTCCAGCAATGGTACAGTTACTCCCTCTGGCAACGTGCCCTTTTACGGAGATCTGCCGTCCATCGGCGTATCGTCTGCCTCACCGGCCGTGCAACTCATTCCGACAGCCAATTACCAGGGATACTGGATTTTGACTCAAAACGGCCAAGTCTATGCGTTTGGCAACGCCACGCCCTTCACCTCGAACATTCCTGCTACATCCCCCGCAATTAGCATGGCGGCAACCCCTTCAGGTCAAGGCGCGTTTGTCTTAACGCAAAATGGAACGGTCTACGCCTTAGGAAATGCGCAGACGTATGGCAATGCCACAGGATCATCCCCGGTTAGCATTGCCAGTACGCCTAATGGTCTGGGTTATTGGGTTGTCAGTGCATCAGGCGTTGTCCAAAGTTTTGGTGATGCACAAAACTTTGGCAGCTTGCCGCAAACTGCACAGCCACAAAGCACTTCCGTATCGTACCCCAATGGCACGTTACTGCGTCAAAACGGAACAAGTCCCGTTTGGGTGGTTGAAAACGGCACACTTCATCATATTCCCAATCCGACCATCCTTTTAGGCATGGGCCTGTCTTGGAGCCAAGTGCAAGTGGTTTCCTCGTTATCCGGTCTTTCGGTAGGAGCTCCATTAGTGACCCCCTACACGTCTGGGACATTGCTTCAACAAAATGGTCAAAGCGCCATTTATCTTGTGATGAACGGCATATTGCGCCACATTGCCAGCGCGTCGGTATTTACGCAAATGGGCCTTTCGTGGTCCTCTGTGGTCCATGTCAATGAAATCAGCCCCAATTGGCCAATCGGCCCCGCCTTAACGGTCCCCGTCGCGTATTACCCCTCGGGCACGTTATTAAAAGCTCAGAACAATCCTGCCGTCTACATGGTCAATAATGGGACCCTGGAACACATCATGTCAGGCTCCGTGCTTTCAGCCATGGGCTACCAATGGAGCGATATCACCGTTTTACCCACTTTACCGAATTTGCCTATCGGGCAGGATCTAACGACCCCGATGCGCGCCTTTCCCACCGGCACTTTGGTGAGACAAGCAAACGAAGCGGCCGTGTATTTGGTCCAAAACGGCACATTGCGCCATATTGTCAATCCCCAGGCGCTTTATGCCCTAGGATTTACCTTTGCTCAAGTTGTGGTCGTACCGACCCTAGAAGGGTTGCCCACCGGATCTCCCCTGGACAGCACCTCAGATCCCACGCAGGCGCCGTCTACAGCCCCTGCGGCTTCAACCAATGATCCCCCCACAGTGGTCGGCTTTACCCCGACGTCTAATGGTCAAGGGTATTGGATTTTGCAATCCAATGGCGTTGTGACAACCTTTGGCAATGCCCAAAATTTTGGCGAGCCCCCGGCGGGCACACAAGCCACACAGCTTGTCGTCAGTGTGGACCAACAAGGGTACGACGTTATCACCGCCGATGGCCAAGTTTTGACATTTGGCGATGGCCCCGCGTTAAGCGTGCCTTCGTCACCCGTTTCCGTGATTGATTCACCCATGCCAGCCAATGTCCCCGCTGCCCCCTCGGTTGCGCCCTCTGGCTTTTTATCCATGGGCTACGGGTTTTTTGTCGATAACTTCCCCAACGGCGTGAATAACTCATCGTACGAAGACTTGCTACAACACGGCAATTCATTGTCCGCCATTAATCCCGCCTGGTTCAACTTGGCCCAAAATGCGGATGGATCGTGGCAAATTACTAGTTGGTCAACCACGGGCCCCTATGCTGCGCCCGACATCAATGGCCTCAACAATATTCAAGTCGTCACCGCTCAGGCCCAACAAGAAGGCGTCATGGTTTTACCCTCTATTGGCAGCTATTATAATCCCGCCAATGGGCCCATTACCACGGCGGCCGACGACGCCAACCTGGTCCAACAAATCGTCTCCCTTGTGACCCAAGATGGATTTAATGGCATCACGATTGACTTCGAAAACAATGGATACGGAGGCTTAGGCGTCTCAGGGGCTTCAACCCAATACACGACCTTTATCCAACAGCTGGGTACAGCATTGCACGCCGTCAACAAACTGTTGATGGTCGCTGTCTATCCTTCGTCATATCCCAACACATTGTACAACTATCAAGCCATTGCTCCTTATGTCAATTACATCAATATGATGACCTACCCTGAAGACAACTCTAGTACGTTTCCTGGTCCCACAGCTGGATTCCCTTGGGTTGAGTCCTTAGTCCAATCCGCCATAGCAGACGGCGTGAATCCCCAGCAAATTATCTTGGGCCTAGCGCCTTATGGCCATGAATGGACGGCCACCAATCAAGGCGTGACCGGCGTCGGCGCTGTAAGCAACCGAGCCGTTCAAAGTCTTTTGCAGCAGCAAGGAATTTCCCCGTTATGGGATCCGACCCAAGATGAAATCGTCTTCACGGCGGGGCCATTAGCCCAATTGCCTCCTGCAGGGTACTCGATCGCCGATGACAATCAATCCCTGCCGCAAGTGGCCAATTTGCAAAACCTATTAAATTTCGTTCTGCTCAAATATGCGATTGACAACAATCAAACGCCTCGGGCTCTCTTGCCAACTGACGGCTATTATGGGCCGCTTACCACGGCTGCAGTCACCGCTTTCCAGCAGGACTTCAATGTCCAAGGCGCCACGGCGGGCGTCTATGACACCGCCACAGCTCAAGCTTTGCAGCAGCTGATTACCCAGTGGAATATTGGCCAAGACATTTATTGGGATGAAACATCCCAGTCCATCGCTGACCGTGTGCAACTGGCCTTGCAAAACAATTTAGGAGGCGTCGCCGCGTGGCGCTTACCCTTTGAAACCCCCGGCTACTGGACCGCTATCGGCCAGCTGACCCCTGTCGCCCACCTTCAGCCATAAATGGGCCAGTCATGGTATGATCGGGAAAGAACTCAATCGGTGGAAGGAATGGTGCCGTTTATGAATCCTCGAAAATCTGTCAAGTGGTCTATTCTTTTGTCATTGCCCTTGGCGCTCGCAGGGTGTGGGTTTCACCACGCCGCCAGCGCCCCCAATACGTCTCGTCCTAAGACGTTGCGCCAAACGTCACCCAGTCCGTCTCCATCCCCGTCTGCGTCGCCTAGCCCATCTCAGACGCCGTCATCACCTTCGACGTCATCATCATCACCCGCAACGCAGTCTGTCCAGGCCCCGCCTCCGCCAGGCGCGGGGCCCTACACGGGGTTAAAAGTCGCGGTGGTTGCGGCCGTACCAGAAGGCACGTCAACCGTATCGGGCCAGCGGCTCAATGTCTATCGCCTCACCGTAACGGTCGATAACCCGACATCAGGGATCATTGGCTTGGCGCTCGATGACTTAGCAGTTGATGCCAATGGTGCCTCTTACGCTTGGAACGATTACGTGCAGCAAGGCCTCACGGCGTCCAATTCGCTGTTTGCCTTTCCTCTCACTCCAAAGAGCCCCGCGTCAGACGTGACTCAGATTCTACCAGGTCGCCCTTTAACGGCAGAATTGACGATCCAAGCCCCTTCTGCTTCGCAATATGTTCTCGTGTGGAATGGTACGTCCACACCCACCGGGCCCCAGGCTACATTTCATTAACGCCATTCTTGGGGATGAGGAGCATTGACAATGGAAGAAAGGCTTTTAGGAAAAACCAAACAACCTGTCTCCCTGATTGGATTTGGCGCTCTAGAAGTAGGCCGCACGTGGGGATTAGGTTCGCCTCAGGACACCGAGCGACCCAACGAACAAGACGCAACGACACTGCTTCATCATGTGCTCGATTGCGGCATTACCTTAATCGACACCGCCGCCGCGTATCATGCCAGCGAGGCACGCATTGGCCAAGCGCTAACTCACCGGCGTGCGGAGTATTTTTTGGCCAGCAAATGCGGAGAGCATAACAGAGAACCCGGTACCTATTATGATTTCAGCGAAGAGGCGATTCGTACCTCGATTGACGAGTCCTTAATCCGCTTGCAAACGTCCCAAATCGATTTAATGCAAATTCATTTCGGCCCCGATCCCACCCGCGTATTACGCGAAGGATTTACGGTCAAAGCCATGCGAGATGCTCGCGAGAAAGGGCTCGTACGCTTCTTGGGCGCCTCGTGCGAACCAGATATTGTCCCTGCCATTATCTCGCTCCAAGATTTCGATGCCATCCAGTTAACCTACAACCTCTTGGACCGCCAAGCCGAAGACGCCATCAAACGCGCTGCGGATAACGAGTTGGGCGTCATGATTCGCTTTCCCTTAGCTATGGGCTTTTTAACCCCCAAACGCCACGCAATATCCCAAGACTCTCCTAAAGCGCAATGGGCGGCCCAATATTTGCAAATCGCCCATAATGACGATGCCCTCTTGATTGCGCTGGCATTGCAATTTATCGCCCGCATGCCAGAAGTCTCATCGATTCTTGTGGGAACCAAAAATCCTGTGCACTTGGATACAGCCATTCAAGCCCTGACGGTGCCGCTTCCTTCAGGCATGCTAGATGAGGCCATACGCCTTAAAGCGACGGTCTAGGCCTTCTCGCATAGGCGGTCTAGGTCAGCTAAGACGCTTTGGGCGCGGTGATCCCAGCTGTGGGCTTGATGTACTGCGTCGTAGGCATGCATGCTCAGCTCCTGCCGATATTGAGGAGACGATATGACAGCTATGAGCGCTGCGGCCAGCGCGCGAGCATTGGCTGCTGCATGAATTCCGACGCGGTAGCGCTCCACAAATCGCGCAGCTTCCGAACGATCCGTCACGACAACCGGAATACCATAAGAGAGATAGTCCATCAACTTCACGGGCCACGCTAACCGGGTATACGCCGTATCAGGTCGCGGGATCACGGCTACGGCAGCCTTTTCATACCATGGCAAAAGCGAGGGCCCTGCCGCTTCTGTCACGGTGATATACTCAGGAATCCTAGCTTGTGGCCATTCTGCACGCCGCATTATCAATGCCAACCGTGCTTCAGGGCATTGCCGATGAACGTGCCCCATCGCCTCGATTAATAACTCTACCCCATCGTACGGGCCCCCAGCGCCGACATAGAGAATCCACGGGGCTGAGGCAGTCTCATGGTGCCGTAAGGAAACAGGTGTCACGGCCCCTGGTGGCAATAGACGGACTTGAGCAGATCCTTTAGGCAGCAAATCGCCCAAGCCCTGGGTGGGGACATAAAGAATGTCGGCCCAAGCCCCATACGCCCGTAAAGTCAGCCCATAGAGTAGTGCCATTATGTAGGATTTCGCACCGTGCAAGGGATAGAGATCAGGAAATTTTTGGTAATAGTCGCGCACAAATACCGCTACCGGCAGGTTTTTTTGCGCAGCATGGCGTAAAAACAGAAGGTCGCGGACCGTCGCCGTAGAACTCGCACTTTCCACGTACACGGCGTCTACCGCTTTCAAGAGGTTGTGACGCCATGCTTCCGTTAACCATGGCCCACGTTGACGGCGTGTCCCTGTAATTAGCGTGACCTGAACATGCCGCGCAAAGGCCTCTGCCATTCGGTAAATGCGCACTTTGGGGGCGCGGTCCAAGGCATCAAGGGGATAATGGCCCACCATCAGCAAATGCTTTATCGTCATACGTCGCTACCAGGCTCAAAACTTTTCAGCCACTTCTCCGCGATCCGTTGCCATGTATAGTGGTCTCGTACAAAGCTCCACCCGGCTTGTCCCATTGCGGTCCAAGCATCCTCAGGCATATCCGCCAGCTGCAAGACGGCTTTCGCTAACGCGTCCCCATTTTCGGGCTCGGCGACGACGCCCCCCTTAGCCCGGTGAATAAGATCAGCCATTTCCCCCTCGCCCACATAAATGACGGGCACCTGGGCCGACCATGCCGGAAAGACTTTAGAAGGCCTTGCCCCCTTAAACAACGAGTGGCGGCGAAGCGGCACCACAACAGCCCGTGCTAAACTGAAATAAGCGGGCATGTTCTCGACCGGCTGCAATGCCTCAAACCACACATTGGTCAACTGGGCTGCCTTGACCTGTTCCATTAAATGAGCTTTTACAGGGCCGTCCCCAACCAGCAAAAAGGCGATATCCGTGCGGTCCCGAAGCCGCTTGGCTGCTTCAATAATGACGTCCAAGCCTTGGGCATAGCCCATGGTCCCCGGGTAGAGAAACACCTTTTCAGTCCCCTTACCCCACCTTGCACGCAACGCGGTGGGCATCTCGACGCGTGGAAACTGGGCTAAATCCACCCCATTTGGAAAAAAGAGCACGCGCTCTGGAGGAATTTGCCCTGTTTCGCGAATGGTTTGTTGAATGCCCTCCGTGACCGCAGAGACATAGGCGGCATGAGCATACAACGACAACTCCAATCGCCTTGTTAGGCCGACAAGCCAAGGATTGCGCACCAATCCCAAGGCGACTGCCGATTCTGGCCACAAATCCGATACTGACAAGATATAAGGAACCTTAAACCAGCGTGAATACAGCCGCGCAGTCATCCCTAAAAACAACGGGGGCGATTCCACTAAAAGATAGTCGGGACGCGGCAGTTTACGCAAGCCCCCAAAACTTGTCACCACAAAGGAAAAATAATTCAGCAATCGCCACCAAAACCGTCTATTGGGGGGCACGCGCCAGATCCATGTCCGAATCACAGGAATTCCTTGCACGATTTCTTGCACGTGAAACACAAAACGTCTGGAACCAGACGCCCCTAAATGGTGGGGCATTGCTGTCACCACCGAGACATGATGACCTTGACGCATCAATTCATGCGCCATGGCCTGCAACCGTATGGATGCCGCTCCGGGCTCAGGCGGGTAATATTGCGTTAAAAAAATAAAATGCCGTCCGCGCTGCGCCAATGTGTCTCCTCCGCACAATAATATTTGGTCTATTCATCATACCTGAATTAACGTCATTCTCCCATGGCTCATCCCTAAAATGGGCACGCAAAAAAGCGAGGGAGGCTCCTCCCTCGCTCGCCGAAAGCCCTGTACAAGGCTCTTCGCACCACCCTTGCGGTTACTTCGTCAGCAAATAACCAACATAATCTAAGAGTTCTTGCGCACAGTGATCACAATAGCCCATGTCTTCAATGAGACGGCGCTTGACTTCCATCACACGATTCTTCTGTTGGTCATTCAACACTTTCGTCGACGTCGTCACTTTGACTAAATTCGCCACATCGGCAAATAGCTTCTTTTCGATCGCTTCTTTCATCTTGGGGTGTGAATCCCAACTCAGCGATTGGCCCCTGCGAGCCATGGCTCCCGATTTATTCACCATTTCCTGGCGAAAGGCGGTCGCTGCTGCGTCGCTGATCCCCAATGCCTTTTCCAAGTCTTGCAAGATCTTTTCGTTCGGCTCGACTTCTTCCCCGGTTACCGGATCTTTCACCGTCGTGTGCATAATCCGTGCCTCGGCATGCTCGAGATAGTTATCATAAAGCAATTGCGCCGCATCTTGAAATGAATCGACAAAAGCCCGCTGAATTTCATTTTTAGCAGCTTCGTCATATAACTCATGGGTCGCCTTCAACGCTTCAAGCAGATCCTGGTTCTTGACTTGAGTGATATGCTGTTCAAAGCTTTCGCGAATTGCGCGCAACATAGCTGTCGGTGTCACACACACATCTTTGTCACTCGCCATGGCGTACGACAAGGCGTCCAAAATGTGCCGCGGCGAGATGCCTTGAAATCCCTCTCCTTGCTTACGCGCAAGTTCCCGCACCCGATTGATTTCCCGCTGCTGCACATCAGGCAGTTCTTTGCCATCGTACAGCGTGAGCTTTTCTTTGACGGAGAATTTGGCATCGCGGCTTAGGCGGGTACCAACGCCAAACATCGCTGCCACTTTCAACGTATTAGGCGCAATATGCTTGCCTAAATCAGCCCCTGTCAAGTTCATCATTTTCTGGTATGTCCGCATTTCCTGACTCACGGTCAGATTATACGGCACCTTGATCAACAAGACCCGGTTATGCAAGGCCTCATACGCTTTGTTACTAACAAACCGCTCAAACTCGTTTTCGTTAGTATGCGCAATAATGGCTTCATCGGCATCAAACAGACCAAACCGTCCTACCTTGATCTTCCGCTCTTGCGCCAAAGTCAACAGCCCATGCAGGAAATCAGGCTGGGCTTTTAACATTTCAATGAACTCCATAATGCCCCGGTTCGCCGCATTAAAGGCTCCATCAAAACGGTACGCCCGAGGATCTGATTCCGAACCATAGCGAGAAATGGTCGACAGATCCATGGATCCCACCAGTTCACTGATATCTTGCACCTTGCTGTCGGAGGGGGCAAACGTGCCAATGCCAATCCGGCGGGATTCCGAAATTAACACTCTTTTAACCGGCACTTCTTGCAAACGCCCTTGATATTCGTGATCCACCATCCACTGGCAATAGGGACAGAGGTCGCCTTCGATGCTCACCCCCGTCGCCTGCATAAATTCCCGGCGCGCCGCCTCAGGCAGCAAATGTAACGGTTCTTCCTGCTGGGGACAGAAGGAGATAGCAAATAAGGCGCCCGCATCCGTCCGCGAATATTCTTCCATGCCTTTTTTAAGAATGGCGGTAATGGTAGACTTCCCTGTGCCAGGACTTCCCATCATCAACAAGATTCGGCGGCGAATGTCCATGCCGCGGGCCGCTGCGGCAAAGTACTCGACGATTTCATTTATCGTGTCATCAATCCCAAAAAGCTCTTGACTGAAAAATAGATACCGGGGTGTCTCCTGATTTTCCGGCTTTTCGACTCCATGAGACATAATCATGCGATAGATGCGGGCATGGGCGAGATCAGCGATGGAAGGAGTCTCTTGCACCTTTTGAAGGTAGTCGGCAAATGTTCCTTCCCATGTCCATGCCCCCGCCGGGGGTTGGTGCAGGCTAAGCCATCCCGTATCAAACTGTGCCATATCAATCCCTCCTTCTCCAATCTGCTTCGTTGCCGTACCAGATTTTGTGTAGGCTCGTAAGCATCACGTCGCCGCCCCACAAATAGGCAATGGCATTGAGGACGTCCTGGGTATATTCCTTGTGCAACGGCTTCTCGCCATGATACACAAGATCGAGGCGATGGTTTTGTGCATCAATCTGCTCGACAAAAATTTCTGGTGTGTCCGGCATAAAAGCCTTTTGCACGTCGCGAGCGAGATCTTGGGCCGGATAATATTCCATGCCCTTGGACGGGTCATTGGGATCGCGCGGCCGTTCTAGCGGCCAAACATTGCGGTCTTGGGCCAACTTCACGAGGTCTGGAGTAATCCATTGATTGACCCATTGCTGGTCCGTTTGGTCCTCCACAATTTGAAAACATGTCGCTAAGCCGTGCATCTCCGCAATGAGTTCCCACAAGGTCCATCCGAAATAATAGGGATTAAAGAAATGATGGCTTTGGGTCACCAACGCATGCATCCGCATAGCCTCAATATGGTCTTGTTCGTCCCAAAGGGAGAACTCTCGCGTCAGCCGCACGTGCCAAAATGTCGCCCAGCCTTCGTTCATATACTTCGTTTGCGCTTGAGGCTGAAAGTAAAGCATTTCTTCGCGCAACATGCGTAATGCCATCCGTTCCTCTTCGCCTAAGTGGCCTAAATCCGCGACAATAGCCAAGACGTCCTGCGTTGCAGGCCACATCTTATATCGCGGAATATAGCTGCTGTCATCTTCCGTATCCGGTGGTTCCTCGTCGTAGAGCTGCTTGACCCAGTCAAATGAGGGAGAACGCACAGGCGAAGCTGGCGGCATGGTCTGCAATTCGGGCGCTCGGTAATAAGGGTCTACGAGTTGACTTAGGGTATGCGCCGCATCAATCAGTTTCTCCACCCGGGAAAAACTGCGTTGACGATGCAAATTTTCCAGCCACTCGGCATGTTCGCGAAACCACATGCCCACATTGGTCCTCCGAACACGGCTAAGATGCCGATTTCGTGCAAAGAAGTCCGTGTGTCCTAAGACATGACCGATCACTAAGACGTTATAGGCATCCGCGTTTTTGTCCAATAGATAGGCTAACGCCGGGTCTCCGTTAACAACCAGCTCATAAATGCGTCCCATGCCTTGCTCATCGCGCTGCTTGGCGATCCAGTACCGTTCCCCATGCGTCCAATGCCGATAACGTCCCGGCACAAAATACGAGGACAACGTATAAATGTCTTCATCGGACACCATGTGAAATTCAGTCGGCAAAGGTTGCAGCTGGTGCGTATGCACGAGCTGATCCATCTCTGCGACCCAGTCTTCAAGGGTTCCGTGGACCATTGCACTCACCTCCAGGTCCTGCAGACGGTCATCGCGCGCTATTGTAGACGGTTTTTCTCATCAATGACCATACGAATGGCGGGAAGAATGTGATCTTTGTGGTCAATTTTGGCCATTCTCATGGCCGGGTGAAAATGCCCTTGGTACTCGGCACTTTTGCGAAAGAGAGACCAAAGAGGGGAAACCCCTTTATGGCCTTCGACTTCAAAGTACCCCAAAATAGACGACGTCGCCAAAATCGCCTGAATCGTCTCGATTAATTCCCGGCCATAATCGGACCAGATATCGCCATCCGAAAAGTGCAACAAATACCGGTTCCAATCATCATGGGGAAACTCATCGTCCCATAACTGCAAGATTGTCTGATACGTGGAGAGGATTGCTGTACCGCCCGTAATTTCACGGTTGAAAAAATCCTTTTCGTCAACCGCTACAGGCGTTGTGGTATGCAAAAAATACCGTATTTCGGCGTGCTGATATTGTCTGCGAATCCATTGCACGAGCCACCACGCCGCCGACTTGGACAAATAGCGCTTCGACTCATCCATAGACCCCGAGGCATCACGCACTAACGTAATCACGGCAGACGTAATCGGTTTGGGATAGGTTTTCCAACTTCGGTAACGCAAGTCATCTTCTTGAAGGTAGTCTCGGCCCGCCTTAGCCGCCTCGTACAAGCTGCGGCGCTTGTCAATATTCGCCCACGGTCCATGGGTCGTGACATCGTCATAACGGTCTTCTTCGCCATGTAATACGCCCCGAGGTTTATCTTCCAACCGCGGCAATTTTAGGTCATCCAGCAATAAGTCCATAATTTCTTCTGTGGTCAGCTCAATCCATACCACGTCTTCGCCACCATCATTGCCAGGCCCCGTTCCCTTCCCCTGGCCCTGTCCTGTCGGAGGTTGGTAGCGGAAATCCGGTTCTTCTAGCTTCCTAACCGCGATACGGATACGCTGATCGGGAGCGCTGCCCATGACTGCCTCTTGTGTGATCAATTCCGGCAGTTTTGCCTTGATAGCTTGGTTGAGTTTACGCAAATACCACTGACGATCGAGCTCGCCTTTCTGATCATAAAGATTCATGGTCATCCCTCCGTTCACGGGAACAGAAACAGAGACCGGCAAAGTAAAGGAAAGAGGAATTTCACGAGGGAAGGTGCTACAGGTTGCTTACAGTATACCATACTATTAATAATTCCGACAGTTCGAAATCGGAATTCAGCCTCCCGCCCAAAGGTTGATTACCTGCGCTTTGGCCCCATCCTTCTAGCTGCGAGCTTCCTCCCTTTAATATATCGGAAGCGTGGCTTGTATTAGAATGCCTGTGCAAAGATAAATGTCACAACAGTGCCTGAGCCCATGCACATCGGGGCCAACACAACCATAGCGTGCAAAAAGATCTTGTTGACCGTTTTCGAAAGAAGGTGCTTGTCATGCTGACATGGTCGATGCTAGGAACAACCGCGGGACTGGTTATTCTTGTCCATGCTATCCTCTTCTTGGTTCGCCGTCTTTGGCCCCACGCCTCCTCCACCCTGACCGCCATTTTGGCTTCAGAGGCCTTGGTCTGGATCTACGGCTTAACCACCCGTCTTTTGACCGCTCCCAACGCGCTGCTCTGGACCTGTGACGGGCTAGTCATTGCCGCCATTGCTCTAGGTGGCTTGTCTGCCATCAAAATTGAAAATCCCTCATAATGATGGATGAACCCCGCCATAAAAAAGTGAGAGCAGGCGCTCTCACCAGACTTCGCATGGGCTATTTCGCTTGGCGACGTAATGAGCGGACAGCGTCTTTTTTGTCGGCTCCTTTATCCTCGGGCGAAGACACCCGCGTCACCGACGAAGGTCCTAAAACGGCTTGCAGTTCGTGTTGGGCCAACTGCACCAAGGCGCGCTCTCCCGCGCTCAACGCGTTCCACGATTTGGTCGACAACAACCGCTTGGCTTCTTGTCCTAACAAGATCGCTTCCACCAACCTTGGGTCCACCGCCTTCGTCTTGGACCCTGAACCGCGCAGAATGGATAAAATTGTCGCCAACAAGGCAATGCCCGCCATCACCCAAAACGCCAAGTGCAGTCCTTGAATAAAGCCTGTAACCGAAGCAGCGCGTGCCCCTTGAGGAATGCCCCGGACAGTGCCAGCAAAAATCGCCAACATCGCGGAACGAGGAATACTGCGCGTCACCAAGACTAACGAAAAGGCTATCGAAATCAACATACCGGTGTTGGTAGTTAACGACCGAATCCCAGAGGCCTCTCCACGGTGTTTGATGCCCGCGGCATTCATAATGTTGCTGGAGTTAGGGGAATTAAAGAGTCCCGACCCAAAACCTGAAATCAGCATCCACAGCGCCAAGTGCCAATAAGGCGTGTCAAGACGGATGTCGAGGGCCAAACCGCCTAAGCCCACGACCGTTAATACCGTTCCTAAGGTTGTTGGTAATAACGGACCAAAACGGTCCGACATCCAGCCTGAAATGGGCGACAAGACCAACATGCCCAAAGCCAAAGGGATGGCCAAGATTCCCGCTTTTAACGCGGTATCGCCCTTTGGTCCCTGGAAATAGAAAATTAACAAAAACAAGATGGCCATGCGGGCAATGGATAGCAAGGAAGCCGAGAGATTGCCAAATCCAAACGTCCGATTGCGAAACAGTCCTAAATGCAAAATAGGAGCAGAGGCCCTCGCTTCATTCCATAAAAACCATGGCATGAACACAATAAAAGCCCCAAATCCTACATAGACAGCGGGATCCTGCCAGCTTTTTACGGCGCCCCACGTCAAGGCAATAAGAAGGCCCGTGACCCCAATGAGGTATGTTATAACCCCCATGGTATCAAAGGTCTTGGGCTTTCCTTCTCCGCGCGCGTTGGCCCATCCCAGCACCAATAGCGCCAGAATGACCGCAATGATTCCAAATGGCACATTAAACCAAAACGTCCATTGCCACCCATAATCGGTGGTCAGCCAGCCGCCTAACACAGGACCAATAATCTGGCCCACAGCCACAACCATTACATTGATGCCCAACGCGCGGCCCAATTCTTCTTTCGGAAACGCATCCGCAACAATGGCGGCACTGTTTGCCATAAGCATGGCTCCACCAATGCCTTGAAACACACGCAACACGATTAACCATGGCGCCTGATCCACAAACCCTGCGGCCAAGGACACCACCGTAAAAATCATCATCCCCACAATGTACAAACGCCGCCGCCCAAAGCGGTCAGCCAGGCTGCCCGCCATTAAAACCATCACTGTTTGGGCTACCATGTACGACATCATAATCCACATCGCGGATAATAAGGATATGGACAAACTACGAATAAGATCCGGCAAGGCAATAATCAAAGTGCTGAAATTCAATGCCGAAAGCAAGGCGCCCAAACTTGTGACCGCCAGTACATTGTATTTGCTTCCTCTGTTACCGGTCATACCGATCCCTCCTGGCTGCGGATATGTGCCGCCAATTCCTCCTCTAACTCCGCATACCGCGTTAGTTTCGCTTGAAGCCGCTGGCGCATTTGGGCAAGCCGGTCTATGCGTTCTTCGACTCTCGCCAATTGTCCTTCAATGATGCCCGTGGCTTGTTTGACAACCGCCAACCGCTCCTGATCCGTACGAGACTGACGATACTGGCTTCTCAAGCTTTCTACCGCATCTTCTGCTTGCACGACTCCGCGCACTTCTTCTAAGGACCAGCCTAATAATTCCTTGAGCTCTTGAATATGACGGATACGCGTCACCGTTTCCGGTCCATAGACACGAAATCCGCCGTCGAGTCGCCGCAGTGGCTCGATAAGCCCTATGTCTTCGTAATATCGGAGGGTGCGTGTCGTAGTTTGACAAATCTGGGCCAGTTCCCCGATCTGCATTTCATGAGTGGGTTCCAACCCCAACACCTCCTGTTCGGCGCACTATCTTATCTATATCATACTCTAACGTTAAGGTTAATGAACACGCAAAAACACTACCGCAAGAACAATGCACCAGAGATCATAGAGGCCACAATGACCAATACTGGTGACAATTTCAGCCCCCGAATCGCAATAAACCCTACAATAAAAAACACGAGTGGCAGAATATAACGATGTTTCGGGAAGGTTCCAGGAATAAAATCCAAAATAATACTAAGCAACAAGACAATGACAATGGGCTTGACCCCGCGAATGATACCCACGACATAGGGATTAGACTTATTCGCCAGCATAAATTGATATAAGCCCAGCATCAGCAACAATGAAGGCAATATCACTCCGGCCAAGGCACTTATCACGCCCACAACCCCGCCAACCTGCCATCCAATGGATGCCGCTAACTTAGTCGCAATGGGGCCTGGCAAGGCATTGCCGATAGCCAGCATCTCTGCAAATTGGGTATTGTCCATCCAGTGATAACCATTCACGGAAATGGCTTGAATGAGTGAAATTGAACCGGGCCCGCCACCATAGCCCAATATGCCCACTTTAAAAAATCCCCAAAACAATTGCAGCCATTTATCCATTGCCTGATATCCCTTCACTGTCTCATTTCGGCCAAAAAATGTTCACCGACCAAGATACCGTATAATGCGGTCGCTGGCTATAGTGGATTCCCACGCCGCCTGGTTAATACGCCCCTTGTCTTTTAAAGACCGAGGCAATGGTGCCGAATAAAATCCTCACGTCCAACCACAGCGTCCAGTGCTCGCAATACCAGAGGTCCCACTGAAGCGTTTCCTCTAAGGTCAGATCGCCTCGTCCCATAATTTGAGCCAGCCCCGTAATCCCTGGCTGAACGTTATGACGAGCATGCGCATACGCCGGATACAGCGCCACCATTTCAGGAATTTCTGGCCTTGGTCCCACCAGGGACATGGAACCGGTCAAGACATTCCACAGCTGCGGCAATTCATCCAACGATGTGCGCCGCAACCACTTGCCAAGGCGGGTAATGCGCCAGTCCTGATGATCTTGAAATCGGTAGGTCAGCGCCTCATCAGGGCTGGGCGCCGTCCAATGGATATCCGCGCCAACTTGCATGGTACGAAATTTCCACATCTTAAATGGCTGCCCGTGGCGCCCAATACGCGTTTGGACGTAAAAAGCTGGCCCCTTTGAATCCCACCGAATCCATAACGCCAATATCACCATAAGCCACGACAGCAAGGTCAAGGCGACCAAGGACAAGATAATATCGAGACCTCTTTTAATCTTGCGCTGAATCATTTGAGATGCGATAAGAGAATCTCGCGGACGGCAGCAATCACGTCATCCACATCTTGCTCAGACATGGACGGATATAAAGGCAAGGAAACCTCTCCATTAAAGTACCGCTCGGCTACAGGAAACTGGCCCGGTTGCCAGTGAAAACGCTCCTGATAGTAAGGGTGCCAATGAATGGGAATGAAGTGAACAGAGGCCCCAATATTGCGCGCCTTCAAGGCCTCCACAAACTCTGCACGGCTGATGCGCAAGGCACTTAATTGCAGCCGCAAAGGATAGAGGTGCCAGGCGTGTTCCACCCCTGTCCTTTGGGCCGGCAATATCACGGGCAAATCACGAAACGCCTGATGGAATTGCTCTGCGATCCAGCGCCGCTTTGCTTGCATGCGTGTGAGTTTTGCCAATTGTACACGTCCCAAGCTGGCTTGGATGTCAGTCATGTTATATTTAAATCCGGCGGCCTCCACGCTATACACCCATGATCCTGATTCGCCATACCGGTTCCACGCATGATGCGACATCCCGTGCAAGGACAAGACGCGGATTTTCTGGGCCAGATCTTCATCTGGCACCACGAGTGCCCCCCCTTCGCCAGTGGTGAGGTTTTTCGTGGCATAAAAAGAAAATGAAGTCAGATTGCCAAATGTCCCCACCTTTTTCCCGTCATAGGTGCTGGCTAAAGCATGGGCTGCATCCTCAATAATGGGAAGATGATAAGTGTCGCGCAAGCGGTTCAATGCCGATAGATCAACCGGATGTCCACTATAATGTACTGGCAAAATCGCTTTGGTTCGTTCGGTCAGCGCATCTTCGACCTGCGCCATATTAATGTTAGCGGTGTCCTCTTCGACGTCTACTAACACCGGCGTTGCGCCTGCATGAATAATCACATTGACAGATGCCGCAAAGGTATAAGGCGTGGTAATCACTTCGTCTCCAGGGCCAATCCCTAGTGCCAATAACGCCAAGTGCATACCAGCGGTACACGATGACAGGGCAACCACCGTAGCCCCTTGAAGATACGCCGATAAGTCCTGCTCAAATAAGTCGGTTTGCGGTCCCCGTGAAATCCAATGACTGCGCAAGGTCTCGAGTACCGCGGCTTCTTCGTCTTCTCCCAGGTCCGGCAAATTGTACGGCAAAAATTGTGCGCGCATGCTATTCCTCCTTGCGTAGTAAATCCTCGAGAATCATCGCCACGGGATCATAGGCGTGGATCGCAGGTTTTGGACGCGCCCGCTGTTCCCGAACGGCCGTAACAATGTCATGGGTCCGCCACCCGGTTAAGACCGCTTGCCCTGTTGCCACGAGCTCTCCCCACTCTGTTTCTTCACGCAAAATGTAAGTGGGGGTTCCCACGCGGCAAGCTTCGCGCTGCACGCCGCCGGAATCTGTCACAACCGCATAGGCATGCCGTTCGAGTGTAATCATCTCCTGATAGCCTACGGGGTCAACAACCATCATTGGCGGGGTTAATAAGGCGTCGAGCTGAAATTCGTGTATTTTTTGCCGTGTCCTTGGATGCATCGGCCAGAACACCGGCTTGGGTAAGGCCATAAAGGCTTGTAACAGGCTATGCAAGTGTCCGCTGTCATCCGTGTTCTGGGCGCGGTGCACGGTGGCTAAAATGTATTGCCCCGAATCTATTCCATACCGGTTAAGAACCGCAAGATTATCTGGGGTTTGGTCAACCAGTGTATCCATGACGTCTCCGGTGAGCTTGACCCCCGTGCGAATCCCTTCTTGCGCGAGATTGTGCACCGCCTGCTGCGTTGGACAATATAACCGTGTCGCGATATGGTCAGTCATGACGCGGTTGATTTCTTCTGGCATCGAGCGGTTGAAACTTCTCAGCCCTGCCTCGACATGCGCAACCGGTATCCCCATTTTAACCGCTGCCAACGCGCCCGCCACGGTACTATTGGTATCCCCATAGACAATCACCCAATCAGGCGCTTCCCGTTGTAAAATCGGATCGAGATCCACCAGCATCCGCCCCGTCTGAACACCGTGCGTCCCGGAGCCGGCTGTCAACGTATAATCCGGGTGAGGAATCGGAAGGTGCTCAAAGAAAACGGTGGAGAGAGTTTGATCATAATGCTGACCCGTATGAATCAACACTTCGTGGGCGACTTGCCGAAGCCTCGGTGAAACAACCGCCGCCTTAATAAACTGGGGCCTGGCGCCTACGATGGTGACCACTTTCATCATGCCTAACCACCCTGATAAAATGCCGCAATTTGTTGGACCACGTAATCGACCTCTTGATCGGTCAATTCCGGAAACATGGGCAAGGAGAGTACTTCATCTTGCGCTTGTTCGCTGCGCGGGAAGTCTCCTAGCCGGTAGCCAAGGTCTCGCAGAGCTGGCTGCAGGTGTAGCGACAAGGGATAATAGACCGTCGTGCCAATACCTCGATCCTTTAGATAGGCGCTCAATCGGTCTCTGGCTTCGGCCCGTATCGTATATTGATGAAATACATGGCTAAATCCTTGAGGAACACTGGGAAGGTGAATATCGCTGACGCGCCGTTCCACAAATCCTTGACGATAGCGCTCGGCGATTTGCTGTCGCCGGGTCGTCCAGTGCGCCAAGTAATTCAGCTTCACGTTTAATACGGCGGCTTGCACCGCGTCCAAACGCGAGTTGATGCCTAACCATTCATGGTGATATTTTTGGCGTGACCCATGCACGCGTAACGACCGTAACATGGTTGCCCATTGGTCATTCGTTGTCGTCACCATTCCCGCATCTCCAAAAGCGCCTAAATTCTTCGTCGGGAAAAAGCTGAAGGCCGCCAGATCGCCCACGCTCCCAGCAGGCTTATTGCGGAGTGTTGCGCCAATCGCTTGGGCCGCATCTTCAATAATCACCCCCGCATAGTGCTGGCGCAAGGCGTCAATGTCGGCCATCAGCCCAAATAAGTGGACCGGGAGCATCGCTCGGGTCCGGGGGGAAATCCGAGCCGACGCTTGATCCGGGTCCATATTAAAGGTATCCAGATTAATGTCGGTAAAGACCGGTTTCGCGCCTGTTCGCAAAATACTTCCTGCCGTTGCAAAGAATGTGAACGGAGTCGTGATGACCTCATCACCCGGTCCAACGCCCGCAGCCCGTAACGCTAAATATAAGGCATCGGATCCATTCGCTACCCCCACAGCATACCCTGTGCCCGTCATTTGCGCGATGCGCTCTTCAAACGCTTGCACCTGCGGACCTAAAATAAACTGTCCGGAGTTGACCACCTCATGCATAGCCTCTTCCACGGCCGGTCCAATTTCCTGAATTTGTCTAGACAAGGTAAAAGCCGGGATATTCATAACGTATTTACGGCCGCGAACCATGCGAAAAGCCGCGCCGTCTCCTCCTTCTTCTGCTCAAATTTGCCGACACAGGGCTAGGCTTTGCCGCCCGCTTCATCCTTAGCCCGACCAGGAGGCACCAATGTCTCCTTATGACTGCCATCGGGCCAAAAAATCCACTGTTCTTCTGGCACTTGGCGCACAACTCGTGCAGGAACGCCCATAACCAGCCGATACGCTGCGACGTCTCGCGTGACCACGGCTCCAGCTGCGATGAGGGCTTCTTGCCCCACGTGAATACCCGGCAAAATCACGGCGCCACCGCCAATGCGTGCAGCCCTGTGAATCGTCGGGCCCAATATGGCATCATGGCGCGCTTCCGTACGCGCCACATAGGGGTCATTCGTGGTGGTCACCATCGGCGCAATAAAGACGTGATCTTCCACGGTTGTGTGAGCCGTTAAATACACGGCCGTCTGCAATTTCGTATAATCTCCGATGGTGCAGTCATTTTCAACCGTCGACCGCTGTCCGACGACCACATACGCGCCCAATATACAGCGCTCGCGAATAACGGCTTGGTCCGCAATAAAACAGTCCCGTCCCAGCTTGGCTCCTCGATATAAAATCGCCTGTGCCCCAATAACCGTGCCCTCCCCAATGATTAGGGGTTCTAAGTTTCCGGTATGCAAATTGCTGGTTTTACTGCGGGCTGGGGCTTTCCCTAAAATTGCCCCATCGCCTATCACCACGTTGTCTCCAATCACCACGTCTTTATGCACGATGACATGATGACCTAATGTCACATTCTGGCCAATGCGTGCCCCTTCTTCAATGACACAATGCAGGCCTTGTTGATGGTTTGTCATGAGTCAACTCCTTGCGATTTCATCCATCTTGACTACTCGCCCCTCGCGTCCGGAGCGCATGAGTCCTTCAATGACCTGGATGCTAGGCAGCGCCGTGGCGGCATCCAACCGAGCCGGCGTCTGACGGACAATCGCTTCGGCAAAATCCTGCAATGCGTCATGATGACTTTGCCAGCTAGGTCGGGAAGGCAGGTCCAAGATGGCTTGACGCACAGCCGCTTCGTCATCCGTCCCGACCCGCCATGTTGCGATTTGCTGAACAGTTGGGCCAATCATCACGACGCCTTGGTCACCGACCACCGTAATGCGCTCTTCTAAATTGGTTTGCGGTACACACGTCGTGGCAACAACCGACGCCAAGGCCCCCGACACAAACCGCAAGCTGCCAGCTACCGTATCTTCCGCTTCGATAGCATGTGTCAACGTCGCGGTATGGGCAAAAACCTCATCAACGGGCCCCATCACTTGTAACAGCACATCCAAGGCATGAATCGCTTGATTAAACAAAACGCCTCCATCCATTGCGAAGGTGCCCCGCCAAGGTGCCTCGTCATAATACGACTGGGGACGGGCCCACCGAACGGCCACGCCGCCGTTCACCACTCGTCCCAGCCGTCCTTCTTGATGAGCGGCCAATAATTTGCTGACCGTGGGTAACATGCGATTAAACTGGGTCACGACAACGACCACACCGCGCTGACGTCCATAGTCAACAATAGCTTGTGCATCGTGGTACGACAATGCAAGTGGCTTTTCAATCATGACGTGAAGACCCCGGTCTAGAGCTTGGAAGGCCAAGGCTCGGTGCAATCCTGAAGGGGCGGCAATAATGGCGGCATCAAGATCCATTGCGTCAAATGCCGCCAAGGCGTCATCAAAAGCCTCCGCATCAAAAGCCACGGCCGCTGCGTCGGCTTTCGCCCGGTCCGGATCCACCGTTGCGACTAACTCTAGGGCTTGTTGGTGGACAAGCGCTTGCAAGTGCTTTTGCCCGATTTTACCGCATCCAATCAGCGCCGTTCGAATTGTCATGAATCGTGCCACCCTTCTGGTTTAGCTTCTTACAAGCGCACAATATTGTCGCGATTCCCAAGGTCTTTGCAGGCGTTACGGGAATCAACAATTAGCGCACTGTGTTGCGCAACCCAAGCATAGTCTACGGTCGAGTGATCCGTCGTAATAACGACGCAATCTTGGGATTCTAGCAAATCCTGCGTCAAGGGCACCGACCGAATTTGACGAGAAAAGAAGGTATGGGGTTTGACCACAGGAACATAAGGATCGTGATATTGCACGACCGCCCCTTGCTGCTCAAGCAGTTCGAAAATCTTAAGAGCTGGCGATTCGCGTTCATCATTGATGTCCTTTTTATACGCCACGCCTAACAAAAGAATACGGGAGCCGTTCACCGCCTTTTTTTGTCCATTCATCGCGCGCACCACTTTGTCGACCACAAAGTAGGGCATGCGTAAATTGATCTCGCCTGCCAACTCAATAAAGCGCGTCGGGAAATCGTATTCGCGGGCTTTCCAGCTAAGGTAGAAGGGATCTAAGGGAATGCAGTGTCCACCCACACCAGGACCCGGTTGAAAGATTTGAATACCAAAGGGTTTGGTCCCCGCCGCTTGCAACACTTCCCATACGTCAAGATTCATCCGGTCACATAGAAGGGCCAACTCGTTAACCAAAGCTATATTGACCGCGCGGTAGGTGTTCTCGAATACCTTAGACATTTCTGCCACGCGTGGGGAGGACACCGGAATCACGTGCGATATCGACTGTTGATATAACAGTGTCGCCGCTTGCCGACACTTTTCCGTGACCCCGCCCACAAGTTTAGGCGTATTGCCCGTCTTATACACCGCGTCCCCAGGATTGACACGTTCTGGAGAAAAAGCCAGAAAAAATTCATCCCCTACGCGTAAGCCGCTGGTTTCTAAAATAGGCTCAAGAACCTCTTCTGTTGTCCCCGGGTAGGTCGTGCTTTCCAGTGCAATCAATTGGCCTGGTCTCATAATACGGCGAACTTTTTCAGCTACCGCTAGAATATAGGAAAGGTCGGGCTCCTTATTCGTCGTCAAGGGTGTCGGAACACAAATAATGACGACATCGGCTTCTGTCAGGCGCTCATAATCCCCAGTCGCCTGCAGCTTGCCCGACGCAGTGAGGCTTCGCAAGAGATCCGAATCCACATCAGGAATATAATTGTCCCCCTTGTTGACTCGGTCGACCTTGCTTAAATTGTCATCGAGTCCGATGACAAAAAAGCCTGCCGCCGCGTGCTCCACGGCCAAGGGAAGACCCACGTAGCCGAGGCCCACAACTCCCACCACCGCGGTGCGCGTGGCCAAGCGCTCCATTAACTGCTCAAAATAGGTTGTCTGCGCGTTTTCAGTGAGCACGGGCTTCTCCTCCTGTCGTCGACAATCCCATCCCCGGCAGCGCTGCCACATTGCTGTTTTGGGGCTGGTATTCGGGGACAATTTCTTTCAACAGCCGTCGAATTCGCGGTTCATCCGCTCTGCGCCCCGCCTCGACCAATTCTTCTAGCAGTGGCAGGAGGCGGCGTGCATTGGGGACGTCCCCTGTATGGATAAAAATCCGAGAATTTTTGGTCGCTTTGGTTTGATCTTCTGGCGTTAAGGGCTCTTCATATAGTTTTTCGCCCGGACGCAAACCCGTGAAGACAATATCCACATCCACCCCGGGCGTGAGGCCTGATAGCCGAATTAGATTTGTGGCCAAGTCCATAATTTTTATCGGTTCACCCATATCGAGCACAAACGTTTCGCCGCCCTTGCCCATAGCACCTGCCTGCACAACCAATTGGCAGGCTTCGGCAACAGTCATAAAGTACCGCACCATGTCGGGGTGAGTCACCGTCAGCGGTCCCCCTTGTGCAATTTGTCGTTGGAAGGTGGGCAAGACACTACCGCGCGAGCCCAAAACATTGCCAAAGCGCACCGTAACAAATCGCATATGGGTATTTTGAGCGTAAATAGCCCCGAGGATTTCCCCGATACGTTTGGTGGTCCCATAGACACTAGTAGGATTCACGGCCTTGTCCGTGGATATAAACACAAAGCGCTCGACATGCATCTTTTGAGCCATATCAAGGAAACCCCACAACCCTTCAACATTGTTGCGAATCGCCTCGGGAGGTTGGATTTCCATTAATGGCACATGTTTGTGAGCCGCGGCATGAAAGATAACTTCTGGACGATTCTGTTCCATAACGTGTTGTATACGGCCTAAATCGCGCAAGTCAGCCACCACTGGCGCTACCCGCATCTCCGGATAGCTGGCTCGCATTTCCTGTTCAATATCAAAAATTGACGTTTCATCAAGACCCAACAGCACAAGACAACGGGGATTAAAACGCGCCACTTGCCGGCAGAGTTCGGAGCCAATCGTGCCCCCAGCCCCCGTTACCATCACCGTGCGATTCGTAATATATCCCGCGATCTCAGCCAAATCAACCACCGCCGGCTCGCGCTGCAGTAAGTCTTCGATTTGAATGTCACGAATTTGGTTTACCAGAACCTGACCACCAATCATCTGATTTATGGCAGGCAATAACCGCGTTTTCACATTCAGGTCTCGGCATTGGTCCACTAATGGACGCAAAACTTTACCGGATGCCGAAGGAATTGCAAAGAGGACTTGATCGACATGGTGATCACGCAGAAGGCTCCGAAGTTGCGCTGTCGTTCCCAAGACCTTGAGGTTTCCAATCTGCATCCCGTGTTTGGCCGTATCATCATCTAAGAACCCCACCGCTTGTCCCACTTCGGGGTGACGCGCTAATTCTTGGGCAACTAATTGGCCTGCTTTACCAGCCCCCACAATGAGCACACGCGGAGCCGCCTTGCTTTTCGGCATCCATGTAATGTCATAGTACGAGCGAATGAGAAACCGCCAGCCTCCCACCAAAGCCATGGCAAACAGCACATAAAGAACATAGACGCCACGGGGATAGTGCGCCGCCTTGTCTAGAAGCAAGTAACCGTCTAAAAACACAACACTCCCAAGCAACGAGCCAATGAGCACCTGAGCATCGCGCGAACCCGCATATTGCCACATCCGATGATAAATGCGTGTGACCCACAACAAAAGAATTGTCGTAAGGGTAAAATAAATGGCAATATGTTGGTAAGGTTGGAGATACTGGCGTGGAATATAGGGAACATCAAACCGCAAATACAAGGCTAGGTACACCGAAGCGTTAATCATAATCGCATCAATAACCATGGCCAAGACAATCTTGAAATACATACGGAATCGCGGAGCCATAGATTCCCCTCTTTCATAAATGGCACCTGGCGATAGGCCAGCAAGACATTGTACGCGCCAAAATTATAACACGTTTATTCAAGGCACAGGGGCGAGAACCACATCCGATATTCAGTCATTCGACGGAATTCACTAGACAAAAGCCTTTTCATTCATTTATAGTAACGCCCGCACGGTCACAAACGTTTATTATACAGGTGATCAATTGATGGCCAATAAGGTGTTTCCTTTAACGCGAACAGGGCGGCGTGAGGAGATGGCGGATGGGGGATTTACGTGGCGATACGAGTAAATGTTTCTGCCGATACACAATGGCTGCGAGTCGCTGTTCAAGACCCTAACTCAGGTCAAGAACACTGGGTTCAAATTGACAGAGCCGCTCTTAACCTAATTATGCAGGAGGATCCCCGTCCTCCCGAAATTATCCTCGATGTGGTGGCTGAGCGTGCAATGAAGCGCATGCCCGTAGCCAACAGCGAGGACGGGGCCCGCGTTATTACCCCCCACAATCTTGAATTAGTCTGGCCCAAATAAGAAAAGAGCGCTTCTGCGCTCTTTTCTTTTAGGTTGTCGCCCGTAAGATCTCTTTTAGTTGTGCCGCATCTAACGTTTCTCGGTCGATCAATTCAATCGCAATGCGGTTTAAGGTGATGCGGTGCTGCAATAGTAACGATTTAGCGCGCTCATATTGCTGCATGACGATATGCCGAATCGCTTGGTCAATTTTTGAGGCCACTTCTTCCGAGTAGTTACGCTGGCGCATCAAGTCACGTCCGAGGAAGACTTGATCTTGGCGCGTACCATAAGTCATCGGTCCTAGTTCCTCAGACATCCCAAACTCAGTAATCATTTGTTTGACCATCTTGGTTGACTTCTCCAGGTCATCAGACGCCCCTGTAGAAATCTCGCCAAACACAATTTGCTCCGCAGCGCGCCCACCTAAAGACATCGCCACTTTATCCAAGATCTGCTCTTTGGTAATAAGATAACGGTCTTCTTCTGGCATAGGCATGGTATAGCCCATGGCCATGCCCCGAGGGATAATCGTCACCTTATTAATCGGATCCCCGTGCGGCACCAACATTCCCACAAGCGTGTGACCCCCCTCATGGAACGCCACTACACGCTTTTCGAATTCAGACAACACGCGAGTCTTTTTCTGCGGGCCCGCCATCACACGCTCTGAAGCTTCTTCAAAGTTTTGCATCGTAATCTTCTTCCGCCGTTCCCGAGCAGCCAAGAGTGCAGCCTCATTAGCCAAGTTGGCTAGATCGGCCCCCGTGAAACCTGGCGTTCTCCGCGCAATCACGTCTAAATCCACATCAGAATCCAAGGGCTTGTTTTCTACATGGACTTCGAGAATCTTCCGGCGTCCTTTTTGGTCGGGCCGCGGCACCATAATTTGACGATCAAACCGGCCCGGGCGTAATAATGCCGGATCGAGAACGTCCGGACGGTTGGTGGCGGCCATTACAATAACGCCTTCGTTGACCCCAAAACCATCCATTTCCACCAGCAACTGGTTTAGAGTCTGTTCACGCTCATCATTGCCTCCGCCGTATCCCGCTCCACGCATGCGGCCCACCGCATCCAACTCATCAATAAACAAAATACAGGGCGAATTTTTCTTGGCTTGTTCAAAGAGATCGCGAACCCGAGATGCCCCCACACCGACGAACATCTCAACAAATCCTGACCCACTTTCCGAAAAGAATGGAACCCCCGCTTCTCCTGCCACCGCACGCGCAAGAAGCGTTTTACCAGTACCAGGCGAGCCAAAGAGCAAAACGCCTTTCGGTATGCGTGCGCCCATGTCCATGTACCGCTTAGGATTTTTCAGAAAGTCAACAATCTCTTCCAACTCTTGTTTTTCTTCATCGACACCTGCGACGTCTGCAAAGGTGACCTTGGGCAAGTTATCGGCCTGCAAATGGGCTTGAGTCTTGCCAAAGGACATCATCCGGTTGCCGCCCTGACTTTGCCGGAAAAAGAAAAACACAAATCCAATGACAATCAGCACCGGCAAAAAGTCACCGATTAAGCCGACCCACATCGCCGAACTGGACGGTTTGGTGACCGTGACGTTCGCACCATTAGCATATAATTGAGTACTCAGAGCACTGGTATCGCCAGGCGCATACACCGTTTCATAATGCTGCCCTTGCGCATTGGTCCAAGTCACCACATGCTGCGAAGAATTCACGTCGGCCGTCTTCACTTGATGCTTAAGGGTGGCGCTAATCAGTGAACTATACGCTTGTTCCTGGACAGGCGCGGTACGGGCGTTAAGTATGTCCATCAGGGTAGAAATAAACAAAACAACCAGGACAATCGTAATGACGCCTCGAAACCACCGGTTTTGCATCGGATCCCCTCCGCATTTTGCAAATTACTCGTCTTGTATATCCTCCACAGGGGAACGCCCCTTAATAACGCGGAGGTTTACCGCCTTGTACACCAAATCGCTGCGGGCTCCACGGGAAAAAGCGGCAAACTCTGTGATTCCCAATGTTCGGCCGCCATCTTCGAAAAAAGAGTCCGTGACGGAAAAATTTTGCCCGATATATTACAATAGCACTTTTCTCATCCCCTGTGCTATAGGTTTCGTTGCTTGGGCTATTTTTACTCCTCTGCGGGCATACTGAGGGTAATTGTTCCATTAGAGAGGAGAGCGTGAAGGTGATGGTATGGAAAGCCCGCATTCCCTGGCTTATCTTATCGGCGTTGTGGTTGGAATCCGCTTTATTTCGGCCGTATCTAATCGCGAAAGTTCCTTTATTTCCTTTCTTTTATAGTCTTCCCGCTTTTTGGGCCGCATGGCTTCCCCCCCTCCTTGCGGTCTGGATGATGTTGGCGTTAAGGCGAATATTTCCTAAAAAATCATGGTTGCCCATTGCTATGAGTCTACCGCCTGCGCTTTATGTGGTGGCCGACGCCATTTTGTTCCTCATGCATGCCAATGCGCAAGCGCCTCAGCTCGATCTCCGTCTTCCTGCAGCATTTGGAGTTCTTGTTGCGTTCGTCTTAGCCGTAATCCCTCCTGCAACGCAAAAGACCCGCTTTCGCGGATCATGGTTGGCCGTCGTCGCGACTGCCGGTCTTATGCTGTCATTTTGGGGTAATCCCTATTGGGGAGGCGCCATGGCTCTGATTTTAGGGGCACTGGCTCTGATGCGCCATTATCGCCCCTTATCCCATCCCTCACCCAATTCGGGAGGGAACCCTCCCCCTAATAACCCAACGGAAGGGGTTTAAAAATACCCTACCATTGACTATACATCGCATAGAGACTCTCAATATTATCCACGTAGCCGACTGTATACGGCAACACGCGGTCCCCGCCTGCCTGCACAGCGCCAGGTCCTGCATTGTAAGCTGACAATGCCACGGAAAGATTGCCGCCAAACATATTCAGCATCTCCCTTAAATAAAGGCACCCGGCTAAAAGATTCTCTTCAGGATTATAGAGCTCTGACGGTGAAATGCCTAAGACGGCTGCGGTGCCTGGTTCTAATTGCATGAGCCCTATTGCTCCAGCAGAACTGACCGCATTCGCGTTACCCCCTGATTCTTCCGTAATCACCGCAATGACAAGGGCTGGAGGCAAATTTTCCTGTTGGGCAATCGGTGTGACAAGAGGAAGCATCGCGTTATACAATGCGCGTTGCGACAAGTTGCCTTGATTGAACTGAGATAGTAATGATTGAATCTGGGAAGCGATTTCACTAATGCGATTGCCCAGAGCCGCCATATTTTGTGACAGTTGCTGCTGTTGATTTTGCAACTGCGTTTCGGTTTGTCGCCGTACCGCAATGGTGCTGGCAGCACTTTGAGCGTCAGATACGGCTTGATTATGTAGTGCCAAGGCTTGGCTTTCTTGACTCGCTAACAAATTGCGCTCTTGTTGGAGGAGCGACTGATGGGCGCTTAAAGATGCCTGCGCGGCCGACAACAATTGCGCCTCTGCTTTCAAGCTTTCTTTTTCCTTAGTCTCTTGGGCTTCTTCAGCTTTAATCACATTCACTTCACTGGCCGCTTGTCCCGCGACTTGGCCTAATAAATCCAATCGGCTGACAAAATCATTGAAAGAATTGGCTCCTAGGAGCACGTCTAAATATCCAATAGACCCTCGCTCTTCAATCAGCTGCAGTTGTCCGCTTAATAGCTTACTTTCCTGAATAAGGCTATTTTGGGTCTGGGCAACCAGTGCCTTGGTTTTTTGATAATTGGCTTGTGTGGCACTCAATTCATTTTCTGTCGCACTTAGTTGGGCTTGTGTGCTGGCTAATAGAGCGGCGGTTTTTTGCATTTGTGCATTCGTTACCGCTATTTGTTGATTCGTCGACCCTATCTGATTTTGGGCTTGAGCTAATTTTTGGTTCAAAGAGCTAATTTGAGCAGCTGCTTGATTGATTGCGGCTTGCGTCTGAGCATATTGGCTTTGTTCCTGCGCTAGTTGCGATTGAGCCTGAGCTTCTTCCTGCTGCAATTGTTGCAATGATGCGGCGTATGCCATGACAGGCCCCGATAACACCATCAGGCTTGCACCTATCAACGCTAAAGCTGTTTTGCCTCGCATGATCCTGCCATTGCCTCCTCTACCTTTAGCAATCCATGAGTAAGCATCTTCAGGAACGATAAGCGCTTCAATTCTTACTCATCGATTGCTACCTAACACTGTCATATATTCGCGGCGAACGCCAAATTTCCTGCTTAATCTCCAGCGTGTTCTGATAATCGTGGGCGGACTGGCCTAAAATCCGTGCAGGATATACAAAGATTCTCGCGCCTTCTGTTCGAACGACAACGTATCTGGCATGATTTTTACGACGGCTGCACCGTCTCATGCGATAGCAGAAAAGAGGAATTTTCGAGTGGAACGCAATGACCGGAGCACGGCCTTACATGTATTCTTTGATGCCATATTGACCGCCGAGCCCATTCTCGAGGAACTGTCTACAACACATAACTTAAGCCTTGCCCAAATTCGCTGCCTCTTTCAACTTCGAACAGGACCCAAAACAGCTGGCGCTTTAGCCAAAGCCTTAGGCATCCGGGCCACCTCGCTGACCCGCATAACCCAAGGACTCGAAACGCTACACTGGACGGAACGACAAAACGACGTGCATGATCGTCGCCGCGTGGTTATTGCCTTGACACCAAAGGGACAAGAAATGCTGGCCGACCTCGACTTCTTTATCAATAGCAGCGCCGCACAGGCCATCGCTAGACTTCAACCCGCGGAACGACAGGATTTTATTCACACCCTGACACGCTACCTTCATTATGAAGCAGAGATCCGGCATGCGTGCGATTGACGCTAAGCCTGCTAGACTCTTTGCAGCAGTTGGTGTAAAGCATCCACGGCCCAACAGCGCACCTTTGCGATACTAGGACATGGTAGTTCGGCACCCAACTTCGACACGTCCGCCATCGTGAGGGTGTTGTTACCTCCCACGAGTATTAAAGAAGGAGATGACATGCCAACGTCTGCACTTCCGGGCGGTTGCAGGCTCCATCCTGAAGAAGGCTTGAGCCTGCAACGGCGTAAACGTTCCTATAACGGGCCAGCCGGTTCTTTACCCCGGCGTAAGATATCATCGAATGCATCGGCGCCTTCAATGAATGATACGAATGTGTCGCAGTCACTAAACAATGAGCCAAGCCTTTTGGTGCAACTCCCGGCTTGGCTCATTCCTTTAGGCAAAGCGCAAAGCGAAACTCGTGACCCCCCTTGCCGTCAAAAGTAATCTCATCGTCAAGGACTGGCGTTTTCCCTGTTTGACCTCCCTATGCACTTCCGCCTGCCTGACCCGTCCGTTAGAGACTGGGATTGCAACGCAATCACCTGGTACCCGTCACCGAGCTTATTACCAAAAGATTCCACATCTACGAAGAAGCCACCGCGGTTCATCACCAAAGTATTCAGCGCTTTACGGTCCTAAGAAAATTCTGGTACCACAACGCACTATCTTTGAAGATGCGCTCTTGGGTTGCATAGTCAACGTACAATAAGCCAAAGCGTTTAGAATACCCAAAGGCCCATTCAAAATTATCCATAAGGGACCACACGTAATATCCTTGGACATCGGCCCCTTGTTTCATCGCTTCAGCCACCGCGGCGATATGCGATTCTAAGTAACGGATGCGCGCGGAATCGTGGACGCGCCCCTCAGACACCACGTCATCATAGGCCGCGCCGTTTTCCGTAATTATAAGAGGCACCGGACCGTATTCGTGGGTTAGGCGCATCAACAGGTCGGTTAACCCCTGAGGCATCAAAGGCCATCCCATCGCCGTCACCGGCCCTTGAGGCGGAACGATGCGCACGGGCCAGAGCTTGTCCGTCACAGCCTCAACCACTTGTGAAAAATAATAGTTAATCCCTAAAAAATCCAACGGCTGGGCAATGATACGCATATCGCGCGGATCCATCTCAGGCATTTTGCCGAATAGAATTTCCAGCTCCTGAGGATAAGTTCCTCGAAACAAGGGATCTAAGTACCAACGGTTTGAAAACACATCTTGCAAATGCGCCGCTGCCTGATTTGGTGCCTGCTCGTTCTTGGCATAGGCCGGAGTCAAATTTAAGGTAATCCCAACTTGCGCCTTAGGCCTTGCAGCCCGGATAGCTTGCGACGCCAATCCATGGGACAGCAGCACATGGTGGGCTGCTTGCAACGCCTGTTCGGGATCACGCACTCCTGGCGCATGTTCCCCCAGCAAATGCCCTAAAACAGCGGTGCACCACGGCTCATTATGGGTAATCCAGATCGGAATACGGTCTCCCAAACGTTCGGCCAAAAATCCTGCATAGTCTGCAAATATCTCAGCCGTCCCGCGCTGAGTCCACCCCCCCTGAGCTTGCAAGGCACTGGGCAAATCCCAATGATATAAGGTAAGCGCGGGTGTAATGCCTCGATCCAGCAAGGTGTCTACCAAACGGTCATAAAACGCCAGACCTGACGGATTGACAGTCCGCAGATGGCCTTGGGGAAACACGCGAGACCATGAGACTGAAAAGCGGTAATGGGACACGCCCACCTGAGCTAACAAGTCAACGTCTTGGACCATCCGGTGATAGTGGTCGCAAGCGATATCGCCCGTATCGTTGTGATAGGTCTTACCAGGTGTGTGCGAAAAGTCATCCCAAATGGAAGGGCCCCTGCCATCTTCTTGGGCGGCGCCTTCTATTTGATAGGCAGCGGTCGCCGCTCCCCACTGAAACGTAGGCGGAAACACCTTGCTCGCGTCTAACCCTATCATCGCCGTTCGTCCTTTCATTCTAGCTCACCGTGCTCCAGCGGCTGCGAATTTGTTCCATCGTCCAAAGCGTCGGCCACGCCACATCCCGTACCAACTGGATAGGCTCACTGACTCCTTGCATCACGGCATGGACATGGCGGATCATATCCGTAAAAGGTTTTTGTCCCTGCATGGTATATTCTTTGACAACACGCTGCGCCGTGCGAATTTCCACGGCATCGCGAGCAGACGGATGATACGTATTTGACAAACGAATTTCGCCTTCTGAACCAATGATTCGCGTTTGCGTGTCGTAGCGCCGAACAAAAGACACATTCATGATTAACTGCTGCATGCCAGCATAACGCAAAACGGCCCAAACCGACTCATCAACTTCCTGAGGCACATGCGCACGCGCCCACACATCCCCAGGCAAGTCTTTCAGCAACAAGGACGTGACATGAACAGGATAACAACCTAGATCATTCAACGCACCTCCTTGAAAAGCTTTAAACCACCGTGCATCCCCAGGCCGCCCCAAAACCGTATTAAAGGTCCCGTGGATTTCTACATGATCCCCAATAGCCCCTTCCCATACCAATTGCTGCACCCGCAACCATTGTGGTTGAAACTGAAAGGCATACGCTTCCCACAACAATGCGTGCGTCCGCTGTGCTTCCTTGATCAAGGCTTCTGCCTCGGACCACGACCCACTTAAGGGTTTTTCACACACGACCGGCTTGCCCGTTTTTAGCGCCTTCATCGTCCATTCATAGTGAGCATGATTAGGTAAGGGAATATAAATTGCGTCGACTTCGTCACTTTCCAAAATGGCATGGTAATCACCCGCAGCTTTTACGACCCCGTTTTGGGCTGCAAACTGGCGCGCTTTTTCCATATCACGCGATGCCACCAGCCACGCTTCACCGCCCCCGGCTTCCTGTAAGGCGGGGAGAAACCCACCTCGCGCAATATCAGCCGTGCCCATAATGCCCCAACGAATCATGATTTCGCCTACTTTCTCGTTCTCCTATTCTTTGGGCATTTTATCATCTTGTTCCACCAAGTGGCACCCAGTGTTAGGACAAACGCAGCGGTTTGCTCGCCTGATAGGCCAGCAACCCGGCCCCCAGCAATATAAACGCCAACAAACCCCAAGCGGGCCGAAAATGGTGAGTACTGTCAATAACAGCCCCGAGTATAGGCGGGAAAAAGGCCGATCCTAAAAACACCACCGTCCCGACAAATCCCATTGCCATACCGGCCTGCTCAGGGAGCACCGTTTCTGCCGCCCACGTTAAAGACAACGCATTCCAGCCAATAGCCCCCATCCCCATCAAAAACCAAACAAGACAAATCCACCCAAAACCGATATGCTGCGGGAGGAATACGACAAAGCCCACCATAATAAAAGCTAAAAGAGCAATCTGACTGATCGTCCGCGGACGGTTAGCCCCAGTCCGGTCACTATAGGCCCCAAAAACAATACGCCCAATGCCTCCGCCAATTTGCGCCAAGGCTAGAGCAAATCCCGCCTGAGATAACGTAAAATGGCGAAACCGATGCAAATACTCTAAAGTAAACGTAATAAGAAAGTATTGGCCGGCTACCATCAAAACGGACACGGTAGCCGGTGTCCATAAAGACCGAGGCAGTTTGCTCTGCACCTTGGGTACAGCCGCTGGCGCCTTAACAGATGGTTCGATGACACTCGAAAAAATCCAGCCCACCACAAAGAGTTCCACAGCAAACAATCCGTAGACCGCATTGAGCCCCTCATGCAGCGCTAAAACGGGCAAAATCATGGCGGCCAGTGCCGCCCCTAAAGGCACACCCGTTTGCCGAATCCCCATGGGCATACCCCGAGCACGATTTTGAAAGGCGGTGAAGACCGCCTTTGTCCCCGCCATGGGCACAGCGGCCAAACTGATACCCAGCAGGAAGAACATGCCTAAAAGGCTGTCAAATCCTCGTATCTGTGTTAAAAGAGCTGCAAGCACCGCCATCACCACTGCGCCCCAGCGCAAAAGCCGGCGGGGTCCCCATCGATCGGCTAACATGCCCATAAAGACCATGCTCGCCATCATGCCTAAGCTCATCGAGGTCGTGACCAGACCAATTTCCGCGAAGTCCAAATGATACCGCACGGCAAAAAGAAATCCCATCACGATGATGCCCTGTTGCACAAAAGACATCCCGGTTTGAGACAATGTCGCCCAAGTTAGATACCATGCGGGCTTGACTTTCGCATGAAATCCTTCGGCCGCAAACAAGCGCTGCATGTTTGTCACCACTTTGCCTAAAATTACCGCGCATGTCCCCACATTTCCGGCGTACATTGTGGTGACAGGCACCCAATGTACCCACTACCGATTTAAGAAAGAAGGCGGCATATTATGAAGCATACATCAGATCTTTGGCCGCGCGCGCTATTGGCAGGCGTGATAAGCACGACCGTCTTTACCGCCCTTCTGACCCTAGCCCCCGTGGCAGGATCCCCCACCTTGAATGTCGCACTATGGGACGGTACTTTGATCACTCTGAACTTACGCCTAGCCGCGGTCCTAGGCTACATCCTAGAAATTTTGGGAGCCACTCTCGTCGCTTATGAATACCAGAAGTGGCTTTCTCCGCGCCTCAAAGGATCGCCATGGAGCAAAGGCATGGCACTTGGTGGGGCATTATGGATCTTTTGGATGATTATCGGTTTACCGCTCTTTGATCTTGTAAGCCCTCTGGTCAACAACGGACTCATGCTGGCCCCAGGCATTTTTGCCTCAAATTTTGGAGCTACGAGCTCCTTATTCTTTCTTTTAAGTCTTCTCGCCTTTGGTTTGGCCATTAGTTGGCTGGCCGATACGCCGGTAGGGTACCGCTCATACCGTTAAGGAGCTCGGCTAAGCCGGGCTCCTTGTTATGCCTCATGGCGATCATTGCTAAGGACAATGTCAAATTGTCCCGCTGTCGCTACAGGACGGGTGAGCGTCCAAAAACGAAACACGGGCCCGGCTTGCAAACTACGCAAAAACCTCTCGGCTTTGAGAATGGCCCCTGTGTGAAAATCACGCGGTGAAAACAAATAGCCTCGCGCCGTCCCACTATGCGCTGTCACCACACCCCATTGCTGCTGATGGGCTTGTTCAATCACCGCGCCCAATAGCCGATCTTCCGGATTCCGTTCCCACTGGACCTCCGCGGAGATTAATCCCGCTTGTCCCATTTGCGAAACCTGCCGTGCATGCGCGGCTTCCCGTGCGATTTTTAACGCCTGCGCTAAGCGTTGTTGCTGATGGGCGGTGTAGGATTCGCGCATTCGGTGATGTAATGCCGTGTTTACCCGTCCGGGTCCGATAAGTCCGACAATCACGGCGTAAGGCGCCATCGGCCATTTTTCCAATAAGATGCCTTTGACGGGATCAAAGACCACCATATGCGGATACATCACCCCATCCGACGGCTCGATCTGTGCGGCCAAACGCGCCATCGTCGATGGCAACAGACTGCGGTCATATGCCGCTGCAACAGCGCGCATGCTGGCAACAATGTCGGCGGAACTCGATGCCATGCCTTTACCGATGGGAATAACCGAAGAGATGCTTAGAATGCCTCCCGGTTTTTTCAAGGCTTGGCAAGCCAACAGGGCTGCCTTCTGCGCTTTCTTACGATGCCTCGGATAGACCACAACCTCAGAATTCTCACCCGGAATAAATTTGGCCCGGGTTCCCCACCGGATCGGTATCGTTACCAGGAATGGAGTCTGATCAATAACACCCTGCACCAGTTCGCCAAATGTTCCGGAAGAAAATCCCCAGCCAGCCTGCTTCATGGGGGCCCCCTCCTTGAAACTTGTTAATCATTGTACCATGCCTGCTACGACTGGGGACGTTCTGTTGCCGGGTTCCAGTAGATGAAGTATAAAGGGAGGGCTTTGGCCTATTATGTGCTCGGTGCGAGAGACGGCTCATTGCCCCAGGCATTTAGCAAAGTGTTAATCACGCTCGTCTCGCCTTCAACAATAACCTCCGTTTTACGCACAAGAAATGCTGCTTCCTCCATATTGTCGGGCAGCGCTCCTAAAAAGACCGTAAGCGCCCCCACATTCGCTGTCGTTGCAGTTAAGTCCTTATCCGGCAATCCGACCAAAGCGTGGACCTGCGCCTTCTCGGTAATAACCACCGGATTGGCATCTTGTGCGGTGAAACTCATTATCACCACCCGTTGACCTTGGGCATTGGTGCCAATATTGATAGCGTTGAGCGTCATATCAGCATTAGCCGGAGGCAGGGCAATAGGGAAGTCGACCGCACTTTTAGCGGCATTTAACGCAGTGCCTACCTGCGACAGGGCTACATCGGAGGTGACGCCCCCAGGAGGTACAAACGAATACGTCCCCGCTGCCACGGATGGATTCACTTGAAAATGGGAAAAATTTTCCGTAATCTGCGTCGAGCCCCACTTGGCCTGCCACCGAGTCAAGACATTAGTTTTTGTATTATAGGTCACGCGCATTTGTGCTGAATTGCCCGAGGTCGGAAAATTGACGGTCATCTGCAACGTGACGAGATTATGTTTGATGGCAGCCGCTGTGACATGTGCCTCCCGAAGTAGCGAAGGCATCTGGGCCACGACTCCCAAAGGCGCGTCGGCTGCGGGCAAACTGGGCAATACCGTATAATGGTGAGTGCTTTGCGGGTACCATATGGTTTCATGTTCATTGACATAAAAATCCATAGGCGTAGGCTTTGATAGAAAGACAACGTATTGCCCATGAGATAAATCACTGGTAACCTGATATTCCAAGGCTTTGGCGGGATGGTGATCGACCACGATGGTCTCCTGGACATCGGCCCGTATCGCTTGCCAATTGCCCATGCGCGCGAGAATTTGAGCCTTCACCGTTTTAGGTTCTGTTGCATGGGAAATAGCTTGCGGCCTTCCCCATCCGCAACCCGCTGTGAGCCCAGCCATAATTCCCATTAGGGTATAGGTCTGCCAACGTTTCATAGGTCTATGGTATCTTGTTTACCGAGTTCGAGCAATCCGGCAGTTTAGACGTGAGCCTCTTCGAATAGTCGCCGTGCTCAGCCACTATGTGGGACCAATAACACGTTGCACATCTTGAGAAAGGCAGGACTATGTCACATATCATTGTCTCGATTCTGGTTGTCTCGATCATCGCCCTTATGGTGCCATGGGTTCTTTTGCGGACAAAAGCTAAAATTCCCTTTGCCGCCGCTGAAATTCTCCTAGGCCTTATTTTTGGCAAAAGCGGACTGCAGTGGATTCATAATTCCAGCCCTATTAGCTTTCTCTCACTCTTTGGCTTGTCTTATATTATGTTCCTCTACGGACTTGAAACCAATTTGGATGCCTGGCTTAAAAGGCGCCCAGGAACTTTACCTCACAGCCAATGGCTCTGGCCTATCGCCTTGGTCTGGATGGTTTTAGCATTTGTTGAAGCCTTTGCCTTTTGGTCTTTGGGCCTTATTCACCATACGGTAGCCGTCGCCTTGCTTCTCGGCAGCAGTGCCCCGACCGTGCTCTTACCTACGCTCAAGGAGCGTGGGCTGGTGGAGACAACCTTTGGCCAGTGGATTTTATCGATTGGCTTCGTGGTCGACTTTAGCAGCCTGCTTGGTGTCACAGCGCTGGCTGCGCTGAACCAACACGGCGCCGTGTTGCGAATATTTTTAGTGCTCTTACTATTCATTCCTGCACTTATTGCGAAATCAACCTCGAAGTTCTTACACCGTGCGTGGTTTGGAAAGGGCCAAGATAGCGTAACGGGACAAATTGGCGTGCGTGGGGTCATGATGATTATCACACTCTTCATCGCCCTTGCCGATACGCTTGGCACCATTACCGTATTAGGTGCCTTCTTAGCTGGCATCGTGGTTTCCATGATTGCCGGACGCGACCGCCCCATTTTGCAAGACAAACTCGACGCCTTGGGTTTTGGCTATTTCATTCCCTTTTTCTTTGTGACGGTCGGTTCCAACCTCAATTTACGCCCTGCGTTGTCCTCCAACCATATCTGGATCCTTACCGCTATCTTCTTAGGCGGCGTCGCAGCGATTAGCGCCGGAGCGGCCTGGTTGCTGACGCGGATTTTTCCTCGCTCCCGAGCTTTTGCCATGGCAACACTCTTAGCAACAAGACTCTCTGTGACCGTGGCAGGCTCGCTCATCTTATACCAAGCGCACATCATATCCCAATCTCTTTATCTGGCCATGGTCATGACTTCGGTCCTCTCGGCCTTCATTTTCCCACCGCTCTTTCATCGTTTGAGCCCAGCCCCGCCCCCCGCGCGCCATGACATTGTGTTGGTGGGGCCCAATCATTGGACGCGTCCTATGGCAGCCCACCTCGCGGATGACGAATACCGGGTATTTACCTACGAGAATATCGAAGCCCTAGTCACCGCCGCCCGTGATTTAGCGCCACGGGTTCGTACGGCAGCGGTTTTGGGCACGGAAGCGTGGGAGCGCAATTTGCGCTGGGGCACTATCATTGCGGATACCTTGCAAATTGACCATGTGATTGTTGATGTCCCAATAGAAGGATTAGAGGAGGCGCAAAACTCCGGCCTTGTTCCCTTCGTGGCCGCCGTCGCCTCCATGCAGCTCTTAGAAACCATGATTCGTTCACCCGCAGCAGGCATCATTGACAGCAGGCTGTGGTCATCGACCCTCGACTTAACCGTCACCAATCCCGAGGCGCTGCACGTCCCCTTGCGCGACTTGCAATTACCGGAAGACACTCTGGTGATTGGCATCACCCGGGGCCGCGAACATTTGGTGCCCCGGGGGTCGTCTACGCTGCAGGCCGGAGACATTATCACCATTGTGTGCCCAGGCGCCAGGCGCCACGACATCCGCACGCTGTTTGAGATGCCCCAAAGCCTGTAGTTAGGCCTCAGGCGCCACTTCCTCTTGCATCACCAGTTGGCGGCGCAATTCTTCACGCTCTTGGTTGCCCGCATAATCAGCGGCCATTAACAGCGCTCCGGCCGCCGGGGATAACAGGGGAGCGTGCACCTCGCAAGCAGGATATCGGCGGGTTAGCCAGTGGGTAAAATGCCTTTGCAAAATATCAGAGGCTCCGTTCCATAAGGAGCCTACGGTCACGACCTCCACGCAGTCCTTGTCTATTGGCCACGCGGCCGCCGCTGCTCTTACGCTATCCGCCAATGCCCGAGCCATGGTTGTCAAAAGATGAATCGCAACGCGGTCCTGCTGAGCTGCCGCTTCAAAACATAAAGGCACCAACGCCAAGAAGGCATAGGGATGAATTTCCCTAAAATACATGGCACGGCGCAAAGCCAGATAATCAGGCTGGCCCATTTTGGCCAGCACTCCTTGTTCTAACAGCGTTTTAGGGCCCCTTCCTTCGGCGCTGCGAAATGCCACATGAAGCACCTCGCGCGCCAAATCTATCCCGCCCCCATAATCACCCATTTCATAGCCTAAGCCACCAATAGTCCATTCGCGGCCATCGGGATGTCTTGCCAGCACATTGGTAGCTGTGCCACAAATGACGGCAATGCCATATCCGCTGCGACTGCCTCCCACCAACGCAATTTGCGTATCGTTTACTACCCGCAGTCTAAGACCCGGCAAGCGCATCTTGAGCGCCTGAGTCATTTTGACTACGTCTTCAGGAAAGTCTGCCCCAGCCAAGCCCAACACAGCGTAATCCACCTCGTTTGCTGCGAGGTCGGCTTGGTGCAACACCTCCGTCACAGCTTGGGTAATAGACTCCATCGCTCCCTCAAAGCCCACAGGACCTTGAGGATTTGACGGCCCAGTGCGGGCAAGCGCCACGATGTTCCCGTGACGCGCCAAAACCGCTTCGGTTTTGCTAGCTCCCCCATCGACCCCTATATAGACCATGCCCATCATGCGAATTGCGGCAGCCAGGCCGCATGCTCCTGCAAAATGTCACGGAGGATATACCGGGCCACTTCTTCTGAAGGCACCAAGGGGTTATTCATTAGGGCTGCCAAAGCCGTTTGACGGCTTCCCGTTACCGCGGCATCAATCGTCAGTTCTTCATAGGCCTTCACGTGTTGGATCAATCCTCTCACAGATGCCGGCATCGGGCCGCAGGTCAAGGGGATGGCCCCCCGGCCATCCACCATCGCCGGAACCTCTACGACACTGTCTTCGGGCAATTCCGGCAAAGCCTGCCCATTGCGGACATTCACAATAATTTCTTGGCGTTGATTTAACGCCAAGGATTCTATCAGCATGACTGCCACCGCACTATAATACGCGCCCCCGCGCCGCATCAATGCCTCCGGCAAAGTGACTTGTTCGGGGTTGCGGTAATCTGCAAACAACTCTTGCTCGACCTTCATCACAATGTCCGCGCGGGTGCCGCGTCCCGCCTCCACTTCCTGACGCTGCCTCTGAACCATTTCCCCGGGATTCCAGTAGTACTGTAGATAAGGATTGGGGACCATGCCCAACGCGCCTATCACCTCGGCATTCCACTGCTGATCTGGAATATTGGCCACCGCAGTTTGAGGATTCTTTAAAAATTCGAGAACGAGGCTTGTGATATTTTGTCCATTGACGTAAATACCGCGAACAAACGATAGGTGATTGAGACCAAACATGTCCAGACTTACAGCTTCAGGATCAACGGCTAAGGCTTTGGCAATGGTCCTGGCTATAGTAATAGGCACATTACACAGGCCAATGCTGCGAATGGCCGTGTGACGCAAGAGCGCTTGGGTGACCATGCCTGATGGATTGGTAAAATTAATAAGCCAAGCGTTGGGATTAACCGTTTCAAGCTCCTTGGCCAACTCCAAAGCCACAGGAATGGTCCGCAGTGCCTTAGCAAAACCTCCAGCCCCTACCGTTTCTTGACCTACCGCACCGTAGCGCAAGGGAATGCGCTCATCTTGAGCCCGAGCCGCCAAGCCCCCCACACGAAATTGCGTGAGGACAAAATCGGCTTGCGCTAATGCCCCTTTCCGGTCATATGTCGTCTCAAGCCGTATCGCCGAACCGGCCTTTTTAATCAGCCGTCGACAAAAGTCCGCCACAATGTCCATTTTTTCTTGTCCTGCAGGGACATCGACTAGCGTCAATGTATCGACAGACAAGCCTCGAGCCTCCAAAAGTCCCATGACTAGTTCGGGTGTATAAGAACTGCCACCCCCCACAATGACTATACGCACTCCCGAAATCTTCATCATCTCCTCATCTCTTTCGTTGATCATATAACGAAAAGACGTCAGACGCGCGTAAATTTCTTCGACCGCGGGTTTAATAAATACTTAGCGTTTCGCGCAGGATTAAGTATGATAGAAGTGGATCGCTATTTACCGTGTACAAGATAACCAATGAGGTGCGCGCAATAGAAAAGCATCTGAATCATGAGGGAGGACAACGTGGATTACAGCAATGAACGAGTCGCTATTTTTGTTGACGGCGCGAATATGTTTTACGCCCAGCGTGTGCTAGGATGGCATCTCGATTTTGCCCGTGTCATCGAATACTTTACCCGAGGCCGGGAAATCTACAACGCTTTTTATTACACTGGGGTTCAGGTGCCTCCTGACAATTCCCAGCGTGACTTTCTTACGGCATTGCGTCACTTAGGCTTTACCATCCGGGAAAAGTCTATTAAAGAAACGATGGACCAAAGTTCGAGTTCCGTTATTCGGCGAGCGAATTTGGACATCGAAATTGTGATTGACATGTTTAGTACCGTCAACCGCTATGATGTGGCGGTACTCATGTCAGGCGATGGCGATTTTGAGCGTGCCGTCGAGCTCATTCGCTCACGTGGCAAAGAAATCATTGGGGTAGGCACGCGCGGAATGATTTCGGCCGAATTGGAAAATGCTTGTGACCGCTACGTCAAGCTAGAAGATATTCGATCAGAAGTGGAAAAAGTGCGCTGAAGGCCGGGTTTACCGGCCCTCCCCCCCGCTTTAGCCCCCACATAGGGATTACTCATGTTTTCACCGTCTAGGTTCCTAATACCCTACCATTGGTGAGTTTCCTCTTGGGCGCCCCGTCATTATAATAGTTATGTTAATCATTTAGGGGGATTGGCTTTGGGTGTCAAGCGTTTCGTCACAATCAGTCTTGTCGTGATGTTTTCGGGGGTTTTTACGTGGACTCCTGGGGTGTTTGCTGCGCAAACCAATCTCAGCATCGCCTCACCCGATGCAATCCCGACGCTGCCAGCACATTATACCTTTAGCCAAACGATTACTTTGACCAATACGCAGAATGCCGAGGCTTATGACGTGAAAGCCGATGTGGTCTTGCTGGCACCTGAGACGAGCTATTCACAAGTCCAATTAGTTCACACCAGCATCCAACCGGTCAGCACCTACCATGATCAATATGGCAATCTGATTGGCAGTTTTATGTGGAACCAAATTGCTCCACACCAGACCGTAACATTAGTTCTAGATTACACCGCCACTTCATCTGAGGTAAGTTACAAGTTGCCTGTAACCTATCCGCCTTATAATACCCATAGCAGCGTATACCAAACCTACACCAATCCGGCAGAAGAGGCCCAAGAGGTCGACACCGACTCCCCGGTTTTAGAGAACATTGTCAATTCCGTGATTACCCCTGGAGAAAATCCGGAACAAAAAGCGCATGCGCTTTTTGAGTGGATTGTGGCCAACATCCATTACAACTATACCTTGCAGGCTTCTGGCAGTGCTGTTGCAACGGCCGAAAGCCACTTAGGGATCTGCAGCGACATTGCCGATCTCTATGTCGGCTTGCTGCGCACGGCAAAAATTCCAGCGCGCTTTGTAGGAGGCTATGTGACAAGCAATGGCAGTGGGCAAGGAGGATTTCACCAGTGGACAGAATTTTACCTGCCTACGGTTGGATGGGTGGTAGCCGATCCCACATGGGGGGCCTATGGCTACTTTGCCTCGCTTCAAGACCACTGGCATATTGCCTTGTATGACGGCATCCGCAAAGACATCACCGTCAACTGGAATTACTCACCTTCGGCCTTGACAGCCGCTGAAGCTTCTTCACAAATCGCCATCAATTATCATTATGTGTTTGCGCAAACGCCTATTCCCACGATTGGTGCGCACCCTAAAGTGACCATTACGCACCGTGTGACGAAACCGCGACCGCTTTTGGATCCTTCGACGATTTCCCACCGCGTGCACAGTGTGCCGCTGAAACCGTGGCAAGCTTGGTGGTTAGCCATCAGCCAATGGATTCGGCAAACGGAAGACCGCGTTGGTGCTTGGATTTCTGCTCGTCTTGCGCAAGTGGGCCTATAATCTCCTGCATAGTTTACGCCCATCTTATCCACCTTAAATAGTGGAGGTGGGAATAATGAAGTCCATTGACATTCCAACCACGTTGGACACGGTGTGGGCGTATGTGCAGGAGCACTATGCCCCTGAAAGCGTGGATGATCTGCACAACCAACTCGTCAGCACAGGCAATCAAGTGGTCAAACATCAACATCAGTGGCAGAAGCCCGATGATTGGCTAGCGTATACCTCTTGGCGTGTTGCCGAAGACGATGAGAAAGAACAGCTCGCACACCTTTTCATCCAAGCGGTTGGTCAAGACCAAGATTCCGCCTCGCAAAAATAGCTGCTGGCGTAAGCGGGCCATCCTCTCGGGGATGGCCCGCTTACGATTTGAGTGGACCCAATTTCCATTATGCTTTGCCCAGTAACAGCAGATACTAGTGGCGGAGGTGGTTTCATGCCAAGAACGTTTGGATGGTTTAAAAACCCAGGGTCTCTGCTGTCATGTATTGAGAGCGTCCAACGAAGTGCCGCTGTCTCCGTCTTAATGCGCCAGCAAGACTTAGAAGTCCTCGTCATGGGCCCATTAACCCGCTTTGTGGCACCCTATCCTTTTTTGGATGTGCAGCATCACATCTATCGCTTAGGTCTCAATCGAAGCTGGGCTAAAAAATATGCAGACATTCTTGAAAAGGGTGGCCTCGTGGTGTGTTTGGAATCGCCCGAACATGCCTTTACCGATGAGTTAAGCCGGTATCATGCCCAAGACCTACAATTGGTGCCCTAATCCTAACGCCACGGAACAGGCCGCCTCGGGTCTTGGAGGAATTCAAACTGTGACGCATTCATGCCCACCATTCGATATAACGGCTGCTGACTAGGACGCGCCATCACGTCACGCGCCGCCAAGCGCTTAACAGGGGGAATCCTCAAATAACTGGGATTCTCCCGCATGCCTTCTGGTCCAATCCACACCCCGGCACCTCGGTGCCGGGCCATCTCTTCGTATTCTAAATAAATGTCCTGGGCATGCGCACATACAATGGCTAAAACATCTTCCCCGACATTAACGCTGACATGACCAAATCCTGGTGGTATCACCACCCAATCTCCCGCCTCAGCGGAGATGACGACCAAGTCATCAATTCGGTCCCGATTTCCCGACTGCAGAACAAAGAGGCCCTGGCCATTAATCACTTGGATAACTTCCGCCCGCCATTCGTCATTGTCGGCTGCAGAATGCTTATGTCCAGCGGTTTTCGTCCATTCGTCCCGCAGAACTCCTGGCCAGATAATCGTGAGATCAACGCTAATGCCTTGCGCCCGGTAACGCGTTTCCTCACTTTTCAAATGAATGCCTTCATAAACATGATAGACATAGGGCGGCCCTGATGCGTCCGGATCTTCCAAAAAAGGACGAAGCTCTTCTAAACTCCTAGCCACATGATGGTCAATCGCTCCATCAATAAGAGGATACACCGGATTTTCCTGGTGTCCCGTCCAAGACAATGGCACGCCCAAATGCGTTGTCAAATCAAACACGGGTCACCTCACTACGCTTCATACTGTTTATCATAGCAAACTTCACAAAATCGCCAAGGCCATCCACGTCCATGCCACCACTTCCGTAATCTCTAGGGCAGAGCCTTTGCGCTGACAAGTCCACAGTCCGACAGTGACGCCTAATGCCATGAGAAAAACGGCTTGCGCCACCTGGGGCCATACGCCAGTAAAATACGCATACTCGGCAACCAACGCTAAAACCCGCCACACGACAGCAGTAGCGTGCACGTGGCGGGTCACCGTATATGTGGCAACAAGCGCCAACACCATTCCCACTTCTTGTTCCATCTTGGTTCACCCCTTGTATCGGCTCCCTCCTGTACGGTATTCGGAGGGCGCCTAAGGGTGCGTGCGAACGAGATCACCGAAATCGGGCGCCAAGCCATTCCAGACGCAACATCCGCACAATGCCCATCACCAGCATGGCCACCGCCAAAGCGGACAGGGACAAAATCATCATGAGCAAGGTCACATGAAAGGCATCGACCATGGTGGGCGCGGTTGGCGCTATCACTAAGAAATCACGATCGGCAAAGGCCGGCAAAGTGATGCCGCCCAAAGCCTGTTCAACTGGATGAAAAAACACGACGGTCATGATGCCCGCATAGACCGCGTGCAACGCACGTGCCATAAAATACGGCTTCATGGAAATATCGGTATCAGCGAGCACTGATGCCACCTGCCCATGGACCGACAAGCCTGACCATGCGACAATCGCTGACACAATGACCAATTTTTGAAGCAAGGGGGCTGACGCATGGGCCGCAGCGGCTGACCCTAAATCAATTTCAAAAAGCCCTTTTACAGCCGCCGGCACCAATTGGGGGGAAAAGCCCAAGACATGAAAGACCGCGGTCAAGGGGGCTGTCAGGACCACCATAAGGCCTGTCGCGGTCAATACGCGTAAAAGCACAGCAAACAAGACCATAAAGCTCATAATCATGAATAACGTCCCCATACTCTCTCCAATAGCTTGGTTGAAAACCTTTCCATATGAGCGGCCGTCTTCCATTCGACCACGAATCAATGCATCCATGGCCCGTTTATGAATGCCGCGCAGCACCACTCCTTCTTCCTGTCGAGGGTGGTCTGCCCGCCGCCCATAAAAGCGAAAGGTTAGTCCAACCATCAACACCGACGCATAATGGGCCATGGCCAGTACGGCCCCTAAAGCAGGCTGGCCAAACATTCCAACGGCTACGGCGCCAAAGAGAAATAACGGGTCCGCCGAATTGGAAAAAGCCAATAACCGCTCGCCTTCCACTTTGGTACACAAATTTTGCCGACGAAATTTGGCGGTCAGCACCGCATCCATGGGGTATCCAGCCGCGAGTCCCATCGAAAAGACAAAGGATCCCACTCCTGGCACATTAAAGAGAGGGCGCATCAATGGCTCAAAATAGACGCCTAAATAGTGCACCATGCCTGTCGATAGGAGCACATCTGACAGAATGAAAAACGGTAGTAACGACGGGAAGACCACCTCAAAAAAGAGTTTTAAGGCATCGACCGTGGCGTGAAACCCATGCTCCGAAAATACGATCAGCGCAATCGTCAACAGCAGCATGGTAAACCCGGTAATCAACGTAGCAATGCGGCGTGGTTCTTGGTCCATGAGGCCACCTCATTTCTGGGACTTCCCTTCATGCTATGTCCCATACCTAGGTGCTATGACGAGCCAAGACATTTTCAGCGCGCCCTGTTTCTGCGCGGTTATTCCTCACGACACACCCAGGGAATTCTAAAGACAGCCCGAATCCTCCAAAGAATGCCGCCACCCGGATTCTTGCCATATTTTAGGTTGAATGCCCAAGACAACCATATCTACATATGAGATTATGAATAAATATTCATTAATCGTATTTTGAAGGGAGTGTCAACCATGGCACGGAAACTGATGTGGAGTATGATATCTGTCTCTCTGTTGGCGGGGTTGGAACTCACGGCGTGTGGCACCACGCCCTCTCAGGCCGCCCCACCTTCTTCTGCCCCCGTAGTTATCGCGTTACCCGTGCAAACGAGTCCCAACTGGTTTTTTCCCGTCTTCTCCACCAACACATTTAGCGCCACCAACATCGAACTCGATGCCTTAATGTACAAACCGTTGCTTGATGTGACGCCTCACGATACGGTAGACTATCAACATTCTTTAGTCTCTGCCATTACATGGAACAAGACGGCCAGCGTGTTTACACTGCACATGAATCCGCGTTACCATTGGTCCAATGGACAACCCGTCACGGCTCAAGATGTGGCGTTCACCTGGTCCATCATGAAAGGCGCCAGTAGTAACGCCAAAAATTTGCCTTGGAACTATGGAGGCGAGGGCAGCGGCGGGGTCCCCACCGATTTCAAAAATGTCGACGTGATTAATGCCCGCACGCTCCAAGTCACGTTAAATTCCGGCGTGAATCCGCAGTGGTTTATTCTCAATGGATTAGGCCAAATCAATCCCGTGCCGGCCTTTGTGTGGGATAAATATCCCAACAATATGATCAAAGAGCTCAAGTTTATTCAATCTGAAGCGAACAGCCCCACCAGTACCCTGTTTAAAGTAGTTGACGGAGCCTATCATTTTGGCCGGGTTCAACCAAACCAGTCATGGAGTTTTGTTGCAAATAAAGACTATGGGGGACGCAAATCTCATCTATCTTCCCTTATCTTTCAGTATGAAACGTCATCGGCCAGTGAATTCTCGGCCTTAAAGACAGGGGCCCTAACCATTGGTTACCTTCCGCTTAGTTTATGGAAATCACGCCATACACTAACCCATGATCGCATAATATCGGGTTATGTCTGGGGCATGACGTACCTCCAGCCCAATGAGTCGCCCACCGCCCCCAATGGTACCGGCATGCTCTTTCATCAACTCTACATTCGTCAGGCTTTAGCGTATGGCATTAATCAACCGGCTATTATCGCTGCGTTTTATCATGGCCATGGCATTATCGGAGACGGCCCCATTCCCGAACAGCCCAAGACCCCTTATTACGATACCGCCCTAAACCAACCTATCTATTCTTATAATCCCCAGCAAGGACGGTCGATTTTGTTAGCCCATGGTTGGAAAGACACCCACGGCATCATGATGAAAAACGGAAAGCCTTTGGCATTTACCTTAAACTACAACGCGGGCAGCCAAACCGTCACAGATATTGTCCAGCTACTCAAGACCGATTGGGCGAAAGAAGGGATTGAGGTGAATCTCGTCTCCACCCCATTTGATAGCCTCATTGCCCTCCCCTCAAATAAATGGTCCATGATTTGGTTAGGGCTTGGCAGTTGGATCTATAGCCCCGATTATTATCCGACCGGCGGTGCCCTCTTTAAAACCAATGCCGCTTTAAATGGCGAAGATTATAGCAATACCACGATGAATTCCCTTATTGAACAAACCTATGCGCCTTACACTAGCACCTCTCAAGAACTCTCACGGCTCGACCAATATCAAATGTTCGCCGCGCGCCATATCCCAGTCATTTGGATGCCTTATGCTGCAACGAACTACGTGGTCAGCAATCATCTGCATGGCTTCTCGCAGTCTTTAAATTGGGTATCAGGTCTGATCTACCCCAATTTATGGACGAATTCCTGAAGACGACTGTACGGCTGCCGTCAACGGTGCTATGTACGTCACCATGGTCTTGAAGCTCGCGCGGAACCCCCTAGTCTTGTCATGAGCCAGGGGGTTCTGGTCTGCCAATTGGATGATTGGGTTCGTTAGGATGTCATGTCATCAAGAGTTTGTGCAAGCACAAGCCCCTACATAGCAAAGCGCGCGGGATAAAGCCGGACGACCGTGGAAAGCCATCCGAACACCTCGCGCGGTCCTCTAAGGGACCCAATGCCATCTATTACCCAGACTCTGCGACAAATCTTTCGGGTTGCTGCCTTAGCCCCCACTCTAACGCTTCCATCGCTGGCCCAGACAATTTCTTGCCCGCGTCGGGCCGCATAATCCCGAGGACTTCGCCTGTATCAAGCTGACGGCGATAGGGCCTAGCATGCGCCAGAGCATCATACACATCAGCGACCGCCACGATTTGACCCACTAAGGGGATGGTATCACCACGCAGGGCCTGATAATAGCCGGTGCCATCAAGTCTTTCGTGATGCGATGCCGCAGCCGCCGCAATCGGCTGCAGCGCACGAATCGGCTCCAATATATGATAGGTTAATTCCGGGTGCTTCTGAATTTCTTGCCTTTCCTGCGCATCGAGTGCCCCGGGTTTATCCAAGATCAAGTTGCTTACGCCTAATTTACCTAAATCATGCAGAAATCCTGCCAGCAGCGTTTCTTGTTGTACGCGTTCACTCTCACCCATTATCTCGGCCAACGATGCGGCAACCTGTGCGGTACGAATCGAATGCATTGCGGTCCATGAGGATTTCGTATCCACGATTTCTCCAAAGACGCGTGCAATGTGTAACAGCTCATCGAGCGAAGACATCGAGATCGCCGAAGGGTCCGGATCTAAATGTGCAATGGACAAGGGCTCTGTGATCTGACTCAATTGGGCCCAAAATGTCTCGGCTTGCCCGATGGTCAAAAATAAATCGACTAATGCCGGATCAAACCACGTTCCTCGCCTATCTTGAACCACTTTCAGTGCCGCTGGGGCTGAAGAACGGTTCCAAAAAATTTCGATCGTTTGGGCTAGCAGCAAAATCCGGGCTAAAAGCGGAATTTCTTGGCCTTTAAGACCGCGCGGTTGCCCTGATCCGTCCCAATGTTCATCTAAATTCAATACCGCATCCGGCGCTATCGTGACCCAACCTAACTGCCGCACGACGTCCGCTCCCCTTGTGCACCGCATTTCAACCAATTCCCGTGCGCCTTGAGGGCCGCGCCTTCCCACGCTGATGAGCTGATTAAGCCGCTGTGTCCATGGAGCACCCGGCTTGACTTGCGATATGGCATACCGCGTCGCATGCCAAAAGTTCGACCAATTTACCGACTTGAATGCATACTTCGCAGAACGGTCATCAGTGTCAAACCATTCGGCAACTTGCCGCGCATTGGCCGAACACCCGGCGTCCTTTAATAATAGCGCGTAATATAATTCGGCCCGTTCTTTCTCCGATAACGTCAAATAGCGCCCAATTTCCATACCAATCCAGCATGTGCGCATGGCATGGCCCATGGGCTCGCCTTCTGTCAAGTCGAGCGCCCGAGATAAGGCGGCGACTAATTCTGCGGTAGGTATATGCAAGACCGGCTCGTGGTTGATCATTCCGTCACCTCATATTCACGCTAGCACATCACCCCCAAACTCCCCTCATCTTAAGAAATAATTTTCCATCGTGAGATTTTCAGATCCCCTAATCGCACAAATCCCTCAGATAAAAATCCTCTCGGAATGGCCCCGAGACCATCCAAGAGGAGCAACAAATTCGCCGCACGACGACAAGCCTCTATCCCGCTTGGCGGATGCGGCGTCTTGACGCCTGTAAACGGTAGATGCCAAAGGCCCCTAAGGCTATTAGGGGCAACCCCGCCGCATACGGTACTTCGGGCAACTGGCCATCTGGTACTTGCGCAATTGGCAGAGCTAAGGGCTGAGACCAATTGGACCCGTGTGCATTCGCCGCATAAGCCCGTAAATACCCGGTCGACGCCTCCGAAGATGACAATGTAATAGGAACATCAGTGTACTTGCCTTGATTAGAGGCACTTCCCACCATATCGGAGGCCGAAGGAGGGGAAGTGGGTGTCTGAGAATCTGCCGAAAACCAGAAAATCTCCACCTTATTCGTGGGCGGAGGCACATTATGCACTACAGCTGTTCCATGCAACGTTTGGGAATTGTAAACCGAAATCCCCAGTTTCAATGCATTACTTGGAGGTACATTCGGGTGGCTGGAGGAAGACGGTCCCGTTTGTTCCGAGTCACCGCCATTTGTATGGGATCCTAGACCTATGAAATTTTGACTAGGACTATTGGACCCTGCTTCAATGACCGGCCGATGAGACTGATTCCCCACACTAGCAAACGTAGCAGGCGCAACCAAAAAGACAGCGCCTATAACGGAACCCGCAACGATTAGGCGCTCTTTCAACCCCATGACTTCACCTCATTTATACTTTATTGCACCACGCATGTGCTGCAACCTGACCTTAGTCATGGTCTGAATGGCATACAGTATCCCATACACTCCCAATTTTAGTATCAAAGAATTTCCTTGGAATTTTTCATCAGACATAGGTTCACAGGCGGATTCTAAATATTAGCCATGGAACCGTATTATCCTTGTGGTTCAGGGTCTTCTTCTTCGGTGTTCTCGAGTTCTTTATCCACGTCGCCTCGTTTTTCCATGGCTAGAGCATGGATAGCCGCTTGGGCAGACAGTCCTGTCGTCTCGCTTATCCATAACAAGCTCTTGGTCAGACGGTTTCGCTTATCCATCTCATCCACTCCTCGCATGCAATGTGGCTTTATGTTGCCCAAATGCCGCTGATTTATGACAAAAGTCGGAAAGCTCCACCTCTTTTTCCTTTCGTTGTATGGTATGCACAAGAATTAGGACGTTTTACATGAGAATGCATTTTGTAATAAGATTTGGTATTAATCGCACCAACGGATTCGCGCCACTCAATTCTGGTTTAGATAAATCGGTCGCTTTTGTCCGTTGACATGGTATAGTGAGAGACATCGGGTTATCCGGTTCGGTTAGAAAGAATGATTGTATCTTTTTCGCTGCTATGATAATGATTAACATTATCAATTTCAGTGCATTCTATGAATTATTGCTAGGAGTGTCCGACATGAATCATCAGGCCAAATCGCTTGACGCCACAAGGCCAGTCCCTTGGCGATCGCGCCTTCTTAGGTATTCTGCACTCTTTGGCCCCGGCATTATGGTGATGTTGGCGGACACCGATGTGGGAAGCGTAGTCACAGCTGCGCAATCTGGCGTAGAGTGGCGATATCAAATGATTTTGCCTCAATTGATTCTCATTCCCATGCTGTTTGTGATTCAAGAAATGACCGTGCGATTAGGCATTTTTACGGGCAAGGGGCATGGCGAACTCATTCGCGAACGTTTTGGACGCGGATGGGCGTGGTTGTCAGTCTCCACACTGTTCTTATCCGTGGTGGGCGCTTTAATTACGGAATTTTCTGGAATAGCAGGAGTAGGCTCTCTAATTGGGTTGCCGCCGTGGATCAGTGTCAGTATTGCCACCTTAGCGCTCATCGCCATTGGCGTTTCCGGACGGTATCAACGCGTCGAATGGATTGGAATTGCGCTTGGCAGTTTAGAACTCGCCTTCTTTGTAACCGCCATCATGGCTCATCCTGCGCTCCCTCAGGTCGCTCACGGTTTGATAACCATGCCCGTAAGTAATCCGCGTTACGTGTTCTTATTGGCTGCCAACGTTGGCGCGGTCATTATGCCTTGGATGATCTTCTATCAGCAAGGCGCTATTATTGACAAACGGTGGGACCAATCCCATATCAAGGCTGCACGGTGGGATACTGGCATCGGCTCTATTATCACGCAGCTTTTAATGATTGCCGTCGTACTAACCACGGCGGCAACGCTTGGTCACGAAAACCTTGGGTCATTACAATCCATTGTGCAAATTGCCAACGCTCTGACTGGCGTTATGGGCACGACAGCTGGACGGCTCATATTCGGGGCGGGCATCTTAGGTGCGGGTTTTGTCGCGGCTCTCGTGGCTTCGATTGCGGGGTCATGGGGGATCGGAGAAGCCTTTGGTATCAAGCATAGTCTCAACCACAAGTTTCGAGAGGCGCCTGCCTTTTACGTCATCTATACTTTAGCGCACGTCTTAGGCGCAATTATGGTCATTGCCAGCATCGATTTAGTTCAACTCACCATCGATGTGGAGGTCATGAACGCGATGCTTCTTCCTATTGTCTTAGGCTTTTTGCTCCTTCTTGAGGCTCGCGTGCTTCCCCCAGCCCACCGCATGCATGGCGGCTACCGGTTAATGGTTTGGACACTGTCCGGCATTGTCATGGCCTTTGGTCTCTATATGATTGCGGCTTTCTTATAAAAGAGCGGGGGGACCGCTCATCTGGCAGTCCTCCCGCATTTCGATTCCGTATCTTACGAAGCCACCGGAATAAATTCCACTTGCTGATGCTGTATGTGCCCATTTACAACACCGTCGTTGCGCTGTCCACTTTCACCCACACGCCGCACTGACATGGTAGCGTTATCCTGTGACGGAAACACGCCCAACGTGGCCCAATGGGCTGCACCGGTTTCTGGCACACTTACCGTTTTGAATTTGTTGGCGTCATAGAGCACAACATACTGAGCCGTGCCGTTTCCGCTGGGTACCCAGACATTGATTTTATATTGGGCCGCTCCTCCCAATTCGGGATTTAAGTAGGCCTGCCCATAACGCCGTGATAAGCGCGCCACATGAACCGCCGATGTCGCATAGAACGAACCCACAATCACCACTAATGCGCCAATCACCCACAAAACTCCCTTGGTCGCTGTAGACATAGCCACCCTTCTTTCTTTGTAGATTAGTCGGCCTCCCAACTTGAAGTAACGCCCATATGTTATGGACCACTAGTCACTCCGCCGGACCGATATTGCAACACGTACGGAGTCTAAACTCGATACCTGTGGGGACTAGGTCTAAATAACCTTCCCCTATTTAATTATAGTCAGCAATTTTTGCGCTGTCCCGGATCTTTTGGCAGATTTCTAATCAATTTCTAATAATGTCTTGGTAAATGACCGAAAGCGGCCCCCGCTTGTTTCGATTTCTATAGGTTACAAAGTCGTGTTAATTTCGTTGACAGGATCATTCAATGGAGAAATAAACCCGAAATTCCCCGTATGGGACAACAAAGGACTATTTAGACGGTATTTTGGACGAATATCCGATTTTTTCTCCCCATATCATACTTGGCCATTGACACACGCCCGCTTAGGCGCATATAGTGAGGGTAGAAAGTCAATTGATATCCTCGTTAGGCGAGGCGTCTGCATCAACATAGGCCACTGCTCCGACCCGTCTAAAGACGCTAAGGAGTAGACCAGAAGTTGCCGGATTAAGGCTTCTTCCAATGTGGCTGAACTCTCACGGGAGTTCTCACGTGATGCAGTGCCAAAGCTCCACCAGGGGGATTGCGTTTTTTGCGCGCTATCCTCTTGTGCAGACAAAGAGGATATTTTTATGGAGAATCTCCATTATAAGGAGGGAACGCGGGTGAATACAGACCCTGGAGGCCATAGAAGTCAAACCGTCTCAATTAATTCAGTGAACACGCTGTGCTCTCCCGAGTGCTCTCGTCTCCTACGTAATTTATTGCGTGCGTGACCTGCCTCGGGACAGCCGAGGGAGGGATAGATCGTGAAAAAGACAATTTCTGCAGTAACCCCGTTGGACGACACCCAGATCCGGGCAGAGGACCAGGCGCGTGTCGCCGCTTTGCGCGAATCCCGCGGCTGGCGCAAGCGGTTAATGTTGTTGCTCACGTTGATTGGTCCAGGGATTCTCGTTATGATTGCTGACAATGATGCAGGCGGTGTCATTACGTATGCACAAACGGGAGCAACCTACGGGATTGGGTTTTTTATTCCGGCTTTAATTATTGGTGGATTCATTGCCTATGTTGTGCAAGAAATGACTGTGCGTCTTGGCGCGGTCACACACCGGGGCCATGCGGAAATGATTTGGGGGCGTTACGGCGCATTTTGGGGCTGGTTCTCGCTCATTGATTTGGTAGTAGCCAATGTCCTGACACTGGTCACGGAATTTATAGGTATTACTATTGGCATGTCAGTCTTTGGCGTCCCGCCCATTTGGAGCGCGCTAGGTGGATTAGTGCTGGATGCGGTCATCCTCTTGGTCCTCCGGTACCGGACATGGGAGCGGGTCTCATTGTGGATTGCCGCAGGCAATCTCATCTTTGTGCCCCTCGCGTTAATGGCTCATCCGCATTGGGGCGCGGTCGCCAACGCATTTGCGCACTGGCAGGTTCCAGGAGGTTTTACAGCCGCTTTCTTATTTGTCGTGTTGGCGAACTTTGGTACCACCATCGCCCCTTGGATGCTATTTTTCCAACAGTCTTCGGTCGTCGACAAAGGGTTAACGGTCGAAGATGTCCGCCATGGACAAATCGACACCGCATTAGGCACTTTAGCGATGGTTTTAGTGGCGTTAGCCATCGTCATTCTGACAGGGACGGTAGCGTTTGGGCGGCCAGGGGCTTCGAATTATGACATTCAACAAATCATTCAGGTGATTGGCCAACGCGTTGGACCTGTAGGACAAAGCCTGTTCGCCTTGGGTTTGGTAGAAGCTGGCACGATTGCCACTATTGCGCTGACGGCCAGCACCTCATGGGCCATGGGCGAAGCATTCAACTGGCCCAAGAGTATTAACCTGCCGTTCCAAAAAGCATGGCGGTTTTACATCCCGGGACTTTTGAGTGCGGTGTTGGCAGCCGCTGTAGTCTTGATTCCTAACACGCCTTTGGGCTTTTTGAACTTAACGGTGCAAGTCATTGCATCCATCTTCATGCCGGCAGCCATGCTCTTCTTACTATTGCTCTTAAATGACCCGGGCATTATGGGAGAACACGTCAACCGCAAGTGGCAAAACATTTCGGCCTTTACCATTGTCGGATTGCTTGTTGTGCTGAATGGCATTTATGGATTGTCCGTCGTATTCCCGAAGTGGTTTTGAAAGGAGGCGCGATCGATATGAAGACCCCACAAAAGAATTTGCAAGTGCTCTCCGTCCCTGAGGATAGCCATACCCCGGTAAAACTGACGAAAGTTGTTCCCAAGGGTTGGATTCAGGTCGCGTTTTGGGCCTTACGCATCTATATTCTTGTCATGGTCGTCCTTGTCGCCATTGGCTTCAGCCGCGGCATCCATTGACAGTCCTGTGATATCCCTCCCAACACTAAGGTCCTGGCACTTCTGCCAGGACCTTAGTGTTAGCTTACAACTTTGGGCTCAGACCATGGGCCTTTGCAATATCTTGCGCTACAGGCACGTCGATTTTTTCCGCTGCCGCATGAGCCAAAAACCGTTCCAGTCGCCTTTTGGCACTACGTCCTCCGGCTTGATGTGCTGGATCTGACTTGAGCGCGGCAATCACTTCATCCATCACGCGATCTCCATCAAATCGTTGCTGCATTACGGCTTCTTGCATCGCAAGCGCTTCATGGGACAAGGACCGAACCAAGGCAAAATGGTTTTTAACTAATTCGCCGGTAGTGCCTCCGACCCGCAAGCTGGCGATATTGGTCGCCCAAATATAGACATTTTTGATAACCACTTGTTCCATCGCCTCATGAAAACTGTCGGCTTGCTGGCAGGCGAGTCCCAACCGGTCCATGGCTTCTTGGATCGCTGCTTGCTGCGGCCCGAAGACCACAGAAGGGCGCAACACGCTTATCAGTTTGCCAGGTTTCCGCTCGAACCACACTACAAAAAGGGTTGGGTTCAAAATCCCCACGGGCTCCCATTGACTGGGTAACAATTCATTTTGCAACAACACTACCGACGACGCTTTTTTTATCGGTTCCGGAAGACGTTCGAGCGCTGGTGCCAAATCGTCTTCCCCCGTGGCAATAATAAAGGGGCGTAGTGCGTCATCGGTGGGATACCTTTGTCCGCGCAGTACAGGGGTGACCGTATATCCGGCCATTAACAAGCCTTCTCCTAATGTTCTGCCTATTTGGCCCATTCCCACAATCACCGCGTGTGCTCGCTCCATTACTCGCCATCCTTTCGGTTAATGTCTCTTCTTATCTTCATATAATCGCTGATCTGCGACATCATAAATCGTATTCAAATCGTTGCCGTCAACGCCCCAGACAGCCCACCCCGCACTAACGGTAACCCGTTCGACACGGGCAGCGACTAATTCTTGCAAGCGAGCGATGACGGTAGAAGCTTGGGCCTGTGCGGTATTGACCAACACGACGAACTCATCGCCGCCCCAGCGTCCACAAATATCTTGAGGCCTTAACCCAGCACACAGTGCCTTCGCCACGTCTGCTAACACACGGTCCCCTTCAGGATGTCCATATGCGTCATTAATGTATTTGAACCGATTAATATCAAAAATGCCAAAAATCCAAGCCGTCCCTAGGGTCTGGGCTCCTTGTTGCGTTACGAGAGCCATTTGGCGTTCAACACCCCGGCGGTTATAAATACCCGTCAACTCATCGCGCCACCCGGCCTCTTCGGCGGTGCGCCGAAAGCGCAACAACTCCATCACTAAAGAGACTTGCCCGGCCACCATTCCCATCAGTTCGGCATCATCCGCTATAGGGAAAGAGCGGCGTAATACCATGAGTCCTACCGGCTTTGCACCTAACGTGAGACGCCATGCGCCGCCGACTTTAATCCCCCATGATTGCCACTGTTGGCGAATGAGTTCGGGCGCGTCCGCCGTTTGAATCCAAAATCCTGTCTTCTCTTCAAAACCCTCGACCGCCGCCACAGCTTGCCGGTCTTCCTCGGCAGGATATCCGCCTTGGTGGGCAACCATTACCCCCCAGGGCGCGTAAAGGCGACACGCCTCATCTTCGATTCGTTCCCAAAGCCCCGTCTTTTTATAGATAAAATACCCACTGTCTACCGCGAACGCTCGTTGCAACGCTTCACTCGCCCGCGTAAACAATTCCAAGCCACGACTCACCGACGCCCATTGGCGCGACTCTTGAATCAAAACCATCAATGACGAGGGAGTGTCAGGCATTGACTGCACCTCCTTTACCGATAGTCTCGAACAAGAACCTCTTTAAGCGCCATAGTTTGTTCGTAGCCGCGGCGAATGATTTGCGGAATCCGAGCCATATCGGCGCGGTGGTCCATCTCCAATCGCACCATCACATACGGCATCGTCACCGTGTTTTTCTTCAGAACGGTCATATGATGAATGGTGACGGCAAGACTTTCCGTCAAAACTTGCAACAAATGCGGACGGGGCGTTGGCACTTGCCAACGGACGGGTTCATCAATCCACAATCCCATGGCACTCGTTGCGCCCGCAGCCTGTGCCACATCAAGAGGGAAATCATCGGTCATTCCCCCGTCTACCAATATCATATCAGCCACTCGCTCAGCAGGGAAGAATCCAGGAATCGCCGAAGAAGCCCGAGCCGCAGGAAAGATTTCTTGGTGCGTCCCATCCACCCACAAAACATGCGGCAAGCGATAAAAGGTCTGGGGAATATAGGATCCAAACACTACGCTCATGCGATGCGTCAGCGACGTCGTCACCATAAATAGGGGAAGGCGGGTATCCGCAAATGTTTGCGAGCCAAAATATTTATATAATTTACTCCAAAAAGGCTCCGGATCTAAGATGGACTCGGCCAGGGTATGCCGCGTGAGCAATTCCCGGCCCATCCGTCGCCAGTTCCATACCATATCTCGGCGCCTTACCGAGAGTCCAATGTCTTTCAGTTCGGTTGGAGAAATGCCCAGCGCATACAACGCCCCAATCAATGCCCCTGAGGACGTGCCTACCACAATATCTGGGGCCATTCCCAGTTCTTCTAATGCTTCCAAGATGCCTATGGCAGCAACGCCTAAAATGCCTCCGCCCCCTAGGACCACTGCCCGCATGGCCCCATTCCTCCTTTATGCTGTGTCTGCACACGACCATATGTCAGCGGTTGGTCACGATCCACGGCCCTAGTTTCTGACTCAGCGCCGAGTTGGCCCACAGCGTCTCAATTCCCTGGGCACGGGCCGCTTGAAATTGTTCGCGCGCGACATGAGGACCAAATCCTGCAATGTGTTGCACCGCTTCTAAGCACGGCGAGAGCCTCTGGTCCCATATCGATAAGTCAAGCAACACTAAAGGTGGTGGGGATGCTTGAGCCACGGCTTGGCACAACGTATCGGGTGTCGAGAACGTTTGGACACGCTCCCCGACGCTGCTTGCCGCGCGCATGACAACATCCGCAAAAAATAAATCAGAGACTAACGCATAGAGCACCTCAGCACGCCCTCTCTCACACCTTATTGACGCCGCGCTGCTCACAAAACGGCGCGACCGGACACCTTGCACACTGCGGATTGCGCGCCATGCACACCTGTCTCCCATGCAAAATCAGCCAATGATGCGCCTGACTCCATACCGATTGTGGCAATAACCGCATTAAATCTTCTTCGGTTCCCAACACATCTTTGGCCTCAGACCACCCCAAGCGGTGCGCCAAGCGAAAGACATGGGTATCCACGGCAATGGCATCGACACCAAAAGCGTTTGACAATACCACATTGGCCGTCTTACGGCCCACCCCTGGCAACGTCATGAGAGTCTCGCGATCTTCCGGAACGTGTTGATCAAACTGCGTCGCAATAATTTCCGCGGTCGCCCGCAGATTGCGGGCTTTGCTATGATACAGCCCACAATCTTTTATCAATGCTTCAATCTCCTCCACCGAGGCCTGCGCTAGCTCCGCAGGACCCGGATAACGCGCAAAAATACGCGGCGTAATCATATTTACCCGGCGATCTGTGCATTGGGCGGATAACATCGTGGCCACTAACAATTGCCATGGGCCGTCATGGACCAACTCCGTTACCGGATTCGGATACAACGATTCAAGGACGGTCAGTACGTCCTGGACCACGGCGTTAGTCACCTGCCAACTGGTCGACGAGCGCCTTGACTTGTTCGACATGTCCTGGCACCTTGACCTTGCGAAACACGTACCGGATAATCCCCTGTGCATCGATGATAAAGGTCGAACGTTCAATGCCCCAGGACACTTTGCCGTAAAGATTCTTTTGTTTATACACGCCATAAGCCTTCGCCGTTTCGGCGTCAGGGTCAGACAACAAGTTAAAGGGCAATTGATATTTGGCGGTAAATTTTTCGTGACTCGCCAAGGAATCGGTGCTGATCCCGAGCACAATGCCGTCGACTTGCGAAAAGTCGGCAATAGCATCGCGGAAATCACAGGCCTCTGTTGTACACCCTGGTGTATTATCCCGGGGATAGAAATACAGCACCACAATGTGGCCTTTCAGGTCAGCGAGGTGAACCGTTCCATTGGTCCCTTCGCGCGTGAAATCTGGCGCCACCTGCCCTACCATGCTATCTTGCGTTCCCATTTCCGCTTTGACTGTCATCGTTATCCTCCACTCCGTCACCGTTTAGGTCGTTAATCTAAGGGCACGTGATAGATGTCACGTGGGATTTTCGATAGAATTTCAGCCTGCTGATGTCTAACTACGACGACTTCTTCGAGCCTCACGCCAAAACGCCTGGGAAGATAGATTCCTGGCTCAATAGAAAATGCTGCTCCAAGCGGAAGCGGAAGCGGATTCCCTTCCATAATGGACGGCGGTTCATGAACAGACAACCCAATCCCATGCCCAGTTCGGTGTACAAAGTATGTTCCGTATCCCGCTTCCTCAATCACCCGGCGTGCGGCATGATCAATCTGCTGTGCTTCTTGTCCTACGGCCACTTGGTCAAACGCGGCTTCGACCGCCCGATTCACAATCCGGTGTACATGCGCGAATTCGTCCGGAACCGTCCCCACATAAGCCATTCGCGTCATATCCGATGCATAGCCATCTTTATAGCAACCAATATCCAATAGAACGGGCCCTTCCGCGATGACGGTTTGATCCGATGTATGGTGCGGCATGGCGCTATGGGAACCCGCGGCAACAATGATGAAGGCTTCTCGGTCGGCTCCATTTTCCATAAACGCCCGGCGGATAATGTCTTGCAGCTCCATTTCCGTCATTCCTGGCCGAATGCTTTCCAACCCTTTTCGCATAGCCTGGTCATTAATCGCCTGACAGGCCATAAGTTTTTCCACTTCATCAGGATCTTTAGACATCCGCCATGGTGCTATCAGAGACGAGGCGACCGTGAGCCCCTCATGCACATTAATAGCAGCCTTTAGCCGTTCCACGTGATCAAAACGAGCATCGTCCGAAACGTATAAGGTCTGGCAATCCGCCGCCATGGGACCAAAGATTTTTTGCATCACCGCCTGGGGCCCGTCTTGATCGGAAAATGCCACAATGTCAACCATGCCGTTTAGATGCTCGTGAGCTTCTTGAGCATTGACGGAAGCAATGACCAAGACGACCCGGTCATGGGAAACCCCCAAGAACGTCACCCGCTCATCGGCCAAAGGTGACCATGAGAGCAGATAGCGGAAATCATCACCAGGAGCTAAAAACATTGCCGCATGCTCTTTGCCAAGGCGCTCACGCGCTTTGGCTAGTCGCTCGATACCCATTTCATCGCCTACCTCTCAACTACGTGCTCATGTTATCGTATCATACCAAAACGCGGCCTCCTACCGCTTTGTCCCCGCCTTTTTAGTGGCCGTAGACGGTGCCTTTCTTTTCCGTGGGACCTTCTTGGCTGTAGCGGATTCTTGATCGAAATCGAATCGCACCTTGCCATTTTCCAACACAAGCGCCGCTTGAAAGGACTTGCCCGCCTTCGACTTGAACCCCCGGATAGTTCCTGTCCGGCCCTTCGTCAATAACGTTTGCACTTGCCGGGGCGTCAGAGTTTTGCTGGCAATGGTGGTCCATAAAATAAAGGCACACTGAGTATCCTTTTGCTTGGTGCACCGGTACCCTTTAGAAAATTTTTGCAGAGGCGAGGCGCACAAAGGACACGGATAGAGAGTCTCTTCATCTAGTACTGCAAACTCGTTGACGGGAGCAGATCGCGCCTGCTCGACGACCTCGCGGGTAAACCCATGAATGGCTTGGCGAAATTCTTGAACGGCCGCCCGTCCTTCTTCCACCGCTCTCAAGCCATCCTCCCATTGCGCCGTTAAGGTGACTTGTGTGAGCAAATCCGGCACTAATGTCACAAGGGTTTTACCTTTATCCGTGGGCACCAATTGCTTCTTTTCCCGTTCCACGTACCCCACCGTAATTAGTCGCTCGATAATCGCAGCGCGCGTAGCCGCCGTACCTAATCCTGCTGTTTTCATAGCGTCTTTTAAGGCGGGATCATCGATTTTTTTACCAGCTCGCTCCATCGCCCCTAATAACGCCGCTTCCGTATAGCGCACGGGAGGTTTTGTCACGCCTTCATGCACGTCATATTGGACAATGGTCACCCGTTCGCCTTCGTGCAACGTCGGCAACTCATCGGTAGACTCTTTTTTATTAGGATCTTGCGCCGGAGGAAAGAGCACTTGAAAGCCTTCTTCCTGCCTTTGCCGCTGCGTCGAGCGAAACATGTCCTTGCGCTCAACATCTTCAGATAGGACGGTATACACCGAAAAGAGAGCGGGCGGAAAGAACGCGGCTAAAAAATGGCGGGCAATGAGTCGGTACAAGGATTCTTCCGAACTCCCCAAACGGCCTGCAGGAACCTTGGTAGTGACAATCATGGCATGATGGTCTGTAACCTTGGCATCGTCCACATATCGTTTGCCGTAGTGGCGAAATTGCTCAAGATTCTGCAACGCCTGCTGAGCCTGGGGCGCAAGGTCTGTGGCCTCCAAGGCTTTTAGTCTGGATCCCAGACTGCCCGCCAAGCTTTTGGTCAGATGGCGGCTTTCGGTCCGCGGATAGCTAATATAGCCTTTCTCATAAAGCCCTTGCAGCGCGGCCAACGTTTTCGCCGCCGTGAGTCCCCATAGACGGTTGGCCTCCCGCTGAATATCCGACAAATTGGGCAACAGGGGCGGCAATTCCCGCTCTGTGGACTTCTGAGCTTGCCGAACTACCGCCTGCCGCGGCAAAGGATATTGGTGTTGAGCCACATCTTCACGGGTCTGAAAACGGTCTTGGGCCACCTCTCCCTGGTCATTGAGCAAGACCCACATTCCCCGGTATTGAGCCTGTTTTGTCGTCTCAAACGTCGCATGCAGCTGATAAAATGTTTGCGGCGTAAAATTTTCAATTTCTTCCTCCCGGGCGACAAGCAGGGCTAAGGTCGGGGTTTGAACCCGTCCCACACTGAGGCGTTGTTTGTGGCGCACCGAAAACACCCGAGAAGCGTTAATGCCTACGAGCCAGTCCGCTTCTTGACGCAAAAATGCCGCAGCCGCAAGATTTTCGTAATGGGCTTGCGGCAACATCGCCGCATACGCCCTCTTTATGGCTTCAGGGGTTGTCTCAGACAGCCATAGACGCTGAACTGGTTTGCGCAATCCGGCAAAACGGCTGATTTCCCGAAAAATCAGCTCTCCTTCACGCCCTGCGTCACAAGCATTCACGACCACATCAATATCCGCCCGCTTCATCAATGCCGCCACCGCTTTCAAATGGCCCGTGGTGGCCTTAAGCGCCCGGTATTTCATTTCGGCGGGGATAATGGGCAAATCTTCGAGACGCCACACCCGGTAGCGTGGGTCATACCCTTCGGCATCTTCGAGCGACAACAAATGTCCCAAAGCCCAGGTAAATACCATGTCCTCGGCCTCGAGCCTATCAGGACTTTTACGCGTCCCGGGACGCAATACGTGGGCTAAATCCCGAGCAACGGACGGTTTTTCCGCAATGACTAGTGTTTTCATGAGGGCCTCCATTACCCGCTAAAAATCTTCCACACCTATACTAGCGTGCCATCAGGAAATCGCATAGCCTTAACCGAACCCTTGCTCAATGCCTCCTGTCACGGTATGGTAAGGACAATTCCTTTCGGTAAAGGAGCCTAGCGACATCAATGGCAAAATCAAATGCCCGGGACAGCATCTTGCATGCCGCCTTGCAAGAGTTTTCCGAACAAGGCTACGACCGCGCCACGGTCGACAGCATTGCCCAACGCTCACATGTAGCGAAGGGGTCCGTCTATTACCATTTCGCATCCAAAGAGGCGATTTGGGTGGCTTTAGTCCAGTCACGCGCGGGACGCTTGGAAGCTTTGACCAAAGAGGTGCTGGCTCACGAGGGCGCGTCGCTATCTGACCTTTTGCGGCAATGGATTGATTTTTTTTGGGAGGAGCAAGAATTTCTCAGCCTTTTTCTTAGTGAAGCTTGGCGCGACCGCTCGCGCGAACAACTCGTGGGACAATTTTTAAATCGACTGTTGGAACCTGTAGCCACTTACTTGGATCCCCACAGCCCTAAGGCAAACCAAGAATGGCTGGCTTATGCTCTCTTTGGTGCCATTGCCGTGCCCACCTTACATGCGCTAAAGAGCGGCCATGCCGACAAAGAAAGTTTATATGCCATTATTCCCGTGATTCTCGGACGATTCACCTAAATCTACGTTCTGTCCTTACGATGACAACCCTCGACAAAATCATGGACAAATCCCCCTTATCCCTGGCACAATGAAACCGTTATCGCATTACAGCCAAAGGAGATTGCGTGGGTTGCCTGCGCATCATACATCATGTCGCTACCTGTCGTGGACATTGCACAGTGGCTTTACTCGGAGCCTCAATTCGATTTAGCTTTTCAGCCGCTCTTAGCGTTGTCAAGCGGCAACATTATCGGATTTGAGGTGCTAACCAGGCCGGTTGATCGCAACCACCGATCCCTGCTGGCCGAATCCTTTTTCCATGAAGCCAGCATACAAGGCCACGCCGTGGCCGTAGACCGCCTTATTGTGCGTCAGATTACGCAATTTTTGCAAGGTCACCCTCTCTCCTACCCGCTCTTTATCAATTTGCACCCCGACTCGCTCACAGACCCTGACATTCAGAGCATGGTCGGAAGCAGCCAGCATGGGGCCATTGTGATTGAAATTACCGAGCGGGGAAACTGGTTTGGTGATATTGTGGAACCGGTCATGCAAACCTTTCGCAATCAAGGCGGAACCGTCGCCCTGGATGATTTCGGCACGGGATATTCTGGTCTAGAAAAATTAGTCGCTGTACGCCCCAATTTTGTTAAACTGGACCGCTCCATTATTGCTCAATGCCATATGTATCCGGTCAAACGCAATTTAATCGCATCAGTCAGTCACATGGCCGAATTTCTGGGATTTCAGCTCATCGCCGAAGGAATCGAAACCCGTGAAGAACTCCTTACTTGCATTGATCTGGGCGTTGCGATTGGACAAGGCTATTATTTTGCTCGCCCTAGCGCGTGGAACCCCGGAGTACAAGCTCCTAATCACGTCATTCATGAAATCCAGCGCCGTCAAAATGAACTCTTAGAATCCTCGGCGCAAAATTTAATGGCATGGGATTCTTTTCGGTTGCACTGGTCATTGCTGATGGAAAGCCTAGCCGACCCCCATGCTACCCCCCATGAGCGGTTAATGGCCATCATGGCGTCGACTTTTCGCTTGCTACAGCCGACCGCCATGACGTTTCTACGCGCCACCAAAAAAGGCCTGGCCCCGGTGTTCAGCCTCGGCCACTCCTATCAAGACCTTATTGTCTGGGACCAACCGTCTTTCGCAGTCCGCGCTTTTCGTGAAAACTCCCCCGTCGTCTTACAAAAAACCAGCGATACACCAGAAGAATTGTATGGCCCCGTCATGAAATCCCTCAATGCTCCTGAATCTATCGCGATTTTCCCCATCGGCCGGCCCACTTGGGCTGTCATCGGAGCCGATTATATGGGGGCTTTTAGTTGGAGTGAAAGCCGCCTTCAGGTCCTACGCGGCATGGCTCATTTATTGTCGGTCGTCATTCCCAACGACCCTTACCTTACATAAGACAAATCCTGAAAACGTGGCCCTTTAGCTATTCCATTGGGGGTTCGGACCATAGTCATTCATCCCCGGATCACTGCCTTTTAAGGTAAAGACGAACAAGACAATCCATCCGATTACCGGAATCATGGCAATCAGCAGCCACCATCCGCTATGCCCCGTATCATGCAAACGGCGAATGAGCACGGCTAGCCCTGGTATAAACACGGCGAGTGTGTAAAGCCCTTCAAACGGTATGGCTGCATTATGGGTCAATAACAGATCAATGAATTCCAGAACAACGGTCATCCCTGCATTAATGAGAACAAACATCCAATATTCCATCCGTCCAGCACGCCCTGCAAACACCGCATATTTTTTAAGTACGTCAAAATACCACTGCACCGTCATCACTCCACCTTTGTCAGGTCCCCTGCCAATGCCATCAAAGTCTCCCCTGCATTGCTGCTGCGGTCTTGCTCTCACCTTATTCTAGGCGCCCCCGCAGATTTCCTTGTTTTTCTTCACAACCTCAAAAATCTACACAGAGACAAGAAAACCATTGCCACAAGCCACGTCCTTTCAGGTAGGGCATATTGAGGACAAAAACACGCCTATGGCTAAAGCAACATGCGCGCACTGGAATGTCAACTGGGTGCAGTTTGCAATGCATTCCAAGGCGTTAGAGGGGAGATTTGTACCATTCGCTCGCAGATTCCCTTAATTTCGAGGACGCCGACATAAGGTGAGAACTCGGAATGAGCCCTCCCCCTTTCCTCCCGGTGCAGAGAAATCCTTCACCTTTCCAAGTCCCCAGTTTGCCCTCCAAAGGATGATACCCTCCTCGAGACGGTGTTCGATAGAGGGCATGGAACTGATAGGCATAAGAGCCTCCCGTACAATCGAAGTAGTTTCGGCATAGTTCTTCAACACCGACTCCGCGGGGCAAAAAGGGAGGCTAACATTTATGATACACCGATACAAATCGCTGTTAGGTGTGGGAATGGCGATTGGTCTCACCATGATGGGTGGAACAGCCTTGGCGGCACCACCACCAGCACCAGCACCAAAATTTACTGTAACGGGCTTGTCTATCCAATCCGTGACAACATCGGGATCTAACACAGACGTAAACGTCGCGATTACGGTGTTCGATACAGGCGTCCAGCCCGGCACTTGGGAATTTCCTAATCCAACTTTTACTGGTGGTAACCCCAACGCACTTCCCACTATTACTATTACGCCGACTACGAAACCCGTGACAGCCACGGCATCTTCTTTGATATCCTCACCGGATCCCACAGTAGGTCCTAAAGAGAGCGCCACCGCCACATACCAATTTGTTATCCCAACGTCCCAGTTAGGGCCGTTAGGCAACGACTATACGATTGAACTCGTGTACCAACCTACATCGCCCATCGTATTTCATATGTATCAACCCCAAGATTCAATTACTCTAGCATCTTCGTCACCGAGACCATCTTCGACCTCGTCATTCTATAATACTGCGCCCGTCTACGATTACGATCCCATAGTCAGTGTAGTCGGACAATTGCCCGAGGTCCCGTGGGCAGCAGCGTTGCCACTAGTTGCTTTGGGAACTGTTGGAGCCATTTGGGTGACAAGGCGCAACACACACCGCCGGTCGGCAGCGTCCTAATGATCAATCAACCCGCCCTCCCAAAGTATCTTAGCCGAAGCCACCTTGGGGGGAGCTTGGGTTGGATTCACGTCATGCGCCCTGATTCAAGTCTGGAATCCTGACGTGAGTGTGTGTGACGAAATGACAAAAGCCCTACGAGCTTTTTTCTCGAGTCAAACTCTTTTTATACTCACACGGCGGTTTCAACCAAAAGGGGCAGTCCTGTCTATCGTCATCATTCGCTTAGGGGGAGTCAACGAAGGCGAGTTGTGGTACCCTTAAAGCATATCAACAGATGGGGCAGGAGGATGTTGTGAAGCGTAGAGGGTGGATGACTGTGATCGTTGCAGTCGCCGTGGTAGCTGGGTTTGTCGTGGACGCCATCATGCACCGAGAGCAAATGAATCCTGTCAGCACGTGGCAAACGGCCAATCCTATTATTGCGCCCGATCATACTGTTGCTCTGACACTAGGCACCACAGCGCAAGACCGGACCCAACCGCAACCATTGCTTCCGGGCCATTTGGCAAACACAGATTGGTATTTGCCCATCACCCAAAGCAGCGCCGTCAGCTATGTTCTTCATGATGGACAAGCGAGGTGGCTGGTCAATGGATCTTATTACCCCTTAAGCAGCGCGCCCACCGATCCGGCCGGCTTTTTAGATTATGCGCCCGATGGGCACATGCTGGCATGGCAAAACGGCAACACCATTACCGTTCTCACCGCACCTCTCTTACAACACCATCAAATCGATCACGCCATGACGCCATATTTTACGCCTAGCAATCATTTAGATTATCTCTCCGTGTCGGGCAGGACGCTAAACGTACAAAGTACATATCCCCACCGCACACTCCCCACGCACGCACTGACCGGGCACCATCCGTTTGTGTTTGGGGGCCGCGACATTGTTTATGATCGCGATGGTCAAATCGCTTTGGAAAACTTGGAGACAGCCCACGTAACGACCCTCGCCACGGTTCGAGCGAAGCGTTGGCCGCTGGTGGTGGATTCTTTGTCATTTGGCCCGAGTCTTGCAGTCATGTTGGAACGCCCCACAGCGCTCCCTGCTTACCTCATTATTGTCGACACCCATGGCCATATCAGCTGGTACCGGTGGCAGACAGGTCTTAAACCGCAGATTGGACAAGCAGGCGGCCACTTAGTCATGAATAATGTTGACCCTTCCGGCCAACTCGTGGTCTGGGGTTCTCATCATCTTCACCCCCTGCCCCAGTCTTCTGGCCTCTATAGTCAAAGCCCATCGGGGATCATTTTCCAAACCTCCCAAGGATTTATCCGTCTGTCCTCCATCACCCCGTAACACAAAACGCGCGCGTTGTGCATATCCCTAAGTACGACGGGGAGGTGATCACAATGCGCACAGCCATGCGCAACTGGCTTATTGGCGTTGGTTTAGTAACCGGCTTGTATCTTTTGGGCCCGGTTATTTACTTTAACCGGGTCTATCCCTTTATTTTAGGCATGCCCGCCATATTGTTCTGGTATGCCTTAGTTCCCGTGCTTACCCCCATCATTCTGGGCGTCGTCTATTTGCTCGACCCCGTCCAACACTTCAAGGGAGATGACTAACGCATGGGAACCGTCATTGTCGTGGCTGCTATTGCCGTAGTCGGATTGACCATCTTAGGCATGATATCAGGAGCCAAGGAATCGCAGTCATCATTGTCCGGATGGCTCGTGAATCGCCGCAATATGGGCGCTTGGCTGGTCTGGTTTCTGTTAGGCACCGAAATTTACACCGCATTTACCTTTCAAGGACTGGCCGGCTATGCCTACGCAAAAGGCGGCCCGGTGTTTTACAACGTCGCCCTTAATGACGTCGCCTATTCCTTAGGATTTATGATTCTGCCTTTGATCTGGATCTTAGGGAAGAAATTTCGTTACGTCACCCAAGCTGACTTTGTCGCTGGGCGCTATCAGTCACGGGCCTTGGGAATGTTTGTCGCCCTTACTACCGCGATTATCATGATTGCCTATATCGACCTCAACATTACAGGACTCGGCGCCATTTTCCATGTCATCAGCAAAAGTCGTCTCTCTGTGATGTGGTCTGATATCATTGGTTTTGTCGTTTTAGCCACCGCCGTGTATGTAGGAGGAATTCGGGGCAACGCGTGGCAGTCTGTGATTAAAGATGTGTTTATGATCGCCGCGTTAGGTGCGCTATTCATTGTATTTCCCTACCGAGAGTTTCATGGCTTTGGTCCCATGTTTTTAGCCTTTGGGCATGATCTCGGCCCCATCATGACCTTGCCTGGCAAAACCGCACACTCAGGACTACTTTGGTTGGTCACCACGGTCCTCATGACGGGCATGGGCCAATGGATGTGGCCGCAGTGGTTTGGTGTCGCCTACACCGCCCGAAATCCCAGGTCGTTGAAGATTCAAGCGGTCTTCATGCCGCTTTACCAATTGGTCAAAGTCGCTGTCATTATCGTGGGATTTGGGGCATTGCTCGTCCTTGGCACCCATCAAAATGGCAATGACGTCGTGGTTATCTTAGCACGTCGTTTGTTCGCCACACCATTCTTTGCGTTTTTTGTCATCGCCGCCATTTTTGCCGCCCTCGTGCCAGCAGGTCCCATCATTATGACCTCCGCCTCTCTCATTGCTAAAAATGTCTGGGCAGAATATCGCCCCCAATCCGACGAGCGTATTTACCGCGTCACGAAATTGTTAGTATTTCCGCTCACATTTCTGGCCTTATTTTTGGCGTTGGCCACGCCATCGCTGCTTGTGGCCATTTTGCTCGTGGCCTATGATTTCATTGCTCAGCTTTTTCCCGCCGTCGTTATTGGTGGACTGTTTTGGCGTGGCGCGACCAAATACGGCGCATTCTGGGGGATGATGACAGGTTGGGTCTTGGATGCCTTTTTACTGCTAAGCGGCCATGGTACCTTGTGGGGCATCAATGCCGGCTTCATCGCCCTCGTGCTCAATACCCTCGTTTTTGCGATTATTAGTGCCGCAACCCAAGCATCCATTAAGCCTGGTGAGGCCAATCACTTTTCCACCCTCTACGAAATGCATGAGGATCCGGTCCATAGCGTGTAAGATTTGCGAGGGCCCGAAAATGCTGCAGCCGCACGCCATAGGGCAATGTCGACCGGCTTGAAGGGTTAGGAGCCACAAAGCGACCAGGGCTTTGATACCCCCACGCAACTGTTTGCGTCCGCTTTATTCCGTAAACTGCCCGGTAAATGTCCTTGCCCAAAAAGCAAACCACGCGAGGAGCGAAACGTGCTATCTTAGCGGCTAGCACCTTTCCTCCTTGCGCTAATTCGTCGGGCGTCAAGTCAGCCGAACCCGGGGTCATGCGCTCCACAATGTTGGTAATGCCTAGGCCAAACAGCAACAAGGTCTGATCCTCTTCAGGGCTTAAACGGTACGGAGTCAACTGACTGTCCGCTAACAATGCCCAAAAAAGATTGCCAGGGCCCGCAAAATGATGCTGGAACTTGTCCGAATAGATGCCAGGATTGTATCCGACAAACAAAATTTTGAGATCCGGAGCAATAATGTCGGCAACCATGGGTGTCTCCCTTCCACGTTATGTTCCGAGTACCTTATCCTATGAACGCCACGGTGGATTCATGACCATCTCTTTGGCCGCCACCATCCCTGATGCAAAAGCCGTGACAATCGACCGAAATGGCACAGGCGTCACCGCATCCCCAATCACTCGCAGACGAGACGACGGCCAGAGCGGGACGACATCGGACAATACGCTAGAACACAGTCCGGGTTGGATATCAGGCTCCATCCCGATGCGCACCATCACAACAGCGGCCTTGACTCGCTTGGTTGTTCTTGGTCCCTTGAGTACAACCTCCACACCGCCTTGAGTGCGCGTTATCGCCTCGACTATGGTATTCACATGAACCGGGATACCCAAATCGCGAACACGTTGTTGAAAATCCGGACGCGCACGAAAATGATCGCGGCGATGAATGAGGCGGACGGTCTTTCCGGCCTCCGATAACCGCAATGCGGCTTCAAATGCACGGTCGCCACCGCCAACAATGAGAACTTCCCCTGCTAATGGCTGAGCCAATAAAGCCGATGTGGATAAAGACGTGACCCACTGTGCACCCGGAACCTTTAAGTCCCGCGTGCGCAGTCCCGGAGCATACACGACAGCCTGCGCATGATAGGTGGCACCATCGGCACAGGTCAATAGCTTTTCAGCCTCATCGAATGCCACCACGTCGTGTTCTTCGTAGACATCAATCTCCATCTGATGCAACTGCTGCACGAGGTCCGCTAGCAATACAGAAACGTCAGCACCATAAAATCCTGGCACATCTTGCAAAGGTAGTGTGATATCGTGCAACTGTCCTCCTAAATGATGCCGCTCAAAAATCTTGGGCAACAATCCCAAACGCTTTAACCATATCGCGCACGCAATGCCCGCGGGTCCTCCGCCTACAACCGCGACGGTTTCTATCGAGTTCACCTCCTCGTTAAAAAAGAGCGCCTCCCGCGAGAGTCGCTCCTACCTAAGCACTACCATTCGGCTAAATGGCCGAACGAATTTCGTCGTCACGCCACGGCTCAATCCGCTCTTTAAGGCTAAAGAAAAAGGCAAAGATGCGAAGGGCTGCGAAAAATGACACAAAGCTACCCAACACATACAACTCCGGCTGCCAATTAAAAAAAGGCGGAGGAACAAATTGTCCATTCCACACCAGCAATATCGTATACACAGCGGTGGCGGTCAAAGACGCCCAAATTTGCCATGTAATTTCCCTAAAGGCGGTTACTAACCTTTTTCGAAACAGCCACCAAGGGCCCCATGCCGCCATGGCAAAAAGCGCCAAACCTAACGAGTCGGACACCGCCACAGGATGGAACACAGTATTCGGCACAAAGACCCATGGCAAGGAACACAGCACCGCAGCCAACGCTCCCGATAGAGCAGCCGTCGCCATAACCACCAGTCCTTGTGCCCAGGCAATCCGACTTAAACCAAATCGTACGTTGCGCATCGCCAATACAATATTTTGCCGCAAACCGCTATGATGAAACGTATTAAGACTCGTCGAGAAGAAGCCCCACGCGGTGAGCACCCTGCCCACGGCCATATCGGCCAAAGATTCCGTACGGAAAGAAGCTACCAGCAACCCTAGCCCAGCTAAAAGCTGGGCTACAGAAACCAGCCACAGCCACCCGCGTTGCTGACGCAAGGGTTCTGCTAATTTAACCGCCATGACCTCAGGATTTCCAAGGGTCGCCATCGCCATAACCGCGGCTTGCGCCCTGTCCGTTCCCTGCGCGATTTGGTCGGCCCAAATAGAAAGCAATTGTTGCCGGATTTTTGCCTGGGCTCGCCGTTTGTGGTACTTATTCATGATGAGATGGGTTGCTTGCTCCAAGTAATCTTCCCACATACAATCACCTCCTATGCGTATCATATGGATTCGTCCAGTGTTTATAACTTGGTGATTATAGCACCGGGGAAGCTCTCCTCGCAAGACTGCCAGAAATTTCCCGTCCGATGACATGCTTCGTTAAAACAGCATATAGACGCAGTGGCCGTGGTCTTGGGGAAAGATGAGTGAGAAGTTTTTCTCTCGTTCCCGATTCCCCGCAACCTAGGTGGAGCGCGGGCTGACCGTCAGTCTCATGCCGGGGGGAGGAAGTAAACTGAGTCGGGGCACTGGGCGCCATGATGTCCCAGAAATTGGGTGAAGGGTTAGCGCCTGGACGAAGGATGCAATGACGAGCTGCATTTCAAGTAGCGCAAAATCACGTCCAATGCAACTACGCGGCCCCTTCCCAAAAGGAAGAAATGCCAACGCATAAGCCTCTTGGTCCCCCTGAAGCCACCTTTCGGGGTCAAAATCGTCCGGATTGGGAAATTCAGAAGACAAATGATGGGTCACATAGGGACTCACGAGAAAAAACGTCCGAGGAGCAAATGTTTCGCCCTCTAAAGTCAATGGGTGCGGATTTGAACGACTTAATAGCCAAACGGGCGGGAACAAGCGCAAAGACTCCAAGATTACCGCCTTTAGATAGGGCAAACGGTCAAGCGATGATATTTGCGGGCATTGACCCCGCAGCTGGTCATCCACTTCCTGCTGCAACCGCGCTTGCACCGCGGGATTAGCGGCTAGCAACAGCAAAGTCCAAAACAGCGCATGACCGGTGGTTTCATGGCCCGCCATAATTAGGGTCAATGCCGTCTGCAAGACCGCGTCGGGATCATTAGGCAAGGCCTGATGTAATCGCTCCGCTACCAAACTCTTTCTCGGCCCTTGAAGAAATTCAGCCATCCACGGTTGCAAACGGTCTGCAGCTCGGTGATAGGGCAAAGTGCCAGGAACTCGCCACGTATATGGCCAGCGCAACACACTGCGTGAGCGTTGATAGAAGTAGGTCATCACCGTTTGCACCGCTTGCGCCATTTCCTGCAAGGCGGAAACAGAAGCGTCTCCCTGAAACAGCGTACCTAGGACAACGCGCATGGTCAACACGAGCATGTCGTGGTCGCTCGTCGTGGCCTTAGTGCGGATAACCTGATGACAGTAGTCTCGCGTCGCCTGCGTGATCCATGTGCCATAGTCCGCAAAACGTCCATGGTCAAAAGCTGGCTGTATCGCCAGCCGCTCCATTTTCCAAAGATCCCCTTCCGCCACCAACGGTCCTCGTCCAATCAGCGGATTGTTTGCATCCATCCCCGGTCCCTTGATAAGGTGTTTGCCGTGGGTATTCAATAATGTGTGAACTTGAGCTCCCCCACTGACCAAAACAAAAGCCCAAGGGCCCATATGAAAGGACGCAAGAGGCCCTTGGGCTCGCGCAATTTGGCTTAACGTCTTCAGTGGATCCCGATGAAATGACCATAACCGACGAAAATCTTGGCCCAAGTGTTGGTGTACCATGCTGTGTTCCGCCCCTTTCCTCTATGGTAGCATGTCGAGATACCAGGTAACGCTAAGAAACACCCCGCCATATTTCTTTACAATTTTTCCAGCAAAAAAAGGAATTTCATGAAACTTTTTGCTCCGCACGGCGTTTACATCATAAAATGGAGTTGTGAGATGGCGCATGGAGGGATCCACGGAATGCATGTGAGACTGGGGTTGATACTCAGCAGCGCAATCATAAGCGCTTCTTTAAGCGGTTGCGGCACAGTCGCGACCAGTACCCCCGCGGCGTCTCTTCCGCAACAATCCGCCCAGCACGGTCCTGCCACATTTCAAGGATTAGCCCCGTTGCGTCCGGGCTTTAAGCCCGTAAACATCTTCTCCACCGTCGTTGCAATCCCCAAAACCTGGACGACCGAACGCATCACGGCTGACAGCATCACTTTAGGAGGACAAACCGGATCCTGCTCGGTGACAAATTTAACGCCCAGCTTGTCTTTGGCTACACGGTGGTTGCCGCTCTCCACCTCACCGACAGCCCCTTATAAAGACGTGGTTTCCGTATCTGCCTCAACAGGCAGTGGTAGTAAGACCATTCTTACCCAAACGGGACAATTGCTGGAGCTTAGCGTTCATGTTCCACCATCTCATCAACGTCTTGGCACCACCATCTTGCGCACGTGGCAGCATCCACTTATCGCCACAGCAACGCAAGCGGTAACACACCTTGAACAGGCTCAAAACGCCGTTTTGGCCAACGCTGGCTCTAGGGAATGGGTCCTCGCAGCAGGCAACGCCGCCACAGCGCAAGAAAGCTTCTATCTATTTCAGTCCCAAAACGGTGGTAAAAAATGGACATTGGAAAATGCATCGCAATGGAACACCAATGCGCCAGTGTTTCCCAACGCCTCGGGGCAGGCCACCATCAATTTCCCAACAACATCGGAAGGGTTCATTGCGGAGCTTAGTGCCATGCAACCGATCTTGCTGATTTATCGCACAGAAAGCAGTGGAAAAACATGGACCAAGCAAATCATCCATTTACCGTCATCATTTTGGCCAGGCAACAAAGCGCCCGTGATTCATTTTTCCTCTCCTACCGACGGTCAAATTCTCGCGCCGCTATCCCAAACTAATCTCGATGCGCTCTACAACACTAATAATGGAGGCACGACGTGGCACTTTGTGCAAATGGAAACGGTGAGCGCGTGCCAACCGTCTCACACAATTATTCGGGAAGCTCTGCACCATGACGCGACCCAAATTGCTTTGCCGTTATTTGGGCCCACACGCATTCCCCATGCGCGTAATCAAAGCCTATCGGCCACCGCCAGTGCGAGTCCCTCGCTCAACCAATACAGTGTACGGATCTGGAAAACGCAGCAATGCTACCCCGTGAATAGCCCAGAAATAACGCACGACCTTAGCGAACCGGCACCCTTTGCATCATGGCGGGTGACAGCGGTCAGCCCTCAAGCACCTACTACCGCGTTGCTGGAATCCGGTAATCTTTACTGGCGCACACCGTCTGGTCATCCACACACGGTCACTTTAGCCACAGGCCTCATCGGCCAAGCCTATCCAGCCAGTACCCTCTTTTCAAGTCAGGCACTGTCCCATGGCCCCGTGCTCATTTGGCATGAAGGTGAATGGACCATGGAGATAAAAGGCGGCACCGCTTTGTCAGAACAAACCTTATCTTCGCCTCTTATCCGTTATCTACACACGCATTTCCTGCCCGGGTACCAAGGCTTATTAGTCGTTAACATTACGGGGACGAACCGTATGCAAACACGCCTCGATTGGGATCAAGGACCGCTCTTCATGCAGGTAGCGAGCGACGAGCCGTCTGCAGACAATCCCGTGACAACCGCGCGGTTGGCCGTCTTGTGGCAGCAATATTCTTAACTGACGTTGGGAAAATTAATGATCTCGATGCCCAGCGCATCTTATACAATATGTAATAATAATGAATTCCAGACGACTCTACGCGGGAGGCACACCGTGGCTGTTTTCTTATCGACAAATACTCATGCAAGTTTTGGGTATGACGAAACCGTTATTGAAACCATCGTCAAACTACGCTTAGCCGACCAATGCTATTTGGAAATCATTACCCCGTTATCCGGCCTGCGTTTGCCTCCTCCTGGTACAGTGATTCAAGTGCGTTGGCAATGGAATCAGACGTTATGGCAACAAAACGCCTACGTCGAACGCACGGATTTATCCGCACAGCCCGTCTTATCTGTCGTACTTGAGGGCGATCCTCACGCTCAAGAAAACCGGCGCATAAGACGTCACGCCTTGTCCTTGCCGGTCACTTTTTCCACTGGCCCTTTAGGACTCAAAAAAATTTCCTCCGAGACCGAAGATATCTCGGTACAAGGCCTGCGCTGTCAATTAGAGAAACCGTTCCCGGAGCAATCCCCGGTCGCAATGACATTGACCCTGCGTGGCGCACCGCTTCATCTTCAAGGCCGCGTCCTACGTTGTGTGGCCACACGGTCGGGTATGACGCAAGTCGCCATTCGCTTTACCCAAACCGATAACGCAGATTTTAAGCTATTAAAGTCCTATCTCGAATCGCTTCCGTGAGCATCAACTATGCCCTTCTTGGCTATTCTCCGCGATCGATCAAAATAGCCACGAATTCGCCGGATTGCAGTACGTTACAAAGGTCTGATATCCCTTGACGGAGCTGGCGATAATAGGTAGGGCGGCTCAAATGTAGCGCCATGGCAATGCGGTCGGCATTGCCAATGTGATCGATAAAGGTCATCCGCAAGACTCTTTGCGTGACATCGGTCAGAGGTGGCACGGGGCTCTCTGAAAGGAGAATCCCGAGAATACGGCGGGCTTCATGCCCCTCACACCCTAACATTTCTGGCAAGCCTGTCCGGTTAAAATCATCGACGCTATGGTAAGCCTTGAGAGCCCGACGGAGCGTCTCCTCATCCACGCCGTAGCGATTTTTCACCACCGGGCGGTTGAACGCGCGTATCACCGACCCCACCCAAATAAGAAAGTCCCGGTGCCGCATATCGAGCACGAAGGCTTCCACGCCATCTTCTAATCCAAGCGGATGCGACTCGAAGCCTAAAAGTCCCAACAATGCTTTAAGTCTGGGCTCCCCACTTCCCACAACCCCCCGAAGTCCACTTCCTAAAAATGACAGTCCATCCCGAATAATAATGCCGAGGATGTCTCTGGGGTGATATAAAGGATGGTGCGCATCGACACCCACTAAAGTGCCCAGATACGTATCCGCCTGCTCGGGATCTTGAGGGAATGTTTCGTCTGGAAAATAGCGCGCTACAGTTCCTGGGGCATATAATTCGATTAACGCCGCCGTGGTATGATGCATCGGCAACGACACGAAAAACCCGATGGGGGCGCCATCAGGAGCCCTAATCACGCGGATGGCCTGAGGAAATTGGGCAAGAACCGCATCGAAAAGAGCGTGTGCTGCCTTCGGTGTCGGCAGGACTAAGCTTTGCCTTCCCCACTCATCAATCATACGATGAATTGCTTGGGCATCTGTGGCGTCAACCTGACGATCGCGCGAGATCGCTGTAAGCGCCCCGACATCGGCGTAAGAGCTTTCGCGCGGCAAAGACGCGGCACTAATCTCCATAAGCTGGTAGGCCAAGTGACTGCGCTCGCGAAGCGTTGTGGCTTCTCGGTACAAACGACTAAGATAATCGACCGCTTTAATGCGGAGACGTTTTAACCCCGTCGGGTTATATTCCTGCATGAAATTGAAGAGTTGGGCCCGGACGACATCGTGCAACGTGATGCCCCCTTGCACAGTTCGCACAAAAGACAAATGACTGATGCCTTTGAATTGATCCAGCGTAACCTCGACAGGCGCCATCAAACTCTGGAACGCGGCGTGATTGGCGACAGGCAACACGGTAAGAATGTCGAGTAACGGATGAAGGGAGGGGTCTGTCACTTCCCTCAGTAATTCAGCCGTTATCTGCTCTAACAAAGAAAGGTCCCATGCTTCCTTTACGTGATTGCGGGTGGCAAAATAATCGCCCACGACGGCAACCCCTAAAGGATATCCGTGCAAACGCTGAATCACTGCTTGAAGTTCATGGCTATCTTCGACGCCCATGCGCAGAAAATATGCTTGCACCTCTTCATAGGGCAACGCGTTTAAAGGGAACGACCTTACACGCTGGTCCCAACCCAAATGCGTGTACCACACACGATCTAGACCCCGGCGGCTGGATAAGACCACCAGAGCACCTAGATCAGGCAAACGACTCAGCCAATCTTCACGTAACCAGCCTTCAAGCGCGCCCACTTCATTAAAGTTATCAAATATCCATAGGACGCGCTCAGGCCACTGGTTCGCCATGCCTGCAGATTCCAATGCATCTTGAAAATACTGAAGAAACGAGGCTGGCTGTTTGGGACAGGACCGTCCGTCCATCCATAAGACGGGAATGTGCTGTGCTTGCGCCATCCCCATCCATTCCCACAACAAGGACGATTTGCCCATACCGGCAATTCCATGAACATCCCATATTTGTGTCCGTGGCTGGTTGTCCGTCAGCCATTGCTGAAAGGCCGCAATCTCCGCTTGGCGACCGACAAAACGGTCTGAACGGTCTTGATGGACGATATCCTGAAGCCAGTTCATGCCGTGCCCTCCTAATTGGATAATCATTCGTGATGCATTACAAGAATTCCTGCCTTGTCACACGATTCGCTGCTCTGATAATCCCCTTGCTCTCCTTTACTTGTTATTATATAGTATCACAGGGGCTTTAAATTTTTCCCCATTTTCGTCCATCACCGCGAAGATGCCCGACACCCCTGAACAGGAGGATTATACATGGCAAAAATTGCATTCTGGATTACTGCTGGCCCAGGCTTGGAGGAAAAGGTTCTGGCCAACTTAGTGCTAGCCGGTCGCCTCAAGGCCAATCGCAATCAAGATATCGAAGTCTATTTCTTTGGCCCTGGCGTTAAATTGGCTGGTCAAGCCGAAGGCCATCTGGCTGAAGCCTTAAAAACCCTCTCCTCCGGACAAGTCCCCATGGGCGCGTGTCCTTTTAACGCCGACCAATATGGCGTCACGACCACTGTGACTGAACAGGGCATTCATATGGAGCCTGCCGGCGAGGCCCTTGTCCGTCTGACCGAGCAAGGTTACCAGATTGTCGGTGTCTGAGCATTAAGTTCTTCAGCTCACCAATCCTTGGGGCATCCGCGTCTCGCCCCAAGGATTTTTTTGACCTCTTTTAATTAATGATGAGGTCACAACTGCTATTGAAGACCGTTCATGCCCTGCCATAGCCATTACCCACTTTCGGCATAAACCGTCAAACTTTGTGCAGCGCCTGCAAATCTTCGCAACATAAAATGAAAGGCCTGACGAAATTCTTAAGGTTTTGCGATCGATTTTCTAGCGTAAAACCAAAAATTGGAAAGAAAAAACTAGACGCATTGTCTGGGGTGCGCCATAATAAACCGTGGTTTTTGACAAGCCCATTTTCCGATACGACAGTGCCCTTCATAATTCGGGTTTCCTCACCACCATATGGAGCCCCCAATAAAAATGACGATTGGAGAGAAAAAATGTTTAAGCATGTTGTCTATGCCCTTCGGCACCTTATGATCCGCGCCGCTTTAGAATACTGGCGTTGGCGCATGGTGCGCGCTGAACATGACGTTATGCGGCTTACTTATAGTCAGCAGTGCGATCTTTGGATTGTCAGGTATCACCGTCTTTTAAACTCCCGGCCTACTTCTGCAAGACCTTTAGAACGCGTACGCACTGAACGCGTCAGCAACCAGTACTGAATCACCAAGGCAATCATGCCGAGCCGAATGGCAATGTCCCCTAAATTGAAGACAAAAGGGTATCCCGGAACCCGCCAAAAGTCGACGATCCCGCCCCATAAAAGACGTTCCGTCCAATTAGCCAACGCACCCGCAAAAATGATGGCCAAGACCGTCTGGTATTCTCGCCACCGCCACCATGCGGCAACCAGGGCCGCCATGGCCAGCGCTGAGACAACGGCTAGGCTCCATGACGGGGCGTAAGCTAACAGACCAAACGCCATGCCGCGATTAAAAATCACGCCCTGTCTTCCAATGTTTGCACGGTTAACAATCCCGAGGCCCAAGGCCGCAATATAGACGATCAACATGATGAGCCCCGTACTCCATCCTCTTAACCTCTTGTCCACGTCCGGACCTTTTCCCCCTATGCTACAATCTCTATATAATGTAGGCTTATTAACCACCATAGGAAATGGGTGAGAACCATGCCACTAACAACACGCAACCACCTTCGCAATCAAATTTTGAACATTATTCGTGGGCAAGGCCAAGCCACCGTGAAATCGGTCTATGAAGAAATCTTGAAGAAGCGCGCCGTATCCATCAACACCGTGGCTACTGTCATGAACCGTTTAGTCACCCAAGGTCTCCTTGTACGCCAAGGCGGGGTGCGCCATTACTCGTATCAGCTTACCCCTGAAGACGGGGTCGCCAAAGCTCGGGCGCTACAATCTGTGGAAAATCTCTTATCCGAATTCGGTGAAACCGGTCTTGTTCACTTTGTTGACGCCGTAGACGAAATTGAACCCGGCGCTCTAGAAAAACTCGAAGAAATTTTACACAGCCGCAAAAAGGAGAAAGGCCATGACTAAGACCGTCAGTTCCTGGATTTGGCTTGGAGGGTTGGCTTCGGTATTAGCACTTCCTGTGTTGCTATTGGGAGCGCTTGATGCAACCCTCGCTCACCATCTCGCTTGGGCCCTCATGAAATCCCCCATGCACCCGGGGCCTATGACGGTCCCCTTATGGCTTGTTGTTTTAGGTCTTTTCGTGTCTGCCTTGTTAGGTGGATATCTTTATCGCCTCATTGCTATCAGCACCCGCCATATCAGAGAACAATCGACCATCGCCGCAAAGCTCGAATCTCGCTTGTCCCCACTACCGGAGGAACTCATTCCCCCTAACTTGGCCCCATCAAACCAGGTGCGTTTCGTCAGTCTAACGGAAAGCACACCCCATGCCTTTACCTACGGCTTTCGTACCCCCACCATCGTCATCGCGCATTCCATGCAACATTTGCTCGACCGCCAAGCTTTAGCTGCCATCATCGCCCATGAATATAGTCATGTCCGTTCGCAAGATTATGCGATTCAACAGCTGTTCATAATATTGATTCACACACTGCCTGGGTTTGGTTTCGGCACACTATATCGCCAATACTTAACCATTCGGGAAATTCAGGCCGACCAATTTGCCACCTCGTGGCAGCATACTCCCGATCATTTAATTCATGCGATGGTGGCTACCGTGCGTGCCCTGAAAAACCAACCTGCCGCCCCCTTTCCAAGCGAACCCGCTTGGAATAGCGGCTGGCAGGCACGTATTGACGCCCTAGCATCTTCTGATGGAGGGAACTCCCATCATCCCGTTGGCATTCTCTGGCCATTTCTGACCTTTCCCGCCATCAGTTCGAGCCTTTTTGTTGCAGCATGTATCGCGGTGGCGTGTCACTAAAGCGGACCCTACTTATTGAGCCATCAGATCAGCGTTTAGACCACCCGCGATGCGGCCCATACCCTGGGACACCACAATGCGGACGGGTAACGCCGTCATCGATGCCCCCGCTTTTGCGGTATATGAGACTTGCCCTTGACTATTGGTGGTTAGATGCGTGCCGCCCGAGGAACTCATCGAGGATCCCCCCATAGACGAGGAAGCTCCGGGCGTTTTCGGCGTGACACTGACACTCGCTCCAGACACCGGGCCTGAAGGACTCATGACCGTAATCGTAAGCGGCTGAGATGATCGTGCGGCAACCACCCGGGCAAACGGTTGAACCACAACGTAGTCGCCGACTGGAGCCGTCGGATTTGTCGTGGACGTTGTCCACCAAGCATCCATGAGCCCCGCTCCTTTCATGGAAGACGGATTAAACGTACTTAAAGAACCCACTTTGATGCCAATCATCTCCATCGTCTTGGTGGGCTGGCCACGGAGCACAATGGTAGCTTGTCCCATGCTGTTCGTTGTTTTCGAATAGCTTGCCACGTAAGGCGAAGCCGTTTGGGCGCTAGTCGAATACCACTGGCTCACCCCGGCACCTAACGGCACCATGGGCCCAATATAGACGGTCACAGGTTGATTAGCCGCCGGTTGTCCACTGGCCGTTGTGGCCGTTACGACAAATGTGGCTTCTTGCCCAGCTTGGACCATTTGAGCCGTTTTATTGGTATTGAGTTCTGCCACCGTCACGGAAGATGCAGCGGAACTTTTGCTAGCGGGTGTGCTGCTCATGGTGCTCGAGCCAGACGTCTGAGGCTTGGCGGCTTGCGATGTGGTCCCGCATCCGGCCAACACGGCCGTCAAAGATACGGCCACCCCGATTACTCGTTTGGTCATAAACTTGCTAACCTCCCCAAGAAGCTTTTGTAAACTACATTTTGTAGTTTACACTGCATTAGAATCTCCTGGCAAGGCATGCCCGCCTATGACATGGGAGCAAACTGGCTTGCAATCAATTCGTTAGAACCCGCTGAAGCCGGAATATAGATGCGAAACAACTGTAAGCGGACGTACGTTCCATCTTGTTGAAAATCTAACCGGTAAGCAGGTCCTCCCACGCCATAAATCAACATCCATTGGGCTGCAACCCCATCAGCCAACATCACATTGGCCACACTGGCCGGTTGATACGCCGGATCGATGGGTGTGTTTGATTCGATAGCCAACATGTTGTTGAATTCCAGGTCTAAGTCCGGTCCATCAACATAACTTTCTTCTAATGCCGTATCCGGATAAGCATGCGTCGGCAATAGAAGATGCAAATGCAGGGAACGGGCCCGTGCTAAGGCGTTAGTCCACACGCTACCCGAATAAGCCATCTTGGCCAACCCGTTAGGTCCTACCGGCGCGCTACCTGGCGATGACGGCAACACGCTTTGGCGATGCACATGGCGTGCATGATGCGCCCGCACGGTCGCAATAGCTTGGGATTGTACCGGATGCGTTACGGGAATAACAGGCGGCAACAACAAAGAAACCCCTCGGTAAAAGACCACCACCGCGGCTAGGCCGCCAACCACGGCCCCGATTCCCTTGACCCATGCCCTCACTCGTCCACCTCCTGATGCTGTATCCCTATCGTTATTGTACTGGACAATGCCGATCTATGGGCGGGCATACGGGATTTTAAGCCATACTGGCCGGAACTCGCATGACGGTTTGCACAAAACGCTCGCCAATTCGCGTCATCGCATCACGATGATAGACCAATGAAAACGTTCGGTATAAACTCAACCCCGCGACTTGCACCGAGGCAAATAAATCGCGCTCTCTTGGCTCAATCGTGAGCGGAGACAAAACACTAACCCCCAGTCCTTTAAGCATCATCTGCTTAATCGCATGTGTTGTCCCTAAAACCAAACGAATATTTAACTGCTTGAGATCAATCCCTTCATAGCCTAAAGCATTTTCTAAAGCCATGCGGGTCCCTGAACCTGGTTCACGTAAAATTAATGGCTCTTCCATGAATTCTTCTAACGTCACTTCCTGGCGTTCAGCCCAAGGATGCGTGCGTGCCACCATCACCACCGGCTGATCATCAAAAAATGGCCGGACCACCACCTGTGCATCGACCATAGGCGCTTCAATAAGACCTATATCCAAGGTATGATTGAGCACTTGCTCGAAAACTGTACGTGAATTGGCCATGGTAACGGACCACCGAGCATTAAGCATATCCCGGCAATACTCAGCCAATATACCCGGCAATAGATATTCGGCAATGGTCAAACTCGCCCCAATAGCGAGTACTTGGGGACGGTTATCCGTTAACTCCTGCACCGCGTCTTGCGATTCATGGATTAGCCGCAGCAAAGCAGTGACATAGCGATATAGCACTTCACCCATTTCCGTCAGGTGTACCCCTTGGCTAGTACGTACAAAAAGGTGTGTCGCATAAGATTGCTCAAGCATTTGAATTTGTTGACTGACAGCTGATTGGGATAAGTTGAGAGCTCGCGCCGCTTGAGAAATCGAGCCCACTTCTGCTACCATCTTAAAAGTCGTCCAGACTTGTTCGTTCACGGCGCTCTCCTTCCCATTTCACGACAGCGGACTTCCCATCCACCGCGAGTTCTTGTATTATTAATAGCAAACAATAAGCTGAATTTTATAGACTATTGTCACTAGTTATTTTACACTATTGTACTGCATTCTTGATAGGTGGGCGAAGGTTCTATGCTGTAAATCCACGGTTTGAAACAGGGTATCCACCGCCACATTTAGATCATAACTTCAAGAAAGTGAGGAGAAGACGTGATGCGTTCCGATGCCCAGTCACTGACCTTGTCGGCCCTACAAGGCATCTCGACAGGACTCTTAATTCCTGTTGCCATGGCCACGGCTCTGCCCATATCGTCAACAGGCCGCGTGCAGATGTGGCACGCGGAAATTTTGAGCGCAGCCCTAGCACTTGCTAGCCTCTCCATTTGGAGACAACTCGCACGCCAGTCCAGGCGCTCCTCACCGAAATCCGTCGCCAGCAACCTATACGTTCTCACTCTAGGGATTCTCGGGTGGGCAGATACCTGGGGCGCAGATGGAGGCCAAAGCCTCGTCGCAATTTTAGCATCCGCCTCGGCCACCGGGTTAGTTGCGCATTTTCGCGCAGTCTCTTGGACATTGCGCGTTATTGCTCCCCATTGGCCGAAAAGTGCATCGGCGGCTTTGGCCATGATGAGCCCCAGTCTCATTGCAGGGTTTGTTCTCGGTTTGGCAGCAGTCGGCACCGCCAACCTTCATCACGCGATCTTTGCTGGATTATCCGTCCTATTTGGTGCCTTCATCGGGGTGTCATTGTTATTTGCATGGCTTCTTCGCCCCGTTTTTAGCCCTGTGGCACGTGCTGTCATTGCCGTAGGCACGTACATTATGCCTGGCGTTGGCGTGATCTACAGTCTCATCACCCAAACCCCATGGGGTACCTTATCTGCAGCCGCTATCGCAGCCGCAACGCTGATTTGGTACAACCGGGCGGCCGCCAAAACTCTCCCCTCTAGTCAATTCCCTGATGTCTTGCCGGACCACTCGCATTTTCCTATTACCTAACATGGGGAATTGTGATGATCTCCATAGTCTTCTCACAAGTTCTACGCTATGATATCTGAGATGCGGGCACAAGGAAGACCAAACTAGGTTATTTAAGGAACTTGTCGTCAGAACCGTTCCGCTTCCGTCGCCGCTTCGCTTTCTCGTTTTTACTGTTGGCAGAATGTCTTTGGCAGAGAGGAGCTACTCCCCATGAGCGACGTCATTACGTTGATGGAATTCAAGTGTTTTGACTGTGACCAAGTCTTTTTGCTTCCCCAAGGCAGCCGCGCAACGGTCTGTCCCCGTTGCAGTTCAGACCGCATCCAGCATGCGGGTCAAATGCAAGTTTCCATTGTGGCCTCCGAGAAGAAAAACTGAAAAACATCGCCATGGCACGGCCCAGAGGTCTGAACGGCTCGCGAGACCTCTGGTTTTTTGTCGCCTCTGTTGGCAAGCAAGATTCGACGAACCATCCGGTGCCATATTTTGTATGATGGAGAACAGCCATCATTCACCGTTTGTTAAAGCGCTGGAGCAATGTGATTTCGGTGGACTTTGACAGCGCAGGGAAGAAACAACTAAGGGTCATAATTTGGAGGCAACGCGGATAAGGCTACATTACAGTCAATGGCTGTATCCCAACGGGTTGTCGGCTGGCAAGTCTGTACTGTTTGCGCAAACCCAGTGCCTTCGCGTTGATGGGGGCTCCACCCGGTCAAGCCAACAGCGTGGTATACCCGTCGTCTTGGTCAACCCGCTGGGCAGGACACAAGACCCTGCGTTTAAGAACGTCCCCCCTTGTCATGCTGGACGATTCGAGCAAGACCTTGCAAACTTGTTGAGACCGTTCACCGAGAGCGGACAGCCGAGAGTTCCCATGGTTTCACAAAAAGAACGAGTAGAAGCGAATTGATACAAAACACTAAGGTAGGAGGCCTTGATCTAGCATGTCCTTACATACAGGCGCCGTTTCCAAGCATCGTTCAGCTCCTTGGCCAGTATGGCCCGTCATCATCTTTGTCATCCTCGGCGTAAGTCTCGTCTATATCGCCAAATGGAACCCCTACTACCACAAAGTCTTCAGCGTGGCGACTCATCACACACTGGGTGCCAGCGTTATCACGGGGTCAGCGCCCTTTGCTCCCGCCCCTTCATGGCATGCGGCATGGGATTATACATGGAGCTATTTTAAAGATATTTGGATCGCGCTCATTGCCGGCCTGGTCATTGGATCAGGAGTTGATGCGTTATTGCCCCCGGATTGGCTAGCCGTTACCTTAGGCCGAATCAGCTGGAAAAGTCGCACCTTAGCAGGACTCGCTGCCATTCCCTCAATGATGTGCACCTGCTGTTCCGCTCCCATTGTGGTCAATTTAAAAAGACAAAAAGTTTCGACCGGGGCTGTCCTGGCCTATTGGATCGGAAACCCCATCCTCAATCCTGCCACCATTATTTTTATGGGGTTTGTCCTGGGCTGGAACTGGGCTCTTTTGCGCATAGGGCTCGGTATCGTCTTAGTGGCGCTTGTTGCAAAGCTGGGCGATATGTGGCAGCCGGCAGGCTTAGATGAAACCACCTTGCCGGTCCCTCAACGCCCTTCTGACAGCCCCCTCCATATCGTGACCCGCTTTATTCACTCCTTGTGGAAACTCATGACACGGCTCTTGCCGGAATATATTGTGCTCGTCATGGCCTTGGGTGCTGCGCGTGCCTGGCTGTTTCCTGCCATGACCGCAAATCTCTCGCACGCCTGGTGGCTATGGATCCTCTATGCCATCGTCGGCACGCTATTTGTCATTCCTACCGCAGGAGAAGTTCCCATTGTCAGTGTGCTCATGCGTTATGGTTTAGGCGTCGGCCCCGCTGCGGTACTGATGATAACCTTACCGGCCATCAGTCTCCCCTCCATGGCCATGGTGAGCACGGCGCTACCCAAGTCCTTATTGGCGAAACTGGCCGCTACCGTTGCCATATTTGGCCTTATTACCGGTCTTATTGGCCATTTTCTCCTATAATGGCATGACTTTTGTAAAACATGCTAGGTCAAAAGCCGGCCAAGCCGGCTTTTGACCTTTTGTCATAGACAAATTCCTAGAAATCATACAATGGCTCTAGTCGCAGTCGTGGTGGGTGATTGCATTAGCGTAAAACAAGGGTAAACTTATTATCAAGGAGACAGTTCAGGGTGGTATGACACACGAGAAGGAGGGGCTATGCGGCCGTTATATTGGATCGTCGCATTAGGATTTGGCCTTCTGACGATTAATGCCAATCCGGTCATTAGCTGGCCTGGGCTCAGCCCCCAGTCTGATCCTGTCTCGATTCCAGCACCTCAACCCTTCTCGTTGCAACCGCCCTCACAAGGCGAGCCCTTGGAAATGAGCCGGAACTGGGCCGGATATGTCAATTCCAGCGCCACCTACACCGCTGTTCAGGCCACGTGGCGTGTTCCAACCCTTATCTCCAATGGCTCATTAGCCATCTGGGTCGGTGTCGGCGGCGCCCCTCAAAGGCGGTTGCTGCAAGCTGGCACATTGACGAAAAAGACCGCTTACGGTACCAAAACCATATTGTGGATTGAAGGATTACCGCAACCATTAAAACCCATTGCCCGCAATTTGCCAGACGGCGCGCCAGTGCATATTGCCATTACCCATGTCAAAGCGGCTCGGTGGAATTTGACACTGCAAGCGGGCAACTACCGGCAAATTTTTCATGTCCGCTATCCACTCACCGCGAAGAGTGCCGAGTGGATCGTCGAAGACCCTCTGATTAATAATAAGTTCGCCCACTTTCCCACCTTCCATCCTATCGAGCTGTTCTACGCTAAAGCCCAAACAAGCACGGGTGTGACCGTCACCGCCAAACAATCCATGCCCATCGATTTGCGCATTCATGGCGCCATTGATGCCGCTCCCATTTTAGTCAGCAACACCACGTTTGCGGTGAGCCTGCCCGCCTTTCGTCCCTAGCCCGGCTCCCTTACCCGCGGCTGCGGCATCCATCTTTACCCCCGTATGTACCGTCTTAAAACCAGCAACCGAACGGTCCCTCACGAGACCGCCCGGCGCTTAGAATAGATGAGACTCTAAGAAATCCTTAGACCGTCAACGCGGTATCGACCCCATCAAAATACACCATGAACGTTCCCGCATCGGTCGCCGTATAGGGGACGGTAAAGGTTTGACTACCTGTCGAGGCACTGGTCACCGCCGTATACACCGCCCCGGGGGCGAGATTCCCGACCGTATCAAGATCACTAGAAGGCACGATGACCACCGATTGCCCAGAGGATACACCCGTTCCGTCGTTCACTGTCACTACAAGGCTACTACCCGATACCGCTGCAACGACGGTGGGCGATGACGGGGTTAAAAGCGTCACGGGTCGAATTTGAGACGGACGCTGGTAGTTGTCGGTGACGGCCGTGGTGATGCCCGCTTGTGTCAGTGCATTGACACTCACCGCAATCACATCCCCTGAGGGAAGTTCGGGATTTTGGCCCGACAATGTCAACACCACTTGAGACCCGTTCACCTGCGCTGACGCTATCTGATATTGTACGTTGGTGGTCAGATCTGTCACCGTAAACTGAGACCCGTTGGGTAGCACAGAATCTGGATTCAGAGTTCGCGAGAAGCTGACGGTCAATTGGTTAGGCAGATTATCGGCGCTCAAGCTGAGCGATACGGGGGTTAGGGTAGTGGGAACCGGCGGCTGTGTCCATGTCACATGGCTGATCAGCCACTGGGAACTTCCGACCATTTGTGCCATAACCGTATCGCTTTCTCCAAGACTGCCCGAGGACAATCCGACTTGGGCGAAACCACTGGCGTTTGTCGTGGCTTGGGAGTTCGTAAGGACCGCTGTTTGTTGACCGGATACAGAAAATGCAATCGGAACGTTAGTCTCAGGGCTGCCATTTGGACCCAGCACTTGCACCGTCAGGTCTGCGGTTTGCCCAACCGCCGCCAATGCTAAGGGAGTTGGTGCCCATTTAAGCACCGGTGCATCATTGGACGTTTGCCACTGAACAGGAATGGTCAAGTGCGCATAGGCCGATGTGGGCCCTTGACCCACGTCGGGCCCGCCATCAATCCATATGGCCTCTGGCAATGCGGAATCTACCGCCAGCGTGATGGCTTGCGACCCCGGTTGCGAAGAGGCATCTTCAAAGGTAGCCTGCCCCTGGGCATTTGAGATCACATCCACCTTATTCAGCGTCCCTGTCCCCGTTCCCGTGATGGAGATCTCCATTCCCTCTAATGGCATCTGACCGGCCAATAAAGTCATCCCGAACTGCGTGGAGCCTGGTGTCAACGTCACCAAAGGCGCTTGAGTAAAAGCATTAGACACATCTAAATTCTGGCCTCCTTGGGGTGTATAAATTAAGCTGACAGGAAGCCACTGCACCATAACGGTAGGGGAAGGGGCCATCTTTTGATCACTGACCATGGTCTCAAATCCTTGACTAAACGCCGACACAATGGCTTTGACATTCCCCGCTCCGGTCAATACCACAGACGCCGTGCCGTTAGCACCTGTCTCGCTTTGTTTCGTCAAGACCTGAACGCCGGCCCCACTAATTTGCCATGTCACAGGCGTACCCGCGGCCACCAGATTACCATTGTCATCCGTAACAGTCGCGGTGACTTGCACCGTTTGTCCCGCCAAAGCATTCCCCCACGGTTCACTTGCTGCTTGTGAGGTGGGAACAAATGATACGGCCGTATATAATCCCGGCAAAGGAAAGGCCACGCCAGGAATTTGCGGTACTCCGTAGAGTTCGGCAATTCCTGATTGCCGCGCCCTCACACTTCCCGAAGGGTCCCATGTCAGCTGAGGTGCCGCCAGCGCTTCAGAAGGCGTCACAGGGATGACGCTTTGACCTGATATCAGGATATTTTGGCCTTGTCCATTGTTTTGCGATGGAATCCAATAGGCCGCGGTAACCGCGCCTCCGCCAAGCGCTTCAACGACGCCGTCTCCCACTTCGGGATATACCGGCACTGCGGCTTGATACGTGGTGCCTTCTTGATATTGCGTTCCTAAATCAGCTGCGGCCTGACTTGCACTTAAAGGGCTAAAAGCGGTGAAACTAATCGGATTCGCCGTCCACGTCACGTCGCTCGCCGGAACCCGAAGACTTGTGACACTTTGGGCAAGGGGATAATAGGTCACAAACTGCACCCCCACCCCTGTAGCTTGTACACTCGTCACGGTCGACGGCGCGGTAAGCGTAAACGTTAATTGGCCGCCATCAGACTGAGCCGGAAGTTGCACACCAAAATTATTGGCGGCTAAGGGCCCCGTCAACACCCGCACGTAAGGAGTGGAACCATCTTGAGGTGTGTACGTGACCGTTAAGGCACTACCCGCTGACAACCCTAAACTTGAAATGTTTACGCTAGCGCTCGAAAAAGCTTGCGGTACTACAATAGGCACAGAATGCCATACAGTATCGGCTCCATAAGAACCCGATGTTTGGTTCACCGCAATGGTCTGTGGCGCGGTCGAGGTTTGTGGCAGCAAAAATTGCGCAGAAAGCATCGGCTCAAGGGGCACGCCGGTGTTCTGGCTCACCGCATAGGCTTGCGTTTGCATCGATGTCCCAAGCCGTTGGCTCGTCATGACGGAGCCCGTCGCAGATCCGATGGTGGTTCCAGTCTCATTCAGCGCTGCGAAAAGGACTTGCCCTTGAACGGGCTGCAAGGCGGGGGCCGATGGCACTGAGACTTGATAACCGACGGCGGTCACAGCAGAGGCGTCTAAGGCTAGGGCTGAGGAAGAATTGTCGTTGGGATTGGTCACTGTCATTGTTGTGGTGGCAATGCCCTGGGCATTGGTGACAGCATTGCCATTTAATCCTTGGGGAAAGGTCACATGGTCGGCTGGATTCGAATCATTCGTCGCCGTAAACACCACCGGAACATCCGCCAATGGTTGACCATCAGCTCCTGTCACCACCGCTTGCACTTGGGCCGTTTGCCCCAAGAGCAGGGCATTAGGATTACTTAGCACTGATAAAGGATTCATGAGCGAGGTCGTCAGGGAATCCGCTGCCACGGTCTTTGGTGCAGCGGTAAACGTATGGGTCTGACTCCACACGGCATCTTGATTGGTATTAGGCGCTGCCGGATCCTTAGCATAAGCAATGATATGATACGTGCCTGCTTCCGGCGGCGTGTAGGTAAAAGAATGGTTGCTTTGATATCCGCCACTCGCCGTCCATTGCCCTTGGGGATTTTCCACCCAAAATTGGTAAACCGGTGAAATGAGGTTGCGTGCTTGAGCTACGACTGTCATTCCCTGATTTTGCGTAGCGGTCGATTCCACACTGAGATGCACCGCACTCCCGACATTCACAATGGCCGTCGCCACCGATGCTTGATCCCATAAGCCCGAATGGACAGAAGAGGCACTAAGCGCGTAGACCGCCACCACATAGCTTCCATCTGCGAGAGCCAATTGAAACCTCGGATTGGGGGAATAATTGCGCGCCATGGACCAACCTTTCTGGGTTTGGACCCAAAATTGATAGTCGGCCGATTCCCCAGTGGCGACTGCCTGAAACGTCACGGTGTGGCCAGCTTGTGCTGTTCCATAGCGGTTCAGTGAGAGCTGTGTGAGATTTTGTGGCGCGGAGGAAGCCTGCACTACAGAGGTATTGAGAACAGAGGCCGCGAGTCCCGCCACGAAGAGACTCCGACCCAAACGTTTGCTGAACAGAGATAAAACCTCCATTTCTATTTATTCAAACACTGTATTACAATCGACACTATTCGACATAGTTCGACACATTCCTCTATTTCACGAAGGACATTTTAGTGGGGTGTACAACCCTCGTAAGACAAGCTGATACCCCTTGGACGAATCGAGACACTGCTTGAGACAACATTCGCTACTGTCCTAGGGCCTATGGACTTCTATAGTAAGGGCGTCATCATGCCCTCTTTATAAACAGAGGCCATGGTGATCGGTAATCGGCACGGGTTTCAATAAGAAGGGAACGATGAAGCAATGACTTCACCACTATGGCGTTTGTCTGGCGTCTTGGGCATCGCAGCCACCATGGTTTTGGCACTTGGCAGCATGACCATGGCAGCAAGTAACTCAAACTCTACGCAAGAAGGCTATGTTAGCATTACCAATGTTAAGGGCAACACAGCAACGGCGACATGGTACTGGTCTGGATTAACAGACGGAGAATATGTGGCCGTGGAAGCGATCTACAATGGCACCACCACGCCACTACCAGCGTCTGACGGAACAGTCACAACAGCAGGTACTTACTCGACCACTGTGACGCTCCCTCCAGGTGATACATCGTGGTCGAACACGACCATTGAAATGGCTGAAGCAAACTTTGCCGAGGGGCAACTACCCGAAGTTCCGTGGGCTGCAGGCCTTCCGTTGATTTTAGTGTTGCCATGGGCCGTTTCGGCATGGCGTCGTCGTATTCCGGGGTAACTTTTCGTGATTTTGGCATCTTTGCTCGCCGTCATGCGCAGCTGCGGGCAAAGATGCCAATATAATTGTTGTAGCAATAAACCCTTTGAGACGGCATCTGCGACCCCCATTAGCACTGTTTTTGGCACGAACTACCGCTATGCTTACTCAATAACACGGTAACCTGCGTTGGGCCCGAAAGAGGGCACCATGGTTCTCACGAGATACAAGGAGGCGTGCACCAATGCCCAACCATTCCAACACCGATTCGTATTACGATCAAGCCTTGAAACTGATGGCCCAAGGTGCCTCTATTGACGACATGATTACCACGTTAAATACTTCACGAGGCGAAATTTATCATACCGTGCGTGTCATTTTTACGGATATGCTGCGCCGCTATGGGGCGATTGCTGCAGCGACCTCATCCGTACCTGAGATTGCGGAATGGGACGCCTTAACCGGGGCGCTGACGCGCCGCACCGGAGAAATTGCGTTGCTGCAGATGTTACAAAAAACCCAGGAGGACCAGCCATTTTCGATTATTTTTCTCGATCTCGATAACTTAAAACAAATGAATGATGCCTATGGTCACAAGGCTGGTGACCATCTGCTCTGTCAACTGGTGCACGTGGTCCTATCCAATATTCGGCGCTCAGACCAGTTAATCCGCTGGGCCGGGGATGAATTTATCCTGATATTGCCACATACGCCCAAAGCTATCGCGTGTGAAACGCTCAAACGCTTGCGCCGTGCCGATCCCACGCTTCAATTTTCGGCCGGGGTAGCCCAGTGGGAACCCGGTGACTCCTTGTCCTCTCTCATCGACCGTGCTGACCGTGCCATGTATCAAGACAAGCGTCAGCGCAAGACACAAACGTCCTCGTCTTCAAAGCAGATCCGTCATTTCGTTCGGGAACACCGGGCCATTAAACCTCCCCTTAAGGTTCGCAGCCTTTCTGATTCTTAAGGGACTGAGACATGATTTGAGACGCCTATCGGCACTGTCAAAGGCTATTAAATCACGATATTTTTTACACATTGAATGATTCCGTCGAGCCTTGTGGAAAGACTCCTATCTCGATAGATGACCTTAGAAAGGGATGAAAGCCAATGCCTTCACCGACCGTCCTTCGTTTCAGCGCTGCCCTAGAAATGGTTACGGATTACCCTAGGTCTTTTACGCGGTTAGAAAGCGCCGCGTGGTTCAGTCATGACGAAAAATAGCGCCATATCGAGAACTCCAAGGCATAGCCTGACGGGGTTTTGGATTCTCTGGGTTGGCCTTTGCACAGCTCCTCTGTTAGCCTATGCGTCTCCGTTATGGCAAAACATTTTAGCGGACACTCCTATTGCCGATTTGATTTGGATTCCCATCTTGGCCATAGGATGGGCCTCATGGAATTTGCTGGCCGTCCCTTTTGAAGGACCTGATGATAGTGAACTCGATGCGATTTTGGGCATCAGTCTTGCCGCTATTACAGGGCTGGCTCTCATCGTTGGACCTGCGCGTTGGCCTACGGCGTTTGTCTTTGATCATGCTGGACTCCTCCTCTGGCCGCTTTGGATCTTAGCGATGACGTGGCTTTTTTGGGGTATTGGCGCGACTCGCAAAGTGCTAGGTCCGCTCGTCTACTTATTACTGGTCTGGCCCCCGGTCTTTGAAGCTATTGCTAACGCCACGCAGACCCTTTTGGTGACTTGGGCCATTCGCATTCTTCAATATTCCACAGCCTCTTTTGGATGGATCCACGCAATTCAACCCTTTGGGACGTTTAATGTCGCGTACGGGCATATCGAGTTTCCTGTAATTGTTGCCGAAGCCTGCAGCGGGGCGGATAGTTTGTTAGGCGCCGCTATCGTCATCCCCGTTATTTGGTTTTTGCTAAACGGCAGATGGCAACACAAGCTCTATCTTAGCTTGATTGCACTCACCGGCGCTCTGGTTTTGAATTGGATCCGGCTCATAGCGATTGTCCTAGCCGTTCATATCATTGGTCCCCATTTTACCTTTTCCTATATCCATCCGGTACTAGGATTCGTGCTCTTTGCCATGCTGACTGTGGTCTTAATTGGGTTAATGAGGCCTTTCGGCTTATCCATGCCGTCTCCCCAAGAAAACCGGTCGATCCCTCACGCAGGCGTTGGTCGGCTCATTGCCGCCATTTTACTATCTGGCCTGGTGTTCTATTTGCTCACCCCTTTGTTTTCCCTAGCCAAAGGGAGTTTCGGCAAGCCCCAGCCCATCTCCCACAACGCCCTCAGTGCCTTGATTCCAGACCTTCGGGGCTTCATGAGCGCATCGGTATACCATGCCAATGAATCCTCGATTTTAGGGCCGCATTCGGCTACACTTGCCGACATGTACGTCGATACGCACACCGGCCACGAAGCTTTGGTCGAGGTCTGGAGCGCTGCCAATGCCAATATGCTGGCAGCTTATGGGTTTCATAATTGTCTGTTGTATCATGGGGACAACATCGCCGCGGCCCAGTCCTTTCAACTGATTCCGGGCATTGTGGCCACCGCCTATGCGGTTACCTTGCCCGCCAACTACGTGGGAGGACCGAGATCCACATATGTTGATATTGAGTGGACAGATTCGGTCAAGCAGCCTGATGGCGTGCGGTACTTGCGGTGGTCGCTTGCGGCTTTTCCGGCCAGTGCCCCATCGCTTTCGTCATCCAGCCCTATTCGGTTAGATCCGCTCACGGTATCTGAAGCCATGGTTGCACCCCGCACTCACGGAACATGGACGGGAGCCATCGCGACAACCAAAACCAATCTCATCACCATGGCTGAACGCATTCTTCACCAAAGTTTGCAGCCCAAGGCTTAGTTCATTCCACGCCTTTTGGGAATCTGACAGGTTTCTTAAAGGGGTCTCGTAAAAAGAAGCATCGACGGAGCTCTATATCTTTTCAGGTTTAGCGGTCTTTATGGAAAGCGAACCGACGCCACAGCTCTTGGTGCTTGCATGCGCAAGGAGGCATCTCATGCATTATTTACGTTTATTATTCGCGAGCGCCCTGGCGTTAACTTTGGCAGGGTGTGGCCAAAAAGCTGCCGTTCAGCCCGTTGCCACACACCCACCCCACAAGGTGCACGTCGTTGCCAAGCCTTTAGTAGCTCCCCCTTGGCCCACAGTTCAATCAGGCATCAATGTCGAGGTGTGGAATACCCCGACCCCTTCTCAAATTGATGGCGTGATAAATGCTGTGGCTGCCTTGCACGTTCGCACCGTTGCCATTGTTATTCCTTTCGGACAAAGCAATTGGCAAGCCAATAATGTTGGCCCTGTGCATTTTACGCCGTCGCCCCGTGTCATTCGCCAGGTCATTTTGCAAGCGTACCACGATCATCTCAGCGTCATGCTTCGTCCCATGTTAGACGAGGGCACGTTAACGCCTTCAGGTCATTGGCGTGGTGATATTGCACCGCAGTCATTGAACAGCTGGTTTAAGCACTATGCCCAGGCTCTCACCCCTTACGCTGCATTAGGACAACAAGAGCATGTCGGGGCTTTTGATATCGGCACAGAGCTCTCGTCAATAGAAAGCGATAACCAAGGCTGGGATACGGTTATACACGCGGTGAAACAGGTATATCAAGGCCCGCTCTTGTACTCGTTTAATTGGAATAGCCCGAGCTTAGCTGCCCTGCCACCATGGACCAAACAATTAACGTGGATTGGTCTTGATGCCTATTATCCACTCAATACGCCTTCCGGTACCGAGTCGGCTTTGGTGCAGGCATGGCAGCCTTGGATATCACAAACCGCTAAAATCCCTAACCTCGTCATCACGGAACTCGGCGTTATGCCCAAGCCTCATGCTTGGCAAGCCCCATGGGTCTGGGATCCTCCGGGACCAACGAACTGGTCCGTGCAAGCCCAATATGACGCAGCTGCCATTAAAGCGTGGCAGGGCCATGCCCAGGGTCTCTATTGGTGGGGCGTCATGCTGCCACGCTCAGGCCAAGGCGCCTCATTTGACCCCATTTGGCACCCGAGTGCGGCCGTGATTCAAACGGCATGGTAAATAAAAGGACCACCGCGTCGTGCGGATCTTGTCAGATAACGACACCCATTGGCGGAAAGTCGGGAAGATCATTAATGCATTATCCCCCCACCGTGTTGGGGGGATAATCCTTCTGTCAAATACAATATTACCAATACTGATTATTTCTTGACCAACCTATCAATGGAGAAGCCGTACCTCTTCACATGAAAAATGTCAAAGCCGTTATCAAATCCAATATCCAAACACAGTAGCAACAGCGGGGTTAGCAGCGTACCCGTAAGAGATAGAGCCCTCATAACGAGGGCTAAATACGCCGTTGCCATAAAAGGCCGTGTCCACAAAACATCCACGAAAACGCCGTCTCAATGCATGTAAAAAGAAAGTGGAACTCGTAAACAAAACCCGTCTCGAACTCTCAAGGAACAATCTATCACAAGGTCTAGGTCGACTCTACGATAAACGCCGGACGGTTGAAAGACGATTGGCGTGTCTAAAACACTTGCGTCTTGGGAGGAGATTAATGCTTAAAACCCGTTACACAGCCGATTCTTGTGCAGAGTTCCCCATGACCGAGGTGACATCATAGGGTGCTGTGCTTAATCCGTGTACGGTTTTTTCCCAATGAGATGGCCGTGTGATCAGCTGCATTAAGGCTTTCCAAGACGCTAAAGACATCATGCTCCAATAAATGGGGGTCAGCACCGTATACGGTACCAGCTCCCAATTCCCTCGTTTGGCTACCCCCAACGCGTTAATATAGGTAAAGATGAAATTGCCGGCTAACAGATTAATCATACCTAAGTAATAGATGCCCGGAGGAAATAACGACGGAATCACATGCCAGTGGGTCATAAACCACAAACTCGTAAGAAACCAATACAGCGGGTTTAACAAAAACATGAGGGGAGTCCCTAAAATAGACATTTGAAATCCCCAAAATCCTCGTGCTCCCATGGACCGGTAGAGTTTAATGGGATGGCGCATATGCACCAACCATGTTTGAATATAACCTTTAATCCACCGTGAGCGTTGGCGAACCCAATTGACAAATTCAGAGTTGGCCTCTTCATACGTATTCGAATCGATGACGGAAGCATAGTAACCGGCTTTGTAAAGGCGAATGCCTAGGTCCGCATCTTCGGTAACATTGTAGGGATCCCATCCTCCTAACTCGCGCAAGCGGTCAATGCGAAAATGGTTCGATGTCCCCCCTAAAGGAATGGGCAGCTTAGCGCGATATAACGCCGGTAAAAAGAGGTCAAACCACGATGCATACTCCGCCGTGAACCACCGCGTTAATAGGTTTTGTTCCGCATTAAAATAGGAGAGCTTGGCCTGGACACACGCCAGTTTATCGTCATGCTGACGAAATGCCACAATGGCTTTTTTGAGTTGCAAAGGTTCAGGCAGATCTTCCGCATCAAAAATGGTTACGTACTCCCCTCTGGCCAGTTGCAGTCCGTAATTGCAGGCTTTGGGCTTAGTGCGTGGCTCGCTTGGGGGGACAATCACGATATCGATGAAGTGCGGTAAGTTAGCGGCCTTTGCGGCCGCAATCGTGTCCTCGTCGTCAGCTTCAAGCAGTAACTTGACGTCGAGTCGGTCCTTTGGATAGTCAAGAGCATTTAGTGCCCGTGTTAGAGTTGGCAAGACGGCCGCTTCTTCACGGGCTGGTACTAAAATCGTATAAATCGGTAAATCGCGCTCGTCTAATGCCGCAACCATATCCTGACTCCCTAAGGCGGAATCAGGAATATCCGTGCCTTGGCGAATCATCCACAGACGATAGGCGATAGTCACAGAGTACATAATGATAAGCAAGCTACTGAGGACCGATATGGCCACACTAGGATGCCACACTAAGAGCGCGACGACACAAGCTAAGGTGACCGCAACACTAACCCATTGTCTTCGTGTCATAGTCTTTCGGGCAGAATCTTCAGGCCGAACGGTAGCCAGGTGGTCACGGCTCATAGCCATATCAACAACGTGAAATCGGGCCGTTAACACGGCCTCAATATCACGCTTGCCAGACACCATAACTTGAGGAGCAGAGGGCAAAAGACGCTCTAATTCCTCCACCGCTTGTTGTGACTGCCACGGATCTTCGACAGCCAGCACAGCCGCCGACCCACTCCATCCAATGGGTACCATCCGGGCTTGGCGCCAAAACTGTTCCTCCCTTAGAGCCCAGACATGGCTCAGATTGGGTTCGTGGGCAATTTTTTCTGGATCTTGTGCTAACAAGTTTACTTCCGGAAGGTTGAGTTGCGACGCTACAACCCGGGCCACCCCCCAATAAGTGAGGACCCGGTGCTGAACCAAAATTTGGCCGAGTTTTCCACCGCGCCGTGCCTGTTCTGCCAACGCGCTGTCAACATCGCGCGAGGAAATGAGCCCTAAACGTCTCGCGGTTTCTCCGAAATAAGATGATGGCCGCACATCATGGTGTTCACCCAAGACGCGTCGGTACGCGTGAGCAATGCTCCGCGCACTCGCACGGTAAAGTGTTACCGGCACGACAATGCGTCCTAATAAAGCTCGTGCGTCATCACTTAAGGGAAACACCGCAGCCACACAGACCCTGCCCGAATCAAACCGAAAGGCTAGCAGGCCAGCCTTTTGTGCACTGGCCGCATCTAACATGAGTGCTGCACTCGGGTCAACGGGGTCATGGATTTGTCCCTGAGAATTCCTTGTGGGAAAGAGGTCGATGCTCTCAATGTCCTCTTGAGATATCGCGGCCATGGAATCCACAAAATGACTCGGATCGACTATCATGAGATATTTCCTTTCTGGGAATTCTCGACTGGCTGAGGCGGATGCAAAACGGTTTTCCTTTTGTGATTCTGCTGGGAGGACAAGGAGGCATAAACAATAATCATTCCCCCAAAGAGCACAAGCGGGAGAATATCAATAGTCCAAAACATCAACAACATGGCCACGAGAAATATTGCTACGCTACCTGCAGTCCAAACACTGCGTCTCAAAGTCTTCATCGTCCACCTCATCCTCTCGCCATCCTAAAGCGTTAATCACATCGTAGATGGTTTCCTGTGCTCATTGTAAAGAATAGGGTCTCGCGATACCGTACCAGCTAGCGTCTCAGACTGCGTCTTACAATCCCATCGTTACCGGCGCAAACTGGTAAATATTTTGCGGTTTTGACCTGTTTAAATCTTGAACATTCTTTGCATCTAGGATTACTATGAGATTAGAAAAACTTGGAAGAACCAAGTCAAGCATTGAAACGGCCGATAAGGGCAAACCTGATTGAAAAACAGGGACGCAAAACTAAAGGGGCTTCTTACCATTACGGTAAATGCCAGCCAGTTGCCGAAACGGGACATTGGATTTGAGACCGTCCCGCTTTCCGGGAGGTCTCGTTTCATGTCGGAGGACATGAAAGGAAGAAAATCCAATGACGCCGATGGTTAAATTGATGGCGCTTAGTGCGCTGGCGCTCCCATTAACTTTTCTTTCCGTGAACCATTCCGTTTCCACGGTAGCAAGTAACGCGGTTCTTGCTGCGCCCCCCCTTACCACCTCGATAAGCCGCAATGATTTCGGCATTGACGTGTTTTCCTATGATAGTCAGTTAAATCTCCCCTCCACCATACCAACCCTGCAAACACTGGGCATGGGAATGCAGCAATTTCCTAACGACAACCAGTGGAGTTGGGTCAGCAATACATTTCGCAACGGGGGGACCGGTGCGGTGTCACTTAATGACTGGTCCCATATCTTACAGGCTACGGATAATAGCGGCTTATTTATCTTTAATTATGATGAGAACCCAACGTTCACCGGCGGAGGAGATGCCCAAGACGCTACTCTTCTCACGCAATATATCGTGAGTCATCATCTTCCCATTTCCGCTATTGTCATTGGTAGCGAGGAATATGGTCCCTGGGATTTTGCCGCCAACATGAATCCCTCGCACTCTGCCGCCTATTATGCGCAAAGTGCGGCTCAGATCGCCCAAGCGATCCATGCGGTTGATCCCGCAATGAAAGTCGGCATTTCTTTCTCTGTAGGAATGGGCTCGTATAGCCGCACCTGGAATCAGACGGTATTACGCACTGATGCTCCCTATATCAATTTTGTCAGCATCCATGACTATCCCCTTGCATCAAACCTCTCGAACGCCGAATTGCTCACGCAAATTCCCCAATACATCTCCCAAGCCATGAATTACGTGCACGAGGAGATTGCGGCTAATGTGCCCCCCTCTATAGCTGGGCATATCCACACATGGGTCACCGAATACAATCCGTGTGGGGAACCAGGCCCACAATCCATCAGCCCAGTTTATGGAGCTGCGATGGTAGAGAGTGCGATGCTGTGGCGTGCGGAAGGCGCCTCCAAACTTTTCGTTTGGAGCTATGATGGGCAGGCCCATGTGGCAACACCGTCTTGGCCCGTGGCGACCAATGCTAACGCGCCATTTGGTCTCTTCGCCCTTGCTGGAGATGGACAGTCTCCTGAACTCCCAGCCAATACTTTATACCCCTCTGGTCAAGCCCTGTCCCAGCTAATGAACGCTATTGGCCAAGGGGGCGTTTTAAGCACATGGACCAACGGTTCCTTCGTTGTCGGAGCGATTAAGAGCAATGTGGGCCAAAGCCTATTTCTCATTAATGAAACGGCGAGGCCCCAGTCCGTAACAGTCAATGACCAAACTTACGAAGTACCTGGCGCCTCTTTGCTCAGTACCACCACGACGGCCCCCATCTTCTCCCTGTCTCTAAGCCAAAATACCGAAGGCAGCACGCTGCCGAAGATTACCTATCACAAACATACTCCTGTTATTCAAAGCCCAGGAACCGTGTATGATGGCGAAGTGGTGACACTCCAAGGTTTGCATTTGGGATCTGCCATGAAAGCTCCGGCGTACGTACAGATCTCCCAGAACAACGTCAATTATGGGGGACCAGGGGATGACTACCATATTGCTATTAGTCAGTGGAGTCCAACTTCTGTTACCTTTAAAGTGCCAAATGGCTATTCGGGACCAGGCCTAGCCAATGGTCCGGCCACTATCGAGTTGGCAACTGACAACGGCGTAGTATCCAACATCGCCCCGGTTATGGTAACACCGCCCCCCCAATTAGGGGTTTCGCTAAGCCCTGATAGTGCTTTGCAACCCGGAACCATCCTAACGATTACGGGTACGAACTTGGGCGCTACCCAAGGGTCTGGATATGTGCTAATCAGTCAAAACGGGATTAATTATGGGGCCCCCAGTGATTGGTACAAAATTCATATTCTGCAATGGACCAATTCCCACGTCGTCTTAGTTATTCCCAACGGCTCGTCGGGTCCTGCTCTATTGCCGGGTACTGCTACGCTTCAAGTTACAAACTCTACAGGCGAACAGTCTCCTCTGTTGTCGTTGACGATTCGGCAATAGACCAGCTACTACTCATGTTTTACTCCCCCGGCTCCGACAGATGCGGGGGAGTCTTTACGTTAAGGCGCAGATGGCAAAATCGCGTAGAGCCGGAATTTGTCAGGTCCGGGAAAACTTTTAATCAGCCGTGTCCACGGCACGGAACCCGCCCATAACCCGGGCCATTGGCGATTGATCGCGTCGAGTTTAGCGGTAAACAGCGGACGCGGCACCAAAAACGCATCGACCCGGCCTCGTGGATTATGCAAAATGGCAGCAAAATCATAATCTGACGTAATGGTTAGCTGATTTAGGTGATGGATGCGAACGGCTATTGGCCAATCAATAAAGGTATCCGCTAAAATTGTAAGGTGGGGATGGTTATTGATATACTGCACCACGTTCGCCGTTGACGTAAAAGGATTATCAGCATACCGCAATGACTGCCCGCGAAAAGCCGCATCGATAATCGGACCATTCGGATGACTCAAGACGGGAATTTGCACTGCCAAAACCGTTCCGACATTTCCTGATATCAATATCAATGACAAGCCTGCCCACAAAAAGCTGCGGGATAACAGACTTTTAGGTATTCGAATTTTTGAGGCCGCATAAATCATAAGCAACAGACCATTGGGAATAAAGGTGATAAAATACCGATCCCAATCGGCTAAATGTCCTGAATAGACGAAAGCCAGCTCGAGCGCCACCGCCCCAATGGTACCCGCAATTAACACAATAGCCCGGGCGTCTTTACGCTTACCAAAACAAAAGAACAACGTAAAAATTCCTCCGAGATAAATGGGCCAATACAAAAAACCAAAGTGTGCAACGTAAAGCAGGGAACCAAAGATGTGGTGATAAGCGCGTGCTAAGGCGCCATTGACGCCGGCCCCTGTCGCCGTCTGAGCTAAATTCCCATAACTAGAATTTAAGAAATAAAGCGGGCTTTTCATAACGAGCCAGTTAAAATAGAGCCAAAGCCCCCCCACAAATACGATAGGCGCTCCAAGCAAAATCGCCGACCCTTGCCATTGAGCTGGATGAGCTTTCCCCCATTGCGCGATAATCAACGCAGCAATCACAAAAGCTCCAAAAGGAACGGCTTCGTAGCGCATACCAAATCCCATGGCAAGCCAAAAGCCCCCAGCCATCAGTCGGCGTAACGATCCATGTTGCAGATAGTCAAAGAGTCCATCGTAGCTGCCCAACATACAGCTTACCCAAAGCAAGTCGGTCATTCCATTAGCACCATAGAGAATAATAAAGGGATTGAGCACAAAGATGAGGGTCGCCGTAATTCGCACCCCCTTCGGAACCGTAAAGCCTTGGATAATGTGGTTGAAATGATAGACCCCAATGGCCCCAAAGACTGCCGTCACCACATTGCCCGCAATACCGCGGGACACAACGGCGGGAAACCAAGGATGTAGGGCCACGATGGGTAATTCTAAGAGGCTCGGCAGAGGGTTCCATATGAGCCCAATAGCTCCCAAATGTGGGTCGCGACTAAATAAGACGTAATAAGCATTGCTGACCCGAGAGGCTGCGTCGCCCGCATAATAGTGCAGATCGTAAATAAAATAGACACTGACCGCCGCATAAACGAAAAAGGCCAATACGGCAATTCCTTGACCTTCCGACAGCATCCAGGATTTGCGCCTATTCCGAATAGCTAGAGTAGGAGTGTTTCGCGTCAGTGGTGGATTAACAAGGGACGACGTTGTGTTGGTCATTAAGGTCCTCCATTGGACTCGCAAGATATTGAAAAGGTGCTAATACCGTCACTATTACTGTAGGCCATGAGCGCCATTTCGTCTGTCCCACAGTGCGTCTCAATAAGAGTATCGGCGCAGATCATCCGGGGTGCCGTCTGTTAAAAACTCCAAGCATCGTCACGAAGCGTGATTGTGCGGGTTCTTATTACGTTCGACTGTGAAGGGGTTGTTCCACTCCTAAAAGACTGTGAGAACGGCGAGCGAGAATGTGATAGCCTGTATAGGTCACCATTGATGCCACAGCGATTCCTGCTACTTTGCCCAATAAAGCTCCAGTATTTCCCAAGACGTGCGACGACAATCCACTGAGTGTCATCTGCACGGCCACTCCAAGACTTGTCACCACATAGAATCCGAAGGCCGGTAAGGGGGTGCGAAAACTAACACGAGAATGCAGAATATAGCCACATATACTCGCCACAATCCATGCGCCTAACGATTCCAAAGCAGCGAGAAATCCGTTGTGAAATGGTGGCCAAATCGACATAAACATCCAGAAGACCGCAATATCGACCACTGTGTTGAGTGAACCCACCACCCCAAACCGCAAAAGCTGCCATCTATCCTCCCACACGCGGTGGAATACGTGTGACCAATGAGCCCATGCCATCTTCCCCAAAGACGGCACACAAGCCACCATATGATTCAGTCCGGCTCGTCGTGGACGCACACTGCGCTGATTGACGGGAACCTCGATAATCCGCAAATTATGACGCCTTGCCTTCATTAACGCTTCAATATCATAGAGCCATCCCGGTTCCCTGGCTTTCGTTAAGACATCTCGCGCAAACCACCCTGGGAAGACTTTCATGCCCGCTTGTGTATCCTTGACGGGGAGCTGCAACACCTTAGATGCTAGCCAATGCGCTAAGCGGGAGGTGTGGCGTTCAAACCACGGACGTTCATCATGTTCCCGGCAAGCAATGACGCATTGGTCATAATCTTTGCCAATGAGTTCTACCATTGCAGGCAATAGTTCCGCGGGGTATTCCAAATCGGCATCAATAAAGGCGACAACGTCGCCTCTACTGGCCTGAAATCCACACATAATGGCATGGCCTTTTCCGGTCGAGGTATGGGTTTTCAACACGTGAACCGGAGAATGCACAACATCCGCCGCTCTTCGTGCCTCGGTACTGGTGTCATCGGAAGACGCGTCATCAACGACAATGATTTCTACCGCCATGTCAGCCGCTTGAAAGATCGCGTCTATTGTGTATATGGCCTCACCAATGCGTCCCGCCTCATTCTTGGCGGGAATCACCACTGACACTAATTGCCGATGGGGTACCCATGCCGTATTTGGTGCCATATCTGCCAAAATGGTTCGCTTCCCTTCCTACCCGTGATGTTCTCACTCATACGCTAACAGGGCAGGAAACAAGGAACAGTACCAGTCGCAGTCGCAATTTTGGTCTCTTATCGACCGAGTATTGGTGCAAAGCGCCTTATAGCCCATAAAGGGGATGAAGACATCTGATCTTGTCTGGGGAAGTGGGTTGAGACAAAGCCTGAGACTGTTTACGGTTTTTTAACCCATTACACTCAAAGGGCCAACATAATGGATGGTTGTATATAAAGAAAGGACGAATTCGGATATGGCCCGAAAGGCATACCAAAATAAATCGGCCGCAATTCCTGCCTTGACGCAAACCGAAATAGACGCGCTAAAGCTCGCAGCCCAAGGCTATACAGCAGAACAAATCGCCCAGACCATGGAGATTGCACCACGCACCGCCACGCGCCATATTCACCGGGCGCTGAAAAAGCTTCTCACGCGTTGGCCCACAGCGCTAATCGAAGGATCGCCGAAAGTAACAAAGACCGGCTCGTCTGACCAGTGGAATAGGATTTTGACACGCAAGGCGGGAGAATCCCGCATCAAGGCGTATATTAAGCGCGCTCAGTTGCAACCCCATTCGTCATGGGCTTATATTTATATTCTCCTCATGAATAGTACATCCCAGCCCTATAGACAGCCCACAGTATTAGAGGGTATTCCCCACCATGTCCGCGAATCGGATACAGTCATCCAGTGGGATGACCATGAATGGGTAATTTTTCTCCCCGCGGCAACAAGGGGAGAAGCCGAAGCGGTGACACGCCGGATGACTGGCGAGCGCTCGGTTCACTTTCCCTTTGGCATTGGATGGAGTGTGTCAGGGCTTCACGACGATGTGGCAGATGCCATTCAAACCGCTCGTCGTTTAGCCCTTGAAGATTATGCCCAGGTGGTCTTTTATTCGACCTCCCATAACCGAATGCCTCCCCATTAGGGGGAGGTGCCTCGCTCCTATTCCGGCGCGTTTTTAACTTGAACGCTTGGTACACAGGTCATTCAAATAGGGCCTGAGCCAAGCGTTCTAGCGCCGCCCGGTGGTTGCGAAAGTATGTGGCACGGGAGAGGTGCAGACGTTCCGCCAATTCTTCATGGGTCCCCTGCTTATCCAAATAATACAGCGCCAGCAACGTTTTCCCGCCAATATGCGCTCCTAAATCGGCCGACGTCAAGGCATCGAGGAACCATGCCCGTAATTGGTCCGGAACCCCAACCTGACGCCAATACTCGGCCAGGACGGTTCGTTCTAAATCTGGTTCGGAAGATAACAACTGAAGCGCTTCTTGAATCGCAGGAATTGGGTGCTCAGGCGGCGGGGCAACCGGGGCTCGCAGAATATCGGCCAGCCAGGCATGATATCCCATTGTAGCCAAATCGAGCATCCTAGATGGTGTCGCATTCTTTGGATTCATCGGCAATCCAAATCCCAAATGATTCAACACCTGGCTCATGGCTGGCGATGTCTCCCGTACGGTCCACAGCACTTTGCCTTGGGGCGGAAAGACGCGAAGGAGCGCCCCGAAGACCGTCTGTTCCGTGAGTCCATCATGGTCTGGCACCTGCAAATCATGAATAATAAGCAATTGATCGTGACTGCGACGGTCGATGACCACATATCCGGCCGCGGTGCCGTCTTGGTGAAATGCCGTCAGCACTTCCGCCTGCGTATAAGAGACCTGTGCGGCATCATAAGACGCGGAGGGCAACTCCGATAGCCGACCCCAACTCCACGTAAACTCATCACTACGGTCGAATAATGGCTTCCCGACTTTCATCCGTATGAGGGGCATGATCCGGTCCCAAAACTCCTCGCTTGTCGTCGCCTGCTTATGGAGTGCTTGATGAAGATGATAAGCGGCTAGTTTTCGTGTCCATTGTTCCCACATCCAAGGCCGTGAGGCTTGCGCTGCGCGCCTTACCCGTGCTCGCACCAACGCCGGCATTCCATAATACCCGCCTTGATAGGCATCCACGAAGGGCATCGACGTTAATGCATCCCACGACGTTGCCACAGCCTGATGCCCTAGCACTTCGGCGAGCAAGTGGCGGTTAAAGATCGGGGTCATTGAAGAGACGGCGATTAAGGCATCGACATCTTTATCGTTGCCCTGTCCCGCTCGCCAAGCCATACGCTGAGAGCCCGGATGGCACACTTGCTCTAAGAGAAATGACGTCATTCCTCCTGTCATCACTCCGCACGCCACCGCACTATCACCCGGCCATGCCTCGGCCACTAATTTGATGCTATCCATCATCATACACAACAACCTCGGGCGCCCCCTGGAGATAGCAATGGCTTCCTCCACCACGGCGGGATCATGGACGTCTAACTGAGCACATAACTGACGAGCTGTATCCACATCAAAATCCGTCAGCCGGTGCGACACAATTTGTCCTGACTGCTCGCCAGGCCACAAGCGGCGTGGCGACTGACGCCCGGATAAGATAACACAGCCACCAGCTCGGCGGACTCCAGCAATGACGGGCCACAAATCTTGGACAGCATCATAGTTATCCACAATCCATAAGAGACGCTCTTTGTCTTTAACCGCCTCCACTTGCATCATGATCCGCGGCCATCCATGTTGGCCGTGCCTTGAGCCGGCCATCTCATACTGGTTATCCAGGAGGCCGTCGGTAAAGATCATCTCGCCCTCCCAATCCATCATCGACTCAAAGAACCGTTGTAAAAGATACGATTTACCGCAGCCAGCTGGTCCCCAAAGATATAGAATGGGACGCGTGCCTACAGGACGTTGTGGCGTGTGCTGTAGTGCCTGCCACACGGCATCGCGTCCAATAATGCTCTCCCGGTACTCCGTATTGTACGACCCCACTTCTTCAATCACTTGTGGTGCCCCCCGTTCTTCGTATCGTCTTTTTGTGGTTCGGCAACATTTGTGCTCATCCTGAGCGCGCTAGCTCCTTTTGGTACCGTATTTGTACTGTAATTCAAAACGTCTCATGAAACGTCTCACATTTGTCTCAGGTTTTTTCGGTCATACAGGGCCCCTTCACAGTGCCAGTACGTTTTTGGCCGCGAGAGACAGCCTCAAGTGGCGTTCTAATCGTCCGTAGCCACTATTATTGAAGAAATAAAATCGAAATCCGACACATTCTTTAGGACTAGGACACTACATTAATAGGAGGGATGGTCATTCAAAGCCAACCGTCTTGAGAGTGTATTTGAAACTGTGGGCCATGGAAACATGCGCCTATAATACAAAGGAGTGAATGCACATGGGAGGCGTAACATGCTCATCTGCGATTGCTGTGGACAGGCCACTTCGGGGCTAGGACAGTCTTTTTCTTGGTGTAGCCATTTCCCCAATCTGTCGCGGTGGAAGACGGTTAAGATCTCGTCAGTCAATGGACACTGGCGCTTAGATGCGTTGTTATGCCGCCGGTGTGTGCGCCGCATCCGCGCTGAAATTGTGCGTAGCGATTCATCGTGGCATACACCCGCAGTAGCCAACCGCCCGTTATAAATAGGCGTAGAAAAAGGCCGCCAACACTCCTAGCAGGAATGCTGGCGGCCTTGTATCTTGACTCCCTATAACAACAAGTTTATCCCGGAATCGACGGGGGCTGGTCCGAACTCGCGCCCGGCCGACGCCCACTGGCGGACGTCTTCGCCGCCTTGTCGCTTTTGTCGACACTGAGCGCCACGCGCCGGAGCGTCAACAACAATATCGTCATGACCACAATCTGAAAGATCCACCACGCCGGGTCCCACCAATGCGGCACCCCTTCACTATAGGGAATCTTCAAAGGTAAGGTTGGCCAAAATCCTCCGCTCATATCCTCAGGCCTCCATTTCTCGCGTCTTGGCGCTTACAGTAAAAACACGACCACCCAGCTCGCAATCCACGCCAACGCCACATAGACCCAAAAGTACACGCTGGCTTCCGCCGTCCAAAACCGTTCCGGCGCCATGTCTTGGCGGGCGTTGCGTAAGATGGCGATGCCCACCATAATCAGCCCGACCACCGCGTAGACCATATCCGCGCCCGAAATCACGTAATACATTTCCCCAAAGCGTCCTTGCGGCGACGCATACCGCAGGCCCCACTGGTAAATCACCGTCAACATCGCCAGCAAGCCAAGCCCCGCGGCGACTTTCAAGCGGGTGGCCACCCGCTCGCGGGCGTCCGGCCCCGTGCGGGCCCGCAGCGCTTGCCACGCGACCCACGCGCTCAGCGCCATCAGCACCGCCCCCGCCACGCCAAAGCCTTGGTCGGCTTGGGGTGAAACATAGGATCCGTCGTACAGATACTTCGCTTCAAACAGCACCACAAAGGGCACGATTTGCGTCGCGATGAAAAACAACATGCTAAAGCGGACCGCCCGGTAGTTCGCCGGGGTCAGCGCCGCACTGCGGCGCTGTTCCGGTGCATTCGTCATGACGTGACCCCTCCTCCGTCGGGCGCGTAATCGTGCCAGTCAAACTGCGGATCCTGCGTCGCTCGACTGGTCGCCGCCAGTTCCCCGAGCGCCGTCGTCACCACCGGCACTTTGGTGCCCTCGCCATACAGATACAAGCTCCCCACAATTTCCGGTTGGACCGGGAAGTTATACCGCGGCGCCGGCGAACTCGTAAACCATTCCGGCGTCTTCGCGCCCCACGGGTTCTCCCCCGCCTGCGCGCCGTTCCGCCAGCAGTAGCCAATGTACAAAATATTGCCCAAGAACGCCGCGCCCAAGATAAACGCGAAGATCGAAACCTCGAAGTTCATCGGCTGCAGATACGCGGGGTACGCCGGCACCCACCGGTTCATCCCGTGCAAGCCCAGCAGGAAAAACTGGCTAAAGGTCAGGTTGAACGCTAAGAACGTGATAATGGCCAAGGTCTTCCCCCACGTCTCGTTAAACGTCCGCCCCGACAGTTTCGGCAACCAGTAGTAGATCGCCCCAAAGCCGCTAAACACCATCGACCCGATAATCGTGTAGTGGAAGTGCCCCACCACCCAGAACGTGTCGTGCAGCTGCAAGTTCACGATCGGGTCGGCCAAAAACACCCCCGTTAACCCCCCAATCAGGAAGTTAAACATACTCATCAAAATCCACAGCATCGGGGTATTGAGCCGCACTTTCGATTTCCACAGCGTTCCAATTGCCGACATGTAGGCAAAGCCCGTGGGAATTGAAATCATTTCCGTAAAGAACGAGAACGGCAGAATCTCACTGTTCCGCAGGTTGGTAAACATGTGATGCGCCCACACCAAGCCCGACAACATCATCACGAACACCAAGCCAATCACGGCCCATTGCCGCCCAAACAGCGATTTCTGCGCCATGACCGGAATAATTTCGTTCCAGATGGCAAACGCCGGCACGGCGATAATGTACACTTCCGGATGGCCAAACAGCCAGAACAACATCAGGTACGTGAGCGGACTGCCCGTCGCCGTGAAAAAGTTCAACGGCACCACTTTATCCAGCAAGGCCATCACAAAGGTGGTCTGGATTTCCGGAAACCAAATCAACATCAGCAGGTTGACGGTCACTTGCCCCCACACAAACAGCGGCAACCGTCCCCACGTCAGCCCCGGCGCCCGCCGGAACATCACCGTCGCGACCAAGTTCAACGCCACAATCAGCGAGGACATGGTCAGCGCCAGCACGCCCAGATAGTAGAACAAAATCCCGTTCGCATCTTGCCCCGCCAGCGGCTCATACCCCCGCCAGCCGGTGGACCATTCCCCCAGCAAGGGGCTGAACAACACCGTCAAAATCCCCACCGGCACCAACCACACGCCAATCCCGGAGAGTTTCGATAAGACGGTTTCGCGCGCCCCGATCATCAACGGCACAAAGTAGTTTCCCAAGCCGCCGATCATAAACACCGTTGCGAAGGAGAACATCATCAACGTCCCGTGGATGCCCACCGCCGTCAGGTAGTTGGACGGGTAGTGGAAAATCGTCAAATACGGGGTCATCAACTCATAGCGCATCAGCATCGCAATGCCTCCGGCGATTAGAAACCCGCCGACGGCAAACATCATGTACTGCAAGCCAATCACTTTATGGTCGGTCGCAAATTCCCAGTACCGGCGCCAGCCCTGCTGCCGCTCCTGCCAGCGCGTGGGAAAGCCCATTAACGGCAATAAGACCGCATCATACAGCCCAATGCCCAACAGCCACCCGATCGCCGCACCGACCCAGCCGAACACCACCGACGGCCCCGTCACAAAGGGGTGGCCACGAAATGGATCCACGGCAATCACAAAGGTGTTCAGCAACAAAAACCCAATCGCCGCCCACAAAAACGCCCGCAAGACGGGGGGCATGGGGGCCTTCCGCGGTCGCGGCGCGTGCCCGGATTCCGGCACGGTCATAGCATGTGCCACAATGTTCCCTCCTTCGTTATCCCACCGAGCGCCTCGGCGGGGGACCCTTAGCCGTTGGCTAAGGCTTTCTGGGCTTTCACCCACTGCGCAAATTGCTGATCCGACACCACCGCTAACGGCGATTCCATCCACGGGTGGCCCGGGCCGCACACTTCGGCGCACTGCACGCGCACCATCGGATTCACGGCATACGACGTAATCGCGGTCGGCGTCAGGTACTCATAGCGGGTTTCGCCTGGAATCACATCTTCTTTAATCCCAAAGGCCGGCACCCAAAAGCTGTGAATCACATCCGCATATTGGTCATAGGTGTGATACGGGTCATACGACCGCAACACGAACTTCACGGGCACATTCACGGGCAACTCCAGCAAATTTTGGCCGTTGGGCGTCAGCGTTTGGGTGAGCCCATACTGCGGATAGCTGAAAATCCATTGCCATTGCCGCGCCGTCACATCCACGACGAGGTCGTGGGTATTCGCGGCGGGTTGATCCAAGGCAAACATCTGCTCCATCGCCGACGTCGTCGGATGCAGGAAAAATAGCAGATTTAACGCAATCGAGCCGCCCACCCAGACCAAGACGAACGCTTTGTTGTCAATCGCAAAGCGCTTATTGGCCGGCGGCATTTCGCCCCGCTTGGTGGTAAACCGGACCATCGTAAAGACCAAAAAGAGCACCACAAACACAAATACCGGGGTCAGCACCACCAACAGAAAGTTAAACGCTTGCAGCGCCAACTGCCCTTGGTTGGACACAATGTAGTACATCGGATTGTGCCGAATGATCACGCGGTCGCCGATCTCCCCCAGCACGCTGAAGACAACCCACAGCACCGCAAAGACGACATTTTCTCCCATGCGGGCACTTCCTCCTTTCCCTCGCCGCGCTTAGGCCGGCAGGATCATCACTTGGCCCCGCATCCCGGTGCGGTAGTGAATGTATTGCTGCACAAAACAGCCGAAATCCCACAATCCGGGCTTGTTCGGCACCGTAAACGACAAATGCAGGCTGCCCCCGGGCTTCAACGTCGGGCTAAAATCGCCCCCCGATTGAATGTTGTACGCCGCTTTGGGCCCCACATAGGTCACAATCGCTTGATTGGGCACAAAGTTGTCGATGCCGTAGGGATCACTTAACGTCACCGGCACCCCATCCCAGAAGTCTTCTTGCCACGCATCGGCCGGTAGATTGCCAAACGCTTGAAAATAGGCCTCATTGACATGGCGGCCCATGGTCCATTCATGCCAGTGGGTATGGCTTTGGTTTTGGAAGATGACTTCCATGCGGTCGCCCACCCGCCAGGTCATGTAATTCGGAATGTAGTAGTAGTCATAGGCATACAAATGCACGGTCCCCGAACTCACCGGCGACCCAAATACGCTCCGCGCCGCATTTACGAGGCTCTGGCGCCCAAACAACGTCACCGCGCCGGCCACGCCAATCGCCGCCGTGCCCACGAGAAATTGCCGCCGGCTCCACTCTGGCTGTTGAGGCTCTGGAGACTCGATCGGCGGTTCATTTGGTACTTTGCTCACGTGGAACCCTCCTCCCCAATATGACGCCAATAATAATCTGAATATTGCGATATAAAGTCCCGTAGGCCGAATTTGTTTCACAACATACTGTGTGGGCGGCTTCTGTTTAAACCACCGGATGCATCGCGAGTTTAGCTAACCTCTGACGCAGGCGACGTAGAAACCGCCCCTGCACCGGTATGTTGTCCAGCCAAACCCCAGGACCTTAATCTTTGTTGCTCAACGCGTGAAAGCCACTTCCTCGCCGCGTCGTTAACTGCTCATGGACGGGTTGCCCGAGGGAACAACCTTGACAATATCCCATACACCACTGGTCGGCGTATTATTGGGATCCCCATTCAACATATCCGCTAGGGTATAAGTGCCAACCTGACTTGCTGTAAATGAATAAGACTGCGACTGTCCGGGCAATAATCCCGCCGTCGGGAACGTTACGACTTGGCGATAGGATTGGCCAGCACCAGGAAACGCAAGATGATGGTTTTTATAAATTCCGATGGATTCGGGAATCGGTCCTTTATTAATGAAATCCATGTTCACATGATATCCAACCGGAATAGTTACCACGAGCTGGCCATCAGTAAATCCGTCAAAAGTATTGCTCTGTTGCGCACTACTATAAAGTCCTTCGATTTTCAAATCGACGGTGTGTGTTCCCGGATGGTTAACCATCCATTGGGAAGCATCGATAGTAGGTTGTGAACCGCAACCCGCAAGAGCCATTGCTAAAATCCCCATGGTCGCTGCGGCTGCCAATTTCTTGACATGAGTCACTCCAAAGCCCTCCTCTCAGTACGAATTAACACATATACCTTATCACAAAGAGATAGGAATGAATGAACTAATTTTTATAACGCGGTAAAAAATATTCAACAAGCCCACACCAAAGAACTGCTTCTAAGTCAAGTGCAACCGAAAGTCACGCTACCCAATGGGCGGTTGCAAAAAGCGCCGTCAGTAAAGCGCCCAGATACAAGCACACGCTCCAATACGCAAAACGCCACCAGGGGCGTCTTGCAAGCGCTATGGCAAGCACCAATAAAATGGGGAAATTTTCGAAGATAAGACGAGGAAAGGACATCAGCGGTTGATTATAGGCTGGAAAGAACAACGTCACGGCCAGTGCTGGGGCTAAATAAGCCCAGAGGTAAAGCGGCAATCGCCAACCGTACAAGACTAGAACTATCAGACTACCTACCATAAAAATCAGGTTATAAAAATTAATAACGGGTCCTTGAGCGGGGCCCGGACTAAACAAGTAGGGATAGTTCCACACCACTTGACGACCGGACCACGCTGCGTGAAAAGCCGTCACTAAGGTAACCCATGGCCAAGCAAAATGTCTGCCCCAATCGGACTGCACCGATTGAAACATCAACGGATCGTGAAAACGCCACGTCAAAAACGCCATGTATACCAAAAGACCTAACGCCGACCCGATACTAAATCCCACAGCGCGCCAAAACCGGCGTTCTTGCTTCCACACGAGAACAAACAGCGAAAGCGATAGCAAAATCCCATATATACTCGTTAAAGTGGCTAATGCCGCGAGCACAAAAGCCCACCAATACCGACGCTTTTGGGCAGCGTAGAGGGTGGAAAAGGCCAAAGCCGTGTACAGTGCTTCCGTATAGACAGCATTTAAATAAAATCCCGTAGGAAAAAACGCATAGACTAATACCGCCATCCAAGCAACGGCCGGACCCCATTGGTTTGAAACCCACAAATATAGCACGACGACGGAGACGGTAAATGCAACCAAACTAATTCCCAAACCGGCCCAAATGCTTGAACCCAGCAGATGCATCAACCAAGGATACAACGGAAAAAAAGCGCTCGACGCGGTACGCCCTTGATAGCCAAACTGCGCAATCGATAAATACCAATAGCCATCCCAATGCGCCCAGATCCCAAACAAACTTTGAAACCACAGTCCACCATGGGGAGGAATCTCGCCTTGGGGCGCATCGACCCAGGCATGCGGCAGATAGATATAGGCTAAGGTTCCTATTTCTTCAAAGAATAAGCGGGACAAGAGGACTAAGAAGGCCAAAAGAGCTCCATGAGCAATCGCCCTTGCCGGCTTTTTAGGGGATTCGGGCAAGGGTTCACGCGTTGACGGCAAATCTTGACCCACTCTTTGGACCTCCCTATAGTATGGCATGATAGACCATACCTATGATACACGATGACTCGTCGTCAATCCTTGAGATCTGAAATCGCACAATTTGTGTTCTCGTATGTTTTATCCCCAAATTCTTAGAAATAGATGAAAAATCCGCGTCCCAAGGTCCCTACCTGTTATTTGCGAGGCTTAAGAGCCCGCCGTTCTGGCATCTCATCTCCTAAAGCATGCAACCTTTGCTCCCACTGGGGCCATAGGAAAAAAATCCTACGCATATGGGGGCGATCAAAGAGAATTCCCTGCCCCCATCTTTTCCCCCCGTGCAAAATTTCCGAAGGTAACAACGCATACGCTGTAGCTGAATAGCAAAACAAGCAGACTGTGCAGTCGGTCACGATGTACCATACGCCAGGCCGAATGCGAAAGCGGCACCGGACAACACCCATGGGCGTAACGTCTCCCTCATTGACTACCAAGGCAGGGCCTCCTATCGTCACCCTTTTCTGGTATAACGATGTAATGAGGTCTGATGTCACTTGACGCCCTATTAGTCTTTGCTGCAGCTCACAAGAAACTCGCCCACCGCAACCAGGGAATCTTTGCAAATAGGAGGCTTAGACAGAGGCCCGTACCAAGGCCTATGATAGCGGCGTAGCCAAATCGCTCTGAGCCCCGCAGACACTGCCCCCGCGATATCTGTTGCCGGATTGTCGCCGACAAACCAGCTTTGATGGGCTGCTACACCCAACTGACGCAAAGCTTCCATGAAAATTGCTGGATCAGGCTTTTTCACCCCATACTCGCCCGAAATCACCACAGCGTCCAAATAATTTCCGATACCCAAGGTATCAATCTTCTGCCTTTGCCCCGGACCCGGGCCATTCGTGACAATCCCTATTTTCCACCCAAGTTGGGATAATGAGCGCAACAGTTGGTCCAGTTCCGGCGTCCAATGACTGCAATACGGAAAATAAGCCCGCCAATGTGCCAACAATTCCTGCCAAGAAGGCATCTTGCCCGGAAACCACGGCAACGCCCGTTGCAACGCTTGCATCGCTTCGCGCCCTCCGCGCAGAGGGCCACCGTCCGCTGCTATTAGCGCCTGAGCCAGCCATTCTTGATCGATCGTGCTAAGCTGCGGCCCAAAATCTTTGTAAAAATAGTGTTGGGCGTAAGTGCGAATAGCCGGATACCGGTCATACAACGTATCATCCAAATCAAAGAGAACGGCCTTCACAGGTCATTCCTCCCTATGCCTGTAATGCCGATGTAAAACATCGGGGGGTCAGCGTATAGCGATGAGGACAATATGCCATCCTGAAAATTATGAACACTCATTTCCTATCAGCAAGCTTAATCATCATCAATGCGGCAACCTTTAGCCCTCATTTCAGCGCTTATCAGCCGGCGCCTTTAACACCGCCTGAACAAGCCGTGAAAAGCGCCTTGCAGCACTTGGTGACCCAAGAGGACCACGCCATCTTGACCCACAATCGCCAAGCCCTAGGGCAGGTCTTTACTCCCCAAGCGCACGCGGCCCTTCATGAGGCGACAAAGCGCGAAGCCTATTTGTCGGCGTGGGCCAAATCTCGGCAAATAGCCTTTAAGCGCGTCACGGTGAGTCTTCGGACGCCCGGTATCCAGTTCCGAACAAATGGCTTGGTTCACGTTTTTGCGATTGTCAGTGAACGCTACCAAGTACAAAAAGGGACCTTGTCAGATTCGTTTGGGCTGGGTATCCGCCATGATTATGTTTTGCAGTCACTACACGGACAATGGCGGATTGCATCCGACGATTTTACCGACCCTCTGAATCAAGATACGCGCATTCCTGGCTCTGTGCGGCCGGCCGACGATTTCACACCGCATTACCAGGCGCCTTCTGTGCGTTCTCACAACCTAGCCGTTGACTATGCCAATCGCTATTGCGGAGCAGCGCCCGGTTGCGGAAATGGCGGCCGTTACAATTCGCATTATATCGACTACAACGGGGACGGAGGCGATTGCACTAATTTCATTTCCCAAGCGTTAGCAGCTGCAGGATTTCGGCAAACACCCGTCTGGGAATATAGCGCGAGGCTTGGTGAAGGAAGTCCGGCTTGGGCCAATGCCGCACGCTTCAAATACTTTCTAGAATCCACAGGGCGAGCCACCTTGATGGCCCAGGGCCGTTATAGCCAACTCACCCAGCCGACAAAGCGCTTTCCGCACGGCGCGGTCAATAATCTCGTGCCGGGCGATCTCATCAGTTATATTGAACATGGGCGTACGGTCCACACCGCCATTGTGGTCGGCACCGACCGCTTGGGCTATCTTGTGGTCGACACCCATACGGCTGACCGCTATCACGTTCCTTGGGATTTGGGATGGGACAGGCATACCGTCTATGACTTTTGGCATGTCCACTATCCGTCGCCTAATCCTCATGCCTCATCATAAACCATAAATGCGTCATCATCCCAGGCCCCAACGGATAATAATCCCCGGCCACATACGCGCCCATAAGATTGTCATAGTGCGAAGACAGGGGGTGTCCGGACTGCCCAGTGAGATGCACAGCTAACGATTCCACCGGTGTCTTAACATCCATGATTTGGCGGTAACTGGGCATAAAAGAGACCCAGCGCGGCCACGGCAAGCGCGGGTCAAGCGGGAAAGCAGCCTGCAGCGGCGAATACAAGTCGCCCGGCATGCGCATGGATTGCCGACCAAATAATGGAGCAAATATTTTGACTTCCGCTAACGGATGATAAAGACGCGCCTGATGAACATTGCCCCACGCCCAATGGTCAACGTCACCCAGCGTTTGCGACAACGCCTTTTGTGTTCTTTCTACTGCCAAGGCAAGGTCGATTTGGCTCCAATGCGCCAATAGCGCTGGAATTAACCGTTCTCCTAACAGTTCCCACAGCGTTTCGGGAAAAGGATGACTGCCTGGAACCCGGGGTTTTTGGTTCGGAAAAAAGGGTTGGTTTAAACGCTCCCGGACCAAGGGAGGCACAGCACTTAACGCAAAGAAATACAGAAGCGTGGGCGCAGGGCTAGAAGCTCTGGCGTGACCGTCGAAATCCTCCAGAATTGTCCTCCACTCCTGTGGCACATCTTCTCTCAACAATTTCTGGGTCAATGCTAAAAGTGGACCGGAGTAAATATCTTGTTGAATCGCCTTGAAGCTTTCCGCGTTATGGCGCGGTTGGCGCTGAATCAACTCCTGAATACGATTAGCCCTGGCACCGAGCGAATAGCGGCCAAATAGCACCGTCGCCGCATCTTGGCCTGTGACCGGATTGTTGGCGGTCACAATAAAGCCTTGAGGCGGATCAAACAAGCGCGGCATCTCCGTCCATTCCACCCAGCCCGTCCAGCGAAACCGTCCATCATGCCCATCCACAATGCCTCGCCACGGTCCACCAGAGCGCGTAGGAATTCGGCCTGCAGCGATATAGCCAATATGTCCCGCACGATCGGCATACACAAAATTTTGAGCGGGCACCCACCACTCCGCAAGCGCCGTATTAAAGGTTTCCCAATCGTGGGCGCGGTCTAAGCGCAAGACGGCTTGCACCATCGGCAAGGGTTGAAATGCTGTCCACGCTAAGGCAATGGCTTGATCCGACTCCTTATAGATGACAGGCCCCCAAACGCTGTCATAACACCACAGTGTTTCATCAACCCCTCCTCGCACATGCAAAGTCTCCACGCGTTCGGTCAACGACAATGTTTCCCCATCGACCACGTAGCGGGTGGTTCCCGGTTCCAGATGCAGCCGATATAAATCCTGAACGTCCGGGTCTACATTAGTGACACCCCACGCAATATCCTGGTTCTGACCAATGATAATGCCCGGCGCTCCAGGCAAAGATGCCCCAAAAACATGCAGAGCCCCACCTTCCACAAACATCTCATACCAGATAGACGGCAATTGAGGCATTAAATGGGGATCATTAGCTAATAAGGGCCCGCCGCTCTCCGTACGGGTACCGTCTACGACCCAGTTGTTTGATCCTACCCCGGTTGCTGGAATCCACGGTTCATAAGAACCGGTTCCTGGCACAATCGTCGGAATCTCAACCCCCAAGGCCCCAAACAGCCATTCCTTGACATCATCATTATCATCCAAAGCGTCATACACCCATTTGCTATGCCAAATCGAGTTCAAGGTCCACGCCAATTGATAGATAATCGCATTGGTATCATGCACCGTCCATGGTCTGAGCGGCACTTGCAAAAAACGGTATTCGGGCGGCAAAGGTTGGCTCTTAAAGGCATAGTTCACGCCATCCACATAGGCCGCAACATATTCACGCGTATTGTCTGACCATGTGGACGGAGCCTGCTCGGCCCAATGGCTGACATTCAGAGAACGCATAAAACGGTCATACGATAACGCTTGAGGTCCTAAAATTTCGGCAAGCTGCCCTAAGGGCAGGCGCCTGGATATGTCCATTTGGAAAGCCCGTTCACGACCATGAATAAAGCCCTGGACAAATAATGCGTCCTTCATGGTCGCGGCTTGGATGTGCGGCACGCCGACATCGTCACGGACAATCTCCACGGGGGCGTCTAATTGATCCGTAAAAAGTTCGTGGGGCAATTTGAAAACAGGTCGAATTTTTCCAAGAAGACGGAACAGCTGTCCGGCTCGCCGGAAACCTCGCAGCCGAAACGCCGCCTCTTTGTCAGTGTCACCAGTGCTGCGCATCATTCACCTCAATTATTGTCTCATTACCATATGCTGTGCGTGACCTCTTGTCCGTAGTGTACAATTCCTGCTTCCAAAATGCTATTGTGGGGACGGACCTGCACACTTCTCATTCTTCTTTCATACAAAGACGTTTTACTGAAGCAGAGCTACACAGATTTAATTACCACACAATGTTAAATAAACCGTTGTTCCAAGGAGGTTATTATGCATTTCATCACAGGTCTTTGGTCCGCATTTTTGACGACATGGATTCATATTGGCATTCATCTTTTCCCTCACACCATTCATCCCATGGTTGTGCATTTTCCCATTGCCTTGCTCTATTTAGCCTTGGCGCTTGATATCGCAGGACGCTTCATTCAAACGCCAGACCATTTTTTAGATCGCAGCAGCTTTTGGCTCACCATCTTAGGCTTTTTGGCCGGTGCCGTTGCCGCAGCCATGGGTGTGATTTCCGAGCAATTTGTCCACTGGACCCCTACGACCACGGTTCTTCTAGGAGCTCACCAACGTGATGCCGTGCTCACAGGGATTTTTGCCCTACTCGCCATAGCCGTTCGGTTTTACGCCCGTTATCCGCAATCATCTCCAGCAGGGCGCACGCAAGGATGGTCCTTTTGGAACACCGGCCGCGGTCGATCGACCCCCTTGTCCACCCTCTTTTTGCTGCTAGCCGTGATTATGATTACATGGACAGGATCCTTAGGAGGCACCATGGTGTATCACTATGGTGTCGGCATTCGCCATGTGAGCTACGTCAATATTCTTAAACACTAAGGCTCCCCAGCTAAAAGCTTTCGGTAACGACTTTAATGAGCACATCCATGACAGAGCACATTGTCTCAATCTCCTATGAGACGCCAAGCGATATTGTCATAGGCTACTACCGGCTATACCATCTAAGGCGAACGTACGCTTATGGGTTGCCTCCTAGCGGTCTCGCGCGGCTTCTCATAGGAGATCTGACGCCAAAGGAGACATTGTTGACTTGCATAAAACTGTGCTCTCGATAACCCTAGCCACAAGCCTTGTCACTCTAACAGGATGTGGTCTTAACAGCCCATCGATTGTGTCTCGTCATTTGCCGTCTAAAAGACCCCCTTTATCCGCAAACTTAGCCAGAACCGTCCAGCATCTATCCAGTACAAACATAACCATAATGGTTCCTATGCACGTAGCGGTGCAAAGCATTGGTCCAATCTCCTCAGGAAATGGCCATTATGACATCCATATTGTCACCCCTCAAAGCGTAAGCGTCTCATTTGGTGGCCAAAATGACGGAAGCAATGCCAACGCGCAGACCCTCTTACAACAGCTCCTCATCATTTCCCCAAGTCTTGGGTCGCCCTTACCCTTAGGTTTTGGCATCACCGCCCACGCCTATAGCCGTCAAGCCCTTATCACATGGACTGAAAAGAATTGGACTGTCCAAGTCTCAGGACCACCTCGCACACCCATCTCCCTATTGAAACCGGCTGCCGAAGCCATTGCCTCACAACTTCATCGGGTACAACTTCCGCATACGACCATGGGGGTCTTGACCTGGGCTCACAAGCATCATGGCCAAAATGCATTGGATTTGTCATGGCAATCCGGAAGCACGGTGTACTGGGTCAATGAACCCTATGGCCATGCCATTGCGGTCCCGATTGACATGGCATCGTCAATGCACATTCTAAACGCCCCTTGACGCCCCCTCCGCTCCGCCATCTTGGCGATCTTGCCCTGTCAAGATATGTTTATGGGCTATGCATCATAGAAATATGATAAGCCTCAGGGCATACTGAAAGCAGGAGGATACTATGGCGGAACATGATCCATGGACTGTACTGGGAATTGCACCGACCAATGATCTCACGGTAGTCCGGCAAGCCTATCTTCGCCAAGCACGGAAGAATCATCCCGACTTGTTTCAAGAAAATCCCGACCGTTCGGCCCTGCAAGAAGAACGCATGAAGGCCATCAATTCGGCTTATAACCAAATTACCCAGCATCTGGCCGAAATCCCCCTCACGCCCGAGCCTCCTCCCCCGGAGCGGGAGCGGTCCAAAACGCCGCCGGTCCCAACTTGTCCACGCCACCGTACGACAGCACCTAAATCATGCCGGCTCTGTGCTGAGCCTCTTTGCCCGCAGTGCCCAGGATATCATGACGGCTTATGCGCTAGGCACCAGCAAAAGCGCGCCGTAAAAAAAGCCCAAACGCGCGCCTTGCGAGAATGGGCTATCCTATTAGCGCTTATTGCACTCGGCAAATTTTTATCCTATCCCACGGCGACCCTCTTATGGGCCATTTTAGGTTACCTTGCCCTTTTAGGGATCATGGAGCTCCGTCGCCTGCGCTATTTCGGATGCATGGCATGGTTGTTCATGCCGTATAGTTTCGTCCTAGCAGGCCTTTACAGTCTCTATGAAGGGCTTAGTTTGTGGAACAAACACTCAACAAGGGGACGTGATTCATTCTAATATGATATCTTAAAAAAGAAGGAGTCCCATGACAAAATTGGAAGGAAGGGTTGCATGACACCCGTCGTTACGGTGATTATTCCGACGATCCATGACACGACAGTCTTTCGAGCCTTAGATTCGGTGGCAACGCAGGCCTACCCAGGCCCCTTAGACGTTATCGTTATCTACGATGGAAGTCGTGCGCCCTTTCCGCAAAGTGCGTTTGCGGCGTATCCGTTTGTGGTCCATTCTCTGAGCTTAAAGCCGCGGCAAGGCGCTGCCATTGCGCGCAACGTGGGAGTCCACATGGCCGAAGGGCAGTATATTGCATTTTTAGATGACGACGACGAATGGTGGCCCAACCATCTTGCCGCGACACTCTCGGCTTTAAATCACGAAGAAGGTGCGGTCTTTACCGATGCTGAACTCTACCATATGGAAGAAGGGTGGCATGACGCTTTTCGCTTTGCCTATCATCCTAGCATGTTGACCAAAACCAGCCCCGTCATTCCTTCCACACTGGTGGTCTCACGAACCATTTTCGAGACAGTCGGCTATTTTGACCCTGACATTCCCGCGTACAGCGACTGGGATTGGGTACTTCGCGCCACGCGCCAAGGCGTTCCGCTGAAAAGGCTGCCCCTCATCACCGCCAATTATTATTTCTCCGGGCTCTCCACCTCGTCGCGCCCCGAAACGATGGCGCCCGAGCTCTATCGCTTTCGCCAAAAGCATCATTTGCCTCCGCTACCTGTAGCGAGCTTCGCTCAAATGATGACAGATCCGTGGTTCGCGCGCTGGCGTTTGCCGCATTGAATGGTTTTTCCTTCATAAAAGAGGAATCTTATCATTTGTAGCGAAATTCTTCTCATGAAAGAAACAAAAGTACAACAATCGTGGTGGATCCGGCGATATGAGCGTGATCCGAGAAAATTTGGCGATGACGCCCGCTGGCTGTTTTTAGGCCTCGTCATCGCGATGACAGCCGTCTATTGGCCGCATCATGCCATGCGTGCCAATATGCTCTCTTCCGCGGTGTTATGGGCGGTGTATCTGCCTATCCGCACCTATATTCGCATCCATTACCGAACTCCCAGCAGTTTAGTGTGGACTGATGCCCTTAGCATGGTCGTAAACATGTACTGGTGGAAGTGGCTGCCAGTCAGCGCTCCTCTGTTAAGTGTGGCCGTTGTGTGGGAAGCTGCATGGTCCCTGCCGGTGGCCCAAGCGTTTTGGGTCAGCATATTGCTAGGCGTAGGCTATGCCGGAGCCGTTCTCTGGCCTCCGGCGTTGCCCCATGCTTGGGACTCCATTGTGTTTGTGGCGCCCTTCTACACCCTATTCGCTGTGCTGTTGTATCTCTTGCGGCGTCAACTCGGATACTTTGAGACGTTAGCCGGCACCGATTACCTCACCGGTCTCCCCAACCGTCGCCAACTGCTTGAGTCCTATCAAAAGTCGCCCCAAGCTGCCCTCCGGTCGTGGGTGGTCATCTTTGACATGGATAACTTTAAGCAAATTAACGACCGTTTCGGGCACATTGTGGGGGACATGGTCCTGCGTGACTTTGGGCGCATCCTTCGCCAACTGTTCCGCACTGGTGAATTAACCGCGCGCTACGGGGGGGAAGAGTTTTTAGTGGTCTTGCCGCTAAGCGTCAGCTCGGCCGCCCTGAAAGAACGTCTAGCCCGCATCAACTTTCATTTGCAAGACCTCTCGTTACACTACCCCACACCCGTGACGGTATCCGCCGGCGTCGCCCAGTCATGGCATGATGGGGAACCATTGATGGCCCTCATCGCGCGAGCTGATGAAGCGCTTTATCAAGCCAAAGCGCGGGGTAAAAATCAAGCCGTGTGGTCCGCCTCCACCTCAACACCTTAAGAAGCTGGTGTCAGTCCCGAGGACGCCGTAGGCGAGGGCGACGTTGACGGCGAAGACGGTAATGACGGTGCGGGTGGCAACACAGTCGGCCCATGCGTCCACCAATACCACCCCACCGGAATATAGGCTTGTTGTCCCTTGTCCGAAACTTGGTAGGTTAAACCTAGCACTGACGCAAGCCCTTGTTGTATCAAGATTTTCGGGGCACCCGGATGCAGCACCTCCGCACTGTTAAAGTCCCGAGGCAATAGGGCTAGCGCTCCAGCTTGGCTCAAAGTCGCTGAATAGGGTTGTTGCATCGTGTATTGGGTTAACACCCTAATTTCAGGCTCTGACAGTAAAACACTTTGCGCCTGCCCATCTTGAGCCACCCGCACATGATACCGTAGCGTCATCCCTGTTGTTGTCGCCGTGACGATACGTGGGACAAAGAGCGTGTGGCGCAAAACAAACGTGACCGATTGCCAACGCCCAGGATCCAGCCGACTTAAGACCGCCTCTGTGCCTTGCTGAGTCCAAACCACTTGGCTCGGCAACACGGCGGAATTCAATAGGATATTCGCCTCTGCTAAACATTGGGTCTCTGCACTCTGAGCTGACTCGGGATTCTTAGGCGTTATGGCATGGCTTCTCGGTTCCGGAACAATAACGGGCACAGGCCAGGTAGTCTCCAGTCCGGCAATACTGGAAGTCGTCACGGCTTCAAGCGGCATACTGGGGAAGAACTGCAGCGCTCCGGTTAGGAGATTATAGCTCGCCCACTGTGTCACATCTTTTGTTTGGACCGACAAATAAGCACTGTCCTGACTGAAATTCGTCAGAGTAAGCGTACCATCGACCAAAGCCGTCCCTTGCACTTGGCCGCCATAGGAGGACGCCATCAGCACGTGGCCAGGACCCTTGAAAATTTGTAACACAACGGGTTGACCATTGAGCATAGCGCTTAACTGAAACGAAAGCGTATAATGACGCGGCACATAAGACGCTAGAGGATTCAAGCGCAAGGGGTAATAGGGAGGCAAAATGCTCGGGGTATTCGGATTGGTGGCAATCTGCACCTGGGTACCCGCAAAAATCGGGACCGTCGTCGTTGTGACAGTATGCCACGTCAGCGTTGGCGCTGGGTCAAGGTGAGCCGGCAGTACGTGGACAGCCCTTCCCACGTGGGGCCTCACGCGCTGAGACACGGTACTATGCACCACAACCGCATTGGGCATCGCCTCTAAATGGTGGTCTCGGTGCCAAAGACCTATCGCGGCCAGTCCACCAACAACAAGCATACTTCCTCCGATAACACCCACCCAGTATTTCCTCATGGTGCTCCCCCATGGTTTAAAATCCTATTTACTACCCTGAACGCTGTGTTCGCTCTTTAGGTTACAGGTTACGCGGGTGTGTCCATAGAGTCCATGGCAAACGCTCCCACCATCGGTTTTGAACTCATGCATAATTCCTATCATCGGCAGCACACTAGACAAAAACATCCAGAAAAGAGATGACATCATGGCAGATGCCCCAACACCGGTAATGTTTGCCGTCGTCACGACGAATCGCAAGGCCGTTGGTGGAGGAATGGCCCCGATCTTCTATGCCGATAGTGTCCAAGAACGAGATGAAATTGCCAAGTGGTTGTCGAGAATTACCAACTGCATTGTTCATGATCTCCATGACGGCTCTTTAGCCCTCACGGTCAACCAACCTACGGGGCCGTCGCATTCGAGTGAAGGATAAACGCTGAGCCTCATCGCTCAGCGCTTTACGACACTTCACAGTGCTCTCTTCTCCCTCCATAACGGTGATTGAGAGCACGGCCTAAGAGTCTTTTGACGGCTCGTTGGCCCTCTTGCATCCTGGTCTAGGACGGGGATTTCACAAGCGGTTTGTTCAATGAATTGAGATATAACGCCAAACTTTGCAGCTCCGTATGATTAAGCACTTGGCCCCAAGCCGGCATCATGCCACGCCCATCCCGAATGGTTTGCATCCATGACGCCGCATTAGGTGTTAACCCCGTCAAGGCCGGAGCATTTTTCCCAGTAGGCAAGGACCAAAATCCTTCCCCATTCCCTTTGGGCCCATGGCAGGATTCGCACGCGCGCACATAAAGCCGTGCCCCCAATACAACGGACGGCGCTGGCGGTTTGGCAGGCACATGCGGCTTGGGAGTGGGCGAACGCCGAAAGAAGTGTTGGAATGGCTGCGCCAAAGCCACATGTGCGCGAGGACCCACAAAGGCCCAAGTGAGAGCGACCACGCCTAAAACCCACAAAACTTTTCTCATGAGCTCGCCTCCTCACGCCTCTCATCCGAGAGTAGCACGGTGTTTACGGCCATATCTCCTGACGCTCCCACATCAATGACCCGCAAGCCTAGTCCCATCAGAGGATCGGAGGCACTTTGCGGCCACTTCTCCAACTTCTCTAGTCCGACAGGTTCCGGCAATGGCCATGCCGTTGACAGCCCCGCCGCTTGAATCACATGAGGCTGGCGCCGACTCATCAACTGGTGAATATGGCCAAAGAGAACCGTCACACTGCGAAAGTGCTGAAATAATGCTAAAACTTGCTGCGCATCATAGGTATACCAATTCCAAGGAACAAAGAGGTCGTATAACGGCGCATGCGCTAAAATGATGGTGGGCGCATTGGGATCCACCTTATGAATTTCTTGGGCCAACCACTGCCGCTGCTCGTCGCCAACAAAGAATCCCCGCGAGACATTGTCGAGCGCAAAAAACTGCACCCCGCCACGCTCAAAACGATAATGTAAAGGGCCTATCGCTTTTTGATAGAGCTCACCGCGATCCATCAAGGCATCGTGCTCCCCCGGAACACAATAAAACGGAATCCCGGTTCCCTCCATTTTGGACCGAAACGCGACAAACCTTGCCTTGCGTACCGTGGTGGTCTCGGCTGCCTGCGTTAAATCACCCGTGACCACGATAAACTCAGGCGCCGGATTCAATGCCGCAATGGCCATAAGCGATCGGTCCAGTGTTCCAGCAACGTCCCGGTTGGCGTCGCCTTCGTAGCCGATGTGGGTATCTGATAGATGCACAAAGCGAAATGGCGTAATCCCTGACGATTTTTGGGCAAATACGCCTCGAGGAAGATCCCCTAGCACCGCCGCCACAGCCGACAACCCCGCAGCGCCGCGCAAAAATTTTCTCCGTGATAACATATCGAGCCTTGGCGTGCTCGCTCGGTCGTCCATAGTCTGGTTGCACCACCCTTTTTCATCATCTCTTCCTCACTTTTCCCCCGCCCCAGCAGCACTATGCACGCAAAACCACGGTCTTGTGGCCCCTTTTCGCGGACAAAAAAGCCGGGAGACTGGTCAAATACCAGTCCCCCGGCTTGAAGAGCCCTCACACGAGGGCTGCGCTAGACGCGGTAAAGGGGCGGAGCGCCGCCTCGCGAACTGTCACGGTAAAACAGGGCCGATTCAGTGGCAATCAGGGCAATCACCAAAGCATACAGCACCAAAGCAAAAAATTCTCCAATAATCGGCACCAAGCTGAAGAGCCCAAAAAACAAGGTTGCCACTATGACCAACAACGCGTTCAAGAGCATGAGACGAATACTCTCTCCCAAGTGACGGGATACCCAAGACACCGCTTCGCGAAACCCGCGAAACACCGGTTGTTTGCCATAGAATACAGCCCCCAGCCAATACAAAACAATTGACATCCAATAGAAAATAATGACCATGGTCAAAATGGTCACAATCACATTTCCAATCAACCCAATGACCCCGCCGTTATGGGCTAACAGGGAAAACAAGAGATTGAGCAGCAGCATCACAGCGACCGCAATGCCAGACCCGATGAAAATCCCCACCATCGTTCCTAGGCTCTCCCAAAAATTGCGTAGGCCATATCGGAAAAACGTAAAGAGGCCGGCAAGGGTTTGCTGCCCTTTGAGGCCGTCGGCCACACCGCCATACAATGCTCCAATCACAAAAGGAAAAATGATGAGGAACATCGTGAGGTAAACCAAAATCAATTTCGGCAACAACCCATGGGGCAATGGCGGGAACTGAGCCATTGTACTCATCTTGGCGGGATTAAAGGCTTTAAGCCACGTTTCAAATCCGCTTCCGAGTCCTTTGACGACTAAGAGCTGGAACAAGAAAATAATAAACAGATACCAAAAAGCCAGCACCAAGCTGCCAGGCTTCCGCCAAATTTGCTGCCATGCCTGTCGTAGAATGTTTGTGGCTGACAAGACGTTCCCTCTTCTCTGTTTGATAACGGCTCGACGCTCGCCGTTTTTTGGAGTCCCGTACGGAGTCCATTACTCTTTCGTCAGGTCTTGTATTCTACGCTCGCTCTGCGATAATAAATGCGCAGCACTAGACGGTTGAAGAAAGGTTAATGGAATGCCCACGATACTCATTATCGACGATGAAGCTGGAATACGCTATATTAGCCGGACGGTTTTCGCACAGCATCACTTCATGGTACTTGAAGCAGAATCGGGCCATCAAGGGTTGACCCTCTTAGCGTCTCATCAGCCTGACGTGGTTTTGCTCGACTATCGCCTTCCTGATATGTTGGGCACCGAGTGGATCTCTCGCGCCCAAGCGATTGCGATCTGCCCTGTGGTGCTCATGTCGGCATCTTCCGAGCTCGCTGCCCTCTCGCGCGATCCGCTCGTCGCCGCCACCGTGGCCAAGCCCTTTCGTTTGGAAAAGCTCTGGCAAACGGTTCAAAGGGTCTTGGCCGAAATATCCAACGGCAACGTCACCGAAAATACAGAGCCCCCACCAGGCCTCGGTACGTAAGCAACATTGCCCCCCATTTTGGCCACAAACATGCCGGTGAGATACAAACCCAGGCCCATGCCCCCTGACGCAGGCCGACGCAACGGGTCGGGAATACGCATAAAGATGTCCTGCTTAACCGCTTCGTCCACGCCAGGCCCCCGGTCCATCACGCTTAAGGTCACCGTATCGTGCGCTACTGTAACATCCACCTCGATCGCTTCGCCAGCTGGGCTGAACCGACCGGCATTCCCCAACAACGCTTGAAGCACCGTCACCAACATCTCGTAATTTAACTGGGCCCGTAAGGTCTCAGGGCCATGATAAATCCAGGTGCGCTCTGGCCACATCCGTTGAGCAATCTCCACTTCCGCACGAGCCATCGCAGCAAAATCCAAGGGTTCTTTGCCTTCCGCACTCACGTCGCGCTCCGCTTCAGCTGCTCCCCAAATTTCGCGAATCGTCCGGCCCAGACGCATCGATTCACGCCATATAATGCGTGCCGATTCAGCGACCTCCGGCGCCTCTGCGCCGGGCAATGCCTGCATCAGTTCCGAGACCCCTTGAATAATGGTGACGGGCGTGCGAAACTCATGAGCCGCTAACGAGAGAAACGATTCATGGTGGCGCTCCGCCATGACCTGGGCCGTCACATCCATAAACACCGCGACCCGTCCTTGATAAGCTCCCGCGCCATACACTGGGCGAGACAGCCACCGCAAATAATGGGCAGGCACGCCCTTCAATTCTAGAATCTCATCAACCCACATCTCCCGGTTATCGGTAATATGCCTCACCGTTTTTAAAAAATCGCCGGGCGATGAAAACCGCGGACGCATGGCCTGAATAACACGAGACAAATCGACCTCCCCCGCATCGGGAGTCAGGCCAAACAATTCGGCAAATTGGTGGTTATAGCACACCACTTTCCCTTGATAAAGGTGCACCGTCGCCACGCCTGTCATACGAATCACGGCGCGGCTCACCACCTCGCCTTGCGTAGTGCCCTGCCATAAGTCAGCCCATTGCCATCCAAGACTTAGTGTGCGCCCCACATTAGTCCACCGCGTAAAAAATGCTTGGTCTTCAACAGGAGCCTCCTCCCACATGACGGTAAGTACGCCCATCACATGATTTTGGATCCCAAACAAAGGAAAGCTGGCTATGCTGCGAACGCCTGACAACTGTGACCATGCCCGAAAAGGCAAAGAGGAATGCGATGACAAATCCGCCACAATCAAAGGTTGTCCAGTTTTACGCACCACCTCTAAGTGCTGTTGTGACCCTTGTGAGCCGAATAGACGTTGATGAGATTTGATGTCAATCCCGGTTGCGGCCGCAAGCGTCCACTCTCCTGGGCCATGGGTCAGCCACAAGGTCAAAGCACGGGCCTTATAAGACGACGCGACTTGTTCAAGAATCCACTGGGCCCCTTGTTCTTTGGTACGCACGACGTCGGCATGCGTCATTAGATGCTGCTGCAAATCGGCGATAAACGCAAACGCCTTATCGGCCCAAGATGCCTCGTGTTGAAACCCATCCATAGTGTGCCCCCGCCACTTAGAGGCGGCCAAACCCCTGACAAGCACCTTCCCTGTATATTCGGGGATTCTCTCCTCACTTTGCCAACATATTTCTTCGTCAAGAAGAGTGCGGCGGAAAGGGCTTGATCTCACCGCTGCCGCGCACACAAATCGCCACGCGCCAGCTATGGGACGGTCAGGAGTATGCCACTTAGGGCGCGTCGTGGACGACTAGCGTAATCACAAACTCCGTGCCAGGACTTAGGTCCTTCACCTGAATTGAGCCGTGATGGCTCTCAACCACGCGCTTGCAAAACGCCAACCCCAACCCATGCCCCTCTATTTTAGAAGTATAATACGGCTGGAACAAAAATGGGCGGATGTCGTTATTAATTCCTTGCCCATCATCACGAACCGCAATGGTCAGCACATGGCCATCTTGTTGCACCGATACCGTGATTTGACCATGTTCGCCAATGGCATCCGCCCCATTATGAATCAGATTTCTAAGGACCTGCCGCAGTAGACGTTTGTCGCCGTAGTAACGCACCGGCACTCCGTGAAGCACCACAGCAATATCATGGTGTGCCAACATCGCCGCATAATCGTCGACCACTTGCTGCACCAAGCCCATCATGTCGAACGCTTCATGCGGATACCCCTCCACAAAACCCGCCATCACGTCTTCTAGTTGACCCGTAATACGCCACATCAGATCATCGATTTTCTGAAGCAACGGGTGAGGCTGTTCCCTCGCCAAGAGTTCAATATATCCTGCTAGCACGGTAAAGGGATTGCGAATTTCATGAATCGCCGTCGATACCATCACACTGGACGCATCATAATGTATCCGTTGAGCAAAATGCATGGCCAAAACGTCTACCCAAACAGGTAAAACGGGATCTGCAAATCCCATGGTTATAGGTCCCACACTACTGTTGACATGATAGACGGATAACGAGGGGGTCAACATCCCAAGAGTGTCATCTTGCCACGTCAAATATTCCAAGTCCACGTTGAGATGGCGCAAAGTATTCCAAAAGTCGAGAACTGTATCCTCCATAACATCACCTGGATTCTGCCTTGGCATGGATCGTCGACATCCTTGACGATCAGCGCAGGCGAGAGATAATGACGTCAAAGACAATCATTTTCCGTTACCCTTTAAAGTCTATAAAGGAGTATCAAGAGCCATGGCCTCTATTGATTTATTTGCCGTCCAGCCGTATATGACATTGAACGACTATCAAAACGCCTCTAAATTTTACCATAAATTGGATCAACTGTTCGCGGCGCTCCTTCCGATGACCTCTCACGAGGTCCCCGCTCTTGTCGTGTTGCCCGAAGATTTAGCCACATTTCTGGTCATCGCCGACCATTTGGAGACCGTTATGCAGGCCAAAACCATGAACGAGGCCTTTACAAAGCTCGGACAGCGTAAGGCTCTGGCTTTAGCGCTCACCATGGCACGCTACCGCACCCGGTCGTTACGCCAGGCATTTTTTCTCCTCCACGCGCCCAAAGTCTGGGAGATCTGGTATGGAGCCATCGTCCAACTGGCCCGTCGCTATCACGTCTATATCAGTGCAGGAAGTGCTCTTTTACCTGCCGACCGCAACCACTGGCGCACACCTTTGTTGAATCCGGCCTCACACCACATATACAACGTGAGTTTCACGGTTAATCCTTTAGGGGAGATCATTCATACGACTCAAAAAGTCAATCTCGTCCCGACGCAAGAAGATGTTCTCGATTTAAGCCCAGGCGGTATTGAACAAGCCTTGAAGACGTATGACATTGGCGGAATTCCCTGTGCGACCGCCATTTGCTACGACGCTTTTCGGATTCCGCACACCGAGAATGAGCCGGGATTTTCGCCCATTTTACCTCGCCTCGACGCCATGGGCGCGCAAATTGTAGCCCAACCCTCCGCTAACCCGTGGCCTTGGGACGAACCCTTCCCTTTTCAGCCAGGTCACCTTCGCCGCGACCAATGGCGGCAAGAAGGCGCTTACAGCATGTTGTCGACTTTTCATAATATCTCTGTCGTCGTCAATCCGCAGTTGTTGTTCTCAGCGCTTGATATACACTTTGATGGCCAAAGTACCATTTACGGCCGTACAATAAACGGCCCCACTATATTAGCCCAAAGCCCCCATTATCACGCGCAGCCATCGTCCGAAGACATCATCCATACACGCTGGATAACGGAGTAAGAGAATCGCCCAGACCCACGCGAACAGGCGATGGCAAAGAGCCGCCACCGCCTTGTTGTGTCTTACTTGGGATCTTTTTGCAGTCATCGCCGTTATGCGGTCTCAAATCGTTGATAAGAAAAATCGGGGGGCAATGGGGCGTTAGACACCATCCAATCGCGGACAATACGTGCGGTAATAGGAGCTAACAGAAATCCGTGCCGATAGTGGCCGCCCACCGCTAATACTCTTTCATAGCGAGGAACACGCGCTATTAATGGCAATTCTCCTGGAAGCACCGGCCGAAGTCCAGCCCACGGTTCGATGACACTGGCATGGCGTAGTTCCGGAAATAGCCCCACAGCTGCCGTTCCTAAGTCCATTAGGGCCTCAAGGGTAGGATTCTGATCATAGCCTGCCTCAGGCTCGGTTGTTGCTCCTAAAAAATACTGGCCACTCGCTTTGGGAACCACGTATATGTTGTCTCCAAAAATCGGGACTCTCGCCAGTAATTGCGGCAATGCGACCAAAAGACGTTGTCCTTTTACGGGCTTTAACGGCACATCCACTAAATGAGGAAGCCAGGCCCCGGTTGCGACAATCACCATCTGAGCACAAAGACGCCCCGCTGTCGTCATGACACAACCATCCTCGATTCCTGTGACCATCACGCCTGAACGGATTAACGCGTTATGGCTAACAGCCGCTTGGGCCATCATACGCGTTGCACGGTAAGCATCCACTTGCCCGCCTACAACCCAAATGCCTGACGTAATCGCGGGATGGATTTGGGGTGCCCATTCACGTATTGTGGATGCATCCAACCGCTTGACCACGTAACCCATCTGCGTGTGACGACGTATGAAAGGATCCGACGGTCCCCATGCATTTGGTGTGTTCGTCACCCGCACGATTCCTGATAAGTCCAAGTCCAGCCCGAATCCTATGCGCTGCCGGATAGCCTCGTCCCACTCTTGGTATAGGGTCAAAGAGCGCATGCCCCATTCTAAACCGGGTCCTCCTTGGGCAAATTCTATTTGTGGAGCCAACATGCCCCCAGCCCCATAAGAAACGCCCGCACCGACGCGCTCTTGCTCTAACACCGTCACATCAAGACCCGACGCGGCTAAGTCATAGGCTAATGCACAGCCAATCACACCCCCACCTACGATCAGGACGTCTGGTGCATCACCCATAAATTCCCTCCCCCTTAAGAATTCAGCGCCGTTACATCCCATGACCGCAGAAGGGACAATCGTCTCGCGCCGGGATCGTCATAACCCGTGTCGTGGTAGAAAACCCATCCCACTGCCATAGCCGACCCACCAGCGAGCGGCCTGCCTGTAAGACCCATTTCAGCGTTTCTTGGGCTTGCACAAGCCCCGCCATCGCGACCACGGGGCCCAACACCCCCGTTACGGCGCAATCATCGGCTACGTCCCGCACCGACCCAAACAAGCACGTTAAGCAAGGCTTTCCACCCCTCATTCCAAACACCAACGCTTCATAACCTGTCGCCCCGGCAAAGAACATGGGTTTCCCCGAATAGATGCCATAGCGATTCAATGCCTCGCGCGCCAAGCCGTTATCAACCCCATCCAAAACAATGTCCGCCTCGTTCAGCAACTGGTCAGCATTGTCTTCCGTCAGATTCACGCAATGTTTCTCAACCTCCACCGTTAAAGAGAGTTCTTGCAAGCGACTCGCCACAGCATCCACTTTAAATTGTCCGATACTTTGCGGAGTGAGGAGAGTTTGTCGCGAGAGATTGTGGCCCTCGACCCGATCTGGGTCAATTAATATGACCCGGCCGATGCCCTGAGCGACCAGATATTGAAGGGCCGCTTGGCCAATGCCCCCTACGCCCACCACAGCAATGACAGACTTCCTGAGCTGGGCTACCCGGTCTGGTTTAATGCCTGGTAAGGCAATCAGCCGCCTCACCCGCTCTTTGTCCGTGATAACAGAACTAGGATGGGACATGCGCGCGCACCTGTCCTTGCGCAGGAGACGAGGCGGAAGCACGCCACTGTTTAGTCATTCGCCCGGCAAGAAAACCTTGCCGCCCTGCCATCACTGCCCACTTCATCGCCTGCGCCATCGCGACGGGATCTTGGGCCAAAGCAATCGCCGTGTTGATTAAGACTGCATCCGCTCCCAATTCCATGGCCATCGCGGCATCAGCAGCCGCCCCAATGCCTGCGTCCACCACAATCGGCACCCGCGTCACCCGTTCTTTGATTCGCCCGATTACCTCCGTATTGACAATGCCTTGGCCTGAACCAATAGGAGAACCTAAGGGCATCACGGCCGCCGCCCCTTCGTCTTCCAAATGCTTGGCTAACACCGGATCGGGGCTGGTATAGACCATGACGGCAAATCCTTTTTGAACTAACCGCTTCGTCGCCTCAAGCGTCAGGATGGGATCTGGCCACAGCCATTCGTTGTCCCCTATCATTTCTAATTTGATTAAGTCCCCAATACCCGCCGCACGAGCGATGTCCGCTACAAGCAGCGCATCCTGGACGGTGTGACAGCCTGCGGTGTTAGGCAAAATCTTAACCGATGAGGGCAATGCCTCTAGCAGCGACGGTTTTTTGGGCTGGGACAAATCGACCCGGCGCAGTGCCACGGTGACTAATTCGGTTCCGGATGCCGTTATGGCCTCTTGCATAATGGCATCACTCATGTATTTGCCGGTTCCAACAAAGAGGCGGGAATGAAACGCATAAGGGCCGATTTTAACCGGCCCATCTGGACAAATCGACATTAATATCCTCCTCCAACGAAACGAATGATTTCGACCGATTGCCCGGGCTGCAATGTGACATGACCAAATTGCTCACGCGACACGATCGCGCCTTCCACCATGACAGCGACGGCTTGATGCGTGACGCCAAGGGAATTCAGCAGACCACTGACGGTCATGCCGTGTTCAATGGTGCTAGACTCCCCGTTAATCGTAATCACCACCGGATGATATCCCCCTTTCGTTGAGTCCACACCTGCTTAATCGCGGCCGCCGCGTGCTCTGGCTGGGACTGTTGCCAAATGCCGTCTCCAACCACCACACCCGCAACTCCCCAACTCACAACGTCGCACACGGTGTGGGCATTGATGCCGCCAATCGCGAGGACAGGTTTGGCAGTCCTCTTTAAAATTTCCTCAAGGCTAGCGCGTGATCGTGGCATTAACCCTGGTTTCGACCGACTGGCAAAGGCATGCCCCCACACAAAACCGTCTGCTTCCTGACGCTCTTCGAACTCGGACAATGAATGGATCGATGCCACAACCGGACCACGCCACTTTGTGGTCCCGCGTTTGATCCATGCATAGCGCGCAGGCCACTGCAGCCCAGAGGCCTGCAGTGCCTGGGCCGCTCTGATATGGCCTCCAATCCACAAAGGCACCGAGGGAACAAGCTCGCGAATGGTGGTGCCCCATGTGAGCCATTCGTCATAGGTGAGCATGGGGCCTCTAAGCCACAGCGCATCTAAGGATTCCCCGACTGCAGGAAGATGACGGAGATGGGCCGGATCAAACCGGCCGACGTCAATCAGCCCGCATAGCATCGGCTTACGACGGCTCGACCTGGAGTTTCGCTCCGCGTTGTCGGAATTCCTCGGCCTTTTCTTGAAGTCCTCGAGCCACTGCGTCGTCTAACGACACTTCATGCTCCTGGGCCCAGTCGCGAAGATCCTGGGTAATTCGCATTGCACAAAACTTGGGCCCGCACATGGAACAAAAATGGGCCGTTTTAGCGGGTTCTGCGGGTAACGTTTCATCATGGAAGGCTAAGGCGGTAGGGGGGTCAATGCTTAAATGAAATTGGTCTGCCCACCGGAACTCAAAGCGCGCCTGAGACAACGCATCGTCCCATGCCTGAGCTGCCGGATGCCCTTTGGCAACGTCTGCGGCATGCGCCGCAATTTTATAGGCGATCACGCCGTCTTTGACGTCATTTCGGTTCGGGAGACCAAGATGCTCCTTCGGTGTCACATAGCACAGCATCGCCGTGCCGTACCATCCAATCATCGCGGCTCCTATGGCCGAGGTGATATGATCATAGCCCGGTGCAATATCTGTTGTCAGGGGGCCCAACGTGTAAAACGGGGCATCATGGCAAATCGCGCGCTCTCTCTCAACATTTTCTTGAATTTTGTGCAAAGGCACGTGTCCTGGCCCCTCGATCATGACCTGCACGTCGTGGCGCCATGCCATCTGAGTCAGATCGCCCAAGGTCTCAAGCTCTGCAAATTGCGCATCATCGTTCGCATCGGCAATGGATCCGGGACGCAGACCATCTCCCAAAGACACCGCAATATCATAGGACTGCAATATCTGGCAAATCTCTTCGAAATGGGTATAAAGAAAATTCTCTTGATGGTGGGCTAAACACCATACCGCCATGATCGATCCCCCACGGGATACAATTCCCGTCACACGGCGCGCAGTTAAAGGGATATACGCTAAGCGCACCCCGGCATGAATGGTGAAGTAGTCGACGCCCTGTTCCGCTTGTTCGATGAGGGTGTCCCGGTAGATTTCCCAAGTAAGTGCTTCGGGGCGTCCTCCCACTTTCTCTAGCGCCTGATAAATGGGGACGGTACCGACCGGCACAGGCGCATTGCGAAGAATCCATTGCCGGGTCGCATGAATGTTTTTCCCTGTGGACAAATCCATCACCGTGTCTGCGCCCCATAACGTAGCCCAGCGCATCTTCTCCACTTCCTCATCAATGGATGAGGCGACGGCCGAATTGCCGATATTGGCATTGATCTTGACGTGAAATCGCCGGCCGATAATCATCGGTTCCGATTCAGGATGATTGATATTGCTGGGAATAATCGCCCGGCCACTGGCTACCTCTTCCCTCACCACTTCCGGATCAAAGCCTTCGCGCAGGGCTACAAACTCCATTTCGGGGGTCACGATGCCTTGTCGTGCGTAGTGCATTTGCGTCACAATTTTTCCCGCTTGAGCCCGAAGCGGTTTTCTATCCAATGATGGCATGACAGGCGCCTGGCCCCGGCCATTATCCTCCGGCTTAACGGGGCGAGCCGGATATTCTTCAACATCTTCGCGTGCCATAATCCACGGGCGCCTTAAGGGAGGAAGTCCCTGCCGAATATCCACAGATACCCGCTCGTCCGTATAAGGACCACTCGTGTCATAGACACGGAGCGCATCGGGCCCCTCCCCCGCATTGAGAACAATCTCACGCATGGGCACCTGGATATCGGCGCGACTGCCGGCAATGTAGACTTTGCGACTTGCAGGAAATACCTCATAGGCATTGGATATAGGGGGTTTAGACGTCATCAAGCATCCTCCTCAGCACAGAATGAACAAGAGGACCGAATCCCTGATGAGGGGGACAAAACCCCGGGGTGAAGTTGTCGAATAGGTGGTAAAAACACATGTCCCTCCGCTGGCATTACCCAGATCAGGTCTTACGGTCGGTGGAGTACTCCACCCTCTCAGCCCGGTTCCGCGAGCTCCCGTTGTCACCACTATGCCTGGTGATACCCTTTTTGGCAAGAGGTATTTGCCGATTCATGCGTAATTTTCTAAAAAATTGCGACCTCCTTCACACGGTGCCGAGGCAAAACAAAGCAACTCCTGAGGCTTGGCAAAGACACCACAAGATAGCCTGTGGTATAAATAAAGGCATGTCAACGACCACGTTATGGATACAAATTGATTTCCCCGCCACCCAGCAGAAGTCTTGGATCTTTCAAGATCCTGACGCTATTGTTGCAGCATATCAGGTGAGTGACGTCGCCGCATGTCTCAATCAGCTCCAAGCCGCGACCCAAAGTGGAAAATGGGTAGCAGGCTACATCGCGTATGACGCAGCACCGGGGATTGACCCACAGATGGTGGTCCAATCCTCCCCCTCTGACGTGCCCTTACTGCTCTTTGGCATCTTTTCTCAACCGCCCCTTGTGAAAGATCAGGACTTTCTCACCACAGTGCCCCCCGCAAAATGGACCCCTGACGAAGACGCCAAGACACATGCCCAAAAAATCTCACGCATTCATGACGCCATCCGGGAGGGCCTGACCTACCAAACCAATTACACCTTTCGGCTTCGCAGCACGCTATCCGAGTCACCTTTTGCCTATTATCAAACGCTACGTATGGCCCAGCAAGCATCGTATAGTATGTATATCGAAACCGAATCGCTTGCGGTCCTTTCCTTGTCGCCCGAACTCTTCTTTTCCTTTGATCACGGACATGTTGTGACGCGTCCGATGAAAGGCACCGCGCCCCGGGGCCGCTATCGCGACGAAGATCAAAAGATGGCAGATGACTTGCAGCATTCGGACAAAAACCGGGCCGAAAACGTCATGATTACCGACCTCCTGCGCAATGATTTAGGTCGCATTGCGATAACAGGCAGTGTCCAGACCACTGCCCTATGGGATATTGAAGCCTATCCCACGGTGTGGCAAATGACGTCAACGGTTGAAGCCGATATTCCCGAATATCGGGGATGGATACATGTCATGCAAAGCTTATTTCCCAGTGGTTCCATTACGGGCGCCCCTAAACTTAGCACGATGAAACTGATTGCAACGCTCGAGTCCTCTCCACGTGGGATATATTGCGGCACCCTCGGATATGCAACGCCTGAAGGTTCTGCCACCTTCAATGTGGCCATTCGCACCATTGTCGTCGATACAAGGACGCATCACGCCGAATTTGGTACCGGCGGCGGCATCACTTGGGATTCCAAGGCCTCTGATGAATATGAGGAATTGTTGACAAAAAGTCAGTTTCTCACGCACCAGCCTCCACGCTTTGATCTGTTGGAAACGATGCGCCTTGATGATGGTGTCTACTGGCTATTGTCCCATCATATGCAAAGGCTCTTGGCATCTGCGCAATTTTACGGATACACCATACCTCTTCCCGAGATTTACAAAGCTCTTCAAGCCATTGCTGACACACATCCTCAAGGTTCTTGGAAAGTGCGGCTCACGCTCGCTCTTAGCGGGTCTATCTCCACCACCATCAGCCCCTTGGTGCCGATTCTCTCCCCCCAAAAGGCCGCGTGGGCCGCTTCTCCTGTCGACGCCCGCAAACCATGGCTATTTCACAAAACAACGGAGCGGACGCTTTATGATCACCATCATCCCCATACGTCTAAGGTATTCGACCATTTGCTATGGAATGAACAGGGCGAAGTCACAGAGTTTACGCGGGGCAATCTTGTGATTTGGCGAGACGGCCAGCTCGTAACGCCCGCACGAGAGTCCGGCTTATTGGCGGGAACCTTTCGGGCCTTTTTACTCGAGCAAGGCGAGATCCAAGAAGGCCGGATCACGCGCGATGATCTGCGCCGCTGCCCGCGGGCGTGGTTCATTAATAGCCTGCACGGCTGGATTCCCATTGATCTGCCGATTTTAGATTAACATCCTAATTTTGCATAAGACTTATCCTGGCTCGAAGCTCGGTTGCCAAATTTTGTAATTTAAGGTAAACTTACCCTAACATCAAGGGAGGGATACCGGATGTCTATACCCCGCATTGCGGTTTGCCAGCTCGCATACCAGCGGGATCTTGATAAAGCGCTGGCGCGAGCGGTCGAGTCCGTCCGTCAGGCGGCCAGCCGCGGTGCGGATATTGCCGTCTTACCCGAATGGTTTTTAGGTTTAAATCCGGTAGAAGTTATCCCCAATCGTTTAACACAGGCGCTGAGCCGCGTGGCCAGTGAATTGGGTCTGATTGTCGTGACGGGCTCGGTTCGGGTCTTAGATGGCGTGACCATTAAAAAGCAACAACGCGGACTCGTTGTCGAGAAAGATGGCACCATTGTCGGTACCCAGTCGAAAGTCAATTTCCAACCCACGGAACGGCCATGGTTTGAACCCGGATCAGGCATCACCGCCATCCACACCCGCTGGGGGCGCATCGTCATTTTGTTAGGGCTCGATGCTTGGGATCAAGATTTATGGCATCAAGCTCAAGCCCTTCAACCCGAACTGGTGGTGATGGCAGCCAGCCCTCGCACCGTGACCGAGCGGAACCACATGCAAGAACTCGCCGTCAGTCACAGCTTGGAAATCCAAGCGACCGTGGTTGTCGCACCCATTATCGGACGATTTTCTGGACAAAATTACCTAGGCGGCGCCCTCATTGCGCACCAAGGCCGCCTGTTAAGCATGGCTGGTGAAGAACCCGTCCTCTTAATGGCCGACGATCCCCAGGCACCGTTGATCCAACTCGGCGTGACTGATGTCTCCAGTTATATCCCGCAGTGCCCACCGCCTGTCGGTATGACGACCTTTGCTCGCAAAGCGATTGAACCGGAAGCCGAAAAAAAAGTCCTCTGTGACTGGGGGGCGCTTCTCGCAGATGATGTGCGAGACGCTGGACGACAGCTCTTAGCCATGGCCCAAGAGAATCCACGGTGGCTGGCTTTGGCGCCGGCCCGAGCTCACCAGGCTGAGGCTTTAAACGACTTGCTCGAGAGCGGCGCTGCCGGCTGTTTCCTGTATCCAGCGCTCGACCGCTTGATGCCCTATGACGCTGGTATTATGGCGTTGACATCGGTCATGGCCCGGTTTCGGCGCCCGGTTGTCATTCACACCGGTCCCGGGCCTAATCCGCTGCGGTATGAATCACCTTTGCTCTGGGATGAGTTTCTATCAGCTATTCCGCAATGCCCCGTGATTTTCATCCATTCCGGGCAAATGCGCCCTTTCTGGGACGAAGTCCTGTTGCTAGCCCACCGCCATGCGCATTGTTATCTCGAAACCTCGTTAGTGCCCTTGGACCTGTTACAAGAAGCTTTGCGCCAACTTGGTGCGGCCCGATTAGTCTTTGGCAGTGGCGGTGCAGAAAGCCTTTTTATGGACGAATGGCAGAAGCTTGAAGCGCTGAAACCACTTTTGTCGCCTGCCGAATGGAATGACATTACAGGGCAGACCGCTCGCAACATCTTTTTTGAATCACAAGACGTTCGCAAAGCCGGCAAATTTAACGTTATTCGGCGACCCGGATAAGACAAGTTATCCACGATGTTATTCACACTCATCCACAGCGTTGTGGACAAACGATTGGGCGACTCGCCTCCCTTTTGTTATAATTAAGGTGAAGGAGGCCACACGATGAACGACCCGGCTGTGGAGAAGATTCCGGTTGTGGACTTAAAAGGGCGTGCTCTCACGCCATGTTCCCTAGCCAAAGCTGAACAGAATCTCCAAGATGGGTTGGCACGTCTTATCGACGGCGTGCTGCATCTCAACTATCTGCCAATGGCCTACCGTAAGGTTTACCGGATGGTTAGACGGCGAGACGGTTATACTTGTGCATGGTGCCATGGACCAGGATCCACATTAGAGCATGTATTACCTATTTCTTGGGGCGGCCGCACCACAATGGACAACTGTGTCATTGCGTGCCGAGCCTGTAATCATTCCCGTAACAATGCGCTGCCTTCGCAATTTATCGCTTGGACGGGATTTAAGCCTACTCATCCTGTGATTTTGCGCATTTTGCATAACGAAGAACAGGAGTTACGCAAAGCGAGACGATCCTTGCGCAACCGTCCCATTGAATCTTGCGCGAGTAAAGAAGAAGCCCAGATCTGGGTTGCCTTTCATCAAGGCGCGTTTGATACCTCAAGACCCGCCCCGCCGGATCAACCAAGCAGTCGCTTCCGTCCGGATTCGCGGCCTTTTTTGCAGTTTTTTGTCCCCTAAGATTACGAAGGTTGCCAACTCCCCAAAACCGTTTGTCCCAAAGTTTCTTGAGACTTAGGCACGCGAATCCGAATCGCTTTCGTGCCACCGTGATCCGTCCATACCGCGTAATACGTCACTTGCTTATGTCGTACGATTTTCCATTCGTGTATGTGCGGCGAGACCCGCGTAATGGGTTTTGCCATCCGTGGAAGCTTGTTCAAGGAAAATCGCGCTAAAAAGCGTAGCCCCTCGCCATGATGTCCAGACTCCACATAAGCCTGTCCGTGGTCTAATGCGTGCCATGAGGCAGGAATCGTCACGCTTTCATGATGTACGTGCACCACATGCCAGTGACCACTTTGCGAGCCGAGCCAAATACCACCTACTACGATTGCAGCTACCGCCGCTGCTCCTGAAATCCAAGCCACCGTTTTCATAACTCTATGATAACACCTTTGCTTTCGGCAGGGAGACAGAATCTTGTTCTCATCAATAATGACCACAGTCACTGACTAAAGCCATTGACTATGGTCATTATGCCTTCTTATAATCGGCTGCAGAAAGGAGCATCCCCTATGTCGACTCGCACTGTGCAAAAACACGCAACGCACCAGAAAATTTTCTCAACCGCCCTACACCTGTTCCGCACCCAAGGATTTGAGCAAACGTCTGTCGACCAGATTGTGCGCGCTGCCGGCGTCTCCAAAGGCTCATTTTTTGTGCATTTTCCTACTAAAAAAGCCATCTTCACCACATATGTGGACCACCTCACCGACACTTTTTTGCCATCTTTGCCAAAGTGGCTGGCATTGCCTCCTATCGACGGCTTACATCAGGCGACAAAAGCCTTAACACAGGTCGCCGAACAAGACTATGCCCTTCTGCCCTACATTATTGAAGCCGAGTTGCTCGCAGAGCCGTGGGATGATGGACGCCTTAGCAGCCTTCATCACATCTTCGACCCGTTAATAACACACGCGCAATCAGCTGGCGTGGTGCGCTCTGACCTGTCAGCAGCACAGTTGGCGGACCACTGGTTATCGACCTTCTTTATCTCTTTGATTTGGGCATTTCGCCATGGCGAACCTCTAACGTCAGGATGTGCCGTGCCTTTACAACTTGCCTGGGAAGGAATGAGAAACCCCTCATGAAGGATCTTCAACGTCTAACGACTAGTGTGATGTTGGCCACTTTCCTGGCGGCGTGGGACAGTACGGTCGTTGGCACAATTGGCCCATCCATCGCCAAGTCACTAGGAGGCTTAGCCTGGTATCCTTGGATGCTCACGGGCTTTATGGTGATGACGACCGTCTTCACGCCTATTACGGGCTACCTCTCCGATTACCAACCGCCAGAAATTCTTTACCAGTGGAGTATTGGCATCTTTCTAGTCGGATCGTTAACCAGCGGCACCGCTTTGTCCATGGGCTGGTTTATTGTCGGCCGCCTCATCCAGGGTGCCGGCGCTGGAGGCATTCTGACTCTGGGATTAATCCTCATGGGCCGCCATTTTCAAGGATCTGAGCGGATTCAGATGCAAGGGCGGCTGAGCACTATGTGGGGACTTGCCGGCCTATTAGGCCCCACACTCGGGGGGATAACGGCTCAGTGGCTATCATGGCGCGGACTGTTTGCCGTGAATATCATTCTTGGCGTGCTAGCTCTTATCGTCTTGGGTTCTCTTCGTTCTTCTCCACCACGCACAACGTCCGTGCCGTTCGATGCGCCAGGCGCCTTATGGCTTGCCGGCTGGTTGAGTGCCGCCGCTAGTGCCGTAACCGCATGGCAGCACGCCTCCTTCCACCTCTTAGGGTCAGGACTGCTGGTGGCAGCACTGGGGATGTTCGTGTTGTGGATACATGCGGAAAGACGCGCTGCCCATCCACTCATTCCCATGACTTGGCTCTTTGAGAAGCCCGTCTCGTGGCCCAGCCTTTTGGCTCTTGTGGCCAGCGGGTCGCTGTACGCCGCCGTACTCATTGTACCCCTGTGGTTGTCTATGACCTGGCGCTTTTCGCCGGAAGCAGTAGGTCTCGCTATCTTACCATTGCCCGTGGCTTGGGCGGTCGGCAGCCTTATGACGTCTCCCCTGATTCACCGTCTTCACATCGCCGCCACTTTGCGCCTAGGGTTTTTAGGGATGATGATAGGTCTGGTGCTCCCTGACTTGGCTACAAGCGCAGGTCAATGGCCGTGGATTGTTCTAGGCAATATCTTTTTAGGCTTAGGCGTCGGCGTGGTCATTATGACAACCTTAACGATGGTGCAATTGGCCATTGCGCCGGACTCTTTAGGGCGTGCCACAGGCTTTTATAATTTAGCCCGCAATATTGGCAACACCCTAGGGCCTGGGCTCTTGGGCGGTCTAGTCTTTTTGATGTGGCAACCCCTTGAACGCTCCTCTTTAGCTATCAAAGCTCTGCGCTTAACCACCGCTGTGCATGACGTGAATGCCGCTCTCATTTTGCTCATTGCAGCGTTGACACTGCTGTCTCTCAAAACCACAACGAACCCCCATCTTGCAAAGTAAAAGGCTCCCCCCAACAATCTTGGGGGGAGCCTTGAGCTTCCCAGCGGTCTTCATAGCCGTTTAGTCAGCTACGGCGACCTGGTCATTGGGCACATCATCCGTCGCCGGCTGCAACGGAGCTTGACGAAAATACGGCTGTCCCTGCGCCCAATAGATGCCTAGGGGAATAAGCCCCAGCACCATCGAGCCCATCCCGATCAGCACTGTGGTAGCCCCTAAGCTTTCCAGAGACTGGAAAAGAATCCAAAACATAAACAAGGCTCCGATCAAAGGCCAAAGCCCGATAAACAGCAAATTGCTAAAGGATTTGAAGAGCCATTCGCGGTACGCCACCACCACAGCTAGCCCCGCTAAGCCATAATAAATCGCAATTTGCAAGCCAATCGCATTAATGGCATCGGTCATAATCGTGCTCACAGAGCCAATAAAGTTCGAAGCCACAAATAAGACCAAAGAAAGAATTCCGACGACAATGCTGGCAATCCATGGCGTCCGCCACCGCGGATGGACCGCGGCAAAGACCCGCGGCAACGTGTGGTCCCGTCCCATCGCAAATAACGAGCGTGTCACCTGAATCAGCGTGGTTTCTAACGTCGCAATCGTCGAAAGCATCACCGCAAAGGACAATATAGTGCCGCCGACCCCTGGCCAAATCTTCTGGCCTAGCACGGCCAACACATCCGCACTGTTTGCATTAATCACAGAAGCCGATAGCGTCATATTGGTCGCCACCGTAAAAATCTCAAACAAGAGAAACACAATCACCACGCCGTACAGGCCCCCCTGTCCGGGTAATGTCTTGGCGTTTTTCGTCTCTTCGTTCAGGTTTGCGCTGACGTCCCAGCCCCAATAGTAAAACGCGGCGACTAACGCGCCCGCTGCAAATCCGCTCACCCCTTTGAATTTTGTCAACGCAAACCATGACCAGGAAAAATGCATGCGCGCATCTGTGCTGGCATGGATAATCGCCAACACCGCAAAAACAAGCAAAATAGCGACTTCCACCGCCGACATCATCCACTGCACCCGGGTCGTGATCCGTATCCCAATCATCACCATGATAGCCATGGCAATAAACCATAAGCTCCCGACAATCGTCACCAATAGAACATTGTTGGCCCAATGCGGATTAAAGAGCGCTAACGTCACCGATCCCGCGGGCAACGATCCCGCCACCATAAACAAGGTTGCCGATACCAAGAGCGCCCATCCCGCGATATAGCCCAAAATAGGATGCAACGATCGTCCCACCCACGCGTAGCTCGCCCCCGCATTGGTCTGCATCTTCCCTAAATACATAAAAGCCCACGCAATACCAAACATCGGAATGCCGCAATAGAGCAATGCTGCAGGCCCTTGCATGGCCACAGCCCCAATTAACACGGCAGTCGACGCCGCGATGGAATACGCCGGAGCACTGCCCGCTATCGCCATGATAATGGCGTCAAACCGTCCTAATACATTGGCGTCAAGACCCACTCTCTGTGGTTGCTTCACCCACTCGTCCTCCTTATCAATCCCCTTTGTCATGTCGTCCTGAAGACCACCACGGAGAATGCGCATTCCATCGTCTTGCCGTATCGTTCTCACCGCAGCAAAGCGCGCAGCGCCGACCTCTCCTTGGACCTTCCCTAAAACGCAAAACCGCCAGGGGCAACTGAGACCAAGGACCACAAGCTGAATTTTTCATCATTCACGTAGGAAGCCAGTCCGAACAAGATGCTGGGCAGCATCTTCGGCCATCAACTGACCGACACCTGCAATATTCGCGCTCTCACCCTAAATTCCCTTGTTCATCATGCCCACTTCACACAGAAAATTTTTCCCAACTGCCCAATGCGGTAAAGTATGTGAAACTTACTAGCTCGCCATAATTTCCTGGTGTGCGTCTCTATTGACACAACTCCCCCATTATAGCCAAGATCAGCAGGGGTAAGTCGCCCGGGATTTCATGACCGCCCGTCCTAAAGAGTGATGTCGTTATCACTACGCAGGGGGATAAAGCCTACATATTACGTCTGACAAAGCCATTTATTTTTCGCATACGAAAGGTGGATATTATGTCATCATCCATGGCATTGGCCTGGAGCGAGCAACTAAACGCTGTCATCCATGCCTATGAGAACCTAGTTGAAGCGTGGTGGGATCTGCAAGCAGCTAGTCATGAACTTGAAGGCATCGCGACAACCACAAAAGAAGTAACGGCAGCCGTAGAGACGGTAGCAGGTCATGCACAGCAGGTCCAAGATGGTTTAACCATCATCCGCAAGCACGTAGCTTTGGCAGATGATGTCCCCGCCCACCTTCAAGCCGCTGCAAGTCAAGTCTCTTCAGCAGTCTCTGGCGTAGTGCGTGAAGTGACCCTACTCACCTCGCAGGTGCATGAAGTGGGACAACTGGTCTCAGTGGTGACAGAAGTTGCCGACTCTACAAACCTTTTAGCGCTCAATGCGGCCATTGAAGCCGCGCGCGCTGGTGACGCTGGGCGTGGATTTGCGGTCGTCGCTGATGAGGTTCGGGCGCTTGCCCAACGCACGAAAAGCTCCACCAATAATGCACTAAAAGTGCTCGATACCGTAACACAGGCAGCAGACCGTACCCAAGGCGTCTCGACTGCTGTCCAAAGTGATGCGGATGCTATGGGCCACACGGTAGAGCAAACCCAGACGGCTCTCGGTGGCATCGTCGAATCGCTTGAAACCATCTTGCCTTTGTTAACGACCACATTGCTTGCCGTGCAGGAACAAAAGTCTTCGTTAGAGGCGGTCGCGGGGCGTCTGGCGGCTCAGCAACAAGCTGTGCATGCAACCGTCGGAGCCTTTGGGCAATCCACTCGGTTTCTCGCCGACGCCGTACAGCAGGCCGAGCAGAACCGGCACAACGCAATTGAAGCCGCAGGCAGCTTAGCCGTAGCCGATCAATTGCGCTTGGCCATAACCGATCACTACCTGTGGCGCTACCGGTTGTATCAAGCGGCTCTGAAATCCGGCCCAGTACCAGACATCAAGCGTGCAGGCGACTTCCATGGTTGCCGTGTGGGCCAACTTCTCGACACGTTGCGCACAGAGGGCGAGCATCAACAAATCGCCCGGGATCATGAAGTGTTTCACCACCAAACCGTTTCCCTCATCCAAGCGTTACAGCGCTCAGGTTCATGGGACCGAACCCTCTGGCATCAATGGCTAGAACGTGGACAGCAATTGGCCCAATTGCTGGAAGCATGGGCTCAAGACATCCTCCAAAACCCTATGGCATATCAAAAATCTTGACGGACAATGAGAAGATTTCACGCCTTTATTAGAGCTCGGTGGTTTCTATTAGCTGCCTATGTTCCTGTGACATGTCTGACCCAAGCCACGCAAAGGCTTGGGCTTATTTTCTATTTCGGGCCATGGCGGGAATCCTCCCAGTTGATATCTGAGTCGATAACTGGTTCAAGGATGTGTTGGGTTGTGGTGTGTTTAAAGGCACAAACCACGTTGCGAAGTTCGCTGATCCAGCCGCGACCGACTCGGTAAAATTGCTTTGAATGCCATGACCATGTGCTACATTAAGGTCAAAGTTGACCGTATAAGGATTTGATCCAGTGGGGGGGGAACCGCGAGGTTCGATACCGAGAAGCCCCACATAATTGATAGGTCCGCCTCCAACAGCGGGGCAAGAATTAGCCGTAGGGGAATTGGCACCCATTGGAACACTTCCTTACGGTCAGCTGCCAGAAGTTCCATGGGCTGCAGGATTACCGGTGATTGCCCTAGGCTTACGCCATTGGTCTATGGCGGTCCCGCCGGGTTGTTCACGCAGCAGGTTGATCTCGCTTAGTTTCTCCCCTGAAGCCGCACGACGCCCTCTTGTATTGTGCGGCTTCCCATACCCATGGCTACGCTTTAGCGCCTTTCATCTTGAGAGAATTCCTTGCTACTATCGCTAACTTTTTTCAGCAACCCTAGCAGTTGCTGCTGATCATCAGGCGACAAAGCTTTTAAATGTTGCTGCCACATCGCGCGCCTCGCAGTCCGCACCGATTCCACCATCGACCGCCCTAACGCGGTGACGGTAAGAAAGTGGCGCCGACGGTCTTGGGGATCGGGTTCTTGTCCTACATACCCTAAATCCCTTAGGCGTCGCAAGACCGATGACGTGGCAGGGCGCCCGACTCCCATCTTGTCTGCTAAGGCGGAGGCGCTAATCGCATGATGCCGATAGAGTATCATCAGCGCTCGAATCTCTGCGCCATTTAGCGCAGGCGTATCGGTTTTAGCACGCCAGCGCCAGCCCAGGCGGACAAACCGCTCCACCTCCATGACAAGTTCCTCGAGTACATCTGAATCGGACACCCCATATCCCCCTTGATTGTGTACATATGCTGTTCATTATGCCATACGCGACAAACGACTAATGGTCACGGAGAGAAAGAAAATACGGCTGCTTTTCGCCGTGATTCATCACGCCAGCGAAAACCAGCCGTACCACACGCGCTTTTTCATCACATGTGTTCAGGAACACTAATGCCTAAAAGGCCCAATCCCAAACTCAGTACCGAAAGTGTCGCTTCGCAAAGGGCAACACGGGCCATCGTGACAGCTGGCGCCTCGTCTAATATGCGGTGTTGGCGATAGAAAGAATGAAAGGCTTGGGCCAACTCCGTCAGATACTTGGGCAGATATTGCGGAGCGCGGTCTAATGCTGCTCGCCTCACAATATCCGGATAGCGCGCCAAGACAAACAGCAATCGACGCTCCAAGGGCTGGGATAATAACGCCGGCTCCCAAATTAATTCGGCATGGACACTCTCTCGCCACTGGCGTAAGACACTATGAATCCGCGCCGCGGCATATTGAATGTAAAACACCGGATTATCGTTGCTCTTCAACTCAGCTAAACCCAAGTCAAAATCCATCGGTGTATTGGGAGCCCGCTCTAAGAAAAAGAACCGCGCGGCATCCACGCCTACTTCCTCAATCAGGTCGGCAAGCGCCACAAATTGCCCACCCCGTTTGGACATGCGCACGAGCTCGCCATCACGCACAAGCCTAACCAATTGAATGATCATCACATCAAAGTGATCGGGGGCATAGCCCAAAGCCGTAACCAAGGCGCGCATACGGCCAATATAGCCATGATGATCCGGGCCTAATAAATCAATCACCCAATCATAGCCACGCTCAAATTTCTGGGCATGATAGGCTGCATCGGGGACAAAATACGTGTACGTGCCATCAGATTTCACTAACACGCGGTCCTTGTCGTCCCCAAACCGCGTGGACATAAACCATTTCGCGCCCTCTGCTTCTTGCACCACACCCAAATCCTCGAGACGCTGCACAATGTGCTCCGGAGCCTGCTGGTCCCGCAGGTCCTTTTCAAACGTCCAGTGCTCAAATGTTACGCCAAACGTTTTCAACACCTGCTCTTGCTCAGAACGAAGGACTTCGGCCCCATATTGTCCAAGCATCCACAACGTATCAGGGGTTGGCTGCTCGGCCACAAATGCGGGATGCTGCTTAAGGTATTGCCGCGCAACCTCGATCACATACTCTCCTGGGTAAACCCCTTCCGGCCACTCCTCTATGATGTGGCCCTGGAGTTCTTGAATGCGCAAGAATATCGCATGGCCCAGCTTCCCAATCTGGTTGCCGGCATTGTTCACATAAAATTCGCGATCCGCATGGTATCCACTAACATTCATGATGCGCGCCATGGCATCACCCACGGCAGCCGCGCGTCCGCTCACAATGACTAAAGGTCCCGTCGGGTTGGCCGATACAAATTCAATCAGCACTCGTTGCCCTTGACCCGCATCATTGTGCCCATATTGGGGCCCTTGCACACGAATATCATTGACGACTTGGGCAAGCCAAGGTGTCTGCAAGGTGAAGTTAAGAAAGCCCGGGCCCGCCGCTTCAACCGACGCTAACATTGGTATGCTCTGACGCAAAAATTCGGCCAAAGGTTGGGCCAAGGCTTGCGGAGCCGTTCGCATCGGCTTAGCGGCGCGCAAGCAGACACTGGTGGTCAAATCCCCATGCCCCGTCTCCGTGGGAACGTCCACGTCCGCAAGGTCTGCCAATTCTGGGTGGCCTTGACGCGCAAACCACTGAGCAATCCCTTCTTGTATGGCGAAGCGCGCGTCATCTAATCGTGCCATGGAAATTCCTCCTGCCCTCTTACCCTATTGCTACGAGGGCTTCCCGGACCAATTTAGCTGCCAACACTGCTGAACGCTGCGACAAATCATGAGCGGGCATGGTTTCCACTAAATCCATGCTCACCACATTCAAGTCCTTCAACAGGCTCACAGCTTCGAGGGCCTCGCGGGACGAAATTCCCCCGGGCTCGGGTGTCCCCGTCCCCGGCATAAATGCCGGATCAATGACGTCAATATCCATGGTGACATACACGGGACGCCCTCGCAACTCACCCATCATTTGTTTTAATGGCTGAACCACTTCATGTGGGAAAAAGTGACCAAACTCCCGGGCATATCGCACCTCTTCCCGGGTCGCGGAACGAATCCCAAACTGGTAGAGGTGTCCGGGTTGAATCCATTCGCTGACCCGGCGCAAAACCGTGGCGTGCGAAAGTTTTTCGCCCATATAGTCTTCCCGCAAATCTGCGTGCGCGTCAAAATGGATGACCACCACATCAGGATAGCGCTTGACCACAGCCTGAATCAGGGGCAAAGTCACTAAGTGCTCGCCTCCGAGAGCAAAAAACTTCTTGTCCTGCGACAATACAGTCTCAGCGGCCAAGTTAATGCGAGCAAGACTTTCTTCGACGTTGCCAAATGGCAACTCGATTTCACCTGCATCATGAATCTGAAGATCTTCCAAATCCCGATCTTGCGCTAACGAATAGGTTTCAATAGCGTAAGACGCCTCGCGAACCCGGGCCGGACCAAACCGTGAGCCCGGCTGAAACGACACGGTAAAATCCATCGGAATCCCAAAATACACCCATTGGGCTTGCTCAAAATCGGCATTCATGCCTAAGAAGCGATCGGTGCGGCTAAAGACGTCCCTCATCGAATGAGATCCTCCACAAACCGAGGCAAGGCAAAGCAACTGCGCTGAATTTCCGGCGTCCAATACCGCGTCGGGAAGGAAACAGAACGGGGCGTCCCCAGTGTCTCTTTAGACCCTAGCGTAAAGCTCCATAACCCCGAGGGGTAGGTAGGAATAGCAGCCAGATACAAGCGGGTCACGGGAAAAGACTGCGAGACCCCCGTCATCACGCGTTGGATAATATGGGGCTGCAAAAAGGGGGACTCCGATTGCGCGACCATTATCCCATTCTCACTTAAGGCGTCATAGATGCTACGGTAAAACTCGGGGACAAACAAGCCTTCCGCCGGTCCTACCGGATCCGTGGAATCCACAATAATCAGGTCAAAATCGCGCGCTTCTTGCACCCAACGAATGCCATCGGTAAAGTGCACATGGGCCCTTTCATCGTCAAGGGCCTCCGAAATTTCCGGAAGAAACCGCTTGCTTGCCTCGACAACCTTTTCGTCAATCTCAATCAGGTGAGCCTCTTCCACACTTGGGTGTTTCAGGATTTCCCGAATGGCCCCCCCATCTCCGCCCCCAATGACGGCCACTTTGCGTGGTTGGGGATGTAAAGTCAAAGGCACATGGGTAATCATCTCGTGATAGACGAACTCATCTTGAATGGTCGTCTGAATGGCCCCGTCCAATACCAACATGCGCCCGAACGGCACCGTGTCCAACACCGCCAATTCTTGATATGGCGTCTGTTCGTGCCACAGCACCCGTGACACTTTCAACCCCAGACTCACTGCCTGCGTCTGTAATTCTGTAAACCAGGTATTCATCGCTGTTCATCCGCCTTTCTGCCGTGATTCCGGCTTAATACCACAACGCGACTGCAGCAAATGCGCAGCCGATGGACTCTACCTGGTGTTCCGCAGATTGCACCAACACGGTTTTCAGCGTCCGTTTGCGCTGGGCAAAGGCAGCACGAGCCATTTCGGCGACCGTCTCCTCCGCCTCTTCGCGTCCACAGCGTCCGGAGAACTCCATAATCACGCCATATTCGTCCTCTTCGCCAATGCCGACTGCGACCGCCGCAGCAATCTTTTCCCCGGCCAAGTCTGAGGTAATGGTTCCGTACGCCGTAGGCAGCAGTTGGCCTGGAATAATCTCCAAATGCGGCACCAAAATGGCTTTAGGGGGAAGAATCGAACTGACACGCAGAAGATTGACATTGCCAATCCCAGCCGCCAACAGCGCATTGTCAAATGCATTAAGCCGGCTCGGGCCTTCTGCTGAACCAGACACGAGCGTAAATTTCTTTGGGGTTTCGAGCAACGGTGTGCCTCCTTATTCGGACAAATTTCCTTGCAAATTATAGCAAACGTCCAGAGGAATACAATCTTTAATTGATGGACAGTCGTCATATTCCGACACAAAGGAATTGTGACCATTGCCGCCAGCTTTCATACTGCAAGCACCAAACCCGACAGATTTGAGCAATTGTGGAAGACAATGGTGCAATGATTGCCTTGACGATACGCCATACTAACCCAAACAAGGGACGAAAGGGGTTCTGTCATGGAAAGTCGCCGGCAGCGCAAAAACCGCAAACGCTCAAGTCTGACCGCATGGATTAGGCGGCTAACCGACCGCATTGGCAATACCGCCGCGACCATCAGTTTACCGGCTGTGGTCATTGGCGCGACCGTATTGCTCTTACCCACCGCGTGGTTGGCTCTGCCCGTACCACAATTGCCTGCTGATACGAGAATTTATGACCAACATGGCCATTTGGTCAGCGTGCTCACCGGGGCTGAAAACCGCATCCCCGTTAGTTATCAGGATGTCCCCGCGTCGATGCAAAATGCCCTAGTGGCTATTGAAGACGATACCTATTGGATTGAACCGGCGATTGATCCCCTAGGCATTACTCGCGCGGCTCTGGTCGACATTACAAGTCACCAGATTTTGCAAGGCGGAAGCACGATTACCCAACAATTGGCCAAAAATCTCTATTTAAGTGATAGGCGGACATTTTCTCGCAAATTCAAAGAACTATTCATTACCCTAAAACTCTCCACCATGTTCAATAAACGCCAAATCTTGTCCATGTACCTCAACGACGTCTATTTTGGGGAAGGAGCCTATGGAGTTGAGGCGGCTTCTGAAACCTATTTCGGTCATTCCGTCCGCTACTTAACCTTGCCGGAGGCCGCGCTACTCGCGGGCATCGTGAATGCCCCTTCTTATGACGACCCCTATATTCATCCGGAAATTGCCCGTCAACGCCGCAATGTCGTCCTTGCGCGCATGGAAAGCCTGCATTATATTACGAAAAGCCAAGAACTAGCCGCCCAAAGCGCGCCGCTAAATCTCGCGAACAATCCCCCACTGGGCGACCGTGCCCCCTATTTCACCAAATTTATCGCCAACGAATTGACGCGATTAGATCCGACGATTGGAAAAAATCTCTATGATGGAGGTTATGCTGTCACCACGACCATGAATTGGACTATGCAGCAAGCCGCCCAAAATGCGGTGGCGTGGTATCTTCCTTCTACCACCGATGTGCATGGCGTGCCCGAGCCGGAAGTAGGTCTTTGTGCCATCAACCCGAGCAACGGCTACATCGAAGCGCTGGTAGGTGGGGACAATTATGCTAAAACGCAGCTCGACCGCGCAACCCAAGCTTTGCGGCAGCCCGGTTCGACCATGAAATATTTCTTATATACCACCGTTATTCACGACGGCTATCCGACGTCAAGTGTCAAAGATTCCGCGCCTGTACGGTTTCCTGCGGGACATGGCAAATGGTATGTCCCCCACAATTATGGTCATGTGTATAATGGCCCATTGACCATTCGCCGCGCCATTGCGGAATCTGACAATATTGTTGCCGTAAAGTGGATGGATACCGTAGGACCGCCGGCCATGATCCACATGGCGCATGAAATGGGTATTACGAGCCCGCTAGCAGATAATTTGACAACGGCTCTCGGATCGTCGGATGTGACCCCTTACGAAATGGCCCGGGGTGTTTCCACCCTCGCCAATGGCGGCTACCGCATTCGGCCCTTTGGCGTGTTGAAAGTCGTCGATCAAAATGGGCGAACCATCTTTCAAGATGCTCCCCATAAAACCCGCGTCTTAAGTCCGCAAGTGGCATACGTCACCACGAATCTATTCACCGCACCCTTATTAAGCTCCGTCGGGACTGCCCATGACCTCGAGCCCATCATCAACCGTCCCGCCGCAGCCAAAACCGGCACCTCGTCTAAACAGCGCGACGCTTGGCTTGTCGGATTTACGCCGCAGCTGGCTGCAGCCGTCTGGGTCGGCAACGACAATGATAGCCCATTGGGCTTGACCGGTGACCGGGGCGCTGGTCCCATTTGGGCCCATTTTATGAAAATGGCCCTAGCCGGCCAGCCGAAAAAGAATTTTCGCCAACCTCCTGGTTTAGTCTGGAAATCCGTCTGCTTTAAAACCGGTTTGTTATCGAATGGATGCTGCAATGCTTACCGAGAGGTGTTCATTAAAGGCCATGCCCCCACCAAAGTCAGTCCGGGCTGCGGCTCAACAGGAAGCGGAAGTGCAGGATCCGGCGGCAGCACATCCTCCGCCGGAACTTCAAACCAGAGTCTTCTCAAAGCGATCTTGAAGGCGTTAACGCCCTAGCGAAACGGCACCTCGAACTGAAGCCACCACGTGTCCGCCAATCTCTAAAGATCCTGGCCTTTGCGTATTGAGCCTCACATGGACTTCAGAAAAACGTTCATCGGTCGTGGTGACCACAAAACGACGGGCTTGGGTTTCGCCTGCGCAATATAAAAGGTAGCTGCCTAAGGCCATGGCTGCGGCCGCCGGGGCAACAAGGTAATGTTCACTAAAATAACGAGCCGTAAAGGCACCTGCGCCACTCAACGCTAATGCATAAAGCCCCTTGGCACCCCACTCTTGGTCCATTGTCAACAGATGTTCCCGACTGACATGGATCTTCGCCAAATCTTGAACACTATTCACAAACACTAAGATCTGCGGCAACTCGCTTGGCACCCAAGCCGGTGGCATCATCCCATTGATCGCGGTGTGCCCAAGGCCACACTGGTTAAGCCACTCGCCGACAGCTGTTGCAAGCCCTTTCACCATCAACGGTGCGGTGGCCATCCAAATCCATTGCTGGTCGTCCTCATGACACACTACACTCTCTTTGGCAGCCGCCAGATGAATCGAGCCTTCTTGTGTTTTCCCTTGCTGCTGCAGCACGTAATAGGCGCCAAGGGCCGCATGGCCCAAGGACGATAACTCGCGTTCGGGTGTAAACAGCCGCGCAAGGCACACCCTGCTGCCATCACTACACTCCGTGACAAAAAGCGTTTCGGGCCCATGCATTTCACGGGCTAACGCTTGCAGCGCCTCTTTCTCCATCTGTGCGGGCACATCATAAAATACGGTCACCGGATTCCCTTGCCATACCTCATGGGCAAAGACATCGACTTGTACAAAGGGCCATTGTTCAGTATTCACACGGTTCCCCTCATTTAGGATTTGACATAGCTGTTGAACATTCGCAGATGTTTTCTTAAGACATCTATTGACATCCTAAAACAAAAAGGACGAAACCAGCAAATTTTTCCAAGAAATTTTTGGTGGGCATAAAAAACAGGCGGTTTCCCGCCCGTCTGAACTACAACGGTCGACACTGTGCCATCCAAACTCTTCGCAGACCCGGGCTCATGCCTTGGATTGTCGGCAGCCATAGCATCTGCCACAGCACATAAAACGCCCAGGCCGCTTCAGGGTCAAACCATACGCCTCCGGCTTCTTCCTCTTCATCCAGCAAGTCGGCTAATGCCTGTCGATATAGGGCGTCTGGCGTCATGCGAGCAAGTCCGCCAACCCATGGCCGGCAAAAATTCCGACGGCGATAGCGATGGCCGTCACCAACAAAAATTGCGCCCCGCCTTTTAGCCACGACGTTTTCCCCACGACCGCTTTGAGGACCCCCAAACCAAATGCCGTGGTGACCGCCAACGCCATCGCCCAAATAAGGGCCGTGTGCGGATTGGCAATGATGACATAAGGCAATACGGGCGGTAGCGATCCTAAGATGACGGCACCGGCCATAATCAACGCCGACCGCCACGGGTGATCCATACTTTCCAACATAATCCCCAATTCTTCTTTCATCATAAAGTCTACCCAACGATCCTTATCCGATGTAATGTGTTTCGTCAACATCTCCACTTGTTCCTGAGTAAAGCCTTGCGCTTTATAAATCCCTTCCACTTCGGCAATTTCTTCATGCGGGACCTCATGCACCTCGCGCATTTCACGTGACCGTTCCGCCAAGAAATACTCATTTTGGGCGACTGTGGCCAAATATTGACCTAGAGCCATGGCGACTGTGGCGGCTACGACCGCTGCGATGGCGGCGATAAGAATTTGGTGCGATGACATGTTGGACGCCGTGACCCCTACAACCAGTCCCGTTATCGAGACTAAGCCATCATTCACGCCGAAAACGACTTCTCGGATTGACCGCGCAGCTGGCGAATGTCTGACGACCTCCGTACGCGCGTGCGGCACTGCATTCTCCGTCATGTTGCCACCCCTTTCAGCGCCATTATACGTAGCCTTCAACTGAGAATCGCCTTAAAGCGAATGAGAATCATTGCTTCTGAAAATGCGTTATGATGAGAACAAGTGCATGACGGATAAAGAAAGAAGGGCAAACCTATGATTCCGATTGTCAACACCTCACATGACCCGCACTTCAATTTGGCTCTAGAAGAGTACGCCGTGCGCTATCTCGATCCCGCGCACAACTACCTGATTTTGTGGCAAAATTCACCCGCCGTCATCATTGGGCGCTATCAAAACACCGCAGAAGAAGTGCATCAGCTGTACTTAGCCGAACATCAGATTGCGGTGGTCAGACGGCTATCGGGCGGTGGCGCCGTCTATCACGACATGGGCAACCTCAATTTCAGTTTGATTGTCTCCACCCAGGGGCAGTCCTTTAATGACTTCCGCTCTTTTACGCTGCCGGTAATTGAAACGCTGGCCCATTACGGCGTAAAAGCTGAACTCTCAAGTCGCAATGATATCACAATAGAAGGTCAAAAGTTTTCAGGTAATGCCCAGTACCGCACAGCTCACCATTTATTGCACCATGGCACGATTCTCTTTGACTCAGATCTCGATGTGGTCTCGCAAGTTCTTAACGTCCGCCAAGACAAAATCGCGAGCAAAGGCATCAAATCGGTGCGAAGCCGGGTCACGAATATCAAGCCCTATTTGCCCAAAGACGTAACACTCGAGGCATTTAGCGCCACGTTGGCCACCATCATCGGCAGTCACAACCAAGGCCTGGAACCCGCCTATGCGTGGAGTCCTCAAGATCAAGCCGCCGTCATGGACCTTGTCGCACGCCGGTACGGCACATGGGACTGGAACTGGGGCAAGTCCCCGGCATTCAATCTCACCGCCCACGAAAAATTTGCCCAAGGCAGTATTGACGTGCGGTTGTTTGTAGAAGATGGCATCATTCACGCCTGCCGCATTTACGGAGACTTTTTAGGACAACGCGACATCCACGAGTTCGAAGCGGCCCTTATCCAACAGCGTTATCAATTAGACACGGTTGCACCGATATTAGAAGCGCTGCCTATTGAAGAATACTTTGGCGCCATATCCCGCCAAGAAGTGCTGCAAGTCCTCTTTGACACAAGCCCAGCGCAATAAGAGGCCATCTCTCAAGAGACCGCCTTCTTTAGTATGAGGCATAGAAAGGCCCCTCCGAATCATCATTGGAGGGGGTCTTTTCTTAGGATCATGGGCGATACAAAGGTTCCGCTGGGCCGGCTTTCTAGGCGGCGATCACACCCCCAAGGCAGTCTAGTTCCAAGCGCTTAAGCGCTGCGCCAGACGGTCGTGCAATATCATCACATTGCCGTTCCCACCTGCTTGAATAGGTAGACGTTCTATTGCTGCTAACAGGTTTGAGAGCAGTCTCCTCGGATTCAAATCGCTCTGCAAACTGTGTTCGAAATGCCACAGCGCAAAAATCTTTATTACAGATTACAGATCGGTTGATGAGCATAGGCTTTTTACGAGGTCAACGATTTGCATAATCACAGAGACTTTCGTATGGTGTAAGGAAGAACCGTTCCTGTTGTGAGCAGGAGCGGCGATGTGAGGGTTTAGCGATGTTTCTTGCGTCGTGTAATGCAGCACAGAACATACAGTGCTATGGCTCGCAAAGGCAGAGACACTGTGATCGTGACATGCATCGTGCCTCACCATCATTTATAGACCGTCTCTTTATAAGGCAAGCTCTTGTTCGTCTCCATGCAGGTCTGCTGTCCCCATGAGCCCGTCTCGCGACGGTTCTCCCTCCTGCTTCTCTTAGACGCGGCCTGCTGGGATAAGATTACAAAAAAACCGCCGCTTCCGGCGGTTTTTATTACGCGGATTGGAAAAAGCGAGAACCACATGGGAGATGTTGAGTATCTCCCACAATCACTAAAAAAAGCCCCCTCCAAGAATAACCGGAGGGGGCCTGTATGTTTCCTTATGCCCCCTGCACAAAAAGGCCGCCTCTTTTTTGGAACAGCCCCCTGCGGTCCTTGTGACTGTTACTTCTTGGCAAAGACTTCATCAAAGAAGGCCAGCGTTTTCGCCCACGTGTCACGCGCCGCATCGGGTGCATAAGAGGCTCTTGTGTCATTGAAGAATGCGTGGCCAGCCCCTGGATAAATTGTGTAGTCATACTCTTTACCCAAAGCTGCCATGGTTTTGGCCACCTCGGGAACCTGATCGGTGATCCGGTGATCTTCGCCTCCGTAAAATCCTTTTACAGGGCACTGAATGTGAGCCATCGCTTGCGGATCTGGTGCAACCCCATAATTGCAAACCGCTCCTTTGAGATCGGGCACCAAGGTGGCCAGTTGAAAAGCGAGAGCGCCACCCATGCAATATCCGACACTGGCGACGTCATGCCCTTGCGATTTGAGGTAGTCAACCCAAAGGGCTAGATCCTTGGCCATTTGGTCAGGATCGCGACGACTAAACAACATCGTATAGGTTTCTTTAAGATCCCTGGCCTCATCATCGGGATAGGCATTCAAATACTGTTGGCGCAGATTTTCATCCATCCATGCCTGCTGCGGCAAAGTATCAAAAAACCGCTTGACAGCCTCGATACGGTCAAACGCGAGCGCAGCGGGACGTCCTCCTTTAGAATACAAATCTGGAGCTAGTGCCAAATATCCCGCCTCAGCATAACGATTGGCCATATCCTGAATGTGTTCATCCGGCCCCCAAATTTCTTGGATTACCAAGATAGCCGGTGCGCCCTCCGATTGACGCTCCCCTTTTGCCTGATAGGCAGACATCGGAAGCCCTTGGTCTTCTATCGTGATCCACTGAGTCTGTAGTTTCATGTCATCACTCCTAATATCTCACGCGACTTTTATCTTGCTCTTAAACCTTTGTGGATTTGAATCCCATTTAATTGTAACGTAAATCTAGCACCAGAAAAGCAACGCTCGACAATAACCTCAAGGCGTATGTGTCCAAAAGGTGTCACCGTGGAGTGCTCTCCCGACATGAGGCCGTTCTAAATACCAAGACCACAGCTTCAGAGATCAACCTGTTTAATCCCCATCTCTTGCTGAAGGGGTGAGTGTGGACTCAGACTCCGCTTATTGTTACCCTAGTTGTATGCCAACACACCAATTAGCCAGGAAAACACTTATGTAGTCGAAAAATCGCGCCTATGCATTGCGTCGCACGGACCTACAGATAATCGACCATAGGAGGGGATATCGGTCAACGTGGATGTCTTTGGTCAAACTTCTTACCGTGTGCGATTTGAATGGGGTGCCGAGGGGGTGCCGGCGATGGCCCCTTTTTCTCACGTCGTCGTGATTGTTGACGTCTTGTCGTTCACGACGTGTGTGGATGTCGCCGTGGCCCGAGACGCGGTGGTCTTTCCATATCGGTATAGAGAGGATTCGGCGATCCAATATGCTCAGTCGGTGGGTGCGATCCTAGCGGGTAAGCGAGGAGTCGTCCCGTCGCTATCACCGGCTTCCTTATTGGGTCTTCCATCTCATTCTCGTCTTGTATTGCCATCTCCGAACGGTTCAACCTGCACACTCGTCGCTCAGCAATCCGGGGCCCTAGTGTTGGCTGGATGTTTGAGGAATGCGCAAGCCATATCGGACTTTATCCAGGAACAATACCCCAATGCCACTATCACCGTTATCGCCTGCGGCGAACAGTGGCCAAGTGGCATGCTTCGTCCCGCCATAGAAGATTTCATTGGGGCTGGAGCCATCTTGAGTCAATTGGGCCCGACAGGGTTATCCCCAGAAGCCAAGATGGCCATAGAGGCTTATGAATCGGTGAGAAGTGACATTCCTACTATTTTGGCGGAATGCTCGTCAGGGCGCGAGTTAGCTACTGCGGGCTTTCCAGAGGATGTGGCCATGGCGAGTGACCTGAATACCAGTCGGACGGTGCCCCTATTCGTGAACGGGGCGTATCGCCGGATACCGTGATAGTCTGTCGAGCGAACTTTTGTTTTTCACAAAGACATGCAGCCCTTTTGGGCAAAGATTACATGGCACCAACCCAGTCAACTTCCATCGAGGACTCTTCGCCCACAATCACGAATGCGTCAAGGAGTTGACGAATCGCACCGCGGCTGTGCCCGCGAAAATGCTGCGCAACGCCATCAACTTTGATACCGGGTTCGAATATCTTGTTCGAAGATTTCGAGGGGAATGCATGCACTAGTAACACGCCGCCAATACGTCCTTCAATGGGGGCTACCCCGAGCAATAAATAGGCTTGTTCACGTGTGTAACCGAAATGGGCGAGGTACTCAATGGCTTGCACGGCATTTCCATTGTCGGCCGGACAAATCCATTGATCGCCAAATCATTCGTCTATTGTCGAACCGTTTTATTGTTACGTAATTGGAATACAAAATCCCATTCGGCTTCCAGCAGATTGACCTTCTGCTATGACGAAGCTCGAATGGGATAACTAAATCTTTGAAACGTCGCGGCCCAAAATACCTCACTCATCAGAACACGATATCTCAGGCCGCATGGTTTACGTACTCCACAACGACTCCTTACGCTTCGATGCTCTTGGTAATGGGGACCGTTTGGATCTTAACGGGAATCACCTTTTTGGGTTGCAAAGGAATCGTTACCGTCAGCAACCCATTGTGCAACTCCGCCGCAATCTGGTCAGCTTGAGCGCCCTCAGGTAATTCGACCCGGTACCGGAAAGGCAGTTGGCGAATTTCCCGCCGCAAGTACATGTCGGTGTCCTGCCCCTCTTTGGCATCTGCTTTAATCTCGAGCACACCATTTTCGATGGCGAGGCTCAACTGCTCCTCTGTGTACCCAGGAACCGCCAGCACCACTTCAAACTGATCTTCTTTCTTCACGATGTTGGTCAACGGAGCATATGCCACCCGTTCTAACGGGCGAAAGAGTTCATCGAACATCATAGCTATCCCCTCCTATGTTTTTAATGACTTTGCCTCTCTTTGACTTTAGAACGTCTCTAATGCCTTCCAAATCTGTTCCGCACTTGCTCTCACAATATCTTTCTGGTCAGGCCTATGCTACAGGTTCAGGCGTCTTGACCGCCACGGTAATGCGCCGTTTCGGCTGGAGTGGAATCCGTATCCTCAATACTCCTAAATCCAAATGCGCCTCAATCGCATCGGTCTCAGCCCCATCCGGCAATTCCACCTGATACCTAAAAGGCCGTTGCCGGATTTCGCGCCGGATATACTGCTGATTGTTGTCTTTTTCTTCCGGCACTGTCCCTTGAATCTGCAGGACACCATTTTCAATCGCAAGATGCAGCTGGTATTCTGTGTATCCGGGAACCGCTAAATCCACTTCAAACGCATTGTCTTTACGCACAATATTGGTTAGCGGTACAAACCCTACTCCGTTCACGCCATACCATTCCTCAAACCGCATCGCAATCACCTCGCATTTGTGACTTTGTCTTTCTTTGTCTTTATAATATCACGCTTTCCTTCGATGTCAACATTTCCCGTAAAAATTTTTTCGGAGATTTTATCCAATGTCGAGGGGAATACGCCACGCCTTGCGGAACGTGAGACCTGCTTCAAGAACCGGTGAGTCCAATCCCTTCGTGGTATAATTCGCCGAGGTGGTATTAACGTGAAGACAATACGTTTACGCGGTCATCATATTTTATGCTTGCTGGGGTACCGCGGCATGGGATATTCAGAAGAATACATTGTCAATATGACAGCCATTCATCAGACCTTGCGCAACGAGCCGCAGACTCGAATCATATTGATAACAGGCCCTGACGACTTGTGCGATAAGTTCCCGACAACTCAACCTTATCATTGTGAAGATGCCGAAATCTTTTGGCGCGATCAACGCGTCTTAGACCAGTTATCGCTGTCATTAACCAAAGAAACAACGTGGGACGCTATTGTCGACCGCATCAGGCAGCATATGGTTTCCGGTGATATCGACACGCTCTGTGCTACGTGCTCGTGGCGACCTTACGGTGTCTGCGCTCAAGGTCTTGATGACATCAAACAGGGTAAGGGATTGTTTCCAATCCCTTAACGCCTGCACGCCCCAGATATTTCTGTCATGATGCATCTTGGGACGGGGGAATAATGACAACAGGTAAGGATGCATGCGTCGCCAGCCACCGCGGAAAACTGCCAAAGAGTCCTTCAATCCATGCTGAGCCATGGTGACGGCCTGCGACCACCGCTTGGGCCTTGGCTTTGATAGCCGCTTCTAAGAACGCTTGGGCAGCATGCATTTCCCCATCTTGAATCGTTACGACTTGCCACTGAGCCGTAATGCCCGTCTTCTTCACCATGGCCATCGCCTGTTCGCGCACCTTTTCGGCATTGGCATCCCATTCCTCGAGCAGTGTTTCGAGACTCGCCATGGACGATCCTCCGTAGGTGGTCGGAGCAATGGGCTGAACAAAGGCCACAATGTCTTTAACGTCAACGATCAACACTTCACCCTGGTCTCCGAGCCATTCCAAGGCGGCTTCTAAGGCGCGCCAACTGGCATGCGATCCATCGACGGCTACAGCCACTTTCGTTAGCATGTTCATTTCTCCTCTGCAAAATCTCGCGTATTGCCATGATTATGCCATACATTTCCACAGATGCCTAAAGGCTTACAGGACAAGACACGCGCTTTTTGTCTTGTCCTAAACGAAAATTAATGAAACACCGCGATAGTAAAAAAAATGAGGGTAATGGCTGCCAACCCCAAATGGGTGATCACCAAGCCCAACGGATAATTCCGTTTCGGCAGGAGATAGGCAAAGAACAATGTACCTCCTCCCACAACCGTGAGCAAAAACAACATATACGTCCATTGCAACAAGGTCATTGGGTCGCCCCCTTACTAGGTGCAACCGACCCCGAATTCGTGAAAGTCAGACCATGCCGGTGCAAAGTCAACCATAAGGTGCTGTGAGCGCCTCGTCCAATTACCGGATGCGGATAATGCTGCCTGAGGCTCGGCGCCATGGCTGACGAAAACAAAATAAACGTCATGACCGTCAAAAATAAGTGGACGGCCAAAAAACGCGGCGGCAACTTGCGCCGGCGCAAATCATAACGCAGAAAAAATATGACGCCTAAAACAAATGTCAGAAGGTACGTAAGATACGCCCATATGACCACATGCATCCTTTATCACCTTCCTTGAGCCAAAACGGCTACACCTACCATGACTCCTCGCGATAGAGTTTGCGAGAAAACGACACCATGGACCTGCCTCATTGTAACGCACTCAGTAGGACTATGATGCACGCAAATCACCATACGACGTTCGAAATCATGGCATAGAAAATTAGCTGGCACCGCAATGCCAGCTCGCACCTTCCCTCTTATTATGGTTAAAAAGCCTTATGCTCGGCACGAGCTGCCGTCGACAGGGTGTTTTGCTTAGCGCAGGCAGGACACAAGCCGCGCAACGTCACGTCGACGGTTTCAATGACAAACCCCGGCGCATCAAACGTCAAAGCCTCCACATTATTCGGTTGCACGTCAAACCAGCCATGGCATGCGACGCAATAAAAATGCTGATGCGGCTTTAAACGCAAGCCATATAAGGCATAACCCTGGGGTGTCGGCAAAAGCTCCACGATGTTGACCGCGGTTAAATCCTGTAGGGTCTTGTACATCGTCCCTTTTGCCAACTCAGGCAATAACGGCAATAACGCATCACGCACTTGGTCGGCCGTGAAATGACTGCCTTCGTGGTCCAGCAAATATTGTAGGACCATGCGCCGTTGCGCTGTCACGCGTAGCCCTTTTTCGCGTAAAAGCGATTCCGCTGATACCCCGCGCTGATTCATGACCTCTCTCCTTGCTCTTTATCCTAGGTCTCCCTCTTATCTATTATACGGTCTCACCAAGAAAATACAAACCGCTGGAAATTGGCAGCCGTCCTAGAAAATAGTCCTTATGGTCCTGGTCACCTGTCTTGGAAATGGGTACCCTAAACAAAGACTCTGACATTAGGGGAGGTTGAGTATGACTCCACGACCACTTATGATCGCGATGACCACAGCAATGGCTCTGGGACTTGCCGGATGTGGACTCAATACCGCTAGTCCATCCAAAGGACCGACGGTGATTGCCCGGACGATGGTCATTTACACGGGCCAGGAAATTCACAAACCAGGCTGGCCCCAATACCGTCCCGCTTTTTGGTCCGCGCCAGCCGGCAGCACCGTACAGCTCACCATTATCTCGCACGATTCCGGTACGGCTCCCTTGATGATGCTGCAAGATGACAAAGTCCGCGGGACGATTGGCGATACGGAGATGATTGACGGAAAAGCCGAGCGCTCCGTCAACAACCAAGACATCGCCCATACCTTTACCATTCCTGCGATTGGCTTAAACTTGCCCATACCCGCAGCACCCGCAGGCCACACAGTCACCGTCACCGCCAAAATTCGGATGCCTCAAGCAGGCCGTTACGGCTGGCAGTGCATGGCCCCTTGCGGCACCTCTCCCATGGGCATGGGCGGTCCCATGGTCACTCCAGGGTATATGCAAGGCACTATTACTGTCACTCCAGCGTCTTAAGGACCGCGCCAACAGACGTGACGCCTTCAAGATAAGGCAGGTCACGGTCTCTAAGCTCAATATCAAGGGGCGAGACCATGACCTGATTAACCCAATGCACCTGGCCACCATGACGATAGCCCACAAAAGCATGCAGGGCATAAGGACGACCACGGTACATACCTAAGTAAAACATCACGTGCCCTGGCATAAAGAGCACCTCGCCCGCTAACGCGCCTTCTAATGCGATCCGGCGCTCATCATATGAGCCCGATAACCGCTGACGCCAAGACACCGCTTGTTCTTGGGCACCGCTATTGCGCGGCATATGAACGCCTAGGGTTTGAAAAACATCGCGAACAAAACTCGAGCAATCATGCCGGTCAAAGCTATCGCCCCAGCCGTACCGCTCGCCTAATAAGCTGAAAGCGACACGCAGGAGGTTGGCACGCGTCGCCGGCAAAAACCCCTGGTGCACACCCGGCCCTTTTACCATAAGCGCCGGACGAACGCTCAAGGAGCCATTAGCCGCACGCTGTGGCCACCACACCGCCACATGAACCAGTGAGGCTTGATGCCCTACTGAGAACGTCGTGGCCTCTGGCAACATGGTGCCTACACTGACGACGTGGGGCTCCTCATCGCTCCCCGGCTCCGGTTCCACCACCTGCCGGGGTTGGGTAATGACAATAAGATGGGAACGATCCGCAAAACGCGTAAACGTCAGCGCGTCACACCAGGCCACATCGTCTTGGCGAACCCATCCCTGATAAATGGGTGACTGCACCAAAAACCATTGGCCATCTGCGCTTTGTCCTAAAATCAAAAGCGGTTCAAAAACCCCAACGCGTGTCTGTTGCAACTGATCAAATTCCTGGTCCTTTGGCGTGCGAAAGACGGGGTCTAAGGTAGGCCATGACCGTAGTGCCGCTCGCGTCACAGAAAATCCCCATCGCTCAGGAAAGGGTTCCAGAATGGCATTCTTTTGCACCTGCCCTTGCCACGCCGCCGTCACGGGTTGCCCATGACGGTCATAGCCCTGGGGCACTGCACCCGCAGGGAGAATTAACGCCGCTTGGTCCCCTCCTTGACGAAGTGTTTGGATTGCCTCTTGAAAGGGGAGATGAGGAGGCTTGAGCGCCTGGTTAATAGCCTGTGGATTATAAACACGGTGTGCCGCCTCTTCCCCCATGCGAGCGATCCAGAATTCTGGAGACAGCATGGCCTCTTCGACGTGCAAAATCATACCAGCCCCTCTTCCTGGCCTTGCCACGTGAGCGCCAAACCCGGCTTGTCTGGAAACACAATGGCCCCATGTTCATAGCGAATGCCCCCTTGCGCTTTCGCCTCGTGTAAAAAGTAGCCGGCATCCAAATCAACATAGTGACATTGGTAGGCTTGGGCCAGCGCGGCGGCCGCACTGACCGATGCCGGACCTTCCATCATACTGCCCACCATCAAGTGCAATCCGGCTGCTTGAGCCCACGCTAACAAGAGCGCCCCTCGGGTCAATCCTCCTGCCTTCATTAATTTGACATTGAGAATATCGGCTGCACGCAAATCCAACAGCCGTTGCAAATCAAGAGGCTCATACACCGCTTCATCCGCACAAATCGGCAACGCGCTGCGGCTTCGTACCTCGGCCATCCCCCGCATGTCGCTAGCCGGGAGTGGCTGCTCAATAAATTCCACCCCATAGGGACCAAGCGCTTCGGCTTGGTCCAACGTTTCTCGGACGGACCACGCTTGATTGGGGTCTACCCACAGACGCACAGAGCCGCCCACGGCCTCCCGAATTCGGCGCACGCGCACCGCATCGTCTCCGTCGCGGCCACCCACTTTAATTTTTAGTTGCGAAAATCCTTGGGCCACAAGCGACAAAGCTTGACGCTCCATGGTCTCACTCGTGTCCAAACTGACAGTCGCATCCGTCAACACCGTGGTACCCTTTCCTCCCAGTTGGCGCACCAACGGCATGTCATCAAAGCGGGCATACAAATCATGTAAGGCAATATCCACCGCCGCTTTTGCCGACGTATTGTGTTGCAGCGCATCTTGAACCGCTTGATACGTCGCGTTGCGGTCATCGAGATCGCGCCCATAGAGCGCAGGCAATAGATATTCCCGAATCGCAGCCACGATGCCCGCCGTCGTCTCACCCGTAATCGCCGCCGTAGGAGACGCTGACCCCAGCCCTTGGTGGCCGGAATCGGCTAGCAAGGTGACACGGACATCGTCTACCGCTGTCACTTCCCGTAAACTTGTACGGAATGGGGTCACAAGCGGCAAACGAGCAACATGGACCATCCCTTCTATCAATCGCACCCCAGACCCCTCCTCTTCACCTGTGACGGCCAAGCTTGTTACCAAAAAGATTCGCTTTGGCAGGTGAAAGTTCCTGTCTTTGGGGTGGGATTTTTCTTTCAATCACAGAGATAGCATCTTGGCAATGTCCGGCAGAGCCTCAATCGCCGCATGGCGCCCTAAGGCGATAAGGCGATGATAGTCGTGAAAAGCCCAAAATGGCGTCCCTTCAGTCGGTGGACTTATCACGACTGAGAGGTACTGTTGATTCTGCACATCGGACAATTCTTGGGTCACAAAAGCCTCCGACCGCGCTAAAATGTCGGCAATCCCCAAATCGGCGCCGTTGACCGGTTTCGTGGGCGCGACATTGACCCCAATAACCGGCCCTGGGCAAAGTTGAAAAGCCCAATTAATCGGCAACGTGTCGGAAATCCCGCCATCGACATACAAGGCCGCCTTGTGGCGCACCGCATCAAATAACGCAGGAATCGCCATCGTCGCCCCTAAAGCCCAACGCAGGTGAGCTTGTTGGATAATTTCCCAGCCCGGCCCTGGGGGCTTAACCCCCAAAACGGGCGTAAAGGCCGCGGGCTGCATTTGCGCAATATTCGTCGCAATCACCGCACAGGGCATCGCCCAATCCGCAATGGTTTGCACAGTGGGAGATAGCGCAATGAGACTCTCCAAGAACTTTTGCGGATTAATGATCCCGGTAGCGGGCTGATGTACCCCCGGCCAAATTTCTTTAACAAATCCCTCCGTATTCAGCTCGAAATAGTCCTCCGGGTGTTCGGTTACGGCTTGGCCCCACGCGACCATATCCTCCACCCCTACCCCTGACGCAACCATCGATGCCACCAATCCTCCAGCCGATGTTCCTGCCACTGCCGACGGCCACAAACCGTTTTCCTCCAAGACTTGCAACACGCCTAAATGCGCGGCTCCCAGCAAACCTCCCCCAGACAATGCGAGTGCAAACATAATACGATTGCCCCCCTTCAGTGGTCCTTTTACACCATATTCCAAAGGTCCCGTGTTTCTTCGGGAAGGCAATAACTGGGGCGAAGAAAAGTTGAAAATCAACCGAAAATCTTAAGACGGATCCCTGGCATCTTCTCGTGCCCATCCATCGCTCTCACTGGCCACCTGTTGCGCCGGATCCGATGAGGGAATGCGCCACGGCCAATACGACGCCCGCCCCAATAAAACGATGGTGCTCGGTACTAACAACGAACGGACAATCCATGTATCCACCAACACCGCAAAGCTCAATCCAAGCGCTAAGGTCTTCATCACCTGCAGCGGGCTGACCATCAAAGATAAGAACACCACTACCATAATCATGCCTGCCCCCGTAATCATCGAGCCGGTGGTCGACACCCCCGAATACACCGCCCGGGATACCGGCGCCCCCGTTCGCAGCGGCTCTTGAATTCGGTGCAATAAAATCACTTCATAGTCCATGGATAAGCCAAAAAGCAACACAAAGATCAACGGCGTAATCGAACTATCTAAGGGTTGGGCTTGGAAGCCCCACAGACCGTGCTGAACGACCAGCACCAACAGTCCGGCTGTCGCCAGCGCAACCAACGCATCAAATACTACGCCTAATACGGCCTGCATAATGGACCCCGTCGCAATGGACAGCACAATCAAGGCAACAATCAGGGCCGCGCCAATAATCCACGGAAGTCGGTGCGCCGTCAGCGTATTAAAACTGCGCAAAATCGGCACCTGCCCCCCCACCGCAGCGCGGGTACCCCGCGGCAGCCACCGCGGCAACTGATGGTCAATGCGAGCCGCCAAATGGGCGGTCGCTGGATTATCTGGTCCGGTCGTGGCTACCACGTAAACGACCACGGTGCGGGGAATAGCATGGGGATTGATAAAATTGGACAAGGCCGTTTTCAAAGCGGCAGGCTCTGGCAGTTTATGTCCCACCATCGCAGCTAAACCCCCTGGGGGCACGCCCAAGTCCCTGGGAGAGGAAACTTTCTTGACCCCCGAAAGATTTTGCAAATGGGCCGTGACGTCATTCACAGCGCTCCACGTTTGTGCCTGACTAAGCGGCGTGGCAAAGCGCATCACCACCCCTAATGGGGCAATACTGCCTGGCCCTTGAATTTTCTGCTCGAGGATGACAGCTTGCCGAATCGGACTATTTAAGGGCAACATACTGGCCAAATTAGCCGGCGTCCGCATTTGCATGCGCGGCCCCAATAACGCCAGGGGTACTAACAGCAATACGCTTAGGATCAAGCCCCACCACGGCTTATCGACGGATAACCGGCCGACAAACCGCCAGAATCCCCAATTGGGCACCCGCTTCAGTCCACCCCAACGCAAGTGTTTGCCCATGACCGCCATAACCGCTGGCAACAGCGAATGGGTAGCCAACAGCACAGAAGCAATGGCGACAGCGCCTCCCAAAGCCAGACCTTGCCAATACGCATTGCCTCCCAACAGCAATGTCGCCACCGCCAACGCTACCGCGATTCCGGAATAGAGCACAGAGCGCCCCGCATGACGCATGCTTTCCACAACGGCCTCTTCAACCCCGTGACCGCGGTCTAGCGCTTGGCGAAAACGCGTGCTAATAAAGAGCGCATAATCAATGCCGACCCCTAAGGCTAAAAAGGACACAATGTCTGTCAAAAAGACGGACAATTGAATGTGTGTTTCCACGAGAGTAATCACCGAAAGCGCAATTTCCGACCCCGCCACCGCAATGATGAGCGGCAAAGCAATCGCTGCCACCGATCCGAACACGGCAAACAAGAGCACGGCTAAAAAGGGGATGGCGAGTACGCCGCTTAACGCCAAGGTTTTCGCGCTATCATGGGCCACGGTTTTCCCCACAGAGCCTTGGGTCACATCTTGCCACTGTCCATGGTGAGCCGTAATCAACCTTTCGAAATGGCGTGACGTCGACACCGACGTCTGGGGAGAAGGCACATACAGCACCCCGCCCCCGTGCAGGGGATGCAAAGTTTGACGACCAATATGCGCATCTTGGGCAATCGCGATCACGCGGCCTTGAGATAATCCCTGAATCAAAAGGGGGTCAGGGGCAGGCGGAAGATTCAGCCGGGAGAGTTGATCAGTCGCCCACCTCGCCTCACTCCGAGGATTATCAAATCCATTGGCCGTGAGATGGCGGGTGACTTGCATCGCTAAGGGGATAGTCGCAACGATTAATAGCACCCACACCATAATTACCAGCCATCTAGACCGTACTGTAAACCGCGTCCACCCCGCATGCATTGCGCGCAATCATCCTTCCGTTCTCTGTCACTGTTTGGTTTAAGCATACCGTGCCGCTATGCCAAACACAACGCACACTGGTTGTTCCCGATTTGACAACGAGGCCCATCATTGGATCATAATACAAGCAGAGGACTTCTTCCTCACGCAACGCGCATCGGCGCGTCAGCTAAGACTTCACACTTAGGAGGATACACTGTGGCACTCGTAGGAAAACCCGCACCATCTTTTGACATGCCGGCTATTATGCCGAACGGTGAAACCGAGCAAGTACGCCTTGAACAGTACCGCGGTAAGTGGGTTGTCCTATTCTTCTATCCCCACGACTTCACCTTTGTCTGCCCGACCGAAATCACTGCCTTATCCACCGCCTATGACCGCTTTGCGAATCTGGGCGCAGAAATCATCGGTGTCTCCACAGACAGTCCGCATGTACATAAGGCATGGATTCAGCAAAGCCCAGACAAAGGCGGCATTGGACCCATCAACTACCCGTTAGCCAGTGACTGGACTCATGACGTCTCACGGCGTTACATGGTCTATGTTCCTGAAGAAGGTGCAGCGTACCGCGGTCTTTTCATCATCAATCCAGACGGCGTCGTAGAATATGAAGTGGTGCACAACCTCAACGTCGGCCGTTCCGTAGATGAAACCTTGCGTGTTTTGCAAGCCATTCAAGCGGGTGGTTTGTGTCCTGTGGACTGGACCCCTGGCAAGCCCTTGCTGAAAGTCTAAGGACCCCTTTTTGGCGTCACCAGCCGCCCTCTTACGGGGCGGCTTTATTATGTTGGACAAAATGCGACCTTAGGTATTGGACTTGTTGCATTGACAGCGGCTTTTTGCCACCTCTGCCTGCCCTCTCGTTCCCACCCAAGACTACAAGGGCACAGCACATAAGCAAAGACCACTAAGCGCAGGGGGCCGAAGTCTCCCCTGCGCCTCTAGCAAGGTTAAGACGTGCCTTTAAGCGCTATCTCCCACACTGCCTTTAGCCGTTACATCGGGATTCGCCTGCGGAGCCATCCGCGAGGCGATTCCCCACGGCAAAAACAACACTAAACACACCACGACAACAATGACGCTGCCTATATCAATATTAAACCACTTCAGGGCTCCGACGCTGCCAATATAGGTCATGAGCGTCAAAAACAGCACATAGGCGATATACCAGATGGCATTAACAAATCCCCCTTTGACCTTGTACATGAGGCCAAAGACAACAGAGGCCAATGCCAGCAAGACAGTGGCATAGGGGACTGAAGGCCACCCACTCCAATAGACAATGAGTGACGCGGACGCAAACGCCAACACTGCGACGAGTGAACCATTTTTCAACTTGCCGGCATGACCTTCCTTGCGCAAGGCCAACATCACCACAGGATTGACTGCAAAGCCCAAATAGCCCGCCACGACGGCATCGGTAATCAAACTGTAAATCGATGGCAAGGGTGCCGCAATATACGCCACAACCGCTCCGATGACCGTAAAGACAAGCAAGGCCCATACAGGAATCGCATAGCGATCGCTTAATTCTTGCATTTTGGCGCTTACCAAACCGGAACGGCCCATGGCCAAAAGGATACGACTCCCTGCCCCTTGATAAATGTAGCCGGTCACAAACGGACCAATGACGGCGATGATGACAGTCAGGAATATCAGCCACCCAACATGCGCACCCTGGGCTATTGTCAAAAAGGGATTGCCCGCAATAGACGCAATGGCGCTCCACGTCCCAGGATGAATCTTGAGCTGGGACCAATCCAGGGCCGTAAGAAAACCCAAACTCAACAAGACATAGATAATGGTTTGACCAAGAACTGACCATAATATCGCATGACCTAAGAGCCTTGGCTGTTTAACCTCTTCGGCATAGTCGGGAATTACCCGTATGCCGCCAAAAGCAAACATCCCAAGTGGTATGGCCGCAAACACGCCCCCCATCCCGAAAGGCATGAAGCCACCATACGCCGTGAAATTCTGACTATGCGCGAAGGATAGAAAGCCAATTCCGACCACGACATAGAGCAATAGCTTGGCGATGCCAAAAACATTGGTCGAATTGGCAAACATGCGAACGCCATAATAATTGAACGGCAGAAATAAGAGCATCAACACGACCCCAAGTACGGCTCCAGCCGTCGTGGGATTGCCTAACGCATTAATAAAATGCGGGTAAAAATAGTTCAGCCCTTCTACAGTCGCCAATGCTTCAACCGGCGGAATAAAGAGATACCAAATCAGGTCAGCGAACGCATTAATCATATTGGTCGTTTTACCATAGCTGTACAGACTGTACCGTGAGGGTCCGCCCGCTTCGGGATATAAATAACTCAAATCGACATAGGTCAACCCCACGAAAAGATACATCACAGCCCCAATCAACCACGCTAAAACCACGCCGGGTCCCGCCACCGCAGCCATCCCCGCTGAGCTGAAAAGAACACCGGTTCCGACTGCTCCTGCGACCCCAATGACGATTAGGTCGAACAATGTAAGATGCTTTTTTAAGCTGTTCAGCACTGTCACGTCCTTTCGCCCGAAATGTTCTGCCGAGCCCTGTGAAGCCAATCCGTTTAGGCTAGCCGTCTAAAACACTTCCATTGGTGCAGCCAGCCAGTCTTTCTTATTGTTCTCAGCCATTGACTCCACGCTTTAATTGTATAGAATTATCTGGCTATACAATAGGGATGGCGCACAACTTCTGACTATCACTGCATTTCGAGGTATTGATTTGATATAATATATCTATCAATACTCGTAGATGATTCACCTCATCACAATGCGGCGGCAACGCGCTGAGGAAGCAGGCAGAGGTATGGAGAACAAAGCATTTGAAACCAAAAAGGACTATATCTTAAGAAGGCTGCGAGAAAAAATTCTCGCAGGCGAGTATGCTCCTGGCGACCGACTGAAAACACGCCAACTGGCCGAAGAGTTCGGAACCAGCGAAATCCCTGTACGGGAGGCCATTAACCAATTAGCCTCAACCGGTTTGGTGTCCATTACGCCTCATGTGGGAGCCACGGCAAGTTTAATCTCTTCACGGGATTTGGAAGAAATTTTTCAGATCCGGACTGCGTTGGAAAGCTTAGCCATTCGTCTCGCTACGCCCGCGTTAACCGATCAGGATTTGGACGAACTCGACCGCATGGCGCACGAACTGGAGGAGGCTGTTGCCCAGAACGCGCCGCCTGAACAATTAAACGCGTTGAATCGGCGGCTCCATATGGCCATCTATCAGCACTCTGGCAATCGCAGACTTATCCAAGGCATCGAAGAGCTGTGGAACCATGCGGGCCGCTATCCCGGTCCTCTAACGGGTAGCGACGACAGCACACGCCGCTCGATCGAGGAGCACCGTGCCATATTAGACAGTTTGCGCGACCACGACGCAAATACAGCGGCAGTTTTAACGGAGGCGCATAAGAGCCGCGCCATGCGCGGCATCTTACAACGCGTTCGGGACATGGAGCAACAGCAAAAACACTCTTAACTCGAGTTCTTAGGCCCAGTGATCAAAAAAATCCCGAACGACGCCTACGATCTCCGGGTGGGCAAAGTGAACATAATGTCCTCCAGAGACTTCGTACAGCAAGATCGGCAAACCCAGCTCATCAATCGCTGTCAGAGGCCGCCTATTCATCATCGACTCTGGGACGACGAGTAGCGTGGGCGGCTTAAGTCGGCAAAATGCTTGCACGGGCTTTGAGCGGTAGATCGCCAGAAGAAATGCCAAGCCGCCTGGGGTAACGACCACCTCTTGCATTGCTGTATAAAATGCAATCCGCAAGGACGGGGTAATGGGTATATGTTGCTCATGCACGAAGGTCAAAAACGCCTGCTCAAGACCGGCAGGACTCATATCGCGCGCCACCGCACGGGTGGCGACGCGCGCTGCCCAAGATGTGGCGCCGGTTTGGGTCATGACACTCAGCACCGGCGTAAAATAACGTAACGGTTTCGACACACCCGTTGGAAAACGGGGAATTTTTTGATATCCGGCATCGAGCAACACCAATTGGTGAACGCGCTCTGGATACTGATCCGCAAACGCCAAGGCCACCACACCTCCCGTCGAATGCCCGATCAGACGCACGGCACCAAATCCTTGACTATCGCAGTAACTTTTGACCCAGAAGGCCACATCATACCAGTTGGCCGCATGCGGTAAGGGCGCACTGCGTCCCAATCCCGGCAGGTCTAAGGCATGCACCGTATAGCGATCTTGAAGGAGCCGAAACGGCCAGACCGACTCGGCCGTCCATCCCATTCCCGGAAGAAAAATGACGGGGCTACCCACTCCGGCGACCTTAGCAAAGACCTTAATGCGCATCCCTCTTTTCTCTCACCCATCTTCCCATGACTAAACGGCCCAGCGCCCACGCCTATTTGCCACACCTCGTATCATCCTAATAGATATTTCTTGCGGACGCATAGAGCAAATTACACCAACCCCGGACTCTATGGAATGTATAGCACACGCGGTGGCCAGTTAACCGAATCCCCCTTTTAACAAACCAGCCATTCACTTTCCTATAACCAAAAAAACTCCCTTTCCGTATTCGAAAAAGGGAGTTTAGTGCGTATATGGTTTAAGGTTACTCGTCTTCACTTTGGGCAAAAGCATAGCCATAACGTCCTTTTACACACAACATGCCATGCGTCACAGGATGATCTGCAGGCGATGTGACTTTGACAATTTGGTTGTCTAGGACATGTAATTGCAGATCGCAGCCCACGCCACAATAGGAGCAAACCGTTTCGGTCGTGGTGATCTGACTTTCATCCCACTGCCCCTCCTGCCGCAATTCGTATTCCTTTTTGCCAATCAATGCTCCTGTAGGACAGACTGCCACACAATTTCCACAAAAGACACAATCTGACTCCGGCAGTTCGCGCCCGAAGCCCGCATCAATATGAGCATCAAACCCTCGCCCCGCCACCGCAATCGCAAATGTATTCTGCGCGTCGTCGCCACACGCTTCAACACAACGGTAGCACAAAATGCACTTGGACAAGTCCCGCACATATAAATTGTTGTCATCGCGCACCGGCTGCGCCCACGTGGCCCCCCCTGCAAAGCGATTGGGATCCGCTCCCGATATTTGGGCCAATTCCTGAAGACTCGGCGCCAATGTCGCATCCGATGTAGATAACAGCAATTCCGCGACCACCTGGCGCGCATTCTGAACACGCTCGCTCGCTGTCAACACTTCCATCCCATCTTCTGCGACACGCGAACATGATGCCACGAGCGTACGCGACCCTTTCAGTTCAACAACACACGCTCGGCAAGCATTAGCCGGCGTCAAGTTTTCATGCCAACAAAGCGTGGGCACCGGATGCTGCGCCTGTTCGCATGCGGCCCGCAAGGTCGTGCCAGGCGCTACCGTTACGACTTGGCCGTCAATGGTCAGTGATATGGATTTCTCCATCATAGCCTCCTCCTTCTTCGCCTCAGGCATGAGGCCTCAGTTGCGGCCGTTCGATGAATGACAGGAGAGCTAAGGGCGCTGTCTGGCCTAAGCCACAAATCGAGGCATCGCGCATCGCCTGTGCTAACGCCCGCACATCGTGTACGCGACTTTCCCACTGCTTGGCTTCCACGATCTCTAAGAGGCGGCGGGTGCCAATACGGCACGGCACACACTGGCCACAAGATTCCTCTGCGAAGAAGCGGGCAAGCCTTGCGACCACCCAGCCCAAATCCACGGTATCGTCAAAGAACATCATTGCGCCTGAGCCAATGCTGGCTCCTAGCGCTTGCAGCGACTCATAGTCCAAATGGTGGTTCATGACCTCCTCCGGTGTCAAAAAGGTGCCAGCCGCTCCGCCAAGTAACACCGCTCCCAAGCGGCCGCTCCCTGCCACCTGTCCACCCAAGTCCGGATCGCTCACAATATCGGCCAACGGCACACCAAACGGCACTTCATAAACACCAGCACGGCGAATGTGTCCGCTTAAGGCCACTAATTTGGTGCCCGGCGTCTTTGGGGTCCCGTACTGCGTAAACCACGACACATCATGAGCGAATAACACGGCAACATTGGCCAACGTTTCCACATTTTGAATGAGGGTCGGTGAGCTCCATAGCCCTTTCACCGTCGGAAAGGGTGGTTTGACCCGCGGTTCGGGCCGCTTTCCTTCAATGCTATTAAACAAAGCCGTTTCTTCGCCGGCAATATACGCCCCCGCTCCCCGCCGGATTTCAACATCAACCCCGCGCAGCCAATCACCCTGGCGTAAGGTTTCCAAGGCATTGGCTAAAGCCTGCTCGACCTCCCGGTATTCGCCGCGGATATAACAAAAGGCTTTTCGAGCCCCGACGGCATACGCCGCAATGAGAAGCCCCGTCAATGCGCCTAAGGGATCTTGCTCTAACAAGACCCGGTCTTTGAACGTCCCGAGTTCGCTTTCATCCGCATTCATCACCACATACTTTATCTCTCCAGGCGCTTGACGCACACTCGTCCATTTGATCCCGGTGGGGAAGGCAGCACCCCCGCGCCCCTTAATCCCACTGGCCGTGACCCATTCAATCACCGTTTCCGGGTTCATCGCCCAAATCGTGGCCAACGCCTGATCAAAACCCCGTTCACGCATCCGCTCAGCACTTTGGGGATCTGAACGGACCTCATGGGGTGGTAAAAGGCGGCGAATTTCACCCATGATGCACCGCCTTCACTGCCTCTTGCACCACTTGAGGCGTCGCCCGGCGCAAAATTTTCTGTCCAATCCATGCGGCCGGAGCATGGTCACATTGGCCCAGGCACGCCGATTCTTTCACGGTAATAGGGAGGCCCGCCGCAGCTTGTTCGGCCCAAGCCTTTAACTCCTCTGCGCCCTGCAGCGCGCACATGACATCTGTGCAAATATGCACCGGGGTTGTGCCCTCTATGTTGTCAAAGAGCGTATAAAAAGAGGCCACTCCATAGACTTCGGCATAAGCAACGCCTAACACTTCGGACACGGCGCCAATTAAGGCTGGTGTCAGTGCGTGATAATGCTCTACGACCCGCCATAATGCGGGTAGCAACTGGCCACGTTCTGCGGGCAAGTCTTTTAACAACCCCGCAACCTCTTGCACCCCTTCTGTATCCATCCGCCTCACCTCATTTACTGTAGCTCACGCGTGCATCGGGGCCTTGGCCACCAAGCGTTCTAGCCGCACCGCGGCGGCCTTGAATTCTGCCGTACCCGACAGCGGATCAGTCGCCTCAATCGTCAACACATTGGTCATGACCTCATCGGGGAAGTGAAACGTCATAAAAACGGTCCCCGGCATCACAGACGACGACGCATAAGCAGGCACTTCGACCCGGCCTCGCCGTGAAATGACGGCCACCACCTCTCCATCGACAATGCCTAACGCTTTAGCATCGTGCGGATGAATTTCCATCCATTCGCCAATTTTATGGGGATGGTCATAGACATTGGACTGCACCCCCGTGTTATAAAAGGCCAGCCGACGGCCCGTGGTGAGCTGAAACGGATACTCCGGTGTCGGCATCTCCACAGGAGGCGCCCACTGCACTGGCATAAAGGGAGCTTTTACCGCCACCTCCGGCGCCCACAAGCGTTCATGTAAAACTTTACTGCCCGGATGGTCCAGCTCCGGTACAGGCCACTGCAAGCCGTGCGCTTCCTCTAATCGTGCATACGTCATGCCCCGGAAATTCACCGTCAGTTGCCGCATCTCGTCAAATACCCCTTCGGCATCGAGATAAGGCCACGGATAACCCATCGCCCGCGCCAGTGACGTCACAATCCACAAGTCGTCTTGGGCCTGGCCCGGAGCTCTGCGGGCCGCGCGAACACGCTGCACTCTTCGTTCACTATTGGTATACGTGCCGTCGCTTTCCGCAAACGACACCCGAGCGGGGAAGACCACATCGGCTATTTCCGCCGTAGCGGTTAAAAAGATGTCTTGAACCACCAATGCACCCAGTTGGCCAAACAGCGCCCGCATGTAGCCACTGTCCGCTTCAGACTGGATCGGATTCTCTCCGATGACGTAAAGTCCACGCAGTGTTCCCTGCTCAATGGCGTCAAACATCTGCGTTTGATTCCAACCAGGCTCAGGTGCTAGCGGAACCCCCCAGGCCTTTTCAAATTTTTCTCGCACGGCCGGATCGGTGACATCTTGAAACCCTGGCAAGCGGTTGGGCAACGCCCCCATATCTCCGCCACCTTGCACGTTATTTTGCCCGCGCAAGGGATTAAGACCGGCGCCGGGGCGACCCACATTGCCACAGAGCAGCGCCAAATTGATTAAGGCGTATACGTTGTCGACGGCATTATGATGTTCGGTAATCCCCAAAGTCCAACCAATCATCGCTGTCGGAGCTGCCGCGTAACGCCGCGCCAAGGCTTCAATGCGTTCGGGCGCAATCCCCGTAATGACAGCAGCCCGCTTAGGTGTCCAATCTGCCACACTGTCGCGAAAGGCATCAAAACCTACGGTTGCGCGCGCCACAAAGTCTTCCCGGTACAAATGCTCACGAATAATCACATGCGCCATGGCATTCAATAACGCAATATCCGATCCGATAGCAATTTGAAGATGCTCATGAGCGCGTTTAGCGGTCACCGTCTTGCGAGGATCTACGACGACCAACTCCGCTCCATTGTGCACCCCTTTCATAATGTGGTGGAAAATAATCGGATGCGCTTCAGCGGCATTGGACCCCACCAACAAAATAAAAGACGTGTGATGAAAATCTTCATAGGAACTCGTACCTGCTCCACTCCCGAATACCGTCGTGAGACCCACGACAGAAGGAGCGTGTCACGTCCGGTTGCACGAATCGATATTATGGGTTCCAAAAGCAACACGAGAAAACTTCGAAGCTAAATAGTTGAGCTCGTTTGTCGACTTGGAACAACTGAAAACACCCAAGCCATTAGGGCCGTACCGCGTTTTGACATCCTGAAAGAGCTGGGCTGCCCGCGTTAAGGCCTCTTCCCATGTCGCTTCCCGCAGCTGCCCATTCTCGCGGATGAGAGGTTTGGTAAGCCGGGTGTGTTCAAACTTCCGGATGACCGTAGCCATGTGAACCCTCCTCTTGGAACTCATTCGTCATGCGTCTGCCTTATTCTACGCCAGAACCTTGTTATGGTACAGATCGAGCACCCCCTATTATCGTTATTTACGGAATATTAAGAATTATGATGGCGACAGTCCCCCTGTCCTTGTGCCACGCGGCGCCGTAACGCTTGAAGTTCTTGAAATTGCCGCGTGACATCGCGCAACACGGCGGCGATTCCCGTCAACACGTGGTCTTCATTATAAAACGGGACTACCGTAAATTCCACCGAGATTCGGACCCCGTCTTTGCGCATCGCCGGTACCGCCAGTACGGCTCCATCTGGATAGCGCCGTTCTCCCGTCTGCACCATGTGGTCAAAGCCTGCCCAATGGCGAGCCCGCAATTTTTCCGGAATAATCAGATCGAGAGACGCCCCCACTGCCTCCTCCGCGCTAAAGCCGAAGATGTGCTGGGCTCCTCCATTCCACACCCGAATCGTTCCTTGCCCATCGGTGAAGATAACGGCATCGGCCATCGCCGTGACGAGGCCCACACAAAATTGGGCGAAATCAAATTCCATGGGTCCCTCCTCTTAGGTCTAAGCCAACCCACTTTTCGGATTCAGATTTTGAATATGGCCGCTCTCCGTCCCCGCCAACGGATCAATCACACAATTGATGAGTGCAGGACGCCTGGCTGCCAACGCTTCTTGGAGAGCTTGCATCAATGCCTGTGGATCTTCGACATGGTAGCCCTGGCCGCCAAACGCTTCAATCAACCGGTCATAGCGTGCCCCCGCCACAAATCCCGTCGGAGAGGGCGGCCCATTGCCCACATCGCCACGGTAAATTCCCCCATTATTCATCACGAGCACCACTACCGGCAGACGGTAGCGGCAAATCGTTTCTAACTCCATCCCGCTAAAACCAAAGGCGCTATCGCCTTCAATGGCTAACACTATGCCCCCGCGCGCCGTAGCCGCCCCTACAGCATAGCCCATGCCGATGCCCATAATACCCCACGTCCCACTGTCAAGCCGCATGCGCGGGTCTTGCATATCAATGATATTGCGCGCAAAATCCAAAGCGTTAGCGCCCTCATTGACCACATAAACCCCGGAGTGTTCCTGTAAAACCGCCCGGACCGCCCCGAGCGCGCTCGAAAAATTCATAGGGCGCGGGTCTGCGGCCAGCCTCGCCGCCATCCGTGCGATGTTTTTTTGTTTCTGCTGATGCAAAGCCTCCAACCATTCACGTCGTGCCCCGATGGGATAGTCTTCTAACGCGGCCACCAAAGCTTCCATGCTCGAATGGATATCGCCTACAACGGGCGCTTGAATCGGGCGGTTGCTATCCATTTCGGTCGCCGCAATATCCAACTGGATATATTGGGTGTCTTCGGACCATAAAGGCCCTTTGCCATGAGATAGCAACCAGTTCAGACGCGCCCCCACAAGCATGACGACATCGGCGTGGCCAATCGCGTATGAGCGGGCGGCGGCCACTGAGAGGGGATGAGCATCTGGCAACAACCCCTTGGCCATAGACATGGGCAAGAAAGGGATGTGCGTCCGTTCGATAAAGGACCGGATCGCCGAATCGGCCTGGGCATAAGCGGCGCCCTTGCCCAGAATAATGAGAGGCCTTTGCGCCACCGACAGAAGTTGAATGGCTCGTTGCACGGCCAAAGCACTAGGCATCTGAGCCGGGGCCGGATCGACCACTTTCACTAAGCTTTTTTGCCCCGCATCCGCATCCAAGACCGCACTCAGCGCAGCGGCAGTGAGATCCAAATAGACCCCGCCAGGCCTGCCCGATACCGCGGCGCGCACCGCGCGCGCGACTCCGATCCCAATATCTTCAGGTCGGTTGACGCGAAACGAAGCCTTGGCAAAAGGTTTTGCCGCGGTCATTTGGTCCAGTTCTTCATAGTCGCCTTGCTCCAGATCTACAATAGCACGGTCGCTGGATCCGCTAAGAAGAATCATAGGAAAACAGTTGGTGGTGGCATTCGCCAAAGCCACCAGCCCATTCAGAAAACCAGGCCCTGAAACCGTCAAGCACACCCCAGGTTTTTGAGTCAAATATCCCGCAATGGCCGCCGCATGGCCGGCACTTTGTTCATGGCGAAAACCAAAATAGTGTAGACCTTCTTGCTGCGCGAGGCGGGCCAAATCGGTAATGGGAATCCCCGCAACCCCATAAATCGTCTCAATCCCATTAAGCCTCAGAGCTTCTATCACTAAATGAAAGCCGTCGGTCATTGCTCCACTCATCATAATCCCCCTTCTGATGCGACTCTTCCGGGGCTCGGTCAAACGACCCGCGCCGCGCGCAATTTCGCAATCTCATCCGCCGAATAACCCAACTCCGTCAGCACTTCGTCGGTATGCTCACCCAACAACGGCGACTCTAAAATGGTGGGTTTGAATCCGGAAAACTTGATGGGACTGCCCACGGTGAGATAGGGCCCACGCACTTTATGCTGAACTTCCACCACCGTGCCACTCTCGCGCAGGGCCGGATCATAAGCAATTTCCTTCATCGTCAGGACGGGTGCACAAGGGATGTCAAACTTACGGAGAATATCGACCGCTTCGAATTTTGTCTTATCCGCGAGCCATTTTTCAATGTCGGCGAAAATCTCAAAAATATGGGATTGGCGGGCTCGAGGCGTGGCATAATCCGGATCATCAATCCATTCAGGCTTGCCTATCGCCTTGCACGTCGCCGCCCACGCTTGCTCTTGAATCGTAAAATAGATATAGGCGTTGTCATCCGTCTCCCAACCCTTGCATTTTAGCACCCATCCCGGTTGCCCGCCGCCGCCGGCATTGCCGCCGCGAGGCACCACATCGCTAAAGGTTCCATTGGGATATTGCGGATATTCTTCAAGATATCCAACGCGCTCCAAACGCTGTTGATCGCGCAATTTCACCCGCGCCAAGTTCAGTACACAATCTTGCATGGACACCGTGACCTTTTGCCCTTTGCCCGTTTTCATGCGGTCAATAAGCGCAGTGAGAATGCCAATAGCTAAATGCATTCCGCTGTTGCTGTCCCCCAACGCTGCACCGCTAACGGTAGGCGGCCCATCCCAAAACCCGGTCGTAGAAGCCGCGCCCCCCGCGCACTGCGCCACATTTTCATAGACCTTAAGGTCGGCGTATGGAGAGTTTTCACCAAATCCCTTGACCGACCCAAAGATCAAACGAGGATTAAGTTCTTGAATGCGTTCCCAACTAAACCCCATCCGGTCCATGGCCCCTGGCGCAAAATTCTCGACTAAAACATCGGCGCTCCGAATCAACTTTTCCAAAATCTCCCTGCCCTCAGGGCTTTTTGTGTTCAGTTCCAACGACTTTTTATTGCTGTTGAGCATGGTGAAATAAAGCGCGTCGACGTCAGGAATGTCACGCAATTGTCTTCTCGTGATATCCCCTACCCCAGGGCGCTCCACCTTAAGCACATCAGCCCCAAACCACGCTAGCAATTGCGTGCACGCAGGCCCCGCCTGCACCCCCGTAAAGTCAATCACTTTAATCCCTTCCAGCGGCAAACTCATGCCTCATCACTCCTCGTGGTCATATTCAGTCGGTGTTAAAACATCTTCATCGTTGGCTACACGCCATCACTCAAGGGATTGCCCGCCAGCTTGGTGTTTTGGCGGATAGTCGAAGAGGGTTACCTGAAGTACGGGTTCATTCTAAAATTGCTATCTGACTACTTCAATGATTGTGCATTATCCGTTAATATAATTATTCCTTATATCCTCTTATACTTGCGCTTCACCGAGGCTCGCGGCGGCTATCTCTCCACACCGCCCACAACATCATCGCCGTCCGCGGAATAATAATCACGGCCAGCATCACCCCCAACAGCCACCACTGCGGCCCGTGACGGCCCGCAAAGAACGACAATGCCCCAAGTTGCTCCATACTCGCCGCCCCTTTCTAGGAACCCCAACCTAAGGTCATAAAATACGAAGTATTCGGTTTTTTGTAGTCAAAAGCATGCGCAGCCCTTGTGGTCATCGTATCGCCATTTTCCCCAGGTCATAAGGAGGTGACGTTATACTCCCCTATAAAGATGGCTTATGGAGATTAAGACATTTCCGGCCAGCGGTTGACCACATAGCCCCAATAACACGCAAGCGCCCCAATCATGACCGCCAACAACACATCCATCTCGCGCCACTGCACCATAATTTGCTGCTGACACCAAGGGCTTGACCGGAGCCAGCCGCAGACATCTGCCTGATGCGCATCCACATCAATCTCGCAACCGGTAACAATCCCTCCAATGCGCCCAGAGATATGCATGCCGTTTTGATTTAGGCGCAAAGTGTGTCCTCCCAAACGGCTTCCCACACGCACGACTAACATATCCCCCGGCATGTAGAATCCCCGGACGGAACGCTTCCACAACCCCCATCCGCAACGCCCCGTAATGTATTGGGACGCATCCACCCACAGCGTCAATTCCCACCTGCGCTCCCCTTCTTCAAACCGCGAGTGAATGGCCTGACTGGGTGCGCTTTCCGCCCACAAAACGGTTTGCAACACCCCCACCTGCCCCAACATCACACCCATAAACCTTGCCTCCCCCATGTCTCATGCGCTTTCCCGATTAGCCATTGTGGTCGGCCACCCGCTGCTTTTCTTGGTGAACCCGCGTCCTGGGAACCTCTTCGGAGTAAGACCGAATATAATGCATAAACACTTCGACAGCTGCACCAATTTCCTCGCGCGCCCGAAACACCATCGCCAAGCGCCGATAGGCTCTGGGCTGCAGCGGCGCGGTACGAATGAGTCCAGCCTCCGCTTCCAGCAAAATCGTGTCCTTCGGCACAATCGCTATCCCAATCCCGGCAGCAACAAAGCCTAACAAGGCATGAATGCTTGTCGCCTCACTGACAACGCGCGGCACAAAGCCCGCCTGCTGAGCAAGGCGTGATATCGTAAGATTGATACTATAACCGGGTTTCATAAACACGAAGTTGCGGTCGCGCAAGGCATCCATCCGCACAGGTCCCTCTAAAGGCTCTTCGGGGCTGGCGATTACCACCAGCTCTTCGGCCCATAAGGGCTCGAATTGGACTTTCGTCGTAAAAAGCGGCAAAGGCGTAAGCGCCAGGTCCACCTGATTTTTTCTCACCTGCTCGGCAAGATGCAAGGCTTCATTCTCGAGCACTTCAATGCGAATTTCAGGAAAGGCCTTATGAAAAGGGCGATAAATCCGCGGAAAATGGTGAATGGATACCGGAGATAAAGGGCTGACCCCTAACACAATTTTGCCCGCAATAGAATTTTTTGCGTCCTCTATCGTCATTGGAATTTGGCGCACTTCGTGTAAGACCTTTCGGGCCTGAATCACCGCTTTTTGACCACTTTCCGTTAATGTGGCGCCCCGGACGCCCCGTATCAAAAGCGGCGTCGCCAATTCCTCTTCAAGTTGTAAGATTTGATTGGTGACCGCAGGCTGGGTTACCCCAAAATACTCCGCACACGCTGATAAACTCCCCAAATCGGCTATCCCAATCAAAAATTCCAATTGCCGCAGCGTCATCCCCATCGCCCCCATCATCTAAAACGTCAGGTGCCTCAATGGCCTGTCCCGAACTGCTTATACCATTATATTCCAGTTGTTAGCTGCACTATGCCAAGACGTTGAAGACACCCGACACCTCCTAAAGACTTGGGGCGTCAATCCGTTCGGGATGGCTATACACACTGAGTTCTTCATCCCGAACAAACCCTACTGCCGTAATGCCCAGCGCCTCCGCCAAGGCAATGCCTAAAGTGGTGGGGGCCGCATTGGAAATTACCGCCGGCACGCCCATTCTCGCTATTTTAATGATGACTTCCGATGACAACCGTCCCGAAAACACCACCGCAGCCTCTCCTAAAGACAGCGCATGTAACAAGCTGTAGCCATATAGTTTATCGAGCGCGTTATGACGCCCCACATCGGCGCGAATCGCTACTAGGCGTCCCTCCCGCCACAACCCCGCGGCATGCAAGCCTCCTGAATGCTGCATTTGTGTCCATGCACTAAACTCGTTAAACAACGACCCAAGGATGTGGGCCTTTAACCGCAAAGCGCCTTGTGGCACCGGCCTGATATCGGCATCTTCCGCAAAATAGAATCCCGTTCGTCCGCGCCCACAGCAATTGCTGATATAGCGCTTACCGCTTTGCGCCAAAAGTTCCGGCCGTAATCCTGGAATGCGCACCCACACTTGCCCCTCGGATTCTCGGATCTGACAAATGCTGATTTCTTGCGGCGCCACAATAAAGTGTTCGGCCGCCAAAAACCCGACGACCAATTCATAAAGGTCTGTCGGCGTAACGATCATCGTCGTCCATTCCCGCCCGTTGATAAAGAGAGTGAACGCTTCCTCGCGCACAATTTCTGCTGATTCCCGCCGCCACTCTCCTTGGTCGTAATGGTCACGGGTCAACATGCGCACAGCATCTTGCAGACGTTTTGGCACCTCCACCGGAAATCCCCCCAAGGTGACCCCACACTTCCCACCGCGCGCGAAAACGGCCAGTTTCCGCGAACGAAAACTGGCCCAAGCATTGCTACTCGTGAGAAACAGCCACCGCGTCCGTATGGCGGGCAGCAACTAATCGCGCCGCTCGTTCCACCTGCTCAGCGGTTGGCCGCTTTAACAGAAACAGCGCGATTAACGAAGCCAACAGGGCCATGATGCCCGCAATGACGAAGGCCACGGGATAGCCGCCGATCCCAACCAAAGACGCCGTGACAATACCGCCATAGAAACCGCCAACAATCTTTCCCGCATAAATTGTTCCGTAATTTTGCGTCACGTGATTTTCTCCATAATAATCACTGGTCATCAAGGGATTGAGCACAAACAACGATCCTGAGGTTCCCCCTGCCAGCAAGGCGAAAATCACAAAGAACGGCACACTGTGCGCTTCACCTGCCAGTAGCACGAGAATCGAGGAAAACCCTAAAATCGCATAGACATAGACCATAGCGCGCTGCCGCCCAATATAGTCCGACCACAAGCCGACAAGCGGTCTACCAATCCCATCGGTAAAGGCAAAGCCCGTTGCGCCAGCAATAATCACGACCGTTCCTAAATGCATCGCTGTGCCAAAGGGGTAATAAAAGCCCACGCCGAAGAGCGATGTCCCTGCAATTAACATGAACTCAATCAGCATCCAGAAAGGTTGGGGGGTTTTCCACATTTCCGCGGTGGTCATTTGCCGACGTGCCGGGGGATTATGCCGCAAAGCCAGCAACTGCTTGTTCTCGGCCCATTTCAGCGGATCGACGTCTTTAGGCCACCAATTCTTGGGCGGATCTTTGAACCAGAAGCTAATGATAATCAGACCGCCACCCAAAATCACGCCGGTCAGGTACAAAATGCTGATGAAATCGTGCGTGTTGAAGTCTGCACCATAGAGAATAATAAAGGGAACCGCGCCATAGGCCCAGCCTCCATCCACAAACCCGGTCCGCCAGCCCTTCTTCTCCGGGTACCATTTGCTGACCGTATTGACACAAGTCGAGTACACCAACCCCGACCCCAAGCCCCCCAGTGCTGCGTAGCCCACATAAGAAATCCAAGGCTGTACCGCATGGGCCAAGAAATAGTAGGCGGCCGCCACAAGCACACCGCCTATCAGCACCGCATACCGCGTCTTTAACAAGCCACGTTCCCTTAAAACCCCATTAAAATACGATATCCCCGCCTCAAAGAGCACATAGACGGAGTAATTCCAAAAAGCCGTGGTCAAACTCCAATGATACTCATTCGCCACCGTCGCGGACGCAGCGCCCCATCCGTATTCCAGTGTTGAGGCCAGCATCATCCCAATCCACGGCAAAATAATCATTACGATACGGCCTTGCCCCATAATATCGCGAGGACTTTCCCCAATCCGGTAAATGCGTCCATTTTGATCTCTGACTTCTTTGTAAGGCACCGCGTTTGCTGTCATAGACACTGACGCCTCTCCCCCTTCTTCATGGGCCAACGGGATGTGTACAATATAGCTAAACAATTGCTCAATCGATTGGGCTCATTTATTTTATCTTTAACTTTTTGATTAATTCAAGAATTGTATATTATCGCTCATCATAACAATTGCTTATAGTCATTAGGAATGTCTGGATTTAAACCATCTGTTCATTGAAGCTATTCCCATCCGGAAATGCCGCAAAGTATTCCCTGCAATTTCTGTTCTCATCACGTCGATGCCCATCACATAGCCCGGGAGTTTAAGCGAGCGGCGATTTGTCTTTGCCACGGTGGCAAGGGGGGATTGATCACGGTCTTTCGAACCCCGTGTGAACGCCATGATTAACTTCAGCCGTTCTTCAGGGCCAAACGGTATTCATGCCGGACTGTCCTAAGTATCATGGAATGCAAGAAGGATAACCATGCCTAGACAACGAGTATGACATATCCGCATGTAATTTCGCTTTGGGAGGCGATGCTTCGATGGCGACATCACAGACTCCAGAAAGCCTGAAGCTTCACCGTAAACTGCCGTATCCGCGTGTCATCCTTTTAGCGGCGGGTACCGTGACCGTATTGTCCGCGCTGACCTATGGCGTTATCCGCAGCACCGAACCCCCGTCTCCGGTAAAATATTTGACGGCAATGGTCCGCCGTGGATCGTTATCGGAAACAGATTCCGCCACCGGCGAGGTCGTGCCCGCCGAAACCGATACGGTCGCAGTGCCCAGCAACGCCGTGGTCAGCACAGTACCTGTTCACTTAGGCGAGGTCGTCACCCAAGGCACCACCCTCGCCACCTTTAGCGATCCCACTCTCGTCAGTACCGTGGCCGCCGAACAGGCGGTCGTCTCCGCCCAATCCGCACAGGTCAATCTTCTCACGTCATCCAGTTATACCGCTTCGCAGCAAGACAGCATTACGCAAGCGCAAGATAACCTGATCCAAGCCGAAGAGATTCTGTCCGCTGATAAAAGTGCTGGGAATGTTGTCTCTCCCGCTGGAGGCATTGTCAGCCAACTGACCTCGGTTGGCACTGCGGTAACCGCGGGGCAAAGCATTGCGATGGTCGACGGTAAACCGGTTCAAGCGCCCATGACTGGCACCGTACAGACCATTTCCGTTGTCAACGGTCAGACCGTGAATCCCGGCACACTCCTTCTCACCATCACTTCCCCTGCCCTGCAAGCAAAAATTGTCGGGGACGAAGGACAAATTGCCGGGTTGCAAGCCGCTCTAGATAAAGCGGAGGCACAAGACAGCCCCGCACAAAACACCACGGCCGCCGCCGAAGCAAGAGCCCAGTTACAGCGGGATGATGAAACCTTAGCCCAAGAACAGCAAGCCCTAGCTGGATTAGTCGTAAAAGCTCCTTTTGCCGGCGAAATCACCGCCCTCAATCTTTCCTCACCAGCTAAACTCCTGACCCTCAGCAGCTTAGCGCAGCAAGTAACAGTGCCCATTCCGGAAACCCAGGTGGCCATGATTCATCTCGGACAATCGGTCCAGTTGAGTTTACCCGCACTCCCCGATCAAACCCTTGCGGGCAGCGTGCAGAACATTGCCCCCGTTGGTACCTACTCCAATGGAGTTTCCAGTTTTCCTGTCAATGTCAACCTAACCCATTCTTCAGAGGTTCGGTACGGGATGAGTGCGCAAGCTAACATCGTCATCCGTACCGTGCATAATGCCTTGCTTGTTCCCTTATCGGCAATCCAAACGCACGGATTACACCATTTTGTGCAATGGTTAGGTGCGAACAATACCGTCACACGCACTCCTGTGCGCGTCCTCTTAGAGAACGCGACCACCGCAGCGATCAAATCGAAGCATCTAACGACCAATATGCGCGTCATTACCGCGACTCTGACAGCCTCCAATGGCAAATTACACTTGAAAACGAAGGGACGTGCACTCCATAGAGCCCATCCTAAAGGCCCACGAGGAGGAAAAAAAGCATGATGATTCGCTTGGTATCCGTATCGAAAACCTATCAGGTAGGAACAGAAACTTATCCGGTCTTGCGCGATATTGACTTGGAAGTACCCCACGGCATGTTCACCGCTATCATTGGTCCCTCCGGATCAGGCAAAACCACTTTGCTTAATATTTTAGGCGGTTTAGACGTTCCGTCTCAGGGATCATATTGGCTTAACGGCCACGACGTGAGCCATTTCAACCGAGAAGAATGGGCTCATGAGCGCAATCACACGATTGGCTTTGTCTTTCAATCCTTCCAACTCATTCCCTCGTTGTCGGCCCTAGACAATGTCGCATTGCCGCTCATTTACCGAAGAACGCCCCCCAAACAACGCCGCATCTTGGCCCAAGAAGCGCTCGAGCAAGTCGGGCTTGCCAAGCGAATGAATCATCGTCCCACCCAGTTGTCAGGAGGGCAGCAACAAAGGGTCGCCATCGCTCGCGCTCTCATTGGTCAGCCCCCTCTCATTTTGGCCGATGAACCCACAGGCAATTTAGATCATCAAACCGGTGAAGAAATTCTCGCGTTGTTGGAATCGTTAAACCGTAACGGCAAAACCGTCATCATTGTGACGCATAGTCACGAAGTGGCCGACAAATGCCGACAAGTTGTTCACGTCGAAGACGGCCATGTCACCTTGGCGGGGGTCCTATCATGATGTGGCGCGATGGCGTAGCGTTAGCACTTCGGGGCTTGACAGGCAACAAACTGCGCGCACTATTAACCATGCTAGGAGTGGTCATCGGGGTCGCCGCGGTCATCGTACTCGTAGCGATTGGGCAAGGCGCATCGTCCTTAGTGACCTCTCGAATTGAAACGTTGGGTACCAATGTCGTCTTTGTCACACCTTCAGCGGGAACTTTCTACCCTGTGTCAGAAACAACCACCGTGGCACGTGTGTTACCATCTGGAGATCACGTCGTACCCGTAATGAGCACCGGTGCCAAAATTTCAACCCCTGACAATCAAAGCAGCGCCCTCATTGACGGCACCACCCCAAAGTATTTTGCGCTCGGCGGCCTCTCCTTGGCTTCGGGACACTTTTTAACCACGCCCGAACTTGAGCAAGCTCAGCATGTCGCTGTGCTAGGAGCCAACCAAGCAGCCAATTTGTTTAACGGCATGAACCCGGTCGGTTCGTCGGTCATGATATTAGGCCAGCAATTTACCGTCATAGGCGTTTTGAACGCAGTGGGTCAAGGTCCCGGAGCGAGTCAAGACAACGCCATTTTTATTCCCTTGTCAGTCTCCGAGTTCCTATTTAGCACCAATCAGCTTAGCGAATTGATTATTCAAGCGCCCAGCCCCAATATAGCGAATTTATCGGCAGACGAATTGACCCGCCTTTATACGAATGCATTGGGATCGGCCAACGCAGTCAGCGTGGCTTCTGAAGACCAAGTTTTGCAAACCCTTCAGGCCACCCGGTCGACCTTTACCGACCTTTTAGCCGGGACGGCTGCGATTGCGCTCCTTGTCGGCGGGATTGGCATTATGAATATCATGCTCGTATCTGTTACCGAGCGCACGCGAGAAATCGGCATACGCCAAGCGTTAGGGGCAACGCGCGAAGACGTGCTGTTGCAGTTTTTAATAGAATCTATGGTCCTAAGCTTATCGGGAGGGATCTTGGGTGCCGCCATTGGGGTGGGACTGACCCAACTCGTTCCTGTCATCTTGAAAACCCCTGCCATCTTTTCGCCTTCAGCTTTGGTATTAGCCTTCGTCTTTAGCACGGCTGTTGGGCTCATTTTTGGTCTCTATCCGGCCTTTAAAGCGTCCGCCCTCGAACCCATTCACGCTCTGCGCTATGACGGCTAACCCAAAAGACAGTCCTGCATGATGCTGTCGAACCCAATCTTTAAAATGTGTTAAGGAAATTGATGACCCGTCTTAGGAAAGTTTCCGCCTATGGAAAACACAACGAGTGCGGCTCAGGTTACCAAGACATTAGGGGTGACGGTAAAAACCATTTCGCATTAAGACCACGCAGGCCGTCTGACGCCGGCACAACGCACACAGCGTAGTCGCCGCTATGACACGCCAGACGAGTACACCGATTTCGCCAAGCATTCCACCAAAACCGCGACAAAAGCGGGTCGCGAATCTTCGACATCCTCTGAAACACATCGCGCTGTCTCCGACGTAAAAACAAAGAAGAAGAATCGAAACCGTGGGGAAGGCATGGTGAAGAATCATCATTGGGGGGTGTTCTTCGTGTGAGATGACGCCTGCCCGTGATATCCCTGCCTCACAGCATGTGCACCGGCGAGCGACCAAAACGGCGACGTGTTCCGCAATGGACGCGACGAAAAAGTCACGCCTGTATGATCTGCACCGAGACCCGCTGGCTATAGGTTGAAGGATTTAGGGCAGTGATCCCTATCGATTATAAGATTGTCTAGCAGGTATTAACGACCGCACGGGCTTTGAGTGAAGTCCTCTAATGTCCACCCAAGATGGGCGCAATGGCCTTTAAGGGTAACGCCGTTAGAGAAGGTGCCCGAGTCCCCACGATGACGGTTTGACCGACTAAAAGTGGCACACTGGGCATAAACGCTCCGCCCACGGCTGTTTGATGCAAGACGTCCCCGGTCTTCGCATTCACGTCCCATAATGTGCCTTGGCTATCGCCCACCAAGAGTTGTCCTTGTACATACAAAGGCGCCTGCGTAATCCCCTTGTGATTCAACCCATTGCTCCAAAGCACCGCCCCGGTCCGAGCATTAAGTGCATAAAGTGTTTTTGTAATCGGACTGCCAAGATAAAGCACACCAGCATGAAAGGTGGGAATGCCCGATTCATTGCTTGCTCTTCCACTTGCCGAATACGGCAAGGGCCCGGTTCCTAACGCGTGTTGCCATCGAATATGTCCCGTCGCTTTATCGATATCGATCGCGTAGAAGGTATTGCGCCCATCCACCGTTTTCACGGCTTCGGTATAAATGTTGTGCCCCACCAGCAAAGGAGGACAATCATCTAACGCTCCTGTGGCACCAGACACGGGTGTCTGCCATTGGACGCGCCATGTCCTTAAATTCACCGCATAAAACGTGTAGGGATAGGCACCGCCAAAATAGAGCACGCCTTGCGAAACGACCGGGGACGACATACTAACATAACTCGGAATCGGCAACGTACGAAGAATTTGGCCGGTGACAGGACTAATCTCCATGAGTTGGTCTGATCCGCCGACAACATATAAATCCCCTTGCCAATAGACGGGAGTCGGCATATCTTCTCCCTGTGTAGGAACTTGCCACAGCACTTGTCCCGTTTTGGCGGATAAGGCCATGACACTGCTGCTGCCAGTGCCCCGGATATTCGCCTGACCTATTTGCGGCACTTCCGGAAATAGACTATTGCCCTTTCCCACAAACACCCGATTGCCTATGACAAGCGGCATGGTCATGACCTGATTATTGACGGGGGTAGCCCACAGCGGATGACCATTTTTAATATTGAGCGCCACCACTTCAAAGGGCGAGGAAACCGTTCCTCCATATACCACGCCTCGCACGGCCACGGGATTCATAACGGCGCCTCCGTCATATCGCCAGTGCACCGCGAGTGATTGTTGCAAGACGTTCGGTTTTGGGGTTCGAGACGCATCGATCCCAAACATCTTTGCCGATTGCAAGCCATAATTCCCGAAGATTTGACCTGCTGTGGACAAGACGGTCCACTTTACAGTTACCGCCACGATAAAGAGAACGGCAAGCATGGCCCCTGTCCTAAACGACGATTTATGCAACACACGTGAAACACTCATGCGCTTTCCCCCTTGTTCTTCCCGGGGGATTTTAACAAGACAAGCTGAAACGGTCCTGAATGTGAGCTGAACATTACCTGAATCACCAAGGGGCTCCCGAGCACGCGTTATCTGCCGCTGATTGAGAACCGTATGCCCAGTTCCCCTTTGAAGCCCATCAATCCTGAAGGCGTTATGCGCACAGCGCGCCCCACGGGAACTCGCTCGACCCACTTGAGTTCGATAAGGCGATTAGTGAGTGCCGCCCCCAGCGCCCCGGCCATATGATGCCGGCGTTCGCTCCAGTCCAAGCATTGCCGTGCAAAATGGCGCCGGCTGCGTCCAAGATCTTCCACGTCTATCCCGAATTCGCGAAACCACTGTGTTCCATTCAACGTCACGACAAAGTCTCGCCCTTGGGAGCGCACCAGACCCAGTTCCCCCATCTTATCGGTTAACGCCACCCCAACCTCCCCAGCGAGATGGTCATAGCAGGTCCTGGCAAAGCGCAAAGCACGTGATTCCTCCGATTCACGAAGGGAGCGAATCGGCTTAGGGGACGCAACGGCATTGAGTGCCTCCAATGCCAACCCCACCTCAATGCTCGCTAAACGATAATAGCGATGCCGGCCGTAGGATTCGTGGACCAATAGGCCCCCTGCCACCATCTTGGCGAGATGTGAGCTGGCGGTTTGGGGCGTCACATGGGCCGCGCGGGCGAGTTCACTAGCTGGTAGCGCCTTGCCGCCCAGCAAACACAGCAACATCGCGGCCCGTGATTCATCCCCTATTAAGGACGCAACCTCCACCAAATTCGGTACCGTCATTCCATACCTCCATTCATTGGCCCATAACATGTATAGTTCGATACTAGTCGAATAGATTGCGTCTTACAATAGCGGCGGAATCCACTAAGCCTTAGGGAGGTCTTGCCATGACGCAACATCTAGAACCCAAGTTCCCCACGCGGATTGTCCATCCAAGGATCTTATATTTCGGGACACCGGTCGTCCTGCTCAGCACCTTAAACCTAGACGGCAGTACTAACATTACTCCGATGTCCTCAGCCTGGGCATTAGGTTCTCGCATTGTCTTGGGATTGGGGGAAGGCGGGCACGGGTTAACCAATCTCCGGCGACATGGCGAATGTGTCGTGAACGTCCCCAGTCCCGACCTGTGGGAGCAGGTGGAGGCCCTTGCTCCCTTCACCGGAGCCCAGCCGGTCCCGGAACATAAGCGGGGCGTGTTCCGGTTCGAACCCGACAAGTTTAGGGTCTGTGGCCTAACGCCTCAGCCTTCACACGAGGTTCGCCCCCACCGCATTAGCGAATGCCCACTCCAAATCGAGGCTAAGCTCGTCACGCTGCACATGGCAGGCGCGCATACTCGTTTTGCCATTATCCAGGTCGAAACCGTCCTGGTCCACGCCCACGAAACCATTGTGGTTGACGACTCGCATATCGATCCGGCACTTTGGAGTCCTCTCATTTATAACTTCCGTCACTATTTTGGCTTGGGACCCCAGCTAGGCAAGACGTTCCGCGCAGAGCTCTAAAATAAAAGGACACGTGGCACACCACGTGTCCATAGAGCCGAGATCTTGCCAACAAGAAGATGACCACACACTGCGGCACCTGCCTTAATGCCCCCCTATCACAATAGCTAGGTTCACCGCACATACCAGCACCACGTACAAACCATCTTGCCATCCCAAGGGGATCCGGCGGTAATACGTTCGGGCCTGAGGGTTGTCTGCCACTACCCCACGAAATCCGCGCGCTTCCATTGCGACGGACACGCGTTCTCCCATGCGGATGGCTTGACTTAATAAAGGTAGGGCATAGGTCACAATCCGGGTCAGGCGGTAACGTCCGGCTTTTCCTCGCAGTTGGCGAGCTTGGCGAATCTTGCGCCATTCATCCTCGAAAAGAGGAAACACGCGAATGCCCGCCAGACTTCCGTAGCTAAAACGCGGCGGTACCCGCAAGTTTTGCGACAAACTCACAATGAGATCCGTTAAATCGGTTGTGGAGACAAATAATACGCCAAATGCGACGGAAGCGAGCATCCGAAACGCTAAAATCAGCCCGTTATCGAGCCCGGTCCAACTCAAGCGATACCATAGAAAATAGAACACGGGCGTATGCGGTCCGACACGGGAATACGCGGTCAGCGTCCACGTATATAACACGAAGAAAATTACAAATGGAGCCATGCGTTTGGCAATTTGGCCAAGCGTCAACTGCGCTCCCCACCACATCAAGAGCACGGGAAAAATCGCCAGCGCGACCGCTTCAGGGATATTTGCCGCAAACATTGCAATTCCCATCGCTAGTATAGTCGCAATCAGTTTTACGGAGGGATTGAGCCGCCCCAGCCATGATTGTTTTTGTGATTCCTGCACTTGCGCAAACCGGCTCCAGCCCCGGGTTTGTGGATCCACGGCCGTTTCGCTCGGCACGGGTTCTTCACCCACTAATTCAGGCACGAGATGCGCTTGGCGCATCAGCGCGGGATTTGCAAATAAATCGGCCGGAGCGCCATCAAACACGATCTTCCCTTCCATCAAGACAAAAACACGGCTGGCGTAACGCGCCACCAGCTCCATATCGTGGGTTGTGATGATGACGGTACGACCTTGCTGGTGCAGCGTTTCCAATTGGTTCACAATCGCTTCTTGTGTCCGCGCGTCTTGGCCAAACGTCGGCTCATCTAAGACATAGGCTAGGTGATCATCTTTCAGCATAACGGCCACCGCAAGCCGCCTTTTTTGGCCTTGACTTAATGCGAATGGACTATGTCGCTCATAGCCATCAAGACCAAATTGCTGTAGTAGCGCCCCGACCTGGGGAGGCGTCTCATCCTCGACATAGCCATCTGCGAGTTCGTCCACGACCCGTTCATAGACAAACTGATGCTCCGGATTTTGAAACCCCAACACCACCGGTACCGGCATCATCTCCGTGGGTTGCGGCCTGTCGAGTTCTCCTCCACTGGGTTTCGTCAATCCGGCCAGCAAGGCGAGCAACGTGGATTTTCCCGACCCGTTTGGCCCCACAATGACGACTTTTTCGCCAGCATGAATCTCAAAATCTAATCCATGAAGCACCTCTCGCGATGCTTTGCGTTTGCCGTAGGCATAACGCAACTGACGGGCTGCAAATAACGTCTCTTGGTCCCTGCCGTCAGGTTCTTTTGAGGAGCGCCGGGCTTGCGCCAATGCCTGCAGCGTGTGAGGCTGTCCCCAGGCCCCGTGGGCATCGGTCCACCATGGCGGCACCATACCTTCTTGCACCATCCATGGCCATTCTCTTGCGATCACCTCACGGGTCGGGCCTTGAGCTCGAATGGTACCCTCGCGACCAATGAGAATGACTTGAGGCAGGAGATCCATAAATGCTAAAAACTTATGCTCAATGACCATGAGGGTGCGGCCACTACCGTGCAGCCGCCGAATTTCATGAAACACCTCGGCCGTGCCTTGCGGATCGAGATTCGCGGTCGGCTCATCGAAGATCAAGACGTCGGGATTCTGCGCCAACGCCGACGCAATCGCTAATTTTTGTTTCATCCCGCCTGACAAGGTCAAATTGTATGCGTCCGGTGCCACGGCCAAATGGGCCCGTGATAATGCGTCACGAATGCACCCATCCATCTCTTCTCGTGGCACACTTTGGTTCTCCAATCCAAACGCAATTTCTTGGCCGGCTGTTAATTGGCAAAATTGCGATTCCGGATCTTGAAAAATATAGCCGATGCGTCCCGAAGCCTCAAGTTCTGGGGCGCGTTCCACCCGTCCTGTGACCAGGGCTTCAACGCTATCGGGGATAAGGCCCGCAACTACCATGGCCAGCGTCGATTTACCGCTGCCGCTGGGACCGATCACTAACACGGATTGGCCTTTGTAGAGCGTGAAATCAACGTGGTCTAACGCCAAGCGCCCTTCGTAGCGAACGCTCAAATCCCTTGCCGCAAACAAAGGCGTTTCGAGCTGGCGATCCGGACGCGACAAAGAGGTCATCATAACGAATTTTGAGCCTGCCGGCCGATGGCAAAGTTGCGCAAGACGCCGGTGCGTTTGAGAGCATTGCCGATCCATGTGGACAGTAAGCCGGAAAAGATAGCCCCACTAATTAACGTGACCACCACATAGCCGACTTGGGTTAAAATCGTATAATCATTGACACCATAATAGAAGTACGAATAGATGTAATTGCCGACGCCACCCATAGCCGTGGCAAACAGCATCATGGGCAAATTGTATCGGCGATAGCGACCCAACGCAAAGCCCGCTTCGACGCCTAGACCTTGGGCAATGCCAATTGTAAACGCCTGAATCCCGTAGGGGCTACCTAAAGCAAATTCGACAAATCCGCCAATCGATTCCGCTAACACAGCAGCGCCCGGCTTGCGCACAATATAGGGAACAATTCCTGCAGCAATCCACCATAAGCCATTAAAACCCGCTGTTAGTACGGGGCTTACCGTACTCGGCACAAATTTATAGAGGAGGTCCCAGCCCAGATAGATTGCACCGCAAGCCGTAGCTAAGACGGCTGTGACAACAATATCACGCAGTTTCCACTGCATCGATGAATGATTTTGCATGAATCCCATCCTCCCTAGTGAAGGACAAGGAGTGAGGGCTCCAGAAAAGGATACACCTTAAGAAATGAGGTGAATCGCAGTCACTGGCACTTTCCTCCCGCTGGCATTATCCAGATCGAGTTGAAAGGGTTAGCAACGGTCACGTTGCTTCTCAGCCTCTAGGCACCCCTAGTACCATGTCACAAACAGTATTGTGTTTGCTTCTTGATTATAATCCACGATCCCTCTTATGAGATCAATCCCGACAGATTTTTTACAGGGCTCAAAAATGGCTCAGCGACAAGGTCACCGTGTTTTTTAGAGTCTAGCACCGGATTGATACCCACAAGGTTCAAGAAATACTTGAAGTTCTCTGGGGTATTTCGTAACGTGAAGAGAAGAGCATAGCCCATTGACAAGGAGACTACTCATATGCCGTACCCCAGGTCCGTCGCGCTGATAACGGGCGCAGGCAGTGCCCAAGGCATTGGCTTTGCCACCGCTAAGCTTTTGGCCCAAGCGGGTATAGCCATCGCTATCACATCCACGACAGCCCGCATTCATGACCGTGCGCACGAACTGCGTCAAGCCGGCTTCAACGCTTTTTCGGTCGAAGCTGACCTCACCGACTGGTCAGCCGTTACGCACGTTGTGCACGAGACCCTTGCCACATTTGGCCATCTCGAGATTTTGATTAACAATGCGGGCATGACACAAGTTGGTACCGCAATGGGTGACCAACCGGTCGAGACGCTAAGCCTTGAAGAGTGGGAACAAGGGCTAGCACGCAATGCGACGACGGCCTTCTTATGTTGTAAAGCCGTCCTTCCTGTTATGAAAGCTCAGCGCTATGGCCGTATCGTCAACGTGGCATCGGTCACGGGCCCAGTCGTGACCAATCCCTTTGAAGCTGCCTATGCGGCGGGCAAAGCCGCCATGGTGGGACTGACGCGCACCTTGGCTCTGGAGACTGCAACATGGGGCATTACCGTCAATGCGGTGGCCCCAGGATGGATTGCGACTGCCTCTTCAACACCCGAGGAACACCATGCTGCCCGTTATAGTCCGGTGGGCCGAGCCGGAACTCCAGAAGAAGTCGCCAGTGCAATTAGGTGGCTAGCGGCCCCTGAAGCCAGCTACGTGACTGGACAGATTCTGATTGTCGACGGAGGAAATTCTCTTATGGAAAACAAAGCCCCAAGCCTTAGCCTTGGGATTGCGCCTGACTCTGAATCCAACGAAACATAAAGCCCAACTCCCACAGGTAGCCGGGATCTAAAGGGCGTTCTAAAATCTGCTCTAACTGCTGAACACGGTACCGCAAGGTATTGCGATGAATTCTCAGCGCCATAGCCGCCTCGGACCGCGATCCATGATGCTCTACGAGCACTTGTAAGGTGAGACGCAAGACAGGATCGGTAATCCGGTCCCACGTCAATTTCACCAATGTCCCCATCACCTCCGGTGGCAATTCTGCAATCAATCGCGGAAATAAGAGGTTACTTAGGTCCATCACCTCGGTTCTCGCCGTACGCGGCATCACGCGAATGATAGCGCGGTATGTTTCGGCGAGTTTGGTCGTCTCCACCGCATCAGAAAACACCGCAGTTAGACACCCGTTCTCACGCAACAACCGATGGATTTTATGATTTAAAGAGACCAAATTGATGGCGGGCTGTTCTGGCAAAACCGCGACAATATACTCTTGCGACAGCGTCGTCAGGACCTTCCATTCGCTTAACACATGGCGCAGCTGATCTTCCACATGGGTTACAGGCTCAAAGCCTTGTTTGGTCTTGCAAGGGCCCGTACGAACCACCGCCACCACCAATAGATGGTGACGCCGATGCATATGAAATCCAATCAGTTTGGCGCGCTCCACCAAGCCCGGATCGTGCGTGACGTTGCCACTCAGCGCCATATCTAAGACAGAACTTTGTAGACGCGCTTCCGTGCGTGCTGCCACCTGTTCGCGTAAAACCCAAAGACCGGTTACTAAGGCCATATGCTCAAAGACATGGGTTTGCCAATCTTCAAGCGGCTGGGGTAGGGCTACACGCAGAAAATGCGTATGGGCATGAAAGGTTTGAATAGGAAACTGGGTAAAGGCCGCCATAGGAATCGCCCGATTGAGCAGGGAATTGCCCTCACTATCGGTAACGTCCACGGCATGGCCACATAACGACGACAAGTCTTGGCATAACTGCGTCAACGACCGACTTTGTACCGCCACGCGCACCATCTGCGTTTGCAAGCGGTCAATATTGGCCATCACCGCAAACTGCTCTTGAATCACCAATTGGTGCACTGCTTCGCTCACCCGCACAAAGGGCAGCGCCCACGGCAAAACAATAATCGGTAAGCCTAGGCGATCCGCATCCGCCAGCGCCTCATCCGGAATTTCTTGGATGTAAGGCCCCAGTGCTACCATAATGCCACTCAATTTTTGCGCATCTAGCTCCCCAATGATACTGGTCCACTGAAAGCGACTATACCCCGTGGTCATCAAAAGCATTTGTGGCAAGATCCATTGCGTGATATCGGGAATATCCACCACATGGACCAGCCGTACCGGCCGCTCCAACCCCGAATTCCCGGCCACAACCTGCGCTTGGGATAAAATGGGCAAGCCTAGGACATCTTTGACCGTAGCCACTGTGCCACCTCTTTACCCGAATCCATTCCCGAAAGACGCTGCCAAAATCGCTAATAGGGCGTCACCGATATACTGTCGCCACGAATCCTGATTTAATACAGAATAGCGCGAAATGTTGAGCCATAAAAGGCCTTATGGGGTGTTTTTGCAAATTACTGGGCTCTAGCCCTAAAAACCAAACGGAGCAGGATATTCCTACTCCGCTTCCATCCTGATCGGCCTTTCATTCTATCCGTTATTCTTCAGGTACGTCGCCTAAGACCGTAAAATGCCAAGGTTTGATGGCATCGGTGTGGATCTCTGCCATGACGTGCTTCACAACCGTGTACTCCTCGAGTGCATAGCGCGAGAGATCGTGACCAAAGCCACTTTGCTTGATGCCCCCATGCGGCATTTCCGAGGTCAACGGCAAATGGTCATTAAGCCACACCTCGCCAAATGCTAGATGCTTGCTCATAGTCATCGCGCGGTTCAAGTCCTGGGTCCACACCGAGGCGGCCAAGCCGTAGTCCACGTCATTCGCCTTGGCGAGCACTTCCTCGTCCGTGTCAAATGGCATGACCGCGATGACCGGCCCAAAGATTTCCTCTTGGACACAGGCCCAATGCTGTTCGACGTCCGCTAAAATCGTAGGGTCCGCATAAAAGCCCGTTCCGATGCCTGGTAAGTGCCTGCCTCCGGTGATAATCCGCGCCCCTTGTTTTCCAGCCTGTTCAATGTAGCCCGTGACTTTTTGCCATTGCGCCTGCGAGACTAAGGGGCCTAAATCGGTGTCTTTTTGCATGGGATCACCTAAGCGGGCTTGATCAAACACCTCTTGCAGCCCTTCTAAAAACTGTTCGTAATGCTTGCGGTGAACATAGGCCCGGGTTGCTGCGGTACAGTCCTGCCCGGAATTGACTAAGGCTGCAACGGCAATCCCGTGGATTGCCGCATCAAGAGGGGCATCGTCAAATACCACCGCCGGAGCCTTGCCGCCCAATTCCAAGTGCAGGCGCTTGACTCGCGAAGCGGCCTGCGCCATAATCTTCCTGCCTGTGTGGGTATCTCCCGTGAGGGAAATCATCGCCACATCAGGATGGCGAACGAGCGCATCCCCCACCAATGCCCCAGGCCCCGCGATAATATTAAGCACTCCCCTAGGAATCCCCGCTTCTTTGGCCGCGGGCCCTAATAATAACGCGGTTAAAGGCGTAATGCTTGCTGGCTTTAACACCACCGTATTGCCTGCTGCCAAGGCAGGAGCAATTTTCCAAATCGCCATCATCAACGGATAATTCCATGGGGCAATAGCCGCCACGACTCCCACCGGCTCGCGGCGAATCCATGAAGTATGAACGCCGTTATATTCTTGCGTCGCTTGACCTTCTAGCACGCGCCCAGCGCCTGCAAAATACCGCAGATTGTCTAACGCAAAGGGAAAATCGGAATAGGTCACGAGCTTTATGGGTTTTCCCGATTGCAACACTTCCCAGCGAATCAAGTCCTCGGCCTGGCTCTGGAGGACATCCGCCAATTTAAAAAGGGCAGCGGCTCGCTCTGCGAACGCCATGCGCGGCCATGGACCCGATTGCCACGCCTTCTTGGCAGAGGCCACGGCCTGATTGACTTCTGCAATCCCTGCCGTCGCGACTTCTGCCACCGTTTCCTTTGTGGCCGGATTGATCACGGTGCCTACGCTTTGCTCCCCAGACGTCCATGCTCCGTCAACCCACGAATGCCACTGCATCAATGCGCCCTCCTCCTGCTTCATAATTGTGCCATTTCTTCTACTAAAGCCTGACGCAAGGCGTCAATAATGTCTTGGCCTTGCTCCTTGGTCATAATAAGCGGGGGAGACAACGTTAAAATATCTTGGGCCGTTCGGACAATCACCCCGCGCTCTTTCATTTTTTGGGCCACGCGTAAAGCCCGCTGTCCTGGCTTGTCGGCCTTCCCCGGCACAATCTCAATGCGCCCTAACAAACCAATGCAGCCGGGATACTGCGCGGCATCGGGATACGCCTCACTCAAGACCTTAAGCTCCTGGCCCATCCATTCTCCGACATGCTGGGCATTAGCGGCGAGATCCTCATTTTCGATGATTTCCAAATTGGCGATGGCAGCCGCGCACGCCACCGGATGGCCACTGTAGGTATTGCCGTGTCGAAATTCCGGACCGTCAGCGGCTTGTGATGTAATGGTGTCAAAAACGTCGCCACTGACCGCGGTGGCACCAAGCGGCATATATCCTGAGGTCAGGCCCTTGGCAAATGTCATCATGTCGGGCTGTATCCCGTAGTAGCGACTTCCCGTCCACGTACCCAAGCGCCCAAACGCCGTTACCACTTCATCGGCGATGAATAAGACATGATAGCGCGCACACAAGTCCCTAACCCGGGCCAAGTAGTCCGGCGGTGGGATAATGACCCCACCCGCCGCCTGAACCGGCTCCGCAATGAACGCCGCAACGGTGTCAGGATCCTGAAATTGAATCATCCGTTCGAGTTCGGCCACACACGCGTAGGTGCATCCTGTTGTTGGACCATGAAAAGCGCAATGGGACACGTAAGGTGCGGGCGCGTGGTAGACGTCGCCGACAAAAGGCTCGAACAACGTGCGATTGGCGGTGATACCTGCCACGGACAACGCCCCATATGTCACGCCATGATAGGCGTGATGCCGCCCAATCAACTTGGTCTTGCGCGGCTGTCCCTTGCTCTTCCAATATAATCGCGACAGCTTCAGCGCCGTTTCCACCGCTTCTGACCCGTCATTGCTAAAGAACACGGACGCCATACCTTCAGGTTGTAAAATCTCTACCAATCGCTCTGCTAAATCTAACGAAGGACGATTCGCCATCCCGCCAAACGAGGGAAACCATGCCAACCGCTCAGCTTGCTCGGCCATTGCCTGGACGATTTCCTTGCGTCCGTACCCCGCGTTGACCAGCCACAATCCCGCGTGCGCATCGAGATAGCGCCGGCCGTGCTCATCAAACACATATACCCCCTTGGCGGTATCGACCACGAAATCCGGTGCACTCTCCATGGCCTTCATATTGGTAAATGGACCCCAACGTGTCTGCACAAACTCACCTCTATCAAGGATTTTATGGCCTCTCGTATGAACGTTAGACCTTTTCCTGCAACGCGTCTTCCAGCGCATTTAAAACATAATCGATTTGTTGATAGCTAATCGAATAGGGCGGTTCAATGCGAATCACTTGCGAATTGCTAAGGGTCCCGCCCACTAACACGTTTTTCCGAAAAAGCCGCTTGGCCACGTCATACCCCGTTTCGTGATTATAGAATTCCATGCCCATGAGGAGGCCGCGGCCTCTGACATCACGCAAGATCTCAGGATGGCGCTCGCGAATGGTCTGAAGACCTTCCAGAAAATATGCGCCCTTTTCGGCGGCAATGCGCGGCACATCCTCTTCCATGATGACCTCAATGGCAGCAATCGCGGCGGATGCCACCAAAGGATTACCGCCAAACGTCGAGGAACCCAAAATAAATGGATTGTCTTCCATCTTCCCCCACCACCGGTGCTGTGCGACCATGCAAGCAATTGGTGCCACCCCGCCACCAAAGGCTTTACCCAAGGTCATAATATCGGGCACGACTCCGCTGTGATCGACGCCGAAAAGTTTGCCTGTCCGGCCCATCCCCGTTTGAATTTCGTCGACGATAAGCAAGCATTCATAGCGGTCGCAAATCGCGCGCAAGTCGGGGAGATATGACGGCGGGGGAATATTCACGCCCCCTTCGCCTTGAATAGGCTCCACAATAATCCCGGCCACGGTTTCACCGGAGCGCAGCAATTGCACAATAGCTTGCTCGGCGGCTCCTGCATCGCCAAAAGGCACATGCTGAAATCCAGGTACCAAGGGTAAATAGGGCTGGCGAAACAATCCTTTGCCGGTCGCTGACAACGACCCCATGGTTTTGCCATGAAACCCCTTTTCCATCGCAATGAAATGTTTTTTGCCCGTCGCAAGCCGCGCCAGTTTTAATGCCATTTCATTGGCTTCGGTGCCGGCATTGACAAGGTAAGAGTGTTGCAAATCTCCGGGCGATATCATCGCGACCAGTTTTGACAAATACCCCCGCAACGGATCAATTAATTCTTGGCTGTGCAGCGCATAGCGGTTCAATTGACTTTTGACCGCTTCGACCACTTTCGGATGGCGATGACCCAGGAGATACACGCCATAGCCGCCTAAACAGTCAATGTATTCATGACCATGGGTGTCGCGAAATACCGCCCCTTCGTCTTCCCATTCCGCCACTGAATAATCGTCAGAATAAGATTTGCGGCTTTTCAGAATCGCTTCGGTCACGTAGAGCGGAAAGTTTTCCAAAGAATCCGCGACAATGCGGTCGCGATCGGCCTCGCTCAGCGTATCTGCTTTGATATACCCAAGGATTCTCTGCGACTCCCGTACAATCTCTTCTGATGATGCACGCATTCATACCGTCTCCTTCGTTTTATTGCGCCCGCGCGCACGCGCAAGCAAAAATAGCACTTCATAGGCCGTCGTCGCTGCAAACAATGATGAGGTCCGGGTCACATCCAAGTCAGGACTAAGTTCCACCACATCGGCACCTGCCAGCGGTGCGGAGATGAGGCGCAAGGCTTGCAACACCATGTAGCTGCTTGGCCCTCCCGCCTCCGGTGTGCCGGTTCCGCACGCATAAGCGGGATCGACCACATCAATATCGACACTTAAATACGCCACGTGTGTTCCGACGCGCCTGTGAATTTGTTCGGCAAGCCATGACGCTGAGTGTGCATACCAATCGTCCGTTGTGATCTGTTGAATGTGTAGGTCCTCTCCAAAGTGGTCCTGCTCCGCTTGGTCAAGCCCGCCCCGCAATCCCACCTGAAGACTGAATGCAGGATCAATCAAACCCTCTTCGATTGCTCGCCGAAATACCGTGGCATGACTATACTTTTCACCCCACGAATCGTGCCACAAATCATGGTGCGCATCGAAATGGATGAGAGCGAGAGACCCTACCCGCTTACTTAGTGACCGAAGCGCGGCCAGCGACACCGAATGATCCCCACCGAGCAGCAAGACCGCGGCCTCTCCCAACTTGTCCAGCTGTTCTGTCATGCGCACAAGTGTCACGACGATATTGCCCGGAACCACAATGAGGTCTCCGCCATCCGCCACGACGGCTTCATGGGTGAGAAACTGCCGGTGTCCTCGGTGGTAGGGATATAAGGCGCTTGACGCCTCGCGAATGGCACTAGGGCCCATTCGAGCTCCCGGCCGAAAGGTGGTTCCGCCATCAAAAGGGGCGCCAACGACAACGATATCAGGGTCGTTAACCTGTTCCAAAGACGGCAGTTTCATAAACGTGGTAGGGCCAGAAAATCGTGGCATCAAGTGTTCTGCAACGGGATCATAATTGGCCATAATGCGTCCTTTCTTGGTTCTCTCATCATGCGATATTGGCTTATTCTTGGCTCATCGGACTGTAGTGGTAACGCACGATCACCCCTATACCTCTGACGTATTCAGATATTTCTTTAGAATGACCATGAGATCCTTCGTCGCTCTGCCCTATATTCCAGGCAATATTCCATCGCCTTGCACAAATGCCAAGTGTTTTGGGCGTCAAGATGCATTCCATGCCGCGTCGTTGTTCATCCTGCCTCAAGGAATTTCAACGAGACAGCGCGAATCTTCCCCAAAGACAGACTGTCTAAAGAAGCTTTTTGAATCGGCAAAGGAGCGAATACAGATGCCCTATGGTTATCAGCGCATGTATATCAACGGTAAGTGGGTTGACGCGGCGAATAATGCCACCATTGACGTCATCGATCCCGCTCGGGGTAGCGTCATTGCCACCGTCCCCCGGGGCATGTCCCATGATATTGATCAAGCCGTACAGGCCGCCCGCCAATGCTTTGACACGGGGGCTTGGCCAGGTCTTGCTCCGCGCGAGCGAGAACAAATGCTGCTTGACTTAGCCCAGATGATTCGCCAAGACCGCCTACGCTTAGCCGAAATGGAGGTCGCAGATTGCGGCAAGCCTTTAAACGATGCCCTAGCGGACATTGATGAAGCAGCCTTTATCTTGTCTTATTATGGCGGGTGGATTACGAAAATCGCCGGCGACATTCCCCCCGCCAGCCCCGGAGCCATGAGCTTAGTGGTCAAAGAACCCATTGGGGTGGCAGGATTGATTGTGCCGTGGAATTATCCGTTTCTCATGGCCATTCAAAAAATCGCGCCGGCCTTGGCCGCAGGCTGTACCTGTATCCTCAAACCCGCCGAACAAACGCCCTTAACGGCTTTAGCCCTGCCGCGCTACCTTGAAGCGGCACATCTGCCACCAGGCGCCGTAAATATCGTCACAGGGTACGGAGAGGAGGCTGGGGAAGCACTCGTCAGACACCCGGATGTCGATATGATTAGCTTTACAGGTTCCCTAGAGGTCGGGCGCCATATCCAGCAAGCCGCCGCCCATACCATCAAACGGGTCACGTTAGAATTAGGCGGCAAATCACCCAACATTGTGTTTGCGGACGCCGACATGGACCTAGCCGTCGCCAAAACGTGCTTTGGCGTCTTTTGGAATCAAGGAGAAGTCTGCTCAGCGGGCAGCCGGGTCTTTGTCCAAGAGAGTATTTACGATGCCTTCATCACCCGCGTGTCAGCCTATTTGGCCACCATTAGAGTAGGCAGCGGCGATAACTCCACCACCACCATGGGCCCGCTAATCAGCCGCGAGCATCAAGCGCGCGTGCTAGGCTATGTGCAATCCGCCTATCAAGAAGGCGCCCAATGTATCGCCAAAGGGTCCGTTCCGGATGACCCCGCCCTTCGCCAAGGATTCTTTGTTGAACCCATGGTTTTTGCCCATGTCACGCCCTCTATGCGCATCATGCAAGAAGAAATTTTTGGACCTGTTATGGCCGTCATGCCCTTTGCCACCGAAGACGAGGTCATTGCCCTTGCCAATGACACACCGTATGGACTAGCGGCAGCTGTGTGGACGCGTGATATTCAGCGCGCCCTTAGTGTGGCCAAGAAACTGCGGGCGGGGACCGTATGGATAAATGACTCCCAACCCGCGCCCTCGGAAGCACCATGGGGCGGCTACAAGCAATCGGGCAACGGGCGCGAGTTGGGCCGCTTAGGGCTCGAAGAATATTTGGAAACCAAGCACATCTATATTCGCTTAGATAGCTAACGCCTAAGGTCTGTAGGCCCCCCAAGCGCCTAGTCCTGGCCATCATCACATTGTCATCATTTACCCGAGTCCATCATAGACTGATAACAGCCCCATAGTCTCACCGCACAAGCTGTGCATTATAAACATTAAAATTATGAATTTTAGGGCGGGTTGCTCAAGGAATTTGCGCTCGGGACCCCGAATGTACTGAAGGATGAAATATTTGGAGATGGGGCGTTTGACGATGCGGGAAATTTTTGGCGTATCGGCTGTCTCCTTGAGCGCGCCACAGGAAGCTTTGTATTTTCTGTGTCTGGACCGTACCGAGCCCCATTTTCTGTGCGCACAAGGAGTGTAGAAGAGGAGGACTTTATGAATGGCGATAACAAACGTGGTGTCTTAGTTTTGGGAGTGGGCGGAGTGGGAGAGGTTGTCGCAAAAGGCTTGACGCGACTGCCCGCGGTGGAGGCGATTATTGTGGCTGACCTGTCACTCTCCCGCGCTGAGATGGTGGCCGCCAAACTGCATGATTCTAGAGTGCGCGCCCTTTCAGTAGATGCCCGTGATGTCGAGGCCGTCTACCGTGCCATTCCCGATGATTGTGCCATTGTGATTCACGCTGGAATTCCTCGCTTTAATCTGACCGTCATGGAAGCATGCTTGCGAGCAGGCGTCCACTACATGGATATGGCCGCAGACGGCCCTGTAGAACTTCCGGGGCTCGTCACCGTGCAGCGCCAAATTCGGGAATATCATGAGAAATTTCAATCCGCAGGACTCTTAGCATTGCTCGGTATTGGCGTCGATCCGGGTGTGACCAATATTCTGGCACGCTGGGCCTCAGACCATTTAGCATCGTTAGATGAAATTGTGGTCTATGATGGAGACAATTCCATGTTAAAAGCCAGCTATGCCTTTGCCCTTCCGTTCTCACCAGACACGAGCATTGAAGAATGCCTGCAACCGCCTTTGAGTTACCTCAACGGCTCTTTTGTGACGGGCACTGCGCTTGACACCGGGATCGAAGTCTTTGATTTTCCCGATCCCGTAGGCCCCTTGACCGTCCGCTCCGTGTCGCACGAAGAAGCGGGAACCTTGCCGGTGTTTCTCCCGAACAAGGAACTTGTCCGCTGCGAATTCAAATATGCGCTGCCTGATGAATACATCAATATTCTCCGAGTGCTTAAGACGTTAGGATTGGACTCCGAAGACGCGATTGACATTAATGGAACCAAAGTGGTGCCTAGGCAAGTCGTCACGGCGCTTTTGCCGACCCCAACAGATTTAGCGCATGCCTTTGAAGGTACATCGTGCGTTGGCACTTGGGTGCATGGCCAAACCTATGACGGCGATATGGTCGAATGGTATCTGTACACAATGGGTACACACGCCGCGAGCTGGCGGGACATGGAAGCCAACGTCACCGTCTGGCAAGCCGGATTGCCTTCGGTGATTGCCACCGAACTTCTCTTCGCCGGCGATATCCCCGAACGCGGCGCGTTAGTGCCTGAGCAGTTAAATCCGGAACCTTGGATTCAGAAACTGCCCCAATGGAACATGCCCCTATTTAAACGCGAGCTGCGTTCCACCGTCCTTAAACGCGCCTAATAAGCGACTTCTATAAAAGCCCGCTTCAGTCCTTAAGTGGACCGAAGCGGGCTTTTGGGGTTGAGCGGGGTCTCGAGCTATTTAGGATTGTTTGAATTTCTCCCAAATCGTATTGAACTGCTCATTGGCCGACGCAGGAATCGCCTTCATGACTTCCCCCTGCGTAATCACCCACTGCGGGGGATTCAACCACGGATTTTTCAACAAACTCTTTTGAATATAGGGATCGGCTGCGGTGTTGGGATCGGAATATTCTTCGGCATTTTCTAACTCGGCACTAATTTTGGGCGACAGCAAGAAATTAATGAACAGTTCTGCCGTGTACTTCGCCTTGGAACTGGTAGGAATGATAAAGTTATCAAACCATCGGTTCACACCAGACTTCGGATAGACCGGCAGAATCCACGGATCCTGGCTGTATGCCAATGCACCTTCTCCACTCCAAACAATCCCTGCTGTCGCTTCCCCGTTGAGCAAATCCACATGCGGATCATTGCTGTTGAACACCTTGACCTGCGGGCGGAACTTGTCCAAAGTGACGGCGGCCTGATTCAAGGCGCTCAGGTTGGTATCATTGAGGTTATGGCCATTCATCATAAGCGCAATACCAACCATAGTGCGCGGCGAATCCACCACCACCAAATTGTTCTTAAACACCGGATTGAGCAAGCTTCTATATCCTGTCACAGGCACATGGACAGCGTGGGTATTGACCGCAATCGGCACGGTGCCCCACAAATACGGCACGGAGTATTCGCTGTGGGGATCAAACGGCAAATTGCGAAATGGCGGCGCGATATTTTTAAAGTTCGGAATATCCTTGAAATTGAGCTTGTCTAATAGCCCCAGTTTGGTCATGGTCTGCACCATATAATCGCTGGCCACGGCGACATCAAATTCTTGGCCCGCTTGCATTTTCGCCAACAGTTCGGCGTTGCTCGGATAGGTGGAATAGTTGATATGCACATGGTATTTGTTCTCAAACTGATGCAGGATTTCATGCGGCAAATACGCCGCAAAATTCCCTACATCCAACACAGGGGAAATGGTATGCGCCCCATTCCCCGCCGCGGACGGCGTAGAACTTCCGCATCCCGCAAGCGTCGAGGCAAGCACTAGTGTGCCTAAGGCCGCTGATATTATCGGTAAACGCACTGAGTAATTCCTCCTTATATGGAATATATAGAATGATATAGAATGGTCGATGAACATTGATGCGGACTATTCCTCAACGCCTGTATGTCGTTGCCGCGCCCTCACCCCCTTACCTGTAATCAGCCGCGCTGTGCGCGGCGACGCTGTGTCCTTTGCCCGATAAATACGATAACAAGGGTTGCCGCCACAATAATCGTCGATAACGCATTGACAGACGGATTGACCCCATGGCGCAGCATTCCATAAATTTGCACGGGTAACGGCGTATTGCCTGAACCATCCACAAAAAAGCTGGTCGTAAAATCATCAAAGGATTGTGAGAACGACAACAACGCGCCCACAATAATGCCCGGCAGGATCACAGGAACCGTCACCGTCCATAACGTCTGCAGCTCACTCGCGCCTAAGTCCCTGGCAGCCTCTTCTAAGGTGGTGTCAAATCCCGCCATAGCAGCGCGTACGACCAAAACCACATAGGGAATCGTAAAGGTCGTCTGGCCAATAACCATAGCAGGAACGCCAAGCGGCACGCCAATATGGGGAAAATAGATCAAAAGCGCCACCGCCATCACAATTTCCGGGATGACAATGGGCACATACAGAAAGTAGATCAACGCTTTCTTGCCCCAAAACGTGTACCGATGCAGCGCAATCCCGCCCAATGTGCCTAATATCGTGGAAATAATGGTTTGAATCACGGCCACTTCCAGACTAATCACCAACGAATGCAGAAGCGTGGGCTCTTGCAGCAGCACATGATACCAATGAAAGGTAAACCCTGTCCATAAGGCGCTGAGGTACGAGTTGTTAAAGGAGAACGCAATCAAGACCACAATCGGCACATAAAGAAACCCTAGGACCGCGACGATAATGGCTTGGCGCACCCAACTAGGCGACGACGGATGTTCACGCCCACGTACACGCGGAGCCTCAGTAGCCATATTACCGCTCCTCCTCTAAGAAGGCATTATTCATATAGCGTGAGCTCAACCCGATGAGCAACAGCGTAATGACAATCACTACGGCAGACGCAGCGGCTCCAAACGGCCAATTGTCGGCCGCAAGAAATTGGTTTTCAATGAAATTCCCAACGAGGACGACTCCTCCACCGCCCATCAATAGCGGAATGAAAAAGGTGCCTAAGGTGGGAATAAACACAAGCAAGCTGCCTGTTGCAATCCCTGGAATCGACAATGGGGCTACGACTTTCCAAAAAGTCTTAGCCGCGCCTGCCCCTAAGTCTTTCGCGGCTTCCATGTATTCAGGATGGTCCATAATGCCTTGCAACGACGCGTATAACGGCAAAATCATATAGGGCAGCATACTATAAAATTGTCCGACATAGGTTGCTCCCATGGTATAAAGCATGTTCAGCGGCTGGTGAATCAGGTGCAATGATAGCAAGACCGAATTGATAAAGCCATCGGTTGCAATTAAAAACATCATGGCAAAGGTTCGGATCAGCGAGCTCGTCCAAAATGGCACAATCACAAGAAATAGCAACACAATTTTACGTTTGGGTGAGGACGTTGCGATAATGTAAGCAAAAGGGTAGCCCACAACTAAGCAGAATATCGTCACCAAGAAAGAAAACAACAAGGAATCGGCAATGACTTTAAATTCGACCCAATGAAACAGCAAACCATAATTGGCGAGGGTAAAGTGATAGACGATCCCTCCATAGCCACCTACCTGCATAAAGCTGATAAACAACATGTACAAATTAGGAATGGCAAAAAACAGCACCATCCATGCCACCACGGGTAAGACTATGGTCCATCGCTGCCGTTTGAGCCAAGCACGCCGGCGATGCCAGGAAGAGTGCTGGATGGCGGTTTGTCCGTCTGGCAAAACGCGAGGGAATGATTGGGATCCCACTGCACATCAACCTCCTCTCCAAGGGCATACGTCTGATTAACCCCGTGACTGACACAATGCAAGGTGAGGTCGGGCGCAACGCGGATCCACAAATGCACGAGCGAACCGCCAAAAATGCGTTCGGTGACAACACCACGGCACAGCGCCTGATCCCCAAAGGCCCCCAAATGCAGTGCCTCCGGCCTCACACTCAGCACCACCGGTGCACCCAAAACGTGGTCCGCCCGCATGGGGGTTTTGGTGAGAAAATACGGGGTTTGCACAATGGTATAGCCTTTCGTCACATCGACAATGGACCCCGTCAGCAAATTAGTCTCACCAATAAATCCCGCAACCGCCGGCGACGACGGGCTGCTATATAATTCTTCGGGGCTGGCGTATTGTAAAAGCTCCCCCTGCGCTAGCACCCCAATCCGATCGGATAGGCTCATCGCTTCTTCCTGATCATGGGTGACATACAGAAATGTAATGCCTAATTCGCGATGCAGTCTTTTGAGTTCCAGCTGCATTTCCTTACGCAGCTTCAGGTCTAAAGCACTGAGCGGCTCATCGAGCAACAAAACCTTGGGCTCATTGATGAGCGCTCGCACAATAGCCACGCGCTGCTGCTGACCCCCGCTCAACTGACGAATGCGGCGACTCGCAAACTTTTCGAGTCCTACCATCGCCAGGGCGTCATAGACGCGCGTTCGAATGGTCTGTTCGGGGACTTTTTTAATCCGGAGTCCAAAAGCCACATTGTCAAAGACATTCAAATGCGGAAACAGCGCATAATTTTGAAAGACGGAGTTCACGGGCCTTTGATTGGCGGGCATTTGGGTCATGTCGACTCCATCGATGATGATATGACCCGTCGATACCGACTCAAACCCGGCAATCATGCGCAAGATGGTCGTCTTTCCTGACCCGCTGGCGCCCAATAGGGTGACAAATTCTCCCTGATAGATTTCCATTGAAAAGTCTCGGATCGCTTGCGCACTAGCAAAGTGTTTTGCGACATGATGGAGCCCGATCATGACTTTTGCCGACACACCACTGCCCCTTTCCTGCCCCCCAAAGGCCCTTTCCTGTGTTGTTTCCTTATGCCTTGCATCATCTTTCGTTCCCGCCTCAAAGGAATCCTTCGTCGGCGTGAACAATGTACCAAAATAAATTGCATCAGCCCGCACAAGACGTCTAAACCCCAGTCTCATGCAAGGTGACATTGGATTATTAGCGGCGAGGGACAAAGGTTGCCACGCTTTCTCTACCCGCATTATTTTAATGCATCGCTGCATAATTGCTAGACTTCTGGGGTCTCTTCGCAAGAAAAACTCACCAAGCGCCATAGCCCGCTATCACCCCAGATGTGTCGACCGTCTGGGTCAATATGATATGGTAATAGCGTGTCAACACGAAGGGATATTGGTTTTGGGAGGTCATATTGATGGGTTTCTGGTTTGAGGAAACGGCCTCTTCCGGGCACCGTTTGCAATGGAAAGTCATTCGAGAACTTTATGCAGGGAAGTCTCAATATCAACAGATCCAGATTGTCGAGACCGAAGAATTCGGGGTCGCCATGGTCCTCGATGAAATTATGCAGACGACAACAGGCGATGAATTTATCTATCATGAAATGCTCGCGCTCGTGCCGTTGTTGTCGCATCCCCATCCGCGCCGCGTTCTCATTGTCGGCGGCGGCGATGGCGGACTTGCGCGGGAAGTGCTTAAAGTGCCCAAAGTGGAGCGCGTCGTCATGGTCGAAATCGATCCGATGGTCATCGAAGTCGCCAAGCGCTTTCTGCCAGGACACACGCAGTCGCTTGATGATCCGCGCTTGACCATTTTGTGTCAAGATGGCGCCGCTTACGTGAAAAATATGGCCCACGCCCAGGAAAAATTTGACGTGATATTGGTCGACTCGACCGACCCCGAAGGTGAAGGCCCAGGACAATTTCTTTATACGCCCGCATTTCACGAGGACGTCATGAATGCCTTGAATCCTTTAGGGGTCTACGTCCAGCATACCGGAGCCCCCTTTTATAATCCCGAGGTACTCCGTGACGTGAGTCGCGACGTGGCACGGCTTTTCCCAAGACGCCAAGTCTACTGGTGCACGATTCCCACCTACCCCGGAGGCATTTTTACCTTTACCGCCGGATCACTTGGTCCCGACTTGTCGGAACCGCTGCAGTCATGCTCTTACCCGACGCGCTATTATTCGCCTGCTATACACCAGGCAGCCTTTGCGCTTCCCCCTTTTCTCGAAGAGCTCATTGATAACGCCCAATAGATAGCCACGTTTGCCCAGAAGAGACCCCTGCCGGTCCTCACCACGAGAATCCGCAGAGGTCTCTTCTGCTCATATGGGGGGGAAGCTGTTACGTTACGCCTAAAACCAATCACCGACAGCTAAGACAATGCCAAACCTCTTTCCTCTTGGGTCAGCGCACAAGCCCTGGGTTCCCGAGGAGACCGATAAAAATGACCTGCACAAAGCCATCCCCAAGGCTAGCCGGTTAACGGAACTTCTTTATATTTTATGGGACAAGGTTAAAAATAGAGCATCTCAGCTTAAACCGATGAATTTCTAGGGGCCTTTCACAGGCAATGCGAATGGTAATAAATTGCAGCAGAATTTCTTGAAAATCTGGGGTTTTTGTGGTTTGCCTGACAGGGATGCGAAGGGCTACGCTACAGATGTGCCGAGTCGATGAACAAAGCACAAAAAACAATCCTCCATGAGGATGGTGATGAATCTGGAGTAGTGATAATATGTGGGCCCTTGTGGTTGCCCAATTCTTCTACGCCCTCGGGGATGGCTTCTTATACCCGTTTGTCGTCTTTTACTTAACACGTGATTTGCATCTTTCTATGGCTCATGCCGGACTGTTAATGGGAATTGCGGGCATCGGGTACATCGCTGGGCAATTGCCAGCTGCTTACCTAAGCGACCGCTTTGGACCACGCAGAATCTCAGTGGTGTCTTATGCGATTGCCGCTATCGCCGTGATGACAGCTGGTCTCGTGCATAATGTGTGGGTGTGGACCATTGCTTACGGTCTCACCTTAATGATGGTCGGAGCCGCATTCCCGGCGGTAATTCACGCCATGACCCTCCAGGTCAAGCCTGAACACCGAACCCAAGGATATAGCTTGTTGCTCCTATCCCAAAATGCCGGCATTATTGTCGGGCCTCTGGTCGGCTTATCTTTGGCTCTCTATCAATTTCAATGGATATTCTGGATCGATGCCATTTGCCTTGTCATAAGCAGCCTCGTGCTGACCCGCGGTATTCCCCAGATCGTGCCCGCCCGTCCCATGGATTCTCCAAGGGCGCATGTCTCCATTTGGCGCACGTGGCTGTATTTCCCGCCGTGGAAACAGTCGGGATTTTGGTCTGTCGCCTTAGGCGGCACCCTTATTGGCATCATTTATAGCCAGCTGATGTCGACGCTCCCCATGGAAATGGAGCATACGGTGGGCATCTTGCGCTGGTACGGCTTATTATGGGCTATGAATGGCGCTCTCATTACGGTATTGCAATGGCCTGTGTCTCGTGTATTGCGCCATGGAAACCGTCGCTTCTGGATGGGGTTAGGCGCCATCTTGTACGCCGCTGCGATGATTTTGCTGGGCATGTCCGCTGAAATCATGCTCATTGTCGCCGCCTTTGTCATCGTGACGCTAGGTGAACTCATCTATGAGCCGTTGCCCCCTACAGAATATGCAGCGCAAGCCCCCAAAGGCTATGGGGCACGCTATCAAGGTGCTGGCAGCTTCTTTAGCGCATTCGGCATGGTCATTGGTCCCGTTTTAGGCGGCGTGTTATTAGCCGATGCTGGGCATCTGGTATTGTGGCTCGCCATGGGCGCCTGCGGTCTCATTGCCACCTGGCTGATTATGCACCACTCCACATCGGGCACGTTGCGCTCAGATTTCACGAAAACAGCCCACTAATATCGAAGAATGTGCAACCAATCATCGGGTGAAAAGATCAAAACTTAAGCGCTCCACAAGTGGGGCGCTTTTGCTTTTCATTTCCTCCATAAGGCACGGGTTGTAAGAAAGATAGACGGGCATAGTGAAATAGCCGCAGCATAAAAGGCTCCGGAAATTTACGCGGTGAGGCTCGAACTAGGTCGGAGACAGCTCTTGCGAGCGCATGCTTTGGCGGCGCTTGCGATGCGCGCGTTTTCTAATCCCTTCCGCTGTAATCGTATAGACAATCGTGCCATCGTCATCATGTTTAAATTCCACGGTACAGGTCGAACAGAAATACCAGCCGGGCGCCGTCAGCCGCCCCACCCACCGATTTCCGCATTCAGGACAAATGGGATACTTTTCACGCATAGCCATTCTCCTTTGCTCGCTTTATACCTACCATAACGACAGACACGAATTGTTGGTAACAAGAAATCGAAAATATTTTCCTAATCCTTCCTGTTTGTGCCCCAAGCCTAAAATTCGCTCACAAGTCAGGACGCGCATCCTGCCATTTTTGTGCCAAGGCCGCTAATCCGATAAACAAAACGGCGTACACCCCCAATATCAGCACATCATTGATTGCCACAGGCTTGTTTTCTAAAATAGCCCAAGCGGGTGCGGCAAACCGGTAGGTCGGCATCAGCCGGGCTACCGGTTGTAAGGGAGAAGGCATTGTGGAAATAGGAGTCCAGAGTCCGCCTAAAAAAGATAGCGTCAAATACACCAACGTGCCCAAAATTTGAGCGGCGTTCCCAAAAAACCCTATGACCACGCCTAATGCCGCAAAAGGAATCGACCCTATCCACAACCACCCTAAAATTTCTGCCCACTTTTCCCCCTTTAAAGTGACTCCTTGGTCAAAATGCGCTACGGCAAAAATCGCCGCGACAATTAGTAAAGACAGTACTAGCTGCGTCAAGATTTTCGATAGGGCATAAGCGACGGGCGACAAAGGCGTCGTTTTAAACCACCGCACCCACCCACTCTTGCGTTCCGCCGCAAGGCGTACTCCAAGGGTATTGACGGCCGAACCCACTACCCCAAATGCCGCCATCGATACCATAAAATATCCTTTCCACAACGGTGCCGAAGCCGAAAGATGCGGATTGGTTTCGTCAATAAAAATGAAATAGAAGGCAATCGGCATGCCCATCGTCAATAAAAAGACACGCCGGTCGCGCACCGTACGCAGCATATCCATTTTCCATTGTGACCATAAGGCTCTCACAGCTCACCCTCCCGTGCCGTTAAGCGAACAAAGGCTTCTTCTAATCCAACACCGGTAATCATAAGGTCACTGACAGGCCAGTCCTCTTGGATAAGGCGCTTGACGACGGCATCCGAATTTTGCGTTTGCAAGATGACGTGACGCCCTGCTATCTGGACCTCCGTCACGTCCGGCCAGTGCCGCAAATCTACCGTGCGCGATGCGTCTTGGATGACAAATGAGACTTGACGCCCACCGATTTGCATTTTAATGTGCTCAGGAGATGCATCCGCGACAATACGTCCACGATTCAACACGACCACCCGGTCCGCGATTTGGTCGACTTCATGCAAATCATGCGTCGTCAAGATCAACGTGCGCTGGTCCTCCACAAATTGACGCAGCATTTCCCAAAATAAGCGCTTAGATTGAACGTCCATCCCGACCGTCGGTTCATCCAAAAAGAGGACGTCAGGATTGCCCACCATGGCTAAGGCAAACTGCAGGCGCCGCATTTTACCCCCAGAGAGCCGAGACGCCATTTGCCGTCTATCCTCTTCTAGGCCCGCCATTTCGAGAACTTCGGCCGCAGGCAGAGGATGCGGATAAAAGCCCCGGAACAAATTCACACTTTCGAGCACCGTCAAGCGGTCCGGCACGCTGACATTTTGCAACATCACCCCAATTTTGGCATGGATTTGGGGCGAAGCCGGCAGCGCACCCAAAAGCCGCACTGAACCGTGACTCGGCGATGTTAAGCCCATCATCAGGGCAAGGCTTGTCGTTTTGCCCGCGCCATTTGGTCCTAACAAGGCTACTGCCTGCCCTCTAACAATGCGCAGCGTGACATCCGAGACGGCCACGTGCTGACCATAGTGTTTACTGCAGGCCTGCATATCAATCACCGTATCCGTTATCAGCAGCCTTTCACCCCTTGAAATCTTGCCCTCTCTATTCTTTCATCTTAGCGTTTTTTCTTCCCAGTTATTACGGTCATTGCATATCCAACAATTATTCGATAACAAAACTTTCTCAGGAACTCTTCAGATGCGCGTAACAACTTGGAAACACCTTTTGGGTTTACTATCAATGGGACGTCAAGTGAGCCCCAAATGTTGTTGAGGAGAGTGACACAGCATGTTGAAACCGATTACCATCATGGCGGCAGGCATTTTAGTCGCGGGAGGCGCCGGCCTGGCGGTGACTGCGCACGGAGGAACACATAGTGCATCGACGCTTCAAAATATTGAGCTGTCAGCCAATGCCCAGGCATCGGGATCAAATAGCCCGGCTCATTGGGGACATCGTGACGGATTCGGGCCTAGGGGCCAATGGATGAAAGACGCCGCCAAAGCATTAAACCTTTCGACTAGCACCTTAAAGGCTGATCTCAAGGCGGGCCAAAGTCTAGCCACCATTGCCCAAGATCACGGCTCTTCCGCCAGTGCCTTGGAAAGCACCTTACTGTCAGATGCGAAGGCTAAAATCCAAGCCGCCGTGTCTGCGGGCAAAATGACTCAAACCCAAGCCACTCAAATCGAGTCACATCTCAGCACCATGATTGATCAGATGGTAACTCGCACCGGCATGATGCCCAAAGGCGGTGCTTGGAATCACCGTGGCGGCTTCGGCATGATGGGTAACGTCATGTCCACTATCGCTAAAGATCTCAACATCTCCACCAGCACCTTAAGGGCTGATCTCAAGGCGGGCCAGAGTCTAGCCACCATTGCCCAAGACCACGGCTCTTCCGCTAGTGCCTTGGAAAGCACCTTATTGTCAGACGCCCAGGCGAAGATTCAGTCCGCCGTCTCTGCGGGCAAACTGACTCAAACCCAGGCCACTCAAATGGAGTCACATCTCAGCACCATGATTGATCAGATGGTGACTCGCACCGGCATGATGCCCAAGGGCGGTGCTTGGGGCCATGGTCCTCACCATTTTGGCATGATGGGCCACGCCGTCTTGTCCACTATCGCTAAGGATCTCAACATCTCCACCAGCACCTTAAAGGCTGATCTCAAGGCGGGCCAGAGTCTAGCCACCATTGCCCAAGACCACGGCTCTTCCGCCAGTGCCTTGGAAAGCACCTTATTGTCAGACGCCCAGGCGAAGATTCAGTCCGCCGTCTCCGCTGGCAAACTGACTCAAACCCAGGCCACTCAAATGGAGTCACATCTCAGCACCCTAATTGATCAGATGGTCACGCATTCCGGACCCATGGGACATATGCATTACCATGGCTCTTGGAGTCACGCACCGTCATCCCCGGCCGCTTCCTAAGCTTATGCAACACACAAGCGCCACGCCAAGAATTAGGCGTGGCGCTTCTCGTTCTGAGATACGGTATGCGCGTTCCCGAAATTATGCGTTAACGATCATGAGAGGAATCTAAGGGCTTTTCCGATGACGAGGCGTCACCATTCATCGCGCGTTTAAATTCCTTAATGCCTTTAGCTAAATTGCCCCCAATTTCCGGCAAGCGTTTGGGCCCAAAGATCAGCAAAGCTACGATTAACAGCACAATGATGTGCATCGGAGACAACAAATCATCCATGTTATCGCTTCCTTTTTTGAGCACCTCTTGGCCCTATTATACGCCTGCCACAAGGTCTTCGCGCAGCGTTTTTAAGCGCGTTGGTCATAACGATATGGGGATCACCAAAACACTTGTTTTCTTGTTATCCACAATTCCACACAGGTTTATCCACATAATTCTCACACGCTCAAGCTTTTAGGCGTCATAATGCCAAGCGCTTCCATGACCAAAACGCCGGTCAACAAAAGGCGGCTCATAACGAGCCGCCTTTTGTTTTAATGGGATTGCTAGCCTTTCGGGACTGCCTTTATAACGCGCCCGTCTCGCGGGTTTCTTCAAGGGCTTCCAACACTTCATCCGCCGCTTTGCTGCGGTAGCCACTCGATACCCCCCAGTAGTAAAACAGCAACGAGACGACCGCAATCACTACCAAGTCCCACGGATACGGAATAAAGCCCTTGCCGTGGTTAGCCGGGGCTCCAAAGACACCCGAGCCGTAATAAGACATCGCCAGCATGAATAGCAGATAAAACACCATCCATACGCTGGACTTAAATGACTGGGCCGAGGGCTTCGCAATGGTCTGCGGCACAATGGCGCTGATAATCAAATACAGGACCACGCCAATCAAGATAATGCCCAAGAGTTTCTCGTCAGCGACCCAGCCATCCCAGTAGATAATCAAGGACGCCCCAATAAACGCCAACGGTGCAATCCACGACAAGCCGCCTAAGCGAATAGGCCGCGGTACATTGGGCATCGTACGGCGAAACACCGCGGCCGAAATCGGCCCCACCATGTAGGTAAAGACGGTGGCTCCCGACACAATCGCCACCAGCGACTGCCACGCCGGGAACGGCGCCAAGAAAATCAGACTGATGATGGCCGCGACCACCAAGGCAATGCTAGGAATCCCCGTCTTGGGGTTGATTTTCGCTAAGCCCTTGGGCATATAGCCATTGCGGCCCAGCGCGTCTAAGACGCGCGTCGTGGAAGCCAGATAAATACTGCCCGTGCCAGCGGGCGACAAGAACGCATCAATAAACAGCAGGGTCGACAACCACGACAAGCCCGCAAAAATGGCCAACTGGGCAAACGGCGCCCCTGCAATTTGCGCATTGGACGCAATCGCGGCCCAGCCTTTCCCGAGGACCGAGGTGGGGAGCGCTCCGATAAAGACCACCTGCAACAAGGTGTAGAGAATAATGCCGATCACAATCGACACAATCAAGGCGCGAGGCACGTCCCGTTGGGGATTTTTCGCTTCTCCCGCCAAGTCCACCGCTTGCCGAAAGCCCAAGTAGGAAAACACAATCCCGGCCGACGCGACCGCGCCCAACATTCCCGACGATTTCATCGGCATGAAGCCCCCAATGTGGCTGAAGTTGACGCCATGCAGCCCGACAATGGCCAACACAATTACCGTCAACGTCGGCATCAAGAATTTCCAGATCGTGAGCGGTGTGTTAATCCGTGCAAACACCTTAATCCCAAAGTAGTTCACGGTGAAAAAGGCCACAATCAACAGGGCGGCGAAAATCAAGCCCGACGTAGTCAACGTGGACTTGACATACAGTCCTGGGAAAAAGTGACTCATATACTGCACTGTCGCTTCGGCTTCCACGGCGGGTACAGAGGCATATGCAATCACCGCGGCCCACCCGACGATAAAACTCGTCAAGTGCCCATGCGAGTATTGCGTATAGCGCGCAATGCCCCCCGATTCCGGAATCATCGAACCTAATTCGGCATAAACCAAGCCAATGAACAAGACAATCACACCGCCAATGATCCAACTAAAAATCGATGACGGTCCCGCCAAATACGCCGCCGTAAAGGCCGCAAATAACCATCCGGATCCAATAATGGCCCCCAGCGAGGACATGGTCAGATCGAGAAAGGATAATTCACGTTTCAAGCCCCGCTCTAAATTAATCACGTGTTTCCTCCTCTGTGAGTGACAGAAATAGCAATTATCTGAAATTAAATAAGTGCTCTAAGACGTCTCGGGGCAATCCTCAGCAAGGCGTCTAATGGAAATAATGATACCCTTCAACTTTCGACATCGGACGATAAATTCCTGCCTTGTCAGAAAATAAATTTTCATGCCAGCATGTGAATAATTGTACAAACACCTGGTTAAAAAAACCTACGATAATCTCTTTCGGCTTTTCTCGGCCCCTAACGGGACCCGCAGTCCTCACAGGATTCGTCTGCTCGGGGGTGGCTTCCGCCCCATCGCGTGGGGATGTTTTTCCCCCACGCACCGCTCAAGATCCCGGCAGGAGAAGGATGGCAGGAAACTCCCATCGGTGTCCCGTCGGTGGTGCCCTGAGCCCCAGTGTTACTGGGCCCTCATCAAGATGCCCCGTCGCTCCTTTCGCCACGTGGTGGCGACGGGGGAATGCGATATGGGTCATTCGGAGAATAACGTCTTGCGATACCCTAACCAGGCACTCAAATACTGATGGTGCGATGCCAACGTCTTCGTCATGATCCGTTTAATCCGAGCCCATGCACTCCAATCATTTTTCCGATAAGTGGGGTCGTTCCATTGATCGCGGTCTTGCATCCAGAGCCGCAAGGCTTTCGGGACGTTTTCCCGGCGGACTTTCAGTCCGCCTCGTCGCCCGATCACGAGGGCCGCGGCGTGATGCACGCTTATCCCGTATTGCGGCTGATACTTGAACCGCCCGATAATCGAGGTATAAGCTGGTTTGACTTTCCGCAAGGCGACGCCTTCCCGCGCGGCCTGTCGTTCGACCGCCGTCAGCAAGGCCCGGTAATTAAACTGGTGCGTCACGCGGTTAAACTTGGCGCTCACATCCCGATCATGGATGAACTGCAAGTCTTCCACGACCAGTCCCGCTCCACGAGCCTTAGCCCACTGAACGGTCTCGACCGCGAGACCTCCCACCAACGCGTCGCGTTGGGTCGATCGGACATCGAAGAGACGGGGGTCCCCGATCGTCGCGAAGGCGTGGGGATTGCCGTTCGGCAACACGTGACAGAGCGCCAAAAAGGTGCTGTTGGTATCCACTCCCACCCAGCCATGACGCGGATCGGTCTGGATGGGCGCGGGGACTTCTTCGACGGTCACGCGGACCTGATACCGTCCTTGACGTCGGAGAATTTCGACTTGATAGGGGTCGCCGGCGGCGAGCACCCGACGCAGCAGCCCCTCATAATCCCGGCCATGGACTTGGCCAGTTTTCTTGGACACCTTCCGCGCAATATAGAGAGGGATCTCCAGTTTCTCATACCGAGGGACTTTGGCGTCGGGGTTGCCCGGTTTGAGGCAATCGAGAGAGATTTCTACGATCCAATGGTCGGTTCCTGCGCGGACGCGCAGGAGGGGATTGCCCCTTTTGGTTCGATCCCCACGCGCTGACAGCCGACCATTCCGGCTCTCGTCCCATTCTTTCCGCCACGCCTGCTGGCGTTCCTGTTCGGCGAGGGGGTCATCGAGAGTCTTAAACTGATCCAACCACCGTTTTTTTGTGCCAAACACCACGGGAGGAAAGGTGCCTGCCTCGACATGCTGTTGATAAAACGCTTGCTGGGCTTCTTGATGCGTGAGCTTACGTTCTTGTCCCGCAATGCGGCGGGCATTCGGATGCGGGGAGGCCCGGAGTGCGGTCAACCGTTCTCGGGTTTTTTTCACGCGTTGCGTCCATAAAGTCGCCCCGTCTTTCATGGCTTGATGGCGGGCCCGAATGAGGTCTTGCGCTTCTTGCACCGCATCTTTGGCGTAACGCAGCGGCAACTCCGTTTCACTGGCACAGTGACGTTCCAAACCGCCGATGTTTTGTAGTCCTCCAACCAAGCGTTGAAAGGCAAACCGTAGCATGAACCCATATTTGCGCATCAAACGGCGTAACACCGTGTCCTGATCGGGCGTGACATCGAGCAAGACACCAAAAATGGTTGTCTTCATTCGGGGACTCCTTCCTGAGCTAAGGTCGCCATCGCTTGACGCACGGTCGACCCCATCTTTTCCCCTCCGCGTTTGCCATAAATGCGGGCCGAGAACGACGTGGTAATGGCAATCAAGTCCTCCACGAGTTCCTGCTGATCGTCTTTCACCGTGTGTTCCATGACAACAACACGCACGCCAAAGGCGTGCAGGTAACTTTCCAGATAAGTAAACCCGAAGCGTGCCAATCGATCCTGGGATTCCACAGCCACAATGCCCGCTTGGTGTTGCTGAGCAAGATCCAGCAACCGATGGAGACCCCGCCGTTTTTCATTCAAGCCGCTCGCGACATCGGTAAGAGCCGCCACCACAGTCCATCGCTGCTCCGCAGCGAACGCGGTTAACCGCCCGAGTTGACGATCCAAGTTCCCCGCGTCTTGTTGTTTTGTGGTCGAGACTCGGGCATAGAGGAGACAACGAGTATCCCTAGCAACATCAGGCGCATCCTCGTGCATCAGGGCGCGTAAGTCCGCGACCCGATAGCGCCGATGATTCGTCACGGTACGCACCGGAATCAGGCGCCCTTCGCGTTCCCACTTCCGGAGTCCGTCGATGCTCATGCCGAGCATCTTGGCCGCCTTGCCGATACTGACAAACTGCTCATCCATAATACAATCACCTAATAACATATTATCAGAGATCATCATAGATTGACAGCAAGCAGCTTAAACCTCCTTATATACCCACAGATGCCCACGGGATAATCACCGGTGCATTCTGGTCGTCAAAATTTGAAAGAAGCTTCACCATACACCGGCCTTTTACCGTCCGGGACGAAGTCATCTTGCGCAGCCCCTTATATTACAAAACGATAGGTCCCAAAAGTCTTGTTCATGACGACCAAAAAACCGTGCCTATGGCGAGGTTTTTCGCGTGCTATCCAAGGTAAAAATCATAAAAATTCTGCTGTTCCCACGGTTATACCGGCGTTGGACAACGGCTTAGCGTCTGCTATCCGGCTACATCTTTGGGACTCTCACCAGCTGTCATGAGGCGGGATACGGTCTGGGGCACATCCCAGCTAGGCCGGCCCCATAAATATCCTTGCGCCGCATCGACGCCGCAGTGCTGAAGTATAAGAGCTTGCTCACGAGTTTCGACCCCTTCGCCAATTGCATAACTATCCCTTTGATGCAGCCACGAGACCATCATCGCAATCAAATCCTGGAGCGCTGCATCAACAGGCAAGCGAGAGACCAAGGCACGATCAAACTTGAGCCATGCCGGGCGGCGCTGATGCATGCGCACAATATCCGCCTCTCCCACGCCAAAATCGTCCTGGGCAAACGCGATCCCTGCATATGATTTCGCCACACTAGCCCAATCGCGATCAGAGGATGTCGCATGCTCATAAACTTCTAACACAATCTGGCTTCGTGGCAGCACCGTCATGATTTGCTTAAGCACGAGTTCTACACGCTCGGATTGTTCAAGCGTCGCCTCTTGGATGTTAATAAATAATTGAGCTCCTTCTGGCCAAAAACCCATTTCTTGAATGCGCCTCGCAATAGCGGAAAGACAGGCCAAATCTGCCTCGATACTTAAAGCGTTCTGCGCGCATTCCGAAAAAAACTGCAAAGGACTGACCATCTCTCCTTTAAAGGATGGCCGAATCAACGCCTCATAGCCAATAATGTGTTCATCTGCTAGGTGCACAATCGGCTGAAACGCCACTCGGTAACTAAACTGTTCGAGCCACGAAGACGGTACCGTAGGCGATTGAGCCGTTTGCTGTTCTTCGGAACAGTCCTCGACCAAGGACCAATATCCGACTAAGCGTCCTCCCAAATGAATGGGCATAATCTCTTCGCAAGCCCACCAAAGGGTGCCGTTCGGTCGCTGATTTTCAAGGCGCCCTTGCCACGGCTTTCCTTGCGTCAACTGCTGCCACATTTGTTGATAGACCGCTTTAGGCGTCGTTTTTGCACTGTTAATCGCAGGGCTTTGTCCTACGAGTTCATCGGCACTCCGCCCCGTCATGCGTTCAAACGCCGGATTGACCGCCACAATACGGCCATCGACACTGGTCATAACCGTCCCCAACTGGCAATATTGCCATAAATTCAGCGCTGCATCGGCTAGCCATCCTAACTCATTGCGATAGATCGGCTCTGCATCGGCGTCCGTGATGGGGGTATCTGCACCTACCACGTAATTCTTGCCGTGGCGCTTGGCATAAAGCAGATGCACATCGGCATCTTCCAACAAACGATCGGTCAGCGGGCCCACGACGTAACCCATGGACACTCCCAATTGCACAAGCCCAGCCGCTGTCTCGTAAGATCTGCCCGTCACCTCCGCATGCAACGTGGCCGTTAACTTTGTGGCTAATTCCGGGTGCGCAAGCTTCGACACCCAAGCAAACTCATCACCGCCAAATCGCACCACGGCATCCTCGGGATGACATTGGCGTAACAAGCGAGCCGCGAATTGGGAGAGAATCTCATCGCCGACCATGTGGCCCCAGGTATCATTAATGGATTTAAAATCATCAATATCAAACGCCACAAAGAGCCAATCCGTATCTGCATGGCTTTGGGCCCGTTCTCGCCACCTTTGCCAACCATGACGCGTCAAGGCGCCCGTCAACGCATCATGTTCCGCCCGCTCTTTATCATCCGCCCACACTTTTTCCCGCCGCGCGCGTCCGGTAATGTATCCGGCCAACAACAACCCGGTCGTGACGGTGACAATAAAATCATGCATCCCATTGGGATTCATGATGACACTTGTTAAAGACACCGCCAACAATGCTAAGTAAATTAACACAGGATGGCGCCACGGCATAACGGTCAGGGCTGCCACAGCGCCGGTCATAACCACAACGTCCATCACCGTGTGAGGTGACCATCCATGATATCCGACGGCACTCAAAAGCATCGCGCCAAATACCACGCCTGAGGCCACGAGAGACCACGTCTTCTCGGCCAGCAGATACCACATGGCCATCATGACCACAAAATAGACCCCATAGGGCATGTCCATGCCGCCCCATATCGCAATCGTCAGCAAAGACAAAGGGGCGCCCACAATCATCAGAATGCGCGCTATGAGTGGCGTGGTCTTAACCGCCGCTAAATCCGCCAATTCCCACAACGCAACCAACAACCCGGCGAAGAGCACCCCATGAATGACATCTGCGGGCCAGGACGTAGCCCCACTCTCCCAATGCATCGCCCCTCACACCCTCCATTCACACAAACACCCGCGCCTCTTCGTCCACGGTAGCGGTTAACTTCGCCAAGGTGCACAAAACACCCGCCATAAGAGCCCTAAGTCCATGATTCTTTCGGGCGTGGGACGTTATCTATCCGAGAGTATAAAGGACTGTCGCGCGCACAATGCCACATTAATGGCCATTTTCCCCTAAAAAATTCAAAAAAATTCCACAACCAGGTTTGTTATTGCCTTTTTTAAGGAACATTTCCGTAAATCCTTCCTATCATTTGGAGCCCTTCTTGTTCATTCAGTACAATAAACCCATATCACTGTCGAATTTCGCGGTCAATGAGTCCCATTCATCCGCGCATAACAACAACAGGTTTACGTGATAAAGCATGGTGTCTCCCCCAGCAAGGACGCGGGGCGCAAGAGACCGCCCAAAAAACATTTTGGAGCGCCGTATATAAAAAGGAGTCCAATGCGATGGTTGTTCGCCGTGGAAAGTCTAGAAGCCGGGGCCGTTTCCAAACGGATTTGGCAAACGCCCGCCTGCACATGCTGTTGAAAGCATGTCCTGATCCTGTATTAATTAAAGATGCAGAAGGTTTTTGGTACCGCATGAATCAAGCCGCTCAACGGCTGTTCGCAATCCATAGTCCCCAGTCCTCAAAACTGTCGCCAGAAGAAGCCCGGCAACGCTATCCCCATTTAGCGGAAAGCTTCGTGTGTAACCGCCAAGAGGATGAGCACGCTTGGCAAGCCCATCAGACGCTATCCGAACAGGTCGTTTTTTGGGGGCCCGAGCAAACTCCGCAACGGTTGCAAGTGCAACGGACCCCCTACTACTATCCCGATGGCTCGCGGTGGTGTTTGGTCATCACGGCCACGCCTGCCGCCAGTCCTCCCTCTCAAGGTTCCTTACACCAATCCCTTTTTGAACTGGAAATGATTATGGAGGCAACCGATACCGCGGTGTGGCAATTTGATGCCGGTCAGCACCTCTTGCGCGCCAACCACATTGCCTGGCATTGGATGGGCTACCCCGCGTCTACCCCGCCAGAGGTGCCCAACACCTGTCTTTTATTTCAAAGTAACCCCTGGCAAATCGGCTTCCAAGAGGCCTTGCGGTCCCAACAAACCACCCGAACTTCGATTGAAACATGGCCTTTAGCATCGGGTGCCCTTTTAGAAGTGGAAGTCGATCGCATTCCCTATCGACACGGTTCGACTTTAGCGGGCATCGTGGTGCTGGCACGTGACATTACCGCCTACCGCGAAACTGCTCGCGCGCTCGCCGATAGCGAAGAACGATACCGGACGATCTTAAATGAAATTCAAGACGGCTATTTTGAGGTGGATTTAGCAGGCAACCTACGCTTTTTCAATCCCGCCTTGAGCACGATTCTCGGCTACACGGCACAAGAACTGGCGGGTCTGAACTACCGCGCTTATACGAATGAAGACCAGACCCAATTGTTATATCAATCTTTTCACAGCGTATACCGTAGCCGCCACTCGGCAATGACCGAGTGGCAAATTATACGCAAGGACGGAACGCCGCGCTATGTCAATGCCACCGTCTCTCTTATCCTCAATGCGGACGACCAGCCTGCAGGATTTCGGGGCTTGGTCCGCGACATTACGGACCATAAACAAGCTGAGCTGGAACTGCGCTACCTCGCCCACCACGACCCGCTTACCGCCTTGCCCAACCGCAGCCAATTTATTGCGGAAATTCAATCCGCTATTGCCGAATCCCAAGACCATCAGCAATCCTTTGCCCTGCTATTCGTGGATTTGGACCGGTTTAAAAATGTGAACGATACCTTAGGCCACCCTGCGGGTGACCAATTGCTTCAGCAAGTGGCCGATACGCTTAAGAAAGTCATCCGCCAAAAGGACATGGTAGCCCGCACCGGTGGCGATGAATTTGCCGTCCTTTTGCGCCCGATGACCCGCGCCGAAGATTTAAGTGCCATTGCTGCACGGATCTTAGAACAGTTGCAAAAGCCGTGGCACATTGCGGGTCAGGAATTCCGCTGCCCCGGCAGTATTGGGATTGCGCTTTATCCTCACGACGGCAGCGACCCGGATACCTTGCTCAAACATGCTGATGTGGCCATGTACCGCGCCAAAAATTTAGGTGGGAACCGGTTCGTACTCTATAACGCCACCATGAACCGTCAAAGCAGCGACTATGTCTTGCTGGAAAGCGACCTCAACCAGGCGCTGAAACAGCGTCAATTCATTCTCCACTACCAACCGCAAATGAATAGCCAAACCGGACAAATTTATGGGGTCGAAGCCTTGGTGCGGTGGCAACGCCCCAACGGCTCCTTAGTGCCCCCGAATGACTTTATCCCATTTGCTGAGCATTCCGGTCTGATTATCCCCATTGGCCAGCAAGTCTTCGCGGAAGCTTGCCGTCAAACCGCTCAGTGGCAAGCCAAAGGACGCCCTTTGCACAAAGTGGCAATCAACCTCTCTGCTCGACAGTTCCAGCAACCCGATCTTCAAGCGATGATTATGCAAATCCTTGAAACCACTGGATGCCCTCCACAAGCCGTGGAGATTGAAATTACGGAAAGCGCGGCCATGGAAAATGTGGCTTATACTTTGCGCATCCTTAAAGCCTTTCGGGACATGGGTATGTCCATTGCGCTAGACGATTTTGGCACGGGATTTTCGTCCCTACGCTATCTCAAAGAGTTTCCGATTACGTCCTTGAAAATCGATCAATCCTTTGTGCACGATGTCCTCTACGAAACAAAAAGTCGGGCGATTGTCAAAACCGTGATTGAACTCGCCAACAATTTAGGGGTTGCGGTGATAGCGGAAGGCGCTGAAACCCAAGAACAGGTCAACGCCTTGCAGGATCTAGGCTGTAGCGTCATTCAAGGCTATTATTTTTCCCGCCCTTTGCCGGCGGACGCCCTTGAACACTTCATGAACCGCTACCGCTAAGCATCATGAAAAGCCATCAACGGCCTTGAGCCCACCCCATGGCTCCATAACTCCATGGGGTGGGCTCAAGGACACCGTCATATGCGAAGCGCCAACGCACCGTGGAAACAGCCCTTGGGCATTCTTGCAACAAGAGAAGACCCGTTCAGTTATGACAAGGGGCCACGTTCAAAAGATCACAGAGCGTATAATCCGACTTCTTGGTGCTAACACCACTTGCCGCTACAAGCCGTCAACGTCTTGCAGCGCGGTAGAAAAGTAGCGGCGCGTCATCTCAATAAAGCCCCGAGCCGCTGGGGAAAGCCATTTGTCATGGCGCCATACTAATTGGCTTACGACGGGAAATTCCGGCCCATTCCAAGGGAGTTCCACCAACTCGTGCGCTTCCAACTCCTCTTGCACGGCCATCGAAGGCAAGAGCGATACCCCTAATCCCGCTTGCACACACTGCTTAATCGCTTCCACACTGAAGAACTCCACACGGGGATGATGAATGCCCGTGCTCTCTAGCGCACTCTCAAACATAACGCGATAACTACATCCCGGTTCGGTCACTAATAAGGTCTCGTGCTCCAAATCTCCAGGCCCCACTTCTAACGCCCGTGCTAAAGGATGATGCACCGGTGCCACCACACGCATTGGCTCATCTCTTAGTATTTCGCAGTGCAAGCCCGGGTCCTGACAGGGCGATTCCAATGTGACCGCCAAATCCAAACTTCCATGCCATACGGCTTGGCGCAAATCGCGACAAATCCCCGTACGAAAAATTAATTCGACCTGGGGAAAGTGGGCGCGATACGCCTTCAACACCGGTGCCAAACGATATGTACAAAGACTTTCGACAGACCCAACGGTCAACGTTCCAACCACCTCAGAGGAATTTCCCACCACCTCATGCGCTTCATCGGCCAGATTCAATAAGCGGTGGGCGTAACTAAGAAACTGCGTGCCAGCATCGGTAAGCCGAATGCGTTTCCCGCTTCGCTCCACTAATAATACCCCGAGTTCTTCCTCCAAGCTTTGGATCTGAGCACTGACACTCGACTGCGCATAATTTAGCCGTTCCGCGGTGCGTGTGAAGCTCAACTCTTCGGCTAGCACCCGAAACGTTTGCACATTCTTGAGCTCCATAAACGCACCTCGTTTCATCGGTTTGGCCGATACATTCTATCGCGTCTATCGTATGACACCCTGATAGCGAAATGCTAGCATCAAGAAGTAGAACCTCGTAAATTCCCTAATATATTTAAGGAGAAATTACCATGGAGCATCCCCGCGAATTGGCACGCCGTTTGACCTGGGTGCACGGATCTGCCCTCGCGATTGGCGCGGTATTGGGCTCCGGCATTCTCGTCCTCCCGGCCACTACCGCCCAGCAAGCCGGACCTGCCGCAATCGTCGCATGGATTATCATGTCGGTTTTGGCCTTTCCGCTCTCATTGACCCTTGGCCAACTTGCCGCCCAACATCCCCACGCTGGAGGCATCGTCGAATACGTCAGACTGGCATGGGGGAATTCCGCCAGCCGGTTGACGGCGTGGCTCTTTCTTGGGACCATCCCGATAGGAGTCCCGATCATTGCCATTTTGGGTGCTGACTATACGGCCACGACATTGGCCCTGCCCACATGGACAATCCCTCTCATCGCTGCACTAATGTTAGCCGGTTCTTTGGGATTACACGCTGCCGGAGTAGAGGTTGCCAGTTGGATGCAAATCGCTGTTCTGGCAATTATCGGTGCATTGATCGTCATAGCGATCCTTTTTGCCGCCCCTCACATCCATCCCAGGGCTTTTCATCCATTCGTGCCCCATGGTTGGTTACCCGTTGGCCAAGCAACCGTCTCGGTTTTCTGGTGTTTTGTCGGGTGGGAAATGGTTGGGCATCTTGCGGAGGAATTCCTTAATCCCCGTAAAGATTTGCAACGGACATTTCTCGTGGCCCCCAGTGTGGTAGGACTGCTTTATGTCGCCCTAGCGTTTGTTACAATAGGGATTCATGCCTACGGCCGCACCGAGCTCCCCATTCCTTTTAGTCAATTACTAGCCACCGGCTTTGGCCAAAGTGGCCCTGTCCTAGCTGGATGGACCGCGCTCGTCATCACAATCGTCTCCATTCATGGGAATATCGGGGGATTTTCACGGATGGTGTTCAGCCAAGCCCGGGCTGGCGTGTTTCCGCGCTTTCTTAGCCACGTGCACCGGATACGACGCATTCCTACGGCGGCTTTATGGGCATTGGCGCTGGACTTTGCGGTCGTACTGACCATTGACACTATGGTCCATATCAACCTTCCCCACCTTATCCTCTTGCCCAGCACTGTCTTCCTTGTTCTCTATACCGTAGCCATGATTTCTGCTGTCAAACTCTTTGCCCACGTTTCCAAAAAAAAGTTCGTGTTAATGGCGGGCCTAGCGGCGATAGTCTGCGTTGCCTTATTACCGTTCAGCGGTTGGGCCCTACTATATCCCCTAAGCCTGATCACCGCGGGATGGTTTGTCTCGGTGAAACGTCGCCCCGCTAGGAATGTTGAATGATCGTCTAATTTTGTGGACACCTCGAATTGACACGCGATAGTACAATCATAAATCCGGTGACCAATTACTATGGTTGAGCGTTTAAAGAGAGCCTAATCTGCCTACAAGCGTATCGCTGACGCAATGCCATTGCTTCCCTAGGGCGCTTGACACTCAAATCAGGGCCGAAGTAATATATCGATTAACATCGATGAATTGGAGACAAAAACCGTGGATCTTGTCGCGATTTTTAAGGCCTTGGGTCAACCGCAACGCTATGCGCTATTTCTCGACCTACTTAAAGGAGACGGCTCCTCTTGCTGTGCAGATGTCGCACCAGATGAATCCGCATGCTGTGTCATCGATTTCACTCAACGGCACCGTCTAGCCCAGTCGACCATTTCGCATCATTTGCAAGTGTTGGTGGATGCCGGGTTGATAACAGTCGAACGACGCGGCACATACCGAGTCTACCAAGTCAATCAGCCGATGTGGGAGTCTTTTCAGCGTCATGTCGCGTCGTTAACGGCTTGTGTCGATACGGAACACCGCGGAGCCATGGGGCAGATCCCCCATGCCTAAATTTTTTTGGCTTAATTCATCGATGATAATCGATATAGGAGTGATAATGATGTCAAAGATGTCTGCGGTTGGATACCCCCAAGAAGAACCGAATGGTGTACGCATTCAGTTTTCAGCCAATATCCCTTTCGAGCCCCTACAAATGATGGTTGAGAATTGTACGACGGGGGCCTGCGGTTGCGCCTGTGCGGCGGACGTCGAATCGATAACGGTGGAAAAAACTGCCCAAGGACCTCAAATCCATGTGAAGGGATCCCGCGTCTCGGTAACATCCATTACCCATGCGATGGAGGAGTGTGAGGCTCCCGATGCCATAGTCAGGCCGAACAATCCCTTAGATGGATCAACGGACGACACACGGTAGGCACTGCCGCCTAGAATTCCTTAAAAGATTGACACTTTCCGTCAAATACTATATTTATTATAGTATTGAGTTTCGAGTGCGCTACGCGTTAAGAAGAGAGGGGGGTAGGCATGACACTGCCAGGACACGCAGGTCAGCTCAACAAAGGACCCAAACAAAGGCCTCCCGCCTCGCGTTGGCGTGCGCTCGCATGGATTACTATCGCCGAGCTTTTAGCCATGAGTGTGTGGTTTAGTGCCTCAGCCGTCGTTAGTGCCTTAACTCGGCAATGGCAGCTGACAGGCTCAGCCGTGATATGGCTTACGTCCACCGTGCAGCTCGGATTTGTAGGCGGCGCACTGTTAAGCGCCACATTAGGCTTCGCAGACCGCTTTCGTCCGCGCATGTTGATGGGCTGGGGCGCGATGGGAGCCGCTCTCACAACAGCGGCTCTACTGGCTTTGCCACACGGAGGATGGATGGCCTTTGTCCTACGCACCCTCACCGGAGCTTTTTTGTCCATCGTCTATCCCGTCGCGGTCCAGTGGGTCGCTAGCTGGTTTCCTACACAGCGTGGCTTGGCAGTAGGCATTTTAATTGGGGGATTAACCGTCGGATCCGCCTTGCCCCATTTACTCGTAGGGGTGCCACTATTACAACACTGGCAAGCTGTTCTGGCCGGCAGCGCAGTGCTTGCCGTTATCTCGTGGGCGATTGTCTTGTGGATCGTGCCTGAGCATCCGGGGCCATTTTCGCCCCCCGTCTTTCGTTGGAACCGAGTTGGCGCCGTACTGCATGATGGCCCTGTGATGTGGGCTAATCTCGGCTACTGGGGCCACATGTGGGAGCTATACGCCATGTGGGCATGGCTTCCGGCCTTTCTGCTCTCCAGTTGGCACGTCTACTGGCGCGGCCCAACCCTTATCACCCTCGCTGGCAGCGCTAGCTTCGCCGTCATTGGACTGGCCGGTTTTGCCGGGGCCCTGGCCGGAGGCTGGGCGGCTGACCGTTACGGACGCACGTGGGCAACGATTATGGCGATGAGTGTGAGCGGTTCGATGGCCCTGATTATTGGCTTCACCTATCACGCTAGACCGTTGTTAACGTTGGTTATCGCGCTCATTTGGGGCTTTAGCGTGATTGCCGATTCTGCTCAGTTTTCTGCCTCTGTGACCGAATTAGCTCCAAAAGACCTGCAAGGCAGCGCCTTAACATTGCAAATGGCCGTGGGCTTTCTGATTACCATTGGCTCGATTAACCTCATCGGCTTCCTAGCGGCTGTGATAAGCTGGCATTACGTGCTGATGTTTTTAGCCATTGGCCCGGCCGTCGGTATTTGGGCCATGGCCCGCCTGCGTCGTCTACCCGATGCGTTGAAACTAGCCCACGGTCGGCGTTAAACCTTTGGGCATAATACCTGTTCTATCCATCTCTGAAAGAAGGGTTCTCTATGGAAAAAACTCCGCTGCTTGCTGTAAGCGCCACACCCGTTGACATCTGGTATGAAGGCCCGCACTTTGTTGTCGCAGATAAGCCGCAAGGACTTGCAGTTCATCCCGACACGGTAGACACTACCAACGCTTTAGTGAACAGCCTGCTTCAATCGAATCGTTGGCTTGCCGAAATGGAAACGAGTCATGCCCCTGGCGTCATTCACCGTCTCATGGCTGGCGATCGCGGCTTGGTTGTCGTCGCCAAATCCGACGACAGCGTCAAAGAGCTCCGTCAACTGTATAACGATTATCGCTTTCTCTTTTCCTACCGCGTCCGCCTGCCTAAAGACTTAATGCCACGAACCATCGATAGCGTGCGAGTTCTTGACCATCAAATCTATGATGAGGTGGCTATTTGGGACATTGATACGCCCCTAGGTGATACCGCCCTTTTGCGTCAAGACTGGCTTTTAGACCCACAGGCGGATGCTTATTTCGTATGCTACCGCGTCGCCATCCCGTTAGCTGACAAGCTCACCCACGTAGCCTTGGGAGAACGCATGAAATTGCCCGCTATTGATCTCTATACGGTACCCCCCTGCAGCATCTGTAACGGCACGAAAGCCTTGCTATCCTATAACGGATTTGGCTATGTCGATCATACCCTCGACAATGATGCGACGATTCAAACCATGCGCCAACTGCGGGGTGACGAGCGCGGGATTCCGGTCATCGTCATAAACAATACCGTATCAGTCGGATTTGACCGTCACCGTTTGAAACAGGCCTTGGGCCTATATTGATCATCCATCCTGCGCCTAGCTTCCACCCCCGGCCATTTACCGAGGCCTTCGAAGGGTGGAAGCCCCTCAAAGTATCCGCTATCTGACCAGTTCATCAAAACGGACGAAAATATAGGTGCTATTGTTTCAAGACCTTCTGGCTGGTGTGATAGCATGGGTCGTGACAATAGTGGGCGTCAAGGTCCACGAAAGAGGGACCGGTATGAATTTTAATGAGCTGCCTGTTGAGACCCAACAACGTCTTTTATCCTGGCAAGATCAGATTGAGCCGATTCAAGGCTGGTGCTCTCCTGTGGCTGGTGCCACTTTATATCACTTGGTCCAGAACAAAATCCCGGTTCCCGTAGTGGTAGAACTAGGGTCGTGGAAAGGCCGCTCCAGTGCATGGATGGCCGCCGCTTTAGCGGATCAACAGTCGCCCGGGAAGATTGTTTGCGTAGATACTTGGCAAGGCACCCCGAGCGAAAAAGAACACGCAGACCTTCTTGCCCAGTATCATCCCGACCAACTCTACCAAGAATTTCTAGGCAACATGGAGAAATTAGGCGTGCGGGATTGGGTTGTCCCGGTACGCATGACAACGGTCGAAGCCGCCAAAGCATGGCCCCTCGATCAACCCATTGGTTTGTTATTTATTGACGCCGACCATGATTATTATGCTGTCCGGCGGGACTTCGAACTCTGGAGTGGTTACGTCAAAGACGGCGGTGTGATTGTCTTTGATGATGTCCCCAATTGGCCAGGCCCTACCCGGTTAATTTCGGAACTCCCTTCATGGTACAAACACATGGCCTATTCGCATAATCAGTGGATTGTTTTGAAAACGAACTAACCCATGCTACGCCTCAACGTCGTTGCTATGGGACAGCCCGGGCACGCAGACGCTTTGCCAGTATCCTGGTGTCGGGACCGACTGCATAGCGCGAACAACTCCCCTTGACCCTTATCATTGTCTTTGTCACCGTCACCTTGGACTAGCAGGTCAGGCTACGTGAACATGCGACTTTTGTGGGCATAGCACGCTTCTTCTCGGCGTATATGACTTCCCTTTTTTCTAAATAAGGCACTTCACAGGGACCGTGAGGAAGCCAATACCAGAGTCAATCCTGAGGACTGCGGTCCTTCCATACCGGCTCACGCTTGGACAAAAAGGCCGCAATGCCCTCTTTCGCATCAGCATCGGCGGCTTGGCGGGCGATGACTTCGGTCGCGAAGTCCAAAGCTTGATCGTCATTCATTTGCCACTGAGCATGAAGTGTGCGCTTGCCGACTTCGAGAGTATTTAACGAATACTGCGCAATCGTTCGCGCCAATTTCCATGTTTCTTGCTCCAGTTCTTCATCATCGACGACGCGGTTGACTAAACCATACGTCAACGCATCCGCCGCCGACATAAACTCTCCCGTAAATAGTAGTTCCGCCGCCTTCTTTCGGCCTATATTGCGCGTCACATGCACCGCCGGCGTACTGCAAAAGAGTCCGATTTTGACACCGGGTGTCGCGTAACGGGCTGAACGTGCTGACACCGCCAAATCACAGGCTGCAACCAATTGGCACCCTGCCGCTGTGGCAATACCCTGCACTTGCGCAATATAGACCTGAGGTGCATGACTTACCGCTCGCATCGTCTGACCACAGGCGAGAAAAAGACTATGCACATCTTCTGGCGATTGGTCCAGCACTTCCGTCAGGTCATGGCCTGAGCTAAACGCAGGCCCACTAGACTGAATGATGACCACATTTACTGATCGCTTAGCAGCCAATTCCTTCACCGCGTGTTCTAGTTCCGCAAGCAAGGCATAAGACAAAGCATGGCGCCGTCTGGGATTATTCAGCGCAAGCGTCGCAATGCGTTCTTCGGCGAAAACGTTCATCTCAATCAACGACATAGATCCATCCTTCTTTCTAAGGAACTCAAACGAATAGGTCCGTCATAGTTTTTTGAGCCAGCGGTTCCTTTCCGCTAAAAACTTGAGACCTCTTAACGCCGGTTATAGCCTTGTAGACGATCCTTCTAGCGTCTATTATATTACCAGCTAAAACGCTATTTTCTGATATATTGAAAATCTGGTCGATAGATTAATTAAGAATGGCTTTTGATTGATACCAAAACAGGGATTGAAACGAAACGACCCTATTGACCTGCGTGAGGGACTTATCCAAAATTAATCATCAGTAGGCCCATGAGCAACCTTATTGCTACCTTCCTAGGTTCAACGCATCCTCAAGAATCCTTGTACCGAATATATGTTAGCCATTCCATAACATACGGCTTAATTGGATCAGATATCTCCCAGCGATGAGCCACATAATGCCCGCAGAAAGCCGATTAAATCCCTTTAAGAGTCTAAACGAATGCGGCAACTCAACCAATAGACGCCCGGCCAGCGAAAGGGCAACGAACCACATCCACGATACGAGCATGGCCGCTATGGCATAAGCGAGTTTGTCATCTGGTCTGCTATACATGACCGAGCCTGGTTAAAAAAACCTACGATAATCTCTTTCGGCTTTTCTCGGCCCCTCACGGGACCCGCAGTCCTCACAGGATTCGTCTGCTCGGGGGTGGCTTCCGCCCCATCGCGTGGGGATGTTTTCCCCCCACGCACCGCTCAAGATCCCGGCAGGAGAAGGATGGCAGGAAACTCCCCTCGGTGTCCCGTCGGTGGTGCCCTAGTTTAAGATGCCACGCACTGCCTATTTGGACTTAGTGTGGTTTATGGTGCTCGGGCAACATGCGGATCATCGTGCCAATCGGCTCGTACAACGCTTGAACGACTAAGCATTCATGAGAATCGGCCAGACAGCCGGGGCGTGGTTGCAAAGTCACAAATTGAGCCAGTAGCGATGGGGAGAGAGAGTTGAGATCGGTGCGCAGAGCATGCTCAATGGCTTCCAACATCTGCGCCATGGACCGGCTGAATTCCGCCAAATCCATGGTATTGGAGGTACGAGTGACAGTTGTACGCAGAGGTTTTTGCACACAATAGGTTCGGACAACCTGTAAAGCGTCGTCGAAGCGACGCAGGGCTGTCAGTAGTCCCACAGCAGATTCCGCGTCTACCGGTCTTTTATCGCGGCGACTCAACACATGATTGAGAGAGGACACCGCATTCGTGCGAGCCAATTGGATCTGCTGTTGATAGAAGGCGGTTTGGTCCTGCGATAACGCAGGGCTTTCACAAAACGCAATCAAAAACTGAAAGTACAGACGCTCGCTTTGCACCAGATCGGCAATCGTATTGGTAAGGGAGGTACGCTGCCAGCGAGGCCATAGGAAATACGCGAAAAAGGCGAGAGCTGCGCCAATCAGCGTGTCGACGGTGCGTGCCTCAATGGTCTTAACCGGTGACAACCGGTCAAAGAACGAGAGCATGATGACAATCTCTGCGGTCATAAACATGCTAAAGAGCGTGTAGTTGTAAGAAAATACGGTGTATAGCCCGATGGCGAAGAGAACTAACGCGATTAATGTGAGACCTATCGAGTGAATGGGGAGGGCGAAAAGGGCGGTGGCGATCACCACCCCACCAATCGTGCCCAACACCCGAGCGATACCCCGGATAATCGTAGAAAAAAAGTCGGGCTTTAATATGACTAACGTCGTAAGGGGCACCCAATATCCGCGCGGCAACGATAAAAGGCCATACAGCCATACCGCAATCCCCAAAATTACTGTCATACGCAGGGCATGACGAAACGCTGCCGAATGCCCTGTCAGGTTGGCCCGTAACGTGAAAAGAATCGGATGATGGGATTTGAGTAGATGGCCTTCGTTCCCTATAACATGGCGAGATCCAACGGTAACGGGCGATTTCGCCAATGTGACCAAGTCCTGTAAGGCTTGGTCAATATCCATAGCAGAGCGGCTGGACTCCACACTTTCCGCCCCCACCATTTTGACGGCGTGCCATGCGGGCCAAATGGCGGGTCTGTTCAACAGGCCATCTTGAGATTTTTGGCGTAATGCTGCGGTAGCCGTGTCCAACCAAGCCCTTTGCTTCGTGATCGTTATCTTCTCACTAATGGGTGGTATGCTGCGTGTTTTGCCTACCAAGATATCATCTGCAAACATCCATCGCAGCTCTTGCGTGTTCCGTAAGATATCCCATAAATAGTGCTGGTACTCGGGAGACAACAACGAATCACGCACTTGAGCTTCAGCCACAGCCATGGCATAGGATAACGCCAAATCATTTTGCCGATTCGGCTGTTCAATGTATGCGCTAAGCGCTCGGAGTGCCGCCAATACACTCTTGACTTCCGTTGCCGGCGGTAGCACATAAGAGAACGCCATCATAAGCAAGAGCTGAAGAAGTCCGCCTGATATAACAAAGATGGTTTGAATCAAAGCGAAATACGGCGTAGCAGGGAAAGCAGAAAAAATCACCAAGCCCATCGTAGCCAATGTGCCGACTTGCGTCGCTTGGGGCGAAATGGCGACCATCAATCCCGCTAAGAAGCCACTTACCATAGTGAGAATAATAATGTTCACCAACGAATGTCCTACAATACTGCCAAGAAATGACGCAAGGCCCATCCACAAGACGGCTAAAATCATGGTACGAATGCGTTGCACCATAGGACCGGAAAGTCCTGCCAGCCCCGCGACTAAGGCGCCCACTGCCATCACCACGGCCGTCTGGACGTGACCTATTGCCGTACCGACAATCAAAGGTAACACGATGCCTACCGCATTGCGCACTCCCGAAACCACTTGAAGCTGGGCCGGATCATGGGTGGCTAAATTTGTGACGATATGCCTAGCGTCTATCGCCTTCATCCGCATTCTCCCACTCCTCACAGAACCCCTCTTTGTGGACAAATCTACATTTAGCCACTGATCTCTATGCTAGCACACTAGCTGGCTGACCTCTTAGTGTCGGAATTTTACCAACGACGTGGGTTTAGGAGAGCTGCGAAGAAGTCTTTGTCCACCCCAGTGATGGTTGGAACCAGCACCTGGTAAAAGGGGAATCGGTCCTGCCATGAGGCTGGTTCATACGCTAGCACCCCATGCCCATAACACGTACCACAGCTCATAATGTCACACACTCCCTTCGCCCATAGTCGTTGACGACGAAGACACCTACGGCACACCATCCATTGCCCCTCCCGACGCCTTTCAAGACGTCTGACTACGGAAACTTCCGGGCAGGACAGCTATCGGTAACGTGCGCGCCAATCCGCGCGCGCAATCATCAGGACCATAATCTGACGCCGTAACCCGTTGGCGTGTAGACCAAAGGGTTACGGCGTCTCATTTCTTTGCATTCCTTGCGTCTTAGCGGTTTTCACAAACCGCTATCCCATCAATCGCCAGCATCTTGCCTCTCTCAATCTTCGGGCAAACAACTTGCCAGGGTCATCATTCAAACCGCAAAGCGTCGATCGGGTTCAAGTTGGCCGCTTTCCGAGCGGGATAGACACCAAAGATAATGCCTACCAACGCGGCAAATCCAAAAGCGAGCCCCACCGCATTCATCCCCACTAATCCTGATAAATGGAAGACAGAGCCTCCAATAACCGCGCCCAAGACCCCAATGGCGACTCCAATCAGACCGCCAATGATGCTCACAAGCACGGCCTCCACGACAAACTGGGCTAAGATAACGCCTTTGGAGGCCCCAATGGCTTTGCGAATACCAATCTCCCGAGTGCGCTCTGTCACCGACACAAGCATGATATTCATGATACCAATACCGCCAACGACCAACGAAATTCCGGCCACCCCAGCTAATAAATCGGTAAGAATTCCGGTAATCGAAGTCAATGTGCTAAGAAACGTCGCAGACGTTAACAGCGTAAAATTGTTTGCTTGCCCGGGCAGAATCTGATTGGCTACCCGTAACGTCGAGGTAATTTCGGCTTCGGCCATAGCCATGTCCGCAGGGGATTTGGCTGCGGCATAAATCCCTGTCAGATAAGTAGTCCCATCGAGTAAGTTCATATCCGTCGTAATCGGAATGACAATCCGGTCATCTTGATTAATAAAGCCATTGGTCCCTTCGGACTTTAACACGCCGATTACACGGAAGGGAATGCCATTGACGTCAATGGTTTGTCCTATGGGGTTCATTCCCGAAGGGAAGAGATCGCTTTCAACCGTCGTGCCAATAATGGCAACGGTCGCATTGTCTTGGACTTCTTGATTGGTGAAATTACGCCCACTGCCTAAAGGCATGTTCTCAATTTGAGGATAGTTCGCTGTCGTCCCTTGAATCGAGGTCGAGTAGTTGTTGGCGCGCCAAACCACTTGCCCCTGGGTGCTCAGTAACGGGGCTACGGCTTTGACCGCCGTATCTTGTTGCGCAATTGCTTGCACATCCGCCATGGTTAAAGTCGGCGCACTGCCCTGGCCCTTGTTAATCCCCCCTACACTCGTTGACGAGGACATGATTTGAATCAAATTGGTGCCCAACGATTCCACTTTATTGGTCACCATATCAGTGGCTCCTCGTCCAACCGCAGTCAATAAGATCACAGCGGAGACGCCAATGATAATGCCCAGCATCGTCAGCAGCGACCGCATTTTGTTGGCCCGAATGCTGCGCAATGCAATTCGTAAGATCTCCAGTGCGGGCATTAGTGTCCCTCCCCTTCATCCGGTAACGGGGTCTGGTGACGCAGGGGATGCGGGTTCGGCTCATCCGACTGCACCAATCCATCACGAAAGCTAATAATGCGGTGGGCATGTTGGGCCACGTCTGTTTCATGGGTCACCATGACTATCGCATGACCTTGATCATGCAGCGCTTGAAACAGCCCCAAAATTTCATCGGTCGAGTGACTGTCCAATGCCCCTGTGGGTTCATCCGCAAGAATCAAGGCGGGATTCGTCACCAAAGCCCGCGCAATTGCGACGCGTTGTTGCTGGCCTCCGGAGAGCTCATTGGGTTTGTGGTGCATGCGGTTGGCTAAGCCTACCTGGGCCAAGGCCTCCTGAGCCCGTTCATGACGCACTTTCTTCGGCACGCCCGCGTACAACATTGGCAGTTCCACGTTTTCAATCGCCGAGGTGCGGCTTAACAAATTGAAGCTCTGAAACACAAAGCCAATTTTTTGATTGCGCAACAAGGCCAAGTCATCATCGGACAGCTTTGAAACGTCATAGCCGTCCAACTGATATACGCCCGCACTCGGGGTATCTAAACAACCCATAATGTGCATTGTAGTCGACTTACCCGATCCGGACGGACCAATGATGGCCACATATTCTCCCGATGCGACCGACACGGACACATCCCGCAAGGCAGGAAACGCCTGTTGTCCCATCCAATAAGTTTTTTGAATATGCTCCATCATTACAATCGGCCGAGTCGGCGAGATCGCTTGGGCACTCATGACGCCGCGCCTCCGCCGCCGGCACCGGCTCCTCCACCATGTCCACCAAAGCCTCCGTGACCACCAAATGCGCCCGGACGCCCGCCAAAATGGAATCCTTTACTGACCGTCAAATTTAACGACGCGGGATCGACCAGCAAGATTTTTTCTCCGGCATAAACCCCATGCAGCACTTCAACATTCGTTGATCCAAACAGTCCCACCGTGACCGGCACAAAGATGACCCCGGACCGGACTTTTGCTGCAGCTTGGGCAAACTTTCCGGAAAACTTCTTGTGCGCAGCCGCAAACTTCTTGGGAATTTTAAACTTTGCCCCGCTGAAACTCGGATGTATATACACCCCTTCTTGGGTCCCGACCGTTTGCAGCGCTACAGCCGGAATTGTGAGCACATGGTGCGCAGTGGCAGTTTGAATAGACACGCTGGTGGTCATGCCGGGTAACAAATCGCCCGAACTGTTGTTAACCGACGTGAGCACCGTATATTCGGTCACGTTGTTAACAACCGTTGGTGTCGGCTCTACTTCCAAAACCGTTCCAGAAAACGTCTTGTTGGGATAAGATGCCGCACTCACCGTGACCTTCTCACCAGGCTTGACCTGAGCAATATCTGCTTCACTCACTTGCACATTATCTTGCAGATCAGATTTCAGGCTGTCATCGAGCACGAACACCGGCGTTGCGCCACTTAATGTATCGCCGGGTAAATAGTTGGATTCCACGATGACGCCACTGACGGGAGCAGTTAAGATGGTGTCGTTCTCCGCCACCTTAGCCGATGCCAGCTGGGCTTCCGCTGACATCAAAGACGCTTTCGCCGACGCAATTTGAGCAGAAGTTGCGGGGGCTTCCGTTTGCGCCAATGATGCCTCAGCCGACGTCACCCCATTTTTAGCCGCCGCAATGTTGTTGAGATCGGCATCTAAGACTTGTTTTTGTGTTGTGGTGTTATTCTCAACATTCTCGGTCGCTTGCAAAGCCGCTTCTGAGGCTTGATAGGAGGTTTGAGCATTGGCCAGCGCCGTTTGCGCCTGTTGCAAAGCCACTTGGGCCGCGCTCACTGTCAAAGGATTGTTCGCTTGATCACTCGTTTGCTCCTGTTCGTCGCTCGTCAATTGCGCCTGGGCATTGGCTACTGCGGCATTCGTGCTTTGCACCGAGGCTTCATCATTTTGAACCAATTTGGTCGCCGCTTCGACAGCGGATTGCGCACTTTGGATCGTGTTATACGCCGATTGCGCAGCGCTTGCGAGTTGTTCGGCAGACGCAGTGGTCGTGCTTGATGCGCCGGAAGTAAGATCATTTTGATACGCCGCTTCATCCGCCGGATATTGCGAAGCCAATGTCCCATACAGTGATTGGTCTTGAGTCAATGTCGCTTGATCAGACGCAAGAGTGCTTTCATCCGTAGACAACGCATTCGCAGCAGCCGAAGCTTGAGCTTGATCCGCGGCAAGAGCCGCTTGCGCTGCCGTAATCGTCGCCGGCAAATTAGATCCGTTAGCGCTCGCTTGCGCTTCAGCTTGTTGAAGCTTAACTTGTGCCGCATTGACAGCATCCTGGTCAGCAGCCACGACCCCTTGGGCTTGCTGCACTGCCGTGCCCGCGTTTAAAATCGCCTGTTGCTGAGAGGCGCGGTTGTTATCAATGGCCTCTTGATCCTGATATGTTTTTTCTGCACCGGCCAATGCCACTTGCGCTTTCTGCACGGCCGCTTGAGCAACCGCTACGGCTTGGGGCGTAGGCCCCGCCTCATCTTGCTGCAAAGTCGCTTGAGCAGCGGCAACCGCGGCTTGTGCTGATTCCACGGCCGGTATGTCGGTGGCATCGTTGAGTGTGGCGAGCACTTGGCCTGCACTGACATGTTCGCCCACTGACGCCTTGACCGTCGCGAGAATGCCGCTGGCGCCCGTAAAATTCAAACTAATGGACTGCAGCGGCTGAATGGTTCCGGCTGCAGAAATCGTTTGCACCACGTTGCCATAACGCACCGTAGCATAATCACTAGCAGGAATAATGGCAGCCGGGTGATGAAAAGCCTTGACATACACGCCTGCGCCGACGGCCAGTACGGCGGCACCTCCTACAAGATACCACCAGCTCCGTTTGCGCGGCCTGATGAGCCCTAACGGTTGTGAGGGTGGGACTCCAACAGACATCGTCCTTTATTCTCCTTTATCTTGCCGTCTTTACACGATAGGCCCGCAAAGGACGCATAGGGTCCTTTTTGTCTCTTTCTAAGCGTTGGCATGTGAAACCGAAGCCAAGACACAAAGTGCTCAGGAACGAAGTGCCTATGGTGGTAGCTTATTATGCATCGGAGATTGTTACCAAATTGTTACCGAATCGAATTATTTGAGGATTATTGTAAAACGACCGGGATCGTTTTTATGGCGCCACCGGAGTTTCCATCTATAAATACAGACGTATTTTAGGGCAGGCTTGGATCACGCCCACATAAACCTGGAGATCAGGAATTCGACGTGCAGTGGTTGGGGGCACGCGTTGTGGGTAATGATGAAAGAGGTCTTAGGTCTTTTAGCATTTAGAGTACCGTTGCAAGCAGGTCAATCAGGGCGGGGACTGCCACTGATCTTTGGCCTATATAGATTGCCCATCATCCCCCATGGTTGGGAGGATGCTCTGTGGTATGCCACAGCAACGGGTCCCAAAATGATGCGCCAAGCCCAGTGGGCCGCGGCAGTCTTAGCGATTATCATCATGGGCGTTTCGGGAAGAACTAATGGAAATCACACTAATTAACGCCCAAGGGGAAGGCATCACGCGCTGTATATCTTGCGACCTCAGAGCAGGCACCACTTGGCTTTCCGGATCGCATCCTCAAGGGTTAGCCACACTGCTCGCGTGGTGGTCTCTTTCTCGTATTCCTGTTCATGGCACCTTACAAGTCAATGGTCAGACGTGGCAGACGCTTACACCGTATGCCCAAACACATTACAAACGGCGTATTGGATTTAAGCCACGGTTGGATACATTGCCTGCAAAGCTGCGCGTAGATCGTACCCTGACTTATTGGGCTGCACTGTGGGAACTCGATAACCCCTGGACAGCCGCTCATAACGCGATAGCTGCATGGGAGCTCGAGAGTGTGGCTACACAGCATCTCGGCACGCTGTCCTTTGGGGAGCAACAGCGATTGCTGCTACAGGCGCCTTGTGGCACCCGGACATTCTTGTCTTGCTATCATCATTACTGGGAATCTGAAAGAGGTTCTGTCCCACTGAACGCACGCAAGACCGCAAGCGCCCCTTGACCCCCGCAACTGGCTATATGATAATTGGAGCACCATGGAAAGACAGGATGATTTCGGAATATTTCCCCACAGCATGCCCTCCTTAGGGGAATGGCTATATCTAACTCTTCATAACGCGTTTCCCGAACGACATATTGGCCTTCTTGCAGACGAGGAGATGCATCAACAACATCCTGAAGCCTTAGTTTCCGCCCACTTATCACAGGTTTGGGACGCCATTATTAGCGTGCACCCAGAGCCTTTAGCGTTTATTCCGGCACACAGATCCGTGGTGCATTTTGCCATCTCGTCCACCGCGGTACCCTGTGATATCCTCATCCGTGTCGTCTGGCATCCCATGTTGGAGTTGACTGTCTTAACCGACCCGTCAGACCTCGGACACTGCACGTCGGCAAAGGAGATACCGATTGGGTATATTTGTGGATGGGGTTCCTTAACGCACCTGACTGAATACGCGGCCATCTTAGGCCCTATTCCGACGCATGCAGCAGCACTTCGTGAAATGGATATTCTCTTTAAAGAACGCACGACCTTAAAAACCCAACACCGCGCTCTGCTGAATGAAAAGGAGCAGTTGCTTGCCGCCTGGCATGAAGAACAAAGCAGCATGGCGGCTAAAATAGCCCATCTGGCCGACCAATACCAAACCCTAAGCGCCGATTATGCCGCACTCAGGACAAAAGCAACCCAACAAGAAGAGGAAATTCAGCAATTACGCCAAACGTTATCCGCCCGAAACGCCATCATTGCGGCTTTAGAGCAGGATCTCGAGTCTATTCACCAATCACCTTTTTGGAAATGGCTGCATCGTTATTGGCGTCTTATGGCTACACTGCGCAGAGAGGGGTAGACGGCCATGGAAATTTGGATGATTACGCCCCGTTACTCCCTACACCTGTGGGATGAAGTCGGGCGCTTTAGTTACGATTGGGCGCACTATCAAGCTCGCCAAGGCCATGTCGTGCGTGTTCTTACGCTGTATGCAGACGTATTGCCGGAAACGTTGCCGATTAAAGTCATTCCCTTAGTAGATAATCCCCTCACTTTTTTGGCAAGTTCGTCACGCAGAGCTTGGCACGTCGCGACCTATGTGCTCAACGCGGCAGAGCGCGGTGAAATTCCCGACGAAATTCATACCATTACAGATTGGGGTCTGGGTGCAATCGTTCTCCAGCATTATTGGACCTTGCATCGTCTGACCAAATCCCTAAGGTTTGTTACGATCCCGGTAGAGCCTCTCATTTTAACAGCGTATGATAACACCTGGCCACGCTACCGTCTGGATTATTTTTGGGCTCAACAAATGGAGCAATGGGTCATAAAGGCCTCGCAGTCAATCCAAACGAACTCCCTAGCTATGATAAAGGCTTTAGGCTCTCCTGCCCATGTTACGCCGCTTCCCACCATGAATGGCGACAACGTTCCGACGTTTTTCCCTCCTGAGCGGCTCGTGATGCTGGGGCCTGTTGCACCACTCACCCACATAGCCCTGTGGCTTGAAGCGCTGTCCCTCTTATGGGCTCAAGGGTTTTCCTTACCCCTGGAAATTTATGGACCTGACCGCCTTTACACCATGACGCAAAGGCCGTACCGGGAATACCTCACCGAGCGATTTTCGAAGGACGTGGAACGCGGCCACGTGCGCTTTTTATCCACCGCGACCCCGGTTCAGGTCCATCAGATGCACAACGCGCTTGTCCTTCACGGGGTCACGGCCCCCACGTTATCTTGGGGCTTGGCGACACTTGTTCGTCACAACATTCCTGTGTTGGCGTTGACATCAGAACGCACACAAGAGCTTTTACCTCCCGAACAGCTCACGATGCCCATTGCGGCGGTTATGGCTGATGCCATTGCCGCACAATGCGCCAAGAATTCAGAACGGTATTCGCCCACCACACCGCATCCTATTGTTCTTGAGCCCGCGCGCGATTCAGATGATTCGATAGATATCTTCCCTTTTCTTCATCCCGTGGCCACCGTACCCACGGACGCTATCACGCGCTCAACGGGAACTTTATCCGTTGTCATTCCCTATTACAACGCGGGCCCGTTCATCTTCGATGCCATTGACAGTGTGTTTCAGTCCCGACGCATCCCCGACCAAGTGATCATCATGGATGACGGCAGCACCGACCCAGGCAGTATTGCGGCGCTCTATGAGCTGGCTCATCGGTATCCCGCGGTGCAGGTCATTCACGCCCCTCATGGCGGCATTGTCACCACCCGAAACCGGGGAGCGAAACAGGCCAGCGGCGATATCCTGGCTTTTCTCGATGCGGATGACATGGTCACCCCTGACTACTTCGCCCGGTGCGTGGAGATCCTAGCCACCTACGCTAATGTTGACTTTGTCGGATCGTGGGTGGAATATTTCGGTGATACCACCGGCATCTGGGCGGGGTGGAATCCTGAGCCCCCTTATGTGCTCTATCATAATCTCATTAACAGCAGCGGCATTGTTGTGCGCCGTCCAGCTTTTCTTGCTGCGGGTCTCAATCACGAAGAAATGGATCAGGGACTCGAAGACTATGAGTCCATAATCCATTTGATTGCTGCAGGCTATCAGGGCGTGGTCATTCCCGAACCACTCTTTCGTTACCGCGTGCGCAGCACGTCGCGGTCGAAGACCAACCGCCATGACGAAAAGCTGATGGTGTTATATGACCGGATCCGCCGTCACTATCCCGCTGTTTATGCACGCTTTAGCGACGACTTGCTGGGCTTATTCAATGCCAATGGTCCACAATACCGCATTGATTCTCCGCTCAATCCGCCTCACGACTTTATTGCAGATCAAGGCGACGGAGAAGCACACGCTTAGCCCATCGCCGAACAGGACGCCGAATGAACCCCGGCACGCCCCGAGACAAAAACACGATCAAACGCACAGGCTTGGAATTGAGCGTAATGCGTCTAATCCATTCGCGGTGACTTTCTTGCGCCCCATTGCCCCCGCCCATGTCCCGGTATTGCAACACCTCTTTCTCCAACACGAAGTAGGCCGCAGGCCCGAGCACGTCTTGATGTTTAGTCCACATTTGTCGCTGGATTTTGCGCCGGTGGATTTGCGACGTGGTCCGCACCATCGAGTCGGCACGCACTCGGTAATGGTAATGGGGATACGGCACCACTTCGCCTCGGTCCCCAGCTTTGGCCAACCGCAAGAGAAACTCCCAGTCTTCCCACCCATATTTAAACGCCTCATCATAGCCGCCGAGCGCAAAAAACCGGTTCCGGCGAATGACGATGCCCGCATGGGCTTGATTCTGAGCTAAAAGTGTGGGGGCGTGAAGATCCTGGGGTGCCCAATAGCCGGCAGCGCCTTCAAAATATTCAATGATAGGGTACACCACGGTGAGCTCAGGATTTTTCTGCAACGCCTGCACACTGTGGTGCAAGGTGGCCGGATCCAACAAATCATCGGCGTCACAAAACGCCAAAAGCTGTCCCTGTGCCTTTTTGGCCCCATAATTGCGCGCCCCAGGCAGTCCGCTATTTTCTTTATGAAATACCCGGACCTGGTCGTGAGCTTGACCTAGTTGATCCAACATCTGGGCAAATTCTTGATCGGTTGACCCGTCATCGACCAAGATAATCTCAAAGTGAGGATATTGTTGCGCTAATAAACTGTCCACCGTCTCTTTAATCGTCGCGGCTGCATTGTAGCACGGCACCACGATGCTAACCAGCGGACCTGGTTGGCTAGAGGATGAACCATCATCCTTGGGACCCATGGTGCGGATAAAGTCTTCCACGTTACCCACCGTGCGTGCATCAGCCCACCTAGCATACGCGTCGCGGGCTCTTTGACCTAATGCTAGACGCTGGGCGGGGTCATCGAGAAGTGACATTAAGGCCTCACTAAAGGCGTTCATATCGAGCGGATCTATTACCAGACCGGCCCCTTGAGCCAACATCTCCCGCATTCCCCCATATTGGCTGGCAATAATGGGTTTGGCCAAAGACATCGCTTCGAGGCAGACATTGGGCCAATTTTCAAACCGGCTGGGAAAGACGACGACGTCGGCGGTTTGGTACTCCGTGACAAGGTGTGCGCGGGACACCGGACCGACAAATTCGAAATGGTCCTGCCACTTTTGCGGGATCATTCCCATCAAATAAGCACGGTAAGATTGATCATGCCATGTGGTATCTCCGCCAATTAGACGCACGGTCATTTGGCGGCCCGACTCCAACACCGCCAGCGCGCTTTGAATAAGCAAATCGACGCCTTTTCGGTGCTCCAAACGCCCCACGTACAACACCCTTGGGGTCGAAGAAGAAATGGGTTCGAGTCGGGGCGTGTCAAATACGGGGACGGGATGGCGCTTCAGCTCATAGTCCCTTGGAACAAATTGTTGATATTGCTGCCCCAAGTCCTCACAGGGAACTGTCACAACATCCGCATAGCGCAAGCAATATTGTTCGATATTATAAATAGCTTGACGCTGCAGAGACAAATTTTCTTCATTGAGTATATCGCAGAATTCCAACGTCATATGGCCATGCACTAACAACGTGGTCTCGGCAAATTCACCCAGCAGGCGTTTGGCCTTAATGGTGTAATAACCCTCACCATGGTAATCAGGAAACTCGACAATATCGATCGGCTCTTTGGCAACCATCGCTTTAAGCTGCCTATAAACCGCATAGGCATGTCCATGGGCGGCGGTACGAAATCCCTCTACCGGCCGAATCGGAATAATCTGGTAGGGACGTTCGGGCGGTAGAGCAATTTCCGGACTGTCGGGCAGAAATTTTGCGGCCGTGATGACTTGGACTTTGTGTCCATGACGCACGAGATGTCGAGCCACTGCATCTGTATAGACCCCAATGCCTCCCGACACGTTGTAGCCAGTCAGTTCGCGACTGGAAATAATAATATTCTTCATCCGAGCGAGGCATCCTTTTTTGTCGAAAATGGCTTCATTACCGAGTATACTCGATGCCGTCTTGGCAGAACAACCACATATGCCGCCAATATTCTCGCTACCCTGCCAGTGGATGCAGGAAGTCGTAAGATATTTGGTGAATTTAGGAAGAGCAAATCTGAAATTAAAGCGAGGGATCAAGACCTTATGCAAACCCCATGGCGCGCAAGCGCGGCCATTTTGGGCGTGCTAGCATTGTCCACGGCCATTCAGGCCCCCTTGGCCGATGCTACCACACCCGTTGCCGCCACGACTGTGCCGGTGGCTTTATATGCGACCACCCCACAAGTCCGCACTGGCCAAAGCGTCACCTTAATGGCAGCAACCCCGTCGCCGCTGACAACGGGTGAATCCCTATCGATTGTCAACCTCACGACAGGGCAAACGATTAATACCGTGACATCGGGATCGTCGGTCAGCACAACGATTTTGCACCATCAACCGCAAACGGACCAATATGCTGCTATCCTCACCCGACAGACGCACCCCATCGCGGTGACGTGGGTTGTGCGGGCGATTGGCAACAACGCCGGCTACGAAAATGCCGCAGGCCAGTCCGTGACCTTAACCGCCCCTGCGCAAGGCACCCCACAGCAAGCCTTTACGGTCATAGCCAACCCCACCGGATTTCATCACCCGGTCTATCAATTTTGGTGGGCCATGCAGGGCGGACAATGGCATTCCAGTGGAGCCTTCAGCAACCAGAATACCGAAACCATTACCCCACCACGCGCAGGGTTCCTGTCAGTTCTGGTCTATGCTCGGTCCCAAAGCGCCCCCACGGGCGAATCCGCTGATCAGGAAGCCATCTATGAAGCCAAATCCGATACCGCAGTCGTCGACGTCGGGAATGCTTCCGCGACGCAGACGACAACGCCCACGTCTTCGAATAACTGGGTAGGCATGGAAATGCCTAACCAAGTCGCGGTGGGCGACAACATCACCTTGACAGCTACCGCAAGTTCAGGCATCATCGATCCCCTTTACCAATTCTGGTTTCAAGCACCTGGACAAGCCTGGCAGAGCAGTGGCGTGTACACTGCCAGCAACACCTTTACCATTCCAGCAACCAGCCCAGGGATTTGGCACGTCGTCGTCTATGCGAAACCCCTGACGGCGCCAGATAACGCCACAGCAGCCGAGCGGCAAGCCTTAGAAGTGGAAAGCCCGGTATCCTCCATTACGGTTCACCCGTAACATGTGAACATGGGGGTCTCCAAGAATTTTCGCTGACATCCCTCAGCGGAATTCACCACATCGGGGCGGCGCGCTATACGCGTGCAGACACCAAAGCGCCGCCCCGACACATAACAAGGACACAGACGGACAGTCCATGATTAATGGGTTTTTGTGATAGCTGGTATAAGAAACTATGACGGCCCTTCGAAGATCGTGTTGATTTCTTAGACGATCCAGCCTCGTGGAACGAGGCATTTGATAACGGTTTTGACTTATATCATTCGTTGTGGGAGATGAGCGGATTATTTCACCGCAGCGTGCTACCGCACCTGCAATGCCGTGCGGATTACTGTAGCTCATAGCTTCATGACGCCATGCTATATCGAGCACATTCACCGCCCAATACCTCAAGTTCGAGCACAGGTTCCACATTGGTGTGAACTCTTCCACGCCTCCGTGAGGATCGCTTAATCGCTAACGCGAACGCCGTTGTTCCATGTTCTTAGAGCACCGGCCGCTAATGGAATCATCACCGAGATGAAGCTGACCACAAGTAATCCTCCAATCACGCGGTGCCATAACCCTGCTAATATCGTCCCCAGCCCCATAAGAACTGACGAATAGCTTGCACTTAAAGTTTCGTAGCGCCCCATTGCATTTTCTGGAATAGTCCGTTGGACCTGGACCACATATAGAACGTAGAGTATCTCGAGACAAAGGCCGCCAATGAACATCGCGCCCACAATGATTGCTGGCGTGTGAGCAACGGCAATCAACAGTAATGTAAGCCCGTTGAGCGCCGCCAAGATTCCGTAGGCCATGGGCCGAAATTTCCTTGGCAATCGGGCAAGAACCCACGATGACGCCATCCCGGCAATGAGGTCGGCCACTGTGCCTGCTGTCATGACCCACGAATACAGAGAATCGTAATGCAGCTGCTGAACTATAAGCATGGGTAACAACACGGCCACGGCACCTTGCGCAAGGTATGTCCCCCCATTGGTGACGACCATCACCAACAGATCCGTACTCTTCTCGAAAAGACGCAAAAGCCATACTCCCATACCAAGAAGCCCTATCGGAATCATGCCATGATCATTGTCTTGGTCCGAGTTCTTACCGTCCACAAGGCGCCCTACCGCAACAATCGTCGTCATCGCCATGATATACGACCCCGCATCTAAGAAAAATCCGGAAGCAAAGTGGTGAGATACCAGAAAATATACCGATCCCCGTTCTGATGGACTTATCCAAGTTTGATCATCGTTAATCAATTGATCAAACGGAGCCACCTTCCTGTGTCATCATGCCACCGCTTCTTAGGGCCATTGGCCGGTCGTCCACGGGCGGGCACTCCACAGGCTGTCACCGAGCAGGTCTGCCGTCAGGCAGACACGGGTGAGGAGCTCCTCACCGAACTCTCGGCCACGGTTCGCAAATTAATCGCCGCATTGATGTCGCGGTCGTGGTGTGTGTGACATTCTGGGCACGTCCACTCCCGCATAGCGAGCGGCATTTTCGGCATTTTGTATCCACACGCGGAACACGTTTTGCTGCTCGGATACCAACGGCTCACGATGACCACCGTTTTCCCGCATTGGGCCGCTTTGTATGCGAGTTGCCGACGGAATTCCCCAAAGCCCATATCAGCAATCGCCCGGGCGAGAGGATGATTTTTGAGCATCCCGGCGACGTTCAGGTCCTCGATGGCAATGACATCGAAGCGCTGCACGAGATCGGTGGTCAGTTAGTGTAACGCATCCGCCCGGATATTCGCAATCCGCGCATGGAGTCGGGCCATGCGCCGCTGCGTCTTTCGCATATTCTGGGACAAGGGCATGGGCATCCCTTTCGGGGTGGGCTGGCCGGGCTGAAGCCCGGCGCGGACTTTGGCGACTTCCATCTGGCGACTGAATTGTTTCGATAACCGCCGAAGCTGTGCCAAGGCGTCCGCATAGGCTTTCGGTCCCACGATCTTCTCTCCGGTCGAGAGCGTCGCCAACGCCGACACGCCCAAATCCACGCCGACTACCGCTTGGCTTTCGCGGCGGACACTGGGGGGATCGGGAAGTTCGACGGTGACGCTCAAAAACCAGCGATCAGCGATCCGCGACACGGTGCCTGCTACCACTGTGCCGATAAATCGCAACGGTTCGTGCATGCGCACCCAGCCTAATTTGGGAATATGCACTTTTTGCCCTTTGACCGTGAATGGGTCGTTGGTGAGCGTAAAGCTGTCGTGTCGGCCCTTTTTCTTAAACGTGGGATACTCGGCGATCCCCGCAAAGAAATTCTTGAACGCTTGACCCAAGTGCATAATCGCCATCTGGGGGGCGTTCTTGGTAACCTCCAGCATCCAGGGGAAGGCGGCGCGCTTGAGTGCATTGAGTTGACGCCGCAGAGCGGCTTCGGTCGGCTTGGGCAACGTAGGATCGGCTTTCCATGCGTCGAACTGTTGTTGCCACTGATCCAAGGCCCAATTGTACGCGAAACGGGCCGTCCCGGCGGCCTTGCGGAAATGCGTCTCTTGAACGTTATTCGGGTCGAGCGCAATCTTATGGGTCAGAATCATGATGACGCCTCCTCCACGGCGTGTTTCACGCCGTCGAGCAATTTTTGGTTCTTGCGGGAGCGGCTGCCGTAGAGCCGAGCCGAAAACACGGTGATTATTTCGAGGACGTCTTGAGCCAGCTCTTCCTCAAAGGTCGTGTCCTCGCCTTGATTGAGAATCACCACCTCCACCTGCTTGGCTTCGCAGATCGCAAAGACGAGCTCCGCCCCAAAGCGCACGAGACGGTCCTTATGGGTCACAACCAGCCGACCGACCCGGTCGGCGAGGATGTCATTTAAGAGGCGCTTGAGACCCTTTTTGTGATAATTCATCCCGGATCCGAGATCCGCCACGACCTCAAAGGTCCACCCTTGACGGGCACAATAGATCTCCAGCACTTGCTTTTGCCACTCCAGATCGTCTTTCTGGTCGTGGCTCGATACGCGGGCATAGGCGACGGTTTTGCGAGGCGGGCTGCGTCGGTGAAACTGGTCAGGTCGCAACCGGGCCAAGTCGTAACGCCGATACCCACCCGCTGTGCGTTCATCGGGCAACAACGTTCCTTCGTGTTCCCATCGACGTAACGTCGATGGGGTCACACCTAAAAATTCCGCCGCTTCACGAATGCCGACAAGTTTTCTATGCATACCTAAATTATACAATAATGGGTAACCATAGGTAAACTTTTAGCAAACTGTTAAAACCCCATCCCAATAAGATTGGCCGAGGCATAAAACACCTGAAATGCACCATTGGCTCGTTCAAGGTCTGCATCATCTACCAAATGAGGTATGTAGATACCCACGGTAGGGGCAATGAGCGCCATGCCACAACCCAAGACCACATACGAAACAATTATCAGCGGTTGCCAGTTAGCGTCAAATGGTATGCTCCCCACCGCCAAAGCGCTAAGACTTAATGCGATAAGCGTTGTGTTGTAACCGCCCACCTTGTCGACGACTGCTCCTAGCCATGGCGAACACAAGATGACGGACACTTCCCTCCCCCCGAGAACAATTGCCAAAAAGAGCGCACTGTGATACCGATTAAGCACGAAGATGGGAAGAATTGTGCTTGTTACGCCCGATCCCATGGTCGACACAAACACCCCCAGCAGGAACAGGAGCAGTCGCCGGTTCTTTTGCAATAGAAGGATCATTGTCCACACTCCTTAGCGTGGTCTTCTTACCGTCGTTACAGCCTCCAATCACTCGCGAAAACTAAAGAGCCAAGGTTTTTGTATCCGGTGTAAGCGATGCATGAGGTTCGCTGTATGCGGGATATTTCGCAACACGAGCCAAGCTCAGTAGACTATGTCCCTTAGAATAACGCAAAAGGCTCCCCCTTCTAAAGAGAACTCATTGCCTATGCGCCCCTTGATATAGCTTGGCGTATATGTTCGTCTGAATGTCTAATATTGAAGTTCATAGGGGGCGGATGCAAGACTTCTTTGCAATATCTTGCGGACCCAGATGAATGTTACGCGATGCACGCGAGGTCTTTTGATCGAAGCACCTTGCATCAACCAACCAGTTGGGTCTATAGTGATATACATGAAAAATTTGCCTATTGTGTTATTAATTAGCACTCTGTGCTGGTTATCCGGATGTGGTACATCTCCACAATCTTCCGCCTCTTCACCTACCACACCGTCTAAGCCCCCGCAGTCCGCACAGTCCGCCACCCCATCATCTTTACCCAGTGCTTGCGGACTCATATCCAGCGCAACACTCACACGGACGATGCACTTGACCATGGTGCGAAACGGTCCGGAACAGTCTGCCCCCTATGGTCCACAACAAGGCGGAACCGGGTGTTCATGGATAGCGACAACTAAGTCGCTGACAGGTGGGATTGGCTCGAACATGATGATTACGGTTGTCCATGCCACGCAATCTCTCAACGCATTACAGTCTCATCTCAACACCGATAATACCAGTACGTGGCAACTGATAAAGTCCCAAGGAATTCCCTTGATTGAAGATGGCTCTGCCGCTTATGCTATTGCGCACGGAGTGGAAGTGGGCGTCACGGCGGACTTTACGGCACAACCTCCCCATCAGACCGCGCAAGAAGTGACGAAGGTCACGACGTTGATTATGACGCAACTCCAACACCAAAACTTTTAATAGACACGTCTATATAAACTGCGAAAAGAACCGCGGTTCCTTTCGCTCAAAAGGCACGCCAGCACGCTCGCCGCGACAATGACGACACACAAAAAGAGAATCATGGAGTTACCCACCTAGAACGGTCCCCAAAGGCCACACATTCTCGGGCAATAACTGTGCTTTGCATTCAATCCTCATCAGTACCCCATCAAAATTCCTACCAGTGACATGGCAAGCCCCATCACTGGGTGGTTCGCACCGTGAGTTGCCCGTGGACATCCTATGAACAGAACAATCTTGGAGTGCCGCCATGATAGGGACCTCATCTTATATCCATACGTCTTAGCTGCCGATTACTTGTCAATCAGCGTGTCGAGCCTCGTGCCTGACGAGGCGTTTTTGGGGATCGCTAAGCACGAATCCGCCGGGCCTGTGGGGGTGTGTGAGTCAGCGTCAGAATCGTCCGGTCGCCTCGGTCTGAATTGGTCAATAAGAACGTCCGAGAACGAAGGGAGCAATTTGAATTACGGGCCATGACGGACTCCGTTGCATTATTCTTCCTCATGTCTATTGCCTGATACGGCATCCACAAACTGTTTGGCTTCGTTCAGCGTGCAGTGTCGAACGGCTTTTACCCAGCGAATAGCCTCGATTTTCCCTACTCTCTGAATGAGCAGCCCTACAAGGGGTTCCAATTCCTCGTCCGAGATCGTCGGCGATGTTGCCGGGGTGGCTACTCGCGCGCTAATCCATGCTAACGTTTGCACGAACCCCGTCGCCAACCAAATGCCCGCGAGTAACAATGCCTTCACTTGCTGGGCCATAGAAAGATGAGGCCACAACTCGGCCACTAGACAAATCGCCGCCGCAAGGATGCCATATAGCGCCGGAACGGCCAGCGAACCACGCACACCCGTAACACGCTCTAACCACCATCGAGAGGACATCGCATTCCCTCCCTCACGTGAACCATCACCATGGGCCGCGGACGACGGAGACGAGGAAGACCTCTTCATCCAGTACAGCCACATCTATCATCCCCGACAATCACGAACCTCAGGCAGTAGCCTGCATTGCGTCCACTGCTATTTGTCAACCGCATCGGTTCGCCACCGGACGCCCACCAAGAGGCACGAAGCCGCTGTCCTCCAAGCGCTCTATCTCAAAAGAGCCGCAAAGCGAACAGATCCTCACGTCAATCGTGGTCACACCCCAGGTGACCAATCCCCGGGTCACTGCGCCCGTGACATTGCTCTTCTCGAACCTTGTGCGCCGTCTTCCAAAACGTAGCGATCAGTCTCTCGCGATTCAAACCAAATCACCGATTAGCCAAGTCGTCGTCGATATCCGTATCCATCGCGCGCCAAATCTGCTATGGTTGCGACAACGGCTAAGCATTCCCGCGCCCCGCCACTTTGCCTGCGGTCATGAACCCATTCGTCAGGGGGAACGGAATGAGAAGTACTTCTTGGAATCCATCTTGCTCGATTAGGGCGCTTACTGCAATGGTTCCATCAATATTGGCAAAGGTTGCCTGATGTCCTGCCGGTCTTATTTTCACCGGAAGTTCGGTTACGGGTTATTGTCCGCCTTCCTAGAGCTTTGGTACCGAATCGCGCCCCTGGGTTCCCAAACCTTATGCCTGATCATTACCCAAGAAATCCCTTAACAAATATGCTGTACCGGAGACATGTTATCTCATCACCCACCAAGGACTCGCGTCCATGCTATACTCAAAAACGGTCGAGCGCTCGCTTTGTTACAAACCTGCACCAGCAATTTATGCCAGCAATGTGACGTTCGAATCCAAATCGTCGTTAAGAACCATAGTAAGGAAGGATGCACCTCATGAAATCGCATGGGTCGCAAAATGCCTATATCATAGCGGATAAGCGAGAGCTTTCGACCAGTGCGCACCTTATCCCATGGTTTTGGATCGTCCGTGTATTCTTGGCGTCCCGCGCGCTTTACCTGATCATTATCTGGATTATTCCCGCGCTGACCGTCGGTCATGACGTATACGGAGGCGGGAAAGGTTTCCACCAACCGTGGGGACAATGGCTTCTGCAATCTTTATATAACGCGGATTCTGGGTTTTACTGGACCATTGCCACGCATGGCTACGACCATGCACGATTTAATACGCATCATTTATATAACTGGGCCTTCTTCCCCTTGTATTCATGGATAACACGGTGGGTCGCAATCCCATTGGGGCCTCACGCCATCATTCCTGTGGGCATTATCTTATCCAATGCGTTCTTTTTCATGGCCCTGGTTGTTCTCTATCGCTGGATGAGTCGGTATACCTCGCCGAAGAATTCACGATTTGGCGTGCTTTTAGCCGCCTTCAATCCGATGACGCCCTATTTTGCCGCCTACCGTGCGGCCTCGCTATTTTTTCTATTGGTTGTCGCGACCCTCGATGCTATCGACCGCCGGGCGTGGGGATGGGCGCTAGTCTGGGGGGCTCTGGCCAGTTTAACCAAAAACACAGGAATTCTACTTGCCATTCCCTATGCGTTTGCGCTCTGGACCCGTCCGTGGACAGCCAGTTTGTGGCGGCGCTGGGCCTGGTTTGTCAGCGGCATTGGATTCGGCGTTGGATTTGTCGTAGTGGGTCTCATTGATGCTCATGTGGCTGGCACTCCCGTAGCCTTTCTGAAAATCCAGGCGGCCTGGGGGCGTGAATCAGCCTTTCCCTTTTACGAAACGCTGCACTGGATGAGAAATCCTGTCAACGCCCTCACCGCCTCCGGCGGATGGTCGCTACCCATCTGGGCCATTTTCCTGAGCGTCATAACAGGGCTCTTGGCGTTGTGGATGCTACGGGAACGTATCTGGTGGCCGGCTGCTTGGTACATGGGTCTGACCGTCATTTTGGCCAACAGCTATAACATGTTTGAAGGCATTCCGCGATTTATTGCCGAATTACCTCCCTGGTATTTGGGTTTAACCTTGTGGCAACATCAGGCGCATAAACGAGAGCTCGTGCTCATGGTAACCATTGCATCGATGGTTTTGTATTGTGTACTCTGGGTTCTTGGAGTGCACGCCGTGCAAAATTGAGGGGCCCACGGGCCCCGTTTAATTCACCCGCTCAAGTGAGACTCTTCCGACTCAACCGGGTCCACAATCACTCGTATACCAACAAGAATCCCAATAGCCAGCATAAGATTGGCCATTCATACGTCTAGCCGCTCCGCAACGTCATACGCAGCGACTTGCCACCACCTCACTGGCAATGTACATGGGACGCACGCACCTTCCTTTCAAGGAACATGAAGAACACTCTCTTTGAACACAAATCCCACTTTATGGAATACTAGCTGTTTTTTGATTCCATATTTGTAAAAAGAGTATCAGAATACACGCCGGGATTGTTCGCTCATTGGTAGCTCCTTTATACTAGGTGTTGCGAGGGAATTATTTCCAAGCACAGCATCGACCTCTTAATAACACGAAGAAGCCTTCCGCATCGCGACCTCAAATTCTATGCTCCACGATGCCGACCTTCTACTCCGTGAAAGAAAAAAGGAGGCTAATCTCGGGATGTTTTTGACCCATTCAAAATCCCCCAAAGCACCGCCCCGGCGGTTGCTGATCCGCACGTTTGTACTGACCGCTACACTCGCCGGTGGTCTCATCGCGGGTCCCGCCATGTCGGTCGAGGCCGCCACACTGCCGAGCATTACCGTCGGATCGGATCCGTATGATGTGGCGGTGAATACTGCCAATGGCGATGTGTACGTGACCAACCAAGACTCCAACACTGTGTCGGTGATTAACGCCGCGACGAATCAAGTCGTCAACACCCTCCCGATCGGCACCGACCCCACATACCTCGGCACCAATCCGACCAATGGCGACGTTTATGTGGCTAATAACAACTCGGGGACGGTCTCTGTGATTAATGAGGCGAATCAAGTGGCCGATACCATTGCGGTCGGGAATACGCCCAGCGGGATAGCCGTCGACGTGAATACCGGCAACATCTATGTCTCCCAGTGGTCCCCGGGCACAGTCACCGTCATTGATGGCGCCACCAACACGGTGTCCCAAACCATCACGGTCGGGGGCCAGCCCTTTACGCCCGTCTTCGATCCCGCCAACGGGAATCTCTATGTGCCCTGTTGGTCGACGAGTGCGGTGGACGTCATTAATAGCCGCACCAATCAGGTCGTCCAAAGTATCCCCGTGGGCTCGGGGCCTAATTATGCGACGGTCGATCCCGCCAACGGCGATGTGTACATCGCCAACTGGGAATCGAACACGGTCTCCGTCATTAATGGCGCGACGAATAGCGTCGTCGCCACGATTGAAGTTGGCACCCATCCCCGCGCGATTGCGGTCAATCCTCTCAATGGCAACCTCTATGTGACCAACAATGGCAGCGATACGGTCTCGGTGATTGACGGCACCACCAACACGGTAATCCAGACGATCGGTGCTGGCGCGAGTCCGGCAGGGATCGCGGCGGACTCGGCGCACGGGACAGTCTATATTGTGGATTCCGGCTCGAACACCGTGTCGATGATTCTGCCGCCGCCCGCGCACTGGGTTCCTCCCGTCTTGACGCCAGAACCGGTGACGATAGGCCCAGTGAGTAGCCAAGCCATCGGCAATCTCGGGTTCAACCCGGTAGGCGCCATTCAAAACGGGAGCTACATGGGCTACGTGGAAGAACGCGCGGCGTTAATGGCGGGGGCCTCATTCACGGGCGAAGGCACGGATTCGAGTTATCTCTCGGCGATTTTGGATGGATCGGGCGTGGGGCAACAACACCAGGTTTCTGCCGTGCAACAAGGGCAGTTTGCGGCCCTCTATCAAAAACTGGGAATCATCCCCACATGGACCAATAATACGGTTTCGATTGCCCAAGGAGTTACCGCCCTGCGAAAAGCGCACGCGCCGACATTGGCCGTCGAGAACTATCTGGTGCAATTTGGCGGCTATTCCTGGCCTGTTGCGCAGCAACAGGCGGCTCTGAACTTCCCCGGAAGTTAATGCCGTTGGAGGATGCCGACCTCCTCGCCCTATGACAGACCGGGACTACAAGAACCAATCCCCAAAATCCGCCCAATGGCGAACCCTCTGAATGCGCGATGTCCTTTTCCCAACCCTTGCTCTTCATGAGCAAGGGTTTTATCGCGTCTTCCGCACCTAAATATTTACGTCGAGAGGACGCTGCTCGAGCAGCAAGCGCCCTGCTATAGCTCCTTATGGCGTGCTTTTTTGAAGTCTGATGGCTCACGCACCTGATGGGCCACGAAGTCATCGGACATCGCCCCATTCTACCCTGTTCCGCATTAAAATTAGAGCCCAGCCGTTAATTAGCAGGAAAGCATAAAGCCCGCAGATTTTGGGGCTTCTAACCCCACTGGTCTTTTTATCGATTAGCCTGCTCCATGACCTTCTCAACACACACCCATTTCGGATATCAACAACACGGACGTTCCCCACTTATGGTTGCCCATCCTGAATTTTTCCTAAAGTCTCTTGCGAGGCATAGCTCTTGCGTTTAACATAAAAAAGATTAGTGATGCTAAGAGATTTTTATCTCGATCCACGGAGATGCCCATCACATACGGCGCCACGTCGACACATTCCATTGAGACACTGGAGATAGATTGAAGGAGGGCTCTATTATTTACCGCCTAACTCGTGCAGCATTGCGCAACGTAACCTTTATTGTCATACTCGTTTTCATTGGCCTGGCCGGTGGCATTTGGTCCTTGCTGCAAATGCCCATGGAGAGCTTTCCCAGTATTTCGGCTCCCATTGTCAACATCGTCACGCAATACCCATCGGCTCCGCCCCAAACGGTTGCCACACAGGTCACGACGCCAGTCGCTAACGCCTTGGTGGGCTTGGCCCATATTAATACCGTCAATTCCACATCCAGCGAGGGCTATTCCGTGGTCACGGCCGAATTTAATGTCGGCGCATCGACCCAAGAGACGGTCAACGAGGTCACCCAGGCGCTACAAGGTCTGACCCTTCCGTCCGGAGCTACAACGCCGGCCATCAGTACGGTCAGTTTTGGTGCTCTCCCCATCGTGCGCCTCGCCTTGTCCGGGGCCTCATTGGCTGAACTAGGTCACTTGGCCAATCACCTAATTCAGCCGAGTCTCACCAGTGTACCAGGAGTCTCCTCCGTCACCGTCAATGGGGCAGCCAGCCGCGATATCCAAATATCCTTAAATCCGGCCGCCATGGCGGATCATCATATCAATGCGTCAGAAGTCAGCTCAGCCATTCAAGATGCCCTCAAATCCTTCCCCTTGGGGCAAACCACGGTGGCTGGCAAAGGTGTCGCCGTCGTCGCCCAAAGTATGGCCAATAGCGCTGACACATTAAAGACTTTGCCGCTGACGTCCTCCACAGCAAGCCCGTCCTCGTCCCAAGCATTTCCAGGAGGCCACCCATCGGTTGCAGGCCTCAAAGCCTCCCCCGTCACATTAGGTCAAGTCGCGACGGTCACAGAAGCTCTATCCCCAGCCGATACGATTAGCCGCCTTAACGGACGACCAAGCGTCACGCTCAATGTCATTGAAACCGCTAATGCCAACACCGTGACGGTTGCCAACGGCGTGATGAAACAAATTGCGGCCTTGAACAATCAATTGCCTCATGGCGTGCACTTCCAGGTGCTTGAGAATCAAGCTACTAGTGTGACCCAATCAGTCGATGGGATGGCACGCGAAGCGCTTTTAGGAGCTGTGCTTGCGGTCATTGTCATTGCCTTCTTTCTCGGCAACGGACGCTCGACCTTGGTCGCGGTAGTGGCCATTCCCTTGTCCATCCTCATTAGCATGATTATTCTCAATGCCATGGGCATTACCTTGAACATGATGACCCTTGGAGGTATGGCGGTAGCGGTTGGACGTGTGGTGGATGATAGTATTGTGATGCTTGAAAGTGTATATCGCCGGATCCAAACCACTGGCAAACGCGGGACCGACACGATTGTTCACGGTGCGAAAGAAGTGGCCTCAGCTATTACCGCTTCAACGCTCACCACGATTGGTGTGTTTTTCCCGATTGCATTGGTCAGTGGCATCGTTGGGGAATTCTTTCGGCCGTTCGCCTATACGGTGGTCTTTTCGCTCATTGCCTCGTGGTTTGTGGCGCTAATGGTCAACCCCATCTTGATTCATCTTTTCTTGCGCAAAGGGCATATTGAGACCCGCTCTGAATGGCGTCCGGCCGCCACGTATCGCCGAATATTACAGTGGAGTCTCTCTCATCAAGGGCTGGTGTTAGGGACAGCCGGCGTGTTGCTGTTAGGCAGTCTAGCATTAGTGCCGAGCATCGGCACATCGTTCTTGCCCATCACCGCAGCTCCCTCTTTGGATGCCACAATGCAGCTGCCGGCCGGTACGACCTTAGCTGCGACCAATCAAGACAGTCTCGCTGTGGAACACGTGATTCGCCAACTTCCGGGCGTCACACAGTATCAGACGACGGTCGGCGGAGGCGGGAGTGCTTTTAACCCCGTGGTTAAGACCAATACCGCTAGCTTCTATGTTAGTTTGTCCTCCTCCGCCAATCCCCAAGCGCTTGCGACCACTTTAGCCAACCGCCTAAATGCCTTGCATATCGCGCAGGCTACGTTTTCCGTTACCCCAGGCAGTTCATTTCAAGGTGGGTCGTCGACCAACCAAGCCCAAGTGTTGGTTCAGTCTAACAATCCCGTCCACCTCGCCCAAGCCAGCCGAACTGTAGCTCATTTGATGCAAGAACAAGGCGTCACGCAAGTCACGAATCAGTTAAGCACAAGCCAACCGGAAGTCGAAATCGCGGTGAATGCCCAAAATGCGAGCCACTACGGATTAAATGCGACGGATATTATCGGCCAGCTCGAACCCTATCTCAACAATCAAGACGTCGGCAATATTCCGGCGAACTCCGCCTCATCGGAGCCCACGCCCGTCTATTTGCAACTCAAATCGTCTAGTGCCACCTCGCTTGCCGGTCTGCAGCAGCTACCTATTGAGACCCTAACGGGGACCACCATCCCGTTAGATAAAGTGGCGGCTGTCACGATGCAGAACGTGCAAACCACCATTACGGAGACGAACAACATTCCTACCGCAACCGTCTCAGGAGTCATTACCTCATCCAATGTGGGGAAAGTAACTCGCGATATTCGCCAAGCCATTCAAGCGGCGCATCTGCCGTCCGATGTGAGCATCGTCATGGGTGGTGTCTCGCAAATGCAGTCCCAAGCTTTCTCCCAATTAGGTGAAGCGATTGTCACGGCCATCGTGCTGGTCTACCTCATAATGGTGCTGGCTTTTGGTGAGGGGCGTGCGCCATTGGCGATTTTGTTCTCCTTGCCCTTAGCCGTCATTGGCGCCCTTCTGGGACTATTTATCACTCACCAGTCCTTGGGAATTCCCGCCCTCATCGGCTTTCTCATGCTCATTGGCATTGTCGTCACCAATGCCATTGTTTTGGTCGATCTTATTCAACAACACCGGCGCAACGGCATGGCCTTAAACGACGCCATTGTTCAAGCGGGTTCGACGCGGCTCAGACCCATTTTAATGACCGCGCTGGCCACCATTGGGGCCCTGTTGCCCCTGGCCCTTGGCGCTAACGACAGCAGCATTATCTCCGCGTCATTAGCCGTTGTCGTGATTGGCGGTCTTTTGACCTCAACCCTTTTGACGTTGGTGGTCGTGCCCATTATGTACCGCATTTTGCACCGTAAAAAGGACCAACAACACCACGCTGTAGAACGATTGGCGTAGTCCCTCACCCCCGGGAAGAGTCTTCTTCCCGGGGGTCATTCTTTCACCCTGACCCGCTTCTTCACACGCTTGGAGCATTAGAACCGGACTACGACGAGGCCTTTTCGGGTCTGCAGCGGCTTGAATTACCTTGTAATGACCCCCCTTGTGAATCAACAAAGCGTATCCCTTGGTGGAATTTTGACCCTTCGCAATGAATCCGGCAAAGCGCTATTTATCTGATGAAAGGCCACGACATGGACGTATCAGTCCACTCACTCCCAAGCACGCTTTGACATCGCCCATGGGGCTTTCGTCGTGGGACAGCACCTCACGCGCTTAAACTTCGAGAACTTCGAGAGCTCCCCCTCGTCTGCCATAAGCAACACCCGCATGGGGTTCCTAGATTATGACGTCTCGAATTAGGGAATCCCCTCTTGCCAACGCTGCGAGGTATTCCTCTGATGAGGAAATGGATGAATCGGGATAAACCCTTCGCTATTTTCATCCTGATTTTGGTAATATGATAGCGTTTCGAGATCAACTGTCCGAGGAGTGGACACCGTGGCCAGAATCTATACACAGTCTCCTGACTTAAAAAGAGAATTCTTAAAACGAATACAAGAGAAAATGGATAGGCACGAACAAGATGTCAAGAACCGCATGACGGCGCAAACACCACATTTTCTTCATTGGGCACTCAAACCCTTAGTCACCAAAATGGTACGAAGCAAACAACATCGCGATGCGCACCAGGGAGCGCATGGTGAATTTTCGGTGGGACTCTGGCTACGAGCTCGCCTGCCTAACACTTGGGCCATCATTAACGATGTTGTTCTCGAATATCAAATGGATGAGTATGCGCAAATTGATCACATCGTCATAGGACCGGCCGGGGTATTTCTGTTGGAGACAAAAGCTTGGGATGGAGCAATTTTGCTGAAGAAGGACCAGAGTTTTCGTAAAGAGGGCGGAAAGTGGGTTAAAGCGTCCAGTCCCATTAGACAAAACAAGACGCATCAGCGGCGTTTTCAACAGTGGTATACCCTTCACCATTTACCCAAACCGATTCCACCCATTGAGCCCATAGTCGTGTTCTCTCACGCCACGTGGCTTGCTGTCGATGAATGTTCCATGAAAGTTTTGACGCCGCGGCAAACCGCCTCCTATCTCTCTAAACAATCGAGCACCCTATTAGATGATGTCACCATAGAGCGTATCGTAGGCGCCATTCTCGCTCCTCCCATCTCCCCTTTGAAGGAGTTCTCAAAAGAGCAGCCACCTATATCGTCATCTAATGCCGATAGAAGGGAAGCCCCTGCACGTCAACAACCTGAAAACACCGTGAGCATCCGCGAAGGAACCACCCGGCGTGGAAGAAAATATGTTCGGATTCGTGGTTCTTACGAAGAGGCGGAAAATATATGGAGACAATATGGAAAACCCGGACGATTAAATAAGGATCAATTCGAGTCGGACACGTTTTTCTTTTATCGCGATGAATAGGGGCATGGTGTATTGATTCTAAGGCGTAAAAGGGCAGTATGCTAGGCGATTTAGAGTGCTAGCGTTCACCCACCACGCAACATTCAAGGAAAGATGCATGCCCCTAGTTAAGTCATAATGGAAAAATTTCATCGCAACAAGGTAACGTCACTAAAGCCAAACGCGGTTAAATTTCTTGGGGAGTAAAGGAATCCCCATTCACAAAGTCCCTATCCATCCACATAATGGGGTTGATGTCATTCTCCAACAACTACGCTAGCATAGCATTCTTTAAAGCCGTACGGATGGCTGGGGTGTACAGCATATCCAGCATCCCACGCCCCTTATACCTAAAGGGATGGCATAACCCCTAAATGCCGAGTTACTTCTATGAGGGACTAAGAATCTCGACAGCGGAATGTGCTTGTAAGGCGACAATCTTTGTTAGCATTTGAAGCGCAAGCAGTTCTTGGATCAACCGCTCGCGGAGTCTTTCTTAGGAAATGGCGCAGCCAAAGTCCACAAAGCCCGCACGACCAGTAGGTCTGCGGGCTCTTATGCGTTTACTGGACTTGATTAGAAATCCCAAATTGCGCTTGGCTCTCAGCCACGGGCCAAGAGTATCCCCCCATCTGAACCAGATAATTGGCGATTGCTAGACTTGGGGCATGCGCTTTGATTAAGGAGCTCACGCCTTGGCCGATATTCACCGTATTATTGGTCCATGTTGGAATTATGCCCAACTTTTGATAGAGTGCAGCAAATTGACCTTGCTCTTTTGCAGTCACAGGGGAATCATAAAGAGCCACACCCGAACCATCTAAGATGGAGGAGAGGTACGCCGAATTTGTTCCTTCACCCGCAAATGTGGCCCCTGCTTCAATGGCCGCTCGCTCCTCAATATATCCGGCATAAGAGCCATTCCCCACGGCTACAGCGGGGTTAAAGCCAAGATCGCCAATAACCTGACCATTGACATGGCCGACCGTAACCGGTTCTGGGGTCAATACCGGCGGCGTCCAGTGTGGCACAGCGGGCGGATATTCTGAGATCGTGTTATTCGCGAAATTCGATACATAAATAGCCCCCGTACTACTGACGGCAATGCCTTCGGGATAATTGACAAGCTGCCCGTCAGCGAGGTTCGTCCAGGTATTGCTCCCATACGGCAATTCCTCAACCGCAGTCGTGTTGTGATTAAAGTAGGTTACAAAAATGTCGCCGGACCCATTCACGGCCACATCATTGGGATAAATAGGCGCCGACGTCGGAGCAATGTCTTTCCACGTACTGCTGCCATTAACCAATTCCACGATACCATCTGAACCGGTATCACTGTTATTCACCACAAACAGATCGCCCTGGGCATTAATCGCAATGCCTTGGGGCATATTGAAAGGTCCGGAAATAGTGTGCCACTCGTTGCTTCCGCTGGGGAGTTCCACGACCGTATTGTTCCCGTTATTTGCTACGTAAATGTCGCCATGACTATCGACGGCAATACCCCATGGGTTATCAAACGGTCCCGATATCGTTTTCCATGTGGTGGATCCTTGGGGTAATTCTACGACTGTATTGTTCCCCTCGTTCGTTACAAAGAGGTCTCCATTTCCATCAACTGTGACGTCAGCAGGAGACTCAAACGGTCCTGAAATCGTTTTCCATGTGGTGCTGCCGCTGGGAAGTTCTTCTACGCTTTGGCTGCCGCTGTTGACAACAAAGAGATCTCCATGGCTGTCAACCGCCATCCCTAGAGGCCCGTTAAATGCCCCGTTATTGGTCACATTGACCCAATTAGTGGTTGCGGCATAGACATTCTTCCCGTGTTGAATCCCCATCACCGTGAGCACTGTAGCTGAAACTACGATTCCAGCTACTCGCATTGATTTCCGCATCCTCATTCATGGCCACCCCTCATCTGAAATCGCGTAAGTCTCATGGGTTGACTCCTCAAACTGTTTTCAATAAGCCACCGGTTTCATTGACATGATGAATCAAGGCCTTTTCCACGGTAGCATAGAAGGAAAAAGGCTTCAGTATCACATTAGGTCTCACAAAACATCTTAGTGAGTAACCAGTGTCAGCTTAGTGGTCGAGGTGGGTGTCTCAGGTGACCATTCTCGCATAAGGGGTAAGGACGGTAAGTGATCAGATCGTGGTTTGGCGGCAGCCCAATGCTAGCAATACGATCAACGATAGTGGTAGCGCCAAACCAGTATTCGGCAATGAAGTCGGGACGGAGTGACTCGAGGGCGATCAAAGTTCTTTATCCCTAACATTGTTTATAAAGAAATACCCCAATGGGCAGTGACCATATATGCAGACATATCAGCATTATCTGTCTCGATTCGGACCTTTAATTTAGTAGTTATGGCTGTAACGATTGGTAGGGATACATGCGATGTTTGCGCAAGTATGGGGCTATTACTGACGTACTCGGCTCAGGGTAACAGAAGGAAACTTGAGACCATTGCTTCAGCGAGCGTTGTCGCCTCTTAGCCATCTATGATTGCGGTCAAAGTTCATAACTTAGGATTTTGGAAATTTGCGACTTTTTAGTTGCCTTAGCTCTTTTTAGTCCGGAGCGTAGAAAGAATTCAATTCAATAGGAAGCCGCGACACGTAGAAGTCGCGGCCATCGCACTTATTTTACCGGTTTAATGCCTTGAGGGGGTAACTTAAATGGCTCTTGGAGGATCCGCTCTGCCTCTATTCGCAGGCGATTTAACTGCTGCTGTACACCAGCATGATCTGGTTTAACTCGTGCTGCTCCGGAATACTTTTGCCATGCTTCGTGCAACCGACCTTGCATTTTTAGCGCATCGGCCTCAACTACGGGCGCAAGGAACATAGGTATTTCTGGACTAAAGGAGACAAGTCCCCGATACGTCGGCGCTACTGCCTGCGCTTGCCTTGCGCTCTCAACGGCTCTATTTATCCTCTCGTCGGCCTGCAAGAGGGCAACCTGTGCCTGCCAATACCACCCAGAGGGATGTTGAGGGTCAGAAGCAACAGCTCTTTCAGCAACGACCCGTGCCTCATCGAGGCGCTTGAGCCGCACGAGGGCTTCACATAGTACCGCGCGCACCTCAACGATACGACCGTACGTTTTGTCATTCATTGCATTGGCTTCTGCGCGGTATAATGCATCAACGGCCTCTTCGACCTTTCCGGAAATAAATAAATCACGTCCCAGAAATCCCCACGCTGCAGCGTTGTTCGGTTCGTCTTTTGTCCACTCCCGCAACAACCGAATGTTTCGCGCGTACTTATCGCGTTGCACCATAACATCTCGTTCGTAACCCCAATGATCCACCCGAATCCGCGCAACACCCCGTTGCATAGGTTGGGGCCCATTTAGAAAACCAATTTGTTCGTGAATCCGTCCCAACCAACTAAGTCCACGACCCAGGGGATACATTCGGGTCGTATCGTAATTGGGCTCAATTCTCTCTCCCAAATGATTGACCTGGACAAAGCGCAGTAACATGGGCGGATCCCATTTATCGTATAGCCCCGCGACAATACGGGGGACATGCACATCTTCTACATTGAGAAATTCATCCGCATCAACCCATAATACCCAACCTGTATCTCCAAGAACTTGATCAGCGGCTCTGCGAGCTGCACCAAAATCATTTTGCCATTCGACTTCGATGACGGTCGCACCCGCCCCTCGAGCAATCGCCACCGTATCGTCGGTCGAACCTGTATCTACAACCACAACGTCATCGACCGCAGGTTTCAGTGCCTCAATACATCGTTGAATTTGACTGGCCTCATTTTTAGCCAAAATTGCACCCATAACGCGAACAGGTGGCACCTCTAACAACTGGCTTACCCAGGGAGTAATCGGGTCATCCTCATGTCCTCTCAGCCGTTCAAAAACACGAGGTGCCCACGCTGCCGGTGGGTCCAGTATCCACCCACGATCGTAACAGGCCCATGCACTCCCATAGTCATCTATGTGTTCAAGTGCCTCACCAAGGAATACCCATGCCTGTGCGTCAGTAGGTACTTTCTCCAGTTGCGGCCTTATGACGTCAATGGCATCTTGCCAATGTTTAGCACGTAACGCGGTTTCTGCTAGAACACGCCATGGGCTATCGGATGTTGCTACGGACATTACATTTCCTCCTAGAAGAGCGGGATTAAATCGACGGGGCTTCCTTAGGTGGGAAGCCCCGTGATTAAATCTATATCTTTATTGTAACTCTGACAATATGGTGCTCCTTATGGTTGTTGCATCAGAACTGGGTACACCACAGTCGGCCCGTTAGTCGTTAGCGATACCTTTGTGTTGACCACAAAGGACTGGGATGGCGCGACTGTCCACGTTCCACTGCTGTTTTCGGTAGCAATCGCCACGTATGCGGAATCCGTTGTAACGCTGTTACCGTCATACGCACCGCTGTTTACAGCCATTTCTACCGTGCTACCGCTATAGGGGCTCGTAATCGTGACACCCACGTAATCGGTGCTCGCTGCGGCACCTGTACCTGGAGTTTCGTCAAGAGCCACGTAATATGCGCTACCAGCAACTTCCCACACAGCTACAGTTGCTGTAGTGACAACGCCTGACGAATTGGAAATTGTCACACTAGGCTCAATAACTGGGGTGAGCACAGTAAATTCACCCGTAGCTTGATTATAGGTTGCAAAGTCTGTAACACTCGCAGCGTAGTCTGCGGTTACAGCTTTACCGTTTACCGTTACTGCTGCAGTGTCACCACTTACGTTTCCAGCGCCCGACTCATTAGCTGCTGACATGGTCGAAGATGCCAATGGTTGCACATCGACTGTAAAGCTGACTGGCGCCACGCTCGGATCGCTCGTGTCTGTTACGGTGACGGTTGCTGTGCCGGCTGTGCCACCCACTACTTCAAACGAAACCGTCTCAGCCCCACTAATAGACAAGGTCGTTCCCGACTGAATAACTCCAGAATTTGTCGCAAGCACAACATCGCCGTTGGAAGTAGACACGTTCAGATTGTCGGTTGCCTCCGAAACACCAGCTTGGATGGCATTTTCTTCAGTAATGGTCGCAGTAGCACTGGACAATCCCGGTAACGTCAGTGTCGTGCCTGAGTAACTGTTCGCGGTGGGTCCAACAACAGAAAGCCCCAGTTCCGCCACAGTGGCTGCAGGAGAGGTAACAGTAGCCGTTACCGCACTAGTCGGCTCGGTTAAGCTAGGCGAAATGGTCGCTGACACGGTGTAGGTTCCAGCACTCGTAGCCGCATCAACGGTGACAGACGCAGCGCCACTGGCATTGGTCAATTCCGTCAAAGTCGTAGCTCCGTTGGCAAACGTTCCACTACCGGTTATGGTAAAGGTAACAACCGCGTTAGCATCAGCCACAGCATTGCCTACGCTGTCCTCGACTTGGGCCGTGTAGGTCGCGCTCTTACCTTCCGCAATGCTCTCCGTACCGGTAACGGCCAACTGATATGCAGGGCCCGTTACAAACATGTAGCTGGTTGACGCAGTAGTCGATAACGGCGCATTTGTGGCGACGTTTGCCACGTCCCCACTTTCTGCAGTGAGGGTCAACGTTGCCGGAGAGGCCTGTGTTGTCGTATTGACAACAGTAAATGTCGCCGTTGTATCATTGGTAGCTACCGTAACTGCAACGGTATCTCCTGTTTGAGGGATGAGTGTTGCGGAAGTGCCATTTACGACATATGCCATTCCGGTCGTAGCATTGTCTGTTAGATAGAAAGTTTCTGCTGACGGTGCGGTTACGGCCTGACCAGCCGCGTCCTCAAGCGTTACCGTGTACGTCGTTTCCGTCGTGCCTGAAGCCAGCGTAAAAGAGCTTGATGAGCTTACAGTGTAAGTCGTCGCGGCGCTTAGCGTTCCTGTGGTTGAGGAGACACCCAATTGAGCGGCTTGGCCTACGCCAACAGCTTCAATGGTGGTCGTACCCGTCGCGAGATTCTGGGCGGACGCCATTATGCCAATGCTACCCGCCACATCTGGTTCACTGTATACAGTAAACGAAGCTGGAGCCCCGTCTCCAACGAATTCAGTCGTTGAGGACGCCCCTCCCGAGAGAGTCCCGGCCCCTACAACATCAGCCGTTACCGCATAAAAGGTAGATGTGACGCCCGTTGGCAAGGGGTTGCCCGCTTGGTCGCCTAGGGTAATCGTGACGGTGTCTGATGTCGAGGTATTGTTAGGAACGGTGGAGGTTGCTGCACTAACCAACAACTCCGTAGCAACCGGGGACACGGTTGTCACCGTAACAGAACCGTAGCTCACAACACTTGCAGTCGATTCACCGGAATTCGCCACTAATCCACTTGTTGTGATGCTTTCGGAACCAATCAATGAAGTGGATGCTGTCACCGTAACGGCTGCTGTTCCATTCGTGATGGTTAACGTCGTCGTGTCTGACCCATTCGCGAAGGTCATTCCCGACGGCGCTGTCAAGGTAACGGTTCCATTGAAATTCCCCACTGTATTGCCGTTGTTGTCCACAACCATAGCAGTAATGGTATCGCTAGCCGCGCCGTCAGCTACCAAACTGGAGGACGTTGCTGAGAGTTTAACCGCTGCTGCCTGACCAAAAGCATCAAACGTAGCCTTGGAGTACTCGGAAAAGGCCGCGGTTTGAGGAGCATTTAAGTCCTTGGCATACAACACCGCGTGGTAATCACCAGCTAGCGCGGCGGTAACTTGGAAGGTTGGAGAGCTCTGGTAGTCTCCGCTAGCAAACCAGTTGCCATCCGGGCTTTGAATCCACAACTGGTATACCGGATCCGTCAAATTCTTGGAGCTGGCGGTAAACGTAAGGGTTGTGCCGGGCGCCACATTGGTCAATGTCGGAGCCGTCAAGGTTGCACTCGAATCTACGTTGACGAATTGATTGCTGTTGGTGCCTTCAGAGTTGGCCGGAATCGCTTGGCCCTTGTCTTTAGCATACACAACCACTTCGTAACTTCCTTGTTTTAGTGGGGGCAAGGAGAAGGAATTGCTGGTTGACCAGCTGGTTGAATGCCAGTTTCCATTGACGCCCTCATACCAGAACTGGTATAGAGGTGTACCCGTTCCACTCTGAACCGCAGTGGCCGTGAAGCTGACGGTGTTTCCAACAGCTACGGTGCCTTGTTCAGAGCTCAGAGTTACACTAACAACAGCCGGAGCAGTTGCTGCAAAGGCGCTGGCAGCAGGAATCATAGACATTAACAACATGGCTGATCCCAGCGTTAAGCTACCGGCTTTTCTCGAAATATTCTTTGCCAAAGTTCAAAACCCTCCTCAAAATCACTCATGCATAGATCGGGTATGAAAAATCCTTAATGAGATCTCCGGAGTGTCTCTAAGCTTCCGGCTTTCCCGACGGTTCTTTGCTCATTCCCGGCAAACTACCGCCTACGTTGTCGAGATAATACTCCAAAGCCGCATTAACGATGGCCACCTGGCTTTGCCCGGTCTCATACGAGTGGCGCAAGAGCCGTTCTTTTAGCTCAGGAGTAAGGCGGACTTGGAATGATACGTAGGCTCGGGAACGTCCATAGAAATTTGCCACAACGTACCACCTCTCACCTCCTGCAACTCTCAGGCTCTGACCCGAATGCGTTGCCTTTTTAGACGCGAGGCTCGTCTTATATCGTCGGGGTGACAGGCTCTTCCAGATTTCTGTCAGCTATGTGGCAAGGAAGTGGCCTCTATCCCCAACTCTGTTCAGTTAGGCGTTCAACAACTTATTTGTAAATCAGTGGATTCGACACCAAATTACGGTATCTTTTCCAGCTAATACTTAGCGTAACGATCTCGATGCCATACGTCAATATATCAATCAACCAATCAATAACTTTTTTATTGAGGCACGCAAATATTTCATTCCCCTTGTCGATTGTGGTAAAATACGCAACTTTACACCCTATGCCCAAACTGGCGAGTTAAGAACGGGATTAAGGGCTTGGGCGTGTCCGAGCATGAAAGACCCAAGGCTTTGGTACGTCGTGCGCTTTCAGCCGCTTCCCATCTGAGATCAACGTAAATGTCACACCCAGCGACAGAGGAATTTCTTTGATTGTAAAGGGCCCTAAGGCTTGTGGAGGATTGGCCCAGGCATGAATTTTATGCTGCAAGGCATCAATCTCAAGGCCTAAGAGTGTTTGCATAAGATGAAAAGGCGCGGCGGACGCCCATGCTTGCGGTGCACACGCCTCAGGGTAAGGTACAGGAGCCACACCCTGTTCCCCGGCAAACAGTTCGGGCAGTCGGTACCAGGGAAAATGCTCAGCGGCTTGCATGAGCGCCAGAGCTAGGGTTTCAGATTCCTTAGCTGCTCCGGCCTTTAGCAGTCCCGCAGCAATAAGACTTGTGTCATGCGGCCAGACGCTTCCGCGGTGATAGCTGTAGGGATCATAGGCACTCTGACCGGCCGCCAAGGTCCGAATTCCCCATCCCGAGAACAGGTCGGGAGCGAGTAAGCGCTGTGCCACCGCACGCCTCTTGGTGCGTGGTACTATGCCGGCCCATAGGCATTGTCCGGGATCAGAGGTCACCGCATCCAGCAACCGGCCATTCCCGTCCACCGCCAACCCATAAAACAGCTGATCTGGCAGCCAAAAGAGCGCATCAAATTGCCTTTGCAGTTTTTTCGCTCTTTTCTCCAAGTCGCGTGCCCAGTCATCTTGTCCCTGGACGTGGTAATAATCGGCCATGGCCCGAAAGGCGCGGTATACATAGCCTTGGACCTCCGCCACTGCGAGTGGCGGGGACGCGTGCTCACCATCCGCAAAAACCATCGAATCCGCGGAGTCTTTCCATGACTGCACCGCAAGACCTTGGGCGGAGCGCGGGGTAAAACTTAGAAGTCCTAAACGGTTGCGGTCTTGAGCCCGCAGCAAATAATCCAGCGCCGCTTGGGCCGCAGGCTTCATCGTATTCATCAGCGCATCGTCACCCGTACGCCGCCAGGTTTCTACAAGGAGAATCAAAAAAAGCGGAGTGACGTCCACAGAGCCGTAATAACGCGCAAACGGCACGTCATGAGTCCGGGCCATCTCCCCGAACCGCACTTCATGCACCATTTTCCCAAGCTCTTCCTCCCGTTCGGGGTCATCTTGGTGTCCTTGCCATGCCGCGAGCGTATGAAGAGTGTGATACGCGTAAGAGGGATTCCACGCCAACATTTGATAGGACGCAATCACCGCATCACGGCCAAAGAATGTGCCAAACCAGGGAATGCCCGCCATGGGCACCAGGCCCTGACCATAATCGGTCGCCAGCATCTGCATATCACTGCCAGCCCGGCTCATAACGTGTTGCCAGAGTTCGCGCTCAAAAGAAAACTGAGGAAAAGGGTCCGCACCCTGCTTTCGGCCCGTGGCAATTTCCGGCACGGGATTGTGCCACGTGGTTTTCAGCACAATCTCTCCAGAAACCTCTTGCCCATCAATCATCCATTCCCACTGGCCTGCAGCATTGTTCTGGGCGGCGCGTGTTGATGCCATAGTCACCTGCCGGGCGATGCCGTCGCGTCCTTCATAGCGATACTGCGCTTGATAAGCATCTTGGTCCACCGTTTTATGCCCCACATGCCGCGGATCAGATCCGCGCAGTTCGAAGATATCGGTAAAATCTGCCGCAAAAGCCAAGGAGAGCCGCCACGGCTCGGGCGCGCCATAATGCTGCCATGCCCAGCGGTCTTCCATGCCCTCCGGGTAAAGCTGCCATGTTCGTTCGATTACCCGCGTCATACCCGCGTGTTGAAATACATACCGGGCGCGGAGTACATCCGTTGTCACGGTCATAGCCAAAGGCGCGGGCACTTCTCCACTGATGCGCCACTGGTAGGTTGAAACCATGCGGGTATCATAGAGATAGACCCCTTGGCGCAAGGAGGATGCTTCAATGCGCCCGGCCGTAGACAGCACCGCAAAGGCCGCCCCGGCCTTTAAAACCGGCTCCCCGGGATTGGTCCGCGGCGTCTGATAAAGAGCCGGCACGCCCGTCGATTCTCTGACCTTGAGGACGGGCCGTACGCGTTCGCAGAGCACCTCTTCCCCATGAATCCGGCAAATCAGCATCTCGGCCAAGCGCTCCCCCGCTTGCATCCCGTCATGCTCCACCGTGGTTAAAAAGCCCGCGTCAAAAGCCCCTGCTTCGCGCCCAAAACCCACAATCGACAATTGACGAGGCACATGAATGCCAATGTCCCTAAAGAGACGGCCGTATTGACGGCAAAAATTGCGGAGGGCCGACTGGGCGATGTCAACAGCTCATACGTCCTTTCATATCCGCTGCTTTGAGTCATCGGTCCTTCGGTAATCCAAGGAGCCAATCCGCGCGCCACCATCGCTTCGGTATAGCCTTGGCGTCTTTGCTGAGCCGTTTGACAGCTTCCTGGTCCTGCTAAGTGCACAATCCGCCGGTGCCCGAGATCTAACAAATGCTCTGTCGCCAACCAAGCCCCCTGGCGATTGTCTACGTTGTACCAAACGTACGGCGGTTCTCCGCCATAGACGACACAAGGCACCTGCTCGTCTTCCAAAAACCGCACCGCTGCCTCCATATCGGCGTCATAGATTAACACCATACCATCCACCCGACGGGATCGTGCAACCCCCTCCAAATACGACACAAGATCGTGCTGCGAGGGTTCGGGAGCCAATACGATTAAGTGATACCCCGCGCGTTGACACGCGCGGATGAGGCCCGACATCACGAACGTCGGCAGGGTCCCCGTGCTGGCCACCGATGGCGGAACCACCACGCCAATCGTCTCGGATTGGCCCCGCACTAAAAATCGCCCCTGCGCATTGGCCCGGTAATGCAACGCTTCCGCAGCACGGCGGACACGCTCGGCGGTTTCTGGCGAAATATTGCCCCGGTTATTCAAAACATAGGAAACGGTTGCGGTTGACACCCCAGCTAATTTCGCCACATCGCTAATGCGGGCGGGGCGATTTCTGTGATCCAAATATTTTCACCTCAGCACTTAATCGTTTCACTTAAACGATTGAATTATATGGAATATCGTGCCATAATACTAGAAGTTTTCTGTATTGCATACATAATCACGCAGAAAACAATCGCATTGGCAGGATTCTTTCGCCATCATACTGCCTTTCGGGTCATAGAATGACCAGGCGCCGCCGTTGCTTCTGACAACGCGCTGCCTACCAAAGGATAGGAGGATGCCCCGTGAACATGCCAAGACAGGTTCGCCGCCGCACTGTGGCCGTCATGAGCAGCACAGCCTTGCTACTCACCCTCGCCGGTTGCGGATCTAGTGCCACAGGCGCCAGCGGTCCCCATAACGTCACCATCGTCTTTGCCACCCAAGGGCTCGGAACCGAAGCCCAAGCTACACAAGCCGCTGTCAACGCGTTTGAAAAACTTCATCCCCATATTCATGTCCAAATTGAAACCTTGTCGGCCTCCTCGAACGACGCTTATCAAACCCTTATTACCGATTTAACGTCAGGATCGGGTACGCCCGACGTTATCACCGCCGATGTTATTTGGCCCGCCACATTTGCCGCCGCCAAATGGATTATGCCTCTAAACCAATTTCATCCCAATACCAGCACATTTTATCAAGGAATGGTCAAGTCAGGAGAGTATCACGGCAAACTCTATGCCATGCCTTGGTTTATTAATGTGGAAGGCTTGTATTACCGCACCGATCTCGTCAAAACTCCCCCTAAAACTTTTGCTCAGCTCACCGCTGATGCCCGGGCCGCTATGAAGAAAAACCCCAAATTGATTGGGCTGGCCTTTGAGGGGAACAAATATGAAGGAGCCGTCACCGTCTTTCAAGACATTTCAGGCGGCTTTGGTGGGTCATTTCTTAACGCTCAAGGCAAGCCGGTCTTGAATTCTCCTCAAAATATCAAGGCCTTGACGTGGCTCGACAACGCCATAAAGACAGGATTGTCGCCCACCGCAGTGACCGGGTGGGAAGAGGGAAATGTTCAGCAAGCTTTTCTCTCGGGTGATGCCGTCTTTGCCACCAACTGGCCCTATCTCTATCCCTTAGCGGAAGCATCAGGATCTGCTGTGAAAAACGAAGTGGCTTTTGTCCCCACGCCTATAGATGGAGGGCAACCTACAGCCTCATTAGGCGGCGATGACCTCGTCATCAACAAAAATACCAAGTATCCCAAACAGGCCTGGGAACTGGTGAAATATCTCACCTCCGCTAAAACGATGACAGCGCGGGCGCTCATCTCAGGCGATCCTCCCGCCCGGACCGATGCTTACACCCCGAGCTTATTGGCCAAAGCCCCGTGGTTCAAACAAGAAGAGGTGGTCTATGCCGACGCGACCCCACGTCCCGTCACCCCTTTGTATCCCCAAATCTCGGCCCAGATTCAAGAAGCCCTATCGGCCACCTATTCCGGGCAAGAAACTCCCACCCAGGCGCTCAATCAAGCCCAAAAGGCTGTGGAAGCGATTGTGAGCGGCCATGGCAGCTAAGACGCAACTAGCTCCTGCACTAGGCACAGGCTCTCCCCAGCCAAAGCGGCGCCGTTCCTATATGGCTGCCCGTTCGCGGGTTGGGTATCTTTTGGTCTTACCGGCAGTGGCGGCCTTAGCCGCCATTGCCATCTATCCTCTTGTATACAATTTGGTGTTGTCGACCCGGTTTGATGTGCTGACGGAGCCGGGCACCGGCCACTTTACCGGGTTAGCCAACTATAAACAGATGGTCACTGACCCTAATTTCTGGGGGGACTTAGGTCGGACGGGGATTTTTATGGTCGTCTCCGTCACCCTGGAATTTGTCGCGGGCCTCATTTTGGCTCTCATTGTCCACCGGCAGTTTAAGGCGCGTGGCTTGGTCCGCGCATCGATTCTTATCCCCTGGGCCATCCCAACCGCGGTATCTGCCCTGCTTTGGAAAATGTTCTTTGATATCCGCTCAGGCTTTGTCGACTTCGCCCTCAAGGCTTTGCACCTGCCCGGTTCTCAACTCGTGTGGTTCAACTCGCCGACGCTAGCTTGGGTACCCATTATTCTGAGCGATATGTGGAAGAACACACCTTTCATTGCGCTATTGCTGCTGGCAGGCTTGCAAACCATTCCGCAAGAGATCTATGAGAGTGCACGCATCGATGGCGCCAACAGCTGGCAAGCGTTCTGGGCGATCACGCTTCCCTTGCTGCGCCCAGCCATTATGGTCGCTCTCATTTTCCGCACCTTAAGCGCTATGCTCGTCTTCGACACGATTTTTGTGATGACAGGCGGCGGACCCGGCCAAAGCACCGAAGTCGTAGCTTATTACGATTGGTACAAATATATGGTGTCCTTGAACTTCGGCTTTGGGGCAGCGGTGGCGGTCGCGATTACGGTTCTCGCGTTAATATTGGCCGCCATATATGTGCGCCTGTTGCGCCAAAGAGGAGGGTTTATGGCATGAAATCACGCCTAGGCCGGACAGGATTCAATGCATTGGTGGCGATTATTATCCTCTACTCGCTCTTTCCCTTCTATTGGGTCTTCAAGTCTTCGCTCGAATCCTCATTTGCGCTGAACCGACAAACATCGAGCATATGGCCCACACAGTGGACCTTTGTGCACTATGAAGCCATATTTGCGGTCGAAAACTTTCTCAGGCCGCTCTTAAACAGCATGTTCGTCGCAGGCATGGCAACGTTGTTATCGGTCGTGCTGGGATCGATGGCCGCTTATGGGCTCTCACGCATGCCGATTAAAGGAAAAGTCCCCATTCTTGGTTTTATTCTGCTCGTCTCGTTCTTTCCCCAAATCGCTATGGTCGGTCCCTTATTCCTGGTGTTCCGCCATCTGCATTGGCTCAACACCTATCAGAGCTTGATTATCCCCTATCTCATTTTGTCGTTGCCCATCACCACGTGGATTTTGACGGCATTTTTCAGCCAAATCCCGGCAGACATTGAAGAAGCGGCCATGGTGGACGGCGCTACCATCACCCAAACCATCACCCGCGTATTTGCACCGATTGCCATGCCTGGCATCTTTACAGCCGCCATTTTAGGCTTTCTTCTCTCGTGGAATGACTTTCTCTTTGCGCTCTCGTTCATTCAGACGCCTAATATGGATACCGTTCCGCTAGCCCTCGTCAATTTCCGCAACGCCTATTACGTGCATTATGGGCAAATTTATGCAGGCGTCGTGATTGCATCTCTGCCCATTGCCTTGATTGTTTTGTTCTTGCAAAAGCGGATTGAATCGGGGCTCACCGCAGGCAGTGTGAAGGGTTAGACGCCCAATACCCCCTCATCACATCCATCGTCATGCCCACACAGAAAGGCAGGTTTTCGTCTCACCATGAAACCCTTTTACGCCCTGTTGGCCAATGGCCTTACGACGGCTCTCGCCGGTCCCACGGGGGCCGTAGACTGGTGGCCGGTTCCAAGATTTGATGGACCCACCATCTTTAGCCGCCTGCTCGATCATCACGCTGGGGGCTATCTGAGTCTGGAGCCCGAAGGGTATACCACCGTCACGCAGCGCTACCGTCCCGAAGGGCTGTTTCTGGAAACGCATTTCGAGTGTCCCGGTGGCTTCGCCACCATAACTACGGGTCTAGAAGTGGGACGCAATGCGCTGTGGCTGACCGCGAATAGTACCGTTCCGCTGGTCTTGACGTGCCGACCCAGCTTTAATTATGGCGTCGTCAGGCCCTCTTTTGTGCCACTGCCCCACGGCATGCGCTTCATTAATCCTGTAGGGCCTGGCCAAGCCGCCCTCATTATCCAAGGTCCGGCCGAGCTGATGAGCCGCATGGACCAATGGCGATGTGGCCCTGGACGCCTTACGGTGGTCTTCCGGGTATTGATGGAAGCCAAACCCGACTGGCGTTGGCTCTCGGCCCCAGTTCCAACCGATGCAGACCGCATTTGGGTCAAATCTTCTGCCTTTTGGGCGCTGCCCACGGCGGCGCAAGATGCCGAAGAGCCTATTAGACGCAGCTTGCAAATCATTAAAGGCTTGACGTTTCGTCCCACCGGCGCCCCGGTAGCGGCAGCCACGACCTCTTTACCGGAAGCTCCCGGCGAGTCCCGACAGTGGGACTACCGCTACGTATGGGTTCGCGACAGCGCCTATAGCGGCGAATCCTTGCTGTTAACAGGAAACGTCGTAGAGGCCAAGCGTATTACCGAATTTTTGCTCAACAGTGTGCTCATCACCGGCCGGGTCTACCCCACGCCGTTCTTGCGGGTAGACGGCACCGTTCCGGAACGCGAGCACGATCTGTTATGGCTCAGGGGCTATGAACAGACCCGCCCGGCGCGGGCCGGCAATGGAGCGATTTCTCAACGACAGTTGGATTTAGTCGGCAGTGTCTTATGGCTTGTCTACCGCATTTGGCAAGAGACCCACGATGACCTATTTGTCCAGTCCTACTGGTGGGCGATTACGGCTCTCGCGGAGTGGGCTCAAAGAACGTGGTACCAAGACGATGCCTCCTTATGGGAATACCGTACGATCCGCGGCCAGCATACCCATTCGCGCATGATGAACTGGCTAGGGCTCACCACCGCAGCAGCAATGGCACGCCATGCTATGCACGATGACATCGACGCCAAGCGGTGGCAGGACAGCGCCGAAAAAATCGCCACCGCTCTATGGAAAGAGGCACAGCAAGCGGGCTCGTTCTTACCGCGTTCCACAGGTGGCATTCCCGACGCGGCGCTTCTCACCTTGCCCCTTTATGGCTTCGTCTCCGTGCATAACCCATACTTTATCAATACATTAAAAACCATTGAGAGCACACTCGTTGACAATGGGCTCGTCTACCGATACCGTGCCGATGACTTAGGCAAGGCGCGCTTTCCATTTTTGTTGGTTGGGTTTTGGTATGCCCGCGTGCTGTTGCGGCAAGGGCGGCACGAGGAGGCCCAGCACGTGATTGAGCGGCACTTGGCACAAGCCACGCCCTTAGGCTTGTACGGCGAACATGCTGATGAAAAAACGGGAACCGTACGGGGAAATTTTCCCCAGCTCTTCTCCCATAGTGCGTTGGTGACTACCCTGATGGAGCAAAAGTTTCTCGCCCAAGGGCGACCCTTACCCGAATATGCCTTATTGACCGCAACAAAACTTATGGGCTAGCCCTATCCTCGAAGATCGCTACAGGCCTCCGCATAACCAACGTCGGGGGCCTGTGGCCTTTACCGCGCTACAGTGAGCCGCCCCGAAAACAATATCCATGCTATACTCTATACAAATTGCTATCATACCCTTACGAAGTGAAATTCATATGATGACCAATCCCATAAACCCATAGGCACCGCCATGGATCTAGTGGCGCTTGCATGGGCCGTACGGATACGCCAATTCATCTGGGATGCGTCGCCTGGGCGATTCTATATTGAGAGATCTCAGAGGCCTCGTGAGACATTATCACGGTGCCTCTATGAAGGGGGATGGGGAATGCTAGGAGAGTCTCTTGCCATAGCGGTCTCTTGGGTTCCTACCGCGGTATGAATCTGGGGGATGAGGTGGTTCTGTGGCCATCCGAACGCCTGTTTATTGGGCGGGAAGAAGAATGCCAAGCGTTAAGAGATTGGTTAGCAGAAAAAGTCGCGCCGACGTTCGTGGTCGGACTCCACGGGATCGGTGGCATCGGCAAATCGACGTTGTTGCTGCGGTTTTTTCAAATCGCTCGTGACGCGGGCGCATTGACCGCGTGGCTCGACGCGCGGACCGTGGACAATACGGCCCAATCCTTTTTATCGGCCTTGCCTTCCGTTTTTCACAGTACCACCCTGGCTTCACAACTGACCGCGCAACACGCTGTGCTCGCCATCGACAACTATGACGAAATTTACGGACTCGATGCGTGGTTGCGAGAAGTGCTCCTGCCCTCTTGGCCGTCGCACAATCTGCTTGTCGTCTTGGCCTCCCGCCAAAGCATTCTTTCCCGGTGGCGTCTAGACCCAGGCTGGCAACGACGTGCTATTGATCTCCCGCTCAAACCCTTTACGTTAGCCGAGATCCGTCAATGGCAAGCACACGTGTCACGCGTGCCAACCCAGGAAATGCCGGCCGAAACCTTATACGAACAGACGCGAGGACTACCTCTGGCGCTGGCCTTGTCGCTCGAGACGCCCGGCACACCAGACGCTACTGGGCTACCTGCGTTATGGAACGAACTAGAAGAGCATTCGCCGTCGCGCGACGCCGTTGACATCTTAGCCCTAACCCTAGTGGCTCCGTGGAATTTCATTCAAGAAATATTGCACCGTCCCGTGAGCCTTGCGGAATACCAATCCTTAAGCCAGCTGGCCTTTGTGCGGCGCACGCCGCAAGGCCTGACCCTGCATGACTTGGTCCGGCATTATTGGTATGAGCATCTGCGGGCGCAGCGCCCCGAGCACTTTACTCAGCTCCGCGACAAAATCTTCCGCTATTTCATCCACCATTGCCGCGTTGGCACGCCCACAAGCGGAACCTTTATGTCCCAGCAATTTTTCTGGTTGTTCCGCGACGTTTTTGGCATCACCACGCCGTACGCGAATCTAAGGGCCCTCTTGGATCAATTCGAACCCACGCCCTTCCGGCGCGAGGACACCGAGTGGTTGCTTAACGTCAGCAGGTTATGGCAGCGTGAAAGCCTTCCCATAAGCGCGGAAGACGCCCAGGACTTTCTCTACGAGGTCATGACCCGTTTCCCAGAACTCTTGCGCATCTTGCGCCGGCAAGACACGGGACAACCTATCGCCTATATGATGTCGATTTGGCTTACGCCGGCAACGGTCGATCTGATGCGCGCCTATCATCCGGCGTTTACGGACGCATTGCTCGATGCTTTACACCTATCCCAAGAGAATCTGGGGCAGTCCAATACCACCTATCATCTCACAGCAGGCGTAGACCCCACGCAACAAGATTATCCCCGTGATGAACTCATGGGCATCGTCATTCGCGATGCCTTTGGGTTGATGGCAGGAAACCGCAATTTGGTCATGGCCCAAGTCCCAGCACTGCAGCAATTTCTACAAACGTTTGGTTATCATGCGACAACTTTTCACAGTGGTGACGCCATACTTTATGAGCTAGACCTCAGACAACTGCCGTTTGCGCGCTGGATTGTCCCAGTGTTAGCGCGCTTGTCCCACAGCGCCTTAATACGTCGGACAGACATTACCAGTGCTGAGGTCAAAGCGGCCTATGAGCACCTTCATGACCATTCCTTTCATCTCGCCGATGACAGTGTATTTTCCGCAGACGCTGGACCCATTTGGCGCCGGGGCCTGAAAGACTTATTAGAGCCGCCATTTATTGCCCCTTTAACGGCAGAGGATGCCCAGGTCTTGCACTGGGTCTATGTCGAGCGCCACACTGATCCCATCTCGGCCATGAAACGCTTTGCATTCAGCCGTGCTAGCTTTTATCGGCACTTACGCACCGCCCTCGAACACGTGACAGAGGTTGTGCAAAAAACATTCTAAAGACAACGGGGACCGTTCTGATGGACTTATCCAAGTCTGATCATCGTTAATCAATTGATCAAACGGAGCCACCTTCCTGTGTCATCATGCCACCGCTTCTTAGGGCCATTGGCCGGTCGTCCACGGGCGGGCACTCCACAGGCTGTCACCGAGCAGGTCTGCCGTCAGGCAGACACGGGTGAGGAGCTCCTCACCGAACTCTCGGCCACGGTTCGCAAATTGATCGCCGCATTGATGTCGCGGTCGTGGTGTGTGTGACATTCTGGGCACGTCCACTCCCGCATAGCGAGCGGCATTTTCGGCATTTTGTATCCACACGCGGAACACGTTTTGCTGCTCGGATACCAACGGCTCACGATGACCACCGTTTTCCCGCATTGGGCCGCTTTGTATGCGAGTTGCCGACGGAATTCCCCAAAGCCCATATCAGCAATCGCCCGGGCGAGAGGATGATTTTTGAGCATCCCGGCGACGTTCAGGTCCTCGATGGCCATGACATCGAAGCGCTGCACAAGATCGGTGGTCAGTTGGTGTAACGCATCCGCCCGGATATTCGCAATCCGCGCATGGAGTCGGGCCATGCGCCGCTGCGTCTTTCGCATATTCTGGGACAAGGGCATGGGCATCCCTTTCGGGGTGGGCTGGCCGGGCTGAAGCCCGGCGCGGACTTTGGCGACTTCCATCTGGCGACTGAATTGTTTCGATAACCGACGAAGCTGTGCCAAGGCGTCCGCATAGGCTTTCGGTCCCACGATCTTCTCTCCGGTCGAGAGCGTCGCCAACGCCGACACGCCCAAATCCACGCCGACTACCGCTTGGCTTTCGCGGCGGACACTGGGGGGATCGGGAAGTTCGACGGTGACGCTCAAAAACCAGCGATCAGCGGTCCGCGACACGGTGCCTTCTACCACTGTGCCGATAAATCGCAACGGTTCGTGCATGCGCACCCAGCCTAATTTGGGAATATGCACTTTTTGCCCTTTGACCGTGAATGGGTCGTTGGTGAGCGTAAAGCTGTCGTGTCGGCCCTTTTTCTTAAACGTGGGATACTCGGCGATCCCCGCAAAGAAATTCTTGAACGCTTGACCCAAGTGCATAATCGCCATCTGGGGGGCGTTCTTGGTAACCTCCAGCATCCAGGGGAAGGCGTCGCGCTTGAGTGCATTGAGTTGACGCCGCAGAGCGGCTTCGGTCGGCTTGGGCAACGTAGGATCGGCTTTCCATGCGTCGAACTGTTGTTGCCACTGATCCAAGGCCCAATTGTACGCGAAACGGGCCGTCCCGGCGGCCTTGCGGAAATACGTCTCTTGAACGTTATTCGGGTCGAGCGCAATCTTATGGGCCAGAATCATGATGACGCCTCCTCCACGGCGTGTCTCACGCCGTCGAGCAATTTTTGGTTCTTGCGGGAGCGGCTGCCGTAGAGCCGAGCCGAAAACACGGTGATTATTTCGAGGACGTCTTGAGCCAGCTCTTCCTCAAAGGTCGTGTCCTCGCCTTGATTGAGAATCACCACCTCCACCTGCTTGGCTTCGCAGATCGCAAAGACGAGCTCCGCCCCAAAGCGCACGAGACGGTCCTTATGGGTCACAACCAGCCGACCGACCCGGTCGGCGAGGATGTCATTTAAGAGGCGCTTGAGACCCTTTTTGTGATAATTCATCCCGGATCCGAGATCCGCCACGACCTCAAAGGTCCACCCTTGACGGGCACAATAGATCTCCAGCACGTGCTTTTGCCGCTCCAGATCGTCTTTCTGGTCGTGGCTCGATACGCGGGCATAGGCGACGGTTTTGCGACGCGGGCTGCGTCGGTGAAACTGGTCAGGTCGCAACCGGGCCAAGTCGTAACGCCGATACCCACCCGCTGTGCGTTCATCGGGCAACAACGTTCCTTCGTGGTCCCATCGACGTAACGTCGATGGGGTCACACCTAAAAATTCCGCCGCTTCACGAATGCCGACAAGTTTTCTATGCATACCTAAATTATACAATAATGGGTAACCATAGGTAAACTTTTAGCAAACTGTTAAAACCCTCGTTCAAGACATCTGTGAAGTCCCCTGGCGCAACTCACTGTGCCACAGCAATAGGACCGCCTCAGTCCCATTAGCGACCGGGGCTCCCGTTCGAATCCCTCTATCATAAGGGGGTGAATGACCAAGAGGCACCCATTTTGCTTGATACGTTTAGCCCCTCTGGCCTGATAGACGCTTCATGAATCCGGGCCTAACAAAAACACCACGTCTAGGGCATGGAGTTAACGCAGGATGCGCTCTATTTGTTCGCGGACAGATGGAATAGCCGCTAAGCGGATTAAGACATCTTGCGCGTCCTCTAAAGACAGCAGCCGAATCAGGGACGTCAACGGTTGGCGTTGCAAGACCTGATCAGGAAAATCCCGAGCAATCACCACAACGGCCACCACATGGGCACACCACACACCTGGGGCCGAACAGGAACACGCTACCGTCTCCGGCACCCAAGCGTCATGATGAGGCGCCAAGGTCACGTGCACCTGGTACGGTTCCCGCCCTAGACCTTCCACTTCCCCCATTAAATGGCCACGCCGCACCGTGACATTAAACACCCGACTCTCCTTCGCATAGGTGAGTCCTTTGGCGAAAACCTCGCTTCTTGCAATTTGTCCTATCCGCTCATTGCTAATATCAATCCGGTCCATAATATTTTCTACCTACCTTATTTTTGCGTAAGCTCTTGGAGCTCACAACAATCGTTAATGGGTTGTGATACCATCTCAAAGTTTTTAAACAGACCACAAAATGGTTGACACCGCGTCCAAACGTTTTCGCTGACTTAGTGTATCATGATCTCAATCTTTTGGAATACCAACGCGCTTACACGTTATTGAGGCCAACCAAATCTCAGCACCACGCCTAAAATCGGCGGAATTTTCGTAAGGCATCTTCCCGTCTTTATCCAAACATTGACGGCGACTGGCCTGATTGTTGCTGATAACGCGGACGTCTTGTTGTCCCATGCCAGCGGTGCTGCAATCCTTGAAATACCGAGGTAATTTTGGGATCTGACTGGAGGGAAAAACCCGTAGTTTGCGCGTAAGTCAGCCGAAAGACCGCCTGATACGCCAGATCGTCCAGGGCCTCCCAGCGCACATGCAAGAGTACTGAGTCTCCTTGATTATCGGCCCGCTGCACAATGTGCCCGGTCACATCCACACCATTTAAAAAGATTTGAAATGAGTCGTTCACGCTCCACGAACTATCCCCAGACACGGTCACCGCACATCCTCCTTCACTCAAATCCACGACTCGTACCGGTATCACACGATGGCGATACACACCGTAGGTCGCGTAGTTCACACGAAATCGTTCGGTTCGGCGCCAACGTGGCCAATCAACACTGACGGCCATGCCGGTGATAATGGCAGCGGCATTGTAAAACGCCCAAAAAGCTGCTAGTAGCAGAAACCCGATGTGTCCTCTCGCCATCTCGATTTGATGCCAACGGCGGGTGACGCCGAGCACGGTCATCGCCAAAATGGTCACAAACACACCCATTGACCGCCATGCGACCTGAGGCCGGTCCGATGTTAGGTTTTTCTCGGTGACCCGGAAGGTTTGGGCTTTGCATCCCATCGTTTCACAAAATGCGGCGGCCGCTATCACCGGAGCCTGCACCACCTCATACACATGGCTCCACCATAGTGTGCGAGACCCCCGTGTAATGCGCCGAAAGGTCATCCATTGACTCACAAAGGCGGGAAGCCATAGGCCGACAATCCACAAAGTGGGCGCCACCAAACTCCGCACGTCGAAATCTAGGTACAGCAAAGGAGCCAAGAGGTAAATCATTTTTTGGAGCCCAAAATACCAATACAGCGTGCCTGAGAGATAAATCATCCGCTGCATCAGGCTGAGTCCTGGCAACGTTAACGGATTCCACAGTTTGAACACTTGAATATTCCCGCGGCACCACCGGGCGCGTTGATGCAGAAATTCTTGATACGACTCAGCAGCTAAGCCTTGTGCCACAACTTGGGGAACAAAACATCCTCGCCATCCCTGACTCTCGAGTAACAAACTCGTCGCCGCATCTTCGGTAATCGTCCCGGTTGGAAAGCCGCCGATCGCTTCGAGGGCTTGGCGCCTAAAGGCGGCATTACTGCCTACAAAAAGCAAGGCATTGACCTGGGCCCGTGCAGCCTGCAAGGAGCGCATGAAAAAGTCCTGCTCATTAGGTAGCGCCTCATATAATCCTAAATTATGCTGAAACGGGTCATGATTAAAGAAGGCTTGCGGCGCTTGAGAAAAGGCACACTTAGAATTTTGTAGCAAGGGTTGTACCAAGCGTTTGACCGCGTCAGGCTTGGGCACCATATCGGCATCGAAAATCACAATGCACTCACTCGTCGTCTGCGCCAAGGCCGCGTTTAAATTGCCGGCCTTGGCATCGGTGCGGGTCGGCCGTGATAAGTAGTGGACCCCCAAAACACCCGCTAAGTGCTCAACAGCAGGACGCGCTCCGTCATCACAGACATAGATGTGCAAGCGGTCGCGCGGATAGTCTTGGAGGACACATCCCGTAAGGGTTCGTCGCAAAATCGAAAGATCTTCGTTATACGTTGGCACCAAGATATCTACCGTAGGCCAGAAAAAGGCCGGGGGCTCCGGATCCGGACGCCAGGACCGCGGTAATCGCCACGATTGGAGATAAAAAATCGCCAATTGAAAGAGCCCAAGCAGTTCTGCCCCCCATAGTAGCACGGAGGCTACCCCGTCCCATAACGTGGCCCCATCCAGCGTCGTCATCCGGAACAGAAAATAGGCGGTGCTCGTCACGACAGCCGCGACAATCCCAAACCGCCGCCCAAGGTCCTCGTCACCGCGAGTAAAAACACCGCCTATCAGAAGCACGAGTACCCATAAACCCAGCCACCATAAAGGCCATAAGAAGTCGATATTATGATAATTCATATCCTTTATAGAGGATAACAATTTCCTATTCAATGCTCTATGGTTCTTGCGATTTATTTTTCATGAAGTTATATTGCCCAGCACAAATCCACAATGTCTGCGGTAATGGTCAAAATTAGAGCAAATCGACAAAAGTCGGCTCTCCCAACTATTGTCATGGAACCGAATCCGGTACGCGGGGCAGGACTTTTCCCAAATCGATGGCTCCTCGTTGTGCAACCCTTAGGAAATTCTTAAGAAGGACTTATCGTCCCTATGATACAATCACTCATAAGTCTAATGAACATGCCCAAGGCATGCATACGGAGGTTTCGATGTCCCACCATGTGAATCAACCCAAGCCCACGCGTGCGGCTAAAGCCTCGAATAAACGCGCCAAATGGCGTGTGCGGCCCGGACGCAGACGACGCCTTATGGCCTTGCTTCTCGTTATCATCGCGGTCTTAGCCGGTGCCTTGTGGTGGCTGTTTGATCCCTCCCGAGCCCTTAATACAGCACGCGTGAGCGCCTTGAACAAAGGCTATGCCTTAGGCCAACAACGCGTGACGATTTTGATGCTCGGCAATGCACTTAGCATTATTAATGGAAAAGATGTGACCAATCCGCATGTGCGTGACCGCACCGATGCCATGATGCTTGTCAGTGTCGACACCAAAACCGGCCAGGTCAATGTTTTGTCCGTGCCCCGTGATTCGTTGGTCAACATTCCCCATGTTGGCGAAACCAAGCTCAATGAGGCCAACTATTTCGGAGGACCCAAGCTAGCCGTCGCTGAAGTCGAAAAAATGCTCCATATTCCCGTGGATTTTTATATGGAAACGACGATGTGGAATTTTGCTGACATCATTAATCAAATTGGCGGATTAACCCTAGATGTCCCATATCCCATGCATTATGGAGGTACCGGGAATTATCTCGACATCAACCTAAATCCCGGAGTCCAACACTTAGACGGCCAACAAGTGTTAGAGTTCGCACGTTTTCGTAGCGAGCCGATGGGCAGTATCGGGCGGTCATTTCAGCAACAAGAAGTCATTCGTGCCGTTATGCACAAACTGCTGCAACCGAGCAATCTTCCCAAATTGCCACAGATTGCGCTCGAGCTGCGCAAAGACATTGTCTATACCAATCTCCAAGATAATCAACTCTTAGCCCTGGCCTTGGTCGCTCGCCATGTTTCTTTGTCCCACGTTCAATTTGCTACCATCCCTGGCACGCCGACTGTGCGGATGGATCCCTATATGCACGTCAAGCTCGATTACTGGGTGGATAATACCAAATGGGAACGGTTATTGGCTGATCAACTCATCATGGGCCAACCTTGGACCGCCGCACAGAAGAAGAGTATCGGTTTTGAAATCCGTAGTGGCACCCAGTCTTTGGCGCCAGCCGAACAATTGGCCACTTGGCTGAAGCACCAAGGTTATACCGTCACGAACGTCATTTGGGCCAACTCTCATAACCACACGCAAAATACGATCGTCAATTTCACGGGAGACGACCCCTTTGCGAAATCCATCGCCAGCGTGTTAGGCCCTCAAGGCACCACCACGTTATCCGACAGTCCTTATCACGACGTGCCCCATGTCGATATGATTATTACGTTGGGATCTGACTTTAAACCCTCATTCTAACGGCTATCCTCATGACGGAAGAAGCTCCCATATGCTGGGAGCTTCTTCCGTCATCTGGGAAAACGACCAACAAAAAACCCTGCCGGGTGCGGCGCTTTTGGGCAAAAGAGCCAAAGTTCTGTCATTGCTTAGTTCTCTTGGGGGTCGTTTATAATAAGAGTAACAGCATGTTTGGATAGTCTTTTGCCTTGCACTATCCCAAATCAGAACTTCTACACCCTCGACTTCTTGTCATACATCATGGCACAGCATTAACACCGTCGTTGCCGTTCAGACACAGGAAATGTTTTGTAGTCTTCACACAAAAAGGAGAATGCCCTTGAAGCTGAAAGCCGGGCGTACGGTGTCTACTCGCCTCTTTCTGTCTCTATTTTGCAGACCCACAAAAGACACAACCCGTATCGGCCATTCTCGTCAATGAGGAAAGAGGTGCGTCATGGACCAATTCACCATCCCTCAAGTGCTTCGTGAAGCGAGCGACAAATATCCGGCTCAAGGCGTTTGGGCGGACAATCAATTCACGCCTTATCCGGACCTTTTAGAACGCGTGATACAATTGGCAGGGGCCTTAGACCAAATCGGCATCCGCCCTGGCCACGTTGTCGGCGTGTTAGACGTCAATTCCTTGCGTCATCTTGAGTTGCACTATGCCCTGGCCATGCTTAAAGCCGTGATTCATCCTCTCAATTTCCGCCTCTCATTAAACGACTTAGAATACACTGTACGACTGGCTCATGATGAATGGCTGATTGTGGGACCAGATTTTATGTCCTTGGGCCATTCTTTGCGGCACATGGTGCCCCATCCTCTGATAAAGCCCGAAGACATTGAAGCGCATCGGCACGCTGACAACAAGCCCCTCATGACCCCTATCCATGAAAATGACCCCTATTCCCTGTGTTTTACTACCGGAACGACGGGACGTCCCAAAGCGACTCTTTACCGCCACCGCGATGTCCTACTATCATCGTGGCAAATGGTGCATCATTTAGCGCTCCATGACACCCCTGCACGTCTTGGAATGAATGAGGTCATCTTACCGCTGATTCCATTCTTTCACATGCATGGATGGGGCATCCCCTTCATTGCTCCTTATGTTGGCGCCTCTGTGGTTCTCGCAGGGAAAATATCCCCCCAAGAGCAAGCCGCTCTCATCTATCGTCACGGTGTCACCTGGAGCAACATGGTTCCGACCCAGCTGCAAGCCTTGCTCAACGTGTTGACAGAGCCCCTGACGGAACCGCTGAAAGTGCTGACAGGGGGGATGCCCATCACAGCCGGCCTCGTGCGTCGTGCGAACGAACGTCACGTCGCCCTATCCGTCGTCTATGGCGGCGCCGATCAATTGGCAGCCGCCATCTCGGCCGTACCTCCCCATACGGCATTGTCCTCCGTAGAGCAGGCCACAGTGCTCGCCACCCGACTTTTGCCCCTCCCGATGGTCGAGATCCGTGTATGTGATGAAGCTGGCCACGATGTGCCTCATGACGGGAAAAGCACGGGAGAACTGTGGGTAAAAAGCCCCTGGCTGCCCTCTGGGTATTGGCATAATCAGGCGGCAACGCTCTCACATTACCGCGAGGGCTACTTTGTTTCTGGAGATTTAGGGACCCCTTTCCCTGATGGCACAATTGCCGTCATCGACCGCCTCACCGAGGCGGTTAAATGGGAGAACCAATGGATCCCAACTCACTACTTGGAAACCATTATTTCGGAAATCGAAGGCATTGACCAAGTCGCCGTCTTACCCGTCATGAGCCCGCAGTGGGGCGACAAGCCCGTAGCCGTTGTACAAACGCGGCAGGCCATAGACCCCGAGATAGTCACCGCGTATTTGCACGATCAAGCCCTGGCTGGACGCATTGCGCCGATATGGGTTCCCGAACGAATTTTCTATATTACCACCATGCCCCTAACCAGCGCCGGTAAGATTAACAAAGCCGATTTACTGGCCAAGCTTGACCAATTGCCCGAATATCCCGCGGTCTAATCAATAGGGGAGGATCCGTAAACGGAGCCTCCCCAAGGCCCACACGTCTTCAACGCGCAAAGCGAGTCGGCTTTCCCTGCTATCAGGCGCCATGCCAGGTCCCGATCAAAGTTTAGGCTATTCCTTCCCCTTTTGTTGGACGGCCAGAGGCCCGTGACTTTTTCGCGGTCATTTGCGTTATGTTGATTAATAAACCACCGTACAGGGGGGCCAGCACCTTGCCATACAAAACATCCTGGGGTCTATTCCCCGCGCTACCGATCCTACTCACGTTAAGCGGTTGTGGACTGCAGCACACCGCAGCGCCCTATCATCCCCCCCATTCTAGCGCTTCTACAATACCAGCCAGCACAGGGATAACGCCATCTTCCCAAAGCACAGCGTCTGCCTCGCCGGCAGTGACCCCTTCGCCTACAACAACCATCACCGTGCAGAACGCGTCCCCGACCCAAATTGAATCGTGGGCCAAGCAGCATATCCTCTATATCCTAGGTCCCAGCAACGCCTATGATGTGAATCCGGGTGGCACCATTTTTCTTTTGCCAAAAGCCTTCCATATTCCCACCACGCTCCATCATTGGCCCTCTCCCCGGTTCCAAGCCGTGGCGGTCCTCACGAATCCGGGAATCCAATTAGGCACGGGGACCGGCACCTTATGGAATCAAATGACCTCGAGCATCTATTGGCTCAAGCCGGCTTCATCTTCTGTCCTTCCCCGCACTATCAATGCCAGCACAGATCCCTCGTCAGTCTTCACAGTGCCCGCCGGCCAGTTATTTGCGGTACCGTGGCCAAGTTCCGCTTACCCCGAACGCGTGTTGTTTCTAAAACCCCGGCACTTCAAGGTGCCCACAGAAGTCAACCACTGGCCATCTCATAATTTCCGTGTCGTGGCCGTCTATCCCGAAAAAGATCTCCCCGGCATGAGCCCATGGCTAACCTGGCCCGCGTCATTCCAGAAGCCCTCGGAGTCAACGCCCGTGCCACCCATGTTCCCCTTCCCGCTTTACCCGCAGTTTTTCCCAGTTATGCGACCGTCCGCAATACCATTGGCCAACGTCTTGCGCTGACCGCCGATGTCCCGGTTTACCTGCCTCGCCATCTTGCCACCGGCTTTTATCATGGCGACTTCGACGTGCTGTATTCCGAAAAAAACCAGGGCTATTCGGTAACAATTGGCGCAGGACCGGCACTACCCGCTAATTCACCCAAATTGAGATAGGGAATGCCGAGCTTTTGGGAACCATCACCGCCATGCCCTGGTACCTACCCTTTCACGCCCGCCAAGACGATATGCCGCTTTATCCGGCGCCTCCCAAGACCCAAGGCGTGAGCCTGACTCTCGCACCCGGCATCACCGGGATTCAGTATCCGGGAACAGAACTAGTATCCACGCTGATTACATGGCATGAAGATGGATGGACCATGAATTTTCTAGGCACCGGCGTATCTTCAGGCATCATCACCGGATCCGCTAAGTCCATCGCCAAGTCGTTAGTCGGAGCCAAGTTGCCGGGTACACACGGACGCGCGACCTTTAGCATCGGGTCCGATGCGCCAAGCGAAGCCAGTTACGACCTTCACGGCACGCGGTATTTTGTCTATGCCAATGGGTTTAAGGCCGTGACCCTTGCACAGCAAATGACGGCGGTCAAACCGTCATCGTGATCTTCTGGTTCCCCCTGACCGCCTCCTCTCGCGTCAAAAGACCAGGTCCAGGCACCGTATCCTCAACCTGGTCCACTGACCCTCATGAAAACAACAGCACTTTCCGAGCATTGACCAAGCCGGTCGGGAAACATTCCGTTCTGCCTAGGGACTATTTTGGGCAAAGGCAGCGTCCTAAGGCCGCATGTTACGGCACGTTTTTGTACAAAATATCCGTCCTCACGCCGATATGCTCAAACGGAACGTCTGGCCAGGTAAAATCAAGGGGTTCCACAAAATAATGATCTGATGGCGATGATGGCAACAAGACGTGCTCCACCCATTGGTTCTGTCGGTCGTGCAACGCCGTGACAGCGCGACTTAAATCGTCCCCGCTCAAATGCGCCAATTGTGCTTCTCCTTGCCCAATCTCGGTCGGGAAGAACCCTGGCTCTTCGTGCACCTTCACCGTTTGCCCTGTACTCATGCGCTGCAACAAAAACCAAACGCCTGATGAATTATCGACATCTTGGGTTCCAAACCGAATTCGGCCGCCCGTCAGATAAGCCGCCACATCGCCCAAGCAAGGACTGTTCCGTGACATCACCCGCATATCGGTGCGGTCAATCACGCCATCAGGAAACAAAGCAGGAAAGGCCACTGATAAGGCATACATGCCCCGAAAGAGCCCGTCACAAGCATGGCCATGAAAGCGCACCAAATCGATCCCTGTAATCTTCTTGGCCCGGTCTGCATAGCGCCCGTGACTTGACACGGTATCACGCACCCAAAAGGTGGGCAATTCCGCTTGTTGCGCTGCTAGTGGCCAGTACCATAAATCATCTGGCTTCGATATCATTGCTCACTCTCCTAATAGAGCCGCACTAGGATCTAAAATGTCATGACCGTGAACCCTTCCCGTGCGTAACGCGAAAACGCATCACGGGCAAATTCTAACTGCACGCCAAATTCTTGTGCCGTGTTCTCGACCTGCCATGCCTCGGCCTGGTTCGAACAGGCCCCCATCAAAATCCCTTGCTCCCGCAATTCAACCAGCATAGCCACGACCTCTTCTTCCGCATTCTCGAGAAGTTTGACGCCACCGGTAAACAAGAAGACTTCCACGGCATCAATTCCGTTGGCGTCCTTGGCTTCATGAATCCGTTTGGCCACATGAAGACCCGACATCACTTTCGCCTTTTGATCCCACCCTGATACAATAACAATCGCAATTTTTCCTGCCACCGAGCTCATCTTCTTTCACTGGAATGTGTGATTCATGTTTCCATATCAGTATATAGCTATTTGGTTATCTGTCAATGTGCGGACGGCCCTTTTAAGCGCTTTTTAGGGGAGTATGAGTGAACCGGTGCTGGACAGCCAAATTGCCAGCGTTTGCCCAGTCTCACCGTCAGCCCTCTCGTGTGTTTCTCAGATCTCTTTCGTGCGTTCTACTAGCCAGTCATGCAGTTTCGACCACCGCCGGTCCGACGGCTTGGCGTGGATAGCCATGGCGATGGCTTTGGGTTGTCCCACAATCACCACGAGCTTTTTGCCGCGAGTCACGGCCGTATACAGCAAGTTGCGGCGCAGCATCAGATAGTGCTGGGTGGTGATAGGAATCACGACCGCTGGATATTCTGAGCCTTGGGCCTTATGAATCGTGATGGTCGTTTGTCATTTTCCTGTTTTCTTCGCTATAAACACCCCCTCATTCTGGCTGAGGAGACGGAGCGATACGACAAAAAGCCAGCCGGGGTCTGGACATATTCTTATGATGAATCGATCCCACCAATCACCATGGCAGGTGCCAGAAAGCTCTTCCGTGACCCGCCGGCTTTTGCGAAGTACAATATCCATAGCTTCTGGAAATTAAAGTCAAATGGGGTGTAAGGATGTCAGCACGAAATATTAAAGTGAAAATTGATACCAAGGGTAATCCGGAACTACGGCTTGGGTTGTGGAAAACCCATCAGGTGACTAATGAAGGAGTCAAGTATTACACCGAGTGGCTCATTAAATTGCGCCAACAGGATATTTACCGGCAATCGCGGGAGGATGCTTCCCCTCGGGTAATTATTAGTGCTAGCGATTTAAAGGCCGATTTACTATGTCATGCCCGCCAACTGCAAAAGGAACGTCTTCCACGTATTACCGGGTCCGATGCCGAAATCTTAGGAACATTACGCCAAGTATACGAATTGATTGTGCCGTCGAGCGTCGGCAAATCAGGTGACAGCAAAACCCTCGCCCGAAAGTTTCTCAGTCCACTGACCGACCCCGGTAGCGCCGGAGGACGAGACCAATCGGCTTCTGGACGAAAACCCACCTGGATGAAAATGAAATCGGAAGGTAATCCTCGCTGGGAAGAAACATTTCGGAAGTGGAAGGACCGGAAAGACAACGATCCGACTCCTTTGGTATTAAACCAAATAGCCGATTATGGGTTACTGCCTTTAATCCCGCTATTTACGGATGTCGGCGAAAATATATTCGATCCGAAAAGCAAAAGTCAGTTTGTTCGGACATGGGATCGCAGTATGTTTCAGCAAGCCATTGAGCGATTGATGTCATGGGAATCATGGAATCAGCGCGTACGCCGTGAATGGGAAGCGCTGAACCAAAAACACTCGGCATTTTATCGAGAGCAATTTACCGCGGATCCCGATGCAGCATTATATCGTGTGGCTCAATCGTTGGAAGAAGAGATGCGAAAAGAGCATCAAGGATTTGCCAGTGATGCGCCTGAAGCGTTTCGAATTCGGCGGGTAGCGCTTAAAGGATTCGATCGGTTATTGGAGCGTTGGCAAAAAACTTTAGGAAAAAATGGGCAATCGGCCACCTTATTGGATGACATAAGACGTGTACAATCAGATCTCGGCGACAAATTCGGAAGTGCCCCTTTATATCAAAAGTTGCTTGACGAGCGGTGGCAGCGTTTATGGGCCGTGGACCCCACCTTTTTACAGCGGTATGCGGCCTTCAATGATTTGACGCAACGACTACAAAGGGCCAAACGCGTGGCAAACCTGACGTTGCCCGATGCGGTCGCACACCCGATTTGGTCGCGCTATGAAGGAGCCAATGCCTCGAGCGGGAATCGTTACCATATCCATTTGCCTACAAAAGGACAACCGGGTAGCGTAACCTTTGATCGAATTCTTTGGCCGGACGGTAACGGGGGATGGTATGAGCGAAAACGGGTCACCGTCTTTCTACGCCCGTCTCATCAAGTCGACCGCATTCATGAAGCACCAACTGACAGTGTTGTGGATAATTTCCCCTTAGTGGTCGAGGATCAAAGCGCACGAACCATCTTGAGAGCATCTTGGGGTGGCGCCAAACTTGAATATGACCGCAATCGATTGCCACGGCAATTGAAAAAAGGTGTTCCGGACTCAATTTACCTATCTCTCACCCTCAACCTGGACACCAATAAACCATCGGGGTTATTTCACACGCAACAAAACGGGCGGGTGTGGATTCGGAAAGACGTCCTTATGCAATATTACAATGAAACGCCCGGTGATAACGTTCAATTTAAGCCCCTGTATGTGATGTCGGTTGATCTGGGAATACGAAGTGCCGCGGCTGTCTCCATATTTTCCGTTCAACTAAAGGCCGGCATCGAAGAACACCGCTTGACCTATCCGGTGGCCGACTGTCCTGGCCTGGTCGCCGTGCACGAGCGTTCCGTATTATTGACCATGCCGGGTGAACGACGAGAGCAGTGGGATCGTCGATATGAACAGCAGCGCCAGGGATTGCGGGAATTACGGACCGATATGCGGGGAATGAACGATTTGCTTCGTGGCGCCTATATGGATGGGGATCGCCGAGAAGAATTCCTGGCAAGGCTTTCTAAACTCGAGGAGACGAGCCCCGAACTCTGGGGACCTGTTTATCGGTCTTTGAATGATTCGAAGGTGGCATCGGCGACCGAGTGGGAACGGCTTGTGGTGTACTGTCATCGGCAAGTCGAGCAATCATTGTCCAGTCGGATTCAAAACTTGCGTTCTGGGCGTTCTGCTTACCGTATGTCCGGAGGGCTTTCGTTAGACCACGTGCAGGATCTAGAACGTATTCGAGGAATCATAGCATCTTGGACGAATCATCCGCGGATTCCCGGTTCGGTAGTACGTTGGCAGCAAGGAAGATCGCATACGGTGGCATTAGGCCGACACATCCTAGAATTAAAGCGAGATCGGGTCAAGAAAGTAGCTAATTACCTGATAATGACCACTCTGGGCTATGCCTATGATTCCAAGCGAGCACGTGGCGAAAAATGGGTCAGGCGTTATCCAGCTTGTCATTTGATGGTATTTGAGGATTTAACAAGGTACCGCTTTAGAACAGATCGCCCGCGGTCGGAAAACCGGCAACTCATGCGCTGGACTCATCAGGAATTGATAGCGGTTACAGGCATCCAAGCCGAACCTCATGGAATTTCAGTCGGCACAATGTATGCAGGATTTTCTTCCCGGTTTGATGCCGTTACCAAGGCACCCGGAGTGCGAGGGGCAACCGTTAGGCAGATTCTACGCACTAGGGGAATGGTTCGTTTGAAAGAGATTGCCGCAGACGTTGGCATAGACATCAACACCTTGCGTCCCCATGACGTCTTGCCGACAGGCGACGGCGAGTACTTACTGTCGGTCGTGCGGCACGGAGAATCCTACCGGTTAAAACAGGTACATGCCGACATTAATGCAGCTCATAATCTCCAACGCCGCCTTTGGACGCAGGATGAGGTGTTTCGCGTGTCGTGTCGGCTCGCTCTAAATTCGGGGCGTGTCGTGGCGATGCCACCGCCATCTTATAACAAACGGTACGGAAAAGGATTCTTTGAAAAAGGGGACAACGGCGTTTATATCTGGAAAACAGGTGGAAAAATAAAGATATCGGATACGCTAGAAGAGGACATGGATATTCCCGAAGACACGGCGGAACTCCTTCGAGGAAATTCTGTGACATTATTTCGGGATCCCAGCGGCACCATTGCCGGAGGAAATTGGCTTGAAGCGAAGGAATTTTGGGGCCGCGTCAACTCGTTGGTGAATAAAGGCGTCCGAGATAAAATCCTTGGAGGAATTCCGGTTGACAATTCAAGTGCGCATGCTGAATGAGGCGGTTTATTGTGAACGGCTTTTTCATTTTATGCATGTACAGGGAATTTTCGTTGAGAATCTAGAGACGGTCGAAGGCACGATTCAACATGAGCGGGCCGAGAAACATCATCGCTTAAAGGAAGGGCCGGATACTGATATGCCGGCCCCTCGGACGCTTATGTTGGGAGATCCGGCTTTAGAGATTATCGGAAAACTGGATGCCGTTACCCTTGATGATGGCGAATGGTTGCCGGTAGAAGAGAAGCATTCCGCATCACCTGCGGGTCAGCCAGAATTTGCTGTTCAGGGCCACCAATTAGATCCTCGCGCATGGCCGAATGACCAAATCCAACTCTGCGCCCAAGGATTATTGTTAAGGGCTAACGGTTACCGATGCCGAGGCGGTTGGTTATTCTACCGTGGTAATCGAAAGAAGATATTTATTGAATTTTCGGAGTCTCTAATCTCAGCCACTTTAGCCGTTATTAATCGTGCGAAAGAGATATCACTTGGACCTATTCCACCGCCATTGACGGATTCACCAAAATGTCCCAGATGCTCGTTAAATAGCGTTTGTTTACCCGAAGAAGTCGAGGCGCTAAAAAAAGAAGAACCTACGACAAAGGTACGGCTTTTGACTCACCGTGACGACGTGGGAGTCTTATATGCCAGTGAACCGGGCACACGGTTGTCAAAAAAATCCGAAAGCATTATTGTCTTGCCACGGACTGGATCACAAATCCGCATCCCGATGAAAGATGTGAGCCATATCTCAGTGATTGGCCCAGGGGTGCAGCTAACCACGCCCTTATTGCACGCTTGCGGGGAACAGGGTATTGCCGTGACGTTTTTGTCTTTTGGGGGACGCTTTATGGGACAATTTATCGGGCCCCGAGGAATCAATCCGTATCTTCGGAGACGACAATTCTCGAATTTTGAACAGGACAGAGTTCGCGTGAAGTTAGCCAAAGAAGTGATTAGGGCCAAGGTCTCGAATCAACGCACGTTTTTACGTAGAAACGGCGGGTCGTCCGTTGCGATACCGGAATTGAAGACCGTGTTAACGGATATTGCCATAGCTGATTCGGAGGATAGGATCCGGGGCTTAGAAGGATATGCAGCTCGCATTTACATGGCCCATTTTTTGGACATGATCAAAGTTCCGGTGGAAATTGACGGTAAGAGGATTATGGAAGGGAGAAACCGGCGCCCTCCCAAGGATCCAGTGAACGCTTTGTTATCCATGGGATATTCACTATTAGTCCGTGACGTAACGGTTGCGATATCATCCGTCGGTCTGGACCCGTACTTCGGGTTCTTTCATTCTTTGGAACCAGGTCGACCAGCTTTGGCGTTGGATTTGGTGGAGCCTTACCGAACCTTGGTGGGGGATTCACTGGCCATTCGATTGCTAAACACTAAAGAAATAAAAATGGAGGACTTCTATTGGGGGCCTGATGCATGCGTGTTGAAGCCTAATGGTCGACGAAAATATTTTGCCGCCTATGAACAGCGCATGTCTGAAATGATTACGCATCCCGTATTTGGTTATCGGTTATCTTATCGACGAATGCTTGAGCTGGATGTGCGCATCTTAGGGCAATATTTGATGGACGATATTCCCGAGTATCGTGCATTGGTAACCCGCTGACATGCGACATTGGGTATTGGCAGCTTACGATATCGGAAACGAAAAACGGTGGCGCAAAATCCATACGCTCATGCATGATTATGGTCAGCCAGTTCAATATTCAGTTTTTGTTTGTCAGTTAACGCCCACCGACGAAGTGAAGTTACTGGCGAGAGCACGAGAAATTATTCATCCTGAGGAGGACCAGTTGATCCTGGTACGTCTGCAACCGATTGGCCGCTCGTTGAATAATCGCATTCGTTCGGTGGGGCGGCCATTGACGAGTTTAGACATCAAAAAACTTCAATTCTGACCTCGCTCATTTTATCGCTATGGTCTATAATTAAAGACGCTATAGGCAAATTTGTGCAGAAGGGTTTGTGCCTCTCCGTTCTACAAATGAGGTAGAATGGTTCATCCTTCTGGGCAACCTAAATATACATCTCGTGCTCTCGAGCGCCCTCTCATCTCGCCAACGATAGAGGGCGCTCGAATCCTAACCGTAACGCGGACCGAAGCCATTGGCAAAGGAGTAAAACGACCATGGAGAAGAAAAAAGCGATGGAATTCTTACCGGCTCTCGCAAACTATGTCTAAATGCCACGTGTTTCAAGGTTTTCGAGCACCAGCGGTCGGAGTACGAGATGAATGCTTAGGTTGTTGGCACAAGGCCGGGGCTTTCGCGGCGCGTTGGAATACGACGTCGGAGTACGAGATGAATGCTTAGGTTGTTGGCACTTTCAGCAAGATGGCCGCTTGGCGGCGATACTCCGTCGGAGTACGAGATGAATGCTTAGGTTGTTGGCACCCTCTAATCGGCCTCGGTCCACGACGATCTGGCTAAAGTCGGAGTACGAGATGAATGCTTAGGTTGTTGGCACCACGCGTAATATCCGCCCGCAACCGTCGCAATAGAGTCGGAGTACGAGATGAATGCTTAGGTTGTTGGCACGAGCACATCGGACAAAACCGACTATGGCAGTGCACGGGTCGGAGTACGAGATGAATGCTTAGGTTGTTGGCACCCTTGTTGATTGTCATGTTTGCCTCCTATTCCTGTCGGAGTACGAGATGAATGCTTAGGTTGTTGGCACTTTTCTAGCATCGCGCCCGAAGTGAAAGACATCTTGTCGGAGTACGAGATGAATGCTTAGGTTGTTGGCACCCAACACCGCCAGGGCCGCGCCGGAGATATCCACGTCGGAGTACGAGATGAATGCTTAGGTTGTTGGCACTCCCAAGACGGACCATAATACCCCACGGGATGCTGGTCGGAGTACGAGATGAATGCTTAGGTTGTTGGCACAGCTGCCCCCTTTCAGAGCGTGGCAAACGCGACGAGTCGGAGTACGAGATGAATGCTTAGGTTGTTGGCACAGGAATCAAAGAGCGTAAACCGGGCTTTGTGAAACGTCGGAGTACGAGATGAATGCTTAGGTTGTTGGCACCCAGAACATCTTCTATGCTGGTCAGCACGCTATCGTCGGAGTACGAGATGAATGCTTAGGTTGTTGGCACTAGATTGGTCCTATACGCTTCAATATGGGTTCATAGGGTCGGAGTACGAGATGAATGCTTAGGTTGTTGGCACTGTCCAATAGGAGGCTCTGATGCCCACTACCGCTGTCGGAGTACGAGATGAATGCTTAGGTTGTTGGCACTCATCGGGAGTCGGAACCTGTACGGTGATCTCCTCGTCGGAGTACGAGATGAATGCTTAGGTTGTTGGCACGCGATAGAGAGCACTCAATGCACGACGCACAGGGTCGGAGTACGAGATGAATGCTTAGGTTGTTGGCACGGGGTGCTGGGGATTTTGGGTTTCTTGGCCTACTTGTCGGAGTACGAGATGAATGCTTAGGTTGTTGGCACTTGTAACACATTGCCCTGTGAGGGCAATTTTTTTTGTCGGAGTACGAGATGAATGCTTAGGTTGTTGGCACTTGTGAAGGTTGTTCGGGGGGCTTATGTCGGGGACGTGGTCGGAGTACGAGATGAATGCTTAGGTTGTTGGCACAAGACATCATGGATGCGCACTGTATAGCCATACTGGTCGGAGTACGAGATGAATGCTTAGGTTGTTGGCACAAGTAGTATCCTTCTTGCATGGTCTCCACTAATTGTCGGAGTACGAGATGAATGCTTAGGTTGTTGGCACG